>NZ_CP096433.1:422500-3185000 GCF_054161295.1 Ensifer sp. D2-11
GGACCAGGCCAGTGGCAATGAGGAATAAAGTGGAACGATCTGGAAAGTTCGGCCGTAGCGGGTGACAGCCCCGTACACGTAGAACACTCATTGTCCTTGAGTAAGGCGGGACACGTGAAATCCTGTCTGAACATGGGGAGACCACTCTCCAAGCCTAAGTACTCGTGCATGACCGATAGCGAACAAGTACCGTGAGGGAAAGGTGAAAAGCACCCCGACAAGGGGAGTGAAATAGAACCTGAAACCGGATGCCTACAAACAGTCGGAGCCCGCAAGGGTGACGGCGTACCTTTTGTATAATGGGTCAACGACTTAGTGTGGCATGCAAGCTTAAGCCGGTAGGTGGAGGCGTAGCGAAAGCGAGTCTGAACAGGGCGCTTTAGTATGTCGCATTAGACCCGAAACCGAGTGATCTAGCCATGAGCAGGTTGAAGGTTGGGTAACACCAACTGGAGGACCGAACCCGCATCTGTTGCAATAGATTGGGATGACTTGTGGCTAGGGGTGAAAGGCCAATCAAACTCGGAAATAGCTGGTTCTCCGCGAAAACTATTTAGGTAGTGCGTCGACCGAATACCCTCGGGGGTAGAGCACTGGATGGGCTATGGGGACTCACCGTCTTACTGATCCTAACCAAACTCCGAATACCGAGGAGTACTAGTCGGCAGACACACGGCGGGTGCTAACGTCCGTCGTGAAAAGGGCAACAACCCTGACCTCCAGCTAAGGTCCCCAAGTCATGGCTAAGTGGGAAAGGATGTGAGGATCCCAAAACAACCAGGATGTTGGCTTAGAAGCAGCCATCATTTAAAGAAAGCGTAACAGCTCACTGGTCTAAATAAGGGTCTTTGCGCCGAAAATGTAACGGGGCTGAAGCCATGCACCGAAGCTGAGGCTTACGATCTTCCTCGGAAGACGTAGGGGTAGCGGAGCGTTCCGTAAGCCAGTGAAGGGATACCCGTGAGGGGTCCTGGAGGTATCGGAAGTGCGAATGTTGACATGAGTAACGATAAAGAGGGTGAGAGACCCTCTCGCCGAAAGACCAAGGGTTCCTGCTTAAAGTTAATCTGAGCAGGGTTAGCCGGCCCCTAAGACGAGGCGGACACGCGTAGTCGATGGGAACCACGTTAATATTCGTGGGCCTGGTGGTAGTGACGGATTGCTCAACTTGTCCGGACTTATTGGATTGTCCGGGCGGGGACGCGGTTCCAGGAAATAGCTCCACCGTATAGACCGTACCCGAAACCGACACAGGTGGTCAGGTAGAGTATACCAAGGCGCTTGAGAGAACTATGTTGAAGGAACTCGGCAAATTGCACGCGTAACTTCGGAAGAAGCGTGACCCTTTTCTACGCAAGTAGGATGGGGTGGCACAGACCAGGGGGTAGCGACTGTTTATCAAAAACACAGGGCTCTGCGAAGTCGCAAGACGACGTATAGGGTCTGACGCCTGCCCGGTGCTGGAAGGTTAAGAGGAGGGGTGCAAGCTCTGAATCGAAGCCCCAGTAAACGGCGGCCGTAACTATAACGGTCCTAAGGTAGCGAAATTCCTTGTCGGGTAAGTTCCGACCTGCACGAATGGCGTAACGACTTCCCCGCTGTCTCCAACATAGACTCAGTGAAATTGAATTCCCCGTGAAGATGCGGGGTTCCTGCGGTCAGACGGAAAGACCCCGTGCACCTTTACTATAGCTTTACACTGGCATTCGTGTCGGCATGTGTAGGATAGGTGGTAGGCTTTGAAGCGGGGACGCCAGTTCTCGTGGAGCCATCCTTGAAATACCACCCTTATCGTCATGGATGTCTAACCGCGGTCCGTCATCCGGATCCGGGACAGTGTATGGTGGGTAGTTTGACTGGGGCGGTCGCCTCCGAAAGAGTAACGGAGGCGCGCGATGGTGGGCTCAGAGCGGTCGGAAATCGCTCGTCGAGTGCAATGGCATAAGCCCGCCTGACTGCGAGACTGACAAGTCGAGCAGAGACGAAAGTCGGTCATAGTGATCCGGTGGTCCCGCGTGGAAGGGCCATCGCTCAACGGATAAAAGGTACGCCGGGGATAACAGGCTGATGACCCCCAAGAGTCCATATCGACGGGGTTGTTTGGCACCTCGATGTCGGCTCATCGCATCCTGGGGCTGGAGCAGGTCCCAAGGGTTTGGCTGTTCGCCAATTAAAGCGGTACGTGAGCTGGGTTCAGAACGTCGTGAGACAGTTCGGTCCCTATCTGCCGTGGGTGTAGGAATATTGACAGGATCTGTCCCTAGTACGAGAGGACCGGGATGGACATATCTCTGGTGGACCTGTTGTCCTGCCAAGGGCATAGCAGGGTAGCTATATATGGAAGGGATAACCGCTGAAGGCATCTAAGCGGGAAACCCACCTGAAAACGAGTATTCCCTTGAGAACCGTGGAAGACGACCACGTTGATAGGCCGGGTGTGGAAGTGCGGCAACGCATGAAGCTTACCGGTACTAATCGTTCGATTGGCTTGATCGTTCCCATTGCTTATGCTCATCGAAGATGAGCATCGCAACTTTCTTTGTCCTCACGCGCGTAGCGCTGCGGACGGCGCGCGCCACAAGGCGCGACGCGCTCTGCGCTTGCGGCCTCACGGCCGCGGCGACAGACAGAAGACGTGTTCAAAACGAAGCAATCGCTTCACCAGCTTCTCAAATCGGTTCGAGCCTGCAGCGCAGGCTCAATCTTGCGCTTTGCCGACCTGGTGGTTCTGGCGGGGTGGCTGCACCCGTTCCCATTCCGAACACGGCCGTGAAACGCCCCAGCGCCGATGGTACTTCGTCTTAAGACGCGGGAGAGTAGGTCGCTGCCAGGTCTGCAAAACGCAGGATAAACAAACCGATCATCTTCTCTCACAAGCCGGACAAACTCGGCGAGATTTTGCTTCGCAAAACTCGGCGAGATCTTGGCTCGCAAAACTCGGGCGAGGTTTTGCTTCGCAAAACTCGGATAACGCGGGGTGGAGCAGCCCGGTAGCTCGTCAGGCTCATAACCTGAAGGCCGCAGGTTCAAATCCTGCCCCCGCAACCAAACACACACATACACATACACACCAAAAGGCCCGCAGCAGCGGGCCTTTTGGTGTTTGAGGGCTACCCAGCGCCGATAGGGCGGCCGGCCCCGGTACTCACTGGATTAGAACTGCCAACCGGCGGGAACCCAGGCATAGCCGGCGTCCGTCTTGAGCATTCGTGAGCGTCCGGCGAAGGCATTTTCGCTTGGTCGAGAGGCCGATATTATAGGCCGCGTTTCATCTCGTCGGCCATAACGCGTTCGACCACATCCGGATCGCATTGTTCATCGACGAGAAACTGGCGGATTCCACCATCCCATGTCCGTATGTCGGCGAGGAGATTTTGGAGTTCGTCCACGCCGTTCTCGGTCAGACCCTTTGTGCCGTATTCGGTGCCGTCGCGGACATAAAGCAATTCGCCCTCGCTGATATTATCCGAGTTGGCGGTCACCTCTTCGATCAACTCGAGGTTCTCGCCGATCATCTCAGCGACCTCTTTGAGGGTATAGATGATCCTTGAGCGTGCCATCACGCAGCCTCGCACCGGTCTTTTGCCGGAGTCCACTGCCACGGGAGCAGTTCCTCAAGTCGATCCTTCGGATGGCTCTGGATCCTGGTCAGGACGTCTGCCAGATAGGCCTCTGGATTGTGGCCATGGAGTTTAGCTGTCTCGATGATAGTCAGGATATTGGCCATGCGCTCGCCGCCCTTGTCTGACCCGGCAAAGAGCCAATTTTTTCTTCCAATTCCGAGTGGCCTCATGGCGCGCTCAGCTATGTTGTTATCGATTTCGACACGGCCATCGTCAATGTAGACGCTCAAAGCTGCCCATCGCGAGAGAGCGTATCGCATCGCTTCTGCAAGCTTCTGTTTCTGCGGCAGCGTCGAAAGCGTCGTTTCAATCCAGGCCTTAAGGTCCGCCAGGATGGGTCTGGCGTGTTGCTGGCGCAGTGTTCGCCTCTCGTCAGCCGACATGCCGCGGATACGATCCTCGATATCGTAGAGTGCACCGATGCGCGACAGAGCCTCGTCGGCGATCGGAGATGGCTTGAGCTTGATCACATCATGGAACTTGCGGCGCACATGCGCCATGCAGGCAGCTTCGATGATCTGGTTGCCGTAAAGCTTGCTATAGCCAGCATACCCATCCGCATGCATTACGCCGCTGAAGTGAGCGAGGTGTTCAGCCGGATGCACGCCCTTTCGGTCGGGGCTATAGTAATAGGCGATCGCTCCGGGCGTGGGATCCTGGTAGCCGCTGCCATCGAAGACATAGACCCAGACCCTGCCGGTTTTCGTCTTTCCTCGTCCAGGGTCGAGAACATCGACCGGGGTATCGTCCGTGTGTATTCGGTCGACCGCGGCGATATGGGCTCTGATCAGCAAGATGAGGGGCGAAAGCAGAACGGACACACGGCCAACCCAGTCCGCCATGACAGACCGGGAGATGTCTATTCCCAGGCGGTCGTACATCTCGGAGAGACGGTAGAGCGGGATGTGATCGTCGAACTTGGCGACCATGATATGCGCGAGCAACCCCGGACCGGGCTTGCCTCGCCCGATCGGCAAGGTCGGCATTTCGCCAGACACCGTCGTATCGCAGTCCTTACAGACCATGCGCTTCTCGATATGCCGGACGATCTTCACAGAAGCCGGCACATGCTCCAACACCTGGACCACCTTGTCGGCCGCCTTCAGGAAGGACATGCCACCACAAGTCGGGCAACTGCAGGGCGCTATGTACACCCGCTCTTCAGTTGGAAGGCCATCCGGCAGAGGTCTGCGTTTCGGCTTGTCGGGGGTATCATCCAGATCTGGCAGCAGGCCTTTTCCGGAACGAGCATCAGCTTCGGCGCGAGAGGCTTCGATCTCCTCGAGCATCAGTTCGAATTGCTCAATCTTCCGATCGATCTTTTCCGAAGAAGCGCCGTGCTGCCGATGTCGGAGCAGTTCCAGCTGCGCGCGCAGAAGACCGATGATCGAGTCGCGTTTGATGACTTCGGCTTCTTGCGCGCTGAGTTTCGCCGCCTGTTCAGCGACGAGCGCGCGCAATGCCAATAGCTCGTCATGACTGTCCAGCGGCGGTGCTTTCATGCCCAAAAACATAGCCGATTTGCAGCGAAAGCACTAGCGTTTTGCCCAGGATGTCCCTGTAAAATATAGCTTTTATCCCGTGCGGCCAGGGGCGGAAGTCCACGCTGGTCGGCGCCAGTCAATCCCTTCAACAAGCATCGACAACTGAGCCTGCGTCAGATGCGCAACACCATCTTTCGCCGTCGGCCAAGGAAAGTATCCGCGCTCGAGAATCTTGTAGAATAGGCAGAACCCTTGGCCGTCCCACCATAGAAGCTTGATCCGGTCGGCGCGCTTTCCACGGAACCCGAAGATCGCTCCGGACCCCGGCGCTTCCTTGATCACCGCCTCGACCATTGCAGACAGACCATCGATACCGCGCCGCATATCGGTCACCCCGCAAGCCAAGTAGACCCGCACATTTCCTGTCGGCCCGATCATGCAGCCTCAACACACGCGATCAACGATGACAGCGTCTTGCGTTCAATGTCCGCCGGAACTTTCAAACTGCGACCATTTCGTAGCTGGATCTTGATAAGCACCGGCGCCCCGCCGGCTGCCGGCATCTGCCCGAGGCTTATTTCGTTGACCAGGTGGACCGGAAGGAACGATGCTGACACATCGAAGTGGCTAAGCGTTTTCCGCCATAAACGGATCTGCGCAGGATAAATGTCATGGTGACGAGCGACATCACCAATGCGAACGCCCGGTTGATCGGCTTCAGCCAATATCGCCAGCTTCGCTTCCTTCGACCACCGCCGCCTACGCTCAACGCCGGAAATGATCTCCATGCGAGCCATGCCAACCTCCCAGATCTGATATTAGTGTCAGCACTAATGCTGGTTCTAATGCCAGAACATCGCCTAACTGGCTCGTTCAGCAAAATCCGCTCACCGGACGCTCACGAGCATTCGGCCAAGGCCCGGGAACGGATAGTGGAAGCCGAGGACGAGGAGCCGGTCTGCCGCCGCCCTGTCGAAGATGCGGCGGCGGGATGCGAGTGCGGTGTCCTTGTCGCGATCTGGCCCGGGCAACCAGGGCCGGTCGACATTGACGATCGGGTGGTAGGCGAGATCGGCCGTCAGCAGGAGCTGATCGTTCCCGGATTGAACAAGGAAGTTCGCCATGCCGGGGGTGTGGCCGAATGCTGGAAGCGTGGTCAGCCCAGTGACGATCTCCGCGCCGGCTTCGTACAACTCAATCCCGTTGGTGACGGGTTCAACGCTCCGCTTGATAGCCGCTGCGAAATTGCGGCGGAAATCCTCGGGCACCGGCATGTAGGAAAGGTCCGGAACGTTGCGGACGAAGAAGTCCCAATCGGCACGAGGCGCAAAGACGGCCGCGCGCGGAAATGCCTTGCCGCCCTCCGCTGTTCGAAGGTTGCCGACATGATCCGGGTGCGTGTGCGAGACCACCACGACGTCTATGTCCTCGGGCCGTAAACCAATGGCGGCCAGGTTCTCGAAGATGCGACCGCCTTGCGGACCCATGGTCTGCCCGGCTCCGGCTTCGAGAAGGACCCGCTTGCCATTCGTCTCGATAAGAAGCGTGTTGAGATTCAGCGTCAGCCGGTCGGTCGGCAGGAAGGCGCGCCTCAGTACGTCCTGCAACTCTGCCTCCGGCGCATTGCTGGCGTATATTCGCGGAGGGCCGCCGAGCAGCCCGTCGCTCAGCACGGTCGCCGAGATGTCGCCGACGCGAAAGCGGTAATAGCCGGCATTTCCACCTTGAGCTGGAAGCGACGCGGGGGGAGCCTGCGCAGAGGCCATGCCGGCCGGCAAGATCATTCCCGTGACGGCCGACGCGGCTGTCAGCATGATCTTCCTACGATTCAGAGTAATTTCACTCATACCTTTGATCCCGTCAAAATAGCTGATTGAGGTGCCGCATCTGATTTCGGCGTCGGCGGTAACGGCCGCGGCTATCCCTGGAGCCGTCTGTCGACTTGTTCTCTAGAGCGGTATGTATTTAAGCCCGTTCATATCCCGCCTCTTTGAAGTAGGCTGCGCATTCCTGTGGGGTGACGGCTTGGAGAATGTGGCGCAGTTCGTCATGGATTGCATCGCGTGATCTGGCCTGTGCCTCACGCAACCAGTGCTTGATTTTGGCGAAGAGCTTTTCGATCGGATTGAGATCGGGGGAATATTTCGGCAGAAAGAACAGGCGGGCGCCGGCCTTACGGATGGCGGCGCGGATCTCCTGACCCTTATGGGAGCCGAGATTGTCCAGGATGACGATGTCGCCGGCTTTGAGTTCCGGCACCAGAACTTGCTGGACATAGATGCGGAAGCGTTCGCCATTGATCGGGCCATCGAGGATAAAGGGAGCGCTGACGCGGTCGGCCCTGAGTGCGGCGACAAAGGTCATGGTGTTCCAATGGCCGAAGGGGGCGTAGCCCACCAGTCGTTCGCCGCGAGGCGCCCAGCCCCGCAGCGGCGCCATGTTCGTCTTCGTCCAGGTCTCATCGATGAAAACGAGGCGGGCGGGATCAATTCCGGGGCAGTGCTTCAGCCATCGTGCCCGGTGGCGGGCGACGTCGGGCCGCTCCCGTTCGCTGGCGACCAGCGTCTTTTTTTATAACTCAACCCCTCTTCGTGCACGAAGGTCCAGACGGCGCGATAATCCACCTTCAGGCCGCGCTCGCTCAACTCGGCGACAAGTCCGTGCAGCGTGAAGTCGCGCTCGCGGCAGCGGCAAAGCAGCCAAGCCCGGTGCGGACCGGAAAGCTTGCGGGGCTTGTGCCCACCCATCTGGCCGGGTGCGGCGCTGCCCGTCTCGCGAAACCGCCGCACCCAATCGATCGCGGTGCTGATGCCGATGCCGAAGCGCTTGGCCGCTGCCCGGCACGATAGGCCCTCGCCCGTCACCGCATCGACAACGCGTTCCCGAAGATCATTCGAAAAAGGTCTCGCCATAAAGGCCGGCCTCCTTCACCGGCCTGAATGGTGAATCTGATTTGCGCAGAAAAAGGAATCCCCTTTCCGATTCCGCCTAAATGCATCCCGCTCTAGCTAGGGATGACACAGGTCGGGCGTGCGGATAAGCTAATCAAAACCGATCAGCTTATTAAGCAGGGCTTTGCAATGCGACCACTACGGCTTGACAGCTTGGAGATCTTCGAGGACGTCGTGCGCTGTGGTGGCTTTAGAGCCGCCGCGCTTGGCAGGGGTGTTTCGTCGTCCGCCATCAGTCAATCGATCAGCGTGCTCGAAGAAGCGCTGGGGATACGGCTGCTGAACCGAACGACACGTAGCGTCGCGCCTACTGAAGCGGGCGAGCAGCTTCTCGAGCGGTTAAGGCCCGCTCTTTACGAAATCAGAACAGCGGTCGACGATCTCAATCAGCTTCGCGAGCGTCCATCCGGCACCGTGCGGATCAACGCACCGGGGCCGGCCGCCGACCACGTTCTGTGCCCTCTGACCTTTGAGTTCATGAAAGTTTATCCCGACGTCAATGTCGAGATCGTCAGCGATGCTGCGATCATCGATATCGTGGAACAAGGTTTCGACGCTGGGGTGCGCTTCGGGAACCAGCTCGCCCGGGACATGATCGCCATGCCCCTCGGCCCGGCCTTGCGATATGCGATCGTGGCCTCGCCTGATTATCTTCGCAAGCGCGGTCGACCCCACTCACCGCGCGATCTCCTACAGCACGACTGTATTCGTCGCCGCTTCCCCGGCGGAACCATGGTGACGTGGAAATTTGCGCGTGACGGCGACGAAGTGGAAATCACCCCGAAAGGTCGGTTGACATTGAGCTCGGCGCATCAAGAGCTCCAGGCCGCGCTTGCGGGATCGGGAATCGCTCACCTGTTCGAGGATTATGTCCGCGATGATGTCGAACAAGGCAGGCTTGTCGAGTTGCTCTGCGACTGGAAGCAGAAACTGCCGAGTTGGTATCTGTATTATCCGAGCCGGCGACATACGAGCGCGGCCATGCGGGCTTTCCTCGAGTACATCCGCAATCAGCGACAGCACCCCGATCTTCGATGATCGCAAGTAAAGATGAAGGCAGGCTCGGCAACCAAACCGATTCATAGGTCGGCAAAAGCGGGCCTATCGTCGTGTGGCCCAGTGGGCAGCCGCAGCCTCCGCGGGGCCCGGCGGCAAGGTCCGGGGGAACTTTGTGTTTCCGTTGTTCTTTATTGAGTGCCGTTGGAGATAACCTCGATGAACGCGCACGATGAAAGAACCGTTTCCCTATGGGCCGCGATCAAGGTCGCGCCTGATGCCGCCCCGCTCCGGCAAGATGATCACGCCGACGTTGTTGTCGTCGGTTCCGGTATTGCCGGCCTTTCGGTGGCCTATGAGCTCGCCCTTGCGGGGCTGAAAGTGGCCGTCATCGACCGCGGCCGGATCGGTGGCGGTATGACCGCTCGCACGACCGCGCACCTGACTTCCATATGTGACGACTATTTTTCCAAACTCATCGACCTGCGGGGGCGGGAGGTGGCTCGCCTTTTCCATGAAAGCCAATCTGCCGCAATTGACCGCATCGAAGCGATCCAGGAGACAGAAGCTGTCGCATGCGACTTCCGGCGCGTGGACGGGTTCCTGTTTCCGTCAACCGGAGATCAGGAGGCGACCCTCGACCGCGAACTCGATGCGGCGCGGCAGATCGGTGTCGACGCCGAAAGGATCACCGGCGTGCCGTTTGCGGGGTTTTCCGCTACACCCGCGCTCCGCTATTCCCGTCAGGCGACATTTCACCCCCTCAAGTATCTGCGCGGACTGGCCGCTGGGATACGCGCACGCGGCGGCATGCTTTATAGCGAGACGGTGGTCGAAGAGGTTGAGGAAACCAAAGACGGTGTCCGCGTTGCTACGGACGCCGGCTTCGAGGTTGCCGCAAAGTGGGCCGTCGTGGCGACCAATTCACCGATCAACGACCGTGTCGCTCTCCATACCAAGCAGGCGCCCTATCGAACCTATGCGATGTCCTTCGAAATCGGCCGCGGGCTGATCCCGGACGGGCTTTATTGGGATACCGAAGATCCATACCATTACGTGCGCCTGCAGCGCGGCGACAACGAAACGGATTTTCTCGTGGTCGGTGGCGAAGACCACAAGACGGGCGCGGCCGACGACGGGGAAGAGCGCTTCGCAGCCCTGGCAGACTGGACGAAGCGCTTGGTTCCGAATCTTGGCGTCGTGAGCCATCGATGGTCCGGCCAGGTGATGGAGACCATCGACTATGCGGGCTTCATCGGCCGCAATCCGGGTAACGAGCGGGTCTTCGTGGTTACCGGAGATTCCGGCGAGGGAATGACCCATGGCGTTGCAGCCTCGCTGTTGATCCGTGCCCTCGTTCTCGACGGCGACAGCGGGTGGCGGGGGCTTTACGAGCCATCGCGGAAGACCCTAAGGGCGATTGGCGACTACCTGTCGGAGAATTCGACGGCAATCAAGAACTTCTCCGAATATGTCGCGCCGGGCGAAATCGAATCCATCGACGCATTGCGGCCGGGGGAAGGGGCCATTGTCCGCGAAGGCTTGACCAAGGTTGCCGCCTTCCGAGATGAAGATGGCACGCTTTACCGGCGCTCAGCGTCATGCACGCATGTGGGCTGCCACGTGCACTGGAATTCCCTCGAGCGCTGCTGGGACTGCCCCTGCCACGGCTCCCACTTCGCCGTTGACGGCACCGTTCTGAATGGACCGGCTGTGTCGCCGTTGGCCGATCCCGGCTAAGCAAGCCAAGGCGAACGTCAATCACCTCAAAATAGTGTCAGCAATGGTGCTGTTCTCTAAGCACAAGCCTTGTGACCGGCCGCGGCTTTGATCCGCGGATAGGCGTAAGTGTTGACCTTGGAGGTCGCGTATCCTGCGCCAAGCAGCGCTTCGGCCATCTTTACAGCAGCAGTCACGCCATCGATCACCGGCACTCCTGTCGCCTTCTGGAGGCGGTCACATAAGGATGACATTCCCGCGCAGCCAAGGACGATCGCTTCGGCACCATCCTCGGCCTTGGCAATCTCGATTTCCTTGAGCAACAGCCGCTCGGCTCTTTGCGGATCTTCCTCGAGGGCGAGGACCGGAAGATCGATAGCACGTACTTTCCGGCAATGACGCTCGGCGCCGTAATCGCTTACCAGATCCTCGATGATCGGAACCGAGCGCGGAAGCGTCGTTATGACGGAGAAGCGACGGCTGATCGTCATGGCCACCTGTACCGCAGCCTGGCAAATGCCGATCACGGGGCCTTTGGCGACTTCGCGGGCCGCGTGCAGTCCCGGGTCGTCGAAACAGGCTATGACATAGGCGTCGACGCCCTGCGCCTCGCCCTGACGGATCTCCGCCAGCATTCCCGGAACTGACATGGCTTCGTCTGCACCACCTTCGATACTGGCCGGCGTATCGGTCGGATTGGAGGCGGAGACGTGAGTGTGGGCATGTTTGACCAGCAAGGCGCTTTCGAGTGCTTGCGCAGTCATGGAGGCTGTGGAATTGGGATTGATGAGATGAATATGCATGATGAAATTCTCGGTTGCCTCCCGTTGATGCCTATTTCGTCGGCTTGACGAAGTCGGCGATCGGCGGGGCCTTCAAAACGAACTGGCGGTCTGACGTGATGTAATTGTCGGCATGAAGCCGGGCGATGGGCTGGTAACGTTCCGGATCCACATAATGACCTTCGGCGTCAAGGCAATCGCGGCGCACATGCATGTGCACCACCTCGCCCAGCACCAGCGTGCGGCGCGGATAGTCGATCAGGCGCTCGACCCGGCATTCGAAGATGCACGGCGCCTCCTCGGCATAGGCAACATCGATCTTGCGGCACCGGGCGGCTTTCAATCCGGCCATTTCCAGCTCGTCGACCTCGCTGTCGAAGCCAAGGCCGCAGATCAACATCTGTTGAGACAACGCCATGTCGACCATGCTGATGGCAAATTCACCGGAACGGCGAATATTGACCATCGTGTCCTTTGGCTCGCCGGTCAAACGCGGCTGGATACCCAGGACGACGATGGCCGGATCATGTGAAAACACGTTGAAGAAACTCATCGGCGCAGCGTTGCTGTGCCCGCTCTCGGAGCGGGTCGTCACGAGCGCGATCGGGCGCGGGCCGATGAAATTCGTCAGCAGCCGATAGCGGCTTTGCGGCTCAATTTCTTCAAAGTCGAATTCCATCGCGGTTCCAAAATGTAGGTCTTATAATCTACAATAAGCTTTCATATTGTAGACAATATTGCAAGCCATTTGAATCCGCGAGTTGACTTTTTCACGCGCTTGGCGATTGTCTGTTTCAGCAAGGAGAACAGGGTATGCGCGAACAAGCCGCGATGTCGGTCGAGCAGATTGTCGAAAGGGTATGGCTTTCCATCGCTGAACGGCGATTGCGTCCTGGCGTGCAACTCAAAGAAGAACAGCTCGCCTCGATTTTTCACGTCAGTCGCGCACGTGTTCGTCAGGCGCTGACCGTTCTCGCACGCGACGGGCTCGTAACGATCATTCCCAATCGCGGTGCTTTTGTTTGCAAGCCATCCGTGGAAGAGGCTCGCGACGTGTTTTTCGTTCGCCAGGCGGTGGAGCGATGCGTCGTGGAGCGTCTCTGCAGTTCGATGTCGAAGGATGGCGTGAAGCGGCTCCGCGATCATGTCAAGAATGAGCGGATCGCCAATGCCGAGGACAGCACCACGGATATCATCAAGCTTTCCGGCGGCTTCCATCTTTTGCTGGCCGAACTGACCGGGTCGGATTTCCTGTTTACGACAATGCGCGACCTTATCGCCCGCAGTTCGCTGATTACGGCCGTTTACCGGAACACCACGCGCTTCAATTGCGGTCCGGACGAGCATGCCGACATCGTCAAGGCGATTGCGGCGAAAGAAGCCCAAAGAGCCGTACATCTCATGTCGCATCATCTGGAACATGTGGAGTCCGAGCTCGACTTGAGCGAGATACGCGACTTTTCGCACGATCTTCGCGCAGCACTGGCTTGAAACGGCGGAAAGCCCGCATCGTGATCTATTCCAAGATGTTGAGACGCGGGATGCGGGCGGAAAACCGCACATACTTTTCCTCATCCCGCTTCAGGTAAACGTTCCGCTATCACGTCCTCGGCCAGATGACAGGCTACCCGGGTACCGTTGCGCAACACCCGCACCTCAGGCACTTCCTTGGAGCAGCGCGCCGTGGCGACCGGGCAACGCGGGTGGAAGGCGCAGCCGGAAGGCGGCTTCAGCGGGCTCGGCACTTCGCCGCTGGCGGGCTCGCGGTTGCGGTTCGGTGCCTCGATGTTCGGAATCGTCTGCAGCAGGAGCCGCGTGTAGGGATGGCGCGGCTGCGCGAACAGCTCTTCCGTGTCGCCTTCCTCCACGATACGGCCCAGATACATCACCGCGATGCGGTCCGACATTTGACGAACGACGCTCAAGTCATGGCTGATGAAGAGATAGGTAAGCCCCAACTCGTCCTGCAGACGGCGCATCAGGTTCAGGACCTGCGCCTGCACCGACACGTCGAGCGCCGAGGTCGGCTCGTCGCAGACCAGAAATTCGGGCTCGCTCGCCAGCGCGCGGGCGATCGAGATACGCTGGCGCTGCCCGCCTGAAAATTCGTGCGGGAACTTCTCGCCATCGGATGGCGAGAGCCCGACAATGCCCAGAAGCTCTTCGACGCGCTCCGTCACCTCGGCCGCGGTCTTGCGCAGCTTCAGTTCGCGCAGCGGTTCGGCGATGATGTTCTTCACCCGCCAGCGCGGATTGAGCGAGGCGTAAGGGTCCTGAAAGATCATCTGCGCCGAGAGGGGCGCGCCGCTCTTGCCCGGCGCGAAGCGTATCCCGCCGCTCGTCGGACGATGCAGGCCGGTGACAAGGCGCGCAACGGTGGATTTTCCGCATCCGCTCTCGCCGACAATGCTGAGACAGCCGCCGGCGGGAACGGTGAAGCTGATATCGTTCACGGCCTGCAGATACTGCCGCGGCTTGCGCTCCACTACCCGGTTGAGCCAGGGAGCGGACACGTCGAAAGTCTTGACCAGCCGGTCGACGGTTAAAGCCGGGGTCTTTTGCAACGGTTTGGTCATGCGGTGCCTCCTGCGCTCAGCCAGCAGGCGCTTGCGCTCGGGCCGGCAAATATGAGTTCCGGGCGTTCGCGCCGGCAGCGCGGCCCCGCCATCTTGCAGCGCGGATTGAAGGCGCAGCCGTTGGGTATCGCGTCCAGACGCGGCATGGAGCCGTCGATCTGGTTGAGCCTCTCGACACGCGCGCCGAGCGACGGAATCGAACCCATCAGACCCTGCGTATAGGGATGGCGCGGCTGGTGCAGCACCTGTTCGACAGCCCCGATCTCGATCAGCCTTCCGGCATACATGACTGCGATGCGGTCGGCAGCTTCCGCGATCACGCCCATGTCGTGCGTGACGAGCATGACGGCGGTCTGCTTCTCCTTGCACAATTTGCGCAGGAGCGAGATGATCTGCGCCTGGATCGAGACGTCGAGCGCCGTCGTCGGTTCGTCGGCGATGACGAGTTTCGGCGACGCTGCAAGCGCCAGCGCGATCACGACACGCTGGCGCATGCCGCCCGAGAACTGATGCGGATATTGATTGACCCGCTCCTCCGGCGAAGGAATGCCGACATCACGCAGCAATTGCACGGCGCGGGCGCGGGCTTCGGCCTTGCCGAAACCGAGGTGCCGGCGAATGGTTTCGACGAGCTGTGCGCCAACCGAGAACAGCGGATTGAGCGAGGTAAGCGGATCCTGGAAAATCGCACCGATCTCGCGGCCGCGGATCTTTTCCATGGCGCGGTCATCGAGCGTATCGATGCGACGTTTGCCGAGCCAGACCTCGCCGCCGGCGATATGGCCCGGCGCTTCGAGCAGGCCCTGAATGGCGAGCCCGGTCATGGACTTGCCCGCGCCGGATTCGCCGACGACGCCGAGAATCTCACCCGGCCGGATCGACAGGCTGACATCCGACAGCGCGGTTACCGTGCCGCGACGGCTCGGAAAATCCACACGCAGGTTGCGAACTTCAATGACTGGTTCCTGGATGTCACCCATTTGCGTCCCCCTCTATCGGATAGCTGGGCGGGAAGATTGCGGCGACCGGAGGATTGTTCCAGCTCCGCTCGGGATATTTGGCGATCAGCCCGTCATATTGGGCCTGCGCCCGAATGCGCGCCTCTTGCATGTCGAAGCCGGCCAGCCGGCGATCCAGCATGGAGACGCGGCCATCGACGAAGACCGCATGCGTGATCTTGCCGGATCCCCCGGTGACGATCGTGGTGATCGGATCGATGGACGGAGCCATGACGGTGTCGTCGAGGCGGAAGACCGCGATGTCTGCACGGGCCCCCGGTGACAGATGGCCGAGATCGGAACGGCCCAGTGCCTTGGCGCCGCCGGTCGTCGCCGCATCGAACAGGTCGGCAGATCGCAGGCGGTCCGGTGCGCCGTCGGCGATGCGGCCCGTGATAAGACCCGCAAGCAGGTTCATCAGCATGTCGGCCGGCGTCGTATCCGTCCCCATGGCAATATTGATCCCGCGCCTGATGCAGGCGGAGAAGGAGTTGAGGATCGAGCCGCCACGACCCGAAACCAGCGGACAATGGACGATGGAAACGCCGTTCGCCGCGTAAAGACCGAGATCCTCTTCCGTGGCGTTGGTGGCATGCGGCGCGATGAGGCGGTCGCTCAACAGACCGTGCTTTGCAAGCCAGACCGGCGCGGTCGAGCCGTGCAGCATCCGCACCGTGTCCACCTCCATCGCGCCCTGTGCCATGTGCAGCCGGAATTTGCAGCCGAGATCGCGTGCGGCGGCATCGGTGCGCTGCAAAAGCCTGATCGTCGAGGTCTCGACACGGTCCGGCGCCAGCATGCCGCGCACCAGATCGCCATGGCTGCCATTCTGGCGCTCGATATAGGCAATGGCGTCGTTCAGACCCTGGAAGCCGCGTTCCTCATCGAAGACAGGCACCATCTTGCCCGGTGCTTCCAGCACCATGCCGCCCGAGCGGTAGGCGGGGCTGAGATAGACACGCAAACCCAGTTCGCCCGCGGCCTGTGCAGCGGCATCGAACTCGGCGACCGTTTCACCCCATTCACGGTAAAACAGCGACGCAATGGGAGCGGCAGTGGTGATACCGTTCAACAAAAGCTGGCCGAAAGCGAACCGCTTCTGAAAGGCCAGCTCCTCCTGCGTGTACATTTCATAAGGACCGGCTTCGACATAGGAGCGCGGCCAGACGCGGCCCTTTGCCCAACCGGGATGATTGTCGATGCCGAGGATGGTGGAATCGAGATCCGACAGTGCATCGAGATCGATCAGGCCGGGGCTGATCAAGGCATTGCCGAAATCGATTCGGCGGGCCACTTCCCCGGAGAAACGGTGCCCGACGAACAGAATCTCGCCGTTTTCGAAAACCACTTCGCCGTTGCGGAGAAGCCGATGGCTGCCGTCCTTATGTCCGACCACCCAGCTGGCGGTGATCAGTGTGCGCCCTTCCGGACGACGGCCGAGCGGAAGAGTATTGAAAGCTTCGCTCATTACGGCATCTCCACCACGGCGACGCCCTGACGGGCTGTGACGCGGCCGCCCTTGACGACCAGCGGACGCGGAGCGACATCCACCACCGCATGCGCCAGCGTTTCACCGGTCAGCAGGGTGAGATCGGCATTGCAGCCGACTTCGAGGCCGTAATTTTCCAGGCGCATGACATCCGCACCGCCCTGCGAGACGATGTGCAGCACATGTTCCAGATCGTGATCCGAGCGCACGCCGTTCTTCATGCCGATGATCTTGGCGCGGTCGAGCATATCCGGCTGACCCCACGGGCCCCAGGTGTCACGGATGCCGTCGCAGCCGCCGCCGATGCGCACGCCCGCTTCCTTCAGGCGCTTGATCGACGGCACCGTGGCCGAAGGCGCACCTGTCGTGAGGATGGCGACATCCAGAATGGCGAGCTGTTCGATCAGCTGGCCGACGCGCAGATAATCGTTCATGCCGAGCGCAAAGGCATGGCTGATCGCCACCTTGCCTTCCATGCCGTTGGAGCGGATGCGCTCGAAGATGAGCTCCATGGTGAAGGCGCCGAGATCGCCCGTCTCATGCAGGTGAATGTCGATCGGCACGCCATGCTTGGTGGCGAGCGCGAACAGAATGTCGAGCTGGCCCTTCGGATCGCGGTCGATGCCGCACGGATCGATGCCGCCCAGCACTTCGCAGCCCTGACGCAGCGCCTCGTCGAGCAATTCCTTCGTGCCGGGCATGACCATCAGGCCCGACTGCGGAAACGCGACGATTTCGATGTCGATGACGCCCCTGAGCTTTTCGCGCGTTTGCCAGACGCCCTCGACCAGCGACAGGCCGTGAACCGGGTCGATGTCGACATGGCTGCGGATATGCGTCGCGCCATGAGCCGCCAGACCGATCGCATGGCGCATCGACTGACGATGCGGATCGATGCCGATCTCGAGACGGTGCTCGCGTTCGAAATCGATGCGCTCGCGCAGGATCGCGGCGCGGTTGTTGACATGCCACGGCATGCCCCAGGTCGTCTTGTCGAGATGGGTATGCGCATCGATCAGGCCGGGGACGACGATAGCATTGCCGCCGTCTTCCACGGGCATGCCCGGCTCTGCTTCAAAACGCCCGAAACCGGCAATCTTTCCGTCCCTGATCAGGACATCGCAGGTTTCGCCGCCTGCCATGGGCCGGACGTTGCGGAGCAAAAGGTCGTTCATATGGCTTACCTCAGTTTCGGATTGAGAGCATCGCGCAGCCAGTCGCCGAGCATGTTGACGGCCACGACCAGCAGGCAGAGCTGAATGACGGGGAAGAGCACGATCCACCAGGATCCGGAAAACAGGAACTGGTTGCCGATGCGGATCAGCGTTCCCAGAGACGGCTGGCTCGGCGGCATGCCGATGCCCAGGAACGAAAGCGTGGCTTCGGTGAGGATCGCCATGCCGAAGTTGAGCGTCGCCGCCACCATGATCGGCGTCAGCGTATTGGGCAGGATATGGTTGGCCATGATGCGCCGGGCAGGCACGCCGATCAGCCGCGCCGCCGACACGTAGTCCTTGCCGGTTTCGACGATGGCCTGCGCGCGCACCGTGCGCGCATATTGCACCCAGGCGGATAGCGAGATGGCCAGGATGAGCACTGCAGACGCGCCGACCTCTCGCAGGCTGACGGGCAGCATCTGACGCACGACCGTCGAGACCAGAATGGCGACGAGGATGGTCGGAATGGACAGCGTGACGTCGCCGAAGCGCATCAGCAGATTGTCGATGAACCCGCCGAAGTAGCCGGCGATCAGCCCCGCGCTCATGCCGATCAGCAGGGAGAGCGCCACAGAGGCGATGCCGATGACGATGGAAATGCGCGTACCGTAGAGAATGGCCGACAGCATGTCGCGGCCCTGCGTATCGGTGCCGAGAAGATAGGGCCATTCTCCACCTTCCTCCCATACCGGCGGCAGTTCGGCCTTCCACATATCGAGCGCCGCACCGTCATAGGGGTTCTGCGGTGCGATCAGCGGTGCGAACAGTGCCGTCAGGATCAGGATCGCCAGAAGCGCGGCGCTGAACATCGCCGTCTTGCTATGCGTGAACGACCACCACACATCGCTTTGGCGCAGACGCTGGAAAAGCGAAGGACGCGTGACGGGCGGAGTTTGAGAGGTCTGGATGCTCATCGGTCTTGGCCCCACAGTCGGTTCAACGGGCACTTCAGCGGGCTGTACGCAAGCGGGGATCGATTACCGCATAGGCAATGTCCACCAGCGTGTTGAGCACGACGAAGATGAAGGAAATGATGCAGAGATAGGCCGCCATCACCGGGATATCGAGGAAGGTGACGGCCTGGATGAACAGCATGCCCATGCCCGGCCACTGGAATACGGTTTCGGTGATGAGCGCGAAGGCAATCAGCGAACCGACATTCATCGCGGTCATGGTCACGACCGGCATCAGGCAGTTGCGCAGCGCGTGGCGGAAATAGATGCGCCAGCGCGGAATGCCGCGCGCCCGGGCAAACTTCACGTAATCCGATCGCAGCACTTCCAGCATTTCAGCGCGGACCAGACGCATGACCAGCGTGACCTGATAAAGCGAAAGCGCGACGGACGGCAGCAGGATCGCCGCGCGGCCCGAAGGCGTCAGGAGCCCCGTCGACCACCAGCCAAGCTGCACGACATCGCCGCGACCGAAGGCCGGGAGCCAACCGAACGTAACCGAGAAGACGAGGATCAGCAGGATGCCCACGACGAAGCTCGGCAGCGAGACGCCGACAATGGAGATGAACTGCAGGCCCTCCGTATACCATTTGCCGCGCTTGATCGCCGTCAGCACGCCGAGGGGAAGGCCGAGCAGCAGGGAGATCAGGGTGGCAACCAGCACCAGCTCCAGGGTCGCCGGAAAGCGTTCGGCGATCAGGCTCAGCACATCCTGGCCATTGCGGTAGGAAATGCCGAAATTGCCCTGCGCGGCGTTGACCACGAACCGGGTATATTGTGTCATCAGGCCATCGTTGAGACCCAGACGCTCGCGCAGATTGTCGCGGTCGGTCTGCGTCATCTGCTCGTTGGCCATCATCTCGACGGGGTCACCCGCCAGCCGGAAAATCAGAAAGGCCAGCAAAGCGACGGCCAACATCACCATGACGGCGTTTGCCAGGCGTTTTATGATAAAAACCAGCATAGGAATTCCTCGGTCACGGGACGCTCCGGGAATCCACCTCCCCGGAGCGTCGTGATTGGATTATTCGGCAAACTGCGTCAGCCAGTGGCGCGGCTTGTTGTCCGGCAGTTGCACGATCTTGTCGATCTTGTTCGACATGACCCAGGCCATCGGCTGCTGGTGCAAGGGCAGCATCACGATCTCGTCCTTCACCATTTGCAGCGCCTTGCTTTGCAGCGCCAAGCGCTTGGTGCGATCCATTTCGGTCGAGGCCTGCACGATCAGCTTGTCGATCTCCGGATAGCTCCAGCCGCCCCAGTTGAAGACGCCGGCATTGGCCGTCTTCGTCTGAATCATCTGGAGAAGGATCGAATAGCTGTCGAGCATCGGTTCCGTGGCCCAGCCGATCAGATAGACGTCGGACTTGCCGCTCGTACGCTTCGGCGCCTGTGCGGCGGTGGGGGCAATGTCGAGCTGCGGTTTGAAGCCCGCGCGGCTCAAAAGGTTCACCAGCCCCTGGCAGAGCTCTTCCTCGTTCACATAGGCGTCGGTCGTGCAGACCAGCGTGAACGGATAGTCCGAAGCGCCAGCCTCGGCCAGAAGCTTCTTCGAAAGGGCAGGATCGAATGCCAGCGTCGTGTCCAGCTCGGGAGCGTAACCCGGAATTTCCGGCGCGACCACCGCGCCTGCCGTGCGCGACTTGCCGCGCATGACGCGCTGCTGGATCAGATCCCGGTCGAGCGCATGGGCAAAAGCCTGACGCACGCGCAGGTCGTTGAATTTGTTCTCCGAACCGTTTGCGAGTTCCGGCTTGCGGTTGAAGCCGACCATGACGGTACGCAGATCGGTGCGCTCCATGACTTTCAGGTCGGGCTGCGCCTGCAGCCGCGGCAGATCCTGCGACGGTGCGTTTTCCGTGAAGTTGACTTCGCCGGACAGGAGCGCGGCGACGCGCGTCGCCGCCGAGGTGATCGGCGTGAACTCGATGCGGTCGACGTTGGACTTGGAGGTCTTGTCCCACCAGTCCGGGTTTTTCACGAGGACCGTCTTGGAATCCGGCACCCTGCTTTCCAGCTTGAACGGACCGGTGCCATTGGTGTGATAGGTGGCGTAGCCTTCGATCTTCGCGCCGACATCGGTCGGCTTTTCCGAATTGTTGGTCTTCAGCCAGCCAGCATCGAAGACGTGGACGTTGGTGAGGTCGTTGAGAAGCAGCGGATAGGGCCCGCTCAGCTCGATATCGATCGTATGGTCGTCCACCTTCTTGGAGGACTTGTAGGCCGGCAGGTTGCCGCGAAGCGGCGAAACCGGATCGCTGACGCGCTTCAGGGATGCGAGCACGTCGTCGGCAGTGAATTCCGCGCCATCGTGGAATTTCACACCCTTGCGCAGGTGAAAGCGCCAGACCGTGTCGGAAACAGTTTCCCAGGATTCGGCAAGGGCCGGTTCGATCTTCAGATTGGCGTCGTAG
The DNA here is from genome assembly GCF_054161295.1 of Ensifer sp. D2-11. Classification (NCBI taxonomy): domain Bacteria; kingdom Pseudomonadati; phylum Pseudomonadota; class Alphaproteobacteria; order Hyphomicrobiales; family Rhizobiaceae; genus Ensifer; species Ensifer sp. D2-11. The sequence continues at coordinate 443,703 of NZ_CP096433.1, forward strand.
CGCACCAATCCTTCATAGACATGATTGAGAAAGGACAGCGTATAGCTGTCGCCATAGGAATAGGGATCAAGCGAGTAGATATCGCGCGCCGCTCCCCATTTCAGCGTTTCGGCGTGGCCGGACAAGGTCAGGCCCATCAGCATCGTGGCCGCAAGGCCAAGTTTCTTCATCATAAGTTTGCTCCGCTTCTGGAAATTTGCGCCTCCTTTTCGGAGGTCTGTTGTCATGCACCGCCGCATCCGTCGCCGGTTGCGGTATTCTCAAACACTTGCGCCGGATGGGCGCGCACCGGGGTTGGGTGTGATTTTCCTCCTTACGACATGACCTGCCTCCCAGGTCATTTGAGGATAGTATGGCGATCGGCAAAAAGTTGTCAACGTGATTGTAGACAATATTTGTCCATTCGGCGTCATGATGTATGTCGACAAAATGCTCGATCCAGGCGAGTCCCTACTGGATCTTCCATACTGGATAGCTCGGCGAGAAGATTTTCCCGACAGGCGGATGCCGCCAACTGCGATCCGGATATTTGGCAATCAGGCCGTCATATTGTTGCTGTGCCTGCTCGCGCGCCGCAATCATGTCGATGCCGGCAACCTTGCCGTCCAGCATGGAAAGGCGCCCGTCGACAAAGACGGCCTGCGTCACCTTGCCGGAACCGCCGACGACCAGCGTAGTGACGGGATCGACGCTCGGGCTCATATGGACATCGTCGAGACGGAAGACGGCGATATCCGCTTTCGCGCCGGCGGCCAGCCGCCCGAGGTCCCTGCGACCCAGCGCTTTCGCGCCGCCGAGCGTGGCGGCATCGAACAGATCTTTCGAGAATACCGCATCCGAAGTCTTTTCGCCGATACGGCAGGCGATCAACCCGACCAGCAGGTTCATCAACATGTCGGGCGGCGCGGTATCCGTAGACATGCCGATATTGATGCCGAGGCTGCGGCAGGCGGAGAAGGAATTGAGAATGCTGCCCATGCGCGCCGAAACCAGCGGCGAATGGGCTATCGAAACACCGTGTTGCGCGTAGAGCTGCAGATCCTGTGGCGAGGCGTAGGTTCCATGCGGCGCGATCAGCCTTTCGCTCATGAGCCCATGATCCGCCAGCCATTGCGGCGCGGAAACGCCATGCAGCCTGCGCATGGTCTCGAGTTCCAGATTGCCCTGCGCCATATGAATTCTGACGCGGCAATTGAGATCGCGCGCCGCGGCCATGGTGCGCTGCAACAGGGGCAATGTGCAGGTTTCGATACGGTCCGGCGCCAGCATTCCGTTGACCAGGCCGTTATGGCGGCCATGGTTGCGCTCGATGAAATCGATCGCGTCCGCAAGGCCTTGCAGTCCCCGCGGCTCGTCGAACGCCGGCTCGATACGCCCTGGACCCTCCAGGATCATCCCACCGGAGCGATAGGCGGGGCTCAGAAAGACCCTGAGCCCGAGATCGCCCGCCGCCTCGGCCGCGGCCTCGAATTCCGCGACGGTTTCGGCCCATTGGCGATAGTAGAGCGAGGCGATGGGCGCGGCGGTGGTGATGCCGTTCAACAGCAGGAGGCCGAAAGCGAACCGCTTCTGGAACGCAAGCTCCTCGGCGGAATACATCTCATAAGGTCCGCTCTCCACGTAGGAACGTGGCCAGATGCGCCCTTTGGCCCACCCGGGCTGGTTGTCATGGACGAGCAGGTAGGTATCGAGATCGGACAGGGCGTCGAGGTCGATCAGGCCGGGGCTGACCAGCGCCGTACCGAAATCGATACTGCGCGCCACGTCCCCCTCGAAGCGCGGCCCGGCATAAAGCACCTCGTTTCGGTCGACAACGATTTCGCCGTCGGGGATCAGAGCGTGGCCGCCATCGCGCCAGGCGAGCACCCATCGTGCGGTTATCAGCGTTCTCCCATCGGGCCGTTCACCCAGAACGAGATGGCTGGATAGATCAGGTTTCATGAGATTTTCGATCCTGCTGCATATCAAAAGAGCGCCTCACCGGGGTGAAACGCTCTGATTGCGGGCTGGAAGTCGGCCTATTCGGCCATTTGCGTGTGCCAGTGGCGCGGCTTGTTGTCGGCGCGGAAATCCACGCTCTTGACCTTGTCCAGCATGCCCCAGGCGATCGGCTGCTGGTGAAGCGGGATCAGGATGGCCTTGTCCTTGGCGAATTTCAGCGCCTGTTCTTCCAGCGCGAGACGCTTGGCGGTGTCAGGTTCCTGTGCCGCCTTCTTCACCAGATCGTCGAGTTCCGGATAGGACCAGCCGCCATAGTTGGACACGCCCGTCGAGCCGCTGCGTGTGGAGAGAACCTGAGACAGCAGCGAATAGGCATCGAGTGTCGGTTCGTTTGCCCAGCTCAGATTGAACATGTCGGCCTTGCCATTGGTGCGCTTCGGCTGCTGCACGGCGCGGGGGCCCATGTCGATGGTGGGCTGGAAGCCGGCACGCTTGAGCATGTTTGCAATGCCCGAGCAGATGTCTTCCTCGTTGATGCTCTCGTCGTTCATGCACAGATAGGTGAAGGCGAGATCCTTCTGGCCGGCATCTTCGAGCAGCTTCTGGGCAAGCTTGGAATCGGCAGGCTGATAAGTGTCGAGCGACTTCGCATAGCCGGCGATTTCCGGTGCGATGAGCGAGCCGGAAGGCCGCGCCAGACCGCGCATGATCTTCTTGTTGATGAGATCGCGATCGATGCTTGCTTCCACGGCCTGACGGACGCGAAGGTCCAGGAACGGGTTCGGACGCCCGTCTTCAAGCTTCCCCTTGCCGTTGAAGCCGATGAAAACCGTACGCAGCTCCGTGCGCTTGCTTACGGTGATGCCCGGCGAGGATTCCAGGCGGGGAAGATCCTGAATGGGGGCGGAATCGAGCAGATCGATTTCGTTGGAAAGAAGCGCCGCTACACGCGTTGCCGCCGACGAGATCGGAATATATTCGATCCGGTCCAGATTGTGCTTCTTCTGATCCCACCACTGATCGTTGACGAGGAGAACGGTCTTGCTGTCCGGAACGCGGCTTTCCAGCTTGAACGGGCCTGTGCCGTTCGTGTTGTGCGTGGCGTAATTCTCGGTGTTGGACGCAATATCGGTCGGCTTTTCCGCGTTGTTGTCCTTCAGCCATTTGGCGCTGAACATGAAGATATTGGTCATGTCGTTCAGGAACAGCGCACTCGGCGCCGACACCTCGATATCGACCGTGAAATCATCGACCTTCTTGACGCCGACATAGAGCGGAATATTGCCGCGCAGGGGCGAAGTCGGGTCCGAAACGCGGTTCATCGAGGCGACCACGTCGTCGGCGGTGAAATCCGCGCCGTCGTGGAATTTCACGCCTTTGCGCAGGGTGAAACGCCAGTGTTTGCTGTCGATCAGCTTCCACTCGGTGGCGAGCGCCGGCTCGATCTCGAAGTTCGGGCCATAACGGATCAGACCTTCATAGATGTGGTTCAGGAACGCCAGATTGGATGTCGAGGGAACGGAATCCGGATCGAGCGAATAGATATCTGCCCGGCTGCCCCAACGCAGCGTCGCGGCACTTGCCGAAGTGGCCAGCGCCGGCGCGGCAATAGCCGCTGCGGCCAGTGCCGATATCAGAAACCTGTTTAAACGCGACATGAACTTCCCCTTATGACGGTCGATAGACTGGTTGGCCCGCATTTTTGGGCAGTATCATAACCGATTGTTTTATTGTCAACGATATTGTTGCCAATTATGAATCAGAACATCGACAGTCCGATACGGCACCACGGGCGCTGAAACACGCATCGAAATACCGCCAACGGCATTTTTGAAGGGAATAGGAAATGGATGGGTTCCTGCTGCTTCACGGGACGATCGTCACCGTCGACGAGACACGGCGGATCATCGACGATGGTGCGCTGGCAATCGAGAACGACAGGATTGTCGACATCGGCACATCGCAAGCGCTGGATCCCCGTCATGCCGGAAAGAAGGTGATCGACTGCCGGGGCAAGATGATCATTCCCGGGCTGATCGATGCTCATGGGCACGCCGGCCATGCCCTGATCCGCAGCATTGGCGCGGACACCAATTCGCTCTGGATGCGCATAGTGACGCCGACCTACTATCACTATGTCACCCGCGACTACTGGTATGCGGATGGCCTCGTCTCGGGCCTGGAAAGACTTCGTGCGGGCGTGACCACCTCGGCCAGCATCATCACATCGATGCCGCGCAGCGACGATCCGGTATTCGCGATCAATCATGCTCGCGCCTATTCGGAACTCGGGCTTCGCGAGATCATCTGTGTTGGCCCAGCGGGTCTGCCCTGGCCGCAATCGGTCACGCGGTGGGAAAGCGGCAAGCCGGAGCGGCGCAGCGTCTCCTTCGAGGAGATGATCGAGGGCGCCGAAGCCGTCATCGAAAGCCTGAACGGAACGGCCGACGGGCGCATCAAGGTCTTCCTGACGCCGTTCACGATCGTGCCTTCGGTCGAACCGTCGAACGCATCGACACCGGACTTTGCCGTCAATCTGACTGAAAATGACCGGATGCAGGCGCGGCGCATTCGCGAAACTGCGCGCAAATGGGGCGTCCGCATTCATTCCGATGCCTTCGCCGGACAGATACGCATGGCCTGGCAGGACAGGGAAAACGCGCTGCTGGGCCCCGATGTGCACCTGCAGCATTGCTGGGGAATTTCCCACGAAGAGATCGACATCCTGGCCGAAACCGGCACCCATGTCACCCACGCGCCACCCGGACGCTCCACCCCGATCATGGAGATGATGGCCCGGGGCGTGCCGGTCGCGATCACTTCGGACGGCGCGGCTCCGAGCCGTCATTTCGATATGCTCCAGATCGCGCGCAGCGCCCAAGCCACCCAGCACATCCTGCACAATCACGACCGCTATATCCTGCCGCCGGGTAAGGTTTTCGAGATGATCACCATCGATGCGGCCGGCGCCATCGGCATGGATCACGAGATCGGTTCGCTCGAGGTTGGCAAAAAGGCGGATATCGTCATCATCGACATGCGCAAGCCGCATCTGACGCCCAACTGGATGCCGGTTCACCGGCTGATCCACCAGGTTCTCGGCAGCGATGTCGATACGGTGATCGTCGACGGCAGGATCATCATGGAGGAGGGCAGGGTACTGACCGCCGACATGCATGAGGCGCTGGCTTTCGGTGAAGCCGAAGCAAAGGCGCTTGTGGAGCGGGCCGGTCTGCACGCTCACATGCACGATCCCGGCTGGAAGCAATTGCATCGCACGTTCCAAAGTCCGATTCCGCTGCCGCCCGTGCCGGACCACTGAACTCAGCTGATGGGAGACCAGGAAGCCCGCAAAGCGTCCGTGAATACCAGCGACGCCGTTACCAGCCGGCAAAATCTCTGAGCAAGGCCTCATCGATCCGCCCAGCCGCCACATCGGCGAGCGCCTGGCCGAGCATAGCCACACCCGACTCGGCCTCCGCCGGCGTCAATGTCAGCGACGGCGTGAGTTCGAGGACGTTGGACTGCACGCCGACATAATAGAGGACGAGACCGAGTTGGAAGGCGCGGTAGACGGTCAGCGCCGCCTGACGCGAAGCCGGTTCGCGGCTGGCGGGATCCGTCACAAGTTCGATGCCGAGGGCGAGGCCGCGGCCGCGCACATCGCCGATCAGCGTGTGGCGGGCGGTAAGGCGGTCAAGCGCTTCGCGCAGCACCTTGCCGCTTCTTTCCGCATTCAAGATGAGGTGGTCGCGCTCGATCGTCTGCAACACGGCCAGCGCGGCGGCCGCGCAGACGGGATTGCCGTGCACGGTCTGCAGCGAGAAGGCAACGCTGTGGTTCATGATGGCTTCCGGACCGACCACCGCAGAGATCGGCAGGCCGCCGCCAAGGCCCTTGCCGAAGACGACGATGTCCGGTTCGATACCGGAATGCTCGAAGGCGTTGAAGCGGCCGCTGCGGCCGAGGCCGACCTTCACCTCGTCCGAGACGATCAGAATGCCGTGCCTGCGGCAGAGCGCTTCCACCGCCTTGAAGAACCCGTCCGGCGGCACCAGCATGCCGCCGTCCGACTGGATCGGCTCGATGAAGAAGGCTGCGACCTCTTCCGGCGGCACTTCGGTCGCGAAGAGCCGCTCGAGATGGGCGAGCGCGGCGTCCCTTGCAACCTCGGGGCTGCCCGCGGCATAGCTGTTCGGATAGGGCACGAGCGTCAGGCCTTCTGCCCGACTGCCCTGTTGTGCCGGATGGCCGGAAACGCCCATGGAACCGATAGTGCCGCCGTGATAGGCCCCGTGGAACGCAAGAATGCGCGCCCGGCCGGTGGCGGCGACGACGATGCGGGCGACCGTCTCATTGGCGTCGGAGCCGGAATGGCCGAACCAGACGCGGCCGCGGGCGCGCTCCGGCACGAGCGAAAGCAGCTTTTCGGCGAGCAGCACGCAAGCCTCGTTGGCCGATGAAAGATAGCTCGCGCCCGCCTGATCGGAGAGCGCGCGGCCCACCGCCTCACGGATCGCCGGGTGGGAGTGGCCGAGGCTCGCCGCGCCCCAGGAGGCGGAGAAATCGAGAAGCTGCCGCCCGTCGTCGGCGGTCAGATAGGCGCCGCTGCCCCCGACGACCGCCTGCGGAAAAAACCGCAGATGCGCCATTTTGGAAACCGAGCGGCTTTCGCGGGCGTAGAGACCTGGCACGCAGGCAATCTCCTCTATTTGAAAAAGGTGAGAACCTCTTCGAGCGAGACGACATGGCAGTAGATCATGTTGATGATTTCCAGTTCCCGCCGGTGCAGATCGTCCGTCGCCGCGGCGCCGCAATCGTCGACGACGACCACGCCGAAACTTTCATCCGCAAGGCTGCGCACTGTCGAGGAGACGCACTGGTCGGTGAAGATGCCGCAGCAGATGACGTCCTTGATGCCCATATTGTGGAGGATGAGGCGAAGGTTCGTACCCGTCAGCGTACTGTCTGTCGTCTTTGTGACGACGATCTCGTCGCTACGCGGTTCCAGCTCCGGAACGATCTGTCCCTCGGGCAGCTCCTTCGGCAGGAGCAGGTAATTGAAGCCGGGCTTCTTCTGGCTCAGCGAGCGGTCGCGCCCGTCCGGCTTCAGGCAGGCGATGCGGGCGAAGATGACCTCCACCTTGCGCTTGCGGCATTCGTCGATCAGCCGCGCCGTGTTCGGTATCACCGTCTTGCGCATACGCTCGTAGAAAGGTTGCCAGCGGGCGGTTTCCTCAGGCGTATCCTTCGGGTCGAGATAGGTGTTCTGGATGTCGATGACCAGCAGCGCCGTCGTCTCCGGATCGAGCGCGATGTCGTCCGGCTCCTCGGCACCGGCATAGTAGAAAGATCGGTAGGCGGTCTTCCAGTTCATGCAACTGTCTCCTTCTTGCGGCGGGCGCGGGTGAGGATGTGGCCTATCTCGCGGTTCGGGAAGAGACCGCCCGGCTTGACGATCATCACGGCGATCATGGCGAGCGCGAGGACGATTTCCGTGAGGCCGACGACCTGGCCGGCGCCCAGGGCGGTGGCGTTGAGCGCGCCTTCCGTGCCGCGCAGCCCCTCATAGGCGAAGGTGACGAGAATCGTGCCCGCCACGGCGCCCGTCACGGTGTTGGCGCCGCCGATCACCAGCATGGTGATGATGAGGAACGTCTCCTTCAGATAGAAGGCTTTCGGCGCGAACGAGGTGATGAAATGTCCCCACAGCGCTCCGCCGATGCCGGCGATGAATGCGGCAAGGATGAAGGCGCGCCAGCGCAGTTGCGGAATGTCGGCGCCGAGGGCCGCCGCGGCGACCTCGTCCTCCCGCGAGGCGCGCAGCAGCTTGCCTGTCCGCGATTCCTTGAAGGCAAGCGCCACCACCACCACGATGGCTGCGACGATCGCGGCGACCGGCATGTCCGTGGTCTTCGGCAGGCCGAAGAGCGTGCGCGGGCCGTTGGTGAAGGCGCTCCAGTTGTTCATGACCGTGTAGAGCACGACGAGCAGCGCGAAGGAGGTGATCACCGACGCCGCATCCGAAAGCCGCATCAGCGGATAGGCGACGATGGCCGCGACGACGGCGGCCAGCACGCCCGCCGCGAACATGGCGAGGAGCGGCGAAACCTCCACGACCTTCATGAACTCGTAGAGATCCGGCAGCGCCATGCCCTTCATCTGAGCCGGGATGGTGAGCACGGCGGACGTGTAGGCGCCGAGGCCCATGAAGCCGATATGGGCGAAGGAGAGCAGGCCAGAATTGCCCATGAAGGTCTGCAGGCCGATGACCAGCACGAGCGAGATCAGCAGGTTGGTGGCGATACGGTCGTAGAGGCGGATGCCGAGGAGCTGGCTCCCGACGGCGATGGTAACGATGACGCCGATGAGAATGAGGGCGGTGAAATAGGAGTGTTTCATGGTCGCGCTCCCTCAGGTCCGCTGTCCGCTCGCCGGACCCCTGATGAGGCCGTCGGGGCGCCAGAGCAGGATCAGGATGACGAGGCTGAAGGTGAAGGCGTCGCGGAATTTCAGCAGATCCTGCGACAGGGTGTAGTTGAGCGTGGTGTCGATGAGGGCGAGCAGGAAGCCCCCGACAACCGCGCCGGGCAGGCTCCGCATGCCGCCGATGACCGTGGCGATGAAGGCGACGAGCAGCGGCTCCAGACCGATGCCCGGAACGACGGTGCCGATGCGGCCGATCCAGAGAATGCCGACGACGCCGGCGAGGAAGCCGGAAAGGGCGAAGGCGGACGAGATGATGAGGTTCGCCGGCACTCCCAACATGCGCGCCATGGTGAAGTTCGTCGCCGCTGCGCGCATGGCGATGCCGAGCGTCGTCCTGCGCATCAGGAAGGCGACGCCGGCGAGCAGGGCGATGGAGGCGGCGATGGTGATGAGGTTGCGGACCGGGGTGATCGCACCGCCGATCGAGACGGTCTGCGAGAAGATGTCCGGCAGCGGCACGTTGCGAGGCCGCGGCGAGATGAAGAGCAGCGCCGCGTTCTGCAGCAGGTTGGAGAAGGCGAAGGATGTGATCAGCACCGCCGTCACCGATTTGGCCCGCACCGGACGGAAGGCGGCATAGTCGGTGATGATGCCGAAGAGGATCGCCATGCCGACGGCGAGCACCGCCATGACGATCCAGGGCAGGCCCGAGCCGCTGGCGAGAAACATCGTGTAGCCGGCCACCATGATGAGTTCGCCATAGGCGAAGTTCACGAGGCGCAGGATGCCGTAGATGATGACGAGGCCGAGTGCCATGAGCGCATAGGCGCCGCCGAGGCTCAGGACGTCGATGACGAACTGGATCGCGAAAGCCATGGATCAGCCTCCCAGATAATGCGCGCTGAGGTCGCTGGTCGAGCGGATTTCCTCGGCCGTGCCTGATGCGACGATGGCGCCGAGGCGCATGACGAAGGCGCGGTCGGCGACCGCGAGCGCCTGGTTCACGTTCTGCTCGACGAGCAGGATGGTGAGGCCGGATTTCTTCAGCGTCTCGATCATCTCGAAGATGCGTTCGACGATGGCCGGCGCAAGGCCGAGCGAGGGTTCGTCCAGAAGAAGCACCCGTGGCCGCGCCATCAGCGCGCGGGCGATGACGAGCATCTGTTGCTCGCCGCCGGAGAGCGTGCCGGCCGCCTGTTTCGAGCGCTCGGCAAGGCGCGGGAAGAGCGTGTTCAGCTTCTCGAGGTTGTCGCGGTTGCCGGCCTGGTCGCGGCGGTGGATATAGGCGCCGAGCATCAGGTTTTCGGCGACCGTCAGGTCCGGGAAGACGTCGCGGGTTTCCGGCACGGTGGCAAGGCCCGCGCGCACGACCTGTTCGGGGCTCGCCGCGGTGATGTCCTTGCCTTCGAGCGTGATCGTGCCGCCGGACGCTTTCAGCGCGCCGGCGATGCACTTGATGGTCGAGGATTTGCCGGCACCATTGGCGCCGAGCAGGCTCACCAGCTCACCCTTTCGAAGCGTGAAGCTGATGCTGCGCGCAGCGCGGATCGCACCGTAGCTGACGGAAAGGTCGGTTACGTCAAGCATGGGCCGCCCCCTTGCCGAGATAGGCTTCGATAACGGCCGGGTGGCTGCGGACATGGGCGGCGTCGCCCTCCGCGATCGTGCGGCCGGAGGCGAGCACATGCAGCCTGTGGCAGAGGCGCATGATGAGACCCATGTCGTGGTCGATGATCAGAAGGCCGAGGCCGCGTTTCTCGGGCAACTCGGCGAGCGTGTGCAGCAGGGTTTCCGTCTCGGCATCGTTCATGCCGGCGGCGGGCTCGTCGAGCAGCAGAAAGCGCGGCTCGGCGGCGAGCGCCCGGGCGATTTCGACGCGGCGCTTGTCGCCATAGCTGAGGCTTTCGCCAAGCTCGTCCGCCTTCGCCGTCAGGCCGAGTTCGGCCAGCAGGCCTTTCGCGCGTTCAGCCGACACGGTGCGGGAGGCGCCCTTTGCCAGCGCCGCCGCCTCGACATTCTCCATGACCGTCATAGAGTTGAAAATGCGTACGATCTGGAAGGAGCGGCTGACGCCCGCAAGCGCGATCTCGCGCGGCGAGAGACCCGACAGCGTGGTGTCGCCGGCGGCGATCGTGCCGGTCGCCAGCTTCACCTGGCCGGTGATGGCATTGATGAGCGTCGTCTTGCCGGAGCCGTTCGGCCCGATGAGGCCGACGACCTCGCCGGCGGCGACCGAGAGCGAGACATGGTCGAGTGCGCGCAGGCCGGTGAATTCCACCGACACGTCGTTTACCGCGAGACGCGTTTCAGACATGGCTTTTCCGAAGTGATGGGGCCGGCCTTGCGGCCGACCCGAATTGACCGATCAGGGCTTAGGCAGGGATTCCGGCTTACGCCATCCGACGAAGCTCGGCTTGCCGCCCTTGAGCTCGATCACGGCCGCAGCCTTGTTCGGCACATGGCCTTCCTCGTTCGTGCCGTAGTCGAGATCGCCGGTCAGCAGCTTGAACTGGCCATCTTCCAGTGCCTTGGCGAGCGCTGCGCCTTCGGTCGTTCCGGCCGCCTTGACCGCCTCGGCGAGCAGCATGATCGTATCCCAGCCCGTCGAGACGAAGGACGTGTCCGGCGCCTTGCCGAACATCTCCTTGTAGAGCTCGATGAACTTCGGCATGTCCGGATGTGCCTCCGGGCCCATCCAGGTATGCGTGACGAAATAGACGTCGTTGCCGAATTTTTCGCCGAGCGCCTCGTGCATGGCCGGGTCGTCATAGGCGTCCCCGCCGAGAACCGGCGCATCGTAGCCCACCTCGCGCAACGCGCGGATGATCACACCGATGTCGGTGCCGTAGGAGGAGACGAAGATCACGTCCGGCTTCTTGCCGAGCGCCTGGAGACGGGCGAGCTGGGCGGAAAAATTATTGTCGCCGTTCGTGTAGGTGTCTTCGAGCAGAATCTCGCCGCCATCGGCCTTGAATTGCTCCACGAAATATTTCGAGAGCGACTTGGTATAGGCGATGAACTGGTCGGTGACGACATAGGCCGTCTTCCAGCCCTTTTCCTTCACGGCGAAATCGGCGGCCGTCGCGCCCATCGTGGTATTCCACATGGAGAGCGTGAACTGCTTGTCGCCGAGCGACCAGGAGGAATAGAGCGGGTCGGAGGCGCAAGTCGAGATGCCGACGAGGCCTGCCGATTGCGCCTCCCGGCTCGCGGGCGAACCGAAGTCGAAATCGCACGGTGCGACGATGATCTCAGCACCCTTGTCGATCAGTTCGACCGCGACATTGCCGACCGTCACCGGATCCGACTTGCCGTCGATGTTGATGAACTCGATCTGCTTGCCCAGCAAGCCGCCATTGTCGTTGAGATACTTCACGGCGACCTTCGCGCCGTTGTAGCCGGGCGTGTCGAGGGGAGCCTGAATGCCCGTCATCGAGAGTGCGCCGCCGATCAGGATCTTGTCGTCGTCGGCAATGGCTGTGGAAGAGGCAAGCGCGAAGCTCGCCGCTGCGAGAAACAGTCTGGAAGTCTTGTTCATGGTCGTTCCCCTTATTGATGCCATTCGGCAGTGATGGTTCTGCGGCCTGGTCTTTTGACCTTCTTGTGCGGACCGCTCTCGTATGCTCCTTATTTGCCTCCCGTCGGCCGTTTGGGCAGTTATTGCCCGATTTCCTTCAAAAGATCGTCGGTCGATATCTGGCGGCAATAGCCCTTGATTGCGCTCAGCGAGGTGCAGTGACGTTCCTCGGAATAGGTGCCGCAGGCATCCGGTACGAGCGTCACCAGATAGTTGAGGTCGCAGGCGTCGCGCACTGCCGATTCCACGCATTGGTCGGTCAGGAGGCCGCACAGTACGATCTGCCTCACCCCGAGATTACGCAGCACATAGTCGATATGGGTGGAGACGAAGACACTGGAGGAACTCTTCGGGAAGACGATTTCGTCCTCCAGCGGTTCGAGCTCATCGATTACCTTACCATCCCAGGAGCCCTTCGGCACGTTGAAGCCGGTGATCTTGTAGTCGAGGCTGCGGTCGCGGCCGTCCTTCGTCAGGCTCTCGATCGTCGTGTGCAACACCTCGATGCCGGCCTTGCGGAAACCGGCGAGCAGGCGCTGCATGTTCGGTATCGCCACCTCGCGGATACGGTTGAAGTAGTAGCCGTACTTGCCGGCAATATCCGCATCGGAGACATCCTTGAACTCGCCCCCCTCGCGGCTGACCGAAAAGTTCTGCACGTCGATGAACAGGATGGCGGAAGCGGCCGGGTCTAGCGGCACGTCGCGGGTGGTCAGATGGTCAGCGGCCATCATTGGTTCCTTCGATGCTTTCTGCCGCAAGCCGGAGGGGGCCGGCCAGCCGGTCCGCCCATTCCTGTTGCCCGCGGGCGTCGTTGATGAGGTCGTTGCGCACTTCGAGAAGCACATGCGGAATGCCGCGCCGCTCGCCGTGCACGGGGATCGTGTAATCGGAGAGATCGTCGACGTGGTACGGCTCGTTGAGCCTGACGGTAACGTCCGGATTGGCGGCGCGGAAGGTTTCGGCCAGTCGTTGGGCGAAACGGGCGTCGCGATTGTAGAGAAGGCCGAGTTCGAAATTCCGGACTGCGCCGGTCGCGCGCATCACGGGCGTGAAGCTGTGTACCGAGACGAGGAAGAGCGGCTTGCCGGTCGCCTGTCTCCGGTCGAGCGCGACGGCGATCGCCTCGTGCAGCGGCTGATGGATTTCCACGTAGCGGCCGCGGCGTTCGCGGTCGGACAGGTCGACATTGACCGGAACGACGGTCCCGTCGCTCTGCGCCACGAAGCAGTCCGTCGCTTCGAAGGGACGGTTGCAGTCGATGACGAGCCGGCTGTATCGCTGCAGGACGAGCGCTGCATCGAGGCGTTCGGAAATGCCGCGCGCAACACCCTCGGCGCCGACGTCGTAGGCGATGTGGCGCTCCATTTCCTCGGGTGCAATGCCGAGATCGCCAAGCGCTGCAGGCAGGGCGCGGCCCGCATGCTCGCAGGTGAGGAAGATCGTCGATCGGCCGGTGGGATTGATCCATTCTACGGGATCGGGGTCACCCGCCTGCAGCAATCCGGTCGTGTCGCGATCTGCGAGCCTGAGCATGAGATGAGATCCGTCGTGCGGTCCGGCGCGGGCCGGCGGCGCGGGCTTCGATGGCGATCAGTCAAAGAAATTTTTCAATCATAGTCAATCTGATTTTTCTATTTGACTAATTTTTTTCATGACGCGAATATTCGTTCCAGCAAGGGGAAGACACGCTGATGAGCGATGGGAAATCGTCGACGACGATCCGCACGAGGATCCGCGAGGCCGCCGGGCAGCTGACGGCCAGCGAGCGCAAGATCGCCAATGCCATTCTCGCCGATTACCCCTTCACCGGCCTGGAAAGCATTCAGGAACTGGCGGCCAAGACCGGCGTCAGCGCGCCCTCCATCACCCGTTTCGTCAGTAAGATCGGCTGCGGCGGCTTTCAGGACCTGCAACGCCAGTTGATCGCCGAGCTGAAGGAGGGCCGGCGCTCGCCCCTCGACCTCAAATCCAGCCAGAGGCCGGTCGGCCATTCGGAGTTCCTGTCGGAATATGTAGCGCGTGTTTCGGCCGTCATGGGGGAAATGACGGGGATGGTCTCGCAGGCACAGTTCGACATTCTGGCCGAGCTTCTCGCCGACCCGTCGCGCAACATCTTCCTGCTCGGCGGGCGCGTCAGCGACAGCATCGCATCCTTCCTGTCGATCCATCTCCGGCAGATCCGCAGCGGCATCTACCACATGGCCGACAACCCGGAATTCTGGCCGGAGCATGTGCTGCGCATGCGCAGGAAGGATGTCGTGCTGCTGATCGATTTCCGGCGTTACCAGCTCAGCCTCGCACGCCTCGCCGAGAACATCGCCCAGAAGCGTGGCGCGACCATCGTCGTCGTCACCGACAAGTGGATGTCGCCGGCTGCCCGCAGCGCCGATCACATCGTCGCGCTGCCGATCGACGCCGGCACGGCCTGGGACACGGTTTCGGCTGCCATGGCGCTCGTCGAGGCACTCATCGTGCGCGTCTCGGAGGCCGATTGGGAGGCAACGCAGAAGCGTATCAAGGATTGGGACGGCATCCGCTTTGCGATGCCGGGCTACGACCAGGACAGCATCAACGGGGACGCAGATGAAACGTGAGGAAATGATGGTCGCCTGCTGCGGCGATCTCTCGGGCAAGGTGCGCGGCAAGGCCTTTCCGCTGGCGCAGATGGACAAGCGCTTGCGGCGGGGCGTCGGCTGGACGCCGACCAATGTGCAGATCACCTGCTTCGACGCGATCGCCGAAAGCCCCTTCGGCTCGCTCGGAGACCTCATGCTCATTCCCGATCCGTCGACCTGCGTCAGCTTCGAAAGCGAGGAGGGGGCGCCGAAGGAGAACTTCGTTCTCGGTAACATTCGCTATACCGACGGCCGCCCGTGGGAATTCTGCACGCGCTCTATTCTCGAGGCCGCCCTGCAGCGGTTGCAGAGCGTGGCGGGTGTCACGCTTTACGGTGCCTTCGAGCATGAATTCCAGCTCAAGCACCGCCTTGGCGATCTCGGCAAGGCCTTCACGCTCGGAGGGTTTCAGGAGGAACGGCATTTCTGCGAGGCGATCATCGCGGCAATGCGTGCGGCGGGCGTGACGCCCGATACGATTCTGAAGGAGTTCGGCGCCGGTCAGTTCGAGGTGACGATGGGCCCCCAGAGGGGCGTCACCATCGCCGATCATTCGCTGATTACCCGCGAACTTGTCGGTCTCGTCGCCCGCGAGCTTTCCTATGAGCCGACCTTCACGCCGATCCGCGATCCGGCCGGGGTCGGCAACGGCGTGCATGTCCACATGAGCATGCTGGATTCGGCGGGTGACCCGGTCACCTACGATCCGAACGGCAAACATGAGCTGTCCGATGTCGCGGGAAAGTTCGTCGCCGGCATTTTGAAATATCTCGACTCGATCATTGCGATCACGGCGCCGAGCGTGGTCTCCTACCTGCGTCTCACGCCGCATCGCTGGAGCGCAGCCTTCAACAATCTCGGTTTTCGCGACCGCGAGGCATCGGTGCGCATCTGCCCGGTTTCCGACATCAGCGACATCGCCCGCGCAGCCCAGTTCAACTTCGAATTCCGTGCGGCCGATGCAACCGCCAACCCGCATCTTGCCCTCGCAGCAATCGTTCATGCCGGGGTACAGGGCATCGAGGAGGGTCTCCCGGTGCCGGAGGCGACACAGGAAGATCTTTCGCTCCTGAGCCCGGAGGCCCTTGCCACCCGTGGCTACGTCCGCCTGCCGCAGACACTCGAGGCGGCCCTCCAGCGCTTCAAGGATGATGCGACGGTGTGCAGCTGGTTCCCCGAAGGCTTTGCCGACGTCTACGTCAAGCATAAGGAGGGCGAGATAGGTTATCTTGCGGGCAAGACCCAGGCGGAGGTCTGCGCGGCCTACGAAAGCGTCTACTGAAAAGCGATAGGGACGCGGCGTCTCCCCGAGCCAGGTGCCGCCGCTGTGCACGTAAACGGCCGCGCCAACAGGCGCGACCGTCCTGCCTGGATTTCAGGTTCAGAAATCAAACGATGTCGAGAGCATGAGCGTGCGCGGCGCGCCAGCGGAAAGGAAGCCGCGCGCCGACGACGCCCAATAGTTTTCGTTGAAAACGTTGGCGACGCTGGCGCGAAGTTCGATCGGCTTGCCGCTTTCCCGCTCATAGAGATAGCGAGCCCCCAGGTCGACGCGCGTCCAGCCGGGAACCTTCTGGGTGTTTTCCTTGTCGTAATAGGTGCTGCCGCCATAGACCACACGACCCGTCAGGGTAAGATCCTCCACCCAGGGCGTGTCATACTCGCCATAGATGCTGACCGCAGTCTGCGGTATGCCCGGAACGCCTCTGCCGTCGAATGCCCCGCCTGCCGTGTTCTTCAGCTCCGCATTCATGAATGTCACGCCTCCCAGAACACGTATGCCGTTCACAGGCTCACCGAACACGGAAAGCTCGATGCCACGGTTGACCTGTAAACCGTCGATGCCGAAGATATTGTCGGCGGGATTCGTGTAGCCGCTCTCCTGGCGGATTTCGAACAGGGCAGCCGTCAGCATGAACGAGCCCAGATCGTATTTCAGGCCGATCTCCTTCTGGTCGTGGACATAGGGCGGGAAGATTTCGTCCGCGTTCGTGGCGGTGCCGGGCGCAATCTCGCCTTCCGACAGTGCTTCCACGTAATTGGCATAGACTGCCAGTTCGTCGGTAATGTTGACGACCCCAGCAACCGCAGGACTGAACCGGCCCTCCTCGTAGAGATAGTTTCGCTTGCCGACCGGGCGGTCAGGATTGCCTGGCCGCGTGTTGAAGCCGCGTGAGCGGACATCCTGGTAACGGCCTCCAGCCGTCAGCAGGAATCTGTCGTCAAAGAAGGACAACGTATCGGAGATGGCGAAACTGGTGGAAAGAAGGTCGGCAAAAGGAACGAGGTCGCTGGAGCGCGGGAAACCGCTTGTGTCGACCGAACCATCCGGCAGATAGACCGGATCGTAGATGTTGGTAGGATATTCCGGCGGCAGGCCGAGCGCACCCCGCAGGAAACTGCCGCGATCGTTTTCGTTGAGGCTTCGCGACACCGAGATCGAAAGCTGGTGGCCGACGGGGCCCGTGTCGAAATCCGAGCGCAGGCCGATTTCGCCGGAAAGGCCCTGGATCTGCTGCGGCTGGATGGCAAGGCTGGACGTAGCATCGCCGTTCGAATTCAGGATGGTGTAGGAGGACGTCAAAAAATCCTCCCGGTAGCGGCTTGCTCCACCGGCGGCATAAAGGGTCGTGTTGTCGAAAACGTCGAACTCGATCCGCCCCGCAATCATGCGATATGTGCTGTCGTGATATTCGAAGGGGTTGGCGGTGTTGATTTTTCCGTTAGGTGCAGCCGGGATTTCGATGCCCGGAACAGCGCCATTGAACAACGATGTGGGCGCGTCGATGTCCTGCTTGGACTGGTTGAGGTCAAGCGATGCGCGAACCCGGTCGCCACGATAATCCAGCCCCAGCGAAGCGACGCCCACTTCGTTTTCGCTGTGCTCGAGCCTTGTATCGCCGCCCCGGTAGGCACCGTTGAAGCGGACACCCCACTCGCCCTCGGGGCCGAAGCGACGACCGACATCCAGATGCGTCCCGAGTTGCGAGTCGGACATGTATGTTGTCGTCACACGCGTCAGCGGCTCATCGGTGGCGCGCTTTGGAACAAGATTGAGGGTGCCGCCGACCCGACCCATGCCGCCATTGACGAGCGCCGTCGGTCCTTTCAGGATTTCGACCCGCTCGATGCCTTCGAGAAAACTGCGCCTCGGATTGGCGAGATAGGGAAGGCCGTCATAAAGCGTGTCGAGATTGGTAACCGAAAAGCCGCGAATGAAGAACGAATCACGCTCGCTGAATGCCGGCGCATCCTGACGCACGGACGGATCGTTCAGCGTAACATCCGCAACCGACTGCGCCTGCTGATCGCGGATCAGCTTTGACGTCAGCGCCGTGATGCTGAACGGCGTCTGAAGAACGGGACGGTTCCCCAGCATGCCGATCCGCGCCCCGGTCGCAACCTGGTCGCCGGCGTAAGGCTCAGGAGGCTGCCCGATCGTGCTCGTTGGAGCGGTCCCTTTATTCGACTGCCCCGTGACCACGATCGTTTCCAGCACCGTCGCATTGCCATCGGAAGCATTGCCGTTCCTGGTCCGAATTCCGGTTTGCCCGTTTGGTTGCTGTTCCTGCCCGACTGCGGATGCAACCGACATAGCAAGAAGCGACACCCCCGCAAAAGCTACACGGCTCCATCGATGCGACGCAACGCTCGAAATACCCCTCGACACTCTCTTACCCCTCGATCTGCGATTGACATAAGTCCTGCGCCCGCTCGATCCTGGTACGGTTCAAACGGGCATCCACGCTGGTAAGACGATCGAAGTCGGATGATTTTTCAGGGGCTGAAGCGATTCCCGGAAAACAACCAAAAGCTGTCAGATCGAGATGAGAAGGTTGATCGGCCCGTCATCGGACACTCGTCTGGCGGCACGCCGGAGCGAACCCGTGTGCCGCCTTGTCGGGCAGATTGCCGCATTCTGCAGTTCGGCTTTTGGCGCGACGTCCGCAACCCCTATATAGTGGGCAGCATAAACGGCCGAACCGGGCGGATGGTATGAGCGACGAATTGAAGGGCCACGCTGTGCAAAGCGCGGCTATGCGCGAACGCGCAGAAGCGGAGATGAAAGCACTGGGGATCGATGAAGCGTTCATCGGAAAGCTGGTCGACACGTTCTATGCGCGGGTGCTCGCGCATCCGGAGCTTGGGCCGGTGTTCGACGCACGGCTTTCGGGACGCTGGCCGGAGCACATGGAGAAGATGAAAAGCTTCTGGTCCGCCGTTGCCTTCCGCAGCGGCGCTTACGGCGGAAAGCCGGTGCAGGCGCATCTCGGCGTCGCCAATATGTCTCCGGAGCTCTTCCCGAAATGGCTGGGGCTCTTTGCCGCGACCCTCGACGACATTGCACCGAATGAGGAAGCGAAGGCCTGGTTCATGGGCACAGCAGAGCGCATCGCGCGTAGCCTGACGCTCTCGCTCTTCTACAATCCGGCGCTCGACGACCCGGCACTCAAGCGCTCCTGAAAATTGGCGCCTCTGGCGATGAGGTGCCGCCGAGCGGACTTCCATCGCCGACTTCGATGCGCGCAGCCGATGTTCCACACCCGTGCTGACCGGCAAAGAATCCTTGCGTCCAGCACTCTCACGCCAATGATATCTACGCGGAGCCGTTCAAACGAAAATTATTGTCTACTAATTCTATATAATATACGATTTACTCCTCCTCATCGGCTTGTCAGGAGGACACCATGCCCAAGACTCAATCCAATTCCATCACACTGGGAACGCGCGCTGCGGACTTCGTCCTGCCCGACGCGGGGGGAAATCTGTTCACTCTCGCGGAATTCAAGGACAGCCCGGCGCTGCTTGTCGCTTTCATTTCGAACCGCTGCCCCTTCGTCGTTCTGATCCGTGAAGCGCTGGCGAAGTTCGCGGGAGATTATGCCGGGCAGGGGCTCGCCGTCGTCGCGATCAACAGCAATGATGCAGAGGCGTTTCCGGAAGAGACGCTCGAGCGGGTCGGCGCAGAGGTGAAGACTTTCGGCTATGGCTTTCCCTACCTCAAGGACGCGTCGCAAAGCGTCGCCAAGGCCTATGGCGCGGCCTGTACCCCGGATTTCTTCCTTTATGACCGCGAACGGCGGCTCGTCTATCACGGGCAGTTCGATGACGCTCGCCCGGGTAACGGCAAAGATGTGACGGGCGCCGATCTGCGCGCCGCCGTCGATGCGGTGCTGAAGGGTGAGGACGTCGGTACCACTCAGGTCCCATCGATCGGCTGCAACATCAAGTGGACAGCCGGCAACGAGCCATCCTGGTTCCCCACGGCCGCCTGAGCGGCGCTCTCACTGCCGGGCCGGGAAGGCCCGGCACCGCCCTCTTCATCCTGTAGATCGGTGCACCATGGCTTCGCGTCGCAATGAACAGCCTGCGGAAAACGGGCGTCTCATCGAAACGGATGTGCTCGTCGTCGGTGGCGGGCCCTCCGCCGCCTGGGCGGCACTGTCCGCCGCCGAAGCAGGCGCGCGCGTCGTGCTGGCCGACAAGGGCTATCATGGCACGAGTGGGGCCACGGCGCCGTCCAATACAGGCACGTGGTGCGTTCCGCCCGGCGAGGGCCGTGCGGCCTCCGTAGAGCAGCGCTTCAAGCGGACGGCCGGCCTTGCCGACCGGCGCTGGATGCTGCGCTCGGCAGACCGGGCTTACGAGAACCTGCAGAAGCTGGTCGAATGGGGCTACCCCTTTCCGAGCGAGGAGGACGGCAGCCTCTACGTCGCCAATCTGCGCGGCCCGGACTACATGCGCTTCATGCGCCGGCGCGTGCACAAAGCCGGCGTCACCATTCTCGATCATCATCCCATCCTCGAATTGGTCGGTGACGACAATCACATCGGCGGCGCGGCGGGGCTCGTGCGCCGCACCGGCGCAAGCTTCCGGGTGTCGGCGGGTGCGGTCGTGCTCGCCACCGGCGGGTGCGCCTTCTTCGAGCGCATCCTCGGCGGAACGGGTCTGACGGGCGACGGCTACCTGTTTGCCGTGGAGGCCGGCGCGTCCCTTTCGGGCATGGAATTCACCGGCAAATATACGCTTGCGCCGCACGGCTCGTCACTGAACAAGGGCCTTCCCTTCCGTTGGGCCACCTTCTATCGAGAGAACGGGGAGGTGCTTCGCGACGGCCGCGGCGAGCCGGTCACCAACGGCATCGGCGGCGGCGAACGGCAGGTGGCTGACGCCATGCTCTCCGGTCCGGTTTATGCCAGGTTGGACCTCGCCGAACCCGCCATGCGGGACTGGCTCCGGCGCGGCCAGCCGAACTGCTTCCAGCCCTACGACCGCATGGGCATCGACCCGTTCGAGGACCTCTTCCGCGTCGAACTCAAATATGAAGGCACGGTGCGCGGCACCGGCGGCATCCGCCTCGTTACCTCCGACTGCGCAACCGGCATTGCCGGCCTCTATGCGGCCGGTGATGCGGCGAGCCGCGAAAACGTGACCGGCGGCGTCTCCGGCGGCGGCGCCGTCAACGCGTCCTGGGCAATCGCCAGTGGCTGGTGGGCGGGCCATGGCGCGGCACAGCATGCGCGCCGCCGCCGGGGCCGCGACAATGCACGGCTGCAAGCGCTCGGCACGACGGGTCTCAGGGGAAGGGGCGAGCGCCAGGATATCGACCTCGCGGCCGCCGCCCGGACGGTGCACGACGAGATCGCGCCGCTCGACAAGAGTTACTGGCGCACGGCCGGGTCGCTGGAAGCGAGCCGCAGGGTGCTCGAGGACCTCTGGTCGAAGCTCAGCCGGACGAAGCCTGCGACCGGCATCGAACGCCTTCGCTCGCGCGAGGTCGCGTCGGTCACGGCGAGTGCGCGCTGGACGGTGGCCGCGGCCCTGCTCAGGACCGAAAGCCGCGGCGTGCATCGCCGGCGCGATTTCCCGGGAGAGAACGAATCACAGGCGGGCCGCATCATCGTCTCCGGCCTCGATCGGGTGACGGCGGTACGCGAGGACCTTGCGCTCGAGGACCTGGCGCTCGGAATGGCGCAGGAGGGCTGAGCGATGATCGAAGTCGTCTCCACCGACCGCTGCATTCGCTGTGACATCTGCGAGCGCATCTGCCCCGCCTTCGTCTTCGACCGCGACGAAACCGGCCTTCCCGTCATCGCCCGGCAGGACGACTGCCAGACCTGCTTCCTCTGCGAAATCTACTGTCCGGCGGATGCGCTTTATGTCGCCGAACAGGCGCACGGGCCGATCGGCATCACCGAGGCCGAAGTTCTGGAGCGCGATCTTTTCGGTCTCTATGCCCGATCGCTCGGCTGGAGCCGCGGGCGCGCCGGAGGGGCACAGAATGATCCGACCCGCCACATCCGTGTGGCGCAGGTCTGAATGCAGGAGAGACGAACATGGAACGCATAGCCGTCAATGGGGTGTGCAAGACCTTTACCCTGAAGCCGGGACAGACCGTGACCGTGGACGGCGTGACCTCCAACCGGATCGCGGTGCTCGACGGCGTCGATCTCAGCATCGATCGCGGCGAGTTCATCACGCTGGTCGGGCCCTCCGGCAGCGGCAAGTCGGTGCTGCTTGACGTGATTGCGGGGCTGACCGGGGCGACCTCGGGCGTTGCCAGCATCGACGGCATCGAGGTGTCGAAGCCGCATGCCCGCACGGCCTATGTCTTTCAGCAATATGCGCTCTTTCCCTGGCGCACGGCCTTGCAGAATGTCGAATATGCCCTGGAAGTGCGCGGCGTTCCGGCCGCCGAGCGGCGCGAGAAGGCCCGTCATTTCCTGCACCTCTTCGGGCTCAAGGGTTTCGAGGACCGTTTCCCCTCTCAGCTTTCCGGGGGCATGCAGCAGCGCGTGGCGATCGCCCGGGCACTGTCGACCGATCCGCAGGTACTGCTGATGGACGAGCCTTTTGCCGCGCTCGACGCCCAGACGCGGGACATCCTGCAAAGCGAGCTCTTGCGCATATGGGAGCAGATAAAGACGACCGTCGTCTTCGTCACGCACTCGATCGACGAGGCGATCTATCTGGCCGACCGCGTGGTGGTGATGACCGCCCGTCCGGCGAGGGTCAAGGAAATCGTCGAGATCGATCTGCCGCGCCCGCGCGACCTCGATATCCGCAACGGTGAAGCTTTCAACGCCTACCGCGGGCGCGTCTGGGAAAGCCTGCGCGACGAAGTGAGCAAGGCTCAGCGCGACTGGGCTCTTGCTTCCAGCTACGCCAACTGAGGGAGGATCCGATGAGCCTCATTGCAGACCGCAACCCGCCGCTGCGCAGTTCCCTGGTCCTGCGCCGAAAGCGCGCGCTGCCGAAGACGCCGACGGCGCTCGGTCGCACCTTTACCACATTCACCCTCGGGCTCCCGGCCGTCATCGCCTTTGCGCTCCTGTGGGAGATCGCGCCGCGCGCCGGGTGGATCAACGCGCTCTTCTTCCCGCCGCTGAGCCAGGTGCTCGCGGTACTGTGGGAGATGATCGTCTCCGGGCAGCTTGCCGACCACATCGGTATCAGCCTGGAGCGTGCCGCGATCGGTTTCCTGCTCGCCTGCGTCACCGCCGTGCCGCTCGGTTTCCTGATGGGCCGCTATTCGCTCTTCGAGAAGGCCTCCGATTTTCTCGTCCAGACGCTGCGCAACACGTCGCAATTCGCGCTTCTGCCGGTCTTCATCCTCGTTCTCGGCATCGGAGAAGCCTCGAAGATCGCCATCACCTTCTACGCCGCCGTCTTCTTCCTGCTGATCAACACCATTGTCGGCGTGAAGTCGGTCGATCCATTGCTCGTCAAGGCGGCGCGTTCCATGGGCACGTCGGATTGGGACCTTTTCAAGAAGGTGATCTTCCCCTCCGCCATTCCCTCGATCGTCGCGGGAGCGCGGCTCGGCGTGAAGACCTCGCTCTTCTCGGTCATCGCCGCTGAAATGCTCGCCGCGCAATCCGGCATCGGCTACCTCATCCAGCATTCCTCGCTGATGCTGGAAACCGACCGGATGTATGCGGGTATCCTGACGCTGACGATCATCGGCCTCCTGCTCAACTACCTGCTCGTTGCCGGCGAGCGGCGGGCGACGCGCTGGCGCGGTAGCGCCGAAAGCGGACCGAACTGACCCTCGTACAAAGTAGCTGCTTTCATCAACGAACCGCCGATCTCGAAAGGATTCATCGATGACATCCCCCTCGATCCGCCCGCTTCGCCGGACGCTTCTGAAACTTGCTCTGGCCCTTTCGATCCTGCCGGTCGCCGGCCTTGCGCCGGCCTTGGCCGGCGAGGCGAAGCCGGACGCCATCCGCATCGGCTCGACGGCGCCCGGCCACCTGAAATTCATTCTCTATCGCCATAAGAAGCTGCTCGAAGACGAGTTTTCGAAGGAGGGCATCAAGATCGAGCTGACGACCTTCGACGGCGGCTCGGCTGCCACCGTTGCGCTCGGCTCCGGCGCCCTCGACTTCACCTATATCGGCAACAACCCGTCGCTCCGCCTGGCGGCGACCGGTGCGGACGTAAAGCTGATCGGTCTTTCGAGCTGGAATCGCTCCAACGAAACACAGATCGTCGTGAAGCCGGATTCGCCGATCCGGAAGATAGAAGACCTGAAGGGCAAGAAGGTCGCGTACCTCTCGGGCACCGTGCGCCACTCGACCTTCGCCAAGGCACTGAAGGCGGCCGGGGTCTCGATCGGCGACGTCGAGAGCCTCAATCTCGGCATCGAAAGCTCCGGGCCGGCGCTTGCCCGCGGCGACGTCGATGCCATCGTCGAAAGCACCGGACCGGTGCAGAAACTCGTCGAAGAGGGCCAGGCCCGCGTGATCTTCGATGCCGGCGTATCGGGAAGCCCGGAATGGGCCGTGCCGCATCTCATCAGCGTCAATGGCGATTTCGCACGCAAGTACCCGCAAATCGTCGCCCGCCTGCTTGCCGTCGACGTCGCGGCAGCTCGTTGGGCGGATGCCAACCCGGAGGAAACGATCGCGATCTTCGTCAAGGAAACCGGCAACAGCGACAAGGCCGTGCGCGCGACCTATCCAAATGGCAAATTCTACCAGGATCCCGAAATCACCGATGCAGCCGTTCGCGCGCTCCAGGGGGAGGAAGCCTTCATGGCCGATGCCGGCTTGCTGAAGGGCAAGGTCGATTACCGGACATGGATCGACCGGTCGTTCTACGAAGCGGCGATCAAAAGACTTGCCGCCAGCAACTGACATGTATTAGGCCCGGGCGTCGGCGTTCATGGACCGGCGCCCCTTTCAGAGCATTTCAATGTTTCATGAAAACACCGAAGGGCTCTAACCATTTGAACCACGCACTTCCGGGCGGAAAAGCATTACCCACTTTTCCTGGAAGTGCTCTGGCTGTTCGTGATGACTTCCATTCCCTCTTCGCCGCTCCCCCTTCATCGCACCCGGATCGTCCCGGCGGTCGTCGCCGTGGCCTTCTTCATGCAGATGCTCGACAGCACGATCATCGCGACGTCGCTGCCGGCCATGGCGCATAGCTTCGACACCGACGTCGTCGCGCTCAATATCGGTTTTACCGCCTACCTGCTCGCCATGGCGGTATTCATTGCCCCCGCCGGCTGGCTTGCCGATCGTTTCGGCGCGCGGGAGGTCTTTCTGACCTCGATCGTGCTGTTCACGCTGTCCTCCGTCGCCTGCGGCTTTTCCGGCTCGCTTTTGCAATTCACCGTTGCGCGGCTGTTCCAGGGTGCGTCCGCCGCGCTGATGACGCCGGTGGGGCGCCAGCTCGTCTTGCGCGGTGCGCCGAAGGGGGAACTGGTGCGGGCGATCGCCACCATCACGTGGCCGGCCCTGATAGCGCCGGTGATCGGGCCGCTGATCGGCGCCTGGATCACCACTCACAGCGGCTGGCAATGGAACTTCTTCATCAACCTGCCCCTTGGCGTTCTCGGTGTCGTTCTCGTTGCGTCCTTCGTGCCGCGCGTACCGGGGGAGGGCGCCCGCCCTTTCGATCTCGTGGGCTTTCTCCTTACCGGCGGCGCGCTGGCGCTGACCTTGGCCGGGCTGGAGCTCTCCAGCGCCTCTGTCGGTCCCGGCCCGCTCACCATCCTGGCCTCCGGCGTCCTGACCGGCTGTTTCGCCATCCGCCATCTGCAGCGAACGCCGAATGCCCTTCTCGATATGGCAGTGCTGAAGGTTCCGACCTTTGCCTTCGCCACCCTTTCGGCGGGGACCGCCGGGCGGCTGGCGGTCAATGCCACGCCGTTCCTGCTGCCGCTGCTGTTTCAGCTGGGTCTGGGCTTCGACGCGGTGGAGACAGGGTCGCTCGTCTTGGCCTATTTTCTCGGCAATCTGCTGATGAAAAGCGTGACGACGCCGGCGCTCCGCCTGTTCGGCTTCCGCTCGCTGCTCGTGGTCAACGGCGTGATCGCGGCGCTGACGATCGGCGCCTTCGCATTTGTCGACGGCGAGACCCCGCACATGCTTCTCTTCGCGCTGCTTGTCGCCTGCGGCCTCTCTCGCTCGATGCAGTTTACCTCGCTGACGACGATCGCCTTCGCCGATGTCACGCCGGCGCAGCGAAGTGCAGCCACGACCATCTCCGCCATGCTGCAGCAGCTCGCGCAGCTACTCGGGGTCGCCGTCGCCGCGTCAATCATCCGCCTGTCGTCCTACCTGCGCGCGGACGGGGCGGATGGCGGAATGCTGATGGATATCCGCGCCGCTTTCCTTTGCATCGCGGCCATAGGGCTGGCTTCCGCACTGCGCTTTCTCGCCCTCCCGCACGATGCGGGCGTCGATGTGTCGGGACACCGCCGCCGCTGAAGCGCCTCAGGAACCAGGCAAGACTCCAGCAAATCTCCCTTGTCATGTTGTAATTACAACATTATAGGATGAAGAGATATTTGGAGGCTTCATATGTCCGACCGCCGTGCGCTGGCGAACGCCATTCGATTTCTAACTGTTGACGTCGTGCAGACGGCGAATTCGGGCCACCCCGGAACGGCCATGGGAATGGCGGACATTGCCGAGGTTCTGTGGAACGACTTCCTGCGGCACAATCCGGCCAATCCGAAATGGATCAACCGTGACCGTTTCGTGCAGTCGAACGGACATGGGTCGATGCTGACCTATTCGTTGCTGCATCTCTCCGGCTACGGGCTTACGGTTCAGGACCTGAAGGATCACCGCAAGCTGCATTCCAGGACGCCCGGCCATCCGGAATACGGAATCACGGCAGGGGTCGAGACGACGACCGGCCCACTCGGCCAAGGTTTTGCCACGGCGGCCGGCATGGCACTGGCCGAAAAGAAGCTTGCGCAGGAGTTCAATCGCGACGGCTTTCCCGTGGTCGATCACTTCACCTATGTTTTCGTCGGGGACGGCTGCCTCATGGAGGGCGTAGCGCAGGAGGCCGCCTCGCTCGCCGGCACTTTGAAGCTCAACAAGCTCATCGCCGTCTATGACGACAACAGGATCTCCATCGACGGCGAGACGCCGGGCTGGTTCGCCGACGACACGGCCGCTCGTTTCCGTGCGCTCGGCTGGAACGTCATCGCGGACGTGGACGGCCATGATGCGGAGGCAATCACCGCGGCCTTCGATGCCGCCCGCCGCTCGACCGACAAGCCGACCATGATCTGCTGCAAGACGATCATCGGCTATGGATCGCCGAACAAGCAGGGCAAGGAGGAGGTGCATGGGGCGCCGCTCGGCGTGGAGGAGGTGGCCCGCACCCGCGAGCACCTTGGCTGGAAGCATGAGGCTTTCGTCGTGCCGGATACCGTGATGCGGGCCTGGGACGCCCGCCCGCGCGGCGAGAGGGCGGAAGCCGAATGGAATGCACTTTTTACGGCCTATGAGGCAAAGCATCCCGAACTGGCCGCCGAGCTGATGCGGCGTACAGCAGGCCGGCTGCCGGACGATTTCGATGCGGTCGTGGCAAGCGAGGCAGAGCGGATTCTTGCTCAAGAACCGGTCAGGCAACCGATCCGCAAGGCTTCCAACCGCGTTCTCGGCAATCTCCTCGCAAGCGTGCCGGAGGTGATCGGTGGTTCGGCCGATGTTTCGATGTCGACGCTGGCCTGGACAGGTGCGGCGCGTTCCATCACGCCGGACGATTTTTCAGGGAATTTCGTGCACTATGGCGTGCGCGAGTTCGGCATGTCGGCAATGATGAACGGCATGGCGGCCCATGGCGGTCTCATCCCCTACGGCGCCTGCTATCTCGTGTTCAGCGATTACAGCCGCAATGCCGTGCGCCTTTCGGCGTTGATGGGCCTCAAGACCATCTTCCTCTACACGCACGATTCGATCGGAGTGGGCGAGGACGGACCGACGCATCAGCCGTGCGAGCAACTGGTGGCGCTCCGCGCGATCCCGAACATGTCGCTCTGGCGGCCGGGCAGCGAACTGGAGGCTCTCGTTGCCTGGGAATCGGCGCTGAAGCGTGAAGGGCCAAGCGTTATCGTTGCTGCGCGACAGGACGGTGCGGTTTTCGCGCACCGGAGCGGCGATCTCGACGGTATCCGTCGCGGCGGTTACGTGCTGCAGGACGCGGGCGGAAAGCCCGATATCGTCCTCGTTGCGACCGGGTCCGAGATCGGCCTTGTCCTCGAAGCCGCGGCGATGCTGGAGGGGCAGCGCAAGGCGGTTCGGCTCGTCTCCATTCCCAATGGCAATCTCTTCGCAGCGCAGGACCGTGACTATCAGGAAAGCGTGCTGGCTTTCGGCACGCCGACGGTATTTGTCGAGGCGGCCTCTCCGCTTTATTGGTACCAGTTCCTCAAGGGACCGGGTACGGTCGTCGGCGTCGACCGTTTCGGCGAATCCGCGCCAGGACCGGAAATCTACCGCGCCATGAACCTGACGGCTGAGCGGATCGTATCCGAGGCCGGTCAGTTCCTGTGCTGACACGATGATCCAATGATGGGGAAAGCATGTATCTCGGCATCGACCTTGGCACCGGATCGGTCAAAGCGCTTCTGATCGACGGCGACGGCAAGGCTGTCGCCGAGGCCGCGCGGGCCTATCCCGTCTCCTCGCCCATGCCGGGTTATGCCGAGACGTCACCCGCGGATTGGTGGGCACAAACGGTGGCGGCCGTGCGCGCCTGCTGCGACGGGCACGGTGGCGACGTTCGCGGCATCGGCCTCTCGGGCCAGGCACACGGTCTTGTCGCCGTCGGTGCAGACGCCAAGCCGCTTCGGCCCGCCATTCTGTGGGCCGACCAGCGTGCGACGGCGGAAATGGAGGCGGTGCTTGCCCTCCCGGAAGCGGTGCGGCGTCCGCTCGCCAATCCCGTTGTCAGCGGGATGGCCGGTCTCTCCCTGCTGTGGCTGCGGCGGAACGAGCCGGCCACCTATGCCGCGATTCGCCGCATTCTCGCCCCCAAGGATTGGCTGCGGCTCGTCATGACGGGCGAGGTCGCGACCGAGCCCTCCGACGCGTCGATGACGCTGCTCTACGATGTCGGAGCCGGCCGCTGGGCAACCGATGTCCTCAGCTCCCTTTCGATCGATCCCGCGATCCTTGCACCCATCGTCGAATCCCATTCGATAGCCGGCAGGTTGAGTGCGGCCGCGGCCGCCGAGCTCGGCCTTGCTGCCGGCACGCCGGTGGCCGCAGGTCTTTCCGATACGGCTTCCTGCCTCTTCGGCATGGGCCAGACGAAGCCCGGCTCCACCATCCTCCAGGTGGGATCGGGCATCCAGATCATGTCGGTGGTCGAATCCATCGAACCGCGGGTCCAGCCCTTTTACAACAGCTATCGCGGCATCGGCGGCAATCTCTACTCGATGGCCGCCCTCCAGAACGGCGGCACGGTATTCGAATGGGCCCGCACTGTCCTCGGCGCCTCCTGGGCGGAAATGTACCGCTCCGGCTTCGAGGAGAACGAAGGCAATGGCGGCGTCATCTTCCTGCCCTATGTGACGGGCGAGCGAGCGCCGCTGCTCGATCCGAACGCCTCGGCCGCCTGGGCCAATATGCGCCTTGGCTGCACGCGCGGCCAGCTCATCCGCTCGGTCTTCGAAGGCGTTGCCCTCGCCGTGCGCGACAGTTGGGATGCCTTGCGCGGTGTCGGTGTTTCGGCCGATCGGATACTCCTGACCGGGGGCGGCAGCACGGACCCGCGCTGGCAGCAGATGCTGGCGGACATTCTGGAGGTGCCGCTTGTGCCGGCACACGATCTCGGCAATGCCACAATCGGCGCGGCCTATCTCGGCGGCATGGCCGCCGGCCATTGGCGCTGCATCGAGGCCATCCCGTTCCCGGACGATCTCGGCAGGCCGATCGAACCCCGCCCGTTCCAGGGGCTCGACGCACTCCTGCCCCGGTTTCGCGCCACCTATCGTGGCCTCAAGCACGCCTGAGAATGCCGCACCGGTCTCAATAGGTCCGGTGCAGGTCGATGGTCAGCCGGGTGCGATCGGGATGGTGCCAGGACTCGTAATATTCGAGCACCTGTTTGTTCTGGTCGTAGGTGACTTCCCGGTTGAACAGGACGTAACTGTTCATTTCCACATGTAACTGGGCGGCGATCGCCTCTTCATTGATGCGGGCGAGCTCGACCTGCCGTTTGCCGGTCGTCGCCACGGCGTTATAACGCTTGGCAAGATACTGATAGAGGGAGACGTCCTCGAGCTCCTTCGACTGCAACAGGTCGGGAAAGCGCGAGTAGGGCAGGAAGTTGCGCACTACGAGGAAAACCACCCCGTCCGCATAGCGCAGGCGCTCCAGAAACACCGCATCGTTTTCGCCGATCTGCTCCGCGACATGGGCGGGCGGCTTGATGCGCTCCTGCTTCAACACCCGGGTCGTCAGCTTGAACCCGGCCTTGGCCATGCTTTCAAGCAGGGGATCGAGCTGCTGGACGAGCGCGATCGGCACCTTGCGTTCCAGCACGAAGGCGCCGCGGCCGCGCTCCGTCTCGATGAGATTGTCGTGGGCAAGCGACTGAAGCGCCTGCCGGACGACGCTGCGCGAGACGTCGTACTGCTGACAGAGTTCGCCTTCGGTCGGCAGCTTGCTGCCGGGAGGATAAGCGCCGGATTCGATCGCGGCCCGTAGCTCCCCCGCGAGCTGAAAATAAAGTGGGATGGGTGAACTGCGTTCGATGCTCATGCGAATCTCTGCCTTTCGTACCGTGGCGGGCAACTCTGCCTGTCCTACCCATGACCTGACAAGCGGACATCTTTAAATGCGTCCGACTGGTGTACCGGCCGTTGACACCCGCAGTGCATTCTGATTACGATGTACGTACAACATTACAAAAAGCCTTTCTGATATAACAGACTGGGCTGGGACATCAAATCCGGGAGTAGTGGGGGGTCGCGATCGGCTCCCGGACAGCAAAATCGAGGACCGACGGTTCGCAGCCGAGGGCCGCGCAGTTGCGCGGCCTCCCGGACGCGCGCCCGGAGGTCGGGCTACGGCATGCACAGAGGGAGGATAGGGGTGTATCTCGAACGCTTCAGGCTCGACGGCGAACTTGCGGTCGTCACCGGAGGAGGACGCGGCATAGGGCTCGCAAGCGCCGATGCGCTCGGCGAGGCAGGCGCGCGCCTTGCCATCATCGAACGTGATCCGGCGCTCCTTGAAGAGGCCCATGCGATCCTTCAGGCGAAGGGCTACGACGTCTCCGTGCACGAGGGCGACGTTACCGATCCAGCCCGGATGCAGGCAATCGCGGACGAACTAACCGTGAAAGGCGGCGCTTCCATCCTCGTCAACAATGCGGGCATCGCGCTCAGTGACATCCCGGCCGAGGACATGGAGGACGAACGCTGGCTCAAAGTCATCGACGTCAACTTGAACGGCGTCTACTGGTGCAGCCGCGCCTTCGGCCGGCACATGCTTTCGGCCGGTCGCGGATCGATCGTCAATGTCGGCTCCATGTCCGGCTTCATCGTCAACCGGCCCCAGCCGCAGGCGCACTACAACGCCTCGAAGGCCGCCGTACACCACCTGACCAAGTCGCTCGCCGCCGAATGGGCGCCGCGTGGCGTGCGGGTCAACGCGGTCGCGCCCACCTACATCGAAACGCCGCTCAACGCGCTCGTCGAGAACGACAGGCCCATGCTCGACCGCTGGCTCGATTCCACGCCCATGGCGCGCATGGGCAAGGACCACGAGGTCGCAAGCGTGATCCTCTTCCTGTCCTCCCCGGCGGCCAGCCTGATGACCGGATCGATCGTGCTTGCGGATGGAGGATACACGCTCTGGTGACCGCATCCATGCCGGATGCCGGAACGAACGAACAGCAATCAATAAGGAGGAGTTACAATGTCCAGCATCAAGACGCTTCTGGCAGGGTCCGTGGCCTTGTTCTGCCTGACCTCTGCTGCCATGGCCGAGGAGTGCAAGGTGGGCCTCACCATGCCCTCGCTCAATGCGCCCTATTTCGCGGCGCAGGTCGCTGCGGTTGAAAAGGCGGCCAAGGACCGGGGTTGCGAGATCACGACGGCGGACAGTCAGAATGACTTTTCCAAGCAGATCAACGACGTCGAGGACATGATCGCCAAAGGAATCGACATTCTGATCCTCAACCCGCGTGACCAGGAGGCGCTCGTTCCGGCCGCCGACGCCGCTACCAAGGCCGGCGTGAAGGTCGTCGTGATGGATTCCACGCTGAATCCCAAGGCCAACGTCGTCACCCAGGTCCGCTCCTCGAATGACGAGAACGGCCGTCTCGTCGGCGACTGGATCGCCAAGAAGATGAAGGGCACGCCGATCAAGATGCTCCTCCTGTCCGGCAATCAGGGCAATCCCGGCGGCCTCGATCGCCGCATGGGCGTCATCAAGGGCATCGTGGAAGGCCAGCTCGTCAATGAAGGTGCGGTCAACCTCCAGATTCTGGGCCAGGGCTGGGGCGACTGGGCGACGGACGGCGGGCTGAAGGCTGCGGAAGACCTGTTCCAGGCCCATCCGGACGCCAACCTCGTCGTCGGCGAAAACGACTCCATGGTCCTCGGCGCGGTTCAGGCCGCGAAGGCTGCCGGTCTCGATGGCATCCTGTTTGCCGCCGCGGCCGACGGACAGCGCGAGGCGCTGGAGATGGTCAAGGAAGGGACCTACGGCGCCACCGGCCTGAACGATCCGGACCTCGTCGGACGCACCGCCTTCGATATCGCCTACAAGGCCTTCAAGGGCGAGCTTCCGGCCGACTTCCCGAAGCTGCACCTGACGCCGGCCGACGTCATCTCCGCGGAAAACGTCGACAAATACTACAACCCGCAGTCCGTATTCTGATCGACGAAGAATAGGATGCACCGGGTCTCCGGTGCATCCCTGGAGAGCCAATGACCGTACTTGTCAGACTGTCCGGCATCAGCAAGAACTTTAGCGGAGTACAGGCCCTGAAGGGCGTCGACTTCGACCTGAGGGCCGGCGAAGTCCATGCGCTGGTCGGTGAGAACGGCGCGGGAAAATCCACGCTGATGCGCGTGCTTGCCGGCGAAATGAAGCCGACCTCCGGGAGCGTCAGCATTCACGGCGAGACGATGCAGCATTCCGGCGCGCGGGGCGCCGCCGGCCGGGGCATTTCGGTGATCCATCAGGAACTGGCGCTGGCGCCCGACCTGACGGTCGCGGAAAACATCTTTCTCGGGCGCCTGCCGCGCATCGTCAATCACCGCCGGCTGCGCAAGGCGGCCAGCGAAATCCTCGAACGCCTCGGCTTCGATATCGACCCCGCCACCCACGCCGGACGCCTGACCGTCGCTCACCAGCAGGTCGTGGAGATCGCCAAGGCACTCTCCAACCGGGCGCGCATCATCGTCTTCGACGAGCCGACCGCGGTGCTTGCCAACACCGATGCCGAGCGCCTGCTCGCGATCATCCGCGAGTTGCGCGCGGGCGGTACCGGCGTCGTCTACATCTCCCACCGTCTGAACGAGGTCTTCGACCTTTCAGACCGCATCACCGTCATGAAGGACGGCTCGCATGTGGAAACGCTGGAGACCTCCGCAACGGATGTCGACGCGGTGATCGCACGCATGGTCGGGCGGCAGATGTCCGCGCTTTTTCCATCCAAGGCCGGGCGTGTGCCGGGCGAGGTGGTCGTCCGCGTGCGCAACGTTTCGCGCGGCCGCAAGGTCCGCGACGTCAGTTTCTCGGTCCGTGCCGGCGAGGTCGTCGGCCTCGGGGGTCTCGTTGGTTCCGGCCGTACCGAAGTCGCCCGCCTCGTCTTCGGCGCCGACAAGATGGATTCGGGCACTGTGGAACTCAACGGCAAACCGCTCCATCTCTCCTCACCGCGCGAGGCCGTGCGCGCCCGCATCGGCCTCGTTCCGGAAGACCGCAAGCAGCAGGGCGTCATCCTCGATGCGCCGATCCGGATCAACACGACGCTTGCCAGGATCCGCAGCATATCCCGTCTCGGCTTCCTCGACGCGGGCAAGGAGCGGCAGGTCGCCGTGGCGCTTGGCGCCGAGATGCGCCTCAAGGCGTCGAGCGTCGACGCGCCGGTTTCGAGTCTTTCGGGCGGCAACCAGCAGAAAGTGGCGCTTGCCAAATGGTTTCACGCCGATTGCGACCTGCTCATCCTCGACGAACCGACGCGCGGCGTCGACGTCGGAGCGAAAGGCGAAATCTACAATCTGATCAATGAGCTCGCCAAAGCCGGGAAAGCAATCCTCGTTATTTCGTCCGAACATCAGGAACTGTTCGGCATCTGCGACCGCGTTCTCGTGATGGCGGAAGGGGCTATCGTCGGCGAACTCACCGAAAGCAAGTTCACCGAGCAGCAATTGCTGACGCTGGCAATGACCCGGTCGGCCAGGGAAAGGGATGAGACAAGCCAATGAGCATTACGTCCGCAAGCGCCGCCGCGCCCTCGTCGTTTACGCCGCGCGTTCTGGACGCGATCCGCCACTACGGCACGTTCGGCATCTTCCTGGTGCTGGTGGCCGTCGCGTCCTTCTGGTCAGATGCGTTCCTGACGGAGCGCAACCTGATGAACGTCGTGCGCCAGGTCGCCTCCGGCGCCGGCATCATGGCCATCGGCATGCTCTTCGTCGTGCTCACGCGGGGCATCGACCTCTCGGTGGGCTCCATCGCCGCCGTCGGATCGGTGCTCTGCGCCCACCTTGTCGCGGCACAGGGCTACGGCGTGCCGATAGCGATCCTGCTGGTCATTCTGACCGGCGCCGCCTGCGGCGTGGTCACCGGCTTCTTCGTCGCCTACATGCGTTTGCCGTCCTTTGTCATCTCGCTGGCGATGATGGCGATCGCCCGCGGCATCTCGCTGATCATCAGTGCTGGCCGCCCAATCACCATGGGATCGCCCGGCGCGTCGCTCGTCGATTTCGGCAGCGGCTTTCTCTTCGGCATTCCACAGCCAGCGATCCTGATGCTGGTCATCTATGCAATCGGGGGCGTGGTGCTGCTCTATACGAGCTTCGGCCGCATCGTCACCGCGATCGGCTCGAACGAGGAGGCCGTGCGGCTCTCCGGCGTGCCGGTCGAGCGCTATGTCTTGTCGGTCTATGTCATCAGCGGCGCGCTCGCCGCCGTCGCGGGCATCGTCGCTGCGGGACGGACGGGCATCGGCACGCCTCAGGTCGGTGTCGGTGCGGAGCTCGATGTCATCGCGGCGGTCGTCATTGGCGGGGCCAGCCTCATGGGCGGGCGCGGCGGCATGTTCAACACGCTGCTCGGCGCGCTGATCCTCGGTATCATCACCAACATCATGAACCTCGCCGGCGTGCCGGGTTATCACCAGAACGTCTATCTCGGACTGATCATCATCCTGGCAATGCTCATACAGTTCGTCACCGCCCGATCGCGCCGTTAGGCCACCCAAGGGGGCGAGGGGAGGTGCCCCGCGCAACGCTGGTGATCATGGTGGCGGAGGCGCTCGCCAGGGCCTTCGCCCCGCTTGCGGGGAGAAGGTGGCCGACAGGCCGGATGAGGGGCAAGCCAGAGCGGGACGAGGAAAAGTGTGCGCGGTTCTCCGCCCGATTCCGCTCTCGTGATCTTAGGTCGATCCGACCTGAAATCATCGTGATCTCACTAAAAGCCGCCGACCACGAAGCCGCCATCGACTGGCAAGTCCGCGCCGGTGATGAATTCCGCGGCAGGCGAGGCGAGGAAGAGGGCGGTTCCCACCAGGTCGTCCACGGTGCCCCAGCGCTTGAGCGCCGAACGCTGGGCGATCTTCTCCGCCGGTACCGGGTCGGTCCAAAGACCCTTCGTCATGTCGGTCTTGTGATAGCCGGGCGAGATGGCGTTGACGCGGATGCCGTCCGGGCCGAAGGCGTGAGCGAGATGGCGCGTGAGGCCGAGCACCCCCGACTTGCTGGCGCCATAGGCCGGCACGAGCGGATCGCTGACATAGCTCAGCATCGAGGCCGTGTTGAGAATGACACCGCGCGAGGCCTTCAGGAGCGGCAGGACGGCCATGGCGAAGCGCATCTGGCTATTCAGGTTGACGTCCATCACCTCCATGTAGGTGGCGTCCTCGAATTCCGCCTCGGGCCGGGCAATGCCTGCGCCGTTGACCAGAACGTCGAGCTTGCGCAGCGTCCTGGCGAAGGCGTTGATCGCTTCCGGGTCGCGCACGTCGACCCGCTCGAAGCGGATTGCCGTGTTTTCGGGGTCGGCCGCGGCAGCCTTGAGCTTTGTTTCCGAACTGCCGAGCGCGATGACCGATCCGCCGAGCCGGGCAAAGCCCTGTGCGATGGCAAGGCCGATGCCGGACGAACCGCCGGTGACGAGAATGTCCTTTCCGGCAAAAAGGTCCGGACGAAACGTATCGATGATGTCTTTCATGAATTCCTCCTCAGGCATGATAGTCGTTGTTCAGGGCCGCGTGCCGGGCGGGTGGATCCGGGCGGCAAGCGCATCCATGTCGTCATAAAGCGCCATGCTGTGATGATAGAGCCGGTCGAAAACCGGCTGGACATGGCTGTAGACCTCGACCCATGCGGGGTCCGGCGCGATTTCGTCCGCATAGCGCACATAGGCGTCCGCCGCGTCGTCCGGCCGGGAAAAGCGGCCCGTCGCGGTCGCGGCCATGGCCGCGCAGCCCATGAGGCCGCATTCGGGTTCTTGCGGCACCAGCACCGGTGTGTCGAAGACGCTTGCCTTGATCTTGAGCCATAGCTTCGTGCGGGCACCGCCGCCGGCCGCTATCATGCGCTCCAGGCGCTTGCCCGAGCTATGCTCCATGATACGGATATGACGGGCCATGGCGAAGGCGATCCCTTCCAGTATGGCCCGGTGCAGGTGCTCCATGCCGTGCCCGGCGCCGAGGCCGAAGAATTGTGCCCGTGCATTGCGATGCTGACCGAGGCGTTCGCCGGTGAGAAACGGCATGAACAGCAGTGCCTCGCAGCCGGCCGGCGCCTTTTCGGCGCGCGCGACGATGTCGCCATAGCTCAGCGCGCCGTCATGGAAGGCGCGCCGCGCCCAGCGCATGCCGTCGCCGCCGGTTTCGAGAAGCACGAAGGGAGCCCAGTTGCCTTCGATGGTGGCGACGTTGGAAATCTCCGGATCCAGCAGGGGCTTGTCGGCGATCATCGTGACGATGGCACCGGTGCCCGTGCTGTCCGATCCGAGGCCGGGCCGGCAGACGCCCGAGCCGAGCAGCGCCATCGGATAGTCCGCTCCGCCCACCATGACGGGCGTGCCGGCGCTCAGTCCTGTTGCGAGAGCGGCCTCGTCCGTGACGCGGCCGATGATTTCCAGAGGGTTGCGGATGGGCGGTAGCAGCCGGGCATCAAGCCCCATTCGCTCGATCATCGCCGGCGACCAGGCGAGCGTTGCAGGGTTCATCAGGAAGCTGCAGGAGGCGTCGCCGGTATCCATGGCGATCTCGCCGGTCAGTTGGAAGTTGATGTAGTCCTTCGGCATGATGGCGACGGCGCTGCGCCGATAGGCCTCGGGGTCGGCATCGCGCACCCATTGCAGCTTGAAGCCCGGCCAGGCCGGGGTCGGCGTGTTGCCGCTTTCGGCGAGATAGCTGTCGGGCTCGTTCTCCGCCTCGAAACGGCGCACGAGGTTCAGCGTGCGCTTGTCGTTCCAGAGCGGTGCGGTATCGCGCGTCAATTGCCCGGCATCGTCGATGAGCACGAGACCGTGCATCTGGCCGCATACAGCGATGATGGAAATGCGCTCGCGTGCGCCTTCCGCCTTGTCGAGCACGGTTCGAACGGCGGTGCAGGCCCCCTCCCACCAGTCGAGCGGTCGCTGCTCTGCCCAGCCGAACTGCGGCACGATCTGGTCGTGCTCGCGCGCGGCGATTTCGACGATCTTCCCGCGGGTGTCGATGAGCGCCGCCCGCACGCTCCCGGTACCGACGTCGATCGCGAGAAAGAGTTCTCCGGTCATGTTGCGGCCTCCCTCAATGCGGCGAGTGCGCCGGACAGTTCGTGTTGCTGCTCGGCCGCCCGGCGATAGGCAGCAAGCGCGGCCCGGTAGACCTTGCGCGCTTCCGGCGCGGGTTCGCTGCGTCCTTCCGCAACGTGCAGCGTGCGGATCGGCAGGAAGTCCTCCCACAGACCCATGCCGACGAAGGCCAGCGCCGCAGCACCGAGTGCCGCCGCCTGCTGATCGACCCTCGTCTTGACGATCGCGCAGTCGAAGACATCGGCGAAGACCTGCCGCCAGAAGGCGCTGCGCGCGCCGCCACCGACGATGATCATTTCCGGGCCGATGGCCGTCATCCGGCGCAACTCGTCCAAGGCGATCCGCAGGCCGAGTGCCACCCCCTCGAGCGTTGCGCGCAGGATGTCGGCACGGCCGTGCTGCAGGTCCAGCCCGACGAAGCCTCCGCGCACCGCCGGCCCGCCCTCGAAGCTCGTGCCGCCGCCGAGCGTCGGCACGAAGATCAGGCCGCGCGCACCGGCCGGAGCCTCGCCGGCGAGCCGGAAGAGCGCGTCATGGACGTCCATGCCGGCAACCTTGGCCGCATGCTTCACGTCCGGCAGCAGCGTGTCCGTCACCCAGTTGAAGCTCGTGCCGGAGGAAAAGATCGAGGTCGCCGAAATGAACATGCCTGGCGCCACATGGGCGAACACGAAGGGACGCACCCGATCGTCGAGGAGGGGCTCGGAAGCGGAAACGGTGATCCAGCTCGATGAGCCCATCGAGGCATAGGCGTCGCCCTCGAGAAAGGTGCGGCCGCCAAGCGCCATGCAACTGTTGTCTACGCCACCCGCGACGACTTTCACCCCTGGGAAGAGACCGAGCCGTTCGGCAATTTCGGGCAGGACGTCGCCGAGGACATCGGTGGAGGCGACGATGGGCGGGAACAGCTCCCGGCTCAGTCCCGCCGCTTCGACAAGCTCGGCGGAATAGCGCCCTGCCTTGAGATCGTAGACGCCGGTGCCCGAGGCATATGACGGATCGGTGGCAGTACGGCCGGTCAGCCGCAGGTTGATGTAGTCCTTCGTGCCGATGATCGTGCGTGTCCGCGCGAAGATGTCGGGTGCGTTCCGGCGCAGCCACATGGCCTTGAACACGGTGTAGAGGGGCGCCGGAAAACCGTTGCCGGTCGTCCGGTACCAGGTGTCCGGATCGACGCGCGTGAAGAAATCCTCCGCTTCCGCGACGGCGCGTCCGTCGGACCAGATCGGTACGAACTCCTGCAGAAGCGCGCCGTTTTCGTCGAGCGGAAGGCAGCCGAGGCTGTGGCCCGACACGGCAATGGCGCGGATGTCGCCGGCCTTTACCGCGGTATTCTCGAACAGAGTCCGCAGGCTGGCGCAAATAGCCTCCCACCAGTCTTCGGGACGCTGCTCGTGACAGGAGGACGAGGGATAGAACGTTCTGTAGGAAACGACCTCTTCCGCAATGCAGGTCCCGTCGGGACGGAATATCGCCGCCTTGACGCCACCGGTCCCGAGGTCGAATGCCGCAACGGTGTCGCCCATGGCGTCAGCCCGCCTTGCCGGCAATGTCGAGGCGGCCGCCGGGCAGGGCGGCGCACTGGCGCACGAGGTCGACGGCGACCTGCGTGTTGATGCCGAAGCGGGTGACCCCCAGACGCATCATGCCCGCGATGGCATCGAGCGAACGGATGCCGCCGGAGGCCTTGATCTCCACCGCGTCCCCAACGGTTTCGACGATGAGTTTCAGCTTTTCCAGCGTCGTGGCGCTCGGCGTCCAGCCGGTGCCGGTCTTCACGAAGGCGGCTCCGCTTTCGGCAACGATCGTCGACGCCGCCCGGATCTCCTCGTCCGTCAGATGGGCGAGTTCCAGAATGACCTTGAGCGGCACCGGGGCAATAGCCTCTGCGACGGCGCGTATCTCGTTGCGGACATAGCCGAAGTCGCCGGATTTGAGGCGGCCGACATTGATCATCATGTCGAGTTCCTGCGCGCCGTTCTCGGCAAGCTCCACAGCCTCGGCGGTCTTGGTACGGGTGCTGTGGCCGCCCGAGGGGAAGCCCACCGGACCGCCGACAAGCGTCAGGCCGCCCGAGGGGACGAGGCTTCTGAGCAGCGGCACGAAATTCGGCAGGGCATGCGCAGCGATGAACCCTTCCGCAACCGCGATTCCCGCCAGCTCCCGCACGTCCGCCTCCGTGTGGAAGGCCTGGACCGCGCTGATATCGATCAAGGCGGCGAGATCGCGAGGGGCGAGCGAGGCCGGCGGCTGGCGGCGGTTGCTTGTGTCGTTCATCTCTATGTCTCTGTGCTCGTGCGTAGGTAACGAAGATTGCGCTTCATGCCGGTGAAAAGATCGACATGTTCTGCGCCCCGGCGCAGTGCGACGCTGGTGGACAGGATGTCGACGACCGTCAGCGCGGCGATGCGGGAGATCGTCGGCGTGTAGATGTTGGTATTTTCCAGCGTCTCGACCATCAGCACGATATCGCAGAATTCGACCAGCGGGCCGTCCGACCCGACGATGCCGATGACCTGACAGCCGCTCTCGCGCGCCCGGCGCGCGGTTTCGATGATCGCCAGCGTCGCGCCGGTATTGGAGATGACGACCGCGACGTCGCCGGGCTTCAGCATGGAAACGACCATGATCTGCTGGTGGGCGTCGGTTTCCGCGCCGCAGGGGACTCCGAAGAGGGGAAACTTCTGCTGGGCGTCGCGCGCGACGATGCCCGATGCGCCGAAACCGAAGAACTCGATGCGATTGGCCTTGGCGAGCGCGTCGACGGCTCGGTCGACCTGGACCGGGTCGAGGTGATTGCGCACCCAGTCGAGGCTGGTGATCGTATAGTCGAAGATCTTCTCCGAGACCTTGGCCGGAGTGTCGTCGGCGTCGATGACCGAGTGGGTCGCGGACATGCCGAGCGCCAGACTCTGGGCGAGGCGGAGCTTGAAGTCCTGATATCCCTGGCATCCGATCGAGGCGCAGAAACGGATCACTGTCGGCTGGCTCACCTCCGCCCATTCCGCCGCCTCGGCGATGGTCGCATTGATCACGCGCTTCGGATCGGCCAGAACGAGTTCGGCTACCTTGCGGTCCGACTTGCGCAGATCCGCGCGCTTCAGCCTGATGACTTCGAGTATGTTGT
The DNA here is from genome assembly GCF_054161295.1 of Ensifer sp. D2-11. Classification (NCBI taxonomy): domain Bacteria; kingdom Pseudomonadati; phylum Pseudomonadota; class Alphaproteobacteria; order Hyphomicrobiales; family Rhizobiaceae; genus Ensifer; species Ensifer sp. D2-11. Next base: position 484,644 of record NZ_CP096433.1, read on the forward strand.
TGTTGCCGCCGATCGTTTTGGGCTGGAGCGCATTGGTCGACATGGAGATCCCCGGTTACTTGGACAGTCGGTATTCGACCGACAGCTTTGCCCGATGGAGCCGTACCCTGCAATCAGCGGCCGCCGATTTGGCGTCGATCACCCGAGGGTCTTCGGTATTGAAGGCGAACATGCCGTAGTGATGGGCGATCATGTCGGACGCGCCGATCCGCTCCGCCAGCAGGCATGCCTCGTCCAGCGTCAGGTTGCCGGCAATGCCGGCCTCCGTAAGTTCGGCGCGGCGGCCGTTGACCGGCAGGAGCGCCAAGTCTACCCGGAAGGGCGATACCTCCTCGACGAGACCCTCGTAAGGGATCGTGTCACCGGAATGATAGAGGCGCGCACCCTCGGCCGCGATCACATAACCGAGGAACCTGTGCCAGCCCTCGGGGGTGCGTTCGAGTGTTTCATGCGCGGCGCGGATTGCGGTGACGCCGAGTCCGGCAAGAGGTTCGATGCGCTCGCCCGCGTCGACTGCGACAAGCCGTTCCGGCCTGACGCCGATACGCTCCTGCGCGGCAGCCAGCGCGGCGCGGGGCACGACGAAGCGGCAATCCGGGTTGGCCGCGGCGATCGGCATGAGGGTCTGTGGATCCATGTGGTCGGTATGCTGATGCGTCACGAGCACGAGGTCGACCGGGCCGAGCGCGGACGGGGCGACCGGTGCCGCCATCATGCGGTCGTGCTCGAAGCGCTTGCCGCGGTATTTTTCCGCGAGGCTGTCGGAGAGATAGGGGTCGACGACGATACGGAAGCGGTTCGTCGCGATCACGAAACCGGCCTGCCCGAGCCAGTAGAGCCGGATGCCGCCGGCGGGCGGCGCGGCGAGCCGCTCGGTAAGCGAAGCCGAAAAAGGCACGGTCGACAGCGACATCATGCGCTCTCCTCCTCCAGGGCCGAGAGAAGGTTCGTCACGGCAATCGCGGTCGCCTTGCTGACGCTCTCGTCGGTCAAGCCGCCGATATGGCTGGTGGCGATGACGCGCGGATGGCTGGCAAGGGAGCCGGGCGCCGGCGGTTCCTCGACGAAGACATCGGTCGCATAGGCCTGCAGCCGGCCCTCGTCGAGTGCGGCGCGCACCGCCACCTCGTCCACCAGTGTTGCGCGTGCGGTATTGATGAGGATGGCGTGCGGGGGCACTGCCGCCAGACGCGCCGCATCGACGATCGGGCGGCCATCGGCAGGTGCCGGGCAATGCAGCGAGACGATGTCCGCCTCCGCGAAGACCTCGTCGAGGCTCCCCCATTTGAACGGGCCATACACTTCGACGTTCGGGCGGAACGGATCATGGGCGATGACGCTGGCCCGCATCGCCGAGACGGCGCGTGCAACGCGTTTTCCGATCGCGCCGCAACCGATAATCCCGACGGTGCGTTCGGCGATTTCCTTGCCGCGCGAGCGGGGCCAGCCGCCGGCGCGGATGCCGGCCGTTTCGGCTGGAATGTGACGCAGGGCGGCAAGGATAAGCCCGACTGCAAGTTCGGCCACGCCGACGGCGTTGGCCCCCTCGGCCTTGAGGACGCGGATGCCGCGTCCCTTCAGCAGGGAGAGCGGCAGATTGTCGATGCCGGTGCCGTTGCGGCTGATCGCCCGCAGACTGTCGGCGGCGGCGATGACCCTGTCGGAAACGGGCTCGACGCCCGCCAGCCAGCCGACACAGCCCGGCACGAGATCGATCAGTTCGGCCTCGTCCGGCATGCGGCCCGGCGTGGAGAATACGAGCTCGAATCCAGCCTGCCGAAGCGGCTCGAGTTCCGGCGGCGGGGCGAGGGAGAGCGAACGGGGTGTCACGAGAATGCGCTTCACGGCGTCACCCCTTTGCCGCCTCGATGGCGATCTGCGAAATCTCGTCGAAGGCCGGCCCGGAGGTCGGAATGACGATGTCGAACACTTCCGCGATGACCTGAGTCCAGCCGTGCAGGAAATAGGTCCATCCATCCTCCACCTGCAGCCCGCGCCTGGCCTGCTGCCGTCGCGCCTGATCGAGAAAGACGAGGTCGCCGCGATAGTTGAGGTCCCAGGCGATGGCGCGCTCGGGGAAAAGGCCGGCATCGGTGATCGGCGAACCCGGCGCGTCCTTGCCGAGACCGGTCGCGTTGATCACCATGGAACCGGGCTTCAGCGAGGCCATGGCCGCATCGTTCAGCTCCGGCCGGTCGGCCAGGACATAGTCGACCTTCACGCGGGCGCCCATTGCCTCGTGAATCCGCTTCAATTCCTCGAGGCGGGGGCGCGACCGGTTGGTCACGACGATGCGCGAGGGCAAGTCGTCCCCCCGCTTTTCCTGCATGAGATGCCAGGTGATGGCGATGGTCGAACCGCCGGCTCCCATCGACAGAACTTCCGCGCCGGTTTCGGCGAAATGGCCGGCCGGCAAGAAGCCGTCGATGGCGAGACCCGATGAAATGGGGTCCTTGGCGTGGCAGACGAGCTTGCCGCCGCGTTTCGACAGGCAGCTCGTCTCATGCATCAGCAGTGCATGCGGATCGATCACGTCGAAGAGATCGCGTGCCGCATTGAACAGGTCGATCTTGTGGGTCGTGACCAGCGCGCCGAGCGACAGCGGGTCCGACTTGATGAAGGAAACGGCCTCCCGATAGGCCGCCGGGTCGGCATGAAGCGGAAAGTCGATACCTTTCAGGACCGCGTCCTTCAGGCCGAGGTGACGCGCCCAGGCGGGGAAGACCCGCATGATCGAGCTTTTCGCCGTCGTCACGCCGATGAAGTAGAAGGTTGGCTGGATCGCGGGCTGGTAGCGATTCATCGCGTCACCTCGCGTATTTCCTTTGCCCGTGCGACTGCCGCGCGCGCCTTTGCCGTGATGTCGCCCCAGCGACCTTCGCCGATGTCGGCCTTGGTGGCGATCCAGGTGCCGCCGACGGCGGCCACCGCACCGAGCTTCAGCCATTCATGCATGTTGTCGAGGCTGACGCCGCCGGTCGGCACGAAGCGGGTGCCGAGATGAGCGAAGGGGGCACTGATCGCTTCCAGCATCGACGGGCCCCCGGCCGCCTTGGCCGGAAAGAATTTGGCGAGCTTCAGGTCGTTGCGGGATACGGCCGTCAGGTCGGAGGGCGTCATGATGCCTGGAGCGAATGGAAAATCCTTGGCCTTGGCGGCCGCGACGATCTCGGCGTCGAAGCCGGGCGCGAGGCCGAAGCGCGCACCCGCGCTGATCGCTGCACGCAAAGCGTCCGGCGTCAGGATCGTCCCGGCGCCGACCAGCAGTTCCGGGCGCTTCTCGGCCATGATCGCGATCACCTCGGCGGCCGCTTCGGTGCGGAATGTGATTTCGGCAAGCGGCAAGCCGCCTTCGAGAAGCGCATCGGCCAGGGCGACGGCGTCGGAGGAGCGCTCGATCGCGATGACCGGGACGACACCGAGAGTTGCGGCTTGGTCGAACGGAGCAATCATGCGTTTTCTTCCTTCTTCTCGCGGCCATAGAGCGCGGCGACCGTCGCCGCGTCGCGCATCCGCCAGTTGGGGTTGTCGATCTGTTTCCAGCCGCCCCTGCCGTCATCGATGATGCGCGCACGCATGCCGCCCGCCTTGGCGATGCAGTCGTAGTCCTGGCCAGAGTCGGCAGGGTAGCAGAAGAGCATCACGAGATCGTCGCCGCCGATATTCACCGACCGGTGGATCCAGTACGGCGGCACGTAGCAGACCGTCTGCGCGTCGACGGCCACGACGCGGACTTCGCCCTCCGGAGATTCCAGCAGCATGAGGCCGCGGCCCTTCTGACCGTAGTAGATTTCCGGCCGGTCCGATTGCTTGTGAATGTGGCCGCGGGTGACGAAATACTCTTCGCCCACCTTGCCCGGCAGCATGCGGGTGACGCCGAAAATGAGGTCGCCGGTGCGTTCGTTGGGGCGGAACTCCGAGACCTCGTAGACGACCGTATCGTTCCAGGTTTCCTGCATGGCAGAGAATGCCGCCTCGTCGGCATAAAGACCGGCGAGATCGCGGAAGCGTTTCTGGTAGGCGCCCGTTGCATCGCTCATGGCACCGGTCCGAAGGTCGACCCGGCACCCTGCGGGCTCAAATAGCTTTGTCAAAGTGATTCCTCGTATGTCTCGTTCTTGGTATCAGGTGATCGTGTAACCGCCGTCGATCATGAGGTTCGCGCCGTTGACCATCGCGGCCGCGCCGCTGGCGAGGTAGAGTACCGATGCGGCGATCTCCCATGGCTTGGCGAAGCGCCGCGTCGGGATGGCGGCCCTGGCGCGCTCGCCTTTCTCTCCAGCCCAGCCGGTCAGCCCGAGTTCGGTTTCCACCACTGTCGGCGAGACCGCGTTGACGGTGACCCCGCGCGGACCCCATTCCAGCGCCATGCAGTTCGTCATGCCGATAATGCCCGCCTTGCTGGCGCAGTAGGCGACATGGCCCTCGATGCCGATGATCGCCGCCTGGGAGGCCATGTTGACGATGCGGCCCGACCCCTGCTCCAGCATGCCGGGGGCGATCGCACGCGCCATGAGGAAGGCACCCTTGAGATTGACGGCGAGCGTGCGGTCCCATTCGGCCGTCGGATAGCTTTCCGCAGGGGCAAGCGGCCCGATGCCGGCATTGTTGATCAGAATGTCGATCCGGCCGAAGGCTTCGGTAACCGACTTGACGGCTCGCTCGACTCCCTGCTCGTCCGTCACGTCCGCCACATGGGCGATGTGGCCGGTGCCGAGCGAAACGGCCACATCCGAAACGGCGGCGTCGCGGTCAAGAAGCGCGACGCGCGCCCTCTTCGTGGCGAAAGCTTCGGCAACTGCCCTGCCGATGCCGGTGGCGGCGCCCGTGACCACGACGGTCTTGCCACTGAAATCGAGCAGGTCGTCGAAGGAGGGGATTTCCGTCATGTCAGAATTCCTGGCCTGTGTGGGTGATCGTCATCTCCTGGAGATTGACGTCCTGCGGCAGCTCGTAGGCAAAGAGCATGGTCCGCGCGATGTCGTTTGCATCCAGCCCGCCGTCGAGCTGTTTGCGGCCGCTGTCCCAGAAATCGTAGGCGTCCTGGTGGGTGATGGTCTTGTCGATCTCCGACTTCGCAACACCGGGCGAGATGACCATGACGCGGACGCGATATGACGACATGGTCTGGCGCATGCCTTCGCTGACGGCATGCACGAAATGCTTGGTGCCGCCATAGACGTCATGGTGCGGATAGACCTTGCGGCCTGCGATGGAGGAGACATTGACAATGGTGCCGCAGCGCCGCTCCTTCATGCCGGGAGCGACCGCGTGCATGCCGTTGAGAACGCCGAGGCAGTTGATGTCGACGAGATCGCGCCATTGCGCAGGATCCTGCTCGTCGAGCCGGGCGAGACGGGAGACGCCGGCATTGTTGATGAGGCAGTCGACCGGGCCGAACCGCGCCTCACCCTGCCGGATCGCGCTTGCGAGCGCATCATAGTCACGGACGTCGGCGGCGACCGCGAGCATGTTCGGAAGCGCCATCGCCTCGATCAGTTCGGATCGGCGGGCGATCAGAAGCAGGGGATAACCGGCAGCCGAGAAGACGCGTGCGGTTTCCTGACCGATGCCGGCGCTTGCGCCGGTGATCATGACGAGCGGCTTTCTGCCGGTCATGGCTTGCCTCCCGTCGGTCAGTGGATGCTGCGTGAAAAGGCGTCGAGCGCCAGGATCGCGTCGCGCACGGCCGGTACGGTAATGGTGACCGGCGTGGCATAGATGATGTTGCCGGGCCGGCAGGCGGCTTCCGCCACGCGGCCGATCTTGGCGGGGACGTCATCGACGATGCCGAGGTCCGCCAGTTTGGTCGGCAGTCCGACGCTGCGGCAGAAGCGTATCATCGCCTCGATCTCGGCTCGGTCGCGGTTCTCCAGCATCAGCAGGCAAAGCGTGCCGAAGGCGACCTTCTCGCCGTGGAAATACCCATGCACCTCCTCCAGCACTGTCAGGCCGTCATGGATGCCATGGGCGGCCGAGCAGCCGCAATTCTCGAAACCGAGGCCCGACAGCAGCGTGTTCGCCTCGATGATGTTTTCGACCGCTGGGGTCAGCAGGCCGGCCTCGACGGCGATCTTCGCCTTGACGGCATCGCGTGTCAGCACATCCTGGCAATGCCGGGCGATCGCCATCCCGGCTTCGGTAGCGGGAAAGCCGCCGGCCACATAATTGTCGGTGCGCGACTCGATATTGGAGCGGGCCTCGAACCAGGTCGAAAGCGCATCGCCGATCCCCGCGACGAGGAAGCGTGCCGGCGCGGCTGCCACCAGCGCGGAATCGACGACGACGGCGTCCGGGTTGCGGGGCAGGCGGAGCGCCTCCTCGTAAACCCCATGTTCGGTGTAGCGCACGGCAATCGCGCTGCAGGGCGCGTCGGTCGAGGCGATCGTCGGTGCGATGACGATGCGCGCGCCAGTGTCGATTGCGACGATCTTGGCGGTGTCGGCCGTCTTGCCCCCACCCACGCCCACGAGAATATCGCTGCCGTGCTCGATTGCGACCTTGCGTACGCGCTCAATCTCCGAGGTGCAGCACTCTCCGCCGAACCGCTCGAAGCGGATATCGAGCGAGTCGCCGCAGCTTTTGCCGATGCGTTCGCTGAGTGCGTCGAACAGCACGCGGTCGATCAGGACGAGCGCGCGTTTGCCGAGCGGCGCCAGATAGGCCGCCAGCTTGTCGATCTCGCCCGCACGCTGGATGTATTTGTTCGGACCGCCGAATGCCCGTGCCATTCAATTGCTCCTATCGGTGCATGGTGGTGTGAAGGTCAGTGGATGGTGTAGCCACCGTCGATGGTGAGCACCGAGCCGGTGACATAGCTGGCGGCGTCCGAAGCGAGGAACAGCACCGCCGCCGCGACTTCGCTGGCCTTGCCCGCGCGGCCCAAAGGCGTCATGCCGAGCCAGATCTTCGACCATTCGGGGTCATCCAGACCACCCTGCGTCATCGCCGTCTCGATATAGCCGGGGGCGACGGCGTTGATGCGGATGTTGCTCTTGGCGAATTCGCCCGCGAGCGACTTCGTCAACATGTGCACGCCCGCCTTGCTGGCGTTGTAGGCGACCTGGTTCTGCGGCAGGTTGCTGATGTAACCCGAGATCGATCCGATGTTGACGATCGAGCCGCGCCCGGCCGCCGACATCGTCTCGATAGCCGCGCGACAGCACCAGAAAAGGCCGGTCAGATTGGTGTTGATCACCTCGTCCCAGGTTTCCGGCTCGAGTTTCAGGCTGTCGCAATGGCGCGCGATCCCGGCATTGTTCACGAGGATGTCGAGCCCGCCCAACTCTGCTGCTGCCTGCCTGACGACCTGCTGCGCAGCGCTCTCGTTGGAAATGTCGGCGGGCAGGTAGATCGCCTCGATCCCCTTCTGCCTCAGTTGCCGGACAGCCTTTTCGCCTTCGTCGCGCGAGCGGGCGGAGATGGCCACGCGCGCACCGGCTTCGCCAAGCGCCTCGGCACAGGCGAAGCCGATGCCGCGACTGCCGCCGGTCACGAAAGCGGCGCGCCCATTCAGTCTGAAAAGCTCAGCGTACACTTTTCCCCTCCCTGGCTGGCGCATCCCGGCGCCTCTAAAAATGTAGTTTAATTACCTTGACAATCGAGTGTCAATCCGAAAATCTAGCGTTCAGGGATGGAATTACCGGGTAAAGCACGAAATTACTACATTTATCGTGATATGGCTTCGGTAAAATGTAGCTTAGCTACAATGGGAGGGCTATTGCATGGGCGTCCGGCGTCAATGCCGTTTCCGGCCGGACCGCTGGAAGGGTGGGACCTCAGCGACGGGTTGCGCGGCGTCGTCCCTTGGCCGCCGCCGCCCCTTCAGCGTCGCGCGCCTTTGCCGCAGCCAGATAGTGTTCCCGCGTCGAGGCGATGTGCCGGCCCATGAGGTCGATTGCGGCATCGTCGTCGCTTCCCGCGACCAGTTCGGCAAGGCGCACATGGTCTTCGAACGAGGAGGCGTTGAGCGAAGGGGCGAGCGAAAGGCGGTTGCGCAGCGCCTGCACGCGGAAGGCGATCAGTTCGTAGGCCTCCAGAAGATAGGCATTGTCGGCGAGTTCGAAGAGGACCATGTGGAAGCCGCCGTCGAGAGTGCGGTAGCGTTCCGCGTCGTCGGCATCGAGTGCCTCGCGCATCTCCTTGACGATATCGGCCCATTGCCGGGTGAGCGCCTGGCGGTCGGTGGCAAGCGCCATCCGCATGGCCGCCAGTTCGAGCACCTCCCGCAGCTCGGAAAGCTTCCGGACCTGATTTGCATCCATGTCGAAGACGAACGAGCCTCTCTGCGGATGCACTTCGATGAGGCCCTGGCGCTTGAGCACCATCAGCGCCTCGCGCACGGGCGTCTTGGAAACGCCAAGCTCGCTGGCGAGCGCGATCTCCGAGAGCGGTTCGCCGAGCTGGAACTCGCCGCGCACGATACGGCTGCGGATTTGCTGCGCCGCCTGGTCGGTCAGCGATGGGCCGCGGTCAAGTGTGTTCATGAGGTCTCCCTTCCATTCAAAAGCTCGAACGCAGGCACGTCGAACCTGTCTGATATTTACACTGAGATATCAGATATGATACGTCAATTCTCGTCGCCCGCAATCTCTAGGTAGGCTTGATATGTCCGTCCAGACACTAGTTGCCCCTGATTTGCTCGAAGCGCGAGTCGAAAACGCGTTGCGCCAGGCCGGCGCTGCACAGGACTCGGCCGAAGCAGCGGTGCGGGCGATGATGCACGCCTCGCGCATCGGGGTGGACAGTCACGGCGTGCGGCTGGTGGTTCATTATGACCGCGTGCTGCGGGGCGGCCGGGTCAACGGCACGCCGAGCATGACGGTCCGCCGGACCGCGGCCGCCACGGCCGTCGTGGACGGCGACAACGCTCTCGGCCACCACGCGGCCTATGTCGCCATGGATCAAGCCATCGAACTGGCGCGCGAAAGCGGCATCGGCGCGGTCGGCGTCATTCGTTCCTCGCATTTCGGCGCCGCTGGCGCCTATGCACGGGTCGCCGCCGAGGCGGGTATGATCGGCTTTGCCACCACCAATTCCGATAGGGTGGTTGCGCCGTTTCAGGGTCGCGAGGCTTTCCACGGCACCAACCCCCTGGCTTTTGCCGCTCCGAGCGGCAGCGCGCGGCCTTGGCTGCTCGACATGGCAACCTCGTCTATCCCGCTGAACCGGCTGCTTCTTTACAAGTCCCTCGGCGTGTCCTTGCCGGCGGGGGTCGCAGTCGACGAGGAGGGCCAGCCGACCATGGAGCCTTCTGAAGGCAGGACGCTTCTGCCGCTCGGCGGTGTGGATTTCTCCTTCAAGGGCGCGGCTCTTGCCGGCGTCGCGACGCTGCTGTCGGCCATCCTGCAGGGCATGACCCTTGATCATGACCTCATGCCCATGGTCGGAACGGACGATTATTCGACTCCGCGCGGAATGGGTCATTTCCTGCTTGCCATCGATCCGGACCGATTTGGCGGACGCGACGTCTTCAACCGGGGCATGGCTGCCTATCTGGAAGCCCTGCGGGCCGCGCCCGCGCAGGAGGGGGCCGAAGTGCTGGCGCCGGGCGACCGCGAGTGGCGTGTCGAAGCCGCACGTGCGCAAACCGGCATTCCGATCGATCCCGATACCGCGGCCTTTCTTGGTCTGCTGCGGGACCCGGCCGAACCGGCCGGAAACTCCGAGGAGAATTAGTTTCATAGCCAACACGTGCCGGGGCAGGGAGCCTCCGGCCATCAACTGGGGAGGAATAACATGAAAACGATGCTGAAGCAGGGGTTGCTGGCCGCAGCGCTGTTGACCTCGACGGCGCCGGTCGCCATGGCGCAGGAATGCGCGGATGCGGATCGCAAGCCGTCTATATCCAGCACGGTTGAGGTGGGAATGACGGACCGGCAGTGCCCGGCCAGAAAGGAATGATATGTACCTGAGGAAATTCGATCTTTCCGGCCGCGTGGCGGTGGTGACGGGAGCCGGGCAGGGGATCGGCCTTGCCTGCGCCGAAGCGCTTTGCGAAGCGGGCGCGGCGGTCGTGCTGACCGACATCAGCGCGGAGCGCTGCGAAGCCGGCCGGGCCGCGCTTGCAGCCAAAGGATACGTGGTCGAGACCGACCTGATCGACATCGGCGACAGCGCTTCCGTCAATGCGGTGGCGGACCGGCTGGCGGTCAGCGGCAGGGCGGCCGACATCCTCGTCGCAAATGCCGGGATCGCCCATGCCGGCGTTCCGGCCGAAGAGCTCTCGGATGCGGACTGGGAGCGGATGATAGGCATCAATCTCAGCGGCGCTTTCCGGTCGTGCCGGGCCTTCGGCAGGCATATGCTGGCCAAGGGCAGGGGATCGATCGTCACGATCGGTTCCATGTCCGGCACGATCGTCAACCGGCCCCAACAGCAGGTGCACTACAATGCGGCCAAGGCGGGCGTCCATCACCTGACCCGTTCGCTTGCTGCCGAGTGGGCGGCCCGCGGCGTGCGGGTGAACTCCGTCGCGCCGACCTATATCGACACGCCGCTTCTGACTTTCGCAAAGGAGGACAAGCCGATGTACGAGCAATGGCTGGACATGACGCCGATGCATCGCCTCGGCCAGCCGGACGAGATCGCCTCGGTCGTGCTCTTCCTGGCCTCCGACGCCTCCAGCCTCATGACCGGTTCCATCGTCGCCGCGGATGCCGGCTATACCTGCTGGTAAGAGCAATTCCAGGAAAAGTGCGTAGCGGTTTTCCGTCCGGGATTGCGGCAAAGGGCCAGAGCAATTCCAGGAAAAGTGCGTAGCGGTTTTCCGTCCGGGATTGCGGCAAAGGGCCAGAGCGATTCCAGGAAAGGTGCGTAGCGGTTTCCGTCCGGGATTGCGGCCTTTAGGGAGGGCGGGAGCGATCCCGGTTTCATTTATCATCCTGACATGCTATACGTACAACATGATAAATAGGCGCCGACTGGAGTTTCTGGCGGCGCCCCCTTGCTCCTGGGTAAAATGTAGTCACGCTACATACCCAGTTCAGATGCCTGCCTGATTCTCTCTGGGATTTTCCATCATAGAACGGTTTGCTTGCGCTTTGTTGAAATGAAGCATGGCTTATCGCAAGCAGGACCCGCAAAAAATGTAGTTGAATTACGAAATGGCATTGTCTAGCATCGCCCTTGCGTGAGTGGGAGAGCCGGTCGGCGTCCGCCGCACGTGTGGAGGAGAATTCGAGAGGGAGGGGAGCTATGTTCAAAAAGCTCGCAAAATCATCGCTGTTCGCGGCGGCAGCGACTATCGCACTCTTGCCGATGCTGGGCGCTGTGCCGGCCGTTGCGCAGGACGGCGAAAATATCGACGTCACCATCGGTTGGGTGCCGCCGGACATTACCGGCGTCTTCAAGACGGCCACGAATTTCTTCGAGCTGGCTGCCGAGGACGCCAATAAGAACGGTTTCAACGTCAAGGTTCTGACGAAGTCGCCGACCAGCCCTACGGCCTTCGCCGAGCAGGTCAGCATCATCGAGGACATGATTCAGCGCAAGGTCGATCTCATCGCCGTTTCCCCGGCTGAAGTCGCGACCGTCAAGCCGGCCCTTGCCCGCGCCACGGAAGCCGGCATCCCGGTCGTCGTCGTCAATCTGCTCGAGCCGATCGACGGCGTTGACGTCTCGTCCTACATCGGCTTCGACAACACGCAGGGCGCGGAGGTGAGCGCCTATTCGGTCGTAGATTATTTCGGCGGTCCGGGCGTGCTTGGTACCGGCGACAAGGTCGATGTCGAACCCGGCACCTATCTCGACCTGAAGTTCTGGGAGGATATCGCTTCCAAACTCTCGGCCGAGGACAAGGCCAAGATCAAGGCGCGCGGTGCCATCATCGAGGGTGTTGCCGGGGGCTTCTACTCGACGGCCCGCCTCGAGGGATTCCGCAAGGTGCTCGAGCAGTTCCCGGGTATCGAGATCGTGGGCGGCACCTGCGCCGGCGACTGGAACCGCGAGAAGGGCACGCGTTGCGCCGAGGATATCCTGCAGGCCAATCAGGGCAATCTCGATTTCATCTGGGCGGCGTCGAACGAGATGGGCCTCGGAGCGATGCTGGTGGCCGGCTCGCAGAACCGGCTCGAAACCACGCAGGACGGCGCGGCTGTCGGTGACACGAAGGTGGCGATCTTCACCAATGACGTCACGCCGGAGTCGGTCGACCGCATAGCCGAGGGCAAGATGATCGCCGAAACGACCCATGGCTTCGCCGATTGGGGTTGGTTCGGCACCAAGTTTGCCGTCGAACTCGCCTGCGGCCTGGAAGTGCCGAAGACCTTCGACATTCGCCCGCGCAGCGTTTACGAGGCGAATGCGCGCAACTTCTATCCGGAACCGAAGCTTGAGCCGATCGACTGGAAGACCATCCGGGCGAACTGCAAGAAAGCCGACTGAGCTTCTCCCAGGGCTGCGGAGCATCTTCTCGAGAGAGGGGTGCTCCGCGCCGCCGCTTGTATGCAGATGCAAACGGCGTGCGGAGGTAGAAAGGGCACGTTCAGTGCCAGTTCCTAGCGGTAGTTGTGGGGCATGGACCAGCACGAAATCCTTCTGAAGCTCGAGAATATCGAGAAGCGCTTTCCCGGTGTCGTGGCGTTGAAGTCGATCTCGCTAGAGGTGCGCGCGGGCGAGGTGCAGGTGCTTCTCGGCGAAAACGGCGCGGGCAAGTCGACGCTGATGAAGATTCTCGCCGGCGAACATGCGCCGACGGGCGGGGAAATCGTGGTGGGTGGCCGCAAGGTTTCGGCGCTGACGCCGACGCTTGCCACGGAACTCGGCATCGGCCTCGTGCATCAGGAACTGAGTCTTGTCCCGGCGCTCAGCGTCGCCGAAAACATCCTGCTCGGCCGGATGCCGCGCAATGCTTTCGGCAGGATAAACTGGGGCAAGGCCTACGAGGACGCGCGCCGCGCTCTCGAGGCGCTCGGCGTTTCCATCGATCCGACGGCCGAAGTGCGCACGCTCGAAGTGGCCGAGCAGCAATTGATCGAGATTACCCGCGTCCTGGAGCGCGGCCCGCGCATCCTTCTGCTCGATGAGCCCACCTCGGCACTCTCGGATAATGAGCGCAGCCGGCTCTTCGATGTCATTCGTCGCCTGAAACAGCGCGGCCACGGCATCATCTACATTTCCCATCACCTCTCGGAAATTCCGATGATCGCCGATCGCGTCACGGTGCTGCGCGACGGCCTCGTCGTGGAGACGCTGCCTGCCGACGAGGCAGACGAGGCGACGGTGATCAGGCTGATGGTCGGCCGCAGGCTGGAGGAACAGTTTCCCAAGGAAACGGTGGAACTCGGGGCGCCCGTGCTTGCCGTCGAAAACCTCGCCTCCGGCCGCACGCTCAAGGATCTTTCCTTCACCCTCCGCCGTGGCGAAATCCTCGGCATCTACGGCCTGATGGGCGCGGGACAGGCCGAGATCGCCAACGCCCTGTTCGGCCTGCAGGCGGTCAAGACCGGTTCGATCGAGGTCGGGGGCAAGCGCGCGGATTTCCGGCATTCCTCTGATGCGATCGCGGCGGGGCTCGGTCTGATCTCCCGCGACCGCCGGCAGAGCCTCGTGCCGATGCAGCCGGTCGGTCCCAATCTCAGCCTCTCCTGGCTTTCCGGGAAGTCGCTTCTGTCGCGGCTCGATCTTACGCGCGAGCGCGAGGAGGGCAGCCGCTACATTTCCGATCTGCGCATCCGTCCGGCTTCCACCACGCACAAGCTGTTCTTCTTCAGCGGCGGCAACCAGCAGAAGGTCATTCTGGCGCGGTGGATGTCGAGCGGCGCGCGGATCCTGATTTTCGACGAGCCGACCCGCGGCATCGATGTCGGCGCCAAGGCAGAAGTGTTCGCGGTGATGAGCCGGCTGGTGTCGGAAGGCGCGTCAATTCTGATGATCTCCTCGGAGCTCAACGAACTGATCGGCATGGCGGACCGCGTGCTCGTCATGCGGAGCGGACGCCTCTCGGCGGAGCTGCCGAGGGAAGAGATATCGCAGCAGAACCTGCTGCGATATGCAAGCTAGGGAGTGGGAATGGATATGCGTGCGGAAAAGAACCCGGACATCCCGGCCGGTGCGGCTGGTGCCCGCAAGACGAAGTTGAAGGCGGTCGTCTTTCAGGCTGGTCCGCTGATCGCCCTGGTCCTGCTCATGACCTATCTCGCCTTTGCCACATCCAACTTCCTGACGCTCGACAACCTTTCCAACGTGGCGCGGCAGTCCGCATTCGTCGCCATTCTCGCGGTCGGGCAGACATTCGTCATCCTGACGGGCGGCATAGATCTTTCGGTCGCGGCCATCGCGGCGCTTTCCGCCTCGATAACCGCCGTCCTGCTCACGCAGCCGCTCGTGCTGTTCGGTATCGATTTCGGCTTCGTGCCGCCGCCGGTGGCGATCCTCATCGGGATTCTCATCGGCATGGCCGCCGGTGCGCTCAACGGCTGGCTCATCTCCAAGTTCAAGATCCCGGATTTCATCGCGACGCTCGGCACGATGACGGCGTTCCGCGGCGCGGCGCTGCTGGTCACCGACGGCCTGCCTGTCCCCTCCTTCAATGCCGGCCGGCAACTTCCCGAAAGCCTGATCTGGGTCGGCGGTGGCCAGCTCTTCGGCGTGCCGGTGAGCGCGCTCATCGCTCTGCTCTGCGCGGCTGCCGGCTGGTACGTGCTTCGCTACACCGCGCTCGGGCGAGCGATCTATGCCGTCGGCGGCAACCGTGCGGCTGCCCATTCGTCCGGCATCAGCATTTCGCGCACCAAGATCATGACCTATGCCATTTCCGGGTTGCTGGCCGCGATCGCGGGCATCATCCTGGTCGGGCGCCTCAACTCCGCCAATGCGCTTATGGCGGATGGCGAGGAGCTGCGTTCCATCGCCTCCGTCGTCATCGGCGGCACCAATCTCTTCGGCGGCGAAGGCGGTGTGTGGGGATCGATCATCGGCGCGGCCATCATCGGCGTGCTCGGCAACGGCCTCAACCTGCTCGATGTCAGCCCGTTCTGGCAGCGCATCGCGCAGGGCGTCGTCATCGTGGTCGTCGTGATCTTCGACCAATGGCGCCGTCGCAGCATGACGCGCGTTTGAGATCTATGAAGAGAGCCCGGCGCTGCAATAGAGCGGGATGTGGAAAAGTGTGGGGCGGTATTCGTCGGGGAGTGCGTAGTTCCAAAAGGATAGAGCGCCTTTGGTGTCTAAATGAACACTGAACACGCTCGATCTGGTGGCCACCTATTGCTTTGTCGGTGACGAAAAGCATGCTTCTGTCGAAGACACCGCCGGCCTTCCAGCAGGGCATTTCCGGCTGGTTGTGACGAAACATGCTGCCACCGAGGTGTTGACCCCATGAACATCAAGCACCTGGAAGTCCTGCGGACACTCCTTGCAACCGGTTCGACCATCGCGGCCGCGAAGGCCATGGGTCTCAGCCAGTCGGGAGTGAGCCGCATGCTGCAGCAGCTTGAAAGCGATTTGGCGATCACGCTTTTCGCCCGCGACAAGGGCCGGTTGATTCCGACGCCGGAGGCGACGGTTCTTGGGCGTGATGCGCAAAACGTGCTGCTGGCCATCGAGCGCATGTCCGGCCATGCGGAGGACCTTCGCAACGGCTCCGCCGGGCCGGAGATCGTCCGCATCGGGCTGCCGAGCAGCATGTGGGAAAATTTCGCACCCGCCATGTTGATCGACTATGTCAGGGATTTTCCCGGCGTTCGCATCGAGACATTCTTCGAGACGACGACGGCGATCACCAAACTGGTCGAGGAACGCGTAATCGACCTCGGTTTTTTGCGCATCGAAGGCGAAACGGGGCCGGGCATTGCGATCGACAAGGTTGCGAGCGGTGAAAGCGTCTGCGTCGTTCCGAAGGATCACTCGCTCGCCGAGTTGCCCGAGATCACCGTCAAGCATCTGCGAAACGTGCCGCTGATCCTGATCGGCCGGCAGCGGCCGAACCGCATGGCGCTTGACCAGGCCTTTCAGCGGGCAGGGGTAAAGCAGATGGTAAAGATCGAAACCCACACCAACAGTTCGGCCTGTTCCTATGTCGCGCATGGACTGGGCGTCTCGATCATCAGCAGCTTCTATGCGAATCTCTACCGTCACCTGCCCGTCGTATACCGGCCGTTCGTGCCTCGTGCGACACAGGAATTCGGGTTGGTGCGTGCAGCCGGAGTTCCGCTCTCCATCGCCGCCCAGGCGCTCAGCGACGCCCTCAAGAAGCAGATCCGGCTTTCGCAAGAAGAACAATAAAACCAACATATTGGCTCTTTTGAGCACTCCGTCCCATTGCTCGGCGACCTTCCGAAGCCCGCATAAGGCTATGACGAACATGCATAATATTGCGCGTCATTCCTCATTCCCGCATAGTCTGGGCCGAAGAAACCGATGATGGCTCGATTTCAACCCGACCATCAATCGTGGGGAACCGATGCTACGCTTTATCCTGAGCCGTCTGATGATGGCTATTCCGACGATCGTGCTTGTCGCCGTGGCGGTCTTTGCACTGATCCGCTTCATTCCCGGTGATCCCGCCGCGCTGATGCTGGGGGACATGGCTCAGCCCGATCAGATCGCAGCGATGCGCGTGGAGCTCGGTCTTGACAGGTCCATGCCCCAGCAATTCCTGATCTGGGCCGGCGATGTGCTGCGAGGCGATTTCGGCCGCTCGATCGTCAATGACGAGGCGGTGCTGCCGCTGGTCGTTTCGCGCTTTCTGGTGAGTGCGGAGATTGTGGTCGTCGCCGTGCTTCTGGCAAGCCTGATTGCCGTACCGGCAGGCGTGATTGCCGCCTGGCGTCAGAACAGTCTGACGGACCTGGCTCTGGTCGGAACGGCAACGGTTCTCCTGTCCATCCCGACTTTCTGGCTCGGCTTGCTGCTGCTGTTGCTGTTCGGGCTTGAACTCGGCTGGCTGCCTGTTCTGGGCTATGTCTCGATCGGCGACAATCTGACCGCTGGTTTGCTCTATCTCGTCCTGCCCGTCGTGACGCTCGTCATCCATGAAGCGGGAGTGCTGATCCGCATGGCGCGTGCCTCCACGTTGGAAGTGCTGCGTCTCGATTACATTACCCACGCCCGTGCGAAAGGGCTGTCGGAAAGCGCCGTGCTCTGGCGCCATGCGTTCAAGAACGCCTTTGGTCCGACCTGGACGATGATCGGCCTCATCCTGGGCAATCTGCTGGGCGGAATTGCCGTCATCGAGACGGTCTTCACCATTCCGGGGCTCGGCCGGCTGATGGTGGACAGCATTTTCGCGCGCGACTACCCCGTTATCCAGGGATGCCTTCTGTTCGTTTCGCTCTCCTATGTGCTGGTCAACCTCGTCGTCGACCTTCTCTACCCTCTCTTCGATCCGCGTGTTGTCGCCGAATGAAAAAGTTGACCCTCAACGGACTGATCGGCGGCATCCTGATCGCCATCCTGCTCGTCACCGCTGCCGTCGGTCTCTTCTGGACACCGTTCGACCCGATGAAACTCTCCTTCACGGCGCGGCTTGCAGCTCCCGGCCCCGCGCATCTGCTCGGCACCGACGAATTCGGCCGCGACGTCTTGAGCCGCCTGATGGTGGGCGCCCGCGCCAGCGTCTGGATCGGCGTGCTCACCGTCGGCTTCGCCACTGTCTGCGGGACGCTCATCGGCCTCATCAGCGGTTATGCGCGCGGCTGGGTGGACGGCGTCATCATGGCTGTCAACAACGCGCTTCTCGCTTTTCCCGGCATCCTGCTGGCGCTCGGGCTGCTCGCCGTCTTCGGCGCCAACCAGTACGGCATCATCTTCGCGCTCGGCATCGCCTATACGCCTTCCATGGCGCGCGTCGTGCGAGGCGCCGTGCTTTCGCTGAGGGAGCGGGAGTTCATCGAGGCCTCGCGGGTAATGGGCAATGGCGAACTTTATACGATGTTGCGCCATATCCTGCCGAACTGCGTGGCGCCGATCACGGTTCTCGCCACCTCCATGTTCGGCTGGGCCATCCTGTCGGAAAGCGCGCTCTCGTTTCTCGGCCTCGGCGTACCGCCGCCGGCGCCGACCTGGGGCAACATGCTGGCGGCCGGGCGGCCATTCCTCCAGCAGGCCGCATGGCTCGGATTGTTCCCGGGTCTGTGCATCGCGCTGACGCTGCTTGGCATCAATCTTCTGGGCGACGCGCTCCGCGACAGGCTCGACCCGCGCATGAGAGGCCTGAAATGACGATGGACAAGCTTCTCACCGTTTGCGGCCTTTCGCTTGAAGTCGCAAGAACCGGCCAGCAGGTCGTCAAGTCGGTCTCCTTCGACCTGGCGCCGGGCGAGATCTTCGGCATCGTCGGCGAAAGCGGCTCCGGCAAGACGCTGGCGACCCGAGCGCTGATCTCGCTGCTGCCGCCGACCATCAAGGTCGCTGGCGGGTCGGTGTCCTACAAGGGCCGCGACGTGCTGAAGATGAAGGAAAATGAGCTTCGCCATCTGCGCGGCGCAGAGATCGGCGTCGTCTTCCAGGAGCCGATGACCTCACTCAACCCGTCGATGACGATCGGCCGGCAGCTGGAGGAAGGACTCATCCTGCACACCAAGGCCTCGGCGCAGGAGCGACGTTCCCTCATACTCGACATGTTGAAGCGGGTCGGCATCCGTGATCCGGAGGGGGCGCTTTCCTCCTATCCGCACGAGTTTTCGGGCGGCATGCGCCAGCGCATCATGCTTGCCTCCGTCATGCTTTTGAAGCCGGCGCTGCTGATCGCCGATGAGCCGACCACGGCACTCGATGCCGTCATCCAGCGCGACGTGATGGAACTGATGGTGGAACTGACGCGGGCCGAAGGTACGGCCGTTTTGCTGATCAGCCACGATCTTCCGATGGTGGCGCGCTACACGAGCCGTATCGTCGTGATGGAAAAGGGCGCGATCGTGGAAAAGGGCCGGACCGAGGACCTGCTCAAGGCACCGCAGCATCCCTACACGAAGAAGCTCCTCTCCTCGCTGCCCTTCCGCGGCCGGCCGCGCCAGATCGATCTGACGAGCGTGCCCATGATCTCGGCCCGCGATATCATCGTGGACTATGCAGGCCGAAAGTCGCTGTTCAGGAAGAACAAGCCGAAGCGCGCGCTGCATGGCGTCAGCATCGACATTCACGAGGGCGAGGTCGTGGCACTCGTCGGCGGTTCCGGCTCCGGCAAGACGACGCTCGGCCGCACCATTGCCGGTCTCGTCACGGAAAGCGAGGGCCGCATCCGGTTCCAGGGACGGCCGCGCACTGAAAACTGGACCGATTATCGCCTCAACTGCCAGATGGTGTTCCAGGATCCTTATTCATCGCTCGATCCGCGCATGACCATCGAGGCGCTGGTCGAAGAGGCGCTGAGGCCGGTGCCGGGCCTGGATGGCAAGGCCAAGCGCAAGCGTACCCTGGAAACGCTGGAGGAAGTCGGGCTCGGGGTCGACTATGCCGGCCGTTATCCGCACGAACTCTCCGGAGGCCAACGCCAGCGCGTCGCCATTGCGCGTGCGATCGCGCGGCGCCCGCGATTCCTGATCGCGGACGAACCGGTTTCCGCGCTCGACGTGACGGTCAGGGCGCAGGTCCTCGATCTCTTCTCGGATCTGCAGAAACGCTACGGCTTTTCGTGCCTGTTCATCAGTCACGACCTCGGCGTCGTCGAACAGGTGGCCGACCGCGTCGTCGTCATGCAGGACGGCCGGATCATCGAGGAGGGAGACCGCGACACGGTTTTCGACAGTCCGAAGGAAGCCTATACGCGCCGGCTTCTCTCGGCCATTCCCGCCCTCGACCAGAACGAAAAGGGCGGCGTGACACTCAAATGGCGTCTGGAGAATTGATGTGCTAACCGATTCTGGCCCGGTGATGGAAAGGCTTGCGCAGATCTGCGACGCGCAGCCTTTCGTGACGCGCTTCGTTGTGCGCAACCTCAAGACCGGAGAGACGATCGAACGCGGCGCCGACGAGGAAACGCCTTCTGCCAGCACCCGCAAGACCTCGATCATGATGGCGGCGCTGAAGGCCGTGCACGAGGGGCGGCTGGATCTCGACGAGCCCATCACTTACGAAGCCCGCTTTGCCGAGGAAGTCGCGAGCGGCATGTTCCGGTATCTGACGCCGGGGATCGTGATTTCGTTGCGCGATGCCATAACCGGCATGATGGTGCTGAGCGACAATGTCTGCACCAAGATGGTCTTCGAGCGTCTGACGCTGGAGGAAGTCGACAGCTACTGCAAATCGATCGGCATGCACGGTACGCATCATCGCTTCCTCATTCCGCCGCTGGCCCTACCGCCGGATCATTCGCTGACCTCGGTCACGACCACGACAGCCCGCGATCAGGCCTTCCTGTTGCAGACGATCCTGGACGCGCAGACCTCTCCCGAGGCGATCGCGAAGCTCGGCACATCGCCGGAGTTGTGCGCTTATGCCTTGCAGACGCTGAAGAACCAGATCCTGCGCTATGCCATCCCGTCGCGCCTGCCGTTCGGCACGGTGGTTGCGCACAAGGGCGGCACCGGCAAGCGCGGCCGCATGAATGCCGGCATCGTCTACCGCGACGGCGCCCCCTTCTACATCATCTCCGCCTATACCGACGAAGTGCCGCAGGTCATGCCGGACGGCACACCGGGCTACACGATGGCGCTCGAGACAATCGGCAGGCTCTCGCGTGCCTGCTGGGACGGATTCCACTCATAACGATCAATAAAGAGGGTAGAACAATGAAAAAGCTTCTTCTTGCGGGCGCCGCGCTGCTCGCCATGGCCAATACAGCAGCAGCACGCGACATCACCATCGCGCAGAGTTCCGACCTGCGCAGCAACAATCCGGGCGTCAACCGCGACGGCAATACCGACAGCATCATCCTGCACATCGTCGAAGGCCTCGTCGGCTACAACAATGTCGGCGAAGTGAAGCCGCTCCTCGCCAAGAGCTTCGAGATGTCGGCCGATGGGCTGACCTATACTTTCAAGCTGCGCACCGACGTGAAATTCCACAACGGCAAACCGATGACGGCCGACGACGTGGTGTGGAACTGGACGCGCTACCTCAAGCCCGAGACGAAGTGGACCTGCCTGAAAGATTTCGCAGAAGGCGGGGCCGCGCCTGTAGCCGGCGTCAAGGCCACCGATGCGGCGACCGTCGAGATCACGCTCGCAAAGCCGTCGGCCGTTTTCCTTGGCCTGATGTCGCGTCCCGAATGCGGCTTTACCGGCATGATTTCGCCTGATTCCGTCGCTGCCGACGGCAGCTTCGCCCAGCCGATCGGGACCGGCCCCTTCATGTGGGGGGAGTGGAAGAAAGGCGAGTACATCCATCTCGAGAAATTCGCGGATTATGTATCGCCGGAAAACGAAGGAAAGCCGGACGGCATGGTCGGTTCGAAGCGGCCCCTTGCAGACGGTGTCAAGTTCATGGTCATTCCGGATGCCTCGACGGTGAAGGCAGGTCTGGAATCCGGTGTGCTCGACACGGCGGAAATCTCGCCGGATCTCATTCCCGAATTCCAGGCGAGCGACACGATGCAATTGATCGTCGCGCGCAATAACGGCAAGAATCTCTTCTACATTCAGACCCGCGACAAGGTCCTGAGTAATCCGGGCGTGCGCCGCGCCATGGCGATGGCGCTCGATCTGGATCAGCTCGTTGCTGCCGCCTCCAACGGCACGGGCGAGGCGAACGGCTCGATGGTGTCGCAGGACTCGGTCTATTTCAGCGAAACGCAGAAGAAGCGTCTTCCCTACGACATCGAGGCCGCCAAGAAGGAGCTGGCGGATGCCGGCTACAACGGCGAGCCGATCTCGATCATCGCCAACAAGCGCGGCAATGTGCCGAGCTTCCCGGCCGCCGTCATGGCGCAGGCGATGATGCAGCAGGCCGGCCTCAACGTTCAGATCGAGGTGCTGGACTACGCAACCCAGGTCGACCGACGCCGTTCCGGCAATTACCAGGTCATTTCGCAGTCGGTCGCGCCGCGCCTCGACCCCGCGCTGATGTATTCCTTCTACGTCGGCGACAAGGACGAGAACGCTTCTCTGATGTGGGACGATCCGAAAGCCATCGAACTGATGAACGCAGCCTATGCCGAGGCCGATCAGGTCAAGCGCCAGAAAATCTTCGACGAGTTCCATGAGCTCATGCTGAAGGAAATGCCGGGCATCTTCCTTTACGACATGGTCGATGTCTGGGGCGCGACCAAGAAGCTGAAGGGCCAGCCGGTCTGGCAGTCGAACGCCCGCCTTTGGGAAGTGTCGGTCACCGACTGAGCCCCTGTTACCTGTGCCGGGCGGCAGAACCCCGACCCGGCCAATCCATCATCCATCGGACCGATCCGGCGAAGCGACCTTTGCGCGTCTGAAAAGACGCGCAGCGCTGCAGGCGCCGGGCGATCTCCTGCGCCCGCCCATCGAAATACGAGGACATGTCATGAACCAAGAGGACGTGATGTCGATTGCCGCGGCGATCGAATCGATGAAACCGGAGTTTACCCGCTTGAGCGACAGCATCTGGGATTTCGCCGAGCTGAAATTCGAGGAGCAGCGCTCGTCCGGGTTGCTTGCCAAGGCTCTCGAAGACAATGATTTTTCCGTTCGGCGCGGCGTGGCAGGCATGGACACGGCCTTCATCGGCGAGTCCGGTAGCGGCAAGCCGGTGATTGCCTTTCTCGGAGAATTCGATGCACTCGCCAGCATGAGCCAGGCCGCCGGGATTGCCGAGGCGAAGCCGCTTTCCGAAGGCGCTAGTGGCCATGGCTGCGGCCATAACCTGCTCGGCGTCGGCTCGCTGATGGCGGCAATCGCACTCGCCCGGCATCTGAAGGCCAACAATCTGCCCGGGACGGTGCGCTACTACGGCTGCCCTGGCGAGGAGGGCGGCTCCGGGAAGACCTTCATGGTGCGTGCCGGCCTGTTCGACGACGTCGACACCGCGCTCACCTGGCATCCGGCACCGTTCAACGGAGTGCGCTCCACCAACAATCTTGCCGTTCTCGAATATTTCTACCGCTTCAAGGGCGTGGCCGCGCACGCCGCGAATGCTGCCCATCTCGGCCGTTCGGCACTCGACGCTGTCGAACTCATGAATGTCGGCGTCAACTTTCTGCGCGAGCACATGCCGCAGGATTGCCGGGTGCACTATGCAATCACCGATGCCGGGGGCAGGGCGGCGAATGTCGTGCAGGCGAACGCCGAAGTGCTCTACCTGATCCGCGCGCCGGAAATGCCGCAGGCGCTGGACCTCGCCACGCGCGTCGAGAAGGTGGCGCGTGGTGCAGCCATGATGACCGAGACGGAGGTGGAGATCGTCTTCGACACGGCCTCGACCAACCTCCTGCCCAACATCACGCTCGAGACCGCCATGCATGAGAACATGGTGGCGCTCGGCCCGATCGCCTTCGACGAGGCCGACATCGCATTCGCCAGATCCATTCAGGAGACGTTCTCGCAAGAGGCAATCAAAAGCAGCATCCGCCTCTACCAGATGAAGCGCGACGTCTTCTCCAACGCCAATGTCGATGGGTCGTCACCACTGCATCTCGGCCTGCGCGTATTCGAAGGCCATTCACACTTCCGTGCCGGCTCGACCGATGTCGGCGATGTCAGCTGGGTGACGCCGACGGCGCAGTGCTGGGCGCCGGCATGGGCGATCGGCACCAACCCGCATACCTGGCAGGTCGTGGCGCAGGGCAAAAGCCCGATCGCCCACAAGGCCATGGCGCATGCCGCCAAGACGCTCGCCACGACGGGTCTGTCGCTCATGACTTCCCCGGACCTGCTTGCCGCCGCCAGGGCGGAATGGCTGGAGAAGACGGACGGGAAATCCTATGTCTGCCCCATTCCGGCGGATGTCACTCCGGGATCGCATCCGCATGGTCGACCCGTCCGATGATGGCGTTTCGGCTTCGATCCTTCCGTCAGGCATCGACCGTCCCCGCCACCTCCATCTTCGGATTGCGAAATCCATCGCGATCCACGCTCCCAGCAGCTTTGCGTAGAACGGCACGGTATGGCTTTTCAGATTGGGGATGCGAACAGGGTTGTGCGGAGCATAGTAGTGCGGAGTATAAAAGAGGAAAGGAGCGCAACGAATGGATTCGCCGATGGAGATCGACAAGGATAGGATAGACGAAACGGTCCTGGCTTTGCTTTACCTCACCCTCGACGGTGACGGCCGCGCCTGGAAGGCATTCGACTGGAAAGCCCTGGATCGCCTCCACGAGAAGGGTTTCATCGGCGATCCGGTCAACAAGGCGAAGTCCGTTCGGCTTACCGACGAAGGAATCGCCCGGTCCGAAAAACTCTTCCGTGAGATGTTCTGCATCGGCAAATAAGCTTCCCCGGACGTTCTTCTCTTCTTCGAATCGCAAAAATACTCTAGCTCTTCTGCTTTGACGCAATTGCTGGCGGGAACCGCTAGGCGGTCTCCCGGAATTGCTGCAGAGGCGGCACGGGGTATGAAGCGGAAACTCATTGACGTCGCGAGGCGCGCCGGCGTCGGGCATGCGACGGTCGATCGGGTTCTGAACGAGCGCGGCGGGGTACGGCCGGAGACGGCGAAGCGGGTTCTGGACGCGGCACGGGATCTGGGGTTCGATCGCAAGCTTCCCACGCTCTACCGGCAAGGTCTGCGCTTCGAGGTGCTGCTGGGGCGACGGCAGATGCCGCTCTGCGCCAGATTGAGCGACGCCATCGTCCGCTTCGGCCGGCCGTTTGAGGATATCGTCGCGATTGAGCGGACTTTCGTCGACGAGACCCGGCCCGAACTGGTCGCGGAAGCCATTCTCAAAAGCCGCGGCAACGCGCTGGTCGTCTACGGCCAGGATCATGAACTGATCATCGATGC
Source organism: Ensifer sp. D2-11 (assembly GCF_054161295.1). Taxonomy (NCBI): domain Bacteria; kingdom Pseudomonadati; phylum Pseudomonadota; class Alphaproteobacteria; order Hyphomicrobiales; family Rhizobiaceae; genus Ensifer; species Ensifer sp. D2-11. Next base: position 509,433 of record NZ_CP096433.1, read on the forward strand.
CATAGCCGAGGTCACATCGGCCGGAAAACCCGTCGTCACCATCGTGTCGGACGTCCCCTCGGCTCCGCGCCTAAGCTATGTCGGCATCGACCACTACAAGGCCGGGCGCTGTGCGGCCTTCTTCCTGGCGAAAATGGCGGGGGAGGGCAGCATCGTCCTGCTGTGCAGCAGCCTCTACTATCGGGCACAGGCGGAGCGGATCAGCGGTTGCCGGGACGGCATGGCGGATCATGCGGATCGGCAGTCGGTCTCGGCGCTCGTCGAACTCGACGAGAACGATCCGTTTGCGGACGAGGAGTTGTCCAAGGCGCTCGAGGCCGGCAAGGTGACGGGCATATACAATGCCGGCGTGAGCCATGCCGTCCTCGGACGCGCTCTCGCGGCCAACTGCCTCGGCCCGCCCCCTGTTCTCGTCGGCCACGACATCTCGCCGGATGCGGAGCGCATGCTGCAGGAGGGGGCCATGACGTTGGTGATAGATCAGAATCCCGACCTGCAGGTCCGCAAAGCCCTGCTTATCCTTGCGTCGCGCTTCGGACTGCCGGGCGTCGTCGCCGAGAGCCCGGTCGTGCCCTTCACCGTGCTCGTCAGGGATAGTCTCTGACGCGAGTGCTCCGTTCTCAGTGGACATGTTGCGACCCGGTCGAGCCGCGGGGTGCCTACCGTCGCGCGCATCATTTGCGTTGAGGGAATTCCCTCAAAATACCTCTAGGCCACACCATGCATGTTGCTATTCTGAAACAACCAGAGGCTGAGGTTTCGAGGAGCGGCTGCGGAGCGTGAGATGCAGGGAGTGCTGCACCTCTTCTCGCGGGCCCCCTCTGCTGCATGTCTTTCTTGATCGCCGATCAAAGGAGACATGCAGCAGATCAAAGTGCCACAGCAACTTTTGCGCGTCTGATGGGATGCGCGGCGCTGGAGGGAGGACGACGATCGGGAGGAAGCGATCGTCGGCTGGAAAGCGCGGCTTCGGAATCGGGCACACTGTCAGCCAGGGAGGAAACGATGACAGAAAAGAACGGGAATGGACGGAATGAAAGCAATGCGGGGCCCGGTGTCGGTCGCCGCCTGTTTCTGAAAACGGCGGGCATAGGCGGCGTGGCGGCAGCCAGCGGATTGGCCGCGCCGGCACTCGCAACGGGCGCAAAGCGGAAAGTCGTTTTCGTTGCGCATGAGGATATCCCATTCTTCGCCCCGGTTCGTGCCGGTTTCAAGGAGTTCGGCACCCTACGCGACTGGGATGCCCAATTCTTCGCCCGCGGCACGCCGGCAAACGTCGCCGAAACCGTGCGGCTGCAGGTCGATGCATTGAATTCCAAGCCCGATGCCGTCGGCTTTACCCGCATCAACGAGACCGCTTTCGACGAAAACATCATGCGCGCCAAGGACGCCGGCATTCCCGTCGTTCTCTACAACGTGGCGAGCGCCGGCTACGAGAAGCTGGACGTTCCCTTCGTCGGCCAGGATTTCATCCCCGCCGGCCGGGTGAACGGGCTTCAGGCCGCCAAATATGCCCATCAGCTTACCGGAAAGACCGAGGGCAGGATCCTGATCGATAATCCCTCGCCCGGCGTCAGCGCCCTGGAAGAGCGCGCCACGGGCACCGAGCAGGGTATCGACGAATACAACAAGCAAAACGGCACCAACTACACATATGAGACTTTCACCACGGCCAACAGCCAGACCGAGGCGTTGTCGCGCATCGACGCCAAGATGCGCGCAACTCCCGACGTGGTCGGCTTTGCCAGCACTGTCTCAGGCAACTGGTTCGCCGCGATCTGGGCCGAGGACAACGGAATGACCGGAAAATTCGCCAATGGCGGGTTTGATCTCATCCCGGGCGTCCTCGAGGCCATCGCCGCGGAGACGTCCCACTGGGCGATCGGGCAGAACCCCTTTGCCCAGGGCTGGGTCACGGCGTCGCTGCTCGATATGCAGCTCGAGGCCGGGTACAAGCCGTTCGACTACGACACGGGCGCCGAAGTCGTCGACAAATCGAACATCGAAGCGGTGGCCGAGCGCGAGGCGCGCTTCGGCTAAGCGAGCGGTCACGTGCGCCCCGCACGGGGCGGCACATGTCAAAGGGCGAGGGCGATACCGGCGACTTGTTTCGTCGGCATCGCTCGAGCGGGGAGGACACATGCTTCGAGTTCAAAACCTGACCAAACGCTTCGGCCATGTGACGGCCATAAGCAACGTTTCGGCCAATATCCGCAAGGGCCGGGTGACCGCTCTCCTGGGCGATAACGGTGCTGGCAAATCTACCTTGGTCAAGATGATCTGTGGAACCTATAAGCCGACGCAAGGCAGCGTCTGGGTCAATGGCAAACAGGTCCACATGGACAGTGCGCGCGATGCACTGGCCTTGGGGATCACTGCCGTCTATCAGGATCTGGCGCTGGTCGACCAGCGCAACGTGATACACAACATCTCGCTCGGCAATATTCCCACCAAATGGGGCGGGCTGGTCGTAGATCGCAAGAAGATGCGGGAGACCGCGGAAAACGCTCTCAGTTACATGAAGGCGAAGCTTCCTTCTCTCGATATCCCGGTCTCCTCGATGTCTGGCGGGCAGCGTCAGGCCGTGGCGATAGCGAGAGCCTGTGCCTCCGGCGGGCAACTCGTCATCATGGACGAACCGACGGCGGCGCTCGGGATTCGCGAGCAGCGCATGGTGCTCGATGTCGTCCACGACCTGCGGGCGCATGGCACGTCTGTTCTGATCATCAGTCATAATCTGGATCATGTTTTCGAGGTGGCCGACGATCTCCTCATCCTGCGCGGCGGCCGCGTCGTCGCGGAAGTCGAGCGCAATGCCGTCAGTCACGACGAAGTCGTTCGTCTGATTCTGGCGGGCCAACCCCGAGACGCTGACCTTGAAGAGGAGGTAGCCGCATGAGCGAGGCGAATGTGACTATGGCATCATCCACCCCGCAAGCCGCGCTCGGCAGGAAGCTCGTGGCCGCAGCGGCAAATTCCCGCGAATTGTCCGTCATCCTGGCTGCGCTCGCCATGTTCGTCGCGCTTTCACTTTCGACGGACACGTTCTTTACCGAACTAAATCTGCTGAACCTTCTGAGGCAGATATCCGTCATCGGCATTCTTGCCGTCGGCAGCACCTTCATCTTTATCTCCGGCGAGATCGATTTGTCGGTCGGCGCATTGCATGGGCTGCTGGCGATGATCTGCGCCGCCTTGGCGATCAAGATGGAGGGCAACATCTATGGTGCCGCGCTCGTCGTGGTGGCTCTGGGCGCGATATTGTCGGGCATCAACGGTGTCATCACGACGAAACTGCGCATTCCCTCCTTCATCACCACGCTCGGCATGCTCAGCATCTACAGCGGCGCGACACTGGTGCTCTCCAAGGGCATGCCGATCTCCGGCCTGCAAAACGACCTTTTCCGCTCCCTCGTCGCCGGCCGGCTCTTCGGGGTCGTTCCAGCGCAGGTGATCTGGATGGTGGCCGCGGGCATATTCGGCACCTACCTCCTGCTGTTTACCCGCTTCGGCTATAACGTCTTTGCCACAGGCGGCAACAAGAACGCGGCCAAGGCCGTCGGCATCAACACCGACCGGGTGAAGATTCTCGCCTTCGTGGTCAGCGGTATCATGGTCGGCGTCACCTCCTTCATTCTCGTCGGCTGGTTCCGTGGCGTGGACCCGCAGACCGGCAACGGCCTGGAACTCAGCGTCATCGCGGCGGTCATCATCGGCGGCACCGGCCTGTTCGGGGGGCAGGGAAGCGTCCTCGGCACGCTGGTGGGCGCGCTGATCATCGGCATGATATCGAACGGCACCGTCCTGCTGGGCGTGGATTCCTATTATGAGCCTGTGGCGCATGGAACGGTCATCCTGCTTGCCGTCATCATCGATATCTGGGTGCGCAGGCAGCGGTGAGGGCGGGCGGGGAGAAGGGAATGTCCAAGAGAATAATCTTTACACAGTCGATCTGGGCGATGGAGCGCCGCGATCCCGATGGTGCGGAACGAAGCGCCGAGGAAAACCTGGATATGATTGCTGCGGCCGGCTTCGACGGTATCAGCGGTCCGTGCGCGGAGGCGGCAGCCGCCGATGCGCTTGCGGGCGCGGCGGCCGCGAGGGGGCTCGCCGCCCAGGCGGAATGGCAGTGCTTTCCCAAGACGGTCGACGATTTGAAGCCGGTGCTCGATTTCGCGGCGAAATGGGGCGGTCATCACATCTGCCTGCAGCCCGACGTCCGGCCACGCCGCTTCGAAGATTGCGTGCCGCTGCTCGAGAGCTGGCTGAGGCTCTCGGAGCAATCGCCGATACCGGTCTGGATCGAGACGCACAGGGACCGGATGACGACCGATCTCTACTTCACGCTCGATCTCCTCGAGGCGTTCCCGACCATGGAACTCGTGGCCGACCTTTCCCACTATCTCGTCGGGCGTGAATTCGCATGGCCCGTCAGCGCGGAAAACCATGGCTACATCAACAGCATCCTCGACCGGTCCCGGGCGCTGCATGGACGGGTCGCCAGCCGCGAGCAGGTACAGATCGAGATCAGCTTTGCGCACCACAAGCCGCTGGTCGACCAGTTCCTGGACTGGTGGGAAAGGGCGATGCGCAACTATCTCCTTCGCCCGCAGGACGAGGCGCCGTTCGCATTCAATTGCGAGCTGGGCCCGCGGCCATATGCGATCACCGATCGCGACGGTCGCGACACGACGGACCGATGGGCTGAGGCGCTGCAACTGCGAGACCTCGTAAGGGAACGCTGGGCGCGGGTGCAGGGCAGTCTCGCGTCATCTGCGGCTTGAAGAACATAATGGAGGAAACGGATATGAGTGACGCTGTTCAACCCGAAAAGCCGAATACCGGCGGCTGGGCGCCGCCGAAACCCGTCGAGACGCCTCCGGTCTTCGTGTGGCCTCCCAAACCCATGGCGCTGTTCAAATGGCTGTTCGGCAAGGAGGGCTACCTGCTACCCCTCAACATTCCGATCATGCTGATCTCGACCTTCATCTGGTGGTATTTCATTCCCGACCTGGAGCGGATGAAGACATTCGAATTCGGGTGGATCGCGCAGGTTTATGCCGTCAATCTGGTGTCGCTCGTCGTCTGGACCACGATCTGGCATGCCCGTTTCTACGTGCAGCGGGCGCAGGACACTGAGTACAAGTACAACAGGCGCTGGCCGAAGGATACCGAGACGTTCATGTTCGGCAGCCAGTTGCTCGACAATATGTTCTGGACGCTGGTGAGCGGTGTCACCATCTGGACCGCCTATCTGGTGGTTACGCTGTGGGCGATGGCCAACGGCTGGCTACCCTACCTCGATATGGCGGAGCATCCCTTCTATTTCGCGCTGTTCATGTTCTTCATCGCCCTGTTCCGTGAGTTTCATTTCTACTCCGTCCACCGGCTGCTTCACTTCGGGCCGCTCTACAGGTGGGTGCACTCGATCCATCACAAGAACTCGAATCCGATCCCGTGGTCGGGCATGGCGATGCATCCGGTCGAACACCTGTTCTATATGTCCGGCGTACTCATCCACTGGATCATCCCATCCAATCCGCTCCTGGTGGTCTACCATCTGCAGCACCTGGCCTTTATGCCCGCCCCGGATCACAGCGGCTTTGCCAAGCTGGTCGTGAACGGCAAGGCGCAGATGGATGTCGCCACCTACATGCACTATCTCCACCACCGCTATTTCGAGGTGAATTACGGCGGGGATGGTTCCGTGCCGCTCGATCGCCTGTTCGGGACCTGGCACAACGGGTCGGCGGAAGCCCATGAGCGGATGAACAGGCGCTTCAAGGAAAAGAAACTCCAGCGCTGAAGTTCAAACCCACCCGTGTCCGGCCGGCCACGCCGGCCGGCGGGCTTCGGGGAGCATGGCATGAGACCTAGGAGAGGGCCGGTGCATCAGGAAAATATGGTTATCGTCGGATGCGGTCACGCTGGCGCGCGAGCGGCGCAGGCCTTGCGGACGAACGGTTGGCACGGCGGGATCACGTTGGTGGATGGCGAGGGCCGCACGCCATACGAACGCCCTCCGCTGTCGAAGGCGGTGCTGAAAGGAGAGAGCGAGGCAGAGGATGCCCCGCTCTTCCCCGCGGACTTTCTCGCGAAGAACGACATCCACGTTCTGAAAGGGGTCGCGGCCGCGGCGATCGATCGGCCGACGAGGCAACTGCGATTGTCGGATGGCGGCTCCATCGCCTATCACCGTCTCCTGCTGGCGACCGGAGCGGAGCCGCGCAACCTGATCGTGGCGGGTGCCGACCTGCCCGGTAGCCACACGCTGCGGAGCGCGGACGACGCCGCCCGGATCTTTCCTTACCTGCGGCCCGGGGCGGAGATCGTCATTGTCGGAGGCGGGCTAATCGGCCTGGAAGCGGCTGCGAGCGCCACCGTCCGAGGATGCAAGGTTACCGTGGTCGAAGCAGGGCCCAGGCCGATGATGCGGGCGGTGCCGGCAGAGCTGTCCCACGAAGTCCGCCTGTTCCATGAAAGCAAGGACGTGTGCTTCGTTCTTGGACGCCAGGTGAGCGAGTTGGAAGGCGATGGTCGGGTCCGTTGCGTTCGTCTCGACGACGGCACGGTCCTGCCATGCACAGCCGTGGTGATCTCGGTGGGCGTCTCCCCCCGGACGGCGCTTGCGGAGGCCGCGGGACTGGAAATCGACAACGGCATCGCTGTGGACCGTTTCCTGCGGACCTCTGACCCCTTCATCTATGCCGCGGGAGACGCCTGCGCTTTCGAGCAGGTCTCCGGCCCGCGCATGCGCCTGGAGTGCTGGAAGAATGCGGAGGATCAGGGAACGCTTGCCGGCCGGAACATGCTTGGCAGCGACGAAGCGTACGTGCCGTTGCCATGGATGTGGTCCGATCAGTTCGACCGGACGATGCAGATTGCCGGCCAGGCCGGAGGCAGCGCGGAAGACGTGCGGCGGCGTTGCCCGGACGGTACGCTGCTGATCTATCACCTCGACAAGGACCAGATGATCCTCGGCATCAGCGGCTTCGGCTCCATTCGCGAGGTTTCGCGGGGGGTCCGGATGGGTCAACTCCTCATGGAAAGGGGAATCCGGCCTGGAAGAAAGGCGCTGGCGGATCCGGAATTCGACCTGCGGTCACTCGCCAAGGCGGCCGTGGCCTGAAGAGCGCCGCTCCGAAGGAAAGGGGCAGAACGTTGTGGAAGTGCATAGTGAAAAGTGGAGTTGGGAATGTTGGACGATAGGAACTGGGTCAAGGCATGCGACGCGAAGAAGGTCGGCCGAGAGGATGTTGCACGGTGGGACCACAGCGGCCGCAGTTTTGCGATATTCCGGACCGCTGACGATCAATATTACGCAACCGATGACATCTGCACTCACGAATATGCTCATATTTCGGATGGTTTCGTAGAGGGGACGACCGTCGAATGCCCAAGGCACGCCGGCTGCTTCGATTTCCGCACCGGCGAGGCGCTTAATCCGCCGGTTTGCGTCAACCTGCGCACCTTTCCCGTGAAAGTCGTGGATGGCGCGGTATACATAGACATCGACGAGCGATGATGCTGGCAGGCTCGTTTGGCCTGCGGCGGTAACGGCGACCCACAGCACGAGGAGATCAGATAGTGGCAAAGGCGCTTGTACTTGAAAAGAAGGGGCAGTTGTCGCTGCGCGACATCCCGGTCCGGCGGGATCTGTCGCCGACCGACGTGCTGATCGGAATCCGCACCGTCGGCGTTTGCGGCTCCGATGTCCACTATTATACCCATGGAAAGATCGGGCCCTTTGTCGTCAACGAGCCGATGATATTGGGCCACGAGGCCGCGGGCGTCGTTCTGGAGGTCGGCTCGCAAGTCCGGCATCTGAAGAAGGGTGACCGTGTCTGCATGGAACCCGGCATTCCGGACCTCTCCTCCCGGTCGTCCAAGCTGGGCATCTACAATGTCGATCCGTCCGTACGGTTCTGGGCCACGCCGCCGGTCCATGGATGCCTGACGCCCGAGGTCGTTCATCCGGCGGCCTTCACCTATCGTCTGCCCGACCACGTGTCCTTCGCGGAAGGGGCGATGGTCGAGCCGTTCGCCATCGGCGTACAGGCCGCCCTTCGCGCGGGCATCAGGCCAGGCGATGTCGGCGCCGTCATGGGGGCCGGCCCGATCGGCATGATGACGGCACTGGCCGCGCTCGCGGGGGGATGCTCCAAGGTCTACGTGGCCGACCTCGCGCAGCCGAAGCTGGATGTCATCGGGGCCTATGAGGGTATCGAGACAATCAATGTCCGCCAGCAGGCGGCATCCGAGGCTCTCGCGGAGGCGACGGGCGGCTGGGGGGCGGATGTCGTCTTCGAGTGCTCCGGAGCCGCACCCGCAATCCTTGCTCTTCCGAGTCTTGCGCGCCCGGGCGGAACCGTCGTGCTCGTCGGCATGCCCGTCGAACCCGTCCCCTTCGATATCGTCGGTATGCAGGCCAAGGAACTGCGGATCGAGACCGTGTTCCGCTATGCCAATGTCTACGACCGCGCTATCGAACTGATCGCCTCCGGCAAGGTCGATTTGAAACCGCTGATCTCGGCGACCATTCCGTTCGACGAGAGTATCGCGGCCTTCGACCGCGCCGTCGAGGCGCGCCCCACGGACGTGAAGATACAGATCGAGATGCCGGCTTAAGGGCCGGTGGCTCGGCTCTCCGAACGCCGGCAACGTTGCCGGCCGGTACCAATCGCAAACCGACAAGCGTCTGGATTCAACATGGAATTCTCCGGAAAATCAGTCATCGTCACAGGCGGCGGCAAGGGCATCGGACGGGCGACGGTGGCGCTTCTGGCCGCGCGCGGTGCTCAGGTCGTGGCGCTCAGCCGCACGCAGTCCGATCTGGACGAACTCTCCAGTCAGACCGGCTGCCACGGCATCGTGGCCGACCTTGCCGATGCGGCGGCGGCGCGTGCCGCCATGGTGGAAGCGGGAACCTGTGACATCCTCGTCAATTGCGCGGGGACGAACGTGCTGGAAAGCCTCATCGACATGACGGATGACGGTTACGACATCGTCATGAACACAAACCTGCGTGCCGCACTCATCTGCGCGCAGGAATTCGCCCGAGCCCGCATGGCGGCCGGTGGCGGAGGAGCGATCGTGAACGTCACCAGCATCGCGGGCCACCGCGGGTTTCAGAATCACGTCTGCTACGCGGCGTCCAAGGCCGGTCTTGAAGGCGCGACGCGCGTGATGGCAAAGGAACTTGGCCCATACGGGATCCGCGTCGTGGCCATAGCGCCCACGATCACGATGACTGAGCTTGCGGCCGCGGCCTGGGCGGATCCGCAAAAGAGCGAGCCGATGATGGTCCGTCATCCCGCCGGGCGTTTCGCGACGGTCGACGATGTCGCAAGGAGCATCGCCATGCTCCTCTCCTCGGATGCCGAAATGGTATCGGGAGCCGTCCTGCCGGTCGACGGCGGGTTCCTTGCCGTGTGAGGGATCGAGCCGAGCGAGATTTCGCCGAGCAACTTCGACGTCTGACGCCTTTCCTCCGGGCTTTCCTGCCGGTTCCAGTTTATGCCCATACATGACATTGTGCGAATCTGGAGCAAACTCTGAAGACCGGGATGATGCCTGAAAGAATCGTGATCGTGGGGGGCGGGCAGGCCGGCGGCAGGGTCGCCCAGATACTGGCCGGTTCTCCCGCCAATCTCGATATTGCGCTGATCGGGCTTGAGCCGCATCCGCCGTACAACCGCCCCCCGCTTTCCAAGGGCGTGCTTTTGGGAAAGTCCGAACTGAAGGATTGCGTGATCTGGCCGCAGGGCGACGCGACGGCGGGCAGGGTGCGGTTCTATCCTGGTCGCAGGGCGGAATCGCTCGATATTCATGCGAGACATGTGATCACGGATGATGGGGCGAGGCTCGATTACGACAAGCTCGTCCTAGCAACCGGATCACGCGTGCGCCGCCTATCGGTTCCAGGTGCGGAATGCGACGGCGTCTTCACCTTGCGCACCTTCGATGATGCCGTCGCGATCGCACGGCGATTTCACAGGAGCAAGCGTCTTCTCGTCGTAGGCGGCGGCTTCGTCGGGCTCGAGATCGCCGCGGCAGCCCGTTCGCGCGGGCTCGAAACGGTCGTCGTCGAAGCGACCAACAGGTTGCTTTCGCGAATAGTCCCTCAGGAGATCGGCGCGGCCCTGGCGCGCTACCACGAGGCTGCCGGCGTCTCGTTCCGCGTGGGCTCGATGGTCGAGAAGCTTGTGGCCAACCGCTCCGGAAAACTGAAATCGGCAGTTTTGTCCAACGGCGAAACAGTTCCATGCGACCTGGCGGTGATCGGTGTCGGCGTCACGGCGAATACCGAGCTTGCCAAGGAGGCGGGATTGGACGTCCAAGTCGGCATCCGCACCGATTCGGCGCTGCGTGCCTCTGCCGACGGTGTCTACGCATGCGGAGATGCGGTCTCTTTCTGGCATCCGTTGTTCGAGCGCTATGTACGCGTCGAGGCCTGGCAGAATGCGGAGGACCACGCACGGGTCGTGGCGTCTCAGCTTCTCGGGCAGGACATGGTCTGCGACACCGTGCCCTTCTTCTGGTCGGACCAGTATGAGTGGTCGATGCAGATTGCCGGCATTCCCTATTTCGGCAGTCAACTCGTCACGAATACCGTGGAAGAGGCCAGGATCCTTTACCACCTCGATGCCCGCGGCCGCCTCGTCGCCGCGACCGGCCTGGGCCATGACAGGCTCATCGGCAGGAAGATCGCCGAGGCGCGCCGGCTGATCAAGCGGCGCGCCCGGCCGAATCCGCAGATGCTGAAGACAGGGCGGATTCAGTTGGAGGATGGTTAGGCATCAGTTGCCGCCGAACCGCACCCGCAACGATCTCTAGCCCGGGTCGAAATTCGCGAACCAGGAGGCGCTTCGGAGCCAGTCTCGTTGCGACGTCAGGATTTCTGCGCGTTGCCCGGAAGTAGACTTTGCGGCTCTCCGATTTCTACCGCATGCCTGTCTGGATCAAAGAAGCGGAACACTCGCTGCCCCCATGCTTGACGCTCTATGGGATGTATCATTTCCACGTGCGGTGCGATGTTTTCGAAGGCCGCCTCGATGTCCTCATGTTCGAAATACAACAGGAGATTTCGTCGCCCATAGGGTTCTTCCGCAACAATCGCTTTTCCCCAAATGGTTTCTTCAAGTGAACTACCCTCGTGGATCGCAAAGCCGGTCTCAAAAAGGACGAAGTTTCCGAAGTCCTCCAATACCTTCAGACCCAGTCTCTTTTGGTAAAAGTCCTTGGAGCGATCGATGTCTCGGACGAACGGGATCGGGTTGATAAAGCGCATTGGACTCCCTGTGTAAGTGCAAAGTCGTCCGGATCGGCTTCGCGCCGTGACGCGCGCAACGGAAGGTCTTCCGCACATCTTACTGGCTGTGTCGTAAACGACAACTGAACCGCATCCTTTGACGCGACGAGGGGCCGAAACTGTGAACTGGTGCATCTTTTCCAGTGATGGCGAATGACAATTCGAGTGCGGAGCGTTTAGCTTTCCGGAGGGAGAAAGTGAATGGGATTTCCCCTTTTCAGAACGGAAGGAGGCAGCGATGGCGAGCGGACACAAACTCGAGCGGCTGACGAAATGGGCATCACGTCCGGAATGGCACGAGGCGATGGAGAACTTGCTCGACAGCCATGTCTTCCTGGTCACCGGACGTTACGACCTCGACCTCGATGAGCTTGCGGATATTATCGGAGAGACGGCTGTCATGAACCTTTGGGCGTGCACGTTCGAAGACATGCTCTCGCGCGATTTCGACGGGCGCAATCTTGCCCAAGACTATCTCAAGCGCCGGGGCTGGAAGGAGAGTGCCAGCAACCGCGCCTATATCAAGGCATTGAGCGATGCGCGCATGAGCCTCTACGAAGTCAGCGGTATCAAGCGGGGTCAAGGCTTTTTCGCGCGCGATCTTATGCGCGGCGGCGAGCCGGTCTGGGTCAATGAGGGGTTGAGGACCCATGACCTCGCCGAGGGGGATCGGCTGGCTGCGCGCATCGTCGAGGTCAACGGACGCGCGGAGCTCGGCTTGGCTACCTTGTGGTTTTCGCTGGTGGCGAGCGAAGAGGTCATCGAGACTTTCGAGGAACTGAAGAACCTGAGCCGGAAGGAAATGGCCGGCATGATGACCGGCCTGGTCGAAGCCCTGGAGGCCGAGGGCGGCATGGCCGATGCGGTGGACGGGATCAGCCTCGAAGAGTTCAAACAGGCAATCGCCGGGAATGCCGGGGACGCGTCGGACGAGCCGATGGGAATCGAAGCCATTCTCGCATCCAGTCCCGAGCAGTTCACCAATATCTGGCTGGAGCATATGCTGAACAGGCTCATCGGCCCGCCGCCGGGTCTGGAGGACGATGCCGACGAGCCTGAAGAGATCGACGACCGAAAATAGGAAGGTGCGCGCGGCAGGCGTATGCGATCACGTCCCTGGTTTCACGCCGGACCGGCCTGAAACCAGGGACACTTTATCCGGCCCCGGTTACGTCCGCGGCTTCAGGTTTTCCGGATCGTAGAGCGGCTTGTAGCCGACGCCGGCGACCTCGACCGGGTAGGTCTCGGCGAAATACTCGACATTGAGCTTGCGGCCGACCTGGCAATGGGACCAGGGCAGATAGGCGAGCGCTATGTTCTTCCCGATCGTCGGACCGTAGGCGATGGAAGTGGTGTAGGAGCGGCGGCCGAGTTCGTCCACCAGCACCTCGCCGGTCTCCGGGTCCATGACCGGCAGGTTGCCGACCGGGTAGCGCTTCACGCCGTTCCTGTCGGTGTTCTCCGTCATGACGAGCGTGCAGAGCATGGCGGGCTGGTGCTCGCGCGCCTTGTATTCCAGATGCTTCGCCTTGCCGCGGAAGTCCGCTTCCTTGACCTTGGGACGGGCAAGGTCGGCCTCGATAAGGTTGTAGTGGGTGAGAAGATCCGCGTTCTGCAGGCGGAGGCTCTTTTCCATGCGGCGCGAGTTCGCATAGGTCTCGACGCCGAAGGCCATGACGCCGGTGGCGCGCAGCGCATCCCAGACGGCCAGGCCGTCCTCGTATTTCATGTGCAGTTCCCAGCCCTGCTCGCCGACATAGGAGATGCGGAAGGCGGAGACCGGCCTGCCGGCGATCTCGATCTGCTTGATCGAGGCGAAGGGGAAGTTCTCAGGATCGAGGCCCGCCGGTTCCGCCACCACCTTCTTCAGCGTCTCGCGGGCATTCGGGCCCCAGATGCCGATGGTGACGAACTTCTCCGAAACGTCCGTGATGGTGACGTCTAGGCCCCGGTCTTCCGCGACACGGCGCATATAGTGGAAGTCGCGCGGGCCGGCATCGGCGCCGTTCACGAGGCGGCAGCGGTCGGCCATGCGGAAGACGGTGAAGTCGGCCCGCACCATGCCCTCGTCATCGAGGAAGTGGGTGTAGATGCCCTTGCCGATATTGCCGTCTCCACCGATCTTGGCGGCGCAAAGCCATTCGAGAAGCTCCACATGATCCGGACCTTCGATATCCACCATGTGGAAGTGCGAGAGGTTGACGATGCCGCAATCCTCGCTCATCGCCAGATGTTCGGCGTTGGAAACGCGCCAGAAGTGGCGGCTGTCCCACTCGTTCTCGCGTACCGGAATGCGGTTGCCGTATTTCTCGAGCAGGTGCTCGTTGGCGGCATAGCCGTGCGCACGCTCCCAGCCGCCGAGTTCCATGAAGTAGCCGCCGAGCTCCTTCTCGCGCTCGTAGAAGGGCGAGTGCTTGACGTTGCGGCCGCTGGCATAGGGCTCGCGCGGATGCACGGCCGGGAAATAGATCTTCTGCGCCGCCTCGAAGCAGCGGCCTTCGATGAACTTCTCTTCGATCTGGTGCGGATAGAAGCGGGCGTAGTCGATCGAGGCGTGGTCGGTATGGGTGCGCCCGTCCGTCATCCAGTCGGCGATCAGCTTGCCGTAGGCCGGGCCGTCCTTCACCCAGATGGCGACGCAGTACCAGAGGCCGCGCACCTTCTGGCTCTCGCCGCAGGAGGGGCCGCCGGCAGCCGATACCTGCAACAGGCCATTGAAGGAGTGGCCCTCGTTATAGCCGAGCTCGCCGAGGATCGGCGTCAGTTCCATGGCGCGCTCGAGCGGCTCGATGATCTGCTCCATATCGAGGTCGCGCTGCGAGGGCGACAGGCGTGCCTCGTGCTTTTCGAGAATGTCGCGCGGATGGCAGAGGCGCGGATTGTCGGTCTCGTAATAGCCCCATTCGATCTGGCCGCCCTCGGTTGTCTTCGGGTCGCCGGTGTCGCGCATATAGGCCGAGTTGCCCTGATCGCGCAGCAATGGGAAGCCGATTTCCTTGCCGGTACCTTCGAATTCGTTGTACGGGCCGAAGAAGGTGAGCGGATGATCGACCGGCATGACGGGCAGGTCCTCGCCGACCATTTCAGCGATCAGGCGACCCCAGATGCCGGCGCAGACGACGACATGGTCGGCCATGATCGTGCCGCGATGCGTGACGACGCCCTTGATGCGGCCGTTCTCGACAAGCAGCGCAGTTGCCGGAGTATTGCCGAAGATCTGCAGCTTGCCGGACTTTTCCGCCGCATCGACCAGCTTGCCGGCAACCGTCTGCGAGCGCGGGATGACGAGGCCGGCATCCGGATCGAACATGCCGCCCATCACCTGATCTTCCTCGATCAGCGGGAACAGCTTCTTGATTTCGGCCGGCGAGACATAGTGTGCGCGGGTGCCGAAGGCCTTGGCGGAGGAAAGCTTGCGCTTGATTTCCTCCATCCAGACGTGGTCGCCGGTGCGTGCGACTTCCAGGCCGCCGATGCGGGCGTAGTGACCCATCTTCTCGAAGAAGTCGATCGAATATTGCGTCGTCCAGACCGAGAGATAGTCGTGGCTGGTGGTGTAGCAGAAGTCGGAGGCATGTGCCGTAGAGCCGATATCCGTCGGGATGCCCGACTTGTCGATGCCGACGATATCGTCCCAGCCACGCTCGATGAGGTGGTGGGCGATCGATGCGCCGACGATGCCACCCAGTCCTACGATTACGACCTTCGCCTTTTCCGGAAACTCTGCCATTGATGCGACCCTGGTTAATTTTGAAGCCGGATATTAGAGCCTGCCGCGCCGCGAGTTGAGCCTGTCTACGACATAATCATCGTGCTGCACGACCAGAATGTTGCCGGTGGCGGGCGGGGAAGGCCGCGGCCGCTGGTATGCTCATCTAGCTGATATCGCGAGAAAATACACCCGGCGGGGCGGCGAGGTACAAGCTTTTCCTCGAACAGGGAGTCGGCAGGCTGATGCGTCGCCGAAACGCGACCTTTCGGCAGTCGCTTTTACTCGCCGCCACCGAAGAAGGTGAGGCGCGTGAAGAGGACATAGTTCGATTCCGACACCATCAGCGCCACGAAGACGAGCACCAGCAGCGGGGGCAGAATGATCGCGTAGATCAGCGCCAGGCGCTCCCACGCCATATGCATGAACACGGCTACGATGAGGCCCGCCTTCAGCATCATGAAGATGAGGATCAGCGACCAGCGGAGATAGCCCTGCAGACCGAAGTAATCGACGAGGTATGAAAGAGCGCTGAGGACGAACAGCAGCCCCCAGACCAGGAGGTAGAGCTTGATCGGGTGCTGCTGGTGCTCCGTGTGGGCCGCCGCATGTTGTGCCGGATGTGTTTCCGCGTGAGCCATGATGCCCTCCCTCACCACAGATAGAAGAATGCGAAGATGAAGACCCAGACCAGATCGACGAAGTGCCAGTAGAGGCCGGTTATCTCGACGATCTCGTAGCGCCCCTTGCGGCTGGTGAAGAAGCCGCGCCGCTCCGTTTCGAAATCGCCGCGCCAGACCTTGCGGGCGACGATCAGCAGGAAGATCACGCCGAAGGTGACGTGGGTCCCGTGAAAGCCGGTGATCATGAAGAAGGTAGAGCCGAATTGGGCGGCGCCCCAGGGGTTGCCCCAGGGCCGCACGCCCTCGGCGATCAGCTTCGACCATTCGAACGCCTGCATGCCGACGAAGGCGGCGCCGAAAAGCGCCGTCAGAAGCATGAGCGCCGCGGTCTTGCGCCGGTCGCGGCGGTAACCGTAGTTGACGGCCATGGCCATGGTGCCGCTGCTCGAAATGAGAACGAATGTCATGATGGCGATCAGGATCAGCGGCATGTGCGTTCCGCCGATTTCGAGTGCGAAGACCTCGCTCGGATTGGGCCATGGAACGGAGGTGGACATCCGCGCCGACATGTAGGCAAGCAGGAAGCAGCCGAAGACGAAGGTGTCGCTGAGGAGAAAGATCCACATCATGGCCTTTCCCCAGGAGACATCCTTGAAGGTGCGCTGGTCGGAGGCCCAGTCCGACGCGAGCCCCGCCAGACCGGCGGGGCGGGGGAGCGTTTCTGCGGCGGGCTTCTTCATCGGTGCAGACATGTTCAGCGGTTCCTATGTCAGCAGTTGGCGGCAGAACTCGATCACGCCGCTGGCCCAGCCGGCAAAGAGAACGAAGAGAACCAGCCAGACAATCAGCATGAAATGCCAGTAGATGGCGCAAAGCTCGATCGACAGGCGCGTTCTGTTGCCGAGCGGTGTTTGCGAGGCATGTGCGGTTACCCGGCCGAGAGCGAAAAGCCCCCCGATGATGTGCAGGCCGTGCATGCCCGTAAGCAGATAGAAGAAGCTGTTGGCCGGATTTCCGGCGAGGAAATATCCGGCGTCCGACAGCGCACGCCAGGCGAAGAGCTGACCCGCCAGGAAAGCGAGGCCAAGGGCGAGCCCGGCCAGGAGACCGATCCGGGCTGCCTCGTCGTTCCGCCGCTCTGCCTCAACCTTTGTCCAGTGCAGGGTGATGCTGCCGGCGGCGAGGATGCCCGTATTGAGCCAGAGAAGGCCGGGCAAAGGCAGCGCGCCCCAGTCGGATGACGCCATCCGCATGAAATAGGCGCTGATCGCAAGTGAAAACAGCGCGCCGACGACGGCGAGAAATACGCCGAGGCCGATTTTTGCCGGCGGCAAACGTGTTGCGCCCCGGCGGTCGTGGAAGTGACCGACCTCGAGCCAAGGGCGCGATGTCAGGCGCTGCCCTGCGAGCCACCAGGCGATGATGGCGGCGATAGCCGCCAGAAAGAAGGCGACGATGCTCATGAGACGGTCTCGTGACTGAGGCGGCCGGGCGTCGGCTGGTTCTGCGGGATGAAATCTTCCGGCGCGCCGGGGACGCTGTAGTCATAGGCCCAGCGATAGACGACGGGCAGTTCATTGCCCCAGTTGCCGTGGGGCGGCGGCGTCTCGGGCGTCTGCCATTCGAGCGTCGTCGCTCGCCACGGATTGCCCCCGGCCTCCCGGCCATGGCGCAGGCTCCAGGCGAGATTGAAGAGGAACACGATCTGCGCAGCGCCGACGAGAAGCGCCATGACGCTGATGAAGGCGTTGAGCTCCGCGATCGAGGTCGTCACGAAAGACGCTTCGCCGAGCTCGTGATAGCGGCGCGGGACGCCGATGAGGCCGAGATAATGCATCGGAAAGAAGATGGCGTAGGCGCCGATGAAGGTGACCCAGAAATGGATCTGGCCCATCGCCTCGTTGAGCATGCGCCCGGTGATCTTCGGATACCAGTGATAGATGGCGCCGAAGATCACCATGATCGGCGCCACGCCCATGACCATGTGGAAATGCGCGACGACGAACATCGTGTCGGAGAGCGGCACGTCGACGACGACATTGCCGAGAAAGAGGCCCGTCAGTCCGCCATTGACGAAGGTGACGATGAAGGCGAGGGCGAAGAGCATCGGCAGGGTCAGATGGATGTTGCCGCGCCAGAGGGTGAGGACCCAGTTATAGACCTTGATCGCCGTCGGCACCGCAATGATCAGCGTGGTCGTGGCGAAGAAGAAGCCGAAATACGGGTTCATGCCGCTCACATACATGTGGTGCGCCCAGACGATGAAGGAGAGGCCGCCGATGATGACGATCGCCCAGACCATCATGCGGTAGCCGAAGATGTTCTTGCGGGCATGGGTGCTGATGAGATCGGAGACGATACCGAAGGCGGGCAGCGCGACGATGTAGACTTCGGGGTGGCCGAAGAACCAGAACAGGTGCTGGAAGAGGATCGGGCTGCCGCCGCCATATTGCAGCTGCTCGCCCATTTCGACGATGGCCGGCATGAAGAAGCTCGTGCCGAGCAGCCGGTCGAAGAGCATCATGACGCAGGCGACGAAAAGGGCAGGGAAGGCAAGCAGCGCCATCACCGTCGCGGTGAAGATGCCCCAGACGGTCAGCGGCAGCCGCATCAGCGTCATGCCGCGCGCGCGGCCCTGCAGCACGGTCACGACATAGTTGAGGCCACCCATGGTGAAGCCGATGACGAAGATGATCAGCGAGGAGAGCATCATGATGATGCCCCAGTCCCGGCCTCCGGGCGTGCCGGAAAGTACCGCCTGCGGCGGATAGAGCGTCCAGCCGGCACCGGTCGGTCCTCCGGGCGTGAAGAAGCTTGCGGCCAGGACGATCACGGCGAGCAGATAGATCCAGTAGCTCAGCATGTTGGCGTAGGGAAACACCATGTCGCGCGCGCCGACCATCAGCGGGATCAGATAGTTGCCGAAGCCGCCGAGGAAGAGGGCAGTGAGCAGATAGATCACCATGATCATGCCGTGCATGGTGATGAACTGGTAGTAACGCTCGGCATCGATCAGCTCGAATGTGCCGGGAAAACCGAGCTGCAGCCGGATCAGCCAGGACAGCACCAGCGCCACCATGCCGATGGCGATCGCGGTCATGCTGTATTGAATGGCGATGATTTTGGCATCCTGGCTGAAGACATAGCGCGTCCACCAGCTATGCGGATGATAAAGCTCAACATCCTCGACTTCGGGAGGCGGAAGTGCCTCGCCAATACCGGACCGGACGTCGACCATCATATCTCCTCCCCAGGGGCTACTTCACGGCGCCTCCTACTGCGCCGCTGAGGCGGCGACCGTGGTCGCCGCCGGGCCGAAGCATTCTCGCTCTTCTTTGAAAAGCGCGGATGCTCCAGTTCCTTGTTCGGTCGCAATTCCGGACGGAAAACCGCTACACACTTTTTCTGGAACTGCTCTTGTTTCCGATGATGCGGACAGTTGCGAAAAGGTCTGCTGCTCGGCGAGCCAGGCCTGGTAGTCTTCCTCGGTGTCGACCACGACGGTACCGCGCATCTGCGGGTGACCGACGCCGCAGAGCTCGGCGCAGAGTATCTCGAAGGTTCCGGTCCGCGTCGGCGTCAACCAGAAATAGGTGATCATGCCGGGCACCATATCCATCTTGGCGCGGAATTCGGGGACGTAGAAATCGTGCAGGACGTCGACCGACCGGAGCAGCATCTTGACCGGCTTGCCGACCGGCAGATGAAGCTCCCCGCCTTCGATGATGATGTCGTCCTGCCCGGCGGCGTCGTCCCGATTGACCCCGAGGGTGTTTTCGGGGGCGATATCGCGCGTTTCCGTCGTGCCCAGCTTACCGTCCGCGCCGGGCAGCCGGAAGCTCCACAGCCATTGCTGGCCGATCACCTCCACTTCGGACGCATCCTGCGGGACGGTGACGAACTGGTTCCAGACGAAGAGGCCCGGCGCCAGCATCGCCGCGACACCGAAGGTCGTGCCGGTCGCGAGCCAGCCTTCGAGCCGCCTGTTCTCCGGCTCGTAGGCGGCGGTATTGCCCGGGCGGTGGCGGAAGCGCAGGACGCAATAGGCCATGAACAGGACCACGGCGGTGAAGGCGATGCCGGTGATCCAGAAGGTTATGGTGATGGTATTGTCGATGTAATTCCAATTGGAGGCGATCGGGGTCCACCACCAAGGACTAAGCAAATGGAACAACACTGAGCCGACGGCCAGCAGAACCAGAATCACTACCACGGCCATTCCCTGTCCCTCCCCGCCGTGATCGGCCGTGAGACGAATACTTAAATCCGCAGAGTTCCAATCACAATTATTGCACGAACGGAAAATACTGGCAAATCATCGGGAAGAGATCGAATTCTCACTTCCCGCAAGTATTCCTATTTGGGATGCTGCTTCAGGTAGGCGATCACATTGGCAATCTCCTCGTCCTTCTTGAGGCCGGGGAATACCATCTTGGTGCCTTTGACCTTGGCCCTGGGATTACGGAGATATTCGGCCAGCGTCGCGTCGTCCCAGACGAGGCCACCCTTGCCCGCATCGATCATGGCTTGCGAATATTTGAAGTCAGCATGGGTGCCGGCCGTCCGGCCGATGACGCCTTGCAGCGAAGGGCCGACCTTGTTCTGGTCCTTGTCGATCACGTGACAGGTGGCGCATTTCTTGAAGACGGTGGCGCCGGCCTCGGCATCGCCCTCTTGGGCGAGCCCGGCGACCGGACAGAGCGAGAGTGCCGAAAAAGACAGGGCAGCAAGTGCAATTCGCATGATACTTCCTCAATTTCGCCCGGCGCGGGGCAAGGAAGGCTATCGTCAAATCTGCTTTGGCGGTGCTTGCTTCTCTTAAGGAATGGTGCGCCGGGGCGGTTGATACGTGCGACAGGAAAGAAGCTAGTCCATGCCGTAGAGAAGTCAATTGCTCCTTCTAGGTAAGCCTGAACCTGCTGGGCCGCCATTCGGGGCTCGCGTCAGACGCGTTTGCCCTCCGCATCGAAGAAATGCAGGTGGTGAGCGGGGAAGTGGACGGGGATCGTGCCGGACGCCGTCAGGAAGGATCGGTCGTTGGTGAAGACCTTGAAGGTCGCCCGCCCGAGCGAGAGATGCAGGATGATGCCGAAGCCGGTCGGCTCGACCAGGTCGACGCCGGCAAGCAGCGTCTCCGGGCCGTGGCCGGCAAGCACGACATGTTCGGGACGGATGCCGAGCGTCACCTTTGAGTTATTCGAAACGGGCGCGGCCGCGTCGAGCGGAATGCCGATCTCATCCGACATCTCGAAGCGCGGCGCGTCGCCCGCGTGGTAGGCACCCTCGAAGAAATTCATGCCCGGCGAGCCGATGAAGCCGGCGACGAAAAGGTTGGCAGGACGGTCGTAAAGATCGAGCGGGCTTCCGACCTGCTGGACCACGCCGCCATTCATGGCGACGATCCGGTCTGCGAGCGTCATCGCCTCGATCTGATCGTGCGTCACATAGATGGAGGTGGCGCCGAGATCCTTGTGCAGTTTCTTGATCTCGGCGCGCATCTGCTCGCGCAGGCGCGCATCGAGGTTGGAGAGCGGTTCGTCGAAGAGAAACGCCTTCGGCTGGCGCACGATGGCGCGGCCCATGGCGACGCGCTGGCGCTGGCCGCCGGAGAGCGCCTTGGGGCGGCGGTCGAGCAACGGGTCGAGGCCGAGCTTGGCAGCGGCGCCCGCAACGACCGTCGTTATCCTGTCCTTGGCCGTCTTGCGGAGCCTCAGGCTGTAGCTCATGTTCCTGGCGACCGACATATGCGGGTAGAGCGCATAGGACTGGAACACCATGGCGATGTCGCGGTCCTTCGGGGCGAGTTCGTTGACCCGCCTGCCGGCGATGCGGATCTCGCCGCCGGTCACGCTCTCAAGCCCGGCGATCATGCGCAGAAGGGTCGACTTGCCGCAGCCGGAGGGACCGACGAGCACGACGAATTCGCCGTCGCTGATCTTGAGGTCGACGTCGTGCAGCACCGGGTGGGTACCGTAGGACTTCTTGATGTTGGCGATGTCGATGGAAGCCATTGCGTATCAGCCTTTCACCGCGCCGGCCGTGAGGCCCTGGACGAGATAGCGTTGAATGAGGAGGAAGAAGAGGCAGGCCGGTATCAGCGCCAGCACGCCGGCGGCCATCATCTGCCCGAAGTCGACCGAGAATTTCGAAACGAAGGACAGGAGCCCGACCGGGAAGGTCGCCTGCGCGTTGCCGGAGATCAGCATCAGCGAGAAGAGCAGTTCGCTCCAGGCGGCGGTGAAGACGAAGCCGAGGGTGGCGGCGATCCCGGGTAGGGTCAGCGGCAGGATGATCTGGCGGAAAGCGACGAACTGCGTCGCGCCGTCGATCATCGCCGCCTCTTCCAGGTCCTTCGGAATGCCATCGAAGAAGGACTGCATCAGGAATGTCGCGAAGGGAACGTTGAAGGCGGTGTAGACGACGACGAGCCCGGTGAGGCTGTTGGTCAGCCCCAGCGGCGAGAGTATCTTGAAGATCGGCGCGACCAGCATCACCAGGGGAAACATCTGCGTCAGCAGCATCAGCGTGACCAGCCAGTATTTGCCGCGGAACCGGAAGCGCGAGAGCGCGTAGCCGGAGAGCGAGGCGAGGATGGTGACGATGACGGCGGTCGACCCGGAAACGATCAGGCTGTTGCGGAAGAACACCGGGAAGGCGCTGTGCCGCAGCACGAAGTCGAAGTGTTCGAGGCTCGCCCGCGACGGCCAGAGACGAATGCCCTCCGAATAGAGGAGATCGTTCGGCGTGACGGCGACCTTGAGCAGCCAGAAGAGCGGGAAGAGCGCGAAGGCGATATAAGCGAGGATCGCCAGGCGATGGGCAATGGTCAGAAATGCTTGCTTGGCGCGCATGGTTTCAATCCTTGCTCAGGAGCCACTGCCTGAGGATCACGATCAGCAATGAATAGGCGAGGAGCAGCGCCAGCAGCACCAGCGCGATCGCCGAGGCATAGCCGAAATCCAGCCGCTTGAACGCCTGGGTGAAGATGTAGCTTGCGACGATCTGGGTTCGGTCCGCCGGTCCGCCATTGGTCATGACGATGATGAGATCGGCGAAATTGGAGATCCAGACCGTGCGCAGCAGAATGGTGATCGCGATCGTCGGCGCCAGGAAGGGAAGCGTGATCGAAAGGAAACGCTGCAGCGGGCCGGCCCCGTCTATGCTCGCCGCCTCGTAGAGGTCGCGCGGGATCGCCTGGAGTGCTGCGAGCAGGGTGATCGCGAAGAAGGGAATGCCCCACCAGATATTGGCGACGATCGGTCCCCACATGGCAAGCTGGGGATCGGACAGGATGTTGGTCGGCTGGCTCATGATGCCGAGGGCGAAGAGCCAGTGCGGCAGCGGGCCGACGACGGGGTTGAAGAGCCAGGCCCAGTTGAGGCCGGCCAGGAAACTCGGCACCGCCCAGGGCAGGAAGACGAGCGCCTGCGCGATCGCGCGGCCATGGAACGGTTTGTCGAGCAGGAGCGCCAGTATGAGGCCGAAGGCGAATTGCAGGAAGACCGAGGCGCCCGTCCACCAGAGCGTGTTGCGCAGCGATCGGAAGAAGGCCTGGTCCTGGGCGAGCGCACGGAAGTGATCGAGGCCGACGAAACCGCCGGAGAAGGGGTTGAGCAGCTGGATATCGCGGAAGGCGTAGGAGATGCCGAGCACCAGAGGCACGAGCATGACCGTAACGATCAGGATGAGCGCCGGAGCGGTATAGAGATAAGGCGCAGAGGCGTCGGCGATCCGCTTCATCAGCGGCGGACGGGTTGCGGGCAGGCCGTCATGGCGTGCGGCATAGGCCATCGATCGAAATTTCCCCTTTTTTGACCGCCGTTATCGATCGGCGTGCCTTTTCCTGCGTCGGACGACCGGCGGCGGCTGACCGCCGCCGGTGCCTGCGTTACTTCTTGTTTGCGAGGTATTTCTGCTGCGCCTTGGTCAGGTAGTCGGCCCATTGGTTGGCGAGCTCTTCCGGCGTGATGTCGCCGAGCAGGGCCTCCTGGGTCGTCTTGATGGCGAGCGAATCCTTGAAGAAGGCGAATTCTTCGAGATAGGTCGGCATGACCGTCAGCACGACGTCCTTGTCGGCGAGTTCGTCGAACCAGCCCTTGAACTGCGGGCTCGCATAGAAGGGGTCCTTCTCGGCCGACTTATGGACGGGCAGCGCGCCGGTGCGCTTGTTCCACTCGATATTGCCTTCCGGGCCCTCCAGCGTTTCGATCAGCTTCCAGGAGAGGTCCTTGTTCTGGCTGGCGGCAAGAATCGACCAGCCGGCAAAGCCGATCGTGGTAAAGGCCTTGCCGCTCGGCCCCTTGGGCATGGTGGTCACGCCGAAATCCTCCGGCTTCATGCGCTGGGCGATCGCGATCAACGCGTCCGGATCCTGGTCGAGGAAGGCGCAGGTGCCGCTGTAGAAGCCGGCGACGATCTCGTTGAAGCCCCAGTTGACGCTGTCCTTGGGGGCGAGGCCGTTCTTGTAGAGGTCGATGACCCAGGTGAGGCCCTTGATCCAGCCTTCGCTGTTCATCGTCGAGGTGCCGTCCTCGTTGAAGAACTTGTTGTCGCCGGCCATGGTCGCGCCGAACATCACCCAGCCGTTGAGGCCGCCCGGACCGCCGCGCAGGCAATAGCCCGATTTGCCCGGCAGCTTGGAGACCGCCTCGGAAGCCTTGACGAAGTCGTCCATCGTCTTCGGCGGCTCGGCGACGCCCGCTTCGGAGAGCAGCTTCTTGTTGTAGAACATCGCCCGGAGATAGAAGCCGTAGGGCAGCATATAGGCGGTGTCGTTGACGTCGCGGCCGAGTTCGAGCGCGCGCTCGGTGAGGCCGGGCGTATGCTCCCACTTTTCGAGATAGGGCTCTAGGCTTTCGAGCATGCCGTTATTGGCGTAGAGCGACAGCCAGGTGTCCGGCATTTCCATGACGTCGGGGATTTCGCCGGCCGAGACCATGGTCGCGAATTTC
Source organism: Ensifer sp. D2-11 (assembly GCF_054161295.1). Lineage (NCBI taxonomy): Bacteria > Pseudomonadati > Pseudomonadota > Alphaproteobacteria > Hyphomicrobiales > Rhizobiaceae > Ensifer > Ensifer sp. D2-11. Next base: position 534,027 of record NZ_CP096433.1, read on the forward strand.
TGGAAGGCTTCGCCCCAGGGCAGCGAAATGATCTCCACGGTCGTACCGGGATTCGCCTGTTCGAACCTGGCGACGATCGACTTCAGCGTTTCGGTGCGCTCGGGACTGGTGATGACCTCGACGAGCTTCAGCTTCGTATCGGCAAGGGCGCTGCCGGCCATCAGCGTGGCAAGCAGGGTGGCTGTGATCAGTTTCCTCATTTTATCGTTCCCTTTGTTCTCGCTGGTTGCGTGTTCGTCAGCCTGACGAAGCGGCCGTCATCGCCGCTTCGAGATCGCTCCAGAGGGCCTCCGTTCCCTCCAGGCCGACATGGAGCCGTACCGACCGCGGTGAAATGCCGAAGGCTGCCGCGGAATTGGGCTCGGCTTTCTGCGCCAGAACGACTTCGCCCGGCACGATGAGGCTTTCGTGGCCGCCCCAGGAGACGCCGAGCTTGAACAGTTTCAGGTGATCGGCGAATCGGCGCACGTCGACGCCTTCGCGGAAGATGAAGGAGAAGAGCCCGGAGGTGCCGGAGAGACCGGGAGGCAGATGGTTGCCGAGGCCCGGGTGGCAGACGGTTTCCACCAGCGGATGCTCGGCCAGGCGGCGGGCGACCGCGAGCGCCGAGCGCTCATGTGCCTTCATCCGCACCGGCAGCGTGCGCATGCCCCGGATCAGCAGCCAGGCGTCGAAGGGCGAAAGCTTGCCGCCGAGATAGGGATAGGCTTCCGAACGGATGCGGCCGATCAGCTCGCCCGACCCGGCGACGACGCCGGCGACGACATCGCTATGGCCACCAAGATATTTCGATGCGGAGTGAATGACGAGGTCGACGCCGAGCGAGACCGGCTGCTGAAACACCGGGCTCGCCCAGCTGTTGTCGATGACCGTGACGATCCCCTGCCGGCGTGCAAGAGCCGCAAGCGCTGCGACATCGTGCGTGTCCATCACCCAGCTGGTCGGGCTTTCCATGTAGAAGAGCTTTGCGCCGGGAAGCGCCTTGGCAACCGCCTCTTCGTCGCGCCCGTCGACATAGGTGACCTCGACACGCATGCGCTTCAGATGCGTGCCGAAGAGTCGGAACGCATCGGGATAGACATGCTTCACGGCGACGATGCGGTCGCCCGGCTCGACGAAGGAGAGGACTGTGGAGGAGATCGCCGACATGCCGCTTGCGAAACCGATGGCGTCCTCGGCGCCTTCGAGCTTCGCCAGCATCTCCTCGAAATGCCTGACCGTCGGATTGAGGCCGCGGGTGTAGATGGGCCGCACGCGCTCTCCCCGATAGGAGGCGACCATCTCGTCATAGTCCTTGAAGGTGAAGAGCGAGGTCTGCACGATCGGCGGTACGACGGCGTCGAAAGCGTTGCTCTCGTCATGCGCGACGATAAGGGAGGCTCTCTCGAACGGATCGAGACCGTTGTTCATTTGGACATTTCCTTGATGTCTTCCTCGACGACCGCGAGGATCTTCAGCGTTTCCGCGCGGGCGGCCTCGGCGTCCTGCGCCGCGATTGCGTCGAAGAGCGTCCGGTGAAAGGGAAAGGAGCGCCTGGCGAAATCCGAACGGTCGAAGGGCTCGTCCCAGAAGCGTTCGAAGGCCTCGCGCATCTGCTCGAGCAGTTGTTTGAAGAGCGGATTGTGGGTCGCGTCGTAGATCGCAAGATGGAACGCGAGGTCTTCCGGGCCGGACGTTCCCTTGGCGAGATGGACCCGCTCCATCTCATCGAGCTTCGTTTCGATGTTGACGAGGTCGGCCTCCGTGCGGCGCCGGGATGCGACCATGCCGGCCTCGACCTCGATGCCGCGCCGCACTTCGAGCGTCTGCAGAAGCGCGTCGCGAAGGTGCTCGGTGTCGAGCGCCAGCGGCATATGGATGGTCGCGTTGGAAATGGCGCGCAGGAGATAGGTGCCGCTGCCCTTACGCGCCTCGACGACGCCGAGCGCCTGGAAGTGGCTCAGCACCTCACGAATGGTGGAGCGGCCGACGGCGAGCGCTGCCATCAGTTCCCGCTCGGCCGGCAGCCGGTCCCCGGGGTTCAGCCCCGATCTTTGAATGAAATCGGCAAGAGCGGATATCACCTGCTGCGCCCGGTCTGCGGGCGGCAGGGGCAGGAGCATCGCTCTATCCCGCAGGGGCATCCGGTTCTCCCAAGACCAGAATTGGTCTGACATCTGAGCAATATGCTAGGAATAGGAGAGGTGGTCAAGGGGCAGGTGAACGTCACGTTGAGTCCTGAGGTCTGCCCCTCACCCTAGCCCTCTCCCCGCGCGCGGGGAGAGGGGACACCCTTGTGTTCCGCCTCAGTCTCAATGGGTCAAAAACGGACTCGTCCCCTCTCCCCGCAAGCGGGGAGAGGGTTAGGGTGAGGGGCAAATCTGGGGTTCAGACCTAGTGGAGCAAATCCGAGGCTCATTTACCCCGCCAGCGCGAGCAGCTTGCCGATCGCCTGCTGATCGAAGCCGCCGATGCCCTCGCGGATGTCGGCGGCGATGGCTTGCGCCACGGCGTCCTCGTCACGCCTTCTCAGGGCCTCGATGGCCTCGCGGTGACGGTCGATGACATAGAATTCCGTGACGTGCTCCATGGCAATGCCGAGGATCGGCCCGAGCTGGAGCCAGAGGCTCTCGATGAGCGGCATGGCGACCTGATCGGGATTGGCCGTATAGATCTGACGGTGAAATTGCTGATTGGCGATCAGCGCCTGCGCCTTCTGCCCCGCGAGGATCGCGGCCTCGATCGTATCGTCCAGCGCGACGATGCGGTCTATCTGCCGGTCGGAGAGATGGGCGACGGCCCTGCGGGCGGCGTGGCTTTCAAGCGCGATACGAAGCGAGATCAGCTCCTCGAAACACGCCGGCGTGATCCGCGGCACGACGATGCGCCGGTTCTCCAGAAATTGCAGGGCGCCGATCGAGGTCAGCTGACGCAGTGCTTCGCGCACCGGCGTAGGGCTGCTCTCCAGTGCGTTTGCGAGCCCGCGTATGGTGACGGAGGTTCCGGGGCGGAAGGCGCCCACCATGATCGCCTGCCTGAGACGCGCAAAGGCATAGTCGTGGGTCGTCATACCTTCCGGCCGATCAAGGGCGGGCAGGGCAAGGGTCTTCAAGACGGCGATTCCTCCCGCATCCAGGCGTTGGAACGAGTCGATCCTACCGACCCGGTGCAGCTTGACTTCAAAACTGTAACTATGTCAATTTCCGAAGAATGTGATCACAAAAAGAAATGCGATATGTCAATCGATGCGGACGACCCCGAAGTGTTCCAGTCCTGGCTTGAGCAGAACGGCCCGATAGAAAGTATCCAGGCGGTGATCTGCGACCTGAACGGCATCATGCGCGGCAAGCGGGTGCCGGTGGAACAGGCCAGGAAGGTGCTCGGCGGCGGCATCCGCATGCCGCTCTCGATCGTCGGCGTCGACGTCTGGGGTGAGGACATCATCGGCAGCGCGCAGGTCTTTGCGACCGGCGATCGCGACGGCATCTGCGGCGTCACGGGACGAGGGGCCCTGCCGGTCAACTGGACGTCGCGGCCGAGCGCGCTGGTTCCGCTCTGGCTGTTCGTCGAGAACGGCAGGCCCTTTCTTGCCGATCCGCGCCAGGCGCTAGCGGCGATCATGCGCGAATATCGCGAACTGGGGCTGCGCCCGGTGGTGGCGACGGAGCTGGAATTCTATCTCATCGATCCCGAGCCGGACAGCGCCGTCCCGCCGATCTCGCCCTATACCGGCAAGCGGCTCGATTCCGACGCGATCCTTTCGATCGACGAGCTCGACGATTTCGGCGAATTCTTCTCCGACGTCTACAGGGAGTGCGCGCGGCAGAACGTGCCGGCCGATGCGGCGATCGCCGAAAACGGCATCGGCCAGTTCGAGATCAATCTGCTGCACAGCGACGATCCGCTGAAGGCGGCGGACGACGCGATCTTCTTCAAGCGCATCGTCAAGGGGGTCGCCCGCAAGCACGGACTCGCGGCGACATTCATGGCCAAACCCTACGGCACCCGTTCCGGCAACGGCATGCACGTCCATTTCAGCCTGCTCGACGAGGAGGGCAGCAACGTCTTCGACGACGGCAGCGACGAGGGATCGGCCGTGCTCAAGCATGCGGTGGCCGGCCTCCTGCGCGGCATGGCCGAGACGACGCTGATGTTCGCCCCGCACTTCAATTCCTACCGGCGGCTGCGGCCCGACACCCATGCGCCGACCTCGATTTCCTGGGGTTACGAGAACCGCACCTCGGCAATCCGCATCCCGGGCGGCAATCCGGCGGCGCGGCGGATCGAGCACCGCGTTGCGGGCGCCGATGCCAATCCCTATCTCGTCATCGCCGCGATCCTCGGCGCCGCGCTCGTCGGCATCCGCAACAAGTGGAAGCCGCCGGCGCCTGTCGAGGGACGAGCCTATGCGGCGGAGAAATTGCCCAAAATACCTGCCGATTGGGGGCAGGCGGTCGACGCCTTCGAGGCCGGACCGATCGCCGCCGAGATCTTCGATCCCGTGCTTCGCTCCATGCTGATCGCCTGCAAGCGCCAGGAGATAGCCGGCTTCGCCGAGCAGGTCACGGATTACGAATTCAGCGCCTATCTGGAAATCGTATGATGGCACGGAAGCAGAAATCCTATGCCGGCGACGGCAGCTACCCGGCGAGCTATTACGCCGTATCGCGCAACATCATCCGCAATCCGGTCAAGCTGGAAGGCCGGATCGAAACCGACATCTGCATCGTCGGCGCGGGGTATTCGGGCCTTTCCACGGCCATTCATCTCGCCGAAAAGGGCTACAAGGTAACTGTGGTCGAGGGTGCGCAGGTGGGCTGGGGCGCCTCCGGGCGCAACGGCGGCCAGATCGTCAACGGCCTCAATGCCGGCCTGTCGACGATCGAGCGCCGCTACGGCGAGGATGCCGCCCGCTTCATCGGCGGCCTTGTGCAGGAAGGCGGACGGATCATCCGCCGGCTCGTCAGCCAGTATCGGATCGACTGCGATCTGAAGCCCGGCAATATCTATGCCGCCTATACCGGAGCCCACATGAAGGAGCTCGAGGCCAAGCAGGCGCTCTGGCGCAAATACGGGATGGACGATCATCAGCTTCTCGACCGCGAGGCGCTGCGCAAGCTCGTCAATTCCGAGGCCTATTGCGGCGGCATGCTCGATACCACCGGCGGCCATATGCATCCGCTCAATCTGGTGCTCGGAGAGGCACGCGCCTTCGAGAACCTCGGCGGCGTGATCTATGAGATGTCACCGGTGACCCGTGTCGACCACGAATCGGCCAGGCCGACGGTTTATACGGACGGGGGCGAGGTTTCCGCCCGGATCGTCGTGCTTTGCGGCAACGCCTACCTCGGCGATGCCGTGCCGAAGCTCGCCACCCGCGTCATGCCCGTTTCGACCCAGATGATCACCACCGCGCCTCTCGGCGAGGAGCTTGCCCATTCGCTGATCCCGAGCGACATGTGCGTGGAGGACGTTCGCTATATTCTCGATTATTTCCGGCTGTCCGCCGACAAGCGGATGATTTTTGGCGGCGGCACCGTCTATGGCGGTACCGACCCGGCGGATGTCGTGGCGAAACTCAGGCCAAATCTCGAAAAGGTCTTCCCGCGGCTCAAGGGCGTGAAGATCGACTATGCCTGGAGCGGCAACTTCGCACTTTCCTTCACGCGCGTGCCGCAAATGGGGCGGATAGGCAGCAATACCTATTTCGCCCATGGCTATAGCGGCCATGGCGTGACGGGCTCCCACCTCTTCGGCCGCACTCTTGCCGAAGCGATCGACGGCGACGTGTCGCGCTTCGATGTCTTCGCGAAGCTGCCCTGGTATCCATTCCCCGGCGGACGGATGTTTCGCGCGCAGTATTCCACTGTCGGATCGTGGTGGTACATGCTCAAGGACGCCGTCGGCTGGTAGCCGGGGCGATCGCTCCTGGGCATCAGATTCGCTGAGAAAACCGTGTATTCCGCACTGCCTGGCAGGCCGGTTAAACGAATTTTTCATTTCTCGTTTGATCCGTGGGAAAAAATTATCTAGGAATTTGATCAAGAATATAGGAGAACAACGGCAACAGGCCAACGCCCCAACAGCGGAGAGACATAATGAACGCGACCAAGGCGATGACCCAATCCCGCTATACCGTCTACCGGGCTCGACCCGCCCGTCGTCCGACTGCGAGGCACTTTACCCACGCCATCGCGGTGGCTGCAGCCTTCACTTTCATCTGCGCGCTCCTCATCGGCGCGTTCTGATTTCGCAACGGCTGCAGGTGCTCATGCATCTGCAGCCGTTCATCGGCCGGTGCCGTTTCTTCGACACGCTCCCTTCCGCTTTTCCGCCCTTGTCCGCGTGCAGCCGCCGTCGTAGCCTTGCCGCCGGAAATCAGACGGGATGGAGGAGCGAATGCTCGACAAGCGGAAATTCTACATCGACGGCAAATGGGTTGAGCCGGCCACGCAGAACGATCTTCTGGTGCTCAATCCGGCGACCGAGAAGCCGATAGCGGTCATCTCGCTCGGCACCGCCGTCGACGTCGACCGGGCTGTTGCAGCCGCCAAGAAGGCCTTCGCAAGCTATAGCCGGACGACCGTCGAGGAACGGCTGGCGCTGCTCGAAAAGCTGCTCGCGATCTACAAGCGCCGTTACGATGAAATGGCCGACACCATCACGGCCGAACTCGGTGCGCCCAGAACGATGAGCCACGAGCAGCAGGCGGATGTGGGCGTCGGTCATCTGCAGGGCTTCATCGATGCCCTGAAGCGCCTGAAACTCAGGGAAAAGCTGCCGAATGGCGACACGCTCCTGCGTGAGCCGATCGGCGTCTGCGGTCTCATCACGCCGTGGAACTGGCCGGTCAACCAGATCGCGCTCAAGGTTGTCCCGGCGCTTGCGACCGGCTGCACCTGCGTCCTGAAACCCAGCGAGTTCACGCCGCTGAACGCCATGCTCTACGCCGAGATGATCGACGAGGCGGGCTTCCCGGCCGGCGTCTTCAACCTCGTCAACGGTGACGGCATCCATGCCGGGGCGGCGCTGTCGAAGCACAAGGACATCGACATGATGTCCTTCACCGGTTCGACCCGGGCCGGTATAGCCGTCAGCAAGGACGCCGCCGATACGGTCAAGCGCGTCACGCTCGAACTCGGCGGCAAGTCGCCGAACATCGTCTTCGCCGATGCCGATATCGAGGAGCGGGTGACCGCCAGCATTCTCGAATGCTTCAACAATTCCGGCCAGTCCTGCGATGCCCCGACACGTATGCTCGTCGAGCGCAGCGCCTATGACGAGGTCGTGGAAATCGCCAGGCGCGTCGGCATGGAGGCGAGGGTCGGCGATCCGACGAAGGATGGCTCGCATATAGGCCCGCTCGTCAGCCATATTCAGTTCGAGCGGGTGCAGGCGCTGATCGAAGCGGGCGTTGCCGAAGGCGCGACGCTGCTTGCCGGCGGCCCCGGCAAGCCGGAAGGCTTCGAGACCGGATATTTCGTCCAGCCGACGATCTTCGCCGATGTCGACAATTCCATGCGGATCGCGCGCGAGGAAGTGTTCGGACCGGTGCTTTCGATCATCCCCTTCGATACGGAAGAGGAGGCGATCGCGATCGCCAACGACACGAATTACGGCCTCGCGGCCTATGTGCAGACCCGCGACCGCGAAAGGGCGGAGCGGGTGGCGTCGCGCCTCCGGGCCGGCATGGTGCACATCAACGGCGGTCCCCACCGCTACGGAAGCCCCTTCGGCGGCTACAAGCAGTCCGGCAACGGCCGGGAAGGCGGGATGTTCGGGCTCGAGGACTTCCTGGAGGTCAAAACGGTTCACCTGCCGGATGCGGCCTGACCGATAGTCTCTCCCACGGCCGCACGTTTTCGCGTGTGGTCGTTTTTCGCCTATCGGGCGAATTCGGCTGTCGCTCGCGGCGCGGTTCTGATAGCTGGCTTGCCGCGCGCCGGTTCTGCGGCGCGCTTCCCAGCCATCGGACATCGCCGTGACCCAAGCCGCCAGTTCCGCCGCTCCCCGTAACAGACTTGCCATGGCCGCACTCATCATCGGCGGTGCCGCCATCGGCGGATCGCCGATCTTCGTGCGTCTCTCGGAAGTGGGGCCGATGGCCACTGCCTTCTGGCGTGTCGCGCTGGCGCTGATCCCGCTGGTGGCCTGGTCCCGGCTGCGCGGCGGTGCAGCCGCGGAGAAGCCCCCGCAGTGCTTGTCCGATTACGCTCAGCTTATCCTGCCGGGCGTGTTTCTCGCCATCGATCTCGCAGCCTGGCACCTTGCGCTCACCATGACCTCGGTTGCCAATGCGACGCTGCTTGCCAATCTGGCGCCGGTCTTCGTGACGCTGGCGGGATGGGCTCTGTTCCGCTCGGCGGTCAGCGGCATCTTCCTGGCCGGCCTCGCCACGGCGATCGCCGGCGTGGTGGTCCTGAAAGGCGGTCCGGCGGCACTCGGCGGCGGCGATCTCGCCGGCGATGGGATCGCCATCGTCGCGGCCGCGTTCTATGCCGGCTACATTCTCGCCATCGGGCGTCTGCGAAGCCGCTTCAGCACCAACCGGATCATGATCTGGAGTACCGCATCGGCAGCCGTTTGCATGCTGCCGATGGCCCTGTTGACCGAGCAGTCGCTTTTCCCGCCGAGCGCCTTCGGCTGGGCCATGCTCTTCGGACTTGCCTTCGTCAGCCACGCCGGCGGGCAGGTGGCGATTACCTATGCGCTCGCTTTTCTGCCGCCGGCCTTTTCTTCGCTGACGCTGCTCCTGCAGCCGGTCGTGGCTGCGCTGCTCGCCTGGGTTCTGCTGAGCGAGCCGGTGGGCCTCATGCAGGCGATCGGCGGCGCGATCGTGCTGATCGGCATCCTGATCGCCCGCCGCGGCTGAACCACTCAGATACCCGGCAGCTCGAATCCCGCGAGGCGCTCTTCGAGCTTGAGGATCGTCGCCACGTCCGCATTGGCGAAGGCGAAGCGCAGATAGTTTTCCTGACCCTCGCCGAAATAGTCGCCGGGCAAGCAGAGGACGCCGGCGAGCTTCGCCAGCTTCTCGGCGACGAATTGCGACTCGATGTCGGGGAAGGGGTGGCGGATATAGGCAAAATAGGCGCCGACGGCCTGCAGCTTCCATTGCGGCAGCCGGGTCATGATCGTCCTCAGCGCCTCGGCGCGGGCGGCGATTTCGGCGCGGTTGGCAAGCCGCCAGTCGGCAAGCGCCGGTATCGCCCTCGCGACCGCCGCCTGCGGGGAACGCGGGGCGCAGATCTGGAGATTGTCCATGATCTTGGCGATCTGCTCGACCACCTGCGGTCCGGCGGTGATCGCGCCGAGACGATGGCCCGGAATGCAGAAGGACTTCGAGAAGCTGTAGAGGCCGATGAAACCGTCCTCCCAGCCCGGCGTTCGAAGCAGGCCATGCGGCGCGGCGGCCGCATCCGGCAGGAAGTCGCGATAGGTTTCGTCCAGAATGAGCCAGGTTCCGTTCGCGCGGCAGAGCTCGTAGATGCGCTGCAGCAGTCCGGGCGGGTAGACCGCTCCGGTCGGATTGTTGGGCGAAACGAGCGCGAGTGCCCGGATGCCCGGCCGCAAGGCAGAGGCGATGGTCTCGACCTCGGGCAGGAAGCCGGCGCCCGCATCGAGCGGCGCAAGCTCGACATCGATCCCCAGCATCGCCAGCGTGGTCTCCTGGTTGAAGTAATAGGGATTGGTCATCAGCACCGTGTCGCCGGCCCCGGCGACGGCCATCGCGGCACAGATGAAGGCCTGGTTGCAGCCCGAGGTGATGTGGATGTTGCCGGCGGCGATCGCCCCGCCATAGAGCGCCGCCACATGCTCGGCATAGGCTTGGCGCAGTTCCGCTTCACCCTCGATCGCCCCGTAGCCCGTATAGGCCGTCGACGCCGCGGCTTCGCCCAGCCATTTCAGCATGTCGGGATGAGCGGGATAGCCGGGCACGGCCTGGGAGAGGTCGATCAGCGGGCCTTTTGCCCCGTCATAGGCCTTCGCCCATGCGAGCACCGAGGGTATCGGCGGCGGCGAGAGCTTTTCGACCAGGGGATTGAAATGCGGCATGGCGGATTTCCTGTTGTTGAAGCGGACGGGGTTCTCAGCCCCGCATTATGATTTGATTTTGCGCTTCTGCGGACGTTCCGGACGCCGGTTGCGCGGCGCGGAACGGGGCTGAAGGCTCTTCGGCGTGGTGTTGCGGCCGGCATCTTCGGGCTTCGACATGCGGCTGCGGATGATCGTGCGGGCGGACATCTGCAGCTCCGGCATCGGGTCGCTTTCGAGTGCGGCAAACAGCCAGTCGATGAAAACGCGGACGATCGGCGCGGCGCGAACCTCGTTGCGGCAGGCGACGAAAAAGGCGTCGTTGGCCGGAACCGTCAGGTCGAAGGGGGCGATCAGCTCGCCGCGGGCGATCAGGCTGCCGGCGGTGATCGTATCGCCGAGCGCAACGCCCTGGTTGTGGAGGGCCGCCTCGGTCGAAAGCCGCGCATCGCTCATGAAATGCTGGCGGCCGCGCTGAAAATCGATGGCGTCGGCTGCGGCGAGCCAGGTGTTCCACTCGCGGCCGTCGTCGCCATGCAGCATCACGTGGTCGCGGATATCCCGGATGGAGCGTAGCGGCCGCATGTTGAGGAGCGTCGGGCTGACGACCGGGAAAAGCTCGAGCCGGCTCCAGAGCCTCGACCAGCAGTCCTGCCAGTTGCCGTCGCCATAGAGCAGGCAGACGTCGACATCCGGGGAGTCGAGGTTCGCCTCGTCATTGGAGGCGATCAGCCGCAACTGGACATCGGGGAACTGCTCGGTAAAGAGGTGCAGGCGCGGAATCATCCAGAAGGAGAGCAATGCCGGGACGCAGGTGACGGTGAGCTCCCCGCTCGTCGCGGGCCGCGTCATCGCCGCGGTTGCCGCGGCGATCTCGGCGAAGGCATGCGTCACGGCAGGCAGGAGCAGCGCGCCCTGCGGCGTCAGCCTCAGCCGCTTGCCGCCCCGCTCGAAAAGGGGCGCGTTGAAGGAGAGTTCGAGCGCGCGGATCTGATGGCTTACTGCGCCATGGGTGACGTTGAGCTCACGCGCCGCAGCGGAAACGGAGCCGCGCCGGGCGGTTGCCTCGAAGGCGCGCAGCGGATTCAGCGGAGGCAGGCGGCTCGACAAGAAGAGGCTCCGGAGAGGCGGCATTTATGTGAATTTTTCTCACATCAAACGCTATAACAATGTCAATTGCTTTTCCAGAAGAATTGTCTCCTAATATGCGCAACAAAGGCAAAAGCCGGGGAACCTGATCGCGCCGCTTCGGATCGGCACTACGCAAGTCGTGACTTGCGGTGCATCATGTGCCAGCCCCGGCCGAACGATACGGAGGTCCGGCGCATGGCTTGGGATGAACAGAAGCTCAACGAATTGAAGGCGAAATATGGCGAGAGCCATGGCGGCGAGCTCTTCGATCCGACCTTCCGCAAGGTCGCGGACAAGATTTTCACGAAGAGCGGCACGCGGCTGGCGCCCTATTCCGGCATTCCGACATTCCTGACCGCACCCCATATGCCGGTCGATGCCGATGACCCGGATTTCGGCAATCTTCAGGTGGCGATGATCGGCGTTCCCATGGATCTCGGCGTCACCAACCGCCCGGGTTCGCGCTTCGGACCACGGGCGCTGCGCGCGATCGAGCGGATCGGCCCCTATAATCACGTGCTCGGCTGCGCCCCGGTGCATGATCTCCGGGTCGCCGACATCGGCGATGTTCCCTTCCGCAGCCGCTACCGGCTCGAAATCAGCCACGAGGACATCGAGAAGCGGATCAGCCAGATCGTCGATGCTGGCGTCCTGCCGCTCTCCGTCGGCGGCGACCATTCGATCACGCATCCGATCCTCAAGGCCGTGGGCAGGAAGCAGCCCGTCGGCATGATCCATATCGACGCGCATTGCGATACCGGCGGCGCCTTCGACCTGACCAAGTTCCACCATGGCGGCCCATTCCGCAACGCCGTTCTCGACGGCGTGCTCGACCCGACACGCGTCATCCAGATCGGCATCCGCGGCTCGGCGGAGTATCTGTGGGAGTTCTCCTACGAGTCCGGCATGACGGTCATTCATGCGGAGGAGGTCACCGGACTGGGTATTCCGGCGATCATCGAAAAGGCGAAGAAGATCGTCGGCGACGGTCCGACCTATCTCTCCTTCGATGTCGACAGCCTCGACCCGAGTTTCGCGCCGGGCACCGGTACGCCGGAAGTCGGAGGTCTGACGACGCGGGAGGTTCTGGAGTTGATCCGCGGGCTGAAGGGCGTCAATCTCGTCGGCGGCGACGTCGTCGAGGTGGCGCCGCAATACGACACGACCACCAATACAGCCCATGCCGGCGCCCAGGTGCTCTTCGAGATCCTGAGCCTGATGGTCTTCAGTCCGGCCGTTGCCGGCAAGGGCTGATGCGCGGATGAACGATCCGAAATCGATGCGCATGGCGGGCACGAGCGGATCACGATAATCTGATGCCAAATCACTCTCTTCGCTGAAGCGCAGCGGGGACAAAGTGCGCAAGGAATCAACTAGAACAAGGGAACGCGGCGCAAGCCGCCAAAAAACAAAGGAGACATGCGATGATCATCAATTCCATCAAGCGCCGCACGCTGCTCGGTGCGGGGCTTGCCGGCGCGTCGATGCTGGCGATGCCGGCAGTGCTGAGGGCGCAGGACAAGTCGCTGAAGGTCGGCGTCTATGGCGGCTACTTCAAGGACTCCTTCGACAAGAACATCTTCCCCGAATTCACCAAGGCAACCGGCATCGCGATCGAATCCGTCGCCGAGCCCACCGGCGAGGCATGGCTCGTCCAGCTCGAACAGGCTGCGCGCGCCGGCCAGGCGCCCGCCGACGTTTCCATGATGTCTCAGGTGGCGATGCTCAAAGGCCAGGCGACCGACCTCTGGACGCCGATCGACATGGCGAAGATCAAGAACGGCTCGAACCTGCTCGACCGCTTCGTCAACAAATATCCGGACGGCCGCATCGCCGGCATCGGCGCCGTTTCCTGGTACATCACGCTGGTGACCAACACCGACGTCTACAAGGAGGCGCCGACCTCCTGGCAGGCCTTCTGGGATCCGGCGAATGCCGACAAGCTCGGCCTCCTGGCGCTGGTCTCCAACTCCTTCCTGCTCGAAGTGACGGCCAAGACCTTCATGGGCGGCACCAATGCGCTCGACACCGAAGAGGGGATCCTCAAGACCTTCGAGAAGCTCGCCGAAGTGAAGCCGAACGTCCGTCTCTGGTACCGCGACGAAGCCCAGTTCGAACAGGCGCTGAAGTCGGGTGAAATCCCGATGGGGCAATATTATCACGACGTGACCGGGCTCGCCGCGGCGGATGGTCATCCGGTGCGTTCCACCTTCCCGAAGGAGGGCGGCATCCAGGATTCCGGCTGCTGGGCGCTTTCGCGCGCGTCGCAGAAGGTCGAGGAAGCCCACATCTTCATCGATTACATGTGCCAGCCTGCGGTCCAGGCGACGCTCTCGCGCAAGGTCGGCACCTCGCCGACGGTCAAGCGCGAGTCCACCGATCTGACGGATAAGGAATTCGCCGCCGTCTCCTCGGACATCGAGCCGATCGTTCCGCGCTACGATCTCTACCAGACCAAGTCGGATTGGCTGAACCAGAAGTGGACGGAACTGATCGTCGGCTGAGGCCGGCCACGAGCCGCCGCCTCGGTATCCCGGGGCGGCGCAGCCAATTGCACGGACCTTAAACCGGAAGCGGTTTAGGGATAAGCTGATGTTGAATTTTTCAAAATGTCGCCGAGGCAGCGCGTCTGACGTGGCCGGTGACATCCGCGTATGACGCGCGAAACGGGGAACATATGTCGGGACTTGCCCTTCAAAACGTCGTCAAGGAATTCGGGTCGTTCAGGGCCGTCAACGATGTCGACCTGACGGTGCCGCACGGCACCTTCGTCTGCATGCTCGGGCCGTCGGGCTGCGGCAAGACCACGCTCTTGCGCATGATCGCCGGTTTGGACCTGCCGACCTCGGGTTCCATAGGGCTCGACGGCGAGGACATCACCCGGGTTCCGACGCATAAGCGCAATCTCGGCATGGTGTTCCAGTCGCTGGCGCTGTTCCCCCATCTGACCGTCGGCGAGAATATCGCCTATCCGCTGCGCATCCGCGGCGCGCCGAGGGAAGACCAGAAGAAACGGGTCGACGAGCTGCTTTCGATGATCCACCTGTCGGGCTATGCCGACCGGCCGGTCTCGAAGCTCTCCGGCGGCCAGCGCCAGCGCGTGGCGATAGCTCGGGCGCTGGCGATCTCGCCGAAGCTCTTCCTACTCGATGAACCCCTGTCGGCGCTCGATGCCAAGCTGCGCGAGGCGATGCAGGTCGAGCTCAGGCAGTTGCAGCAGAAGCTCGGCATCACCACCATCGTCGTCACCCACGACCAGCGCGAGGCGATGACCATGGCCGATACGGTCGTGGTCATGAACGGCGGCGAGATCCGGCAGGCTGCCTCGCCGATCGAGATCTATCGCCGGCCGGCCGACAGCTTCGTCGCCGACTTCATCGGACAGACGAATCTGATCGAAGCGGAGGCGGACACTTCGGGCCGCGTGACGGTGCTCGGTCAGCCGGTGCCGGGCCTGCAGTTGCCGCCGGGTGCGGCGAAGGCGATGCTTTCGATCCGCCCGGAAGACGTGCACCTGACCGCGCCGGGTGCCGGAGCGCTTTCCGGCACGGTGACCTTCGTGCGCGATCTCGGGGGCACGATCGAGACATTCGTCGATGTTGCCGGCCGGCAGATCGTAGCGGTTTCGACGCCGCGCGCCCGGCCGCAGGTGACGGTCGGCCAACAGGTCGGCGTCGCTCTCACACCCGATGTCTGTGTGGTGCTCGCCAGATGAGACGCGAACCGCCCCGGACCCTCGGCGACTACCTGCCGATCCTCTTCCCCGCGGGGATGCTGACGATCTTCTTCGTGGTGCCCTTCGGCACGATGATCGCAGTCAGTTTCTTTCAGCGCCAGCAGGGCGGCTTCTATACGCCGGCCTTCGTTTACGACAATTATGCCCGCTTCCTCTCGGCCTTCTTCGGCGGCGTTCTCGGCTTTTCCCTGATGCTGGCGATCGCGGTCGCCGCGTGCTGCGTCGTTTTGGCGCTGCCCTTCACCTATCTGCTCACGCGTATGGCGCGCCGGGTGCAGGTCGTGTGGCTCGTCGCACTGCTCTCCGTGCTTTCTCTCTCCGAAGTCATCATCGGTTTTGCCTGGTCCACCCTATTCTCACGCACGGCCGGCATCACCAACATCCTCGTGGCGCTCGGGCTCATGGGTGAGGCGAAGGCGCTCACGCCGAGTTTCGCCGCTGTGCTGACCGGCATGGTCTATCAGGCCTTCCCCTATACCGTGCTCGTGCTTTTCCCCGCGCTCGTGCGCCTCGACCCGACGCTGACGGAAGCGGCCCGCACGCTCGGTGCCTCGCCGCTCAGGGCCTTCTTCACCGTCGTCGTTCCGGCGCTGAGAAACACGATCACCGCCACGCTGATCATGGTCTTCATCTTCGCGCTCGGCTCCTATCTCCTGCCGCAACTTCTCGGCCGGCCGCAGCACTGGACGCTGTCGGTGCTCATCACCGATCAGGCGATCTATCAGTCCAACATGCCCTTCGCCGCGGCGATGGCGGTGTTCCTCGTCCTGGTGACGCTTGGGCTGGTGGCGTTAACCGTCATCGCAGGACGGAAGGGAGAGGCCGCATGAGCACCATTTTCCGCAAGGTCTACTTCTCCCTGATCGGGCTCTTTCTCGCTTTGCCGCTGATCGTCGTCGCCGGCGTATCGGTCAACGCCAAGCAGACGCTCGCCTTTCCCCCGCAAGGATTTTCCACATCCTGGTACGGGGAAATCTTCCTGAACCCCGAATGGCGCAGCGCGCTTGTCGCGTCGGTGACGCTCGCGCTCCTTTCCGCCGCACTTGCGGTCGCGATCGCGCTGCCGCTCGCCTGGTTCCTGTGGCGGCGCGTCGCGCCATGGGCGAACATCTTCCAGCTTCTGGGGGTCGCGCCCTTCACGCTGCCGCCGGTCATTACGGCGCTCGGTCTGCTCACCTTCTGGGCGACGGCCGGCTTTTACGGCCAGCCCTGGACCGCCGTCGTCAGCCACGCGATCTTCTTCGTGACACTGCCGCTGGTCACGCTGTCTCTCGGCTTCACCTCGATCGATCGGTCGCTGGTCGAGGCGGCCTCGACGATGGGCGCGGATGACCGCACGGTCTTCCGCACTGTCGTTCTGCCGTTGATCCTGCCCTATATCGTTTCGGGCTATGCCTTCGCCTTCGTGCTGTCGCTCAATGAGTATATCGTTGCCTACATGACCGTCGGCTTCACGATGGAGACGCTGCCGATCAAGATCTTCAACGCGCTTCGCTACGGCTATACGCCGACCATGGCCTCGGTGACGATCCTCTTCGTCACGACGGCCGCGGTCATCTTCAGCCTCGTCGCCCGCTTCGGAGACCTGCCGAAGCTGCTCGGCGCCATGTCGTCGGACGGAAAATGATGAAGCTCGCTGCCCTGCAGATGAAGAGCATTGGCGGCGACGTGGCCGCCAATCTCGCCCGCATCGAGCGGGCGGCGATCGGGGCTTCCGGCGAGGGTGCGAGCCTGCTCGTCGCCCCCGAGCTCGCAATCACCGGCTACGGCGCGGGGGAAGCCATTCGCAGGCTCGCGGAGCCGGCGGATGGGCGGATCGTTCGAGAACTTGGGCGCATCTCGCTCAAAACCGGCATCGCCATTGTGGCCGGATTCGCAGAGCAGGGAGCGGACGCCGTCTACAACAGCGCCGTCCATGTCGATGGCGATGCCGTCCCGGTTGTCTATCGGAAGTCGCATCTCTATGGCGATTACGAGCGCTCGCTCTTCACGCCGGCGGAGCCCTCGACGCGCCTGTTCAAACATCGTGGCGTCACTTGCGGCATGCTGATCTGCTACGATGTCGAATTCCCCGAAAACGTCCGTCGCCTGGCGCTTGCGGGTGCCGATGCGGTGCTGGTGCCGACGGCCCTCCCGGCCGGATGGTCCGGGACTTTCATCACCGACCACATGATCCGGACGCGCGCCTTCGAGAACCAGCTCTTCGTCGCCTATGTCAATCACTGCGGTTCGGACGACATGTTCTCCTTTGCGGGCCTCTCGCTGATAGCGTCACCGGATGGCCAGGCACTGGCAAAGGCAGGTTCCTCGGATGAAACCCTGATCATCGCCGAAATCGACCCCCAGGCATTTGCCATTTCGCGAGCGGAGAATACCTATCTCATGGACTTGAAACACGACTGATCTGCCAGATCGTTCTCAATCGGAGAACAATCTGTTCGCGTCGTCCCCTCTTTTGGAAACGCTCGGCCGGATCGATATTGTGCTCAACGGAAATGCCCGCTCTGCAGGCCCGCGCGTCTGACGCAAAAGGCGATGCAGCATAGCGATTAGGAGGCAATCATGAGCTTGCAACTGACTGGTATCCACCATCTGACCGCGATAACCGCCAATGCGCCGGAGAACCTGCGCTTCTACACGGGGACGCTGGGTCTCCGCCTGGTCAAGAAGACCGTCAACCAGGACGACACCACGGCCTATCATCTCTTCTATGCCGACGGGCAGGCGACCCCCGGCACGGATCTGACCTTCTTCGACTGGCCGGTCGGACCCGAAGGACGCGGCACGCACAGCATCTCGCGGACCGGGCTTCGGGTCGGCAGCGCCGAAACCGTGCGGTGGTGGAAGAGCCGTTTCGATGAGTTGGAGGTCGCTTCCGGTGAGGTGGCCGAAATCGACGGCCGCATCTCCCTCGATTTCGAGGACGGCGAGGGCCAGCGCTTCCGGCTCGTGGACGACGGCGGATTGGCGCCGTCCCACCCATGGGAAAGGAGCCCGGTTCCGTCCGAGCATCAGATCAAGGGCCTTGGGCCGATCACCATCAGCGTGCCGGACATCAGCAACACCGCGCTCGTGCTGACGCGTGTCATGAACATGGCCGAACTGCGGAGCTATCCGTCGCCGGATGGTGTCGGAGAGGTGCATGTCTTCTCGATGGGCGAGGGCGGGCCGGCGGCCGAACTGCATGTGGCGGTCCAGCCAGACCTGCCGGCTGCTCGCCAGGGGGCCGGCGCCGTCCACCACGTGGCCTTCCGGGCGCCGGATGTCGAAGCGCTGCACCGGTGGACGGAGCGGCTCGGCGAGTTCCGCCTGCCGTCGAGCGGCGAGGTCGAGCGCTTCTACTTCCGGTCGCTCTACTTCCGCGAGCCGAACGGGATCCTTTTCGAGATCGCCACCGACGGACCCGGCTTCGCCGTCGACGAGCCGATGGAAACCCTCGGCGAAAGCCTGTCGCTGCCGCCGTTCCTCGAACCGAAGCGGGCGCAGATCGAAGCGAGACTGAAGCCTCTGGAGTAACGGCTGCCGCTCTCGTCGGGCCGAGACATGGAGAGCCGGAAGCGATTCCGGCTTTCCTTTTGCCGCGAGCCCGCTAGTTTTTCGACTGACGCGGGATTTGCGCGGCATCGCGCCAGCGAAAGGAAATTGTCGTTCATGACCAAGCTTCTCGGCATATCGGGCAGTCTGCGGAAGGCCTCCTTCAACACTGCATTGCTCAAAGCCGCACAGGCGGTCGCGCCGGACGGGGTCGAATTCGAGACCGCGACCTTGCATCGCATTCCGCTATATGACGGAGACGTGGAGGCCGAAAGCGGCGTTCCAGCCGCTGCGGAGGCGCTGAAGCAGAAGATCGTCGCGGCGGACGGCGTCATTCTCTTCACGCCGGAATACAACAATTCGGTCCCGGGCGTTTTCAAGAATGCAATCGACTGGCTGAGCCGCCCGCCAGCCGACATAAAGAAGGTCTTCGGCGGCCGGCCGTTCGCGCTCGCCGGCGCATCTTCGGGGAGCTTCGGGACCATTCTCAGCCAAAACGCCTGGCTGTCGGTGATGCGGACGCTCGGCGCCGAAATGTGGTCGGGCAAGCGGCTGATGGTGCCGAAAGCCAACACGTTGTTCGACGGCGACGGACAACTAAAGGACGATCAGACCCTGGAGAGGCTGCGCGGCTTCGTACAGGCCTTCGCCGATCACCTGGCAATGAGGAACTGACGTAGCGTTCGAAACTGTGGAGCACGCCGACTTTCCGGCTGCCACCACCATTCCCGGTGAGCGGGGTGAGGGCTCTTGAAGCAAACCCCTCCCTCTAACCGAAACGCGGGATCGTGATCGTAGCGATTCCCTCACAGGGGCGTCTTCGGCTCAGCCCGAAACAACCGCGGTTCGATCTTTTTGGTCAGGTGATTGGAAGACTGGTATCAAAAACCGCACCATGCAGACGCATCAACTGGTCCGTTCTCGCCGGGTCATCTTCGAACCGCTGTCCCGGCAATGTCACAAGATCACTCGATAAGACACGATCGAACAGGGCGTAGCAAACCTCGCCGTTATTGTGTCGGGACCTATAAGCAAGACCATCCAGATCCGGATAATCCTCATGCAATGCGAGCGCGAGCGCACGAGATGGTGCGTAGTCTGCCCCAGCACTGATGGACGCATCTACGCCGTGAAAGAGTAGCCCTTCGTCCATTAACTTTGCCAGAACTAATTGGCGATGCAGTCGAAGTGGTGTCCACATGCGCTCTTCCACGAACGCTCGCCGAACGATGCGGTTTGCAAGCCTACGAAGAACGGTCTCAACAAATGCCCCTTCGAGGCGTTGCGCGACGTACAGAAGGCGATACTGGCCCGCAGGCGCATCGAACCGGCCTTGGGGTGTCGCACCGGGCGCCGGCCCAAAGAAGATCGCACCATGAATCTTCTGATGGACGCGGACAACGACGTCGCCTGCGTCTAATGCAGCAATTCTTAATCCCGAGGGAAAGCGGGCTGTTGGCGCAGTATAAGCGGGCACTCCTCAAGCCTCGTCCATGCCAAGATAGGCTTTGGCCGCCGTTACGACTTCGCCAACGCGCCCTCCGGCAAGGATTCGCTGTGGTGTATCTGCCAAGTTCGGATCGGTGTCGATCAGAAACTGCAGCATCGACCAACGGCCGGCACCGCTGTCATCAAAGAGTTTGGTCACCTTGGCCAACCCCTCTAGCAGGCGGGTGTCGTTATCCACGGTAATGAACTGGAACTTGGGAAGAACGATTTCCGATCCGTGCATGAGACCGAATGCCGAGCCCAACTTGACCCGCTTGTGGAGGGCCTGCCGGGTCGTGCCGAGCATCTTCGCGCCCTCAGTTAGAGAGACCCCACCGCCGGAACGATCGAGAAGAGCAGTGCTGATGTTGAGGAACCTTTGGTCATTGCTCAATTCAATCGCGCTGGTTCCTCCCTCGACCTCCGCCAAGAGATCGGCCGAGAGCTGAAACTGGTCGGCGGCGAGATCTATGTGCTTGGCAAGCTCCGAGAATGCTCGGGGCCTATCATACTGGCACAACCGCAACAGCTCGGTACGAGCCGGTGTCAACTCGGTCAACAGAACGAAAGCATCGATAGCCAACTGCTCGGCGCGTGGGGTAGGGGTCCACCTGTGCAA
Source organism: Ensifer sp. D2-11 (assembly GCF_054161295.1). Classification (NCBI taxonomy): domain Bacteria; kingdom Pseudomonadati; phylum Pseudomonadota; class Alphaproteobacteria; order Hyphomicrobiales; family Rhizobiaceae; genus Ensifer; species Ensifer sp. D2-11. The sequence goes on from NZ_CP096433.1 coordinate 554,549, forward strand.
CAGAGCTTGTCGAACCTCCCTCGAACGCGCGAGACAGTCATCCACAATGTGCGAGTACCAGTTACGCCTTGTCTTGACGCGGTGAACCGATGAACGCTGATGCCGGGGAAGTTCGAAGTCCGACACTGATGCCTCGTGAAACGCAGCCCCCATAAGAAGTGCTGCCGAGTGGAGCCGCGAATTGAATACGAACACAAGTTTCAAGGTAGGGCTCGCCGAAACGTCAGGGAGAAGCGTCTCGCGAACGCGCATGTTCCAGTGACGAAACTCCTCACTGTCTGCCCAATGGTGGTTCAATCGCAATTGATGACCAGCCCACTTCTCAAGCCCTCGATCCATGTCTCCTGCAGTTGGACGGTCGAATACGAGACCGGCGAGGTACTGAGAGAGTGTCTGTCCTGCTTCTCGAGCGTGCAGCTCTGCAGCAGCGCGCACGACCGGATCTATGTCGGTCGCAGATCTTGTGTGTTCGCTCATGGCCTACTCACGGCTCTCGCCGTCACGAGAGCAGCACAGGGTTGATGGTTAGGTTGATATATACAGTCGTAAGCGTGGTATATCAACCTCGAGCATCAAGCCATCAACAGCACCTCATGGGTAGGTTCCATTCCAACAGGACAGCGTTGGCGAAATGCGCCGGCTGTTCGCCATTTCTGCAGGGTTTCTTGGCGCGGGAGCCTCAGCGGCATCCGGGATTCCGACCGCTACGCTATGGACCCGTGATTTCAAGGCGTCAGGCGTGCAGTCGCCTTGGATCAAACTGCAGACCGACTATTGGGCCGGCCCACATCTAAATGCCGGATTCCGCGAGCCAGGGCCGGATGACGGCGATGTCTTCCACGCCTATTCCGTGGCCGGTATCGAGGTCGGCTTCCTCGAAATCGGCTCCGCTGGCCCTGAGCGCCGTCTTCAGTTCCGGTGCGTGTTTGCCGTAGGGATCGTCCTTGCCGGTGAGCATCAGCACTCTTGTGCCGGCGAGGTCCGGTTCCGGCGCGCTTTCGAGCGCCGCCATTGCGCGCATCATCACGGCGTTCCTGACGATGCCGGGGTGGAGAAGCAGCACGGCGGCGAGCAGGTTGGCGCCGTTGGAGTAGCCGATGAACACGGTCTTCTCCGGGTCGAGGCCGTAGCTCTCGCGCGCGCCCTCCACGAAGGCGGCAAAGGCTTCCGCTTCCGAGCGAATATCCTGCTGGTCGAATTTCGTCATCGAGAAGCGCCGGAACCAGCGCGGGAAGCCTTCCTCGGCGCTGCGGCCGCGCACGCCCAGGAGAGTCGCATGCGGATCGAGCTGATGGCCGAAGGGCAGCATATCGATTTCGTTGCCGCCGCTGCCATGCAGCAGCACGAAGGTGCGATCGTTCGCCTTCTCCGGGCGGTGGAACCGATGGATGAAAGGAAGGTCGCGCTGCGGCACCCTGGGTTCGCCGGGCAGCGCAAATTGCGGCAGCCTGACCAGCGTTGCCGTGGGGTCGCTCGCCAGATGCGGGGGCAGGAACAGCGTCGTGCCGAGAGCATCCGGAGCTTCGTCGACGGTGAAGCCGGGCCCGTCCGTAGCGAGCTCGCAGAGCGCACCGCCAGGCTCGCGTACATAGAGCGAGAAGAAATATTTCCGGTCATGCGCATTGGTGGCGCCGGCGTGCTCCTGCTCGAGATCGGCTCTCACCGCAAGCACGGTCGCCTCATCCGGGGCGCGGAAGGCGATGTGGTCGATCGTGCCGGTGCCGGGGGCGGCACTCCAGAAGCCGCCGGCATCGCGGACATCGATCACGTCCCCGGACGAGGAAGTGAGGCGGCGGATGCTCTCCGTCGCTCCCGTCTCGGTGTAGCCGAAGTGGTTTTGAAGGAAGTGCGCCGTGTCCTTGGGTTTTTCCGTGAGCACCGTTGCGCCGCGTAAGCGGCGGATGGAGTCCGTTTCGGGGATGTCCCGGCCCGCCCAGGGCGCGGGCTCCGCAAGCGCGTTCGTTCCCACCAGCTTGACGATCACGCCGTCCGGATCCTTCAGACGCAGGACCGGTTCGCCGAATTCCTGCGAAGGGCCGGTCGCCTGGATATTGAAGTTCAGCGCCCGCGTCATCCAGTAGCCGATGCTTTCGGGCGGAATGGCGAAGGCGATCTCGCTCGGCTGGCCGTGGCCGACCCGGCCCGGAGAGCCGTCCTCCCAGACCAGGAAACTCACGAGAGAGCCCGGCGAGCCCGCGGCGTCGCCGTAGAAGAGATGCAACTGATTGGGATCTTCGTAGCCGCCGGTCCGCTTGACGAGGTGCAGCCCCAGGAAGCCGACATAGAAATCGACATTGGCCTGTACCTTGCGGGCGATCAGGGTGATGTGATGAATGCCGCTCGTCACGGTTTGGTCCTCCCTGCCGTCGTCCCGGCGAGAAACGACTGGAAGGCCTCGCCGTAGTCCGGGTGCCAGCGTGAAAGCGGCGGCCGGTTCTCGACGATGTCTCCCGCTGCCCAAAGGATCCGCTTTTCATCCGTCGGACGCGCGACCTCGTTGTCGGGGCAAAGGATATAGAAGTCGCCGCGGGCAAGGCCCTCCATCATGAAGTCCACCGTCTGTTCCGGCGTCCAGGCGCCGGCCGGCTTTTCCGTGCGTCCTTGCGCGGTGAGGGACGTGTAGACGAAACCGGGGATCAGCAGATGCGCATTGACCTTGCAGTCCTCGGTATTGCGCAGTTCGTGCTGCAGGGCCTCGGTGAAGACCTTCACGCCCGCTTTCGAAAGGTTATAGGCGGGATCGCCGGGCGGCGTGGTGATGCCCTGTTTCGAACCCGTGTTGATGATGAGCGCCGGCTGCCCGTGGGCAATCATAGCCGGGGCAAAGATGCGCGAACCGTTGATGACGCCCCAGAGATTGACGCCGATCACCGCTTCCCAATTTTCGAGCGGGCCGAAGAGGGAACTGCCTGGCTGGACGCCGGCATTGTTCATCAGCACATGGACGTGGCCGAAGCGCTCGCGCGTCGCGCGCGCCAGGGCCACGAGGTCGTCCGCCAGCGACACGTCGGTCTCGATCGCAGCGACATCGCCGGAACCGCCCGGAGCCGCCTTCGCTACCTCGGCTGCCGCTGCCTGCAACTTCTCACCGCCAAGATCCGCGAGCACCACCTTCATTCCGAGGCTGGCGAAGCGCCGTGCCGAGGCAAGGCCGATGCCCGAGGCGGCGCCGGTCACGACGGCGACGTTGTTCTTGTCGATAGCGGAGTAGGACAACATGGGCTTCAATCCTGCTAGATCATGTTCATGAATTCAGGTCGGTCCCCAGCCTAAGTCACGGACCTGATCGACTCCAATATGTCAGAGCGGGATGCCGGCGGAAACCGCGCCCGTTCTTCCAATCCGCTCCAACAACGGGTAGAGGCAGACATAGGGTCTGGCCGCGGGCAAGTCCATGATGCGAGGCGGTGTTCACCAGCTTTCGTCTTCGACCTTGTCGTTCTTTTGCGCCATGCTACCTTGTGAAGTCCGCCCCCATCCGCTCCGGTCCGCCGGGCCTCGAGATACTTCATGATAACCGAAGGAAAATTCACCAAAGGCACGCCCTGCAGGGACTGTCCCTTGCGCCCGCTTCCGCTGTTCCGCCCGTTCAAGGCGGAAGAACTTGCATTCGTCTCCCACTTCAAGATAGGCGAACTCGCCTTCGGCGCGAGCGCGACGATACTCGCAGAAGGGGAGCAAAGCGAACATCTCTTCACGGTACTTTCCGGATGGGGCTTTCGCTACAAGATGCTCGATGACGGCCGGCGACAGATCCTGAACTATGTGATGCCGGGCGATATCGTCGGGCTGCAAGGCACTCTCATGGGCGAGATGCAGCATTCGATCGAGGCGCTTTCGCCGGTCGTTCTCTGCGTCTTCCAGCGCGACAGGCTCGCAGAACTGTACAGGGAGCACCCCGACCTCGCCTATGACCTGACCTGGATCGCAGCGCGCGAGGAGAGGATGCTGGACGAGAATCTGTTGAGCATCGGCCGCCGCTCCGCTGTGGAGCGGGCAGCCTACCTCATCGCCTTTCTCTACCAGAGGGCCGCCACGCTGGAACTCTTCAGCAGCGGTTGGAGCGTTATTCCCGTCACGCAGCAACATGTTGCCGACACGCTCGGCCTCTCGATCGTCCACACCAACAAGACGCTGAAGAAGCTGGCCGCCAGGGGTCTCCTGCGTTGGGCCGAGAAGGGCTGCGACGTCCACGACATCGACGGCTTGCTTGCGCTTGCAGGCTGGGACGGATTGAGCGAGCCGAAGCGGCCGCTGATTTGATGCGAAGCTTCATGCGTCAAATTACGTACAACATGTCTTTTTTAAATGCGCCCGGCCTACCGGGTGTTCTATTAGCCGCTTCTTTGAGGTCTCGAAAATCGAGGAGACCGAGGATGCAGATATAATGCCAGTCAGTCAGGTTCCGCCGGCCATCAAGTCAGTCCTCGTCCTCGAGGATAATTTCCTTATCGCACTGGACATGGAGGAGATGCTCGTCGCTCTCGGGGTGACGAGCGTTGACGTCGCCACCACCAAGTCAAAGGCGATGGAACTCATCGCGGATCATACGTACGATTTCGCAATTCTCGACATCAACCTGGGGGATGACACGAGCTTTGCCGTTGCCGATGCGCTGATGGCACGGGGTATAAGCTTCGGCTTCACCAGCGGCTACGGGGAACTGTTGGCGCTGCCCAGCCATCTTCGCGATGTCCCGAGGATCGACAAACCCTTCAGCGAGGGAACGCTCGGCAGCCTCATCGCCACGGCCGCCCCTTCGAGAGACATGTGACCGCGGTTGCGGGTCACGCCCTGCCGCGCGAGATGAACCAGGGATTGGCGAAGTCGCTGTCATCCGATTGATTGCGCTTGCCGTAGCCAAGCGGATTGCCCCCCATCGTCAGTGTTTCACCGCCTGCCGACCTCAGGATCGCGTCGCCCGCCGCGGTGTCCCACTCCATCGTCCGGCTGAAGCGCGGATAGATGTCCGCAATGCCTTCGGCCAGCAGGCAAAACTTCAGCGATGAGCCGACGGCCTCATGATCGCTGATGCCCTGATCGGTGAGGAAGGAGATCGTCTCGGGGCTGTTGTGCCAGCGGCTGGTAAGCGCCATCGGCCGGTCGCCGCAACGGCGGCAGCCGATGGTGGTCCATTCGCCCGTGACCTGTCCATCCTCGACCACCGCCTTCTTCGCCATGCCGGCGGCCGCCGAATAGATGAGGCCGAGAGCCGGTGCATAGACGACACCGACGACGGGTGCACCGTTTTCTACGAGCCCGATATTCACGGTGAAATGGCTGTTGCGTTCGACGAATTCCTTCGTGCCGTCCAGCGGGTCGACGAGGAAGAACCGCTTTCCGGCGATATCGGGAACGCGACCTGCGGCGACCTCCTCCTCCGCGACGATCGGAATATCCGGAAAGGCGGCCGCCAGATCGGCAAGGATGATCCGCTCGGCACGATGGTCCGCATCGGTCACGGGCGAGGCGTCAGCCTTGTAGGTGACAGCCGGACCGGCACGGTAAATTTCCAGGATGGCTTGTCCGGCGGCGAGTGCCGATGTTTCCAGTATGTCCAGCATTGCTTCCTGTTCTTGCGGTCGAGGCGATTCGCTTTGGAGCGCCTCGCCTCTTATCAGACGGGCAACGGCCACTGTAGCACTTGAATTGCTGCGCGGGTCACTTGCCGCGGCGGGCCCGGGGCTTCCCACCAAGTAACGCGCCTCACTTCATTGCCGCTTTCAGCCCTTTGCTGCCGAAGTTGGCTATTTCGCAAGCGAATGCTGCTGAAATTTTCATTTTTCTGGCTCCAAAAGTGTCAAATCGATTTTATCGCGGAACAATTTGGTGGTGGCGCATTTTTTAGCTTTCATTTTCATTTGAAAGCGGTATGAAATCGGGCTTAGAGCATGCTCGAAAACGAGTATTAAAAAACAAGAGATCGGACCGACAGGATCCGGTCCAGGGGAAGATTGATGGAGTATTTTGTCCAGCAGCTCGTCAACGGGCTGACGCTTGGGTCTATTTATGGTATGATCGCGATCGGTTATACCATGGTCTACGGCATCATCGGCATGATCAACTTCGCCCACGGCGATATTTTCATGCTTGGCGGCTTTGCCGCATTGATCGTCTTCTTGCTTCTCACGACATTTATTGCCGGCGTGCCGGTTGTACTGGCGCTTTTGATCATGATGGTCGTCGGTATGCTGACGGCTGCGCTTTGGAACTGGACCATCGAGCGCGTGGCCTATCGCCCGCTTCGCGGCTCCTTCCGTCTGGCGCCGCTGATCACGGCGATCGGCATGTCGATCGTGCTGTCGAACTTCATTCAGGTGACGCAGGGTCCGCGGAACAAGCCGATCCCGCCGCTGGTCTCCTCGGTCTATGACCTGTTCGGCATCTCGGTTTCGCTGAAGCAGATCATCATCGTCGTGATCACGGCAATCCTGCTTTCGGTCTTCTGGTACATCGTCAACCGAACTCCGCTCGGACGAGCCCAGCGTGCGACCGAACAGGACCGCAAGATGGCAGCCTTGCTCGGTGTCGATGTCGATCGCACGATCTCGGTGACCTTCATCATGGGAGCCGCGCTCGCCGCCGTCGCCGGGACGATGTACCTGATGTATTACGGCGTGGTCGTGTTCACCGACGGTTTCGCTCCGGGTGTCAAGGCGTTTACCGCTGCCGTTCTCGGTGGGATCGGCTCGCTTCCCGGTGCCGTGCTCGGCGGCTTGCTGATCGGCCTCATCGAGTCGCTGTGGTCCGCCTACTTCACCATCGACTACAAGGATGTCGCGACCTTCTCGATTCTCGCGATCGTCCTGATCTTCAAGCCGTCAGGTATTCTCGGACGACCGGAAGTCGAGAAGGTATAGTTCCATGGCAAATGTCGCATCCACAACCGCAAGCGCCGGCAGCGAGCTGACGGCGCGGGCGCTCCGCGAGGCTGTCTTTGCGGGCCTCATCACGCTCGGCATGTTCGTGCTCTTCGTCGGCCTCAAGACCGACCAGAACATCCGCAACGAACTCATCCTCACGCAGCGCTGGGGCCTGCTCGCGACCTTCGTGGCCATCGCCATGGTTGGCCGCTTCCTCATGGTCGCCTATGTCCAGCCGCGGCTGGCGCAGCGCAAGGCGGCGAAGGCGGCCGCGCCCGATGTGGTGAAGGAGGAGACGTTCTTCAGCCGCAACTGGTCGAAGATCGCGGTCATCCTGCTGCTGATCTACCCACCGGTGATCGTCGCGCTCGTGGGCGTCCAGGGATCGCTGAAATGGGTCGACAATTTCGGCATTCAGATCCTCATCTACGTGATGCTTGCCTGGGGCCTCAACATCGTCGTCGGTCTCGCCGGACTGCTCGACCTCGGCTATGTGGCCTTCTATGCCGTCGGCGCCTATTCCTACGCGCTGCTCTCCAGCTATTTCGGCCTGTCCTTCTGGGTGCTGCTGCCGATTGCCGGCCTTCTCGCCGCCTGCTGGGGCGTCGTCCTCGGCTTTCCGGTGCTGCGCCTCAGGGGCGACTACCTCGCCATCGTGACGCTCGCTTTCGGTGAGATCATCCGCCTCGTGCTGATCAATTGGACAGAGGTCACGAAAGGCACGTTCGGCGTTTCCGGCATCGCCAAGGCGACGCTCTTCGGTATCAAATTCGATGCTACGAAGGACGGCTTCGCGGCAATGATGGGCCTGCCGATGTCTTCGGCCTATTACAAGATCTTCCTGTTCTATCTGATCCTCGGTCTCGCCCTGTTGACGGCCTTCGTCACGATCCGGCTGCGCCGGATGCCGATCGGCCGCGCCTGGGAGGCATTGCGGGAAGACGAGATCGCCTGCCGGTCCCTCGGTATCAACACCGTCACCACAAAGCTGACGGCGTTTGCGACGGGGGCGATGTTCGGCGGCTTTGCCGGTTCGTTCTTCGCTGTGCGTCAGGGCTTCGTCTCGCCGGAATCCTTCGTCTTCCTGGAATCCGCCGTTATCCTCGCCATCGTGGTTCTCGGCGGCATGGGCTCGCTGACGGGTATCGCCATCGCCGCCGTCGTCATGATCGGCGGCACGGAAATCCTGCGTGAACTGACCTTCCTCAAGATGATCTTCGGACCGACCTTCACGCCGGAACTCTATCGCATGCTGATCTTCGGCCTCGCCATGGTCGTCGTCATGGTCTGGAAGCCGCGCGGCTTCGTCGGATCACGCGAGCCGACCGCGTTCCTGCGCGAACGCAGGGCAATCTCCGGCAGCTTCACCAAAGAGGGGCACGGCTGATGGCCTTTGGGACCGACACCATGACAAAAGATCCCATCCTCAAGGTTGAACGCCTGTCGATGCGCTTCGGCGGTCTCATGGCCATCAACGACTTCTCCTTCGAGGCGGAGCGCGGCGAGATCACCGCGCTGATCGGTCCGAACGGAGCGGGCAAGACGACGGTGTTCAACTGCATCACCGGTTTCTACAAACCGACGATGGGCATGATCACCATGCGGCAGAAGTCGGGCGCCGAATTCCTTCTGGAACGGCTGCCGGATTTCGAGATCACCAAAAAGGCCAAGGTGGCTCGGACCTTCCAGAACATCCGCATGTTCTCGGGCCTGACGGTGCTCGAAAATCTGCTCGTTGCCCAGCACAACAAGCTGATGCGGGCATCCGGCTATACCATTCTCGGCCTGTTCGGCTTCCCGGCCTATCGCGAGGCATCCAGGGAATCGATCGAGCTCGCCAGGCACTGGCTCGAAAAGGCATCGCTGACCGAGCGGGCCGACGATCCGGCCGGCGACCTGCCCTATGGCGCTCAGCGGCGGCTCGAGATCGCCCGCGCAATGTGTACCGGGCCGGAGCTTCTCTGCCTGGACGAGCCCGCGGCGGGTCTCAATCCGCGTGAATCGCTCGCCCTCAATGCGCTGCTGCAGGAGATCCGCCGCGATACCGGCACCTCCATCCTGTTGATCGAGCACGATATGTCCGTGGTGATGGAAATATCGGATCACGTCGTCGTGCTCGAATACGGTCAGAAGATTTCCGACGGCAACCCGGACTTCGTGAAGAACGATCCAAGGGTCATTGCGGCCTATCTGGGTGTCGAGGATGAAGAGGTTGAAGAGGTGATCGGAGAAATCGAGGAAATCGAGGGCGAGCGTGGGGGGCCCGGACAATGACTGCGCCCCTGCTGCATGTGAGAAGCGTCGAGACCTATTACGGCAACATCCGCGCGCTGAACGGCGTCGACATGGAGGTCCATCGCGGCGAGATCGTGGCGCTGATCGGCGCCAATGGCGCCGGGAAATCGACGCTCATGATGACGATCTGCGGCAGCCCGCAGGCGCGCACCGGCTCGGTTCACTTCGACGGCCAGGACATCACGCGTCTGCCGACGCATGAGATCGCGCGTCTGAGGATTGCCCAGTCGCCGGAAGGGCGCCGGATTTTCCCGCGCATGACGGTGCTCGAGAACCTCCAGATGGGTGCGAGCCTCGACAATCTGAAGCACTTCAAGGAAGACGTCGAAAAGGTCTTCACGCTTTTCCCGCGGCTCAAGGAGCGGCAGGCGCAGCGTGGGGGTACGCTTTCGGGAGGCGAGCAGCAGATGCTGTCGATCGGCCGTGCGCTGATGGCCCGTCCGAAGCTCCTGCTGCTCGACGAGCCGTCGCTCGGGCTTGCGCCGCTGATCGTCAAGGGCATCTTCGAAGCGATCAAGGTGCTCAACAAGAACGAGGGACTCACCGTGTTCCTCGTCGAGCAGAACGCCTTCGGAGCGCTCAAGCTCTCCGATCGAGGCTATGTAATGGTCAACGGCCGTGTGACGATGAGCGGGTCGGGCAAGGACCTCCTCGCCAATCCGGAGGTTCGCGCGGCCTATCTCGAAGGCGGCCGCCATTGATCCGCCGCGTCTGGAGTTGAGTGAGATGCAGGGAATTCTCTACGAAGAAGCCTCGATCTGGCAGTTTTTATTCATCACCTGCGTTCTCGGGGGCTGGACGGCGTGGCGGACCGGCAAGAGCGTCGCGGAAAGCTGGGGTGGCGTTCCGCGGCTCGTGATTTATGTCGCGCTTTTGGGCTGGGGCATCCGCTTCATCCATCATGCGCTTTTCAACGGGACGATGTTCACCCTGCAATACTATATCGTGGACACGCTCGTCCTTTTGTTGTTTGCTACCGCTGGTTTCCGTTACTATCGGACCAAGCAAATGGCCAGCATGTACTATTGGCTTTATGAAAAAACCTCGCCTTTCTCCTGGAAGGCAAAATAAGGGAACAGCGCGTGCCGGTCCGCGCGGCCGGTGCGAAAGAACACCGGCGCAATGATGGTGGGCATTGCGCAGGCTTATGAAACGAGACCCGCTCGAATAATTGGGAGTAACAAGATGAAAAAGTCTCTTCTGTCGGCCGTTGCGCTGACAGCAATGGTCGCCTTCAGCGGCACCGCGTGGGCTGACATCCTGGTCGGTGTCGGTGGTCCGTTGACTGGTCCGAACGCCGCCTTCGGCGCGCAGCTCCAGAAAGGTGCAGAACAGGCGGCCGAGGACATCAATGCTGCAGGCGGCATCAATGGGGAACAGATCAAGGTCGTACTCGGCGACGACGTTTCGGATCCCAAGCAGGGTGTTTCCGTCGCCCAGAAATTCGTGGCCGATGGCGTGAAATTCGTCGTTGGTCACTTCAACTCGGGCGTCTCGATTCCCGCATCGGAAATCTATGCGGAAAACGGCATCCTGCAGGTGACGCCAGCCTCGACCAACCCGCAGTTCACCGAACGCGGCCTGTGGAACACCTTCCGCACCTGCGGCCGTGACGACCAGCAGGGCGCCGTTGCGGGCGCCTATATCGCGGCCAATTTCAAGGACGCGAAGGTCGCCGTCATTCACGACAAGACCCCCTATGGTCAGGGCCTTGCCGACGAAACCAAGAAGTCGATGAACGAAGCCGGCGTCACCGAGGCGCTCTATGAAGGCATCAACACCGGCGACAAGGACTTCTCCGCACTTATCGCCAAGATGAAGCAGGCTGGTGTCTCGATCGTCTATTACGGCGGTCTGCACACGGAAGCCGGCCTGATCATGCGTCAGATGAAGGACCAGGGCCTGAAGGCGACGATGATGTCGGGCGACGGCATCGTCTCGAACGAACTGGCCTCGATTGCCGGCGATGCGGTCGACGGCACGCTGATGACCTTCGCACCGGACCCGCGCAAGAGCCCGGCCGCCAAGGACCTCGTCGAGAAGTTCCGCGCCGCCGGCTTCGAGCCTGAAGCCTACACGCTCTATGCCTATGCGGCCCTTCAGGTGATCGCAGAAGGCGCCAAGGCCGCCGGCAACACCGATCCGCAGGCGGTCGCCGAAGCCATCAAGGCCAAGGGCCCGTTCAAGACGGCAATCGGCGAGCTCGGCTTTGACGAAAAGGGCGACATCACCCGCCCGGACTACGTCATGTACACCTGGAAGAAGGGTGACGACGGCAAGTTCAGCTACTTCCAGAACGAATAGTTCTTTTTCATAGGCAATCTGGAAGGCCCGGCGGCATACGCCGGGCCTTCTGCTGTTTGGAGCCAGCGAGATTGCTTGGAAGAGCAAATCGGACGATCAGAAGGGTCTAAGTGTTAGAGCGGGCTGAGGAAAAGTGTGTGCGGTTTTCCGGCCGCATCCCGCGTCTCGACTTCTTGGAATAGATCACGGCCATGTAGGTCGACCCGACCTAGAGCGCGTCCGATGAAAGCGGAATCGGCGCGAGGATTCCTTTTCAGAGCGTTCTGTGATTCCCTCCTCCTGTCTTTGATTTGTCGGAGGGAACATGGCCCGAGCATTGAGTGATGATCTTCGCCACCGGGTTCTGGCTGCGTCGGCTGGTGGGATGTCCGCGCGGTCGGCTGCAGCGCGGTTCGGGATCGGGATTTCGACGGCGATTGCCTGGATCGCGAGCGCCCGGCAGGGTCAGGTGAGCGCTGCCAAGCAGGGTCGACCTGGAGGTTCCCGTCTCGACGATCATGAGGCTTTCATCATCGGCATGATCGAGGCGTCGAAGGACATCACGCTGAACGAGATGGTTTTGCGTCTGGAAGAGGACCGATCCGTCTCTATCGGCCGCAGCACCCTCGACGTCTGGCTGCGCAAGCGCGGCTTCACATTCAAAAAAAGACCGCACATGCATTGGAGCAGGAGCGGCCAGACCTCCTGAAGCGGCGTCAGGACTGGTTCGATGCCCAGCTTGATCTCGATCCAGCCCGCCTCGTCTTCATAGACGAGACGGGTCTTTCCACGAAGATGTCCCGGCTTCGCGGTCGCGCGCCGCGCGGAGAGCGTTGCCGATCGGGCGTTCCGCACGGTCATTGGAAAACTACGACGTTCACCGGGGCGCTCAGGCTCTCCGGCATGACCGCACCGATGGTCCTTGACGGGGCGATGAATGGAGTGGCTTTCCGGGCCTATGTCGAGCAGGTTCTCGTGCCGACCCTCACGCCCGGCGACATCGTCGTCATGGACAACCTGCCGGCTCACAAGGCAGATGGCATCCGACAGGCCATAGAAACCGCCGGCTGCACGCTGCTCTATCTCCCGCCCTACAGCCCCGACTTCAACCCGATCGAAAACGCCTTCTCAAAGCTCAAGGCGCTTCTGCGGGCACGGGCCGAACGCTCCGTCGACGCCCTGTGGAACACCGTTGGCGACATCGTCAAACTCTTCGAGCCGCAAGAGTGTGCGAACTACTTCGCAGCAGCAGGATATGAGCCGGTTTAAAGTGGACGTGCTCTAGGTAACTCCCGTGGTTCGATAGGACTGTTTGTGAACCACTCTGGTTTGTCAAGGTTCCATTCGAGAGCCGACGCTTCCTGTTCAATGACGCACTTTATCGCAGCAGCGACGCCCGGAGAGCCGCGATTTCTCGTTTTAGCCGGGCGACCTCTGCCGGCTCCATTCCCGTCGCATCGGCAATGCCGATCGGAACGCGGCTTGCTTTTTCCCTGAGCGCGCGGCCGGTCTCGGTCAGTCGCACACGCACTTGCCGCTCATCGGCCTTGTCGCGGGTCCGCAAAATGTAGCCCATGGCTTCCAGCCGCTTCAGCATGGGAGTGAGGGTGCTCGACTCCAGGAACAGCTTCTCGCCCAGACTGCCGACGGTCTGGTCGTCCTTTTCCCAAAGAGCAACCATCACGAGGTATTGCGGGTAGGTCAGGTCGAGCTCGTCGAGGAGCGGCTTGTAGACACGCGTGAAGGCGTGATTTGCGGAGTAGATCGCAAAGCACAGGAAGTTGTCGAGCTTCATGAGTTCCTCCGAGGAGGGGAGGTTTGTCTTCGCCATCGCTTCGGTCCCGGTTGTCGTGCCCACTAAAATAAATCGTTCGCGATATAATCGCAAGGTATTGACACCGGACGGAGCGCACGATAAATATCGCACACGATTTAATCGCCTTCGATATAAAATTGCGTTAGCGGTTGGATCGTGAATTATGACCGGATTTCAGGGAAAGGAGCATTTCCAATGACCAAGTCTCAGGTGAAGACAACCACGAACGACGTCTCCCGCAGAGAAATTCTGGCAGGCGCAATCGGCGCCGCCACCGCCACCGCCGCGGCCGCTCTCTCGGCCGCCAGCCCGGCCGTCGCCGGGGGTGCTGAGCCGCCCGCCGGTGCGGCGACCCCTGGAGCAACCGGCAGCAGGATCATCACGCGTGATGGCGTCGAGATCTATTATAAGGACTGGGGTCCGAAGGGCGGACCTGTGGTCATCCTCAGCCATGGCTGGCCGCTTTCGTCGGATAGCTGGGAGGCACAGGCCTTCTATCTCGCCAATAACGGCTTTCGGGTCGTCACCCATGACCGCCGCGGCCACGGCCGTTCGAGCCAGCCATGGGACGGCAACGACATGGACCATTATGCCGACGATCTCGCCGATCTGATCGAAACGCTGGACCTCAAGGATATCTTCCTTGCCGGCTTCTCGACCGGCGGCGGCGAAGTCGCCCGTTATATCGGACGCCACGGCACGGCGCGCGTCGCCAAGGCAGGACTGATCTCGGCAGTGCCGCCCTTGATGGTCAAGACCGACGACAACCCCGGCGGTCTGCCAAAGGAGGTGTTCGATGGCCTGCAGGCCGCCAGCCTCGCCGATCGCTCGCAGCTTTACCGGGACATCGCCTCGGGCCCGTTCTTCGGCTTCAACCGGCCCGGCGCGAAACCTTCGCAGGGCATGATCGACAGTTTCTGGCTGCAGGGCATGACGGCCGGTCACAAGAACGCCTATGACTCCATCGTCGCCTTTTCGCAGACGGATTTCACGGAGGACTTGAAGAAGTTCGATGTGCCGACGCTCATCATCCATGGCGACGATGACCAGGTCGTGCCCATCGATGCGGCCGCGCGTGCCTCCAAGAAGCTGGTCCCTCAGGCCGAGCTGAAGGTTTATCCGGGCGCTCCGCACGGCATCACGGATACCCACAAGGACCAGCTCAACAAGGACCTGCTCGACTTCGCAAGGTCCTGAGACAGCGGGATTGCTGCAGGCAAAGCAGCTGAAAAGGGCACCGCCGGGTGCCCTTTTTGTATCTGACCGGCTACCCATCGGCTCGATTTCATGCACTATCCGGAAGGGTTCCGGGAGACAAATGATGACCGCCAAGCCGCGCATTCTTATCACTCGCCGCTGGCCGCAGGCCGTGGAGCGGGTTTTGGCCGAAAGGTTCGATACAGTCCTCAACGAGGAGGACCGGCCGCTCGACAGGAGCGCGCTCGCAGACGCCTTGCGCAATTTCGATGCGGTGCTGCCGACCGTCTCGGACCGGCTGCCGGCCGATGTTTTTACGGGCGGAGGTCTTCGCACCCGGATCCTCGGCAATTTCGGCGTAGGCTACAATCACATCGACGCCGGAGCTGCCAAGGAAGCCGGCATCGTGGTGACGAATACGCCCGGCGTTCTGACCGATTGCACTGCTGATCTCGCCGTATCGCTGCTGCTCGCCGCCGCGCGCCGGACCGGCGAAGGCGAGCGGCAGGTGAGGGCGGGCGCCTGGGAGGGGTGGCGGCCGACCCACATGACCGGAACGAAGGTGACGGGCAAGACGCTCGGCATCATCGGCTTCGGGCGAATCGGAAAAGCCATGGCGAAGCGCTGCCATTTCGGCTTCGACATGGACATCGTCTTCTACAACCGCTCCAGGGTAGCGCCGGAGGAAGCGGCGCGCTTCGGGGCCCGCCAGCTCGATACGGTCGAGGACGTGCTCAAGGCAGCGGACTTCGTGTCGCTGCATTGCCCGGGCGGCGGCGAGAACCGGCATTTGATCAACGCGGCGCGCCTTGCGGCAATGAAGCCTGGCGCCTATCTCATCAACACGGCGCGGGGCGATGTCGTGGACGAGGCGGCATTGATCGAGGCCCTTGAGAAGGGCGTGATCCGCGGCGCCGGGCTCGATGTCTACGAGGCGGAGCCTGACGTTCCCACGCGCCTGCGAGCGCTCGAAAACGTCGTGCTGCTGCCGCATCTCGGCAGTGCCACGGAGGAGACGCGCACGGCAATGGGGATGAAGGTCGTCGACAACATCACGGCGTTCTTCGCGGGCCTGGAGCCGCCGGACCGGGTGGCGTGATCTTGGCACTTCGGCAACGCGGTTCGGGCGAAGACCCGTCCGCAGGGGAGCTTCGGCAAACGTCCATGGAACCGGCAGCGATCATCGCACCGCAGCGGGCGAGGGGAGAGGGGCGGCTCGTCGCCAAGGCTGAAGGCGGCCGCACGCGCATCGCCGAGCTCTACCAGGAAGGCTGCGCCAAGATCCGTCTGCCGAGGACCTTCGATGCCTCGATGGAGGCCGTGCTCATCAATTCGTCGGGCGGCGTGACGGGCGGTGACCGACTTTCCTGGGAGTTCAGGGCGGGCAAAGGCACGAAACTCACGCTGACGACGCAGGCCTGCGAGAAGGTCTACAAGGCAGCCGCCGGCACGGCCGAGATTGCGACGCGCATATCGGTCGCCGCCGGCGCTCACGTCGACTGGCTGCCGCAGGAGACGATTCTCTTCGATCGGTCGGCCCTGTCGCGGAGCCTCGAGGTCGACCTCGCCGCCGATGCATCCTTTCTCGCGGTGGAGGCCGTTCTGATCGGCCGCAAGGCCATGGGCGAGGAGGTGCGCGCCGGCCTCTTCCGCGACAATTGGCGAATTCGAAGCGGCGGCAGGCTGATCCACGCGGAGAACCTCGCCTTGGCCGGCGACATCGCGGCGCTTGCGTCCCGGCGAGCGGTGCTCGACGGCGCTGCCGCCTTCGCGACCCTCGTCTATGCCGCGCCGGACTGCGAGTCGCAGCTTTCCAAACTGCGCTTGGCGCTCGCGGGACATGCCCTGTCCGGCGTCAGCCACTACGACGTCGGCTGTCGCGACAAGATCGTCGCCCGCGTTGCTGCGGCCGATGGGTTCGCGCTCAGAAAAATCCTCATCCCGCTCATTTCGCACTTGCGTAAAGACGCGTCAGTGCCGAAAGTCTGGACTCTCTGATCCCTGCAATCGATCTGGACGGCGACGCATGAATCTCACTCCGCGTGAAAAAGACAAGCTGTTGATTTCCATGGCGGCGATGGTCGCGCGCCGGCGGCTCGAGCGGGGCGTGAAACTCAATCATCCCGAGGCGATCGCCCTCATCACCGACTTCGTCGTGGAAGGCGCGCGAGACGGCCGTTCCGTCGCCGAGCTGATGGAGGCAGGCGCCCATGTTCTCACCCGCGATCAGGTGATGGAGGGCATTGCGGAGATGATCCACGACATCCAGGTCGAGGCTACTTTTCCCGACGGGACGAAGCTCGTCACCGTCCACGAGCCTATCCGTTAACGAGGAGGCACCATGCTCAGCCTGCGTCCGAACTGCGAATGCTGCGATCGAGACCTGCCACCCGATAGCGGCGATGCGATGATCTGCACCTTCGAGTGTACCTTTTGCGCCGGCTGTGCGGAAACGAAGCTTGGCGGGACTTGCCCGAATTGCGGCGGCGAACTGGTTCGGCGCCCGGTGCGGCCCGCGGCAATGCTGAAGAAATATCCGGCATCGACGGAGCGCGTCCTGAAGCCTCAGGGCTGTGCGCCCGAACGAGCCGCCTGAGGGGAGCGAACATGATTCCAGGTGAGATTGTCGCCGCCGCCGGTGAGATCGAGTTGAATGCGGGCCTCGAAACCGTCAGCATCGAGGTTGCCAACTCCGGGGACCGACCGGTGCAGGTCGGTAGCCATTATCATTTCGCCGAGACCAATCCGGGCCTGATCTTCGACCGTGACGCCGCGCGCGGCAAGCGGCTCGACATTCCTGCGGGTACGGCCGTCCGCTTCGAGCCGGGACAGACACGGCAGGTGACGCTCATCCCGCTTTCGGGAAAACGCGAGGTTTTCGGCTTCCGCCAGCAGGTCATGGGGAAGCTATGAGAGCGGCCGCTCCTGCTTTGAGCCTGTTGTTGTGCTGCACGGCTTCCGCCGATGCGCAACAGCCTGAGCCGGATTGCCGGAAGGCCGTGACCCAGATGGATCTCAACATTTGCGCCGATCAGGGCTACCGGGCGGCGGATGCGGAGCTGAACAAGACCTACCGCCTTGCGGTCGCGGCCATGCAGGCGACCGACAAGGAGCTTGGCGATATCGACGCGGCTTACGTCGGAGCGCTCGAGGCACTGAAAAAAGCCCAACGGGCCTGGATCGGCTATCGCGACGGCCAATGCGAACTCGCCGGGTTCGAGGCGAGGGGCGGCTCGATGGAACGCATGCTGGTCTCCGGTTGCCTCGCAGAGCTGACACGCAAGCGCACCGCCGAGCTCAAGGAACTCATGGAATCTGCGGAGAATTGATCATTGCAAAGCGGCCGCGTCATCATGATCGTTGGCAATGGTGACGTGCCCGGGGGCGCTGCCGCGACGATCGATGCAGCCGATCTGGTGATCCGTTTCAACGATTGCCGCTCGGTCGGGAAGGGCGGCAGCAGGACCGATATCATCGCCGTCTGCAACACCGGCCGCCCGGCACTGTCCATGCTCGGCGGCGGGCGCTGGAAGACGAGTGCGGCGGTCCGGCAGGCACGCGAGCTATGGAGCGTCCGCTCCGGAGCCAGGTTCGCCGCGATGCGGGCAGCACTTGCCGGGACCCATCCGGATCTCGACGATTTCTGCGACGACTATACGGCCGGCTTCGAGAGCTTCGCGCGGGCGACGGCACGCAAGCACCGGGTCATCGCGGCCGAGACGCATGACCGGCTGGAGCGCGATCTCGCCCGCTTCGCGCCGTCGCCTTACGTCGCGCCGTCGAGCGGTCTGGTGGTGATTGCCGACATCGTGTCGAGCTTTGCCGCAGCCGGCGACGATGTCGTGCTTGCCGGCTTCGGCCATATCGGCTGGCAGTGGCACCCGTTCGCCGCCGAGCGCCGCTATGTCGATGCGCTCGCAGCGCAAGGGCGGCTTCGCCGACTTCATCCATTTGCCTCTTCAGATTTGCCCCAGGGAGCCTGATCCATGTCCTACAGAATGTCGCGCGCGGCCTATGCCAACATGTTCGGTCCGACCGTGGGCGACAAGGTGCGCCTCGCCGACACCGAGCTCTTCATCGAGGTCGAGAAGGATTTCACCACGCATGGCGAGGAGGTGAAGTTCGGGGGCGGCAAGGTCATCCGTGACGGCATGGGCCAAAGCCAGGTGACGCGCGAAGGCGGCGCGGTCGACACGGTGATCACCAATGCGCTTATCCTCGATCATTGGGGGATCGTGAAGGCGGATATCGGGCTGAAGGACGGGCGGATCGCGGCAATAGGCAAGGCCGGCAATCCGGACATGCAGCCGGGCGTCACCATTATCGTCGGCCCGGGTACGGAGGTCATCGCCGGCGAGGGCAAGATCGTCACGGCCGGGGGCATGGACAGCCATATACACTTCATCTGCCCGCAGCAGATCGAAGAGGCGTTGATGAGCGGCCTGACCTGCATGCTCGGCGGCGGGACGGGACCGGCGCACGGTACGCTCGCCACGACCTGCACGCCCGGACCGTGGCACATCGCCCGCATGATCGAAGCGGCCGATGCGTTTCCGATGAATCTCGCCTTTGCGGGCAAGGGTAATGCGTCGCTGCCTGGCGCGCTCGTGGAAATGGTACTCGGCGGCGCGACCTCGCTGAAGCTGCACGAGGATTGGGGCACGACGCCGGCCGCCATCGACTGCTGCCTCTCCGTCGCCGACGAATACGACGTGCAGGTCATGATCCATACCGACACACTCAACGAAAGCGGCTTCGTCGAGGATACGATCGCGGCGATCAAGGGCAGGACGATCCACGCCTACCACACGGAAGGCGCCGGCGGCGGGCATGCGCCTGATATCATCAGGATCTGCGGCCAGCCGAACGTCATCCCGTCCTCGACCAATCCGACGCGGCCCTATACGGTGAACACGCTTGCGGAACATCTCGACATGCTGATGGTATGCCATCACCTGTCGCCCACCATTCCGGAAGACATCGCCTTCGCCGAAAGCCGCATCCGCAAGGAGACGATCGCAGCGGAGGATATCCTCCACGATATCGGCGCCTTCTCGATCATTTCCTCCGACAGCCAGGCGATGGGGCGGGTCGGCGAGGTGGCGATCCGCACCTGGCAGACCGCCGACAAGATGAAGCGCCAGCGCGGACGGCTCAAGGAGGAGACCGGCGACAACGACAATTTCCGGGTCAAGCGCTACATCGCCAAATATACGATCAACCCGGCGATAGCCCATGGCCTCAGCCATGAGATCGGCTCGCTCGAGGTCGGCAAGCGCGCCGATCTGGTCCTCTGGAATCCGGCCTTCTTCGGCGTGAAGCCCGACATGGTGCTTCTCGGCGGCACGATCGCCGCAGCCCCCATGGGCGACCCGAACGCCTCCATCCCCACGCCGCAGCCGGTCCACTACCGGCCGATGTTCGGCGCCTATGGAAAGAGCCGGACCAACTCCTCGGTCACCTTCGTCTCGCAGGCGTCGCTCGATGCCGGGCTCGCCGGCAGGCTCGGCGTCGCCAAGGAGCTCGTCGCTGTCCAGAATACCCGCGGCGGCATCGGCAAGGCGTCGATGATCCACAACAGCCTGACGCCGCATATCGAGGTCGACCCGGAAACCTACGAGGTCCGCGCCGACGGCGAGCTCCTGACCTGCGAGCCGGCGACGGTGCTGCCGATGGCGCAGCGGTATTTCCTGTTCTAGAGCGGGATGCATTTAGGCGGAATCGGAAAGGGGATTCCTTTTTCTGCGCAAATCAGATTCACCATTCAGGCCGGTGAAGGAGGCCGGCCTTTATGGCGAGACCTTTTTCGAATGATCTTCGGGAACGCGTTGTCGATGCGGTGACGGGCGAGGGCCTATCGTGCCGGGCAGCGGCCAAGCGCTTCGGCATCGGCATCAGCACCGCGATCGATTGGGTGCGGCGGTTTCGCGAGACGGGCAGCGCCGCACCCGGCCAGATGGGTGGGCACAAGCCCCGCAAGCTTTCCGGTCCGCACCGGGCTTGGCTGCTTTGCCGCTGCCGCGAGCGCGACTTCACGCTGCACGGACTTGTCGCCGAGTTGAGCGAGCGCGGCCTGAAGGTGGATTATCGCGCCGTCTGGACCTTCGTGCACGAAGAGGGGTTGAGTTATAAAAAAAGACGCTGGTCGCCAGCGAACGGGAGCGGCCCGACGTCGCCCGCCACCGGGCACGATGGCTGAAGCACTGCCCCGGAATTGATCCCGCCCGCCTCGTTTTCATCGATGAGACCTGGACGAAGACGAACATGGCGCCGCTGCGGGGCTGGGCGCCTCGCGGCGAACGACTGGTGGGCTACGCCCCCTTCGGCCATTGGAACACCATGACCTTTGTCGCCGCACTCAGGGCCGACCGCGTCAGCGCTCCCTTTATCCTCGATGGCCCGATCAATGGCGAACGCTTCCGCATCTATGTCCAGCAAGTTCTGGTGCCGGAACTCAAAGCCGGCGACATCGTCATCCTGGACAATCTCGGCTCCCATAAGGGTCAGGAGATCCGCGCCGCCATCCGTAAGGCCGGCGCCCGCCTGTTCTTTCTGCCGAAATATTCCCCCGATCTCAATCCGATCGAAAAGCTCTTCGCCAAAATCAAGCACTGGTTGCGTGAGGCACAGGCCAGATCACGCGATGCAATCCATGACGAACTGCGCCACATTCTCCAAGCCGTCACCCCACAGGAATGCGCAGCCTACTTCAAAGAGGCGGGATATGAACGGGCTTAAATACATACCGCTCTAGGTTCTATAGCCCTTAGATCGTGGCACGATGCACGCCCGTGAGGTGCGCGACTTCCGCCACCGGCTCCTTGTCCTCATGGATGAGTTGGCGCGCGTGCGCGATCTGCTCGGCCAATAGGGTAGGGAAAGGGCCGAACCGCACGCCTCGCGCCTTCGCCGCGATCCGGCCGGCCCGCTCTCATCATCTAGCTACTGCATGTTTCCTTTAATCGTATCCGATTAAAGGACAAAAACATGCAGCAGATCAAAGTGCTACAGCGACCTTTGCGCGTCTGATAAGACGCGCGGCGCTGTAGGGCGTAGGGCCGGCCCAGGATGGGTTTATAGGCTGCAACATTGCCTCTTTGCCGGCAACGCAGCAATCAGGCAATCGCCGCAAGCCCTCTTTTCTGAACAACGGTCAGCAATCGCAGCGCCGGCCCTCCCGGCTTCTTCACCCCGCGCTCCCAATCGGACACAAGCCCCTTGCTCACATTGAGGTAGCGGGCAAAGACAGGCTGCGAGATATGTTCGCGCTCCCGAATAGCGCGAATTTCCTCCGGGGTCATTGACTCCACGGCCGTCAAGCAGGCGTCGTCGAATTCGCGCATCGTCTGCTTGTCGATCGCGCCGGCTTCAAATAGGCCCTCCATGGTTTCATGGATGGCCGCCATTGCCTCACTCTTATACTTCTTCGCCATCTTCAACCTCCGAAAAACGCCCTTTCCCGATCAGCACGGCCATGTGCGCATCTGATAGCGCAAGGAGTTCCTTCGCCATCTTCTTGAACAGGGCTTCCTCGCCGTCTTCAATGTTGGCCTGTTCACTCTTTGCAAAGCCGAAAACGAAGAATGCCCGCTGTTCCAGCCTAAACAGGATGATCGTGCGATAACCGCCTGACTTCCCTTGCCCCGACCTCGCGACACGCTGTTTGATCACGCCGCCGCCAAGATCGGCGTCAATCTGGCCTCGTTCGGCGCGGCGCACCGCGTCTACCAAGGCAGCGTCCGCGATCCTCTGCTTTCGAGTAAAACGCTCGAACCAAGCGTTCTTAAAAATCCGCACCGCCATCCTACCCGGTCTATATATAACACTAAGCGTTACACTTCAAGGTGCGGCGCTGTCCGTGCAAATTGCCTCATTGCCAGCAATATCATCAAGGCCTACCGGATCGGGGACTGTCGCCGCAGCTCGTTTAATTGCCCGGCAGTCATGCGCCTTCCGCATGGCTGCCATGCGGGAGGTCTCCAACCGTCGCTTTGATGCTGCACTGCAGCGGAAATTTCGTTAGGAAGTGCTCTCGCTTTCCGCCGGCGCGCCTGTCCTCCCAAGACTGCGCCGCCGGCAGCCAGTTCTTAGGAGATGATGATGCTCGGCAGAAAAGTTCCCGCTGTAACCTTCCGCACCCGCGTCCGCGACGAGTCCGTCGGCGGTTCCAATCCGTTCCGCTGGCAGGACGTTACCTCGGACGACTATTTCGCCGGCAAGCGCGTCGTGCTGTTTTCGCTGCCGGGTGCTTTCACCCCGACCTGCTCGACCTACCAGCTGCCGGACTTCGAAAAGCTCACCTCCGAATTCCGGACTCTCGGGATCGACGAGATCTACTGCGTCTCCGTCAATGACGCCTTCGTGATGAACGCCTGGGGCAAATCGCAGGGCCTCGAGAACGTCAAGCTCATTCCGGACGGTTCGGGCGAGTTCACCCGCAAGATGGGCATGCTCGTCGCCAAGGACAATCTCGGCTTCGGCATGCGCTCCTGGCGCTATGCCGCCGTCATCAACAACGGCGTTGTCGAGCAGTGGTTCGAAGAGGAAGGCTACTCCGACAACTGCGACAGCGATCCCTACGGCGTCTCCTCGCCGCAGAACATCCTCGCGGCGCTGAAGTCCAAGAAGCTCGCCGCCTGATCCCGATTTTACCGAATCGATAAAGCCCCGGCTGCCGCAAGCAGGTTCCTGAAAATCCACGCGATTTTCGCCTTCTTGCTGGTGCCGGGGCTTTTTCTTGCTACAGTGAAGACTTCCAGGAGGAGCGGATGCGGGGGCGCGAACCGTGCACGTTTGCTCGTTTCACCGGTAAGGGGAATGCAGAAATCCATGGTTTACATCATTGCATATCTGACGGCGCATGCGGGCAAGGGCGACGAGGTCGTGGCACTGACGACGCCGCTGATCGAAGCGACGCTGAAAGAGGCCGGTTGCGTCAGCTATGAGCTCTATCGCAAGCCCACGGATTCCGATGCGCTGGTGTTCGTCGAAACATGGAAGGACAGGGCGGCTATCGATGCGCATTTCGCCGAACCGCATCTGAAGGCCTTTCAGACGGCGGCGGCGAATCTTTTGGCGAGCGCCCGCGTCGAGATCGTGCATCCGGAAAAGATCGAGGTGGTCTGACGTGCCCTATCGCTCGACCGAAGTTCTTTCGCCCGGTCCCGGCGAAAGGGCGCCGCTTCATCGCTTGACCCTGACGCATGAGCAGCGCCATCTGCGCCGCAAGCTCCTGCACCTCGAAAACGACGATGTGGTGATGCTGGATCTCAAGGAGCCCGTGATGCTCGCCGATGGCGATCTTCTGGTGCTCGAGGGAGGCGGCCATATCGAGGTGAAGGCGGCAGCGGAAGCGCTTTACGACATCCGCGCGCGAAACCCGCTGCACCTGATGGAGCTTGCCTGGCATCTCGGCAACCGGCACCTCCCGGCGGCGGTGGAAGAGGGGCGGATTCTGATCGCCCGCGACCCGGTCATTCGCGCGATGCTGGAGGGCCTTGGCGCGACCGTCGATGAAGTGAACGAACCCTTCCATCCCCTGCACGGCGCCTATCACCAACACGGTCACGGCGATCACCACCGCCATGGCTGAGCATGCCGATACGCAGGCGCTCCTGCGTCTCGTTACCTGGCTCTCGCCCGCCTTTCCGGTCGGCTCCTTCTCCTATTCCGGCGGTCTGGAGCAGGCGATTCATGACCGGCTTGTCACCGGTGTCGACGATTTGCGGTTCTGGTGCGAAACGCTCCTGGATCACGGCACGACGTGGAACGACGCGCTGCTTCTGGCGGAAGGTTACCGTGCATGTGACGATGCCGCGCGGTTGATTGCGGCATCGGAACTGGCCGAAGCGCTGGCCGGATCGCGCGAGCGGCATATGGAAACCATGCTCCTCGGCGAAGCATTCCTGGCCGCCGCCGGCCACTGGCCGCACGCGTCGCTCGAATTCCCTGGCGCGAGGGCCGCCTATCCGGTGGCGGTCGGCGCGGTCGCCGGAGCGCACCGCACCGGCCTCGAAGCGGCGCTCGCCGCCTTTCTCAACGCCACCATATCGAACGCGGTGTCGGTGGCCATCCGCTGCGGCGTTACCGGCCAGCGCGACGGGGTCGGCATGCTTGCGCGAATGGAGAAAACGATAGGGGCGGTGGCAACGCGCGCCGCGCGCGCCTCGCTCGATGATCTTGGCGCCGCGACGATCATCGCCGACATTGCCTCGCTGAGACACGAGATATTGCATTCACGATTGTTCCGCACTTAACGGAACAACGGACGGACTTCGAAAGGATAGAAAAGATGCCATCGAAAAACGGTCCTCTGCGCGTCGGTATCGGCGGTCCGGTCGGATCCGGAAAGACGGCGCTCACCGACAAGCTCTGCAAAGCCATGCGGGAGAAATATTCCGTCGCGGTGGTCACGAACGACATCTACACCAAGGAAGATGCCGAGGCGCTGGTGCGCATGCAGGCCTTGCCTTCGGAGCGGATCGTCGGAGTCGAGACGGGCGGATGCCCCCACACGGCGATCCGCGAAGATGCATCGATCAATCTTCAGGCGATCGCCGATCTCAACCGCCGCATTCCCGATCTCGATGTCGTCTTCATCGAGTCGGGAGGGGACAATCTGGCAGCGACCTTCTCGCCCGATCTCGCGGATCTTACGATTTATGTGATCTCGGTCTGCCAGGGCGAGGAAATTCCGCGCAAGGGCGGACCGGGCATCACCAGGTCCGATCTGCTGGTGATCAACAAGAAGGATCTCGCCCCTTACGTCGGTGCCGACCTCGGGGTCATGGAACGCGACGCGGCCCGGATGCGAGCCGAAAAGCCGTTCGTGTTCTCGGATATGAAACGCGGCGACGGGGTGGAGCGGATCGTAGAGTTCCTGACGGTGCACGGGGGGCTCTAGATCACGATGTTTAGGTCGGTCGGCCTAAAAACATGAACGTGATTTGCTGCGAGATGGATGATGGCGCTTCTCCTCCTCCTCATCTCTGTGCTTGTCACAGAGATCCAGCAGCGCCGCGTCTGCGGCGCGGGAAGAGTTCTTTCAGCCCAAGGACTTGGTCTGGCTGGATCCCTGTGACGGGCACAGGGATGAGGAAATCAAACAAGCCGCCGCAGGTATCCCGAATCTCAACAGGCCTTAGATCACGTTGTTTTTAGACCGGGTCGACCCGCTCTGAGCAGCACCCCGGCGCAGCTCTCGTCCTATTCCGCGGCCAGCGCCGGATGGCTGATGACCTTGCCGTCGGACTTGCGGCGCTTCTCGTCTTCGAGCGCCTTGATGCGCTCTTCGAGGCTCTCGATCGTGCTGCCCTGTTCGGCGGCAAGCTTGCTCAGCGCCTCCTGGTCGAGCGGCAGTTCCTCCTCGTCCTTCTTGCCGATGAAGCGGCCGAAAGCCCAGGCGAGGAGACGCGACAGGTCGTCCATGATCAGGAAGAAGGACGGAACCACGACGAGGCTCAGGACCGTCGAAACGATGATGCCTCCGATGACGGCGATCGCCATCGGTGCACGGAAGGAACCGCCTTCGCCGACGCCCAGCGCCGAGGGCAGCATGCCCGCGGACATGGCGATCGAGGTCATGACGATCGGACGAGCCCGCTTCCGTCCGGCCTCGATCATGGCGAGCGTCCGGTCCATGCCGTGATGCATCATCTCGATACCGAAGTCGACGAGCAGGATGGCGTTCTTGGTGACGATGCCCATCAGCATCAGGATACCGATCAGCACCGGCATCGACAGCGCGTTCTGAGTCAGGATCAAGGCGGCTGCCACGCCGCCGATCGCGAGCGGCAGCGAGAACAGGATGGTGAAAGGCTGTATCACATCCTTGAACAGGAGGATGAGCACGACCAGCACCATCATCAGACCCAGCAGCATGGCGTTGCCGAAGCTCTCCTGCATCTCTGCCTGCACCTCGGCGTCGCCGCTTTCAAGGAACTGGACCGTTTCAGGCAGATCGGCGTCGGCGGCGATTTCCCTGAAGCGGGCCGATGCCGTGTCGAGCGCCACGCCGGCGGGCAGGTCGGCGCCGAGCTTGACGACGCGGTAGCGGTCGTAGCGCTTGATGGAACTCGGCCCTTCCGCATAGTTGATGTCCGCGACGCTCGACAGCGGAACGGTCGCTCCGGATGCCGTCTGGACCTTCAGGTTGCGGATCGCCGCCAGGTCGGTGCGAAAATCACGGTCGAGCTGCACCCGGATCGGGATCAGGCGCCCATCGAG
The DNA here is from genome assembly GCF_054161295.1 of Ensifer sp. D2-11. Taxonomy (NCBI): domain Bacteria; kingdom Pseudomonadati; phylum Pseudomonadota; class Alphaproteobacteria; order Hyphomicrobiales; family Rhizobiaceae; genus Ensifer; species Ensifer sp. D2-11. Next base: position 581,228 of record NZ_CP096433.1, read on the forward strand.
CGCAATCTTCGTCAACTGCGCGTCGATATCGCCGATCGTGGCGATGCGGATCACCTCGGAGATCTGCGCCGTCGTGATGCCAAGGCGCGACATCTGCTCGTCGCGCGGCCGGATCTGCAGTTCCGGTCGGGGCAGCGCTCCCTCGGGGCTAACGTTGGCAAGCAGCGGATCTCGGCGCAGATCCGCTTCCAGGGTGGCGACCGCCTCGTCGAGATCCGCCTCGTTGCTGGAAAGCAGGTTGAACGACAGATCACGCTCGCCGCGATCGTTCAGCTTGGTGACGCGGACATCGGGAATCGATCGCAATCGGGCGAAGATTTCCTTCTCGATCTCCGATTGCGGCTTGATCCGACCGGCCGGGGGCAGCTTCGGCAGGTATTGGCCGATCAGCGGTGTGCGGCCGATCACGTCGTTGACGACCTTGTTGATCAGCGAATGATCGAGCTTCTCGAGCAGCACCGTGACGGCAGCGCGTCGCAGTTCGAGGTCGCCCTTGGGCGAGGCGCCGCCGAGTACGAAGACGTTTTCCACGCCGTCGATATCCTTGACGCGATTGTAGATCTCGGTGGTGGTCCGGTCCGTATCCGCGAGCATTGCGTCCGGCGGCAGTTCGATGGACAGGCTGACGCGCGAGCTGTCTTCCGGCGGCAGGAAGCTGCCCGGGACGAAGACGAGCAGCGCGACCACGGAACCGACCGAGACCAGGATCGCCGCAAGCAGCGTGGAGTAGCGCGTGTACCAGCGCTTCGTGGTGAAGCGTACGAGGCGCGTGTACTGGCGCATCATGAAGCCTTCATCGTCATGATGCCCGCTGACATCCGAAGGCTTCATCAGATAGGCGGCCATGACCGGCGTGATCAGGCGGGCGACCAGGAGCGAGAAGAACACCGAGACGGCGACCGTCAGGCCGAACTGGATGAAGTACTGTCCCGGAATGCCAGGCATGAAGGATACGGGCACGAAGACGGCGATGATCGTGAAGGTGGTGGCGATCACCGCAAGGCCGATCTCGTCCGCAGCCTCGATCGCTGCGCGGTAAGGCGACTTGCCCATGCGGATATGACGCTCGATGTTCTCGATCTCCACGATCGCATCGTCGACGAGAATACCCGTCGCGAGCGTCATCGCCAGGAAGCTGACGAGGTTCAGCGAGAAGCCGAGCAGTTCCATCACCCAGAAGGTGGGGATGGCTGAGAGCGGCAGTGCGACCGCCGAGATCAAGGTCGCGCGCCAGTTGCGCAGGAACAGCATAACCACGATGACGGCGAGCACGGCGCCCTCGATCAGCGTATGAATCGCCGCTTCGTAGTTGCCGTAGGTGAAGTAGACCGAATCGTCCACCATCTCGATGGAGACATCCGGATGCTTCGCGCGGATTTCATCGAGCGTCTTGCCGACGGTTTCCGCGACCGACACTTCGCTCGCCCCCTTGGCGCGGAACACGGCGAAGGTGACGCCCGGCTGCCCGTTGAAGCGGGAGAACGACTTCGGCTCCTCATAGGTGTCGATCACCTTGCCGAGTTCCGACAGACGGACGAAGCGGCCGTTCGGCAGCGAGATCATCGTACCCGCCAGCGCCGTTACGTCGCGCGTGTCGCCCAATGTGCGGATCGCCTGTTCGCTGCCGCCGACCTGGCCGCGGCCGGAACCGAGGTCCATGTTCATTCGGCGAAGCTGGGCGTTGACGTCGGCGGCGCTGATGCCGAAGGAATTCAGACGGTCCTCATCGAGCTCGACCCGGACCTCGCGGTCGGAGCCGCCGTAGCGGTCGACACGGCCGATGCCGGTTTGGCCCTGGATGGCGCGCTTGATCGTGTCGTCGACGAACCAGGAGAGCTCTTCCAGCGTCATGCCGGGCGACGAGACGGAAAATGTCTGGATCGCCTGGCCTTCCACATCGACCTTGGAAACGATCGGCTCTTCGATCGAGGTCGGCAGGTCGCTTCGGATGCGGTCGATGGCATCCTTGACATCCTGCACGGCCTGCGTCGTCGGGACTTCCATGCGGAAGATGACGGCGGTCGTCGAAATGCCGTCGGTGATCGTCGACTCGATATGGTCGACGCCGGAGACGCCGGCGACGGCGTCCTCGATCTCCTTGGTGACCTGGGTTTCCAGTTCGGCGGGCGCCGCACCGCTCTGTGTGACGGCGATCGAAACGATCGGCACGTCGATGTTCGGGAAGCGCGTGATGGGCAGCGAATTGAACGACTGCCATCCGAGCACCACGAGCACGAAAAACGCCAGGATGGGCGCGACCGGATTGCGGATGGACCAGGCGGAGAAGTTCATGGTCTCATGTTCCCGTCAGTTGGTTGCCGGCTCGGCGGATTCGACCGGATTGATGCGGTCGCCATCGCGCACATAGGCACCGGCCTTCGCCACCGCCTGCTCACCCGGTTTGATGCCGGAGAGTATCTCGATGAATTGTCCGTCCTGAATGCCCGTTTCGACAGGTACCAGGCGCACGACGCCGTCTTCGACCTTGCGGACGATGGACTTGCCGTCTTCCGATGTAACGGCCGTTTGCGGCAAAACCACCGCTTCCTTCTGCTCCGCCACGATCACTGCGCTGGCATACATGCCCGCGCGCGCCTTGGATGCGTCGGTCAGGCTGATACGCACCGTGCCGAGGCGGGTCTGCGGGTCGACCGTGGGCGCGATCAACCGGATCTTCCCCTCGATCGTGGTGGTGCTGCCGGCAAGCTTGACCGTGGCTGTCTGCCCCACGGCAAGCTTGATGACATCGGACTCGGCGACATCGGCCCACATCTCGATTTCGCCGTCGCGAATGATCGCGAACAGCGGCTCGCCGCTGCCGCTGGCGATCGCACCCACCTTGGCGTTCTTTCGCGAGATGACGCCGCTGACCGGCGCCTTAACGGCGGTTCGTGCGAGACGCAGGTCGACGTCGTCTATCTGGGCCTGCACCACCTTGATATCTGCCGTTGCGACGCTCACCGACTGCTCGGCCGAGCGGACGCGTGCGCGGCCCGCGGCAGCGAGCGCTTTCAAGCGGTCGGCCTCGGCCGTCGATACCGTACCGTTCTTGGAAAGCTGCACGGCACGCTCTGCCACACGCGTCGCCTCCTCCGAATTGGCCGTCACTTCGGCAAGCTGGGCGTGCAGCTGGGCAAGCGACGCCTCGGCCTTTGCGAGATTGGCCTCGAGCTGGCTCTTCTGCAGGAGCAGCGCGTCCTCATTGAGCACGGCGAGCGTGCCGCCTTCCTCGACCCGGTCGCCGACATCGACGTTGAGCGACCGGATGGCAAGTCCATCGACCAGCGGAGAGACGTAGATCTCGTCCACCGCCTCGATCGAACCGGTCGCAATGACGCGGTCGGTAATCGCACGCTCCGTCGCTTCGGTCACGACGATGGATGGCGGCGCCTGTTTTTGCGGGGACTTGACGGCCTCTTCGGCCGAAGCGCTTACAAGCGCGGACAGGAGCATCGCTGCACAAGCGCCGACGAGAGGCAGGAGTTTCTGAGCCATAGGCCTGTTTTCCCGAAGCTGAAGCAAACATGCCCGATCACGCCCGCGCAGGGGCGAATATCCGGCCGCAATCACGCTATTTCACCTACAGCGCCGCGCGTCTTGCCGGACGCGCAAGGACCGCTGCAGCACTTTGAATTGCTGCCCGGGGCAGCGGTGTCAAACCACAGGCACCGGACGGGAAGAAAATTCCCTGATGGGCAACCCTAAAGAAATAAAGATTCCTCCATACGCTTGCCCTCCAGTCAAACGTTCCGGCCTATGTAGGCGCCGGAGCAAATGCTTACAAGAGCGGCGAAGCAATGGTGCCTCACTATTTCTACTGTCATGCGTCTTCGGATGCAATACGGGTGCAACCTGAAGGTAGTCTTAACAACCACGGCAGGATGCGAGATTTTCGCCGTTCGACAGCGAGCCCTCCACGCTAAGCCATTGGAATCGAGCTTTTCTGGTGCCGGCGGGCTTCGGTCGGTGCGCTTCTCCAGGGTAGTAACGCTGCGACCTTTAACCACGGGGTGCGAGTTCTCGCTGCTGCGGCAAGCGGCACAACTCCGCTGGGGAGCGCGAGGCGAGGGCCACGCGCTCCTTCCGTTCGTGTGGAGTCCTACTTAAGCGCCGCGTCCGTGATGTCGTGCGTCCAGGCGCCTTCCGGCTCCTTGGATATGACCGGGTCGGAGCCGCCGGCCAGCAGCGACTGGACGGTGCGCTTGTAATCCGCCTCGTCGAGGGCGCCGCTGGAACCTGCAGTCAGCTTGGCGACTTCGCCCATCATGCGCTTCTGGTGCTTTTCCGTCTGCGCGCCGGTGGAGTCGTTCTCGAGTACGATATCGGCCGCCTCGTCCGGATTCTCCTCGGCATATTTCCAGCCCTTCATCGAGGCGCGGACGAACTTCACCATCTTGTCCTTGAAGGCCTCGTCCTTGAGCTTGTCCTCGAGCACGTAGAGGCCGTCTTCGAGCGTGGCGACGCCCTGGTCCTCATATTTGAAGGTGACCAGATCCTCCGGCTTGATGCCGGCGTCGATGACCTGCCAGTATTCGTTGTAGGTCATGGTGGAGATGCAGGCGGCCTGCTTCTGGATCAGCGGATCGACGTTGAACCCCTGCTTCAACACGGTCACGCCATCCGGTCCGCCATCCGTCGGGATCTTCAGGTGCGACATCCAGGAGAGGAACGGATATTCGTTGCCGAAGAACCAGACGCCGAGGGTCTTGCCCTTGAAGTCTTCGGGACCCTTCACTCCGGATTCCTTCAGACAGGTGAGCATCATGCCCGATGTCTTGAAGGGCTGGGCGATATTGACGAGCGGTACGCCCTTTTCGCGCGTGGCCAGCGCGGAGGGCATCCAGTCGACGATGACGTCGGCGCCGCCGCCGGCAATCACCTGCGCCGGCGCGATATCCGGGCCGCCGGGCTTGATTTCGACGTCGAGGCCCTCTTCCTCGTAAAAGCCCTTGTCCTTCGCCACGTAGTAGCCGGCGAACTGGGCCTGGGTCACCCACTTCAGCTGAAGTGTGACCTTTTCGGCGGCATTGGCATGGAAGGCGGCGAGCGAAAAGACGCCCGCTGCCAGCAGAGATGCAAGTTTCTTGTTCATTCCAGTTCCCTCTTATCGTTGCTTCATTGTCAGGTCCGGCCACTGCGGATGGACGGATGCCAGAAGGTGACGGCGCGTTCGATGAGCGCGACCACCCCGTAGAAGACGGAGCCAGCCACCGCCGCTACGGCGATTTCGGCCCAGACCATGTCGACATTCATGCGGCCCACTTCCGTGGAGATCCGGAAGCCCATGCCGACGATGGGCGTTCCGAAGAATTCGGCCACGATCGCACCGATCAGCGCCAGCGTGGAGTTAATCTTGAGAGCGTTGAAAATAAAAGGCCAGGCGGCCGGCAACCGGAGCTTGACGAGTGTCTGCCACCAGGAGGCGGCATAGGTGCGCATCAGATCGCGCTCCATGTGGCTGGCGGCTGCAAGCCCCGAAACCGTGTTCACCAGCATCGGGAAGAAGGTCATGATGACGACGACCGCCACTTTCGACTGCCAGTCGAAGCCGAACCACATGACCATGATCGGGGCGACACCGATGACGGGGAGGGCGGAGACGAAATTGCCAAGCGGCAGCAGCCCCTTCTGCAGGAAGGGCGAACGGTCGATGAGGATTGCGACGACGAAGCCGAGGCCGCAGCCGAGCGCGTAGCCGGTCAGCACGGATTTCAGGAAGGTCTGCCGGAAATCGGCCGCCAGCGTCGGCAGCGAATTGATCAGCCGCTGCCAGATCATCGAGGGCGCCGGCAATAGCACCGATGGAACGGCGAAGCCGCGGACGATGCCTTCCCAGAGGACGAGTATGGTGATGCCGAAGAGGAGAGGCACGGCAACACGTGCCGCGTTGTTCGCGGCGTCGCTTGCGAACTGCTTTCGGACCAGCCATTCGTTGACGGCCCAGGCAGCGAGCCAGAAGAGGATGGCGCCCGCGAGAGCGGCAAGGTTCATGGTTTTGCCCCCATGCGCTTCAGGACGGCCGTATGCGCCAGGCCGACGATCATGACGAGGACCGCGGCGAGTGCCGCAGCCATGAACAGCGCCGCCCAGATCTGTACGGTCTGTCCGTAATAGGACCCGGCGAGCAGGCGTGCGCCGAGTCCGGCGACCGCGCCGGTCGGCAGTTCGCCGACGATGGCGCCGACGAGCGAGATCGCGACGGCAACCTTCAACGAGGTGAAGAGATAGGGCATGGACGAAGGCCAGCGCAGCTTCCAGAAGGTCTGAGCGGGCGAGGCGTTATAGGTGTGCATCAGGTCGAGCTGGATCGTTTCGGGGCTGCGCAGCCCCTTGACCATGCCGACGACAACCGGGAAGAACGAAAGATAGGTGGAAATCAGCGCCTTCGGAAGCAGGCCGGAAATGCCGATGGCGTTGAGCACGACGATGATCATCGGCGCGATCGCCAGGATCGGTATCGTCTGACTGGCGATCACCCAGGGCATGAGCGATCGGTCCATTGCGCGGTTGTGGACGATACCGACGGCCAGCAGCACGCCCAGCACCGTGCCGATGCCGAAGCCGAGCAAAGTGGCCGAAAGCGTGATCCAGGCATGATAGACCAGGCTGCGCTTCGAGGTGATCGCCTTATTGGCGGTCGTATCCCAGATCTCGGCGATCACCTGGTGCGGAGCAGGCAGCACCGGGCGTTCCTGGGCCATGGTATTGCGGAGGATTTCGGAAAAGCCGATCTCGGTGCCGGCGCGGGCGGCGGTATCCCGTTCGAAAGGTGCGTTCAGGAAGACCGATGCGACGTACCAGCCCGCGATCAACAGGAGGACGACGGTGGAGACGGGAAGGAGCTTGTCCTTGAGGAGGCTTTCCTCGCGCATGGTCAGGCTCTCCCGCCATTCGTCGTTCGCTCGTCCCTCAGGAAGGGTGCGATATGTTGGCGAATGGTCACGAACACATGGTCGGGCCCGTCGAGTATTTGGGCATTGTCGAAGCGCAGAACGGTAAAACCTTGCGCCCCCAGGAAACGATCGCGCCGCTCGTCGTGGTATCGACCGGCGTCCGTTTCGTGGCTGTCGCCGTCAACTTCGACGATGATGCGTGCCGAAAGCCATGCGAAATCGGCGATATAGGGTCCGATTGGTGTTTCTCTCCGAAAACGGGCGCCGAGGGGACGCAGGTCGCGCAGCATGTTCCACATCGCCGCTTCGGCTTTGGTCATTTCCGTGCGTAGCTTCTTCGCGCGTTGTCTGGTCTTCGGGTCGATGTTCGAGTGTGCCAAAAACCCCTCCCGGTTCGCTTCGCTCACCACCCTCCCCACAAGGGGGAGGGACGACCCTGCCGCACCGGTTGCGGCAGACGCCGCTAAGCCCCTCCCCCTTGGGGGGAGGGGTTGGGGAGGGGTCATCTCCGCCCGACAGCTACTCGTCATAGCTGTGCCCCGCTCTCAAGCCCTCGCGCACGCGATGCGCGATCTCGAGGAATTCCGGCGTTTCCCGAATGCCGAGCGGACGTTCCCTCGGAAGGGTCGATTCGATGACGTCCGTCACGCGGCCGGGGCGGGGACTCATGACGATGATCTTGGTCGAGAGGTAGACCGCTTCCGGAATGGAGTGCGTGACGAAACAGATGGTCTTGTCGGTGCGCGCCCAGAGCTTGAGGAGTTGCTCGTTCAAATGGTCGCGGACGATCTCGTCGAGCGCCCCGAAGGGCTCGTCCATCAAAAGGAGATCGGCATCGAAGGCCAGCGCCCGGGCAATCGACGCGCGTTGCTGCATGCCGCCGGAAAGCTGCCAGGGATATTTCTTGCCGAAGCCCGAGAGGTTGACGAGTTCCAGCGTCCGCTCGATCCGCGCCTTCCGGTCCTCGCTGGAGTAACCCATGATCTCCAGCGGCAGCGCGATGTTCTTTTCGATCGTGCGCCAGGGATAAAGGGCGGCCGCCTGGAAGACATAGCCATAGGCGCGCCGCCGGCGGGCCTCCTCCGGCGTCATGCCGTTGACGGAAATGGTGCCGGCCGTCGCCTTTTCGAGATCGGCGATGACGCGCAGAAACGTCGTCTTGCCGCAGCCGGACGGGCCGATGAAGGACACGAAGTCGCCCTTGACCACGTCGAGATTCACGCCGGTAAGTGCATTGACCGGTCCGTCGCTGGTCTCGAACGTCAGGCCGAGGTTCCGGGCCGAGACCACGGAGGCGGGATTGGATGTCATGGACGGATTCTCATTATCGACTGCCTGTGTCAGACTGCTATCCGGACCCGCAACATGCAATGGCGGATTTGCCGGCGAGGTCGCCTGCTGTTGGCTTTTCAGCGTATTCTGGAGGACGGTCATGTCTCGATCACCCAATCCTGGCTGTCACGTGGTCCGCCCGGGCGATGCCTTTGCCGGCAAGCAGGGGCTCGATTATTTCGAGGGTATTGCCGCGGAAACGGTCGGCTCCACCGGCATCTGCATGCATCTCGTGACCATGCCGCCCGGTGCGCGCGCCAAGGCACATCTTCATGAGACCCACGAAACGGCGATCTACGTGCTCTCCGGCGAAGCGCACACCTGGTTCGGCGAGCGGCTCGAAGAACACGTGATCACCAGGGCGGGAGATATGCTCTACATTCCCCCCGGCGTGCCGCACCTCCCGGCGAACCTCTCGGACGCCCCTTGCACGGCGGTGATCGCCCGGACGGACCCGAAAGGAAACGAGAGCGTCGTGCTGCTGCCCGAGCTCGACGGGCTGGTGCCCTCCTGACTGCCCGGGTACGGTTTTTTCTCTAAAGGCACAGGGCTGCGGCATCTCGGATCAGACGCCGCTTGCGGGAATGCCGCTGCGCTGCACCGCCCGTGGCGCCGTCACTTCCTTCCAGGTGGAAAGCGCGGTGCTGACCGCCGGGAAGGGATCGCGCCGGACGAATTCGCCGTGGCCCTCCTGCGTCTTCACGGTTCCTTCCTCGATCGAAACCACGCCGCGCGTCAGCGTGAAGCGCGGCAGACCGGTGACCGTCTTTCCCTCGAAGACGTTGTAGTCGATCGCCGATTGCTGCGTCTTCGCCGAGATCGTCTTGGAGCGCTTCGGGTCCCAGACGACAAGGTCCGCATCGGCGCCGACGAGGATCGCCCCCTTCTTCGGATAGATGTTCAGGATCTTGGCGATGTTGGTGGAGGTTACCGCCACGAATTCGTTCATGGTGATGCGGCCGGTCGCAACACCATAGGTCCAGAGCATCGGCATGCGGTCTTCCAGCCCGCCGGTGCCGTTCGGGATCCTGGTGAAATCGCCGACGCCGAAGCGCTTCTGCTCGGTCGTGAAGGCGCAATGGTCGGTCGCGACCACCTGGAGCGAACCGGAGGCAAGCCCCGCCCAGAGGCTGTCCTGGTGAAGTTTGTTGCGGAAGGGCGGCGACATCACCCGGCGGGCGGCGTGGTCCCAATCCTTGTCGAAATATTCGGTCTCATCGAGCGTCAGGTGCTGGATCAAGGGCTCGCCGAAGACGCGCATGCCCTTGGCGCGGGCGCGCCGGATCGCTTCATGCGCCTGTTCGCACGAAGTATGAACGATGTAGACGGGACAGCCGGCCATGTCGGCGATCATGATCGCGCGGTTGGCGGCCTCGCCCTCGACTTCTGCCGGACGCGAATAGGCATGTGCCTCCGGGCCGCTATTGCCTTCCGCCAGCAGCTTCGCCTGCAGTTGCGCCACCACGTCGCCGTTTTCGGCGTGGACCAGCGGCAGCGCGCCGAGCGCCGCACAGCGCTGGAAGGAGGAGAACATCTCGTCGTCGTCCACCATCAGCGCGCCCTTGTAGGCCATGAAGTGCTTGAAGGTGTTGATGCCCTTGTCCTTTACGATCGTCTCCATCTCGTTGAAGACCTGCTCGCCCCACCAGGTGATGGCCATGTGGAAGGAATAGTCGCAGTTGGCGCGCGTCGATTTGTTGTCCCACATGGTGAGCGCCTCGAGCAGCGACTGGCCGGGCGAGGGGAGTGCGAAATCGACGACCATGGTGGTGCCGCCGGCAAGAGCCGCGCGGGTCCCGCTTTCGAAATCGTCGGAGGAATAGGTGCCCATGAAAGGCATTTCGAGATGCGTATGCGGGTCGATGCCGCCAGGCATCACGTAGCAGCCCGTGGCGTCGAGCGTCTCAGCGCCGGAGAGATTCGGCCCGATTTCGACGATCCTGCCGCCTTCCACCTTTACATCGGCCTTGTAGGTCAGGTCGGCCGTGACGATGGTTCCACCCTTGATGACAGTGCTCATTGGTTCGTTCCCCTGGATGGTGCTTTCGGCGGCTCGGGCCGCCTGCAGCGCCGCGCGTCTCAGACGCGCAAAGGACGCTGTAGCCTTTGAGTTGCTGCATGTTTTGTCCGTTGATCGGCTACGATCAAAGGAAACATGCAGTAGAAAAGGGCGGAACCACCGTCCCGCCCGCAAAACTCATTCCACGATTTCCGCCGTTTCGAGCACGGCGTGGAACAGGACGTCCGCACCGGCGGCCGCCCATTCCCTGGAAATATCCTCCGCCTCGTTATGGCTGAGCCCGCCGACGCAGGGGCACATGATCATCGTGGTCGGCGCGACCTTTGCGGCCCAGCAGGCATCGTGTCCGGCGCCGGAAACGAGATTCATGTGGCTGTAGCCGAGCTTCTCGGCGGCCCCGCGTACCGTCTCGACCAGCTTGGGGTCGAAGGTGACGGGGTCGAAATGCCCGACCGCCTCGATGGAACAGCCGACGCCGAGCCGCTCGCAGATTTTTGGCGCTTCGGCTTCGATCCGGGCGCGCATGCCGTCCAGTTTGGCCTGGTCGGGCGAGCGGATGTCGACGGTGAACACTACTTTACCCGGCAGGACGTTGCGCGAATTGGGCGAAAAGAACATCTGGCCGACGCCGCCGACGGCGCCCGGCTGGTTTTCCATGGCGACGGTCTGGACCATTTCGAGGATGCGCGCCATGGCGAGGCCTGCATTGACGCGCATGTCCATCGGCGTGGAGCCGGTATGCGCTTCCCTGCCGGTCAGCGTGAACTCCAGCCACCAGAGGCCCTGACAGTGCGTGACGACGCCGATCTGCTTGTTCTCGGCCTCGAGGATAGGCCCCTGTTCGATGTGGTATTCGAAATAGGCGTGCATCTTGCGCGCGCCGACCTCTTCATCGCCGAGCCAGCCGATGCGCTTCAGTTCGTCGCCGAAGCTCTTTCCTTCGGGATCCTTGCGGGCATAGGCGTATTCGAGGGTATGGACCCCGGCAAATACGCCGGAGGCGAGCATGGCAGGCGCAAAACGCGCTCCTTCCTCGTTGGTCCAGTTGGTCACGACGATCGGGTGCTTCGTCTTGATGCCGAGCTCGTTCATCGTGCGTACGGCCTCGAGGCCGCTCAGGACGCCGAGGACCCCGTCGAACTTGCCGCCGGTCGGCTGTGTGTCGAGATGCGAGCCGATATGGACGGGCAGCGCATCCGGATCGGTACCGGGTCGCGTGAGGAACATGGTGCCCATCTTGTCGACGCCCATGGAGAGCCCCGCCTCTTCGCACCAGGACTGGAAAAGCCGGCGACCTTCGCCGTCCGCATCCGTCAAGGTCTGGCGGTTGTTGCCGCCGGCAACGCCGGGGCCGATCTTCGCCATTTCCATCAACGAATCCCATAGACGGTCGGCATTGACGCGCCTATTCTCGCCAGGTGCTGCCATGGCGTTCTCCTCTATTGTCGGCCAGTCCCTCCCCGGGATAGCCCTCATGTTCCCGTCGGCAAATCGGGGCCTTGTTGCGATGCCCTTCGATCAGGCGTTGCCTTTGTCGGCAATCTGACTGATAATTTGACCGGTTGGTAAACATTACAACTTCCGTGGCGGCACTCAAGCCGGAAAAAGAAAAAAACAGGAGTTGTTGCTCAAAAAAAACGGCGCGTCCGATTTTTGGGCAGCCCGCGCCGGACGTCATATGCCTGGGGGTATGGACAGGGGACGAGATGGTACTTCCGAGAGCGGCTAGAACCCAGAGGCGCACGCGCATTCAGGAGGAGAAGGAGGAGCAGATCCTCGAGGCGGCGCTGGAGGTGTTTTCCGCAAACGGCTTTCGCGGTTCGACGATCGATCAGATCGCTGACGTGGCGGGCATGTCGAAGCCGAACCTGCTCTATTATTTCCGCACCAAAGAGGCGATGCATCGCGCGCTGATAGACCGCGTTCTCGACACCTGGCTCGATCCGCTGCGCGCGTTCGATGCCGAGGGCAATCCGGTCGCCGAGATCCGCAGCTATATCCGCCGCAAGCTCGAAATGGCGCGCGACTTCCCGCGCGAAAGCCGGCTGTTCGCCAATGAGGTCCTGCAGGGCGCCCCGCGTATCGTGGACGAGCTCAAGGGTCCGCTGAAGCAACTGGTGGACGAAAAGGCCGAGGTCATCCGCAGCTGGGCCAAGGCGGGCAAGATCGCAAAATGCGACCCTTATCACCTGATCTTCGCCATCTGGTCGACGACGCAGCACTATGCCGATTTCGACGTTCAGGTGCGCGCCGTGCTCGGCCAGGAGAATGCCGGCGAGGGGCGCTTCGAGGACGCCGCACGCTTTCTAGAGCGGCTGTTCGTCGACGGGCTGCAGGTGCGGGAGTAGGGGCTTTTTTTGGCGAGAAGCTTTGCGGCATGCCCCTCATCCGGCTGCCGCCACCTTCTCCCCGCAGGCGGGGAGAAGGGACAAGCGGCGCCAACTGAACCCCGCATTCACCGCCCGCCCGAGGGAGCGAGCGGGCGCGGCATATCCCTTCTCCCCGCCTGCGGGGAGAAGGTGGCGGCAGCCGGTTGAGGGGCAACCGAGACCGAGCGGGGTTGAGCCGGTTGGGTTCCCGAGGGATCCCTTTCATGAGCAGTATCCGCCGCCCTGGCGCGCAAGAGATATGTGCATGCCGTAGGCTTTCGACGGGGAGAAGGGACTCGCGGCTCGCGTCTTGCGTCTCCCCGTCCCCTCTCTCCCGCGCGAGGGGAGAGGGTGAGGGGCAAATCGGGGCTGGTCAACCCTGCATCGGCAGCGAAAGCGAGAGCTGCGCCGCGTCACCGATGATCCAGGTTTCCAGAGTGGCCTTGCGGCCCCGCAGGCCGATTTCGAGCCGTCTGTGGCCTTCGAAGCTGAGGCCGGCGCGCTCGACCAGTTCGGCGGAAACGGCAAGCTCGACGTCGTGCTCCTTCGCGAGGCCTTCCAGCCGGCTCGCCGTATTGATCGTGTCGCCGACGACCGTGAGCGAGGTTGCCTGGCCGTAGCCCATTTCGCCGATGATCGCCGGGCCTGCGTGGAGGCCGATGGCGAGCCTCAGTGGCTGCTCGAGCTCCCCTTCGAAGGTCTGGTTGAGCGCCCGGATTCCTTGCGACAACCGGGCGGCGGCCGAAAGTGCCTGGCGGCAGGCCTCCGGCAGAGGGGTCTTCAGTCCGAAGATCGCGAGCGCCCCGTCGCCGATGAACTTGTCGACGACGCCACCGGAACCTTCGACGGCTTCGCCGACGACTTCGAAATAGCGGTTGAGCAGAAAGACCGTGTCGTAGGGCAGCCGGTGCTCGGCGATGCGGGTGAAATCACGCAGGTCGCAGAAGAGCACGGCGACGCGGCGCTCACGTCCGCCGGCGTTCTGGCGGGCAAGCTGCGTCTTGATCCCGAGGCTGTCGGTGTCGAGGATGGGCACGACGCTCACATTGTGCACTGGGCGGAACTGGCAGGCGAGGCGTACGTTCTCGGGAGCGCCGATGCGGGTCAGCGTCGCGAGTTCTGCAGCTTCCGGCGGCGGCTGGCCTTCGAGCCCCTGCGTTATCCGCACGCGACAGGTGGAACAGCGCCCGCGCCCTCCGCAGACGGAAACATGAGGAATTCCGGCCGCCCGACTGGCCTCCAGAACGCTGAAGCCGAGGCTGACGGCGGCGACCCGGCCGTCCGGATAACGAATGCGAATACGGCCGCGCGCCGGCAGGGCGCGCAGAACGAGGGTGCCGCCGATCAGGCTTGCGAAGCCGCCATAGAATGCCAGCCGGATCTTATCGAGGAGGGTGGGGTCGACGCGAGGCGCCTGGCTGGCATAGGCCCTGTCGCCGTAACCGCCATGTTCCGCGTAGTCGCGCTCCAGTGAACGGGCGCCGTTGACGAAGCCGAGCAGTGCGAAGATCGGCACCAGCAGGGCGACGGTATAGAGCAGCGTTTCGTATTTCGGAAACCAGGCGCGCCCGCGCATCCAGAACCAGGCGCCAAGACAGGCGTGACCCCAGACGACGATGAGCGCAAGCGACTGACGAGAGGTGTTGAACGAGCTTGACCAGAGGGTGCGCAGGATCGCGGGGTAGTCGGGATAAACACCTGAAAGAAGCGGCTCCACACGGGCGGCGACCACGTGAGGCACGAGCAGAAAGGGCAGACTCAGGCCGAAGATGATCTTCAGGGCTTCGCCGACAGGCATGCGGAACGTTTGCCGCCGGTAGAGACTGTCGAGCGCCATCAGGAAATGCAGCAGCAGCGCGCCGTAGAGGAGGGCCGTTCCGGGAATGCTCTGCCAAACCGAGGTGAATATCCGCCGGCCCGTTTCCATCGCATCGATCGAGACGAGCCCGAGCGCGTGATTCGAGAAGTGCAAGAGCACGAAAACGCCGAGTACGGCCCCTGAGATCAGGTGCATCTTCTTGCGCGTGCTGGCGGATAGGATCGTCAAACAAACTTGCCTGGGTCTGGCGGCCTTGGAGCGGCTCGCTTCGGTGTCCTCCTTATTTACCAGATCATCGGTGCCGGCAACTTACGTTTTCTAAACGAACTGTTTCGCTTTTCGGGTGTTGCGCGGAGTGCGTGTTCCCATGCCGTCCTACTCCATGATGCGCGGCAATCCAGCGGCGAGTTTGTCGATCACCACCCGCAGCTTCGGCAGCATGTGTTCCGTTCGCGGCCAGACTGCATGGGCCTTGAAGATCAGACCCGGCCGGTCGGTGAGGACACGGACAAGTTCGCCTTTCTGCACGCGCTCGCGCACCAGCCAGCAAGGCAGCCAGGCAAGGCCGTGGCCGGCGGCAGCCGCATCGGCGATTGCGGCGAGATCGTCGAGCCTCAGCCGCGTTTGCGGCAGCACGATTTCCGCCGCCTTGCCGTCGGACGGAAAGGACCAGGATAGCGGCTCGCCTCCGCGGGCGTAGACGATGCCTTCATGTGCGGCGAGTTCGGCAACCGTCCTCGGCATGCCGTGCGCTTCGAGATAGGCAGGGGAGGCGCAGACGGTCATCCGCTGTTCCGCCACCGTGCGCATCATCAGGCCTGAGCCGTTACCGAGGGGGCTGTTGCGGATGGCCAGATCGAAGCCCTCGTCGAGAAGATCGATGACCCGGTCATTGAAGGAGAGATCGAACTCCAGACGGGGATGCGACCGCAACAGGTCGCGAAGCAGCGGCGCCACGCATTGGCGGCCGAAGAGGACCGGCATCGAGATGCGCAGGCGGCCGCGAATTTCCCGCCTCCCGGATTCGAGGAGGTCTTCGGCCGTTCTGATTTCGCCGAGCGCTTTTTGGCAGCTCTCGTAGAAGAGCTGCCCTTCTTCGGTGAGACTCTGCGTCCGTGTGGTGCGATGGAAGAGGCGCACGCCGAGCCGCCGTTCGAGCCGGGAGACCGTCTTGCCTACGGCCGAGCGCGAAAGATTGAGCCGGGCGGCGGCGGCGGAAAAGCCGCCGGCATCAGCAACTTCCACGAAAACCGAAATGCCGTTGAAGCGCTCCATGTATTGCGTCCTCCGGGGAACCAATGATGGGAATTCATATCGCAACCGAAGAAGAATATTCAACAGTATGCTCGCCTTACCGCAACAGATGAAAAGGAACGAGCATGTCCAAATGGATGCAGGAATGGAGCACGGAGACGGTGGGCCCCCACGATCTCAAGCTTGCCGAACGGCCGGTGCCGGAGGTCGGCGAGCACGATATCCTCGTGCGCACGCTTGCCGTATCGCTCAACTATCGCGACAAACTGGTACTTGAGACCGGCATGGGGCTCGATCTCGCTTTTCCCTTCGTGCCGGCCTCGGATATGAGCGGAGTGGTCGAGGCCGTCGGCAAGAGCGTAACGCGTTTCCGGCCGGGCGATCGCGTGATCTCCACATTCGCCCCCGGATGGCTTGACGGCTTACGACCCGGCACCGGCAGGACGCCTGCCTATGAGACGCTCGGAGGCGCGCATCCGGGCGTCCTGTCGGAATATGTGGTTCTCCCTGAAGGCTGGTTCGTCGCAGCGCCGAAGAGTCTCGACGCGGCGGAGGCGAGTACCTTGCCCTGTGCGGGGCTGACCGCCTGGTTCGCTCTTGTCGAGAAGGGTCATTTGCGGGCGGGCGACCGTGTCGTCGTGCAGGGTACCGGCGGCGTTGCGCTGTTCGGATTGCAGATCGCAAAGGCGACCGGAGCCGAGGTCATCGTGACCTCGAGCAGCCGCGAAAAGCTCGATCGGGCTTTCGCGCTCGGTGCCGATCACGGCATCAATCGCCTGGAGGAGGACTGGGTGGAGCGCGTCTATGCGCTGACCGGGGACCGTGGCGCCGACCACATTCTGGAGATCGCCGGCGGCGCCGGGCTCGGCCAGTCCCTGAAAGCGGTCGCGCCGGACGGGCGCATCTCGGTGATCGGCGTGCTCGAGGGCTTCGAGGTCTCAGGCCCGGTCGGGCCGCTTCTCCTGAAGTCTCCCGTCGTGCAGGGTATCAGCGTCGGTCACCGCAGAGCGCTCGAAGATCTGGTCGGGGCCGTCGACCGCCTTGGACTGAAGCCCGTCATCGACATGCGTTACAAGTTCACCGAGGTCCCCGAGGCCCTCGCACATCTTGACCGCGGCCCCTTCGGCAAGGTGGTGATAGAGTTTTGACGCGATAGGAACGCGGAAGGCCGCCGGCGATGCCGGCGGCCTTCCGGTCTGACTTGTACGTCCTTCACTCGGCGGCCTGGCGGGCCATCGGGTTGTTCGGATGGGTCGTCCAGTTGGCGTAGTTCGGGTCGACCGGTTTCCCGGTGCGCCGGTCGAGTGTGCCGGCCGCGAGCGGCTCCATGGTGATGCAGTTCTCCACCGGACAGACATTGACGCAGAGGTTGCAGCCGACGCATTCCTCCTCGATCACCTCGAAATGGCGCACGCCATTGACGAATTGGGTGATTGCCTGATGCGAAGTGTCCTCGCAGGCGATATGACAGCGGCCGCATTTGATGCAGGCGTCCTGATCGATCTTCGCCTTGGCGATATAGTTGAGGTTGAGATATTGCCAGTCGGTGACGTTCGGGACGGCTCGGCCGCTGATGTCGTCGAGCGTCCGATGGCCCTTGGCGTCCATCCAGTCGGAGAGGCCGGTGATCATCTCCTGGACGATCTTGAAGCCATAGGTCATTGCGGCAGTGCAGACCTGTACGTTGCCGGCGCCGAGCGCCATGAATTCGGCCGCATCCCGCCAGGTGGTCACGCCGCCGATGCCCGAAATCGGCAGGCCGTAGGTCTCCGGATCACGGGCGATCTCGGCCACCATGTTGAGCGCGATCGGCTTCACGGCCGGGCCGCAATAACCGCCATGGCTTCCGCGGCCGTCGATCGAGGGCTCCGGCGAGAAAGTGTCGAGGTTGACGCCGGTGATGGAGTTGATCGTGTTGATGAGCGACACCGCGTCGGTGCCGCCGGCCTTGGCAGCGCGGGCGGGCTTGCGGATGTCGGTGATGTTCGGCGTAAGCTTGGTGATGACGGGCATGCGCGTGTATTGCTTGCACCAGCGCACCACCATTTCGATGTATTCCGGCACCTGGCCTACCGCCGAGCCCATACCGCGCTCGGACATGCCGTGCGGACAGCCGAAATTGAGCTCGATGCCGTCGGCGCCGGACTCCTCGACCAGCGGCAGGATCGCCTTCCAGGCGTTCTCCTCGCAAGGCACCATGATCGAGGCGATCAGGGCTCGATCCGGCCAGTTCATCTTCACCTGCTTCATTTCGCGCAGGTTCACATAGAGATCGCGGTCGGTAATGAGCTCGATATTGTTGAAACCCAGCAGCCGCCGGTCGGCGCCCCAGATCGCGCCGTAGCGCGGGCCGTTGACATTGACCACCGGCGGTCCTTCTTCCCCGAGCGTCTTCCAGACGACGCCGCCCCAGCCCGCCTTGAAGGCGCGCTCGACGTTGTAGGCCTTGTCCGTCGGCGGCGCCGAGGCGAGCCAGAACGGGTTCGGGGATTTGATGCCGACAAAATTGTTGCGAAGATCAGCCATTGTTCTCGTCCTCTCGATCCTGTTCTGCTTTTCAAGCAACGGCGCTCGCCAGCGGCTGAGCCACGGCGAAAGCCCGGTCGATCGATCCGGCGGCATCGCGTCCCATCGCGACGGCCGAAACGGTGAGGTCCTCGCCCCCGAGCACGCAGTCACCGCCGGCCCAGACCTTTTCCAGCGAGGTGCGTCCTTCCGAATCGACGACGATGCGTCCGCTTTCCATGCGAAGGGCGCCGAGGCCGGAGGCCTCGAAGGCCTGGCCGATGGCCTTGAAGATCTGGTCGGCGGCAATGATTCCGGTCTCGCCGGTCGTTGTCAGCTTCCCGTTTTCAAGCGTGGTGTAGTCGAGTTCGATGCCGGCGACCCGGCCATCCTTGACGGCGATGCGCTTCGGCTGCAGCCAGTGGCGGATGGTGACGCCCTTGGAAGCCGCAAGGTCCTGCTCGAATTCCGAGGCGTTCATGTGCTCCTTGCCGCGGCGATAGCAGATCGTCACTTCCTCGGCGCCGAGCAGCTTCGCCTGGACGGCCGCGTCGATCGCAGTCATGCCGCCGCCGAGCACCACGACGCGCCGGCCGACCGGAATGTCGGCCTTTGTCTTCGACTGGCGAAGTGCGGCGATGAAGTCGACGGCGTCCTCGACGCCTTCGGCATTCTCGCCTTCGATCCGCAGTGCATTGACACCTGCAAGACCGAGGCCGAGAAAGACGGCATCGAATTCTTCCGCCAGATCGGCAAGAGAGAAGTCGCGGCCGAGCGCCTTGCCGTGGCTGACCTCGATGCCGCCGACCGAAAGCACGTATTCCACCTCTCTCTGTGCGAAGTCGTCCACCGCCTTATAGGCGGCGATGCCGTATTCGTTGAGGCCGCCGGATTTTTCGCGCGCATCGTAGATCACCACGTCGTGGCCTTTCACGGCCAGCCGATGCGCGCAGGCGAGCCCCGCCGGCCCAGCGCCGACGACGGCGACCCTGCGGCCGGAACGAGCGGCGCGCGAATAGAACTGCTTGTTTTCCCGCATGGCGATGTCCGTCGCGTAGCGCTGCAGGCGGCCGATTTCGACCGGCCGCTCCTCGGCCGTGTTGCGTACGCAGGCCTCTTCGCAGAGCGTCTCGGTGGGACAGACGCGGGCGCACATGCCGCCCAGTATGTTCTGGTCGAAGATCGTCTTCGCCGAGCCGATCGGATTGCCCGTCGCGATCTGGCGAATGAAGAGCGGGATGTCGATGGAGGTGGGACAGGCGGTCATGCAGGGCGCGTCATGACAGAAATAACAGCGGTCGGCGGCGACCAGCGCCTCGTGCCTGTCGAGCGACGGATGAAAGTCGGAGAAATTGGCTTCGTACTCGGCAAGCGGCAGCCGCCCGCCGAGAATCCCAGATTGCGTCGTTCCCATTTTTGGCTCCCAATGTTTTCTCAGGATGAGGGAACGGTAACATGCTTTATTTTTTTATCAAACGGTAAAATTTCCTTCCAAACCGGCGTAAAAGCCTGGAAAACCGGACCTTGCCGGCGGCAAGGTGCGGCGCACATCTCCCCCCGTTTGACAGCGCATGGAAAATAGTGGCAGCAAATCAAGGGGAAGGGAGCAGTCGATGGCACGCAAGGCGGAAAGCAGCAACAGGCTGGACGACGCAGCCCGCGCAGGCTGGCTCTATTATGTCGCCGGCCGTACGCAGGACGAGATTGCGTCGGTGATGGGAATTTCCCGGCAATCGGCGCAACGTCTCGTGTCGCTTGCCATGGCCGAGCGGCTGATCAAGGTGCGCCTGGACCATCCGATCGCCGCCTGCCTCGAAATGGCGGCGCGTCTCAAGGAGAAATACGATCTCAAGCATGTCGACGTCGTCCCGAGCGATCCAGGTTCCGATTCGACCACCGTGGGCATCGCCGAGGCCGGGGCGGCGGAAATCGAGCGCTGGCTGAAATCGGCCGAGCCCGTGGTGCTGGCGATCGGCACGGGCCGCACGCTGAAGGCGACCATCGACCAGCTGCCATCGATGGAATGCCCGCAGCACCGTATCGTTTCGCTCACCGGCAATATCCGGCTCGACGGGTCGGCCGCCTATTACAACGTCATCTTCAGCATGGCGGACACGATCAAGGCGCGGCATTTTCCCATGCCCTTGCCGGTTCTCGTCTCCTCGCCGGAAGAGCGGGAAGTCCTGCACAAGCAGAGCCTGGTGCAGATCGCCCTGGAACTCGGCGCCGAGGCGGACGCTGCCTTCGTGGGCGTCGGCGAACTCGGGCCCGACGCGCCGCTTTGCGAAGACGGGTTCCTGGCGCGCGATGAAATGGCACGGCTGATGGCGGCGGGCGCTGCCGGCGAGATCTGCGGTTGGATGTTCGACCACGAAGGCGTGCTCCTGCCCGACAGCATCAATGAGCGCGTCGCCTCGGTTCCGCTGCCGCCGCGTGACCGCGCGTCGGTCATCGGCATCGCCAAGGGCAGGCGCAAACACGAGGCGCTGCGCGCCGCACTCAAGGGCAGGATCATCAACGGTCTCGTCACCGATGAGGCTACGGCCGACTATCTGCTCCGGGTCTAGATCGCGCAGCCGGTCGCGGGACCGCGGCATCGACGCGCTTCTCCCGAAATCTCCGTAAAAAATGCGAAGCTAAAACATCTTCTTAGCCGCTCCCGCGCATCGCGGCGACAAATGCGGATTGACATTTCAGCTTAATCGGTGAGTAATTGCTCACGAGCAAGGCAAATGCTCAATTTCTTCTGGGAGGAAGTCGATGAATTTGAGAACTTTCCTGCTGGGCACGTGCTCGGCAGTTGCTCTGGCGGGTCTGGCCCAAGCGGAGACCCTGACCATTGCCACCGTGAACAACGGCGACATGATCCGGATGCAGAAGCTGACGGACGATTTCACGTCGAAAAATCCGGACATCCAGCTTGAGTGGGTCACTCTCGAGGAAAACGTGCTACGCCAGCGCGTCACGACCGACATCGCGACCAAGGGCGGTCAGTACGACATCATGACGATCGGCACCTATGAGGTGCCGATCTGGGCGAAGCAGGGCTGGCTCCTGCCGCTCGACGATCTCGGTCCCGAATACGACGTCGACGACCTTCTGCCGGCGATCCGCAGCGGCCTGACCATCGACGGCAAGCTCTATGCAGCACCGTTCTACGGCGAGAGCTCGATGGTCATGTACCGCAAGGATCTGTTCGAGAAGGCCGGTCTGACCATGCCCGATGCGCCGACCTGGGATTTCATCGCCGATGCGGCCCGCAAAATCACCGACAAGGGCAACGAGATCTACGGTATCTGCCTGCGCGGCAAGGCCGGCTGGGGCGAGAACATGGCTTTCCTAACGGCCACCGCAAACGCCTTCGGCGCCCGCTGGTTCGACGAGAACTGGAAGCCGCAGTTCGATCAGCCGGAATGGAAGAACGCACTCGACTTCTACGTCAAGCTGATGAATGACGCAGGCCCGCCCGGCGCCTCGTCCAACGGCTTCAACGAGAACCTGTCTCTGTTCCAGACCGGAAAGTGCGGCATGTGGATCGACGCGACCGTCGCCGCCTCCTTCGTGACCAATCCGAAGGAGTCGACCGTCGCCGACAAGGTCGGTTTCGCGCTCGCTCCAGACACCGGCCTCGGCAAGCGCGGCAACTGGCTCTGGGCCTGGAACCTCGCCATTCCGGCAGGATCGCAGAAGGCGGAGTCGGCGCAGAAGTTCATCGCCTGGGCGACGGGCAAGGATTATCTGAAGCTCGTTGCCGAGAAGGAAGGCTGGGCGAACGTTCCTCCCGGTACCCGCACCTCGCTCTATGAGAACCCGGAGTACCAGAAGGCGGCGCCCTTCGCGAAGATGACCCTGGACTCGATCAATGCCGCCGACCCGAAGAACCCGGCGGTGAAGCCGGTGCCCTATGTCGGCGTCCAGTTCGTGGCGATCCCGGAATTCCAGGGCCTCGGCACGGCGGTCGGGCAGGTGTTCTCGGCGGCCCTGGCCGGTCAGATGAGCGTGGATCAGGCGCTTGCCAGCGCGCAGCAGCTGTCGACCCGCGAAATGACCAAGGCCGGCTACATCAAGTGAGCTCCCAAGGAGCCGGAGCGTCTGCTGGAAACAGTGAACGCTCCGGCTACCTCCAGAGCGGGACGGGGAAAGGGGCAAACCCGCCTTCGATCCGCGTTCCGCTCTGACTTTTCCAATTCATGGCGCGCGTTCGGATGGCGATACGCTTGCCGTTTTGAAGAACCGCGTCGACTTCACACGGGGGACGCCATGGCGACCTTGCACACCCGCTCCGCCGCGCGACTGATGATCGCGCCCTCGGTGCTCCTGCTCCTGGCCTGGATGATCGTGCCGCTGGCCATGACGATCTATTTCTCGCTGCTGCGCTACAACCTGCTGATGCCGGGAATGGAGGAGTTCGCGGGGCTTACGAATTACACCTATTTCCTCACCGACCCGGCCTTCTTCCAGGCGATATTCAACACGCTCGCCATCGTTCTCGGCGTGCTCTTCATCACCGTGGTCGGCGGCATCGGGCTGGCGCTTCTTCTCGACCAGCCGATGTTCGGGCAGGGGATCGTGCGCATCCTGGTGATCGCGCCCTTCCTCATCATGCCGACTGTGGCGGCGCTGGTCTGGAAGAACATGTTCATGAATCCCGTGAACGGGCTTTTCGCCTGGCTTGCCAAGCTTCTCGGATTGCAGCCCTTCGATTTTCTTGCCAATGCGCCGCTTCTCTCGATCATTCTGATCGTCGCCTGGCAATGGCTGCCTTTCGCCACGCTCATCCTGCTGACGGCGCTGCAGTCGCTCGACGAGGAGCAGAAGGAAGCCGCACAGATGGACGGCGCAGGCGCGGTAAGCCGCTTCATCTATCTCGTCCTGCCGCATCTCTCACGGGCGATCACGGTGGTCATCCTGATCCAGACGATCTTCCTGCTGTCGGTCTTCGCCGAGATCCTCGTCACCACCAATGGCGGTCCGGGTACGCAGAGCACGAATCTCACATTCCTCGTCTACGCCCAAGCCCTTCTGCAGTTCGATGTGGGCGGCGCCTCGGCGGGCGGGATCATCGCGGTCATCCTCGCCAACATCGTCGCATTCTTCCTGATGCGCATGATCGGCAAGACGCTGGAGGCTTGAGACCCATGGCACGCAACGTCTCTACCGGGCGCAAGCTCATCACGACCGTGGTGGCCTGGACGATCGGAATCCTGATCTTCTTTCCGATCCTCTGGACCTTCCTGACGAGCTTCAAGACGGAAGCCCAGGCGATCGCCTCTCCGCCGGTCTTCCTCTTCTTCGACTGGACGACCGAGAACTATTCCGAGGTGCAGAGCCGGTCGGATTACCTGAAGCACTTCATGAATTCGGTGGTCGTTTCCTTCGGCTCGACCCTGCTCGGCCTGTTGATCGCGATCCCGTCGGCCTGGGCGATGGCGTTCTCGCCGACGAAGCGCACCAAGGATGTGCTGATGTGGATGCTCTCCACCAAGATGATGCCGCCGGTCGGCGTGCTGGTGCCGATGTATCTGATATTCCGCAACTGGGGACTGCTCGACACGCGCACAGGGCTCGTGATCGTGCTGACGCTGATCAACCTGCCGATCATCATCTGGATGCTCTACACCTATTTCAAGGAAATCCCCGGCGAGATCCTCGAAGCGGCGCGCATGGACGGCGCCTCGCTCTCCAAGGAGATCATCTATGTGCTGACGCCGATGGCGATACCCGGCATCGCCTCGACGCTGCTGCTCAACATCATCCTTGCCTGGAACGAAGCGTTCTGGACCTTGAATCTGAGCGCCGCGAAAGCCGCACCGCTCACCGCGTTCATCGCCTCCTATTCGAGCCCGGAGGGTCTCTTCTACGCCAAGCTGTCTGCGGCCTCCACGATGGCGATCGCACCCATCCTCATT
This sequence comes from Ensifer sp. D2-11, assembly GCF_054161295.1. Lineage (NCBI taxonomy): Bacteria > Pseudomonadati > Pseudomonadota > Alphaproteobacteria > Hyphomicrobiales > Rhizobiaceae > Ensifer > Ensifer sp. D2-11. Next base: position 605,329 of record NZ_CP096433.1, read on the forward strand.
CTCGGCTGGTTCTCGCAAAAACAGCTCGTGCGCGGCCTCACTTTCGGCGCAGTCAAATAAGGCCGACGCGGTTCAAATAAGGGTAAGACCATGGGAAGCATCACTCTCAAGAACGTATCGAAGGTCTTCGGCGCCCACGCCGTCATCCCCTCGATAGACCTCGATATCACCGACGGCGAGTTTGTCGTCTTCGTCGGCCCCTCGGGCTGCGGCAAGTCCACGCTTCTGAGGCTGATCGCCGGACTGGAGGACGTCAGCGATGGCGAGATCGTCATCGACGGCCGGAACGCCACCGAGCTGCCGCCGGCAAAGCGCGGGCTTTCGATGGTGTTCCAGTCCTACGCGCTCTATCCGCATATGAGCGTGCGCTCCAACATCGCCTTTCCGCTGAAGATGGCGGGTGAGGACAAGGCCTCGATCGACAAGAAGGTCGAGGACGCGGCGCGCGTCCTGAACCTCACCGACTATCTCGACCGCAAGCCCCGCCAGCTTTCCGGCGGCCAGCGCCAGCGCGTCGCGATCGGCCGGGCGATCGTTCGCCAGCCGGAAGCCTTCCTTTTCGACGAGCCGCTGTCTAACCTCGACGCCGCGCTGCGGGTCAACATGCGACTGGAGATCAGCCAGCTTCACCAGCAACTGAAGACGACGATGGTCTACGTGACGCACGACCAGGTGGAGGCCATGACCATGGCCGACAAGATCGTCGTGCTCAACCGCGGCCGCATCGAGCAGGTGGGCTCGCCCCTCGACCTCTACCGCAGGCCGGACAATCTCTTCGTCGCCGGTTTCATCGGGTCGCCGAAGATGAATTTCGTCACCGGTGCGCCGGCCGCGGCCCATCAGGCCCACACGATCGGCATCCGCCCGGAGCATATTGCCCTTTCGAAGGATCAGGGCACATGGCGGGGCACGGTGGGAGTGGCCGAGCATCTCGGCTCGGACACCTTCCTGCACGTGAACGCCGACGGCATCGGTACTTTGACGGCGCGCGTCGGCGGCGACTTCGCGGTGACCCATGGCGATCAGGTCTACCTGACGCCCGATGCTGAGCGCCTCCACAGGTTCGATGAAAAGGGACTGGCAATTCGATGAAACGTCTTGAAGGAAAGAGCGCGCTGATCACCGGATCGGCGCGGGGTATCGGCCGCGCTTTTGCCGAAGCCTACGTGCGCGAGGGCGCCACGGTCGCCATCGCCGACATCGATATCGAGCGGGCGAGACAGGCGGCGGCGGAGATCGGGCCTGCGGCCTATGCGGTCCAAATGGATGTGACCCGGCAGGACTCCATCGACGCCGCGATCGCCGCGACTGTCGAACATGCCGGCGGGCTAGACATCCTCGTCAACAATGCCGCGCTCTTCGACCTCGCGCCGATCGTCGAGATCACCCGCGAGAGCTACGAAAAACTGTTCGCGATCAATGTCGCCGGCACGCTCTTCACGTTGCAGGCGGCCGCCAGGCAGATGATCGCGCAGGGCAGGGGCGGCAAGATCATCAACATGGCGAGCCAGGCGGGCAGGCGCGGGGAAGCTCTGGTGGCGATCTATTGCGCCACGAAGGCTGCAGTCATCAGCCTCACCCAGTCGGCCGGTCTCGATCTCATCAAGCACCGCATCAACGTCAACGCCATCGCTCCCGGCGTCGTCGACGGTGAGCACTGGGACGGCGTCGACGCGCTTTTCGCCAGATACGAGGACCGTCCGCGCGGCGAGAAGAAGCGTTTGGTGGGCGAGGCCGTTCCCTTCGGGCGCATGGGTACCGCAGAGGACCTGACCGGCATGGCGATCTTCCTCGCCTCGGCGGAAAGCGACTACATCGTCTCGCAGACCTATAACGTCGATGGCGGCAACTGGATGAGCTGAGGCTCGTTCGCGAAAGGATTGAAAGGATGGCGACCAAACTCTCCCTTGCCACGCTCGACGCGGTCAAAGCCACGGCCGGCGTCCCGAACTACGGCCGGCATGACCTTCGGGCCGGCATCGTGCACTTCGGCGTCGGCAATTTCCACCGCGCGCATCAGGCGGTCTATCTCGATGACCTTTTCAACCTGGGACGCGATCGCGATTGGGCGATCATCGGCGCGGGTGTCCTGCCATCGGACAAGGTCATGCGCGACAAGCTCGAAGCGCAGGATTTCCTGACGACGGTGGTCGAGCAGGACAACAACCGCACGGGCGCGCATGTCACCGGCGCCATGATCGCCTATCTCGAGCCCGGCGACACGCCCGCGATCGTGGCGCAGCTCGCGAGCCCGCTCATCCGCATCGTCTCCCTGACGATCACCGAAGGCGGCTATTTCATCGATCCGGCATCCGGCGTCTTCGACCCGGCGCATCCGGCGATCGTCGAGGATGCGCGCGATCCGGCGGCTCCAAAAACCGTCTTCGGCCTCATCCTGGCAGGGCTCGCCGAACGCCGCGCCAAGGGTATTCCGCCGTTCACGATCATGTCCTGCGACAATATTCCTGGAAACGGGGAGGTCACCCACGCTGCCGTTTCCGGTCTGGCGCGCCTTTCCGATCCAGGCTTTGCGGACTGGATCGATGCCAATGTCGCCTTTCCGAACGGCATGGTCGATCGCATCACGCCGGCGACCGGTGCCCGCGAGATCGGCATCGTCGCCTCGCAATACGGAATCGACGATGCCTGGCCGGTCTTTTGCGAGGAATTCAAGCAATGGGTGCTGGAAGACCGCTTCCCGCAAGGCCGCCCGGCGCTGGAAGAGGTGGGCGTTCAGTTCGTGCCCGACGTGGCGCCGTACGAGCACATGAAGATCCGTATCCTCAACGGCGGCCATGCGGCGATCGCCTATCCGGCGGCACTGCTCGACATCCATTTCGTTCATGAGGCGATGGAGGAGCCGTTGATCCGCGCCTTCCTGTCAAAGCTGGAGCACGACGAGATCATCCCGGTGATACCGCCCGTTCCGGACACGGATCTGAAGGATTATTACAAGCTCATCGAGACGCGTTTCTCCAATCCGAAGATCGGCGACACGGTCGCGCGGCTGGCGCAGGACGGCTCCAACCGACAGCCGAAATTCATCCTGCCGTCGACGGCCGACCGCCTGCGCCGCGGCGAAGACGTCGTCGGGTTGTCGCTCGTTTCGGCGCTGTGGTGCCGCTATTTCGCCGGCAAGTCGGACAGCGGCAAGGAAATCGTTTTCAACGACGCCAACGCCGACCGGCTGCATGCCGCCGCGGTTGCAGCGAAGGACGATCCAATGGCGTTCCTTGCGCTTTCCGACATCTTCGGCGATGTCGCGCAATCCGATCTCTTCCGCCGCCGTTTCGCTCACGCGTTGAAAGTGCTTTGGGAAAAGGGTACGCGTGCCACGCTCCAGCTTTATCTGGACGGAAACCTCGGGGAATGACGATGGTGGGGCACGCCTCCAGGCTGGTGATTTTCGATTGTGACGGCGTATTGGTGGACAGCGAACCGATTTCGCTCGGGGTCCTCGTCGACGCGCTCGCGGCTGCCGGCGTTTCGATGACGGCGGAGGAGGCGAGCGAGCGCTTCCTCGGCCGCAGCTTGAAGACCATGTCGACGATCCTGCACGAAGAACACGGACTTGCGACCGACGAGGTATTTCTCGAAGGCATGCGGACCCGGCTCTATGCACGGTTTCGCGAGGAACTGAGGCCGATCGCCCGCATACGCGAGGCGGTGGAAGGCCTGGGCACCGCCCATTGCGTGGCTTCGTCGAGCCAGCCGGAGCGCATCCGCCTCTCGCTGACCGTGACGGGGCTCATCGATCTCTTCGAGCCGAACATCTTCAGCGCCAGCATGGTGGCGCGCGGCAAGCCGGCGCCCGACCTTTTCCTGCATGCAAGCGCGGAGATGGGCTATCACCCGTCCGATTGCATCGTCATCGAGGACAGCCCGGCCGGCATCGAGGCGGCAAAGTCCGCCGGCATGCGCGTCTTCGCCTTCGCGGGGGGCAGCCACGCACGAAACGACCGCCACCGGCGGACGCTCGCCAGCCTCGAACCCGACGTGCTGTTTGACGACATGGGCGAATTGATACAGTTTGTCCGGCAATAGGGAGAGCAGGACGGGGCGGTTTTGCGGCCGCGTCGTCCCGCTCGGCGAAAATCCATCATTTTTCGGGACGGGGGCATCCATTGATGCGCGAATATGTCGTGGCGGTCGATATCGGAACCGGCAGCGCCCGCGCCGGCGTCTTCGATCGGCGAGGTAAGCTCCTGGCGCGGGCCGATCGGACGATTGCAATGAACCGTCCGGAGGAAAACCACGCCGAGCACGATTCAGAGGACATCTGGGCTGCGGTCTGCGGTGCCGTCAGATCGGCGCGCGAGAAGGCCGCTGTGCCGGCCGAGAGCATCGCGGCGGTCGGCTTCGACGCCACCTGTTCGCTCGTCGTGCGCGATCGCGACGGCGCGCCGCTTTCGGTCAACCGTCAGGGGGAGGCACGCTGGGACACCATCGTCTGGCTAGACCACCGGGCGTTGGCGGAAGCCGATTTCTGTACGGCGACCAAGCATCCCGTTCTCGATCATTCCGGGCGGGTGATGTCGCCCGAAATGGAAATGCCGAAGCTGATGTGGCTGAAGCGCAACCTTCCGCAGCAATGGGAACGGGCGGGGTATTTCTTCGACCTCGCGGACTACATGTCCTGGCGGTCGACCGGGAGTACGGCCCGCTCGCGCTGTACGCTGACGGCAAAATGGAACTATCTCGCCCACGAGAGACGCGGCTGGCAGCAGGATTACCTGGAGCAGATCGGTCTTGAGGACCTCCTCGAATGTGGTGGATTGCCCGAAGAGACTTTGCCGGTGGAGCGCGCCGTCGGTCGCCTGAGCGCGAGCGCGGCGGAGGAGCTCGGGCTCGACACCGGATGCCAGGTCGCGCCGGGGCTGATCGATGCCTATGCCGGGGCGCTCGGCGTGCTCGGCGGCTTCGCGGACGCGCCGGCGAAGCTGGAGCGCCAGCTGGCACTGATCGGCGGAACTTCGAGCTGCATCGTCGCCTTTTCCAAGGACATGAAGCCGGGTTTCGGCATGTGGGGGCCCTATTTCGAGGCGGTCTTGCCCGGGCTCTGGCTCATCGAAGGCGGTCAGTCGGCGACCGGAGCGCTGCTCGATCATATCGTGCGGCTGCACGGAGGCGGACTGCCGCCGACGACCGAAACGCATGCGAAGATCATCGAGCGCGTGCAGGAAATGCGCGCGGTTCATGGCGTCGACTTTGCCCAGCGCCTTCACGTGCTCCCGGATTTCCACGGCAACCGGTCGCCGCTTGCCGATCCGCATGCACTCGGCGTCATCAGCGGGCTGCCGCTCGACTCCTCCTTCGATGCGCTGTGCCGGCTCTATTGGCGAACCTGCGTCGCGATCGCGCTCGGGATTCGCCACATCCTCGAGATGATGAAGGAAGCGGGCTACGAACTCGACACGCTGCACGTGACCGGCGGGCATGTGCGCAACCCCCTGCTGATGGAGCTTTACTGCGACGTCACCGGCTGCCGGGTCGTCGCACCCCAGGCGCCCGACGCCGTTCTCCTCGGCACGGCGATGACGGCGGCCGTCGCCGGCGAGCTCTATCCGGACCTTGCCAGCGCCGGACCGGCGATGTCGTCGGCTGGAACGGAGCGGCTCCCCGACCCGGCGCTGCGCCGCATCTACGACCGGGATTATCGGCGCTTCCTCGCGCTCTATCGGCATCGCGAGGAACTGGAGTCGATGGAGTGAACTGAGATGCGGGAAGGTGCAGATTTCATCTGCAGATCTTGCCGATTATCCGCGGAACCTTTTTTCGCCTCGTGCATTATGGCGATAACCGGACGGTGACGCACATCGCCCCCAATGTGACGTCGGAGGCATACCGCCGGTTGCCAACTCACATCCCCCCTCAGTGAGTTGCCAAAGCTCAGCCAGTGCCCTTCCCTCGGCACTGGCTGTTTTGCTTCGGGGTATGATCGCCGAGCGTGTTTGGGTTGTTGACGGTGGTTACCATCGAACCTCATTCCTGTGACGAGCACAGGGATGAGGGTGAAAGCGACAGGTGCAGGGTATAGGGGAAGCTTGCGAGGCGATCCAGGGCCGATCGGCTCTGGATCCCGCGCTTCGAATTCAGGCGGCTGCCTTTGTCGTCTCGTTGAAGAACAGCGCCTGGCTGATCAGGGCCTTCACCATTTCCGGATTGAAAGGCTTGGTGACGAGGAACGTGGGCTCGGGACGTTCACCCGTCAGGAGACGCTCCGGGAAGGCGGTGATGAAAATCACCGGAACGGCGGCCGTCTTCAGGATTTCGTTGACGGCATCGATTCCCGAGCTGCCGTCCGCGAGCTGGATGTCTGCGAGCACCATGTTCGGCTTCGTCGTCTCGTAGAGGGCGATCGCTTCGTCCTTGGTGCGTGCGATCCCGGTCACGCTGTGGCCGAGGCTTTCGACCATTTGCTCGATGTCGATCGCGATCAGCGGCTCGTCCTCGATGATCATGATCTCGGTTGCAACCTGACGGGAAATTTCCTGGGATGCGCGGTCGAGAAGTGCGGCCAGCTTGGCGGCGTCTACATCGAGTACTTCGGCGGCTTCCTGTGGCGTGAACGCCTCGACCGATACGAGCAGGAACGCCTGGCGTGCGAGCGGCGAGACCGCCGCGAGGTTGACGGATGCGCGCTGTTCCCAGGCAAAGGGCGATACCGGCTCCGGCACGAGGACGGAAGACGAGCCGAACATGGATGTGAAGAGACGGAACAACGCTACCCTGTCGCTGCTTGCTTCCGGAAAGATCGACGTGTCCGCGATAAGTGCCTCGAGCACGGCCGCGACATAGGCATCTCCAGAGGTCTGCGACCCGGTCAGGGCACGTGAATAGCGGCGCAGATAAGGAAGAAATGGAGCAATACGGGTGGACAATGTCATTCAGGGACTCCCTCGATCCATGGCGAAATATCGTTGCGGAAACGTTTCTCCGAAAAAATGGTTCCGCTTCGGAACATTTCATTTTTCCGAGGCGTTATGGTGCAGGCGAACTTTCAAGGGCGAAATTGCAACAATGAGATATACGACAGGGGCAGGGCGGATGATCGGTAAAAGTCCGTCCTCCGACGATCCGAATGCGCAGATTGCGGTGAAGCTGAAGGCCCTCTACCAGTCGGTGCAGGAGGAAGCGATACCGGCACGCTTTCTCGATCTACTGGAAAAGCTGGAAGCTGCGGAACAGCAATCGGCTCTGCAGGGCAAGGAGTAAGCGCCGGATGTCATCCGAAAACCAAGAGTTCAAGCGTGAGATGCTTGCCGCGCTGCCGAGCCTGCGCGCCTTTGCGATGTCGCTGATCGGGCGGCACGACCGGGCGGACGATCTCGTGCAGGACACGATCATGAAGGCCTGGGCCAAGCAGGATCATTTCGAGATCGGTACCAACATGAAGGCCTGGCTTTTCACGATCCTGCGCAACGAGCTTTACAGTCAGATGCGCAAGCGTGGGCGCGAGGTGCAGGACAGCGACGGCCACTTGACGGAAACGCTTGCACATCACCCGGAACAATACGGCTCGCTCGATCTGCAGGATTTCCGCCGGGCGCTCGAACAGTTGCCGCCCGATCAACGCGAAGCGATCATCCTTGTGGGGGCCTCGGGCTTCTCCTACGAGGAGGCCGCCACGATCTGCGGTTGTGCGCTCGGAACGATCAAGAGCCGCGTCAACAGGGCGCGTCAGCGGCTGCAGGAAATTCTACAGGTCAGGGGAGAAAACGACTACGGGCCTGACGAGACCTCCGCACCCATCACCTCGCGTGCCTTCGTTTCGTGATTCGATCCTGCAGCGCGGTCGTATCGGACGCGCAAGGGCCGCGGTAGCACCTCGATTTGTTGCATGTCCTTGAATCGGTAACGATTCAAGGACATATGCAGTAGAGCGGTGCCGGATAACGGTGGCTCGGGAACGGAAGCGGGCATTCCGAGGGCAGCGTTCGATCGACGGAGCGCGGTCGCCATATTGCTCCAATTTGCTGTATGTTTTCATCCTTGGATCGGCTCCGGTCGAAGGAAACATTCAGCGGAGCCGAATTTCAGGTGCCTGCGCGAGTTTGGAGTTCAGGCCGGATGCGTGAAAAGACAGAGGCGATGCTTCCAGCGGTAGCGCAGGTGCTCGACGCGCCGGAGCGGCTCGGTGTCCTTCAGGCTGCCGTGCCGGACATGTCGGTCCCCGACGAGGATTTCGACGGGCTGGCGCGGCTTGCCGCGAGCCTTTTCGACGCGCCTATCGCTCTCGTCAGCCTGGTCGATCGCGAATGGCAATGGTTCAAGGCATGCATCGGAACGACGGAAACGCGGTCGCACGTTCGCGAGTCCTTCTGCGTTCATACGATTGCGGCAGGCGATGGCGGCCCCTTCCTCGTGCTTGATGCCTCCCGCCATCCGGCGTTCCGCCACCGCCGGGCGGTCGGCAGTCCGCCATTCGTGCGCTTTTATGCGGGCGCGCCGATTGTTCTGGACGGTCAGGCGATAGGAACCGTCGCGGTTCTCGATGTCGAGCCCCGGTCCGAGGTCTCGGCCAAGCGGCAAAGCGAGCTGCAGCGCATCGCAGGTGTCGCCGCCTCGCTGTTCAAGCTGAAGGACGAGGCGCGCCGCCGTGCGCTCAAGGAGGCAGCGCTTTCGCGCGAGGAGCAGCGGCTCGCCATGGCGCTCGACGCGGCCAATGTCGGCAGCTGGCTCTGGGACATTCGCGCGGGTACGGTCTCCGGCAATGGCGCGATGATGCGCATGTTCGGCCTTCCGCCGGAGCGCACCGTCGGCGCCAAGGCGATCTTCTCCGCCATTCATCCCGAGGATCGCATCCCGACCTTCTCGAAGCTCCGTCAGGCGATGGCTGCCAACGAGGAATATGACGGCATGTTTCGCATCGGCACGAACGGGCGATGGCTGCTCGGCCGCGGCCGCGTGCACGACCGGGACAGCAAGGGCGCGCCGCTGAGCTTTCTCGGCATGACGATCGACGTCTCGGACCAGCAGGCGTCGGTAAACCGTACGCGGCTGTTGCTGAAGGAGCTCAACCACCGGGTCAAGAACACGCTTGCAATGCTCCAGTCGCTCGCCCGCCAGACGCTCCGGCAAACGAGTGACCCGGCCGAGTTCATGACCGCCTTTGCCGGCCGGCTTCAGGCGATTTCCGAGGCGCACGGGCTCCTTTCCGACTACGAATGGGGCACGATCCACCTTTCGGAACTGATTTCGAAACAGTTGCTGCCCTATGTCAGCGACTATTCCCAACAGGTCGAGCTGCACAAGGACGAGATCCTGCTGGGTCCCGACCAGGCCGTCGGGCTTGGACTGGTGCTGCACGAATTGGCGACGAACGCCGTAAAATACGGCGCGCTCTCGGTCCCGACGGGGAAGATCGTGCTGACCGCGCGCCGCGTGGTCGAGGACGGCGAGTCCGTGCTGCATCTGACCTGGACCGAAGTGGGCGGGCCGCCCATTCGGGAGCCGCGTCGCCGCGGTTTCGGCTCGATCCTGATCGAGCGCAGCCTGGACAAGATCATCGGGAGCTCGGTGAAAGTCGAATATCTGCCTGCGGGGGTCACGGCGTTGATCCGGCTGCCGCTTTGATGATTTGCCCCTCATCCGCCTGCCGGCACCTTCTTCACGCAAGCGGGGCGAAGGGGACTCGCGGTTCGCCCCTCAGTCACCCAACGACGAATGATGGGCCTGAGGCTTGTCCCTTCTCCCCGCTTGCGGGGAGAAGGTCGCGGCAGCGGGATGAGGGGCCACCCAAGTGCGGAATTCCAAACTAACGATCGTCGCTGCGCTTGCGGCCCCGGCTCAGTCCGAGCAGCGCGGCAACGGCAATCCCGGTCGCCGCGCCCAGCAGCGGCTGCTTGCGCAGGATGCTTGTCACTGCGACGAGCGCAAGATTCGTCCGCATCGCCGAACGGCGCCGGCGTTCGTCGGCAAGCCGGCGGTCGCGGGCGTTCAGCCCGGCCATGAGGCCGATGACGACCAGGGCGGTCACCACCAGGGCGGCGGTTACCGTCAGCGCTGCGGCGACGGGCGAATAGCGCGCCGAGAGAAGCAGGGCGATTGCGATCAGGGCGAAGACGTAGGCGCTGCCGAGAAGCACGGCGATGATGGCCCAGAGGACCGCATTGCGCTTATAGCGCGACGCCGCAGCGGCGGCGTCGAACGCAAGCAGGGCCGACAGGACAGTCCCGAGTGTCCCCATAAGGTAGCTCCCCTTCATACTCGGTCAACGCGATGCCTGGCAGGGCCTCATCGGCGCAGCAAAGCGGCTGCGATGAGGCCGATTACGGCTGCGGTGCCGAGCGTCGCAAGAGGATGCTCGCGTATCGTCCGACGGACCTCCCTTTCCGTATCCGCATAGCGGCCGCGCAAGTCGGAAAGCATCTGCTCGCCGCTCTCCATCAGGGCGTGCAGGTCGGTTTCGGCCTGGTCACGGGCGCCGCGCGCCTTGGCCTTTGCGTCACGCGAAGCCGCAGCGCCGCGGTCGGCAATCAGCGCCATGAGCTGCGCGATGTCTTCGCGTATTTCGTTCAGCTGATCCTCTACCGACGGGTCGATCGCGCTGCCGTTGCGCTTGCGGCTGCCCGAGCCTGAGAACATGCCTGTCGCCATTGTCTTCTCCCTCGCTGCTGTGCCGGCGCGAAACGGCCGGCATGTGATCGGTTCATGCGAATCGGCCGGCGAAGGCACACTCCCCGGCTCTTTTGTGCGCCCGATAGGACACGCGGCGGCGCGATGTACACGCCGGCATTGTAGATCAACGCATGAGGGAGGAATTTGTTTCGGTAAATCCTGACGTTGCCGCGGTGAGCTCAGCTTCACATCGTGGCGGACTGCGGCAATACGAACGGGATATCGTGTGCCGGAGCGACGCTCACCCGCATTCGGCAGCCGAAGACCGCTTCCATGGTCTCGTCGGTCAGCACGTCTTTCGGTGCTCCGCGCGCCCGGATGCGGCCGGCTTTCATCATCACGATCTGATCGGCAAACATCGATGTAAGGTTGAGATCGTGCATGACCGCGACGACACCGCCGCCGTCGGCGCAGAATTGGCGCGCAAGCCGCATGATCGTGAGCTGGTGGCGGATGTCGAGGCTCGATACCGGCTCATCGAGCAGGAGATAGCGCGGTTCACCGGCTGCGACCGGGGCCGAGATCTGGCAGAGGACGCGCGCGAGCTGGACCCGCTGCTGTTCGCCGCCCGACAGCTCCTGGTAGAAGCGCCCCGAAAATCCGGCAAGATCGACGGCTTCGAGCGCCTGGTCGGCAATCCGGCCGTGGGCGGAAGCCCCGCCGCCGTTCGCCATGAGGCCGAGGCGCACGATCTCCCGAACGGTGAACGGAAAGGAAATGACGGTCGACTGCGGCAGCACGCCGCGCTTGAGCGCAAGCTCCCACGGTTTCAGGCTTGCGATGTCGCGACCGTTGATGGTGACCTTGCCGGCCGAAGGCGTGAGCTCGCCCGAGATCGCCTTCAAGGTCGTGGTCTTTCCCGATCCGTTCGGGCCGACGATTGCAGTCATTGCACCGGGGGCGGCTTCGAGGGAGATGCCGTGCAGCACCTGTCTTCCGGCGAGGCGGACGGAAATATCGGATGCTCTGATCATGGCCGCAATCAAAGTCCCATGTTCGACCGGCCCCTGAGCAGCACCCAGAGAAAGAAGGGCGCACCCACGAAGGCGGTGATGATGCCGATCGGCAGTTCGGCCGGCGACACGATGGTGCGGGCGAGCATGTCGGCGAAGATCAAAAGCGTGCCGCCAAGCAGGGCTGAGGCCGGCAGCAGGTAGCGATGATCCGGGCCTATGACCAGCCGCAGGAGATGCGGAACGACGATGCCGACGAAGCCGATGCCGCCGCTGACGGCCACCGACGCGCCGGTGGCGCCGGCGACGCTTAGGATGGCGATGTTTTTCAACCGCTGGACCGGGACGCCCATGTGATAGGCGGCGGCTTCGCCGAGCGTGATGGCGTTGAGCCCGCGCGCCAGGAAAGGGACGACTGCAAGAGACAGGAGGATGATCGGTCCGGCGGCGGCGATCTTGGTCCAGTTGGCGCCGGCAAGCGATCCGAGGCCCCAGAAAGTGAGATCGCGCAGTTGCTTGTCGTCCGCGATGAAGACGAGTACGCCCGTGACTGCACCGGCAAGCGCGCCCAGCGCAATGCCCGCCAGCAGCATCGTCGCGACCGACGTCTGGCCGCCGCGGGTCGCGATCCGGTAGAGCAGCAGCGTGGTGGCAAGGCCGCCGAGGAAGGCGCCGAAGGGGAGGGCATAGAAGCCGAAAACTGCGAAGAGCGGGCCAAAGGCAACATCACCGAGCACGATCAAAAGCACCGCGCCGAGGCTTGCGCCGGAGGAAACGCCAACGAGGCCGGGATCGGCCAGCGGGTTGCGGAAGAGGCCCTGCATCACCACGCCGGAAACGGCAAGCGACGCGCCGACGAGCATTCCGAGCACGGCGCGCGGCAGGCGGATATCGAGGATGATGATGCGGTCGCGTGCGCTCATGGCCTGATCGGTCTCGCCGGAGAGCCAGCGAAAGATACTGGAAAGCGATGCATCCGCCGCGCCGGTCGTTATCGACGTCATGAACGTCGCCGCCGCAAGCACCGCCAGCACTGCGATCAGGCAACGCGCCAGGCCCGCCCGGTCTCCGCTGCGCCAGTCGCGGACGATCCGGGCGGCAAGTGCCGGCCTGCGCATCGCGCCTTCCATGGCCTCACTGCGAGGCATTGGTCTTCTTTCCGTAGATTGCGGCGTTCAGTTCGCGGATGGCACCTGCCGTGCGGGGGCCGAAGCCGAGCAGATGCAGCCCATCCATGCGGATCAGTGCCTTGTTCTTCGCAGCCGGGGTCAGGCTGAGCGCCGGAAGGGCGAAGAGTTCGTCGTGGCCTGCAGCGTGGCTGCCGCCGCGATTCATCATCAGGACTACATCGGGCTTGGCCTCGATGATCGCCTCCTCAGTCAGTGCCTTGTAGCCGGGCAGGGTGCCGACGGCGTTGACCGCGCCGGCAAGCTCGATGATACCGGCGGCGGCGGTGCCGGTACCGGAGGCGAGAACCCTGCCGCCCTGGGTGCTTAGAATGAAGAGGACACGCTTGCGCTCGCCTTGCGGGCGAGCGGCACTGTCGGCCATGGCGGCGGCGAGATCCTTCTCCACGGATTGCGCGAGCGTTTCGGCCTTTTCCTTCACGCCGAGGAAAGCGCCGACCGCGCGGATCTTATTGACGATGCCGTCCTTGTCATAGGTCTCGGGGACGCTGGTGAAGGGAATGTTCGCCTCTTTGAGCACAGCGAGCGCTTCCGGCGGGCCGCTGCCCTCGACGGCGACGATTGCCGTCGGATTGACTGCGAGGACGCCTTCGGGCGCCAATTGCCGCATGTAGCCGACATCCGGCAGCTTGGTTGCCGCCTCCGGGTAAATGCTGGTGGAGTCGCGGCCGACGAGGCGGTTCTCCTCGCCGAGCGCATAGATGATTTCAGTAATCGCGCCGCCCACCGAGACGACGCGGGAGGTGTCCGGCTGCTCGAGCACCTCGGCCATCGCCGGGCGCAGGAAAGGCGGGGCTCCCGGCGCAAGCGAGGGCAGCACGAAGGGCGCCGACAGCGCGAAGGCCGCGAGGGCCATTTCCCAACGCCGAAGACGGCGGATAGCGAAGCCGTTCATCATCACTTCCTTTGAATCTATGCGTGTCGTCCCAAACCGCCGCCCGGTTGGGCGGCACCATCAGGCCGCGACGACGGCTTCCAGACGGGGCAGCTCCTCGACCAGGCTGCGCCATTCGGCCCTCTCCGAGGAACCTTCCTTACGCTTCCCGAAAAACTGGATGATCATCTCGCCCTTGGCGTCGAGCCCTTCGAGGGAGGTCACGTGTCCGTCCGCGGTCGGCTTGCGCACGGCCCAGAGCTCGGCGGTATGGTCGGTGCGCAGATGCAGATGGAAGGTTTCATCCATCACGTTCAGCCACGGCCCCATCGTGCCGATCTTGACGACCGGACCGGAATGAATCTGGATGACGCCGCCATTGCCGACGAAGCACATGATCGGCAGCGCCGTCTCTGCAGCACTGCGCATCATCATCTCGATGCAGGCCGTGTCGAGCCGCCAGGCGAAGTCGTCGCCGATCGCGTGCAGCGCCCGGCGCCGTCCGATATTGAGCTTGCGCAACATGCCGGGGACTGATGCGTGTCCGTGAGCTTCGACCAGCGGTCGCGCAGCTCTGCCGTATCGACTGCGGCATCGACCGCATCGTCGGTTGCGGGCGCGCCGGCATCGGCGATGAAGTCCTGCGACTGGTCGTCCAGGCGAAGATCTTCGACCATCTTATCATAGGCGGCGAGGTTCGACTGGGGACGCAGATGAACCTTGTGGACGGCATGACCCCACTTGTCGAAGAACTGCAGGCTGCGGCGAACCTCCCCTTTCGCATCCGTCTTGGTCACGGCGAAACCATGTGCCCAGGCGCCCGGAAAGATGCGCAGGTCGATTTCGGAGCCAAGCACCAGAGCCGCGGCGTGTCCTTGCTTGATGTTCTCGTAGACGCCGACCTTTTCGTGGACGGCGCTTTCGTTGCGGGTAAGCGCAAGGACTTCGCCCAACTCCTCGACGCGCTCGAGGAAGCGGCCGGCGCTGCTTTCGATCCGGACCGCGGTGAGGCCGCATTCGGCAGCGACGAGCGCTGCCTCCGAAATGCCGAGCTTCGCGGCGATGTCGCGTTCGCGCAGTTTCGGATTCTCGGCGCGATAGGCCCGGATTTCGGACGGGGTGGGGCGAATGCTCTTAGTCATCGTCATCTCGCTACTTGTTCAGAATCAGCTTGCCCTGGCGGGTGATCTTCATCCGGTAAATCGCCCCGTCGTGGGAAATGAGAATCTCGTTGTGGCCGCGGAAAAGGTCGTGGCTCTCGACGATCGGTTGCGGCCGGTTCAGCGGCGTCACCGTTTGCGGGGATCGTGGACTATCGTTGTCGTTCGGTGTCACGGTCTTGCCAATTCGCGAGTTGGAGACGAGACGAGCGCGTCATCCATTGGTCCCGCCCATTCCATTTAGTATCTTGACTTCATTACTCATATTTCTTTAAGGACGCAATACCGGAATGTTGTGGTCAACTTAAAAGCAACGCGTGCGGGGACCCAATGGACCGACGCGGACAGCGAGTGGTGTCAGGATGACTTATTTTTCCCGTTTTGCCTTTGCGGCCTGCGTAGCTCTCGTCACGGCAGGGGCAGCCCGAGCGCAGGATGCCGCCGCGCCGGCCGGCCTTTCGATCGAGCTCAACGAGATCGCGCCGTCGGAAAAAGGATGCAAGTTGACCTTCGTCGCCGGTAACGCGCTTGCTCAGTCGCTTTCGAAGGTTTCGTTCGAATTCGTGCTCTTCGATCAGAAAGGCCTGGTCGAGCGCATGGCCGTGCTCGATTTCAGGGATCTCCCCGCGGGCAAGACGAAAGTCAGGCAGTTCGATCTGCCGGGTACAAAATGCGAGGCGGTGAAGAGCCTGCTGATCAACGATGCACCGACCTGCGTCGGCGAAGGCGTCGACAAGAGCGCCTGCATGACCGACCTGAAGACCGGCTCGAAATCGGCCGTGGAACTCAAGGGCTGAGGTTCGCGTCCTCGAAATTGCCGGCGGAAGGCAAGACAGAATGAAACACATGGCGAAATGGGCGGCGGCGATCGGCCTTTCCCTACTGGCGCATGCCGGCGGGGCGATGTTGCTTGCGCCCGAAGAGGAAAAGGAGCTGGCGCTCATCGCCGGCGGCTCCACCGTGGAAGTGTCGCTGCTCGGCAATGCTTTCGAAGATACCGTCCAGGCGGGGGACCCATCCGAAGTGGTGGAGCCGGCGGAAGAGACGCCCGAGGAACTGAAGCCGACCGAAAGCGAACCGACGGAAGAGGTGGTCGAAGCCGTGGAGCCGGTGCCGACCGAACCTGTCTCCCAGGAGCCGTCCGAAATGACGCCGACGGAAGCGGACGTCATCCTTCCCGCAGCAGAAATGCCGGCGAGCCAGGTCGAAGAATCAGACGTGATCGCAAGCATCGCTCCGGTCGAGACCGTCATTCCGCAGGAGAGACCGGACCCTGAGGAAGTCCTGAAGCCCGAAGTCGAGAAGGTTGAGCCGAACAAGGAGCCGGCGAAGAAAAAGAAGGTCGTCCGGAAAAAGGCAGGTGAGGGCGGCACTCAGGCGAAATCGCAGAAAAAGGGCAAGGCCGACGGCGCAGAGACTGCCACGGCGGCTGCCGCCACGGGAGAAAGCCGGGGCGCCTCGCGGGAAATCGGCAATGCCGCGGTGTCGAACTATCCCGGCAAGGTCAGAAGAAAGCTGACCCGCGCTATTCGCTACCCGGCCGAGGCTAGACGGCAAGGCCTGCGTGGAGTTGCCCATGTCAGCTTTACCGTAACGTCCGGTGGTGGGGTGGCAAGGGTCGGCATAACGAAGAGCGCCGGTTCGCCCGTCCTTGATCAAGCCGCGTTGGAAACCGTGCGCCGGGCAGCACCCTTCCCAGCCATTCCCGCCGGGGCGGGGCGCGACAGATGGGAATTCAACATTCCGGTGGCCTTCACCCGGTGAATTCAGGCTGCGACCTGCTTCCGCGAGCAAGGAATATGCCGCGGGAGACAGGCTCTAAAAATATGATTAAAGCACTCATGTTTATACTTTACTCCCTCTATCAAGTTTTATAGGTTGCCTCCGTCACGCAACCGATCGGTGTGTGCCAAATCTGATTGGCGATGGACGGCAATGCCGGCGTCGCGGAGCAAGACGGAGACGACGGATGGGTGGCAAGCGGCACCAGAATTCAGGCAAGGGCGGCAAGGGCAGGGCGAAAGACGCGGCGAGCGCGCCGCAACCGAATGCCGGCAAGGTAACGCTCGAGGGCCGCAGCTTCCTCTATGTCGGCGGGCGCGACTGCCAGGTCGCGCATCTGCGCCAGATCGCCAGTTCCTACGGTGCGGAACTCATCCACCATGACGGTGGTTTACGAGAGGCGGTATCGCGCATCGATCGTGTCCTGCCCTCGGTCGACTGCGTCTTCTGCCCGATCGACTGCATCAGCCACGATGCGTGTCTTCGCGTGAAGACGGGCTGCAAGAAGTGGGGCAAGGCCTTCGTGCCGCTGCGCAACGGCTCGAAGTCGAGCCTCGAGCGGGCGCTTCAGGATCTGACCGGAAACGGAAGCGAGAATTGAACCATATACGAGCGGTCAGACGGCATTCCTGCCGGCCGCATGGAGCTTTCAAATGCATGACGAGCGTCCCGATCAGATGACGATGATCGGTCTCCACAAACTCGCTTCTCAATTCGGTGACGGACTGGTCCCCGAGCTCTACGAGCTTCTCACCCGCCGGGCACGGATGCTGGAGGAAAACGAAAACGTGACCGAGTTTCCCAGCTGGCAGGCGCGCCCGCCGGCGAGGGATCCTCTCGGCCTTGCGCCGCCGAGCGAGGGAGCTATCCTGCCGTTTCCGCGAATGATCGCGCAGCCCGTCTCGCAAAAGAAGGCCTAGGAGAGTTAACGCATGTACTTCGCCATGAACCGTTTCCGTGTCGCAGCCGGTCAGGAGGAGGCCTTCGAGGCGGTCTGGAAGGCGCGCGACTCTTCTCTCTCGGAGATGCCGGGCTTCATCGAATTCCATCTGCTGCGCGGCGACAGCGTGCCGGAGGAAGGCTACACGCCTTTTATTTCGAAATCGGCCTGGGAGAACAGGGACGCCTTCATCGCCTGGACCAAGTCCGACAATTTCCGCGCGGCGCACCGAAGCGCCGGCGAAAACAAGGCAATGTATCTCGGTCCGCCGAAGTTCGAGGGCTTTACCGTCGTCGAGGGTGCCTGATCTTAGGCCTGTTGAGATTCTTCTATCGAAGGACTGCAGTCTCTCCGCTTCCTCATCTCTGTGCTTGTCACAGAGATGAGAGCAGCGCCGCGGCTGCGGCGCGGGGAATGTTTTTTCAGTCCACGGACTTGGTCTGGCTGGATCCCCGTGACGAGCACAGAAATCGGCCCGCTTTCACCGAGCCGCGAAAATCCAACCCTTTGTTTTGCCAACGTTCAAGTGCAGCCGTGAGGCTTCGCCTTCCCAAAGCGCAATCTATCATTCTCACGCATAGAATGGAAGAAATCAGGCCCTTCTCCCGCAACCTTGCCTTTCAGCAGCCCGATCGTGAACTTGTTTTGCGGAAGGGCAACGATCCGGGCAACAGGGACTGTTCCCTTGGCGATGACGACTTCTTCGCCCGCCGCCTCGATAAGTTTGGACAGGTTCGTTTTGGCGTTACGGATGGTAACCTGCATAGGAACCTCAATCAGCTAACCGGCCTGCACATAGAGCATTTTTCGCCCGGGAATCCAGCCTCACTGCCTTCGAAGGCACCTAGCCTTTGAAGCTGCGCAGCTTTCCGGAAATACCCTACGTCTCACGCGTCCTCATCACGCTTCCGAGGCAGGAATGCCCCGATCGCGACGGCAAGCCAGCCGGCCATCATCGTCAGGCCCCCGAGCGGCGCTGACATTGGAAAGAGGCCGTGGCCCGAGAAATGGCGCATGGTGAGGTCTCCGGCAAAGAGTGCCGTGCCTGCCGCCAGCAGCAAGGCAGCGAGGGCGGCGGTGCGGAAGTGCGCCCATCCGGCATGAAGCGCGACCAGCGCCGGTGCGTGGGCGAGGCACATGGTCGATGCGCCGCCGAGAAGACGCGGATCGCCATGCGAAGCGGCGGCGGCACTCGCGACGCCGAAGAGGCCCATGAGGCCGGCGACGAAAAGCATGGTCGAGCGCAGCCCCCTGTTCGGCATCCTGGCTATTCCTTGTTCTGCATATGATGGGCGAGCCGGGTGATCGGCTCCAGAATGATCTCCCTCAGCTTCGGGTGGGAGACGGTTTCTTCGAGTGCGCGGCTGAAGCAGAGAAGCCATTCGTCGCGCTCGAGAGGCCCGATCCCGGCAATGAAGTGCCGGCGGCGCAGCATGGGATGGCCGCGTTTCTGCACATAGATCGGCGGTCCGCCAAGCCAGCCGGTCAGATATTCGTAGAACTTCTCCTCGCTGCCGGTCAGATCCGGCGGGTGGACCGCGCGGCAGTGCGCAGCCTCCGGCAGGCTGTCCATCAGTTCGTAGAAGCGCTGCGTCAGAGCACGCACGGTGGCATCGCCACCGATCGCCTCGTAAAGCGTCGTCGTTTGCGGTTCCGTCATGGTCACAATCCTCGCCGGGATTGGTACAGCGCGCGACCCGGGCGGGCAATGGCTCGCCATTCCTTCGCTTGCGGCTTTTCGGCGCGGCAGACATGCTCGTTAGGAGGAGGCGTGGAAAACGTGTCGCCTATCGCTCAAGCCAGTTTTCCAGACTAAGGCCACGAACGCGGCTGAACTCACGGATATTGTCCGTCACCAGCGTCAGGTCCAGCGCATATGCATGCGCGGCAATCAACAGATCGTGGGAGCCGATGGTCTGCCCCAGAGACTCCAATTCCGCACGAATGCTGCCATATCGGGTGTCGGCCGGAATATCCAATGGCAGCACCGGGACGATTTCCAGCAAGCTTTCGACCTTGGCGAGCAACTTCGCCGATCCCATTTTTGCGCAACCATACCGCAACTCGGACGCGACGACGATGCTGGTGTAAATCTCCTTCGGGCCGATCCGTTCGATGCGTTGCGCAGCCGGTCCGAACGGATTGTGAATGACGTCGCTGATGATGTTCGTATCGAGAAGATAGCCGTTCAAAAGATTTTCTCCGGCCGGGCGGGTATATCCTCAACATCCGGGAACCGGTCTTCAGGTCCGAGGGGAGCTTCCTTCTTCCACTCCGCGAGAAGCTCCACGATATCGGCTGGCCTGGCTATCGGTTCGATAATGAGTCTCGTTCCTTCGCGACGGATCAACACACGGTCTCCAGGCAACTCGAACTCCGCAGGAATACGGACTGCCTGGCTGCGGTTATTGCGGAACAGCTTTACTTCTTTAGGTCGCGATGACGGCAACGGGACGGGCATGGCATTCGTCTCCTTTGTATATGCCTAAATGTATATGCCGAACCATGTCAGATCAAGTATGATCTGCCTCGGCGCGACAAACATCGCCCTGAAGAAAGTGACTTGACAAACCGTCCAGACGGTATGTTTATGGGCCATGACAAGCGCCCCCTCCAGGAAGAAGCAACCGCAACGCGTCCGCCGGCAATTGCTGGAGGTTGCGGCACGCCTGTCGCTGGAGCAGGGCGTCGCCGCGGTGACCCTCGACGCCGTATCGCAGGCGGCGGGTGTCAGCAAAGGCGGGCTGCTGCACCATTTCCCCAACAAGCTGGCTCTCCTCGACGCCCTCTTCGATGACCTCGTCGCGCGTTTCGACAGCGCCCTCGACGAAGCGATGGCTGGAGATGCCGTCGAGAAGGGACGCTTTACGCGGGCCTATCTCGGCGTCTGTTTCGCGCTCGACGCGGAGGCGGAGGCGCAAGGCTGGCAGATGCTGACCATTGCGCTCCTGGCCGAGCCGCATCTCAAGGAGCGTTGGCGCGAATGGGTGGCGCGCCGGTCCACGCAATTCGCCGCGACGGACAGTTCGCCAAGTTGCCTGCTCGCCCGCTTCGCCGCCGATGGTGTCTGGCTGTCGGATCTGATGCGCAGCCATGACATCGAAGCACCGACCCGGGCGATCCTGCTTCAGAAGCTCAACGCGCTTTCGCTGGAATAGAGGGCCAGACCGGTGCCGCTTTCCCATACTTCGATCGGAGACGTTCCTTGAATCCCGCCACGCTTTACACCGTTCTGGTGATCGCCATCGTCTTCGAAGTGCTCGGCACTTCCGCCATGCAGGCGGCGCAGCACTTCACGCGGCTGACCCCCACCGTGCTCATGGTTTTGTGTTACGCAGTCGCCTTCTTCTTCCTCTCCTATGCGCTGCGCTACATCCCGGTCGGCATCGCCTATGCGCTCTGGAGCGGCCTCGGGATCGTGCTGATCTCGATCGCCGGCTACGTGGTTTTCGGTCAGAAGCTCGATCTGCCGGCCATTCTCGGGCTGGCGCTCATCATCGCCGGCGTGCTGGTACTCAACCTCTTCTCGAAGTCCACGTTCCATTGAGCGCGTGAAGATCGCGGCCGGCTTCCTGCAAGTTTTCGCTACAGCCTATCCACTGAAATTCCCGGATATTCATTGAAATGCGCGATCCGTTTCAATAGCATCGCGCTTCGTCTCCGTCCGGACGCGAGGTGGCGATGTCCCATCCCGATCCCCTTGATATAACGAAGGAAAATTTGGGAATGCAGGCGGTTTTCGACGGCCATAACGATGTGCTTTTGCGCCTTTGGCAACATGCACGCGGCGGTGCCGACCCAGTGGCGGAGTTTTCGGAGGGGACCGACAAGGGCCATATCGATGCGGCGCGCGCCAAGGCAGGCGGTCTCGCAGGCGGCCTCTGTGCGATTTACGTCCCATCCGGCGATCTGGTGCTCAAGACGCCGGATGAGAATGGCCATTACGCGACGCCCATGGCGGCGCCGCTCGACCACTTGCCTTCGCTCGCGACCGCCATGGAGCTTGCCGACATCGCGTTCAAGCTCGACCGCGCCGGCGCCTGGCGGCTTTGCCGCTCGGTTGAAGAGATACGTGCGGCGATGGCCGACGAGGTGTTTGCCGCCGTCCTGCATATGGAGGGCTGCGAGGCCATCGGGCCCGACCTCGCGGCGCTCGAGACCTTCCATGCCGCCGGACTTCGCTCGCTCGGCCCCGTATGGAGCCGCCACAACGTATTCGGCCATGGCGTTCCCTTCGCCTATCCGATGTCGCCCGATACGGGGCCCGGCCTTACCGAAGCCGGCTTCGAACTCGTGCGCGCCTGCAACCGGCTCGGCATTCTGATCGACCTCGCGCACATCACGGAAAAGGGTTTCTGGGACGTGGCGAAGACGACCGACCAGCCGCTCGTCGCCAGCCACTCCAATGTTCATGCGCTGACGCCAGTCGCCCGCAACCTGACCGACAGGCAGCTCGACGCCATCCGCGAGAGCCGCGGGCTCGTCGGCCTCAACTATGCGACGACGATGCTGCGCCCCGATGGGCAGGAGAACGCGGCGACGCCGCTTTCCGACATGGTCCGCCACCTCGACTATCTGGTCGAGCGTATGGGTATCGACTGCGTGGCGCTCGGATCCGATTTCGACGGCGCAACCATCCCCGAGGAAATCGCCGACGCGGCGGGAAATCAGAAGCTCGTTGCCGCGCTGGAAGACGCCGGATATGGTGACGCCGAACTGGCAAAAATATGCCGGGAGAACTGGCTGAGAGTTCTGGGTCAGGCATGGCACGAGCCTGCCTGATCATCATGAAGAAAAGCCCGAGAAGGGTTAAAAGAGGGAAGCGCAACATGATGCATAAGCTCAACGGACGTTTTCGAGTTCTTGCCGCCTCGGCGGCACTCGCCATGGCGATGGGTGCGGCCCAGCCGGCCTTCGCGGAAACGCCGAAGGATACGCTGGTCGAGGGCTTCGCGTTCGACGACATCATCACCATGGATCCGGGCGAAGCTTTCGAGCTCTCGACCGCCGAGATGACCAGCAATACCTACAGCCTGCTCGTCCGGCTCGATCTCAACGACACGTCCAAGGTCGTCGGCGATCTCGCCGAAAGCTGGACGGTCTCCGATGACGGACTGACCTATACGTTCAAGCTCAAATCCGGCATGAAATTCGCCTCCGGCAATCCGATCACCGCCGAGGACGTCGCCTATTCGTTCGAACGCGCCGTCAAGCTCGACAAGAGCCCGGCCTTCATTCTCACGCAGTTCGGCCTCACCGGCGACAATGTCACGGAAAAGGCGAAGGCCGCCGACGCGGAGACCTTCGTCTTCACGGTCGACCAGCCCTATGCGCCGAGCTTCGTGTTGAATTGTCTGACGGCGACGGTTGCTTCGGTCGTGGACAAGAAGCTCGTGCTCGAGCACGTGAAATCCGTGACGCCGAGCGACGAGTACAAATACGACAACGATTTCGGCAATGAATGGCTGAAGACCGGTTATGCCGGGTCCGGCCCGTTCAAGCTGCGCGAATGGCGCGCAAACGAGGTCGTGGTGCTGGAGCGGAACGAAAACTTCTACGGCGAACCGGCGAAACTCGCCCGCGTCATCTACCGCCACATGAAGGAAAGTTCGGGCCAGCGGCTCGCGCTCGAAGCCGGCGACATCGATGTGGCGCGAAACCTCGAACCCGGCGATTACGAGGCTGTCGGCAAGAATGCCGATCTGGCGACGGCGAGCGCTCCGAAGGGGACGGTCTACTATATCAGTCTCAATCAGAAGAACGAGACGCTGGCAAAACCCGAGGTACAGCAGGCGTTCAAGTATCTGGTCGACTATGACGCGATCGGCGCGACGCTGATCAAGGGCATCGGCGAGATCCACCAGAGCTTCCTGCCGAAGGGCGTGCTCGGTGCTCTCAACGAGAACCCCTATACCTTCGACGTCGCCAAGGCGAAGGAACTGCTGGCGAAGGCCGGCTATCCCGACGGCTTCACGGTCACGATGGACGTGCGCAACACCCAGCCGGTGACCGGCGTTGCCGAATCCTTCCAGCAGACGCTGGCGCAGGCGGGCGTGAAGCTCGAAATCATTCCGGGTGACGGCAAGCAGACGCTGACCAAGTATCGCGCCCGCAACCACGATATGTATATCGGCCAGTGGGGCATGGATTATTTCGATCCGCACTCGAATGCCGATACCTTCACCAACAATCCGGACAATTCCGACGAAGGCACGAACAAGACGCTCGCATGGCGCAACGCCTGGGACGTTCCGGAACTCAGCAAGAAGACCAAGGACGCGCTCCTCGAACGCGACAGCGCCAAGCGCGCCGATATCTACAAGGAGCTGCAGAAGACGGTTCTCGAGAATAGTCCGTTCGTCTTCATCTTCCAGCAGACGGAGGTCGCCGGGCTTCGCGGCAACCTCCAGGGCTTCAAGCTCGGACCGAGCTTCGACACCAACTACGTCTGGAACGTATCCAAGGAATAGTCGAAAGGACCGTTCCCTTGAGCATGAGCGGAATTGAACCCATGAGCGGGCGCCGGCGCGCCCGTTCCCGGAAGGCGTTTGTCGCGGTACTGCAGTTTCTCGTCGTCGTGGCAACCACCTATCTCGGCCTTCTCGCCGTCACCTTCTTCATCGGCCGCGTCATCCCGATCGATCCGGTGCTTGCCGTTCTCGGCGATCGGGCGCCGAATCACGTCGTGGAACGCACGCGCGAGGCGATGGGGCTCAACCTGCCGCTTTACCAGCAGTTCTTCATCTACTGCCGGCAAGCATTCACCGGCGACTTCGGGACTTCGGTGCTGACCACCAATCCGGTCATGGCGGATATCCGCCGCGTCTTTCCGGCGACCATGGAACTCGCGACGCTCGGAACGCTGATCGGTGCATTCATCGGCGTGCCGCTCGGCGTTCTCGCCGCCGTCAAGCGCGGCAGCATCGCCGACCAGGTGGTTCGCGTGATCGGCCTCGTCGGCTATTCCGTGCCGATCTTCTGGCTGGCACTGCTCGCGCTGCTCGTCTTCTATGCGCGGCTGCAATGGGTCGCCTATCCCGGCCGCATCGATATCGTCTACGAATACAGCTTCACGCCGGTTACCGGTTTCTACCTCCTGGACTCGGCCTGGCAGGGTCAATGGGATGTCTTCCGCGACGTCTTCCGGCACATCATCCTGCCGGCTTCGCTGCTCGGCTATTTCTCGCT
This sequence comes from Ensifer sp. D2-11, assembly GCF_054161295.1. Taxonomy (NCBI): domain Bacteria; kingdom Pseudomonadati; phylum Pseudomonadota; class Alphaproteobacteria; order Hyphomicrobiales; family Rhizobiaceae; genus Ensifer; species Ensifer sp. D2-11. The sequence continues at coordinate 630,033 of NZ_CP096433.1, forward strand.
CGCCTATATCAGCCGCATGACCCGCAGCTTCATGCTGAACGAGCTGCAGCAGGAATATATCGTTGCGGCGCGCGCCAAGGGGCTTTCTGAGGCGCGGATCATATGGACGCACGCGCTGCGCAATGCGGCGGTGCCGCTGGTGACGGTGATCGCGCTCTCCTATGCCGGCCTGCTCGAAGGGTCGGTCCTGACGGAGACCGTATTCGCCTGGCCGGGGCTCGGCCTCTACATCACCAATTCGCTGCAGAATGCCGACATGAATGCCGTTCTCGGCGGCACGATCATCATCGGATCGGTCTTCATCGCCATCAATCTCCTGTCCGACCTTCTCTACCGGACGCTTGACCCGAGGACGCGTGCCCGATGAGCCTTGCCACCGAAACACGCCCGACGACGCGCCGCGAGTGGCTGCTTTCAGATCGCCCGCAGTCGCGGACCCAGGCTCGGCTCGGCCGCGCCTATATGACCTGGCGGCGCTTCTCCGCCAACCGGCTTGCGGTGCTCGGCCTTTGCATTCTGCTGGCGCTCGTATTCGTTGCGATCTTTGCCGATGCGCTCGCGCCTCACTCTCCGGTCATCGGAAACCTTGCCGGCGCGCGGCTTCTGCCGCCCGGCAGCGAAGGTTACCTGCTCGGTACGGACGACCAGGGCCGCGATATCCTGTCCCGGCTGATACACGGTTCGCGGCTGACGCTCCTCGTCGTCCTTCTCGTCGCAATCATCGCGGCACCGGTCGGCCTGATCGTCGGCGCCGTCGCCGGCTATGCCGGCGGATGGGTCGACGCGGTCCTCATGCGCATCACCGACATCTTCCTCGCCTTTCCGAAGCTCGTGCTCGCGCTCGCCTTCGTCGCGGCGCTTGGCCCGGGGATCGAAAATGCGGTGATCGCGATCGCCATCACCTCCTGGCCGCCCTATGCGCGCATCGCCCGCGCCGAAACGCTGACGGTGCGCAATTCCGATTACATCGCCGCGGTGCGGTTGATGGGCGCGTCGCCGCTGCGCATCGTCTTCCGCCATGTCATGCCCATGTGCATGTCGTCGCTGATCGTCCGCGTTACGCTCGACATGGCCGGCATCATCCTGACTGCGGCTGGCCTCGGCTTCCTCGGTCTCGGCGCCCAGCCGCCGCTGCCGGAATGGGGTGCCATGATCGCCTCCGGCCGGCGCTTCATTCTCGACCAGTGGTGGGTGGCGACCATGCCCGGCATCGCCATTCTGATCGTCAGCCTCGGCTTCAACCTGCTCGGCGACGGGCTGCGCGATGCGCTCGATCCGCGGGAGAGCGGCCAATGAGCCCGCTTCTGACCGTCGAGGACCTCCGGGTCCGGTTCCCGACGCGCACCGGTGTAGTGGAGGCGGTGCGCGGCGTTTCCTTTACCCTCGGGCGCGAGCGCCTCGGCATCGTCGGCGAAAGCGGCTCCGGCAAGTCGCAGACGGGCCGCGCCATCATGGGGCTGACGCCGCCGCATGCGGAGGTGACGGCGAAACGGCTTGCCTTCGAAGGGATCGATCTTCTTTCGGCCTCCCCGAAACTCCGGCGGGACCTGCGCGGCAAGCGCATCGCCATGATCCTGCAGGATCCGAAATATTCGCTGAACCCGGTAATGAGCATCGGACGGCAGATCGTCGAGACCTTGCGGCGGCACGAGAAGGTCGGCCGCGCGGAAGCGCGGGAGCGGGCGCTCGACATGCTCGCGGCCGTGCAGATCCGCGATGCTTCCCGCGTCTTCGACCTCTATCCGCACGAGGTCTCGGGCGGGATGGGGCAGCGGGCGATGATCGCGATGATGCTGGTTGCCGGTCCGGAACTCCTGATCGCGGACGAGCCGACCTCGGCGCTCGACGTGACGGTTCAGCTCGAAGTCCTCGCGATCCTCGACAAACTGGTGGAGGAACGCGGCATGGGGCTGATCTTCGTGTCGCACGACCTGCGCCTCGTCTCGTCTTTCTGCGACCGCGTTCTGGTGATGTATGCGGGCAGGATCGTCGAGGAGATCGCCGCGTCGGAACTCGGCAATGCCAAGCATCCCTATACACGAGGGCTCCTGAACTGCATGCCGGTGATCGGGGCGGATCGCCATCCATTGCCGGTTCTCGACCGGAAACCGGAGTGGGCGCTATGACCGAGGCCGTATCCGTCGAAAATCTGAGCGTCGTCTTCGACGAGTTCAAGGCGCTCGACGCCGTCAGCGTAGATGTCGCGAAGGGCGAGTCCTTCGGCCTCGTCGGCGAATCCGGCTCGGGCAAGTCCACCCTTTTGCGCGCCGTCGCCGGGCTCACCGCCGCAAGCGAGGGGACGATCCGCGTTTCGGGCCGCGAGGTTCGTGGCACGCGTCGTGACAAGGCCTTTTATCGGGCGGTGCAGATGGTGTTCCAGGATCCTTACGGTTCGCTGCATCCGCGCCAGACGGTCGACCGGCAACTGATGGAGCCTCTGGCGATCCACGGCATCGGAGACGGCGAGCGCCGCATCCTGAAGGCCCTGGACGAGGTGGGCCTCGGTTCCAGCTTCCGCTTCCGCTATCCGCACCAGCTCTCCGGCGGCCAGCGCCAGCGCATCGCGATCGCACGCGCGCTTATCCTGGAGCCCTCGATCCTGCTCCTCGACGAGCCGACCTCCGCGCTCGACGCGTCCGTGCAGGCGGAAGTGCTGAACCTTCTCGAAGAGGTGCGGCGCGACCGCGGCCTGACCTTCATCATGGTGAGCCACGACCTCGGCGTCGTCACGCACATGTGCGAGCGGCTGGCCGTGATGCAGAACGGCCGCGTGGTGGAGCGGCTGAGTTCGGCTGACCTGGTGGCCGGCCGCATTGCCGAGGAATATACGCGCAACCTGATGGTCGCGAGCAAGGGGTTCAGGCGGGAAGCGGTGGCACAAAGCGCGTAGGGAATGGACCCTCTGTTCAACCGGGTTGATACTCGACATTTTAGACCGGGATGATGGTCGACAGATTCTGGGTAGCCGCGGTCTGAACCCCCCCCGTTGCCCCTCACCCTCTCCCCGCGCGCGGGGAGAGGGGACACGGTTGTGCATCTGCGTCAGCCTCGACGAACCAAAGCGAACTCGTCCCCTCGCCCCGCTTGCGGGGAGAGGGTTAGGGTGAGGGGCAGACCGAGGGCAGGGCCTTGCTTCGGGACAATCTGCCCTGCGGGGGAGATGCGCGGCAGGGCAGAGGGGATATTGCTGATACCCACCCGGATCCCGCTCCAGATCACGATGTTTTTAGGTCGGATCGACTAGAAACATGAAGGTGTTCGGTTCCAACAAGTTGAGACGCGGGATGCAGGCGGAAAACCGCACGCACTTTTCGTCATCCCGCTCTAACCCCGCGGCAGCTTTTCCCGTCCGATCAGCGCGCCATGGTGGCCGATCACAGCGGCCGCAATACGGGCGGCGAAGGCGGCGGCATCAGCCGGACTGTCGCCGATGGCAAGACGGGCGAGGAAGGAGCCGTTGAAGCTGTCGCCGGCGCTGGTCGTGTCGACGACGGCGGAAACCTGCGAGGCGGGAACGTGAACCCGGTCTTCACCCGTAAAATCTAGCGTGACGCCGTTTTCACCATCCTTGACCGCAACGTTTTCGGCGCCGAGCGCCCGATAGCGCTCGATCGTCGCTTCCACTGATGCATCGCCGAAATGCGTGGCCTCGTCGTCGAAGCTCGGCATCACCATCGTTGCCGCCCGGCCACCGGCTTCGATCGTCGCGCGCATCCGAGCGGCGTCGTCCCAAAGGCGCGGCCGGATGTTCGGGTCGAAGACGACCTGCCGTCCGCCCGCCTTTGCCCGCCGAAGCTCCGCAAGCAATGTTTCTGCCGCGTCCGGCGACAGGATCGCCAGGGTGATTCCCGAGAAGAACACCACATTCGCCGCCTCGATCGCCGCCCGCAGCCGATCGGGATCGTCGGCGAGCAGTTTGGCAGCGGAAGTCGAGCGCCAATAGGAGAAGCTGCGCTCGCCGTCCTTGAGATGGATCATATAGAGGCCGGGCGTCCGGCCTTCGATCCTGCGGATGTGCGCCGTGCCGACGCCGGTGCTCTCGATGAAGGCCAGCAGCTCGTCCGAAACGGTGTCGGTCCCGACGGCCGTGAAATAATCGACCGTCCAGTCCGCCGGCAGGAAGAGCCGGGCGTAGTAGGCGGTATTGAAGGTGTCGCCGGCATAGCCCTTGCGCAGCATGTCACGCTCCGCCTGCATGAGCTCCACCATGCATTCGCCGATCGAAAGCAGTTTCCCCGCCATTCAGTCCTCCCTTTCCGCTGATCCGAATTAAGCGCATGTCACTGCGCGAGCAAGCGAATGTTCACGACGGCGTTTACTCGAAGAAGCGGTGAAGATAAATCTGGCATTGCTAAATCAATCATGGAGAGTTGCGCATGCCGGCGGCATCGGGATCTGACGAAAACTGGTGGCGCGGAGCGGTGATCTATCAGGTCTATCCGCGATCCTTCCAGGACACGGACGGCGACGGAATGGGCGACCTTCGCGGCGTCACCCGTCGGCTTCCCCATATCGCCTCGCTTGGGGTCGATGCCATCTGGCTCTCGCCCTTCTTCACCTCGCCCCAGGCGGATATGGGCTATGACGTTTCGGATTATTGCGACGTCGATCCCATGTTCGGCACGCTCGCGGATTTCGACGAGATGCTGGCGGAGGCCCATCGGCTGGGGCTCAAGGTGATCATCGACCAGGTGATCTCGCATACATCCGACCGGCACCCCTGGTTCGTCGAAAGCCGCTCGAGCAGGACCAATCCCAAGGCGGATTGGTATGTGTGGGCCGACCCGAAGCCGGACGGCACGGCGCCGAACAACTGGCTTTCGATCTTCGGCGGTCCGGGCTGGGAATGGGACGGGGTGCGCCGGCAGTACTACCTGCACAATTTCCTCTCCTCGCAGCCGGACCTCAACTTCCACAACCCGGAGGTTCAGGAGGCGGTGCTCGCGACGGTCCGCTTCTGGCTCGACCGCGGCGTCGACGGTTTCAGGCTCGATACGGCGAATTTCTATTTCCACGACCGGCTTCTGCGGGACAACCCACCGCTGGTGCCGGATCCGGACGCGACGAGCCGCGATGCGCCGGAGGTCAATCCGTACGGAATGCAGGACCACCTATATGACAAGACGCAGCCGGAAAACCTCGATTTTCTGCGCCGGTTTCGGGCGGTGCTCGATGAATATGGCGGCCGCGCGACAGTGGGGGAGGTCGGGGACGGGTCACGCTCGCTGCAGACGGTTGCCGCCTATACGAGCGGCGGCGACAAGCTGCATATGTGCTATACCTTCGACCTGCTCGGACCGGAATTCACCGCGCGCCACTTCCGCCGCTGCGTCGAGAATTTCCAGTCGACGGTGACGGACGGCTGGGTCTGCTGGGCCTTTTCCAATCACGACGTGATGCGTCATGTCAGCCGCTTCGCGCTGCGCGAGGCCGACCGGGAGCGCGTGGCGAAGCTTGCGATCTCGCTGCTTGCCAGCCTGCGGGGCACCATCTGCCTTTATCAGGGAGAGGAGCTCGGCCTGCCGGAGGCGGAGCTTGCCTTCGAAGAATTGCGCGACCCATACGGCATCCGCTTCTGGCCGGCCTTCGCCGGACGTGACGGGTGCCGGACGCCGATGGTCTGGGAAAGAGAACTGTCGAATGCCGGCTTTTCCGCCGGAACCCCCTGGCTGCCGGTTCGCGATGGGCACCGGATGCTGGCGGTGGACGCGCAGGAGGGCGTGGAAGGGGCGGTGCTCGAGCACTATCGCCAGACCCTTGGGTTCCGTCGGGCGCAGTCCGCGCTGGTCGACGGAGACATGATCTTCCTGGGCACCAACCAGGACCTTCTGGTCTTCACGCGGGAAAAGGACGATGAGCGGCTGCTGTTCGTCTTCAACCTGACCCAGGAGCCGCAGACGTTTCACCTCCCGACGACGCTCGTCGCCGAGCCGCATCCGATGCCCGGTTTTGCACCGGTTTTCGCTGATAATGCGATCAAGCTCGCCGCGCTCGACGTTTTCTGCGGGAGGTTGCGTTAGAGCACTTCCAGGAAAAGTGTGTAACGGTTTTCCGTCCGGAAGTGCGTTAGATCAAACGGTTAGAGCATTTCAGTTTTTCCATGAAACAGTGAAGGGCTCTAGTGGAGTTGAGGTGCCGCTGCGACAGTGAATGCGGCACCCCCTCTGGCCAGAGGGGGCTTTCCGGATGCCGCGCCTCGACCGTCACCCGATCAGCATGAACCTGTCCACATCCACCAACCCGCGGTCGGAAATCTTCAAATGCGGGATCACCGGCAGCGGCAGGAAGGCGAGTTGCAGGAAGGGCTCTTCCAGCGTGGCGCCCAGGGCGAAGGCGGCCTGGCGCAGATGGTGCAGGGTGTCTCGCACGCGCTCGTAAGGTTCGAGGCTCATCAGGCCGGCGACGGGCAGGGCGATCTCGCCGGTGACCTTGCCGTCATGGACGACGACGAAGCCGCCCTTGATCTCGCCGAGTCGATTGACGGCAAGTGCCATGTCGTCGTCATTGACGCCGACGACGCAGATATTATGGCTGTCATGCCCGACGGTGGACGCGATCGCACCCTTCTTCAGGCCGAAGCCCTGGACGAAGCCATTGGCATGATTGCCGTTGACGCCGTGGCGCTCGATCACGGCAACCTTGATGATGTCCCGGTCGAGATCGACGCCGGTCCGGTTGCCTTCGGCGGGCAGGCGATACCGGCGGTGTTCGGTGATGATCTTTCCGGGCAGGACGCCGAGCACCGAAGTCTCGCCTTCGTTGTAGGGGAGGCCGAAGTCCGCGGCCTTGACTTCGCGTGCCTTGACGCTGTCGAGCCCCACCGGTTCGACCGGCTTGCGTCCGGCGAAGAGTGCATCCGTAACGCGCCGCCCGGCGGAAAGGACGAGTTCGGCCTTGCAGTTTTCCAGGCTGTCGACGACGACGAGGTCGGCGCGCCAGCCAGGTGCTACGAGGCCGCGATCGCGCAGGCCGAAGGCACGCGCGGCGGAAATCGAAGCGGCGCGATAGATGGCGAGCGGCTCGACGCCGGCGCTTATAGCCGTGCGGATCATATGGTCGAGGTGGCCCTGCTCGGCGATATCGAGCGGATTGCGGTCGTCGGTGCAGAGAGCCAGATAGGGCGACAGCCGCTCGGTGAGGATCGGCATGAGGGCCTGCAGGTCCTTGGACACGGAGCCTTCGCGTACGAGGATGTGCATGCCCTTGCGTATCTTTTCGAGCGCTTCCTCCGCGCTCGTGCATTCGTGATCGGTGCGGATCCCCGCCGCGAGATAGCCGTTCAGTTCCTTGCCGCGGAGCAGAGGAGCATGGCCGTCGATATGCCCGTCCTGGAAAGCATCTAGCTTGGCGAGGCAAACCGGATCCTTGTTGACCACACCCGGGAAGTTCATGAATTCGGCAAGGCCGATTACCTTCGGGTGATGACGGAAGGGCGTGAGGCGCCCGACCGGCAGGTCGGCACCGGACGTCTCCAGGTGGGTCGCCGGCACGCAGGAGGAGAGCTGGACGCGGATGTCCATGACCGTCTCCATCGCCGAATCCAGGAAATACTGGATGCCTTCGGTGCCGAGCACATTGGCGATCTCGTGCGGATCGCAGATAACAGTGGTGATACCGAGCGGCAGCACGCAGCGGTCGAACTCGTGCGGGGTAACGAGCGACGATTCGATGTGGAGGTGCGTGTCGATGAAGCCGGGAACGACGATGCGGCCGGTAACGTCGATCTCCTCGCGGCCCTCATAGTCGCCGCAGGTACCGACGATGCGCTCGCCCGAGATGGCGATGTCGGAGGCGACGAGCTCGCCGGTGACGAGATCGAAGAACCGCCCGCCCTTGAGCACGATGTCTGCCGGTTCACGGCCGACGCCCTGATCGATGAGACGCTCCAGCGCTTCGGACATGTGTGCACCTCGCCCTTGATGTTGATTCACGACAATAACCCTCTCCCCGGATCCGGGGAAAGGGCTTCGCAGCTGGTGAGGAACGCGTCAGATGTTGTTCTTCAGCACGTCGCGCAGCTTGTCGAAAAGCTCGTCGATCTGTCGCTTTTCGATGATCAGCGGCGGCGACAATGCAATGATGTCGCCCGTGGTGCGGATCAGGAGGCCTTTCTCATAGGCCTTCAAGAAGGCCGAGAAGGCGCGCTTCGTCGGCTCCCCTGCGATCGGCTCGAGCTCGACCGCGCCGATCAGTCCGATATTGCGGATGTCGATGACATGCGGGCAGTCCTTCAGCGAGTGCAGCGCCTCCTCCCAATAGGGGGCAAGCTCGGCGGCGCGCGTCAGCAGGCCTTCTTCCCTGTACGTGTCCAGCGTTCCGAGTGCCGCTGCCGAGGCGATCGGATTGCCCGAATAGGTGTAGCCGTGGAAGAACTCGATAAGGTGTTCCGGCCCGGTCATGAAGGCATCGTGGATTTCCGATGTCACGAAGACCGCGCCCATCGGAATGACGCCGTTGGTAAGCCCCTTGGCCGTGGTGATGATATCGGGCTTCACGTCGAAATATTGAGCGGCGAAGGGCGTGCCGAGACGGCCATAGCCGGTGATCACTTCGTCGAAGATCAACAGGATGCCGTGCTTCGTGCAGATTTCGCGCAGCTTCTGGAGATAGCCCTTCGGCGGGATGAGAACACCGGTCGAGCCGGCGACGGGCTCGACGATGACTGTTGCGACCGTCGAGGCGTCATGCAGGGTGACGATGCGCTCGAGTTCGGCTGCGAGATCGGCGCCGTGCTCGGGCTCGCCGCGGCTAAAGGCGTTCTTGGCCGGCAGGTGCGTGTGTGGAAGGTGGTCGACGCCCGTCAGCAGCGTGCCGAACATCTTGCGGTTGGCGACGATGCCGCCGACCGAGATGCCGCCGAAGTTGACGCCGTGATAGCCGCGTTCGCGGCCGATGAGCCGGAAGCGCGAGCCATTGCCCTTGGCGCGGTGGTAGGCGAGAGCGACCTTCAAGGCGGTATCGACCGACTCCGACCCTGAGTTGGTGTAGAGAACGTGGTTCATGCCCTCGGGCGCGATATCGACCAGCCGATTTGCGAGCTCGAAGGCTTTCGGATGGCCGAGCTGGAAGGCCGGCGCGTAGTCGAGTTCGCCCGCCTGTTCGCGAATCGCCTCGGTGATCTTCGGCCGACAGTGGCCTGCATTGACGCACCAGAGCCCCGCGGTCCCATCGAGAACCGTCCGCCCGTCATGGGTGGTGTAATACATGTCCTTGGCGTCGACGAACAGCCGCGGCTCCTTCTTGAACTGCCGGTTCGCCGTGAACGGCATCCAGAAAGCGCTGAGATCGTTGGGCGTGGTGTTCAGGCGGTTGGACATGTGTTTCCTCCTCGTCGAGTCCCGGCAATCCGGATTTGCCAGGCCGGATTCTTTACCCGCTGGTCAAACTATCAGCCCGCCGATGGGCGTCAAGCCAGGCGAAACGATCCGCTTTTCACGGCCTGGATCACGGCACTCAGCGTGTCCTCCCGGGTGTGTCCTTCGGTCGGGAGAACATGCCGTTCAAGGGGGCCGAGCGATGAGAGTTGCTGATGAAGCGCTGCGATGGGCACCGGGTCGGTCAACGTGTCACCGCCGCGCTGTTGGCAGCGCCGGATGGCTACATCGAGCGGCGGACGCAGAACGACGTAGTGGAGCGGTGCCGTTATTTTCCTGAACGGTTCCAGGAACCACGGTCCGACGATCCCGTCCACAACGACGAAATAGCCGCCACGTGCGTAGGTTGCGGCCACTTTCGTCAGCACATCGACGACGACGGCGTTTTGTTGGTGAGCTTCAGGCAAATAGGGTGGGATCGCCCCGTTCTTGATGAAATGCCAGAAGTCGTCGCAGTGAAGATGGACCTTCGACGATCCGGGCTCTGCGGCGAGCGCCTGCGCTGTCGTGGTCTTTCCGGAGCCGGGTGGCCCGGTGAGGACGAGAATTTCGCTTTCAAGGTTCATGGCGCGATCATGTAGCACGATGCTGCGGGCCAGTCAGCGACAGGACGGAGGAGAAGGCTGCTCACCCGCCAAAAATGAAGCCCCGCGATCGGATCGGCGGGGCTTGAGGAGGCGGTGCTGTTCGGTCGAAGGACGTCTTGGGAGATTACGCCGATTTGCGAACGAGAGGCTTTTCTTCCACGGCATCGGTGTCGTCGCCGTAAATGTCGGATAGTGCGCCCAGAATCTTCAATACGGCGTCGGACGAGCTCGAATAATAGATCGTCTGTGCGTCACGACGGGTGCTGACCAGATTCTGCGCACGAAGCTTCGAAAGGTGCTGAGAAAGAGCCGATTGGCTCAGCCCGACCTTATGGGCCAGGGCGCCAACCGCCATTTCCCCCTTGACGAGAGAGTCGAGGATGAGCAGGCGTTTCGGATTTGCCATGGCCGAAAGGAAACCGGCTGCTATCTCGGCGTCCTCGTGTTTTTCAGGCGGAAGAGGCTGCATCGTGTGCTCCATGCGAAAATTCATCACACGTAGTTATGATTGATGAAGCACGATAATTAGCCGTGATGCATAAAAGGGCAACCACCCCCTGCAAGAAATGGGGGTAGCTAAGATGCGATTAACGGTAAAGTTTTTTTAGAATTGGCCGTAATTCGGCCGCGTCGGCAAGGGGCGTCTCAAACTCCAGGCGGCGCAGACGGTCGCCGTCCGACAGGTCGAGCCCTGCCGAATCGATGCCGACGATCTTCCAGTCGCCTTCGGGTGCGCGGCAATGAGTGGTTGCATAATATCTCACGGCTTCGGCGTGATCGGCGTTCATGTGCTCGATCGCGCCGCCTTCCATCTCCGCGATCGCGGCCGCGGCCGGTGACGCGATGGCAAGATCCTCAGCCGTCAGCACATAGGCGCGGCCGAAGCCGCCATTGAGGCTTGCCCGCAATGGGTTGAGTCGGAAGAAGCCGAAGTCCGGAAAATCGACATAGAGTTTGGACTTGGGGTGCCGGCGAAGGAATCGTTCGCGAAGACGCAGGTGGAGCGCGCAATCCCGCGGGACAGCCTCCGCCTCGCACTGGACCGTCAGTCGCGGATGGGCGAGCGGGTCGCCTTTGCCCGGCTCGCCGGTCAGCAGCGAAGCACGCCGGTCCGCCGTGAGCGCTTGAGTATGGGTCGAAAGCCGCGACACCAAGATGACCGGCGTTCCGTCGATATCGATGCCCACGAGTACACGGCTGACGAAGGGGAAACCATCGCTCGCCGGCTCTATCGCGGCAAGCGCGCCGCTTCTCGCCGAACGAAGAAGCACCCGGGCAAGCTTGCGTGCTTCCTCGTCCGTCTCGCGCAGCACATTGGGTTTCTCGCTCATGATCGCCTCCTTCCGGCGGGCCGCGTCAACCTTTGTTGCGGTGGCGCGTCAACCCTTCGACGATGTTTTGCGCGTCGATGGTCCCGACGACGGAGCCGTTGTCGACCACACCTATGCTGCCCGGCTGGCGCGACATGGCGTCGAGAATATCGACGAGCGGCGTGGTGGGCCTGGCCGTTGCCGAAACGCCGGTATTGGCGGCGGCTCGCCCGACGCCGGTCTGCATCACATCCTTCGCCGTCAGCATGGTGATCGGGTTCATGTGCTGGACGAAATCGGCCACGTACTGATTTGCCGGCTTCTTCACGATCTCCTGCGGCGTCCCGCACTGGATGATCCTTCCGCCTTCCATGATGGCGATGCGGTTGCCGATGCGGAAGGCCTCGTCGAGATCGTGGCTGACGAAGATGATCGTCTTTTTCAGCCGCCGCTGGAATTCGAGCAGTTCGTCCTGGAGGCGCGTGCGGATCAGCGGGTCGAGAGCCGAGAACGGCTCGTCCATCAGCAGGATCGGGGCGCCGGTGGCAAAGGCTCTTGCGAGGCCGACCCGCTGCTGCATGCCGCCCGAGAGCTCGTTGACCTTGCGGTCCGCCCACTTGGCCAGGTTGACGAGTTCAAGCTGCTCGCCGACTCGCTTTCTTCGTTCGGCATCGGCAACGCCGGCCAGTTCGAGCCCGAACCCGACATTGTCCGCCACCGTTCGCCACGGCAGAAGCGCAAACTGCTGGAACACCATCGAGACCGTATGCATGCGGAAGTCGCGGAGCGACTTGGCGTTGCAGCGATAGGGGTTCAGCGATCCGTTCGCGGTCTTGACCTGGACCTCGCCGCGCACGACCGGCGCGAGGCCGTTGACGGCCCTGAGCAGCGTCGACTTGCCGGAGCCGGACAGACCCATCAGAACGAGGATCTCGCCTTCATTGATGGTCAGCGAAGCGCCGGCCACGCCCAGCACCAGGCCCGTGGCTGCACCGATCTCGTCGCGCGTCTTGCCCTGGTCGACCATCTGCACGGCAAGTTGCGGGTTCTTGCCGAAGATGATGTCGACGTTCTTGAAAACGACGGCGTCGCTCATGCGCCTTCTCCTTCATCGGACGAGCGGAAAAGACGGTCGAGAACGATCGCGAGAATGACGATACAGAGACCGGACTCGAATCCCCTGGCGATGTTTACCGTGTTCAGAGCCCTGAGGACAGGCACGCCGAGTCCGTCGGCACCGACGAGCGCCGCGATCACCACCATCGAGAGCGACAGCATGATGGTCTGGGTCAGGCCCGCCATGATCTGCGGCATGGCGAAGGGCAGTTCGACCTTGCGCAGCACCTGCCAGGGCGTCGCGCCGAAGGATTCGGCGGCCTCGACCAGCGCCGGCGGCGTCGAGATGATGCCGAGCCGCGTCAGCCGGATCGGCGCGGGGATGGCGAAAATGACGGTGGCGATCAGCCCGGGTACCATTCCCAGTCCGAAAAGGATCAGCGCCGGAATGAGGTAGACGAAGGTGGGGATCGTCTGCATCAGGTCGAGGATCGGCCGCATGATCGAGTAGATCCAGGCACGGCGCGCGGCAGCTATGCCGAGGGGCACGCCGACGGCCATGCTGACGAAGGTTGCCGCAAGGACCAGCGCCAGCGTCTCCGTAGTCTCCTGCCAATAGCCCTGATTCACGATCAGGAGCAGCCCGAGACAGGTGAAGGCGGCAATGCCGAGGGAGCGCCGGAACCACCATGCGAGCGCCGTCACGACGGCGATGATGATAAGCGGGTGCGGCGTCTGGAGGATGTAGAGCAGGACCGAAATGATCGCCGAAAGCACATTGGCGAGCTGGTCGAAGAACAGGTTGAAATTCGTCGTCAGCCAGTCGACGAAAGACTTCGCCCAGGCGCCGATCGGGATGGGGTTTTCAGTCAGGAATTCCACGAAACAGGGTCCCTCTTGCCAGGGTCAACACTCAGGTCGGAAGACCGGTGGAAAAAAGGCGGGGTGTTTCCCCGCCTCACTGCATTTCCCATATCGGAGCCGATTTGAGCATGGAACATGCAGCAATTCAAAATGCTACGCGTGATCTGCCGCCGATCAGAGGCCGAGGGCGGCCTTGACCGCGGCCATCCCGTCGCCGCCATCCTTGGTCGTGACCCCCGCAAGCCAGGGTTCGATGCTCTGCGGATTGTCCTTCAACCACCCGGCCGCAGCTTTCTCCGGGTCTTCACCGTCGTTGAGGATCTTGCCCATGATCTCGTTCTCCATCTGGAGGGAGAACGAGAGATTCTGGAGAAGCTTGCCGACATTCGGGCATTCGGTCGTGTATCCGGCGCGCACATTGGTGTGCACCGTCGCACCGCCGTAATTCGGGCCGAATACGTCATCGCCGCCGGAAAGATAGGTGAGCTTGAAATTGGCGTTCATCGGATGCGGTTCCCATCCGAGGAAGACGATCGGGTCGCCGGACTTTTCGGCGCGGGCGACCTGGGCCAGCATCCCCTGCTCGGAGGATTCGACGACTTCGAAGCCCTTGAGATCGAAGGTGCCTTTTTCGACCATGTCGATGATCAGGCGGTTGCCGTCATTGCCCGGTTCGATGCCGTAGATCTTGCCGTCGAGTTCGTCCTTGTGGGCAGCGATATCCTTGAAGTCCTTGATGCCGAGCTCCGCGCCCTTGGCATTGGTCGCAAGCGTGTATTTCGCGCCTGCGAGGTTTTCGCGCACCGTCTCGACGGATTTATCCTCGCGGTAGGGGGCGATATCCGCTTCCATGGTCGGCATCCAGTTGCCGAGGAAGACGTCGATGTCCTTGTTCTTCAGCGATGTGTAGGTAACCGGCACCGACAGCACCTTCACGTCCGTCTCGTAGCCGAGCGCCTCGAGGATGGTCGTCGCGGTCGCCGTCGTCGCTGTGATATCGGTCCAGCCGACGTCGGAGAAGCGGACGGTGCCGCAGCTTTCCGGCTCGGCTGCAAAAGCGCTTCCGGCAGTCAGGGTTGCCATGCAAACGGCTCCCGCCAGCATGAATTTGAGAGAAAGCGTCCTTATCATCGTCGTCGTTCCCCTGCCTTGTGTTCTTTTTTTAGCCAAACACCAATGAAGCGCGAATTCAAGCGCCCTGGCGTTTAAAGAAGTGTATTGCCTCAGTACATTAACGGGATGCACAATGCGACGCCTGATGTCGCAATGCCCGCGAAATGCCGGCCCGCCGAACCGATCAGCACTTGCGGGCCAAAGCATGTGCGTCCTTGCCGAAAACTGTGAGTCGCTGCGGGATGCTCTGGTCATCGGACGCGTGCCCCGTCATGTAGCGGGCACGATGTCCGGAGATGGGACCATGTCCAAACTTTATTTCAGCTATGCGACGATGAATGCCGGCAAGAGCACGCTGCTCCTGCAGGCCGCCTACAACTATCAGGAGCGCGGCATGCGCGTCGTGATGCTGATAGCAGCCTTCGACGATCGCGCCGGCCAGGGTCGCATCGCGTCTCGCATCGGGCTGGAATCGGAGGCGATCCCCTTCCGCGCAGAGGATGATCTCCATGGGCTGATCGAGCGCCTGAACGGCGACGGCTCCGGTGAAATCGCCTGCGTCTTCGTGGACGAGGCGCAGTTCCTCGGTGAAGATCAGGTCTGGCAGTTGGCGCGTGTGGCGGATCGCCTCGGCATTCCGGTCATGGCCTATGGCCTGAGGACGGACTTCCAGGGCAAGCTCTTCCCCGGCTCCATGGCCCTGCTCGCTATCGCGGATGAGTTGCGCGAAGTCAGGACCATCTGCCATTGCGGGCGCAAGGCAACGATGGTCGTCCGCCTCGACGGCCGCGGCAAGGTCATGCGGGAGGGCGCGCAGGTGGATGTCGGCGGCAACGAGAAGTACGTCTCCTATTGCCGTCGCCATTGGGACGACCGGATGCGCGAAGGCTGACGCGCAAGCCGACCGGCGGCGATGCACCGGCCCTGCTGCCCTGCACTCGAAAAAGCGGCCACCGCCCTTGTCGTTCCGTGCTAAACATCCTTTATATAAGTGCAATCAAGGGCTGAAACGGTCCGGCGTGCACTGCTGGCTGGCTTGAGGGGAGAAGGCAATGGCGACGCTGCAGAATTTTGATACGGAGATCGAGAAGACCAGAACCGTCGTCAAGGACATGCGCAGCAAGCTCGAGCAGTCCGGCGTCGTTCTCGAGCAATTCGCCAAGGCGGACACCAGGCTCGGCGACGTCAATTTCGATATCGAGAACGCCCGCATCCAGGACGTCGTCAACCAGCAGAAGGTGATGGAAGCCAACATCGCCGATCTGATCATCGGACTGGAAGACGCGACCAATGTCTTCGGTGCCGAGTTCGAGAGCATGAAGAGCTATACCGGCTACGAGAAGTTCATCGGCATCTTCTCAAGGCAGAAGATGCAGCGCTTGCGCACCGATCGCGTGCGCAACATGTCGCTTGCAGGGAACCTGCAGGAACTGCTTTCGAAATCGGACACCATCGTCGGCATCCTCAAGGACCAGAAGGCGATCCTCGACCAGCGATACAAGACCTCCGAGCAGAGCCTCATCCAGGTGATCGAGCGCCGCAAGGGCACGATGGCGGCGCTGGAACAGACGCAGAAGCGGATCGAAGAGCTCAACCCGCTGCTGCTCGATATCGAGAACAGGATCGCCGCCTCGACAGACCAGAAGACCCGAACCGACCTCGAGGGCGAGCGCTCGCAGCTTGCGACCGAATACAACGAAAAGCAGGCGAAGGAGCAGGAGCTTCTGGCCGAGAGCCAGACGCTCGAACGCTACACGGCCATGTTCCAGACCTTCGTCGATTCGCTGAACAACCAGATCGCCGCCCAGAACACGCTGATCAACAAGCTGACCATCGACACGGAACAGCGCATCGTTCTCTACAAGGCGCTGGAAGATTCGTTGAAGACGGCTGCGCAGCAGGACGTGGCACACAAGATCAACACGCTCGGCAGCCAGGTGGACACGGCCGCCGAGGAGACCATGGCCGGGATCGGCGCGGCCGCGCAGCGCCACATCGGCGACTTGCTCGAGATGCATGAAAAGAACATGCTTGCGACGCAGGATATCCAGCGGCGCAAGAAACTCGCCGACGACGCCTTCGCGCGCCGCTTCCAGACGGTGATGGACAAGCATAATGCCGCAAATTATGTGAAGCAGTGATCGGCAAGACGGCAATGACCCGATTTCCGACCGCCTTTCGGCATTGGCCGGGAGAGCTGCCATGAATACCGCCATTTCTCCGGCCGTCAGGCAATATTTCGGCTCCATCCGCGCGGCGCTCGCAGGGCTCGAGCTCTTCCTCGGAGACCGCAATTCGCCGCTTTACCGTGACACAGTCGTCGGCGAGATCATCGTTCCCTATCTTGCCCGGCTGAAAGCCTCGATCGCCTGCTGGGAAAACCGGATCGGTTTCGTCGAACAGTTTCGCATCTCGCGCGCCGAAAGCGGCTTTCCCGTTTTCCAGAACGTGCTGGAACTCGAGAACGACCGGCAGAATGCGGAGAAGCGGCTTGCGAGCATTCCTTCCGCCGATGCGCTGCGCGAGGAGATGGTCGATTTCATCCTGAGGCAGAAGGTGTTCCCCGAGGCGCTTCAGGCGCGCATGGCCGAAAGGCTCTATCTGGAGCAGATCGGCAAGGGGGATATCTTTTCGCCGTTCGTGCTGCCGGAGACGATCCGGGTCGCGGTCAATTCGAAGACGATGCGGCCCTTTTACGTCGTTTCCTGGGGCGCGTTCGACGGCAGCCAGACGCTGCCGATGATCTATATGGCGACGATCGAGGATTCCTCGGAAAATATCGTCGAGATGCTGGTGACCGAGGATGGCAAGCTCAATCCGGACGTCCAGATTCCGCTGCCGGTCGGCGGCCTGCTCAATCCGGAGCTCGCAAGCCGTTTTGACGATTTCGCCTCCAAGAACAGCACCTATTCGCTGACGCCGGTGACGATCGCCACCAATCTCGACAGGGACTTCCCGGAACTGCATCCGAAGCAGCTTCGGCGGATCGTGCTCGGCCCCTTCTATTCGGCGGGCATCACCGAGAACAATGCGAGGATCAACGACATTCTCTCCAGGGTGCGCAAGACCGAGAATGCGTGGCTGCTCACCTGGACGGTGCAGGAAGTCTTCTCGAAGGCGGAGCGGCCGGCGACGCGCGGCTTCTGGTCCTCCACCCAGGCGCAGGAGGAGTTTCACATCGACACCGCCGATCTGGAGGCGGCGCGCATGGGGGTCAGCGCTTACGAGAAGCATGCCCTGGTGCCGCATGACGCGTACCAGGCGCTCTATGCCTCCGGCGAGGCCGCCCAGGTCTTCGGCGATTACAAGGTGCATGTCATATCCGGCAACCAGGTGGTGAGCGAGGTCTGAGCCATGGCATTGAACACAGGGCTGACGACGCTGCATGAGGACGAGATCGCCAGACATCAGGCGGTGGCGCAGAGCCTGGTCACCAAGCTTGCCATTGTCGAGCGGGACGATGGCGCCGCCGCCACACCGCTGGCAGGAACGGGGCGCCGTTTCGTCTCGACGGTCTCGACCGGCGGTCAGCGCCGCAGCCGCGAGGTCGAACTCGCACGCACCATCCAGGCGGTTCGCAGCGCCGATCCGCTCCTGTCGCCGGCGCAGCATTCGGTACTCTATCGCACCCGCCGCGGTATCCAGGTGGCGATGGCCGTTGCCGATGTCTTCGCGCGGCAGACCAACCTTGAACAATTGCAGGCGCGTAACGCCACCGCGCCGCTGACCGGCGAGGATGCGGCTCATTTCAAAGCGCTGCTCTCTGCTTCGGCCTATATCGCCGCCTTCACGCTTGCCGCCTATCTCGGCGCGACGCTGCAGGGAGAGGGCGAGCCGGTGGACGATGCCGCAGAGCCGGATTTCCTTTTCGACACGCCGCAGGATGCGCTGAAAACCATGGTTGCCGGTCTCGACCGCAGCATTGCCGGTGCGCCGGACGAGCTCGCGCTGGTCGCACGGGCCCGGGCCTTTTCCCGCATCGCGATCGAGGGGCTGATTGCGCGCAAGGCGCGTTTCACCGGTCTGCAGAATTTCGAGAGCGTGCACATCCGGCTCGACCAGGACGATTTCACGCTCAACGGTTTCGACGTCGCGCCCGGGCAGAAGCGCAAGCCGCTGGTGATGACCTTCAAGAAGCCCGAGGAGATCATCGGCAACCACATCGCCAAGTACCAGGCGCTGAAGCTCGCCAAGATGCTGATGGCCTACGACTTCGACCGGCAGATGAACCCTTTCGTCGAACTCGGCGGTTTTCTGTTCACCTTCATCGGCGACGGCATGCCGGGCACCGGCAAGACGATCCTGATCCAGATGCTCGCCGGCATGCTGCACGAATATTGCGGCATCGCCGGTTATCCCTTCCATTACGAGAATTTCGGCGTCGACCAGATTTCCTCCTATCAGGGCAAATCGGGGCAGAATTGCAAGGAATTCGTCAACAATGTCGTGAACCCGCGGGCGATCGGCTTCGGCACGATCGACGATGTCGACCAGGTGGCGGCAAAGCGCTCCGACGACCGTGCCTCGGCCGGTCAGCACGAGGTGACGGCGGTGCTGATGGAGAGCTTCGCCGGCGCCTCGACGGTGGTGCGCGGCAACTGCACCTTCGGCATGTTCTCCAACCATCCGGAGAATGTCGACGAGGCGCTGCGCCAGCGCGCCGGCGCGCGCTGGCTGGTCGACGGGCCGCAGACGGAGGACGACTATATCGACATCTTCGCGCTGCTCGTCGGCAAGAACCACCAGATCCCGCTCGGCGAGCATGATCTCTATGCCGGTCAGGAGATCAAGCGCGCCGTCTCGCAATCCTATGCCGCGCATGCGCAGCCGCAGGAGGAGGGGCTTGCCGCGGTCTGGGAACGCTATCAGAAGGAGAAGGGCAAGATCGCCACGCTCGCCGATGTCGGCGCCTATCTGCACATGATCAAGGAGGCGGAACCCCGCTTCACCGGGCGCGCGATCAGGAACATCACCGATGCCGTCAAGCTGAGGGCCATGGACGTCGAACTGCCCGACGACTGGTTCAAGGACGCCGGCTCGTTCATGCATAGGCCCTACGACGAGAAGAAGGCGATGATCGAGGAACTGCGAGGCCCGATCACCATCGACATGGTGCTGCAGGAAATCAACCGCTATGCCGATAGCGAGTTCCGCTACACCGACAAATCCGACGATGCGGCCGTCGGCGAGATCATCCGCCGCGAGCGCCAGCGCGAGAGGGCGGTCCGGGAGATCGAGACGATGAAGCGCGAGGGCAGGTGGCAGGGATGACGGTTGTGTTCGCGGCATTTGCCCTCCACCTCGGGGCTGCCCCTCACCCTAGCCCTCTCCCCGCGCGCGGGGAGAGGGCTAGGGTGAGGGGCAAGAGGGCGGACCAAAAGAAATGAGAGGAGCGAACGAACGCAAGACAGAACGCGCGAGAGGTCTGCGGCAAAGCGACAACGATGCAGAAGCGCTCCTTTGGTCGGAGCTGAGAGACCGGCGTCTAAACGGCTTCAAGTTCGTCCGGCAGGTCGCCATCGGTCCTTACTTTGCTGATTTCGCCTGCCGTGATGAGAGGCTGGTCGTCGAGGTCGACGGCAGTCAGCATCAGATCGGCAGCGGCGATGCGAGGCGCGACAAGTTCATGGTCATGAATGGATGGAGTGTGCTCCGCTTCTGGAATACGGACATCTTCAATGACCGCGCCGCGGTACTGGAGACGATCGTGGCGGTGCTCGAGAAGCGGTTGGTGCGGGAAGTGAGGAGTGCGGATTTGACGTTCATTCCGGGGGAGAAGAAGAGATGAGTCGGGTGTTGAACTTGGCGTCTCGGTCTGCCCCTCTCTTCAGCCTATTGCCCCTCACCCTAACCCTCTCCCCGCGCGCGGGGAGAGGGGACGCCGTTGTGTTCGACCGCACCCGACAACGCGCCCATGGGATCTCGTCCCCTCTCCCCGCCTGCGGGGAGAGGGTTAGGGTGAGGGGCAAAAGGTGAGGGGCAGAACGCTGAGGAGCATGGCCGCATGAAGCGCCTTTTGGAAGCGGAGCTCATCTATGGACGGCTGCTTGATATTTCCGAGCCGCATCTCGTCGCGCGCTACAACAAGGCTCTCAAAGGCTTCGGGCTGAAACCGACGGCTCTCCAGCGGTTCAGCATCGACATGACCGGCTTCTCACCCGAAATCGCCGAGGAAATCGGCGACCGCGACTATCTGGATCCGAACCGGGTCAACCGGCGCTTCATCATCCTGACGCCGGCGCAGGCGGAGCTGCCGGTCGTGCACACGAGCTTCTCCAACACTGCGGCACTGATGCACGAATTCTTCAACGCCAATGGCCGCGCGATCAACGCGATCACCATCAAGGATGCGCTCTACGGCGAGATCGAGGATTCGGTCTCGGTCGTCGAGGACATTGACGATCTGCTTTCCATCAACGAAGTCCGCTTCCGGGTGCTTTCGGCCGAGGACATGCTCGGCAAGGCGACCGAACTGCGCGAGCTCGTGGACCGGCTGAAAAAGGTGCCGAACGCCTGGGCGGACGACGCGATGCTCGATCGGATGGTCGAACTCGCCAGGACGACCGGCGACATAAGGCAGAACGTGCTCGTGCCGGACGAACTCGTCTTCCGCCATGAGGCCTTCTGGGCCAATCACTTCGGCGGCGTCTACGTCTTCCTCGACGAGAAGACGACGACTGTCATCTGCGACCCCTCGGTGCCCGGTTTCCGCCGGTCGCGGCCCTGGCAGGTGAGCTACATCGCCATAACCGACCACGCCCGCATCTATGACTTTCTGGCGACGACCAACCGGCTGCAATTGCCGCAGGCATCCTGGGTGCAGGAGTCCGGTCTGTTCCAGCATCGCGCGGACATGGTGATCCGCGGGCTCGTCGACGCCGCCGACCCGAATGCGGACCTGATGAATGTCGACCGGATATGGCTGCAGACCTGGATCCACCGCAATGCGGCGCTCGTGGCGCGCGACGGGATTTACCCCTTCCTTCAGGAAATGGCGCGGGCGATCGCCGCGACGGGCACGGTCAGGATGCAGGACGTCGCCCCGGAGAACCGGTTCCTGCTCGTCCGGGCCGCCCCGCAGCATCCGGATCAATGGCTCGTCAACCGCCTGGTTTCCGAACTCGTCCCGCGCGATTTCGTCTCGCGCTTCGTGTTCGACAAGCAAGGCTTCTACAAAGCCTATGAGGGCTACAGCGAAAAGTTCCGCGAATATGTTGTTGCGACACTGACCGGCACATATCTCAAGGACAAGGCCGCCTTCCGTCACAAGCTTTACGGTCTCAAAGAGGAATAAAACATGTTCGATCCGATCGTTGCGTTCTTCCAGCGTGTATTCACCGCGATCGGCCGTGGCATCGGATTGGCGGTGGCGTGGCTTCTCTGGCCGTTCGTCGCGCTCGGCAACTGGTATCGGGGACGAAGCTGGATCATCAAGGGGCCGATCGGCCTGATCCTCCTCTGCCTCGTGCTCTTCTACGCCTACTTTGTCTGGCAGACGCAAGCCTGGACGAATTTCGACCCGGACTATGTCGACCGATACAAGCTCGCCGACCGCAGGACGCCGGCCGGTTCACCCGTCAGCGGTCCGGGGGCAACAACGGGACAGTCAGGCTCGGCGGCTGACGCAAACCAGGCCGCCGCGGTCGCTCCTTCCGGTGCGGACAGTACGACCGAAGCCCTTGCCGTGGCCCAGCTTCCGGCCGGGACGGTCTGCCAGACTTCGGCCATCGTCGACGTGGCGGCCGACCTCATCGACCTCAATGTCAATCAGAATGCCTGGATATCGTCGATGCTCGGCTACAAGCTCGGCTTTTTCGGGATTGACTGGGACGACACGCCCTGGCTCGACAACAAGGCGTCCTTCCAGCGCGGCGTCAACCAGGCGGTGCGCCGCACGTCGGTGGAACTCGTCGATTCGCTTGGGCGCGTCCGTGGCACGTCGGGGGTCAACAACGAGCTCCAGAACGCGCGCGGAAGCATCCAGTTCGACGAGGAAACCTGGTATTTCGGCCTGAACCCCTTCGGCCCCAAAACCCCGACCCCGAGCTTCTACCGCTCGGCTATGCGCGATCTCAGGAAGTTCAACGTCTCGCTCGGCAAGTGCGAAGCGATCTTCGACGGCCGATCCGACAACATGGTCGAGTTCCTCGACCGGGTCGCGAACGATCTCGGCAATACCTCGGCGATCATCCGCGAACGTTCGGAGTTCCACAATGGCGGCTGGTTCGACACGCGGGCGGACGACCGCTTCTGGTTCGCCTTCGGCCAGCTCTACGGCTATTACGGCATTCTCTCGGCCGCCGGCGCCGATTTCGAGAATGTCGTCACCCAACGTGGCCTGGCGCCGATCTATACCGAAACGATGAAGCAGCTTCGCGCGGCACTCAGGATCCAGCCGCTCATCATCTCGAACGGGCGCGAGGACGGCTGGATCATGCCGACGCACCTGGCGACGATGGGCTTCTACATCCTCCGGGTTCGATCGAACCTCGTGGAGATGCGCGATATTCTTGCCCGTTGACGGGCGGCATGTCAGCGTAAGCGATAGGAAACGGAACTTGCGCATTTTCGCGGAGGAGGCGGGATGCGCGAGGCAAACTGGGGGGAAGCCGTGGGAGAGGTAAAGTCCGACATCGAGATCGCGCGCGCCGCGCGCAAGCAGCCGATCATGGAGGTCGGCGCGAAGCTCGGCATTCCGCCGGAGCATCTGCTTCCCTACGGCCATGACAAGGCCAAGGTCAGCGCCGAATTCATCGCGGCGCAAAACGAGAAAAGGAACGGCCGGCTCATTCTGGTGACGGCGATCAACCCGACGCCGGCGGGCGAGGGCAAGACGACGACGACCGTCGGCCTCGGCGACGGCTTGAACCGCATCGGGAAGAAGGCGATCGTCTGCATCCGCGAGGCGTCGCTCGGTCCCTGCTTCGGTATCAAGGGCGGGGCGGCGGGCGGCGGTTACGCCCAGGTTGTGCCGATGGAGGACATCAATCTCCATTTCACCGGCGATTTCCATGCGATCACGTCGGCGCATAATCTGCTCTCCGCCTTGATCGACAACCATATCTATTGGGGCAACGAGCAGGCGATCGACATTCGCCGCATCGCCTGGCGGCGGGTCATGGACATGAACGACCGGGCGCTTCGCCAGATCGTCGGCTCGCTCGGCGGCGTCGCCAACGGCTATCCACGAGAGACCGGCTTCGACATCACCGTCGCCTCGGAAGTCATGGCGATCCTGTGCCTGGCTATGGACATCAAGGATCTCGAAAAGCGGCTCGGCAACATCATTATCGGGTACCGTCGTGACAAGAGCCCGGTCTTCGCCCGGGACATCAAGGCGGATGGGGCAATGGCGGTACTGCTCAAGGACGCGATGCAGCCGAACCTGGTGCAGACGCTCGAGAACAACCCCGCCTTCGTCCATGGCGGCCCCTTCGCCAATATCGCGCATGGCTGCAATTCGGTCGTGGCCACCACGACGGCGTTGAAGCTTGCCGACTATGTGGTAACCGAGGCGGGCTTCGGTGCCGATCTCGGCGCCGAGAAATTCTTCGACATCAAGTGCCGCAAGGCAGGGCTCACGCCCGATGCCGCCGTAATCGTCGCGACTGTCCGCGCGATCAAGATGAACGGCGGCGTGAAGAGGGAAGACCTCGGGAGAGAGAGCGTCGAGGCGGTCAGGAAGGGGTGCACCAATCTCGGCCGCCACATCCAGAACGTCAAGAAGTTCGGCGTACCGGTGCTCGTCGCGATCAACCATTTCACCTCCGATACCGAGGCCGAGGTCCGGGCGATCAAGGATTATGTCAGAACGCTCGGTTCCGAAGCGGTTCTGTGCAAGCACTGGGCCGAGGGGTCGGCGGGCATCGAGGAGCTCGCTTACAAGGTCGTGGACCTCGCCAATGCCGGCCATTCGCAATTTTCGCCGCTCTACCCCGACGAGATGCCGCTCTTCCAGAAGATAGAGACGATCGCAAAGGACATCTATCACGCAAGCGAGGTGATCGCCGACAAGCTGGTGCGCGAACAGCTCCGGACCTGGGAAGACCAGGGCTATGGCGATCTGCCGATCTGCATGGCGAAGACCCAATATTCCTTCTCCACCGACCCGAACCTGCGCGGAGCACCGACGGGCCACGCCGTGCCGATACGCGAGGTTCGGCTGGCCGCCGGGGCCGGCTTCATCGTCGTGATAACCGGCGAGATCATGACGATGCCCGGCCTGCCGAAGGTGCCTTCTTCGGAGCGGATCCGGCTGAACGAGCAGGGGTATATTGAGGGGTTGTTCTGAGGTGATTAGAGCTGGGCTGCTCCTCTCCCAGGCTGCCCCTCACCCTAGCCCTCTCCCCGCAGGCGGGGAGAGGGGACGAAGGAGGCGCCGCTTGTGTCCTTCTCCCCGTGAAAACGGGGAGAAGGTGGCCGGCAGGCCGGATGAGGGGCGGCCGCACCCCCTCAACGGCAATAGCGGTACCCGTTTTTCCGCTCGATGACATCCAGATGCAAGTGGTCTTCATGCGCCGCATCGCTCCCCGGATCGAGCACGGTCGTGAAATAAAGGCAGGCCGACGCCGTGACCGCCCGCTGGAATGCGCCGGTAAGGGTTCCGTCCTCGTCGCGGGGCTGGATCTCGACGGTCTTGCCGTCGCTGAGAGTGAACGAGGCGATATCGACCGCGTTGCCGCGCGCATGTTCGGAGATCTTGCCGGCGTCTGCATTGTTCCTCAGGCGGCAGACATAGGTCGAGGCCTGGTTCAAGGCGGTAATGCGGATCTCGGGGCCGAAGGCGCTGCTCATGGCCGGGGCCGCCGTCTCCTTGGTCCAGCGGGCCAGCGCCAGCGCGGCTTCGCAGCGCATCACTCCCTCGGGCTTCAGGGTCACGCCCGGCAGGATCGCGCGGACCTCGATCGGCTTGTCGATGCCGCACCCCTTGTCGTCATCGATGCGGTCTACTTCGGAAAAGCTGCTCCCGAGCGATTTGAGTTCGGAGAGACAGGACGCATATTCCTGCGGGTTTTCCTTTTCGATCACCAGGACCGGCACGGCGTCGAGGGCGTCGTCCTTCCAGCCCGGGGGTAGATCCCCGTCGGCGCGAGCATCATTCCCCGCCCGACCATTGGACTTTTCCTCTGCATCGGCACCATTCGCCGGCGGCGTGGCGGGCTTGGGCGTCGGCTGATCATCGCCGCTCGAGGGTCGCGCCAAAGGCATCGGACCCCGTTCGGGCAGCGTTGCTCCCGAAACGAAAAACGTGACGATCAAAATTATCCCGGCGTGGCGCATGCAGGTCCTCTCCATCTCTCTGCGGCCCCAGTCGACGAAACGCACGAAGAAACGATCCTGTTTCAAATTGTGCTGAAACTGAGGACGAGGGCGGTTCGCAGGCTATGGAGATGAAGATCGGACCCCTAGATTTATATTGACAATCACACTCATGTTTTCTTATGTGACGAAAATAAGGCGCAAATAGATCGCCTTGCCCAATTCCGCACTGCCCAGCCAGCCCTTGAGTTCGCCGCTCAACAGCAAGCCCGGCCAACACTTTCAAAGGACTGGTCCATGCTCAACCGGCATCATCGCCTGGCGCTTTTGGCTTGCACGGCATTCGTCACCCTAGCCGGGGCAACACTTACTCATGCGCAATCTACTGAAGGGTCAGAGGGAGCCGCCGAAAAGCAGGGGCGCGTGACGGTATTGAAGAAGCTTTCCGTGAAGGGGGGCGGGAAGGAGGGCGTGGCAGATACACCGCTCGCCTCGCACGTCACCGAAGAACAAATCGATGATAACCAGGTGACGAGCTTCGAAGACCTGGGCAGGACGCTTGAGCCAGGTGTGTACTTCAATCGGGCCAACGGTAGCGTCAACATCCGTGGCCTCGACGGCCCACGCGTATTGACGACCATTGATGGCATCGCAATACCGTTTCTCGATGATGGTGCACGGGATGCAGACGGAGGCATCGACAGCTTCGACTTCAATGAGTTGTCGAGCGTAGACATCGTGCGCGGGGCGGATTCGAGTCGTGCCGGTGGTGGCGCACTCGCCGGCGCAGTGGTTTTGCGCACGCTCGATCCGGAAGATCTGATTGGCGAGGGCAAAAGCTGGGGTGGTATCTTCAAGTTCGCCTATGACGGCGACGACGAGAGCCTTGGTGGCTCCGTCGCCGTGGCTGCGCGCTACGACAACACTGCGATTTTAGTCCAGGGAGGCTACAGAAAAGGACACGAGCTCCAGACCAGCGGCAATAATGGAAGCTATGGATCCGCCCGAACGGAGGCTAACCCGGCAGATTTCGACCAAAAGAATCTGCTTATTAAAGTGAAACAGTACACGGACAGCGGCCATAGCTTTACGCTGACCGGCGAACGTTTCGATCGTGACAAAGACATCGATCTTCGGCGCGCGCAGACCGGGTCGTCCTATCGACCAGGCGAGTGGAACGGCACTGAAGTCAACGAGCGCGATCGCATCTCGCTGAACTACGAGTTCGAGGCCACGGATGATGGCGCGCTGTTCGACTCGGCCAATGCCGTATTCTACTGGCAGGATCTCGTGCGTGAGAACGGAACGTACGGCACGCGGTACTCCAGGCCAATCGGTGATTACCGGCGTCTGAGCGAAGTCGAGGATCGTGGCTTTGGAAGTGCTGGCTATGTCGAAAATGGTTTCGATTCCGGTTACTTCCACCACACGATTACGCTGGGCGGGGACTTTTACATCAATACAGTGACGCAATATTCATCCGGTAAGGACAACTGCGGGCCTGGACCCTTCCCGCCGCGCGATTCGTGCAACTTCCTTCATACCAACCAGTCCGACATGCCCGATGTCGACAGCAAGCGTTTCGGCATTTTCGCTCAGGATGAGATAGCATTCGGAGAAACCGGTTTCTCCCTTACGCCTGGTCTTCGATACGACTGGTATGAGCATTCGCCACAGGAAACCGCCGCCTACACACGCAATCCGAACTACAACGGTTTGCCCGATGGACAGGATGCCGATGCCTTGTCACCCAAGCTGCTCGCCAAGTATCAGGCAGCAGATAACATCGAGCTATTTGCGCAATGGGCGATGGCTTTCCGTGAGCCGGAGGCAACCGAGCTGTACCTCGATTACGGTGCACCGGGTACTTACCTCCGGCTCGGCAATCCGAATCTGAAGCCGGAAACGAGCAGTGGTATCGAGGTCGGTGCGAACATCGGCGACTCCGATTTCGGTGGCCGTATCACCGGATTCTACAATCGCTATCGCAATTTCATCGATTCTGTGGATGCACCGGTTCAGGATCCGATCAACTATCCCTTTGGCGTCACGCAGTATATGAACCGCAATCGCGTGCAGATATCCGGCGTCGAACTCGCCGCTCACAAGGTCTTCGACTTCGGCGTGACTCTCCGGGGCTCTGTGACGTATGGGCGGGGAAAAGACCTGGGTACCAACGAGCGCCTCGGTTCCGTAGCGCCTCTTAAAGGTGTCCTTGCGGTTGGCTATGAGGCCGAAACCTGGGGAACGGAACTCGCTATGATCGCAGCGAAGGAAGTATCGTATAAATCAGACGCCAGTTTCAGAGCCCCTGGTTACGGGATATTTGATCTCACCGGCTGGTGGAAGCCGGAAAAGGTCGAAGGGCTGACGATGCGTGCTGGTATCTACAACCTGTTCGACAAAGAATACTATGATGCGATTTCGGTTCGCGACGTGACACCTCCGGCTGCGGGCAAAGCATTCTATTCCGAACCGGGACGCACGTTCAAAGTCTCGTTGACGCAACGCTTCTGATCATTCAGCAAGTTCCGACGGTCTAAAGGCGGCTCGTGTTAGCCGCCTTTTCTCACTCTCTTCCTCTTTTTTCCCGCTTGCGCGCCATCGCAAGCCGCGCTAACACTTCCGCCCATGGCAAACACGCAGAACATTTCGATCTGGTGGTGGGCTCGCTGAGGCGGCCTTGACCAGTCATGCGTGATTGAGAGATGGAGCCGCCCGGAGATTTCGAGGCGGCTTTTTTCGTATTCGGGCCGCGTGGAAAGACCGGGCTTTTACGGAGCGAGACGAATGGCAGCGGTAATTCTGGAAGACGGCGCGGAGAGTTATACCACGAAGGGTGGCATCGTCGTCACCCGCAGGCGGCGCGAGGCATCCTACAGCGACGCGATCGCCGGTTATGTGGACCGGCTGGACGAACGCCGCGGCGCGGTCTTTTCCTCGAACTACGAATATCCCGGCCGCTATACCCGCTGGGACACTGCGGTGGTCGACCCGCCGCTTGCCATCTCCTCCTTCGGTCGCTCGCTCTGGATCGAAGCCTATAACGAACGCGGCGAAGTACTGCTGGCGCTGATCGCCGAGGATCTGAAGTCCGTTGCCGACATCACGCTCGGCTCGCTTGCCGCCCGCCGCCTCGACCTCACCATCAACGAGCCCGATCGTGTCTTCACCGAGGAAGAGCGGTCGAAGATGCCGACGGTCTTTACGGTTCTTCGCGCGGTGACGAACCTCTTCCACTCGGAGGAGGACTCGAACCTCGGCCTCTATGGCGCTTTCGGCTACGACCTCGCCTTCCAGTTCGATGCGATCGAACTGAAGCTTTCGCGTCCGGACGACCAGCGCGACATGGTTCTCTTTCTGCCGGACGAGATCCTTGTGGTCGATCACTATGCGGCCAAGGCCTGGATCGACCGCTACGATTTCGCCAGGGAGAACCTTTCGACCGAGGGCAAGGCAGCGGACATTGCTCCCGAGCCGTTCCGCAGCGTCGACAGCATCCCGCCGCACGGGGATCACCGCCCGGGCGAATATGCCGAGCTCGTCGTCAAGGCGAAGGAAAGCTTCCGTCGCGGCGATCTGTTCGAAGTGGTGCCGGGGCAGAAATTCTACGAGCGCTGCGAAAGCCGCCCGTCCGAGATTTCCAACCGGCTGAAGGCGATCAATCCGTCGCCCTATTCCTTCTTCATCAATCTCGGCAACCAGGAATATCTCGTCGGTGCTTCGCCGGAGATGTTCGTGCGCGTTTCCGGCCGGCGCATCGAGACCTGCCCGATCTCCGGTACGATCAAGCGCGGCGACGATCCGATCGCCGACAGCGAGCAGATCCTGAAGCTCTTGAACTCGAAAAAGGACGAGTCCGAGCTCACCATGTGCTCGGACGTCGACCGCAACGACAAGAGCCGGGTCTGCGTGCCGGGCTCGGTCAAGGTGATCGGCCGGCGTCAGATCGAGATGTATTCGCGGCTGATCCACACGGTCGATCACATCGAGGGGCGCCTGCGCGACGATATGGACGCCTTCGACGGGTTCCTCAGCCACGCCTGGGCGGTGACCGTTACCGGCGCGCCGAAGCTCTGGGCCATGCGCTTCATCGAGAGCCACGAGAAGAGCCCGCGTGCCTGGTATGGCGGCGCGATCGGCATGGTCGGCTTCAACGGCGACATGAATACCGGGCTGACCTTGCGTACCATCCGCATCAAGGACGGGATCGCCGAGGTGAGGGCGGGTGCGACGCTCCTCTATGATTCCAATCCGGAAGAAGAAGAAGCCGAAACCGAACTGAAGGCCTCTGCCATGATTGCAGCCATCCGCGACGCGAAATCCGCAAACAGCGCCAAATCCGCGCGCGATGTCGCCGCCGTCGGCGCCGGAGTCAGCATCCTGCTCGTCGATCACGAGGACAGCTTCGTCCATACCCTGGCGAACTACTTCCGCCAGACCGGCGCGTCCGTCACCACCGTGCGCACGCCGGTGGCCGAGGAAATCTTCGACCGGGTCAAGCCGGACCTCGTCGTGCTTTCGCCCGGTCCCGGCACCCCGAAGGACTTCGACTGCAAGGCGACGATCAAGAAGGCGCGGGCGCGGGACCTGCCGATCTTCGGCGTCTGCCTGGGGCTGCAGGCGCTCGCGGAGGCCTATGGCGGCGACCTTCGTCAACTGGCGATCCCGATGCATGGGAAGCCCTCGCGCATCCGCGTGCTCGAACCCGGCATCGTCTTCTCCGGCCTCGGCAAGGAGGTGACGGTCGGGCGCTATCATTCGATTTTCGCCGATCCGTCCAATCTGCCGCGCGATTTCGTGATCACGGCCGAAAGCGAAGATGGTACGATCATGGGCATCGAACACAGCAAGGAGCCGGTGGCGGCCGTGCAGTTCCATCCGGAATCGATCATGACGCTCGGCGGCGACGCCGGCATGCGGATGATCGAGAACGTGGTTGCCCATCTCGCCAAGCGGGCGAAGACCAAGGCAGCCTGACCTCCTGCGCGTCGGCTGGACCGGCTCGAGGCATTCGACCGTTTGACAAGCGGCCCGTGATCGCCCATATGGCGCCCATGATCCGCCTGCGCGAAAACCCGCGCGGGCGGTTTTGCATTTGAATGGCCTTGCATCTGCAACTCGTTTGCATCTGCAGGAGGAATGAAGATGACCGGAACCGACAATAGAACCATCCTGCGACTCGCCTTCTGGGGCATCCCCCTGTCGCTGGGCGTGATGGGCCTTAAGATGCTCGCCTGGTGGGTGACGGGCTCGGTGGCGCTCCTGTCCGACGGGCTGGAATCTTCCGTCAACGTGGTCGCCGCGGTGATCGCCTATGCGATGATCGGCTATGCGGCAAAGCCGGCCGATGCCGACCACCCCTTCGGGCATCACAAGGCGGAATACTTCTCCGCAGTCATCGAAGGCGTGCTGATCGTCCTGGCGGCGTTGCTGATCATCTGGGAGGCCATTCCCGAAATGATGGCACCGGTGCTTCTGAATGCACCGACGCTCGGCCTCGCCATCAACTTCGCTGCCGGCGTCGTCAATGCGATCTGGGCCTATGTGCTCATCCGCGCGGGCAGCCGCCATCGCTCGCCGGCACTGAGTGCGGACGGCCAACACATTCTCTCGGATGTCGTGACCTCCGTGGGCGTGCTCGTCGGCCTTCTTCTTGCCATCGCCACGGGCTACGCGATCCTCGATCCGCTGCTCGCCGTAATTGTCGCGGGCAATATCCTGTTCCAGGGCTGGAAAGTGATTTCGCGTTCGGTCGACGGGCTGATGGACAAGGCGGTGCCTGCGGACGAGGAGGAGGCGATCAAGGCGGCGATCGCGGCCAATGCCGGCGGCTCTCTCGGGGTCCACGACCTGAAGACGCGTCAGGCGGGCCCGGCGATCTTCGTGGATTTTCACATGGTCGTGCCGGAGGCGATGGCGGTCGGTGACGCGCACGACATCTGCGACCGGATCGAGGATGCGATTCGCGTCGTACATCCGGGCGCGGGGATCGCCATTCACGTCGAACCGGAAGGCGAAAAGGCGCACGGGGTGCGCGTCAAAGTTAGTGGAGCATCACGGAAATGACCAAGACTGACGTATCGGGACTTTCACAACTGGGGGCAAAGGTCGATCTGCCCCAAAGCCCGGAACAGGCGGTGCTCGAAAGAGTGCCGAGCGGGCATGGCGGCACGGATTTCGTCGTCCGCTTTACGGCGCCCGAGTTCACCTCGCTTTGCCCGATGACCGGGCAGCCCGATTTCGCCCACATCGTCATCGACTATGTGCCTGACGGCTGGCTGGTGGAGTCGAAATCGCTCAAGCTGTTCCTGCATTCGTTCCGCAACCACGGCGCTTTCCACGAGGATTGCACGATCGAGATCGCCAAGCGCCTGGTTTCGCTGCTTTCTCCGAAGTGGCTCCGGATCGGCGCCTACTGGTATCCCCGCGGCGGCATCCCGATCGACGTTTTCTGGCAGACGGGAAACCCGCCGGAGGGCGTCTGGCTGCCGGATCAGGGCGTGCCGACCTATCGCGGACGGGGATGATGGCGTCTGCGCATTTGCAATGGCGGGCTTCATGAGCAGGCGCCACGCCGGTGACGAAATTCTGCTTCCGAAACTGCCCACGGGTCGGGAATGGACGCCGGTTCGTCACGGCGAATCCGATGACCGCGTCTATCGTCGCAGCGACGGCGGCGCCTATGCGAAGATTGCGAGCGGCAAGGCCGCAGCACTGCTCGAGGGGGAGCGCGATCGTGTCGCTTGGCTGGCGCCGTTCCGCCTGGGCTCGCCCTCCGTCTGCGAGTGGATCGCGGCAGAGAATGAAGCATGCCTCGTCATCAGCGCGCTGCCGGGTGTGCCGGCAAGCGAGCTCTCCGCGGTCGACCTCAAGAAAGCCTGGCCGTCGATCCTGCGGCAATTGAAGCTGCTGCATGAATTGCCGACGGAAGCCTGCCCTTTCGGGCGGCGGCTCGCGTCGATGTTCGACCGGGCCGCGGATGTCGTCCGGCGCGATGCCGTCAATCCGGATTTCCTGGCCCCGGAGGATCAGAACACTCCCCCGGGCGAACTGCTCGACGCTCTGCGGGCCGAACTGCCGAGGCACCTGATCGACGAGCCTTCCGATCTCGTAATCTGTCATGGCGACGCATGCCTGCCGAACTTCATGGTCGATCCGGATACACACCGCTGCACGGGCGTGATCGACCTGGGCCGGCTCGGAACGGCGGATCGATACGTCGATTTTTCGCTTCTGCTTGGCAATGCTCGCGAAAGCTGGACCGGAGAAGCCGATGCGGAGACCGCGCGGGACTGCCTCTTCGACATTCACGGGATCTCGGCACCGGACGAAGACCGTCTCGTTTTCTATCTTCGGCTGGATCCGCTGACCTGGGGATGAGCCGCCTGCCGCTTCAGACGGATTGACCTATTGATCAAGCCGAAGTGCTTTTGACAGGCCGATCTTTTCCAGTTCGGTCTGGAGTATCGGGTCGAAAGCGACCTTCCTCCAAAGCACTCGGTAGCCGAGATGCTGGTAGAGCTGAAGCGCCCGCTCGTTCCGGGCCGCCACCTGGATTGCGGCTTGCCCGTATCCACGCTCGGCGATTTGCGCTTCAAGCGCCTTTATGAGGCCCGATCCGGCGCCCCGTCCTTCGAAGGCCGGGGCCACCCAGATATCGCTGATGACGTCGTCATCGTGTTCGCGGGCGCCGAGACCGGCAGGTTCTCCGTCGACTTCAGCGACGAGAATGCGAGGCCCCAGTTCCCGCACGAACGGCAGGAACGGGTTCTTCTGTTCGGTGGCCGCCGCAACATGTGCCGGCACAAGCGGCTTTATGCCCTTGCGCCAGGCTGCAAGGCCGATTTGAGCGAGAACGTCCGCCTCCTGCGGCAGCGCGGCGCGAACCAGCATCATCCGACGATCAAGGTTGCGCCGGCTATGGCCATTATTCCGCCGACAATACGAGTGACGACGCCGCGGTCCGCAAGCCGCGCGAGCCCCATGCCGAGACCGATGCCGGCAATGTGCAGGAGAACGGTCGAGATCACGAAGCCTGCTGCAAACGACCAGGTGCCGGCCATTCCCAATTCTCCGCCGTGGGCATGGCCATGGAAGAGCGCGAAGACAGAGACGACGGCTGCAGCCGTTGTGGCGTCGAGCCGGACGGCCACTGCGACGACCAGACCGAGCGCCACGACGGAGGCGAGGATGGCCGGTTCGACAAAGGGCAGGGGAGCGCCCGCCCGGGCGAGGACGAAGCCGAGCACCATCGTTGCGACAAAGGCAGCCGGCACGCTCCACAGCGCCCTGCCGCCGATCTGGGCCGCCCAAAGGCCGACAGCGATCATCGCAAGGATGTGGTCGGCTCCGAACAGCGGATGGGAAAGGCCCGCCATCAGCGACCCGTGTTCGGCTGGATCGAGATGGGCGAAGGCCGGTGCGGAGGAGCCGGCGAAGAGCGCGGCTGCGAGAAGGACGGATTTCTTCATTCTGGGCCCCCATACAGACATTGATGACCCGCTGATCTTATTGGGCTCCCATCGGCTGTCCATACGTCATTTGGCGGGCCCTGTGCTGGTCGGCCTTCTTCTTGCCACCGCCACGGGTTACGCGATCCTCGATCCCTTGGTTGCGGTGATCGTCGCCGGCAATATTCTCCTTCAGGGCTGGAAGGTCATTTCGCTTTCGGTCGACGGGCCGATGGACAAGGCGGTGCAGGCGGACGAGGAGGAGGCGATCAAAGCGGCGATCGCGGCCAATGCCGGCGGGTCGCTCGGGGTCCACGACCTGAAGACGCGGCAGGCGGGCCCGTCGACCTTCGTGGATTTTCACATGGCCGTGCCGGAGGCGATGGCGGTCGGTGACGCGCACGATATTTGCGACCGGATCGAGGACGCGATCCGCGCGGTCCACCCGGACGCGAGGATCGCCATTTTGTCGCGAGGTAGGAACCTTTTGTGATTGCTTGCTGGGCGTCCGCCCATTTTGCACGCCGGACGGTATCTTTGAAGGAGAGGTTTGCGAGAACGCGGGACGATTTCCGACGGCAGACGAACATGGATGGCCATCCCCGCTGCCGTCGTCGTTATGGTCTCGGCCTGACGGTTCTATCAGAACCGCGAGCGTATGCCCGCCATAACGGTCAGCGGCGCCCCGGGACGCGCGCCGGATGGGGAAAAGCCGGCATTATAGGTTTTGTTGAACAGGTTCTGGGCCACCCCGTACAGTTTCATATTCGGGCTCAGATCGATTTCAGCCGAGAGGTCCACCAGTATGCGGCTATCGACCCGATCCGATTCGGCAATCGGACCGCTTCCGGCCATAGCCCGTGCGACATCCACCCAGTTGATCAGCGTATTCAACCGCGCC
The DNA here is from genome assembly GCF_054161295.1 of Ensifer sp. D2-11. Classification (NCBI taxonomy): domain Bacteria; kingdom Pseudomonadati; phylum Pseudomonadota; class Alphaproteobacteria; order Hyphomicrobiales; family Rhizobiaceae; genus Ensifer; species Ensifer sp. D2-11. The sequence goes on from NZ_CP096433.1 coordinate 664,950, forward strand.
CGTTCCATTTCCAAGCCGACGCCCACCGTTATCTGGTTCTGCGGGGTATAGGGCAACTCGTCGCCCGCCGTTACTTCGCCCCATAGATCATAGTCGCTCTCGAAACTCGACCGGAACCTGGCGTTCGTGTAGGTGTAGGCAAGCGTTACCGGAACCTCGAAGCCGTTACTATCGATACTGCCAAATGTGCGGCCAACGGTCAATTCGATGCCTTTGACGCTGACCTCGCCGCCCTCGAACTGATCACCAATGGTGCAATTGCCTCCGGTGGATGCGGTGCAGGTTCCAAGCAGGTTCGAATAGCTGTTGATGAAGCCTATGGCACCGGCGCGCCAGCCGTCGGAATCATACTTCACGCCGGATTCGTAGTTCCATGAAGTCTCGGGATCCACGTCCGATCCCGGAGCGGGGCTGGCAAAGCCGCGATGGACACCGGCCACCAGCAGAACCTCGTCGGTGGCGCTCCAGGTTGCCGACAGGCCGGGGATGAACACATCGACATAGGACTGTTTTGCAGTGGTCGGCCCGTTGCGGCCGGGGTCGGCGCTCCCCCAGTTCGTCTGGTCCAGATTGATCGATTCATAGCGCAGGCCGGGAACGAAGGTGAACGGTCCGGCTTCGATCGTGTCGCGCGCGAAGAAAGCCCATGCCTTGGCTTCATTCAGGCGGTTGGACTGGCTGCCCGGCGCGCCCGCGGAGGTCAGGATCATGCGCCCATTGACCATCTGGTAGCGATCGTCCTGCTGGAAGCGGTCTTCCTCGTCCTGATGATAGCGCGCGGACAATTCGAGTTCGTGGCTGAGTTCGCCGGTATCGAAATTCGTGGTCAGCACGCTTTGAATGCCGGTCGCCTGATAGGCGCGGGCGTTGTTGCGCACACGCAATGCCCCCGCTCGGCCGGTATATCCGTCCGCACCGACGATATCGGCCATCTGCGTCGAATACGTATCGGGGTCCGCCAGGATGTTGCTGAGGGATACCCAGCCAGTATCGGAGTCGTTACGGACATCGTTGAGCTTGTACCAGGCCCGCGTGGTATCGGTACGGTAGACGGTCGTCGTCAGGTTGATGTCGGGTGTGATCTCGTAACTGTGGCTGAATTGATAGATATTATGCGCGGCGTCGATCACGTCCTTCTGACTGGCGTTATAGCGCCTGAAAGGCGTGTCCTTGAAATCGTCCAGGGTCAGGCCGAGATAGGTCTCATTGCTGGTTTCATCGTAGTTTTGATACTTGAACTCGAAATTCTGCGTTCCATCGGCCGTGCGAAAGCCCAGCTTGCCGCCCCAATCGGTGAGATCGAATCCGGTGTCGCCGCCGCGATCGATATCCTTGAAGCCATCCGATTTATCGTAAAGCCCTTCGATAAGTCCGCCGATCTCGAACGCGTCGCCCAGCGGCGCCCAACCTCCGGTCCAGGCGTGGACACGTCGGCCGCCATAGCTGCCACCGAGAATGTCCGCCTTTCCGGTCAGCGTTCCGATATCGGAATCGGGAATAGGGGTCGAGAAAAGATTGATCGCGCCGCCAACGGTCATCGGACCGTATTTTATTGCTGCCGGTCCCTTGGCCACCTCTACGCCCGACATGCGCGCCATCTTGGGAAAATAATAGGCCGCAGGCGCCGCATAGGGGGCCGGCGCGATCAGGATGCCGTCTTCCATGACCGTTATGCGGGCATTGCGGTCTGTACCCGAACCACGGATGCCTATGTTGGGCCTAAGGCCGAACCCCTCTTCCTCTTGAAGATAAACACCCGGAATCTGCCGCAATACCCGATTGGGGTCGCTATAGGAAAAGCGCTCCATATCCGTCAGGTCCAGCCGCTGGACCGAACCGCCGATCGCGAATGCGTCGGATTTGTCCGCGGTGACGACAATAGGAGCGAGCAAAGTTCTGTTTTCTTTGGGAGATTCTTGCGCCTGCACAAGTATAGGCATGCTCCAAAGGCCGGCACCAATTACAATTGCCAGACGACTCGCGCTTGATCTCCATAGAATCATTCTAAATGTCCCCTATGCCCCAGAATTGTCAGTTCAAAACTTCTAATATAGAATTATTCTATACCTAATAAGTCAAGATTTTACGTAGATCGTACGAATTATCGCGTGACAAAACCAAAATGATATGCGTTAGTGATTCGAGAAAAGAGGTTATGGCTATATAAGTTTACCATAGTACTGATAAAATTCTAAATAACTACTGTATAATACTATAAACATTACTAAATATTGGAATATAATTTCAAATATAAATTATAATAATTCCATCTAAAGATGCGAATTCCTGGATTCGGGTTGTTGGAGATCAGGCAAGCCGTTGCAACGTATCGTCACGGCGCGGCGGTGGTTCGCATTGTTTTCGCCGTCGAGTCGCATTATCTGGTTGGAAGACATTTCATGAGGAGTCCGAAGAATGCGGAACGACGACGACCAGGAAGAAAAGAAGACCGAATTGCCCTTGGGCAAGGAGACGGAGGCGAACCTTTTCAAGTCGCGTTCGATTTTCATTTACGGGACCATCACCCAGGAACTCGCGCAGAAGGTCTGCTCGCAGCTCGTAGCGCTTGCCGCGGCCAGCGACGACGATATCCGCCTCTTCGTCAACTCGCCGGGCGGCCATGTCGAATCCGGCGACAGCATCCACGACATGATCAAGTTCGTGAAGCCGAAGGTCTGGACGATCGGTACCGGCTGGGTCGCGTCCGCGGGCGCGCTCATCTATGTCGCAGCGCCGAAGGAGCAGCGCCTGTGCCTGCCGAACACCCGCTTCCTGTTGCACCAACCCTCGGGCGGCACGCGCGGCATGGCTTCCGACATCGAGATCCAGGCGCGCGAGATCATCAAGATGAACGAGCGTCTGAACCGGATCTTCTCCGAAGCGACCGGACAGCCGGTCGACAAGATCGCCAAGGACACGGATCGCGATTACTGGCTCGGTGCGGAAGAGGCGAAGGCCTACGGTCTCGTTTCGCGCATCGTCACCTCCATCGCGGAGATTTAGTCCGGGCGGCAAGGGGCGGCCGCTCATCCGCCTGCCGGCACCTTCTCCCCGCAAGGGGGGCGAAGGGAGCGGCGGCGCCGCCTCAGTCCCCTTTCCCCGCGCGGGGAAAGGGGCTAGTCCTCGGTTCAAACCCGAGGAGAGGGCACTCTTGCTCCGCTTTACCAAGCCGTGTATAGGCTTTTCCATGACTCAGGCTGACGCACACAAGATCGCAGCGATCTCTTCCGGACACGATGCCAATCGTGCTCCTGCGCGCGCCACCGCATCCCTTCTTCTTCTCGGCCTTATCCGCGGTTGCCGGGTTCGCTGAGGAGCGCCCGGCGGCCGAAAAGCCTTGCCGGCACCTGCTCCTCGAAATCCAGAAAAGCTGAACCAAATCGCGCGGCCCCCGCGGCATCGCCATCGCAATGTCCCGAATGATCGGCTATTGCATGCGGCAGGCTACGCTCAAGTGACGAAGAGAAGCTGCACATGATTTTGAAATCGCATTCCATCAAGACCGGCATGCCCGAGGCGGCTGTGAAATATCAGCCCTATCCGCAGATCGCGCTGCCGGATCGCACGTGGCCGTCAAAGGCGATCACCGAGGCGCCTATCTGGTGTTCCGTGGATCTGCGCGACGGCAACCAGGCGCTCGTCGATCCGATGGGTCACGACCGGAAGGCGCGCATGTTCCACCTCCTCCTGGACATGGGCTTCAAGGAGATCGAGATCGGCTTCCCGTCCGCGTCGCAGACGGATTTCGATTTCGCCCGCTGGTGCGTCGAGGAAGGCAACGTTTCCGAAGACGTGTCCCTGCAGGTGCTGGTCCAGTGCCGGCCGGAATTGATCGCGCGGACCTTCGAGGCGCTTGAAGGTGCGCACCGGCCGATCGTACATTTCTACAATTCGACGAGCGAGCTGCAGCGCCGCGTCGTCTTCGGCAAGGACGTGGCCGGCATCAAGCAGATCGCGACTGACGCCGCCAAGATGATCACCGACATGGCCGCGAAAGCGGGCGGCGGTTATCGCTTCGAATACTCGCCGGAAAGCTTCACCGGCACCGAACTCGAAGTGGCATTGGAGATTTGCAACGCCGTGATAGAGATCGTCCGGCCGACGGCGGACAACAAGCTCATCATCAACCTGCCCTCGACCGTGGAGATGGCGACGCCGAACATCTATGCCGACCAGATCGAATGGATGTGCCGCAATCTCGACAATCGCGAGAACCTGATCGTCTCGCTGCATCCGCACAACGATCGCGGCACCGGCATTGCCGCCACCGAGCTGGGGCTGATGGCGGGCGCCGACCGTGTCGAGGGGACGCTCTTCGGCAATGGCGAGCGCACCGGCAACGTCGATGTGGTGACGCTGGCGCTCAACATGTTCACGCAGGGCGTCGATCCCAAGCTCGACTGCTCGGACATCGAGCGGATCAAGGAAGTCTACGAATATTCCAACCAGATGGTCATTCCGGAACGCCACCCCTATGTAGGCGAACTGGTCTACACGGCCTTCTCCGGCTCGCATCAGGATGCCATCAACAAGGGCATGAAGGCGATCAAACAGGCGAACAAGCCGACCTGGGAGGTACCCTATCTGCCGATCGATCCGCGCGATGTCGGACGCAGCTACGAAGCGATCATCCGCATCAACTCGCAATCGGGCAAGGGCGGCATCGCCTATATCCTGCAGGAGGACTACGGTATCAATCTGCCGCGCAATCTGCAGATCGAGTTCCGTGAGGAAGTCCAGCGCATTACCGACGAGGAAGGCAAGGAGCTGCCCTCGAAGCGCATCCATCAGCGCTTCATCGAAAGCTATGTCGAGCAGCCGGGCGCGCGCATCAAGTTCGTCGACCATCACACCTACCCGGTAGGCGAGCATAAGGGCCTGCGTGTCGTTGCCGCCGAAATCACTGATGGCGGCGAGACCAGGCAGATCGAGGGCAAGGGCACGGGCCCGATCGACGGCTTCATCAATGCGCTGTCGATCTATCTCGGCGTCGAACTCTCGGTGGCGGATTACTCCGAGCATTCGCTGCAGCATGGTTCGAACGCCGCTGCGATCGCCTATGTCGAGGTCGAGTATCCGGGCGGCAAGCTCTTCGGCGTCGGTATCAACACCAATATCGTGGCCGCCTCACTGGAGGCGATCGTCTCGGCTGCCAACCGCGTGCTGGACGTGGTGGGGAAGTGACGCACTTGTCCTCGTGATGGCCCCTTGCCCTGACCCTCTCTCCGCGTGCGGGGAGAGGGGGAACGCCCATTGAACTTGATTTCTATAGGTGGGCTATCCGTTTCGGTATATAAGGATATCCGCGAAAGGATATCCTTATGGCTCTCTACATCAAAGATCCCACCGTGGACCGAATGGCGGAAAAACTTCAAGAACGCCTAGGTGTCCGCACCAAGACAGATGCTGTCCGCATTGCTCTGCAACACGAACTGGATCGTGTGGAAGACGAAATTCCGCTGCGCGAAAAGCTGGCCGCCTTGCGGCAACAGGCGCGCGACCGGCTAGGCCCGCCTGTTCACGGGATCGATATGAAAAAGCTTATGGATGAGCTTTGGGAGGAGGGCGAGTGAGCTTCGTCGACGCCTCCGTCATCGTTGCGATATTGAACGAGGAACCCGGCTTTGAGGAATTGGAAAAGCGCCTGAGCGACGCGGACGGGAAGCTCTGCGTTTCGCCGCTCGTGCGTTTCGAGGCGGTCGCCGCACTCACGAGACTGCGCATCATCGCCACGAAGGGCAAAGCAGATCGCAGCGATTTGATTGGCGAAGCCCGTGAGCTGGTCGACAGCTTCATTCAGGCACTCAGTGCGAGCGAGGTCACGATCGATTCCCACACGGGCGTTCGCGCCCTCGATGCGATGGCCCGCTACGGGAAAGTCGCGGGCCACCCGGCGGCCCTAAATCTCGGTGATTGTTTCGCCTATGCGGCCGCGAAGGAGTCTGGGCTGACCCTGATCTACAAGGGGAATGATTTCTCGCAAACCGACCTGGGTTAGAGCACTTGCGCCTTTCTCCGAAAAGCGGAAATGCTTCCAACATTGACTCATATGCGATAGCCCTGCCTCCTATGGGCAGAAGGTCGCGGCGGCTCGGGGCAGTTCCTCGGTGTTGATCAGTCTCAAATATTCGCCGCCACCGTTTCGGCAAGGTCCTGCAGAGCGGGATCGGATGACGGTCCGATCATCACGAATGAGACGCCTTCCCGTTCCCAGGAGACCAAGCCGAGGTCGCCGCGGATGGTCTCGCTGAATTCGTCGGATTGCTGTCCATCGCCTTGCTTGAGAAAGCAGATGGTGAAAACTTCTGCCTCGCGGTCACGATAGACGAGCTGGGCGACCGGTCTTCCGTTGGCGGCGAGGAGCCTCGCGCCTTCGAAGGACAATCCCTTGCGGTCGAGGTTGGGGACAGTGAAGCTCACGCCGACGCTTGCGGCAAGCCAGGTCTCGATCTCTGCCGCCTGCGTTCCCGGCACCTCGACCAGATGCTCCTTCTGGCGCGAAAAGATGCGGTGAGATCCGACGATATCGTCGATCCAGGGGCGGTCATCGGCCTGGTTCATCGGCTCGGCGAAATCCGTGGCGCTGCCGAGAATGAAGCCGGCGGCTCCGCCGAGCAGGAAAAGGGCGGTGGAAGCGGCGAGGATGCGCGGCCAGATGCGGGCGCTTCGCCTTGGAAGACTGGCCGTCGTTACCCGCTCCGACTTCGGGTTGATGCCGGGGCCTTGCTTTATCTGGCGTACCAGCGCCAGCGGCACCGGATCATGGAGGAAGTTTTCGAAAGCCCCGTTGCCGAAGGCGCTGCCCGACTTGAGCTTTTCGAGCAATGCCCTTGCCTCGTCGTCGCGTGCGAGAAGAGCGTCAAGTTCGGATTTTTCGCTTTCTGCGAGTTCGCCGTCGATATAGGCGGACAACCGCACCTCGAGCGCTAGCCCCTTCGTTTGCAGCAACGGTCAGGCCCTCCTTTCCGTATTTTCGGACAACATGGCTGCGAGCCTGAGCCGCGCCGTCGACAGTCTGCTCATGACCGTACCGACCGGGATGCCGAGGATCTCCGCCGTTTCCCGATAGCTGTGGCCTTCGACATTGACGAGGAGGAAGACGCTTGCCAGTCCCTCCGGCATGGACAGGATCATCTTCTGCACCTGATTGGCATAGGCGGCCTTTTCGGCCGTTGCTTCGACGTGCGGTTCGTCCCGCTCGAAAACGTCGACCGCACCGGCGCTGCGCACCTTGCGCTTGCGGATTTCGTCCACCCAGAGATTGCGGGTCATCGCATAGACCCAGCTTTCCAGCCGGCCCTCGCCGTTCCAAAGGTGACTGCGCGCGATTGCCCGCTCGCAAACTTCCTGGACAAGATCGTCGGCGTCATTGGCATTGCGGGCCAGCGTGATCGCGAAGCGGCGCAGTTTGGGCAGCAGGCTGACCAAATCCCGTCTGAAATCCTTCATTTCTGCCGCTGGGCGCATTGCTCTTCCAGTGAAACGTGCCGGATCGCGCGTCCATTCGCCATCCGGACGCACCATCAATGATATGGAACATTTGGTCCTAAGTCTGCAAGGGAAGAGCCGGAACGGAAAGAGGTTTTTGCGCCCCGGCAACGGTTTTCCCCACGGCGCCGCGCGTCCTTGAATCGGCCGGGATCGAAAGGCTTCCGGCGCTTCAGAAATACGTCGTTTCGGCGAGCACCACGCCGGTCGCGTCCGGGTTGATCGCGTAGCGCTCCCGGGTCAACCGCCAGTCTCCGGGCTCGCCGTCGACGGAAAAGAGATTATAGGCGGCGACGGGCTTGCTGCCGCCGGGACCCTGCGAGGCGGATGCGATGCCGACGACCGGCACCGGCCCCGTATGCCCCTTGAGCCAGTGGAGCGTATTGAGATGCGTGTGGCCGTGCAGAACCAGCTCGGCCCCGCCCGCGGAGATGGTGGCAGCGAAACGGCGGATGCCGATCATGCGCTTGTGCATCGAGGTCGCGCCGCGGATCGGCGGGTGATGGATCATGACGATGCGGAACAATCCGGCTTCGCCGGCCTGGCGAAGGAGGTTGACCGTCGCGCGAGCCTGTCGCGGCCCGAAATAGCCGCTGGCGGCGAAAGGGGGAGTGGCCACAGCCGTCGAGCAGCCGATCAGCGCCACCTTGCCGCGCACCCGCATATAGGGAAAGCAGGCATGCTTCTTCATCCAGCCGCTGGGGCCGTCATCGCCGCGCATGAAGGGATACCATGCATGCGTGATCTTCTCGTATGCGCCGGGCACATAGGCGTCGTGGTTGCCCGGCACGACCGAGATTTCATTGGGGTCGCCCGCTTCCGCAAGCCATTCGGTAACCGCCTCGATCTCCAGGGAAGAGGCAAGGTTGACGAGATCTCCGGTAATCGCCAGGTGATCCGGATTGCGCACCTCGATGTCCTTCATCAGGCAGTCGAGCGTCCCGGGAAAGAGGTGGCGCACCCTGTTCCTGTGCCAGTTGACGAATCCGGTGATCCGCTTGGAGGCGAGTTCGCGGAGGGAGAGATCGGGCAACGGCCCCAGATGGACATCGGATATATGCGCAAGTTTGAACATTGATCCCGTCTAGCGCATATTCCCCTGAAGGGGAATCAGTAATGGACTATTCCCGGACACCGCGAATGTGAGGAGAAGGCGTATGGACGAGAGCCGCGGGCCGGAGATGCCCTCCTGGCGGCTCCGCTTTCTGACGCGGTTTGCCCATGTTTATTTCGCCCTGGCGCGCGGCATGACGCTCGGCGTGCGGGCTGCCTGTTTCGACGATGAGGGGCGGGTCTTTCTCGTAAGGCATTCCTATCTGCCGGGCTGGCATCTTCCCGGCGGCGGACTCGACCGCAACGAGACGGCGGTGGAGGGCCTTGCCCGCGAGCTCAGGGAGGAGGGCAACCTCGTGCTGACGACGGCACCGCTGCTCTTTCAGGTCTACTACAACCGGCGCACCAGCAAACGCGATCACGTCATCTTCTTCCGCTGCGATAATGTCCGCCAGGAGCGGCCGAAGCGTGCGGATCTCGAAATCGCCGCGGCGGGCTTCTTTCCGCTCGACGACCTTCCGGCGGACACCACCCCTGCAACCCGGCGCCGGCTGGCGGAGCTTGCGGGAGACGTAGTGCCGGACAGGTTCTGGTAACGGCCGCATATCCCCTGACGAGGAATGTCGCCGGCTTCAGTGCAAGCTTGAGCAGGCGGCGGGTGTGGAAACCGCCGGCTGTTGGAGTGACTTCCGGTTTGTAAATGGATTACCGCAGATGCCATCAGCGTTCGGCGTTTGAAAATTCCGACCGGGCAGTGACGGTGATCTTCTCGTCGTGTGGCAATCTTTCCGGCAGGTCCGCGCGATCGGCCACGACGATCCCGTGATCGGTCAGGAGACTGGCAAAGCGATCGTCCTGGCGCCAGTGATGTCTTCGCCGGCGCGGGCAGTGCGGACATGATGGTGTAGAGGCTCTTCGCCGCTCTCCCGCAAGTCGTCGAATGCGGATCGGATGGCCTCACGGCGGCCCGGCTTCATCGCGTCCTCGATCGCGTGCTTCATCAGGGGACTGGACGGGTCGTTCGTGGTTTCGATCGACGCCTCGATCATGCGCGGCATGGTGATGAGGGAAAAATCGATCGCGTGCCCGTAGTGGCGGCCCAACTCGGAAATAAAAGCCTCTTGAGCACGGTCGTTGCCCTCTCTGAATGGATGCACGTCGTTCGGTTCCGAAAGGACCTTTGCGGCCCGCTCGGCAAATTGCTCCGGCGTTGCCTTGCTAAGGGCCGGCGGATCTGCGATCGGCCTCAGCGCCTCGTTCAGACCCATTTCTATGCGTGAGCCGGGCAGGAAGGATGTGCCGCCCTGGAAGAGTCCGCCGACAGGCTCGACCCTCTGGCCGTCGACAACGGGACTCTCGTTGCGCGTATGCCCGGCCCATTCGTAAACGTCCTGAAAAATGTACCTGTGAATCGCCTTCAGGTGGGCCGTGTCGAAATTGCCGCTCGGTCCACTTCCCTGGTTTATCTCGACCAGCCGGATGTTGGTCAGTGCATACTCGGCCGGTCGAAGTTCGGAATGTGCCGTCAGGTTCAGTTTGTTGCGCAAGACGCCCGTGCGATCTGGATCATCGGTAACGGCAGGGTAGGTGTAAGAGCCCTTCGGCTGTCCGCTTGCCATCGATTCCTCATGAAAAAGCCGCCCGGGAATGCAGGCGGCTTGTACAACTCATCGATCGACGATTAGGCGCGCTTGAAGCGCGTCAGCATCTCTTCGCGAAACTCTTCCGTGGTAATGTCGCCGGCGATAAAGCGGGCGTTGGCCGCCTCGAGCACCGGATCGTGAACATAACCCTGCCGGATATTGGCAGCCCGCGCCTGCTCGGTGGCCTTGCGGCGCTTCTCGATGGCTTCCGGAGAACGGTCCGGACGGCGGGAATGAACGTTCATCGGCAAATCTCCAGTTGCATGCTACCTTAACAGGGAAAATGCTGCAAATCCAGCATTTCGCCCCATTTTCCGATGTTTCGAAGGCGGGTTCGACCGTAACGAAACGGCGATGGAAGGCCGTGTCCGAATTCGGTGGGGAGGACGGACGCGTGCTGACCGCGCCGCCTACAGCCGGTCCCGCCCGTGCGGCGCTTCAAGGTCGAGCGCCGGCCCCACCGGCACGATGCCCGTGGGATTGATCGTCGTATGGCTGCGGTAATAATGCGCCTTGATGTGGTGCATATTCACCGTCTCGGCGACGCCCGGCACCTGGTAGAGCTCGCGCAGATAGCCGTATAGGTTCGGATAGTCCGCAATGCGGCGGATGTTGCATTTGAAATGGCCGACATAGACCGGATCGAAACGGACGAGAGTCGTGAACAGCCGCCAATCGGCTTCGGTCAGGCGGTCTCCCGTGAGATAGCGCTTGGACGCGAGGCGGTTCTCCAGTTCGTCCAGCATGGCGAAGAGGGCGGTGACGCTCTCCTCATACGCCGCCTGGCTGGTTGCGAAGCCGGCCTTGTAGACCCCGTTGTTGACCGCGTCGTAGATGCGCGCGTTGAGCGCGTCGATTTCCGGCCGCAGTTCCTGCGGGCAGAAGTCTTCCGTCGAGCCTGTCAGACGATCGAAGGCCGAGTTGAACATGCGGATGATTTCAGCGGACTCGTTCGAGACGATCGTGTTCTTCCGCTTGTCCCAGAGGACCGGCACCGTCACCCGGCCGGAATAGACCGGGTCGGCGCGCAGATAGACTTCCCAGAGCATGCGCGAGCCGAAGAGGTGATCGGCGGTGCCGCCGTTCTCGCCCCCCCGATCCTCTCCCCCACGTTCTTCGCCCTTGAATTCCCAGCCGTTGGCCAGCATCAGCGGGTCGACGACGGAAAGCGAGATGAGGTCTTCGAGCTTCTTGAGCTTGCGGAAGATCAGCGTGCGGTGTGCCCAGGGGCAGGCAAGGGACACATAGAGATGATAGCGGCCCGCTTCGGCCTCGAAGCCGCCTTCGCCGGAAGGGCCGGGCGATCCATCTGCAGTGATCCAGTTGCGGAACTGCGATTCACTGCGCTTGAAGTGACCGTTCGTTGCACGCGTGTCGTACCAGACATCCTGCCAGACGCCATTCACCAGCCTACCCATGGGCCAACTCCTTTCGATCGTTTGCTGACGCCATAATTAGTGCTGAGAACCGCGGCCGATAGATGTGAAATTCCGAACAGTGCGTTTTACCCTTTGACTGGCGGCGTTTTTCTGCTATCGGCGAAAAGGTAGCTCTTTCATCTGGGAAACGATCACCACCATGATCCTGTCGGGAAGCCTGCGACGACGCTGATGCTGCAAACGCCCATTCGGGGCGAGCCATCCTCCATGTCCGTTCGCATGCCGGTTCTCGACACATGAAAAAGCACGATCTCGTCTATCTGACCGAAGACGCATCCCACGACGCAGCCATCGAAATCATCAATGAAGAGGCCTTCGGGCCGGGTCGCTTCACCCGCGCCGCTGCGCGGATTCGCGAGCAGGGACCCCATGACCGGGCGCTCTCCTTCATCTGCGCCGATAATGGCGAAACGATCGCATCGGTCCGGATGACGCCGGTGACCGCCGGCTCGGTGAAAGGACATCTGCTCGGCCCACTTGCCGTCCGGCCCTCGCACAAGAACCAGGGCATCGGCCGGGAACTCGTCCGCATTGCAGTCGAAGCGGCGCGCCGGAAGGGCTCCGAAGCGGTTATCCTCGTCGGCGATCCGCCCTATTACCAGCCGCTCGGCTTCGAGAAGGTGCGCCATGGCGCGCTCCAATTCCCGGGTCCCGTCGATCCGGCGAGGGTTCTCGTCGTGCCGGTCGCGCCGGACGTTCACGCGCGGCTTGAAGGCATGATCGCCTGGCGGGATGACGGCGCCACCTGCCTCACCGCGCGCGCGGAGGCGCAAGGGGCGGCTGCCTGATACCTCGCCGGCGTTTACCGGCCCTCGCGATACCAGGTAGCCGAGATGAGGAAGAGCAGTGCCGCCAGGCCGAAGAGCCCCGCGAAAAGCGAAAGAGAATCGATGCCTTTCAGCACCGTCTCGTCGGTCATGCGCAGCGACAGGCGTTGATCGTCGGCGACGCGGACGGCGCCGCGAACCGGGAGGATAGACGGGAGGTCGACCGGTCCGTCGGCGCTCGCCAGACGGCGGACCAGGCCCTTCGTCTTCTCCGCCCAGGGTTCGATCTTCTCTTCCGTGGAAATCGCCGCCTTGAATTCGGGCGCATCGACGTTGCCGACATGGACGAGCGTCGTCAGTTCGTCGTTGGCAACTTCGAAGAGGCCGATTTCATTGGTCTCGACCTCAGCCTTGTAGAGCCCCGGCTCGCCTTCCGTGAGCGTGACTTCCTGGGTCCGGCCGGAAGGATAGGTGAGGGTTGCCTGGCCGGGATCTCCTTCGATCGTCTGGCGCGTGATCTCGAGCGTCCGGCCCATCGCGCGGGCGGTAAGCGCCTCCTCTTCGAGCGCCGGTTCCTGCATCAGCCAATGCGCCGTGCGGCGATAGAGCGAGACATGCGGCCCACCCCCTTCGAAGCCGCGCGCCCACAGCCAACCCTGGTCGGAGAGCAGCATGGCGACACGCCCCTTGCCGACGCGGTTGAGGACCAGCAGCGGCTTGCCGTCTGCCGCTTCCATCACCGTCTGGCCGAGCGGCCTGTCCACATCGACGGTACGGAACCAGCGGCCCCAGGCCGGCGGTTCGTCCGCTGCCCCTTCGAGCCCGCGGGTGACCGGATGCTTCTTTCCTTCCTCCGAGAGCCGGGGGAAGAACGCCTTCTCGTTCATGACGCCGGTCGGCGTTGCCGGCAGCACCGCCGCAAGCGGGGTCGCAGCGATCGAATCGTCGCCGGCGTGCTCCGGCCCGGCGGCGATCAGCAACGCTCCACCGTTCTGCACGTATTGAGCGATGTTGTCGTAATAGAGGATCGGCAGCACGCCACGATGCTGGTAGCGATCGAAGATGATGAGGTCGAATTCGCTGATCTTGTCGACGAAAAGCTCCCGCGTCGGGAAGGCGATGAGCGAGAGTTCGTTGATCGGCGTGCCGTCCTGTTTCTCCGGCGGCCGCAGAATGGTGAAATGGACGAGATCGACCGCGGCATCGGATTTCAGGAGGTTGCGCCAGGCGCGCTCGCCCGCATGCGGCTCTCCGGAAACGAGGAGCACGCGAAGATTTTCGCGGATGCCGTCGAGCACATGGACGGCGCGATTGTTCGTCTCCGTCACTTCGCCGGCAACCGGATTGACGGCGAATTCGAGGATGTTGTTGCCGCCGCGCGGTACGGTAAAGGTGAACGGAACGTCCGTGCCGGGCTCCGCCTGCTCCGTGGCGATCTCGTTGCCGTTCAGGCGGATCGTCACCTCGGCGCTGCCGCCGGGAGCCGCGCCGTCGTCCACGACCCGAAAGGTCATTCTCTGCTGTTCGCCGACGATGCCGAAGCGGGGGGCGCTGACGATTTCGATGCGCCGGTCGAACTCGTCCGGCTTGCCGCTGATCAGGGCGTGGACGGGCGCATCGAAGCCGAGCTTCTGGTTGACATCCGGCACGTCGTGGATCTGACCGTCGGTAATGAAGATGGCGCCGCCGACACGGGCGGGCGGCACGTCTGCAAGCGCCGTTGTCAGGGCGCCGAAGAGCCTGGTCGAGGGCGCCTCGGTTTCCTCGCCGTCGGCGGCTTCGACGATGCGCGCCTCGATCTGGGGGAAACGGGAAAGGCGCTCCTTGAGACCTTCGAGCGCCTGGTCGGTCTGCGCGCGGCGGTCACCGTTCTCCTGGCTCTGGCTGCGGTCGACAACGACGGCGACAATGGTGGAGAGGGGTTCGCGCTCCTCCTGGAAGAGGACGGGATTTGCAAGCGCAAGGCAGAATGCAGCAAGCGCCGCCGCCCTGATCCAGGCTCCCCGAACGCCGCGCCAGATGCCGAGTGCCGCCAGAACGACTGCGACAAGCGTCAGTGCCGCGAGATAGGGCCAGGCGAGAAGCGGCGAGAAATCGATTGTCATCGCCGGGTCCTCATTGTCCGAGCCGCTCGAGCAGGGCGGGCACGTGCACCTGGTCGGCCTTGTAGTTGCCGGTCAGCATGTACATCATGATGTTGACACCGGAGCGAAAGGCGTATTCGCGCTGCATTTCGTCCGGCGGCACGGTCGGCAGCAGTGCGACTCCATTCGAATCCACTGCCCATGCACCGGCAAAGTCGTTGCCGGTGATGATGATCGGCGTCACCCCGTCGCCCGGTCGCGCCGGCCGGTTGCTCGGTTCCTCGCGACTATCGAGCTGGGATTCGATCCAGAGGGGGCTGCCGGTATACCGGCCGGGAAAATTCGTCAGCAGATAGAAGGCCTTGGTCAGGACATGGTCGGCCGGAACCGGCTCCAGCGGTGGTATGTCCAGGTTGCCGAGGATCGCCTGGAGACGTTCGGTGTTCGCGCTCGTTCCGTTCGATGAAGAGCCGAGCGAAGAAAACTGATCGCGCGTGTCGAACAGCACCGTGCCGCCCGCCCGCATATAGGCATCGATTCGGCTGACGGCTTGCGGGCTCGGCATGGGCGCGCTGGCGGAAATCGGCCAATAGATGATGGGGTAAAGGCTCAATTCGTCCTTGGAGATGTCGAGGCCGACGGGTGCGCCGGGCTCGAGCGTGGTGCGATAGGTCAGGAAGTCGGTGAGGCCTCTCAGCCCGTCTTCGGAAAGGCGGTCCACTTCTTCCTCGCCGGTGACCACATAGGCGAGGTGCGTGGTGTCCAGCCGCTCGAGGATGCGCTGATCGTCCGGGCGCGCGTCGTCGGCAAAGGCCTGCGGCGGGGCGAGGAAGAAGGTTCCGGCGAGGACCATGATGATTGCCGAAGTGGCCCTTGCCATCCGAGCGCGTGAAAAGACGCCACCCATGAAGAGAACGATCAGGGCGTCCGCGAGCAGCAGCAGGAGGGCGAGCGTCATCAGCGCCGGCTTCAGCGACCAGCTTTCCGCACCGGCCAGCCGCTCGGAGGTATGGGGGCCGGCGGTGGTCATGTCGATCCGCTTGAGCTCGGCGTCGCGCGGTAAGAGATTGAGCGCCGTGAAGCCGTCCTCGGAGCCGTAGAGCCCCGGAGGATTGTCGGCTGTCGCGACCGGTGCCTTGCCGGGCACGATGTCGAGGGGACGGGCATTGCCCGTTTCGGCGACGAGCACGCCATCGGCGTTCAGAAGCCGGTAGGGCGGCAAGGTCTGCGCCTTCACGGCCTTGCCGTCGCTGGCGATACCGCCGCCGCGCGAAAGCTGGACGCTGCGGCGGAGCATCTCGACGAAATGGCCCGAGATCGGCAGGTTCGACCATGTGGCCTCGGCGCTGACGTGAAAGAGCACGATACGGCCCGCCCCGCGTGTCGCAGTCGTGACCAGCGGTGTGCCGTCGGCGAGGTTTGCCCATGTGCGCTCCGCCAGATCGGCTGTCGGTTCGGCCAGAACCTGCCGCTTGACGAGAATGTCAGTGGGGCGGGCCATGCCGGCGAAGGGGCTGTTGCCGGGATAATCGGCGAGCGGCTGCGGTTCGGACCAGGAGAGCGCGCCGCCGAGCGCCCGTTCGCCCTGGCGAAGGGTGACCGGGACGAGCGGATCGTCGGCAGGTGCGGCTGCCAGCCGGGGGCCGGCGAAGCGGATCAGCGTGCCGCCATTGTCGATCCATTTCGCAAGCAGGGGGTAGGTCTCTTCCGGCAGCCGGCCGATGTCGGCCATGATCAGAACCGAGGGACGCTGCTCCAGAAGCTCCGGAATCGCAACGGCAAGATCGCTCTGGCGGGGCTCGACGAGATCGGCATAGGGGGCGAGCGCCCGATTGATATAGTAGAGCGGCGAGAGCAGCGGCTGCGACAGGTCGCGTGCCTCGCCGCTCAACAGAGCCACGCGACGGCGGCGGAAGCCGTCGTCGAGGAGATGCTGGGCGCCGGCAGTGGCGGCTCCTTCGATGCCGATGCGGGCGAAGTCGTTGCGCAGTTCGAACGGGGCCTCGATCATCCCCTTGGCGGTCGCTGCGCCGGGTGCGAAATCGATCGTACCACTGGCGATCGCACGGCCGCGGGTATCGAAGGCAACGATGGGCAAGGAACGGCCGTCGTCGGTCTTCAGCCGGCTCGCCGTCACCGACATGCCGCCGGACTCGTTGCTCGTCGCGGTGAGTGCCACGGCCTCGCTGCCGTCCGCTTCGATCACCTTGAGGCCGGCCGCGCCGATCCCGGCCAGTGCCTCCATCGTCTTGCCGTCGCCCCCTTCGATGCCGTCGGTGAGGAAGGCGACCGTTCCGGGAGGAGCGTCTTCGAAGGCCGCCTGCAAGGCCGCGATTGCGGAACCGCGGTCGGCAGGCAGCGGTTCGGGTCTCGCCGCCGCCAGCCGGTTGCGCGCAGTGCTCGCCGATCCGGGCGTCGCGTCGTGCTGGCGCTCTCCGGTGAAGACGATAGAAACCGCAACATCCTTCGCCTCGGCATCGTCGATCAGCGCCGAGGCGGCTTCGACACGCCGCTCCCAGTCGGGCGCCGTTGCCCAACTGTTGTCGATCAGCAGCGCCAGCGGCCCGGAGGTCGCGAGCGTATTGCTGCGCGGGTTGAAGACGGGGTCGGCGATCGCGAAGATGACGGCGGCGGCCATCAGCATCCTGAGAAGGGTCAGCCACCAGGGGCTTTTCGAGGGTGTCTCCTCGCGCTTCATCACCGAGGCCAGGATGCGCAGCGGCGGGAAGATTTCGGCCGCAGGTCTCGGGGGCGTCATGCGCAGCAGCCACCAGATCACCGGCAGTGCCACGAGTGCTGCCAGAATGGCGGGGTTGGCAAAAATGAAGGAGAGGCCGCCGATCATGAGAGCCCCCCATGGGCGGCTCGGCCCGGCATGCCTGAAAGATGCATATGCACCGCGACCAGAGCTTCCGACGCCGCCCGATCGGTTCTGTGCGGAATGAAGGTCCAGCCGAGATGGCGCAGGCTCGTGCCGAGGCTGTCGCGGCGGGCGCGATAGGCACGCTGGTAATCCTCACGCAGGATCTCGGCGCGCCCCGCGGTCAGCTTCTCGCCGGTTTCGGGGTCGGTGAACTCGGTTCTGCCGGCATAGGGGAAGACTTCCTCCGCCGGATCGGCGATCTCCACGACATGGCCTCGCAGGCCCCGGCGGGCGAGTGGTCCAAGTCGTTCCATCACCCGGTCGGCCGGGTCGAGAAAATCGCCGATCAGAACCAGGTCGCTGGCGCCGCGTATCATCCCGGTATCGGGCAGGCCCTCCGAAAGCGGACTATGCATGATTGCGGTTGCCAGCCGCTCGGCGGCATTGCGTGCCGAAACCGGCTCCATCACGCCGGGGCAGCCGATCCGCTCGCCGGAACGGGCGAGAATTTCGGCAAGCGCCAGCATCAGCACCAGAGCGCGGCTTTCCTTCGAAACGGCGCCGAGCGTCGATTTGTACATCATCGAGGGCGAGAGATCGGCCCAGAGCCAGATCGTGTGCGCTGCCTCCCATTCGCGGTCGCGAACATAGGTGTGGTCGTCCTTGGCGGAGCGGCGCCAGTCGATGCGCGAAAGGCTCTCGCCGTCGCTGTAAGGGCGGAACTGCCAGAAGTTCTCGCCGATGCCGCGCTTGCGCCGGCCGTGCCAGCCGGTGATTACCGTGTTGGCGATCCTGCGCGCTTCGACGAGACAGTCGGGCACGAGCATAGCGCGCTGCTGCGCGCGCGACAGGACCTCACCGGACGGGGTACGCGCGACAATGTGCCCGATCGAGGCCATGCGTCAGCCCTTGGCCCGCTTCACCAGGTCGGCGATGACGTCGCGCACCGACATGCCCTCGGCGCGGGCGGCGAAGGTCAGCGCCATGCGGTGCTGGAGAATCGGCTCGGCGAGCGCAAGGACGTCGTCGATCGAAGGGGCAAGCCGCCCGTCGTAGAGCGCGCGGGCGCGGGCGCAGAGCATGAGCGCCTGTCCGGCGCGCGGACCCGGTCCCCAGGCAACATTCTTGTCGGTGTCGGCATTGCCGTTGCCGGGGCGTGCGGAACGTACCAGCGCCAGAATGGCGTCGACCACCTTCTCGCCGACAGGCATCTGACGGATCAGCCCCTGGACCTGCTGCAGGCGGCCTGCGTCGATCACCGGCCGCGCCTCGGTTTCTGCGAGGCCGGTCGTCTCCAGCAGGATCTGTCTTTCGGCAGCAAGCTCGGGGTAGCCGACATCGACCTGCATCAGGAAACGGTCGAGCTGGGCTTCGGGCAGCGGATAGGTGCCCTCCTGCTCCAGCGGGTTCTGGGTTGCGAGCACGTGGAACGGCTGTGGCAGGTCCTTGCGGTCGCCCGCGATGGTGATGTGATACTCCTGCATCGCCTGCAGCAGGGCCGACTGCGTGCGCGGCGAGGCGCGGTTGATCTCGTCGGCCATCAGGAGCTGCGTGAAGATCGGGCCAGGAATGAAGCGGAAGGAGCGATGACCGGCCGCGTCCTGGTCCATCACCTCCGAACCCAGGATATCGGAAGGCATAAGGTCGGGCGTGAACTGAATGCGGCTGTTGTCGAGCCCGAGAACGGTGCCGAGCGTGGCGACGAGCTTGGTCTTGGCGAGCCCCGGAACGCCGACAAGCAGCGCGTGTCCGCCGGAAAGTACCGCGAGCAGCGTCTGTTCCACGACGCTTTCTTGACCGAAAATGACCTTGCCGATCTCGGCGCGGACCAGCGCGATCTCTCCGAGCGCCGCCTCGGCTGCGGCGACGATCGCCTTTTCGTCGGCCAGTTCGGTCGCGCCTCTCATTACACTCATTGCAAGTCTCCCGGTCGTCCGCTTCTGGATCGATCGCCGATGCCGGCTGTCCAGTTCCTGTTTTTCAATTTAGACCCCGCGGGGCGGCTGACAAGCCGCCGCCGTCGCACTATCTCGTGAGCTTGACACCAAAGCCTGAAGCATTGCGTTCCAGGCGCGAATGCGGACATATGCGCCGAAGCGAGCTTGTGGTGCATACCCGACGCTACAGCGCCGCGTCTTATCAGACGCGCAAGGCTTGCTGTAGCACTTTTAACTGCTGCATGCTTTGTCCTCGATCGGCTGTGATCAAGGGAACATGCAGCAGGCAACGGCGTCATGCTTCGGACGCAAGATCGAGACCAAACGGGACGGAACGATGGCAGAAGCCAAGATTCAGCAAACGGGCGATGCGGCCGGCCTGGCGGCGCTGATCGCACGCGCTGCCGGGCAGACGGGCGGCGAGGCGAGAGGGTTGCCGCCGGTCGACCGCTGGAATCCGCCGTTCTGCGGCGACATCGACATGGAAATCCGGGGCGATGGAACCTGGTTCTACATGGGCACGCCGATCGGCCGCCAGCTGCTGGTGAGGCTGTTCTCGACCGTGCTTCGCAAGGACGACGACGGCAAGACCTACCTCGTCACGCCTGTGGAAAAGGTCGGCATCCGGGTCGCCGACGCGCCGTTCATCGCCGTCGAGATGAGCGTGACCGAGAAGGACGGCGACAGGGTGCTGACCTTCCGCACGAATGTCGGCGACGTGGTGGAGGCGGGGCCGGAGCATCCCTTGCGCTTCGTCATCCACGGCGACAATCGCGAACTCAAACCCTATCTCCATGTGCGCGGGCGGCTGGAAGCGCTCGTCTCGCGACCGGTGATGTACGACATCGTCGAGCTCGGCGAGACCATCGCGGTGGAAGGGGTGGAGATGTTCTGCGTCAGATCGGCCGGAGCGATCTTCCCGATCATGCCCGCGGCCGAGCTGGAAGCTTTGTCCCGATGAGCAGTCATCCATACTCCGCCGACGAATTCCGTCGCCGCGCGCTGCAGCAGGCGGGGGGGCCGATCGAGACTTCCTGGCGCGATCACGGCGACTTCCTGCTGAACCCGGGCATCGTATCCTATCTCGAGTCCCTGCATCTGAAGGACGCCGCAGTCCTCGTCCCCGTCGTCGACGACGGCGAAGACGCCAGCGTCATCTTCACCCAGCGCACCTCGAATTTGCGCAAGCATTCCGGTCAGGTCGCCTTTCCGGGCGGTGCGGTGGATCCGGAAGACCACTCCATCGAAGTCGCCGCACTCCGCGAGGCCGAGGAGGAGATCGGGCTCGATCCGCGTTTCGTCGAGACGGTCGCGCGGCTGCCGCATTACATGGCCATGTCCGGCTTCCGCATCACGCCGGTGCTTGCGGTGGTTCAGCCCGGCTTCGTGCTCGAGCCCAATCCGGAGGAAGTGGAGAGCGTGTTCGAGGTGCCGTTGTCGTTCCTGATGAATCCGCGAAATCATGGACGAGGAAGCAGTCACTGGCAGGGCGCTGAGCGCCATTTCTATCGCATGCCCTATGGCGAAAGGAACATCTGGGGGATCACCGCGGGGATCGTCCGCATGCTCTATGAAAGGCTCTATGCATGACTTCCATTGTCGCCGAGCGCTGGTTTCAGGCTCCTCATCTGCGCCGCATCTTCGACCTGTTGAACGCCGATGGCGCCGAGGTTCGGGTCGTCGGAGGCGCGATCCGCAACAGCCTCATGGGTTTACCGGCCGGTGATGTCGACCTGGCAACCACCTGGCGTCCCGAGGAGGTGACCGAGCGGGCGGGGGGCGCCGGCATCAAGGCGGTGCCGACGGGAATCGACCATGGCACCGTGACGCTCGTCATCGAAGGTGTTCCCTATGAGATAACGACCCTGCGCCGCGACGTCGCGACCGACGGGCGTCGCGCCGAAGTGGCCTTCGGGACCGACTGGAAAGCGGATGCGGAACGCCGCGACTTCACCATCAACGCACTCTATGCCGGTGTGGACGGCGAGATCATCGACCATGTCGGGGGCCTCGGGGACATCGAGACGCGGACGGTGCGTTTCATCGGCAGCGCGGCCGAACGCGTGGCGGAGGATTATCTCCGTATTCTTCGCTTCTTCCGTTTCTTTGCGCATTACGGCAGCGGCCGTCCGGACGCCGAGGGCCTGAGGGCCTGCGCCCAGGCCCGCGCGAAGCTCGCCACGCTTTCCGCCGAACGCGTGTGGACGGAGACGAAGAAGCTGCTTTCGGCCGACGACCCGGGTCGCGCGCTCCTGTGGATGCGGCAGGCGGGTGTCCTGAGCGAGATCCTGCCCGAGACCGAGAAATGGGGCATCGACGCTATCCCGGCGCTGATCGCGGCGGAGAAGAGTTTCTCCTGGAAGGCGGACCCGCTCCTGAGGCTTGCGGCGATCGTCCCGCCGGACGCCGCCCGGCTCGAGGCCATGACCAAACGTCTGCGGCTGTCGAAGGCGGAGAGCGCTTACCTCGACCGGTTCGCCGAAGCGCCGGAAATCGCCGCTACTCTTGCGGATGCGGCGCTCGACCGCCAGCTCTATCGCCATGGCACCGAAGGCATCGTCGTCCGGCTGAGGCTTGCACTTGCCTCGGCGCGCCGCAAGGCCGAAACCGATCCGGCATTCCTTGCCGACAGCGCGTCCTTTCATCGGCTCCTTGCACGGGCGGAGAAATGGCAGCGGCCCGTCTTCCCGTTGAACGGTGCCGATGTCCTCCAACTGGGGATTCCCGCCGGTCCTAAGGTGGGGGAGGTGCTGGCAGAGCTCGAAGCCTTCTGGGTCGAGCGCAACTTCAGCGTCGAGCGGGCGACCCTCGTCGCCCGGCTCGAGTCGATGGTGCGGTCGGGTTGAAACCGGTTCGGGCGGTCAGGCGACCTTGGTTTCGTCGACGATGCGGGCCTTGATGTTGTCGACCATGTTTTCGCGGATGATCGTCTCGCCATGAGTCTCGCGCATGTGCTCGACGACCCGGCGCACGATTTCCGCATCATTGTCAGCGCGGGTGTGCCAAGCGCAACCCGGGACGAGCGAACCGCATTCGAATAGGCGCATGGTGTTCCTCCTTCCTACAATCGGCAAAGCCTCCCCTAGAAAAGCCTAGCATCAACCCGCGCTCTCGCCAAATTGTTCCGGCCCGGACCCGGAGCGAAGAAAATCCTGTAAACGGGCACTTTGTTGGTGCTATGCCTGTGACAATAGAGGATCCAGCAAAGGCCGCATTCACACATGACCGCTGTTCAATCGGAACTGATTTCCGCTATCAGAAGCATTCCGGACTATCCGAAGCCCGGCGTCATGTTCCGCGACATCACGACCCTGCTCGGCAACCCGCGGGCATTCCGCCGGGCGATAGACGAGCTCGTCCATCCCTATGCCGGTACCAAGGTCGACAAGATCGCCGGCATCGAGGCGCGCGGCTTTATCCTGGGCGGCGCGATTGCGCACCAGCTTTCGGCCGGCTTCATACCCATTCGCAAGAAGGGAAAGTTGCCGCACGACACGGTGCGGATCGCCTACAGTCTGGAATACGGCGTGGACGAGATGGAAATGCACAGGGACGCGGTCGCTCCCGGCGACAAGGTGATCCTCGTCGACGACCTGATCGCCACCGGCGGCACCGCCGAAGGCGCCGCCAAGCTCCTGAAGCAGATGGGTGCGGACATCGTCGCAGCCTGCTTCATCATCGATCTGCCTGAGCTCGGCGGACGCAAGAAGCTCGAAGCGCTCGGCGTCAATGTGCGCACGCTCATCGAATTCGAGGGGCATTGAGCCCACCGGTTCATAGGCTAGGACCAAACAGCTGGCCCCGGCCCTTCAAGCGAATTCGATGACCTTGCTCTCGAAGCGGATGACCGGCTCGCCGTGCTGGTTCTCGCCCTCGCAGAGGATCGTGTTGATCCGCCAGCCGGGTCGCGAGGCGACGATCCGGGCCTCCAGTAGAGTGACCGCATAGGTGATCGTGTCGCCGGCATAGACCGGCTTCAACCACCTGAGTTCCTTGAACCCGGGCGAGGGGCCGAGCTTCGGCGCGTGCAATCCCTCGGCTGCAAGGCGGCGGATCTCCTCCTTCCAGAACCGCAGGAAGCACTGCATCCAGCCGGCGCTGGTATGCCAGCCGGAGGCGCAAAGGCCGCCGAAAAGCGACTGTCTCGCCTGCTCCTCATCGACGTGGAAGGGTTGCGGGTCGAAATCGCGGGCGAAGCGGACGATGTCCTCCGCGGTGAATGTCAGGCTGCCGGTGACGACCTTGCGCCCGGCCTGGTAGAGCTCCTCCAGCGTCATCATGCGCGCGCCTCCCCATTGCGGCGCCTGAACATGACAGAGCATTCCGAAACCGCCACGGCTTCGCCGCTCTGGTTCTCGATCTCGTTGCGAAACTTGACGAGGCCGATCGCGGGCTTGGTTTTTGACGGGCGCGCCTCCAGGACCAGGCTGAAGCCTGAAAGGATATCTCCGGCAAGGACCGGCTTCTTCCACTCCATGAAGTCGATGCCCGGTGAACCTTGCGAGGATGAATTGCCGAGAAAAGCCTCGATCATCATCCGCATGCCGACCGCGCTCGTGTGCCAACCGGAAGCGGCGAGGCCGCCGAGAATGCTGCTCTTGCCGACCTCTTCGTCCAGATGCATAGGCTGCGGATCGAACTCACTGGCGAAGGCGATCATGTCGTTGGCCTGCATCAGGACCGGGCTGTAGTCGAAACGCCGGCCCTGAGTGAAATCCTCGAAATACAGCATGCCTCATTCTCTCCTTCACGCCGCCGCGCGTCCTGACATCCTAACAAAGGCCGCCCTTACGTGGCTTCAGCCTGGCCGATTTTCCAGGTTGCGCATGTCGATTGTTCATTGGATCACCTCACTGAAAGTCGTGCGTGGCAACTTTTCCGGCAAGGATCCGCCCGTGACAGATTTGAACAAGGCCCTGGCGGCAGCCGCCGAAAAGGGACTCATATCAGCCGATCGTGTCAATGATCATGATGCTTTTATTTCGGCGCGGGAGTGATTGCCGGATCGGCAAAGGCCGTAGCAAGGCGGCCATGACGAGACACTTTGGGCATGCCGTCCGGCGTTCGCCGCCCATGCAGGTTCTGCAGCTGGATCACGATGATTTTAGGCCGGGCCGACCTGGAATCATGAACGTGATCGGTTCTGACAAGTTGAGACGCGGGACGCGAGAGGAAAACCGCACACAGGTTTTCCTCATCCGCTCTATGTATTGAACCGGAAATGGATGACGTCGCCGTCCTGGACGACGTATTCCTTGCCTTCGTCGCGAGCCTTGCCGGCCTCCTTCGCGCCGTTTTCGCCGCCATAGCCGATATAGTCGTCATAGGCGATCGTGTTGGCGCGGATGAAGCCGCGTTCGAAATCCGAGTGGATGACGCCGGCGGCCTGCGGCGCCTTGGTGCCGCGCGGGATCGTCCAGGCGCGCGTTTCCTTCGGTCCGACCGTGAAATAGGTGATGAGATCGAGGAGCTTGTAGCCGGCGCGGATCAGCCGGTCGAGGCCGGCTTCCTCGAGACCGAGCGCCGCGAGGAATTCCTTCGCTTCTTCTTCCGGCAGCTGCGCCACTTCGGACTCGATCGCCGCCGAAATGACGACGGTTTCGGCGCCCTGCTCCCTGGCCATCTTCTCGACGGCGCGCGTATGCTCGTTGCCGGTCGCGGCGTCGCTTTCGGCGACGTTGCAGACGTAGAGAACCGGGTGCGAGGTGAGCAGGTTGAGGCTCTGGAGAATGCGCAGCTCATCGGCGTCGAGCTTGGAAAGCAGGGTGCGCACGGGCTTGCCTTCCTGCAGCAGCTTCAACGATGCTTCCATGATGGGAAGCTGCGCCATCGACTCCTTGTCTTTGCCGGTCGCACGCTTGCGCGTCTGTTCGGCACGCCGTTCGAGGCTGTCGAGATCCGCGAGCATCAGCTCGGTCTCGATGGTGTCGGCGTCTTCGACCGGATGGATACGGCCTTCGACATGGGTGATGTCGTCATCCTCGAAACAGCGCAACACGTGCACGACGGCATCCACCTCGCGGATGTTGGCGAGGAACTGGTTGCCGAGGCCCTCGCCCTTGGACGCGCCGCGCACCAGCCCGGCGATGTCTACGAAGGAGATGCGCGTCGGGATGATCTCCTTCGACTTGGCGATGTCGGCGAGCTTGCGCATGCGCGGATCGGGCACGGCGACTTCGCCGGTGTTGGGCTCGATCGTGCAGAACGGATAGTTCGCCGCCTGCGCCGCCGCCGTCTTTGTCAGTGCGTTGAAGAGTGTGGACTTGCCGACATTCGGCAGCCCGACGATACCGCATTTGAAGCCCATGGCTGAAACCCGTCGTTCCTGATTGCTTGGCCGTGGCTATGGGATAAAGGAGAGGGACGGTCAAGCTTTTCGCGCATTTCCGATTGCCTCCGGAGGCGAGTTTCACTTGAATGCGCGGGATCGGAGGGCGATATTGGCAATACTCGACGCGGAAAACGCAGCGCGGTTTGCCACCCCGCAGCCGGCGCGGCCGCCAACGCTTTTCTCATGTCATCGACGGCGGATTATCGATGAGCGACAATGATGTAGCCGCAAAGCGCCTGACCAAGCCGAAGCTCGAGCGGCCGAAGCTCTACAAGGTCCTGCTCGTCAATGACGACTTCACGCCGCGGGAATTCGTGGTCATGGTGCTCAAGGCCGTTTTCCGCATGAGCGAGGAGGCGGGCTACCGCGTGATGATGACGGCCCACAAGATGGGCACTTCGGTCGTGGTGGTGTGCGCGAAGGATGTCGCGGAGACCAAGGCCAAGGAGGCAACCGACCTCGGCAAGGAGGCGGGCTTTCCGCTGTTGTTCACGGCAGAGCCGGAGGAGTGAGGCAGCGGCCTGCGCGGTTGGAGCGGGTGCGGGCGGAAAACCGCTCCCACTTTTCCTAATCCCCTTTCGGCCCGAACATCTTCTTCAGCATGTCGGCCATAGGGCCCGTCACCGGCAGCTTTTTCGGCTGGGCCGTGGTACGTGCCTGATGGATATGGGATTGCGCCGCCTGCTTCTTCACAGCGACGGGCTTTTCCGTCTCGGGCTTGCCTCCCGTTGCCAGTGCGATCTTGTTCATGAGCTGCGAATCCTCGCCCTTCACCAGCATCGCGGCATTGTCGGCGATGGCCTCGAGCAGGAGCGAAAGCCAGGCCTGGTCGGCCTTGGCGAAATCGCCGAGCACATGCGCGTGGACCAGATCCTTGACCCCCGGATGGCCGATGCCGAGCCGCAAACGGCGGTATTCCTTGCCGCAATGGGCGTCGATGGACTTGATGCCGTTGTGCCCGCCGTGGCCGCCGCCGGTCTTGATCCGGGCCTTGCCGGCGGGAAGGTCCAGTTCGTCATAGATGACGACAATGTCCCTCGGCGCGAGCTTGTAGAAGCGCATCGCGTCGCCGAGGGCTTCGCCGGAGAGGTTCATGAAGGTCTGCGGCTTCATCAGCAGGACGCGTTCGCCGTCGATCTCTCCTTCGGAGATCTCCGACTTGAATTTCCTCGACCAGGCGGAAAAGCCTTGGCGCCGCTGAATGGCGTCGACGGCCATGAAGCCGATATTGTGGCGGTTGCCGGCATATTTCGGGCCGGGATTGCCAAGTCCCGCGATGATCAGCATGCGGCCAAACTCCTGATGCTCCGCCTCTGGGCAGTGGCGATGCAGAGCGGTTGCGGGCACGCCTGCCCCTCATCCCGCTGCCGCGACCTTCTCCCCGTTCTGACGGGGAGAAGGGGTATGCCGCGCCCTCTCAGGTCCCCTCTCCCCGCAGGCGGGGAGAGGGTTAGGGTGAGGGGCGAACCTTGCCCCGTCAAGTCATGCAGCCACCCCAAATCACCGACATCGAGGCGAGTCAATGCCAATCTCGCCGCCAGCTGAGGGTGCACCGTTTCAAAAGAAAACCCGCCCCACGAAAATGGGACGGGTTTCTTTCACTCGGGGGGCGGCACGGCCCGGATCGGGCGACCGCTTGAAGCAGAGATCAAGCCTCTTCTTCGCCGCCCTCGGCTTCTTCAGTCGGTTCGGCTTCCTGCGTGCGGCCGGTGATCGTGGCGACCGTGAAGTCGCGATCGGCGATGACCGGGGTCGCGCCTGCGGGGAGCTTGACGTTCGAAATGTGGACGGTGTCGCCGATCTTAAGGCCGGTGAGGTCGACCGTCAGGGATTCCGGAATGTTGTCCGCGGAAACGTTCAGCTCGACTTCGTGACGAACGATATTCAGTGCGCCGCCCTGCTTGAGGCCCGGGGACTTCTCTTCGTTTTCGAAGTGAACCGGAACCTGAACGGAGACCTGGCTGCCCTTCGAAACGCGAAGGAAATCGACGTGCATGGTGAAGTCGCGAACCGGATCGAGCTGATAGTCCTTCGGCAGGACGCGGATCTTCTCGCCGTTGACGTCGATCGTCGCAACGGTGGTCATGAAACCGCCGGCATGGATCTTCATCGTCACGTCCTTGGTGGACAGTGCGATGGAAAGCGGGGGCTGCTTGTCACCATAGATGACAGCCGGAATAAGACCGTTGCGGCGAAGTTCACGGGAGGACCCCTTACCAACCCGATCGCGCGTCTCGGCCTTGAGCTCGTAAGTTTCGCTCATAGGTAGACCTTTCTGTGTTATTTGGAGAGTTCGTCCGTCAAAGGCGGAAAAACCTGAAGCCGCCGGGCGGCTTCATCCGCGTTGCCTCCAAGGGTGTCTGCGCGGACGCGGGGTCCATAGCCGAGAACGGGCTTAAATGCAAGGCGCGGCGTTAGGCCGAGCACGCATCACCCCTTACCCTTGGCGAAGCGCGCCAGAGCCAACATCAGGCCGCCCGCGACAAGGCCCCAAAAAGCCCCGGACACGCCGGCGAAGCCCACGCCCGAGGCAGTGACGAGAAAAGTGATGGCGGCCGCCTCTCGCGTTTCGGCATTCGTGAAGGCGGCAACTGCGGAGCTCGAGAAGGCGCCGATCAGCGCGAGGCCGGCAACCGCCTCGATCAGCACCGATGGCGCGAGGCTGACGAAGGTCGTGACGGCTCCGGCCAGGAGGCCGAAGACGACGTAGGCGATGCCGGCATTGATCGCCGACCAGTAGCGGCGGGCGCGGTCGGGATGGGAATCGGAGCCGGCGCACATCGCCGCGGTGATCGCCGCAAGATTGACCGCATGTCCGCCGAAAGGTGCGCTCAGCAGCGTGAAGAGCCCGGTCGTGGCGAAGAGGGGACCCGGATCGGGGTGGTAGTCATTCACCTTCAGGACCGCGATGCCGGGAATGTTCTGCGAGGCCATCGTGACGATGAAAAGCGGAAGAGCGATGCTGATCAGGGCGGAGGTGCTGAAGGAAGGCGAAACGAACTCGGCCTGCGGAACGAGCGCGGCGGAGAGCCCGGCCAAGGCGCCCTCCGGCATGTCTATCCCAAGCGCGACGACAAGAACGAAGGCGATGAGCGCGGCCGGAACGGCATAGAGCCTGCTGACGCTGCCGACGACCGCCCAGGCAAGAACGATCGGCAGGCCGAAGAGGGGATTGAAGGCGATCGCCTTCACCGGCGCGAAGCAGAGACTGAGGAGCACGCCCGCAAGCATCGCATTCGCCAGCGCCGGCGGAATGGCGGACACGATCCTGCCGAGCGGCTTCCACAGGCCGGCGATGATGATCAGCAATCCGCAGACGAGAAAGGCGCCCACGGCGGCGTTGAATCCGCCCTCCACCACGCCGGAACTCGCGAGCAGGGCCGCGCCCGGCGTCGACCAGGCGATGCTGACGGGAAGCCGCGTGACGGTGCTGACGAGGATGGCGCAGACACCCATCGAGATCGACAAGGCCATCAGGCCTGAGGCCGCCTGCGCCTCGTTCGCGCCGACGCCGGTAAGGCCGTGCAGAACGACCGCAAAGGAGCTGGCAAAGCCCACGAATGCAATCAGCACGCCCATGAACAGGCTTTGGACGGAGAAATCACGAAGCATGGCTGACAACCGGATGTTGCGACGAGTCGGGAATATCGTTTCGAGTAGCACATCATCCGGCCTGTCGATACCGCCTGTCGGTACAGCCCTGCCGAGTGCCCTCGGTGCGGGGAGAAAGACTTTAGTCAGGGTGGACCTGCCGCTGGATCGATGTCTATAGTTAGAAAGGGGGAATATGCCGTTGCAGAGTTCGGCGCCCGTTTGCGCCGCAGAACGCTGTCCAGGCGGAGGAGGAAGCGTGGATTCTTTCCGCGCGCTTCGCTTGTGAGCGTCGATCAGCCACGGGTCGGTTGGCCCGGTCGCCGCGATCCAGGGAGGGAGCGAATGCCTTCAATCAGGGACCACTCCGAGCGGGTCTACCGCATCGCACATCAGTCTTCCGCTGCGGTGACTTCGCCGGTCGCTGCATCGTGGCGCCGTTGCATGACGCTGCACGGCCTGGCGCCGGAGGAAGCGCGTTCGCCCTGGCGTCTTTCGGAGATCGAGTTCCGGCAGGCGCGCGAAAGCTCCGGCGCCCTCATCGCAGAGGCGGCCGGCGAGCTCGACCGGCTGTTCGCCACTGTCGGCAAGGCCGGGTGCTGCCTGCTGCTTACCGACGGAAAGGGCGTTGCACTGGAACGACGCGGGGCCGGCGGCGACGATGCGGACTTTCGCGGGATCGGGTTGTGGTCGGGAACCGTGTGGAGCGAGGCGAGCGTCGGGACCAATGGCATCGGTACGGCGATCGCGGACGAGCGTCCGGTCCTCATCCAGCGCGACCAGCACTTCCTCAGCCGCAATATCGGCCTGAGCTGCGCCACGGCGCCGATCCGTGACGAGAGCGGCAAGCTCGCCGCGGCGATAGACATCTCCACCTGCCGTGACGACGCATCCGAGGCGACGCTTTCGATCCTCTCGCAGGCGGTGCGCGATGCCGCGGCGCGAATCGAGGCCAATCTTTTCCGCCGCGCTTTCGTCGGCGCCCGCATCGTTCTCGTACCCGTCGACCGGGCGGGACCTCCATTGCTTGCGGTCGACCGTGACGATCTCGTTCTCGGCGCGACGCGGGCTGCCCGGCTGTGGCTCGGGCTCGACGACGAGCGTATCGCCGCCGGCGTCCCGGCTTCCGACCTGCTTCAAGAAGACCTCCCGGGCGAGGGCGGCGAATTGCCGGACGCGGAACGTGCGGCGCTGCGCCGCGCGCTCTCCCGGGCGAAGGGCAACGTATCCATGGCGGCCGATCTCCTCGGCATCAGCCGCGCGACCCTCTACCGCAAGATGAAGCGATTGGCCCTGAACTGACAGCATCGCGATGGGCGAGGGGACTTCGCGGGGTGCGGCTTGTCCCTTCGCCCCGCTTGCGGGAAGAAGGTGCCGGCAGGCGGATGAGGGGCAGGTCCCAGCGGACGATGCTGCGACGCAGCAGCGCAGCAGGCGCCCACCTGTCGCAATTCTGAAACAGTCGATGCCATCAACCGCGGCGCCGCCCTACCGGAAATGCGCATTCGGCCTCACTCTTCCTTCCACAGCAACCGCACCGCTGTCTATTCCAAGGGAGGAAGTCCATGCTGCATCAGAAGATCGTCGAGAACCCCTACAAGCAGAAATACGGGAACTTCATCGGCGGCGAATGGCGCGAACCCGTTGCAGGCCGCTATTTCGACAACACGACGCCGATCACCGGCGGCACGCTTTGCGAGGTCGCGCGTTCGGACGCCGCCGACATCGAGATCGCCCTCGACGCGGCGCACGCCGCAAGGGAGAAATGGGGCCGGACCTCGACGACGGAGCGGTCGAACATTCTGATGAAGATCGCCGCCCGCATGGAGGACAATCTGGAGCTTCTGGCACGGGCGGAAACCTGGGACAACGGCAAGCCGATCCGCGAGACGATGGCCGCCGACATTCCGCTGGCGATCGATCATTTCCGCTATTTCGCGGCCTGCATCCGTGCACAGGAAGGCTCGATCGGCGAGATCGACCACGACACCGTCGCCTACCATTTCCACGAGCCGCTCGGCGTCGTCGGCCAGATCATTCCCTGGAACTTCCCGATCCTGATGGCCGCCTGGAAGCTTGCGCCGGCGCTTGCCGCCGGAAACTGCGTCGTGCTGAAGCCGGCCGAGCAGACACCGGGCTCGATCCTCGTCTGGGCGGAACTCATCGGTGACCTCCTGCCGCCGGGTGTCCTCAACATCGTCAACGGCTTCGGCCTCGAAGCGGGCAAGCCGCTCGCCACCAGCCCGCGCATCGCCAAGATCGCTTTTACCGGCGAGACGACGACCGGACGGCTGATCATGCAATATGCCAGCCAGAACCTCATCCCGGTCACGCTGGAGCTCGGCGGAAAGTCGCCGAACATCTTCTTCGCGGACGTCGCCAGCGAGGACGACGACTTCTTCGACAAGGCGCTGGAAGGCTTCGCCATGTTCGCGCTGAACCAGGGCGAGGTCTGCACCTGCCCGAGCCGGGCACTGGTACAGGAGAGCATCTACGACCGCTTCATGGAGCGGGCGGTAAAGAGGGTCGAGGCGATCCGGCAGGGCAATCCGCTCGATGAAGCAACCATGATCGGCGCCCAGGCTTCGAGCGAACAGCTCGAGAAAATCCTCGCCTATATCGAAATCGGCAAGGAGGAAGGTGCCGAGGTGCTGACCGGCGGCGGGCGCAACGTGCTCGAAGGCGATCTTTCCGGCGGCTACTACGTCAAGCCGACCGTATTCCACGGCCACAACAGGATGCGCATCTTTCAGGAGGAGATTTTCGGGCCGGTCGTGTCGGTCACGACCTTCAAGACGGAAGCCGAGGCGCTGGAAATCGCCAACGACACGCTCTACGGGCTTGGCGCCGGCGTGTGGAGCCGCGATGCCAACCGCTGCTACCGCTTCGGCCGCGCGATCGAAGCCGGCCGGGTCTGGACCAATTGCTACCACGCCTATCCGGCGCACGCCGCCTTCGGCGGTTACAAGCAGTCCGGCATCGGGCGCGAGACGCACAAGATGATGCTGGATCACTATCAGCAGACGAAGAACATGCTGGTCAGCTACAGCCCGAAGGCTCTCGGCTTCTTCTGATCCGGCCGCTGTATCTTCCCTGGATGCGGGCGGGGCCGTGCAATCGTCCTCGTCCCGCTTCAGCGTGATCCCTCCCGGCCGGCTCCCGATGCTTCATCGGGGGCCTTCCGGCTTCTGCGAATGAGGAGATGCAAATTGAGCGACGGTGCAACGGAGCCGCGCGTGCTTGCGACGGATGCGGCGATCGACCTCATCCGCGAAATCCGGCGCGATCATCCGGATATACTCTTTCATCAGTCGGGCGGCTGCTGCGACGGCTCGTCGCCCATGTGCTACCCGGCGGACGATTACATCGTCGGCGACAACGACGTGAAGCTCGGCGAGATCGACGGCGTGCCCGTCTATATCAGCTCGAGCCAGTACGAGGTCTGGAAACACACGCAGCTGATCATCGACGTCGTGCCCGGCAGGGGCGGCATGTTTTCGCTGGATAACGGCCGGGAGAAGCGCTTCCTCACCCGCTCGCGCCTGTTCGGTGGCGGCGAGGTTTGCCTGGTGCAGCCCCGCGGTTGACCACGGGAAATTTGTTCGCTTTTTGTTCGGTTCGTGCTATCGCTGGTCATCTTCAAACGGCGGATGACGGGGCATGGAAAAGCAGCAAGACAAGCATCTGAAATTCCGCGCCTTGCACGATCGCGAGGGCGCTTTCGTAATTCCCAATCCCTGGGATGCAGGTTCTGCGCGCATTCTCGCGGCGGTCGGCTTCGAGGCGCTGGCGACGACGAGCGCCGGGCTTGCCTTTGCCATCGGCCGGAGGGATTCGGCGGCGGCTCTCTCGCGCGACGTCATATTGCAGAATGCCCGCGATATCGTCGAGGCGACCGAATTGCCTGTATCCGCGGATCTGGAGGACGGCTTCGGCAAGGATCCCCTGTGCTGCGCCGAAACGATTTCGCTGGCGGCAGGCGTCGGGCTCGTCGGTGGCTCGATCGAAGACGCAACCGGTGATGCCGCCGATCCGGTTTTCGAGTTCGGCCTGGCCGTGGAACGTGTTGCCGCCGCCGCGGAGGAAGCCCGCAAGCACCCCTTTATCCTGACCGCGCGGGCCGAGAACTTCCTGTGCGGACGGTCTGACCTCGACGATACGATCCGGCGCCTCGTCGCATTCGAGGAGGCCGGTGCGGATGTCCTCTATGCGCCGGGGCTTCCTGACATCGAAGCGATTCGCACGGTCTGCTCTGCCGTCAAACGCCCGGTCAATGTGGTCATGGGGCTCGCCGGGCAGGTCTACACAGTGGAACAGCTGCAGGAGGCGGGCGTGAAGCGCATCAGTGTCGGCGGCTCTTTTGCACGGGCGGCCCTTGCGGCACTCATGAGCGCGGCACGAGAGGTCAAGGAGCACGGCACTTTCACCTATGCGAAAAGTGCCATGCCCGCCCGTGAGGCAGCATCATATATGCTGGACGTCAAAAGGTGATGCCGGCCGCGTCTTGACGAGACGCTCGGCGTCGTAAACGTCAATCGAACAGGCTCGATACCGATTCTTCCTGGCTCGTGCGGCTGATCGCCTCGCCGAGCAGTGCGGCGGTCGAGATCACACGGATATTGTGCGCCGACTGCACTGCCGTCGTCGGCTGGATCGAATCGGTGATCACCAGTTCTTTCAGCATCGAGGACGTGACGCGCGCGACGGCGCCGCCGGAGAGGACGCCGTGGGTGATATAGGCGGTGACGCTGGTCGCACCGTTCTTCAGCAGTGCCTCGGCGGCGTTGCAGAGCGTACCGCCGGAATCGACGATATCGTCGATGAGGAGGCAGTCCTTGCCGTTGACTTCGCCGATGACGTTCATGACTTCCGATTCACCGGGGCGGTCGCGACGCTTGTCGACGATCGCCAGCAGACAGTCCAGCCGCTTGGCGAGGGCCCGGGCACGCACGACGCCGCCGACATCCGGCGAAACGACCATGACGTTCTTGAGATTGTAGTTCTCCTTGACGTCTCGCGCCAGGATCGGAATGGCGTAGAGGTTGTCGGTCGGGATATCGAAGAAGCCCTGGATCTGGCCGGCGTGCAGGTCGAGGGTCAGAACGCGGTCGGCACCGGCTTCGGTAATGAGATTGGCGACCAGCTTGGCGGAGATCGGCGTGCGAGGACCGGGTTTTCGGTCCTGCCGGGCATAGCCGAAATAGGGGAGCACGGCGGTTATGCGGCGAGCTGAGGAGCGACGAACCGCGTCGATCATGATGAGAAGTTCCATCAGATGATCGTTCGTGGGGAAGGATGTCGACTGGACGATGAAGACGTCCTCGCCGCGCACGTTCTCGCCGATCTCGACGAAGATTTCCTGATCGGCGAAGCGCCTTACTGTGGCTTTGCCGAGCGGCAGGTTGAGATAGTTGCAGATCGCTTCGGCCAGCAGCCGGTTCGAATTGCCTGCGAAAACCTTCATTGACGGTCCGCCTTGAGCTGGCGCGGCCACGTCCGGTCGTCCGGGGGGTGGGTTCTCCGCGCAGATTCCGTGAGCCATTCCGATTGCGGGCAATCACTGCGGACGGCCGCTGTCAGAGCTGATCGGCCGCTTTTTAGCGTCCTTGAAGGTGAATGCAAGGGGATTGCTGCGGCGCAGCGCTCAATATCCGAAAAACTTTGCGTCAGCCGGCCAGGATGACGGCGATTCCGGGCCGGTTGGCCGAAAATCGGAGAACGCGGGCAAGCGGAGCCCGAGCGGAGGCGCTATCCCGCGGTCGACCGACGCCATTCGACATAGGCGTCGATCGTCTGGCTGGCGATCGCCTCCATCGTTTCTGCCGGGACGGCGCTCCAGGGGTCGGCCGCGGTCTTTCCAACGGAGTCCTGTCCCTGGATGCGGTGCAGGCGATTGCCGCTGCCGTCGAGTATGTCCCAGACATAGACGACCGTCGTCTTGCCGCCGTCGTTGAGCGCTGAAAAATATCCCTTGAGGATATGGTCGCTGGTTTTGTCGGTGGAGCTTTTGATCGCGAGCCCCTGGCTGCGCGCCGAGGCGCCGAGCTGCTTCGAGAGCGGCGTGACTGCCTGGACCGGCGCGCCGATGATCGGCAGAAAACGGATTCCGCCCGAGCCCGTCGTAGCTGCTGCAGGCGATGCGGCGGCTTGCTGCGTTTGCGCGGGCGCCTGCGTTGTTTCGACCGGTGTGGGCTGCTCGCCGCCATTCTCTTGCGTCGCTTCTTCCACAGGCGGTGCCTCATGCCGAGCGATCTGGGTCGGCGCCGCCTGAGGCTGCATCGTCTGTACCGGTGCTTCACCGCCGGCGAGACGGTTAGCCTGGCCTTCCAGCGTGCCGGCCGGGTCGGTGTAGTCGCTATAGCCGACATTGCCGGCTGCGTGCTGCGGTGGCGGGCCTGAAATGTTCGGCTGCGCCGCGAAGGCGGCCGAGCGGCCCGGCGGCACGCTTTCCACCGGCATCACCGCGGTCTGCGCCGACATGGCGTCGAGATCCGACTGGGTCACCGGAGGGGAGCGGAAACTGCCTTCGCCCACGTCCACCTGCGGGATCAGGGCGTCTGTCGTGTTGCAGCCGGCCAAGGCTGCGGCAAGGCCAAGGCTTGCGATCGGATTGATCTGCTTGCGCATCGTTCCCACCGTCTCCGCTCGAACATCCCGGCGCCGGATGCGGCGGCTGCAGCGCCGGCGCGCCCTATTGGACGCGCAAAGGTCGCTGCAGCAGGATCAGCCGCCGGCGCGTTCTTCACTTCCGACGGAAATCATAGGGCGATTTCCTTACGCAGATATGAAGTCCAGGCCGTAGCGCGAGAGCGGGCGGGGGGTGTCGGCCGTGGTGAGATAGGTCTGGCCGAGCGTCATGGCGGTGCCGCTGTCCGAGTCCATGATGATCATGTGGACGAAGAGGGACATGTCCGGCTCGATCTCCTGCGGATTGCCGATATGGAACATCTGGTGCTCCATCCAGGAGGGCGAGAAGCGTGCGCCGAGCGAATAGCCGCAGGCGTTCAGACGGTGCCGGGCAAGGCCGCGCTCGTCCATGATCTTGGCATGCACGTCGAAGACGGTCCCGAACGTATTGCCGGGTCGAAGCACCATTTCGATAGCCTGGATCGTTTCCCGGCAGGCGCTGTAGAGCTCGCGGTGACGGTTGGTGGGCTCGCCGATCACGACCGTGCGCATCATCGCCGCATGGTAATGGGCGCTGACACCGGCCCATTCGAGCGTGAGCTGATCATTGGCGTCGAGGTTGCGCCGGCCCGCCTTGTAGCGGCAGAGCAGTGCGTCGGCCCCGGAACCGATGATGAACTCATTGGCCGGATAGTCGCCGCCGCCGGCGAAAACGGCGCCCTGCATGGCCGCGAGGATATCCGCCTCGCTGCCGCCCGGGCGGATGAGTGGCAGCGCCGCGTCGAGCGCGTCGTCGGCAAGGCTCGCCGCCTTCTCGACATGAGCGATCTCCGCCGGGCTCTTGATCAGACGCAGGCGGCTGACGAGCAGCGACGCGTCGACCAGTTCCCCGAAAGTGGAGAGCTGGTGGTCGACGAGGCGCGCCGTTCTTCCGGTCATGCCGTGCGTGTCGTATTCGACGCCGATGCGGCGGCCGAGGAGATCGAGTTCGCTGAGCAGGTTCTTGAGGTCCATGGCCGGATCGGCATTGACCCGATCCACCCATATCTCGATGCGCTCGATGTTCGACGTATGACGCGCCTGGCGCAGGTCGGCCGAACGGGTGAGCAGGACCATCGAACCATCCCGCTTGACCACGAGCGACTGGAAGAAGCAATAGCCGAAGGTGTCGTAGCCGGTCAGCCAGTACATGCTCTCCTGCGCGAAGAGCAGTATCGCGTCGAGCTTTTCTTCCTGCATCCTGGCCGTGAGCCGCGCCAGGCGGGCCGCATATTCTTCTTCGGCGAAATGAAGCGCCATCTCAAACCTCCCGTATGGAAATCGCTGATATCTGCCGCCCGTAATCAGGCTCCTGCCTGTGCGTCGTTCGGCGATAGGAGAAGAAGCGGTCTTCGTCCGCATAGGTGCAGATGCCGAGGTTTTCCGCAGTCACGCCGGCCTCGGCCAGCCGCCGGACCGTCAATCCGGGAAGGTCGAACATGGCATGGCCGTCGCGGCCCGACGGCGTGAAAAACGACGCATAGCTTGCCTCAGTGGCGACGAAGCGGGCTACGAATTCGGGGCCAACCTCGTAGTGGCTCCGGCTGATCGACGGGCCGAGGCAGGCGATGATGCGCTCGCGGCGGGCACCGAGCGAGATCATAGCCTCGATGGTGCTTTCGAGCACGCCGCCGAGCGCGCCCTTCCATCCGGCATGGGCGGCACCGATCACGCCTGCTTCCGGATCGGCGAAAAGGACCGGGCCGCAATCGGCGGAGAGAACGCCGAGGACGATGCCGGGCGTTGCCGTCACCAGCGCATCGGCATCCGGCCGCGCGCCGTCGTAACCGGCGTCGACGATGATCGCGTCCGGCGAATGCACCTGGTGCACCGTGGCAAGCCGTCGTGGCTCCGCGCCGAACCAGCGGGCGACCCGGGCTCGGTTCTCGCCGACCCGTTCCCGCTCGTCGTTCGAGCCGAGACCGACATTCAAACCGCGGTAGATGCCCTCGGAGACCCCTCCCTGGCGCGTGAAATAACCATGTGCGATTGCCGGGCCTGCCTTTGCGCCGAAGAGCGGGCTCTGCACAGGGGATAGCGAGGCATCATCCTGCATTCGGTGTTTTCGCCCTCGTGTTTTCTAAGCTTCGTTGGAATTGAGGGCGCGTTGCGGCCCGTCGACTTGCAGCTGATTTGCCGGCGCGATGTTGACCCGGCAGGCGGGGACTGTCAATCGCCCTGCCGGGGCGAGGGACCCGAGGCGGCGCACGGCCGGCGCTAAGACGCCTTCTTCCGGAAGGGCGCCAAGGCGACTTCCGGACTGCTTACCACCAGCACCTTGAACAGCTCTCCCATCTTTCCCGCGCCGGAGCCCGCAAGCCGCTCGACATCGTCGCGGATGCTTTCCTGAGTCGTCTCGTCCTTGTCCCGGCCGAGGGTCGAGGCGCGTTCCAGGAGGCCGAGGCCGACCAGGAAATCACCCTGACGGGCAAGTCCGTTGATCTGCACGCCCTCCGCTTTCGCACGGCTCGCCAATTGCTCGAAATCGACGTGGCTGGTCAGGTCGGCGAGACCGGGATTGGCAAGCGGCGGATCATATTCGTGATTGCGGACGGCCTGCAGCGTGTCGCCGTAGCCGGTTGCCAGATGGCCGTAGTCGATAATGATCGCCGTGCCGCCGCCGGCGCGGAGGCGCTCGCAGAGCGCGGCCATCACCGCGTCGCGGGCGGGGGAGATCTCGAAGATCGTGCCTTCCGCGATGGCTGGCGCGGGAGAGGGCAGCAATGCGGGATCAATGCCGGCAATGCCTGCAGCAAAGGTCAATCGGCCCTCCGCATCGAGGCCGACCATGCGCTCACGAAACCCTTGTGCGGTCCGCACGAACTGACGGATCGGAATTGCGTCGAAAAGTTCGTTCGCAGCCAGGAGCAGGAATCCGGAGGGGAGGCTGTCGAAGCTCTCATGCCAGCGGACCTTGCCTTCGTGTTCGGCCAAGGTCTCGGCCTGCAGCCTGCGAAGCCGGTCGCTGGTTTCGACGAGATGAACGGTCGCTGTCCGGTACAGTGCCGGCGCCAGCCGCCGGATGACGCGGAGCATGTCGGACATCATCGTGCCGCGGCCCGGACCGATCTCGGCGATAATCGCGTCCTCAGGCGTGCCGTGCTGCTGCCATGCATGCACGAGGAATATGCCGATCATCTCCCCGAAGAGCTGGCTGATCTCCGGCGCGGTGGTGAAGTCGCCCGCCCGTCCGAACGGTTCGCGGACGCGATAATAGCCGTGCTGCGGATCGGCAAGGCAGAGGGAGAAATAGTCGGTCACGCTGATCGGCCCGTTGGTCCGGATCAGCGCCTCGATCTTGTCGGCGAGAGGATTCGTCATGACTTGTCCAGTCAAGCGGCGGCAGCCGCGCTGCGCGCCCGCGCAATGGCCCAGATACCGACCAGTGCCATCGGCAGTGAAAGCACCATGCCCATGGTAAGCCAGTCTCCGGCAAGATAGCCGATCTGTGCGTCCGGTTCGCGGAAGAACTCCACGAAAATGCGGCTCGCGGCATAGCCGCAGACGAAGATGCCGGTGACGAGGCCGGGCATTTTCAAGGCTCTGCGGCGATAGACGAACCAGGCGAGCACGACGAGAAGCACAATGCCCTCCAGGGCCGCCTCGTAAAGCTGACTCGGATGACGGGCGAAGGGGCCTCCCGTCGGGAAGACGACCGCCCAGGGCATCGAGGACAGGCGGCCCCAGAGTTCTCCATTGATGAAATTGGCGATGCGCCCGAAGAAGAGCCCGATCGGCACCACTGCTGCCACGACGTCGAACAGGCTCCAGAGGGGGATCGCGTTCCTTCGCGCAAAGATGATTATCGCCAGGGTCGTGCCGAGAAGGCCCCCATGGAAGGACATGCCGCCGTTCCAGATCTGGATCGCGCGGACGGGATTCTCGAGGATGGAGCCGAGATCGTAGAAGAGGATGTAGCCGATGCGCCCGCCAAGCACGATGCCGCCGGCCGCCCAGAGCAGGAAGTCGTCGAGCTGTGCCAGGTTGAAGGGGGCGGTGCCGTTGCGCCAGAGCGAAGCGTTCTGGATTATGCGGCGCGCATAGAGCCATCCGAGCAGTATACCCGCGACATAGGCCAGCCCGTACCAGCGCACGGCGAGCGGCCCTATCGTGAAGATGACGGGGTCGATTTCGGGGAAGGGTAGGATGGCGAGGCGGGTCGCGATTGTTTCCAAGGTCTTCTCTCGTGCCGGACCGATGATTTCGGCGGAACATGACGAGCGAATCCGGCGCGGTCAAGCACCCGCTGCCGCCACGCAACGACGCTCCAGCCTCTTTCGAACGTAGAAAGGTAGCCGCAGCGCGCTATACTGCCCCATTGCCTCATCGCGAATTCAAGGGTCCTGGAGAACGATGAGCGGCGTCGCGGACGTCATTTTCCTTGCATCCTCACTCCGGGGACCCTACCTGAAATCATGAGCTCCGCCGCATGTGGCGGGATGGAAATGGAGACCGGAAAGATGAGCACAGGCGCCAACCGTATTCTCGATGATCTCGCCCGGCTGATGACGGATGCGGCGGGCGCGGCCCAAGGGGTGCGGCGCGAGGTCGAGGCGGCATTCCGGGCGCAAACCGAAAACTGGCTGAATTCGCTCGATGTCGTGAAGCGCGAGGAGTTCGAAGCGGTCAAGGAGATGGCCGCACGGGCACGGGACGAAAACGACGCTCTCCTTGCTCGCATCGAAGCGCTGGAAGCACGTTTGGCCGCGACCGGTCCGGCGGCCGCCGACATCACGACGGGCAAGTAAAAGAACCTGCCTCACGCCGGCCTTCGATCGTCGTCGACCATCGAACCGCGTGCCTTTGCGGTTCTCACGGAGGCGGATGCGGCGCGGGGCCAATCGGTCACCCCGCCGTCGCCCGACGCATTTCACTTCGCTGGCGTCACGGTTAACAAAAACTGAAAAGTTTTCCACCTGTGGACACTGGCAAAAAACCTTTATCGCAGAGTCGTTTAAGCAGCCGCGCTGAATCAGAATCATAGCGCGGGGCGCTATTCTTCCCGGCAATTTTTAGGCTCAGGGGCTGGCACGCTGACTCTGCCGTTATACACTGATTTTAAATGATGATTCGACACGGACCATGCAAGCTCCGGGCAGGGTAAGTAAGCCAGGATAGTCGCAGGTCCAGCAATCATAGTGTGTTCGTATCCGGTACTGGGTTTGCAGTGTTGCGTCCTGTAAGCGTGACTTTGCGCGCCTTAGCCGCGCCTTTAGGGTGATGCATGAGCCTTTTGGAAATGGAAGCCGAGCGCCAGTCCAACCCGGTCGATATGATCGAGTTCGTTGCCGCGAACAATGACTGGTCCTTCGAGCGATCCGGCGAAGACGAGATCGCCATGACCGTCGAAGGCAGGTGGGCGGACTACCATGTTTCCTTTTCCTGGATGGAGGAGTTCGAGGCGCTGCATCTGGCGTGCGCCTTCGACATCAAGGTGCCGGACAGCCGCGCAAACGAGGTGATCCGGCTTCTGTCCCACATCAACGGTCAGGTGCTGATGGGTCATTTCGATCTTTGGCGCCAAGAAGAAGTCATCATCTTCCGGCAATCTCTGTTGCTCGCCGGTGGAGCGGAACCGACGAACCAGCAGGTCGAGGTGCTCCTTTCGAACGCGCTCGACGCCTGCGAGTCCTATTTCCAGGCGTTCCAGTTCGTCGTTTGGTCGGGCATGGATGCGCAGCGCGCGGTCGACGCGGTATTGTTCGAGACCGTTGGGGAGGCATGAAGTGAGCATTGCCGTTTCGGGTCCGATCGTGCTCGTCGGCGCCGGCAATATGGGCGGCGCCATGCTCGCGGGCTGGCTGAAAAGCGGAGTGCGTAGCAGCGACGTTCTCGTCATCGATCCGGGCCCGTCACCGGCGATGGCAAAGCTCCTGGCGGATAGCGGTGTGCAACATGCGACCTCCGCTCCGGCGGGCGGTAAGGCGGGCGCGATCTTCCTCGCGGTCAAGCCGCAGGTGATGGAAACGGTGCTGCCACCCCTGAAAGGGCTCGTCGGTCCGCAAACCGTGATCGTTTCAGTGGCCGCCGGCAAGACGCTGGGTTTCATCGAGCGGCACCTGGGTGAGGCGGCGACGGTGCGCGCCATGCCGAATACGCCGGCCATGATCGGACGCGGTGTGACCGGCGCCTTCGCGAATGCTCGCGTCAGCGAGGCCCAGCGGGCGCTGGTGCATGATCTGCTGAAGGTCAGCGGCCCGGTCGAATGGGTCGGGAGCGAAGCGGATATCGATGCCGTGACCGCCGTCTCCGGCAGCGGCCCGGCCTATGTCTTCTATCTCGTCGAGTGCATGGCGGAGGCCGGGCGCAAGGCCGGACTCGAGGCGGACCTAGCCATGCGTCTTGCTCGGGAAACCGTCGCGGGGGCTGGTGAACTCCTCCATCAGTCCCCCGACGATGCAGCGCGCCTGCGGCAGAACGTCACTTCGCCCGGCGGTACCACGGCGGCTGCGCTGGCGGTATTGATGGCGGATGACGGCATGCAGCCGCTCTTCGACCGGGCCGTTGCGGCGGCGCGCAAGCGCGCGGAAGAGCTGGCCGGGTAATTCCTGGCGAGACAGCGTGTCCCGCAATTCACTCTGAAGTTGTCGCAATCGTTCACGCTTTTGGTC
Source organism: Ensifer sp. D2-11 (assembly GCF_054161295.1). Taxonomy (NCBI): domain Bacteria; kingdom Pseudomonadati; phylum Pseudomonadota; class Alphaproteobacteria; order Hyphomicrobiales; family Rhizobiaceae; genus Ensifer; species Ensifer sp. D2-11. Next base: position 707,423 of record NZ_CP096433.1, read on the forward strand.
GTATGTCGAATCGGCCCATCGACGTGATCCGGGGAACATTCATGACCGAAATCATTTCCTATGCCGATTTCGAGCGCGTCGACATTCGTGTCGGTACAATCGTAGAGGCGGAGCCCTTTCCCGAGGCACGCAAGCCGGCAATCAAGCTCAAGATCGATTTCGGCCCTGACATCGGCATCAAGAAATCCTCCGCGCAAATCACGGTGCACTACAGGCCCGAGGAACTCGTCGGCAGGCAGGTTCTGGGTGTCGTCAATTTTCCGCCGCGCCAGATCGGCCCCGTTCGTTCCGAGGTGCTCACGCTCGGCTTCGAAGACGAGGCCGGCGCGATCGTGCTCGCATCCACCGACAAGCCGGTGCCGAACGGCAAGAAGTTGATGTGATCTTCCCCGTATTTACGTCGGCACACGCACCGTCGCTCGCAGGCCGCCGAGGGGGCTGTCTGCGAGCGTGACATTGCCGCCATGGCTGCGGGCGATGTCGCGGGCAACGGCGAGGCCGAGGCCGGTGCCGGAACTGTCGAGATTGCGGGCCTCGTCCAGGCGGAAGAACGGTTTGAACACGTCTTCGCGTGACCGTTCGGGAATGCCCGGTCCGTCGTCATCGACGGTGATGGTCAACCATTTCGCGCTCTGGCGCGCCTCGATGTGCACGGTGTTCGCATAGCGATAGGCGTTGGACGCGAGGTTGGAGACGAGCCGCGTGAAGGCGTTCGGCCTCACGTGAATTTCGTTCTCGCCCTGGATCGCGGTTGTCAGCGTCTTGCCATACAGCTCCGCCTCCGCCGCAAGCCTGGCCATCAGATCGCTGAGTTTCAGCCGGCCGACATCCTCTTCCGCGTCTCCTCGGGCGAAGGCGAGATAGCCTTCCAGCATGTTCTGCATGTCCTCAACGTCCTGGTTGAGGCTCTCGAGGTCCGGATTGTTGCCCACAAGTGCCAGCTGCAGCTTGAACCGGGTCAGGATCGTCCTCAAGTCGTGGCTGACGCCGGTCAGCATCGCGGTGCGCTGTTCGATCTGGCGCTCGATCCGCTCGCGCATCAGGATGAAGGCGAGACCGGCGCGCCGGATTTCATTGGCACCCCGCGGTGCGAAATCGTCGATCTTCTGTCCCTTGCCGAAGCTCTCCGCTGCGCTTGCCAGCGCCAGGATCGGCCTGATCTGCCCGCGCAGGAAGAGAATGGCGATCGTCAGCAAGACGAGCGATGCGCCGACCATCCAGACGAGGAAGATGTGTGTGTTCGATGCATAGGCCTGATTGCGGCGGGCATAGACCCTGAGAATGCGGTCGTCTTCAAGCTTGATCCGGATTTCCACGATCTTCGAATTGCCGACGGTATCGATCCAGAAGGGACGCCGGATCTGGTCCGAAATCTCCTCGCTGAGGATCTGGTCGAGGATTTCGAAGAAGGGCTTGGGACGCGGCGGCGGCAGCTCTCCGCCCGGCTCGACGGTTATGTTGAGGTCGAGCTGATCGCGGGCGATGCGGACGATCTGGTCGATATCGCCCTCCCGCGGGAAGGTCGTGATCAGGTCGACGATGGCGGCGATGTCGTTGGTCACCGCCGAGGAGAGGCGCTGGGTGACGAGTTGCCAGTGCCGCTCCATGAACACGAAGGCGACCACGGACTGTAGCAGCACCATCGGGATGACGACGATCAGAATCGAGCGCGCGTAAAGACCCATCGGCAGCCGGCGCCGCAGCCAGCGGACCACGCGCTTCCAGCCGCCGTCCGCGGGTGTCGTTCCTTCGCGCTTCAAACCGTCAAAGCTTGCCATGGCCCTTGATCCGGCCCTCGTTTCTGGCCCATCGTCAGTCAACGCTCAGCCGGTAACCGATGCCGCGAACGGTCTGCAGCCATACGGGGTTGGAAGGATCGTCCTCGATTTTACGCCTTAGCCGGTTTATCTGCACGTCGATCGTGCGCTCGCCGACCTCCGCGTCGTCGCCGATCAGCTCGTGGCGCGGAATGGTTTCGCCGGCGCGCTGCGAAAACAGCGTCATGATCTCCTGCTCACGGTCGGTGAGGCGAATATGGTCGGCCCCGCGGCGCAGTTCCTTGCGCACTACCGAGAAGGTGTAGGGCCCGAAAATAACCTGATCGACCTTGTGTGTCTGTGTCGGCTGGTTGCGGCGCAGAATGTTGTTGATGCGGAGCACGAGTTCGCGCGGCTCGAAAGGCTTCGGCAGGTAGTCGTCGGCGCCCGCCTCCAGCCCTTCGATACGCGAATTCGCCTCCGCCAGGGCCGTCAGCATGATGATCGGCACGGACTTGATCTGCCTGAGACTTTGCGTCAGAGCGATGCCGCTTTCCCCCGGCATCATCACGTCGACGACCAGAAGATCGAAATCGATGCCTATCAGCTTTCGCCGGGCCTCGTCGGCATCGGCTGCCGTCGTTACGCGAAATCCCTGTTCGACCAGATAGCGGTTGAGCAGGTCGCGGATGCGCCGGTCATCGTCGACGACCAGAAGATGCGCCGCATCGTCGGAGACTGTCGCCTTTGCTATCATCATTCGGTACCCTCATTGCCGGTCAAGCCGGAAAGGCTGCGCCAAAAATGCCGGAGACCGTGCAGCACATGCGCCGCGGTCACCCATTCTCATTCAAGGGGCTACCCGTTTTGCCACGAACGACGAGCCGACGTCCAATCAGACGCGCACAGGTCGCGTAACATTTTGAATCGTTGTGTGACTCTCGGGCGCCTTCCCTGCAGTGCCGCACGTCCGGCGGACGCGCAATGGCCGCTGTAGCACTTAAGCCGCTGCATGTTTTTCTCCTTCAATGGGCGAGGATCAAACGAAACATGCAGTGGATCAGCCCGCAACGTCATTCATCATATTGGCGAGAAACCGCTTCACGGTTTCCCGCGCACCCGGTCCGGCCTTTGCCAATGCATCGGCTATGCGGCGGGACTGTGGCTCGGCAAGCGCCCGCGCCAGGGCCTGGCCGTCCGGTGTCGTGTAGAGCATGCGCTGCCGCCGGTCTTCGGGACCGGTCACCTGCCGGATATAGCCGGAATCGATCAACTGCTTGAGGACGCGGGCAAGGCTCTGCTTGGTGATCTTCAGCGTTTCAAGAAGATCCGCGACCGTCATGCCGGGTTCGCGGTTGACGAAATGCACGACGCGATGATGCGCGCGGCCGAATCCGCTCTTCTCGAGAATGGCGTCCGGGTCGCCGGTGAAGTCGCGATAGGCAAAGAAAAGCAGCTCGATGATCTCGAAATCTATCGTGTCCACATCTTCGCCAGCGCTGTCGCTTATGCTCTTGTCCCTGATCTGGCCGACCACGCGGTCATATCCTTTCAATCGAAATGCCGTTCGAAACATACCGCAATATATGTCAGTTTGGTTGACATATTTCCATCGAGTCGCAGGCATCCAGATCGAAGACGTGCAAATTTACGCATATCGCGCCTCGGCGATACGCAGAAAAGGCGGCCGCAGCCGCCTTTTGCCTTGCGATGGATATCGCCTGAAGGCTCACGCCTGCTTGCCGACGAACTGCCCGACAATGCCGTTGAGAACGCCGCCGCCGATGAGGGCGCCGATGGCCTGCATGGCCAGACCGGTCGCGGCGGCCTCTCCACCAAGCATCTGGATCAGGAACCCGCCGCCGAGGCCGCCGATGGCTCCGACGATCGTGCGTGCCACGACTCCGAATGCCTGCTGCTTCAGCATGGCGCTGGCCGCGTTTCCGCCAGCTGCCCCCGCAATCAACTGGGTAATGATAGGCACTAATGCTTCCATCGATCCCTCCGTCCTGCGACCCCTCATCCAGAGCCGCGACATACCGGACAACCCGGCACGGGAAGGTTGAAGCTGAAGGGGAGATTTGTCAATTTTGCCACCACTGGTGTCGGCCACAGGTGACGATCCGGAAGCGGGGCTGGGGGATAGTCGTTTGAGTTGTTTCGGGAATTCGTTTCGGGGCGCGCGAGAGGGCACGAGGAGCCGCGAAGCCGCACCACTCGTGCCCTCTACTCTCGGCGCGTTTTGGACGGGTGATTCGCCGTGACGCAGCGTTCTGCAATTGACGCTGCGCCACCATGCCTTTTCCCTTTTCGCTGACGCTCAGCGATAGACGTAGACGACCCTTCTTGTGCCCGGATCGACAAGGACGGGCTGGCCATTGATGGTCACGTACTGATACTCGTAATCAGGAATGGGCTGGACGGCCACCGTGTTCGGCAGCGTGGCGCCGACCACGGCTTCGCCCTCTACATAGACGGTGTCGACCGGATTCTCGGTGATATAGGTGCGCACCGTGGGAGGCGGAGTCACCGCTTCGACCTCCTCGACCGGACCCACCAGTTCGAGCGGTTCGGACGGCGCCACCACGGTCTCGCCCTCATAGGCGACCGTAGGGACCGAGAGTTCCGTGCGGCGCTCCTGGATAATGGCGGTCGTGCCGCCCATGTCCGTCGCCAGGTAACGGGCGTAAGCCCAGCCGCGCAGGCCGTTGACATCTATGCGGCACCAGTTGCTTCCCTCCATGCAGCCATCGAGCACGGCAGCGCTGCCGCGTGTGGCGACGCCGACCGCAGGGTATTGGGGGCCCGGTCCGGCACGCACATTAAGGTCCGTCAGCGTCGTTGCGCTCATTTCGGCATAGGCTGCGGGAATGGCGGCGAGCATCGCACCGGCTGCCAAAGCCGCTCTGAGCGGGGCCGCTTTGAACAGAGTCGGAGAGAGAGTCTTCATCATCTTGCTCCTCTTTCATTTGCAGGCCAGAACGCGCCGCGGCTCAGGGATGTTCCCCCCGTGACATCACGAAATGTGAGGATGAAACATATTGCCGTCGCCAAGCGTTGCCAGGGCTGACGGAAGCTGACGAAGTCTTCCCTATATTGTTCGCGGGCAATGCGCGGCCGATTTATCGATTTCTGCCCGACACAGGCTGGCTTCCAGCCGGGAGTGACGAGATGCAAGGTGAGTTATCGGAAGATGCCAAGCTTGCTGCCAAGCGGTTGCGTCCGCTGGTGGTGGTCGTCGTGACAGCGAAGCTCGTGGTTTCGGTGCTGCTGCTCGCGACGGTGCAATATTCGCCGCCGGCTTCGGAAATCGTGGCACTGCGCTGATTTGCGCTGTCATACCGCTCGCTTATCGCTATAGCTGGGAAAACGGCCTGGATCGGGAAGGGCTTCTCACTTCCAGGCCACCTCACGAGCAAGAGCGAGGCATGGTCCGATGTTACAGGCAGGCATTATCCCGGTAACGCATTTCGAGCAGAACTGTACGGTCCTGTTCGATAGCGAGACCAAGGAAGGCGTGGTCGTCGATCCCGGCGGCGACGTCGACATCATCCTGCAGACGATCCGCGAAAACGGCATCGCGTTGAAGGCTATCTGGCTCACACACGGCCATATCGATCACGCCGGCGGCGCCAAGGAATTGAAAGAAGCACTGGGGCTCGACATTGTCGGACCCCACAAGGACGACCTGCCGCTGCTCGAACGGCTGGAGGATCAGGCGGAGCGCTTCGGCCTCGCGATGAAGGTTCAGAACGTCGTGCCGGACCGCTGGCTTGAAGAGGGCGATACCGTCTCCTTCGGCGACCACGTTTTCGAGGTCTTGCATTGCCCCGGCCATGCGCCCGGTCATGTGGTCTATTTCAACCGGGCACAAAATTTCGCCCATGTCGGCGACGTGCTTTTTCACGGCTCAATCGGCCGTACCGACCTGCCGGGCGGCAATCATCAGCAGCTTCTGGATTCGATCCGGGACAAGATACTGCCACTCGGGGACAATGTGGGCTTCATCTGCGGCCACGGCCCGGGCGGGCAGATCGGCGAAGAGCGGCGCACCAATCCGTTTCTGCGCGGTCTTTGACCGGTGCGAAAATGAAAAGGGCGCATGACTTCTCCAGTCATGCGCCCTTTCGGTTCGTACGCGGCGGCTTTCAGCCGGCGTTGCAGAAATGGCTGCGGCCGTCATAGCCGACGAAGGTTCCGCTGTCCGGATTGAACGAGCGATAGCGCTGCGAACAATAGCGATACCAAGCCGGTGTCCAGGGCTCGAGGCCGTAGGTCTCGACCGCCACCGGACGATAGACGGGCCGATAAACCGGGCGCGGACGATAGACGGGGCGGGGCTCGTAATAGTCGGGCTCCGGATCGATATAGACCCGCTCGCCGTAATAGCGCGGCGGCGGCGGCGAGGCGATCGCGCTGCCGATGAGCGCGCCCGCGGCCAAGCCAACTGCGCCCGCTACCCATGCATCGTCGTTATTGCGATGGCGGTGCCCTGCCTGGGCGGTGCCGAAGGTCGGGATAACGATGGCGGCCGCGGCGACCGACAGGACGGCTGCTTTGATGAATTTGTTCATGGGCTTCAATCCTATGCATGCGACCGGATGGTTTCCGGATTTCATGATGAACAAAGTCTATATAAGCCAAACTGAACGGAGCCTGAACGAAAAAACCCGGCAAAACTGCCGGGCTCGAACTTAACTTTCAGCAGAGAACAGCGTTAGCCGACGATCTGCAGGTTGACCGCCTTCGGTCCCTTGCCGCGGCGATCCGGCTCGGTGTCGAAGGACACCTTCTGGTTTTCCGTGAGACCGCTCAGGCCCGAGGCCTGCACGGCAGAAATATGAACGAAGATGTCCGCGCCACCGTTTTCAGGCTTGATGAAGCCAAAGCCCTTGTCTGTGTTGAAGAATTTTACAGTGCCAGTCTCGGCCATGCGTCAGGTCCTTTTCTCTCCACCCGCGTTGCGGGCAGCATTGCAGTTTTGCCCGATATGGGCGTGGGGGCAGTTCTCGACAATTGAGGAAAGGGTCCTGGTTATCGCGACCAGCCGCAGGAAGGAATAACAGCCTCCCCCCGTTGGCCGCCCGGAGTGGGTTGCGTCTCCGGCCCGCTTTTATTCAAGATCTTCCCGTGTTCGCAGATTGCCCGAACACAGTAAGAGTGATGGGTTTATTTTGAATTGGCAAGCAAAACTTTTCTGACGAGGTATTGCGTCTTCTCATTGCTCAAAAAGAGGTCAGTTGGTCGTTTTGACTCGCGTATTCAAAAAGCATTGCAAGCTGTTGAATTCAAAGCTTTTCGACAAAAGATTGGGGCGCGGCAGGATCATTTGCGCCAAATTCCGTCGCTCATGGGTATGCCGCAACTTTGTGCAGCCTGGTTTCCCGGTCCAAGCGCCTGATATCGCTTGTCGTTCACGCAGCGCACGGGTCCGAGGGACCATCGCCTTCATGCCTACAGAAAAACTGCAGGATATATTGCCGGCTCAAGCGAAATTCGCCGTTCCAAGCAAAATTGAGGGGTTTCGGAGAGTATTAGTAGTATTAAGCCGGACGCCAAGCGCGCGGAGAAATTGCACGGAACGGGCATCAGAAGCCGCAGTTCAGACAGCAGCTTGCGCGGCCTCGCGACGTTTCTTCGTCAGTTCCGGCACGAGCTCGACCGCAAGCATCGCCAGGAAGATGACGGCGCAGCCGACGTAGCCGACCGGAGTGATGGTCTCGCCGAGCAGCAGCACCCCGAACAGGGCGGCGAAGAGCGCTTCGCTCGAGAGGAAGATGGCAGCCTGCGGCGCCGTCGTATAGCGTTGGCCTACGACCTGGCAGATGAAAGCGATGCCGCTTGAAAAAATGCCGGCGTAGAGAATCTGCGGGAGGGCGCCGTTGATCGCATCGAGGCTCAGCGGCTCGAACAGGCCGGCCAGTACGCAGCCTGCAACGGCGCAGACGGCGAACTGCGTCATCGACAGGAGCATCGGCCGGCCCGTGGCCGGAGCGAATAAGCCGACCAACATCAGCTGAACCGCCCAGAACAGGGCGCAGACGATCGTCAGCATGTCTCCGCCGGTCAGCGCCGAGAGCGCGCCGCCGCTCAGGAGAAAGATGCCGAAAGCCGCGAGCAGGGCGGCCGGCCAGATGACCCAGTGCGGCCGGCGGCGCAGGAACACGACAGTCAGTACCGGCACGAATACCACGTAGAGCCCGGTCAGGAAGCCGGAATTGGTGACGGTGGTGGTGAGCAGGCCGTATTGTTGCGTGACGGCTCCGCCGAAAAGCGCCAGTCCGACGAAGACGAAGTTGCGCATGGCGTTTCGCGGCAAGGGCGTAGCGGCCTGCTTCTTTTCAAGGAGCGCCAAGGGCAGTGCCACGAGTGTCGCGATCGCAAAGCGCAGGCCGATGAACCAGAGCGGTCCGATCGCGTCCATCGCCGTCGACTGCGCTACGAAGCCCGCACCCCAGATTGCACCGGAGAACAAGAGGAAGAGATTGGCTTGAATGCGAGTCACCGCTTGGCTCCGGGGTCGTGGTCCTGCTCACGGGAGGCGCGCGATCTTCGCGCCATATTCCGCGACTTTCGAGAATCACCCCGAAGCCATGCTGCTCAGGTGATTGCGACCTCGCTCTATCAGTTGCGATTTTTGCGGGCAAGCCGCTCCGTGTTGCCGTCAGGCCCGACAGCCGTTCCCCAGCGGGCTCATTGCGTCGGAGCTTTGGAGACCCTGAGCACTGCGCCGTCCTCCTCGTCGGTGACCATGATCAGAGCCCCGTCGGAAGCGACGATGACGTCGCGGATGCGGCCGAATTCTCCGTCGAACAACCGTTCCTCGTTGGTGACGGCGCCGGTCTCGTCGCGGTCCAGGCGGGCAAGCAACTGGTACTTCAGTGCAGCGACCAAAAGGTCGCCGTTCCACTCCGGAAACATGCTGCCGCGGTATACGGCGATCGCGCCGGGCGCAATCGATGGGTCCCAATAGAAGAGCGGCTGCTCAAGACCTTCCTTCGCGGTGCCTTCGCCGATCTCGACTCCGGAGTAATCCTTGCCGAAGGTGATCACCGGCCAGCCGTAATTTCTGCCCGGCTGCGGGTTGTTCACCTCGTCGCCGCCGCGCGCGCCGTGCTCAACGGTCAAGAGCTTGCCGCCTTCGGGGTCGAAGGTGATTCCTTGGGGGTTGCGGTGCCCTATGGACCAGATTTCCGCCAGCCCGCCGGTACCGCCGCGATAGGGATTGGAGGCGGGAATGCTGCCGTCGGCGTTGATGTGGAGGATCGAGCCGGCATGGTCGCGGGAGTCCTGGGCGCGTTCGCCTTCGCCGCGATCGCCGATGCCGAAGAACAGGCTGCCGTCCTTGTCGATGGCGATGCGCGAGCCGAAGTGCTGCCCCTTCCGGGTGAACTTGTTCATCCGGAAGATCTCCTTCACTTCCGTCAGGCTCTGCTCGTCCTGCGAAAGAGCCGCCCGCACGAGGACGGTGCCGTAGCCGCCATCACCGCGGACGGAGAGAGTGAGATAGAGTGTCCTGTTCGTTGCGAATTGCCGATCGAGGGCGACGTCCAGAAGGCCGCCCTGGCCGTGTGCGGCCGCTGTGGGCACCCCCTTGATCGCAGCCGACAGCTTGCCGTCGCGCAGGATGCGCAGCCGGCCCGGTCGTTCGGTGACGATCAGCGCCCCGTCGGGCATGGCTTCGACCGCCCAGGGATGCTCCAGTCCGGAGGCAAGCGTCTCGACGAGGACGGTTCCTGTCTGCGTCGGAAATTCCCGTGTCTCCTGCGCGGCGGCAGGGGACGAGGCGAAGGCTGGAAAGAGCGAGACTGCAGCCGCCACCGAGAATGCAAATACTCTTGCTATGTCCCTTGAGCCGCCAGCATTCCAGCGCGTGTGCCGCATTGCATTCCTCCGGTCCGTCCGTCTGCGCAAATGCATCGTGCCGTCTCGGAGGTCCGAACGCGCGAGCAACGCACAAACTGGAGCGGCACGCACCGGCCTTCAAGTCAAATCGGATCAAAACGGCTTTATCGCACCGACCCTGTGGTGAGCGGTCCCGGCGCTTCTCGGATCGCCTCGAGGCGCGTCGGCTGGGGTTCGCGTTCCGTCGCGGGAGGGTGTCGTGCTTCGTTTCTCTGGAGCAGGTACTGCGCGACCTCGTCCTTGGCCTTCATGTAGAAGCCTTTACCGACGAGCATCAGGCCGGCAAGGGCGAAAAGGGCGACAATCGCCACGACGACCGTCTGGATCGCCGACAGTCGTGCGAAGAGGTCGGCGCTCGGCTGCGACCCGTTATCGTTGTCAGCCATGACGCCCGGCCTCGGACTGGACGTGAGCCGTCGCGGGCTGCTGCCCGATGTCGGCTTGCGTAGTCACCTGCGTCATCAATCCGAGGACCATCACGATGCAGGCCGCAAGTGCGGCGAGCGCGATATAGAACCCCCAGCGTGCCTCGTTGCGGCGGGTGCGCGAGGCGGCGACTTCATCATCGAGAAACATAGCATACCCCCAAGATGCCGATGCATCCGCATCGCGAAATGGCGCTTGGAAATCGGCTCTTGCGGGACGGAATTGCGGCGCGCTGAGACAGTTGTTGTGGCGAAAAAAAGGCACGCCTCGGCCGCGAAAAAAGCGCCGGAGTGTCCGGGCGGGGGCGCGTCGACCGGTGTGCGTCGGCAGCCGCTCGGCGGCATGAGGTCATCCGGTTTCGATCGATTGCTTTGATCGCACCTATGAAACTTTGTCATGGTGACGCATTTTGCGCTGCCTTGCCGCCGTTTTTCGCCTGAAGCGCTTGCAAGACCGGGCGTCTTTCGACATAGACCTAACCGCTATGGAACCCCGGTTTTCCGTTCCGTAGCGCCTCACGCCGTCTCGAAACGATCAGGAAACACACCATGGCCTTCCTTGCCGATGCCCTTTCCCGTGTAAAGCCTTCCGCCACCATCGCTGTTTCGCAGAAAGCCCGCGAGTTGAAAGCGAAAGGCCGCGATGTCATCGGCCTCGGCGCAGGGGAGCCGGACTTCGACACGCCTGACAACATCAAGAAGGCCGCGATCGACGCGATCGATCGGGGCGAGACGAAGTACACGCCGGTCTCCGGCATTCCGGAACTGCGCGAAGCCATCGCGAAGAAATTCAAGCGCGAGAACAATCTCGACTACACCGCGGCGCAGACGATCGTCGGCACCGGCGGAAAGCAGATTCTCTTCAACGCCTTCATGGCGACGCTCAACCCGGGCGACGAAGTGGTGATTCCGGCACCGTACTGGGTCTCCTATCCGGAAATGGTGGCGCTGTGCGGCGGCACACCCGTCTTCGTCCCGACCAAGCAGGAGAACAATTTCAAGCTCAAGGCCGAGGATCTCGACCGCGCGATCACGCCGAAGACCAAGTGGTTCGTCTTCAACTCGCCGTCCAACCCCTCGGGTGCGGCCTATTCGCATGAGGAGCTCAAGGCGCTCACGGACGTTCTCATGAAACATCCGCATGTCTGGGTCCTGACGGACGACATGTACGAGCACCTGACCTATGGCGACTTCAGGTTCGCGACCCCGGTCGAAGTGGAGCCCGGCCTCTACGAGCGCACGCTGACGATGAACGGCGTCTCCAAGGCCTATGCGATGACCGGCTGGCGCATCGGCTACGCGGCCGGGCCGCTTCATCTCATCAAGGCGATGGACATGATCCAGGGCCAGCAGACTTCGGGCGCCGCCTCGATCGCGCAGTGGGCGGCCGTCGAGGCGCTCAACGGTCCGCAGGACTTCATCGGGCGCAACAAGGAGATCTTCCAGGGCCGCCGCGATCTCGTCGTCTCGATGCTGAACCAGGCCAAGGGCATTTCCTGCCCGACGCCGGAAGGCGCCTTCTACGTCTATCCGTCCTGCGCCGGCCTGATCGGCAAGACCGCGCCTTCGGGCAAGGTCATCGAAACGGATGAGGATTTCGTCTCCGAGCTTTTGGAGACCGAAGGCGTGGCTGTGGTCCACGGCTCCGCCTTCGGCCTCGGCCCGAACTTCCGCATCTCCTACGCGACTTCCGAGGCGCTGCTGGAGGAGGCTTGCCGCCGCATCCAGCGCTTCTGCGCCGCCTGCAGATAATTCTCCTGCAGACCGACATGAAGAAGCCCGCCGTCACCGGCGGGCTTCTTCATGTTCAGAGCTTGATTCAGCGATCTGCCAGTCCGATTCAAGCAGCAGTCCTACCCCATTGAAACAGAATCATTTTCGCTTCCGGATCACTTCGACGACGGCGGAGATGTCGTCGCCGTGGCCGCCACTGTCGACGCGGTCGCCCGCCAGCCGTAACATGGGTCGCATAAAATCGGGAGCGACGCCCTGTTCTTCGCTTGCCCTAACGATGTTCTCGAGCGCGATCTTCTGCATGGCGATGTTGGAGACGACATCGCGACCGTGCATGCCGCTGTCGATCTTGCCGGCGAGGTCGGGCAGGGTACCGCTCATCGCCTCGATCCAGGGCAGGAGCAGCGGCAGGAAGTCGACGGCCTTGCCTCCGGCGCTGGTCACCAGCGCGCTCGCATGCAGGAAGCCCGAGAAGAGCCCGTACATGCCTGATAGCAGCGCTATGTCGTAGAGCGAAGCCAAACCCTCGTCCTCACCAAGGTGACGGCTTTCGGCAAGGGCTTCGAGAGTTGAACTGTGCCGATTGAATAGCGCACGCGAGCCGCTGTAAAGGATCAGGGCGCCGGCCCCGCCGATCATCGGCGGTATCGCCATGATCCCCCCGTCGAGATAGATCGCTCCCCTTGCCGCCAGCCACGTGCCGAGTTCCCTGGCGTCACCCGGCGTGCCGTTCGTCAGGTTGAGGAGGTCACGGCCGGCAAGCGCCTCCTGCGCCTGTTCCAGGACCGCACGTGCGGCGGGGTAATCGACGAGGCAGAGGATGGTGAGCTCGCTCGCCGCAATTGCTTCGGCCGGGCTTTCCGCGATCTTCGCACCGGCGCCGGCAAGCGGCTCGGCGCGCGATCGCGTCCGGTTCCAGACTGTGACGGTATGGCCGTTCTTGAGAAGCGTTCGTGCAAGTGCCGTACCCATGGCGCCCAAGCCGAGAATTGAAATGCTGCTCATTGATTGTACCTTTCTCGAAATCATTCAGGCGGCGGTCGAGAGCTTCTGGCCGAGACCGCCGTCCACGGCGAGTTTCGCCCCGGTCGTGAAGGTCGCCTCGAAGGCGAGGAAGAGCACGGCGCGCGCCACTTCATCCGCGGTGCCGTTGCGCTTCATCGGCGTGATGTTGTCGCCGAGCGTCTTGAACTCGGCGCGCTCGGCTTCGGTGATGCCGGCGACGCCCTTGGTCGGCGTATCGATGAAGCCGGGGCTGACGCTGTTGACCCGGATACCGCGCGGCAGAAGCTCGGCGGCGAGCACGGATGCGAAGGAGACGAGTGCCGCCTTGCTTGCGCTGTAGACGCTCATGCCCGGATGGCCGCCCTCGTCGGCGACGGAGGAGGTGAAGACGATCGATCCGCCTTCGCGGATCAGAGGCGTCAGCCGCTGCACGGTGAAGAAGGCGCCCTTGGTGTTGACGGCAAACTGGCGGTCATAGGAAGCCTCGCTCACCTGATCGAAGGGCTCCAGTTCCGAGACGCCGGCATTGATGTGCAGGAGATCGATCGCTCCGAGCGTCTGACCGGCGGCCGCACCGAGCACGGCGATTTCGTTGAGATCGGCGATGTCCGAGCGCAGTGCATGCACGCGCGGGCCGAACTCCTCCCTGATGCGGGCGATGTTGCTCTCGTTGCGGCCCGTGAGCAGTACCTCGGCGCCGCCCTCTACAAGCCGTCTCACGGTCGCCAGGCCCATGCCGTGGGTCCCGCCGATGACGATCGCCTTCTTTCCCTGATAGTTGCCCATGTCCGTTTCCTTTCGGTTCAACAATGATGATGAATAGATGCACTTGTGGACGAACTTGTGCTAGATGGCTCTGTGTGGACCTATCGTCCATGTTTGTGGATGATGGAAAGCCATGGCCAATCTCAACGACTTCACGTTCTTCGTTCACGTCGTGGACCACGGGGGGTTCGTGCCCGCCGCGCGCGCGTTGAACCTGCCGAAATCGACGCTCAGCAAGCGCGTGGCCGAACTCGAAAAGGATCTCGGCGTGCGGTTGATCAACCGCACGTCGCGTCATTTCGCGGTGACCGAATCCGGCAAGGATTTTTACCGCCACGCGGCGGCGATGATGATCGAGGCGGAAGCGGCGGAGAATGTCGTCAGGGGCAGACTTGCCGAACCGAGCGGCACGGTGAGGATCACGGCTTCGGTGCCGACCGCGCAGCTGTCGCTGGCGCCGCTCTTGCCGCAGCTCGCACTTGCCTATCCGAAGCTGCGCGTGACGCTGCATGCGACGGACCGCTTCGTCGATGTCATCCAGGAAGGCTTCGATCTTGCCGTGCGAGACCATTTCGCACCGCTGCCGGATTCCGGCCTCGTCCAGCGCCGCATCGGATTCCAGGCTAAGCTGATCGTCGCCTCACCGCTCTATTTGCAAGGGAACGGCACTCCCGAACGCCCGGAGGATCTCGATCATCATGATGGGCTGCTCACGTCGCTGGCGTCCGAAGGCTGGGTGATGGAGCGCGCCGATGGGTCGACCGTGTCGGTCTCGCCGAGGCCGCGTTTCGTGGCCGACGAATCCCGCGTCCTGCGAGAAGCAGCTCTCGCGGGTCTCGGCATCACCACCTTGCCCGGCAAGCTTTGTCAGCAGGAGATCGAAAGCGGCACGCTTGTCCGCATTCTTCCCGAGTGGACCGCCGGCAAGGTGATGACGACGATCTTGATGCCGCACCGGCGCGGGCAGCTTCCCTCCGTGCGGGCAACGGTCGATTTCATCGCCGAGCGTCTCGTCGACGGCTGATGCAGGAAGGCCCGCACGAGGCGGGCCTTCAGAACAACTCAGCGCTCGGCGAGTGCCGGTTCGCCTTTCTTCTCGCGAATGAGATTCAGGAAGCGGCGGAAGAGATAATGGCTGTCCTGCGGGCCTGGCGATGCTTCCGGGTGATGCTGGACGGAGAAGACCGGTCTGCCGTCGACGCGCAAGCCGCAATTGGTGCCGTCGAAGAGCGAGATGTGAGTCTGTTCAACACCTTGCGGAAGCGAGTTCGCATCGACCGCGAAGCCGTGGTTCATCGAAACGATCTCGACCTTGCCGGTGGTGTGGTCCTTGACCGGGTGGTTGGCGCCGTGGTGTCCCTGGTGCATCTTCTCGGTCCTGGCACCGAGCGCCAGTGCCAGCATCTGGTGGCCGAGGCATATGCCGAAGACCGGGATATCCGTCTTGAGAAGGTCCTGGATGACCGGCACGGCATATTCGCCCGTCGCGGCCGGGTCGCCCGGGCCGTTCGACAGGAAGATGCCGTCCGGCTTGAGCGCCAGGACTTCCTCGGCGCTCGTCTGAGCCGGGACGACGGTGACACGGCAGTTCAGGCCGGCGAAGAGGCGGAGGATGTTGCGCTTGACGCCGTAGTCGAGAGCCACGACGTGATAAGCGGCGTCGGTCTCGCCCAGCGTCGAGTAGCCCTCGTTCCAGACCCAGGGCTTCTCGTTCCAGCGGTAGGACTGGCCGGAAGTGGCGACCTTGGCGAGATCGAGGCCCTCGAGGCCGCTCCAGGCCTTTGCCTCGGCTTTCAGCGCCTCGACGTCGAAGACGCCTGCCGGGTCGTGGGCGATGACGGCGTTAGGCATGCCGTTTTCGCGGATCCAGGCCGTCAGCGCCCGGGTGTCGATGCCGCAGAGCCCGATGATGCCGCGCGCCTTCAGCCAGGCGTCGAGGTGCTTGGCTGCGCGGTAGTTGGAAGGCTCGGTGATGTCGGCCTTGAAGATGACGCCGACGGCACCGTGGCGGGCGGCAGGCGTCAGATCCTCGATGTCCTCGTCATTGGCGCCGATATTGCCGATATGCGGAAAGGTGAACGTGACGATCTGCCCGAGATAGGAGGGGTCGGTCAGGATTTCCTGGTAACCGGTCAACGCCGTGTTGAAACAGACCTCGGCCTGAACCTTCCCGGTCGCGCCGATGCCCTTGCCTTCGATCACCGTGCCGTCGGCCAGAACGAGCAGGGCAGTGGGTTTCTGGATTGTCCATGCGGGTGTCGCGGTCATCGTCTCTATCCCGTTGTGGCCGAAAGCGAGGCTTGAAAGCCGGTCGGTTCAGGGCCATTTCAGATCGCATGCGGCATGGCGCGCGGAAACCCCGCGGGAGAAAGTTCATGCCGATGTACGTGCAGGTGCCGGAAAATAGCCAAAGGCTCTGGCAAGGTCAACCAGCCGCTGTGAATTGTATGGAAATAAAATGCCTTATAATTCAATCGGTTGCCAAAGACGTTTGATTGTACCTGCCGCACTGGTTTAAGACGATGACAAAAGAACGCATCGAACCGGCCCCGCAGATAAAGCCCTGGGGTCGGTTTCGACATGGAGTTAAGACATGCGCGAGCATTTCGCCAATGCACTGAAAGAAGCCCTCAAGGCCAAGGATACCCGGCGCGTCTCGACCGTCCGGCTCATCCAGGCCGCGATCAAGGACCGCGACATCGCCAATCGCGGCCACGGCAAGGACCCGGTCGGCGACGACGAGATCCTGCAGATCCTTGCGAAGATGATCAAGCAGCGCGAGGAATCGGCCCGCGTCTATGACGAGGGCGGGCGGCCGGAGCTTGCCGAGCAGGAGCGGCAGGAAATCGCCATCATCAACCAGTTCCTGCCGGAGCAGCTTTCCGAGGAAAAGGTCAAGGAAGTCTGCGCCAAGACCGTCGCGGAAATCGGTGCGCACGGGCTGCGCGACATGGGCAAGTGCATGAACGCCCTGAAAGAGCGCTATCCGGGCAAGATGGACTTCGGCAAGGCCTCCGGGGTGGTCAAAGACCTCCTGAAGTAAGCCGCAGCGCCCGCTTCGGCGGGCGCGCCTTCCCTGGGCGGCTGACGGCAAACGACCCGCGCCGCGCCGGCCGACAAGCGTTACCCCTTGGCTTTAGCGCATGCCTGTGAATAGCGGGCAAGGCGCAGGCTGCCTGTGGCTTCCTTCGGCCATGCCGCTTATATGGAGGTTTGCGTGCATGTCGTTGCCCGAAGCCGCTGCACGGGCTCGGGCGACATGCAGTAGAGGTAACCATGCGCTTTTCACCGTCCTTTCTCGACGAGATACGCGACCGCGTCCCCATTTCGGACGTGATCGGCAAGCGCGTCACCTGGGACCGACGCAAGACCAATGTTTCGCGCGGCGATTATTGGGCCTGCTGCCCGTTCCACGGCGAGAAATCGCCGAGCTTCCACTGCGAGGATCGCAAGGGCCGCTATCATTGCTTCGGCTGCGGCGTTTCCGGCGATCATTTCCGCTTCCTGACCGAGCTCGAGGGCCTGAGTTTTCCGGAGGCCGTGCAGCAGATCGCCGATCTGGCGGGCGTCCCGATGCCGCAGCCGGACCCGCAGGCCGAGCAGCGCGAGCGGGAACGTACGAGCCTGCTCGACGTCATGGAACTGGCGACGCAGTTTTTTCAGGATCAGCTTCAGACGGCGAACGGGGCAAAGGCGCGCGCCTATCTGCGCGAGCGCGGACTGACCGGCCGCACGGTCGAGACGTTCCGTCTCGGTTTTGCACCCGACAGCCGCAATGCGCTGAAGGAGTTTCTGGCCGGCAAGGGGATCGGCAAGGAGCAGATCGAAGCCTGCGGCCTCGTCGTGCACGGCGACGGCATTCCGGTCTCCTACGACCGCTTCCGCGACAGGATCATGTTCCCGATCCCGTCCGCGCGAGAAAAGGTGATCGCCTTCGGCGGGCGCGCCATGTCGCCGGACGCCCCGGCCAAATATCTGAACTCCAACGAGACCGAGCTCTTTCACAAGGGCAATGTGCTCTTCAATTTCGCCCGCGCCCGGCGGGCCTCGCAGGGTGCCGATGGCGCAGGCACGATCATTGCCGTCGAAGGCTATATGGACGTGATCGCGCTTCATCAGGTGGGGATAGAAAATGCCGTTGCGCCGCTCGGTACGGCGCTTACCGAAAATCAGCTCGATCTCTTATGGAAGATGACGACCCAGCCGGTGCTCTGCTTCGACGGCGACGGCGCCGGTGTCCGCGCCGCCCATCGGGCCGTCGATCTCGCGCTGCCCCATTTGAAGCCGGGTCGGTCCGTGCGCTTTGCCCTGTTGCCGGAGGGCAAGGACCCGGACGATGTGGTGCGCCATGACGGACGCGAGCCCTTCGACAAGGTGCTCGCCAATGCCCGCTCGCTGGCCGACATGGTCTGGCAGCGCGAGGTGCAGGGCGGGGATTTCGACACGCCGGAAAAGCGCGCCGAACTCGAAGCGCGGCTGCGGCAGGTGACCTCGGTAATCGCCGACGAGAGCGTGCGCCGCCACTATGGGCAGGACATGCGCGACCGCCTGAATGCGTTTCTCCAGGGGAGCGCGCCGTTCAGAGGCGAAAGGCGGCCGTTCGAGCGGGGCGGGAGGCAGGCGGGCAGGCAGGGCGGCAGGGGCTGGTCGCCGGCTACCAATCCGGTCATGGGCGCGGCCGTGGAGGCTGGGACCGCCGGTAGTTCCAAACTCAATCAGATGCTGAAGGCCGGCGGCTCGCTTCGCCCGCCGGTACTTCGCGAGAGCGTGCTTGCATTGACGATCGTCAATCATCCGCAATTGCTGTTCGACGAGTATGACGAGATCGCCACGATCGAGTTCGACCACCGTGATCTGCAGCGCTGCTGGGCTGCGGTTCTGAACGCCGCGGCGGCCAACGGATTGCGGCTGACGCGGGAAACCCTGATGGAGCAGCTCGAGGCGGAGGGTTTCTCGGCGCTGATCGGCGCCCTGGACCAGCAGGTGCGCTATGCGCGGCTCTGGACGGCAACGGCGGCGGCGGCTCCGGAGGATGCGCGCGAAGGTTATCTCCAGGCCCTGACGCTTCATCGGCGGACGAAGGCGCTGCTCTGGCAGAAGCGGGAGCTCGAGCGGGAGATCGCGGAAGCCACGGCCTCCGAAGACGTGGAGCAGGGTCAGCGGCTCCTGCGCGCCATGGAGGAGGTGCAGCTCGAGCTGCACCGGATGGACAAGCTCGAAGCGATCATCGAAGGCTTCGGCGTGCTTTCCGGCCGCGTCAAGGGGCCGGCGGCTCGGTAGCCGATACTCTCACGACGGGCAGGTTGAGCAGCGGCCCGAGCGGGTTTGCCTTCGATCAGCCTCGACTCCATACTGCGTGCTCCCGATGAAAGCGATTCCATGCCCGAAAGCCACAACACCGGCCGCCTGTTCGAAACGGAAGGCGTCAGCAATCCCCTCGATCTCCTGAAGCGTATCTACGGTTATTCCACCTTCCGCGGCCAGCAGCAGGCGGTCGTCGACCATGTGGTTGCCGGTGGCGATGCCGTCGTGCTCTTTCCGACGGGGGCGGGAAAATCGCTCTGCTTCCAGATCCCGGCGCTCTGCCGCCGGGGCGTCGGCATCGTCGTTTCGCCGCTGATCGCCCTGATGCGCGATCAGGTGGAAGCGCTGAAGCAGCTCGGCATCCGGGCCGCGGCACTCAACTCTTCATTGACGCGGGACGAGGCGATTGCGGTCCGCCGCGCACTTTCGAGAGACGAACTCGATCTCCTCTACGTGACGCCGGAGCGCGCCGTCACCGATGGCTTCGCCGAAATGATCGCCGATGCCGATATCGCCCTTTTCGCGATCGACGAGGCCCATTGCGTATCGCAATGGGGACATGACTTCCGCCCGGAATATCGCGGCCTCGGCTGCCTCGCCGAGCGCTTTCCCGGTGTGCCGCGCATCGCGCTTACCGCCACCGCGGATCCCCACACGCGCGACGATATGATCGAGCGGCTGGGACTCGGCGGGGCGCGCGTTTTCGCCTCCAGCTTCGACCGCCCGAATATCGCCTATGAGATCGTGGAACGCGATCAGCCTCGCCAGCAATTGCTGCGTTTCCTGTCGCGCTTCAAGGATGCAAGCGGCATCGTCTATTGCCTGTCGCGCGCGAAGGTCGAGGACACGGCGGAATGGCTCGATGCACAGGGCATCCGTGCGCTTCCCTATCATGCCGGCATGGAGCGGGCGGCGCGCGACGCGCATCAGGATGCATTCCTCAAGGAGGAAAACCTGTGCCTCGTCGCAACCGTCGCTTTCGGCATGGGAATCGACAAGCCGGATGTGCGCTACGTCGCCCATCTCGATCTCCCGGGCTCGGTCGAGGCCTACTACCAGGAGACGGGGAGGGCGGGTCGCGATGGTCTGCCTTCTGAAGTGTGGATGGCCTATGGCATGGCGGATGTCATTCAGCGCCGGCGGATGATCGACGAGGGCGGAGCGCCCGAGGAAATCAAACGCATCGAGCGGGCGAAACTCAATTCGCTGCTTGCCATTTGCGAGACGGCAGGCTGCCGGCGCCAGGCCATCCTCGCGCATTTCGGGGAGGCTCATCCGGGCGGCTGCGGTCATTGCGACACCTGCCTGAAGCCGGTCGAGACCTGGGACGGCACGGAAGCGGCGATCAAGGCCCTTGCCGCCGTCTACCGCACCGGAGAGCGCTTCGGAACCGGCCATCTGATCGATGTGCTTACCGGCAGCGTCAACGAGAAGACGGAGCGCTTCGGCCATGTCGACATGCCGGTCTTCGGGGCCGGCAAGGACCTGCCGGCGCGCACCTGGCAGTCGATCTTCCGGCAATTGCTCGCCGCAGGGCTGATCTCCGTGGACCACGCCGCCTTCGGAGCGTTGAAGCTCGAGCCTGAGGCCCGCAGCGTCTTTCGCCGCGAACGGCAGGTGCTCTTCCGCAAGGACCGTCCGAGTTCCGGCAAGGCCAAAACCGCACGCGGGTCGAAGCCGGCCAGCGAACGATCGGACCTCGCGGGATCCGATCTCGAACTGTTCGAGCGGCTCCGGTCCGAGCGCCTGTCTCTCGCCCGCGAGATGGACGTGCCGCCTTATGTCGTCTTTCCGGATACGACCCTGATTGCGCTTGCCAAGCGGCGTCCGCGCGATTTCGAGGAGCTGCTCGACGTTCCCGGCATCGGCGAGAGCAAGCGGGAGAGATATGGCGAAGCGTTTCTCGCTGTGATCGAGGCGTTCGAGGGCTAATGTCGAATGATCATCCGCCCCTCATCCGCCTGCCGGCACCTTCTCCCCGCAAGCGGGGCGAAGGGGACTCGCGGCAGCGGCATACTCGTTCCCTCGCCCCGCTTGCGGGGAGAGGGTTGGGGTGAGGGGCAAACCACGTGGCGTCGAAACAAATTCCATGAGCGGTGCCATCGTGTTAGTCCTCTACAGCGCCGCGCGTCTTATCAGGCGCGCAAAGGTCGCTGTAGCACTTTGATCTGCTGTGTCCTTTAATCGGATACGATTAAAGGAAACATGCAGTAGACGGTGATGTCCTTTGATCGCGAGCACCCAGCCATGACCACGGCCTTCCTCTCCCATCTCCGTTCGGAACTCGAAGACCTCAAGCAGGCCGGGCTCTACAAGTCCGAGCGTGTCATCACCTCCAAGCAGTCGGGCGAGATCGAAGTCGCTTCCGGCGGGCGTGTCCTGAATTTCTGCGCCAACAACTATCTCGGCCTCGCCGACAGCGAGGAGCTTGCGCAAGCCGCGAAGAGCGCGCTCGACCGTTACGGCTACGGCATGGCCTCGGTGCGTTTCATCTGCGGCACGCAGGAGGAGCACAAGGAGCTCGAAGCGCGCATATCCTCCTTCCTCGGCATGGAGGACACGATTCTCTATTCCTCCTGTTTCGACGCGAATGGCGGTTTGTTCGAGACGCTGCTGGGCGAGGACGACGCGATCATCTCCGACGCGCTGAACCATGCCTCGATCATCGATGGCGTGCGCCTCTCCAAGGCCAGGCGCTTCCGTTATGCCAACAACGACATGGCAGCACTGGAAGAAGAGCTGAAGAAGGCGGAAGGCAGCCGTTTCAAGATGATCGCCACCGACGGCGTCTTCTCGATGGACGGCATCATCGCCAATCTCCAGGGCGTTTGCGATCTCGCCGAGAAATACGGCGCAATGGTCATGGTGGACGACAGCCATGCGGTCGGCTTCGTCGGCAAGCATGGGCGCGGCTCCGCCGAACATTGCGGCGTCGAAGGACGGGTCGATATCATTACCGGCACGCTCGGCAAGGCGCTTGGCGGCGCTTCGGGCGGGTATACGTCGGCGAAGGCCGATGTCGTCGAGTGGTTGCGCCAGCGCTCGCGGCCCTATCTGTTTTCCAATACGCTCGCGCCCGTCATCGCCGCCGCTTCTCTCAAGGTTTTCGAGCTGATCGAAAACGGCGACGCTCTGCGCAACCGCCTTTACGCAAACGCGGCGCTCTTCCGGAGCGAGATGTCCGGCCTCGGCTTCACGCTTGCCGGCGAGGGCCATCCGATCATTCCGGTCATGCTTGGGGATGCGGCGCTCGCACAGGAGATGGCGGCGCGCATGCTGAAGAAGGGCGTCTACGTCGTCGGCTTCTCCTTCCCGGTGGTGCCGAAAGGGCAGGCCCGCATCCGCACGCAGATGTCCGCCGCGCACAGCGAAGCGGATGTCCGCCGTGCCATCGCGGTCTTCGAGGAGGTGGGCCGCGAACTGGGCGTGATCTAATTGGCACAGGCGAGGATCGAGCGATGACCAACATGATGAAGGCACTGGTCAAGACGAAGCCGGAGGTCGGGCTCTGGATGGAGCGCGTGCCGGTGCCGGAAATCGGGCCGAACGACGTCCTGATCCGCGTCAGGAAATCGGCGATCTGCGGCACCGACGTCCACATCTGGAACTGGGATCAATGGGCGGAGAAGACGATCCCGGTGCCGATGGTCGTCGGACACGAATTCATGGGCGAGGTCGTCGAGGTCGGGCCAGCCGTCAGCAAGCATCATGTCGGCGAGCGGGTTTCCGGAGAAGGTCACATCGTCTGCGGCAAATGCCGCAATTGCCGCGCGGGCAGGGGGCATCTCTGCCGCAACACGCTCGGCGTCGGCGTCAACCGCCCCGGATCCTTCGCCGAGTTCGTCTGCCTTCCCGAATATAATGTCGTGTCGATCCCCGACGACGTGCCGGACGAGATCGCCGCAATCTTCGATCCCTTCGGCAACGCCGTGCATACGGCGCTCTCCTTCGATCTCGTCGGCGAGGACGTTCTGGTCACCGGTGCCGGGCCGATCGGCATCATGGGGGCGATGGTGGCCAAGCGTTGCGGTGCCCGCAAGGTGGTGATCACCGACATCAATCCCGTTCGTCTCGATCTCGCGCGCAAGCTCGGCATCGACCACGTCGTCGACGCGTCGAAGGAAAATCTTGCCGACGTCATGCGGGTGATCGGCATGACCGAGGGCTTCGATGTGGGGCTGGAAATGTCGGGCGCGGCGCCCGCTTTCCGCGACATGATCGACAAGATGAACAATGGCGGCAAGATTGCGATCCTCGGCATTGCGCCGGCGGGCTTCGAGATCGACTGGAACAAGGTCATCTTCAAGATGCTCAACCTCAAGGGCATCTATGGCCGCGAAATGTTCGAGACCTGGTACAAGATGATCGCCTTCGTCCAGGGCGGGCTCGACCTCTCGCCGATAATCACCCACCGTACCGGCATCGACGATTTTCGCGACGGCTTCGAGGCGATGCGCTCGGGCAATTCCGGCAAGGTGGTGATGGACTGGTAGACGGAGCCGCAGTCGGATCGATTGCCAGGGCATTCTTCCGGAAAAACCGTGCAACCCTTGTCTTTCTTTGGGGCGCTCCTACATGTTGAGCGAAAGCTGATAAACAGCGCAAAAACCCGTCCATGAGCGTTTTTTGCCGATTTAGGCGGTTTTTCGCCGGAAACGCTTGACGGGATGAAAAATTCTGGGAATCACCATTTCAAGCAGAAATGGCGACATGGTACGGCGGATAGGAAATCATGCCAGGGACGTTTCAGTGGCAGGACTGTCGAAGCTTGCCCGTTCATCGCTGTCGTGGTTAATCAGGAATTAAATATCATCCCGTTACGTCAGGGGAAATAATCGGTGGCGGGTACGCGGCGTGCCCGGACCTCCGAGTGGCATTGATTACCGGGCGCCGGCCGGTTGCGACAAGGAAAGCGACGAATAAATGGCAACAAAAGTCAAAGAAAACGAAGAAGCCGACGTTGAACGTGAAGGTGCACCGGACGGTCCGCTTCTCGATCTTTCCGACGATGCTGTCAAGAAGATGATCAAGGCCGCCAAGAAGCGCGGCTATGTGACCATGGACGAGCTCAACTCCGTTCTGCCCTCCGAAGAAGTGACTTCCGAGCAGATCGAAGACACGATGTCCATGCTTTCCGACATGGGCATCAACGTCATCGAGGACGAGGAAGCCGAGGAGGCTGCCGCCAGCGACGACGATGACGGCGCCGACGAGGGCGAAAGCGAAGGCGGCGAACTCGCGCCTGCTAGCGGCACCGCACTTGCAGCCAGCAAGAAGAAGGAGCCGACCGATCGCACCGACGATCCGGTGCGCATGTATCTGCGCGAGATGGGCTCCGTGGAGCTTCTCTCGCGCGAAGGCGAAATCGCCATCGCCAAGCGTATCGAGGCCGGCCGCGAAACGATGATTGCCGGGCTCTGTGAGAGCCCGCTTACCTTCCAGGCGTTGATCATCTGGCGCGACGAGCTGAACGAGGGCCAGACGCTGCTGCGCGAGATCATCGATCTCGAGACGACCTATTCCGGCCCCGAGGCAAAGGCTGCACCGCAGTTCCAGAGCCCGGAAAAGATCGAAGCCGACCGCAAGGCGGCGGAAGAGAAGGAAAAGGTCCGCAGGACCCGCACTGCGGCGAACGACGACGACATCACCAATGTCGGCGGCGAAGGCCAGGCACCCGAGGAAGAGGAGGAGGACGACGACGAGTCGAACCTCTCGCTCGCGGCGATGGAAGCGGAACTGCGTCCGCAGGTGATGGAGACGCTGGACGTCATAGCCGAAACCTACAAGAAGCTCCGCAAGCTGCAGGACCAGCAGGTGGAAGCGCGCCTTGCCGCGACCGGCACTCTGTCGCCGGCGCAGGAGCGCCGCTACAAGGAGCTGAAGGACGAGCTAATCAAGGCCGTGAAGTCGCTGTCGCTCAACCAGAACCGCATCGACGCCCTGGTCGAGCAGCTCTACGACATCTCCAAGCGCCTGACGCAGAACGAGGGCCGCCTCCTGCGCCTGGCCGAATCCTATGGCGTCAAGCGTGAGGCGTTCCTGGAGCAGTATTCCGGCGCCGAGCTCGATCCGAACTGGATGAAGTCGATCAGCAATCTCGCCGGCAAGGGCTGGAAGGAGTTTGCCAGGGCCGAGAACCAGACGATCCGCGACATCCGCCAGGAGATCCAGAACCTTGCGACGGAGACCGGCATTTCCATCGCCGAGTTCCGCCGCATCGTATCCATGGTGCAGAAGGGCGAACGTGAAGCGCGTATCGCCAAGAAGGAGATGGTCGAAGCCAACCTTCGTCTGGTGATCTCGATCGCCAAGAAGTACACGAACCGCGGTCTGCAGTTCCTCGATCTGATCCAGGAAGGCAACATCGGTCTCATGAAGGCGGTCGACAAGTTCGAGTATCGCCGCGGCTACAAGTTCTCGACCTATGCCACATGGTGGATCCGGCAGGCGATCACCCGTTCGATCGCCGACCAGGCCCGCACGATCCGCATTCCGGTGCACATGATCGAGACGATCAACAAGATCGTCCGCACCTCGCGCCAGATGCTGCACGAGATCGGCCGCGAGCCGACGCCCGAGGAACTGGCGGAAAAGCTCGCCATGCCGCTCGAGAAGGTGCGCAAGGTCCTGAAGATCGCCAAGGAGCCGATCTCGCTCGAAACGCCGGTCGGCGACGAGGAAGATTCGCATCTCGGCGATTTCATCGAGGACAAGAATGCGTTGTTGCCGATCGATGCGGCCATTCAGGCGAATCTGCGCGAGACGACCACGCGCGTGCTCGCCTCGCTCACGCCCCGCGAGGAGCGCGTGCTGCGCATGCGTTTCGGCATCGGCATGAACACCGACCATACGCTGGAAGAAGTCGGCCAGCAGTTCTCGGTTACCCGCGAACGCATCCGGCAGATCGAAGCGAAGGCGCTGCGCAAGCTCAAGCATCCGAGCCGTTCGCGCAAGTTGCGCTCGTTCCTGGACAGCTGATCCCTAGACCTTTTCATCGATGACAAAGCCGGGCCCAGTGCCCGGCTTTGTTATTTCGGCTCTACTCCCGGCGCAAAACCGTACGTCATTTTCCTCGAATTGCTTTATACTTTGCGTCCCGAGGCCGCACATGAATGCGCGAATGCGCGCCGGCCTTTTTCAGATACAGGGCATCTTGAGCGCCTTCGGCCGAAGGCGGGATGCTTTGCGGGAGGTGTGAGATGACGACTTACGTTCTGCTTCTCAATTGGACTGAGCTCGGTATCAGAAATGTGCGCGAGTCCCCGAAGCGGCTCGACGCGGCAAGGAGGCAGCTCGAGGAGATGGGCGGTTCCTTCAAGGACTTCTACCTGACGATGGGCGAACACGACATGGTTGCGATCTGCGAAGCGCCTGACGACGCAGTCGCCGCGCGGTTCGCTATCACGCTCGGCATGAACGGCAATGTGCGTACGCGTACGCTGAAGGCCTTCCCAGAGGCCGCTTACCGCGAACTGATCGGCACGCTCTGAGAGAGCGCTTCCGGATCGCCCCTCATCCGCCTGCCGCAAATATTCTCCCCACAAGGGAGGAGAATATTTGCGGCGAGCTCTCGCTTGGAGCAGATCCGCATATGCCCTAGCCCGCAAGCGAGCTCGAGGGTTATTCCTCGGGTTAAAGGGGTGAGGGGCAGACCACCTTCGCCTACGCGTAAAAACCGATCCTTAAGATTTACGTCTTATCAACCTCTCGCAAACGAGAGGTTCCGCGATGCGTTGGGTTTTTGTCGTCGTCCTCCTGTTGTTGGCCGGCTGCGGAACGGTGCCGAGAGAGACCCGGAACGCCTGTGCGGTTTTCGAGCAGCGAGATGGTCTTTTCAACAATTGGCGCCGGGCTGCTTACGCGGCAGAGCGCGAATATGGCGTGCCCGTCCCGGTGCTGATGGCGACGATCTATGCGGAGTCCGGCTTCCGCCATAATGCCAGGCCGCCGCGGACGAAGCTCCTCGGCTTCATCCCGTGGACAAGGGTCTCTTCAGCCTACGGCTATTCGCAGGCGCTTGACGGCACCTGGGCGCGCTACCAGGCCGAGACGGGCCGATGGACGGCGCGCCGGTCGGATTTCGGCGACGCGATCCGCTTCATCGCCTGGTATCACAATCAGAGCCACCAGCGGAACGGCATCGCCCTGAACGACACCTACAGGCTCTATATCGCCTATTATCACGGCCACAGCGGCTATGCCCGCGGCAACTGGAGCGATACGGCAAAGGCCGGCGCCAAGAGAGCATCCGGCATGGCCGCGAACTACGCGCGCCAGCTGCGCGGCTGCGGCTCGTGACGCGAGCGGGTGACGGCAGCCATCAAAATGTCGTTCCCCTGTCGGAACCTGTGCTCTTCGATCGTCCTGGTGATGTCTTTCAACACGTGGAGGAGACGAAAATGGCGTATGTGGACGGTTTTCTCGTTGCAGTACCGACGGCCAACATAGAGGCCTACAAGAAGCTGGCGAGCGCGGCGGGCGCGGTGTGGAAGGAGCATGGCGCGCTCAATTACGTCGAATGCCTCGCAGACGACGTGCCCTATGGCGAACTCACATCATTCCCGCGCGCGGTTCAGGCAAAGGACGACGAGACCGTCGTCTTCTCGTGGATCGTCTACCGGTCGCGTCAGGACCGGGACGCGATCGTCGCCAAGGTGATGGCGGATCCGAGACTCCAGGGCGACGAATGGAAGTCCATCTTCGATGGAAAACGCATGATCTATGGCGGGTTCGAGCCCTTTCTCGAATTATAGGATCGGCGTTGCCGGCTGCTGTACGATCCGCCCATCATGGAGCGAACCGGATGCCGGGCGGGCCCCGTACGTCTCTGGACAAGCGGGGCCACCACAAAGCAGGCGGAGGGGGAATGGCGCAGACCGTCATAACCATATCTACGAAAGGGCAGGGGCTCTACGAGTTCACCGCCGAGGCTGCCCAATTCGTGCGCGCGTCCGGCGTGGCCGAGGGATTGCTCACGGTGTTCGTCCGTCATACTTCCGCTTCGCTGATCATCCAGGAGAACGCCGATGTGGACGTGAAGCGTGATCTCCATGCCTTCTTCCACCGGCTGGTGCCGCCGTCCTCCGATCCCTCGATGAGCTGGGTCGTCCACACCATGGAGGGCCCGGATGACATGCCGGCCCATATCAAGGCGGCACTCACGCAGGTTTCGCTCGGCATTCCCGTCATGCAGGGGCGCCTGGCGCTCGGAACCTGGCAGGGGCTTTATCTCTTCGAACACCGCGACCGGCCGCACCGCCGCGAGATCGTCCTGCATCTCGGCAGCTGACGAGGCGCAAGCGCGGCAGTAACCGTCCGGGCGGGCGCTGCCATTTTCTCTTTCCGCGCCGCCCGCGCTCTGCGGTAGAGTGAAGCGGAGGCCAATTCGGAGGAGAGAATGACAGACGCCCAGACGATAGCCAGCCATTTCATCGAAGCTCTGAACGACCGCGACTTCGACACGTTTTCGCGCCTCGTCGGCGAGGACGTTGCGTTCGACTCGCTGACCGGGGAGCGAACCCTCGGCGCCGGCGCGCTCAGGAGCTGGGTGATGAATTATTTCCGCCATTTCGACGAGAGCTTCGGCGACGTCGTGTTGATGCGAGACGCCGCCGGTGAGCGCGTGGCGGCGGATACGACCGCGCGCGGCACCTATCGCGAGACGATGGCCGGCTTTCCCGAAGCCTCCGGTCAGGCCTACTCCATTGCGAGCGTTTTCGTCTTCGAGATCGAGGACGGCCTCATTGCGCGCCTCAGCCACTACCGCAATAGCCGCCTCTTCGAGCGGGAGCTCGCGGGTTGAGCCCGATCTAGCCGTTTGACCCAACGCACTTCCGGACGGAAAACCGTTACAAATTTTTCCTGGAAGTACTCTTTCCTGCCGGATCAATAACTTAGCCTGCCGGAAAGCGCCGGGGGACGAAGCGATTCGTCGCGCGTCAGGGGCGTGATCAACCTGAATACTGCATGAACGGAGGGTTCCGGTGCCGTTCAGTTTGGCCGGCCTATGTTTGCCTCAATCGTCAACCAGAACCGCTTCGTCACACCGGAGAAAAGCAATGAAAAAGTTCCTCGTTAACGCCGCCGTCGCTGCCGTGATCGGATTGACCGGTCTGGTTTCCACGGCCTCGGCTCAGTCGCTCACCCTGGAATTGGGTCCGGGCGGCGGCGTCCACTACCGCGACCACGACCGCCACGACGACTGGCGCGATCGCCGGCACTACGACCGCCGCGACCGTCGCGGTCGCTGTGCACCCGGCCTCGCGGTCGACAAGGCACGCGACCGTGGCCTTCGCCGCGCCTATGTTGCGGATGTGACGGGTCGCCGCGTCGTCGTCGAAGGCCGCCGTCACGGCCACCGCCAGGCGATCGTTTTCGCCAACGCCCGCGGATGCCCGATCATCGGCCGCTGGTAAATCCACGGATTTCCGTCCCGTCTCCCCCGGCCGACGGAAATGGAGCCCTCACGCCCTGGCGTGGGGGCTCTTTGCTTTGCGACCGCGCTACTGATTGACGGCGAAGGTCACGTTGACGGTGACGTTGTAAGCATTCTCGCCGGTCGCCATCGGAACCGAATCGGCGGCGGCAAATTCCTTGGCCATGCTGCGGACCACGGGGATCGGCTCGGGCCGGGAGGGCTGCTCCGCGATCTCGATCACGCGTCCGAGCGAGACCCCCGCCGCCTCGGCCAGAACCTTGGCCTTGTTGATGGCGTCAGCGACCGCGGCCTTGCGGGCTTCCGTGATCACGGCATCCGGCTTGTCGTTGGTGAACTCGATACCGCCGCCCTGATTGACGCCGAGGGTCACGGACTTGTCGAGGATTTCGCCGAGCTGTCCCAGATCCCGCACGCGCACGCCGACGCCGTTGACGACCTGATAGCCCACCAGTTCTGGCGGCCGGTTGCCGCCGTCATTGTTCGGCGGGTAGTGATACTGGGGATTGATCGAGAAGCCGCTCGTCTGCAGATCGCGCTCGGCGATCCCGGCCTGCTTCAATGCCGAGAGCACTTCTGCCATCGCCTTGTTGTTGGCATCGAGCGCTTCGCGCGCGGTCTTGGCGTCCTTGACGACGCTGAGCTGCAGGATCGCCATGTCCGGAGCGGTCGTCGAGCGGCCCTCGCCGGAGACCTTGATCACCGCCTGACGGCCCCTGACGCCGTCCGGACGCCCCTTGCCATCCCCCTTGCCGGCGGTGTTCTCCTGCGCCGCCGCTGCGGCTGCAAAGGCACCGGCAAAGGCGGCTGCGACTGCGGCGACATGAACGGTACGGGCAATGCGTGTAGAAAACATGGACGTTTCTCTCCGGTTGTTTATCCTCGATTCCATGCTTACCGATTGTGTAGCTATTGCGGCAATGGCTTGTCGGCAAAAAGGTTTTACGCTAGAGCCTGCACAGCGGACTGCCATTGGTCCGCAACCGCCGACGAAGACGGCAGGGCCTGTAGCTCAATGGTTAGAGCCGGCGGCTCATAACCGCTTGGTTGGGGGTTCGAGTCCCTCCGGGCCCACCATTTATTTTCAACGACTTAGGTGAAAGATCGCTCGAAATGTTGCCCCTGCGCTTTGGCTGGGGCAACGCAGGGGGCAACATTGGGCGCATTTCGATCACTGCCCGAGGGGCCAGCCTCGTGCGCGGTCGAAAAGGGTCCGCGCCTCTCTCAACTTTCTCTCAACCGCATAGACGCCAGCGGACACCGCCTTGAGATCGTCATCGAGATCCATGCCTTCGATCGCGTTGAAGAGCAGGCGTGAGAAATCGATGCATTCACTGACCTGATCCTGGGCTTGCAGGAAGAGTTCAAGGGCCCCTTTGGGCATACCTTCGGCGGTGGCCGCGACGCGCTTGTTCGGCAATTTCTTACTCCATGTCTGTTCTGAGCAGTCCGTCAATGAACTGATAACTTGTTATCACTAGACAGAAACTGATAGCAAGTGCATCACTGATAAAAAAATATCACAAGGGATAACCTATGAAGACCTTAGTCAAAGCGGGCAGAGATCTGCTGGGAATGACTCAGGCGGAGCTCAGCCGGAAAACCGGCATTCCCCTCATAACGCTACGCCGGATTGAGGGACGGCCCGATCATGCAGGGCTGGTCTCGCAAGAAACGGTCGAAAAAGTGGTTGCTGCTTTGGAGGCGGAGGGGGTGCAATTCTTGGACAATGGACAAGTCTCGGCCGGGCCCGGTGTTGCATTAAAGAGGGGCTCTGAATGAGCGCCGTTCCGGTGTGGATTCAAACGCTACAAGCGTTGTTGGCGCCTACGATTGCGATCGCCGTGGGCGCCATTGGCTATCTTCAATGGAGGACCGCCCACCAAAAGGTTGTTCTGGACCTATTTGAGCGGCGCTATCGAACTGTGCAGGAAATTGAGGAGATCGTAAGGTTCAGCCAGACCAATCCCCACGATTTCAGCGAGTTCGACTATCGAATGCAAACAGCGGTGAATCAGGCTCGATTCTTATTTGGTGATGATGTGGTGAGCTTTCTGAGGAAGCGGCAGGAGGTGATCTACGATGGAATGTGGAGCGCCGAGGCCTTGCATGGTGGTCACCTCACCGACGTTGAAAGGACGAAAGCTAAATTGGAACTGAAAGCCAAACGAAAAGCCACTTCCACGTTTCGTCGGGATCTTTACGCCGCGTGCGACGACTACATGCGAATGAATGAAAAGAGAATCCGCACGCCCTCCGAGTGGTTCCGATATCGCAATCGGGTCCGTCTCAGCTACGCTGACGAGCATCAGCGCTAGTCTTGACTCGTGCGTGTCTTCGGTCAAATCTCCCGCTTAAGGAGAGCGGGGAGATATGCATGAACGGCAAAAACTTGCTGGCGATCATGGTCGGCACATCGCTGATCGGGTGCGGGCCTGCGTTCGCTATCGATCTCGAATGCCGAGAATTCCGGTCATTGGTTATCTCAGACGAGATCAAGAGGCCCAAGCCACCCTACTGCGCGACCAGCGCCATCTCGTTCTTCGACGAATACCAGTTTCAATCCTGTCGCTCAGAAATGCTGGATTATCAGGCGAAGATGGAGCGCTACGGGAAGTGCCTACAGCGGGAAAATTCGGAAGCGGTCGCCGAATTCAACGAGACGGTGGAGAACTTCAACCAGCTCGCTTCCCGGTAGCGTGGGGTAGTACCTTCCACCCGAGCCGATCCACAGACTGTGATCCAAAAGGGACGATCCCCAAGCAAATGACCGACGAGCCGAAATCATCTCCTACAGATCTCGTTAAGCAGCTTTCCGGCATGCAGGACCAAATTCGGAAAGCGACAGAGGGAATCAATTTTTCAGATATCTCCCGACGCTTGGCCGCTGCCACGTCGGGTTTCAACGATCTAGGTGATCTCTCGCATCGGCTAAGCGAGCAAAATCGGCGGCTAGCCGAGATGCGGGACGTGCTTCCGACTCTGCAATCGCCGCGGCTGCCTGAGATGCCCCGGAGTCCGGCCCACGAAACAAATGAGCGCCTTGGTCGGATCGAGGATCAGTTCGACGAAATGCAAAAAGTGCTGATCGAGGCAGCTCAGATTGCAACGACGATACAAGCGCATGCAGCCCAGTTTCTCGTATCCTTTGAACAGGCCTCACAGCAGACCGACCGCTCAGCGTCACGCGCCATCTCGGTTGGCGTAATCGCTATCGTAATTGCGGTCGCGACACCCTTCCTGCAGGCGGGAGTTGACCGTTACGTCTTCCCCGACAACTCGGCTACAGAGCTGAAGGCCGAATTATCGAAGGTGGGGAGTGCTCAAGTTGCCGGTTCTCAGGCGTTAGCTCAGCGCATGGACGAGAACGGCGCTGCTGAAGCGGCGATCCTGCGCGACATCAGAAGAAGCCTGGAAAATCAGGCGTTGACGGAAGGCGCGCAAATCGAGGCCTTGCAGAGGATAGGTAAGATCCTTCAGGAAAGCGCCGTGAAGTGATCGTTCGTCCCTCAATCCCAATTTTCTCGTCCATCTAAACCAAATGGCGAGGCTATTGCCTCCGTTTGATTGAGGCCATATCGCCGATCGAGCCACGCCTTCACGGCCGGCCAATATCGTCGGTTGGCGAACAGAGGATCCGGAGAGGGGAAGCCAGCTTTCGAAGCGCCTAGCAATGCCAGTTTGAATTGATCAAGCGAAAGGCCCAGGCGTTCTGCGCACTGGCCTTCTGTGACGAACAGGCCTGTTGCCTTGCTCATACTCGAAGGTCCTGAATGAACGTGGTGATGAGGAGGCCGTTATGCCCGAAAGCACGGATCTGACAACTGCAATCGCGGTCGAGGTGGCAAAGCAGATACCTGTGAAGGAAGCGTACAATGACGCTGTGAGCCCCGGCGCCAAACAAGCGGGGTTAATCGTCCAGGATATCGCCAAGACCCTTCACTTAGCGTTGGCTCCTTTGCAGCTCACAGCAGCTCTTCAAGACCGGTACCGGGAATTCCTAGATCGTGCAATCAGGCGGGTGCCGAAGCAACGCCGCATAGCACCGGCGCCTCAAATTCTCGGCCCGGTGATCGAAGGCATCAAGTACGAAGATGACGAGACCCCCATTTGCGAAATGTTCTCCCAGTTGCTGAGTCGCAGCATGGATCGCGACAGGGTGAACGAAGCTCACCCTGCGTTTCCAATTCTAATTGGACAGCTTTCACCGGACGAGGCGTTCATACTGCGGCAGATTACAGAAGCTCGGCGCCGCGGGAAAACCTATAAGAAGCAGTTCCGTCACACCTTCCGAAATGGCATGTCCAACGTGGAGGCGGTGGAGCTAGACGATTTTCCAGCTGACCAGCTTCACTTTCCAAGCAACATCGACTTTTACATGAATCATTTGTGGTCTTTGGGTCTCGCCGGGATATTCGAATGGAAGCCTCAGGAGCCCACTTACAATGGCGGTAAGCAAACGGGTAGCCGCGAGTTTCGCGAATATCGCCTGACTGATCTCGGCAGGTTGTTAGCGTCCGCGGCATTGGAGTAGGGCCATCCCGGACCTGACGGGGCCCGGGGTCTCACAAGCTTTCGACGGCTGGCTTCGCCCGCTGCTGGTAGTTGCGCGGCGCACGGGGCAACGTGACGAGGACAATATCAAGGCGGAGCCCACCGAGCCACAGCGGCAGGGTATCCGGTCCGGCTCCGCGGCCGTAGTCAGGTCGCTCCCAGTTCTCGAGCTTAATGGTGTACCCCTCCTGCATACCGGATCGGGCATCGAGCTCGATTGCAGTCATCTTGAGGTTTTCGCGATGCTTCTTCAGCGCGTTGACGAGCTCACCGTAATCTGAAATCACGCCCGAAACGACTTCCACGCCATGCACAGCATCGGGCACATCGGGGTCTATGCCTTCGCGCTTCAGTTCCCAGCGGAAAACATCCGACTCTCGGTAATAGTGGCGGGGGTTGATGAAGATAGGCTTCGGAAAACCTATCTTCTCGCGCTCATGCCAGCGGCGGAGGGTGAAGCGCGAGATACCTAAACGTTGCATTACCTCCTGCGTCGCCAGGTACCGATCGCCCTTCGGGGCGCGCAGCTTATTCGGCGTCATCGGACGACTCCTGAAGGCCGGAGAAGACGCGATCGAGTGCGCGCAGCTTATGATTTTTGTTGCCCGAAAGCGCGCGCCTTTCAGCTTCCACCCAGGATGTACTCATCGGACGGACGCTCTGCCATACGATT
Organism: Ensifer sp. D2-11; assembly: GCF_054161295.1. Taxonomy (NCBI): domain Bacteria; kingdom Pseudomonadati; phylum Pseudomonadota; class Alphaproteobacteria; order Hyphomicrobiales; family Rhizobiaceae; genus Ensifer; species Ensifer sp. D2-11. The sequence continues at coordinate 741,980 of NZ_CP096433.1, forward strand.
TGCCCCAGCCTGTTCGAAGCATTCGATTTTGGCCGAAGTCCGCACAGGGTTGACGACAGATAGTGGCTGAGCCGGTCATCAAGATTCGGTCCACTCATCTTCGGCTCATCAGACGGTTGATCATGTCGCCTAAGGAAGTCGCGAGCGCCTATTCCGACCCGATACAGCTGCCCCGATTGAGCGTGAACGGACTGCAGCAACCGGACGAGTTCACTGGCGGTCTTCTCCGTTTCTGTGAGCAGGTCTAAGTAGGTCTGCTCAGCCGTTGTCAGTGCCTCCTGCTGCCGCCGCACCTCTTCGCGTTGTGCGGCGCGTTGGAGCCGAGCTTCTTCAGCCGCTTCCCGTCGTTCCGCTCGCGCGATCGCCTTATCCAGCGCCGCCAATCGCTCGTTGACGATGAGTATCTCGTTGTTGTGCTGGAAGTCGCGGCCTTCCTCGATGGCGTCGACCTGATCTTGTCTCAGTGTCTCGAGGCGGGCTTCAGCCTCCTCTTGCTGCTTTCTTGCGGAAGACTCCGAAGGCTTCGATAGCGGAAGCAGGAGCGGCAAACGCCGCTCCGTTGTTGAGTAGTACCTTATTGATGACATCGATCTGCGCAGGAATTTGCGGATAAACGCGCCAAGCCAGTGACGGGCTCGTGACGCGGCACGTTACTTCCGAACTTCGGCGAGCCACTCGCCAGGATGCTGATTTCGCGGAAATCGGCAATGCAAAGGATGGGCTGTGCCAACTTCATTGACGATCATGGCTTGGCCTGACTTCTCATATTGGCCCGAGCGCCAGGGAGATTTCCGTTAAGGATAATTCGGTGCGGAGTTGTGGAAATCGAAGCCTCCAAACGCCTCCCGGATCTCCGGAACGTCGCTTGTCGACAGTATGAAGCGCCCTTGAAGCCGGTTTAAACGCTCCGCCATGGCCGCAAACTGATCACGGCCGAAGAGGGCTTTGCCGTAATCGTCCTCGCTGCCGAAGTAGGGCGGGTCGAGGTAGAAGAGCGTGCCGGGGCGGTCGTAGCGGTCGATGAAGTCCGACCAGTCCAGGTTCCTCCAGCACCACGCCGGCGAGGCGCTCGTGGACGTCTTCCAGCATTGGCGCCACACGCGTCGGATTGAAGCGCGACGACTCCCCATGGCTGATACCGAAGTTCTGTCCCCTTACCTTGCCGCCAAAGGTCAGCTTCTGCAGGTAGAGAAAGCGCGGCGCGTTCCAGGTCGGTTAGCGTCGACAGATCGCAAGCCTTCAGGCGCTCGAATTCGCGGCGGCTGGTGATTTGGAATTTGAGCGTGTCCATGAACTGCGGATAGTGCCGCTGCAGGATCCGGAAGAGATTGACCACCTCGCCGTTGCGGTCGTTGATGACGTCCCATTCCGGCGCGGCCGTGCGCCGGAAAAGACGCGGCCCATTCCGACGAAAGGTTCGGCATAGGTGACGTGCGGGATGGCCGAGATCATCGCGACCGGAAGCGATCGCCGAATGGAACGAGACTGTGGAAAGTTTCCACTGGCTCGCCTCCCAATAGGTGTCGGACTCCCAGTTTTCAGCGCCGTCCAGACCAGGTGGTGCGATTACTCCATCGTCTTGGCCTAGACCATATCGGCGATCGAGCTAGGCCCTCACTGCCGGCCAGTAGCGGCGGTTGGCGAACAGCGGGTCTGGCGATGGGATTCCTTGCCGGGTCACTTCTGGTAGAATCCCCTTCAGTTCATCGGCGCGATCCCCAACCGATCGGCAATTTGCGCTACAATCAGAAAGAGAGTATCGGATTTCGCCATGTGGATGCACACTGTTAGTGTTTTCGACTCAATTTGACCCTACATCGTTAGCTGATGGCCAACAGAAGCGAAAAAAATGTTGTGGCCGCGTTCACGGAGGAACAGGCCGAGCGATTAACCGGAATCAGTGTGCGCCAGCTGCGCCATTGGGACCGGACGGGTTTTTTCGTCCCTAGCTTAGCTTATGAAGATCGCAGCAAGCCATTCAGTCGCCTGTATTCATTCCGCGATCTCGTGTCTCTGAAGGTCCTAAATGCTTTGCGGAACGACGCCAAGGTTTCACTACCGCATCTTCGAACCGTGAAGGAGAAACTTGCGCACCTCGGCGACGACGTTTGGGCGAAGACTACGCTTTACGTCCTAAACAAGAAGGTCGTTTTCGAGAATCCGCTTTCACGCACAAAAGAGGAAATAGTGACTGGCCAGGGTGTCCTTCAAATTCCCCTGCGTGTCGTAACAGGAAACATGAATGAGGCGGTCAATGCGATGCGTCAGCGGGAAGCGGGCGCCGTCGGTAAGATCGAGAAAAAGCGCGGTTTCGGAGGGCACGCGGTTATCGCCGGCACCCGAATCCCGGTTCAAGCGGTAAAGGCTTTCGCGGCAGAGGGCTACACTCCAGAGCAAATTCAGCAGGAGTACCCGACTCTGACGAAAGCCGACATCGCTGCGGCCATAGCTTATGAAGAGGCGGCTTGACTAACCAGTCCTCGCCTCTTCGCTTTTTCCTGGATGCCAGCGTTCCCGACTCAGTAGGGAGGGAAATCGCCGACGCTGGCCATCAGGTCATATACCACCGCGAAGCTCTATCGGACGGCGCCAAGGATCCTGTAGTGTGTGAGACTGCAATGGCGAACGACGCGATTCTTGTGGCGGTCGACGCAGATATGAAGCATTTGTCGAAGCGGTTCGGGAAGAGCGATGACCGCTTTAAGAAACTCGATCTTCTGATGTGTTCCTGCAATGCTGCCATGGCTTCTAAAAGGGTTGTACAGGCCCTTTCGCTCATTGAGCATGAATGGCACGTCAGCCAGACCAAAACGTCCAGACGCCTGTGGGTCGAAATAACGAACCACCACATACTCACGTATCGCTGAAGACCGTCGCGCTCGCCTCAGTAGACCGATCCTTGCTTTGCGCGGCCGGCGCGGCAGCTCGACAAGGACGATCCCCACCGCACACTGCCCAGCCAAAGAGGAAGCGTGTCCGGACTGAGGCCGCGACCGTGGGGGCGTTCCCTGTTTTCGGGCTTGGTGACGTATCCTTCCTGCAGACCGGACCTCATCTCGCGCTCTAAGTTGCTTATGTTGAGTGCCGCGCGGCGAGCGGCCATCGCCTTGACGAACTCAGCATAGTCGACGATCACTCCTGACACCGTCTTGAGCCCAGAAAACGACTCGGGAACCTCCAGATCAACACCGGCACGCCTCATCTCTGCAGATACTGGATCGGCAGCGAAGCAAGCCAGCACTCTCGGATCAGGTTCTGGCTCTTGGCGACTTCGCCAGACAGACCGGAGTTGTATTTGGGTTCATTTCGCAGGTAGATCGGTCGTTTGACCCGCAAAGCAAGCGCTTGCCGGACATTCGGGACATTCGTCTTCCAAATCTCGTTGATTTGCGGCTCTTCAACAAAGCCTGCTTCCTACACAATGGTGAGGCCCAGCTTCAAGACGTTGCCTAATGCGCTCAACTGCCGCGATGTCCTGGAAGTGTCGCGGCAGTCGGTCCGGCAGTGACGGGTGTTGGCGCGATGCCTAAACAGAGCTTGCATGAACGTGGCTTTACACACCGGTTGCCGCCTGCAAATCACAGGATTTCGATTTTACGCCAGCCGTTTTCAGCAATACGCTTCACCGACGAAATGCTGGAGAATCGCCATGAACCGCGCGCTTGCATTCACAGTAACCTTCCTGGCCTGCTCTTCGCTATCGGCGCAGGCCCAGGACACCTCCATGAGCTTCTTCGTCACCAGCGCAAATCCGGGCAGGGGTGGCGACCTCGGAGGCCTGGCCGGAGCCGACGCATACTGCAATTCTTTGGCGACGGCGAGTGGTTCGACGGGCAAGACCTGGAGAGCCTATCTATCCACCGACACCGAGAACGCCAGGGATCGGATCGGAAATGGTCCCTGGTACAACGCCAAGGGCGAGAAGATCGCTGACAATGTCGCCTCGCTTCACAGCGACAACAACAACTTGACCAAGCAGTCGGCTCTCAACGAGAAAGGCGAAGTCATTCCCGGCCGTGGCGACAGCCCGAACCGCCACGACATCCTGACCGGCTCGAAGCCCGATGGAACCGCCGCACCGGAAACCTGCGGAAATTGGACAATGGGCGGTGCGGAAGGCGCGGCGATCGTCGGCCACAGCGACCGCACGGGCCTGGACGATTCCGATGCGGCGAAATCCTGGAACTCGTCGCATTCGACAAGAGGCGGCTGCTCGAACGAGGCATTCAAGGGAACCGGCGGAGACGGTCTCTTCTACTGCTTCGCAAGCAATTGACGATAACAGGACTGCGCAACGGCTGCCGGTCCATCGTTGACTATGTCGCGCGGACGACCCAAAGCTGCTCACGGCCATAATGAGGCGGCGACCTAGCATTAATTCATCCGCGCCGACGAGGGCGTTTTGGGATGCTCGCAACCAAAGTTCACGCACTTGCACCATGAGGCAATTCAGGCTTGAAATTCGTCAGGATTCCCTTGTCTCTGAAACAGCCATGCCAAAATTCGACTCCTACGTGATCTGCACTTCTCCGCGCAGCGGCAGTACGCTTTTGTGCAAGCTGCTGGCGGCGACGGGCATCTCCGGGAACCCCGGGTCCTACTTTCATCGCCCCTCGATTGCCGAATGGCTGGCCTACTTCGAACTGGCCGCAGACGCCTCAAAGCCCGAGGCCGATATTCTGGCTACGATATTTCGAGCGGCAATCCCAAAGGAAGCCGCGATACAGGCATGTTCGGCCTGCGGCTCCAAAGACATAGCTTTGATTTCTTCGTCCAGAAACTGGCAGTCCTGCACCCGGAACGCTCCAGTGATTTGCAACGAATTGAAGCGGCCTTCGGACGGACACTTTTTCTGCATCTCACTCGGCTCGACAAGGTTGAGCAGGCTGTCTCGCTGGTAAAGGCCGAGCAAACCGGGCTGTGGCATGCAGCTCCGGATGGAACCGAGCTGGAACGGACCGCGCCGCCAAGTGCACCTGTTTACAACTCCGATGAAATCCGAACCTGGTACGAGAGATTTGCAGCCTATGATCGGGCCTGGAACGACTGGTTCGAAATGCAAGGAATTGAGCCTTTTCGGATCGCATATGAGGCGCTTTCAGCCAATCCCCTGGGGAGCCTGCGCAAAGTACTGAGCCGACTGGGATTGAAGTGCGAGGCCGCAAGCGGCATCACACCCGGTGTCGAAAAGCTAGCCGACGCCACCAATCATGAATGGGCAACGCGTTTCCGTTTGGCGCACAATATCGCTTGAATGGTTGACCCGAAGGAGTTCAGGTCAGAAAGGGCATGATATCTACGCCGTCTCCTGGAAAGACTGTGATATGCGGGTGGTCCTGGAACAGCCGCGCCGCGGCCTCGATGCTTTCCGCCTCGACGACAAGGTAGCCGCAAAAGGGGTTCACGGCAGCGGCGACACCGTCCTTGGTCACGCGCGTCGTCTTGCCCACCATGCCACCACGATCGAGGATGGATGCGGCATTTCTGTCCTCCCACGCTGCCCACTGTTCCAGGCCGACGGCATCGACCGCGTCCTGCTCGGCCTTGGGCAGGCTGCGGAAAGAGGCGAGGTCTTCGGGCTTCATGGTGTACACGGCTAGAAAACGGGGCATCGGCGCTCTCTTCGTGGTGGTAGATGGGTACAAACTTACACTCTGTGCGGCCGAAGTCACCCGCTTGCCGCCACTAATCGTGGGTCAGGAGATAGGCAGCTTCCGGCCCGAAGCGGTCATCAAACTTTTGCTTTCATAGCACAGTCATTGCAAGGCAATATGCGGGTAAGTGAGTGTCTATCCTTGAGGGCTATAATGCAGCGCCTGCCTCGTGTCCCTAAAGCCATCCTATTCGACATGGACGGCTTGATTTTCGATACTGAAGCTTTGTATCGAGATGCGACGATAGCGGCCGCGCAGAATGCAGGGTTCGAATTGCCGTTGTCGGTCTATCTCGAAACCGTTGGTTTGCCAGCCTCCAGTGTCCGCGAAGTTTTGTTGGCCCAGTTCGGTAACGATGCTCCTATGGAGAATTTCTGGAGGCGGGCATCGGACTTATTCACGCAAATGGCTCGAACGGACTTGCGAACGAAGCCCGGGTTGCGGGGAATTCTATCCTTCCTCGAAGCGGAACGGATACCTTCAGCTATCGTAACCTCATCAAATCGGAAAACCGTCGAGGAGCACCTTGCGACTACCTGCTTGCAAGGTCGTTTTCAAACCATTGTCGCCTATGGCGATTACGCCGCAGGAAAACCGCAGCCCGATCCATACCTACTGGCCGCCGAGCGGCTCGGCTTGCCCATCACCGAATGTGTTGCCCTCGAAGACTCTCGAAATGGGGTTCTCTCGGGTTCGAGCGCAGGAGCGATGACGGTGATGGTACCTGATCTCGTTCAGCCAACTCCGGACGTCCTTAGTCGCTGCGAGTGCATAATGGCCGACCTTCACGCCGTGCAGGACCTTCTAGCAAATACACTTAACCGCATCGAGCCAAAGCCACGTATTGCACTATCCTGATGTCCGCTGATGGCGCTTCAGCGACATGGAGGCAGTCGGCCCGAAGCTGTCATTGGCCCTCGCAGGATTCAGGAATCGCGCGTGCTTTCTGATACTGCAGCGCTCTGTGGCTCACCCACCTCTATCACATGCCTGTCTGGATCATAGAACCGGAAGACGCGTTGCCCCACGTCCTCATGCTCGAAATATAGAAGCAGGTTGCCACAACCATAGGGTTCATTCGTATCGAATGCTTTGCCCCACACAGTTTTCTCTATCGCCGTCCCCTCGTGGATCGAGAAGCCGGTCTCGAAAAGAACAAAGCTCCCAAAATCCTCTAACACCTTGAGCGCAATTACATCTCGATAGAACGCTTTCGAGCGTTGAATGTCACGGACGAACGGTATTGGATTAACGAACCGCATGAGTTTTACTCGCTAAGGTAACCAACCCTCAAGATCAGCCCGCTCCCAATCAGCTACAACGTCTTCGCAGGGTCGGGCATGAGTGCATCCGTCGGCGTGGTGCAGGCAGATGCTAGCCGATCCCGGATTGCATGTCTCCTATTGGCGCAATCCGACCGATGTACTCGTCAGCTGTCGGCCCAAGGACGACCTTAGCTCCGCTGCTCTCAACGGCAGTAGCGGGTGGAGAACGGACGCTAAGGCCTTTGGTCAAACGGGATAAAGCGCCAATCCTCGTACACCTGGAGGTGATCCGAGTGAACCGGATCGGCCAGTTCCCGCGCCTTCATATAAGCAAGTGCGAAACACGGGGGGCCGCCTTCGATTGGCTCTACCTCTATCGCAGCGCGAAAGTTTCCGGGTTCGCCCACAGACTCCAGTCCATCAAGCTTCTCAACAGTTTTGTCGTCCACCTCGTATAGTTCACCCATCACTTGGCATCCCATACCAGGTTCGTTGAACATCATTGGGGCGAACCAAGGTCCGGCAATGAGTAAGGGGTAGCGTCTCCGCGTCCTGTAGACTCCCAGAAACGTCGCAACTGAAAGTCCCTGGTCGTGAAGCGGGAAGCCTCTCTTTAGAGTCCCGAAGACGAATACCTTTTGAGCCACGAGTGCCGCTCCCACGAACGGATGCGCCGCGAGTTTCATCGTTTTGAAGGTGCACGACCTCCGGAAGTTCTGCAACGGGTCGCCTCGCGACCTTGGATGCGCGCAGCACAAGCGTCCGCTGTTGGCGCATTTCGGCCGAGGTGCTCGTCAGCTGTCGGCCCATTTCAGTCATTCCCCTGTCACACGACGCGAATAGGCGACGTCCGGAACTCTGGGAGATTGCGATGATTGGCATACTTGGCTTGCACGGTTCCTCGCAGCACCCGGAGTTCATTAGCGAGTTTACCAATCGGCTTGCGCCACAGCAGCCACGTTGCAACCCGCGAGGAACATTCGTGGATGCTGATGGCTTCACCTTCTTCAAAAGGCGATCGGATCGCTCCATACCTCACGAAGAACTTATAGCTCTTGCTAGGGAAAGCATATCTGCCAACGGTTTCGTGTTCGCTTGCGGACTGAAAGAAATGCTCGTTGTCGGGTATTCCAGCGGAGCAATTTTCGGAACCGCGCTTCTTGCGCTCGCACCGGAAAGTTTCGTTGGAGCTATATTGCTGCGGCCACAGCCAATCTCAGACGATTTTACTTTTCCAGAGTTGTCAGGCAAGCCGGTGCTTATCATTTCGGGTCTGCATGACAACAGGAGAGAGCCACGGCACGCCTCCCAAGTCGCAGAACAGCTTATCGCCGCGAACGCAGTGGTTACCCACCACGCGCTTGATGCGGGCCATGGATGGGCCCCAAACGACGATGATCTTGTGCTTGCTCGTTCGTGGATGGATGAGAACTTCCCACCTGAGCTTCCCCGTAACGATGACGCTTTCGGCCCTTAGCGTACTTCACTTCATGGCGGTAATAGCCACCCACTCCGTTGCCTTCCGGTCGTAAGCGCCGCCCAACCACGCCTCCGTTCTAATCTCCCGCCAAGGTGCCGCTGCTCGCCAGAGCCCCATCAACTCGTCTTGCGACAGATAGTTATAATGGCGACCAAGTGCGTCCGAACCCTCCTCGGCTCCTGCTTTGAAGCTCGCCCAAACGACCCCGTTTTCGATCATCGCCCGGTAAACTTTCTCGATCACACCGCGAAGGTCGGATCGAGGTACATGGGTCAGTGAAGCGCAAGCATATACGCCGTCATAAAATCCGACGGCATCCAACTCATTGAAGAGCATTGTCTTGACTGGCTGTCCGATGCGGCGCGACGCAATAGCGGCGAGTTCGGAGGAGCCGTCGGTGGCGTCAAGATCAAAGCCTCTTCCGATGATAGCGGCAGCATCGACACCGCCGCCGGTCCCCAGTTCCAAGACTTTACCTTTTGGCCTGCAACGGTCGAGGAAGGTAAACAATCTCGGATTGGGAGCACCCAAGTCGGCAGCATATTCCTCAGCATTCGTGTCGTAGAAGCCCAGTGTTACGTCGGTCATCGGAAAGTCGCTCGCCCCAATTCGTGCCGGTTATCATTCACGGCATTCATAAAGAAGGAATGACCGCTATTGGCGCAACCGGTCGGTTACCGATTATCGAAGAAGTCCATCGCGTCCGAACTCCTCCCACCCGGCCAGGTTGGAGGCGGCGTCTCCGTGTTCGGTTTTGGAATTCGGCCCGCCCTTGGTGGTGTTTCTCAACGTCCGCGTCAACTTCGCCTTGTACGCAGCCCGTCTGCGATTTTCGGCGGCAGCCGCCGCGTCTTCCTCGCGCCAATCTTCGACGACGCCCCGATCGAGAATGTCTCCGACAATCCTCGGGTCGAAGACGTGAAATGTTATCTTCCTGGCGCGCCCGCGCAGCTTGACCGTTCGCGTTCCGGCGCTTGGCAAGCGACCGTCGGCCAGCCAGCGATGTCTTTCGCTCGTCTTGATCGTAAGGATGTCCTCGATCTCGCGCGGAATCACCGGAAGGGTCTCGATGTCTACCAACGCCTTGACGACGACAGCCGATGCGGCATGGAATTCAGCCTTCTCGCTTGCGGGCATCATAAGCGTGAGCTCGCGACCATCGAGATTGAGCGACTTCTTCGTGGCATGCGGAAGCCGCGCGCGAATTTCCAGAAGGATGCCCTTCATGCGGACAGATGAACCCAATGTTGCCGCTGGCGGCAGCACCCATGTCTTGAGCAGCTCGATGTGGTTCTTGTCGTGTTTCGGCATGACGCCTAGATGGGTCGCTTCCTTTAGATCGTCAATGACGTCATGCTGTTGGAGACAGAGCGTCCTCTAGGGTCAAGCCGAAAAATGTGGTAAGCGCCAGCCAACCAGCAATAACAGGAGTGTAATGGTGAGCGAACCGACCGTCGCGGATGCAACAAACCGCATTTATGAATCGCTCCAAGCGGACAATGCCGACCTCGACGCGCATATCGCGACCCTCAAGGCAGCGTTGGCGCGGGAGGGGTTGAAAGAGGCCGTCTTTGACCCGGCTAGGCTCGCGCAGAACAACCGTTCTGGCAGGAAGCTGATGCAGGCCTACTTTCGGCAGCGCGGCGTAACGGTCAAATACTCGGCTTCGTGAAGCCGTCCCATGTCGTCAGACAGGCCGTAGTAGACGGTTGACCTGATCACCCAGCTTTGGCCTTCGAACGCGAATTGCTGACCGATCAGCAAGCAAGGCTTCATGACCATCATGTCCCAACCACAGCGGCAGCTTTACGCCATCTCTGACCTTCGTGATCAGCCTGCCTTCTGCGCAACGGTCGCGGACCGGATTTGGAGGGCCTGGTGGCAAGGAGCAGGCCATCCACTGGAACACGTGACAGACCACATGCAGGAAATGCTGAACGATAACGCGCTGCCCTTCGGTCTCGTGGCCCATGATGGGGGGCGATATCTCGGATCGACGCTCATTATCTCCTGCGACCTGGACGAGCGCCCGCAATACGCTCCTTGGGTGGCTGCCGTGTGGGTCGAGGCCGAACATCGGGGTAGGGGAATAGGCAGAGCTCTCGTCGGACGCGCAGCCGAGGCGGCGTTCGATCTGGGCCACGACATCGCCTATCTCTGCGCGTTGCCGGAAAGGCGTTCCTTCTACGAAGGATTCGGATGGCGTCGCCTCGAAGAAAACGTCGGTCCGCATGGACTGACGGTTCTTACGCGTTCCAGCCGCGAGTAAGCTCCAATTTCGACCCGTTGGAGACGTTCCCCCAAGCAGCTTATCGCTGCGAACGCGGCGGTTACCCACCACGCGCTCGATGCAGGCCATGGATGGGCCCAAACGACGATGATCTTGTGCTCGCTCGTTCGCGGATGGATGAGAACTTCCTAACCTAAGCTTCCCCGTAACCTTCGGGAGCGATGACGCTGTTGGCTCTATTGCGGTCATTGTTTAGGGAACTGGCTTAGATGTTCGTGAATGATCTTCCAGACATTCGCTTCTCTACGAAGGATAGTTGTTCCTCGCCCACCGTCTTCCAGAGCGCTACCATTTAAAACTGCCCTCCACCGGAAGTGCTGCGGGGAGCGCAGCCTGCCGATTGGCGTGCTGCATCGCATTCTTCGCACCCTGCCTCTATCGGATGCAGGAAGACGAGTGGATCGCGGGCCAGTCGATCCGAGGCTATCCTCACGATGTCGCGGGAGCGGATCAGGCGGGCTTGGGCATGGCCGACCGGGCCTTCCCGCTGCAAGCCCTCTCGCCTCAGCCAGGCGTCGGCGAGGTTAAAGTTCTGGCAGCAGTGATCGTTCTCGCGATAGTCGACGCGGATCGGCTTGCCGTTATCGAGGACCGTACAGTGTCTCGGCACCCCATAGGGAACTTTCGCGATCAGCTCGGCGAGATGCAGCGTGGTGTCCGAATCGTGTTCGACACCGAGGAGGAGCACTTGTCCATCGAGTTCATGGATACGCCCTATCGGACTTGCGGGAGCGTGCGGGGGCAGGGGCAAGCTGTCTGATGTGATGCGTGCGGCAAGCGGGCCCGTTGCCGCAAACGCGAACGGATGGTCGCTGCGCGTCACATTCTCCAGACGCCAGAAGGTGTCGGCGACTATTCCAAGGTCGGGTGTGGCAGGTGTCGCCGCCGGGTCGAACGGCTCGTCGTCGAGACCCGACCATGATGGCATGACGAGCGTGCCCTCCGGACCAATGGCGGCGCGCAGAGCGGCAATCACGCCAGGCGGCCCGCCTTCGACAGGCCGGACGCTGCGAAAGGAACAGTGAACGAGCAGGACGCCTCCAGGCTTCACCCCGAGCGCAATGAGTTGGTCAACGATTTCCGAAGTCCGCGATTCATTTTGTTGCGTCATGGATTGCCTATTGGTAACCGCGTGGGTTGGCATTCGACAGCAAAAAGCGCGCTTGTTTGGGCCAAGCGCGCTCCGGCGAACGATCTGCAGCGGGGTTACGGCACCCTCGATCGATCCCGTTGATCATAGCATCAAAACGGCCGGCGAACAACGATGCGGAAGCTCCGCGGACGCCGCTCGGGTTGCGCCCTTTGCAGATATAGGCGGCCATGAGTTGCCATGTTCCGGCTTTTCGAGCATCTTCGCATTCGGGCTGCATGCGTTGCCGCATCGGGCTGGGAAGTGAACAATGGGACGGTATGGCTCCGGGCGTCGCAGCCGCACATCCGGAGGTATGAACCGTGCCAATCGGTGGCGGATGCCTGCAGAGATCGCGGGCATGCTCGGCGTCCTCTTTCCATTCTCCAGCGATGAGCCGTGGGGCGGCGATTGGTTGCAGCGTGCGCTTTGATGTTCGTGCCGAAGGGGCAGGAGAGGGTTGGGTGAACGAGATGTCGACGGTCTCGCCGGTCGCCGGCGGCGCTTCCACTATTCGAGCCATTTGAGGTTTTCGTGGCGGGGCCGCATTATCGTCTGCAGACATTCGGGGAATTGCGGCTGGTCGATTCCGGCGGCGTGGCTGTGGCGTGTCCCGAGCGGGGGGCGCTGATACTCGCCTATCTCTGCGTGTCCGGGGAGAAAACGGCTTCCCGTGAAAAGCTCGCAATGCTGATCTGGCCCGAGCGGGAAAAGAGCGTCGCCTTCAAGAACCTGCGGTCGACCTTGTGGCGCATGCGCCACCTTGCTGCGGATTTGGGACCGCTCATTACGGCAACGGAAGCCGAGGTTACGCTGGGGGAGATTGCCTGCGACGTCGACGGTTTCCAGGCGCTGGAACGTTCGGAGGAGGCGTTCCGCACCGGGCTTCGGTTATGGCGCGATGGGTTTCTCGCAAGCGCGGATGTGCCGCCGGGCCGCTATGCGGATTGGGTGGGAGAACAGCGGCGCCTGTTCACGCAGTTGCTGCGCGCGGCGCTTATCGGCGGCGAAGAGCGGTTTGCCGACAGGGCGCTGCTGCGGACCGCGTGCATGCACTTCCTCGAACTCGATCCGACGGATACGGCCGTGCGTCCGATCCTGGAGCGGATGACCGGCGGGGGTCTGGTCGTCGGGAGCGGTCAACCGGACAGGGCCCGGCTGCAGCAGGGTGCCTTTGCCGGAGAGCCCGCAAGGGAGACGAGTGCTCCACCGGTTGCGCCGGCACCCCGTGTCGCGCTGCTTCCGCCGGCGGCCTTCGGCAGCGATCCGATGCTTCACGCGGTCAGCGTGGCCGTGGTCGAGGACATCACGATCGGGCTATGTGCGCAACGATCGATGTCCGTCGTTGCTCCCTACACGGCGGAGCGCATACGGGATGCCGCGGACAAGGCTGCGTTCCTGGAAAAGCATGGCGTTACCTATGCGCTCGACTGCCGCATGTCGGACCAGGGGCTCTTCACGCAGCTCATTTTTCTGCCGTCCGACGCGATCGTCTGGGCGGAGCGGTTTGCGATATCTCCGGTCGGTCTCCTGCAGCAACGCCAGGAAATCGCCTTCCATGTCGCCCGGGCGGTGACGGAGCAGGTCGAGACAGGCCGTGCCGCGCGTATCGACTATCTGGCCCATCCGGAGGCCTATTACGCCTATCTCGCCGGCCTGCGAAACCTCTCCAGCGTGGGTCTTCCCGAAATCCGCAGGGCACGCGGCGATTTCAGGGCCGCGCTCAAGCACAAGCCGGATTTTGCTCCGGCGCTGAGCGGGATGGCGCGCACCTATGCAATCGAGTGGATCCTGACTGCCCGCGGCGACCGGGAACTTCTTTCGGTGGCGGAGCATCACGCCAAGGGGGCGATCGAAAGCAATGAGGACCTGCCCGGAGCACACCGCGAGTTCGGTGTCGTCAAGCTCTATCAGGGTGATCTCGACGAGAGCCTTGCGGCGCTGGATCTCGCCGAAAACCTGAGCCCGCATTATGCCGACGTGCTTTACAGCCACGCCGACACGCTCGTTCATGTCTCCCGTCCGCACGAGGCGCTCGACAAGCTCGGCAAGGCGCTTTCGCTCAATCCGCTGGCGCCCGACACCTATTTCTGGAGCGCTGCCGGTGCCAGCTATTTCCTCGAAAGCTATGAGGACGCGATCGGCTACGTTCAGAGAATGAAGGACAAGTCGCCCGGCGACAGGCTGCTTGCGGCAAGCTGGGCGATGCTCGGCGACCAGAAGAAAGCACGGGCGTACCGGATGCGGGCGTTGAAGAGCAATCCGACGTTCGACGTCGATAAGTGGCTTGCCGTCGTTCCGATGAAGGAACAATGGCAGAAGGACCTCTATCGTGAGGGGCTGAAAAAAGCGGGGTTTTGAGGATGAGGGATAGCGATATGGCGAAAGTTGTTGTGATAGGCATTCCCGGCGAGCCGGGTCTGTGGCTGGCGGATCTGGGGAACGGAACCGTCAGGCCGCTCGATCAGGTGACGGGCGACTTGGCCACGGCGAACAAGCTCCGTGCACAAGGGGGGACGATCGTCAAGAATGTCGACCTCGCAGTGGCTGTGTCCTCCGCCGACAAGGTGTTTTCGGGTCACTTCGACGGGTGACCGGTCCCGACATCGGGGGTGGGGCCGACTTGCGCAATGAATATTCCGATCGTGTGCTGAGCCCGGAAGAGACCTTCGAACGTGTAAGGCCTCTGCTTTCCGGTTTCGGCATAACCCGCATCGCGAGGCACACGGGACTCGACAGGACCGGAATCCCGGTCTGGTGCGCCTACACGCCGAATGCACGATCCATCGTGGTTGCACAGGGCAAAGGGCTGACGGATGCGGAGGCGAAGGTTTCTGCCGTCATGGAGGCGCTGGAGCGCGCTGTTGCCGGCGAACCCGCGGTCGAAACCATAATGGCCACAACCCGGGCCCTGCGGGCGTCCGGACGGACCGCGGACCCGCTTCCGGGGCTGATTGCGGCCGGGCAGGAGGAAATCGGTCCGGAGGAGGAATTGCCATGGGCCGCCGGCTCCGATCTGATCTCCGGCCGCGAGGTGCTCGTACCGCTCGCAGCGGCGCTGCTGGACCGTACCCGGCCTTCGCGTTTCTGGATGTCGTCGGATGGGCTCGCATCGGGAAATTCCATCCAGGAAGCGACATTGCACGGGCTGCTGGAGCGCATCGAGCGTGACGCCCATGTCCTGTGGGGCGTGTCTGGGCCGGAGAGCCGTTACCGGCAATGCGTTGCTCCCGAGGGGTTCGGCGATGCAGCGCTGAATAGTCTCGTCGAGCGCATAAGAGCCGCGGGTCTCGATCTCCGGCTTTTCGACATTACCAGCGACATCGGTATTCCCTGCTTTCTGGCATTGCTCGGCCCCTCCGACATCGCCATCAGGGACGATGGTCGTTTCGTCGATGTGACAAGCGGCTGCGGGGCGCATGTCTTTGCCGTTCGCGCGGCGATCAGAGCGGTGACCGAAGCGGCGCAGTCGCGGCTCACCTTCATGAGCGGCGCTCGGGACGATGTCTTTCCCGAAACCTTCAGCCGGCCTTTGCCGGACTCGACCCGCCAGGCCTTCCTCGCGGGGCCGTGCCGGCATGCGCCGGCGGCGCCGCCTGCGGGCGGCGATCTGGACGCGCTCATGCGCCACACCATCGATCATCTAAAGGATGCCGGTGTGCAATCTGCAATTGTGGTCCGCCTGTCAGCCGAAGCTCTGCCGTTCGCGGTCATCAAGATCTTCGTCCCCGATCTTGAGAACCCCGACGGTGAAAGAGCACGCCGTTTCGGTCCGCGCGCGCTATCCAAAGCGCTCGCATTTTGAAGGAGCAGACCCGCAAGGCGCCTGGCGAGATCCGGCGCGGAACTCTACCGATGCGTGTGCAACGCTCGTGCAACGCGCGGAAATTCCGAAGTCGTTTATAGTCGATGTCAGGGAAGCGCACGGAATGGGGGTTCAAATGGGTAATCATCCTTCGTCCTTGACGGACACCGAAACGGAACTTGCGAGCATCGCCAGAATGCTGAGCCACATTCGCGATAGCGCCCGCGCATTGGACGCTCAGGCCGTCGAATATTGCGTCGAGATGGCTCTGCAGGCCGTTGCCAACGAGTTGCGGGATCGCAGCGAGCTCGTCATCGCGGCCGCGGGCTTCAACGCCAGAACGCACTCGTTGCAATAGCAGCGGTCGCGGGCTCGCCTCGCAAAGCGCGGTGCGGACAATGTTGCCGAGCGCGTCGATCAGCGCGGGGAGGACTGCAATCTCTTCCTCATCTCTGTGCTTGTCACAGAGATGAGGGCAGCGCCGCGTCTGCGGCGCGGGGAAGAGTTCTTTCAGCCCAACGACTTGGGCTGGCTGGATTCCTGTGACGAGCACAGGAATGAGGAGATCAAAAAAGCCGCGGCGGGTATCCCGAATCTCAACACGCCTTGGAGCGGAGGCGATCTATGGTCGGGCGGGGGAAAAAGCGCGCTGCGGGAAGACCCGCGGCGCGTTGCTCACATCTAGCGATCCAGCTCCGGGTAGACCCTGTCGAGAAAACCAGGCCGCAGCTTCTCGCCTATCATGCAATCTGCCGCAGCTTCGCCGGCCGCCAAACGGAGCGCCGGCTCGGGTGTCAGGCCGCTTACTTCCAGGATAAGCTTCTGGCGGATTGCGATCGCGAAATCCTCGGGTTCATGGACGGGCAGGACGAAGGAGCCGGGGCCGCCGATGACGCATTCGGCGTAATACTGGTCGAGCGGCCCGGTCGAGACCGACGGGCGGATGAGGATCGCAAGCCCATTGATGATGATCCCGCGCGATACGGCATCGTTGCGGGCAGGCGTGACCGGCGGCCCGGTATTGTTGGGCCCGTCACCGGAGACGTCGATGACCCGTCGCGCGCCCGAAAAGGCGTTCGAATCGATGAGGCCCGTGCCGAAAAGAATCGCATTGGAGATCGAGGTACCGCGCCGCGTCCCGATCGGCCGCGCCTCCAGCTTGGCGGCGAAGGCTTCGGCGTCGGCAGCATTTTCGATCACCTGCCAGTTTACGACGGAGGCCTCGTTTACGAGCCCTGCCCATTCGAAATAGCCGATGGCGATCCGCCCGAGGAGCCCGCCCTGGACCGCATTGATGAAATCGGGGTGCCGCAGCGCCTGCAGATAGCCGGAGCGCTGCACGCGTGCCTCCTCCATGTCCATCGAGCCGGACATGTCGACAGCCAGCAACAGCTCCACGTCGACGTCGGCGGCCATGGCTGCCGTCTGTATCGGGCTCCCGCTCAGAGCCAGGATCAATGCTATCGTGCCTAACATCGCATCAGCCAATCATCGTGGATCACGCGTCGGGCGTTCTGCCCCTCTATCCCGGGCACCGCGATTTGCCGTAAAACCGGCCTCGGCCTCCGGGCCGATGTAATCCGATGAATGTACCACAGGATTGGAAATCGGCGACTGCCGGCGCGACGCGGGCCTACAATATTCGGTGATCGCGGCAAGAGCTGCGCGACCCGCCGCACCGTCACCGACGTCACCGAAGAATAGGCCACCATGTTTCACACCAGGCGGAACTCGGATATCGCATGCGTCGAGCGGCTGCAGCGCGCGGCGTTCGGCTACTTTCTTCGATATTCCGACACGGCAACCGGTCTGGTGGCCGATACGTCTCGCAAGGGTTCTCCGTCGAGTATCGCCGCCACGGGCTTCGGGCTCGCAGCCTATCCGGTCGCGGTCGAGCGCGGCTGGATCGGTCGGGCGGAGGCCGCCCGGCGTGTGCTGACCGCCCTCGCATTCTTCGCGGCGAGCCGGCAGGAGAGCGACGCGCGGGCAACCGGCTATCGCGGCTTCTATTATCATTTCCTCGATATGCGGTCGGGAGAGCGCGCCTGGCGCAGCGAACTCTCGACGATCGACACCGCGTTGCTCCTCGCCGGTGCCCTGGCTGCGGCGGCGTATTTCTCCGGCTCCGGCGAGCAGGAGAGGGAGATCAGGAGCCACGCGGCGTTTCTCTACGAAAGGGCAGACTGGAACTGGGCGCTCAATGGCGGCGATACCGTCACAATGGGTTGGCGCCCGCCCGGACGCTTCCTGAAGCACCGCTGGCGGGGCTACAGCGAGGCGCTGCTTCTTTATATTCTGGCGCTGGGTTCGCCAACACGGCCGATCGTGCCGCAGAATTACGACGCCTACGCCGCGGCGCATGAATGGTTCACGCTCGATGGGGTGGCGCATCTCCACGCCGGCGCGCTCTTCGTCCACCTGTTTCCGCAGGCCTGGATCGATTTTCGCGGCGTTCGCGACCGGGGGATGCGTGAAAGGGACAGCGACTATTTCGAAAACTCCCGCCGCGCCATCAGGCTGCAGCGCGCCCATGCCGAGGAAAATCCTCATGGCTTCGCAGGTTACTGCAGCGATCTCTGGGGGTTCAGCGCCTGCCACGCGCCGAAAGGCTGGCTGCGGCTTCGCGACGGGCGGCGGCAGAGATTGCTCGGCTACGAGGCACGCGGCGCACCATTCGGCGCCGATGACGGTACGCTCGTTCCATGGGCGTCGCTCGCCGGTCTGCCGTTCGAGCCGGACGCATGTCTCGGCAGCCTTTCTCACCTGATGTCGCAATATCCCGCGCTCGTTAATGAGGGTTGCCTTCCCGGCGGCTTCAATCCCAGCCTGCCGGGGGACGGCCCCGAGGGCTGGGTGGACGACAGAATCGTCGGACTTGACCAAGGGCTCGTGGTCATGATGATCGAGAACTGGAGAAGCGGCCTGATCTGGGAACTGACGCGCAGCATTCCGGCCTTCAGCCAGGGGTTGAGCAGGGCCGGCTTTGCGGGCGGCTGGCTTTCGTCGACGCTGCCTCGAGTCTGAAACGAGGGAAGCGGCCCGTAGCGGCTTCGTTCCCGTCTGGAGTGCCGCAATGGTTGCCCTTGTTCCTGCGCTGGCTTTTGCCGCCGCGATCGGATCCGGTCTGATGGCCGGGCTCTTCTTCGTCTTCTCGGTCTGCATAATGCAGGCGCTGTCGCGGCTCCCGCCGGATCAGGGGGTCGCCGCGATGAACGCCATCAACGTGGTCATCCAGAATCCGCTGTTCCTCTTCGCCTTCATGGGAACGGCGCTGCTTGGCCTCATCCTTCTCGTCATGGCCTTCATCTGGGGCGGGCAGGGGAGTTATCTTCTGGCAGCCGGCGGGCTCGTCTATCTCCTCGGCACGCTCGCGGTGACTATCGTAATCAATGTCCCGCTGAATGACGCGCTTGCCGCCGCCCCTGCCGGCCAGGAAGCCGCCGAGCTCTGGCAGCAGCGCTACCTGACCGACTGGGTCCGCTGGAACCACGTGCGCACCATCGCCTCGACAGGCGCGCTCGCCCTCTTCGTGCTCGGCTTCGCCCGGATCTAGCGCACTGCCGGACGGTTTTCCGTCCGGAGCCGGGTTGTTTTGAAGAACCGGATCAGCGCCCGGCATAGCGTGGCTCTCGCCGCTCTTTCCAGGCGGCAAGCCCTTCCTTGAGATCATGGCTCGGAACCATCTGTGCGAATTGCTCGCTTTCGCACAGCAGACCTTCTCCGATCGCCATGTTGAGGCCACGCGTCACGGCGGTGATGATGGCGGCGGTGGCAAGAGGCGAATGGCGAATGATGCGACCCGCAAGCGCTCGGGCCGAGGCGATCAGTTGCTCATGCGGCACGACGGCATTGACGAGCCCCATGTCCAGCGCGCGCTGGGGCGAGAACGCATCCCCGGTCAGAAGCAGCTCGAGCGCACGCTTCCGGCCCGCCAGGCGAGGCAGTCTCTGAGTGCCCCCGAATGTCGGCGGCATGGCAAGCTTGATTTCCGGCTTGGCAAAGCGCGCCCGCTCGCTCGCGATCGCGAGATGCACCGCTTCGGTCACCTCGCAGCCGCCACCATAGGCGAGACCGTTGACGGCAGCGATCACAGGCTTCGGAAAGGCCTCCAGGCGGTGCGTGAGCTGTTGGCCCCGCCGGACAAAATCGCGGGTGGCAGCGTTCACGCCCTTGGCCACGCTGCCGGAAAATTCGTGGATGTCGCCGCCTGCGGAAAAGGCGCGATCGCCGGCGCCGGTGAGGATGACCGCCTGCACCGTCTCGTCGATCTCGATACGGTCGAGAAGGGCTAAAAGCCGATCGATCAGTTCGTAGTTGAGCGCATTCAGCTTTTCGGGCCGGTTGAGGGTCAGGAGGGCGATGCCGGCCGAAATTTCGATGAGAACCGTGTCGGACATGAATTGTCTCCCATCATGTATTGACGAGCGGAGGCTAAGTCGGCGACACAGGAATGTATATTCACTAGTCGGTATACATGGCTCATGACGACGGCACCGAACACACGCGAACGCATCGTTTCCGCCGCTTCCAAGCTGTTCTATGCCGAAGGGATCCGCGCCGTCGGTGTGGACGCAGTCGCCGAGGCGGCCGGCGTGACGAAGCGAACGCTCTATTATCACTTCAAAAGCAAGGACGACCTGATTGCCGCCTATCTCGAAGGGCGTGATCAGCCGAACCTCAAGCTCTTCCAGAAATGGTTCAGCGAAGCCGAGGGCGGCGTGGCATCGAGGGTCGAGGGCATCTTCTTCAATCTCGCCCGCGCCGCCCGACATCCGAAATGGAAGGGCTGCGGCTTTCTGCGCACCTCCGCCGAACTCGCCAGCATGCCGGGGCACCCGGCGATCCGTATCGGCGCCGCGCATAAGAAAAAATTCGAGGACTGGCTCCGGCAGGCGTTCGAGGCGGAAGGGATCGTGGAGGCGGAAGATCTCGCGCGGCAGGTCCTGTTGCTCCTCGACGGCAGCTTCGCCGTCGTTCTGCTCCACCGTGATCCGAGCTATATGGAGACGGCGGGTGCGGCGGCGGCCTCGCTCGTCAAGCTGGCGCTGTCGGAGCGGACAATCGGGAGGGTCAAATGACTGTACGACGCATCGTGCCAAATCTTCAGGTGTCCGATCCGCTTCAGGCGCATCGGTTCTATGCGGACCTGCTCGGCATGGAGGTGGTGATGGATCACGGCTGGATCGTCACATTTGCGGCGGTAGGCCGCACCGCCATGCCGCAGGTGAGCTTCGCCACCGAAGGCGGGTCCGGAACGCCGGTCCCGGCGCTCTCGATCGAGGTGGATGACGTGGACGAAACCTATCGCCGCGCCGCGGCCGCGGGTGTGGAGATCGTCTACGATATCACCGACGAAAGCTGGGGCGTGCGCCGGTTCTTTCTGCGCGATCCGTTCGGCAATATCGTCAACGTCCTTTCGCACCGGCCGAGGGCTTAGAGCGGGAAATTGCGTGCGGTTTTCCTTCCGCATCCCGCGTCACAACCAATTAGAATCGGTCACGTTCGGAACCGGTTGCTTCCTTCCTCATCCCTGTGCTCGTCACAGGGATCCAGCAGCGCCGCGTCTGCGGCGCGGGAAGAGTTCTTTCACCCCAAGGACTTGGGCTGACTGGATTCCTGTGACGAGCACAGGAATGAGGTTCAAGCCCTTGCCATACCGCGACAGACGAGGGGCCAAAGCCCCGACGCCTCAGATCATCGTCAGCGCGTTCGCGACGTCGGCAACGAGATCGTCCGGGTGCTCGATGCCGATCGACAGCCGGATCGTGGATTCGAGCACGCCGATCCGGGCGCGGACCTCGATCGGCACGCCGGAATGCGTCATCGCCGCCGGGTGGCTAGCGAGCGATTCCGTACCGCCGAGGCTGACGGCGAGCTTGAAGATCTGCAGTGCGTTGAGGAAGCGGAATGCCGCCTCCTGGCCGCCGGCGATGTCGAAGGAGAAGGTCGATCCCGCCCCGGTGCATTGCGTGGCGAATACACGGCCGACCGGCGTGTCCGCGTCGTGGAACGGCAGATAGTGGATTCGCTCGACCTTGGGATGGTCGCGCAGGAATTCGGCGACGATGCGGGCGTTGTCGTTTGCCTTTTCCATACGCACAGACAGGGTTTCGAGCGAGCGGCCGATCATCCAGCAGGAATGCGGGTCGAGCTGCGTGCCGATCGAGCCGCGCAGGGCCTTCACCTGCCTGATCAGCGCCTTGGAGCCGAGAACGGCGCCGGCGATCAGGTCGGAATGGCCGCCGACATATTTGGTCAGCGAATAAAGGGAAAGGTCCGCCCCGTGTTCGATCGGGTGCTGAAAGACAGGGCCGAGCAGGGTGTTGTCGCAGGCGACGATCGGCCGATGCGCCTGTCTTTCTCCGATCCATTCGGCAATGCGGCGGACCAACGCGACGTCGACAAGGCTGTTGGTGGGATTGGCCGGCGTCTCTATCAGGATCACGGAGACCCGTCCCTTACTCATCGCCTCTTCAGCCGCGGCATTGACGGCCGCCTCGTCTGTACCATCGGCAAAGCCGACGGCGGAGACGCCCAGATTGAGGAAGGTCTTGGCGAGCAACGTTTCGGTGCCGCCGTAAAGCGGCTGCGAATGCAGGATGGAATCGCCCGGCCGCACGAAGGCGAGAAGCGTGGTGGCGATCGCCGACATGCCGGAGGAAAAGAGCGCGCCGGCTTCCGCTCGTTCGAAAATGGCGAGCCGGTCTTCGACGATCTCGCTGTTCGGGTGATTGAAGCGGGAATAGACGAGCCCGGCACCCACGCCAGCGGGCGGTTCGCGCCGCCCGGAGACGAAGTCGAAGAAGTCGCGGCCCTCCTCGGCGGAGTGGAAGACGAAAGTCGAGGTGAGAAAGATCGGCGGTTTGACAGCACCCTCCGAGAGCTCGGGGTCGTAACCATAATTCAGCATCAGCGTTTCGGGATGCAGTTTGTGGTTGCCGATATGGGTCTTGGAAGGGTGCGGCGCGGTCATGGGTTTTTCTCCTTGGCGCAGGCAGACTCTACTACCGGCTTGAATATACCAAACGTCTGCGCACGATCCTTGCTATTTGCGATCACTTCGTTTTGATGCCCGCAATCTCTTGCCGGTGCAAAGAACCTCTCCAGTGCCTCCGCTGCACGTTTTTGTCCTTTGCAGCAGGCTCGCGGGAATTGACTGCGCGCCCGCGGAAAGCGACATTGCCGCCAGCGCCCGAAGTGGAGTCCGCCATGGAACACGTTCAGCAGACGGACCTGCCAAGACCGGTGTACCGTCACATCTCCACCTTCCTGCGTTCGTTTTCCACAAGCGGCCTCCTCGTCGGCATTCTGTTCTTTGCAGTTTCGCTGACGCCAAGTCTGATACCCAGGCCCTATCTCATTCAGGCCGTGATCTCCGGATTTTCTCTTGCGGCCGGCTACGCGGTCGGTGTGTCTCTGCGCTGGCTCTGGTCCTTCTTCGAACTCCCCGAGCCGACGGTGCGGCGCGCGCGAACATTGAAGATCGCCGCTGCGATCGTCTCGATAGCGGCTGCGGCCGTATTCCTGTGGCAGGCGGCGCATTGGCAAAACACGGTTCGGCACATCATGGGCCTCGAACCCATCGAGAGCGCCGAGCCGGTCAAGCTCGGTCTGATAGCCGTGCTCATGTTCATCGTCCTGGTCCTCCTGGCGCGGCTGTTCCGGCTGACCTTTCGCGTGCTTTCCCGATGGCTGCAATATTTCCTCACGCGGCCGATCGCCAATGCTCTCGGCGGGCTGGTGGCGCTCGCGCTGTTCTGGTCCGCTGCGAACGGCGTGATCTTCAAGTTCGCGCTTCGTGCCGCAGACAGTTCTTTCCAGCAACTCGATGCGCTTATGGATCCCGAGATCGCACCGCCTGCCGACCTCGCCAGGACGGGGAGCGGCGCGTCGCTCGTGCACTGGGACGAGCTTGGGCGCCAGGGGCGGCAGTTCATCGCGTCCGGACCGACCGGCGCCGACATCGGCGCCTTCTTCGGGGCTGCAGCCCCTGATCCCGTGCGTGTCTATGTCGGACTGAATTCCGCCGAGACCGCGCGGGAGCGGGCGAAGCTGGCGCTGGAGGAGCTGAAGCGTGCCGGGGGCTTCGAGCGCAAGTCACTGATTGTCGTCGTGCCGACCGGCACCGGCTGGATCGACCCCGAGGCGCTCGACACGGTCGAATATCTGCTTCACGGCGACGTCGCGAGCGTGGCCGTACAATATTCCTATCTCACCAGCTGGCTCTCCCTGCTGGTCGAGCCGGGCTACGGCGCCGACGCGGCCGACGCCCTCTTCGACGCGGTCTATGGCTACTGGACGACGCTGCCCAGGGATCGTCGGCCCAAGCTCTACCTGCACGGCCTGAGTCTTGGCGCGATGAATTCGCAAGGATCGGTCGATCTCTTCGACGTCATCAGCGATCCATTCCAGGGCGCGCTCTGGAGCGGACCGCCGTTTCCGAGCGCGCTCTGGCGTTCGGTGACGGCCGACCGCGTCGCCGGCTCGAGCGCCTGGCTTCCGCGCTATCGCGACAGCTCCGCCATCCGCTTCACCAGCCAGGAGAATGCGCTCGACATTCCCGGTGCGCATTGGGGCGCGATGCGGATCGTCTATCTGCAATATGCCAGCGATCCGGTGACCTTTTTCGATCCCCATTCCTTCTACCGGGAGCCGGACTGGATGAAGCCCCCGCGGGGGCCGGACGTTTCGCCGGCGCTGAACTGGTTTCCCGTGGTCACGGGGCTGCAGCTGCTTGCCGACATGGCATTGGCGACGACCTCGCCGATGGGCTACGGCCATGTCTACGCACCGGAACATTATATCGACGCCTGGATGGCGGTCACCGATCCGCAGGGGATTACGGCCGAGGATGTCACGCGGTTGAAGGCGCAATTCTCCGTGCGGTGAGTGCGCGTCAGCCCCTCGAACCGGGTGGTACCCGGGGTTTGCCCCTCACCCTAACCCTCTCCCCGCAAGCGGGGCGAGGGGACGAGTCCGCTTGGGATCCGTTGAGGCCGAAGCGCCGCACAACGGTGTCCCCTCTCCCCGCAGGCGGGGAGAGGGTTAGGGTGAGGGGCAAACCCGGGCTCAGACCGGGTTGATTGTCAACCCGGTCTGAACCTTCTCCACGGGACCCTACAGACCGACCAATAGTCCCTCCATTGCGCCGATGATCTTGCGGTGCTGATGGGCATGGCGGGTGCGGAGACTCGTTGCCGCATAGACGGTCTGAGGGATGACCGGCGCGTCGGCCACGACGGCAACCCGGTCGGAGAGCCGATCGGCTGTCGCCTGCGTCACGTAAGCGGCGCCGCCGAGCGTGCGCAACAGGTCCGTGACGGCCATGTTCTGGCCGGCGGCAAGCGAAGCGACCGAAAGGTGCGGAAGTGCCAGGCGGTGCGCCCGGTCGAAGGCCGGCGAGTAACTCGAACGGATATAGGTTTCGGGCTTCACCCCGGCCATCTCAGGAGCATCGGTGGTGACCAGCACGTAATGCAGTTCGCCGATCCGTTCATAGTGAAGGTCGGGCAGGAAATGCGGTGTGTAGAGGATCGCGAGATCGAGCTCCCCGGCGGCGAGATCGCGGTTCATCTGGTTCGAATAATCCGCCTCCATATAGATCTCGGTGGTCGGCAGATCGCGGCGGATCGCAGCCACCCAGCGGCCGGCAATGGTCTCGGCCAGGTCGTGCTGAATTCCGAGCCGCATCGAACGTTCCAGAGCGCCTGCACTCGCTACTGCACGGGTCGCTTCATGCCACTGATTCTGCAAGGCTTTCGCATAATCCAGGAAACGCAGTCCCGCGGCGGTCGGAAGGGTTCCGCCCTTGTTGCGGGTGAAGAGCTTGCGGCTGAACTGCGTCTCCAGGGCCTTCACCCTATGGGAAACCGTGGATTGCGTGATGTTGAGCCGCTCGGCCGTCCGGTTGAAGCTGCGCGTTTCCATCAGGTCAAGAAAGGTTTCGATCAGGTCCACCTGCATTTGTGTCGCTCCTTGCTCCTACCGGGCAATCTAATCGAATTCTTCGATCAATAAAGCTCAATCGCCGCGCTTGATGGCATCAGGCTTCCCCGTCAAAAATCGCCGTAACAGAGGGAGCCAGCATGTCGAATTTGCCGTCTCACGCGCGCGTCGTGATCATTGGTGGGGGAGCCGTCGGTGCCTCCTCGCTGTACCATCTTGCCAAGGCCGGTTGGACCGACTGCGTGCTTCTTGAAAAGAACGAGCTCACGGCCGGCTCCACCTGGCATGCGGCCGGCAACGTGCCGACCTTCTCCTCATCCTGGTCGATCATGAACATGCAGCGCTATTCGGCCTCGCTCTATCGCGACCTGGGTGCGCTCGTCGATTACCCGATGAACTATCATGTGACGGGCTCCATCCGCCTCGGCCATTCGAAGGAGCGGCTGCAGGAGTTCAAGCGCGTCGTCGGCATGGGCCGCTACCAGGGCATGGACCTCGATATCCTGACGCCCGGGGAAATGCGCAGCCGCTATCCCTTCCTCGAAACGCATGACCTGACGGGCGCGCTTTACGATCCCTATGACGGCGACATCGATCCGGCGCAGCTGACCCAGGCGCTCGCCAAGGGCGCGCGCGACATGGGCGCGAAGATCATCCGCTTCTGTCCCGTGACCGGTGCCCGGCGCGAAAGGGATGAATGGGTGGTCGAGACGGCGCAGGGCGAAATCCGCTGCGAATATGTCGTCAACGCCGCTGGCTACTACGCCCGCGAGGTCGGGAAGATGTTCGGCCGCGACGTGCCGATGATGGTGATGAGTCATCAGTACATTCTATTCGACGAGATCCCGGAGCTTGCCGCCTGGTCGAAGGAGGTTGGGCACAAGCTGCCGCTCCTTCGCGATGTCGACTCCTCCTATTATCTCCGGCAGGAGAAATACGGCATGAATCTCGGGCCATACGAGAAGAACTGCCGCGCTCATTGGGCAACACCGGATGACCCGATGCCGGAGGACTTCTCCTTCCAGCTCTTCCCGGACGATCTCGAAAGGCTGGAATGGTATCTGAACGATGCGGTCGAGCGCGTGCCGATCCTGGGGACGGCAGGTCTTTCGCGCGTCATCAACGGACCGATCCCCTATGCGCCGGACGGCAATCCGCTGATCGGGCCCATGCCCGGCGTGCCGAACGCCTTCGAAGCCTGCGTCTTTACCTTCGGCATCTGTCAGGCCGGCGGGGCGGGCAAGGTGCTCGCCGAATGGGTGACCGAGGGCCGGACCGAATGGGACATGTGGTCCTGCGACCCGCGCCGCTACACGGACTATACCGACCAGGACTATTGCATCGCCAAGGGCATGGAGATCTACGGCCACGAATATGCAATGCATTTCCCGAAGCACTACTGGCCGGCCGGGCGCGGCAGGAAGCTCTCGCCGATCCATGATCGCATTGCGGCGCTCGGCGCTCAGTTCAAGCCCTATAACGGCTGGGAACGCGCCATGTGGTACGCGAAACCGGGCGACGACACGTCAGAGGCTGCGACGCAGACCTGGGGAAGGGAAGGCCCTTGGGCGAAGCGGATCGAGGAGGAGTGTCTCGCCGTGCGCGATGCTGCAGGCATTCTCGACCTGCCGGGCTTCTCGCGCTTCCGGCTGAAAGGCGAGGGCGCGCGCGAGTGGCTCTCCGGCCTCATCACCGGCCGCGTACCGAAGCCCGGCCGCATCGGGCTGGCCTATTTCGCCGACGACAAGGGCCGCATCCTCACCGAAATGTCCGTCATGGCGATCGAGGAGGATTTCTTCTTCCTGATCACCGCGGCGACGGCGCAGTGGCATGATTTCGAGTGGCTGCGGAAGCATCGCCCGGCGGACGCCGCCTTCACGCTTGACGACGTGACGGTGAAATTCGCCTGCCAGATCCTGACGGGGCCGAAATCGCGCGCGATCCTGGCCGAGGTCTCGGATGCCGACCTTGCGAAGGGGTGGCTGACGCATCAGACGGGGCAGATCGCCGGCCGCTATTGCCAGCTTGTACGGGTCTCCTTCGCCGGCGAACTCGGCTGGGAGATCCACACGAAAGTGGAGGATACCGCCGCGGTCTTCGATGCCGTCTGGGACGCCGGGCAGAAGCACGGCCTCAAGCCCTTCGGCATGGAGGCGCTCGACAGTCTGCGCATCGAGAAGGGCTACCGCGCCTGGAAGGGCGATCTTTCCACCGATTACACGGTTTTGCAGGGCGGGCTCGAACGCTTCGTCGACTGGGCGAAGCCGGATTTCAAGGGCAAGGCGGCGCTGGAGCGTGAGAAGCAGCAGGGCGTCACGAAGCGCTTCGTGACGCTGACGGTCGAGGCCGGCGACTGCGACGCGCCCTACATGTCGACGCTCTGGTCGGGCGGCGAGGTCGTCGGCGAGACCACGTCCGGAAACTGGGGCTACCGCACCGGCAAGTCGATCGCACTCGGCATGCTGCGCGCCGATCTGGCCGTTCCCGGCCAGGAGGTCGAGGTGGAGATTTTCGGCGACCGCTTCAAGGCTATCGTCCAGCCGGACCAGCCGCTCTGGGATCCCTCGAATGAAAGACTGAAGGCATGACGAAGCCCATTCCCGCAAAAGCGCGTGTCGTCATCATCGGCGGTGGCGTTTCCGGCTGCTCGGTCGCCTATCACCTGGCGAAGCTCGGCTGGACCGATGTAGTCCTGCTCGAGCGCAAGCAGTTGACCTGCGGCACGACATGGCATGCGGCCGGTTTGATCGGCCAGCTGCGCGCGTCGCAGAACATGACACGGCTCGCGAAATACTCGGCCGATCTTTACGTGAAGCTCGAGGCGGAAACCGGCATCGCCACCGGCATGCGCCAGAACGGCTCGATCACCGTCGCGCTGACGGAAGAGCGCAAGGAAGAGATCTACCGGCAGGCCTCGCTGGCGCGCGCCTTCAACGTCGATGTACGCGAGGTAACGCCCGACCAGGTCAAGGAGCTTTACCCCCACCTCAACGTTTCCGACGTGAAGGCGGCGGTCCACCTGCCGCTCGACGGCCAGTGTGATCCGGCCAACATCGCCATGGCGCTTGCCAAGGGTGCGCGGCAGAACGGCGCGATGATCGTCGAGGGCGTGAAAGTCACCTCGGTCCTGAAGAAGGACGGCCGAATAACCGGCGTCACCTGCGAGCAGAACGGCGAGACCTTCATGATCGAGACGGAGAATGTCGTCAACTGCGCCGGCATGTGGGGCAGGGAGCTTGCCCGGCAAGCGGGCGTCACCGTGCCGCTGCACGCCTGTGAGCACTTCTATATCGTCACCGAGGCGATACCTGGTCTCAGCCGCCTGCCGGTGCTGCGCGTGCCCGACGAGTGCACCTACTACAAGGAGGATGCCGGCAAGATGCTGATCGGCGCCTTCGAGCTCAAGGCGAAGCCCTGGGGCATGGAAGGCATCCGCGAGGATTTCTGTTTCGACCAGCTGCCGGAGGACTTCGACCATTTCGCCCCGATCCTCGAAATGGCCGTCAACCGCATGCCGATGCTGGAGACGGCCGGCATCCACACCTTCTTCAACGGCCCGGAAAGCTTCACGCCCGACGACCGTTACTATCTGGGCGAGGCGCCGGAACTCAAGGGCTACTGGGTGGCAGCCGGCTACAATTCGATCGGGATCGTCTCCTCGGGAGGCGCCGGCATGGCGCTGGCGCAGTGGATGAACGACGGCGAGCCGCCCTTCGATCTCTGGGAGGTCGATATCCGCCGGGCGCAGCCCTTCCAGAAGAACCGTTCCTACCTGAAGGAACGGGTCAGCGAAACGCTGGGTCTGCTTTACGCCGATCATTTCCCCTATCGCCAGATGGCGACCGCCCGCGGCGTTCGCCGCTCGCCGATCCACGAACAACTGAAGGCGCGCGGAGCCGTTTTCGGTGAGGTCGCCGGATGGGAGCGGGCAAACTGGTTCGCAAGGGACGGCCAGGAGCGCGAATACCGCTATTCGTGGAAACGGCAGAACTGGTTCGAAAACCAGCGGGAAGAGCATCTCGCCGTCCGCAGCGGGGTTGGCCTTTTCGACATGACCTCCTTCGGCAAGATCCGCGTCGAAGGCCGCGATGCGCTGGCTTTCCTGCAGCGGCTTTGCGCCAATGAGATGAATGTCGACCCCGGCCGTGTTGTCTACACCCAGATGCTGAACGCCTGCGGCGGCATCGAGAGCGACCTGACCGTCACGCGGCTTTCGCAGACCGCCTTCTTCCTCGTCGTGCCGGGGGCCACGCTGCAGCGCGATCTTGCCTGGCTGCGAAAACATGTGCGCGACGAGTTCGTGGTGATCACCGACGTCACCGCTGCTGAAAGCGTGCTCTGCGTCATGGGGCCAAGGGCACGCGAGCTCATGCAGAAGGTGAGCCCGAACGATTTCTCCAACGAGGCGCACCCCTTCGCCACCGCCCGCGAGATCGAGATCGGGATGGGCCTCGCCCGCGCCCACCGCGTCACCTATGTCGGCGAACTCGGGTGGGAGCTTTACGTCTCCACCGATCAGGCGGCGCATGTGTTCGAGACGCTGGAACTGGCGGGGGCCGATGTCGGGCTGAAGCTCTGTGGACTTCATACGCTCGATAGCTGCCGGATCGAGAAAGCTTTCCGGCATTTCGGCCACGATATCACCGACGAGGATCATGTGCTCGAAGCGGGACTCGGCTTTGCGGTGAAGCCCGGAAAAGGCGAGTTCATCGGACGTGAGGCGGTGCTTGCAAAGCGCGACAACGGACTTTCGCGCCGGCTGGTGCAGTTCCGGCTTTCCGATCCGGAGCCGTTGCTCTTCCACAACGAAGCGATCGTGCGCGACGGAGAGATCGTCGGCACGATCACCTCGGGCAATTACGGCCACCATCTCGGGGGTGCGATCGGGCTCGGCTATGTGGCGTGCAAGGGTGAAAGCGAAGCCGATGTGCTGGCTTCGGCCTACGAGATCGAAATCGCCGGAACGCGGGTCAAGGCCGAGGCTTCGCTGAAGCCGATGTACGACCCGAAGGCGGAGCGGGTGCGGGCCTGAAAAAGACTGCCCCTCATCCTCGCGCTAAACCCGAGGAGAGTGGCAAAGAACAAGACGACGACAGCGCCATTGGGAGATGAATGATGGCTGAGGAATGCGCAGTTGCGGGTTCGAGACGGTCCGGCGGACGGGCGGCGCGCGTTGCGCTTCGTTCGTCGCCGCTTGCCGAAAACATCCGCCCCGTCCGTCCGGGCCTTTCCGGCGGACAGTACAAGCCGCTGACGGAGGCCAACGTCAGACGGATTCACGAGGCGGCGCTCGATGCGCTGGAACAGATCGGCCTTGCCAACGCGCCGCAATCCGGCGTCGAGATCATGACCGGCGCCGGGGCCATCCTCGGCGAGGATGGACGACTCCGCTTCCCGCGTGCACTGGTGGAGGACATGCTGGCCATCGCCGCGCGCGACATCACCCTTTACGCGCGTGATCCGAAACAGGACCTCGAACTCAGCGGCACGCGCGTCTATTACGGTACGGCCGGCGCGGCGGTGCACGTGGTCGACGTCGAGAAGCGCGAATACCGGGAATCGACCGCCAAGGACCTCCTGAATGCGGCGCAACTCGTCCATCACCTGGACAATGTCCATTTCTTCCAGCGAGCCATGGTCTGCCGGGACGTTTCCGACAATTTCCTGATGGACATCAACACGCTCTATGCCTGCTGCGCCGGAACGACGAAGCATGTCGGGACGAGCTTCTCCGATCCCTCGCATGTGGAGGGCTGCTTCGATCTCATCCACATGATCGCGGGCGGCGAGGACAAGTGGCGGGCGCGGCCCTTCGTTTCGAACTCGAACTGCTTCGTCGTGCCGCCGATGAAATTCGCCGAGGAAAGCTGCATCACCATGGAGAAGTGCATCCGTGGCGGCATGCCCGTCCTGCTGCTATCCGCCGGACAGGCGGGGGCGACTGCCCCGGCGCCGCTCGCGACCGCCATCGTTCAGGCGGTTGCCGAGTGCCTTGCAGGCGTCGTCTACGTCAATGCGCTTTCGCCCGGCCATCCGGCCGTCTTCGGCACCTGGCCGTTCGTCTCCGATCTGAGGACCGGCGCCATGTCCGGCGGCTCCGGCGAACAGGCATTGCTGACGGCCGGCTGCGCGCAGATGCACCAATTCTATCGCCTGCCTGGCGGCGCCGCCGCCGGCATTGCGGATGCGAAGCTTCCCGACATGCAGGCCGGCTGGGAACAGGCGATCTCCAACGTGATGGCTGGGCTCTCTGGGCTCAACATGGTGTACGAGGCGGTCGGCATGCATGCATCGCTCCTCGGCTTCTGCCTGGAGTCGCTGGTGCTCGGAGACGACTTGCTGGGCCAGGTGCAGCGCTGCATCCGCGGCATCGATGTCACCGAGGATTCGGTTTCGCTCGAAACCATGCGTTCGGTCTGCCTCGACGGCCCCGGCCACTATCTCGGCCATCCGCAGACGCTCGGCCTGATGCAGACGGAATATATCTATCCGGCGGTGGCCGACCGCACGAGCCCGAAGGAATGGGTCGAGATCGGCCGGCCGGATCTCGTCGCCCGTGCCATCGAGAGGAAGAACCGCATCCTCGCCGATGCCGCTCCGTCGCTGATCGCGACGGAGGTCGACCGGGCGATACGGGAGCGGTTCGGGATCTATTGCTGAGACGATTGTTCATGCGTTTAGTGGCAGCGATTTGCCCCCTCTCCTCGGGTTTAACCCGAGGAGAGCCCTCTTCCCGCAGGCGGGGAGAGGGGACGACCTCCAGCAGCGGTGAGGTGGAATGGGTCGGCGCCGTGCGTCCCTTCGCCCCGCTTGCGGGGAGGAGGTGCCGGCAGGCGGATGAGGGGCGGATGCAGGCGAGACCGTCGTAAATCACCGTCGGCTCGAGCCCCTGACCTCACTCACCCTATAGCTCCATTTCGGAGCGGTCGGCGCTTCATCCGGTCGGAAGGGAAAGGTGAGGAACGTCTCGAACGGGCGGCTCTGGCCGCCCGGCACTCTCAGCAGGATGAGCGCGGTGTCGTCGCCGATGTGCCTGCAGGCGTCCTGCGGGCAATCCTCGAGCGTTACGGTCAAGCGGAAATATTCGAGCGCCAAGTCCGACGCATTGGCGGCAGTGCCGCGAACGCGATAGCTGCGCCTCGTCTGGCTTGGCTCGACAGTCATATTCTCGAGCACGATATCGTCGGCGGTGAGCCCGGTTTCAGGCTGGTCCGGAGCAGGCGCTGGGACCTCGTCCGGAGCACTCTCGTTCAGCCAGACGAGGAAGGCGGCGCTGAGGGCGAGCGCGACCGCAATCGAAAGAACCGGTTCGATCCAGCTGCGGAAGCGACCGTAACGAGCCGCGAGATACACGATCGCCAAGCCCAACGGTAACGCAATCAGCCATGCCATGAAGATCCTCCTGGGAGAACCTTATATAGGGACGCGCGGCGCTGGCAATCGTTCGCGCCTGCCTCGACCCTTCTGCCTCGCAGAGGCCGCAACACTCAGCCGAAGCTCATTTCTTCAAGCTTATCCAATAGGAACCTTCGAAAGGTACCGCCGCGAAACGCCGGTTGATCTCGGCGAGCGTGGCGGCGGGATCGACATCGGGAAAGAGATCGGGGCGCAGCCACGAGGCGAAGGCCTCCGCCGCGACGATGTTCAGCGGAACGGCGTTGAAAAAATTCCAGAGGCCGTGGACACGCCCGTTGCGAACGGCGGCTATGCTCGCCATCACCGGCTTGTCCACGGATTCGGTCAGGGTTGTTTCCGCCTCTTCCGCCGTGACGCCGGGGCCGATCGAAAAGCCGCTGTATTTGCCGCCGGGCGACGAGGTGGCGATATAGACATCCGGATTCTCGGCCATCACCGCTTCCGCGTTCATCATGCCGCCCGGACGCGGCAATGCGCCCTCGGCGATGTTGCGGCTGCCGGTGATGGCGATGAACTCGCCGAGGCCGCCGACCCCATAGGCCCAGCAGCAACGGTCGGGCGCCGGGAAAGCTTCCATGAGAACTTTCGGCCCCGGCTCGGAACTCCCGGCAACGCGCTCGCGAATCCGGGCAAGACGCTCCTCGTAGAAGCGGGCGAAGTCTTCCGCCTGTTCTTCTCTCTCGAAGACCTTGCCGAGGAGACGCATGTTGTCCGGCGTGTTCTTGAGCACCTCGTTGTTGAAGTCGACGACGATGACCGGCACGCCGGTGCTTTCGAGATATTCCATCGCGCGCCGGCCCGCCTCGGTGTCCGCCTGCCAGTTGGCGAGGACGGCAAGATCGGCCTTGAGCGTCAGGATGGTCTCGAAGGAGAGCCCAGGGCCGCTTCCGTCGTCGATCAGCGGCACATCGGCGAGCTTCGGGAACTTGCGCAGATAGCTTTCGTATATCTCGGGATTGTCGCCCTTCATGTCGCCGGACCAGCCTGCGAGAAGGCTTACCGGGTCCGGATGAATGAGCGAAAGGGCCACGAGATTGAAGCCCGTGCCGAGCAGTACCGCGTTGGGCGGTGCGGGGATCGTAACCTGTCGTCCGACGGCGTCGGTGACCGTCATCGGCCATTGTGCCTGCGCCAGCGCGACGAGCGGCGAGAAGGCGATCGCCAGGAAGGCAAGGACGCGAACGAGGCTTCGGCGGCAGAGCAGCAGACGAGACAAGGCTATTGTTTCCTTTGGCTTGGAAGGGCGCAGAGGCTGCCGCAGCTCGGGATGCCCGGGAGGAGATATCTCAGGCAGCAGATCTTGCGCCGGCAGACGCGCGTCCCGTCCTCTTCCTCCTGGCGCAGACAGTCGAAGAAAGGATTGGGAGCGCCGTTGGGCATCAGCCGGCGACCGACCATCGCATCGGCCTGGTCGCTCATGGGGTCGGTCCCGGCGGTTCGAAGCGCATAATCGATGTAAACGGCGGCATTGTTCCAGGCGAGCCTGGGCGATATGCCGCCAACCGCCTTGAGATGCGGCACCACTTTGGCAAGGTGCTCGTCCACGAGCGAGCCGATCAGGGCGAAGATGTCACGCCCGTCATCGTCGCGCCACTGACCTGCAGTCGCGACCCCGAAGGCGCGGGGCAGTCCGTCGTCGGAGAGCGCCACCGTCATCTGGTCGAAATCCGCCGGCAGCGCCTGGTGGTCCAGCACCCGGGCGACGACATAGGGGATGGTCAGGGCGGAGAAATAATAGAGCGACCACATGGAGGCCACGGCGCGGCGGTCCGTGCCGCCGGAGGCCCCGGCATAGTGCGAGAGCGTCCGGTCGAAGGCGCCGGAGGCGAAGAAGTCGGACAGCGGAATGCCGTCGGAAAGATTCTCCGACAGCATCATCTTCTCGTTGCACCAGGCATGCGGTCCCGCAAAGGCCGCCGACAGACCTTTCGGCTCGTCGATTGCCGCCATGCTTTCATGCCCGGCTGTTGTCATGTCGCTTACCAGTTATAGCGCAGCGAGCCGATAACGGTGCGGCCCTGATCGCGATGGCAGTAGCCGGCGGTGCACACGGCCTCGCGGCGGTCGAACAGATTGGTGGCATTCACCTGCAGATGCAGACCCTCATATTTCTGGTCGATCGCTGCGAAGTCGTAGCCGACGGAAGCATCGAAGAGAACACGCGAACTATTCTTGAAGGTGTTTTCGTCGTTGCCGTAACTTGATCCGACGAAACGCGCGCCTCCACCCAGGCTGAACCCGTAAAAAGGACCATCTTCCGGCAATGTATAATGGGCCCAAATCGACGCCATGTGCTGTGGAGCGGACGAGACATAGTTTCCAATCGTGCCTGAAGGACCCTGAATGATCTTCACATCGGTATAGGCGTAAGAAGCTATAAGCGAAAGGCCGTTGTCAAGGCTGGTATTCGCTTCGATCTCAAAACCGCGCGAACGCAGTTTTCCCCGCTGTACCTGGATAGCGGTATCGCCGGAGGCTTCGAGATAGAGGCCATTCTTCTGATCGATGTTGAAGAGCGCGGCGGTGATCAGCGTGTTGCTGTTCGGCAGAAGGTATTTGACGCCGATTTCTTGCTGCTCGCTCTCGGTCGGCTTAAAGGGCTGGTTCGTTTCCCTGTTGATGCCGGCATTGGGCGTGAACGCCGTCGAGTAGCTTATATAGGGGGCGAGGCCGAAGTCGGTCTGGTATGTGAGCCCTATGCGGCCGGAGAACTCCTTGTCCTTCTGAGAAACCGTCGTCAGCGAATCGGTGGCGAGATCCGTGGTATCCGTATCGGTAGAGACCCAGTCGTAGCGACCGCCCACAGTCAATGTCCAGGCGTCGTAACGGATCTGGTCCTGCAGGTAGGTACCGAGCTGCCACTGGTCCTGGACCGTGCGCGTATTGAAATCGATCGGGTCGACCGGACGCCCCTGCGTCGGATTCTTGGTATCGAGCGGCGGCGACACGCCGCGCCCGTCGAGCGCACGGAAACGCAGCTTCGTATAATCGACGCCGGCAAGCAGCGTATGCTCGATGGCGCCCGTGTCGAATTTGGCTTCGAGCTGGTTGTCGATCACGAACGCGGTCAGCCGCTCGTCATATGTGCCTGCGCTGCTGTCGAGCAATGTCGGATCGGCAGCGTTCGGCGCATAGGCAAAGGCCCAGTCCGCGTCGATGTTCAGAGTGGACACGCGCGCGTTCTGGCGGAAGACAAAGGTGTCGTTCAGCCGGTGCTCGAACTCATAGCCGACACGCCCCTGCTTCTGTACCGAGTCGTTGAAGTCAGGATTGCCGGCAAATATGTCGGTTGCTTCGCCGGTGAGCGGGTCGTTGTAATAAGTTGCCGTGCCCCCCGAATTGGTGCGCGAATACTCGCCGAGAACGGTCAGCTTCGTGTCTTCGTCCGGCTTCCAGGTGAAGGCCGGCGCGATATAGGCACGGTCGTCTGCGAGGCCAACCTGTTCGGTGTCGGCATCGCGCAACAAACCGGTCAGGCGGTAATAGACAGGGTCGTTCTCATTCACTGGACCTGAAAAGTCGAACTGGCCCTGATATCGATCGTGGCTGCCATATTGAACCTGCACCTCTCTGAGCGTGTCCTCAGTCGGCCGCTTGGTGATGAGGTTGTAAAGGCCGCCCGCTCCGGTTGCGCCGTAAAGGGCAGAGGAGGGGCCGCGCAGGATCGAAACGCCTTCCAACCCGTAGGGCTCGTTCTTGAAGATCGAGTCCACGGCGGCCGGTTGGCGCAGATTGTCACGGAATACGCCGCTATAGGTCACGTCGAAACCGCGGACGAAGAACGCATCGAAACGGGGATCGAAGCCGTAGGCTCCGACGCGCGTGCCGGGCGTATAGGCGAGCGTCTCCAGCAGCGTCTGCGGATTGCGATCCTTCAACTGCTGTTCGGTCACCGTCGAGATCGACTGCGGTGTCTCCAGGAATGGGGTGTCAATCTTCGCTCCCGTGGCGCTGCTGGTTCCGACATAGCCCTCGGCGGTGATGACCCCGCCGCTGCCGTTGACCACCAATGTTTCGAGGGCGGTGGAGTCGCCATTGGAAACGGTCTCCTGCTCTGCTTCCTGCGCCTGTGCGGTAGCGACGAGGGCAAGGGCCGACGTGCCGGCGAGGGCAAGGCGGATCAACGGCAGGCGGAGGGCGGATTTCGAGGGCATGCGACGCAACCTTAATCATTATATTTGATAAGGTGAGCTAATCACTCATGATTATGCTGAACGCAAGCCGTTTTCATGACTTTTTGAGTCATGTTCAGGATATTGTGGGAAATGTGCAACAGCAGCGTGCGGGTGCGTGCGTCGGAGCCCGCTGTTGCCCCTCTCCTCGGGTTTAACCCGAGGACTAATCCTCGCCCCGCGAGCGAGGCGAGGGGGACGAGTAGGCCGCGCGCTCGATGAAAGTAAGAGCGGAAGGGTGCCTCGAGTCTCCTTCGCCCCGCTTGCGGGGAGAAGGTGCCGGCAGGCGGATGAGGGGCCGGCCTCTAGCCGTGATTGATCATGATGTGCCGGACGGCGGTGTAGTCCTCCAGCGCATAGACCGACATGTCCTTGCCATAGCCGGACTGTTTGATGCCGCCATGCGGCATTTCGTTGGTCAGCATGAAATGTGTGTTGATCCAGGTGCAGCCATATTGGAGACGGGACGCGGCCCTCATCGCCTTGCTGATGTCCTTCGTCCAGACCGATGAGGCGAGGCCGTAATCGCTGTCGTTCGCCCAGGCCACGGCATCGTCCTTGCCGGTGAAGCGCGTGACGGAGACGACCGGGCCGAAGACTTCGCGGCGGACGATCTCGTCCTCCTGAGTGGCGCCCGCGACGACCGTCGGCTGGAAGAAGAAGCCTTGGTCGCTGCCCGTGCGGCCGCCGGTGGTGATCTCGATGTGCTTCTGGTCGGCGGCCCTTTCGACGAAGCTTGCCACGCGGTCGCGCTGGCGCCTGGAGATCAGCGGACCGATCTCGTTTTCAGTGTCGTCGTCGAGATTGTAGCGGATTGTGGAGACCGCCGAGGTGAGGTCGGCGACGAGCTTCTCGTAGATGCCGGCTTCGGCATAGATGCGGCAGGCGGCGGTACAGTCCTGACCGGCATTGTAGTAGCCGAAGGTGCGGATTCCGTTGACGACCGCCTCGAGGTCGGCGTCGTCATAGACGATGACCGGCGCCTTGCCGCCGAGCTCGAGATGGGTGCGCTTTACCGTCTTGGCGGCGGCCGCGAGCACCTTCTTGCCGGTGGCGATGTCGCCGGTGATCGATACCATGCCGACCTTCGGATGGTTGATCAGCGCGTTGCCGACGGTCTCGCCGCGGCCGGTGATGACGTTGACGACGCCTTCGGGGAGAATGTCGGCGATCAGCCGCGCAAGTTTCAGCGCCGTCAGCGGCGTCTGTTCGGATGGCTTGAAGACAACGGTGTTGCCGCCGCCGATCGCCGGCGCCAGCTTCCAGGCCATCATCATCAGGGGATAGTTCCACGGCGCGATCGAGCCGACGATGCCGATCGGATCGCGGCGGATCATCGACGTGTGGCCCGGCAGATATTCGCCAGCCGCCGGCGCATGCAGATTGCGCACCGCACCGGCGAAGAAGCGCCAGCAATCGATGATCGCGGGCAACTCGTCGTTCTTCACCGCATTGATCGGCTTGCCGCAGTTCAGCGCCTCCAGCGCGGCGAATTCGTCGGCTTCTTTCTCGATCGCATCGGCGATCTTCAAAAGGGCGTTGGAGCGTTCGGCCGGCGTCGTCTGCGACCAGCCGACGAAGGCGCGCTCGGCAGCGTCGACGGCGGCGTCGATCTGCGCGTGGGATGCCTCGGCGAGGTCGATGATCCCGGCGCCCGTCCGCGGATTGAGGATGTGTTCCTCGGCCTCGGTTCCGGCTTCGAAGCGCGATCCGATCAAGAGCTGGGTGTCCATGTCTGTTCTCCCTTCAAGTGCGAAATGTCATTTGCCGGCGCCGGCGATCTGGTCGCCGTCGCGGGTCAGGTAATAGGCGCCGAGGATCGGCAGGAAGGTGGCCATCACGACGACCATGGCGACGACGTTGGTAACCGGGCGCTGGCGCGGGCGGATCAGCTCTTCCAGCATCCAGATCGGCAGGGTCGATTGCTGCCCGGCCGTGAAGGTCGTGACGATCACCTCGTCGAAGGAAAGCGCGAAGGCGAGCATGCCTCCGGCAAGCAGGGCCGTGCCGATGTTCGGCAGGATCACGTAGCGGAAGGTCTGGAAACCGTCGGCGCCGAGATCCATGGAAGCCTCGATCAGCGAGCCGGAAATCCGGCGGAAACGGGCGACCGCATTGTTGTAGACGACGACGATGCAGAAAGTCGCGTGGCCGAGCACGATGGTCCAGAAGGAGAAGGGGATGTCGGCCATGGAGAAGGCGGAGCGCAGCGCAATGCCGGTGATGATGCCGGGAAGCGCGATCGGGAGGATGACGAGGAGCGAGATCGTCTCGCGGCCGAAGAAACGGGTCTGGCTGACGGCAGCGGCGCAGAGGGTGCCGAGGACGAGGGCTACCGCCGTCGCGATCGAGGCGACCTTGACGGAGAGCGTCAGCGCCGCCCAGACATCCGGCCGGTTCCAGGCGACGGCGAACCATTGCGTGGTCAGCCCCGGCGGCGGAAACTGGTAGCTCTTCTCCTCGGTCGTGAAGGCGTAGAGAAAGATCAGCAGGATCGGCAGATGCATGAAGGCGAGGCCGGCGGCGGCCGCGATCTTCAGACCCAATGGAGCGGAGTTCGCCTTCTCAGAGCGCATCGAAGGCCCCCATGCGTTTGGCCATCCAGAGATAGGCGCCCATGATGACGATCGGCACGACCGTGAAGGCGGCGGCGAGCGGAATGTTTCCGGCGGTGCCCTGCTGCGCGTAGACCGCCTGACCGATGAAGAGCCGCGAGGAGCCGACGATCTGCGGGATGATGTAGTCGCCGAGCGTCAGCGAGAAGGTGAAGATCGATCCGGCGACGATGCCCGGCAGCGCCAGCGGAAAGAGCACATGGCGGAAGGTCTGGGCGGGCGTTCCGCCGAGGTCCGACGAGGCTTCGATCAGATTGGCCGGCACGCGCTCGAGCGCCGCCTGGATGGGCAGGATCATGAACGGCATCCAGACATAGACGAAGACGATGAAGGTGCCCGTATAGCTGACGGACAGCGAATTGCCGCCGACGACGGGAAGAGAAAGCCAGGCATCGATCAGCCAGAGAAGGTTCAGCTTTCCGAAGAACCAGGTCAGGATGCCTTCCTTTGCGAGGATCAGCTTCCAGGCATAGATCTTGACGAGATAGCTCGACCAGAGCGGCAGCATGACGGCGAGATAGAAGAGCGCCTTCCATTTCCCGCGCGCGTAGCGGGCGGCGTAATAGGCGATCGGAAAGGCAATGAGCGCCGAGACGAGCGTCACCAGGGCGGCCATCGAGACGGTGCGGATGATGATGTCGAGATTGGATTCGCTCAAGAGCTGCCGATAGGTGGCGAGCGTGAACTCGTAATTTATGAGCCCGGAGAAATCGTCGATCGAGAAGAAGCTCTGCAGAAGCAGCGCGAAGAGCGAACCGAGATAGACGATCCCGAGCCAGAGGAGCGGGGGTGCGAGAAAGATCGCAAGCAGCACATGCGGGTGCCGCCAGAAGAAATCCGAGAGGCGGCCCGCCGTGCTGCGGCGTTGCGGAAGAATTATGCTTTCGGCGACGATCGTCATGCGTCCTCCATCGGGTGGAGGTCGTGCGCGGCGAAGCTGATCGTGACCGGACTGCCGACCGCTGGAACGCCACGCGCCGCCGGGCTCGCCACGGCGATGCGGGCACCCTCGACGTCGATCAGGATGCGGTTGGTGGCGCCGAGGAAACTCTGCGAAGCGACAGTGCCGGAAAGGCTCAGCGCTCCGTCGCTCGGCGGCGCAATGGCCACAGCCTCCGGGCGCAGGCTCGCGAAGGAAGCCTTCAGCCCCAGTCGGCGGCAGAGGTCCTCGGAAAGCACGTTGGAGGAGCCGACGAAATCGGCGACGAAACGGGTCTGCGGACGGTTGTAGACCTCCTCCGGGCTTCCCAGTTGCTGGATACGGCCCTCGTTGAAGACGGCGATCCTGTCGGCCATCGAGAGCGCTTCGCCCTGATCATGGGTGACGAAGACGAAGGTGATGCCCAACGACTTCTGCAGCGTTTTCAATTCCTCCTGCATCTGTTCGCGCAGCTTCAGATCGAGCGCGCCCAACGGCTCGTCGAGAAGCAGAACCTTCGGCTTGTTGACGAGCGCGCGGGCGAGCGCCACGCGCTGGCGCTGGCCGCCTGAAAGCTGTCCGGGCCGGCGCGTGCCGTAGCCCGGAAGCTTCACCATGGCGAGCGCATCCTCGGCCGCCCTGCGGCGCTCCTCGCGTCCGACGCCCTTGACCATCAGGCCATAGGCTACGTTGTCGAGAATGGAGAGATGCGGGAAGAGGGCGTAGTCCTGGAAGACGGTGTTGACGCTGCGCCGGTAGGGCGGCACGCCTTCGGCGGTCTCGCTGAAGATCTCGATGTGGCCTCCGGTCGGCTGCTCGAACCCTGCCATCAGCCTCAGGCAGGTGGTCTTGCCCGAGCCCGATGGACCGAGCATCGCGAAGAACTCGCCCTCGGCGATCTCGAGGTTCACGCGATCGACGGCACGCACGGCGCCGAAATAGCGGGAAACATTGTCGAAGAGGACGGCGGCGTTCATTGCGATACTCCAGGAGATTTCGGCGAGATTTCGGCCCCTCATCCGGCTGCCGCCACCTTCTCCCCGCTTGCGGGGAGAAGGCGACTCGGGGCTCCCTCTCGGGCTTCATTCCATCGAGCGGGCGCGGCTTACTCGTCCCCTCTCCCCGCCTGCGGGGAGAGGGCTAGGGTGAGGGGCAAACGCTTGCGCTGAAGGCAGGGCTTACCGCCCGCCGATCACACCGATATAGTCGGAGACCCAGCGATGATAGGGCACGCACTCGCCCTGGCTTTCGCATTTCGTCACCGGCGTCTTCCAGAACTTGACCTTCTCGAAGTCGTCGTAGCCGTTGGTCTTGCAACCTTCGTCGGTCAGAAGCTCGTTGCCCTTGCAGGCGGCACCGACGGAGGGGTTGGCACCGAACCAGGCGGATACATCTCCCTGGACTTTCGGCGAGAGCGAATGCTCCATCCACATATAGGCGCAGTTCGGATGCTCGCTGTCGGCATGCAGCATTGTCGTATCGGCCCAGCCCGTCACGCCTTCTTCCGGGATGACGGAGGCGATTGGCTGCTTCTCGGCCTGCATCAGGTTAACCTGGAAGGGCCAGGAGCCGGAGGCGACGACGCCCTCGTTCTTGAAGTCGTCGATCTGGATCATCGCGTCGTGCCAGTAGCGGCCGACGAGGGTGCGCTGGGTGCGCAACAGATCGAGTGCTGCCTTGTACTGATCTTCGTTGAGCTCATAAGGATCCTTGATGCCGAGATCGGGCTTGTGCGCCATCAGGTAGTTGGCGGCGTCCGCGACATGGATCGGGCCGTCATAGGCCTGGACGCGGCCCTTGTTGGACTTGCCGTCGGGCAGCGTCATTTCCTCGAAGACGACTTTCCAGCTCTTCGGCGGCTGATCCTTGAAGGCTTCGGTATTGTACATCAGCACGTTCGGGCCCCAGACATAGGGGGTGCCGTAGTGGACGCCGTTGGCGGTGTGCCACGGCGCGTTCTGCATGCGCTCGTCGATCGTCTTCCAGCTGGGGATGAGATCGGTATTGATCGGCTGGACGCGCTTTCCAGCGACGAGGCGCAGCGATGCGTCTCCGGAGGCGGTCACCAGGTCGAAACCGCCTTCGTTCATCAGCGCGACCATTTCGTCGGAGGTGGCCGCCGTCTTGACGCTGACCTTGCAACCGGTCTTCTTCTCGAAATCGGTGACCCAGTCGTAATTCTTGTCGGTCTCGCCGCGCTCGATATAGCCCGCCCAGGCGACGATCGAGAGCGCACCTTCGCCCTGACCGAGCTCTTTCAGCGGCTCCTGCGCCAGCGCAGGGGCGGCGAGGCCCAGCGACAGGGTAAGTGCGGTGCAGGATTTCAGGATCTGCTTCATCGGAAGTCTCCCCAGTTTCATGCCGTTAGCGGCTTTGTTCCCGGATCGAAGCGTGCCTTGGTTTCTCCGTATTCGCAAATTCATTAATCAGAATGCCGATATCGGTATTTCCGATATCTGAGTTCATCGCGGGCGGGCGCTGCGCAGCGCTTCGGCGACGCCGACGAAATCGCGCGCGGACTGTGGCAGGCTCGAACCCTTGCGCCAGACCATGCCGACCTGCACCACCGGCAGCGCCCCGGAAACATCGCGGCTTTCGATCCGGTCGCCTTCGAGCGACCAGGGGCGGTAGACGAGGTCAGGCAGAAGCGCGATGCCGGCTCCGGTCGCGACCAGGCTTCTGACCGCTTCCACCGAACGGGTGCGAAAGGCGACATGCGGACGCGCGCCGAGCGCCGTCAGGAGTTTGCCGGTATTCTCCTCGATCTCGTCCACGGTCAGCATGATCAGCGGCTCACGGGCGATGTCTTCGACCGAGATGATGTCGGCGCTGACGAGCGGATGGCCGATCGGCAGCCACAGGCGGTAAGGAGAGGTTTCGAGGATTTCCGCTTGCAGCGCCATGCGGTCGCGCAGATTCGAGATGACCATCACGGCGACGTCGAGCTCGCCGCCGATCAGGAGGTGCTCGAGATAGGAGCCATTGTCCTCGATGGCGCTCACCTCCACGCCGGG
Source organism: Ensifer sp. D2-11 (assembly GCF_054161295.1). Taxonomy (NCBI): domain Bacteria; kingdom Pseudomonadati; phylum Pseudomonadota; class Alphaproteobacteria; order Hyphomicrobiales; family Rhizobiaceae; genus Ensifer; species Ensifer sp. D2-11. The sequence continues at coordinate 785,684 of NZ_CP096433.1, forward strand.
GCAGGCGCGGCGGTAGCGCGCAAGCAGGTCGGAGAGCACGTAGCCGGCGACGAGGGACGTGACGCCGAGATTGAGCTTGCCGCCGCGTTCCTCGCGGCTGTCGGAGAAGCTGCGCCGCGCATCGGAGACATCGGCGAGGATCTTGGTCGCGTGGCGCAGAAACTGATGCCCGTTATGGGTGATCGCAAGGCCGCGGGGGTGCCGGTCGAAGAGCTCGACGCCGAGATCGGTTTCGAGCTCCTTGATTGCCTCGGTGATCGATGATTGAGAGATGGAGAGGTTCTGCGCCGCGCGGGTGACCGAGCCTTGCTCGGCGACGGCGACGAAATATTGCAACTGCCGGAGTGTGAATGCCATGTGCGAATTAACACCGTGCGCCGCAGGGAACGCAAGCACGGCGTGAACGGCGGCAGGGCTGACGCATTTCGTCGTGCACGCCGGCGCGACGCTGTTAAGGTGCGGTGAGGGGGGAACAGGATGGATTCGAAAACGACAAAGCCAATGCCTACGGAAGCGGGGATTCGCGCCTTTCACGAACGTTGCGACGCGTTCTATCCCGCCGATGCGGTCAATGCCTCCGTCGAGCAGCAACGGCAATGGTATGATGCACTCTGCGCCGAATTCGACGCGCCGTCTCCCGAAGGGCTGACCCGGCGGGACGAGCGGGTGGCTGGGCGAATTCCGGTGCGGTACTACCGGCCGGCGGAGGTCGCGAGCGAGACGCGCGTCTTCTATATCCATGGCGGCGGCTTCGTCGTCGGCTCGCTTGAGAGCCACGATGCGATCTGCGCCGAGCTTGCCCATGGTGCACGGGTCGAGCTGGTGTCGGTGGACTATCGCCTTGCCCCCGAACATCTTTGGCCCGCAGCCTTCGAGGACTGCTGCGATGTGCTCGAAGCGCTTCTTGCCGATGGGCGCCCGCTCGTCGTCGCCGGCGACAGTGCCGGCGGCAACCTGTCAGCCGGTATCGTACTGAAGGCGAAGGCCGAGGGGCTCGCCGGCATCGTCGGCCAGGTCCTGATCTATCCCGGCCTCGGCGGCGATCTGACGCGCGGCTCCTATATCGAGATGGCCCAGGCGCCGCTGCTTTCCACCGCCGACGTCGACTATTACCGCGAGGTGCTGAAAGCACCGGCGGATGAGCCCTTTGCACACCCGTTGCGGGCCGCGGACCTGTCCGGGCTTCCGCCGGCCTATGTTACTGGAGCCCATTTCGATCCGTTGCGCGACGATGCGCGCGCCTATGCAGCCCGGCTCGCCCAGGCGGGCGTGGACGTCACCTACCGGGAAGAGCCGCAGATGGTCCATTCCTGGCTCCGGGCGCGCCGCATGAGCCCCGGCGCGCAGGAGGGCTTCGCCCGTCTGGTGCAAGCTGTGGCGAGATTGGCCGGTACGGCTTGAGGCGGCGATGAGCGGCGAGACGGATCTCAAGCGACTGCTGGCAGAGATGGAGCCGATGCTGCATGACGGCGAGTATGTCTATTGCACGGTTGAAGGTCGCGCTGCGGCCTGGTTCGCGCTTGAGCCGATCGGAACCTTTCGCGAAAATGAGGGGATTACGCTCATCCTCGAGCGGGCCCGTGCCGAGGCGGCGGGACTTTCCTATGGACCGGTGCTGCGGCTGATTACGCTCAGCGTCCATTCCGCACTCGAAGCCGTAGGACTGACGGCGGCGGTTTCCGGCGCACTGACGCAGGCGGGCATCAGCGCCAATGTGGTGGCGGCCTATTACCACGACCACATCTTCGTGCCCGCGGCGGACGCGAAAAGGGCCGTCGAAGTGTTGCAGACGCTCAGCCGCAGGGACAACTGAACGCAGTGAGTTTGAACCTCTCCCCGTACGCAAGATCGGGGAGAGGGGCATAGAGACGTCTTCCCGAGTCCCGTCAAAACGCGTCAAAACGGGGAGAAGGTGCCGGCAGGCGGATGAGGGGCGGTCGCGCGCCGATCCCTCACATGAAATCCCGCCGGATCCGCTTCTCGAAGGTCTTCTCGAAGATCTTCGTTTCATCCTCGAAAGCCTCGACCTTGGCGGAGGTGATCCACTCGGTTTCCGTACAGCCGAGGCGGGAGGTCGAGACGGTCTTCAGCGATTGCTGCCCACGCCGCGCGATGCAGGTCCAGGTCGAAACGCCCGTGATGGAGTGCGGATCGTCCGGTGCGATCGTCCAGGTTTCGTCGCGGATGTCCTGCGTCGCATTGCCGGTGCCGGGATGCTCGACGAGGCCGGTATTCTCGTAGATCCGATAATGCGTCCGGCCCTTGGTCATGTCGCGTTCGACGATGCGGCGCGTTTCGGCCGGTGAATGCTCGATATAGTGCGGCAACGGGTCGGGATTGGCCGGCTGCGGCACGACGATCTCGCGATGGTCGCCGAGAAGCGGCAGGGAAAGCGAGACGCTGGCCGTGTCGATCGTGACGCCCGGATCGGTCGGCGACGGCAGGATGATCGGCCAGTAGGATGTCGACAGCGACAGCCGGATGCGGTGGCCGGCACGGAAGCGGTAGCCGCAGGCATCGAGCACCAGCGTGACGCGCGTCTTGCGGTTCTTCTCCATCGGCACCGGCTTGGCATTGCCGTTGCGGTGCGCCAGGTTGAGAACGCCGAAGGCGACGCGGGTCGACGTTCCGTCCGGATGGACATCGACGATACGCGCGGCGAGATTGGCGGTTTCGGCACTGCAGGAAAGCTCGAGGTCGAGCACAGGCTGGCCGAGATAGTCCTCCGCCTCGAGCAGCGGGTGCGTGTCGAAAGTGAGCGAGCCCGCATCGTCGATGCGCTGGTCGCCGGGCATCTCGGCGTCGGGTTTCAGCGTGAAATACTCACCGGCAGCAGTGCCGGTATCGAGCGGCGAACGCAGGTAAACGTCGCCGATCCCGCGCCTGGATGGGGAACCGGCCGCCAGGCCTCCCTCGCTCGAAACCGCGAAGGTCCGCATTTCCGGCGTGGTCCAGACGTCCTTGGCGATCCAGCGGCCCGGGTCTTCATTGCGCCTGACCGCGGGCCTCGGACCGTCGAGGATATAGGCGCGCATCTGCGGCAATTGCTCGGCATCGTTCTTTTCGTCGCGAAGCCAGCGGTTCCACCAGCGGATCGCCTCTCCGAGAAAGTCTGCTCGCGGCTTCGGCCAGGCGAAATGCGGATATTTGTGGACCCACGGGCCGATGAGCGCCTTGGCCTTGCCGCCGAGCCCCTCGACCGCCTTGATCGGCGTGTTGCGGTAGCCGTCCGCCCAGCCGGCGATCACCAGCGCGGGGATCGGAAAGCCGTCGAAATCCTCTGAGATCGAGCCATGCCGCCAGAAATCGTCGCGGCGCTGGTGTTCCAGCCATTCCTCCAGGAAGAAGGGCTCGTTCTCGAGGCGCTCCAGCCACATCTCCCGCCAGCGCTCGCCGACGAGTTCCGGGTCGGGCGATCGGGACTGGTAGGCGAGCATGGTTGCCGCCCAGGAGAGTTGCGCCGAGAGATGGCAGCCGTTCTTGTAGTGGATGTCGTCATTGTAGCGGTCGACGGTCGAGGCGATCGAGATCACCGCCTTGAGGGCCGGGGGCTTGAGGGCAGCTACCTGCAGACAGTTGAAGCCGCCCCAGGAGATGCCCATCATCCCGACCTTGCCGTTCGACCAGGGCTGTGCCGCAATCCATTCGATGATCTCGCAGCCGTCGGAGAGTTCGCGCGGGGTATATTCGCCGTCGATCACGCCCTCGGACTCGCCCGAGCCGCGGATGTCGACGCGAACGCCGGCGATCCCGGCGGCCGCGAAGGCAGGGTAGGTGGATTCGTCCCGTGCACAGGTCCCGTCGCGCTTGCGGTAGGGCAGGTATTCCAGGACTGCCGGCACCGGCTTCTGCTCGGTGCCCTCAGGCATCCAGATGCGTGCGGCAAGCCGGGTCCCGTCCTCCAGGGTTATCCATTCGTTTTCGATGACGGTGAAATTACGCTCGGCCATGTTGGCTGCCTCCGATCGGTGCTTGACTGTTGAGACGCGAGGCGCAGGCGGAGAACCACCTGCACCTTCCCGTTGCACTTTAGCTGTCGAACCAGACGCGGCTTCCGACGTAGCCGTTGGAAAGGTCGTTGCCGATGTCGTGCACGAAGCCTTTCAGCGAAGCGGAGGCGGCGTTCACATAATCATTGAAGACCGGCAGGATGAGGCCGCCTTCGTCGCGCACCATGAGTGCCATGGTGTGGTAGAGCTCCTTGCGCTTGGCTTCGTCAAGTTCGGAGCGCGCCTGCAGGAGCAGCTTGTCGAAGTCCTCCCGCTTGAAACGCGTGTCGTTCCATTCCGCACTCGAAAGATAGGAGGTGGAATAGCGGGAATCCTGCGTCGGGCGGCCGCCCCAGTAGGAAGCGCAGAAGGGCTGGACATTCCAGACATTGGTCCAGTAGCCGTCTTCCGGCTCGCGGCGTACTTCGATTTCGATACCGGCCTTGCGGGCGCTTTCCTGGAAGAGGACCGAGGCATCGACCGCGCCCGGGAAGGCGGCATCGGAGGTACGCAGCAGGATCGGCCGGTCGTGGCCGGACTTCTTGTAATGGAAGGCGGCTTTGTCGGGGTCGTAGGCGCGCTGCTCGATGCCTTCAGGTGCCAGCGCGTAGTTTTCGTTGACCGGATAATCGTTGCCGAGCGTGCCATAGCCGCCGAGCACGCGGTCGAGAATAGCCTGCCGGTCGATCGCATATTTCAGCGCGAGCCTCAGGTCATTGTTGTCGAAGGGGGCCGTGTCGCAATGCATGAGGAAGCTGTAGAAGCCCTTGCCCGAGGTCTGCAGGATCTCGACGCGGGGCGCACGCTTCAGAAGCGGCACGGTCTTCGGATCGACGCCGTTGATGAAATGCACCTGCCCGGAGGAAAGTGCCGCAATGCGGGCCGTGTTGTCGTTCATGACGATGATCTCGACGCTGTCGACATAGCCGCGGTCCGAACGCCAGTCGGCGGTGTTCTTCTCGAAGGTTGCCCGGATGCCGGCCTCATAGCTTGCAAGCTTGTAGGGCCCAGTGCCGATCGGCGAGGCGGGGTTGTCGACGCCGCCGCCGGGCTGGATGATGAGATGATAGTCGGTCAAGAGGAGCGGCAGGTCCGCATTGCCTTCCGTCAGCGTCAGGACGAGGTCGCCGGCTTTTTCCTCGATCGCCTTGACGGACCGCATCAGCCCGAGCGCTCCCGACTTGGAGCCTTCGTCGGAATGCCGCTTCAATGTTGCGATCACGTCCGCGACGGTCAGTTTCTTGCCGTCGTGGAAAGCGATGTCGTTCCGGATCTTGAACGTCCAGACCGAAGCATCTGCCGACGACTCCCAGGAGGAGGCGATCGCGGGCAGCGGAGCGCCGGTCTCGGGGTGGGACTCGACCAGCGTGTCGCCCCAGAGATGGCCGATCACGAAGGATACCGAACCGCTATAGCTTGCCGGATCGAGCGAATCGGTCGTCGCTCCGCCGTCGAGTCCGAGCTTCAGGTGGCCGCCGCGTTTGGGCTCCTGCGCTCGTGCCTCGCCCAAGCCGATGGAGCTCCCGATGCCGGCGGCGAGGCCGAGCGCTGCCGTGCCTGCGAGGAAACCGCGCCGGTTGATGCCGGCCGGTACGATGAGGCCGTCGGGACGCTTCGTGAATTCGGTCATTTCCAGTTCCCCTTGCGTGTTTTGTTCGAGAGAAACCTAGCGCCTGCCGGGCACCAGACAATTTCGCGACTTGACGCGTTTTTTTCGCTGGTTTACGCTACCCGCAATCCGAGGGGTGGAGCACTTGCAGCAGGACGACACATTCGCAACAAATCTGCGTTTTGCCTGTGCGACGCGGCGCTCGATCTCGCAGGTTTGCCGGGAGATCGGCATCAACCGTCAGCAGTTCAACCGCTACATCAATGGCGAGGCGCGGCCTTCCGCTCACAATGTAGCGCGGATCGCGGCGTTCTTCGGGCTTTCGGCCGAGGATTTCTCACTGGCGCCGAAGCTCTTCGAAGCCCGCATGATCCGCCCCGAGCGGCACCGCCTGGAAGCGGGTCAGCTTCTGGAAGGATTCCCCGGCGATGCCGCAGCCCTTCGCCACCATTTCGGCTACTACCAGACCTATCACCTTTCGCTCTCCTGGCCCGGTTTCGTCGTCTGTTCCTGCGCGCATATCTATGAGGAAGGTGGCTCGATCCGGGTGAAGTCGATCGAGCGCATTCGCGATAAGGCGAACGAGATCGAGCAGTTCTCGAAATATGTCGGCCTTGTCACCTTCTGGCGAAACCGCATCTTCATAGCCGAGCGCACGGTGGGGCAGGCGTCGATGCTGGCGCAGACGATCCTGATGCCATTCGAGGTGCACCAGCGGGTCTATCTGCGCGGCACCACGATGGGGGTCTCGTGGCGCAAGGAGAACCTGCCCTACGCCTCGCGGATGATCTGGCGTCATATCGGGCTGGATCCGGACAAACGCCAGATGCTTTCGCGCTGCGGGCTGCTTCCGTTCGGATCGCGGCATCTGCCTTCTGCGGTCCGGCGCTTCCTGGAGGCGCCGGAGGCCGAGGTGCTGACCATTCCGGCGGAATATTGACGGATGCGCGTGGCGGCCGCCACACGCATTCAATTGCCGGCGCTCTCCATCCGCCGCGTCTTCAGCACCTTTTCCAGCCAGCCGATTTCCATTTCGGGAACCGACTTCAGGAGAAGATCGGTATAATCGTCGAAGGGCGGCGAAAGGACCTTCGATTTCGGGCCGAAACGCACCAGCCGGCCGCGATGCATGACGGCGACGCTGTCGGCGATTGCCCGGACGATGGCGATGTCATGGGTGATGAAGACATAGGAAACCGCGGTTTCCTCCTGCAGCTTCAGGAGCAGGTTGAGGATGCCTTCCGCCACCAGCGGATCGAGCGCCGAGGTCGGCTCGTCGCACAGGATGAGCTCCGGTTTGGCGGCGAGCGCCCGGGCGATAGCGACGCGCTGCTTCTGTCCGCCGGAAAGCTCGGCCGGGTAACGATCGAGGAAGCGCGTCCCCATTTCGATCTGGTCCAGCAGTTCCTTCACCCGCTCGGTCTTTTTGGCGCCGTGCATGCCGAAGTAGAAGGAGAGCGGCCGGCCGACGATCTCGCGCACCGTCTGGCGCGGATTCATCGCCGTGTCGGCCATCTGATAGATCATCTGGATCCGGCGCAGCTCATCGTTCGTCCTGCCTTTCAGCGCCTTCGGCAGTTCCTTTCCTTCGAAGGTGATGCGCCCTTCGCTCGGCGGCAGCAGGCCCGTGATGACGCGCGCGAGCGTCGATTTGCCTGAGCCCGATTCGCCGACGATTGCCAGTGTCTGGCCCTTCGGCAGGTGCATCGAGACGTCGTGCAATACCTTGAAGCCGTTGGCGTAACCGGCATGCACATGTTCGATCTTGAGAAGCGTGTCGGTCTGGTCCGGAGCTTCGTCGCGTTTCGCCTGGCGGACGCTGACGAGGGCGCGGGTGTATTCTTCCCTCGGAGCCTCGATCACCTGCTTGGTGGTGCCGTACTCGACGGTCTTGCCGTGGCGCAGAACCATGATGTCGTCGGAGATCTGGGCGACGACTGCAAGATCGTGGGTAATGTAGAGGGCCGCGGTATCGGTCTCCTCGATCGCGTGCTTGATCGCGGCGAGCACGTCGATCTGGGTCGTCACGTCGAGCGCCGTGGTCGGCTCGTCGAAGACTATCAGTTCCGGGTTGGGGCAGAGCGCCATGGCGGTCATGGCGCGCTGCAACTGCCCGCCCGATACCTGATGGGGGTAGCGGTCTCCGAAGGTTTCCGGATTGGGAAGGCCGAGCACCCGGAAGAGATAGAGCGCACGCTTGGTCGCCTCGTCACGGTTCATTATGCCGTGGCGCAGAGACGCCTCGATCACCTGGTCGCCGAGCTTGTGGGCGGGATTGAAGGCTGCGGCGGCGGATTGCGCCACGTAGCAGACATGACGTCCACGAACCGAATTGATTCCGCCCCGGCCGAGCTTCAGGATGTCGCGGCCGTTGAGCAGCACCTCGCCGCCGGTGATGCGGCAACCGCCGCGGCCATAGGCGAGCGCTGAGAGGCCGATCGTCGACTTGCCGGCGCCGGACTCGCCGATCAGACCCAGCACCTTGCCCTTTTGAAGATCGAAGGAAACGTCCTCGACCAGCGTCACCACTTTCGGCGGTTCGCCCGGCGGATAGCTCGTCGCTTCGATCTTCAGGTTCTTGACGGAAAGCAGCTCAGGCATCGCCGCGGCCTCCTTTCAGGCTCGAGGTGCGCTTCATCAGCCAGTCGACGACGAGATTGACGCAGATGGCGAGTGCGGCGATCGCGGCGCCCGGGATGAGCGCGGCCGATATGCCGAAGATGATGCCGTCCTTGTTGTCCTTGACCATGCCACCCCAGTCGGCGGCCGGCGGCTGAATGCCGAGGCCGAGGAAGGAGAGGGTGGAGAGGAACAGGATCGAGAAGGCGAAGCGCAGACCGAACTCGGCGAGCAGCGGCGACAGCGTGTTCGGCAGGATTTCCCGGAAGATGATCCAGACATTGCCTTCGCCGCGCAACCGCGCCGCTTCGACGAACTCCATCACCGCGACATCGAGGGCGACGGCGCGGCCGATGCGGAAGACGCGCGTCGAGTCGAGCACGGCCATGACGAGGACCAGGATCCAGAGATGCTGCGGCAGCACCGCGAGAACGACGAGTGCGAAGATCAGCGTCGGCACCGCCATCATCAGATCGTTGAAGCGGGAGAAGAACTGATCGACGAAGCCGCCCGTTACTGCCGCGGTGAAGCTCAGGATCATGCCGAGAGCGAACGACAAGACGGTTGCCGCCAACGCCACGAAGATGGTCGTACGGGCTCCGTAGATCAGGCGCGAGAGCAGGTCGCGGCCGAGATTGTCCGTGCCGAGCAGGAAATCGCCGCCTGCCGGCAGCCAGATCTCGCCGACCACCTCACGCTCGCCGAAAGGCGCGAGGACGGGTGCAAAGAGGGCGCACAGAAGTGCGACCGCAATGCCGATGATGCCGATCCAGGCGCTGAAGGGAATAGATCTCAGGTTCATCGCGGGTGCCTCAATCTCGGATTGGCGAGAATGGCGAGAATGTCGGCCGCCATGTTGAGGAAGATGTAGAAGGCCGCAAAGATCAGCCCGCATGCCTGCACGACGGGCATGTCGCGCACCGTCACGGCATCCACCATGTATTGCCCCATGCCGGGATAGACGAAGACGACTTCGACGACGACGACGCCGACGACCAGATAGGCGAGGTTCAACGCTATGACGTTGATGACCGGGGCCACGGCATTGGGGGCGGCGTGGCGCGCGATGATGCGGAACGTGCCGAGCCCCTTGAGTTCGGCGGTTTCCACATAGGCGGACGACATGACGTTGAGGATGGCCGCGCGCGTCATGCGCATCATATGGGCGAGGACCACGAGCACGAGCGTCGCGACCGGAAGTGCGATCGCCGAAAGCCGCTCGGTGAAGCCCATGCTGTCGTAAACGGTCGCCGGGAAAGTGGCGACGCCCCATTTGACGGCGAAGAACATGATCAGCAGATAGCCGATGAAGAACTCCGGCAGCGAGATCGCCGCAAGCGATATCACGTTGATGATCTTGTCAGGCAGGCGGTTTCGGAATTGCACCGCGAGCATCCCGAGCCCCACGGCGAGCGGCACGGAGATGAGCGCCGCGAAGAAGGCGAGGAAGAGCGAGTTGCCGAGGCGGTTGCCGATCTGCTCACTGACGGAATTCCTGCTCGCCCAGGACGTGCCGAAATCACCCTGCACGGCGCCGCCGAGCCAGCTGAGATAGCGCTCGCTCCAGGGGCGGTCGAGCCCGAGATCCTTGCGGATGTTCTCGACGGCCTGCGGCGTCGCCGACTGACCGAGATAGGTGGTGGCGAAATCGCCGGGCAACGCCTCGATGCCGCCGAAGATCATCAGCGACACGGCGAAGAGCAGGCCGACGCTCAGTCCCAGGCGCTGAAGGATCAGCGCCGCGAGAGGACGGCGAAAGGCGAAGCGCCGCCAGAACGTGCCGCCGAGCTCGTCGGCGGTCGGGTTGGGTTTGGCTGGGACACCGGAAAGATCGGGGGACCGCAGGGCTGTCTCGCCTGCGGTCGCATCCGTCACGACCGGACCCGTGATCGGTCCGCTTTCCATCATCAGGCGTCCAGCCATACCCTGGTCGCGACATAGCCGTTCGACATGTCGTTGCCGATGTCGTGGACGTAGCCCTTCACCGTTTTACCGGCCGCGTTCACGAAGTCGTTGAACATCGGCAGGATCAGGCCGCCTTCGTCGCGCACCATCATCGCCATGGTGCGGTACATGTCCTTGCGCTTGGCCTCGTCGAGCTCGGAACGTGCTTCGAGCAGAATCTTGTCGAAATCCGGACGCTTGAAGCGGGTGTCGTTCCAGTCGGCTGTCGAGAGATAGGCGGTGGAGTACATCTGGTCCTGGGTCGGACGCCCGCCCCAATAGGATGTCGAAAAGGGTTGGACGTTCCAGACGTTGGACCAATAGCCGTCGCCCGGCTCGCGCTTGACCTCGATCTCGATGCCCGCCTTCTTGGCGCTCGCCTGGTAGAGGACAGCGGCATCGACCGCGCCGGGGAAAGCGACGTCCGAGGTGCGCAGCAGCACCGGACCGCTATGGCCGGATTTCTTGTAGTGGAATGCCGCCTTGTCCGGATCGTAGGCGCGTTGCTCGATACCTTCGGGGAAGAGCGCATAGGTGTCGTTGATCGGGAAGTCGTTGCCGACCTTGCCGTAGCCGCCGAGGATGCGCTGGACCAGAGTCTCGCGGTCCATCGCATATTTCAGCGCCATGCGCAGGTCGTTGTTGTCGAACGGCGCCGTGTTGCAATGCATGATGAAGACGTAATGTCCTCGGCCCGACGTATTGAGGATTTCGACGGTCGGCGCCTTCTTCAACAGGTTGACCGTCTTCGGGTCGACGCGGTTGATGAAGTGGACCTGGCCGGAGGACAGCGCCGCGATGCGCGCCGTCGCATCGTTCATCGCGATCAGTTCGACTGAATCGACGTAGCCGCGGTCGGTGCGCCAGTCGTCGGCGTTCCTTTCGAATGTGGCGCGTACGCCCGGCTCGAAGCTTGCGACCTTGTAGGGGCCGGTCCCGATCATCGCGTCGGGATTGTCCGTGCCGCCGTTCGGCTGGATGATGAGGTGATAGTCGGTGAGCAGCAGCGGCAGGTCCGCATTGCCCTCCGTCAACGTCAGGACGAGCTTGTCGCCGTCGGCCTTGATTTCCTTGATTGATTTCATCACACCGAGCGCGCCGGACTCGGACTTTTCGTCCGTGTGTCGCTGCAGGGTCTTGATGACGTCGTCGATCGTCAGTTCCTTGCCGTCGTGGAATTTGACGCCCTTGCGGATCGTGAAGGTCCAGGTGGCGGCGTCGGCGGAGGGTTCCCAGGATTCTGCAAGCGCCGGCACCGGTTCGCCGGTCGTCGGGTGGCTCTCGACGAGCATGTCGCCCCAGTTGCGGCCGACCACGAACATGAATTGCGACAGCGCCTTTGCCGGGTCCCGCGAGTCGGTGGCAGCGGCCCCTTCGAGGCCGAGCTTCAGGTGACCGCCGCGCTTCGGCTCCTGCGCCGCGGCGCTGGACGCAAAGAGCGTATTCGCCGTCGACGCGGCAATGCCGAGGGCGGCAGCGCGTCCGAGAAATTCACGCCGGTTCATTTTGCCGAGCATGACCTGACGTGCCAAATAGTCTTTGTAATCGCTCATTCCCCTGTTCCCTTCTTCAGCCGGCATTCGCCGTTCGTTGTGATTGGTAGAGTGTTCGCGTATTGCCATCGGTCGAGATGGCCGGAGGTGGTTTGCAGTCCACCGTGATCGTCTCTATCCTGACCTCCTCATTTGGTCTCTTTGCGCGTTATCCGCGCTGTTCATCCATAAGGCTAACCGCTTGGACGGGGCTTGTAACGTCCTAAATTATAAATCTTTTCCATAAGCCTGTCTTATGGAATGACTGCTCAGCCGCAAGCGCCGGTGCTCGCGGCGCGTCACGCTGAAAGGCCGGCATCCCCCGGCTTCCACTCTGTCCGCGGCCGAAGCGGCCGCGTATCTCAGCGTCCCTTCCAGACCGGGTCGCGCTTCTCCGCAAAGGCGCGGGCGCCCTCGAGCTGGTCCTCGCTCGAATAGAGGACATCGACTGTCCTGAACTGGCGACGGGTGACCTTGTTCATGGTCGTCTGGAAGTCCCGGCCCTCGGCATCACGGACCACTTCCTTGATTGCGGCATAGACGAGCGGCGGGCCGCTTTCGAGCAGGCGCGCCAGTTCCCACGCGCGGTCCATCAGCCGTCCGGCCGGCAGGATCTCGTTGACGAAGCCCCAGCGGTTCGCTTCGACCACGTCGAGCCAGCGGCCGGTGAGCAGCATGTCCATGGCGATATGGTAGGGGATGCGCTTCGGCAGCTTGATCGAAGCGGCATCGGCGAGCGTACCCGAGCGGATTTCCGGGAGTGCGAAACTCGCATGTTCGGCTGCGAGGATGATGTCGGTCGAAAGCGCGATCTCCAGGCCGCCACCGCAACAGATGCCGTTGACGGCCGCGATGATGGGCTTGTTGAGGTCGCGCAGCTCCTGCATGCCGCCGAAACCCCCGACGCCGTAATCTCCATCGACAGGGTCGCCTTCCGCCGCCGCCTTCAGGTCCCAGCCGGGGCAGAAGAATTTCTCGCCGGCGCCGGTGATGATCGCGACCCGAAGCTCCGGGTCGTCCCTGAAATCGCGGAAGATCTCGCCCATGACGCGGCTGGTCTTCAGGTCGATGGCATTGGCCTTCGGCCGGTCGATCGTGACTTCGAGAATGCCGCCTTCGCGGCGCGTAAGGATCGGTCCGGTCATGGGCGTCATTTCCTCCGGCGGATCAGGGCGTCGGCGGCAACGGCTCCGTGGCCGTCCGGCAGCACCATTATAGGATTGATATCGAGTTCTTCGAGTTTGGAAGCGTTTGCAACGACATAGGATGCCGCGGCAGCGACAGTACGTATCAAGGTGTCGATATCGCCCTTCGGATTGCCGCGATAGCCATCGAGCAGCCTGCTGATTTTGAGCCCCGCAATCGCATCGCGGATACTCCCTTCGGTGACCGGCAGCGTGAGGATCGCAGAATCCTCCAGCAATTCGACGAGAATGCCGCCCGCGCCGATCGTCAGCACCGGACCTGCGACCGCGTCGCGCGTCGCCCCGACGATCAGTTCCGCCACCGGCTTGGCGATCATCTTCTCGACGAGGTAGCCGGAGGCGACCGATGCCATGCCGCGCGCCGCCTCGATGACCTCGTCACGGTTTGTCAGATTGAGCCTGACCGCACCGGCTTCGGTCTTGTGCGCCACGCCGAGGCCCTTGAGGACCACGGGGAAGCCGAGGGACTCGGCCGCCGCCGCGGCTTCCTCGACTGTCGCGGCGCTCCTGCCGCCGGGAACGATGACGCCCGCGGCTGCGAGCTCATCCTTCGCCTCGGCTTCGCTCAGGGTGACGATCTCGCCTCCCTCAGGACGCGAGCGAAGGAGGGGAGGTGCTGCGGGCTTCGCCCACACCGCGCCGATCGCAGCGGCGGTCTCGACGGCGGCGAGCGCCTCGTCGATACCGAAGAAGGGCACGACGCCCGCCGACACCAGAGAGATCGCGGTTTCCTCGGGCATGTTCTCGCCGAGGCTGGCGACGATGCCGGCGACCGCGCCGGTAGCCTTCGTCGAATCGATGACCGCCTCACAGGTCGTGACCCAGTCGGCCGCGTCGCAGCGATCGAGCCGCGGGAAATCGAGCACGATCAGGTTGAGCGCGTAGCCGCCGTGCATCATGGCCGTGAAGGCGGCCGTCTGCTTCTCGCGATTTCCCCAGACGAACGTGTGGTAGTCGAGCGGATTGGCGATCGTCACCATTTCGCCGAGGCTTTCGCGCAGCGGCTGGCGTTGTTCCTCCCTGAGTGCCCGGAAATTGACTTTGCGCCGGACGCCGGCATCCGCCATCAGCGATGCCTCGCCGCCCGAACAGCTCATCGAGGAGATATCGGCGCTGGGCAGCGGCCCATGAAGATGCAGCAGCTTCAGGGTTTCGAGCAGCTCGGGGAGCGTGTCGACGCGGCCGATGCCGAGGCGGGCGAGCAGGGCCGAGGAGACCCGGTCGTTCCCGGCCAGCGAGGCGGTGTGGGAGACGGTGGCAAGCTGGGCGGCTTCCGATTTCCCGACCTTCAGCGTGACCACGGGTTTGCGCAGCTCGCGGGCGCGGGCGGCAAGCCTATCCAGCGCCTCGATGCTGTCGAAGCCTTCGATATGGAGACCGACGGCGGTGACGCGCGGATCCTCGAGCACGGCGCAGGCGATGTCGGAAAGGCCCGTCTGCGCCTGGTTGCCTGCCGTCATGACATAGGCCAGCGGCAGCCCGCGCTTCTGCATCGAGATATTGCATGCGATATTCGAGGACTGCGTGAGGATCGCGACGCCGCGTTCGACCCGGGGCATGCCGTGCTGGTCGGGCCAGAGCAGCGCGCCGTCCAGCATGTTGATGAAGCCGTAGCAGTTGGGGCCGACGATCGGCATGTCGCCGGCCGCCGCGACGAGCGCCTCCTGCAGGTCGTTGCCATCGGCAAGCTCGTTTGCCGCCTCGCGGAAACCGGATGCGTAGCAGACGGCACCCCCGGCGCCGCGCGTGGCGAGATCGCGGATGATCTCGATCGTGAGCGCGCGGTTGACCCCGACGAAGGAGGCATCCGGCGCCTCCGGCAGGTCGGCCACCGAGCGGTAGCAGCGGCGGCCGAGGATCTCTTCTTCGCGCGGATGGACCGGCCAGATGTCACCGGCAAAGCCCATCTTGTCGCATTGCTCGATGACGCGGCGCGCCTCCTTGCCGCCGAAGACGGCGATGGAGCGTGGGCGGATGAGACGGTCGAGGGAGCGGGGAGGGGTGGTCATTGCGTCACCTTCCGAACGCTGCCATGCCCCTCATCCGGCTGCCGCCACCTTCTCCCCGCAAGCGGGGAGAAGGGATATGCCGCGCCATTCTGCTCAACTGCAGCCACTGCGCAAAGGGCGTCCCCTCTCCCCGCGCGCGGGGAGAGGGCCAGGGTGAGGGGCAAACTGCCGAAACTAAAGCGCTGCCGCATCACTCAAGCCCCCAGCGGCCGGAGCAGATCGCGGCTGATGATGTGTCGTTGAATCTCCGACGTCCCATCCCAGATGCGCTCGACGCGGGCGTCGCGCCAGAAGCGGGCGAGCGGCAGGTCGTCCATGAGGCCCATGCCGCCATAGATCTGGATCGCCTCGTCGGTGACGCGGGCGAGCATTTCGGTGGCAAAGACCTTGGCCGAAGCGATCTCGCGGTTGGCCGGCAGGCCCTGGTCGAGCCGCCAGGCGGCCGAGAGCGTCAGGAGGTCGGCCGCGTCGATCTCGGTGATCATGTCGGCAAGCTTGAAGGAGACGCCCTGATTGGCGCCGATCGGCTTGCCGAACTGCTTGCGCTCGGCCGCGTAGGAGAGCGCGTAATCGAAGGCGCGACGGGCGCGGCCGACGGAGGTGGCGGCCACGGTCAGGCGCGTGGCGTAGAGCCAGTCATTGGCAATATCGAAGCCTTTATGAACCTCGCCGAGGATCTGGGCGGAAGGCAGCCGGCAGTCGTCGAAAGTCAGGATGCAGTTCTTGTAGCCGCGATGCGAGACGGAATTGTAACCCTCGCGGATTTCGAAGCCCGGGGTGCCGCGGTCGACCAGGAAACAGGTGATCTTCTTCTTCGGTCCGCGCGGCGTCTGCTCCTCGCCGGTGGCGATGAAGACGATGACGAAATCGGCGATATCGGCATGGCTGATGAAATGCTTCGTGCCGTTGACGACCCAGTCGTCGCCGTCCGGCCGCGCGAAGCACTTCATGCCGCGCACGTCGGAGCCGGCATCCGGCTCGGTCATGGCGAGCGCGTCGAACTTGTCGCCGCGGACGGCCGGGAGCAGGTATCGCTCGCGCTGATCCTCGTTGCAGGCCATCAGGATGCCGGACGGCCGCCCGAAAAAGACGGTGAGGCCCATGGACCCGCGTCCGAGCTCGCGTTCGACCAGCGTGAAGGTCAGATGGTCCAGGCCGGCGCCGCCGACCTCTTCCGGGAAGTTGCAGGCAAAGAAGCCGAGCTCCTTGCACTTGCGGGCGATTTCCTGCCCGAGTTCGCGCGGCACCACTCCGGTCCGCTCGACCTCGTTCTCATGCGGATAGATCTCGGTCTCGACGAAGGTGCGGACCGTGTCGACGATCATCTGCTGTTCTTCGGTCAGTGCGAAATTCATTGTTCTCCCTCGTCCATTCTGGTCCGCGCGGCAGATCGCTCCTCAACGATCCACTGCGGAGCTCTCGGGCAGTGTCTGCCCCTCTGCCCCTCACCCTAACCCTCTCCCCGCTCGCGGGGAGAGGGGACGTGCCCCACGGTAGATGGGGTGCAAGCGGCTGCGGCATATCCCTTCTCCCCGTCAGGACGGGGAGAAGGTGCCGGCAGGCGGATGAGGGGCTCTTATCCCGCCAACATCTCCGTCACCGCTTCTGCCCTACATGCCGCCCCGCGCCATCAGGCGCGTCCAGCTTCGCATGACCTTCCGCGATCGGCTTCAGCTTGGCCATCACCTCCGCCGGAGCCGGCACGGACTTGCCGGCCTTGGCGTCGACATGCAGCATCATCTGTTCGGCGGTGGCGATGACATCGCCCGAAGCCGCATCGTGAATGCGCGTGAAGAAGTGAATGCGCTTCTCGTCCGACGAAAGGAGCTGCAGGGTCGTATAGAGCGCCTGTCCGAGCTTGGCTTCGCCGAGATGGCGGATGTGGCTTTCGACCGTGTAGTAGCTGTGGCCGGCCTCGACATAGGCGAAGTCGACGCCGATCACCTTGAGCAGTGCATCGGAGGTGTCGCCGAAGAGCTGCAAGTAGCGATGCTCGGTCATGTGGCCGTTGTAGTCGACCCAGGCGGCGTTGACCTTGGTATCGACCAGACGTAGCGGCCCGGACGCGTCCAAGCTCTTCGACGGGCTGCCGCCCTTTTCCCAAAGCCGCTTCTCGAAATCGGCGAGCAGCTTGCCGGCACCCCAGCCTTTGCCGCCGTCGCCGGCCTTCAAGGCATGCATGATACCGACGAGGTTTTCGTCCCGGATGCGTTCGAGTTCGCGGATGGAGCGACCGGCGGCCTGCGCGTCCGATTGTGCCCCGATCTTCTCGACAAGCGCGTCGTCGAGATCGACCACGTCGGTGAATTTCGTCCAGGGCCATTTGAGGCAGGGGCCGAACTGGGCGAGGAAGTGGCGCATGCCCGCTTCGCCGCCGGCGATGCGATAAGTCTCGAAGAGACCCATCTGTGCCCAGCGCATGCCGAAGGAATAGCGCATGACGTCGTCGAGCGTCTCGGTATCGCAGATGTCGTCCTGGATCAGCCAGAGCGCTTCGCGCCAGAGCGCTTCGAGCAGGCGGTCGCCGACGAAGGCCTCTATCTCCTTGGCGATGACGACGCCCTTCATGCCGATCTCGGCGACCGCTTCCCCGGCGCGTCTGATCGTTTCCGGCGAAGTCTTCCTGCCGCCGACGAGTTCGACCAGCGGCAGCAGATAGACCGGGTTATAGGGATGCGCCACGAACATGCGTTCGGGGTGCTTCATCTCGGCCTGCAGGTCGGACGGGAGCAGGCCCGAGGTGGAGGAGCCGATGAGGGCGTCGGGCCGGGCGGCCGCATCGATCTCGTTGATGACGCCGCGCTTCAACGGCAGCCGTTCGGGCACGCTTTCCTGAATCCAGTCAACGCCCTCGACCGCTTCCTGAATGCTCCTGCAGAAGGTGAATTTGCCGCGCGGCGGCAGCGGCGCCATGGTCAGCATGCCATAGGCGCGTTCCGCATTCGCCATGACCTCGCCGATGATGCGCTCAGCTTCCGGATGCGGGTCGAAGATGTTGACGTCTATACCTGCAAGCGCAAAACGCGCAGCCCAGGCCCCGCCGATGACGCCGCCGCCGATACAGGCGGCCTTGGTGATTGTGGTCATTCCCCTCTCCTCGATTCCTTGGAATCCTAGTCTACCCCTCCAGTCGAGTATGCCCCTCACCCTAACCCTCTCCCCGCAGGCGGGGAGAGGGGACTGGGCGCCTACGGCTTGCGTCCTTCTCCCCGTTTCAACGGGGAGAAGGTGCCGGCAGGCGGATGAGGGGCCGAACTGACTCTTACCGCTTCGTCAGCTTCAGCTTCCTGCGGACCTCTTCCGGACCGATGATCTTCGCGCCCATGCTCTCGACGACGGAGACCGCTTTCTCCACGAGCTGGGCATTGGTCGCGAGCTGGCCCTTGCCGACATAGAGATTGTCTTCCAGGCCGACGCGGACGTTGCCGCCGGCAAGGACCGCGGCGGCGGGATAGGCCATGGCGTTGCGGCCGATCGAGAAGGCGGAGAAGGTCCAGTTCGAGGGCACGTTGTTGACCATGGCCATGAAGGTGTTGAGATCGTCCGGCGCGCCCCACGGAATGCCCATGCAGAGCTGGATCAGCACCGGATCCTCGATCAGGCCTTCTTCGGCGAGTTGCTTGGCGAACCACAAATGCCCGGTGTCGAAGGCCTCGATCTCCGGACGCACGCCGAGTGCGGTCATCTGCCGTGCCATCTCGCGCAGCATCGACGGCGTATTGGTCATGACGTAATCGCCCAGCGAGAAATTCATCGTGCCGCAGTCGAGCGTGCAGATTTCCGGCAGGCATTCGGCGACATGCGCGACACGTTCGGTGGCGCCGGCCATGTCCGTGCCCTTCTCGTTGACGGGGAAGGGGCTCTCGACGTTACCGAAAACGAGGTCTCCGCCCATGCCGGCGGTCAGATTGAGCACCACGTCTATATCGGCGGAGCGGATGCGATCGGTCACTTCCCTGTAGAGATCGAGCCGCCGGGCAGGCGCGCCGGTCTCGGGATCGCGGACGTGACAGTGGACGACGGCGGCACCCGCCTTGGCGGCCTCGATCGCCGACTCGGCGATCTGTTTCGGCGTGACCGGAACGTGGCTGGATTTCGAGACGGTGTCTCCGGCGCCGGTGACGGCGCATGTGATGAACACCTCGCGGTTCATGCTGAGCGGCATTGATGTCCTCCCTTTCGTTGTCCGTATTACGAGCCAGAAAGTGCGGCGCTGCTTTTCATGGATAGAACCATCCTATACATTATCGGAATTCTCTGGAGGAAGTTTTGCCTTGGACAGCAGCATCGCGCAGGCGCAGCATATCGATCTTCTGATCCTGCCGGAGACCAATCTCATCCTTGTCGCATCGGTTATCGAACCGCTGCGCGCCGCCAACCGCATCGCCGGGCGGACGCTTTACAGCTGGAGCCTGTTCAGTCCGGACGGGAGGGCGATCGAAACGAAGAGCGGCATTCCCGTTCCGGTGGCCGGCGCCTTCCGTCCGCAGCGCGAGACGGCGCCGCTCTTCGTGCTTTCCAGCTACCACTGGCAGCGCAGCGCCACCTCGCAGCTCAAGATGCTCCTGTCGCAGACGGCGCGGCACCGCGAGATGATGGCCGGCATCGAATCCGGCTCCTGGCTGCTGGCGGAGACGAGCCTCCTCGACAATTTCTCGGCCACCACCCATTGGGAGGATTTCGAGGATTTCGCCGCCGCCTATCCGCAGGTGACGATGGTGCGCGAGCGTTTCGTCATCGACCGAAAACGCATCACCACCGGCGGCTCGCTGCCGACGCTGGACCTGATGCTGGAACTGATCCGCCGCGCGCACGGCTATTCGCTGGCGCTCGAAGTGTCGCGCCTTTTCATCTACGAGCAGGAACGCACCCGCGGCGACCTCCTGCAGGTACCCGCAATCGGCAACATGCGCATTCTCGACACCCGCGTCGGCGCCGCGGTCAAGCTGATGGAAGAAACGGTCGAGGCTCCGCTGACGCTCGCGCGGCTGGCGCGGCGCGTGGGTGTCAGCGCCCGGCACCTTCAGGATCTCTTCAAGGAGACCATGGGCGTCGCGCCGCACGAACACTATCTGGCGCTGCGGCTCAACGCTGCACGGCGCAAGGTCATCGAAACGCGGATGGAGTTCGCCGACATAGCGGCGATTTCCGGCTTCAACTCGTCGTCTTCATTTTCGCGCAGCTATCGCGCGCATTATCGGGAAAGCCCCAGCGAGACGCGCCGGCGGCTCAAGCTGAAAAACTGAGTCAAGGGCTTCACGCGGCAACTGAGCGAAGGTGAGTTTTGCGAGTCGAATCAGCGATCTGCCGCAAGTCCCTCGAGAAAGGATTCAGCGATCAGACCACCGTCTCGCCCCCGTCCACCACGAGGATCTGTCCGGTCATGTAGGAGGAACGGTCGGAAACAAGGAAGAGGATAGACTCGGCGATCTCGTCGACGCTCGCCCAGCGGCCGAGCGGAACCCTCTCGCGGATATAGGCTTCGATGGCCTCGCGCCCGCCCATCTGGTCGATGAAGGGCTCGTTGAAGGGCGTGTCGACCCAGCCGGGGCAAAGAGCGTTCACCCTGACGCCGTATTTCGCATAGTCGCCCGCCATCTGCCGGGTCATGGCGATGACTGCGTGTTTCGTCGTCGTATAGGCGATCATCTCACGATCGTAGAGAACGCCTGACGAGGAAGACGTGTTGACGATCACGCCGCGGCCTGCCTTCTTCATCGAGGGCATGACAAGGCGGGCGGCCATGAAATGGGCGCGGACGTTGAGGTTCCAGGACCGGTCGAAACCCGCCACCTCGACCTCTTCCAGGTCGCCGGCGACCTGCGCGCCGGCGTGATTGTGCAGGATGTCGATCCGTCCGTGCCGGTAGAGAATATCGGCAATGCCGTCCGCAAGCGCGTCGTCGTCGGTGACGTCGACCGCGAGCGCTTCAGCGCTGCCGCCCCCGGCGGCGATCGCTGCCACGGTGTCGCCTGCGGCTTCCACGCTGCGGTCGACGACCACCACATGTGCGCCTTCGCGGGCTATGATGGCGGCACCCGCCCGGCCGATTCCGGAGCCCGCTCCGGTCACGATCGCGATCCGGTTGTTCAGGATCATTGTTTCACTCCCCGGATTTGCTTTTCTTTTCGCGCATGAGCACGCGGGCGGTCAGGATAAGTAACAGCGAGGCGACCAGGACCAGGGTCGCGATCGCGTTGATTTCCGGCGTCACCCCGCGGCGGATCGAGGCGAAGACATAGATCGGCAGGGTCGTCTTCGAGCCGGCGACGAAGAAGGCGATGATGAAGTCGTCGAAGGAGAAGGTGAAAGCGAGGAGAAAGCCCGCGAGGATCGACGGCATGATCTGCGGCAGCACGATCAGCCTGAAAGTGGTGAGCGGCGTCGCATAGAGGTCGCCCGACGCCTCGACGATGTCGCGGCCGAGGCTCGCGATGCGCGCCTTGACGATCATGGTGACGAGCGCCATCGAGAAGAGCCCATGGGCGGCGATGATGGAGCCGTAACCGAGTCCCAGTTGCGGCGGCTGCTCGCCGGGCCAGAGGGCTGCGATCGTCGGGTTGACGAAGGAGAAGACCGCGACGAGTGCGACCAGTGTCGCGATGCCGATGACGACGCCCGGGACGACGATCGCCGCGGCGAAGAGTGCATCGAAGAGCGCCCGCATGCGAGAGCCAAGCCGCTCCATGCCCAGTGCGGCCATGGTGCCGAAGACGGCGGCAAGCGTGGCGCTGGTGAACGCGATGATCAGGCTGTTCTGCAGCGCCGAGACGAGAAATGTGTTGCCGAGCGCCTTGCCGTACCAGGTGAGCGAAAAGCCCGTGAACTCGCTCGCATTGCGGCCGGCATTGAACGAGAAGAGCACGACCAGCGCGATCGGCGCATAGAGGAAGAGATAGACGGAGGAGATGAAGGCGCGCATCAGACGAGATCCACCTGTCTTGTTCCGGCGACTTTCCAGGCGATCCGCATCGCCACCATGAGGACGACGACGACGACGGCGACGAGGGTCACGGCGATCGCCGATCCGAAGGGCCAGTTCCGCGACTGCAGGAAGAGATCGACCAGCGCATTGCCGATGAAGAAGACCTTGCCGCCGCCGAGCAGCTGCGGGATCAGATACTCGCCGAGAAGCAGGATGGTGACGAGCGCGACGCCCGTCATGACGCCCGGCAGCGACAGCGGCAGAGTGACGCCGAGAAAGGTGGAGACGGGCTTGCCGCCAAGATCGGCGGAAGCCTCCATCAGGCGGCGGTCGAGCTTTTCCAGGCTCACATAGATCGGCATGATCATCAGCGGCAGATAGCCGTAGACGATGCCGAGCAGCACGGCGCCGGGCGTGTTCAGCATGCGGACGTCCTCGATGCCGATCATCGACAGGAGATTGGGAATGCCCCGCGAGCCGAGGATGTACATCCAGGCATAGGTACGCACGAGCAGGCTCGTCCAGAACGGAACGACGACAAGCGAGACGAGGATGAGTCGGTAGCGCGGGTTTGCCTTGACGGCGAGGTAATAGGCGACCGGATAGGCGACGACGAGGCAGAGCAGGGCGCCTGCCGGGGCGAGCATCAGCGTATTCCAGAACGCGGCCGCCCGCGTCGGCAGATTGGCGAACTGCGCAAAGGTGAAAGCCGGCTGGTATCCGCCTTCAGGCGCCCGCTCGCCAAAGGCGAAGACGAGCATGGCGATGAATGGGAGAACCAGGAAGACGGTGAGCCACACGGCCGCCGGCGCA
This sequence comes from Ensifer sp. D2-11, assembly GCF_054161295.1. Taxonomy (NCBI): domain Bacteria; kingdom Pseudomonadati; phylum Pseudomonadota; class Alphaproteobacteria; order Hyphomicrobiales; family Rhizobiaceae; genus Ensifer; species Ensifer sp. D2-11. Next base: position 808,329 of record NZ_CP096433.1, read on the forward strand.
ATCAACGCCGCCGTAACCAGGTTCCTCTTCGTGTTCGTTGCCACGCGCATGATTTGTCCGTCAGAATGCGTGTTGAGATAGCCCCTCATCCGGCCTGCCGGCCACCTTCTCCCCGCAAGCGGGGCGAAGGGGACTCGCGGCGGCCGCGAGCCTGTCCCCTCTCCCCGCGAGCGGGGAGAGGGCTAGGGTGAGGGGCAAATCGCGAGCTCAAGCCGATTTGAAACGCGCCATCAACTCGGCGCGGCCCGGATCCGTCAGCGTCACCGCGGCGCCGAACTCGAGCGGGGTGAGGGCTGCTTCGTCCGGATAGACGATCTTGTTCGAGGTGACATCGGCCGGAAGCAGCTTCATGACGCGGCTGTCGGTCGTCGGCGCGCCGTTGGCGATGTGTTCCTTCACGGCGTTTGCCGGGGTCATCAGGTAATCGAGCAAGGCATAGCCGGCGGGTTTGTTCGCTGCACTCTTCGGGATCGCGTAGAAATCCGACCAGATCTCGCCCCCGTCCTTGCCGAGCACGAACTTGATCTCCGGCATGTCGCGGTTGAGTTGGGCCCCGTCATTGGTCCAGCACATCGTCATCCAGGCATCGGTCGCGCGCATCGACGGCTGATAGTCGCTGTTGATGGCATAGAGATGCGGCTTGACCTTGATCAGCAGCTCTTCGGCCTTGGCGAGCTCTTCGGGCTTGATCGAATTGAAGGAGAAGCCGAGCGAGACCAGCGCATTGCCGATCGTGGTGAGCTGATAGTCGTGCACCATGGCACGGCCATCGGCTTCCGTCATCGCAATCTCGAAGAAGTCCTTCCAGCTCGCAACCGGCGCCTTGATCTTGTCGGAGTTCACCGCGATCCCGGTGGTTCCCCAGTTCTTCGGCACGGCATAGGTCTTGCCGTCGACAATGCCTTCATTGGTGAAGCGGGCATTTTCCGTCGAGGCGTCGTAGTTGGGCAGCTTGGAAAGATCGAGCTCGTCGATCAGGCCGAGCTTCACATAGGTCGAGATCGTGTAGTTCGTGGGCACGAAGAGGTCCCAGCCGGTGCCGCCCGCCTGCAGCTTCGCCAGCATTTCCTCGTTCGAACCGAAGACGTTGACTTCGACCGCGACGCCGGTCGCGGCGGTGAAGGCTTCGAAGGTGGCGGGATCATGATAGTTCGGCCAGGTGGCGATCGACATCTGCGTGCCGAGGTCGCCGGCGGCGTAAGCGGCGGAGTTGAAGAGGCCGGGCTGGCGCGCCAATACGGCCGTCGCGAGGCCGAGGCCGGTGACGCCAAGGAAGTGGCGGCGCGAAACGGAGCCGCGCTTCAGGCGCATCAGCTCGTCGGCAAGCTTGTCCGCGGTGATCGGGGCATTCTCTCTGTACCACTTGGTCATGATGCTGTTCCCTTATCGTTGACGTCAATTGATTGCGGCAGATCGGGCCCCTCAGGCCGGAAAGACATGCATTGCATTCGGGTCGAAGCTGAGCCCGATCCTTTCGCCGGGTTCGGCGAGATCGTGGTCGTTCAGGCTGCGGCGGTCGGCGGTAACGAGAAAATCGCCGAGGCCCTCGACCTCGACCGAATATTCGACGGACGAGCCCAGGAAGATGCGGTGGGTCACCGTGCCCCGCAGCGCAGCGCTGCCGTCGCGCACCAGGCTTATCGCCTCCGGGCGCAGCGCCACCATGACCGGGCCTGCCGTGCCGTTGGCGCGGGCGGGCTTGGCAAGTCCGACGCCATTGGCGAGGATGACGGCGCCGGCGCCGGGTTCGATCGTCCCGGCAATGCGGTTGGTCTTGCCGACGAAATCGGCGACGAAGAGGCTTGCCGGGCGGTCGTAGATCTCCTGCGGCGGCCCGATCTGCACGATGCGGCCAGTGCTCATGACGCAGACGAAGTCGCTCATCGAGAGCGCCTCTTCCTGATCGTGCGTGACGAGCACGAAGGTGATGCCGAGCTCGCGCTGCAGGCTCTGCAGCTCGATCTGCATGGCGGTGCGCAGCTTCTTGTCGAGCGCTGCGAGCGGCTCGTCGAGGAGCAGCACCTTCGGCTTGTTGACGATGGCGCGGGCGAGCGCCACGCGCTGCTGCTGTCCGCCGGACATTTCGTGGATGCGGCGCTTGCCGAAGCCGCCGAGTCGGACCATCTCCAGCGCCTCCTGGGCGCGCCGGGTGATCTCGGCCGCCGGGATACGGGGGCGCATCTGCTTCAAGCCGTAGGCGACGTTCTGCTCGACATCGAGATGCGGGAAAAGCGCATATTGCTGGAACACCATGTTGACCGGCCGGCGATAGGCAGGCACGCCGTTCATCGGCTGGCCGCCGATATAGACCATGCCTTCGTTCGGCTGCTCGAAGCCGCCGATCATGCGCAGGCATGTGGTCTTGCCGCAGCCGGATGGGCCGAGCAGCGCAACGAAGGCGCCCTTCGGCACCGTCAGGTTGATGTCCGATACCGCCGTCACGCTGCCATAGCGTTTGGCGACCGAACGGAATTCGATGTCGTTCGTCGAAGCGGATGTCACGTCTGTTCCCTGCGGTCGTTCTTGGAATTGCTCGCGGTTCATGCACCGCCGCTTCCACCGTCATTATCGGATAGCCTAGTCAAAAGCGCCCGGGCCGGTATATACCCCAAGAGAGGTATTTCAACCCAAAGCGCCCTGTGGAAGGAGTATACCCCAGAGCGGCGGAGCGAGCCGGGAGAACCGTTTGGGCATCGACCTCGACAGACTTTTTCAGGCGATGGCGCCGCTGGTAAACGGCGCGCCGATGGATGACGAGGCTGTCGGCTGCACATTCCGGGGACTGATGTCCACCTTGATGACGTTCGATTATGTCGTCGTCTTCGCCTACCGGGGAAAAGAACGGCCGCTCGACCTTTACAGTACGTTCGACGCCGAGGATCACGTGCTCTTCGTGAGCCTCTATCAGGCCGGACCTTATCTGCTCGATCCGTTCTATCACGCCGCTCGTGCCCCCAAGCCCGGCGTGTGGCGCATGCGGGAACTGGCGCCCGACCGCTTCTTCTCGAGCGAATACTACCGGACCTACTACGTCCAGACGGGGCTTGCCGAGGAGGTCGGCTTCTTCGTGCCGGTCAGCGAACAGGTCACCGTCGTCCTCTCATTGATGCGGCGGGAGGCGACGGGCGTCTTCAGCGCGACGGAATTCGCACTGCTGAAGAAGGCGGAGCCGCTGGTGGCCGCTTTCGTGCGCCATCATTGGGCGGAACTCGACCGTCGCTTCGATACGGCGCTCGCGAAAAAGGGCAGGGGCCGCCGGAAGGCGGCGCATCCGCCGGCAGACGGGGTCTGGCGGCATCTCAACCTCACCGAGCGGGAAGCCGCCATCATCGAACTCGTGCTTCAGGGGCATTCTTCCGAATCGATCGGATTGAAGCTCGGCATCTCGACGGGCACGGTCAAAGTCCACCGCCGCAACGTCTATCGGAAGCTCGGCATTTCCTCGCAAACCCAGCTCCTGTCTCTCTACATCAAGAATCTCGGTCAGTAGAGAGACCGGCCTCCGCTTCTCCCGCTCGCCAGACTCCCTTGGCTTTTCGAAAACTCAGCGGAACGCATCGCCGATGTGCCCGCGTTTTTTCTGCATGCCACCAACTGAGACTTGACAAATTTTTCAACCCATGAAAATTATTTCATATCGAGATAAAAATATCATGCGCTGCAAAAATTATCATGCAATGCAGCATGGGCGGAGGATATGGCGATCATCGGTGGAATGGCTGTCCGTGACGACGAGGCGAGCATGGCGACCCGCGCCGCCTGGCTGCATTACGCGGGCGGGCTGACCCAGGCCGAGGTCGCCAAGCGTCTGGGACTGACGTCGCTCAAAGCGCACCGGCTGATCATGAAGGCCAATCAGGAAGGCTTGGTGAAAGTCTATATCGACGGGGACGTTTCCGAATGCGTCGAGCTGGAGCAGAAGCTTTCCAGCCGTTACGGCCTGGACTATTGCGAGGTGGTCCCGGACTTCGACAGCGACGACCTGCCGCTGAAGGCGCTCGGCATCTCCGGGGCACAGTTTCTCAGGCGCGAGATCGAGCGCGGAGAGACGGCGCTGATCGGCGTCGGCCACGGACGCACGCTCGCAGCCAGCATCGAGTACATGCCGCGCACGGCGAGCAACAATACGCGCTTCGTTTCGCTGCTCGGCGGGCTCACGCGAAAATTCTCCGCCAATCCGCATGACGTGATCCACCGCCTGGCAGAGCGCACGGGCGCCGAAGCCTATGTGATGCCGGTGCCGTTCTTCGCCAACACGGTCGAGGATCGCGATGTCCTTTTCAGCCAGCGCGGCGTGCGTGAGGTCTTCGATCTCGCGAAGTCGGCCGACCTTCTGATGGTCGGAATCGGCACGGCCGAGCGCGAGGCGTCGCTTGTGGCGACCGGGATGATCGAGATGCGCGAAATAGCGGAGATCCAGAAAGCGGGCGGCGTCGGCGAGCTGCTCGGCCACTTCTTCGACGAGAAGGGCAGGCCGATCGAGACCGCGCTTTCGAACCGCACTTTCACGCTTGGCCGGCAGGACCTGAAGAACCGCCGCACCGTGGCGATTGCCGGGGGCAGGGTCAAGACGCGCCCTATACGCGCGGTCCTGGAGAGCGGATTCCTGAGCGGGCTCATCACGGACGAGCGCACTGCGCAGACGCTGGCCGCATGAGAAACATGGGACCGAGGAGCGACGAAAATCGGCGCTGCGGTCCGGGGAGGCAATACCGGTTGGGTAGCCGGCAGCTCAGTCGAGCAGTTTTACCCGTAGTGGAGGAGAGAACAGATGTACGACAAGGAGAAAGACCTCATTGGCGCATTCCTGCGCGGAGAGGTGGACCGTCGCGGCCTGTTGAAGGGCCTTGGCGCGGCAGGCCTGACGGCGGGCACCGCCGGCACCCTGTTCAACATGATGTCGACCCAGGCGCTTGCCGCCGACTTCGACTGGAAGGCACATTCCGGCAAGTCGCTGAAGCTGCTCCTGAACAAGCATCCTTATGCGGATGCGATGATCGCCAATCTTCAGGCGTTCAAGGACCTGACCGGCATCGAAGTCACCTATGACGTCTTCCCGGAGGATGTCTATTTCGACAAGGTGACGGCGGCGCTCTCTTCCGGCTCGTCGGAATACGACGCCTTCATGACCGGCGCCTATATGACCTGGACCTACGGTCCGGCCGGCTGGATCACGGACCTCAACGAGTGGATCAAGGATCCGGCGAAGACAAATCCGCAATATGGCTGGGACGACTTCCTGCCGGGCGTCAAGGCTTCCTGCGCATGGAACGGCCAGCCGGGCGGTGCGCTCGGTTCGGAAGATGCCAAGCAATGGTGCATTCCGTGGGGCTACGAGCAGAACAACCTCTCGTATAACCAGGAGATGTTCGAAAAGGTCGGCGCCAGCGTTCCGAAGAACCTCGATGAACTCGTCGCCACGGCGGCAAAGCTCAACAAGGACGTAGGCGGCGGCGTCTACGGCATCGGCGTGCGCGGCTCCCGTTCCTGGGCGACCATCCATCCGGGCTTCCTTTCCGGCTACGCCAATTTCGGCCAGAAGGATCTGAACGTCTCGGAGGACGGCAAGCTTTCGGCCGCGATGAACACGGCGGAATCCAAGGCCTTCCACGCAAAATGGGTGCAGATGATCCAGGAAAGCGGCCCGAAGGACTGGTCGACCTATACCTGGTATCAGGTCGGCACGGACCTCGGCGCCGGCGCCTCCGCCATGATCTACGACGCCGACATTCTCGGCTATTTCATGAACGGCGGCGACAACAAGATGGCAGGCAAGCTCGCTTACGCTCCGTTTGCCGCCAACCCGGAGGCAAAGGCTCCGACGCCGAACATCTGGATCTGGTCGCTGGCCATGTCCAACTTCGCGAAGGACAAGGATGCGACCTGGTATTTCCTGCAATGGGCATCGGGTCTCGAGCACGCGATCTTCGGCGCGACCAAGATGGACTTCGTCAACCCGGTCCGGGCATCGGTCTGGAAGGACGAGATCTTCCGCGAGCGGCTGAACAAGAGCTATCCGGGATATGTGGAAATGCACGACGTTTCGGCGCCGGGCGCGAAGATCCACTTCACCCCCCAGCCGCTTTTCTTCGACCTCACCACCGAATGGGCGGCGACCCTGCAGAAGATGGTGGCGAAGGAAGTGCCGGTCGACGAGGGTCTCGACAGGCTTGTCGAAAGCATCAACCGGCAGCTCGCGGAAGCCGGGCTCGGCTGATCGCGCTCCCGGCTTGGAACGGAAGCGGGCGGACATCATCGGACGTCGCCTTCCGCTCCAGGCCAGCCCGCCGCCGGCGGGCCGCCGTTTCGGCACGAAAAACAGATGGAAGAGGGGGTCTGGCTGCGCCGGCCGCGGCCGACCCCTTATGTCATAGACACAGGCATTTAGACGGAGCTGGCCATGGCTTCAGTAACGCACTCCAGCCCAAGGGGCAGCAGGTTCAGGATCAGCAAGAGGGCCTTGCCCTATGTGCTCTCCCTGCCGGCGCTTCTCGTGTGCATCGGTATCCTGATCCCGTTCTTCACGGCGGTGATCTATTCCTTCCAGCGCTACCGGCTCAGCCAGCCCTGGGCACGCCAGTTCAACTGGGGTGAGAACTATCTGAACTTCTTCACCGATCCGGGCTTCTGGAACACGCTGAAGATCTCGCTGCTCTATGCCGGCGTCACCGTAACCCTGGAGCTGCTGCTCGGTCTCGGCATTGCGCTGCTCCTGCAGCGCCGCTCCACGGTCAACAACTTCATCTCGATCATGCTGCTCCTGCCGCTGATGACGGCGCCGGCGCTTGCGGCGCTGATGTGGAAGCTGATGACCAATCCCGGCTTCGGAATCCTGAGCTATCTCGCAAGTCTCGTGGGCCTCGAGAATTTCCGCTGGGCCTCGTCTCCGGACACGGCGCTGCTGACCGTCGTGCTCGTGGACATCTGGGTCTATACGCCCTTCATCATGATCCTGCTGCTCGCGGGCCTGCGCTCGCTGCCGACGCAGCCATTCGAAGCGGCCGCGCTCGACGGCGTGCCGCGCAGCTTCGTCTTTTTCCGCATCACTCTGCCGATGCTCACGCCCTATATCCTGACGGCGACGCTCTTCCGGCTGCTCGACTCGATCCAGCAGTTCGACATCATCTACGCGATGACGCAGGGCGGACCCGGGGACACGCTGACGGTCTTCCAGGTCGAGGCTTACCTCAACTTCTTCCAGTCGACCAATGTGGGGCGTTCCGCGGCGCTGCTGATCATCCTGTGGGCGATCACCTACGCGCTGTCGAACATCTTCATCAAGAACTGGCTCCGGCTGCGCGAACGCGCCCGCGGCGAAGCGTAAGGAGGCCGAAATGGAAACCACCTCTCCGATCGAAAGGCTCCTGCGCGGCGTCGCGCTGACCCTGGTCGTCGTCTTCTTCATGTTCCCGATCGTCTGGATCTTCCTCATGTCGTTCCAGACGAACGAGACGATCCTGAGAATACCCCCATCGGTGGTCTTCACGCCGACGCTCGAGAATTATGCGGCGCTGATCACCGGCAAACTCCAGACCGCTTCCGGCACGCTCGATATCGCCTTCATGCGCAATCTCGGCAATTCTGTCCTGCTGTCGGTCGCTTCCGTAGCGCTGGCGCTGGTCCTCGGCGTGCCGGCGGCCTATGCCTTCGCGCGGCACAAGTTCAGGGGGTCGGAGGACATTGCCTTCACGCTGCTCTCCTTCCGCTTTGCGCCGCCGCTGCTCGTGCTGCTGCCCTTGACGCAGTATTTTCAGTGGCTCGGCCTCTCGAACACCTATTTCGGTCTCATCTGGATCTATCAGCTGATCTGCCTGCCGCTCATTCTCTGGATCGTGCGCGGCTATTTCGAGGATATCTCGGCCGATGTCGAATATGCCTATCGCATCGCCGGCCACTCCTGGTTCTCGACGTTCCGCAAGATCGCCCTGCCGCTGGCAGGTCCCGGGATCGCAGCGGCCGGTCTGCTCGCCTTCATCTTCGCCTGGAACAATTTCGTGTTCGCCCTGGTGCTGGCTTCCGCAGACAAGCAGCCGGTGACGGTCGGCGCGCTGGCCTTCGTCACGGCCTCGGGCATCCAGTACGGCCAGATCGCCGCCGCGATCGTGCTCTCGATCACGCCGACGCTCGCACTCGCACTCTACGCCCAGCGCTACCTCGTCGAAGGCCTGTCGCTCGGTGCGGTGAAGGGATAATCGAATGACTACGCTGCAACTGAAAAACATCGTCAAGCGCTACAAGAGCCAGACGGTCCTGGACGATCTTTCGCTCGACGTGGCCAATGGCGAGCGACTGGTGCTCTTCGGTCCGTCCGGTTCCGGCAAGACCGTTCTGCTTCGGCTGATCGCCGGCGTCATCGAACCGGATGGCGGCCGGGTCCTGATCGGCGGCGAGGACATGACGGACGTGGACGCGGAACATCGCGGCCTCGGCATGGCGTTCCAGAACTTTGCGCTGTTCCCGCATATGAGTGCTTTCGACAACATCGCCAGCGCGCTGACCTCGCGGAAGTCGTCCAGGGATACGATCGCCGCCGGCGTGCACAAAGTCGCAAAGCTCCTGAAGATCGATCATGTGCTGAGCCATCATCCGAAGGCGCTCTCCAACGGCCAGAAGCAGCGCACGGCGCTTGCACGCGCCCTCGTGGGCTCGCCGCCGCTGCTGCTCCTCGACGATCCGCTTCGCAACGTCGACGCCAAGCTGCGCTTCGAGATGAGGCTGGAACTGCCGCGCCTGCTTGCCGCTCAAGGGGCGACCGTCATCTACGTCACGCAGGACTACAAGGAGGCAATGGCGCTCGGCGACCGCATCGCGGTCATGGCGCATGGGCGTATCCGCCAGATCGGCACGCCGGCGGAAATCTACAACGCGCCTGCCGACATCGAGATCGCCCGGCTCTTCGGCGATCCGACCATCAACCTGCTCGATGTCGTGCCGCAGCGCGGTCCGGACGGCGCCTTCGTCGAACTCTCCGACATGCGGCTGCGCCTGCCGGGCTTCGGCGCGGAAATTATCGAAAAGCAGTGCGTCCTCGGCCTGCGCCCCGAGACGATCGCTTTTGCCGAAGCCAGCGCGCATGGCGCGATTCCGGTGACCGTCGAGGCGGAAACGCCGCTCAACGAGAAGACCGTGACGCTGGCGCTGACCGCCCGCGGCCGCGAGATACTGGTGTCCCGCCCTGCCGGCACCCCCGGCCCGGTCGCCGGACCGGCGCATATCGCAGTCGACGGTCGGGCGGCCTTTCTGTTCGACAAGGCGACGGGTCAGCGCATCCTTCCTTCCGAACTGGCATCCAAGCGCGATGGAGAAGCGGCATGAACGCTACCGCTCTTTTGATCGACAACGTCGACAAGTTCTATGGTCCGGTCGACTACGGCGTTCACGCCGTGAAGCAGCTGAAGATGGAGGTGAAGAAGGGTGAGATCATCGCGCTTCTGGGCTCCTCCGGCTGCGGCAAGACCTCGACCCTTCGAATGATCGCCGGCTTCGAACCGGTATCGCGCGGCACGATTTCGGTCGCCGGCCGACAGGTGCATATGCTTGCGCCGGTCCGCCGCAACGTCGCCATGGCCTTCGAGGGCTATTCGCTCTATCCGCCGCTGACGGTGCGGGAAAACATAGCTTTTGCGCTCAAGGCGTCGAAGCTTTCGCAGAGCGTCGTTGAAGAGAAGGTAGCGAGCATCGCCAAGCTGCTCGAGATCGAGGATATTCTCGGGCGTTATCCGAGTTCGATTTCCGGCGGCCAGCAGCAGAGGGCGTCCCTCGGGCGTGCGCTCATCCGCGATGCCGACCTGCATCTTCTCGACGAGCCGATGGGCCAGCTCGAGCCGCAATTGCGCGCCGTGCTGCGCGGCCGCATCAAGCACTACATCAAGGAGCGCGGGCTGACCGCCATCCTCGTCACCCACGACCAGACCGAGGCGAATGCGCTCGCCGACCGGATCGCCGTCATGGAAGGCGGGGTGCTGCAGCAGTTCGACACGCCCCAGAAGATCAAGGAACGGCCGGCGAATCTCTTCACCGGAACCTTCGTCGGCGAGCCGCCGATGAACGTCTTCGAGGCAAGCATCAGCGGCACGGATGCTCGCGTGACCTTCGGCCTCAAGGACGGCGTCCGGCTCGAGTATCAGGCCGCCGATTTCTCCCATGCCGTCCGCGATGCGCTGATGAAGCGCCAGAATGTGGTTCTCGGCATCCGGCCCTATTCCGTCCGGCGCAGTGCAGACGGAGTGACGGGCCGCGTTGCCGTCAATCAATGGCTCGGCGACCAGACCCATATCGCGGCCGATTTCGCCGGCGGCACCATGGTGCTGGTCGAACATGACCGTACCAGCCTGGAGATCGGTCAGCCGATCGGCATCCGGCTCGACCCTGCAAGCCTCCACGTCTTCGACAGCGAGAGCGGTATGGCGATCTCGCACGGCGAGGAGCTCGCCTGATGCGCGACATCCTCATCGGCATCGATGCCGGGACGTCCGTCATCAAGTCGGTCGCCTTCGATCTAGGCGGCCGGCAGCTGGCGATGACGGCGGTTCCGAACAGCTATGAGGCGGTGGGCCGCACCGGCAGCGTTCAGGAGTTGCGGCGTACCTGGACGGACACAGTCAAAACCCTGGTCGAGCTCTCGGCCAGGATCGAGAACCTCCCTGGCCGTGTTGCCGCCATCGCGGTAACCGGTCAGGGGGACGGCACCTGGATGATCGACAGAGAGGGCGAGCCGGTGGGCAAGGGCTGGCTCTGGCTCGATGCGCGCGCGAGCGCAATCGTCGAGCGCCTGCGTGCCGAAAGCGGCGATGCGGAGCGTTTCTCGCGCACCGGCTCGGGTCTTGCCGCCTGCCAGCAGGGCCCGCAGCTGCGCTGGATGAAGGATCATGCGCCGGAGATGCTGCAAGGCGCTGCGACCGCTTTCCATTGCAAGGACTGGCTCTATTTCAACCTCACGGACAAGCGCGCGACCGATCCCTCGGAAGCGAATTTCACCTTCGGCGATTTCCGCAAGCGCCAGTATTCCGATGAGGTGATCGACTTTCTCGGTCTCAACGAACTCAAGCACCTGCTGCCGGAAATCGTCGACGGGGCGAGCACGCATCACCCTCTCTCGGCCGCCGCCGCGGCTGCCACGGGCTTGCCGGCGGGGACGCCGGTGGTGCTCGGCTATGTCGACGTCGTCTGCACGGCGCTCGGCGCGGGCCTTTACGATCCCGGAACCGACACGGGCTGCTCGATCATAGGCTCCACGGGCATGCACATGCGTCTGGCGGCCGGCGCCGACGATGTCCGGCTCAACCAGGATCACACCGGCTACACCATGTGCATGCCGATACCCGGCACCTATGCGCAGATGCAGTCGAATATGGCGGCGACGCTCAATATCGACTGGATCCTGCAGTTTGCGGGAGGTCTCCTCAAGGGCATGGGGATCGAGAAATCGAAGAACGATCTGCTCGCCCATGTGGACGGCTGGCTTTCCGAAGCGAACGAGACTCCGCTTCTCTTCCAGCCCTATATTTCGGAGGCCGGTGAGCGCGGCCCCTTTGTCGATGCCTCGGCCCGCGCCTCCTTCGTCGGGCTTTCGATCAACCACGGCTTCGGGGACATGGTGCGCGCGGTCTTCGACGGCCTCGCCTTTGCCTCGCGGGACTGTTACGCCGCGATGGGGCCGCTACCGGCCTGCGTCCGTCTGTCGGGAGGAGCTGCGCGCAGCGCCTCGCTACGCCGCATTCTCGGCGGGGCTCTCGGCGCCAGCATCCAGACCAGCGAACGCGAGGAGGCGGGTGCCGCCGGTGCGGCGATGATCGCCGCCGTCTCTCTGGGCATCTATCCCTCCATGGCCGACTGCGTCCGCGAATGGGTGCGGCCGCACCATCGGCCGGCAGAACCCGCGGATGAAGAGCTCGCGCGCCGCTATGACGCGCTTTTCCCCGCTTACAAGCAGTCGCGCCTCGCGCTTCAACCCGTCTGGCATGCGCTCTCCCACGCAGCCGGAACGGGAAACCAACAGGAAAGACCGCAATGAAGAAGATAGCCATTATCGGCGACCGGTTCATGCTGCCGGATGTTTTTCGCGACAAGATCGTCGAGGCATGCGGCGACGAGCATGAGATAAGCATGCTCGAGCTGCCCTGGCCGGACGTGCCGATGGAGCACGGCTATGCCGTCGAGGGGATGGACGGCCTCAAGGAATATCTCGGCAAGCCCGGGGACATCGTCGACTTCGTCGGCGACGCCGAAATCCTCGTGACGCAGCTTGCGCCGCTGTCCCGAACCATGCTGGCCGACCTGCCGGGATTGAAGCTCGTCGCCGTCTCGCGCGGCGGTCCGGTCAATATCGACATGAAAGCCGCTCGCGAGGCGGGCGTCCTCGTCGTCAATACGCCCGGCCGCAATGCGAGCGCCGTCGCCGAATTCACGATCGGTGCCATCCTCGCGGAGACGCGCCTCATCCGCGTGGGGCACGAGGCGCTGAGGCGAAGCGAATGGCGGGGTGATCTCTACCGCGCCGACCGCACCGGCCGCGAGCTTTCCGAAATGACGGTCGGCGTCATCGGCTACGGCAATATCGGCACCAAGGTGGTCCGGCTGCTTCGTGCTTTCGGCACCAAGGTGCTCGTCCACGATCCCTATGTGCAGCTCAGCGCCGAAGACCGGAATGCCGGCGTCGAACACGTCGCGTTGGACGAACTGCTTGCCCGCGCCGACCTGGTTACGCTTCATCCGCGCGTCAGCGAAGAGACGAAGAACATGATGAATGCGGAGACCTTCGCGAAGATGAAGCCGGGGGCGATATTCGTGAACACGGCCCGCGGGCCGCTCTGCGACTATGACGCGCTTTACGAGAATCTCGTCAGCGGCCATCTCGCAAGCGCGATGCTGGAGACCTTTGCCGTCGAGCCCGTGCCGGAAGACTGGCCGCTCTTGAAACTTCCCAATGTGACGCTGACGCCGCATATAGCGGGCGCGTCGGTGCGCACCGTGACCTATGCGGCGGAAATGGCCGCAGAGGAAGTGCGCCGCTACATCGCCGGCCTGCCGCCGGTCAATCCGTGCTGAGGTAGGACGATGAACGAACTTCAACTGCGCCAGTCGATCATCGACCATTGCCGCCACATGAATGCGATCGGCCTCAACCAGGGCACTTCGGGCAATATCAGCCTGCGCCACGGCGGCACGATGCTGATCACCCCGTCTGCGATCCCCTATGCCGAGATGACGCCGGACATGATCGTCGCCATGCCGATCGAGGGCGAGTATGGCGCCTGGGCAGGGCCGAAGAAGCCCTCGGTCGAATGGCCCTTCCACCTCGACATTCTGCGGGCGCGGCCGGATGTCGGCGCCGTCGTTCATACCCACGCGACCTTCTCGACGATCCTCGCGATGGCGCGCAAGCCGATTCCCGCCTGTCACTACATGATCGCCGCCTTCGGCGGTTCCGACGTGCGCGTCGCCGATTACGCCCGCTACGGCACGAAGGCGCTGTCGAAAAACGTGCTGAAGGCGATGGAGGGGCGTTCCGCCTGCCTCATGGCCAATCATGGCATGATCGCGACCGGTTCGAGCCTGGAAAAGGCGATGTGGGCGGCGGTCGAGCTCGAGACGATCGCCAAGCAATATTACCACGCGCTCCTGATCGGCGGTCCGGTGGTCCTGCCGCAGCAGGAAATCGCCGGCGTCATCGAGGGATTTGCCACTTACGGCCATCAGGACAAACCCAAGGGCGAGGCCGCCTGACCGCATGACGACGACAGGAGACAAGCACGTGAGTTCCGAAACCGGCACATACGACCTTTTCGTCATCGGCGGCGGCATCAACGGGGCGGGCATTGCCCGCGACGCGGCAGGGCGGGGGCTCTCGGTCCTCCTCTGCGAGAAGGACGATCTGGCGCAGGGCACGAGTTCCCGCTCCGGCAAGCTCGTCCATGGCGGCTTACGCTACCTCGAATATTACGAGTTCCGCCTGGTGCGCGAAGCCCTGATCGAGCGCGAGGTTCTGCTGGAATCCGCACCTCACATCATCTGGCCGATGCGTTTCGTGCTGCCGCACAACCCCGCCGACCGGCCGGCCTGGCTCGTGCGGCTCGGCCTCTTCCTCTACGATCACCTGGGCGGCCGCAAGCGACTCCCCGGCACGCGGGTGCTCAACCTGCGCACGGCCCCGGAAGGCGCTGCGATCAAGCCGGCCTATCGCAAGGCCTTCGAATATTCCGACTGTTGGGTGGACGATGCCCGCCTCGTGGTGTTGAACGCGCTCGACGCGAAAAAGAAAGGCGCCCGGATACTGACCCGCACCGCCTGCACCAGTATTCGCCGGCGCGGCGACCTCTGGCACGTCGAGATGACCGATGCCGAGACCGGCGCGAAGACGGAGGCCAAGGCGCGCTGCGTGGTCAACACCGCCGGGCCTTGGGTCAACGACGTGATCGGCCGGGTTGCCGGACTGAATTCGAGCCGCAGCGTGCGCCTCGTCAAGGGCAGCCACATCGTCGTGCCGAAGTTCTGGGAGGGGCGGCAAGCCTATCTCGTCCAGAACCCAGACAAGCGCGTGATCTTCATCAATCCCTATCAGAACGATCTGGCGTTGATCGGCACCACGGATATTCCCTATGACGGGCGGCCTGAGGACGTCACGGCCGACGAAAACGAGGTCGCCTACCTTCTGAAATCGGTGAACCGCTATTTCAAGCAGCAACTGGCGCCGGGCGACATCCTTCACAGCTTCTCGGGTGTGCGTCCGCTGTACGACGACAATGCCGAAAATCCGTCGGCGGTGACGCGCGACTATATCTTCGAGCTCGACGCCGGGAAGGAAGCGCCGCTGCTCTCGGTGTTCGGCGGCAAGATCACGACCTTCCGCAAGCTCTCCGAGCACGCGCTCGAACGGTTGAGGCCTTTCTTTCCCACGATGGGCCCGGCCTGGACGGCGCGTGCGCATCTACCGGGCGGCGACATGGCGGATGCGGATTTCGACCAGTTCCTCGGCGAACTGCGCGCGCGCTACCGATGGCTGCCGGCGGACCTCGCCAAGCACTACGCCCGGCTTTACGGCACGCGGGCGCATGATCTGATCGGCGGCGCCACCTCGCTCGACGAGCTTGGAACGGCGTTCACCCCGCTCTTCCGGGAGCGGGAAGCCCGCTTCCTCATAGAGAATGAATGGGCGCGCACGGCGGAGGACCTGATCGAGCGGCGCACGAAGCACGGCCTGCACATGAGCGAAGCCGAGAAGCGGGCCTTCAGCGGCTGGTTCGAAGGCCAGCAGGCTGCGGCGTGAGAAGGAAGAATTGATGTTGCGAAGCTCCGAATTCGAAGCGCTTCTCGATCTGTCGGCGCGTGTCGGCGCCGATCCGGATCTCGTCCAGGGCGCGGGCGGCAATACCTCGATCAAGGAGGGTGGAACCCTCTGGATCAAGGCTTCCGGCCTGTGGCTTGCCCATGCCCGTCGGCGCGACGTGATGGTGCCGGTCGCGCTCGACCCGCTGCTCGACGCGCTGGAGCGGGACGACCCGGCGACGGAGAAGGCGCAGGATTTCGTCGTCAGGGATCTGAACCCCTCGGGCCTTAGGCCGTCGATCGAAACCACGGTCCACGCGCTGATGCCGCAGAAGGTGGTGGTGCACGTTCATTGCGTCGAGACGATCGCGACCGCCGTTCGCGCCGACGCGGCGGCGATTGCCGGGGAGAAGCTTCAGGGCATTCCCTACGCCTTCGTTCCCTATGCCAGGCCGGGGTTGCCGCTCGCCAAGGCAATTGCCGAGCGGATTCAGGCGGACACCTCGGTCCTGGTGCTCGGAAATCACGGGCTCGCCGTCGCCGCCGAGACGGTCGGGGACGCGGCGCGTCTTCTCGCAGAGGTATCCCAACGCTTTGCCGTGCCGGTGCGGCAGGCGCCTTCCGCCGACCTGGAGGCGCTGTCGCGCCTTGCGGTCAACAGCGCCTATCGGCTGCCCGACGACGGGCGGATCCACGATGCCGCGACCGACCTCGAAAGCTGCAGAATTGCCGCGGGAGGCAGCCTCTATCCGGACCACGTGATCTTTCTCGGCAAGGGATCGGTTGTCGCCGCTCCGGGAGAAAACGCGCTCTCTCTCGAAGAGGGCTTCCGTCGCGCCGGAGAGAGCCTGCCGCCGGTCCTTCTCTTTCCCGGCAAGGGCGCCTTGGTGCTCAAGGATATTTCGGCCGGCGCGCTCGCCATGGCGCGCTGCCTTTCGGACGTGACGGCGCGAATCCCGGACGGTGCAAGTCTGCGCTATCTCACCGATGCGGAAAACGCGGAACTTCTCGGCTGGGACGCGGAAAAATACCGCCAGCAGCTGAACCGTGCAGGGCAGGTGCTGCAATGAGCGGGCAGGGCAAGCTCGTTCTCGGAATCGACCTTGGCACGTCCGGTGCGCGTGCCGTGGCCATGACGGCTGCAGGCGAGATCGTCGCATCGGGCGCAGCCAGGCTTACCGCCTTTTCCGATGACCATCGCGATCCGCTCGGCTGGTGGAAGGCGGTTCAGGCCGCGCTTGCGCAGGCACTCGAAGCGATCGACGGCTCGCATATATGTGCGGTCGGCATCGACGGCACGTCGGGCACCATGCTCCCGGTCGCTGCGGACGGCGCGCCGCTCGCGACGCCGCTCATGTATAACGACCCGGTCGGCGACACCGCCATTCTGGAGCGCATCGCCGTCCATGCGCCCAAGGAGAGCGCCGCGCATGGCGCGACCTCGGGGCTCGCCAAGCTGCTGACCTTCCAATCGCTCCCGGAGGTCTTCCGTGTCATTCATCAGGCCGACTGGATTGCCGGCCATTTCACCGGGCTTTATGACGTCAGCGACGAAAACAACGCGCTGAAGACCGGCTACGATCCCGTTGCCCGCAACTGGCCGGAATGGCTTGCGCGGACCGGCGCGCGTATCGATCTTCTGCCCGATGTTTTGCCGGCGGGGGCGCCGGTCGCGACGATCTCGCCTGCCGCGGCGGAAGCCTTCGGCCTGCCGAGCGAAACCGTTATCGTCGCGGGTACGACGGATGGCTGCGCCTCTTTCCTTGCGACCGGGGCTGACCGGCCTGGTGACGCCGTCAGTGCGCTGGGCACGACGCTGACTGTGAAGATGCTCTCCGACAAGCCGCTCTTTGCCCCGGAATTCGGGCTCTACAGCCACCGGATCGGCGACATGTGGCTTGCCGGCGGCGCCTCCAACACAGGCGGCGCGGTTCTCGCCGCGCATTTCAGCAACGATCGGATCGCCGAGCTTTCGGATCAAATCGATCCGGCGAGCGACACGGGCCTCGACTTCTATCCGCTGCTGAAACCCGGCGAGCGGTTCCCGGTGGCCGATCCCGCCTTCATGCCGCGCATGGAACCGCGCCCCACGGAGGACGCCGAATTCCTGAAGGCGATCTTCGAGGGCATCGCGGGCGTCGAGCGTCTTGCTTATGAGCGGCTCGTATCCCTCGGCAGCCCGGCCCTGGGCTCGATCCGCACCGTCGGCGGCGGCGCGAAGAACGGGGTGTGGACCGAAATCCGAAAACGGAGGCTCGTCGTTCCCTTCCTGCCGGTGCTATCGGAGGAGGCTGCTGCCGGCGCCGCTCGCCTGGCGCTTTCCGGAGCGAAAGAGGCGGGCGTGCTATGAGCGTCGTCCGGGAAATTCCAGCCCTCTCTGCGGTCGCAGACGCATATGATGCCTTCCTCGTGGATCAATACGGA
The DNA here is from genome assembly GCF_054161295.1 of Ensifer sp. D2-11. Lineage (NCBI taxonomy): Bacteria > Pseudomonadati > Pseudomonadota > Alphaproteobacteria > Hyphomicrobiales > Rhizobiaceae > Ensifer > Ensifer sp. D2-11. The sequence continues at coordinate 826,017 of NZ_CP096433.1, forward strand.
GTGCTGAGAGACGGGCGCGGACCCTATCCGGGTGCGGCGGAAACGCTTGTCCGCCTCAAGCAGGCCGGAAAGCGGGTCATCATCCTCTCCAATTCCGGCAAGCGCTCGGCCGAGAACGACCGGCGGCTGGAGGCGCTCGGTTTCGAGGGCGGAAGCTGGGACTGGTTCCTGACCTCGGGAGAGGTTGCCTGGCAGCTCTTGAAGCGGGAGGCCGAAGGCGAGGGTGGCCTAGCGCGCAAGTGCCTTCTGATCAGCCGCGACGGCGATCAGTCGCCGCTCAAGGGGCTGAATCTCGTCCGCACCGAGAGCGGTGAAGACGCCGACATCGTGCTGCTGGCGGGGAGCGAGGGCGATATCCATCCGCTTTCCTATTACGAAGATCTGCTGGGCCCGGCTGCCCGGCGAGGCATCCCGTGCCTCTGTACCAACCCGGACAAGGTTATGCTGACGAGGAGCGGCCCGGCCTTCGGCGCCGGTCGCATCGCCGAGCTTTACGAAGAGCTGGGCGGTCCTGTCCGCTGGATCGGCAAGCCGTTTGCCGACATCTACGACTTCGCGCTCGATTTTCTCGGGCGGCCGGACCCGCGGCGCGTCTGTGCCATAGGCGATAGCGTCGAGCATGACATCGCCGGGGCTGCGGCGGCCGGGCTCGGCTCGGTGCTCGTCGCCACCGGCATTCTCGAGCACCGGTCGGACGCGGAGCGCCGGCAGCTCTTCCGGGAGCACGGCGCGAGCCCCGATTTCATCCTCCCGAAATTCCTCTGGTAGCAAGGAGCCGGCAATGGCCTTCACGCTGTCGCTCAACACCAATCCTCTGGTCAACCGCTTTGCCGAGGCGGACGACCTAATCGACACCATCGCCGAGAAGATCCGTATCGGTCATGTCCAGCTCACCCATGAATTCGTCAATCCCGGCTGGCCGGCGGCGACGATCAACAAGACGCTCCGGCAGTTTCGAAGGGCGCTCGGGCGTACCGGCGTGAAGATCACCTCCGGCATGACCGGCCCCTATGGCCGTCTCAATCATTTCGGACATCCCGACGCGGACGTCCGGCGCTATTATGTCGACTGGTTCAAGACCTTCGCCGATATCTCCGCCGAGCTCGGCGCTTCCGGCATGGGCACGCAATTCGCGATCTTCACGCTCAGGGATTATCACGACCCGGCGCGTCGGGAAGAACTGATGACGATCGCCATCGAATGCTGGCGCGAGGTGGCAGAGCACGCCAAGGCCGCGGGCCTTTCCTATGTCTTCTGGGAGCCGATGTCGGTCGGCCGCGAGTTCGGCCACACGATCGAGGAGTGCAGGGCACTCGACCGGCGTCTGGCGGCAGCCGACCTGCCGATCCCGATGAGGATGATGGTCGACATCGACCATGGCGACGTCACATCGCCGAACGCCGCCGATGTCGATCCCTATGCCTGGGCGGAGGCCTTTCCGCGGCAGTCTCCGATCATCCACGTCAAGCAGTCCTCGATGAACAAGGGCGGACACTGGCCCTTTACGGCCGTCTACAACAAGGACGGCAGGATCACGCCCGAGCGACTGCTCGACGCCGTCAGGAGGGGAGGCGGCACGGACAACGAGATCTGCCTCGAACTCTCCTTCCGCGAACGTGAACCGACCGACCGCAACGTGGTGGAGATGATCCGGGAGTCTGTTGAATTCTGGGAGCCGTTTATCGACACCGGATTCAATGCTTCGAAATATCACATGTGAATGTAACAAAATCCCAGATTTGAGTTGAAAAATAACATAAGAATGTTACCTTTCCCTTGGCGCAGCGGAGGCTGCACCTGACGGGACGATACGATGAAACCGGAAGACAGACGCCAGGCGATCATGGATGTTCTGATGGAGGCTGGGACAGCCTCCGTCGAGGAACTCGCCCTTCGCTTCGGCGTCAGCAAGATGACGGTTCATCGGGACCTTGACGATCTCGAACAGGCGGGGCTCCTGCGGAAGGTCCATGGCGGCGCTTCCATTCAGTCGAGCCCGCAATTTGAAAGCGATTTCCGGTACCGTGAAAAGATCGCGACGGGCGAGAAGCGCCGCCTTGCGGAACATGCGGCGACGCTGATCGAGCCCGGCCAGAGCATCATCATCGACGACAGCTCGACGGCCGGAGCGATCGCCGGATTTCTAAGGGATATTCGCCCGCTCACCGTCATCACCAACAATCTCGGCGTCATTGCCGATCTTTCGGGAGCACCGGGCATCAACCTGATCGCGCTCGGCGGTCATTACAGCAAGAAATTCAACGGCTTTTTCGGTGTCGTCACCGAGGAGGCGCTGCGCTCGCTGCGCGCCGACGTGGCCTTCCTGTCGAGTTCGGCCATCGAGGGCGCGTCAGCTTTCCACCAGGATCAGGAGGTCGTGCAGATCAAGCGCCAAATGGTGAAATCCGCCAGCCGCAAATATCTCCTGGTGGACCACGGCAAGTTCGGCCGCTCGGCCCTGCATTTTCTGACGGGGCTCACGGCCTTCGATGCGGTGCTGACCGGAAACGAAGTGTCCGAGGGGAATGCGGCGGCGCTCGGTGACGCCGGCGTCAAGCTCGTCAGGATCGACGTCAGGAAAATATTGGAGAACGCATGAGCAAGTCTGGTCTCTGGGTCGGCACGAGCTGGAAGATGAACAAGACGCTGGCCGAGGCAATGGTCTTCGCCGACGGTCTTGCTGCCGCCGACGATGCGCGCGATCAGCGGATACAGCGCTTCGTCATTCCTCCGTTCACCGCCGCGCGGCAGGTGAAGGAAAGGCTTAAGGCGACGAGCGTCAAGGTCGGTGCGCAGAACATGCACTGGGACGATGCCGGCGCCTGGACCGGCGAAATTTCCCCGGTCATGCTGAGCGATTGCGATCTCGACATCGTCGAGCTCGGCCACAGCGAGCGGCGGGAGCATTTCGGCGAGACCGACCGCACCGTGGGCCTGAAGACGGCAGCCGCCGTCAAGCATGGGCTCGTGCCGTTGATCTGCATCGGCGAAACTCTCGCGCAACGCGAAGCGGGCGAGGCGGATACTGTCCTGAAGCGCCAGGTGGAAGGCGCCTTTGCCTTTCTCGAAGGCGCGGCACGGAAGGCGCCCGTTCTTCTGGCCTACGAGCCCGTCTGGGCGATCGGCGTCAACGGCATACCGGCGACCGCCGACTATGCGGATGCACGCCATCGCCTCATTGGCGAAGTCGCCGAGCGTGCACTCGGCGTGAAGGTTCCGGTGCTCTATGGCGGCAGCGTCAATCCTCAGAACTGCGAGGAATTGATCCTCCAACCCCACATCGACGGGCTCTTCATCGGCCGCTCCGCCTGGGACGTCGGCGGCTATCTCGACATTTTGCAACGCGTAGCCCGGGCGATCTGAGTTGCCGGGCAACAACACCTTAGGGAAAGGAAACGACATGAAAATCGCGATTGGAGCCGACAGCGCCGGCAAGCCCCTGCTCGACGTCATCGCCGCGCATCTCGCCAAGAGAAGCGATCTCGAAGTCAAGGACCTGAGTCAGACCGGCTACTATGCCGATCTCTCCCGCGATCTGGCGCAGACGATCACGGCCGGCGAAAACGAACGCGGTATTCTGATCTGCGGCACCGGCATCGGCGTGTGCATCTCGGCCAACAAGGTGCCCGGCATCCGCGCCGCGCTGACGCACGACACCTATTCCGCCGAGCGGGCGGCCAAATCCAACAACGCCCAGATCATCACCATGGGCGCGCGCGTCATCGGCCCGGAACTGGCGAAATCGATCGTCGATACGTGGCTCGCCTCCGAGTTCGACCCCAACGGTCCCTCGGCGGCAAATGTCGAAGCGATCGACCGCCTGGATCAGGCGAAGTAACGGTCGCGAATTCTGCGGGGCATGCTGATCCTCCCTCATGCGCACGCAGCGAGACGCCCGGCAGCAATGCCGGGTGTTTTCGTTGGGGCGGTGCGCCGGGTGCTCCCCGTTTTGACGCTACGGCATGCACATATCTCTTGTTGTCCAGCCCTTCGCGGACTTACTCCGGAGTGGCGGCATCTGTATTTCCAGCAGTGGCGAGGCTTGCGGATGGGTCCTCAGGATCAAACCCATATGCGCTAACATTGGCATTAGCGGTCACCCGCCCCTCATCCGCCTGCGCCACCTTCTCCCCGCAGGCGGGGAGAAGGGACAAGCGGCGCCAACTGAACCCCGCATTCACCGCCCGCCCGAGGGAGCGAGCGGGCGCGGCATATCCCTTCTCCCCGCCTGCGGGGAGAAGGTGGCGGCAGCCGGTTGAGGGGCAATCCCGACCGAGCGAGGTTGAGGCGGTTGGGTTCCCGAGGGATCCCTTTCATCAGCAGTATCCGCCGCACCGGCGCGCAAGAGATATGTGCATGCCGTAGCATTTTTGACGGGGAGAAGGGACAAGCCGCGAGGCCGCGAGTCCCCTTCGCCCCGCTTGCGGGGAGAAGGTGGCCGGCAGGCCGGATGAGGGGGAGGTCCCGCCCTTTACCACTTCTTGCTGAGCTTCAGCGTGAAGGTCCGGCTTTCGCCATAGCCGCAGGTCTGGAGACCCTGGCAACCCGCAACATATTCCTTGTCGAACAGGTTGGCGACGTTGAGCGACGCCGTCCAGTCGTTCTTCTCGTAGCGGATAGCGGCGTCCACGAGTGTCGCAGCGGGGACTTTCTTCGTGTTCTCCGCGTCGGCCCAGGATTCCCCCTGGTAGCGCACGCCGGCGCCGAGGCTCACGCCCTCGAACGTGCCGTTCGGAACCGTGTAGTCGAGCCACAGCGAAGCCTGTGTCTCGGGAATGAGATAAGGCGACTTGGCGAGCAGCGACGGATTGGAGTCTTCCGTAATCTCGAGGTCGGTGTAGCTGAATGCCGAGATGATCTTCCAGTTTTCGTCGAGATTGACCTTGCCTTCGAGCTCGAAGCCACGGGAGCGCACCTCGCCGAGCTGCGTAGAAATCCCAAGGGTGTCGGTCACCTCGACATTCTGCTTGGTTATCTCGAAAATTGAGGCGGTGAACAATCCATCGATGAATGTCGGCTGGTATTTGATTCCCGCTTCGTACTGGTAGCCTTCTTCTGGCTTCAGCGGCACCAAAGTCGTGATCGCAGGAGCTGGGTTCGAGTCGCGTGAGCCTACGAGCGGATTGAAAAAAGTCGCGACGCTCACATATGGCGTGAAGCCGTTGTCGAACTCGTATGCGAGACCGGCCCGACCGCTGAGCGCGCCGTCGTCATATCCGAAGTTGGAAGGTCCGGCCCAAGCGGTCGCGCCGTTCTTGAGGTCTGTATCGACATAATCGTAGCGCCCATTGAGCGTTACGAGCCAACCGTCGCCGAAGCGCACCTGGTCCTGCGCATAGATGCCGATCTGCTGCTGTGTGACGATCTGATTGATATAGACGGCAGTCGGTCCCTGCGGCAGGCCATAGACCGGGTCGGTGGGGCTGATTGGCGTCGCGCTTGCTGACGCCCCGATATGGTCGAGCCGGTAGTATTTGTAATCGAGGCCGGCGAGGAAGGTGTGGGTCGTGGCGCCGAGATCGAAATCCGTTTCCGTCCGGTTGTCGATCGAGAAGCTGTCGACTTTCGACGTCGCCTCGAAGCCGATTCGGTTCAGGAGGTAGTCCGGGCCGGTAGGTGCGCCGCCGACATAGCCATAGGTGTACGGGTACTTCTCGTGTTTGTGAAGATTGGCGTAGCGCGCGTTCTGGGTGAAGGTCCAGCCATTGTCGAAGTCGTGCTTGAACTCGTAGCCGAGCATCTGCTGCGTATAGCTGCCCTCGTCGATATCAGGCTCGCTGTAATAGGCATCCCGGTCGATCTTGCCGAAGGGCGCGTCTTCGACGGTTCCGACATAGGGCAGGAAGCCGTTGCCGACATGGACCTGATCGAGGCCCTGGAGCAGGCCGAAGACGGTCAGGCTGGTTGCGTCATCAGGCGCATAGCTTACCTGAGGAAGGATGAAGCCGCGCAGGTCTTCGGAATAGTCCGAATAGTTGTCGCCGCCGGCGACCTTGCCGGTGAGGCGGTAGCGAACCGTTCCGTCATCGTTCAGCTTGTCGTTCACGTCGAAGCCGGTGAAGGCATTGCCGTTGCTGTTGATGCCGACCTCGGTGTAGTAGAGCGGCTCGTCAAGCGGCCGCTTGCTGATCAGGTTGATGATGCCGCCCGGATTGGACCCGCCATAAAGCACGGAGGCCGGCCCTTTCAGCACCTCGACCCGCTCCAGCATGAAGGGGTCGACCTGGAAATTGCCGAAGCCGAAGCTGAAGAGCGGCAGTCCGTCGAGGAAGAGGCCCGTCTGTGCCGCATCGAAGCCGCGGATGTAGAACCAGTCCGTATCCGGGTCGGTGCCGAACGGTGCCGACAGGACGCCCGGCGTATAGCGCAATGCTTCATCGACCTTGTTGACCACGGCACGATCGTCCAGTTCCTCACGCCCGACGACGGAGACCGACTGGGGGATTTCGTTGAGCGGCGTGGCGGTCTTCGACCCGGTCGCGGTCGCCTTTGCGACGTAGCCGTCCACCGGTCCGGTCGCGCCGGCGCCGGCCGCATTGCCGCCCTCGACGACGATTCGCTCGAGCTGCGTGGCGTTTCCCTCCTGCGCCAGCGCGATTCCGCTCATCATCAGCGGCGCGAGCGCAACTCCGCTCGCCAAAAGAGTCTTCAGATGCGCCCCGCGAATCCTGCACTTCATCTCATTCATGCCCCGAAATCGGCCGGTCCCGCCGTTGCCCCGCGTGACCGGTACTGTCAACGATAAGATGAGTGTCTAGATCAACTATTTTGGCGGCGCTTGTCCCGATATCAGGAAATTGAACGATTTTGGGCAAAACTGCGCGGTGCCGGCGGACTCGTCAGGCGGTGTGACTTTTCTTCCAGGGGCCGGAGTCGTGCCGACTGCCTTGCGGAACACACGGGTGAAGTGCGCCTGATCGGCAAAACCCGTCTCGGCGGCAATCGAGGTCAGCGGGGCATCGCTCCTGAGTAGCATCTGCTTTGCCCGTTCGACCCGCGCATTCATGTGCCACTGGTGAGGCGCGACACCCGTCGAAGCCTTGAAGGCGTGGCTGAAATGCGATTGGGAGAGGCCCGTGAGGCCGGCGAGCTCCTCGAGCCGGACATTACGGGCGAAATTCTCCTCGATGAAATCGACCGCCCGCCGCAATTGCCACGCCGCAAGCTGGCTGCGCTTGCCGCCGCTTCGCTTGCCGATCTTCATGAGATCGATGAAAAGCGCCACCGTAAGACTGTCGCCGTAAAGATCGTGGAGGGGCTGGGGATTGAGGCACTCGGCTGCGATCAGCCCGGCAAGCGTGAGGAAGCGTTCGTCCTGGAACATCAGCCGGGGCGTCTCGATTGCCACGGCGTCCAGGTCTTCCTTCAGGCGCCTGCCGAGCGCATCGACGTCGAAGTGAAGATCGAGATGCCGGATGTAATGGATGTCCACGACATCGGTCCAGAGCTCCATTCCGGCCGGAATATAGGAGAGGGCCTGCCGATGATAGTTCTGGACGGCACCCTTGCCGTTCGCGGCGAGCTTCACCCTGCAATTGCCGCCGCCCCTGGCATCGAGCACGATGAACATGCGGGGGTCCTCGGCGATATAATAGCCGCCCGCATGCGGAACGCATTCCACGTCCCAGACGTCCGCAACCACACCATTCCACTCTCGGCGGTTGAGACCGCCGACGATCGAAAACCCGCTGATCCTGTTCTGCATGCGCGGCTGGAATGTCATCGTCGCTTTCTCCGGTCCTGCCGGCTACAAGGCAAAACCGCAACAATCCTTCTCATTTAAGTCAAGTTTATTAGCGCGCAACGCGCGGGTTTTCAATCGCTTCAATGCAAAGGCGCGCGGCCATGCCGGCCGCGCGCCTTGGAATGCCGGAGGGCTGCCGCGAGTCACCTTCGCCCCGCCTGCGGGGAGAAGGTGGCCGGCAGGCCGGATGAGGGGCAGCACCGTTCAGGCGTCGACCAGCGCAAGCTTCGCACGCGCATCGAGAATCTGCGCGCAGGCATTCGCGGCTTCCTCGCCCTTGATGACGAAATGGTCGCGGAAGAAGGCGATCAGCGGCTCGCTTTCCTGGAAGTTGTGGGGTGTCAGCACCGCGGAGAGCACCGGCACGTCGGTATCGAGCTGGACGCGCATCATGCCGTCGAGCACCGTGCCGGAGACGAAGTCGTGGCGATAGATGCCGCCATTGACGACGAAGGCAGTGCCAAGGATCGCCGCGTAGCGGCCGGTCCTGGCGAGCGCCTGCGCATGCAGCGGGATTTCGAGCGCTCCCGGCACGTCGAAGATCTCGACATCGGCGGCGCTGCCGCCGAGTTTCGTCCATTGCGCGACGAAGGCGTCGACGCAACGGTCGACGATATCGGCGTGCCAGCGGGCGCGGACGATGGCAATTTTGGCGGAGGGGTGGGAAAGTATGGTCATGGTCTCAAGCCTTTCAGGGTTGGCATTTTTCCAATGATCCCGTCGGGCGAACATGCATGCGCGAAGACCCCGAGGAGGGGCGACGCTTCTGCTTGCTCTCTTCCATCCGGACTATAACCGTCGGCTCCGGAATTCGACCGGATCTGCTGACCTTCGCACGAAATGCGAAGCGCTCGCGGGCTCCGACCACCGACCATTCCCGATCCTGTGTTCGCTACCGCCGGTGGGGAATTTCACCCCGCCCTGAGAACGCTTGCGACTATAGCGGCTGTTTCGCCGCCGTCAAATCTGTGCTGCGACGTGAAAGCGAAAAATCACGACAGAATTTTCCAAGGATTTCACGCCCCTGAACAATTCATTCCGGCCGCCTCTATTCGCGGATGACGAGCAGGTCCTTTGCCGCGAAACGCAGCGTGACGCTCTCGCCGGCGACCGGTGGGGTCATGCCCGGATCGTTGAACATATCGAAGGAGATGATGTCTTTGCCGACCCGCAGCTTGGTGCGGATGACGGAGCCGAGAAAGCTCCTCGATACCACTTCGCCCGGAAGTGCGGTATCGCCCCTGGCGCCCTCGGCGATCGAGCCTGCTTCCGGCCTGAGCGCCAGCGAGATGCTGTCGCCGCCTTTTGCCCCGGCAATCGGCTCTTTCAGTGAGATGCGCTGCCCGCCGATGGTGACTGCGCCGCTTGCGGGATCGGCCACCTTGCCCTCGATGATGTTGAGCGTGCCGACGAAGGAGGCGACGAAGCGTGTCGCCGGGGTGTTGTAGATCTCGAAAGGGGTGCCGATCTGATCGGCGCGGCCGGAATTCATGACGACGATCCGGTCGGAGATCGACAGTGCCTCCTCCTGGTCGTGCGTCACGAATACCGTGGTGATGCCGAGCTGCTGCTGGATCTGGCGGATCTCCTCCCGCAGCGAGATGCGGATCTTTGCATCGAGCGCGGAGAGCGGCTCGTCGAGGAGCAGCACCTGCGGCTTGACGGCGAGGGCGCGGGCAAGCGCCACGCGCTGCTGCTGTCCGCCGGACAATTGATAGGGGAAGCGGTCCGCCAGATGCTCGAGCTTGATCAGCCCGAGCATCTGCTTAACCCGTGCCTCGATCTCCGTTCTGGAGGCGCCGGCGACCTTGAGGCCGAAGGCGACATTGTCGTGGACATTCATGTTGGGAAAGAGCGCATAGGCCTGGAACACCATGCCGATATTGCGCTGGTTCGGCTTCAGCGCACCCTGGTCCTTGCCGTCGATGAAGATCGAGCCGCCGGACGGGGTCTCGAAGCCGGCAATCATGCGCAGGATGGTCGTCTTGCCGCAGCCGGAGGGGCCGAGAAAGGAGACGAACTCGCCCTTGTCGATCCCCATGTCGAAATTATGCACGACCTGAACCGGGCCGAAGGATTTCTGAATATTGGTCAATTGCAGGAATGCCATGTGATCAAGCCTTGGCCGGAGCGGATTTCTGGAAGCGCGACACGAGCTGGATCAGTCCCATGCTGAGCCAGGTGATCGCGAATGCGATGACGGCGAGCGCCGAAGGCTCATAGGCCTTGTTGGCGCCGACGAGCTGCAGATAGGGGCCGAAGGCGGGGCGGTTGAGCAGCGCCGCCATAGTGAATTCGCCCATGACGATCGCGAAGGTGATGAAGGCCCCGGAAAGCACGCCGCTCATCACATTCGGGAAAATGCAGCGGAATAGGATGGTCGGCCACTTGGCGCCAAGGCTTTCCGCGGCCTCCGTCAGCGTCCTGACATCGATGGCCCGCATCGCCGTGTCGACGGCGCGGTACATATAGGGAAGAGACAGCGTCATGTAGGAGAACATCAGGAGCGCGTTGGTGCCTGAAGTGGAGCCGGTCAGCGGCAGGAACGATGAGGAATTATAGAGTCTGAGATAACCGAAGACGATGACGATCGCAGGAATGACGAGCGGCAGCAGGGTGATGAACTCGATGACGGGGCGGACCTGAGGCAGGCGCAGCCGCACCCAATAGGCGGTCGGCACCACCAGCAGCATGCCGAAGATGATCGTGAAAAACGCCATCAGCATCGAATAGCCGAAGGTCTCGCGAAACTGGAAGTCGGAGAAGACCGACCGGTAGGCGTCGAAGGAATAGGCATCGCGGCGCATGCGCAGCGAGAATTCCAGCGTGCCGAGCAGCGGAATGATGAAATAGCTCGCCCCGATGGCGATGGCGATCCAGGCGCCGAGACGTCTTGCCTTCATTTCTGCCACCGTTCGGCGCGCATCCGCAGCCAGATGTAGAGAATATTGGAGATGCCGGTGATGACGATCATGCCGAGCGCCAGCGCATAGCCAAGGTTCGGATTATGGAGCACGTCGCCGCGGATCTGCGCATAGAGCAGGATCGGCACGATATTGAGCGAACTGCCGGTCAGCGCGTAGGCGGTGGCGATCGCGCCGAAGGCGTTGGCGAAGAGCAGGAGCGTCGTGCCGAGCAGGCTCGGCCAGAGGATCGGCAACGCCACCATGCGCCAATATTGCCAGGTGGAGGCGCCGAGAATTTCGGAAGCTTCGCGCCATTCCTTCTTCATGCCGTCCAGTGCCGGCGTCAGGATCAGAACCATCAGCGGGATCTGGAAATACATGTAGGTGATGGTGAGGCCGAGGAAGCTCAGGAGGTTGAAGCCGGTCGAATAGAGGTTGAAGCCGAACCAGTCGCGCAGAAACACGGTGACGAGCCCGGTGCGGCCGAGGGTCGCGAGAAAGGCGAAGGCGAGCGGAACGCCCGCGAAGTTGGAAGCGACGCCGGAAAAGGTAAGGAGGCCGGAACGGATCCACTTCGGCATGCCGCCGAGCACGATGGCCCAGGCAAGAAAGAAGCCGATGAGGGCGCCGCCGAGCGAGGAGGCGACCGACACCCGGATCGAGATCCAGTAGGCGGAGAGGATCGACGGGGTGAAGAGGTCGGCGATGTTCTTGAAGGTGAATTCGCCCGCCGGCGTCAGAAAGGCGCCGGTGACGAGATAGAGCGTCGGGACGACCAGGAACATCAGCGCGAAAATCATGAAGGGTGCAATACCCAGCCAGTCGATAATCGCTCGTTTGCTGATCAGAGGTGCTGCTGCTGTTGTCGTGGTCATAAAGCTTTCGGCTGTCCCGGCATCGGAGGAAAATGACCTCCCCGCCACGTATGAGGCGGGGAGGCACGCAATGGCAGTTACTGCACGCTCGCGCCGACGACGCTATCCCACTTGGTGGTGATCGCTTCCTTGCCCTTGGCCTGCTCGTCGAGTGTCGGGAACACGGCCTTTTCGTAGGATTCGGCCGGCGGCAGCTTGTCGAGCATCTCCTTCGGAACCTTGCCGTTCTTGACGAGGTCGTTGAAGCGGATCGGGTGGCAATAGCCCTTCAGCCAGCCGAGCTGACCTTCGTCCGAATAGAGATACTCCATCCAGAGCTTGGCGGCGTTCGGATGCGGAGCGAAGGCGGAGATCGCCTGCACATAGACGCCGGCGACGACGCCGGAGGCCGGGACGACGACTTCGACCGGCGGGTTGCCGTTCAGGCTGTCGCGCCAGGAGAGGCCGTTATAGTCCCAGGCGATGATGATCGGCGTCGAGCCCTGCGCAAGCGAGGCGGACTTGCCGATGACCGGGACGAAGTTGCCGGCCTTGTTGACCTCGGCGAAGAACGCCAGGCCGGCTTCGCCGGCCTTGGCCGCATCCGTTTCACCGGCCGCAAGGCCGGCGGCGTAGACCGCCTGCACCGCCTGGTTGGATGCGCGCGGATCGCCGGCGAGTGCGACCGAGTTCGCATAGTCGGACTTCTTGAGGTCCGCCCAGTCCTTCGGCACGTCCTTGACGATATCGGTGTTCACCACGAAGGAGAGAACGCCGTAATAGTCGCCGTACCAATAGCCTTCCGGATCCTTGGCCGTGTCCGGGATTGTGTCCCAGGTCGACACTTTATAGGGTTGAATCAGGCCTTCGGCCTTGGCCGAGGGGCCGAAAGAGAGGCCGACGTCGATGACGTCGGGGGCCTGCGGGCCGGTGTTGCCCTTGTTGGCCTTGATCGCCTCGATCTCGTCGCCGGAGCCCGCATCCGGGTTCAGTTCGTTGACTTCGATGCCGTATTTGGCCTTGAAGCCGGCGATCACGTCGCCGTACCCGCACCAATTGTGCGGGAGCGCGATTGTCGTCAGCGTGCCTTCCTTCTTGGCGGCTGCGATGAGCTCTTCGCTCGGCTCGGCAACGGCTGCTGCCGTGGTTGCGAGCAGCATGGCGGTCGAAAGCGAGAGCAGGCGTTGAGTCCTTGAAATCACTGGCGTTCTCCTTATTGGGTTTTCAGTCAATTTCGCCGATGCAGTTAAAGATATGCGATGAAGCCTATGTGACAGGCTTTGTCCCGTCTGCGGCAGATATGTCGGCTTCGGATCAATCCGCTCCGGTTGCATTCGAAAGTCGCCTGAATGCTCTTCCATCAGGAATTCAAGCCGCCGGAGCCCTCCTAGACCGGCTTTCGGAAAATGCGGGTCGAATCGAAAAGGCCCTCCAGCGTCTTCATCCGGCCCCGGGTTTCATCCCAGTTCGAGCTCTGCACGGCCTCGACCAGCGCCTCCACGAGGAAGAGCAGCATGACCGAACTGTCCCAGGCCGAGGGAACCTCGATCCGGGCGCGGAAGACCTTGGACGAAGACTTGGCGACGGGAGAGCCCCACTGGTCGGTAAAAAGGATGATCTCGACGCCGCGGTTGCGGGCGAAGCGGGCGAGCGTTTCCATCTCCTGCTCGTAGCGGCGGATATCGAACAGGATCAGGACGTCTCCCGCCTTCATGTCGAGCACGTAGTGCGGCCACGAACTCGGATTGGCGGCGATCTGCGTCACCCCGGTGCGGATGACCTGGAGATGGGTGAAGAGATAGTCCGCAATCGAGCGGGTGATGCGCCCGCCGACGAGATAGACCTTGCGTTTCAGGTCGGCGACGAGTGCTGCGGCCGTGTCGAACTCCGCCGGCTCGATCTGCGACAGAGTCTGGCGCATATTGCCCATGATCGCATCGGCGAAACGGTTGAGCGTATGGGTTCCCGGCGCGCTGGCCGCCCAGCGATCATGTTTCGCGATGGGATTGGAGATCGTCGCCTCGAGCTCCTGGTGGAGTCGCGCCTGGAAGTCCGGGAAACCGCGAAAACCGAGTTTCTGGACCATGCGGGCGACCGTCGGCGTCGAAACGCCGGCGTTCTCGGCGACCGTGGTGATCGAACCGAGACCGGAGACCGGGTAGTTGTCGAGAAGTGTCTCCGCCAACTGCCTTTCGGCGCGCGTCAGCGCGGCGAAATGTGCGTTGATCACATCCGACACCGTCATGGAAGCCGTGTTGCCGCTCAATGTTCGCCCCTCGGCCGGTCTTTGCCAGCTTGTAGGAAATTAAACATCGCTGTCACAATCGGAGTCAATCGCAATTTTGAAAAGATCGTTTCAGTTTTCCATTGACACCTGCCGATTCGTGAAGAATTCTCTTCACAATCATCGTCTGACGAGGCATTGGGGAGCCGGTTTTGACGGGACTTTTGACTGAGGCAGAGGGCGACCCGGTCGCGATCGAGAATGCGCAAGCGAAGGGAGAATTCCTCTTCGTCTGCGAGCATGCCTCGAACCGCATGCCCGAACGTTTGGGAACGCTCGGGCTCTCGAAAGAGGCGCTCGAGAGTCATGTCGCCTGGGATCCCGGCGCACTGGCGGTCTCCCGATTGCTCTGCGAGAAGCTCGACGGCACGCTGATCCACCAACGCTTTTCGCGGCTCGCCTATGATTGCAACAGGCCGCCGGAGTCCGACGCGGCGATGCCTGTCCTCAGCGAGGTCTATGACGTGCCCGGCAACAGGAGCATGTCGGCGGCAGAGCGGCGTTCGCGGGTGGAGGAGATCTATCTGCCGTTTCACGAGGCGGTCACGCGCGCGGTTGCAGACCGCAAGGCCGCAGGCAGGCGGCCGGTTCTCGTGACGATGCATAGTTTCACTCCGATCTATTTCGGCAAGCCGCGGACAGTCGAGTTAGGCATTCTGCACGATGCCGACGGCCGGCTCGCAGACGGCATGCTTGCCGCCGCAGCCATCGGCGAGGCGGGATACGACGTCCGCCGCAACGAGCCTTACGGGCCGGCAGACGGTGTGACGCACAGCCTGATCGAATACGGCATCCGCTTCGGCGTGCCGAACGTCATGATCGAGATCCGCAACGATCTCATCCGCGATAGAATCGGCCAAAGGGTCATGGCCGATTATCTGGCGGGGCTGCTCGCGAAGAGCGTAGCTGCCCTTCCGGCGCACTAGAAGACCCTGGGGGAGCGGCCAAAGCCGCGGTGCTGCTCCGGTTTCCGGAGCAGGGTGACATGATCTTCCGCAATGGCGCGGCGGTCTTGGAGAAACAGGGGAAAAGGATGTCAGACTACACCGAAGTCGATAAGAAGCAGGATATGCAGATCCTGCATTCGATGGGCTATGCCCAGGAACTCGAACGGCGAATGAGCCAGTTCTCGAATTTCGCCGTCTCCTTCTCGATCATCTGCATTCTGTCGGGCGGCATCAACTCGCTGGCGCAGGCGACATCCGGGGCCGGAGGCGCCGCGATCGGCATCGGCTGGCCGCTCGGATGCTTCATCTCGTTCGTCTTCGCGGTCGCCATGGCGCAGATCAGCTCGGCCTATCCGACCGCCGGCGGCCTCTATCACTGGGGTTCGATCCTCGGCAACCGCTTTACCGGCTGGCTGACCGCATGGTTCAATTTGCTCGGTCTGGTCACCGTTCTCGGCGCCATCAATGTCGGCACCTATTATTTCTTCATGGGCTCGTTCGGAACGCCTTACTTCGGTCTCGAGGACACGACGATGACGCGCATCGTCTTCCTGGCGATCATCACCGGCGCGCAGGCGCTGGTGAACCATATGGGCATCGGACTGACGGCGAAACTCACCGACTTCTCGGGCTATCTGATCTTCGTTACCGCCATTCTCCTGGCGCTGGTCTGCCTTGCCGCTGCCGACACTTACGAGATCAGCCGCCTTTTCACCTTCTCCAATTATTCGGGCGAGACGGGCGGCAATGTGTGGCCGCAAACCTCGGGAACCTGGGTGTTCCTTCTCGGGCTGCTGCTGCCGATCTACACGATCACCGGCTATGACGCGTCGGCCCACACCTCGGAGGAAACGGTGAAGGCCGCACATTCCGTGCCGCGCGGCATGATCTCCTCGGTGCTCTGGGCGGCTCTTTTCGGCTACATAATGCTTTGCTCCTTCGTGTTGATGATTCCTGACATGGACGAGGCGGCCAAGCAGGGCTGGAACGTGTTCTTCTGGGCGATGGATGCGCAGGTCAATCCGATCATCAAGGACATTCTCTACCTCGCCATCTTCGTCAGTCAGTGGCTGTGCGGGCTGGCAACGGTTACCTCGGTTTCCCGCATGATCTTCGCCTTCTCGCGGGACGGCGGCCTGCCGGCTTCCAAGGCGCTTTCAAAGGTGAGCCCGACCTATCGCACCCCTGTGGCGGCCATCTGGACGGGCTCCATTCTTGCGGTGCTCTTCGTCTGGGGATCGTCGCTCGTCTCCATCGGCGACACGCCGGTTTACACGATCGTCGTCTCCTGCACCGTCATCTTCCTCTTCTTCTCCTTCGCGATCCCGATCACCCTGGGTCTGTTCGCCTGGGGAACCTCGAAGTGGGACAAGATGGGGCCGTGGAATCTCGGTGAGGGCATGTTCAAGCTCTTCGCGATCCTTTCTATCGTCGCCATGGTGCTGATCTTCGTCCTCGGCATTCAGCCGCCGAACGATTGGGCGCTCTACATCACCGTCGGCTTCCTGATCGTGACGGGCATCATCTGGTTCGCCTTCGAAAACCGCCGTTTCCGCGGTCCGCCGATCGGCGACGAGGTTGCGCGCCGCCAGGCGGAGATTGCCGCTGCCGAAAAGGCGGTCGGCGAAGCCTGAACAATAACAAGAGAGTGGGGGTCGCGACCGCGATCCCCGCTTCGTTTCGCGGTTCAAGGGAACGGCCGCGCCGAACATGGGATGACACTTTCATGAGCTATTCGTTCGAGGAACTGAAAGAGGATGTTGCCGCCGGGCGCATCGACACGGTGCTCGCCTGCCAGGTGGACATGCAGGGCCGCCTGATGGGCAAGCGTTTTCATGCGGAATACTTCGTGGAAAGCGCGTGGAAGGAAACGCATAGCTGCAACTACCTGCTTGCGACGGACATGGAGATGGAGACCGTGCCCGGCTACAAGGCGACGAGCTGGGAGAAAGGTTACGGCGACTACACGATGAAGCCCGACCTTTCGACGCTCCGGCGCATTCCGTGGCTCGAAGGCACGGCGCTGGTTCTCTGCGACATGCTGGACCATGACACGCATGCGGAGGTGCCGCATTCGCCGCGCGCCATCCTGAAGAAGCAGGTGGCGCGCCTCGAAGCCATGGGCTTCAAGGCCTATATGGCGAGCGAGCTCGAATTCTTCCTCTTCGATCAGTCCTATGACGATGCGCGGCTCTCGGGATATCGCGACCTGCAGCTCGCCAGCGGTTACAACGAGGACTACCACATCTTCCAGACGACCAAGGAAGAGGATGTGATGCGGGCGATCCGCAACGGCCTTCAGGGAGCCGGGATCCCGGTCGAGAACTCCAAGGGCGAGGCGTCCGCCGGCCAGGAGGAGATCAATGTCCGTTACGCCGACGCCCTGACGATGGCCGACCGGCATGCGATCATCAAGAACGGCTGCAAGGAAATCGCCTGGCAGCGCGGCAAGGCGATCACCTTCCTCGCCAAGTGGAACTACTCGGCCGCCGGCTCCTCGTCGCACATCCACCAGTCGCTCTGGAGCAAGGACGGCGAAACGCCGCTGTTCTTCGACAAGACCGGGCAGTACGGCATGTCCGAGCTCATGCGCCACTATGTGGCCGGTCAGCTCGCCCATGCGAGCGAGGTCACCTATTTCCTGGCGCCCTATATCAACTCCTACAAGCGCTTCATGGCCGGTACCTTTGCTCCGACCAAGGCGATCTGGAGCAAGGACAACCGCACCGCCGGCTATCGCCTCTGCGGCGAGGGCAGCAAGGCAATCCGCATCGAATGCCGCGTCGGCGGCTCCGATCTCAATCCGTATCTTGCCTTTGCCGCCCTGATCGCGGCCGGCATTGCCGGCATCGAGAACAAGATGGAACTGGAGGCGCCGTTCGTGGGCGACGCCTATCAGGGCAAGGAGGTGCGCGAGATCCCGCATACGCTGAGAGAGGCGGGCGAGGCGCTCTCCGGCTCGAAGATGCTGCGCGCCGCTTTCGGCGAAGAGGTCGTAGACCATTATGTGCACGCCGCAGAATGGGAGCAGCAGGAATATGACCGGCGGGTGACCGACTGGGAGGTCGCGCGCGGGTTCGAAAGGGCGTAAAAACACCCCTCCCCAACCCCTCCCCACAAGGGGGAGGGGTTACGTTGCGGCACCCTCCTACCGAAAGCCGATGCCTCCACAAGTGGTATGGCCGAATTACTGTGCGGAACGGTGCCGCAGGTTAAGTCCCTCCCCCTTGTGGGGAGGGGTTGGGGAGGGGAATTCATTGTGAAATGAGAACAGGAAGACGATCATGACGATGATCCGATGTGTTTCGCCGGTCGACGGCGAGGTTTATGCCGAGCGCCCGGCAATGCCGCTGGAGATGGCGGGGCAGGCCGTGGCACATGCGCGCCTCGCGCAGAAGGCCTGGGCCAGGCGCCCGCTCGATGAGCGTGTGAAGCTGGTGCTTGCCGGCGTCGCGCGCCTCAACGAAATGGTCGACGAGGTGGTGCCGGAACTCGCCTGGCAGATGGGCCGGCCGGTGCGCTATGGCGGCGAATTCAAGGGATTCAACGAGCGCTCCAATTACGTAGCCTCGATCGCGGCCGACGCGCTGAAGCCGCTCGTCGTGGAGGAGAGCGACCGCTTCGAGCGGCGCATCGCGCGCGAGCCGCATGGCGTCGTCTTCGTCATCGCTCCGTGGAACTATCCTTACATGACCGCGATCAACACGGTCGCGCCGGCGCTGATGGCCGGCAATACCGTGATCCTCAAGCACGCCAGCCAGACGATCCTCGTCGGCGAGCGCATGGTGCGCGCCTTCATAGAGGCGGGCGTTCCGGCGGACGTTTTCCAGAATCTGTTCCTGGATCACGACACGACGGCGGCGCTGATTGCCGCCAAGAGCTTCGACTTCATCAACTTTACCGGATCGGTCGAAGGCGGCCGGTCGATCGAGCGGGCGGCGGCCGGCACCTTCACCGGCCTGGGGCTCGAGCTCGGCGGCAAGGATCCGGGCTATGTGATGGAGGATGCCGACCTCGACGCGGCCGTCGACACGCTGATGGACGGCGCGACCTACAATTCCGGCCAGTGCTGCTGCGGCATCGAGCGCATCTATGTGCATGAATCGCTCTATGACGCCTTTGTCGAGAAATCGGTCGCCTGGGTTTCCAATTACAAGCTTGGCAATCCGCTCGATCCCGAGACGACGCTCGGTCCGATGGCCAATAAGCGCTTTGCGGCAACCGTGCGCAATCAGGTCGCCGATGCGATCTCCAAGGGTGCCAAGGCGCTGATCGACCCGAAGCTCTTCCCGCAGGACGATGGCGGTGCCTATCTCGCGCCGCAGGTCCTTGTCGATGTCGATCATTCCATGGAGTTCATGCGCGAGGAGACCTTCGGGCCGGCCGTGGGCATCATGAAGGTGAAGAGCGACGCCGAGGCGATCGAATTGATGAACGACAGCCGGTACGGTCTCACCGCGTCGCTCTGGACGAAGGATGCGGAGCGCGCCGCACGGATCGGGCGTGACCTCGAAACCGGCACGGTTTTTATGAATCGCGCCGACTATCTCGATCCGGCGCTGTGCTGGACCGGCGTCAAGGAGACCGGCCGGGGCGGCTCGCTCTCGGTGCTGGGCTTCCACAACCTTACCCGCCCGAAATCCTATCACCTGAAGAAAGTGACCGCATGACCATCACCGCCAACTGGAGCTATCCGACCGCCGTCAAATTCGGCGCCGGCCGGATCAAGGAGCTTGCCGACCACTGCAAGGCGCTCGGCATCAAGAAGCCGCTGCTCGTAACGGATCGCGGACTTGCCCCGATGGCGATCACGCAGCAGGCGCTCGATATTCTGGAAGCGGGTGGCCTCGGACGGGCGATCTTCGCGGACGTCGATCCGAACCCCAACGACAGGAACCTCGAAGCCGGCGTGAAAGCGTTCCGTGACGGCGGCCATGACGGCGTCGTCGCCTTCGGCGGCGGCTCGGGCCTCGACCTCGGCAAGTGCGTCGCCTTCATGGCCGGCCAGACGCGGCCGGTCTGGGATTTCGAGGATATCGGCGACTGGTGGACCCGCGCGAGCGTCGGAGGTATCGCGCCGATCGTCGCCGTTCCGACGACCGCCGGTACCGGGTCCGAAGTGGGGCGCGCCAGCGTCATCACCAATTCGGCAAGTCACGTGAAGAAGGTGATCTTCCATCCGAAGTTTCTGCCTGGCGTCACGATCTGCGATCCGGAACTCACGGTCGGCATGCCCAAGGTGATCACCGCCGGCACGGGCATGGATGCCTTTGCCCATTGCCTCGAAGCCTATTCGTCCCCCTTCTATCACCCGATGTCGGCCGGGATCGCGCTCGAGGGCATGCGGCTCGTCAAGGAATACCTGCCGCGCGCCTATAAGGACGGAGCGGACCTCGAAGCCCGTGCCAATATGATGAGCGCGGCGGCGATGGGGGCGGTCGCGTTCCAGAAGGGCCTCGGCGCGATCCACTCGCTGTCGCATCCCGTCGGCGCGATCTACAACACCCATCACGGCATGACCAACGCCGTGGTGATGCCCCCGGTCCTGCGGTTCAACCGCTCCGCGATCGAGGAAAAGATCGGTCGCGCCGCCGCCTATCTCGGCATTGCGGGCGGCTTCGACGGTTTCTGCGACTATGTGCTGCAGCTCCGGGAGGAACTCGGCGTACCGGACAAACTTTCCGCACTCGGGGTCGGCACGGACCGTATCGACGAGATGGCCGAGATGGCGATCGTCGATCCGACGGCCGGCGGCAATCCCGTCGAACTGACGCTCGATGCCGCGAAAAAGCTCTTCGCCGAATGCATTTGACGGGAGCCGTCGTTAATTTTTTCAAGCCCGGAAAACCCATGTTTTCCGGGCTTTTTCGTTGCCCTTCAATGGAAAATGCGCCCTCCGGTTAACTTTTGGGGGCCAAACGTTTCCATTTCGTTAACCATGTTCTGCAAGGTTCTATTAAGAAAACCGCGCGTCGGGCAAAGCTGGGCGGACCGGAAACGAGCAAGGACGAGGTGAGAGAAATGGCGGTCATCACATTCGCCAATGCAAAGGGCGGTGCGGGAAAGACGACCGCGGCGCTGATCCTGTCGACGGAACTGGCGAGGCAGGGGAATCGCGTCGTGGTACTGGACGCCGATCCGCAGCGCTGGATCACGAGCTGGTCCGAAGTGTCCGGCCGTGTCGCCAATCTCGAGGTGATTTCGCACGTCACTCCGGCTTCGCTTCCCTGTCATATCCGCGAGCTCAAGGGTGAGGCCGATTTCATCGTCATCGATCTCGCCGGCGCCAAGGACGCGATCGTCGCGTTGGCGCTGGGGCTGTCCGATCATGTGCTGATACCGGTTCAGGGCTGCGCCATGGACGCGCGGGGCGCCGTACAGATTCTTGAACTTATCCGCCATATCGGCGAGAAGGCGAGGGTGCGCATCAACCACTCGGTCGTCTTGACGCGCGTCAATTCGCTGGTGACGACGCGGGCGCTGCAGACGATCAAGGCGCTGCTCGCCTCGCGCGGCGTTTCGGTCCTCGATACGCCGATCGTGGAGCGTGTTGCCTATCGCGAAATCTTCGAGTGCGGCGGCACCCTGCAGATGATGGACCCGAACCGGGTCAGCAATCTCGACAAGGCGCGCGAAAACGCATACGCGCTTGCCGCCGAGGTGCAAAACCTGCTCCCCGTGACCGCACGCCGCGCCCTGATGTCCCGCCTGCGCTCGGCTTTGCCGCGGGCGGCGTAGCGATCGCTCGCGAAGGGCGGTTGCCGTTCAGAACCGTTTGTCGATGAAGTGTTTCGCCTGGGCGCCGGCGTGGTAGAAGGCGGACTTCAGAGTCCGCCACGGATCCGGCGTGACCGGCGTCTCCGCAAGCGGTACCGCGGACGTATCGCCGGTGACGTGGCGGGCAAGCGCCCGCCCGAAGACGGTGCCCGGCGCGATCCCTCGGCCGTTATAACCGCTGATCGATACGACGTTGGGAGCGAGCACATGCATGGCCGGCAGATTGTTGGTCGTCATGCCGATGCGGCCGTCCCACCAGTGCTCGAAGCGGAAGTCCCCGATATAAGGAAAGAGCTTGCGCACCGAGCGCGCGGCGAAGGCCCGGTGCGTGCCTGCGGCGATCGCATCCAGCCTGCCGATCGAGCCGAAAATCAGCCGGTTCTGCCGGTCCATGCGGAAGGAGGTCATCACCAGCCCCGTGTCCCAGGCTCCCTGGCGTTCGGGCAATATCCGCGCGGCCACGTTGTCGGGCAGCGGATTGGTCGCGAACTGGAAATAGGGAAGGATCGTGAGTTCCTGCCGGTACTCCTTCCATGGGACGTCGGTGACAAGGCTCCCATAGGCGTTGGTCGCAAGAATGACGTGACGGGCCGTTACCGTTCCCCGCGGGGTCTTCAACTTCCAGAGATCGCCTTGGCGGCTGGCTGCAAGGAGGGGGGTATCGGTGAAGATTTCGGCGCCGGCGGCAAGCGCTGCACGGGCCAATCCTCGCGCATAGGCGAGCGGCTGTATCGTTCCGGCGCGGCGGTCGAGCAGTGCGCCGGTGAAGCCCTCGGCCCCTGAAAGCGCGTGCGCCTTTTCAGCCGAAAGTACCTCGACCGGAGCACCGCGCTTTTTCCATTGCGCCTCGCGCTCCCGGATTTCCTTGAGCCCTTCCGCGCCGACCGACATATGCAGCGTGCCGTTGCGAACGGCTTCGCATTCGATTCCATGTTTCGCAACGAGATCGTAGACGAATGACGGGCCGTCGCCGAGTTCGTCGAGAAGCCGGTTGCCCGCCGCTGCTCCGAGCGTTGCGATCAGGTCGTCCGGCTGCACCCACATGCCGGCATTGACGAGGCCGACATTGCGGCCCGAACCGCCGAAGCCGATCATCCGCGCTTCGATCACCGCCGTTCTGGTGCCCGTCTCCGCCAGATGAAGCGCGGCCGAAAGGCCCGTGAAACCACCTCCGACGATCGCCACCTCGACCGTCAGGTCGCCTGCTAGCGGAGCGGTGCGCGGAGCGGCCGGTGCCGTCGCATGCCAGAGATTGGGGAGAGCACGCTCCGTTGCCATCGCGGACAGTTCCTTAAGGTCAGGGGTGTTTCGCCTGTGATAAAGGCAATGCGGCGGAGTTTTTCATGACAATGTTTCATGACGTCATGAGGCTGCTGCGACCGGCAGGGGGGTATGGCCTTCGAAGCAGCTCAAGCGCGTCGCGATCAACCGCATTGACGCGGCACGCTTGGCTGATTGTCGTGCCTCAGTCGACGAATTCGACCGTGACGCCGGTGCTCACCATCTTGCCGAGTTCGGTCGCGTCCCAGTTGGTCAGGCGGACGCAGCCATGGCTCTGGGTCTTGCCGATCTTCGACGGCTCCGGTGTCCCGTGAATGCCGTAGGTCGGCTTCGACAGCGCGATCCAGACGGTGCCCACCGGGCCGTTCGGACCCGGTTGCAATTGCAGGATCCTGTCGTTCGCGCCCTGCTGGAAGTTGATCTTCGGGTTATAGGTATAACCAGGATCGAAGGCGATACGCTCGACATGCACCGTACCGGAAGGCGACGGCGTGTCGGAGGAACCGATGGTGGACGGATAGGCGGCGATCAGTTTCCCCGCCTCGTCATAGGCGAGCACCTGCTTGCGGGCCTTGTCCGCGACGATGCGCGCCACCTTGCCCTTCTTGTTCGGGCCTGGATTGACGACCTTGATCGTAGTGCCGGGAATTGAAAAATCGACACCGGGATTGAGTTCGCGCAGATAGGCCTCGTCCATGTGGAACTTCTCGCCGAGCATCTCCGTCACGGACGTGAAGGATAGATGCGGAAGCTGCGCCTTGTGGGCGTAATCTTCCGGGATGGCGGCGACAAAGGGTCCAGCCGCATCCGCTGCGGTGATCGTGTAGGTCGTGATCGGCAAGCCGCCGTTGAAGCGCAGCCGCTCCAAAATGTCTTCGGTATTGTTCGGATCGAGCGTTTCACCCGTTGCCTGCTGCCAGGCTTCGATGGCCTTGGTGACGTTCGAGCCCATCTTGCCGTCGATCACGCCGGGAGAAAAGCCCTCGCGGTCGAGGAAGACCTGCAGGGCAGCGATCTCAGCGCGCGACTTTCCCGTCACCGTCATGGCCGGCGGCATCGGCTGTGCCAGCGGGTCATCGTACTGCGGATCGTAGGCAGCCTCCTCGCGATCGGAGAGCGAGGGAAGGCTGTTGGGCAGATCCTCGCGCTCGACCGGAGCGGGCGCAATATCGCGATATTCGGGGATGGCGCCGGTAAACTCGCCGGGCTCGGAATAGCCGTAACCGCGATCGCGGGGCTCGGGATAGCCATCGCGCCCGTATTCGCGGCGCCGCTGTCCGCGACCATAGCCGTCATTCGGCACGACGGTGGCGACGATATTGCCCCACGGATCCACGAGCACCGTGCGTCCGCGGCGGTCGCGCATGGCATGAACCTCGGCCTCTCCGGGGATATAGTCGAGAATGTCGCCTTCGGGCGTGACGAGCATCACGTCGCCGCCGCCCCAATAGCCACCATAGGCATCCTGTGCGTTGGCGGGCGCAAGCTCCATGGCCATGAGGGCGAGTGCTGCGAAGAGCGAAAGGCCGGTGCGGGTTGCGGGCGTCACTAGGGAACCTGTCTTCATGGCGGTTGCTTTGCGGCGGTACATACCGATTTGGACGTTAATGTGAAAAAAGTGAATTCATCATGAACAGCCGGTTAAATTAGTTAGGCCAACATCCTGCCCATTGCAACGCTCGCCGAAATGGCCCGGTTCCGAGGCTTCGACTATCATGGATTCCCTGCCTGATTCCGGGCTCCTTCTCTGGAGGTGAAATGCGGACGACCTTGAACGCGGCCGATGGCGCGGCGAGCCACCTCCTGTTCGACCCGTCCTCGGCACTCGATGTCGCGGCCTTCGTCGTCGCCGGTGTCGATCTGTCGCCGGGCGCGGCGATCCCCTCGGACGGCGATCCGCGCATCGACCGCGCGCTCGCGGGTTTCCTGTTTACCTGCGGTCCCGAGCACATTCGTCATCCCGAGGCTCTGGAAGGCGGCGCCGGCGCATATTATCCCCTGCATGGCTCGCTCGCCGGAACGCCCGTCAGCCGGACCGAGATGTGCGGTGCGGGCGATCGTTGTACTGCCGTCACCGAAGTTGATCTCGCCTGCGGCGGCCGGGCGGCTATCGAGCGCCTCTGGCAAGTCGATGCGGCCGCGCACGCCGTGACGCTTGCGGACCGCGTCATCAACATCGGTTCGTCTGCCTTTGCGCCGATGATGATGTATCACATGAACATCGCCGGCCGGCTGCTCGGCGAGGAAACGCGGATCGAAAGCCCGTCGGTCGACGGCGGATCGCTTCCCTGGCGCTTCGGCGAAGGGGAAAGCGCGCATTTCTGCCGTCCGGCCGTTGCCTGTGACGGATGGTCGGAGGTGGCGCTGGCCGCAATGCCGGGTCTTAATGGGCGCGCACTGCGTGTGCGGTTCCGGACCGACACGCTGCCGTTCCTGCAGATGTGGCGTTGTCAGCGCGGCGGCGCCAACGTCGTCAGCATCGAGCCGGCCTCGCATCGCCTGGCGAAGCGGCCGCAGCTTGCCGCAAACGGGGAGCTCGATCCTCTTCAACCCGGCCAATCGCGCGATTATAGCCTGGCTTTCACCGTCTCCTCATGACGCCTTCTCGATTGACGCCGCCCGGCGCCGGGCCTAAATCAGGGCAACGCTTTTCTTGAGGGACGCCACATGGACATTCGCCAGATCAACGATGAGTACTCGGTTTCGGGCCAGATCACCGTCGACGACCTCGACGAGATCAAGGCGCTCGGCTTCAAGTCCATCGTCTGTCATCGCCCGGATTTCGAGGCACCCGATCAGCCGACCTTCGACGCCATCGCCGCGCGTGCCCAGGAACTCGGGCTGGAGATCACCCATATCCCGGTCGGCCCGATGGGCGTGACCGCGGACGCGGTCAAGAGCATGGTCGACGCTCTCGACGAATTCCAGCGCCCGATGCTTGGCTATTGCCGCTCCGGCGCCCGCTCTACCGCAGTCTATCAGCAGACACTGCACATTCGGGGCTGAGGCGCCGAAAACGGTTGTGACGAGGGCTTCGCTCCGCGAATCATCTCACGGATTGCGATCTCTCTCTCATCCCTCGAGCACTGAGGAGGTTGGCAGGCCTACCGCGATGCTCGCGAAGACGGCCGAGATCACGCATGATTTCGAGATGCAGACACGTCGAATGCAGTGGTTTGATCGGGCCGCCTCTGCCCCTCATCCGCCTGCCGGCACCTTCTCCCCGTTTTACGGGGAGAAGGAACAAGCGGGCACTGCTTCGTCCTCTTCTACAGCGCCGCGCGTCTTATCAGACGCGCAAAGTCGCTGTAGCACTTTGATCTGCTGCATGTTTTTGTCCTTTGATCGGACACGATTAAAGGAAACATGCAGTAGAGGGCGGAGACGGGGCTGGGAGCTTGCCGCTTGTCCCTTCGCCCCGCTTGCGGGGAGAAGGTGCCGGCAGGCGGATGAGGGGCTTTCGAGAATTCCGCTGAGCGCCGCATTACGGCGGCCCCATCCTACCCGTTCCGGATCTCGCTCAGCGTCCGCGTCGGCGTGATCGCTTCCGGGTCGAGCTTGATCTCGATGATGGCAGGCTTGCCGCTCTCACGCGCCCGCAGGAAGGCGTCTGCGAATTCTTCCGTCCTCG
Source organism: Ensifer sp. D2-11 (assembly GCF_054161295.1). Lineage (NCBI taxonomy): Bacteria > Pseudomonadati > Pseudomonadota > Alphaproteobacteria > Hyphomicrobiales > Rhizobiaceae > Ensifer > Ensifer sp. D2-11. The sequence continues at coordinate 852,441 of NZ_CP096433.1, forward strand.
CCACCGTTTCGCCGTGGCCGCCATAGGCGCGGGCGAGCGCTGCGAAGTCCGGGTTCGTCAGATCCGTGGCGCTGACACGGCCGGGATATTCGCGCTCCTGGTGCATGCGGATCGTACCGTAGATACCGTTGTTGACGACGAGCGCGACGATCGGGAGTTCATAGCGGACGGCGGTCGCGAACTCCTGGCCATGCATCAGGAAACAGCCGTCGCCGGCAAAGCAGACCACCTCGCGATCGGGATGCAGATGCTTGGCCGCGACTGCGGCCGGCAGGCCGTAGCCCATCGAGCCGGAAGCGGGAGCAGCCTGCGTCCCGTAACGGCGGAAACGGTGGAAGCGATGGAGCCAGGTGGCGTAATTGCCTGCGCCGTTGGTGAAGATCGTCTCCGGCCCCGTATTCGCCTCCAGCCAGTTGACGATCGGGCCCATCTGGACGTCGCCCGGTCCCTTTTCCGGCGGCGTCGACCATTTGAGATAGGCCGCATGCATTTCTCCGGTGCGGGCGGACCAGTGGGGCTCGGCTGCAGGCGTCAGGCTCGAGAGCGCGGCGACGAAGTCGCGCGGGCTCGCGGCAATTGCGAGGTCCGGACGGTAGACTCGGCCGAGCTCGCCCGGATCCGGATGGACATGCACCAGGGTCTGCCTGGGGTAGGGGACGTCGATCAGCGTGTAGCCGGAGGAAGGCATCTCCGAGAACCGCCCGCCGACGAGGAGGACGAGGTCGGCTTCCCGGATCTCGCCTGCCAGCGACGGATTGATGCCGATGCCGACATCGCCCGCGTAGTTCGGATGCAGGTGGTCGAAAAGCATCTGGCGGCGGAAGGAGCAGCCGACCGGCAGCTGCCAGCGCTCGGCGAAGCTCTGGAACCCGGCCACGGACTCGGCGGACCAGCGGGTACCGCCGAGAATGGCGATCGGCCTTTTCGCGGTGGAGAGAAGCTCTGCAAGCTTGGCAATCTGGCTTGGGCCCGGGTGGCTTTCCACCGGCTGGTAAGCGCGGGCGGCCGGTGCCTCGGTGCTCTGTGTCAGCATGTCTTCCGGCAAGGTCAGGACCACAGGCCCGGGACGGCCGGACGTCGCGACGGCGAAGGCACGCGTCACGAATTCCGGGATGCGCGCCGGATCGTCGATTTCGCCGACCCATTTTGCGACTTCGGTGAAGGCCCGCCGATACTCGATCTCCTGAAAAGCCTCCCGCTCGCGGGCTTCGCGCTGCACCTGGCCGATGAAGAGGATCATCGGAACCGAATCCTGCCGGGCCACGTGGAGGCCGGCGGAGGCATTGGTCGCGCCGGGGCCGCGGGTGACCATGCAGATGCCGGGCTCGCCCGTCAGGCGGCCCCAGGCATCCGCCATCATTGCGGCCCCGCCCTCCTGCCGGCAGACGACGACCTCGATGTCGGCGTCGTAAAGCGCATCGAGCACCGCCAGATAGCTTTCTCCCGGAACGCAGGAGATGCGCTTCACCCCGTTTGCGGCAAGCGCCTCCACCACCAGTTGTCCGCCCGTTTTCATATGCACCTCCCAATGCTGTCCTGTTTTGCCGATGTCAGATCGCCGGCGACACCGGCGCGATACCAGCCGTTTTCTGCACCTGCCGCTCGCGCCAGATGATATAAAGTCCTGAGCCGATGATGATCGCGATGCCCAGCCATTTCAGCGCGTCCGGCAGATCGCCGAACACGAGCCAGCCGAAAATCGTCGCCGAGACGATCTCGAGATATTGCAGCGGCGCGAGCACCGAGGCCGGCGCCGCCCGATAGGCATAGACGCCGAGCACGCCGGAGATCGTCGCGGTGACGCCGACCCCGAGCAGGTAGTACCAGGCGCGCCCGTCCGGCCAGACCGGATCGAAGACGCTCGATCCGCTGCCCTCGCCGAACCAGAGCAGCGCGAGACAGAAGAGGCCTCCCCAGATGCCGGCATGGAACTGCATCGACCAGGGGTCCTCGTTCTGCGCGACCATGCGCGTCACGAGCAGGAAAACGGCGAGGCCGAAGGCGGCGACGATCGGAAGAAGTGCGACCAGACCAACTTCCTGCATGCTCGGCTGGATCACGAGCAGCGAACCGAGGAAGCCGACAGCGCAGGCGGTATAACGGCGCCAGCCGATCGTCTCCTTCAGGAAGATGCTGCCTAGAATAGTGAGGATGATCGGTTCAACGAAGAAGATGGCGATGGCATCGGCCACCTCCATGACCTTCAGCGTGGTGATGAAGGAAAGCATGGTCACCACCAGAAGGCCGCCGCGCAGCGCATGCAGCGCACTCTTGCGCCATGTGAGATCGAAGAGCGTACCGCGCACAAGGACGATCGGCAGGATGAAGACGATCTGCAGCAGGAAGCGTGCCGCCGTGATCTCGGCCGAGGGAACCGTCACGATGGCTAGCTTCGAGAAGATGTCGATCAGCGGCGACAGCAACACCGAAAGGACCATCAGCGTCAGGCCGTAGGAAATCCGGTTGTGGTCGATTGCCGCCTTGGAAAGGGAGAGCTCGCTCATTGACCGTGGCGCTTTCCCCGGATTGCCTTCAGGCACCAGGCGGCGAATTCCTCCGTCGCTTTTTCCCGGCCGATCTCGTTGAGCGTTTCGTGGCGCATGCCCTCGTGAATTGCGATCGTGACATTCGTCATGCCCCGCGCTTTCATGCGGTTGCCCAGCCAGCGAACGGCCTCTCCGTTGAGGGTTGAAGGATCGGCACTGCCGCCGACGAGGTGTACCGGAAGGCTCGACGGCAGCCGCGACAGCCGGTCGGGGCGGGCACCGGCGAAGGCGAAGGCGAAGACGTCGAGCCACAGCGATACGGTGGGGTCGAAACCGCAGTGCGGATCTTCGATATATCTGGCGACCTCGCTTTCATCGCGCGAGAGCCAGTCGAAATCGGTCCGCCGGTCGGCGATGCTGGTGCTCCAGGCGCCGAAGGTGAGTTTCGTCACGAGCGGACTTGGCACGTCCGAACCCTTCAGCATCTTCTCGATCGCCAGCAGCAACTGGCCGCCGCGCCCGGCAAGGCCCGGCCGGAAATTGGAGTTCCACACAGCGAGCGCGTCGTAGAGGTCCGGATCGGTTTCGGCGGCGTTCAGCGCGATCAGTCCCCCCATCGAATGGCCGAACAGCACGACCGGCAGGCCTGGATGAGCGGCCGCTGCCATATCGCGGAGTGCGCGCAGGTCCGTGACGACCTTCGCCGCACCTTCCCGCTGGGCGAACATGGCGGGAGGCGCATCGGGGGCACAGCTCGTGCCGTGGCCGCGGTGGTCATGGGCGTAAACGTGGAAACCTTGGGCGGCCATGGTTTCGGCAAAGCGGGCATAGCGGCCGGAATGCTCGGCAAGGCCGTGGCTGATGACGAGAATGCCTTTCGGTTCGCCTGACGCGCCGACATGGCGCCAGCCGAGTGTCGCGCCGGTCGGGCTTTGATGCGTCCTCACCTGCCCGAACATGCCATGCGCTCTCCCCCACTTGCGGATGCCGTACGGATATCAAATCGATTTGGGTGGGAAAGGCAATCGCAGCTTGTTGCTCGTTGCGCATGAGATCACAACGAATCCGCGGATACCGATTCAGGGTTGCAATTTTCCCGTATATGGGGTTATTTGTTCCTGTTTTGTTTTCCTTTAGAGGGTTTGGGGCAATGAAGACAAGGGCGATGATGCATCTGATGAGGTTGGCGGCGCTGGTGCTGGGGTTGGCGAATGCGCCCCTCGCGGCGGCTCAGGAGAGTTCGGCGAGCGAGGGCGAAACCGGCGGGGGGAGGACGGAATATGTGCTCGCCGTCAGCTGGCAGCCGGGATTCTGCGAGACGCGGCCCGATCGCAAGGAATGCGTCGGCCAGACGGCGGAGCGCTTCGATGCGACGAATTTCTCGCTTCATGGCCTATGGCCACTCAAGAAGAGCTATTGCGGCGTGGAAGCGGATCTGAAAGCGCGCGACCGCAAGGGCGACTGGCTGGAACTGCCGGAAGTCGACATGGGGGACGAGACGGCCAAGCGCCTGCTCGTCGCCATGCCGGGTGTCAAGTCCGGCCTGGACCGGCACCAATGGCTGCGCAACGGTACCTGCCAGACGGCAAATGCCGAGGACTACTTCGCGCTGCAGCTCCGGCTTCTGGACGAGCTCAACCGCTCGGCCGTACGTGCGCTCTTTGCAGACGGGATCGGCAAGGAACTTGACGAAAAACAGATCAAGCAGGCCTTCGACCAGGGCTTCGGGGCGGGGGCCGGAGACCGGGTGCGCATGCGTTGCCAGTCGGTGAACGGCCGCGACGTGATCACCGGCCTGACGATAGGGCTCTCGGGCGACCTCTCGGGCAAAGCCGAACTGGCGGATCTGATCCAGGCGGCGGGGCCGACGGAATTCAAATGCGCGAAGGGGATCGCAGACGCTGCCGGGCGGGGCTGATCCCGGCGCAATTCGCATCGAGGGAGCGGCGGGGCAGCGTTGGGGCAAGGGCCTTTGACGTTGCCCCGCCACCATAATTCGCCTACATAGCGGGCAAAATTCCCTTCCGATGCGGAGCATTCCTTTATGGCACGTCAATTCATCTATCACATGGCCGGGCTGAACAAGGCCTACGGCAACAAGAAGGTCCTCGAGAACATCCATCTCTCCTTCTATCCGGAGGCGAAGATCGGCATTCTCGGCCCGAACGGGGCCGGTAAGTCGACCGTGCTCCGGATCATGGCGGGCCTCGATACCGAATATACCGGCGAGGCCTGGGTCGCCGAAGGTGCGAGGGTCGGCTATCTCGCGCAGGAGCCGCAGCTCGATCCTCAGAAGACCGTGCTCGAGAACGTGATGGAAGGGGTGGCCGCCAAGAAGGCGATCCTCGATCGCTACAACGAGCTGATGATGAACTATTCCGACGAGACGGCGGACGAAGGCGCCAAGCTCCAGGACGTCATCGACAGCCAGAACCTCTGGGACCTCGACAGTCAGGTGGAAATGGCGATGGAGGCGTTGCGTTGCCCGCCGGGCGATGCGGAGGTCACCAATCTCTCCGGCGGCGAGAAGCGCCGCGTGGCGCTTTGCAAGCTTCTGCTGTCGCAGCCCGAACTGCTTCTGCTCGACGAACCGACCAACCACCTCGACGCGGAAACGATCGCCTGGCTCGAAAAGCACCTGCGCGAATATCCGGGCGCCGTGCTGATGGTCACGCACGATCGCTACTTCCTCGACAACGTCACCGGCTGGATTCTCGAGCTCGACCGCGGTCGGGGCATTCCCTATGAGGGCAACTACTCCGCCTATCTGCAGTCGAAGGCCAAGCGGATGGCGCAGGAAGGACGCGAGGAGGCTGCCCGCCAGAAGGCCATCAGCCGTGAGCAGGAATGGATCTCTTCAAGCCCCAAGGCCCGCCAGGCGAAGTCCAAGGCCCGTATTCGCGCCTATGACGAGCTGGTCGAGGCGGCTGCGGACCGGCGTCCGGGCGACGCGCAGATCGTCATTCCCGTTGGCGAACGCCTTGGGCAGGTGGTCATCGAGGCGGAAAATATTTCCAAGGGCTATGACGACCAGCTGCTGATCGAAGGCTTGAGCTTCAAGCTGCCGCCGGGCGGCATCGTCGGCGTCATCGGCCCGAACGGCGCCGGCAAGACGACGCTCTTCCGCATGATCACCGGCCAGGAGCAGCCCGACGACGGCTCTATCCGGATCGGGGACAGCGTGCAGCTCGCCTATGTCGACCAGAGCCGCGATGCGCTCGACGCCAACAAGACGGTCTGGGAAGAAATCTCGGGCGGCAACGACATCATCAAGCTCGGCAAGCACGAGGTCAATTCGCGGGCCTATTGCTCGACCTTCAACTTCAAGGGCGGCGACCAGCAGCAGAAGGTCGGGACGCTTTCGGGCGGCCAGCGCAACCGCGTTCACCTCGCCAAGATGCTGAAGTCCGGCGGCAACGTCGTCCTGCTCGACGAACCGACCAACGACCTAGACACCGAGACCCTGGCGGCACTTGAGGATGCGCTCGAAAACTTCGCGGGATGCGCTGTTATCATCAGCCACGACCGCATGTTCCTCGACCGCCTTGCCACCCATATCCTCGCCTTCGAGGGCGACAGCCATGTCGAGTGGTTCGAAGGCAATTTCGAGGACTATGAAAAGGACAAGATCCGGCGTCTCGGCCCGGACTCGGTCAATCCGAAGCGGGTAACCTACAAGCGTCTGACGCGTTGACCGTCATACGCTTGCGGCGGTGCATCGCTGAAGCGTAGAGCGACATGCGTCCAGATGGATGCCAAGAACAAAAGTCCTTCACGGCGCGGACGCGCCGTAGCTGGATGCCTGTGACAAGCACAGGCATGAGGGGAGTGTGTGGGCTGCCGTAATTGACCGGTATCGCTCGCGGGAACGGGGCGCTCCGATTCTTCCTCATCCCTGTGCTTGTCACAGGGATCCAGCAGCGCCGCGTCCGCGGCGCCAGAGAGTCGCGCCGAAACGCACGTTCATAAGGGCGACCGCAAGGTCGCCCGCTCTTATCCTCCAAGCGCCATTCTGTAGCCCTTATGCGCAAATCTCTTGCGCCGTCGCCGCAAATCACATAAACATATCTTTATGTGTTGATGGGGAAGGCTATGGCTGATCGGGAAACGCTTGGTTTGGATGCGCTGGTCGACGTCCTGAAAGCGGCGGGCGAGCCGACGCGCCTGCGCCTGCTGGCATTGCTCTCGGCCGGCGACCTGACGGTCACCGATCTTACCGAAATTCTCGGGCAGTCGCAGCCGCGCATTTCCCGTCATCTGAAATTGCTGGCCGAGGTCGCGCTCATCGATCGCTATCAGGAAGGCGCCTGGGCCTATTTCCGTCTGCGTCAGGAGGGCCGTCGCGTCGCGCTGATCCGCGAGCTTCTCGCATCGGCTGCGGCCGACGATGCGATTCTGGCCAGGGATGCGATCCGACTTGCCACGTTGAAAAGAACCCGCGCGGAGAAGGCGCAGGCCTATTTCAGCCGCAACGCGGCCGAATGGGACAAACTCCGACGTCTGCACATCGCCGAAGGCGACGTCGAGGCGGCGCTCAAGGCGATGGTCGGCGACGAGCCGGTCGACAGCCTGCTCGACCTCGGCACCGGTACCGGACGTATCCTGCAGCTCTTCGAGGGCATCTACCGGCGCGGCATCGGCGTCGACGCCAGCCGCGACATGCTGGCGGTTGCGCGGTCCAACCTGGACAGGGCCGGCATCACCAAGGCGTCGATCCGCCACGGCGACATCTTCAACCTGCCGCTGGATGGTCAATCCTTCGATCTCGTCACGATCCACCAGGTGCTGCATTATCTCGAGGAGCCCGAGGCGGCGATTGCCGAGGCCGCGCGCATGCTCGTACCGGGCGGCCGGCTCGTGATCATCGATTTCGCGCCGCACGGGCTTGAACATCTGCGTGACGACCACGCCCATGCGCGCCTCGGCTTCTCGCACCAGACGATGAGCGAATGGCTGCAGAAGGCGGATCTTTCGCTCGAGAAGACGACCGATCTTGCGCCGGAAGGCGGGCAGGAGGGGAAGCTGACTGTCACCATCTGGCTGGCGCGCGACCAGCGCGCGGCCGAAACCGTTGCCGACTTGCCGCGCCAGCGTCTTCATGCAGGGGGAGTTTGAGAATGAACGGACGGACGCCTTACCCCGTGGACTGTGACGGGCTTAGATTTTCCTTCGAGTACTTCCCGCCGAAGAACGACGAGATGGAGACGCAGCTCTTTCAGACAGTCACGGCCCTTTCCGTCTTCGCGCCCGCCTTCGTCACCGTCACCTACGGTGCCGGCGGGTCGACCAAGGCACGCTCCCTGACGACGGTCAAGCGGATGATCGGGGAGATGGAGATCGCGAATACGGCGGCGCACCTCACTTGCGTCGGCGCGCCGAAGGCGGAGGTGGATGCGGTCATCGACGAGTTCCTGGCCTGCGGCGTGCGCCATTTCGTAGCGTTGAGGGGTGACCCGCAGGGCGGTATCGGCAGCGTCTACGAGCCTTTTCCGGGCGGCTATGAGAATGCCGCCGCCCTCGTCAAGGCCCTGCGGGCGCGCGGCGATTTCGAGATCTCCGTCTCCGCCTATCCGGAAAAGCATCCGGAGAGCCCCGACGTCGCTGCCGACATAGACATGTTGAAGCGCAAGGTCGACAATGGCGCAACGCGCGCGCTTACGCAGTTCTTCTTCGACAATGACGACTTCGAGCGCTATCTCGAACGCGTAAGGCGTGCGGGCATCGCGATACCGATCGTACCCGGGATACTGCCGATCAATAATCTCACCCAGGTGCAGAAATTTGCCGGTCTTTGCGGCGCCAGAGTCCCGGAGTCGATCGTTTCGCGGCTGGGCCCTATTGACGATCAGCCGGAGGAGCGCTTCCGGGAGGCGGCCCATATCGCGGCCGAACAGGTCGCCGATCTCGTCCGGCGCGGCGTCAGCGATTTTCACCTCTACACGATGAACCGCCCGCAGCTGATCACCGCCGTTTGCGAACTGATGGGCTATGATCCGGAAATCGCGCCCGCTCAGCCGGCCGACACGGAGCGCTCAGTCCGGGCGGTCGCGAGGGCATGACGGCCGACCTCGGATAACGCAGCAGCAATAGCGAAAGCCCATGAGTGCCGCAGCATTCATGGGCTTTCTGATTGTTGCAGCCTGTCGAACTATTGCGCCTGAGCGGCCGTCAGACATGCCTCGCTGCAAAAATGGATTTTCCGGAAATTAAAGTCCCCGTTTCGGCTGGACTGTCAGTGGCCCTGGATCACACGAAAAGCATTACGGCCACGAATGCGAACGCTGCACTGATCATAAGGACGTTCAACGAGTGTGTAAGTCCCATAAGCTGATCCTCCCTGCGTTGACGGGTAAAACATAGGGCGAAAAAACGGCATGTGAAAGCGAAACTTGTGCTGCACTGCGAAATTCCGTATGTCAGATTTTCTCGAGAATACATCTAAATTGCTGAAAATATTTGATTATTTGGAATGCCATATTTTATTCACAATTCCTGCCGGGAGGTTAATGTAACCGTCTGTAACGCTGCGTGAGTGTGCGAGAACGACGGTGAATCAGTTCATCGGCGTGCGCCGGGGCGGGATTGCGGCGCGCGGAACGGTCACCGTCCGGCGGAATATCCGAGCTTCAGGACGCGCCCGTCCAGGATCGCCAAGCCGGCGGCGATGAGCAACATGCCGCCGACGTCCGTCGCCTGCAGCATTTCTCCCAGGAAGAGATAGCCGAGCAGGATGGCGCTTGGCGGGACAAGCAGCGTTACCAGCGACGTGTTGGTGGCGCCCGCTTCGGCCATGATGCGGAAGAACAGGATATAGGCATAGGCGGTTGAGACGAGCGCCAGTCCGAGGATCGCGAGCACGGTCGTGAGCGGCGGCACGGGCATGGTCCATGGCATGTCGACGAGGACCGCGACCGGCAGCATGATGAGCGTCGATGCCGTCAATTGCCCAGCGGCCGTCACCGGCGGGGCCAGATCGCGGAAGCGTTTGCCGTAAGTCGCGGAAAAGCCGTAGCTGACTGCTGCCAGGACCGGCAGGACGAGCGCCCAGAGCGGCACGTCGCCGGCAGTGCCGAAGAGGCCGGCAAGCGCACTCGGTCCTATGAGCACGACGGTACCGGCAAGCCCGAGCAGGCAACCGCTGAACTTCGCGGTGCTCAACTTCTCATCCTCGGTCGCGACATTGGCGATGAGCACCGTCCAGACCGGGGTCGTGGCGTTGAGGATTGCCGCGAGACCGGCGCCGATATGCGTTTGGCCGAGAAAGATGAAAGCATGCGGAATGGCGTTGTTGATGAGCCCCATGAGCAGGAATTCGCGCCAGCGCCCGGCGAGCGCCGGATATATGCCGTGTCGGCCCCGAAGATAGAGGTGCAGGGCGAGGGCGGCGAGGCCGAGACGCAAAAGCACGAGCGTGAAAGGCGGCACATGGGCAACGGCGACCCGGGCGAAGAAGAAGGAGCCGCCCCAGATGAGACCGAGCAGCCCGAGCAATGCCCAGAGGCGCATGGTCATGTGGGTGCTGATGGAATTTGCGGATGAAGCCATATCTTGCCTGCGCAGCAGCTACCGCATCGGCCCGAAAATCGGACGATTTTCGGAAAGCACGATGCGTCGGCTGAATCTAAGCCGGGATAGGAGCCCGACAATTCTGAATTGTGCAAGCAGTATTGCAGCGAAGCGGGTGTTGCCACCCGCTTCTTGTGTCCTGCAAAAGGTTAAAGCGCCTCCAGCAGGCCCGGTGTTGCCCACCCGTCGGCGGGAATCCCGAGCTTCAACTGCTCCTTCTGCAGCGCGGCCCGCGTGCCCGAGCCGAGAATGCCGTCGATTTTGCCGACGTCATGCCCAAGTGCCTGCAATCTGGTCTGCAGGGCCTTCATCTCGGCGTCGCCGAGCCCCGGTTCCGGATTTCCCTGTTGATAGGGAGGCGCACCGGCAAGCCGGGTCGCGAAATAGGCGGCGGAGGTCGTGTAGATGAAGGACTGGTTCCACTCGAGATAGATCTTGAAGTTCGGGTAGGTCAGGAAAGCAGCGCCTTTGCGGCCCTGAGGGAGCACCAGCGAGGCTTCGAGCCCACTATTGGAGGTGTTGCCGTCACGCGGCGCGACACCGAGTGCGAACCAGTCGCCGGCGGTCATGCCGGGCTGCAGGCCGGTCTTTTCCCATGGCAACTGCTCCGGAACGCGGACCTCCTGAATCCATGGTTCCCCGGGCTTGAAGCCCAGGCTCTGGATGAATTTCGCCGCCGTCAGAATGGCATCCGGAGAACTCTTCTTGAGATTGACATGGCCGTCGCCGTCGCCGTCGACGCCATAGGCGATGATGTCCTCAGGCAGCATCTGTACCTGACCGATCTCGCCCGCCCAGGCGCCGGTGGTCGCCGCGGGATCGAGATCGCCGTGCTGCACCATCTCGATTGCGGCGAGAAGCTGCGGCCGGAACATTTCCGGGCGGCGGCAGTCATGCGCCAGCGTCACCAGCGCATCACGCGTATTGAAATCGCCCTGCACGGCGCCGAAGTCGGTCTCCATGGCCCAGAATGCGGTGATAACGGGCGCCGGTACGCCGAACTCCTGCTCGGCCCGGGCAAAGACGTCGGCATATTCCCGCATCTTCTGCGCACCGATGTCGAGGCGCGACTTGCTGACGGTACGCTTCGAAAACTCGGTGAAGGTCTGCTTGAACACGCCCTGAGCGCGGTCGCGGCTCAGCACCTTCTGGTCGATGGCGGCGCCTGCGAGCGCCCGATCGGCGACGTCTGCGGGGATGCCCTTGGCGACCGCTTCGGCCTTGACGCCCTCCAGAAAGGAGCCGAGGTCGCCGCCGCACGCGGCGGCTGGGTTCCCCGGCTGAGCCGGAGCTTGCGCCAGGGCCGGCGCGCCGGCGATCGCAAGGAATCCGAGGGAGAGAAGGGCTTTGCGCGCTGTGGCTGTCATTACAATTCCTTTCCATGCCGGCCGCACAGGAATGCCGCCGGGCCCGAAGTCTGTCGAGAATGAAATCTATCGATGCTCTCTCAGAGCATTATGACCGAATGAAGAAAATGCGGACCATGCCGCCGCGTCCTCTGGTCTATCTTGCCTGCGAGACGGTCGCGACCCACTTCTGCCAGTTCCTGGCGGAACCGGCGAAGGCGTTGATGTCCGTGCTGCCCTGAATGCCGGGGATCACGCCGGTGCTGGTATATTGCCAGAAGGCCCAGCGGCGTTCGACGTAGATGTCCTTCGGGTGCTTGGCTACCGAGCGCACCCAGAAATGATAGTCGTTGAAGGCGCCGACCAGATTGTCATGGTGGAAGTCGACGGACGTGTAGATGATCGGCCGCTTGCCGTAATGGGCCTCGAGCCGATCCATGAACCGCTTCATTTCGGACCGCACGGTTTCCGGCGCCGGCCGGTGACGGCAGGTCTTGGATTCGCCATTCCATTCGACATCCAGGACGGGCGGCAGGTGGACGGCGCTCTTCGGCACGTTGGCGATGAACCAGTCGGCCTGGGCGTCGGCGGTGGAGCAGAAATAATAGAAATGATAGGGCGCGTAGGCGAGGCCGACGGCGCGCGCCTGCTGCCAATATTCGTGGAAGCGCGAGTCCACCCGGTCCTTGCCCTCGGTTGCCTTGATGAACGCGAAGGACACCCCGGAATTCTTAACCTTCCGCCAATCGATGTCGCCGTTCCACTTGGAGACGTCGATCCCGTGAACGCTGTGATGGTGCGGCGTGCGGCCGCCGAAATCCTGCGGATCGGTGTCGTGGAAGCGCGGCTGAATGGAGGCCGTCTTGACGAGATCGTAATCGGTGGAGGTACAGGAGGAGAGAATGGTGGCGATGGGCAGCAATGCCAGGAGAAGCCGGCGCATGGGGGTTCCGTTTCGAGACGAACGACGATCCTGCCTCACGCGATGGTTTCCATGATTGGTGATGTCCCCCAGGGAGGCGTGACCTCCTTTTCACCATATCATCGTAAAAATTGCGTTAGCTCAAGTGTGAATTGCAGCCGAATGCAATCCGCCACCGTCCGCTACGGTGCCGCGCGGCGATAGACGACAAGCCAGGCATAACCTCGTCCCAGCGATCTGACCTCGAGCGCCGCTCCGTTTCTCTCGGCTCTTTTGCGCATCACATCGAAAAGCGTTTCGCGCGGCGTGACGTGGAAGCGTCTGAGCCAGGCCTGGAGGAAGCGGCGGAAGCCGGCCGGCCAACCTTCCTGCTGGCCGAAGTCGGCGATATGCAGCGAGCCGCCCGGCTTGAGCGCGGCAATCGCGGCATCGACCGCCTTTTCCCATTCGGGAACCATGGAAAGGGCGTAGGAAATGACGATCCGGTCGAAGCCTTCCTGATCGAATGAGGCGGCGGTGAAATTCGTCGCGTCGGCGACCCGCAACACTGCGTCCGGCCGATTTTGGCGCCGGAGCTTGGCTTTGGCGGTCGCCAGCATTTCGGCCGAGATATCGAGGCCGAAGAGGCGCGCACCGGGGTAGAGATCCCCGATCACGGCGAGATTGCGGCCCGTGCCGCAGCCGACTTCCAGCACCGATGCGCCCGGCGGCGGGTTCAGTTCACGGATCAGCGTGTCACGGCCGAAGAGATAGTATTTGCGAGTGAAATCATAGATGTACCGCTGGTAGCGATACATGCGGTCCATCAGGTGAGCGTGGCTTTCATTCGCGGTCTGCACGGCGCTCATGCTTTCTTCCGGTAGATGTGGAAGCCGCCATAGATCGCCGACCGGTCTTCAGCGCCGAGCCTCATCGAAGTCTCGGCATCATAGTGCCACTGATCGAGGAGCGTGGTGGAGAGGCGCCCCGGCAGGATGCTCGCTTCGGCCGCCGTGCGGAAGATCACGACCGCGCCGGCGTCGGCGGTGCGGGTGATCTCCGTCCAGAGGTCGTTCAGCTGCTGGTCGGTCATCCAGTCCTGTGCGTCGAGGAGCACGTAGCGGTCGACTGAGGCGGCGGGCTTGCCGGCGAGAAGCTCCGTGAAGCTCGCATGGTGGACCTCGACGCGCTCCGCATTGTCGCGAATCGCTTCGTATCGCGATGCCTGAAGATAAGGCGGCAACTCGCCCTCATCCGGCCGCGGGTAGCGCCGCGCAAAGGCCTGCCAGGCGAAGTAGTTATCGCGCAAGGGAAAATGACAGGTCAGCTTTTCCAGGCGATTGCGCAGCACCGCGGCGACGGATTTCTCCCGGCTCAGGCTCGCGAGTTCGTCGAACTGCTGTGGCGGGATGCCGAGGCCGAAAAGGGAGCTCTTGCGGCTGGTGATCCAACGGATGACCGGACGCTCGAAGAGCGGAGCGAGCTTGTCGTCGAAGAACTGCCGCTGCTCGCGCATGGAGCGCGCCTTGACGAAATCTTCCGGATTGATGCCGTGCAGCCGTGCGAGAGCATGGCTGGCGGAAATGAAACGGCCAAGCAGGCCGGTACTGTAGATGTTGCGCCCGAAGACGCCGATGCGCCGGCGGCCGGTGAGATCTCGGCCGTTCCAGTAGGCGCGGGTTGCCGGATCGAGCTTCGGCGCGAGGAACACGTCGTAGGCCTGGCCATTCGTGCGCGTACCTTCGACGGCGAGGAACCGCACCACGTCCTTGTGGCTCGGCAGGTGGCGAAAGGCAGACAGCTTCAGCCGGTTGAGCGCGATGTGATGGGGGTTGAGATCGACCACGTCTATCCGGGCAGGCTCGGCGGAGAGATAGGTCAGCATGTTGCAGCCGCCGGAACCGATCGTCACGATCCGATGTCCGGGACGGATCTGCATCGCTTCCATGTCGACAATCGGGTCCTCCCAGATCTGCGGGTAGACGAGTCCGGAAAAGAGCAGCCCGAACAGGCGTTCGGAGAGACCGGCGGGGGAGAGAGCTTTATGCTGCAGGAGTGCGCTTTTCAGTTTCGGATTCTTCTTGCCGAAGCCGGCATCCGGGGCGAAGTCGGTCATCTTGCCTGTCGTCCAGTTGAAACTGAGCCGCTTCTAAGGTGACTCGGCTACACTTTGATGACGAGGTTTCGCACAGGGGCTTGCAGGGATTCGGGTATTGCCTCTCATCTGCCTGCCGGCACCTTCTCCCCGCAAGCGGTGCGAAGGAGACTCGCGGCGACCACCAGGCCCTTCCGACAAAGCGGTTGCGGTGACGGCATTTTGCGACGAAAGGGCAAACCGGAGGAGAGGTCATCCTCACCACCTGAGCCTCTGCTGCCGGATACAAGACGCAATAGTCATGTACACTGGTCAGACGGGCGAAAGCGCTGTAGCACTTTATAAAAAGGGCAGGAGGGCGAGAATGAAGGGTCTGCTGAAGACGCTTGGCGGGCTGGTTGTGGCTACGCTCGCGGGCCTCGTTGGCTGGCTGGCGCTGTTCCCGCCTGAACTCCTCAAGGTGGGCGATGGCTATGCCGCCAAGATCGTCTGCTCCAATGTGTTCCTCGCGGGACGCGATCCGCAGGAAGTGCTGGCGGAGGACGTGCAGGCGCCTGGCCACCCGCTCCTGGAGCTCGTGCGCGTTTCGGTCGATCGGGAAGAGCAGAGCGTAACGGCGCGTCTCCTGGGCTTTGCCGCCCCAGGCCGCGCCGTCTACCGTCCGGGCCGCGGTTGCGCCAATGTGAGCGGAGGCAGCGCCGAGGCCATCGCGGGGATGCGCGGGACCGAGTCGGCAACGGCGCCGCTCGCCCCCGATCCGAGCCTCGACTGGCCGGACGGGGACAAGCCGGACATCGACCCGGCCATTCAAAAGCTTGTCGAAGATCCGGCACTGGCAGGTCCGGGCATGCGTGCAATCGTGGTCGTCAGGGATGGCAGGCTGGTCGCGGAAACCTATGCGGCGGGCTTCGACCGGAACACGCCCCTGCTCGGCTGGTCGATGACGAAGTCCGTGACGGCGGCGATCATCGGCCGGCGCATTGCCGAAGGGCGGATGGATCTGGCCCAGACCAATCTGGTGACCGAATGGAACGGCGACGACCGGGCTCGCATCAAGCTGACGGACCTTCTCGCGATGCAGAGCGGGCTCGATTTCAACGAGGATTACGGCGACGTCACGGACGTGACGCGTATGCTCTATCTGGAAAGCGACATGGCCGGCTTCGTCGCCTCGAAGCCGCTGGAGGCGGCTCCGGGCACGAAATTCGCCTATTCGAGCGGCACGAGCAATCTTCTGTCCCGGCTCTGGATGCAGACATTCGACGATCCGGCCGAAGCGCTTTCCTATCCGCGCGAGGCGCTCTTCGCTCCGCTCGGGATGACGAGCGCCGTTATGGAGACGGATGCAAGCGGAACCTTCGTCGGCTCTTCCTACATGTATGCGTCGGCACAGGATTGGGCGCGCTTCGCCGAGTTTCTGCTTCAGGACGGAAGCTGGAAGGGGAGGCGGCTCCTGCCGGAAGGTTACGTGTCCTTCATGCGCACGCCGACTGCGGCTTCCGGGGGCGACTACGGGGCCGGCCAGGTCTGGCTCCAGGAAAACGGCACCCGCGCCGGAACGGCGAATTTCCCGCCCGATACGTTCTGGATGCTTGGACATGACGGGCAGGCGATCATGATCGTCCCCTCGCTTCGCCTCGCGGTCGTCCGCCTGGGGCTGACACCGTCGCGCCTCGGCTACGACGTGCAGAAGCTGAATTCGAGGATAATCGACGCGCTCGATTGAATGATGTCTGGCAGATAGGCCAGCCGCTGGTCGCGGCTTACCTCATATTCAGCTCGTCGAGCATGCCCTTGCGCTTGGCATGGTAATAATAGCCGCTGGCATAGAGCCTTACCGCGCCGTCGTGCTGGTTGTCGGCAACCATCCACGCTCCGCGCAGGTACTTCGTCGCGTATTTGAGGTTGGTTTCCGCGTCGAAGAGACCTTCGGCCGGGCCCTCATAGCCGAGACCCTTGGCCGTGTTGTAGCGGATCTGCATCAACCCGTAATTGCCTTTGCTGTAGGCTCGCGGGTTGTAGTTGCTCTCGCGCCTGACCACCCGGTGCACCAGCTCGAGCGGCAGACCGTTCAGCTCGGCATAATGTTTGATCAGCCTGTCAAGCTCCGGCCGCGAGCTGGTCGGTGTTTTTCCGGGCTTCAGCGAATCGGGAATGACGCTTGCGACCGCGCCGACTGCGGTGCCGATCACGCCTGTCTTCGGGCGCTCCGTCGGAACGATCATGCGCTTGGCGACAAGTGTTTCCAGGCCGACCGGCTCGCCGGTGTCGAAATCCGATTCCCACGAGGCGGCGACCCCGATGAACGGGACCGACTGTCCGGCGCCTTTTTCGGGCACCGGCGGCGCGGCTGCCGGGGCGATACCTGCCGAGGCGGGTGTCGCCATGGCCACTTCAAAGGGCTGTGCGGGTTTGGCCGCCGGCACGGCTACCGACTGGGGAGCCGCGAAAGCGAGGGTCGTGTCTGTCGCGGGCGCCGTCTGCGTTTCGCCGGCGGAACCGGTTCCTGCGGCGCTTGCCGGCACTGCCGACGAGGTTTGCGCGGTCAATGCGGCCGACGTGCTCGCCGCTGCGCCGATCGGCGCAGGCAGCGCGTAAGCCGTCGTCTCTGTGCCCGGCTTCGGCAGGGGCGTGACCGTCTGCACGGCCGTTAACTCCGCAAGCGACGTATGCTCGACCGTGGAACACCCGGAAGCAACGGCGACGGAAACGAAGGACACGGCGGCAAGTGCCCGCTTCGAAAGGGGAATACGGAAATTCGCCATGCTGTCACTTTCGTGCTTCTGGGCCCCGTAGCCCCTGCAAATCAGCGGTTGCCACCCGCCGCGCTTGAATCTCCATTAACCTATGCCGCCGGTTGCGGCAAGCACGTGGGAGCATTTCAGAGACTGCTCATTTCAGGACGTGGCGCGCTTCAGCCCCGCCGTCAGAAAGCCGGCGCCGATGAGCAGCGAACCACCGAGGCGGTTGACGATGCGCCGGACATTCGGCTTGCGGATGGTGCTTCCGGCTGCGGCAGCAAGCCAGGCATAGAGCGCCGCGTTGATCGTCGCGAGTATCAGGAACGTCGTCTCGAAGATCGCCATCTGCGCGAAAAG
Organism: Ensifer sp. D2-11; assembly: GCF_054161295.1. Classification (NCBI taxonomy): domain Bacteria; kingdom Pseudomonadati; phylum Pseudomonadota; class Alphaproteobacteria; order Hyphomicrobiales; family Rhizobiaceae; genus Ensifer; species Ensifer sp. D2-11. Next base: position 869,933 of record NZ_CP096433.1, read on the forward strand.
CGGCCGCGACAGATCGAGGAACTGGGGCAGGAAGGCGACGAAGAAGAGAATGCTCTTCGGGTTAAGTGCGGTCACCGCATAGGTGTGAATGAATATCCGCAGCGGTCTTTCCGCAGGACTCGTTTCAACGGTGCTCCCGCTGTCGTTGGCGACCGGCGCCCTCCAGAGTTTGATGCCGAGCCAGACGAGATAGGCGGCGCCGACCCACTTCAGCACGGTGAAAACCGCCGCCGAGGTTGCAAGCAGGGCACCGAGGCCGAGCATCGACGCGGTCATTGCGGTGAAATCGCCAAGAGCGACACCAGCCACGGTCGCGCCCGCGATCTTGCGGCCGTGGCCGAGCGCGTAGGAGATGACGAGAAGGATCGTGGGGCCGGGAATGGCAAGCAGCACCGCAGACGCGGCGGAAAAGGCGAACCAGTGTTCGAAGGACATGAAGGGGCTCCGCGGTTGAATGCTCGTGAAGAGGAGGGAGCCATGCCGGCGCGCAGCCGTCAACTCCTCCCGACCAGAAGCCCCAGCGAGAAGCGGTTCGCCGCTTCAGAAAACAGCGAACCGTTCCTCGTCGTTCATCAGTCGGCCGTCTGCCACTTCTGGCCGACGACATCCATGACCTCGCCGAACCACTTCGCGGACGTGTCGAAATGCTTTCCGCCCTTGATGCGCGGGAACTCGATCGTGCGCAGCCGCCCGCCCTGATCCTCGTCGTGGCCCGTCACGCCGGAGACCTTGTTGAGCGCGCTCTCGACCGCCAGATCGACCATGCTCTGGATGAGGCGCAGATCGTCGACATTGGCGGGGGCGGAGCGTGCATAGTAGCCGGACTTCTGCACCATTGAGCGCTCGGCGCCGAGGAGCGCCGCGAACTGCTTGGAGAACCAGTTTCCGACGTTGATCGTATCGATCTTCACATGGCCGAACGCGTCGCGCTTGACCGTCTCGCCGGCGGCCTCCCGTTCGGCGACGATGGCGTCGAGGCAGGCGCCTTCGCTCACGAACAGCGTGACGAAGCCGGCTCGATCCATGACTTCGCGCAGGCGCGCGGCTTCCGCTTCGAGATCGAACGCCATCTCGGGAAGGTAGAGGCCGTCGATGTTCTTCAGCTGTGCGTTCATCATGAAGCCGTCGACATATTCCTTGTTGCCGGCCAGCTGGATATAGGCGCGCGCGGTTGCCGCGGTCAGCCAGCCGCAGTGTCGGCCCATGACTTCATGGACGACGAGGGTGCGCGGCGCGGCGCTCTGTTCGTTGCTGACATGGTCGAAGAAGCGTGCGCCGTATTCGGCCGCCGTCCAGGCGCCGAGCGTCTGGCGGATGGGCACGACGTCGTTGTCGACCGTCTTCGGCAGGCCGACGACCGTCAGATCGTAGCCGTTGGCCCCGAGATAGGCTGCGAGATCGGCTGCGGTGGTGTTGGTATCGTCGCCGCCGATCGTGTGCAGGATGCTGATGCCGTCGGACGCGAGCCTCTCGGCCGCGACGCGCAAAGGATTCTCCCCTTCCTTGACGAGGCCGCGCTTCACGCAGTCGGCAGTGTTGGTGAGCTTCACGCGGCTGTTGCCGATCGGCGATCCGCCGTGGCGGTGGAGCACATGCGCCTTCTCGCGCATGGCCGGGGTGATTTCGATCCGGTCGGCGAGAAGCAGGCCCTGATAGCCGGAACGGTAGGCCACGAGCTCATAGTCCGGCGCGATGTCGGTGTAGCGTTCGATCAGGCCGCCGACAGCGGATGAAAGGCAGGGCGCGAGCCCGCCTGCCGTCAACATTGCGACTTTCTTCTTGGCCATGGGGTCCTCCTGGGGATTTCGGCATCAAGCGATCGCTCGTGAGATCGACCGCATTCTAATTCCTTGCCTTGGATCAAAGATAGCGGTGGTCTAACCCAAATCCGATGGAAATTAAATGACAGGCCTGTGGATCGCGAGAAACGGGAACCGGCTCGCGGTTGCGGCGTTGCGCCTGAAAGTCGCACGGTGGCGTCCAGGAATTCGATTGAGATTTGTGGCGATATGAATTATTGAGGGGCCATCACAAATTCGTCATCCATGATGATTGACGCGGCTCTGCCGCTTGCAAATCGCCACCGCATAAGATCATGCTCGCGTGGTGGACAGGGAACAATCGCACTTATGTCATTTTGGGACAGCCTGCTCAAAATCGTCACGACCACTGGTAACGCGCTTACGGGAGTGGTCGAGGCGGTCCGGACGCTCTTCGAAGGAGATCCGGAAACTCGGCGAAAGGTCGCCTTTTCGGTCGCCATGATCGCCCTTTCGGCGAAAATGGCGAAGGCCGACGGCATCGTGAACGAGGCCGAGGTGAGCGCCTTTCGCGACATCTTCAAGTTTCCCGCGGACCAGGCGAAGAACGTCGCCAGGCTTTACAATCTCGCCCGCCAGGACGTTGCCGGCTACGAGGCCTATGCGGAGAAAATGGCTTCGCTCTGCTCCTCCTGCGAGAGGAATTGCCCGATCCTCGAAGACATCGTCGACGGCCTCTTCCATATCGCGAAGTCCGACGGGGCGGTGCACGAGAAGGAACTTACGTTCCTGAGGCGCGTGGCTGAGATATTCAGGATGGACGACGAGCATTTCGGATGCATCATGGCGCGCCACGTTCATGGCGACGACCGCGATCCCTATCAGGTTCTCGGCGTTTCGCCGAAGGATGACTTTTCCGCGATTCGCAAGCGCTACCGCGTTCTCGTTTCCGAGAACCACCCGGACATGCTCGTGGCGCGCGGCGTGCCGGAAGAATTCCACGCGATCGCCAACGATCGCATGGCCGTGCTCAACGCGGCCTACGAGGCGATCGAAAGAGAACGTCGCGCCGCATGACATCCGAGACCTGCGATTTCCCCGGCGCTCATCTCGTGCCCTCGCCCAACCATGGCGAGCGCGCCGGCGGGCGCAGGCCGGATATGATCATCCTTCATTATACCGGCATGGAGACGGCGGCGTCCGCGCTCGACTGGCTCTGTCGCGAGGAAAGCCAGGTCTCCTGTCATTATTTCGTGGACGAGGAGGGGCGAATCGCCCAACTGGTGCCGGAAGAACGCCGGGCCTGGCACGCGGGCAAGGGCGTCTGGAAGGGCGAGACGGATATCAATTCGTGCTCCATCGGGATCGAGATTGCCAATGCCGGTCACCCGGGCGGCCTCCCGGACTTCCCTGAGGCACAGATCGAGGCGGTCGCCGAATTGTGTCTGGACTGTGGCGAACGCTGGCAAATCACCCCGGAGAGGGTGCTTGCGCATAGCGATATCGCGCCGATTCGCAAGGTTGATCCTGGAGAAAATTTTCCTTGGGATGTGCTCTTTCGTCGCGGGGTCGGACACTGGGTTGAACCGGCGCCCGTGAGGGGTGGCCGCTTCTTTCAGCGCGGCGACAGCGGTCAGCCCGTGGAAGCGCTCCAGTCCATGCTTTTGCTTTATGGTTATGGAGTTGAAATCACTGGGGATTTTTGCGCAAGAACCGAAGGCGTGGTCGCCGCGTTTCAGCGCCATTTCCGACAATCGCGAGTAGACGGCATCGCCGACGTTTCCACCATCGATACGCTGCACCGCCTGCTTTCGGCATTGCCGATTCGCAACGCCTGACAGGCGATTTTTGTTCCCCCTAAATTAGCGTGGGTTTGTTTTTCGTGCACGATTTTCTCGTGCTGCCACATGTTTACCATGATGCGCCGGTCATTTCCGTTGCATCAACTGCAGGGGATGTGGCGCCGAGCGCGGCACCTTTGTCAATGAAAACGATCGGGAAATTCGATCGTGGCGGTGGGGTGCGCCGCGCGATCGGTTCCCCAGACCGGAGACTTCAAACTAAATGAGAATAGCGTCTGTTGCTGCGGTGGCGGCATGCCTTGGCATGTTCTTCGCCGGGATTGGTACGTCGTATGCGGGGGGCATCGACAAAACCGTCAAGACTTCTGCGATTCCGTCGGTGACCAGAACGACGGGTTATCCGAAACCCGACCTGACATTGCCACGCGGATCCCAATATACGATCCTCATCCAGTCCTATGCCAAGCAATACGGCATTCCGGCCGATCTCGCTCACGCCATCGTCGAGGTCGAGAGCAACTTCAATGCCAAGGCTCGGGGAAGCGCCGGCGAGGTCGGTCTGATGCAGATCAAGCCGGCCACGGCCCGGATGATGGGCTATACCGGCTCGATCAAAGAACTCTACGAGCCTGAGACCAATATCAAGTTCGGGATGAAGTACCTGGCGAAGGCGCAGGAGCTTTCGGACGGGACGACCTGCGGCACCATCCTCAAATACAATGCCGGCCATGGCGCGAAGCGAATGAACCCCGTTTCGAAGCGCTACTGCGGTAAAGTCAAGAACATCCTGGACTGGCTGTGATCTACCGGATGTGACGCTGCAAGACATAGGCCGGATGGGTATCGCGTTCCGGCATATTGTTGATTGTTCGAAGGAATTCGGTGCGGAAGCCTGAACGGCATGCTATCTCGGTCGCGAAGCGAACATCGGGGAAGGGCATGTCGGAAAGCGTTGATTTCGTCATTGTTGGCAAGGGGATGATGGGCGCAGCAGCGGCGCGTCATCTTGCGAGGGCGGGCGCCGGTGTCGCGCTTATCGGCCCCGATGAGCCGGAGGACTGGGCGAACCACGGCGGCGTTTTCGCCAGTCATTACGACAATGCCCGCATCACCCGTACGATCGACGACGACCCGGTCTGGGCGCGTCTCGCTCGGCGCTCGATCGACCGCTATCCGGAAATTGCACTGGAGAGCGGCGTCGAGTTCTATTTTCCCGTCGGCTGTCTGATCGCGGCTCCAGCTCCCGGCGGCGCGTTCGACTATCTCGAGAATGTCGAGCGTGCCCGCGACAGACTCGGTGTCGAGGCGCCGCTGATCCCTGGCGACGACCTTGCCGGGCGGTTTCCCTGGTTCCGCTTCCCGCAAGGCTATGCCGGAGTTCACGAGGCAAGCGGCGCAGGCTACATAAATCCTCGTTCGCTCGTCCGCGCGCAAACGATCGCAGCCGAGAAATCGGGTGCACGGGTGATCCGCTCGGAGGTGGTCTCGGTCGAAGACGGTCCAGACCGCGTGGTGGTCAGGACCATCGACGGGCACCTGGTTCGTGCCGGCCGCGCCCTGGTCGCCGCAGGCGGCTTCTCGCTATCGCAGGCGCTTCTCCCGCGGGCGCTCGATCTTGCGGTAAAGGCGCGCACCGTGCTTTTTGCGGAAGTCGGCGCGGATGATCTTCCCATCTATCAAGGCATGCCATCGCTGATCGGCGCCGCGCCGGAGCAGGAGAGAAGCTACTATCTGTTGCCGCCGGTTGCCTATGCCGACGGCAGACACTACATAAAGATCGGCGGCGACCCGACCGATCGGATCCTTGCGAGCGAGCCGGCGATCAGGGATTGGTTTCGAGGCGGTGCAAACGCGGAAGCGGCCGAACACATGCGCGGACTGCTCGCCGAGACGATCCCCGATCTGAGACCCGTTTCGACGCATTATTCGCCCTGCGTCACCGCGTTCACGCGACACGGCTATCCTTATATAGGTTTCGTGAGCGACCGCATCGCCGTGCTCACCGGCGGCAACGGCCAGGCTGCCAAGAGCTCCGACGAGATCGGCAGGCTTGGCGCGGTGCTGGTGGCGGACGGCCGGCTCGAGGCGGACGATTACGAAACGGATTTCGCGGTCGCGTATCGTTAAGTAACCGCCGGACGGGGCGGCAGCGCCGATTTCTCTGGCGCTCGCTGCGCCGGTCGTTTAATGAGCCTCTGCCAGTTGGCCGGGCAGCCGCGCCTCGCAAGTGCCGAAAGGCCGCGGGGCGAGGAAAGTCCGGGCTCCACGGAAACACGGTGCCGGATAACGTCCGGCGGGGGCGACCCCAGGGAAAGTGCCACAGAAAGCAGACCGCTCCGCTTGCGGAGTAAGGGTGAAAGGGTGGGGTAAGAGCCCACCGCGGACATGGCGACATGGACGGCACGGCAAACCCCACCGGGAGCAAGACCGAATAGGGACGACACGGGCGCGCAAGCGCCCAGCCGGTTTCCAGGCGCGTCGTCCGGGTGGGTTGCACGAGGCTGCGCGCAAGCGCAGTCCCAGATGAATGGCTGCCAAGTTTCGTCTCTCCGGAGGCGGAGCCATACAGAACCCGGCTTACAGGCCAACTGGCTTTTTTCTTTGCAGCGCTCCTGCGGCAAAGCACGTCTCCTGAATTTCCCTGGTTCATGCGAATCACGCCTGCGAGGTTTTCCGCACCTCACCGGCGTGGCTCGCTTTTGCGCGCGATTCCAAGGGATTAGGGTTCGTATCGTAACCCTTTGTTAAACTTAACAACCTATCAATATTTGATCATCCGCAAGGCTGGTTACGAGCTTCTCCCATTGACGCCCATTTGGTCCCATGTTATCCCATAATGGTACTGCGCAAGGGCCGTGCAATGGCCCGCCATCGCGAAATTCGAGGCTTCCGTCGATGGAAGGATCAGGCGGGCACGCACGTGCCCGGCGGGGGATCTTTGCGCGGGCGTGCGAGTGTATGTGCGGGCCGATGATCGTGGCCCGTCAATCGGGGGCGGCCGTTTCGCGTCATGAACCGCTTCTTGTCACATGTTACGAACCGGATCGATGCCAAGGGGCGGGTCTCCGTCCCTTCGGTCTTCCGTGCCGTGCTTTTGGAGGCGGGCGTGCGGGAGTTATACTGTTTTCAGGACTTCGTCTTTCCGGCGATCAGCGTCGGCGGACCGGAGCTTCTGGACCGGTTCGAGAAGCAGATGGCCGCCGAGGATCCGTTTTCGGATGCGGCCAACGAGATGTCGCTCCTTGTTCATGGGGGCGGGGTCTATGTGAAGCTCGACCCGGAGGGCCGGTTGATGGTGACGGATTTCATCCGCGACTTCACCGGCATCTCGAACGACGTGACCTTCGTCGGGCGGGGCGATCATTTTCAGCTCTGGGATCCGCAGGCGTTTGCGAGGGCGCAGGCGGAGGCCAGGGAAGGGCGCAAGCAACGGGGGCTGCGTTCGCAATAGAGTGGAGAGGCGGAATGGTGACGGATCAAGGCGGCGGAACTTCTGAAGCCGACGGCGGACCGGTTCGTCACATTCCCGTCCTCCTGAAGGAAGTTCTCGCAGCTCTGGACCCCGCTCCCGGCAAGATCATTCTCGACGGCACCTTCGGCGCCGGCGGCTACGCATCCGCCATTCTCGATGCCGGTGCCGACGTCGTCGCGCTCGACCGCGATCCGACGGCGATCGCCGCGGGGCAGTCCATGATGCACGCCAGCGGCGGGCGGCTGAAGCTCGTTCATTCCCGTTTTTCCGATCTGGCCGAGCATGCGCCGGCACAAGGGCTCGACGGCGTCGTGCTCGATATCGGCGTCTCTTCCATGCAGATCGACGAGGCGGAGCGTGGCTTCTCCTTTCAGAAGAAGGGGCCGCTCGACATGCGTATGTCGGCCGCCGGGGTTTCCGCTGCCGATGTCGTCAATCGCGCGAAGGTGTCGGACCTCATCCGCATCTTCGGCTTCCTCGGAGAGGAAAAGCAGGCGGGGCGGATTGCGCGTGCCATCGAAAAGCGCCGCGCCGAGACGCCGTTCGAGACGACCCGCGATCTCGCAAATCTCATCGAGACGGTTACGCCACGCAAGGCCAAGGACAAGATCCACCCGGCAACGCGCGTCTTCCAGGCGCTGCGCATCTTCGTCAACGACGAGCTGGGCGAACTCGCCCATGCCCTGTTTGCGGCCGAGCGGGCTCTGAAACCCGGCGGCCGGCTTGTCGTCGTTACCTTCCATTCGCTCGAAGATCGAATCGTAAAGACGTTCTTCCAGGATCGCTCCGGCAAGGCGGGCGGCTCCCGCCATCTGCCGCTGGTGACGGCGCGCGCCGCAACCTTCACGCCAGTCGGCAAGCCTATGGTTGCGGCAAGCGAGGAGGAGGCGTCCCGCAATCCTCGTGCCCGGTCCGCGAAGCTGAGAGCGGGTGTCCGCACCGAGGCTCCGTCGCCGGGCGCCGATCTTTCGATTTTCAATCTGCCGGAACTGGCGAGCCTTGCAAGGCTGGGGGGCTAGAAGACGATGCTCAGAACGCTCGATATTGTCCTGATCGTCATCATGACGGCGGCCGCGACGGTCACCTACACGATCAAGCATAAGGCCGAGAACAAGCTCGAAGAGGTGCGCAGGCTCGATGCAGCGATAAAGCTCGAAGAGGACACGATCGATCTGCTCAAGGCCGACTGGGCGCTTCTGACCCAGCCGAACCGGCTGGAGAGGCTGGTGACTGTCTTTGCAGCCGACCTGCAACTCGCGCCGACCCCCTCGACGCAGCTGGCGCGGCCGGAGGAGCTGCCAATGCTGAGGGCCGATCTGCCTCCTTCCGAAGAGGACAAGAAGGCCAAGGACAAGGTGGCTGACAATATCGCCGCCGTCATCGAGGCAGATAATATCGCAACAGGTTCGGTGGCGCGCTGATGTCGTTTCTCTCTCGTATCATGGTGCTGAAGAGCAAGGCGCATTTTTCGGCGGGCGGCAATAATCGCCCCGCCGACAGCGGGCTCAACGTCACTTTCGAAGGAACGCGCAAGAAGAGCGCAAGCCGGGCGAAAAGCCGGGTCGCGATCATCATCGCCAGTTTCGGCCTCGTCTATGCGGTGATCGGAGGGCGCCTCGTCCAATACGGTCTCGCGCAGCCGGAAACGGTTTCCTCGATCGGCCGCGCCGACAGTCTCATGGCCTCGCGGCCCGATATTCTCGACCGCAACGGAGAGGTTCTCGCAACCGATATCCGTACCGTCTCGCTCTATGCGGAGCCGCACAAGATCGTCGATGCCGACGAGGCGGTGGAGCGTTTGGCGACGGTGCTTCCCGATCTCAACGCGCGCGAGATCTACAACAAGCTCAAGTCGAATTCGCGCTTTCAATGGCTGCGCCGGCAACTGACGCCGAAGCAGCAGAGCGAAATACTCGCGCTCGGCATCCCCGGCATCGGCTTCCGCCCGGAGAAGCGGCGCTTCTATCCGGGCGGGCCGACTGCCGCCCACATTCTCGGTCACGTCAACATAGACAACCGCGGCGTCGCCGGCATGGAGCGCTACATAGACGAGCAGGGCCTCGCCGATCTTGCGGCGATCGGAATGACCAGCGATGCCAAGCTCGAACCGGTCAGGCTTTCGATCGACGTGCGCGTACAGAACATCGTGCGCGACGTCATCGACGCGGGCATGAAGAACTACCAGGCGATTGCCGCCGGTGCCGTCGTGCTCGACGTCCATACCGGCGAGGTGCTGGCCATGGCCTCCGTGCCGGATTACGACCCGAACAGGCCTGCGGAAGGCGCAGAAGAGGGCTGGATGAACCGCATGTCGAACGGCACGTTCGAGATGGGCTCCACCTTCAAGACCTTCACCATCGCCATGGGCCTCGACTCCGGCAAGGTGACGCTCAACGACAGTTTCGATGCGACGGCGCCGATCCGCATCGGCGGCTTCACGATCAAGGACTTCCACGGCAAGCGCCGCGTGCTGACAGTGCCGGAAATCTTCCAGTATTCCTCGAATATCGGCACCGCCAAGATCGCCGACCTGATCGGCATTCCGGGCCACAAGGAGTTCCTCACCCGGATAGGCCTGCTGACGAGGCTTCCGACCGAACTGCCGGAAGTCAAGGCGCCAAGCCAGCCGCGCGAGTGGAAGAAGATCAACTCGATCACGATCTCCTTCGGCCACGGCGTTTCGACGACGCCGCTGCAGACGGCGGTCGCAGGTGCCGCGCTGGTCAATGGCGGCAAACTCATCCCTCCGACCTTCCTGCCGCGCAGCGAGGAAGCGGCGAGCGAACTCGCGAGCGCCGTGGTCAAGAAGAGCACCAGCGAAGACATGCGCTATCTGCTTCGCTGGAACGGCATTGCCGGTTCCGGCAAGCGGGCGCTCGTTCCGGGTTTCAATGTCGGCGGCAAGACCGGCACGGCCGACAAGGTCGTCAACGGCCGCTATGCCAGCGACCTGAACTTCAATGCCTTCCTTGCGGCGTTTCCGATCGATGATCCCAAATACATGGTGCTGACCTTCATAGACGCGCCGAAGACCGGCGAAGGCGGGGGACGCACGGCCGGTTCGAATGCCGCCCCGATGGTGCGCGACATCATCAGCCGCTCCGCTCCGCTGCTCGGCGTGGAGCCGAAATTCGGAGAAGACGGTTCTGCCTTGCTTGTGTCTTATTGACCGTGAAATGAAAGGCGGACGATTCGCGATTCCGCTGCATGGCTCCCTGAACCGGAGTCGATTCAAGGACGAGACCATGCTGCATTCAAAGTGTTACAGCGACCTTTGCGCGTCTGATAAGACGCACGGCGCTGTTGGATCATATCGATGTGAGACGTGCAGTTCATGAAGATCACGGACCTGGCGGGATCGAATTTCCCGGAACTTTCGGCGCAGCTGAAGGGCGACGCCGCGACCATCGAGATCGGCGGCATCACGGCCGATAGCCGGCAGGTCAAGCCCGGCGACCTCTTCGTCGCGGTCGCCGGATCGAAGGCGGACGGGGCTGCCTACATAGCGGACGCGCTGTCTCGCGGAGCTTCGGCGGTCGTCGCCGGAACCGGCACCCCGGCAGAAGCGGGTGCGCCCGTCTTTGCGATCTCCGACCCGCGCAGGTTCCTTGCAAAAGCGGCATCCAGCTTCTACGGACGCCAGCCGGAGACGATGGTGGCGGTCACGGGTACGGCCGGAAAGACGTCCGTTGCCTCCTTCACCCGGCAGATATGGGCGCATAGCGGCTTCTCGGCGGCGATGATCGGCACCACGGGGGTGGTGGCGCCCGGCCGCACCGAATACGGCTCGCTGACGACCCCCGACCCGGTATCCCTGCACAAGCTGCTTGCCGAACTTGCCGACGAGGGCGTGACCCATGCGGCAATGGAGGCTTCGAGCCACGGGCTGGACCAGAGGCGGCTGGACGGGGTCGAGCTCGCGGCCGCCGCCTTCACCAATCTCGGCCGCGATCACATGGATTACCATCCGACTGTCGAGCACTACATGGCCTCCAAGATGCGCCTCTTCGGGGCGCTCCTGCCGAAAGGTTCGCCGGCGGTGATCTTCGCAGACGACCAATGGTCCGCCGAGGCGATCGCTGCCGCTCGCAAGGCAGGCCACGATGTGCGAACCGTCGGGCGCAACGGCGATTTCATCGCGCTGAAGCGCGTCGAGCACTTCCGTCACAAGCAGTCGGCGGAGGTTCATGTCGGCGACGACATCTACGAAATTCACGTGCCGCTCGCCGGTGATTTCCAGATCGCCAACGCGCTCGTTGCCGCGGGCCTCGCAATGTCCACCGGGATCACCGCAAAGGCGGCATTCTCGGCGCTGGAGAGGCTGCAGGGCGCTTCGGGGCGGCTGGAGCTCGTCGGACAGACGAAGGACGGCGCGCTTGCCTATGTGGATTACGCCCACAAGCCGGACGCACTCGCAAACGTGCTGGAGTCCGTGCGTCCCTTTACCACCGGCCGGGTCGTGGTGGTTTTCGGGTGCGGCGGCGACCGGGACAAGGGCAAGCGCCCGATCATGGGAGAGATTGCCAGCCGCCTCGCCGACGTCGTGATCGTCACCGACGACAATCCGCGTTCGGAAGTACCGGAAGTGATCCGTGCCGAGATCATGGCCGCGGCCAAGGGGGCCACGGAAATCGGCGATCGCGCCGAGGCGATCCGCGCGGCTGTCGGCATGCTGAAGACCGGCGATACGCTGATCGTTGCCGGAAAGGGGCATGAAGAGGGGCAGACGGTCGGTTCCGTGACGCTGCCTTTCTCCGACCACGCGGAGGTCCGCAAGGCACTGGGAGGTCTTTGATTTGAACTGGCTCTGGACAAGCAGCGATCTTCTGGCCGCGATGAACGGCCGCCCGGTCGGAAACCTGCCGGAAGGTATCACCGGCATTTCGATCGACAGCCGCACGATCGGCGACGGCGAGGCCTTTTTCGCGATCAGGGGCGATCGCGTCGACGGCCACGACTATGCCGGTATCGCGCTTGCAAACGGAGCCGCGCTCCTGGTCGTCAGCGAAGCGAAGCTGCCGGCGCTCGGGCGCCTGATCGCCCCGATGATCGTCGTCGACGACGTGCTGGAGGCGATGATCCGGCTCGGTTGCGCGGCACGCGACCGCAGCGCGGCGAAAATCATCGCCGTCACGGGATCGGTGGGCAAGACCACCACGAAGGAGATGCTGAGGCACGTGCTGTCGCCCCTCGGCCGGGTCCACGCCTCCGTGGCGTCCTTCAACAATCACTGGGGCGTGCCGCTGACGCTTGCGCGCATGCCGGAGACGACCGATTTCGGGGTCTTCGAGATCGGGATGAACCATGCGGGCGAAATTCTGCCGCTGACACGGATGGTTCGTCCGCATGTGGCTGTTGTGACCAGCATTGCCGCCGCCCATCTCGGCAATTTCACGAGCCTGGACGAGATCGCGGCGGCCAAGGCCGAAATCTTCGAAGGCGTGGTCAATGGAGGTCATGCGGTCATCAATCGGGACAGCGCGCAATACGATCTCCTCGAAAGGGCGGCTGCCGCGGCCGGGGTGAGCCATGTCCATTCCTTCGGCGCAAATCCGAGATCGGAATTCCGTCTGGCCGAGTTCGCCGGCGGAGCGGAAGGCTCGGTGCTCTGGGCCGGCATCGGAGGCAGAACGCTTGAAATCGCGATCGGCGCCCCCGGGCGCCATATCGCGGAAAACGCCTTGGCGGCGATCGCCGCGGCGACGCTGGCAGGCGCGGATACCGACCGCGTCGCCGCGTCGTTTGCGACCATGCAGCCGGAAAAGGGCCGGGGGCTGCGGCATCGCCTCAGGATCGGCACCGGGCACCTCACCGTGATCGACGAGAGCTACAACGCCAATCCCGCGTCGATGCGGGCGGCGATCTCGCTTCTTCGCGACGCCGAGCCGGCGCCCGGCGGGCGACGCATCGCCGTTCTCGGCGACATGCTGGAAATGGGCGAGCATTCGGCGGCTGTTCATGCGGCGCTTGCGGGACCCGTTGTCGAGGCGGGTATTGCCGATGTCTGGCTGGCCGGACCCGAGATGGCCCATTTGCGCGACGCTCTGCCGCCGGAGGTATCCGTCGTTCATCGAGATGTGGTGGGCGATCTCACGGCCTACGCCCTCGGCGCGGTTTCGGCCGGCGACGTCGTGATGGTCAAGTCTTCGAAAGGCACCGGTTGCGCAAAGATCGTCCAGGCGCTTCTCGATGCCTATCCGCAGGAGACGGCCGGAGCAGGGGAAGTATAGGGACGTTGCCACCGCTGCATGTTTCCTCGAACCGGAACCGGTTTACGGAAGAACATGCGGCAACTGAAAGCGTGACGGCGGCTCTTGTACGCCCGAAAGGGTGCGCGGCGCCGCAGTGCTGGTGGATACGGCCTTCGGCCAGGGGAAATGGCCTAACATAGTCGAACGCAAGCGGGTATCTTCTGGCAGATGATTCTGTTGGACGATGTCCGATTATAAACTTCTGGGGGAAAGGTCCCTTATGCTGATCTGGCTTGTGGAACTGGCGGACCACTTTCAATTCTTCAATCTCTTTCGCTACATCACCTTCCGTACGGGGGCGGCTCTCTTTACCTCTGCCTTGATCGTGTTCCTGTTCGGCCCCGCCATGATCGCCTCGTTGCGCATCCGCCAGGGCAAGGGCCAGCCGATCCGCGCCGACGGCCCCCAGACGCACTTCAAGAAGGCCGGTACGCCGACCATGGGCGGGTTGATGATCCTGACCGGCATCGTGGTGTCGTCGCTGCTCTGGGCCGATCTGTCCAGCATCTACGTCGTATCGACGCTTCTGGTGACGCTCGGTTTCGGCGCGATAGGCTTCTACGACGACTATCTCAAGGTGACGAAACAGTCGGAAAAGGGCTTCTCCGGCAAGGCACGACTCGGCATCGAGTTCGTGATCGCCGCCGTTGCCGTCTTCTTCATGATGCAGGCGGCGCTTTCCGCAGGGGCGGCGGGTTCCACCTTCGGCTCGTCGGTGACCTTTCCCTTCTTCAAGGACCTGATGCTCAATCTCGGATATTTCTTCGTGCTGTTCGGCGGGTTCGTCATCGTCGGCGCGGGAAATTCGGTAAACCTGACCGACGGCCTCGACGGGCTCGCGATCGTTCCCGTCATGATCGCGTCGGCCGCATTCGGGCTGATCGCCTATCTTGCGGGTAACGCCGTCTTCGCCAATTACCTGCAGATCCATTTCGTGCCCGGCACCGGCGAACTCGCGGTGATCCTTGGCGCCGTGATCGGCGCGGGACTCGGCTTCCTGTGGTTCAACGCACCGCCTGCCGCGATTTTCATGGGCGATACGGGTTCGCTCGCGCTCGGCGGCTTGATCGGCACCGTGGCCGTCGCGACCAAGCACGAGATCGTCATGATCATCATCGGCGGGCTCTTCGTCATCGAGACGCTGTCGGTCATCATCCAGGTCTTCTGGTTCAAGCGCACCGGGCATCGCGTGTTCCTGATGGCGCCGATCCACCATCACTTCGAGAAGAAGGGCTGGACGGAAAGCCAGGTGGTGATCCGTTTCTGGATCATCGCAGTGATCCTCGCAATGGTCGGCCTCTCCACGCTGAAGCTGCGGTGAGCCACGATGATCCCGGTCACCTCATTCAAGGGCAGGAAGGTCGCACTCTTCGGGCTAGGCGGCTCGGGCCTCGCTACGGCTCAGGCACTCGTTTCGGGCGGCGCAGATGTCGTGGCGTGGGACGACAATCCTGACAGCGTCGCCAAGGCTGCTGCGGCCGGAATAGCCACCGCTGATTTGCGCGGCGCCGACTGGCATGCCTTCGCCGCCTTCGTGCTTTCGCCCGGCGTTCCGCTGACGCATCCGAAGCCGCACTGGAGCGTCGATCTCGCGCATCAGGCCGGCGTCGAGATCATCGGCGATGTGGAGCTCTTCGTGCGTGAGCGGCGCAAACACGCGCCCGATTGCCCCTTCATCGCCATCACCGGCACCAACGGCAAGTCCACGACGACGGCGCTGATCGCCCATATCCTCAGGACAAGCGGGCGCGACACGCAGCTCGGCGGCAATATCGGCACCGCGGTGCTGACGCTGGACCCGCCGAAAGCAGGGCGCTTCTATGTCGTCGAATGCTCATCCTACCAGATCGACCTTGCGCCAACGCTCGACCCGACCGCGGGGATACTGCTCAACCTGACGCCGGATCACCTGGATCGCCACGGCACGATGCAGCACTATGCGGACATCAAGGAGCGTCTGGTGGCGGGGAGCGGAACGGCGGTGGTCGGCGTCGACGACAGCCTCTCGAGCCTGATCGCCGATCGGGTGGAGCGGGCAGGAACAAAGGTCGTGCGTATATCGCGCCGCCATCCGCTTGCCCAGGGCGTCTATGCCGAAGGCTCGGCGCTGATGCGTGCGCAGGACGGGGCATCGTCGCTCTTTACCGACCTCGCCGGGATCCAGACGCTGCGCGGAGGGCACAATGCCCAGAACGCTGCGGCTGCGATCGCCGCCTGCCTGGCGGTCGGCATCTCCGAGAAGGATATCGTCGACGGCCTCAGGAGCTTTCCGGGCCTCAAGCACCGGATGCAGCCGGTTGCGAAGAAGGGCGAGATCGTCTTCGTCAACGACAGCAAGGCGACCAATGCAGAGGCTGCAGCCCCGGCGCTTTCGAGTTACGACCGAATCTACTGGATCGCCGGCGGTCTGCCGAAGGAGGGCGGCATCACGTCACTGGCGCCGTTCTTCCCGAAGATCGTCAAGGCCTATCTGATCGGAGAGGCGGCCCCCTCCTTCGCCGCGACACTCGGCGAGGCAGTGCCCTACGAAATCTCCGGGACGTTGGAAAAGGCGGTTGCGCACGCGGCAGCGGATGCGGCGCGGGACTCGCAAGGTCCTGCGGCCGTGATGCTTTCTCCGGCTTGCGCAAGCTTCGACCAGTACAAGAACTTCGAGGTGCGCGGAGATGCCTTCGTCGGCCATGTGGCGGTGCTCGAGGGCGTGAGCATGCTGATCTGACGGCTCCGGCCGGTAGTGGATGTTGGCGCACTAGGCGCCGGGAAAGGGGACAGACTGATGGTAAGCCGAGCCGAACGTGGCCCCGTGGCCGACTGGTTCTGGACGATCGACAGATTTTTTCTCGCCGCCTTCATCCTGCTGATGGGCGTGGGCTTCATGCTCTCCTTCGCCGCAAGCCCCCCGGTCGCCGAACGGCTCGGCCTCGACAGCTTCCACTTCGTCAAGCGCCATGCGCTCTTCCTCCTGCCGTCGCTGGTGGTGATGGTCGGCATCTCCTTCCTCTCGCCGCGACAGGTGCGGCGCACGGCGATCATCCTGCTCGTGATTTCCACGGCGATGATGGTGCTGGCTCTGTTCTTCGGCCAGGAGGTCAAGGGTTCCAGGCGGTGGCTGTCGCTCGCCGGCATTTCGATACAGCCCTCGGAATTCATGAAGCCCGCCTTTGTCGTGGTCTGCGCCTGGCTTTTCGCCGAACATGCACGGCAGCCGGAAATTCCCGGCAATCTGCTTTCGATCCTCCTCTTCGGTATCGTCGGGGCGCTCCTCGTCGCCCAGCCCGACCTCGGCCAGACCATCCTCACGACGGTGGTCTGGGGCGGCATGTTCTTCATGGCGGGCATGCCATGGCTCTGGATCATCGTGCTCGCGTCGGTGGCGATAGGCGGGTTTTTCGCCGCCTATTCCATCCTGCCTCACGTCGCCGGCCGCATCGACCGGTTCCTGACCGGAGAAGGCGATACGTTCCAGGTGGATACGGCCCGCGAGGCGATCATTCGCGGTGACTGGTTCGGCCGCGGCCCGGGCGAGGGCGTGGTGAAGCGCATCATTCCGGACAGCCATACGGACTTCATCTTCTCCGTCGCTGCGGAGGAGTTCGGCATCGTCTTCTGCATGGTCGTCGTCGTGATTTTCGCCTTCGTGGTTATGCGCGGCCTCAATCATGCCTTCCGTGAGCGCAACGATTTCAACCGGTTCGCGGTTGCCGGGCTGGTGCTGCAAATCGGCATCCAGTCGATGATCAATATCGGCGTGAATCTCGAGCTGCTTCCGGCCAAGGGCATGACGCTCCCGCTGATTTCCTATGGCGGGTCGTCGATGGTGGCGATCTGCGTGACAGCGGGATTCATTCTGGCACTGACGCGTCATCGGCCCGAGAAGCGTGCCGTCGAGCGCAGCCTCTTTCGATCGGGCGTCGGAGTGCCGGCGGAGTGAGACATGGATAAAGGCATCATTCTTCTTGCCGCCGGCGGGACCGGCGGGCATCTCTTTCCAGCCGAGGCGCTGGCGCACGAGCTGAAAGCGACGGGTTATTCCGTGCATCTGGTGACGGACAGCCGTGCCGAACGCTTCACGGGAAAGTTCCCGGCCGACGAGATTCATGTCGTGCCGTCGGCGACGATCGGCTCGAAGAATCCGGTGAAACTCGCCCGGTCGGTGTGGAAGCTCTGGACGGGTCTGAGGGCGGCCCGGCGATTGATTGCCAGGCTTAAGCCCAGGGCCGTCGTCGGCTTCGGCGGCTACCCGACGGTGCCGCCGCTGCTTGCGGCCACGGGCATGGGCATTCCGTCCATCATCCACGAACAGAACGCGGTGATGGGCCGCGCCAACAAAATGCTCGCATCGCGGGTCAAGGCCGTCGCCGGCGGCTTTCTTCCGGAAGGCACCGGAGCCTTCGCGGCGAAGACCGTGGCGACCGGAAACCCTGTGCGCCCCGCGGTACTGAAGGCTGCCGGGGTTCCTTATGCGCCGGCTGCCGGCGATGCGCCCTTTCATCTCGTGGTCTTCGGTGGCAGCCAGGGCGCGCAATTCTTCTCGAAAGCGGTGCCGCAGGCGGTCTGCCGGCTCGACGACGCGCTGCGCCAGCGGCTGAAGGTGACGCAGCAGGCCCGGCCCGAGGACCGGGAAGGCGTCATCGCGGTCTACGAGAAGCTCGGCGTTCCCGCTGAGGTCTCCCCCTTCTTCACCGACATGGCCGGTCGGATCGCTTCGGCGCAGCTCCTTATCTGCCGCTCGGGCGCTTCCACCGTTTCGGAAATCTCGGTCATCGGGCGCCCGGCGATCCTGGTGCCATATCCCTACGCTCTCGACCACGACCAGGCAGCCAATGCCGCCGCACTCGCCGCGAAAGGCGGGGCGCGCGTGATCGCTCAGGTGGAGCTCAGCGCCGAGCGTCTCGCCGGCATCCTTGCGGATGCGATGAGCAACCCGGATGCGCTGGCGCAGATGGCGGCCGGCGCCCGCCAGACCGGCAAGCCGGACGCCGCGCGCTTGCTTGCCTTGCTGGTAGAGGCTATTGCCAGCGGCTCGACAGTCGCGAAGTTCAAGGAAACACGCTCATGAAGATGCCGAAGACGATCGGGCTCGTACATTTCATTGGTATCGGCGGCATCGGCATGAGCGGTATTGCCGAAGTCCTGCACAATCTCGGCCATCGCGTCCAGGGTTCCGACCAGGCCGACAGCGCCAATGTGCAGCGTCTGCGGGAAAAGGGCATCAGCATTTCCATCGGGCACAAAGCGGAAAATCTCGGCGATGCCGAGGTGGTCGTCGTCTCGACGGCGATCAAGAAGGACAATCCCGAGCTTATCGCTGCACGCGAGAAATTCCTGCCGGTCGTGCGCCGGGCCGAGATGCTTGCCGAGCTGATGCGCTTCCGCAATGCGATTGCGATCGGCGGGACCCATGGCAAGACGACGACGACCTCGATGGTCGCCGCCCTGCTCGATGCGGGCGGCCTCGATCCGACGGTGATCAACGGCGGCATCATCAACGCCTACGGCACCAATGCGCGCATGGGCGCCGGCGAATGGATGGTGGTCGAAGCGGACGAATCCGACGGCACGTTCCTGAAGCTGCCGGCCGACATCGCGGTCGTCACCAATATCGATCCCGAACATCTCGACCACTACGGCAGTTTCGACGCCGTGCGCGCGGCCTTCCGGCAGTTCGTCGAGAACGTGCCCTTTTACGGATTTGGCGTGCTGTGTCTCGACCATCCGGAAGTCCAGTCCATGGTCGGCAAGATCGAGGACCGGAAGGTCGTCACCTACGGCGAGAACCCCCAGGCCGACGTGCGCTTCCACAATATCCGCATGGACGGTGCGACCTCCATCTTCGATATCGAGATCCGCCGCCGCCGCACGGGCCAGGTGATCGAGATCAAGGATCTCAGGCTGCCGATGCCCGGACGCCATAATGTCTCGAACGCCACGGCTGCCGTAGCGGTCGCACAGCGGCTCGGCATCAAGCCCGAGGACATAGCGAGAGGTCTTGCCACCTTTGGCGGCGTCAAGCGCCGCTTCACGCTGACGGGCGAATGGAACGGCGCGCGCATCTTCGACGATTACGGCCACCACCCGGTCGAGATCAGGGCAGTCCTGAGGGCGGCGCGGGAGGCGTGCCAGGGGCGCATCGTCGCGGTCCACCAGCCGCATCGCTATTCGCGCCTGTCGAGCCTCTTCGAGGACTTCACCTCCTGCTTCAACGACGCCGATACGATCCTGCTCGCTCCGGTCTATGCGGCCGGCGAGGAAGCCATAGAGGGCGTCAGTTCGGAAGCGCTTGTCGACCGCATCAAGGCTGCCGGCCATCGCGATGCCCGCCACGTCCCCGGACAGGAGGCACTGGCGCCTGTTATCGCGAAGATTGCGCAGCCGGGCGATTTTGTGGTTCTCTTGGGAGCTGGCAGCATTACCTATTGGGCCGCGGCCTTGCCCAAGCAGCTCGCGGAAATTTCAGGAAATCGAGCATGAAACAGGTCAACGGTCAGAAACTTCTCGATTCGCTCGGAAGCGGCGTCGCTGCAATCCGCGGACGTCTCACGCCCGATGCCCCGATGGACCGCGTCACCTGGTTTCGTGCGGGCGGCCTTGCCGAACTCATGTTCCAGCCGCACGACACCGACGACCTCGTCGCCTTCCTGAAGCTGGTGCCCGAAGAGGTGCCGGTGATGGTCGTCGGCGTGGGCTCCAACCTGCTCGTGCGCGACGGCGGCATTCCGGGCGTCGTCATCCGGCTTTCTGCGAAGGGCTTCGGCGATCTCGAACTCGCCGGTGAAAACCGCATCAAGGCGGGCGCGATCTGCCCGGACAAGAACATCGCCGCCATGGCGCTCGACCATGGCATTGGCGGCTTCTACTTCTATTACGGCATTCCCGGTTCGATTGGCGGGGCACTCCGCATGAACGCCGGCGCCAATAGCGGCGAGACCAGCGAACGCGTCATCGAGGTCCATGCCGTCGACCGCAAGGGCAACAGGCATGTCCTGAGCAAAGCGGAGATGGGCTATGGCTACCGCCATTCCGGCGCGGCCAAGGAGCTGATTTTCACGCATGCGATCTTCGAGGGTTATGCGGAAGACAAGACCAAGATCCGCACCGACATGGACGCCGTGCGCCAGCATCGCGAAACGGTGCAGCCGATCCGCGAGAAGACCGGCGGATCCACCTTCAAGAACCCGGACGGCCATTCGGCCTGGAAGCTGATCGACGAGGCCGGCTGCCGCGGGATGATGATCGGCAATGCCCAGATGTCGCCGCTTCACTGCAATTTCATGATCAATACCGGACAGGCGACGGGCTACGAGCTCGAATATCTCGGTGAGACCGTGCGCCAGCGGGTGATGGAGCATTCCGGCGTCAAGCTGGAATGGGAAATCAAGCGGGTCGGTAATTTCATGCCGGGCTACGAAATCAGGGAATTCCTCGGCCGCGCCACGGCCTGAGCCGAAATCAGGACCAAAGAAAAGGGCCGCGACGGTCATCCGCCGCGGCCCTTTTTTCAGGATTATTCCATCTCAGCCCGAGACCTCTTCCTCGTTCGAAAGAAGCAGGCAGACGAGCGTGATCGAAGCCGCCGCCAGCAGATAGTAGCCGACATGGCCGAGGCTGTAATTGGTCGCGAGCCAGGTGGCGATATAGGGCGCCAGCGACGCGCCGAAGATGCCGGCGAGGTTGAAGGTCATCGAGGCTCCGGTATAGCGCACCGCGGTCGGGAAGGGGGCCGCCAGTGCGGCGCCGATCGGCCCGTAGGTGAGGCCCATCAGGCCGAGGCCGACGATCGAGAAGACGAAGGCCCCGCCGAGACCGGACGACAGGAGCGGTGCCATGAAGAGGCCGAAAACGCCGATCCCGATCGTCGTCAGTACCAGCACGAGACGGCGGCCGAAGCGGTCCGAAAGGATGCCGGAGACGGGGATCATCAGGCCGAAGAAGACGACGCCCGTCATCTGTACGAGGAGGAACTGTTCGCGCGAATAGCCGAGCTTGGTCGTGCCCCAGGAGAGCGAGAAGACGGTCATCAGATAGAACAGGACGAAGGTCGCGAGCGCCACGAAGGTGCCGAGTACGAGGCTTCGCTTGTGCGAGCGGAAGATCGCCGCGACCGGCACCTCGACGCGCTCGTGCTTGTCGATCGCCTTCTGGAATTCCGGCGTTTCGGTGATCTTCAGGCGGACATAGAGGCCGACGATCACGAGCAGCACGCTGGCGATGAAGGGAACGCGCCAGCCCCAGGCGAGGAAGGCCTCTTCGCTCATGACCTCGCCGAGGATGAGGAAGGTTCCGGCCGACAGGATGAAGCCGATCGGCGCGCCGAGTTGCGGGAACATGGCGTACCAGCTCCGCTTGCCTTCAGGCGCATTCTCGGTGGCGAGCAACACCGCGCCGCCCCATTCGCCGCCGAGGCCGAGGCCCTGGCCGAAGCGGCAGAGGGCAAGCAGCAGCGGTGCCACGACGCCGATCGTCGAATAGGTGGGCAACAGGCCGATGACGACCGTCGAGATGCCCATGGTCATCAGCGCGGCGACGAGCGTCGCCTTGCGGCCGATCCTGTCGCCGAAGTGACCGAAGATCACGGCGCCGAGCGGGCGGGCGAAGAAGGCGATCGAGAAGGTGGCGAGGGACTGCAGCATTGCCGAGGTCGGATCGGCTGCAGGGAAGAAGAGGTGCGGGAAGATGATCACCGCTGCGGTCGCATAGACATAGAAGTCGAAGAATTCGATCGTCGTGCCGACGAGGCTGGCGAACAGCACCCGGGCAGGGGAGTTCACGGCCTGCCGATGCAACGCACCATCCTGCGGCGACAGCGAGGTTGTCGCGTCTGTCATTGGTTCGTTCCTGGAGCAATTGGCGGGAAAGCGAGTAACTCTCCCCGCCGGAATTGCGTAGTTTCATAGGGTTAGATCAGTTCGCTGTCCGATGGACACAATCAAACGATCTGGCGGTCATGCCGTCTTGGGAGGCGGGCGGCCGGTTCTTAGCGCAAGTTTTCACATCGAGAAAGCCTGATTTCGTAAGAAATGCGAACTAAATGCGCTTGCCGGCGAAGGAATATTCCACCGGCATATCGCCGCCCGTGTGCTCGATCAGCCGGCATTCCCGCCTACGCGAATTCATTGTCTTCCCGTATTGCGGGCATCGCCTGAAAATACATCTCCCGCTTGACGGGAATCGAATACTGGAGAACTCTCGCCGGCGAAGCGTTTTGCTTCGGTTCGGGGGAATATTCATGTTCAGGAAGCTCTCTGTGGAATTTCTCGGTACTTTCTGGCTCGTTCTCGGCGGGTGCGGCAGCGCCGTGCTTGCCGCTGCCTTCCCGGAGGTCGGCATCGGCCTGCTTGGGGTCTCCTTTGCCTTCGGCCTTACGGTGCTGACCATGGCCTATGCGGTCGGCGGGATTTCGGGCGGTCATTTCAATCCGGCGGTATCGGTCGGGCTTGCCGTTGCCGGCAGAATGCCGCCGGCAAGCCTCGTCGGTTACATCCTCGCGCAGGTCGCCGGCGCGATCGCCGCAGCTGCCGTGCTCTACGTGATCGCCAGCGGCAAGGCCGATTTCCAGCTTGGCGGTTTTGCCGCCAATGGCTACGGCGAACACTCGCCGGGCGGTTATTCGTTGACGGCGGCGCTCGTCACCGAGGTCGTCATGACCGCCTTTTTCCTGCTCATCATTCTTGGCTCGACGCATAGCCGTGTGCCTGTGGGCTTCGCGCCCATCGCCATCGGCCTGGGGCTGACCTTGATTCACCTCGTCTCGATCCCGGTCACCAACACCTCGGTCAATCCGGCGCGTTCGACCGGACAGGCGCTGTTCGTCGGCGATTGGGCGATTTCCCAGCTCTGGCTCTTCTGGGTCGCGCCGCTGATCGGTGCGGTCATCGCCGGAATCGTATGGAAGATCGTCGGCGACGATAGCTAGGTCGAGAAAGATAGCGCGACGCAAGACCTTGTAGAGCCCGCCTGCACACGCAGGCGGGCTCTACCTTTCCTAAGATTATTTCCCTTGCAAGCCACAGAAAGCTCTGATTCAGCTAGGAAATCTTGTCTCTGGTTGATTCTTGACGGGTGTCGCCGAAGCGCGTTTCGCGGCGAGAGTTAACCAAAGTAAACACTTCATTAACCATAATGTCGTTGTAGTGGTTCTACGCGGCGGTCTCGCGAATCGCGGCTTCGAAATCAGCCAGGTGCAAGCAAGCTTCGCGATAGTGGCGTATTGTTTGGGGGTTTGAATGAGCAGCAAGCATGTTGCTGTCCTGTTGGGCGGATTTTCCTCGGAGAGGCCGGTGAGCCTGTCTTCGGGGACTGCTTGCGCGGATGCCCTGGAGGCCGAAGGCTATCGCGTCACGCGTGTCGATGTCGGTCGCGACGTCGCGGCGGTTCTTCAGGAATTGCGTCCGGATGTCGTCTTCAACGCGCTTCATGGGCCGTTCGGCGAGGACGGGACGATCCAGGGCATTCTCGAATATCTCGAGATTCCCTATACCCATTCGGGCGTTTTGGCCTCGGCGCTGGCCATGGATAAAGATCAGGCAAAGCATGTCGCCAAGGCTGCCGGCATTCCGGTTGCAGAAGCCTTGGTCATGGACCGGCGCAGCTTCGGCAATCAGCACCCGATGAAGCCGCCTTACGTGGTGAAGCCGGTCCGCGAGGGGTCGAGCTTCGGAGTGGTGATCGTCAAGGAGGATCAGTCGCATCCGCCTCAGGTGATTACCTCGAGCGAGTGGCGCTACGGCGACCGCGTCATGGTCGAG
Organism: Ensifer sp. D2-11; assembly: GCF_054161295.1. Lineage (NCBI taxonomy): Bacteria > Pseudomonadati > Pseudomonadota > Alphaproteobacteria > Hyphomicrobiales > Rhizobiaceae > Ensifer > Ensifer sp. D2-11. Next base: position 893,963 of record NZ_CP096433.1, read on the forward strand.
CGCTATATTGCGGGGCGCGAATTCACCTGCGGTGTCATGGGCGACGTCGCCCTCGGCGTCACTGAAATCATTCCGCAGGGGCACGCCTTCTACGATTACGACTCGAAATACGTAAAAGGTGGTTCGAAGCACGTCATACCTGCACAGATTTCACCAAATATTTACCAAAAAATACAAACACTGGCGTTGAAGGCGCATCAGGCGATCGGTTGCCGCGGCGTCAGCCGGTCCGACTTTCGTTTCGACGATCGTGGGGATGGTGAGGGCGAGTTGATCTGGCTCGAGATCAACACCCAACCCGGCATGACCCCAACGTCCCTGGTGCCCGAAATGGCGCAGCATGCGGGCCTTCAGTTCGGTGAGTTTCTCAAGTGGATGGTGGAGGACGCGTCGTGCTTGCGCTGAGGGGCAGAAGGGGCAAGAGGGTTCGTTACCCGGCCGACGGTGTCGCCGAGGCGGACGAAGCGTTCGTCCTGCCGCGGCCGCTGCGCAGGGGCGTGCGCTTTCTGATCAGCCTTGGCGCCGGTCGAATCCGCTTCCCGAATCATACCGGAACAGTATCCGCCGCAGCTTTCATGGTGGCGACGGGCCTCTATGGCATGTCGCTCGGCGGCCACACGCAGAGCTTCGCGCAGGTCTCGACGACTGCCGCCGGCTTCGCGATCGAGGACGTCCGCGTCTCCGGCAACGCGCAGACCTCCGAGATCGACATCCTCCAGCAGCTCGGCCTGGACGGCACGACGTCACTGGTGGCGCTCGATATCGAGGAGGCGCGTCGGCTGATCGGCGAACTGCCCTGGGTCGAGACCGTCACGGTTCGCAAGGTCTATCCGGGCACCATCGAGGTCGTTCTCAAGGAGCGCGAAGCCTTCGGTATCTGGCAGCACGGATCGGATCTCTCGCTCATAGAGCGCAGCGGCAGCGTCATCGCGCCGCTCAGGGACAACAAGTTCGCCAGCCTGCCGCTTTTCGTCGGCCGCGACGCGGAGACGGCGGCGGCCGCGTTCTACGACGAGTTTTCCCGCTGGCCGGAGTTCCGCTCCCGCGTCAAGGCCTTCGTGCGCGTGGCCGGGCGCCGGTGGGATCTGCGGCTCAATAACGGCGTCGTGGTGAAACTTCCGGAAAAGGATGTCGCCCGCGCGATGAGCGTGCTCGCCGGTATGCAAGACACGCATCAGTTGCTCGAGCGCGACATCGCCGCCGTCGATCTCAGGCTCGAAGACCGCACGACCGTACAGTTGACGCCGGAAGCTGTGAAGCGCCGGGAAGTCGCACTCAAGGCGAGGGAGAAGATGCTGAAAGCCCAGGAGAAGCGGATATGAGTTTGTTCGGATCCGCCAATTTCGGCCTTCCGCGTCTGAAGCCCTTGCCCTCGAAGCGGTCGCATGTCGTGTCGGTGCTCGACATCGGCTCGACCAAGGTGGTATGCATGATCGGCCGCCTGACGCCGCGTGCCGAGAGCCAGATCCTGCCCGGGCGCACGCACAGCATCGAGGTCATCGGCATCGGTCACCAGAAGTCGCGGGGCGTCAAGAATGGGGTCATCGCCGATCTCGACGCGGTCGAAAGCGTCGTCCGGCTTGCGGTCGATGCAGCCGAGCGCATGGCGGGACTGACGATCGACAGCCTCATCGTGAATGTCTCAGCCGGCCGCCTGCAGAGCGACGTCTATACCGCGACGATCGATCTCGGCGGGCAGGAGGTCGAAGCGAACGATCTGAAGAAGGTACTCGCTGCCGCGGGGCACCAGTCGCTGCGCACCGACCGCGCCATCCTGCACTCTCTGCCGACCGGCTTCTCGCTGGACGGCGAGCGCGGCATCCGCGACCCGCTGGCGATGTTCGGTGACGTTCTCGGCGTCGACATGCATGTGCTGACGGCGGAGCGTCCCGCACTGAAGAACCTCGAGCTCTGCGTCAATCGCGCCCACCTCTCGGTCGAGGGCATGGTCGCGACGCCTTATGCCAGCGGGCTTGCGGCACTCGTGGATGACGAGGTCGAGCTCGGATGTGCGGCCATCGACATGGGCGGCGGTACGACGACGATCTCGGTTTTCGCCGAAGGCAAGCTCGTCCATGCGGACGCCGTCGGCCTTGGCGGCCACCACGTCACGACCGATCTTGCGCGCGGCCTGTCCACCCGCATCGAGGATGCCGAGCGCCTGAAGGTCGTGCACGGTTCGGCGCTTCCGAACAGCGCGGACGAGCGCGATATCATTTCGGTTCCGCCGATCGGCGAAGACGACCGCGACCAGCCGACACACGTGCCGCGCGCTCTGGTCTCGCGCATCGTTCGCGCTCGCATCGAAGAGACGCTGGAACTCATACGCGACCGCATCCAGCGGTCCGGTTTCAGCCCGATCGTCGGCAAGCGCATCGTATTGACGGGGGGAGCCAGCCAGCTGACCGGTCTGCCGGAAGCGGCGCGGCGCATTCTTGCACGCAATGTCCGCATCGGCCGCCCGCTCGGCGTATCCGGCCTGCCGGCGGCTGCCAAGGGCCCGGCCTTCTCCACGGCCGTCGGGCTGATGATCTATCCCCAGGTCGCCGACCTCGAGACGCATGCCGCCGGCAGCGGCATGTTCTCCACCCTCGGCGGCAACAGCCGTTTCGCCCGGATGGGGCAATGGCTGAAAGAAAGTTTCTAGATCGGTCGGCATATCGCCGGACGAGACAGGTGTTCGAGTTTGAAGGAATTGGCCGGCTCGGCAAGGCGGCCAGGGAAAGAGAAGGAACAGGACTATGGCCATCAACTTGCAGAAGCCGGACATTACCGAGCTGAAGCCGCGTATCACGGTCTTCGGCGTCGGCGGCGGCGGCGGCAACGCCGTCAACAACATGATCACCGCCGGGCTCCAGGGCGTCGATTTCGTCGTCGCCAACACGGATGCCCAGGCACTCACCATGACCAAGGCCGAGCGGATCATCCAGATGGGTGTCGCCGTCACCGAAGGTCTTGGTGCCGGCTCGCAACCGGAAGTCGGCCGTGCGGCCGCTGAAGAATGCATCGACGAGATCATCGATCACCTGCAGGGCACGCATATGTGCTTCGTCACCGCCGGCATGGGCGGCGGCACCGGCACGGGCGCTGCTCCGATCGTCGCCCAGGCTGCCCGAAACAAGGGTATCCTCACCGTCGGCGTCGTCACCAAGCCCTTCCATTTCGAAGGCGGACGCCGCATGCGGATCGCCGACCAGGGTATTTCCGATCTTCAGAAGTCGGTCGACACCCTGATCGTCATCCCGAACCAGAACCTCTTCCGCATCGCCAATGACAAGACGACCTTCGCGGACGCCTTCGCCATGGCCGACCAGGTCCTTTATTCGGGCGTCGCCTGCATCACCGACCTCATGGTCAAGGAAGGCCTCATCAACCTCGACTTCGCCGACGTCCGTTCGGTGATGCGCGAAATGGGCCGCGCCATGATGGGTACGGGCGAAGCCTCCGGCGAAGGCCGCGCAATGGCCGCTGCGGAAGCCGCGATCGCCAACCCGCTGCTCGACGAAACCTCGATGAAGGGCGCTCAGGGCCTGCTCATCTCCATCACCGGTGGCCGCGACCTCACGCTCTTCGAGGTGGATGAGGCTGCCACGCGTATCCGCGAGGAGGTCGATCCGGACGCCAACATCATTCTCGGCGCGACCTTCGACGAAGAGCTCGAAGGCCTCATTCGGGTTTCCGTCGTCGCCACCGGCATCGACCGCACGGCCGCGGAGGTGGCCGGCCGCTCCGCCGACTTTCGTCCGGTAGCGCCGAAGCCGATCGTCCGCCCGTCCGCCGCCGTTCCGGCTCAGCCGCAGCCGACTGTCTCGCTGCAGCCGGTGCCGCAGCCGCAGCCGGTGCAGCAGCCGCTCCAGCAGCAGAATGTCGACCATATCGCGCTCGCCATTCACGAGGCCGAAATGGAGCGCGAGCTCGACATCGCTGCGCGCGCCCAGGTCGCCGCACCGGCACCGCAGCCGCAGCCGCAGCTCCAGGAAGAGGCCTTCCGTCCGCAGAGCAAGCTCTTCGCCGGCGTCGCTCCGGCGGAGGCCGCACCGGTCATGCGGCCGGCGCAGCCGGCACCGCGCCCGGTCGAGATGCAGGCGCCCGTCCAGCCGCAGATGCAGGCGCAGCCGGTCCGGCAGGAGCCCACCCAGGTCGTGCGGCAGCAGGCCGAGCCGGTACGCATGCCGAAGGTCGAGGACTTTCCGCCGGTCGTGAAGGCAGAAATGGACCACCGGACGCAGCCGGCGCCTGCGCATCAGGAAGAACGCGGGCCGATGGGACTCCTGAACCGGATCACCAGCTCGCTCGGGCTGCGTGAACGGGAAGCGACGAATGTCTCGTCCGACATGACCGCCGCGGCACCAAGCGCCGCCTCGCAACAGCGCCGGCCGCTTTCGCCGGAAGCCAGCCTCTATGCGCCGCGTCGCGGCCAGCTCGACGATCACGGTCGCGCTGCACCGCAGATGCGGTCGCATGAAGACGATCAGCTCGAAATTCCGGCGTTCCTGCGCCGCCAGTCGAGCTGATACCTACGGCGCCGTGCGTCCGACCGGACGCGCAACGTCGCCGTAGTACTTTCAGTCGCCGCAGTTTTTCCTGAGCCGGCTCCGGTTCAGGGAAACATGCGGAGGCTGTTCCTTCACCTTGCCGATGCCCGGGCGCCAGCCCGGGCATTTTTCGATTTTTTACGCGAAATCAGAAGCTTATCAATTGCATTGCGCGCATATGAATTGCGTAACAAAACGAAACGAACAGTGATTTGGAATGGTGCCTCCAAACTCTTATTTTCATGATCGGAATTGGGGACGCATACGATTCGATCGGGCGCTGTTAGTTCGAAGACGAGATTTCCGCCGGCTGCGCGGGGTCCCGGTACTTCGTCTTGTGTCTTGAGCAGCGTGGCACCCTTTAGGATTTTGGCCGAAGGCCGCCTTGATTGAAAGTGACGAGAATGGGAATCGAACTGCTCGGGTTTCAGACGACGATCGCAAACCCGATAACCCTCAAGGGAATTGGCGTTCACTCCGGTGCGGAAGTCGAGATCACCTTCCAGCCGGCCGATGCCGACGCCGGGATCGTGTTCCAGCGTGTGCTTGCCGGCGGCCGGGTGAGCGAATTCCGTGCCGTCTCGTCGCAGGTCGGCAACACCGATCTGTGCACCGTCCTTGGCCTCTCGCCGGCAACCTCGATCGCGACGATCGAGCATGTCATGGCGGCGGTCTATGCGCTCGGCCTCGACAACCTGTTGATCGAGGTGCATGGCGCTGAAATGCCGATCATGGACGGCAGCTCAGCCCCCTTTATCGAGGCGATCGAGCAGGCAGGTATTCATTCGCTTGCCGAGAAGCGCCGCTATATCCGCATTCTCAAGCCGGTGCGCATCGAATCGGGCGCTTCCTGGTCGGAATTCACGCCCTATGACGGCATGCGCTTCGAAGTCGAGATCGACTTCGACTGCCCGCTGATCGGCCGTCAGGCATGGAAGGGCGACATGACGCCTTCCGTTTTCAAGCGGGAGCTGTCGCGTGCGCGTACCTTCGGCTTCATGCGCGATGTGGAGCGCCTCTGGGCAGGCGGTTTCGCGCTCGGCTCGTCACTCGAGAACTCCGTGGTAATTTCGGACGACAACACGGTCATCAATGTCGAGGGCCTGCGGTATACGGACGAATTCGTCCGCCACAAGACGCTCGATGCCGTAGGCGATCTTTCGCTGGCGGGTGCTCCCTTCCTCGGCTGCTACCGCTCCTATCGCGGCGGGCACCGGATGAATGCCAATGCCCTCAAGGCATTGCTCAGCGATCCGACCGCCTATGAGGTGGTGGAAACGGCAACGCCGCGCCAGCGCACCCGTTCGCGGGACATGGTGGCGGTTGCCGCACCGGGCTTTGCGCCCTGGTCCGCCTGACGGCATAGGATATTCCTTCTCCAGTCGCCGGCCGAAAGGCCGGCATTTTCATGATGATTCGATAGTTGCCCTGAGTAACGCGTGTTCTTCGGCACCTATTTTCACGGCGCCAGAGGCGCTTTACACATCCGAAAAGGGGTGCAGCGCTGCAGCGCGCCACAAATTTGCATGAATTGCCGATCATGACGTTGCGGTCTTGAGGTAACTTGCTCTAAAACGCGCAAGTCTGGCGCGATGCTAGGCGCTGAGTGAAACGGGAATATCCGATGGTTCTTGCAGTTTCTGTCGACATAGGAAAATCAGCGCGCGTCGCCGCGGTCGTTCTTGCGGCTATCGCCGGCTCCTGTCTGATCACGGCCTGCCAGAACGATCCGGACATCGACATCACCAAGCTCACGGCCGAGACCGATCCGCCGGACGTGCTCTACAACCAGGGCCTCGCAAACCTGAACGCCGGCAAGACGACGGAAGCGGCGCGGAAGTTCGAGGCGATCGACAAGCAGCATCCGTTCTCCGAATATGCCCGGAAAGCGCTGGTGATGAATGCATTCGTTGCCTATCGCAACGGCCAGTATCAGGACGCGATCAACTCGACCAACCGCTACCTGAATCTTTATCCGCAGTCGGAAGACGCAGCCTACGCGCAATATATCCAGGGCCTCGCCTATACGAAGCAGATTCCGTCGGTGACGCAGGATCAAAGACCCGCGGCGAAGGCGATCGAGGCAATGCAGGTGGTCGTCGACAAGTATCCGGACTCCGAATATGTCGACGATGCGCAGGCAAAGATCCGCTTTGCACGCGACCAGCTCGCCGGCAAGGAGATGCAGGTCGGCCGCTATTATCTCGAGCGCAAAGAATATCTGGCAGCGATTTCGCGCTTCCGCACCGTCGTCGAGCGGTATCCGACCACCAATCAGGTCGAGGAAGCGCTTGCCCGCCTCGTCGAAGCCTATTATGCGATGGGCGTGACCGGGGAAGCCCAGACGGCGGCAGCGGTTCTCGGGCATAACTACCCCGACAGCCAATGGTATGCAGACTCCTACAAGCTGCTGCAATCCGGCGGGCTTGAGCCGCGCGAAACCGGCACGTCCTGGATCGCGCGCGCGGGAAAGAACCTCATCGGCGCGTGATTTTCCCGGCGCCTGACAACGAAGATATGAAACCGGATGCTCGCCCAGCTCGCGATCCGCGATATCGTCCTGATCGAACGGCTTGACCTCAGCTTCGATGCCGGGCTTTCGGTGCTGACCGGCGAAACCGGCGCGGGCAAATCCATTCTTCTCGACAGTCTGTCGCTTGCGCTGGGCGGCCGCGGCGACGGTTCGCTCGTGCGCCACGGCGAGGACAGGGGCCAGGTTACCGCTGTCTTCGACGTCCCGGCCGGCCATACGGCGCGGCTCTTCCTGCGCGAGAACGGCATCGACGACGATGGCGATCTGATCTTCCGCCGCGTGCAATCGGCCGACGGCCGCACCAAGGCGTTCATCAACGACCAGCCGGTTAGCGTTCAGCTGATGCGGCAGGTCGGCCAGACGCTCGTTGAAATTCACGGCCAGCACGACGATCGGGCGCTTGTCGATACCGACGCGCACCGCACGCTGCTCGATGCTTTCGGCGGTACCACCGAAGCTGCGGAAGACGTCGCAACCTTCTATCGCGCCTGGAAGGATGCCGAGCGCTGTCTGAAGAAACACCGCGAGAAGGTGGAGGCAGCAGCCCGCGAGGCGGACTATCTGCGTTCCTCCGTCGAGGAACTCGAGACGCTTTCGCCGCGCGATGGCGAAGAGGAGGAACTCGCCGAGAACCGGGCCCGCATGATGAAGGCCGAGCGCATTGCCGGGGACATCAGCGAGGCATCCGAGTTTCTGAACGGCAACGCCTCGCCGGTACCGCTCATCGCGTCGCTCGTCCGGCGGCTCGAACGCAAGAGCCATGAGGCACCCGGCCTGCTCGAAGAGACGGTCGAGCTTCTGGATGGGGCGCTGAACCAGCTTGCGGATGCCCAGATGGCGGTCGAGCGCGCGCTCCGCGACACCGAATTCGATCCGAAGGAGCTAGAGCGCGTCGAGGAGCGGCTTTTCGCTCTGCGCGCCGCTAGCCGCAAATATTCGGTTCCCGTCACCGAACTGCCGGCACTTGCCGCGCGGATGATCGCAGATCTTGCCGATCTCGACGCCGGCGAAGAGAAGCTGAAGCAACTGGAAATACAGGTCGCCGAAGCCAGGGCGGCCTTCGATGTTGCGGCCCGCTCACTTTCCGAGAAGCGCCACAATACGGCTGCTGCACTTTCGGCCGCCGTCATGGAAGAACTGCCTGCGCTGAAGCTCGAACGCGCCCGCTTCATGGTCGAGGTGACGAGCGACCCGGGATCGCCGACGGCCGACGGGATCGATGCGGTCGAGTTCCACGTCCAGACCAATCCCGGCACCAGGCCGGGACCGATCATGAAGGTCGCTTCGGGTGGCGAGCTCTCGCGCTTCCTGCTCGCGCTGAAAGTGGCGCTCGCCGATCGCGGTTCGGCGCCGACGCTCGTCTTCGACGAGATCGATACCGGCGTCGGTGGCGCCGTGGCGGATGCGATCGGCCAGCGCTTGAAGCGGCTTTCGAAAACCGTGCAGGTGCTTTCCGTCACCCATGCGCCGCAGGTTGCCGCGCGTGCGGCGACGCATCTCCTGATTTCGAAGGGGCCTTCCGCGGAAAAGACCGAGATGATCGCGACCCGCGTCGCCCGCATGGACGAAGCGGCACGCACGGAAGAGATCGCCCGCATGCTCGCCGGCGCCTCGATTACCGAGGAGGCGAGGGCCGCAGCCGCGCGATTGCTCGCCGGCAACGGTTGAATAGCCCTCACGTTCCTTCGCGTCGGTTACCCTCAAAATCGATTCCGATTTGAGGAATCATGCAGTAAAAGCGACTCCAAAGTTCTGGAGCCGCATCCATGCTGAATCAAAGAAAATCCGTCGAACAATTGAACGAAGCGGAAGCTGCCGAGGAACTCGCCTTCCTGGCGGCGGAGCTTGCCCGCCACGACATGCTTTATCACGGCAAGGATGCTCCGGAGATTTCGGATGCGGACTACGATGCGCTGAAGCGGCGGAACGATCTGATCGAAGAGCGCTTCCCGGTACTTGTCCGCGAGGACGGCCCCTCGCGGAAGGTCGGTGCCGCACCCTCGCTGACCTTCGCGCCGGTCGTTCATGCGCGGCCGATGCTGTCGCTCGACAATACCTTCTCGGACGAGGATGCCCGCGCATTCGTCGCCGGTGTCTACCGCTTCCTCGGCAAGCTCCCGGACGGCTCGATCGCCTTCACGGCCGAGCCGAAGATCGACGGGCTGTCCATGTCGCTGCGCTACGAAAACCGGCGGCTCGTCACGGCAGCTACCCGCGGCGACGGCACGACCGGGGAAAACGTCACCGCCAATGTCCGCACCATCGGCATGATCCCGCAGACGCTTCCCGCGGACGCGCCTGATGTCGTCGAGATCCGCGGCGAGATCTATATGGCGAAATCGGACTTCGCCGCGCTCAATGCCGAAATGGCGGCGCAGGGCAGGCCGCTCTATGTCAACCCGCGCAATACGGCGTCGGGTTCGCTCCGTCAGCTGGACGCGAAGGTGACGGCGAACCGCAAGCTGCGCTTCTTCGCCTATGCCTGGGGCGAGATGTCGGCGATGCCGGCGGATACGCAGCTCGGCATGGTGGAGACCTTCAAGGCCTGGGGATTCCCGGTCAATCCGCTGATGCAGCGCTTCTTCTCCGCCGACGAGCTCCTGGAGCACTATCACCATATCGAGCGGGAGCGTCCGGACCTCGACTACGACATCGACGGCGTCGTCTACAAGGTCGACCGGCTCGATCTGCAGGCCAGGCTCGGCTTCCGCTCGCGCAGTCCGCGCTGGGCAACGGCGCACAAGTTTCCGGCCGAACAGGCTTTCACGCGTCTGAAGGGCATCGACATTCAGGTCGGCCGTACCGGCGCCCTGACGCCCGTCGCGCGGCTGGAGCCGATCACCGTCGGGGGCGTCGTCGTCACCAACGCCACGCTGCACAACGAGGATTATATCCGCGGCGTCGGCAACACCGGTGAGCCGATCCGCGATGGGCGCGACGTCCGTATCGGCGACATGGTTATCGTCCAGCGGGCAGGGGACGTGATCCCCCAGATCGTCGACGTGGTGATGGACGAGCGGCCGGAAGGCGCCGAGCCCTACAGGTTTCCGACGACGTGCCCCATCTGCGGCAGCCATGCGGTGCGTGACATCAACGAAAAGACGGGCAAGGTGGATGCCGTGCGCCGCTGCACGGGCGGCTTCGTCTGCCGTGCGCAGGCGGTCGAGCATCTGAAGCATTTCGTCTCGCGCAATGCCTTCGACATCGAAGGCCTCGGCTCCAAGCAGATCGAGTTCTTCTTCGAAAGCGAAGACGAGAATCTGAGGATCCGCACCGCCCCTGAGATCTTCACGCTCGAACGCCGCCAGGAGGCATCGCTCAACAAGCTCGAGAACATCGACGGATTCGGCAAGGTAAGCGTCCGCAAGCTGTACGAGGCGATCAATGCCCGCCGCTCGATAGCGCTTCATCGCCTGATCTATGCGCTAGGCATCCGCCATGTGGGCGAGACGACGGCCAAGCTGCTTGCGCGCTCCTATGGCAGCTACGAGCATTTCGGGGCCGCCATGACCGAGGCGGCGGGCTTTTCGGGAGATGCCTGGAACGAGCTGAACAGCATCGACGGCATTGGCGAGGTGGTCGCGCGCGCCATTGTCGAGTTCTATAAGGAGCCGCGCAACCTGAAGGTCGTTTCCGAGCTGCTGCAAGAGGTTACGCCCGAAAGCGCGGAGTTGCCCGTCGCGACCGACAGCCCCGTCGCCGGGAAGACGGTGGTCTTCACCGGATCGCTCGAGAAGATGACGCGCGAGGAGGCGAAGGCGAAGGCGGAGAGTCTCGGCGCCAAGGTGGCGGGATCGGTGTCGAAGAAGACCGACATCGTCGTCGCCGGCCCCGGCGCCGGCTCGAAGCTCGACAAGGCCCGCGAACTCGGCGTCCAGACGATGGACGAGGACGAGTGGCTGGCGCTGATTGGCGGGTAAAGCGTTCACTTGCCCCTCATCCGCCTGCCGGCACCTTCTCCCCGCAGGCGGGGAGAAGGGACAAGCGGCGCCAACTGAACCCCGCATTCACCGCCCGCCCGAGGGAGCGAGCGGGCGCGGCATATCCCTTCTCCCCGCCTGCGGGGAGAAGGTGGCGGCAGCGGGTTGAGGGGCATCCCGTGTGACCCGTTACAGCGCCGCGCGTCTTATCAGACGCGCAAAGGTCGCTGTAGCACTTTGATCTGCTGCATGTTTTTGTCCTTTAAGCGGGGACGATTAAAGGAAACATGCAGTAGTTTAGATCGTCACGCCTGCTGCTGTGCCGACATGTCCATCCACATGAACTCCCAGACGTGGCCGTCCAGGTCCTGGAAGCTGATGCCGTACATGAAGCCGTAGTCGATCGCCGGCTTCCATGGCTTGCCGCCCGCGGCAATAGCCTTGTCGAACATGTCGTCGCATTCGGCACGGCTCGCGGCGGAGAGCGCAGTGATGACCTCGGTGCCCTTGGCCGTGTCGCTGATCTCGCCGACTATGAAGCTACGGAATTTCGGCTCGGTCAGAAGCATGGCGAAGATATTGTCGTCGATGACCATGCAGGCGGCGGTCTCGTCGGAAAACTGCTCGTTGAATGTGAAGCCCAAAGCGGAGAAGAAGGACCGGGAGGCTTTCAGATCCTTGACCGGCAGGTTGACGAAAATCATGCGCATGGGGTGCTCCTTGTTGAAGATGGGATGAGCCAAGGACGAAGACATGTGCCGCATGCCGACAGGTCTCGCCGAATTTTGTAGCCTCCCTCGTAATCGACTACGTCTGATGCGCCGATCAGGTGCGGCGCTTCGAATTTGAGCCCATTTCCGTTTGTATTTTTGCGCTGCACAAGATAGAGCTTGCAGCCAAAATTTGTGCAATTGCCTTTTCGCGGGGCTGGCGCCCGCAGCCGCGCGTCTTATCGGACGCGCAACTGTCGCTGTAGCATTTTGACGATGCAGGAGCCATATCAGCGAAGCGGGGCGTGTCCAACGTCCCGGCGGATTGGAGGGTCCGGAATGAGAACCATCAGCACCATCGCCGATCTGCGAGAGGCCCTTGCCGAGCATCGGCGCGCGGGCAGATCCATCGGATTGGTCCCCACCATGGGCTATCTTCATGTCGGCCATATGGAGCTCGTGCGCCGCGCCCGCAGCGAGAACGACGTGGTCGTCGCCAGCATATTCGTCAATCCGCTGCAGTTCGGCGCGAACGAGGATCTTGGCAAATATCCGCGCGACCTCGCCCGTGATCAGGCGCTGCTGACCGATGGCGGCGTCGATTTCCTTTTTGCCCCCGGCGTTTCCGACATGTATCCGCGCCCGATGGAAACGGTGGTCGACGTGCCGAAGCTCGGCTCCGAACTCGAGGGCGCAGTTAGGCCCGGCCATTTCGCAGGCGTTGCGACGGTCGTAACCAAGCTCTTCAACATCGTCCAGCCGGACCGCGCCTATTTCGGCGAAAAGGATTTCCAGCAGCTCCAGATCATCCGGCGCATGGTCGAGGATCTGGCGCAGCCGGTTACGGTCATCGGCGTACCGACGGTGCGCGAGGAGGACGGGCTCGCCTGTTCGTCGCGCAACGTCTATCTGACGACGCAAGAGCGGCGTGCAGCCGCAATCGTGCCGAAGGCGCTGGACGAGGCCGAGCGGCTGATCGCAAGCGGGGTCACCGAACCGGCCGAGGTCGAGAAGCGTGTCTTGGAATTTCTCGCCGGCGAGCCGCTGGCGCGGCCGGAAGTGGTGGCGCTGCGCGACCCGGAAACGCTTGAGCCGGTCAGCGAGATCGAAGAAAAGCCGGTCCTGCTCCTGCTCTTCGTCCGCTTCGGCACCACGAAGCTGCTCGACAACCGCGTGATTGCCCCGAAATCCGCCCGTTTTGCAAAGGTAGCCTGAGAATGAGCGTCCAGACCACGAAACGGCGGCTCAGCCCCGCCAGCATCGAAGCCCTGAAGGGTGAGCGCCCGATCGTCAGCCTGACGGCCTATACGACGCCGATCGCACGGCTTCTCGATCCTCATGTGGATTTCCTCCTCGTCGGCGATTCGCTCGGCATGGTGCTCTACGGCCTCGATACGACCGTCGGCGTCACGCTCGACATGATGATTGCGCATGGCCAGGCGGTCATGCGCGGTTCGGAGCGCTGTTGCGTCGTCGTCGACCTTCCTTTCGGCGCCTATCAGGAATCCAAGGAGCAGGCCTTCCGCAGTGCCGCGCGCATCCTGAAGGAAACGGGCTGCAGCGCAGTGAAGCTCGAGGGCGGTGCCGAGATGGCCGAGACGGTCGAATTCCTTGTCAGCCGTGGCATTCCGGTGCTCGGCCATGTGGGCTTGATGCCGCAGCTCGTCAACACGACGGGGGGCTACCGCTCGGTCGGGCGCAACGAAAAGGAAGTGGCCAAGATCCGCCGCGACGCCAAGGCGATCGACGATGCCGGCGCTTTCGCCATCGTGGTCGAGGGAACGGTGGAGCCGGTCGCCCGCGAGATCACTGCCACGCTGCGCGCGCCGACCATCGGCATCGGTGCTTCGCCGGCCTGCGACGGCCAGATACTGGTATCGGACGACATGCTCGGTCTTTTCAACGATTTCAAGCCGCGCTTCGTCAAGCATTTCGCCGAGTTGGCACCGACGATCTCAAAGGCGGCGGAGGCCTATGCCAACGAGGTGAAGGCGCGCAGCTTTCCGGGCATAGAGCACACGTTTCAAGTAAAGCGCTGACGTGTCGGGGCGGGCGCGTTCTTTGCGTCCGCCTTCTTATGGTAGGCCGACCGAGCACCAGGTCTCGTGTGCTCGTTCGGGAATGACGCGCGTCCAACCATCAGAAAATTCAATCGCCGCATCAGAGTAATTGAATTGTCGCGATCTGCGGCAGCCCCTATCTGTCCGGCATGCTCGTTACGGGCGGCCCCGCAGGAGAATTTCATGAGCAGAGGCGATTTCCGGGAAGGGCTGCGCGGCGGCTTTCCGATCATGCTGGCGGCGTCGCCCTTCGGAGCGCTTTTCGGCGCGCTTGCGGTGGATAACGGGTTTTCGATTGCCGATGCGGTATTCATGAGCGCCACCGTCTATGCGGGTGCAAGCCAGATGGTCGGCATCGAACTCTTCGGAAGCAACGTGCAGCCCTGGCTGGTGGTGCTCTCGGTCTTTGCGGTCAACTTCCGCCACGTGCTCTATTCCGCTTCTCTCGCCAAGCACATCCGCCATTTCAGCTTCGTTCAAAAGCTGATCGCATTTTTCCTGCTCGTGGACCCGCAATATGCGGAGACCGAACAGCGCGGCCAGCGCGGATTGCCGGTCACCTTCGCCTGGTATGCGGGCTTCGGCGTCGTGATCTATGTTCCATGGCTCATCAATACGCTGATCGGTGCGATCTTCGGGCAGTTGATCGGCGATCCCAAGGCGATCGGCCTCGACGTGCTCCTCCCGATCTACTTTCTGGGGCTCGTGATGAGCTTCCGCACGCGCGACCGCTTTCTGCCGATCGTGGCGGTGAGCGCCGTCGCTTCCGTCGCTGCGATGCATTTCGTCGGCTCCCCCTGGCATGTCAGCATCGGCGCGCTTGCCGGCGTCCTGCTTGCGGCCTGTCTGCCGCCGAAGCGACCGGCGACCGAAACCCACGCCGTGGAAAAGGAGGCCTGATCCTTGGACGCGCAACACCTCGATCTGCTCTATCTCATCGTCGCGGCGGCGGTCGCCACTTATGTCACGCGCTTCGGCGGCTACGTGCTTATCACGCAGTTGAAGAACATACCTCCGCGCGTCGAGTCTGCGTTGAACGCAGTCCCGGCGGCTGTACTGACAACGCTGGTGGCGCCCGCCTTCGTCTATGGTGGCATGGACGTCGCCGCAGCGATGCTCGTCGCCTTCGTCGTCGGGCTGCGCTTTTCGACGCTTCGGATGCTGCTCGTGGGCTGGATCGCGGTCATGGCGATCCGGCACCTGATCATGTAGGTTCCCGCCGCCTGAGCATGGGTCCGGCCGCTCGGATTGGCGCCAGGCCGGTTCTGGACTATCATCTTCTCGTTGCCGGGGAGGCAGCCGCCCCCCGGCCCACGGAGGAGCGACCATGATTACCAGAATTTCCGTTGCGCTGTTTCTCGCGCTTGCGCCTGTTACCGCGTTTGCCAACCAGTGCCCCGCCATGATGCAGGCGATCGATGCGGCCATGCCCAACGCATCATTGTCCGAGGCCGACATGGCCAAGGTGAAACAGTTGCGCCAGCAGGGCGAAGACTTGCACAAGGCTGGCGACCATGCGGGCTCGGAAGCAGCGCTCGGCCAAGCCAAGACGATGCTTGGGATCTGACCGGAAAGGGGCCTGCGCCCCATTCAGACTATTGTCGGATTAAGGCTGCGATTCAGTAAAATTCGCGGGTTACGCGAGAGCGTCGCCGCAAATATAACCATGCTGTTGGTTGAGAAATCGACCCTCCCAACGGAGGCCCGGCGGTACCCCAGCCCCAGCCCACACCGCCGGGCCGCCCGTTCCGACCCTATCGCACGATTGCTTCCGTAGCACTGGCCAGCCAGTCTCTCGTTTCCGTGCCCGACAGCAGCGGCATCAGCTTTTCCAGCGTTTCCGCGTGGTAAGCGTTCAGCCAGTCAAGCTCGTCGTCGGTCAGCAGGGCGGGAAGGACGAGCCGGCGATCGATCGGGCAGAAGGTCAGCGTGTCGAAGCCGAGCATAGGCTGGTCGCCGCCCTCGATCTCCTCCGGCTCGCGCACGACGACGAGATTCTCGATGCGGATGCCGAAGGCGCCGGGGCGATAGTAACCGGGTTCGTTGGAAAGGATCATGCCGGGCAGCAATTCCTGCGTGGCAAGCCGGGCAATGCGCTGCGGTCCTTCGTGGACCGAGAGATAGGAGCCGACGCCGTGGCCCGTCCCGTGCGCATAATCGGCGCCCGCCTTCCAAAGCGCGATCCGGGCGAGCGGATCGAGGTCGACGCCGCGTGACCCCTTCGGGAAGCGCGCCGTGCTGATTGCGATCATGCCCTTGAGCACGAGCGTGAAGAACCGCTTCTGTTCTTCCGGCACCGCGCCGATCGCGACCGTGCGGGTGATGTCGGTCGTACCGTTGATGTATTGCGCGCCGGAGTCGATCAGGAACATGGTACCGGCCTCGATCCGCCGGTCGGTTTCGTTCGTGACCCGATAATGCATGATTGCGGCATGCGAACCGGCGCCGGCGATCGTGTCGAAAGAAACGTCCTTCAGGGGGTTCTGCATGCGCTCGCCGACGGCCGCGCGCGTTGCCTCCAATTGCCTGGTTGCGCCGATTTCGGTGACGCTGCCGGGCTCCCTCCCGTCCAGCCAGGCGAGGAACTCGACCATCGCCGCACCATCCTGCAGGTGCGCCCGGGTCGATCCGGCGATCTCGGCTGCATTCTTGCAGGCGCGCGGCAGGCGGGCGGGATCGACCGCCTCGACCACCGAACCTTCCTTCCTGCGAATCAGCTCGCCGATCGCGAAGGGGGCGAGATCCGGATCGATCATGATGGCTGCGCCGGTTGAGGCGAGGGCGGCGAGCCGATCGTCGAAGCTCGCGGGCGCCATTATGTCGGCGAGCTGGGTCAGGTAGGCTTCCTGCTCGATGCCGGTCTTGCGTTTGTCGAGGAAAAGCTCGGCGCTGCCGTCCGCATGGATGATCGCGCGCGCCAGCGGGTGCGGCGTGTGCGGCACGTCACTGCCACGGATGTTGAAGGTCCAGGCGACGGAGGAGGGATCCGTGAGAACGACGGCGGCGGCCTTCGCCTTTGCCACGCCCGCCGCGATCTCCGCGATCTTGTCTTTCGCCAATTGCCCCGCATGCTCGACCGGCTGGATCGTCACCGGGCCGAGCGGCGTTGCGGGACGGTCGGCCCAGAGCCGGTCGAGCGGATTGTGGTCGAGAAGGACGACACTGCCGCCGATCGCGGCAAGCGCCTTTTCGAGCCGGCGAACTTCCGCCGCGGTGTGCAGCCAAGGATCGATGCCGAGGCGGAAGCCCTTGGATCCATGGCGCTCCAGCCAGACATGCGGCGGTTCGCCGATGAGATCGCCGCCGGTGAAGACGCTGCCGTCCACCTGCTCCTTGAGCTGGGTTACATAACGGCCGTCGACGAAGACGATCGCTTCGCGCTGGGTCACGAGCGCTACCCCGGCCGAACCGGTAAAGCCCGTCAGCCACGACAGCCGCTCGGAACTGCGGGGCACATATTCCCCTTGAAATTCGTCGGCACGCGGCACGAGGAAGCCATCGACGCCCAAGGTTGCGAGGGCGGCACGCAGGGCGGTGGTTCTCTCCTTGCCGAACTGGGGCGTGGAGGTGACTTCGAAGGATTGGAACATGGACTTTCCCGGTAAGCTTGGCGGAGACCGCAGGTGAGATGGGCATGTTAATGCATCTCTTCCAAAAGTGGAGCAGCGGTTTTGGAATAACGACCTGCATAAAGTAACAACTTAAACTCGTTCGCGCAGGGGGGAGACGAGATTCGCCCATGAACAGCGTGTACCTCGGGTGGTGCAGGACGCGCATTTGCCCATTTGTCATACATATGCACGCGGCGCATGGCACCCATGCCGGAATGTATCTTTCTCTATCGGAATTATGGTTTATAAGCCCGCTCAACGAACACGGACGAACGTCCGCCGGTTCAAAAGACTGCAGTTCCGAGAATAGTTGGTCATCTGTTCTCCTCCTCCCTCAGGGTGGCCAGCTTCGGAACGGTAGAGCCCGCTTGAGCGCTCCTCCTCCTCAAGCTCGCGGGTATGGTCGGCCAAAAGCCGGTCAGCAGGCGATGCTTCGGCATCGCCTTTGTTTCGAGAAGGCCGCCCCGTCATGATGGACCGGGCGGCCTTTTCGTTTTCTCGGTTCCCCTTTCGGTCGATACTCCTTCTATCGTCATCACTGCGCTTGGCGCAGGAGGGAGGATCCAGTTCGGCGCAATAGAGCCTGTCCGGGACGGAAGTGCCTGTGGAAACAGGCGGTGTCCACGGGAAAACAAATGAAGAACGGTTTGCTTCGTGATATGCCTGCTTACGGTCGACTTGCGAGGATATCTCTCAAACGGAGCATACAGAGGTTGGAGCGGCGATGCTGAAAACCGATACCCGCCAAGCGAATTGGCGCGTGCCAATCCAGGGAAATACGATGCTCATCTCGCTGTGCAGCGAGCAGTGAAGGCAGGCGAACTGGAAAAGCAAACGTGCGAGGTCTGCGGGATCGAAGCGGTCGATGCCCATCACGATCAATACGACGAGCCTTTAAAGGTGCGGTGGCTTTGCCGCCGACATCACACGAGGCTTCATCACTACGGCGAAGACATGTTTCCGATCAGGGATGCACTTTAGAGATCCCCGGAGCTGAATTACGGCAGGGCAAGTTGGTCTTGCCGTCAGCGCGGCTGGATCACGATCAGCGAATGTAATTACAACGTTCTGGAACGATCGTACTACCTCGATTCCGGCCAAGAACCGGTTGGTCGCTTCAGCGATGCGTTTCTTGAGAAAGTGCGACAAGCTTTCGTGCCGTTTTTGGCGGCAGGATCAGCGCGGGTCAATCGAACCTGACGGCGCGCCGGACCCCGGCGACAGCGTGCAAGAAATACGAGCGTATAAATGACGACCTTGATCGGGTATGCGCGAGTCTCGAAAGCGGATGGCAGCCAGCTTCATGACCATCAGCGCGATGCACTGATCAAGGCCGGCGTTCTACAGGAACATCTCCATAGAAATGCGGCGTCCGGACGCCGCGACCGGATGCGTCTGCGATAGGTGTGACTTACCTGGTCAGATGAATGGTTACCCAGCCATTGCGCCAGAGGGTGCGCGCATGTTTGAGGTTCTGGCCGTTATAGGCTGCGAGCACCTTCCAGCGCTGTTCGGCGAGAATACCGGAAAGGATGACCGAACCGCCCGGAGCGAGGTTGGCCACAACTTGCGGCGCCATCTTCATCAGCGGCCGCGCCAGAATGTTGGCGATGATGAGGTCGAAGGGGCCGTTGGTGCTGAAGGTGGTCGAGTGGAAGCCGGGCGCGGTGGCGAAGGTCAGGCCGGTGACGACGCCGTTGCGACGGGCGTTGTCGGCGGCGACGCGGGTTGCGATCGGATCGATGTCGGTTGCGAGCACCGGGACGTGCAGGAGCTTCCAGGCGGCGATCGCCAGCACGCCGCTTCCCGTCCCGAGGTCGAGCGCGTTGCGGACGGGCCGGGAGCGGGCGACGGAGGCAAGCATTTCGAGGCAGCCGGCTGTCGTGCCGTGATGGCCGGTGCCGAAGGCCTGGCCGGCGTCGATCTCGATGGCGATCTCACCCGGCTTCACCTTGTCGCGATCGTGCGAGCCGTGGATGACGAAGCGGCCCGCGCGCACGGGGGCGAGGCCCTCCAGCGACTTGGCGATCCAGTCGACATCCGGCAGCACTTCGCGCTCGATCGGAAGATGCGAAAATTCGACTTCGAGTGCCTGAGCGAGGCGTGATCTCACGCTCTCCTCTTCATCCGTCATCATGTAGACGGAGGCCTCCCAGACATCCCGCTTCTCGTCGATCTCCATGGTCGCGATCGCGTAATCGTCTTCTTCGAAAATTGCGCTCATGACGTCGAGGACGGCTGCCGCCTGCTTCTCGGTAGTGGTGACGAAAAGTCGTATCTCGCTCACGGTGCTTTCCTTCGGCGTGCAGCCATTCAAAAGGGCCACAGCGGCTTCGGCGCGTCCGATCGGATGCGCGGCGCTGTGGGCGGTTCGCCGCTATCATGAATGAGGTACAAAGGCAAAGCGCCGGGTTTACCGGCGCCCGCAGGATACACGGGCAAACATTGTTAGCCGCGCGTGAGGTTTTCCAGCTTCTTGACGGCCGTTTCCGGGTTTTCGCCATAGGCGATCGTTCCGCTGAACTGGCCGTTGGCGTCGAGCAGGAAGACAGAGGCGGTATGATCCATCGTGTAGTCGCCGTCCGGCTTTGCCTCGTCGGTGGGGACTTTCTTGTAATAGACGCGGTAACCCTTGACCATTTCCAGCACCTTGTCGGGCGGACCGGAGATGCCGGTGATGCGCTTGGACACGTTTGAAACATACTGGCCGAGCACTTCGGGTGTATCGCGCTCGGGATCGACGGTGATGAAGTAGGCCTGCAGCTTGTTGCCCTCGGGATCGACCTTATCGAGCCAGCCGTTGAGTTCGAACAGCGTGGTCGGGCAAACTTCCGGGCAATGGGTGAAGCCGAAGAAGAGCGCCGTCGGCTTGCCGGTGAACGCCTTCTCGGTGATCTGCTCGCCATTCTGGGCGACAAGGGTAAAGGGCACGCCGAAGGGGCCGGATGCGGCCTGCTGCTTCGGCTGGGTCATGTCGAAGGTCAGCCAGCCGAGGACGGCCACCATGACGAGAATGGCTACCCAGAGAACGATGCGTATGGATTTCATCATTGCCACCAGTCTGTTGCTGCCCCGACGCATCTGAGACAGACGCGCGGCGCCGTCGGGCCGTCAGGAATGTAGAGCGTTGATACCGCGTCGGACACACGGGTGCAAAGGGGACAATTGCCGCAGGTTCGCTTGAGGCGGTGCGTCTCAGATGCACCAGGCGAGACCGGCTTGCGCCAGCGACAGGAAAATGTCGGCGCCATTCGCGATCCAGCCTTTGAAGGCGAGCAGGAAGACGAGCGCGAGCACGCCGGTGGCGAGGGCGAAGATCAGGGGAGAGAGCGACTTCTTGGTATCCGTGCGCATGAAGCGATCATAGCACGAGACGGAAGGAAAAGGGCAGCAGCGGTCGAAACGCGCGAACTTCCGCAAAGTCGCGGGCAGTGTTTTAGCGATTGTTTAAGGTCTGTTTGCCACTGTCCGCCGACGCGGAGAAGTGCACCACTTCGATATGACATGAGGTCATCCGGTTGATCGAGCCCGGTTTTCCGCATCGATCGCAACGGAGGACCCCGCCTGCCGCCGGCGGGTCCAGCTATGGACTGCCATATCGATGAACACCGTTCCATCCGCCAAGGGAAAGCTTTCCGTCAGCCTACGCCTTGCGACGCTTGCGGGCGCAGCCTTTCTAGGTTTCGGTTCCGTTCTCGCCGTCGGCCTTTATGAGCAAGGCGGCTCGCAAGAGGCACTCGACAAGGCGGTTATCGCTCAGCGCGGCATGGGAACGCTCGAGGAAATGCGCCTTGCCCGCCTGGAGCTCGTGCTTGCGGCAATGGACACCATCGTCGACCGCGGCGAACGCCGGATACAGCCGGAACGTGCGGCCCAGATCGGATCCTCGCTCGAGGTCATCGAGGGCAGGCAAGCCGATCTCGAAGCGCTCGCGCGTCTTATCGGCAAGCCGGAAGTTCTTGCCGGTTTCGAATCGGATATGGCCCAACTGCGCAAGGCCGTCGAGCAGGACCTGAAAGCGCTCGTGGAGGCCGGAGCGCCAGCCGAGGAATTCGCCCGCATCGACGATGTCATCGACGCCGCAGGCGAGCGCGTGGGCGCATCGCTTGCGCAATTGGCCGATGCCGCAGCCAGCCTGGCCGCGGGGCGCATCGCCGATGTCCGCACCAGTGGTGAGCATGCGCTCATGCTCCAGGCAGCCGCCTGTTTGCTGGCAATGGCGACCCTGATCGGCCTGATCTGGTTCCATGGGAACGTCTTGCGCCGGGGCATCCTCGGTCTGCGCGACAGCATGCGGCGGATACATTCGGGCGATCTCACGGCTGAAGCGGCGGGGCTCGACCGCGGCGACGAAATCGGCGAGATGGCACGTTCGGTGGAGCTTTTCCGGGTCTCGGCAATCGAGAAACGCGCGCTCGAGGAAAGGGCCAGGGCGAGCCGGCAGGAAACCGAGACGGAACGCGAGCGTCACGAGACGGAGCGCGAGCAGGCGATCGGACTGATCAACACCGCAGTCGAAGCCCTCGGCGGAGCGCTCAATCAGCTTGCAGACGGCAATCTGGCGGTTGCGATCCGCGAGCCTTTCGATGGCGGGCTCGATGCGTTGCGCCGTGACTTCAACGACACGGTGGAACGGCTGAGCCAGGTCCTTTCGAGTGTCAAGGAGAATACCGCCTCGATCGAATCGAAAGGGCGGCAGATGCGCAGCGCTGCCGACGATCTGGCGCGGCGGACGGAAAAACAGGCCGCGTCGCTGGAGCAGACGTCGGCCGCGCTCGAGGAAATCACCGTCACGGTGAAGACAGCGACCGAGCGCGCCGAAGAGGCGAGCCACATGGTCGACGAGACACGCATCAATGCGGAGGAGTCCGGGCGCATCGTCGGCGAGGCGATCGCCGCCATGGCGCGCATCGAGGGCGCTTCCAGCGAGATCGGCAAGATCATCGACGTGATCGACGAGATTGCGTTCCAGACCAATCTGCTGGCGCTCAATGCCGGGGTCGAGGCCGCGCGGGCGGGGGAGGCCGGCAAGGGCTTTGCCGTCGTTGCCCAGGAGGTGAGGGAGCTCGCCCAGCGCGCTGCCGGTGCCGCGAAGGATATCAAGGCTCTGGTGAGCCGCTCGGGCAATGAAGTCAAGACCGGCGTCAGGCTGGTTCAGGAGACCGGCGACGCGCTCGGCCGCATCGGTGCCAAGGTGGCCTGCATCAACGAACATATGAGCTCGATCGTCATGGCGGCGCGCGAGCAATCGACGGGCCTTCGCGAAATCAATACCGCTGTCGCTCAACTCGATCAGATGACGCAGCAGAATGCCGCAATGGTCGAGCAGACCAATGCGGCCAGCCATACGCTTGCGCAGGATGCCGAGAAACTCAGCGAGATCGTCGGGCAATTCCGCCACGGGCAGGCGCGCGAGACGGCGATTCGCACGGCGGCGATCCAGCCGCCGGGCAGGGCAGGCTCGGCGACGGCAAGCGCTCCGGCGCGGGCGGCAACAGCGACTGCTGCCGCGCTCGTGTCGCTTCGCAAGCCCGCGGCCGCGCAATCATCCACGCGTCCAGCTTCATCTCCAGCAAAGGCGTTGATGGGAAAACTGGCTGGCGCATTCGGTAACAGGCCGGGATCAACGCCGTCGGTAACGGCGTCCGGTGAAAATTGGGAAGAGTTTTGATCATGAGCAACGCAATCAAGCAGTCAGGCGCCTATCTCGAAATCGTCTCCTTTCACCTGGGCGAACAGGAATTCTGCATCGACATCATGGCAATCCGGGAAATCCGCGGTTGGGCACCGGTGACACCGATGCCGCACACGCCGCCCTATGTTCTCGGCCTCATCAACCTGCGTGGTGCGGTGATCCCGGTCATCGACATGGCCTGCCGTCTCGGCATGAAGATGACCGAGCCGTCGGAGCGCTCCGCCATCATCGTCACCGACATCAACGGCAAGCTCGTCGGACTGCTGGTCGAGCAGGTCTCCGATATGATGACGATCCGAAGCGAAGACCTGCAGCCCGCGCCGGAAATCATCCCGGAAGCCCAGCGCGCCTTCTGCCGCGGCATCGTCGCGCTTGAAAAATCCATGGTCTGCTTCCTCAATCTCGACACCGTCATCGCCGAGGAACTGGCGCAGGCGGCCTAGATCACGATGTTTTCAGGTCGGGCCGACCTAAAAACATGAACATGATCGATTCCAGGAAGTTGAGACGCGGGATGCGGGCGGAAAACCGCACCCAAATTTCCTCATCCCGCTCTGAGCCCGGACCTTAATGGACGGTTTGAACAGGCCCGCGAAAGCGGGCTTTTTCGCATGAGCCGGCGGACGCTCGGCGGCTACTGCACGGCGGTCGGCATCACGGCGGAGCGAGCAAATGTGAAAACGTACCGGTCGCGCGCAAGGAACCCCTGCACGCGAAACGAGTTATGAACAGGCAGCATTTGGCGAGAAGCCCTCTGCTGGTGATTACAGCCTCCGCGTTTGGAAGCTGATGTGGAAACAGACAGGAGCAACGCCATGAAAGTTTCTTTCAGAACATCGCTCGCTGCATTTGCCCTCTCATCGGCGCTTGCCGGCGTCGCCGTGCCGGCCTTTGCAGACAGTTACTATCCGGGCATCGACCCGCATAATCCTCCGGGCACCCAGAACAGAGGGGCGGTAATGGTGCCGGCACGTCCCTATTATGTCGATCCTGCCCCAACCGGCAGCGTCTATGTCGATCCCGCACCGACGGGCAGCGTCTATGTCGATCCGGCGCCGACCGGCAGCATCTACATGGAACCGGCGCCGGGAAGCCGAGCGACCAACGCGCCTGGCCGGGTACGTGAGCACTATACGAACGAGTATCAGGGCCCCGGCGACGGCGACTATTATCAAGGCATCTCGCCTCCGGCTCCTCGTCCCTAAACATTTTTAGTTGCCTTCGAGCGCATTGCGCTTTAGCGGACCACCGCCTTCAGAGGCGATGGTCCGCCTCTGTATGCTCTTTCAGTCCAAGGACGCGCCACGATGCCGCCCCCGGCGGTGGAGGGGGCGGTCAAGTTACAGTTACGTAATGAGCATCACTCTTGGATGAGCAAAAGTGACAAATCGTCAAACGCTTTCGACCGGTGCCGGGTGTTATCTTGGTAACCGCAGCATCCGTAGGAGGCTCGTATGCTGAACAGTAGCATCCATTGGGAGGTGGGATGCCTAACGGACATAGGAGTTAATGCCATGAGAGTTTCTCTGAAAACATCATTTGCTGCATTTGTCCTGTCGTCCGCCTTGGTCGGTGCCGCGGTGCCAGCCTTTGCGGACAGCTATTATCAGGGCCTCGACCCGAACCACCCTCCGGGAACCCAGAACCAGGTGCGCATGCCGGCGTCGCGTAACCTGCCTCCGTCTTCGGTCGACCCGACTGCAACGGGGAGTATCGACGGGGGCCGTATGATGTCTCCAAGCGGTACCTACCAGGAGAGATACGACCCGGGTGAGGGCGACTACTATCGGGGCATTGTGCCGCCTAAACCGTAAGGCGCGAAATCAGCTACTGCATGTTTCCTCGAGGCGCACCAGCTCAAGAGACGATGTATGCGGCGTAAAATGCGGCAGACCTTAGTCTCGCAGGAAGCGCGCACTGTAGCTCGGAAGGGGAGTGCGGAAAACCCGTACTCCCCTTCCGGCCGTCTTGATCTGCTGCGTTCGCCGGATCGATTATTCCGGCCGCCCATTCTTCCAGGTGACCGATTGGCCATAGAGCGGGACCGTGGTGATCGACATCTTGGCCGATCCGTCGGTCAACTGCCTCGAATGCGCCAGATAGATCAGCGTGTCGTTGGCCTTGTCGTAGATGCGGGTCACCAGCAGGTTCTTCCAGATGAGAGACAGTCCGGAACGGAAGACTTCCTCTCCCTCCTTCGACAGGTCGATATCATCGATGGCGATGGGGCCGGTCTGGCGGCAGGCGATGGAGTTGTTCGACGGATCCTCGAACCAGTTGCCGTTCTTCAGGCGGTCGATGACGCTGCGATCGAAATAGGTGACGTGGCAGGTAACCCCGGTCACCTTCGGGTCGCTTACGGCATCGATCTTGATGTCGTTGCCGAGCCAGTCGACCCCGACCTGGCCAACGGTTTCGGCGTGGACCGGCGAAACCGCTGCGGCCGAGACGGTGAGGCCGGCGACAAGCAAGGCACGGATGCGGCGCAACATGAGTATCCTCCAATGAACTGCACCGTTCAGATAGGCAGCGGATGCTGCAATGCAAGCACCGGCCGTCAGACCCGGCGATATGCAGGATCCATCGTGCGAGAAGTCACGCCGAGTGGCGCAGTTCCGACCGTGCAGCACGGGCTTCGCGCAATTGCGCGGCGGCTGCCGCAAGGGCGCGGGCGCTGGCGTCGATGCGGCGATCCCTTGCTACCGAGCAACGGTCGCGACCATCCGCCTTTGAGTCGTAGAGAGCAAGGTCGGCGCGTATCATCACGTCGGTAATCGTTTCGCCCGCAATGGCGGCGGCGATCCCGATGCTCACGGTCAGACGGATGCGCTGATGCGAGCGGCCGGCCGGCGTCTCACGCACCACGCGGCAGATATCCTCAGCAAGCGCCCTTGCCTGATCTTCCGTGTGGTCCGGCAGGACGATGCCGAATTCCTCGCCACCGATCCGTCCGAGGACGCCCCGTCCGGCGAGGAAAGCCGAGACGGTATCGGCAAAATGCGCGAGCGCCATGTCGCCGCAGGCGTGCCCATACTGATCGTTGATTTGTTTGAAGAAATCGAGGTCGAGCAGCAGGAAGGCAGCCGGCTCCTGGCGTGCCACGCACTCGGCGAAGATCCGCTCGCCCTCTTCCATGAGCGTCCCGCGTGACAGCGCACCGGTCAAGCCGTCGCGTGCGATGATGGCCCTCAATCCGGCGATGACCCGGGCCTGCATCGTGAGGATCAAGGCCAGGAAGAGGAGGGGAAGGCACAGCACCCGCATGGTGACGAGCAGGAAATCGAACAGGCTCGAGGCGGGCGAGCCCGGCGGTCCCGGCAAGACGTGCGCCGATGGGCCGAGGGCATGGGCAAGGGCGGTGAAAACCACGGCGGCGGAGCCGACGACAACGACCTGGATCGCCGGCTTTTCGCCCGGCCAGCGGTCGGCTGCGGCCAGACCAAGGACGAGAAGTAGAGCTGCGACAACGCCCGCAACGACGATCATGCCGGCGGCCGGGCTGTCGTGGCCGCCGAGAGCGATGATGAAGCCGAGCACGCCGCTCGAGAACGCGAGCACCAGACAAAGCGAGGCCGGAATCGACAATGCGAGGAACCGGCGGAGGCCCTGGAGGACGAAGAAGAGGGCAACGGCGAGACCCGCATAGCCGAACATTGCGGCGACCGGCGCCTGCAACGCCGCCGCAACCGTCAAGGCGCCTGCCGACGCTGCCGAGAGCGCGCAACTGGCGGAGAACTCCCGAACACCGGCAACCGGCCGCAGAGAGAGGAGAACGGGTAGCATGGCAAGAAGTGCGATGACCGGTATGGCGGAGAGAAAGCTCATTTCGAAACGGCCTGTCGTGCTAAAATAAAGTGCGGCTTGCGTTTCAGCCATTATGCGAGGCCATTGGTAACGATGGCGCATTAACGAAAGCTGGCGAAAATCGCTGCAATTTGAGCGATCACTCTCTCCATAGTTGTGGCGATCGGTCGCAGAGCTTTTCAGGGAGCGGTGTCATGGCCCAGGAAGGCATATCCTTTGCAGACATACCCTTTGCAGACAGGGCCGATGCGGGTCGAAGGCTTGCTCGCGTCATCGAAGCGCATCTCACCGAGAAAGCGGACTTCGCCGACCCGCTCGTGATGGCATTGCCGCGCGGCGGCGTACCGGTCGCCTTCGAGGTGGCAAGAACTCTCGGCGCGTCCCTCGAGCTCCTCATCGTTCGCAAGATCGGCGCACCGGGTCATCCCGAATTCGGTCTCGGAGCGCTGGTCGACAGCGACGAACCGCAAGTCGTGCTCAATGCCGAGGCAATGCGTATCGTGAATCCTTCCGAGAAGTACGTCCAGGCGGAGACCGAGCGGCAAAGGCTCGAAC
This sequence comes from Ensifer sp. D2-11, assembly GCF_054161295.1. Taxonomy (NCBI): domain Bacteria; kingdom Pseudomonadati; phylum Pseudomonadota; class Alphaproteobacteria; order Hyphomicrobiales; family Rhizobiaceae; genus Ensifer; species Ensifer sp. D2-11. The sequence continues at coordinate 921,386 of NZ_CP096433.1, forward strand.
TCGCGCGACGCCGCGTCCTCTATCTGGGCGACCAGGCGCGAATTTCTCCAAGCGGTCGCAATGTCATCATTGTCGACGACGGCATTGCCACGGGCGGAACGGCCAAAGCTGCGGCGAAAGCCCTGCGGCAGGCAGGTGCCGCGGCACTAATGCTCGCCGTGCCGGTCGCCCCGAAGAGCGCGATCGCAAGCCTGGGGGACGACGTGGACCGGCTCGTCTGTCTCGCCAGCCCCACCCCTTTCCATGCCGTCAGCATCTATTACGACGATTTCGAGCAGACCACGGATGCCGAGGTGATCGCGCTGTTGAGGCAGGCGAGGGGCGGTGACACAGGCTTCGGGCAAAGATAGTTGTAATGCGCCTGAACTTGCGAACGAGGATTGAGAATGTCCGACTATCTTGCCATACGCCCGGTAACGCGCCTCGACTATGAGCAGTGGCTGCCGCTTTGGGACGGCTACAACGCCTTTTACGGCCGAGCCGGCGAAACCGCGCTCCATCCCGACATCACCCGGATGACCTGGTCCCGCTTCTTCGATGCCTATGAGCCGATGCATGCGCTGGTCGCCGAAAGCGAGGGGCGGCTCATCGGACTGACGCACTACATTTTTCACCGCAGCACGACGTCGATCCAGCCGAATTGCTATCTGCAGGACCTTTTCACCGATGAGGCCGCCCGCGGCAAGGGAGTCGGCCGGGCGCTCATCAACGGAGTCTACGAAGCGGCGAAACGCGTGGGGTCGCCGCGTGTCTATTGGCTGACCCACGAGACCAACGACACGGCGATGCAGCTCTACGACAAGGTGGCCGAGAAGTCGGGCTTCGTTATGTATCGAAAGATGTTTTGAGGCCGACAAGGTAGAGCGGAAAACCGCTGCACGGTTTTCCCGGAAGTGCTCACACCCGTTCTACGAACCCATCCAGCACGCGCTTCTGCCCGGCGCGGTCGAAATCGATCGTCAGCTTGTTGCCCTCGATCGCCGCGATGTTGCCGTTGCCGAACTTGATGTGGAAGACCCGGTCGCCGACATTGAAGCGGGAGGGCTCGGCGCTCGTCGACTTGGCGACGAGCTCGCCTTCGATGGTGCGGGTGCGGGGGCCCGATTCGCCGTAACCGATGCGTTCGATGGCGTGGCCGGAGCGGGTGCCCCAGTTGTCTCGGGTGGCCTCCGACCGGTGCTGCTGGGCGCGTTTCCAGCCGGGCGTCTGGTAATTGTTCTCGAAGGGATCGGCCTTGTCGAAGCGCGACTGGCCGTAACCGCCGCGACCGTAACCGCCATAGGAGACCTCCTGTTCGGCCACTTCCACATGAGCGATCGGCAACTCGTCGAGGAAGCGCGAGGGAAGCGTCGATTGCCAGAGGCCGTGGATGCGGCGGTTCGAAACGAACCAGATATGACAGCGGCGCTTGGCACGGGTGATGCCGACATAGGCGAGGCGGCGCTCCTCCTCCAGACCTGCGCGGCCGCCTTCATCCAGGGCGCGCTGATGCGGGAAGAGCCCTTCCTCCCACCCCGGCAGGAAGACGGTGTCGAATTCCAGCCCCTTGGCCGAATGCAGCGTCATGATGGAGACGGCATCCATATTCTCGTTCTGCTCGGCGTCCATCACCAGCGCGACGTGCTCGAGAAAGCCGCGCATGGACTCGAAGGCTTCCATCGAACGAATGAGCTCCTTCAGGTTTTCGAGGCGCCCGGGCGCTTCCGCCGATTTGTCGGCCTGCCACATGGCGGTATAGCCGCTCTCGTCGAGGATCCGCTCTGCAAGTTCGGTGTGCGGCGTCGTTTCGAGCAATGTCTGCCAGCGGCGGAAATCGGCGACGACGTCGAAGAGGCCCTTGCGAGCCTTCGGCTTCAATTCGTCCGTCTCGACGATGTCGCTTGCCGCGGCTAGCATCGGGATGTCGCGGGCCCGGGCATAGTCGTGCAGGGTGCGGACGGTCGTCTCGCCGAGGCCGCGCTTCGGCGTGTTGACGATCCGCTCGAAGGCGAGGTCGTCGGCGGGCTGGCAGACGAGGCGGAAATAGGCCATGGCATCGCGGATTTCGAGCCGCTCATAGAAGCGAGGGCCGCCGATGACGCGATAGTTGAGGCCGAGCGTGACGAAGCGGTCTTCGAATTCGCGCATCTGGAAAGAGGCGCGCACGAGGATCGATATGTCGTTCAGATTGTGCTTCTTGCGCTGGAGCTGCTCGATCTCTTCGCCGATCGCGCGAGCCTCCTCCTCGGAGTCCCAGGCGGCATGAACATGCACCTTCTCGTCGTCGGGATTCGTGCGCTCGGTAAAGAGCGTCTTGCCGAGCCGGCCCTCGTTATGGGCAATCAGATGCGCCGCCGCGCCGAGGATATGCTCGGTCGAGCGGTAGTTGCGCTCCAGCTTGATGACCTTGGCGCCGGGGAAATCCTTCTCGAAGCGGAGAATGTTGTCCACCTCGGCGCCGCGCCAGCCGTAGATCGACTGGTCGTCGTCGCCGACGCAGCAGATGTTGACGGTGGGTTGCCCCTCACCCCGGCCCTCTCCCCGTTCTGACGGGGAGAGGGGGGATTGCGAACGCGCCGCTTGTCCCTTCTCCCCGTCGGACGGGGAGAAGGTGGCCGGCAGGCCGGATGAGGGGCGATTTCGCGACGCTTGCGTCTGCTGGGCCAGCAGCCTCAGCCACATATATTGCGCCGTGTTGGTGTCCTGGTACTCGTCGACGAGGATGTAACGGAACTTGGCGTGATACTCCTTCAGCACGTCCGGATTGGCGCGGAACATGCGGATCGGATGCAGCAGCAGGTCGCCGAAATCGCAGGCATTCAGGGTCAGCAGCCGGTTCTGGTAGGCGGCATAGAGCTCGCGGCCCTTGCCGTTGGCAAAGGCGCGGGCATCGCCTTCCGGGATTTGCGACGGGTCCAGGCCCTTGTTCTTCCAGGTGTCGATCATGCCGGCGAACTGCTTGGCCGGCCAGCGCTTGTCGTCGAGGCCCTCCGCCTGGATGAGCTGCTTGATGAGGCGAACGACGTCGTCGGTGTCGAGGATGGTGAAGTCGGACCGCAGACCCACCAGCTCGGCATGGCGGCGGAGGAGCTTGACCCCGATCGAGTGGAAGGTGCCGAGCCAGGGCATGCCTTCGACGGCGTGGCCGACGAGCACGCCGATGCGCTCCTTCATTTCCCGCGCCGCCTTGTTGGTGAAGGTGACGGCGAGGATCTGCGAGGGATAGGCGCGGCCGGTCGAAAGGATATGGGCGATCCGCGTCGTCAGAACGCGCGTCTTGCCGGTGCCGGCGCCGGCGAGCACGAGTACCGGACCTTCCAGCGCCTCGACTGCCTCCCGTTGCTCCGGATTGAGCCCGGAGACGTAGTCCGGTCGCTGGGCCTTGTCGCGGGCGGCCATGGCGCGCGCGGCGATGCCGCCGCCGGCGGCCGCGGGTTTCCGCGGCGCGGGCTCCTCGTCGAAAAAGGGAATATCGTCAAAACCTTTGGTCATGCGGCCCAATGTAGTGATTCGGGACCGAAAGGCCAGAAAGGATGTTCTTCTTTTATTCCGGAACCTTCGCCCACCCGGGCATGCCTGTGGAAAGACTGGTGTTTTCAGGCCGGCATGCCGAGTTTTTATGTTCTGCCGGACGCGTCGAACACCGGATCGACCGGCACCTGCAGGGCCGTCGCGAGCTGGTTGGTCTTGGCGGCAAGCGAAATGACGCGCAGGAGATCCGCGTGCTCGGCGTCCGTCATTCCCTTGGCCCTGGCGGCGGCGGTATGGGAATGAATGCAGTAGCCGCAGCCATTGGTCACGGAAACGGCGATATAGAGCATCTCCTTCACCAGTGGGTCGAGCGGCGAAGGCGTCGCCATCACCGCCTTGACCTCCGCCCAGGTCCGCTCCAGCAGGCCGGGGTCGAAGGCGAGCCAGAGCCACATATTGTTGATGAAGTCCGATTTCCGGGTCGCGCGGATGTCGTCGAAGACGGCCTTGACGCGTGGGTCGGATTCGGGACCGGATGGCGGCGCAACAGTGCTCATGCTTGCTCCATGCGTTTCAAACGAGAGCGAAGACGCGGGCCGGGCCGCCGGTGCCGCCGCGGTGCTTGGGCGCGCCGAGGACCAGCGTCGCGCCCTTCGCCGGCAGCTTGTCGAGATTGGCGGCCGCCTCGAGCCCCCAGCGGCCTTCCGGCAGCCAGGCGTAGTGGGCGGCGAAATCGGGTGAGATGCCGTGGTCGAGCGAGAGCGTATCGACGGCAATGCCGGCTGCCCTCGTGTCCTCGATCAGGAACTTGGCTGCTTCGACGTGAAAGCCGGGGAAATGCATCTTTCCAGCCGTGTCGGCATTGCGGAACTTGTCGCTGCCGAGATGATCCGACCAGCCCGACAGCATGGCGACGCAGGCGTTCTCGGGAATGTCCCCGTTGGCGGCGATCCACGCTTTGATGTCGTCCGGCGTCAGCTGCGCATCCGGATCGGCGGCCGCCTTCTCGCGGATGTCGACGACGCAGAGCGGCACGATCAGCTTGTCGAGGGGCAGCTCCGCCACCGAAAGGCCGTCGGCGGAGAAGTGCAGCGGCGCGTCGACATGAGTACCGGTGTGCTCGTTCACCCGAAGTTCGAACAGGTTGAACTTGTGTTCGGCATACTTGAACTTCTGCTCCCGGAAGAATTGCTGCTGGCCGAAGAAGGTCGGAAACTCCTCATGAAGTTCATGGGTGAGATCGGTGACGCTGCCGTGGCCGGCGGCAAGCGCCGGAGGTACGATTCCCATGCCGGCGGCGGCAATGCCTGCCGTACCGACCGCGGCCGCACGGAGCAAACCGCGCCGCGACACCATCCGCTGCTTGACCGATTCGATGACGCATGCATCGCACATTGCCGTCTCCCTTCGTGTCGAGAGCCGGCCCGAAACAGCCGCCGGCGACGAACAGAATAACCGAGCCACGCAAGCTGTAAACATGCCGCCGCCTCACCGCCGGCGTGTGCGTTTCAGGACGGGCGCAAGCGCCATCATGCCGCCACCAAAATCGCTTTTGTTACAATTGCGTAATGATGCCATTCCGAGATTGCCCGGACGTCTGCAAACAACGATAATCAGCGCAAATCGGAACGTTCCATCGGGTGCGCGCCTCGTTGGAGCGCGCTTTTCTTTTGGAGAGCTTTTCTTTTGGAGACATGAATGCGCTTTTGGAATCAGCTCGCGATCAGCGTCGTCGTCCTCGCCGTCGGGGGCGCCGCGTGGGTGCGTCTTGCGCCCGGAGCGGGTGAGACCTTGGCCGCGATCGGGGTTTCGCAACCGTTGATCGATGCCTTGTCGGGACCGCAGGGCGGCGAAGGGGCAAGGGGCGGTTCGGGCGATAGCGAGCGCGGGCAGGGTCGACGCAGCGGCTTCGCGGAAGCACCCCTGGTCGTCGTCAAGCCGGCCGAGCGCGCCGTCGTCAACGACAGGCTGAACGCGATCGGCAACGGCGAAGCGATCCGCTCGGTTACCGTGACGCCGACCGCAACGGGAAATCTCACCGAAATACTGGTGAAGTCGGGCGACAGGATCACGGAAGGCCAGGTTATCGCGCGCCTCGACAGCGACGACCAGATGATCGCTGCCGAGCAGGCGCGGCTGACGCGCGACAGTGCCCGGGAGAAGGTCGAGCGCTACCGCAATCTCAGCACCGCGCGCGCAGTGACGGCCGTTGAGGTGCGTGACTCCGAAATCGCGTTGCAGGCGGCCGAACTGGCGCTGAAAACGGCCGAGCTCGACCTGAAGCGTCGCGATATCGTGGCGCCCTCCAAGGGGGTGGTCGGGATCATCACCGTCAATATAGGAGATTACGTCACGACCTCGACTCCGATTGCCGTCGTGGACGACCGGTCGCAGATCCTCGTCGATTTCTGGGTGCCCGAGCGCTTCGCCGGCAAGATCTCCGTCGATCAGCCGGTGACCGCGAGCGCGATCGCGCAGCCGGGACGTGCACTTCAGGGCGTCGTTCACGCGATAGACAACCGCCTCGACCCGGAGAGCCGGACGCTCCGGGTCCGGGCGCGACTCGAGAATCCGGATGACATGCTGCGCGCCGGCATGTCCTTCTCCGTCACCGTGGCATTCGACGGCGACCGATATCCCACCGTCGACCCGCTGGCCATCCAGTGGAGCTCCGAAGGCTCCTTTATCTGGCGGGTCAAAGGCGACAAAAGCGAGCGCGTGCCGATCAAGATCATCCAGCGCAATCCCGACAAGGTGCTTGTCGATGCGGAACTCGCCGAGGGCGACCGCGTCGTGACCGAGGGCGTGCAGCGGCTTCGCGACGGCGGCGTGGTGCGCATCGCCGGCGAGCCTGCGGCCGAGGCCGAGCAGAAGGTCGCGGGAGACGCTCAATGAATATCGGTATGGGAGGCCATCAACCGGGTGGAGGGCAGGGCGGAAAGACGGGTTTCACCGCGCTTTTCATCCGCCGGCCGATCTTCGCCCTGGTCGTCAACACATTGATCGTCGTGGCTGGTCTTGCCGCCTGGAATGGCGTCGAGATCCGCGAACTGCCGCAGGTCGACCAGCCGGTGGTCTCGGTCACGACCGAGTTCGACGGCGCCTCGCCGGAGACGATCGACCGTGAAGTGACCTCGGTCATCGAAGGTGCCGTCTCGCGCGTGCAGGGCATCAAGGGCATTTCGTCGTCCTCTTCGTTCGGGCGCAGCCGGGTCACGCTCGAATTCTCCGACACGACCGATATCGGCCAGGCAGCCAACGACGTTCGCGATGCGCTCGGCCGGATCACCGGCCAATTGCCTGATGATGCCGACGAGCCGCGCATCGTGAAGGCGGATTCCGACAGCCAGCCGATCATGCGCCTGGCATTGACCTCCGACACGATGAGCATGGACGACATGACGCTGCTCGTCGAGAACGAGATCAGCGACCGGCTGGCGGCGGTCGAAGGCGTTGCCGACGTCACCGTCTACGGCGATCAGGAGAAGATTTTCCGTATCGACCTCAACCAGGCGAAGCTCGCCGGACGCGGCGTCACCGTGGCCAATCTTCGCGAGGCGCTTTCCGACGCCTCCTACGATGTGCCTGCGGGCTCGCTGACGAGCGCAAGTCAGGACATATCCGTTCGGGCGACGGCCGATCTTCAGACGCCCGAGCAATTCGAAAACCTCATGCTCGGCAACAATGTCCGGCTTCGCGACGTGGCGACCGTGACCCTCGGCCCGGATACGGGCACCTCGGCGCTGCGCTCCAACGGCCGCGAGGGTATCGGCCTCGGCATCATCCGTCAGGCCCAGTCGAACACGGTCGATATTTCCGAAGGCATGCGCAGCGTTGTGGACGCGATCTCCTCGGATATCCTGCCGCCCGGAACCGAACTCAAGATCACCAGCGACGACGCGGTGTTCATCAACGGCGCCATCCACGAGGTGGAGATCGCACTCTTCGTCGCGGTTTTCATCGTCACCCTCGTCATCTACCTGTTCCTGCTCGACTGGCGCGCGACGCTTATCCCGACCATCACCATGCCGATCGCGCTGATCGGAACGGTGGCCGCGATCTATCTTGCGGGCTTCTCGATCAACATCCTGACGCTTCTGGCGATCGTGCTTGCGACCGGGCTCGTCGTCGATGACGCGATCGTGGTGCTCGAAAATATCGTGCGGCGCCGGGCGGAGGGCCTCGGTCCGCGCGCCGCCGCCGTGCACGGTACGCTCGAGGTCTTCTTCGCCGTGCTCGCAACCACGGCCACGCTGGCGGCCGTGTTCGTTCCTCTCTCCTTCCTGCCGGGGCAGACCGGGGGCCTCTTCCGTGAATTCGGCTTCGTGCTCGCCTTCTCGATCCTCCTGTCGTCCTTCGTCTCGCTGACGCTCTGTCCGATGCTCGCCTCGCGCATGCTGACGAAAGAGCCGCATGAGCATGACGGGGTGATGCAGCGCTTCGGACGGCGCGCTTCCGCCTTCTACCGCGTAACGCTTCGCGCCTGCCTCAATGCGCCGCTCATCGTCTTCGCGGTGGCCGCTTTCTTTACCGCCGCCGGCGCTCTGGGCTTCCTGACGCTCAAGTCGGAGCTGACGCCGAACGAGGACCGTTCGCAGGTCATGCTGCGGATCAACGCGCCGCAGGGCGTCTCGCTGGAATACACGCAGGCACAGCTACGCCGCATCGAAGAGGGCCTGCAGCCGCTGCTCAAATCCGGCGAGATCAGCAATGTGTTCTCGATTTCCGGCCAGGGCGGCTCGGCCAATAGCGGCTTCATGGTCCTGACGCTTGCCCCGTGGGAAGAGCGCGAGCGTACGCAGGGCCAGATCGTCGCCGACATCAACAGGGCGACCTCGAAGATCCCGTCGGTTCGCGCCTTCACCATCCAGGCGAACAGCCTCGGTATCCGGGGTGCCGGCAGCGGCCTTCAGGTCGCGCTTGTCGGCAACGATTACACGAAGCTGGGCGACGCGGCGGCGAAGCTCGTCAGGGCAATGGAGGATACCGGCCGTTTCGAGAATGTGAGGCTCAACTACGAGGCCAATCAGGCGCAATTGTCGGTGACGATCGACCGCGAGCGCGCCTCCGACCTCGGCGTGGACATAGGTGGCCTCTCCTGGGCGCTGCAGGCGATGCTCGACGGCAGCAGCGTCGTCGACATCTTCGTGGAAGGAGAAGCCTATCCGGTCAAGCTGCTCTCTTCCACCGAGCCGCTCAACGACCCGACGGACCTGCAGAACATCTTCGTCAAGGCCGGCGACGGCCGCATCGTGCCGATGTCGTCGATCGCAACGGTCGAGGAGAAGGCAGTGGCGCCGCAGCTTTCCCGCGAGTCGCAACTGCGCGCCGTTTCGCTCTCGGCGGGGCTGAAATCCGATCTCGCACTCGGCGAGGCGCTGTCGATGGTCGAAGAGATGGCCGAACCCCTTCTGCCGCCGGGATCGCGGGTCATGCCGCTTGCCGAGGCCGCGACACTGGACGAGAACGCCAACGGCCTGTTCGTTACCTTCGGCTTCGCGCTCGTCATCATCTTCCTGGTGCTTGCGGCGCAATTCGAAAGCTTCGTGAGCGGCCTCATCATCATGTCGACCGTGCCGCTCGGTCTCGCCTGCGCCGTCTTCGCAATGATCGTGACCGGCAACACGCTGAACATCTACAGTCAGATAGGGCTCGTCATGCTTGTCGGCATCATGGCCAAGAACGGCATCCTGATCGTAGAGTTCGCCAACCAGCTCCGCGACCGGGGGCAGGACGTCCGCAGTGCCATCGAGAATGCCGCCAATATCCGTCTCAGACCGGTGATGATGACCATGATCGCGACCGTCGTGGGCGCGGTACCGCTGGTGCTGGCAAGCGGTGCCGGCGCCGAAGCGCGCATCGCGCTCGGCTGGGTCCTCGTCGGCGGGTTGGGCCTGGCGGTGGTCGTGACGCTCTACCTGACGCCGGTCGCCTATCTGGTCATTGCCCGCTTTACCAAGCCGCATGCCGACGAGGAGCGGAAGCTGCAGGAGGAGATGAACGCGGCCGAGGTGCTCAAGATCTGAGATGAGCGAGATCTGGCGCGCAGCGGCAGGTGGCGCGGTGCGATTGCCGCGAGATCGTCAGAAGCCGCCTGCTGCGGCAGCGAGATAGATGACGGTGGCGAGCGCACCGAGGGCGCTGCGGCCGGCATGGAGCTTGCCCCAGCGCTCGATGAGTTCGCGGGTCTCCGCATTCGCCTGATCCGGACGGGTCGTCTCCAGGCGCTGATTGACGGGCATGATGACGAACAGCGTATAGGGCCAGTTGAGTATGATGACGGCCGCTCCCAAGCCCCAGAGCGCATCGCCCGACTGCCACCATGCCACAGCGCCGAGAAGGCAGGAAACGATCGCGAGGGGAGCCTGCATCTCGAAGCCGCGCCGATAGGCGGGCACCCATTCCCGGAGCGCTGCGCCTCCGTCCAGGGCAAGCCTGGCAGGCTGTTCAGCCACATTGATGTAAATGGCGGCGCCGAAGAAAATCGACGCGGTGATCAAAGCAAGCAGCCCGAACATGCGACGTTCTCCCTTTCCGGACATAATACCCTATAGGCCTGCAAACAAAAGACGCATTCGCTGCAGCGCCGGTGCAGTCGGCCGGACTTGTGACAAGCCGGTATCACCGGCGGTAATTTTTTGACGCGAGGGCACTCCAAACCGGTGAACTTCTGGACAAAGTGATTCCGATTTGCACAGTAGCCCGTTGAAATGTAAGCGCTTCCGGCCGGCCGGCTGGCTACAGCGCCGCGCGTCTTATCAGACGCGCAAAGGTCGCTGTAGCACTTTGATCTGCTGCATGTTTTTGTCCTTTAATCGGATACGATTAAAGGAAACATGCAGTAGGACGCGTCCGGATAAGGACGGTGTCGATCTTCGAAGCCGTCCAAAGCGCCCGAGACGGATTTGCGAAAGCGGAGGCGGGAGAGTGAGCTCTCGCGTATTTTCCTTGTCGCGCCGGACCGGTGCCCTTAATTCGAGTGCGGATTAGGGATAGATTATGCGGGCGCTCAAGACGAAAGAGCGCTCTTCCGGGTGCCGCGAAGGCGCATCGGGAGATGAGAAGGAGAATTTTCGTGGCGTTGAACGCAATCCGGGCAGGGGCGAGAAACGAGAACGGTATCGCGGCGGCCAAAACATACCTCGCCACACGCTTCGGCGATCGATTCCAGACCGGTGAAGCGATCCGGGCCCAGCACGCCAACACGACGACCTACATTCCCGCGCAGCTCCCCGATGCCGTGGTTTTCCCCGAAAGTGCCGCCGAGGTGCGCGAGATCGTGGAGATCGCATGTGAACACCGCGTGCCGCTCATCCCCTTCGGAACGGGCTCCTCGCTCGAAGGTCACGTCAACGCGCCCCATGGCGGCATCTCCGTCGACATGATGCGGATGAACCGCGTGCTCGCGGTCAACGCCGAAGACCTGGACTGCACGGTGGAGCCGGGCGTGACGCGGGAGGAACTCAACAGCTACCTGCGCGACACCGGTCTCTTCTTCCCGATCGATCCGGGCGCGAACGCCTCGATCGGCGGCATGGCGTCGACGCGTGCATCGGGCACCAATGCGGTGCGCTACGGCACGATGAAGGAAAACGTGCTCGCCGTCACGGCCGTCGTCGCAGGCGGGCGCGAAATCAGGACGGCCCATCGGGCGCGCAAGTCGTCGGCCGGCTACGACCTGACGCGCCTCTTCGTCGGCGCGGAAGGCACCCTCGGCATCGTCACCTCGATCACGCTGCGCCTGCAGGGCATACCGGAGGTGATCTCCGGCGGCGTCTGCCCGTTTCCGACGATTGCCGACGCCTGCAATGCCGTGATCCTGACGATCCAGTCCGGCATCCCGGTGGCGCGTATCGAACTCCTGGACGCGTTGCAGATGAAGGCGTGCAATGCCTATTCGGGCCTGACCTACCAGGAAACGCCCACCCTTTTCGTCGAATTCCACGGCAGCGGGGAGAGCGTCGAGCTGCAGTCCCGCCAATTCGCCGAAATAGCGTCGGAATTCGGTTCTACGGGTTTCATCTGGACGACCAATCCGGAAGAGCGGGCACGGCTCTGGAAGGCACGGCACAACGCCTACTGGGCGCAGAAGAGCCTCATGCCCGGGCGCGCCATTCTCTCCACCGACGTCTGCGTGCCGATCTCGCGCCTTGCCGACTGCGTCGCGGCGACGCATGAAGACATTGCTGCGCATGGCTTGGTCGCGCCGATCGTCGGGCACGCCGGCGATGGAAATTTTCATGTGGGGTTGCTCTTCGACGACAAGGATGCGGCTGATGTGGCGCAGGCGGAGGCTTTCGTCGAGCGGCTGAATGCGCGGGCGCTGTCCATGGACGGCACCTGTACGGGCGAACATGGGATCGGGCAGGGCAAGATGCCGTTTCTTGCGGCCGAACTCGGTGATGCGCTGGATCTGATGCGGCAGATCAAACGCTCTCTCGATCCCGACAACATCTTCAATCCGGGCAAGATCTTTGCCTGAGACTTGCAAAACCGGCTCAAAGCCGCAATGCAGGGGGCGAACGAACTGACGGGAATGTGACACGGTGCTGGCGCGAATTCTGGTTACCCTCGGAGGACTGTTGGTTGTCGCGCTCTTTGCCGCGCTGATCGCACCCCTGTTTATCGACTGGACCAGCTTCCGTAACGATTTCGAGCGGGAGGCAAGCCGCATCATGGGCAAGCCCGTGGTGGTCCACGGCAGCGTCGATGCGCGTCTCATTCCCTTTCCCACGGTCACGCTCAACGACGTCCGCGTCGGAGCGAGCGACGGCGGCGCACCGCTGATTCAGGTCGCGCAGTTTTCAATGAGCGCGGAGCTTGCTCCCTTCCTGAGCGGCGAGGCGCTGATATTCGACATGCGGCTCGACCGGCCGAAGGCGCGGCTCCGGCTCCAGCCCGATGGCACGCTGGATTGGGCACGCGGGTCGCGCGCCGCGATCCCCGCCCATACGGTCATCCTGGAGAAGGTGGAGATCGCCGACGGCGAGATCGAGTTTGTGGATGAGCAGACGGGGCGCACGCGCCGGGTCAGTGACCTCTCCGCCGACCTCTCGGCCCGCACGCTCGCCGGACCTTGGAGGGTCGAGGGCCGTGCGACGCTCGACGGGGAGGCGGGAAGCTTCTCATTGTCGAGCAACACCGTCGACGAAACGGGCGCCTTGAGCCTGCGGGCGCGGCTGGTGCCGGACGAACGGCCCTTCGGCGTGGAGCTCGACGGCGATCTGAAGATCGTCGATTTCAGACCGGTTTATGCCGGGCGCTTCACGCTCACGGAGAACCGGCCCGCCAGCGAGGTCAAGGCGGACGGCGCCCTTCGCATCAACGGCGAGTTCCAACTCACCAACGAAAGCATCCGCGTACCGGAATACCACTTCGAGATCGGGCCGCCCGACGATCCCTATATCGTCACCGGCGAGGCAACGCTCGACACCGGCAAGGACCAGAGATTCCTGCTGATCGCCGACGGCCAGCAGATCGATGTCAGCCGCATCGGCAATTCCGGCAGCAGCGGCAAGACCGGGCGCGACCCGGCCATTTCGCTCCGCCAGCGGATCGACGCAATGCTGGCGATCGCCGCCGATATCCCTATTCCGCAGGTGCCGGGACGGGCCAGTCTGAAACTTCCGGCGATCGTGATCGGCGACACGACGGTGCGCGACGTCCGCCTTGACGTCCGGCCCGACGGCGCCGGCTGGATCGTCGACAATGCGGTCGCACTCCTGCCCGGCCGCACGCAATTGGAAGCCAAGGGCCGGCTGAACCTCAAGGAGCAGCGCTCCTTTCGCGGGGACCTCGTCATCGCCTCGAACCAGCCATCGGGATTTGCCAATTGGCTGGCGGGATCGGTCGATCCGGCGATACGCACGCTGAAAACGGCCGGGTTTTCGGCGACGGTCAATCTGACCGACACTCTGCAGCAGTTTGAAAACCTTGAAGTGGCGGCAGGTCCGGCCACGTTGCGCGGCAGGATCGAGCGCCAGTCCTTCGCCGAGCAGCCGCCCGCGCTGTCGTTGCAGTTGAAAGGCAACCGCATAGATCTGGAGGCGCTTCAGGCCCTTGCCGGCCTTGTCGCGGGCGACGCCTCCACCGGGACGTTGCTGCAGCACGCCATCGCTGCCGATCTTTCCGCCGAGACATTCTCCGCTTTCGGTGAGGAAGCGCATGACGTCCAGGCGGTGCTCACCTTCAAGAACGGCCAACTGCAGGCGGAGCGCGTGGCGATCGGCGCTCTTTCCGGCGCACAGCTTGCCTTCTCCGGCCGCATGAGCGGCGGGCTTGAAAAACCGGTCGTGTCGGCGAAGATGAAACTCGCCGCGCAGGAGCTTACGCCCTTCCTCGAAATGATCGGACGGCATAGCGCGGCCCATCCGGCGCTCGCACGGCTGATCGAGGCCGGACCCTATTACTCCGACGCTGCTTTCGATGTAACACTGACGGCCGGCAACAAGGAGGGTAACGCGCCCTTCACCTTCGGCGTGATCGGGACCGCCAACGGAGGCAAGATAGCCGCCAGCTATCAGGCGCCCGATCTCGCCCAGGCGCTCGCCGGCCAGGGCATGCTGCTGGAGGCGACGCTCGAGAATCCGCAGACATCCGTTCTCCTGGGGCAGGCCGGATTGGACCCGCTGCCCTTCGAAGCGGACGCAAACGGCATTCTTGCCATAAAGCTGCAGAGCACGGACGGCTCGAAGGCCAATGGCTCGCTGACCTTCACCACCGAGCGGACGTCGCTTGCGGCGAACGGTGTCTTCGATCTTGCGCGCGCGCACTATCTCGAAGGACAGGGGAAGCTCACGCTGAAATCCGAGGACCTGGAGCCCTATCTGCTGTTGCAGGGCATCGGGCTGCCCCAAATGGGCAGCGGTTTGCCGGTGACGGCCTCGGCTGAGTTTGCAACCGACCCCGAAAAAATCTCGATCAACGCAATAGAGGGCAAAGCCGACCAGAATGGCTTTGCCGGCGCGCTTTCGATCGACCGCAAGGTCCCTGGCAAGGCCGAAGGGGAGCTTGCGATCGACGCCCTCGATCTCGCCTGGCTCGGCGAAGGCGTTCTAGGGCAGGTCCACGACACAAGTACCGGGGGACTGGCGCTGGCACCGGTCGTAAAACCGGCATGGACCGGACTCGATGTGGCGCTCAACGTAAGTGCGAAGCGATTCTGGCCAGGCGTCTACGGCCCGGTGACCGGCTTTGCCGGGAAGCTGCAATGGAAGGGCGATGAACTCGCACTCAGCGACGCGACGGGAGACTGGCTGGGGGGCAAGCTCGCGGGGCGGCTGCAATTCGGCAATACCAATGGCTCCGGCTACCTGCGCTCGAAGTTCGATCTCACGGGTGCCGACATTGCCGAAACGGGTTGGGTGCGGGCGACTGGCCCGGTGGCGACCGGCCGCTTCGATCTTGCGGTGGCGATGGAGGCTGCGGGCGCAACGCCGCAGGCAATGGTGCATTCGCTCAGCGGATCGGGAACGGCGAGCTTCAACGGGCTTACCCTCAACGGCATCAATACGGCGGCGCTGCCGCAACTGATGGCGGCCGCGGACGCCATGAAGACTGATATCTCGCCCGATGCGATCCGCAAGGCTGCAGAGAACCTGCTCTTCACCGGCCAGTCGGTCGTCGGCGCTGTGAAGGTGCCCTTCGGCATCGCAGGCGGAACCGTCAGGGCGCAGAACGTCACCGCGGGCGATGGCAACGCCGCCTTCAGCGGGGAGGCCGCTTTCGACTTGCCGGCAGGGCGAATGAACGGAGCGATCGAACTGACGTTCCGTCCGGGCGAGGAGGCGCTTGCGGGAGCAGAGCCGCGCGTCCGGTTCGGCTATGCCGGGCTGCTTGCATCGCCCGGTGTGACGGTCGACGTCACGGAGCTTTCGAACTTCCTGTCGCTCAGAGCCTTCGAGCGTGAGCGCAGGCGTGTCGAGACACTACAGGCGAATGTGCTCGAAAAGCAACGTTTGCGCCGCGAGGTCTCGCTTTATCGGGCGCGCGCGGCGGAGCGTGAGCAGCAGCGATTGCGGACGATCGCCGAAGAGCGCCGCCGTCAGGCAGCGGCGGCGGAAGCGGCGCGGATGCGGGCGGAGGCGGAAGCACGAGCCGCCGCCGAACGCCGCGCGGAGGAGGAGGAGCGGCTGAGAATGCGGCAGCTGTCGCCGCGCAGCATCGGTCGCCAGCAGGCGCCCGTCACTCCGCCGGAGGATGGCGGCACCCGACAGGGGCAGAATGCGGGCCCGCCGGCAGGTCATGGCCTGAATTTCGATATGCTTCCCGACATTACTGTGCAGTAGCAGAGCAGTGTGCGGCACCCGCCCCTCATCCCGCTGCCGCGACCTTCTCCCCGCAGGCGGCTACGGCATGCACATATCTCTTGCGCGCCGGTGCGGCGGATACTGCTCATGAAAGGGATCCCTCGGGAACCCAACCGGCTCAACCGCGCTCGGTCGGGGTTGCCCCTCAACCGGCTGCCGCCACCTTCTCCCCGCAGGCGGGGAGAAGGGATATGCCGCGCCCGCTCGCTCCCTCGGGCGGACGGTGAATGCGGGGTTCAGTCGGCGCCGCTTGTCCCTTCTCCCCGCCTGCGGGGAGAAGGTGCCGGCAGGCGGATGAGGGGCGGGTGACCGCTAATGCCAATGTTAGCGCATATGGGTTTGATCCCAAGGACCCAACCGCAAGCCTCGCCACTGCTGGAAATACAGATGCCGCCACTCCGGAGTAAGTCCGCGAAGGGCTGGACAACAAGAGATATGTGCATGCCGAAGCCGCAGGCGGGGAGAAGGGATATGCCGCCCTCTCTACAGCGCCGCGCGTCTTATCAGACGCGCAAAGGTCGCTGTAGCACTTGATCTGCTGCATGTTTTTGTCCTTTAATCGGATACGATTAAAGGAAACATGCAGAAGTCGCCGACGATCCAACGGCCTGCAGAGAGCTATGCCCCGCCTTTCGCATCGGCGCGTGCCTTGACCCAGGCGAGTACATAGACCCGTAAGGCCGACGACAGATTTCCATCCTGGCCGCGACCGTCGTCGATCTCGGCGATGAGCCGCGCGAGCGGCATGTCGCGGTCCCTGGCGATCGATTTCAATTCCAGCCAGAAGGGTTCTTCGAGAGTGAAGCTGGTGCGGTGTCCGTGCAACGTGGCCGAATGCTTGACGACCTTCCCCTTACTCATAAGCGGATTCAAGCGGCTGCCAATTCGATTCGGGAAACTGCCGCAAGTCCTTGAGTGGGAATCGCTTTTGCGGCGGCGGTCGTCACGGCTTCTCCCGGTTGACTGAAGTCTCGCCGCCTGCTTGATCGAGCCTGCCCTGATCAAGCTTCTTTGCTGCCTTTTCGTTCAAGGCCTTGGTCAGGGTTTTCTCGGCCTTGCTGCGGCCGAAGGTGACGCGATTCTGCTCGGCCTGCTTTTCCTGTTCAGTCCGAGCCTGGCGTTTGCGGAACTGACGCAGATTGATCACGTCGCCGGCCATGGTCCGCGCCTCCTGGCGTCGTCAGTTTTTCTTGCGGAAGGAATCGAGCGAGACGACGGAAGCGCCGCCGCCCTTCGGGCCGTCAGGCTTTTCCGTGCTGTCGTCAGTTGCGGTTTCGGTGGCTTCGTCGAGGGGATAAGCGGTTATTTCCGCCGAATCGGCTGCTTCCTCCTCGCCGGCCGCCACGTCGAACTCCAGTTCGAAGTTGACCGAGGGATCATAGAAGCCGCGAATCGCATTGTACGGGATCACAAGCTTTTCCGGTGTGTCCGAGAACGAAAGGCCGATTTCGAAGCCGGTCTCGGTAACCTTCAGATCCCAGAACTGGTGCTGGACGACGATCGTCATCTGTTCCGGATACTTGGCCTTGAGATGTTGCGAGATCCGGACACCGGGCGCACCGGTCAGGAACGTAATGAAGAAGTGGTGATCGCCGGGCAGATGGCCCGTGGCGGAAACTTCGGCCAACACCTTGCGAATGACGCCGCGAAGCGCGTCCTGCGCCAGAATGTCGTAGCGAATATGGTCCTGGCCCATTTGGTCCCCGTTCTCTTCAAGTCACTTGATGCATGATTCCTACGACCGGAACTCCATTCAGGAAATCATGCAGCGATTCAAGGTGCTACGGCCAAACCTGCGCCTTGACTATGTCGGCGCCGTGGCCTGCTCCTTCATTGCCCGTCTGTTTATGACGAGTCAATTATTGAGGCATCTATAGACCATTTCACGACGGGGGAGAAGGTGAAGGCTTCTGTTGCCAGGTGCCTTCGGACCCCGCCTTACGGTGCTACCCGGAAGGACTTGATTTGAAGTGTCGCACCGCCGTTAGGCAGCGAGACGTGCTTCAGCATAGTTGTCGTTTGCAACTATAAGTTTAGCCCGATAACGGTGGTACAATGCCGAGCAAAAAGTCGATCTTTACGCCCTTGTCGATCCTATTTCGCCCCCATCAAAAGCCGGTCTGCACAGGCCGGTTTTTGGTGGAGGCGCCGGGTACCGCCCCCGGGTCCAATGGGTTTATTGCATCGCCCGTTTATTGCCATAGCCGCCCGAAGACGGCACTCGTCATATAGGTCTTTCCGACGCCCAAGAAAAGGGCTTCTCGAGGGAAATGACGGATTTATGTCGGTCTCGCCAACTCCGCACGAAATGCTTGACTTACACGAGCGGCGTGAAAAACTCCGCCTGCTGCACGCGGTTCGCGAGAAGGGCGGCAGCTTTTGAGAGCAAGTGCAAAGTGGAGGCTTCATGACTGATTATCTTGCGGACGTGCAGAAGTATGACAGCAGCGCCGACGAAGCAGTTGTCAACAAGATCGTGCGCCATCTCGGTATCGCCCTTCGCAATAAGGATTCCGCCCTCGTTTCGGCCTCGGATCCAAAGGAACTGGAGCGCGTCAGGGAAAAATGGTGCGAGAAGAAACTCGGCGTCGGCGGGTCAGATGCAGATGCCGCTATTGCCGCCACGGCCAAAGCGATGGCGGATGATCGCAGCAAGTCGCGTGTGACCTTCTACTATCTGGTCGCCAAGAATCTGGGCAAGCTCCAGACGCTCTGAACGAGGCTGGTTGGCAATGCGCTTTCCGGTCGGCGACGAGCCGGCCGGGCGCAAAGCTGCCTCGGCGGCGCCGTGACCCGGCGCCGATCGTCTTTTATTCGCCCCCTGTTTTCGGCTATTCGCGCGCGCCGACGCTGTCGGGCCACAGCGACTGGATTTCCTTGGGCAAGGTGTCGCGTACCTTTGCAGTCTGGCCAAGGTCGACATGCCGTGCCAGGACCCGAAATACGCTCCTCGCCGCGTCGGCGGGATCGACCGGACGCGTATCCTTCATTCCTTCGGCGATCCGGGCGAGAAATTCGTCGAGCGAACGGGTGCCCTTGTCCGGCGGGTGGTTCGGCCGGTATTGATCGTAATAGGCGCCTCTCACGATCAGCGGAAGCTCCGCGCCGAGATGGGCCGCGATTTCCGGAGGAAGCCGGTCCCGCAGGACCCGCAGCACAACTGTCAGGATGTGCCAGGCGACTTTCCGGTCGGGTCCGTGTTGTTCCATGATTTCGCCGAGCCAAATATGCGTCGTCTGCAGTGTCTTCTCGAAGACGTCGAGACCTGTGGCGCTCATCGTCACCTCCCTTGCTGTTGTTGGCTGAAGCGCGACCGCATGTCTCTCTGGTGGAGCCTGTTCAGGCACGAACATGCAGAATTTCGCGTCCCGCGAAGAACGCGGCGCTGTCGATTGGCCTAACAGCCATCCGCCGCGATTGTTTCGCCGCTGCCGACAAATACTGCTCCGCCTCGTGCTGCCGAACAGGATCGCGATGGCGGAACATTCGCGGTTCAGTGCGGTTAAACGAGGGAGTGAACCAGGGGCGCCCCGGAACAAGTCGCAGAGCAGGAGGAAGGCCGATGACATCGTCCAAACATCCGAAGACACGCCGCCCAAGCGACAAGGACCTGAAGCAGGATCCTGGGATCGGACGCACGAAGGGCGTTCGCGGACCGTCGGACTACGAAGCCCTGAAACGCGGCAACACCATCGAAGGAGATGTCGCGAACGACACGACCGCGCAGGGCGGCGCGAACCCGGACCAGCGCGGTCGCACCAACAAATAGGAGCAAGGCAATGGTCGGCAGAAAGACGCAAGAGCAGCAGAAGCGCGTGCTGCAGGGCCGCGAGAACACGTCGAACGCGGACAAGGACTTCAATGCCGAAGCGGATCTGCACCGTTCCGACGCCTTGAGAAAGGCGCAACGGAAAGGGCAGGACTTGAGCACCGAGCATGGCGATGCCCGCGAGGCGGACGATCGCAGCATTCTGCGCGGGAAGAATCAGGAGAGCAGGCATCACAAGGGCGCCGGCGACTGACGAAGCTCGGCCGGCGGCCGGCATTTCCGAAAATCGATGAAAGGAGACTGCGATGGCTCACGCCAGCAAGAAGAACATGGGAAAGCCCGACAAGGGCAAGGGCGACGGTAGCGGTGCGCAAACCGAGCTGAAGGAAGGCGTCCTCGGCGAAAACGACGTTCTGTCGAACAGGGACAAGGCGCAGCATTCCGACTCGCGCGGCCTCGACGAGAGGGCGGTAAGGGACGAGCAGTATCAGGACCACGCCGCAAACCGACGCCCGTCGAAATGAACCGGCGGGCGCGTTACCGGAGATCTTGGGCGGGTTGGCCCGACCCAAGGACGGCATGGCGATTCGAAGCGCGGGAAAACGCCTTTCCACCATTGGTTCGCGCGGCGGTTCGTTCTATTTTCGCAGCTACGAACGAATCGTCGGCGGAAAAGCATGCGACAATATCTCGATCTCCTCGAACATGTGATCACAACGGGAACCGACCGGGGCGACCGTACGGGTACGGGCACGCGCTCGGTTTTCGGCTACCAGATGCGCTTCGACCTGTCGCAGGGTTTCCCGGTGCTGACCACCAAGAAGCTGCATCTGCGTTCGATCATTCACGAGCTTCTGTGGTTCCTCAGGGGCGACACGAACGTCGCCTATCTCAAGGACAACGGGGTGAGCATCTGGGACGAATGGGCGGACGAAAACGGCGAGCTCGGACCGGTCTACGGCTATCAATGGCGCTCCTGGCCGACGCCCGATGGCCGACATATCGACCAGATCGCGGCGCTGGTCGAAGGCCTGAAGACCAATCCGAATTCCCGCCGCCACATCGTTTCGGCCTGGAACCCGGCGCTTGTGGACGAAATGGCGCTGCCGCCATGCCACTGTCTGTTCCAGTTCTACGTGGCGGACGGGAAGCTCTCCTGCCAGCTCTACCAGCGCTCGGCCGATATCTTTCTCGGCGTACCCTTCAATATCGCTTCCTACGCTCTGCTGACGATGATGGTGGCGCAGGTGACGGGGCTCGAAGCCGGCGATTTCGTTCATACGCTTGGTGACGCGCATATCTACCGCAACCACTTCGAACAGGCGCAGCTGCAGCTGACGAGAACGCCGAAGCCGCTGCCCAAAATGGAAATAAATCCGGCGGTGAAGGATATATTTTCGTTTAGATTCGAAGACTTTGAGCTTGTCGGCTACGAAGCCGATTCACATATCAAGGCGCCGGTCGCGGTCTAGCTAAAGCACTCGGTGAAAGCCGGTTCTCGCGTTCCCGGTGGTGCTCCAATGGGAGGTTTCCATGCTGACGCTGATCCACGCGCCTTTGTCGCGCTCCTCGCGCATCATCTGGCTGCTCGAAGAGCTCGGTGCCGAATACGAGATCCGCTATGTCGATATCCGCCGTTGGGACGGATCGGGCGGCCCGGACGAGAACAATCCGCATCCGCACAAGCAGGTGCCGGCACTCCTCCACGACGGGACATTGATCTGGGAGTCGGTCGCGGTCGTGCAATATCTGACGGATCTCTATCCCGATTGCAGCCTGAGCCGGCCGCCGGGGCATCCCGAGCGCGGCGCCTATCTGTCGTGGCTCGCCTACTATGCCGGTGTCATCGAGCCGACCGCTCTCGCTCATATATCCGGAGTGACGGTGAACAATCCGGGGCTCGCGAGGCTTTACACCGAAATGTGTGCGCATGTGATCGACGCGCTTACGCGGCACACCTATCTCCTTGGCGAATCGATGAGCGCCGCCGATCTGTTGCTTGCAAGCGCATTGCAGTGGATGCGCAAGATCCTGCCGGAAAGCGACGTGATAGATCGCTATATTCGCGTCGTCACGGACCGGGCGGCGTTGGTTCGCGCGCGTGAAATCGACAGCAAGCCGAGTGGTTTTCATGACTAGGCGGAGCAGAAGATGACGACCCGACCGAAGATCGTTTTCGTCGTCGCTGTCGCGGCGAATGGAATAATCGGCCGCGAGGGCGATCTGCCCTGGCGGCTTTCGACCGATCTCAAGCGCTTCAAGGCGCTGACGATCGGCAAGCCGGTCGTCATGGGACGGAAGACCTGGGCCTCGCTCGGGCGGCCCTTGCTCGGCAGGCCGAACATCGTCATCAGCCGCAACCCCGATTTCGAGGCTCCCGGCGCGGAGGTGGCGCCGTCGCTGGAAACGGCGCTCACGATCGCGCGGGAGCGGGCGGCCGCGGTCGGGGCCGACGAGATTTGCATCATTGGCGGCGGCGAGATCTACCGTCAGTCGATCGGCAGGGCCGATGTGCTGCACGTGACCGAAGTGCAGGCGGAGGTGGATGGCGATACACGCTTCCCTTCTATCGACCCGGCGACTTTCGAGAAGGTGATGGAGGAAGATCTTCCGCGCAGCGAGAAAGACAGTCACGCAATGCATTTCGTGACCTGGCGCCGCCGCACGCCGCCGCCGGAAGGTGCCGGAGCCTGAGCGGTCTTCGGCGCTTATCCATGCTCTTGCCTATCGCTGCGGCGCAGCGGTGAACAATTTTAACGCATTTACGGTGAACTCGGCCGTATCGCGTTGAAAGCAATGCACATGATACCTATAACGGGTTCACATCGTGACCGGCCGCAATGCCTGCGGGGCGTTCAGCGACAGAGTTTCTTGGAAGTGAGGATTTGATGCCCTGGAGCAATCAGAATGGCGGCGGCGGCGGCCCGTGGGGCGGCGGCGGCGGCAATCAGGGGCCATGGGGCCAGGGGCCCAACCGGCCGCGCGGCGGGAGAGGTGGTCCGCCGGATCTGGAAGAGATCATCCGGCGCGGCCAGGACCAGTTGAAGAACGTGGTTCCGGGAGGCTTCAACGGCGGGATCTTCGTGATCGTCGGCCTGTTGATCCTCGGCTTCGTCCTGCTGAATTCCATCTATACCGTTCAGCCGGATGAACGCGGCGTCGAGATGCGCTTCGGCAAGCCGAAGGAAGAAATCTCCATGCCGGGCCTGCACTATCATTTCTGGCCGCTCGAAACCGTCGAGATCGTCAAGGTGACGGAGCAGCAGCAGAATATCGGCGGCCGCACGGGCCAGTCGAATGCCGGCCTGATGCTCAGCGGCGATCAGAACATCGTCAACGTGCAGTTCTCGGTGCTGTTCTCGGTTACCGATCCGAAGGCCTATCTCTTCAATGTCGAGAACCCGGCCGACACGCTGCAGCAGGTGGCCGAAAGCGCAATGCGCGAGGTCGTCGGCCGCCGTCCGGCCCAGGACATCTTCCGCGACAACCGCCAGGCGATCGCCGCGGACGTGAAGAACACGATCCAGGCGACGATGGATTCTTACGGCGCCGGCATATCGGTGAATACCGTTGCGATCGAGGATGCCGCACCGCCGCGTGAAGTGGCCGATGCCTTCGACGAAGTGCAGCGCGCCGAACAGGACGAAGACCGCTTCGTCGAGGAGGCGAACCAGTACGCCAACCAGGTGCTCGGCAGGGCCCGCGGCCAGGGCGCCCAGATCCGCGAAGAGGCGGCCGCCTACAAGGACCGCGTCGTCAAGGAAGCTCAGGGTGAGGCTCAGCGCTTCATCTCGGTCTACGACGAATATTCCAAGGCCCCGGAGGTCACGCGCAAGCGGCTTTACATCGAAACGCTGCAAGGCGTTCTCGGCAAGTCCAAGAAGGTCATTCTGGACGAGAAGAACGGCCAGGGCGTGCTGCCCTATCTGCCGCTCAACGAAATCGGCAGGCCCGTTCAGTCGGGAGGAAACCAATGATCAACAATCGCAGTTCAATAATCCTGATCGTCCTCGCCGCCGTCCTGTTCGTCGTCTATTCCTCGGTCTTCGTCGTGAACGAGCGCCAGCAGGCGATCGTCGTTCGCTTCGGTCAGATCCGGGAGGTGAAGAGCGAGCCGGGCCTCTATTTCAAGCTTCCATTCGGCTTCATGGACGCCGACCGCGTCCAGTATGTCGAAGACCAGGCACTCCGTTTCGATCTCGACAATATCCGGGTGCAGGTCTCCGGCGGCAAATTCTACGAAGTGGATGCATTCGTCGTCTACAAGATCGCCGACCCCCGCCGCTTCCGACAGACGGTTTCCGGAGACCGGGAATCTGCGGAGTCGCGGCTTAGGACGCGCCTCGATGCGTCGCTGCGCCGGGTCTACGGTCTGAGGGGGTTCGAGGCGGCGCTTTCCGACGAGCGCGCATCGATGATGCGTGAGGTCCGGACGGACCTCAGCGCGGATGCCGAGTCGCTTGGCCTCAATATCGAGGACGTGCGCATCCGCCGTACGGACCTGACGCAGGAAGTTTCGCAGCAGACCTACGACCGGATGAAGGCGGAACGTCTGGCCGAAGCCGAACTGATCCGTGCCCGAGGCAACGAGGAAGGCCAGCGACGCCGCGCGATCGCCGATCGTCAAGTGGTCGAGATCGTTGCCGAAGCGCAGCGTGATTCGGAAATCCTGCGCGGTGAGGGCGAAGCGGAGCGGACCCAGATATTTGCCGACGCATTCCAGCGCGATCCGGGCTTCTTCGAGTTCTACCGGTCGATGGCTGCCTATGCGCAGTCGATCGGCAGCCCGGACACAACCATCGTGCTGTCGCCGCATTCGGAATTCTTCCGTTATTTCAACAGTGCGGACGGTGCGGACCAAACGCCACCGAGCCCGGGCCTGGCGGCGCCGACCACCGCAGATTGAGCGGACGATGTCCGACTTTCTGACCGGTCTGGCTTTTTTCCTGATCATCGAGGGGCTGGTGTACGCACTGGCCCCTTTGGTTTTGGTGGAACTGGCGAAGCGATTGCCGTATGTCCCTGAACATCAGCTCCGATTGGTCGGATTGACTTCGGTGGCCGTCGGCGTCGGGCTTGTATGGTTGCTTCGAGGATAATGCGAATGCCACATAAATTGCTCATCCGGCTGGTCGATGCCGAATATGCCATTACCCGTTTGAACGTCGGATCCGCGATTCCCGAGTGGCTGCCGGGTCCGGGGTTCTGGACGGTTTCCAGTTCCCGCGAGGAAATGACGCTCGTCTGTCGCGCCGCCCGTGTTCCATCGAGCGTGCAGAGTTCGCTCGGCTGGCGCTGCTTCCGCATCGAGCAACACTTCAGTTTCGACGTGCCCGGCGTTCTGTCGTCGGTGCTGCGGCCGCTTTCGGAGGCAGGTGTCGGCGTCTTCGCCAATTCGACCTTCAGCACCGACTACGTCTTCGTCGCGGGGTCCAATCTCGAGCAGGCCGTGGAGGCTCTGAAGGAGCACGGACACGAAATAACCATCTGAGGCGCCGCCGGTTCGCTGCCCGGATCAGGAAATCGTGTTTGGACGCTTCGGAATTCCGCCGTATCTTCAAGAGAAGGTTCGCGTGTTGCGCGTCTCGATCAGGTCGCGCTGCGCTGTAGTTCGTTGCAGCCGAACGATGTTCATGCATCATCCTTGCCGGACGGCCGGGGACCGGCGTTACGTAAGGGAAATGATAGGAGCCTAGCGACTTGTCGAAACGACCCGAATTCTTCCGCGGCCTGGTGCTGGCGGCCGCGACGGCACTCATATTCACCAATGCGACGCTGGCCCAGACGGCCACGTCCCGGCCTCCGGCCGGCCCGCCGTCCGTTGCCGATCTCGCCGCGGGACTGCTCGACGCCGTCGTCAACATATCGATTTCGCAGAACGTCAAGAGCGACGACGACAATGCGCCGATGCCGCAGGTGCCGGAAGGATCGCCGCATCAGGAGTTCTTCGACGAGTTTTTCAGGGGACAGGGCGGCGAGGGCGGCCGGCCGCGCACGGTCAACTCGCTCGGTTCGGGCTTCATCATCGATCCCGCCGGCTACATAGTCACCAACAACCACGTCATCCAGGATGCCGACGATATCGAGATCAACTTCTCCGATGGATCGAAGCTGAAGGCGAAGCTTGTCGGCATGGATACGAAAACCGACCTCGCCCTCCTGAAGGTCGAACCGAAGAAGCCGCTCAAGGCCGTCTCCTTCGGCGACTCGCGAAAGATCAGGATCGGCGATTGGGTGATGGTCGTCGGCAATCCGTTCGGCCTTGGCGTATCCGTGTCCGTGGGTGTCGTCTCCGCACGCGGTCGCAATATCAATGCCGGACCCTACGACAGTTTCATCCAGACCGATGCGGCGATCAACCGCGGCAATTCGGGCGGTCCACTCTTCAACATGCAGGGTGAGGTCGTCGGCATCAATACGGCGATCCTTTCGCAGACCGGCATGTCGGTCGGTATCGGCTTTGCCGTGCCGGCGGAGCTTGCGGTGAACGTCGTCAATCAACTCAAGGAATTCGGCGAAACCCGCCGTGGCTGGCTCGGTGTACGGATCCAGCCCGTCACGGACGATATCGCCGAGAGCCTGAAGATGGAGCTGCCACGCGGCGCGCTCGTTTCGGGCATCATCGAAGGCGGTCCGATCACCAAGGGCGAGATCAAGCCGGGCGACATCATCATCCGCTTCGACGGAACGGATATCGCGGAAATCCGCGACCTCATGCGCACTGTCGGCGAGAGCCCGGTCGGCAAGGCGGTCGATGTGGTCATCATCCGCGACGGCAAGGAACAGACCGTTCGCGTGACGCTCGGTCGGCTGGAGGATGGCGAGCAGCTCGCCAATGCGAAACCGGGGGAAGTGCTGCCGAATGGCGGTGAGGCGAAGCCCGGCGAGCCGCCGGCCGCGCAACTGCCTGCGAGCGACACGGTGCTCGGAATGAAGCTTGCCGAGCTCGACGCCGACAGCCGCCAGAGTTTCGGCATCGCCGAAAGCGTCAAAGGCGTCGTGATCACCGAGGTACAGCCCAATTCGCCCGCGGCCGAGCGTCGGGTGGAGCCGGGCGAGGTGATCGTCGAACTCGGTCAGGAAGCAATGGAAACGCCGGAGGATGTCACCTCACGCGTCACCGAACTGAAGGCCGACGGGCGCCGCAACGCCTTGCTGATGATCGCGAACAAGAGCGGCGAACTGCGCTTCGTGACGGTGCGGATGGAATAGAGCTCGCGCTCCCGGCCGTGGCGACGGGGTGCTACCGCTTCGCGGCCGAGCCATCCCGCCGCCATCCTTCCGCGGTTGTTGCGTAAAGCACGTGGCGTCTGAGATGGGGATGCGTGTCCGGGACGCCGGAATGATCGAAGTCGCGCTTGGAATCAGGACGCATGCCGATCCGCGTCATCACGGCGGTGGAGCGAGTGTTGGCCGGAACGGCGATGGCAACGATCTCCCCGAGCTTCCTCTCGCTGCATCCATAATCGAGAAGCGCCCGCGCTGCCTCCGTCACGTAGCCCTTTCCCCAATGGCGGACAGCCAGGCGCCAGCCGATCTCGACGGTGCCGTCGGGCAGGTGCGGTTCGAGGTCGGTGCGTGCAAGTCCGCAGAAGCCGATCGGCGCGTCGTTCTCACGGAGCGCGAGCGCGAAGAAGCCGAAGCCGGTTTCGCGGATGTTGCGGATGTTGCGGTCGAAAAGCGCGTCGGCCTCCGCGCGGGTGCGGCGGAACGGGAAGAACTCCATGACCGCGGGATCGCTGTTGATCTCGGCAAAGAGTTCGCGATCGGTCTCGATCCAGGCGCGGAGCCTGAGCCGCCCGGTCTCGAGGATGATCACGTCACGAAATCCGTCCTGCGGTATCCCTGGAGATAGAGCAGGGCGGTGAGGTCGCCATGGTCGATGCGGATCTTCGCCTGTTCGGCAACCACGGGCTTGGCGTGGAGCGCCACTCCAGTGCCGGCAAGCTGCAACATTCCGAGATCGTTGGCACCGTCGCCGACGGCGATGACGTCCGCCGGCGTGATGCCGAGCCGTTCCGAAATGTCGATGAGTGCGTCGACCTTGGCCTGCTTGCCGAGGATCGGCCGGGCAACGTCGCCGGTCAGCTTGCCGTTCTCCTCAACGAGAATGTTGGCACGGTTTTCGTCGAATCCGAGCTTCTCTGCGATGGGGCCGGTGAACACGGTGAAGCCGCCGGAGACGAGGGCGCTGTAATGTCCCCTCGCCTTCATGGTGGCGATCAGTTCGCGGCCACCCGGCGTCAATGTGATACGCGTGGCTATGACCTCCGCGACGACGGTAACGGGCAAGCCCTGGAGAAGCGCCACTCTTTCGACGAGTGCCGGCTCGAAAGCGATCTCGCCGTTCATGGCGCGCGCGGTGATTGCCGCGACCTTTTCCTTCAAGCCGACTTCCGCGGCCAGCTCGTCGATGCATTCCTGTCCGATCATGGTGGAGTCCATGTCGGCGATCAGAAATCGCTTGCGGCGGCTTTCGGCATCCTGCACGGCGACGTCGATCGCGGCGCCGGCGACCGCCTGGCGCAGCCGAGCTTCCGCTTCGCCGGCTTCGGCGCCATCCCTCAATACGATGTCGCAGGCAATACCGTCCGCGAGCCAATAGAGCCCGGATGCATCGAGGCTTTCCGCCGCCGCTTCCGCGCGTGCCGGCGTCAGAACGGGATTTGACGGATTAGCGATAAGCGTGGCAACGAGAGCCATGATGCAAAACCTTGCGAGAGACATCGACGCGATCCTGATAACCGGGCCGACCGCCAGCGGCAAGTCCGCGCTCGCGGTGAAGCTCGCGCAAAGGCACGGCGGCGTCGTGATCAATGCGGATAGCATGCAGGTTTACGGGACGCTGAAAGTCCTGACAGCGCGGCCGGATCAAAGCGAGATGGGTAGCGTCGAGCATTTCCTTTACGGTCATATCCCGCCAGGCCGGGCCTATTCCACCGGCGTGTGGCTCCGCGAAGCGGAAGCGCTCGTGGCGCGGCTGGGGAAAGAAGGGCGGCTGCCGGTCTTCGTCGGCGGCACGGGCCTCTATTTCAAAGCGCTGACGGGAGGGCTTTCGGATATGCCCGAGATTCCGCTCGAAACCCGCAAGCGCTTGCGCACCCGACTGACGGAGGAGGGGGCCGAGGCGCTCCACGGTGAACTTTCCGTACGCGATCCGGAGACGGCGGGGCGCGTGCGGCCCAGCGATGGGCAGCGTATCGTGCGCGCGCTGGAGATAATCGAGGCGACGGGAAGGCCGATCGGATCTTACCAGCAGAGCCGTGGGCCGGTGATCATCGACCCGGCGCGAGCGCAGAAGATCGTCGTATTGCCGGAGCGGCCGGTTCTTCATGGCCGTATCGATCGGCGCTTCGAGACGATGCTTGCGAGAGGCGCCGTCGAGGAGGTCCGCGCGCTTCTCGCGCTCCGCCTTCCTCCGGAGATGCCGGTGATGAAGGCGATCGGCGTCCCACAGATCGCAGCGATGCTGAAAGGCGAGATGAGCGAAAAGCAGGTGATCGAGGCCGGCGCGGCTGCGACGCGGCAATATGCCAAGCGCCAGATGACCTGGTTTCGCAACCAGCTTGACGAGACCTGGCAGCGTATCGAGGGTCCGGATGCCTTGGGCTAGATCACGATTTAGGTCGGGTCGACCTGTTTGATCTCCCCATCCCTGTGACAAGCATAGAGATGACGGGGGAGAGAGATTGCAATCCTTATGCTGCGGTCTGAAGCGGCATCAGCAGCATCAGTCGATGCCGTGCTCCTTCAATACCGCCTCTTCGTCGCCGCTGATCCAGCCGAAAATCTTCGGCTCCCCGTCACGCAGTTGAACGAGGTAATGGACCTCGAAATCGATGGTGACATTCGGCTGTTCCTCCGCGTCGAAGACGGAGCGCCAATCAACCTGTACGAGAAAATGCAGCGCATCGATCGGAGTGACAGTGGTTTTGCGGATCTTCAATTCCCTGGTGCCGATCGCGCGATAGCGGGCGTAGCCCTTTTCCATGGAAGCCGTCAGGGTTTCGTCGTTTTTCCCCGTCATTACTCCGGCCGGCGAGGCGGCGATAAAGTCCGAGGCGAAGGCGGAGGTCGTATTTCCGACCGGAAGCGTCCCCGCAAGGACCTGATTGGCCATGCTCTCGTAGCGCTCGAAGAAGTGCCTCAAAATCTCTTCCATGATTTTCATCCCAATTCGCTCCGCAACCGAGGCGAAGGCTTGCGGTGCTGCAGGTCAATCGACCGGCGTGTGCTGGTGTTGAATGAGCTTCCAGTCTGCTCCGACGCCGTGGTAGGTCGAGGTGCAACAGGCCGCATAAGGCCTGCCTTCCGCGCGTCGCGCGTCCGCAAGATAGCCGAGTACGATAAAGTTCTCGCCGATCCGGCTCATGACCTTCTCGCTGATCGTGAGATGTTCCCACCGCGGAATTCCCTGGAGACTTCGGATTATGACCGATCTTCCGCGCAGCAGACCGACCGGCGCAGGGAATGCCATGATGCAGTCTTCGTCCAGCAATTCGCGATAAGGATCGGAACCCTCGAGCCAGAGCCGCCGCTCGTTTCTCCATGCGTCATTGTCGTCCATGGTCGTCTCCTCGCCTTGACGTCACCTCAACGCTTGAGAAGAGCCCCCGGATCCAAAATTGCAATCAGCGCAGGTTCAGCTGCCGGGACACGCCGTACCGTCCGCTTCTGCGTCATTTGCGGATAAGGCTGCCGAGTGGTCGCCTGAGCAGGCTTTCGCGAAGCGACCCCTCCTGACGCGGTGCCGGCTTGCCGAAGCCCGCATCCGATTGGCCGGGCGCCTTGGCGGGTCGGCCCGATAGCCTCTCCGCCTCTCCGGACAGGACCTGCTCGCGGATCCGGCTGAAGCGTTCGATCTCCGGGTTTCCCGGCTCGGACGAGCGGGGAAGCATGTCGGGGCTATAGGGCTCGAATGCGGGGTATCGTCGCGAAAGGGAGTCCGCGACCTCGGTTCCGGTGCCTGTCCCGCTCCAGTTGTCGTCCTCGAGCACCGGCGCCTGCTTCGTCTGTGACGCCAGATAGCTCTGTTGGAAACTCGATATGTCGGGACCGTTCACGGCACGCATTCGGCTGACGATCGAACGGAGGTCGGCGAGGGGCGGCGCGTCGTCGTCAACCTTGTCGGTGATGCCGTGGGCGCGGGGCAACCGCGCATCGTCGACGCGGGCAAAGCGCATGCGCATCGGTACTGCGACCGCCTCGCCGAAGGCGATTGCCTCGCCGTTGCCGATCGACGAAATGAAGCTGGTGGTGGAGATCGATGAATTGGCGATCGCCGAGCGGATGATTTCCTGGTCGCGATCATTGGCGAGCCGCATGGCGAAGACCGTCGAGCATTGCGACAGGATCGTCGGATCGAGCTCGCCCGGCCGCTGGGTGATGATGCCGAGCGAGACTCCGTATTTGCGACCCTCCTTGGCGATCCGTGCAATAGCCTGACGTGTCGGCACAAAGCCGAGCGACGGATCGGCCGGCACATAGCGGTGCGCCTCTTCGCAAACGACCAGCATATGGATGGCGCCATTGCCCCAGAGGCCTATCTCGAAGGCCATGCGGCAGAGCACGGAGGCGAGGGAATTGACGACTTCCGAAGGGATCCCGGCAAGCTCGAAGGTGGCGATCGGCTTGCCGTCGCCCGGAATGCGGAAGATCTTTGCAATCGTGTCCTCGATCGTGTCCGTGATCGTGTTCTGCGAGAACATGAAATGGTAGCGCGGATCGTTGACTGCGGAGACGATCCTGACCTTGAGGGAGCGCAGGTACGGCTTGTCGTTGCGCCCCTCCAGCCGGCCGATGCGCTCATCGATCAGCGCCAGGAGGTCGGCGATGCGGTACGGGACGGGCGTATCTGCGGTGATCGAGCTCTTTTCCGTCTGCCGCCGCATCAGGCCGGATTCGCCGCCCTTGAACGCCTTTTTTGCGTCCGCGATGACGTCGCGCAGGATATCGAGCTCGTCCGGCACCGGCGGGCGCCCACGAAAGATGACCTCGGCCAACTCCTCGAGCCGGAAGAACCAGAAGGGGAGGTCGAGCGTATCCGTGTCGATGACCACCGCCTGGTCCGGAAAGGCGGCGGCGAACTCGTTGTGCGGATCGAGGATCAGCACACGCAGCTTCGGGTCGGCGGCGATCGCCTTGTTCAGGAGCAGTGTCACGGCGGTCGACTTGCCGACGCCGGTGGTGCCGACGATCGCAAAGTGCTTGGAAAGCATGGAAGGTACATGGATGGTGGCGTCGAGGCTTTCGTCCTGCGTCAGCTTGCCGATGACGCAACTGTCCGATTGACCGGAGTCGTAGATGCGGGCGAGATCGCTCACGCGGATGCGGTGGGCAATCGCTCCGAGATAGGGATAGCGGCTGATGCCGGCGGAAAACTCTTCCCGCCCATCCGGACCGACATGAACCTCGCCCATCAATTCCACTTCGATGCGGAAAGTGTTGTTGACCTCTTCGCCCCAACCCTCGGAAATGGTCTGCATCGAATAAACGAGGGCGACGACACGGTTGGTGCCGACGGAAATCGAAACCAGTTTGCCGACCGACCAGAGCTCGGTGAGCGAAGTCTCGCCATTTTCGGCGACCGCCGCGATCGTGGCGCGCGAGCCGTTGCAGGCGACGACCCGCCCGAGAAATCGATTGCCGGGCTTCAACGTATCGCGGCGATCCGTCTCGGCGGCGCGAGGCGCCGATTGATTTCCACTTTCGAGCAACGCAGCACCTCGGGCGAAAACGCCAATCACAGCAGGATGCGCACCGAAATCCGGCGCTTGTTTCCTTGCTGGTCCCAGGATAGCGGCTGCGGTTTAATAACTGGTTGCTCACAAGCCTTGCCGATCAGGTCACGCCAAAGCCGTTGACGGATGGGGAATTTCCGTTTAACAAATCGCCCCATGAAAAATTTCGCGGTTATTCTTGTGGTGGGACGGCGCATGGGCAGGGTGGTGTAACCATCCGGCGGTAGCCACCCATGCGCTGAACGAGGCTCCTGACGGGGCCTTTTTTTATGCCTTCAAACACGTTATTCACCCAAACCTGAACGAGGGACGGAAGCAGGCCAATGAGCGGAACTGAGAACCAGATGACGGGCGCGGAGATCGTTCTCCAGGCTTTGAAAGACAATGGCGTCGAACACATCTTCGGCTATCCCGGCGGTGCCGTGCTCCCGATCTACGACGAGATTTTCCAGCAGGAGGATATCCAGCACATCCTCGTCCGCCACGAGCAGGGCGCCGGCCACATGGCCGAAGGTTATGCCCGCTCCACCGGCAAGGTCGGCGTCATGCTGGTGACTTCCGGCCCGGGAGCGACCAATGCGGTCACGCCGCTGCAGGACGCGCTGATGGACTCGATCCCGCTCGTCTGCATCTCGGGGCAGGTACCGACGTCGCTGATCGGTTCGGACGCCTTCCAGGAATGCGACACGATCGGCATCACGCGGCCCTGTACCAAGCACAACTGGCTGGTCAGGGACGTCAACGAGCTCGCCCGCGTCATCCATGAGGCTTTCCGCGTCGCTCAGTCCGGCCGTCCGGGTCCGGTCGTCGTCGACATTCCGAAGGACGTCCAGTTCGCAACCGGCACCTATACGCCGCCTTCGGCCGTTCCGACGCAGAAGAGCTACCAGCCGAAGACCCAAGGGGACCTGAAGAAGATCGAGGAGGCGGTCGCGCTCATGAAAACGGCGCGCCAGCCGGTCATCTATTCGGGCGGCGGCGTCATCAATTCCGGGCCGCAAGCCGCGCATTTCCTGCGCGAGCTGGTCGAGCTCACCGGCTTCCCGATCACGTCGACCCTGATGGGCCTCGGCGCCTATCCTGCCTCCGGCAAAAACTGGCTCGGCATGCTCGGCATGCACGGGACCTACGAAGCCAACCTGGCGATGCATGATTGCGACGTCATGATCTGCATCGGCGCGCGCTTCGACGACCGGATCACCGGCCGGCTCAATGCCTTCTCGCCCAACTCCAAGAAGATCCACATCGACATCGACCCGTCCTCGATCAATAAGAACGTCCGCGTCGACGTTCCGATCATCGGCGATGTCGCCGCTGTTCTCGAGGACATGATTCGCCTGTGGCGGGCTGCGGCCAAGACGGTCGACCAGACGCGGCTTGGCGACTGGTGGAAGTCGATCTCCAAGTGGCGGGCGCGCAACTCTCTGGCCTATACGCCGAGTGCCGACGTCATCATGCCGCAATATGCGATCCAGCGGCTATACGAGCTCACCAAGGACCGCGACACCTACATCACCACCGAGGTCGGCCAGCACCAGATGTGGGCCGCGCAGTTCTTCGGCTTCGAAGAGCCGAACCGCTGGATGACCTCGGGCGGCCTCGGGACCATGGGCTACGGATTCCCGGCCGCGGTCGGCGTCCAGGTCGCGCATCCGGAGAGCCTCGTCATCGACATCGCCGGCGACGCCTCGATCCAGATGTGCATCCAGGAGATGTCGTGTGCGGTTCAGTACGGCCTGCCGGTCAAGATCTTCATCCTGAACAACCAATATATGGGCATGGTCCGGCAGTGGCAGCAACTCCTGCACGGCAACCGCCTGTCGCATTCCTACACCGAGGCGATGCCTGACTTCGTCAAGCTCGCCGAGGCCTATGGCGGCGTCGGCATCCGTTGCGAAAAGCCGGGAGAGCTCGACGATGCGATCCGGCAGATGATCGACACTCCGGCTCCGGTCATCTTCGACTGCCGCGTCGCCAATCTCGCCAACTGCTTCCCGATGATCCCTTCGGGCAAGGCGCATAACGAAATGCTGCTCCCCGACGAGGCCACGGACGAGGTGGTCGCCAACGCCATCGACGCCAAGGGCCGCCAGCTCGTTTGAGGACAAGGGTAGGAACAGGAAAATGAATGCACATCTTCAGCCGACGGGCTCCGCCTACTTCATCGCCAAGGAAACGGAGCTTGCGGAAACGCACACCCTTTCCGTTCTGGTCGACAACGAGCCGGGCGTGCTCGCCCGCGTCATCGGCCTTTTCTCCGGCCGCGGCTACAATATCGAGAGCCTGACGGTCTCCGAGACGGAGCACGAGGCTCATCTGTCGCGCATCACCATCGTGACCCGCGGCACGCCGCACGTGCTCGAGCAGATCAAGAACCAGCTCGAACGTCTGGTGCCGGTGCACCGGGTCGTGGATCTCACGGTCCGCGCCGCCGGCCTCGGCCATGAGCGGCCGATCGAGCGTGAACTGGCGCTCGTCAAGGTACACGGCTCGGGCGAACATCGGGTGGAGGCGCTCAGACTCGCCGACGCCTTCCGCGCCTCGGTCATCGACGCCAATATCGATCACTTCGTCTTCGAGATCACCGGCAAGCCTTCCAAGATCGAGCAGTTCATCGCCATCATGAAGCCGCTCGGGCTGATCGAAGTCTGCCGCACCGGCATCGCCGCGATGAACCGCGGGCCCCAGGGGATGTGAAGAAGCTCCCTCAACCGCAACAGAGACGTTCTGTACCTGTGACTGCCCCTCTCCTCGGGTTTAACCCGAGGACTAGCCCTCTCCCCGCGCGCGGGGAGAGGGTACTTTGGAGCGAGAGTTCGAGGCTTGTCCCTTCGCCCCGCTTGCGGGGAGAAGGTGCCGGCAGGCGGATGAGGGGCAATCGGGGCAACGCTCGCCATGATCGCTCCTCAAATCACCTCCAGCCGCGTCTTCCTCCTCGGCGGCGGGAAGTGGCGGTCGAGTTCGGCGAGATTTTCCGTCGTCAGGTGGATATCCATCGCGTCGCTGTTTTCGCGGGCGCGTTCGGGCGAACCGGTCTTCGGGATCGAGATGACGCCAGAACACGTCTTCAAAAAGGCGAGTGCCACCTGGGCGGGCGTCGCCTGATGCGCCTTGGCGATGTGAATCAGATCGGCGTCATGCAGAAGGCGGCCCTCGTCGAGCGGTGAATAGGCCATGACCGGCACGCCTTGATCGCGGCACCGGGGCAGCAGGTCGAATTCGATGCCGCGGCGGGCGAGATTGTAGAGCACCTGATTGGCCGCGACGTTGCCGCCGTCAGGAACGGCCGACAGTTCCTCCATGTCGTCGACGTCGAAATTGGAGACGCCCCAGGCACGGATCTTGCCGGCCTTCTTCAGCTCTTCGAAAGCGGCGACGGTCTCGGCGAGCGGATAGCCGCCGCGCCAGTGCAGAAGGTAAAGGTCGACGCAGTCGATGCCGAGATTGCGCAGGCTGCGTTCGCAGGCGGCAACCGTACCCGCCCGGCTGGCGTTGGAGGGCAGCACCTTGCTGACGACGAATGCCTCGTCGCGCCGACCCTTGATCGCTTCTCCCACGATACGTTCGGCAGCGCCGTCGCCGTACATCTCTGCAGTGTCGATCAGCGTCATGCCGAGATCGAGCCCGGTTTGCAGGCTGCGGACTTCGTCGGCGGACTTCGCGCGGTTTTCACCCATCCGCCATGTCCCCTGGCCGAGCGCGGGAACCTTACGGCCGTCCGGAAAAGCGATGGTCGGGATCGGATCGTGCATGGGGGATTGTCCTGAGAGTTGGTCCAGTGCGGAGATTTAAGGCCCGTTGGGGGAAAGTCCACAAGCTAGTTGCAGCATTGCTGCCTTGGCCGGGGCGCCGCCTGCGGTCGCGCCGATAGTCTTCTCTTGAAAGAAAATGAAATTGTGCCTTGTAAGAAACACAATGATGACCTACATAGCTCGGTATCGATATTGATCGACGATATTTGTTTCTGCGCCAAGGCGCATCGTCACGAAAATCCTGACAACATCGGTTTTGATACACCGTTTTTATGCGGTGGCGGTTTTCCATGGCTATTGAAAGGACATCGACGTGGCTTCTGGAACGGTAAAGTGGTTCAACAGCACCAAGGGCTTCGGTTTCATCCAGCCAGATGACGGCGCCGCTGACGTGTTCGTCCATATTTCGGCGGTTGAACGCGCCGGCCTGTCCACGCTGAAAGACGGGCAGAAGGTAAGCTTCGAGCTGACGCAGGATCGGCGCTCGGGCAAGACCTCGGCGGACAACCTTCGCGCTCTCTGAACGGATCGCGCGTTTGTGCCCTAACACGGCACTTCATGACATTATTGTCTCCCCGCCCGTGACCACGGATGTACTGGCGCGGCGGGTTGAGATGATGAGGAAGGTCGGGCCTGTCCCGGCCTTTTTTATTGGCTGAAATTTGATGGAGGATCTCGCATGAAGGACGTCGGCAACCGCATTTTCAAGGCCGAGAAGAAGAACCCTGCGGATCGCGCGGATCAGGCCACAATTGCGTCACGCGCCATTATCGAGCAGGAGGCTGCAGCGCGTGTGAAGAAGACGGCTCGCCTCAAACAGATGCGGCTGGAGAAAGAGGCCGAGGAGGCGGCAAATCCAGTTGCCGCTCCCGCCAAGAAGGGCAAGGCGCAGAAGCGAAAGTAGCCGGACCTTACGGCATGTTTCTTGAATTCGGCGCTTGCCCTATCCAATAGGGCGGCGCGAAGCGATCGCAAACACTACTCGCGCATCCCGCGCGGCCGACTCCTACCTTTGTGCGGCAACGAACAGCATCATCGGCCGGTCGACCTCTTCCGCAAGGTCCGGATTGCGGGCGATCTCATCGGCGGTCGGGCTCCACTCCTGAACGCGGCGGATCGCGAAACCGGCTGCAATCAGGGTGTTCAATGTCGTGCCGAGCGTACGGTGATACTTGACGACGCCCTTGGCGAGCCAGTCGGTGACTCGCTTTCCTTCGACCGAGTAGCGGTCGAGCGGCCAGATGCGGCGGCCCTCGGCGTCCGTGGACCAGCCAGGGTTCGTCGGGGCCATGTAGACCGGGTGTTCGATGGTGAAGACGAAATGCGATCCGGGCAGGAGACTCCTATGGATCGTTCGCACCAACCGGTCGAAGTCTTCGATGTAATGGAAGGCGAGCGAGCTGTAGGCGAAGCCGAAGCTCGCTTCGGGCAGAACCAGATGCTCGAGGTCGGCGATTCGATACTCGACTGAAGGATCCTCCGTCTCTTGCCGCGCGCGTGCGATCATTTTCTCGGAGAGGTCGAGGCCAAGGACATGAGCCGCGCCGTTCTCCCGCGCCCAGCGGGCGAACCAGCCGAAGCCGCAGCCGAGATCCAGGACGCGCAAGTCCCTGAGATCGGGCAGCATTGCGCGGATTGCGGGCCATTCGGCAGCGCCGGCGAGTCCATGCAGGGATCGCCCGAGTTGACTGTAGCCGGTGAAGAATTCGGGTCTGTCGTAAACGTTCTGTGCCATTTTCCATCTCCATGATGCCGATGGACGGGCGCCTGAACTACAGCGCCGCGCGTCTTATCAGACGCGCAAAGGTCGCTGTAGCACTTTGATCTGCCGCATGTTTTTGTCCTTTAATCGAATACGATCAAAGGAAACATGCAGTAGAAGAAAGCCCCGTCCGCTTGGGCGAGGCTGCGGGGTTACGCGTGCTTGCGCGTGCAATAGACGCGCGGCGCTGTTGTCAGCGTGTGCGAAGCCCCTGCATCCCGCCTGTTGGGATGCCGGCGAACCGGGCGACAATGTGGGTGTCATGTTCACACATGGCGTGGCTATCCCATGGAAAACGTTAGGGGTCAAGCCGGCGCAGCATCCCCAGCTTTCGGTTTGTCACCGTGACAAGATTTGGGTGGCGGTTGCATTTGGGTCAGCTAGCTTGACCCACTGCTGCATGTTTCCTTTGATCGTAACCGATCAAAGGAAACATGCAGCAGATCAAAGTGCTACAGACGCGCGGCGCTGTAGGGGCGCCGCCCGGGGAGATTGCTCGATGCGAATCCCAGGTTTGCAGCGGCGTCCTCGGCAGACCCGCGGCTTTGGAGGAACTCATGCAACTGGATACGCTTCTGGCGCTGTTCCTGTTTGCCTTCACGACATCGATCACGCCCGGACCGAACAACATGATGCTGTTCGCCTCGGGCGTGAACTTCGGTTTCGTGCGCACGATTCCGCATATGCTGGGGATCGGCATCGGCTTCTTCGTTCTTCTCATTGCCGTGGGGCTCGGTCTCGGCGCACTGCTTCATTCCGTGCCGCTCCTCTATACGGCCCTGAAGTTCGCCGGCGGCGCCTATCTCGTCTGGATCGCCTGGAAAATCGGCACGTCGCGCTCGCTCGGCGAAGGGAGGGCGAATGCGGTGCCGATGACCTTCCTGCAGGCGGCTGCTTTCCAATGGGTCAATCCGAAGGCCTGGGTAATGGCGGTTTCGGCCATGGCCACCTATACGAGCAGCGACAGCTATCTCATGAGCGTGCTCGTCGTCGGCCTCGTCTTCGCGCTCGTCAACGTGCCGAGCGTCTCGACCTGGGCGGGTTTCGGCTCGGCCCTCAGGCAATGGCTCTCGGAACCTGCGCGACTCAAATGGTTCAACATCACCATGGCCGTCTTGCTCGTCGTCAGCCTTTGGCCGATGCTCAGGTAGTCGGCCGACACGCGACGTTTTAGGGTCAATGCATTAAGATCAGCAGCCTTCTGTAGAGGAGCCAGGAATGTCCGAACATCATCATGGGCATGGCGACGATCACGGCCATCACCACGACAACCACCTGACCGACATGGAAGCCCGGGTAAAAGCGTTGGAGACGGTGCTGACGGAAAAGGGTTTGATCGATCCTGCGGCGATCGACGCGATCGTCGACGCGTACGAGACGAAGGTGGGACCGCGAAACGGCGCACGCGTCGTCGCCAAGGCCTGGAGCGATCCGAGTTTTGCCGATTGGCTGAAACGCGACGCGACCGCGGCGATCGCCAGCCTCGGTTTTACCGGGCGCCAGGGCGAGCACATGCGTGCGGTGTTCAACACGTCCGAGACGCACAACCTCATCGTCTGTACGCTGTGCTCCTGCTATCCCTGGGCAGTGCTGGGGCTGCCGCCGGTCTGGTACAAGGCGCCGCCCTATCGTTCGCGCGCCGTCATCGATCCCCGCGGCGTGCTTGCCGAATTCGGGCTCGAGCTGTCGGCTGAAAAGAAGGTCCGCGTCTGGGATTCGACGGCCGAGCTCCGCTACCTCGTCGTGCCCGAGCGGCCGGAAGGGACCGACGGCTTCGGCGAGGACGCCCTGGCGGAGCTCGTGACGCGCGATTCCATGATCGGCACCGGGCTCGCCCTTTCGCCGGAGGATGTGCGATGAACGGTCCGCATGATCTCGGCGG
Source organism: Ensifer sp. D2-11 (assembly GCF_054161295.1). NCBI lineage: Bacteria > Pseudomonadati > Pseudomonadota > Alphaproteobacteria > Hyphomicrobiales > Rhizobiaceae > Ensifer > Ensifer sp. D2-11. The sequence goes on from NZ_CP096433.1 coordinate 961,049, forward strand.
CCAGCATGGCATGGGCCCGATCGCTCCGGAACGCAATGAGCCCATTTTCCATGCAGAGTGGGAGAAGCGGGCGCTCGGCATCACGCTTTCCTGTGGCGCTTTCGGTGCCTGGACGCTGGACGAAAGCCGGCACGCGCGCGAAAGCCTGGCCCCGGCGACCTATCTCTCCGCGAGCTATTATGAAATCTGGACTCGAGCCCTGGAAACGCTTCTCAAGCGCCATGGCTTCGTGACGCAGGCCGAGCTCGATGCCGGCCATATGCTCGACAAGGGGCGGGAGCCGAAACGGGTGCTCACAGCGGACATGGTGGCCGGCGTGCTCGCCAAGGGCGGGCCATGCGACCGGCCGGTCGAAGCGCCGCCGCGCTTTGCCGCCGGCGACAGTGTGCGTACGAAGAACTTCAATCCGGAGAGCCACACGCGCCTGCCGCGCTACGCCCGCGCCCGGACAGGCGTGGTGGAGGCCGTGCAGGGCAGCTTCGTCTTCCCGGACGACAACGCCCACGGCAAGGGCGAGAACCCGCAATGGCTCTACACGGTGGTCTTCGATGCCGGCGAGATCTGGGGTGAGGGCGCGGACCCGACGCTTACCGTCTCCATCGATGCCTGGGAGAGCTATCTTGAACACGCTTAGATCGACGCCTGCTCTTCCCCGTTCCCCGCTTCTGGCTTCGGCGGAACTGCCGAAATCGCGCGAGGGCGACCCCGTCTTTGCCGAGCCCTGGCAGGCGGTAGCCTTCGCCATGACCGTGCGGCTTCATGAGCAGGGCGTATTTTCATGGAGCGAATGGGCGGAAGCGCTTTCGGCCGAGCTCTACAAGCCCGGCCGCAGGGCGGACGGCAGCGACTATTACGATTGCTGGGTTGCGGCGCTGAGCCGCCTGGTGACGGAACTCTCCATCGCTTCCGGTCCCGAACTGGAAGCGCTGGTCGGCAGCTGGCAGCGCGCAGCGGAAGCGACGCCGCACGGAACGCCGATTGCGCTCGCGAACGATCCTCTGCGTTGAAGCATCACCCGCCGTTCCATCAAGAGCTCTCTGATCCCTCGAACTGGCGATAACATTCGTCGGCAACCTTCTGCAGCAGCTCGCGCGGTACTTCGCCGGTGACGGCATAGCCGATTTCACCGTCGATCCAGTAGAACGTCTCGACATTTCCCTGGCTGGCGATCCGGAAGCTCGTTTCGCGGTTCTCGGTGTTGCGGCCGAGAAGCACCGTCAGCCGCCCGCCGGTCCCGTCTTCATACATCAGCATCGCGCCTGCCTTGCCATTGACCGGGATGAGCCGTCCTCCGACGAGCGAGAAGCCGAGCGACGAAAGATCGGGGATTTTCAGCGCGTAGTCGAGACGCTTGCCGAGCCATGTGGCGAGATGATCCCGCTCGCCGGCGCCGACCTCCACGGGGTGGCGCACTTCGCTGGCATAGATCAGGAAAGCCGACTGCGCCTGCCGGGGGAGAGCCTCGGAGGCCGCGGCGGCCAATTGCGATTGCGGGACGATGAGATCGCGTGCGTAGGCGCCGGCGAGCGCGCCTGCCGCGAAGATCAGAAATCCGGCGGCGAGGCGCCGCAGCGTGGGCGCGGGTGATGCGAGACCGGTGCTTCCTCCCGAACGGCGGGCCGTTACCAACGCGCGATCGTTCTCGCCGCTGCGGGCATAGGAGGCGAAATTCTGTTTCAGTGCCGCCGCCTGGGCCTGCCACTGGCGCACCTCTTCGCCCCTTGCCGGGTGCCTTTCCAACCAGGATGCGATGCGTTCGCGCTCCGGTGGGCTCAATTGGCCATCCACATAGGCGTGCAGTTCGTCTTCGGAGACGGTTTCGAATTCGTCGGTCATTTCGGTCTCCGCAGGGCGATCACGTTATCGTCCTTCATCGCTTCGGCAAGCTGGCGGCGGGCCCGGGAGAGGCGGGACATCACCGTCCCGATCGGGATTTCCATCATGTCGGCCACGTCCTGGTAGCGATAACCCTCTATGACGACGAGCATCAAGACGGCTCGGTTGTCGGCCGAGAGCCGCTCGAGCCCGCGCATCAGGCGTTGCCGCTCCAGGGGATCCGCATTGTCCTCCTCCGCACGAAGGCCGAGCGCCTCGTCGAACTCCACTTCGGGATGCTGGGCGCGGCGGCGGTGGCCGTTGCGGAAAAGATTGGTCATGATGGTGAAGGCCCAGGCGCGCAAGTTCACGCCCCGCCATTGTTCACGTCTTGCGAGCACTTTCTCGACGCAGTCCTGCAACAGATCTTCGCCGTCGGGATCGGAGTGGGCGAGGCTGCGCGAATAGCGCCTGAGCGCCGGCATCAATTCCAGGACCTCTTCCTCGAAAGCATCAGGGGCGGCGGGATCGGCCCGCGCCCCTGTTTCCGGACCGTCAGGGCCGTGCGACATCCCATTCGCCCTTCACCCCGTCGCCGGTAACGTCACCCATCTTCTCGTCCTTTACCCAGAAATAAAGCGGCATTCCGTCCTTCGCCCATTGCTTGGTGCCGTCCTTTCGCTCAACGATCGAATAGGCACCCTCGGCCGCTGCATCGCCTTCCACCATGAAGGGCGGCCAATTCTTGGCGCAGGCATCATAGCAGGCGGAGACGCCTTTCTGGTCGTCCTTGTAGGTGTAGAGCGTCATTCCGTTCTCGGCGGCGAGCACAGGGCCTTTTTCTGATTCGACCGTTTTCACCGGCGGAGCGGCGAAGGCGGCGGCGGCCGTGCCAAGGGAAATGGCGATGGTCAACGCAAGCGTTCTCATGGGTTTCCTCCTCAAGATGTCTTCAACGCAGAACCTCGCACGGGCGGGTTCGAGGATAAGACACGGAGGGCTATGGATTTATTCCCGGCGCGAGTGACGATACGGACAAGCAGGAGCTTGCCGCCTTCGGACCACGCGGACGCGGTGACGCAGGTAGATCGATGGCGCTGGCCGGGTTTTCCGCGCGGCTGGTCCCTTTCGACAAAGGAGTGTTGTTTCCGTTGACAACACAAAATTCCGTTGTTAAGCGAAGAGGCGTTCTTTGAAATCGTCATTTGGCAGGTTCCCGCGCCGGTTCCGGGCAGCGCTCACCTGTACAAGTATCGGCTCGCCCTCGTGGTGAAAGGCGAATGTGTTCTCCGTTACGACAATGAGCGAGGCAAAGGCGACCATCGCCACGTCGGAGAGCACGAGGAGCCAATTACCTTTTCATCGCTGGATGACCTCCTGATCGCTTTCCAGCAGGACATTGAAAGGATGGCCCTATGAATACACTCATTGTTCGGTTGGGCGGCATGGACGATATCCGCAACAGGATCGCAGTTGCCGCCAAGCTCGCCTCGGAGGGAAAAGACCCCGAGGCCAATTCCACTCTCAATTTCGCCAGTTATGAGGATATGCACCGCATCCTCGCCCCGTCCCGTCTCGCTCTCGTCAAGACATTGGCCGGACAGGGCGCATTGTCGATCAGGGAACTCGCGCGTCGTGTCGGCCGCGATGTGCAGGCCGTTCATCGCGACGTAACCACTCTCATCAATTCCGGCGTTGTCGAGCGTTCCGACAAGGGGATCGAATTTCCCTACGAAAATATCCATTTCGAGTTCGACGTAAGAGCCGCCGCTTGAATTCATTCACGCCCGGTCGGCGACGAAGCGGGCGAGGACGGGGCCGATCAGCGTGATTATGAGCAGACGGGCCGTCTGCAAGGCCATCACGAAAGGAAGATCGACATTGCTGGAGGCGGCGATGACCGCGATCGAATCGAGTCCGCCGGGGCTGGTCGCGAGATAGGCGGTCAGCGGATCGATGCCCGCGACCTTGATGAGCAACAGCGCAAGAAGACCGGAAAAGGATATCAGCACGACGATGGAGACGATCGTCGGCATCAGGGCGCGGCGAGCGTGCGCCAGAATTGCCCGCGTGAAGCCGAGGCCGATATTCCAGCCGAGCATCGCGAAAGAGAGCGCCAGCAGCCATTGCGGCAGTTCGATCGTAAGCGTTCCGGCAATGTTGAGGGCCGAACCGACGGCAAAGGGCACGAGGAAGGCGCCGGCCGGCACACGCAATATCTTGCCAAGGAAGCCGCCCGCGATTCCGATGGCGAGCGTCATGAAGAATGGCAAACCGGCAATCGGGGCAAACCAGTGAGTTGCCGTTTCGGCTTCGACGCCGCTCACCCAGAGATGGGACACGATGGTCGCAGTGCTGGCAACGAAGACGACGCGCAGATATTGCATGAAGGCGACGAGCCGGGCGTCCGCGCCATAGGCATCGGCCATCAGCAGCATCGTCGAGGCAGCGCCTGCCGACGAGCCCCAGATCGCGGTCGTGCCCGGCAGGATGCCCATCCGGGTGATCGTCCAGCCGCAGAGCGTGCTGACGCCGATCACCGACAGAATGATGGCAAGAAAGAGGAGCCAATTGCCGGAAAAGGTCACGAGAAGATCGGGGCTCATCGAAGCGGCGATCATCATCGCCAGCACGACCTGAACGCAAAAAAAGAGCTGTCGCGGCAGCCGGATCGTTCCGCCATTCATGCCGACGAGCGCACCGGCGATCATCGGCCCCATCAGCAGGCCCGCGGGAACTCCGATCATTTCGAGGACGCCGGCGAAGATGGCGGAGAGCAGGGCCAGCAGGCACCACTGCCAAACGGCGGACAGACGTCCCAGTCCGCCGTTCTTGGGCAGCATCGGGGTTGAGGGCTGTTCCGGCTTCAAGGTCTTCTCCGGCGGGCGGCGCGGCTTCCTGCACACTGTATGCAGCGCACCGTTGGTAGCAGGATCGGCCGCCCCAATTCAAGGTGCAGTGCAAAAAACTGTGCCACAGCCCGTTTTGCCGGAAGTTGGCCGCAAAGTCGGTGATTGCGCACGTGTGGCCGCCGCATGGCAGCGCGCCTCACGAGCTTCGTCGGCTGGCCGGCCAAATCCGCACTTGCGCCGGGCGGCCGAATCCTGACACTCAAGGTCATGCAGTTCGCTCCGCAACAGGATGAGGCCCTGAAGGCCGTTTCGCAATGGTTGAAGGGAGGCCGTTCTCAGCTCTTCCGGCTGTTCGGCTATGCCGGCACCGGCAAGACCACGCTCGCCCGCCATTTCGCAGAAAATGTGGATGGCGAGGTGGTGTTCGCCGCCTTCACCGGCAAGGCCGCGCAGGTGCTGCGCTCCAAAGGAGCCACGAACGCCAAGACCATCCACTCGCTGATCTACCGCCCGCGCGGCGAGGAGGAAGTGGAGGACGAGGAGACCGGCAAGACGTCGATCGCGCCGATGTTCGCGATCAACCGCCAGAGCCCGGTCGCGAAAGCGGCGCTGATGATCGTCGACGAATGCTCGATGGTGGACGAGGCGCTCGGCAAGGATCTGATGAGCTTCGGCACGCCGATCCTCGTTCTCGGCGATCCCGGACAATTGCCGCCGGTTTCCGGCGGCGGCTACTTCACCAATCACGAACCGGATTTTCTCCTGACGGATATCCATCGCCAGGCGAGGGACAACCCTATCATCCAGCTCGCCATGCAGGTGCGCGAGGGCAAGGAGATCATGCACGGCGACTACGGCACCGCCCAGGTCATCTCCAAGGGGCAGGTGACACAGCCTCTGGTGCTGGAAGCCGACCAGGTGCTGGTCGGGACCAACAGGACGCGGCGGCGCTACAACCAGCGGCTTCGCGAACTGAAAGGCTTTACCAGCGAGTATCCGCAGTCCGGCGACAAGCTCGTATGCCTTCGCAACGATCCGGCCAAAGGCCTGCTCAACGGCTCGCTCTGGCAGGTGATGAGCTCGTCCAAGGAGACGGTCAAGCCAGGGATCAACCTGATGATCCGCCCGGAAGACGACGACATGGATCGCGGCGCCGCCAAGATCAAGCTCCTGAAGGCGGCTTTCGAGGACGTCGAGGGCGAAATCCCCTGGTCCACGCGCAAGCGTTACGACGAGTTCGATTACGGCTACGCGCTGACCGTGCACAAGGCCCAGGGCTCGCAATGGAACAACGTCGTGCTTTTCGACGAGAGCTGGGCTTTCCGCGATACTCGCGAACGCTGGCTCTACACGGCGATCACACGCGCCGCGGAGCGGTTGACGATCGTGCGGTGAGGCCTCGGCCTTTCTTCATGCCCCAGTGGTTTGCCCTTACCCCACTAGGGATTCGCCCCTCAACCGCCTGCCGGCACCTTCTCCCCGCAAAGCGGGGAGAAGGGACAAGCGGCATGCACTCAGTCCCGATGAACTCGAGCGTGCGCCGCGAGTCTCCTTCGCCCCGCTTGCGGGGAGAAGGTGCCGGCAGGCGGATGAGGGGCTGTCGCGCGGTCGTTCACTCTTTCAATAAGTCGGTGCGATCTGCAATTGCGGCAGCGGCCGCGGCGCGGTCTTCGTCAGGTCGGGGCCTTCACCGCTCCATTTCTCTCCCTCACCGATCAGCTTTTCGAGAAGCCGTGCCGCCTCTTCGCGCTCCGCCTTGCTTGCGAAGCGGTAAGAGGGCGGCTTCGACGTGGCGTCGTGGGCGAGCGCATAGGCGGGCTCGTAATCGGGGATTTTCGGCCGGTAGGCGTCGCTCGCGGCAATATCGATGGTGTAGCGCTGGAGCGCCGAGGCGAGATTGCGCCACCGGATCCAGTAATGGTTCTCGAAGGAGAACCGTGCGAATGCCTCGCCGGCGGCCGTGCCTTTTTTCGAGACGGCCGCGAGGACCTCTTTCGACATGGCGAGGTTCAGGCCGCCTTCCTGCGGACTCAACGAGACATGGACGATGCGTTCGCGATGCCCGGGCGCGCGTGACTGGAGGAGATCGCGCCAATTCTGCATGGTCGCGACAATCGCGAAGACGAAGGCGCAGAGTTCGTGGACTGCCGACTTGCGCGCAATCGGCTGATAGTGCCGCTGCCATCCCTGCCGGTTGTTCTCCGGCAGAAAGACCTCCGGCCGCGAGCCGGTATCGGAGGTCTCCGGATAAACGAGATTGATGGCGAAGGTGGGCCACCGCGGCAGCGCTCGGTCGAAGAGGTGGATCGGGAAATTGCTGCTGATGCCGCCGTCGGAGAACCAGCAGATCCGGAACGCGGCGGGCCTCGCCCTGCGCTTCTTGCCGCCGGTGGTCAAGGCTTCCGTGCTGTCCAATACGGTCTTCTGTTCGTCCTCGTCCGAAGTCGTATCTTCGGCTTCGTTTTCTCCGTCGGATCCCGGCAGGCTTTCGCGGCGGGCCGGCTCATACAGCGGCACCGCGCTGATCAGGAGGGGGAAACTGAGGCTCATGCGTGTTGCGACGAGGACCGGCATGTCGGCGCCATGCGGGAGCAGATAGTAATCCTCACCCGCCACGGTGACCGGCTCCCCGGCCTTCTCTACCATCCAGTCGACGACGACCTTCGGAAAAAGCGCTTCGAATTCCTTGCGCCGGAACCAGAAAAGCGCGCTTTCGAACGGCAGGCTGCGCGGCTCCTGGTGCGATAGGCCAGTCGTGATCATCTTCAGGGTAACGGCCCGGTCGGAGCCCGGTTCGCCGGGGTAGCGCTCCGCCGCCCAAAGATCGTCGAAGGTGAGGGGCTGGCCCGAAGCCTTGCCGGACAGTGCCTGCAGGGTTTCGTGAAGCCAATCGGTCAAGACCATCCTTGGCCGGCGGGCGGGCTGATCCGGTGCCGTGCCGGTACAGAGGCCCATCAGATTGCGGCGCAGGACACGAGCGATGCGCAGTACCGCGAACACCGCCCCTCCCAGATAGGCGCAGATCGCAGCCGGTAAAGCTGCGGCTATCATGCCTGTTTGCCCCCCGACAGCATAAGCAAGACCCGCGAGTGCCGCGAGCAGCAGCAGCGTTTCGACGGGGGCGATGCGAACGACGCTTCCAAGAAGCGCAACGCCTTTGCGAAGAACGCCGGTGTTGCCGGCGAGTGTGACGAGCAAGCGGAATGCCTGGCCTGCGCCGGCCGCAGGCTGGAGGAGGTCCTTGATGAAGCCGGGCGAGGCGAGATTCGCCGATGCCTTCGCAAGGCCTTCGAAACCGACGCGCTCCTCCGGTTGAGCGATCGCCGCCTTCATCTGCTTCCGCCGGTCTCCGACTGCAGCCGCCGCACAAGCCGCAGCTGCGATCGCTCCGGCCGACGTGCCGCCGATATTCTTGAACCGGTAGTCCCGCGCAAGCGCCAGAGCGGCGTTCGGGTAGACGATACCGCTGGTGATGCCGCCCTTCATGACGAGATCGCAGTATTTCGCGGGAGTGCGTGCCATCGATCGTCTCCTGATGCAGATCTGACGAAAAATCATCCTCCAGGCGCCGGGTGCCTGCGCCGTCTTTCTTTTCAAGGTTGCGCTCAAACCGTGCGGCAATCCAGTACCGCCTGCGATTACGGCATTGTCTTTGCAACACAAGAAGGCGCGTCCTAACGCTCATCGAAGGGGAAAGGTTGCCCGGTTGCGCGTTTTGCAACTGCCCGCCGATTGACATTGATCTAACGGGCCATCAGCCTTCCCCGAGTCGGTCCCGACACCGCGTGCAGTCAGGGGTGATATTTTTCGCACGTCAGGTCGGGATCACGTCGGAAAATGCGAGACAGACAGGTCGCCCATAAGCAGCGCCGCGCGTCTGAGCGGACCTGGCTGGCGAATGCGGGAGTGGTGCATGCTGCGCGAGAGCCGGACAAACACACCACGGCGAGCGGCCGAGCGCGGGAAGCGCCCGGGTGGTTCTTCCGTGCGTGGCGGCGAGCGGCGTATCGTCACGGCGCTTTGCTATGATCTGGTCGGGTCGACCGATCTGATGCACGTGATGGATATCGAGGATTACCAGGAGCTGATGTCCGCCTTTCAGCTTGCCTCGAAGCAAGCCATCGCATCGCATTCCGGTGTGATGCAGCACGAGGCCGGCGACGGCGGTGTTGCGCTCTTCCCGATCGAACTCGAGGCGAAGGACGCCGCCTCGCTCGCAATCCGCGCGGGGCTCGGGATCGTCGAGGCCTGCAAGCGCGTCGGCCGCGAGGCAGGGCAGGACGATCTGCAGGTCCGCGTGGGCATCGCCACGTCCGTTGCCCTCGTTCTCGAAGGATCCCGCGAAGGCTGGACTCGCGAACCGGTCACAGGCGCGGCCCTTGCCATGGCTGCCCGGCTGCAGGCCATCACGGCGCCGAACAGCGTTCTGGTCTCCGAGGAGACACGCCATCTTGCAGGCAGATCCTATGCCTTCGTGTTTCAGGGCAGCAAGGAGCTCAAGGGCTTTGCAGCGCCTGAGAAAGTGTGGCGCGCGCTCGGTCATAAAGTGGGGGTGGACCGCTTCTATGCCTTCGGACGGATGGGCGGGCCGCTGATCAACCGTGAGAACGAACTGAATACCATCGGGAAGCTTTGGGATGGCGTTCTTGCGGGACAAGGCTCCGTGGTCCTGATTCAGGGGGACGCCGGCATCGGCAAATCGCGTCTTCTCAGGGAAATTCGCAGACGGACGCGCGCGAAGCGTTCCAAGCTTCTCTTCTTCCAGTGCCTGCCCGGCGGTTTCCGCTCGACCCTTCATCCTCTCTTGAACAACCTCCCGGAGGCGGTGTCGGGGAGCGCAGGGCAGATGGGTCCGACGGCCGCCGCCGTGGCGGCGCTGTTCGAACGCAACGGCATCAGGGATGCGGAGGTCGTCGACGTCTTCTCCTACCTGCTTGGGGCGCAGGGTAGCCGTCTGCAGTCGAACGAAGATCCGAAGGCGATTCGCGAGAAGGCTCATCGAGCCCTGCTCCGTGCATTGGAAGCCGTGTGCCGACGCGGGCCGGCGGTGGTGGCTGTCGAGGACGTCCACTGGATCGATCCGACATCCCGTGACCTGCTTGGCGAAGCTGCGAGGATCATTGCAAAATTTCCCGTCTTGCTCGTTACCACGTCGCGCCCTTCCTATGCTTCGGAATGGCTCGACGCCGCCAATCCGACGCGGCTTGCGTTGCGGCCGCTCGATTCGGATGAAACCAGGCTGGCGATAAAGGCAAAATGGCCGGAGCACCGCCTGGCGTTGCTTCCCGATCTCTTCGACGCGACCGAACGGATATCCGGCGGCGTTCCCCTCTTCATCGAGGAGATCTGTCAATGGGTGTCGCAAAATGTCGAGCCCGAAACGATGCGCCTGTCGGAGAGCGCCAACCCGTCGCATGTGTCGGCGTTCGAGTCGATATTGGAATCCCGCCTGCAGCAGTTGGGTACGGCCAGGGAGGTCGCGCGCGCGGCGGCAGTCGCGGGCACGCAGGTGACGCTGCCGCTGCTCCGGGCTCTTTTGCCGGATTTCGGCAAGAGCGCGCTTGCGAACGCAGCCGATACTCTCTGCGAGACGGGATTCCTGACGCGGATAAGGGTGCCGGGGCGGACCGCCTATGGCTTCCGGCATACGCTGATCCAGGAGACGATCTACAACGCCGTGCTGCGCAAGCAGCGGCAGGTGCTGCATCGGCGGCTCTTCACAGCAGTCAACCAAAAGCGTGGCATGGCGGCCTGGATCGATACCGGCGCGCTTGCCGAGCATGCGGAAAGGGCGGGGCTTGTCGAAGAGGCTGTCCCCTTGTTCATCGCCGCGGGAAAGGAGAGTTCGAGCCGGTCCGCAATGATAGAGGCGAGGCAATTTCTGGAGCATGCCCTGGATCTCTGCGGCCAAATGAGCGAGAGCAACACCGCCGAACCTCTGAAGCTTTTGGCGTTGACGGCCCTCGGTCCGATTTTGATAGGAACGGTCGGCCTGAGTTCCGAACCCGCGCGAAGGCTTTATGAGGACGCGGTGGAGATCGCCCGGCGACGACCGATGTCCGAGCAGTCCCAATGGTTTCCGATATATTGGGGTTGGTGGCTCACAGGACAGGACTTCCGTGTCATGCACGACCGTGCCCTAGAGGTGCGGTCGATGCTGTCGAAGGCCAACGAGCCGGAAATTCAGCTTCAGGTCAATCATTGCATCTGGGCGATCGATTTCAATCTCGGCCGTCACCGGGAAACGCAGGATGCGATCAAGGCCGGCCTGGCGCTCTATGACGAGAAGCGCGCCAAAGAGAGCCGAACGGAGTTCGGCGGGCATGATGCGAAGGTCTGTGGCCTCGGCCAACTCGCGCTCTCCCTATGGCTCACGGGGCGCACGAAGGCCTCGGACGCGGCGCTATCGAGAATGATCGCTTTCACGGACCGGATCGCGCATGCGCACAGCAAGGCACACTCCCTGGATACCGAGGCGGTGTCTGCCTTTTACCGGGACGATTTCGCGGGGCTCGCCGAGGTTTCGGCGCGAATGGCGGATTTCGCCAAGAGGCACAAGATGCAGTCCCTGTCCGGTCAGTCGCTTCTCTTCAGCGGGTGGGCCGAGGCGCACCGCACGGGCCTTGCGAGTGGCCATGCGAGATTTCAGAACGGTCTGTCGCTTCTGCGCGAACTTGGGGCGGTGGCGGATCTGCCGATCTATCTCTGCATGCACGCTACCTTGCTGGGTCTGGCCGGCAAGATCGAACCGGCGATCGAGGTCGTCAACGAAGCGATCGGCAGGGGGGAGGAAACCGGCCACGCCTATTGGCTGGCGGAGTTGCACCGGTGCCGCGCAATTCTGCGGGCGCGGGCAGGCGAGCGTAAGGATGCCGTCGCTGCAGATCTGCGCTGCGCCGTTGAAATCGCGGAAAGCCAGGGGGCGACGGCGCTCACCAGGAGAGCGAGGCATTCGATGCGGGAGCTCGGCATTGTTATCGGGCGCTGAACGAAACGGTGCGAAATCGAACGACGGCGCACGCGCGGCCCTCGCTGATCTCCATGCCTCGATCGTTTCCGCGCGGAAGGCGCCCTTTTCGGATCGCCCGATCGAGGGGAGTCTGGAGCGCTGTCTCGCCGCCCTGGCGCCACTCTGCCGCCGCGCCCGCATTACGCGGCTGGGCGACCTGACGGGCCTCGATCGGCTCGGCCTGCCGGTGATGCAGGCCGTGCGACCCGCCGCGCTTTCAGAGGTCACATCTCTCGGACGCGGTCTGTCGAGGGCCGAGGCGGCAGTCGGCGCGCTGATGGAATCGCTCGAGCGTTATTTCGCCGAGGCCATTCCGGCGGAGCGGACCTTTCTGGCGACGGCCGACCAACTCGAAGTCACCGATGGCCTTTTCGAAAACCTCGTGGTTCCCGAATGGCGCGGGAAATGGCGGCAAAGGACAATTGCCTGGATCGAAGGTATCGATGTCGTCGGCGGCTCAGCGTACCCGGTGCCGCTGGAACTTGTGCATACGCGCTACAGCGAACCGCAGCCGGCCCATGACGGCGCCTTTCTGCGGACGACCACCGGGCTTGCCTGCCATACGAGCCGCCATGGCGCTTTCCTGCACGGATTATGGGAATGCCTTGAACGGGACGCGATCGCACGCGCATTCGGAACGCACGGCTTCTTCGACCGGTGGCGCATTGCGCCCTGCGGACTCGGTGACGGGGTGGATCATATCCGATCGCTCGCGGGCGCTCGCGGAATATCGTTTGCACTGTGGCTCGCTCCGTCGCCGGCGGCTGTTCCCGTCGTCTGGTGTCAGACGGTCGAGGCCGGGCACGGGGAGCCAATCCTTGCGCTGCCGACGGAAGGCTACGCCGCCGGGCCAAGCATCGAAATGGCGGCGGCAAGCGCAATGCTGGAGGCGCTCTCGGCCAGGGCAGGGGCGATCTCCGGCGCGCGTGACGACCAGACGAGGGAACATTACCGCAGGAGCACCGATGCCGCGGTGGCGAAGGCCCGCGAGCTCGTCCTCGCCGATGCGGCGTCGAAGCCCGTAGAGGCGACGTACGCGAAGATTCCGGACCCCGGTACATTGCTAGACCGGGTGGTCGAAGCCGGTCTTGGACCTGTGCTGGCCATTCCCGTGGGCGTCGACGAGGAGGCGGGCGTCCATTGCGTGCGAACCGTTCTTCCCGGAGCCTCTCCCTTTTTCGTCCTGCGATGAGTGTGTGATGGCCGGCCGAGGCGACAATCCGATCCTGGTGTTTCTCGGTCCGACCCTTCGTCTTTCCGAGGCGGAGAAAGTCCTCGACGCGATTTATCTGCAGCCGGCCGCGCAGGGGGATGTCCTGCTTGCGGCACATGCCTTTCGCCCTCGGGCCATGATTCTGATCGACGGGCAGTTCGAGGACAGACCGGCTGTCCGGCACAAGGAAATTCTCTGGGCGATGGCGCAAGGGATCGTCGTCATCGGCGCCGGCAGCATGGGCGCACTCAGGGCCGCGGAGCTTGACGCTTTCGGCATGATCGGCGTCGGTCTCATCTACAGGTGGTATCGACGCTTCGGACGTGGTCCTCTTTCCAGCCCTGCGCCCGACGATGCGGTCGCCGTACATTCGGGACCGCCGGAACTCGGCTTTCTGCCTTTGACGGATGCCCTTGTCGACCTGCAGCGAACCTTTTCCGCGTGGTCGCGCCTCGGTGCTGTCAGCCCTTCGGAACGCGACCGCCTTACAACTCTCGCGCGAGACATGAATTTTCGGGAGCGCTCGCTTTCTGCGGTCTTGCAGGCCGCGGGCTGGGCTCAAGAGAGAAGCAGGGAACTGCGGCAGCAGATGATCGGACAGAAGAGGCACGACGCGATCCTGGCACTACAGCAAGCGCCAACCCTTCTGGCGCAGCATCGTGGCACAGAGCAAGATGGCGGCTGGATCGCGACGAACACCTTCCTCCGCGACCTGGAGGCAGGCGGCATTGACTCGAATTTGGTGAACACCTATAAATTGAAACCATAATTTAGGCATTTTCATTCCGGGGGGCAGTGTGCGATGCGTCTGCTTCGAGACGAAGCCCTCGAGTCCGGCGATTCACGCCTGGGCACGCGGTTCTGGATTTTCCCTCAGCCACCATTCATTCCGGGCTATGAAAAACCGGACCGCGTCTGGCTGCCGATACCGAGGGACGAGATCGGCGAAGGGCCGAGCGACGCGACGATGTATGTCGTCGATCCGCTCGATGACAAGGAACCCTACGGCTTCGACCGGCTGCCGCCGTTTCACGGCGCCGCCCGCGCACCGGTGGGACCGGGTCCGGATCTGCATTTCGACAACCTGTCTCCCGACTCCCGGGCGTTCCTTCCGGTTCATGCCTATGCGTGCGTGCATTTCGTTCTCAACATCTGGCAGAGTTATCTCGGCAGACCGGTCCGCTGGTTCTTCGACCAGACCTTTCCGCGGCTCGAGATCGTTGCCTTCGTGAACTGGGACAACGCCCAGGCAGGCTACGGCTTCCTGGAGCTTGGCTGTTCCGACATCGACGGAATAAGGCGGCCCTACGCGCTCAATTTCGACACCATCGCTCACGAAACCGGACATCTCATCTTTCTTTCGGAAACCGGTATCCCGACGGCTGTGTCGCGCGGAAACGACTTCTTCTCCTTTTCCGAGGCCTTTTCAGATCTTGTGTCGCTGATCTCGTTCCTGCACTTCGATTCCGCGATCGACAGGCTGCTCCGGCGGACGAAAGGGAACCTCCTGCTCTACAACGAGCTCAACCGCTTCGCCGAGACGAGTCCGGAAACCCAGATCCGTCTCGCCACGAATTTCCGCCGCATGTCCGAGGTTACGCGCGAAGTGCATGACCGCGCACTGCCATTCGTGGGGGCGATCTTCGATTCGATCGTGGAACTCTATCACCGCGAGCTCGTGGCACGCGGCTGCGCCGACATCCGGCTGCTCGATATCGACCTCCGGCATCTGGAGCAGGATGATTTCGACCGGTTCCGTGAGACAACGGCGGAGGCTTTCCGGATCAAGCCGATGATCTTCGGACTTGCGCTACGGTCGGCCCGCGACGCGGTGGGGCAGGCCCTTGCAGCTTCGCTGCGGTCGGTCAATCCAGACACCTTGCGGCTGGATCAGGCCGCGGCCGCTATCGTTGCGGCTGCCGATGGAACGGCCGCCGGAGTTCTGGAGGCGAATTTCGCATGGCGTGAAATCATCAGCTCGAGATAGGGGACAGAAAAGGAGAGGAAGATGAGCAATTGCAGCAGCCATCCCGGTGTGGGCAGAGAGCCGGACGGCCTGTCCGGACCAGTCTACGATACGTACAATCCGAGCGAAGTACGCCTCTACGGGCGACCGGCAACGCGAGAAGAGATATTCAAGATCACGGACGAGCAGATCCGGCAAAGAATCAAGTCGTCGCTACGCGAAACTTCGCTTCGGGACGAAGACCTGAATACGCTCGTGAGAATAGTGAAGGAGGCGGCGATCGGAACGGTCGACAACGACGTTCTCGCCGGTATCTTAAAGCAGCAGATCGTCCTCGCCATATTCGATGATGAGCTGAAGTTCAGTCAGCTTCCGGTCAGCGTCAACATACCGGCGAAGAATTTCGAAAAGGGCGGCGAGCGATATATCAAGAGCATCGGCGTGATATACGGCTATGCCTATGAGGGGCATTGCTACAAGTTGCCGAAGCCGCAGATCATGTATCTGCCGGAAGAGCCGCGCGAGATCCTCGGCGGGGATTGCGGATGCGACTGCGGATATGTTCCCGAACTCGGCTATGCCGTATGGCAGATCGACAAACTCGAGCGCGTCATTGCGCTGGACGTCCGCTCCGACGACGTGAAGACCCTGGTTCTCGACGAGAACATGCCCGGCAGCCGGTCGCCCATGGCCTATGCGCAGGTCATGGCGCTTGCTCCGCAACGGCATCGCGACTGAACCGTCGAGCGGCGCCGGTGCCTATTGCAGGCTGCCGTCGCCGCTTCTGTCGGCCGATTTGAAGTCGGCCATGACCCTGTTCAGGAACTCGGTTTGGCTAAGCTTCCCGTCGCGATTGGCGTCTGTCGCGGCAAACTGCTGCGCGTTCAGAACCTGCGCCACTTCTTCCGAGCGCAGACTTCCGTCCTTGTTCCTGTCCAGGTTCCCGAAGGCCGAGGTCATGAAGGCTTGGTATTCCGGCCGGTCGACGGCCCCGTTCCCGTCACGGTCCAGCCGATTCATCTGGCCCTGGTTCATGGCCATCGGCTGATCCTGCGCCGCCGCTGCAATCACCTGGGAAAGCGCGAACGCCGCCACGAGGACTGGTCTTTTCATCACCCTGCTCCTTTGGGTCAGGTGCAGGTCAGGGCGCTGCCCGCTGCGCTGCCGAGTACGGCACCGCCGCCCACGGCCCAGAGCTGCCCGGTTCCCGAGCCGATGGTCGCGCCTGCCAGTCCACCGACGACCGCGCCACCGACGGTGCCCGCGATACAGCCGAACTCACCGGTCCGCCCCCCGGTCATCGAGGCGGTTTGGCAGCCGGATAAGGCGAGGCAGGCTGCGAGAGCGAGAGTGATCGTGCAATTCTTCATTTCTTCCTCCAAGCATTCCGCCCGTATGAAATACAGATCGTAGGAGGCGCCATTAAGTGGCGTCGAATGGAAAAGGACTTCCGAATATCTCCCTCGTAAGAAGAGGGTTCTTCTGTTCCATTGGAAGCTGCCTCTCGGCAAAACGCGCGGTCCATCTGAAAAGACGTGCGGACTGTCGGTAAATACTACCGCTGCCTATGAGTGAAAACAACTCTCGGGCCAGTTGATCACCGATCACCAATGGCAACATATGATGTCGGCCGTGATTGTGAGCTGGTCATATTTCCGTTTGGGGGCGGCTCGCCGGGTGAAGAACCACCTGTGAAGAGCTCAGTGACCGTTGATCTTGTGCGGACTGCTGACCGAGAGGATGAAGAAGGGCTCGTCGCCCTTGAGCGGCTTCAGCTTCTGCTGGCAGTTCCACGCCTCCTGGAAGCTGTCGCGCGTCAGCAGCTTGCGGTACCGCGCGGTCGCCGACATGCATTGCATCAGCGTGCTTTGCAGGCCCTCCAGTGCGGCATGAGCATAGATTTCGCCGTCCAGAGCGAAAAGCTGCGCCGCAAGCGAGGTGCTTTCGTAGAGGATGTCGCCCTCGCTATCGAGCCTGTCCGCGGTGATGAAGTCCTGGCGCAGGGGAATGCCTTCGCCGTCGTGGGAAAGCGTGACCCGGATTCCCGGCGCAGGCGCGTCATGCCAGGCGAGCGCGATGGAGAATGCTAGCGCCTGATTGCCGGAAGCCGGCTCACGGCCGCCGTCGGACGCGCTTGCCTTCGCAAGCGTTCCATGTCGAAGCGCCGCCTCGCGCAACTGGGCGGCAAATCGCCCGGTGCTCTTGTGCTGCGGGCCGGTCACGCTGATGCTGACGGAGGGAAGCCCCCGGACCGCGGCCATCGGACCATTGACGAGCTTGGCCTCGGCATCGATGTCGAGCGACATTTCCGATTCCGGCAGAGGAGCAAAAAGGAGAAGCGGCAGCACCGTGAGCACGGCCCAGGGAGAGGAGAAGGGGGCGGGCTGCCAGGGCGGCCTGCGCCCGGACTGCCGGCTGCGGGCGCCCGCGCTATCGTGACCTGAAGCCACAGGCACACTGGACGACTGCCGGCGATACTCCGGCACATAGGTCCCCTTTGGCATGACGATCTGCCATTCTTCGTCGGCGCCGTCCGTTTCGTAAAAGGCCTTGAGCAGCTTGCGCAGCTTGCCGGCATGGACGCGGACAAGCGGATCGCTGTCCGCATCGAAGGTCTGACTGCGTCCGAAAACATCGATGGCGATCGAGTAGCCCTTCAACTGGGCGCCTTCACCGAGCATCTCCTTTTCCACCACATAGGCGAGAAACGCGCGCAGCCGCTCGGAGCGCTGAAAGCCATTGCTGTCGAGAATCCGGGCGAGCGCTCGCCGGATCGTCTCGTTGCATGGCCTTTCGGCTGGCGTCATCGATGGCTCCAAGAGAAGATGCGGCTCAATGCCGGAAAAATGTTTTAGAACATAAGCAACCTTAACCTGATTCGGAACTTAGGCCCAAAGATGGTGGTTGTCAGGCCGCGCGCCAGAAAGCGCGTTTTTTTCAGGCTGAGCAGCAGAAATGCATCGATTCGCGGGCGCGCGCGACCGTCGCCTGCGCGGTCCTCTATGGACGGGCAGCGACGGTCCCTAAGACGGCCGGATCATCCGCCGCTGCTATATTCGAGTTTCGGGTACCAGTCGGCACCCCGGCCTTCGGGCGTGGTGTCGAGCAGGGTCCATAACGGGTCGGGATCGGGTGCGCCGCGCGGGTCCTGGCCCGGATCGGCCATCTCGCCGCTGATCTCCGCACTCCAGAAATGCCGGATCGTTCCGTCTCTACGCGTGAAGACCGTGTAGCCCGGAACGTCCTCATCCTCGGCACTGACATAGTCTCGGGTGAAGGCGCCGTCGCTATCG
The DNA here is from genome assembly GCF_054161295.1 of Ensifer sp. D2-11. Classification (NCBI taxonomy): domain Bacteria; kingdom Pseudomonadati; phylum Pseudomonadota; class Alphaproteobacteria; order Hyphomicrobiales; family Rhizobiaceae; genus Ensifer; species Ensifer sp. D2-11. The sequence continues at coordinate 979,197 of NZ_CP096433.1, forward strand.
GAATAGACCTTCAATTGTGTCCAGCCGCGGGCCTTCTTTGCAGCGAGCAGTCTCTCCACCGGCGAACGGGCGACCATGGCGAGTGCCACGCGTTGCTCGATATCGGGCACCTTTCCCTCCCAGCCGGCCATCAGGGAGGTGCACATGGGGCAGGGCCTCTCGCGCTGCGGTCCGAACATATAGCTGTAGATGATGAGGGTATTCTTGTCGCCGAAGAGATCGGCAAGTGTGACGGGTCCGTTCTCACTCTCGAAACGATAGGTCTTGGTCACTTCGCCGCCCGGCGGCAGTCGCCTGCGCATCTCCGACACCCGCTCGATGTGGCGCCTCAATTCGATCTCCTCGGCGAGAAGCGCATTGCGCGCCCGGCGGTAGTCGGCACTTTCGTTGGGAAAGCGGGCGCGGTTTCGCGCTGCCAGCTCCTTAGCGGCGATCGGCGTCGTCTGCATGGTCATGTCTCACTCCTCCGGTTCGATATGGTGCGCTCGGCGATTAAGTTGATATCAACGTATCTGACCGCTGTCAAAGAGACGCGCTGCGCAGAACCGCGAATGAGCGATTCCTGTTTCCTGAAAACTGCGGTAGAACAGCGCCGTAGCCATCATTCGGCCCCTCGTGCAATTGGGGCGTCTCGTCTGAAAGTTCCGATATGCCTGCAAAGCTCTCCGTAAATCTCAATGCCATCGCCATGCTGCGCAACCGGCGTGATCTCCCCTGGCCATCCGTGACCGGCGTTGGTCGCACCGCCCTGCAGGCGGGGGCGAGCGGACTGACCGTTCACCCGCGTCCGGACCAGCGGCATATCCGCTTTTCCGATCTCCAGCCGATCCGCGACCTGATCGACGACGAGTTTCCGGCTGCGGAATTCAACATGGAGGGCTTTCCGAACGAGGCGTTTCTCGAACTGGTCGAGCGGCACGAACCGGAACAGGTGACACTGGTGCCGGACGATCCGGCGCAGGCGACCTCCGACCATGGCTGGGATTTTCGCAAGAGCCATAACCTGCTCGGCAACGTCGTCGGGCGGCTGAAGAAAAGAGGTTTCCGCGTCTCGCTGTTTGCCGACGGCATTCCCGACCCGGAGGCGCTGAAGCTTGCGAAGGAGACCGGGGCCGACCGCATAGAACTCTATACCGGACCCTATGGCGGCTGTTACGACGATCCGGAGAAAGCGGAGCGGATCGCGATCGAACTGGGCCGCACTGCGGAGATCGCGATCGGCCTTGGCCTGGCCGTCAATGCCGGCCACGACCTGACCGTCGCCAACCTGCCGTTGCTCGTCGAACACATTCCCGAACTCGCCGAAGTCTCGATCGGACACGGGCTGACGGCCGATGCGCTCGAATACGGAATGGCCGAGACCGTACGCCGCTTCCGCCGCGCCTGCGGCGAGACGGCTTAGGGATCCGATCGGGATGCAGTGAGACGGACGCGCATTATAGGTCGCGCGCCACTTCGACGAGCGGCCGCGCGCGCATGTTTCTTCCGGTATCGAACTGCGCCGGCCACTCGCCGACAGCGAGCGGGCTTAAAAACTCGCGCGCCTACACAATTGAATTCAGTTCGGCGCTTAGTTGTATTATAGAGTTCACCTTACAGCGTTATAGATTGAGTTATTTCGAATAAATTATTGCAGGTGCTCAGAGGGCCACTCACATGGAGTACCGAAAGGATGTTGACGGACTGCGGGCGATCGCAGTCCTTCCGGTCGTTTTGTATCATGCAGGCATTCCGGGCTTTTCCGGTGGGTTCGTGGGTGTCGATATCTTCTTCGTGATATCGGGCTTCTTGATCACGGGAATACTCCACAAGGAGCTTGCCGAAGGGCGCTTTTCGCTTGCCAGGTTTTACGAGCGGCGTGCCCGCCGAATTTTGCCGGCGCTTTTCGTCGTGGTGGCGACATGCCTTGCCGCCGGTTTGCTTCTCCTTCTGCCGGACATGCTGGTCGGCCTTGCGCGTTCTGCATTGGCGACGATGATGTTCGCGTCGAACATCTGGTTTTGGTTCTCGACCTCCGGCTATTTCGCGCCGAGTGCGGACTTGGAACCGCTGCTTCATACCTGGTCGCTGGCCGTCGAAGAGCAGTTCTATGTCGTCCTGCCGCTGCTCCTGTGGTGGCTCTACGGGAAGCCGCGCCGGGCCGTTCTCGGTGCGCTTGTCGGTCTCTGTATCCTCTCCTTCCTGCTTTCCGTCTGGGCCACGGGTCCCTATCCGCAGGAGAGTTTCTATTTCGCTCCGACGCGGGCCTGGGAGCTTGGACTTGGCATGCTCCTGGCGCTCGGCGTGTTTCCGGCCTGCCGGAACGCGCGGCTGGTCGAGGCGGTCGCGCTATCGGGGATCGCGGCAATCTTCATCGCCGTCGTGCTCTATGGCCCCGCGACGCCGTTTCCCGGCGTCGCCGCCGCGCTGCCATGCTTCGGAGCCCTGGCGCTGCTCTGGTCGGGTGAGCAACGGCAGACGGCTGTGGCGCGCATTCTGTCCAGCCCGGTGCCGGTGACGATCGGCCTCGTCTCCTATTCCCTCTATCTTTGGCATTGGCCGATCATCGTTTATTTCCGTTTGACCCTCGGTACGCTGGATCTTCCTTACACGCAGGCTTCATTTGCAATAGGCCTCTCCTTCGCCTGCGCCTTCGCGAGCTGGCGTTTGGTCGAAAGGCCCTTCCGTCGTCGGCCGCCGGTTGGATTTTCGCCGCAACGTATTTTCGCCTCCGCGCTCGGTGGCGCTGCCGTCCTCTCGGTCGTTTCAGTACTCGTAGACCTGCGGGAGGGTTTTCCGGAGCGGCTTCCGAACGATGTCCGGCTTGCCTACGCCGGGAGCCGCGATGTCGACGCGCGCCGCAGCCGATGTGACGGCAAGCTGCCTAAGAACGGACTGTGCCGCATCGAAGGCGAAGCAAGTCCGCTCTCCGATCGCAGGAACGATGTGCTCCTGTGGGGTGACTCCCATGCAGGAGCGCTGATGTCGGGCCTCGATTTCCTGATGGACGGCCGGAAACGAGGCGGCGCGGTCGCCTTCAAAGGCGCATGCCCGCCGATCCTCGGCGTGCAGCGGGTGGATCAAAAACACAGCCGTGATTGCGTCGCCTTCAACGAGGCCATCATGACCATGCTGGAGCAAAGCAGCGATTTTCCGGTCGTCGTCCTGAGCGCCCGTTGGCCGCTCGCAGCGAACGGCAAGCGCTATCCTGGCGAGACGGGGCGCCCGGCAGTGCTCGACCGTGTGGACTTCGAGGAGGCGAGCCACGGCACCGCCGAAAACTACGAGATTTTCAAGAGCGAGTTTTTGAGGACGGTTCGGGAGATCCGCGATACGGGGCGGCACGTCGTCATCGTGGACGGGATACCGGAGATCGGCTGGTCCGTTCCGCACGCGCTGGGGCTGCACCGCCTCATCGATGCCGACCTGCCGCCTCCGCCAACGCGGCAGGCGGTCGATGCACGCAGCGCCAAGGCGAATTCGGTCCTGGCGATTGCCGACGAAGACCCGGGCGTACAGCGCGTCAGCGCCGTGCCGCTCCTCTGTAATCCGGTCTGCGCTGTCGAGAAGAACGGCATCCCCTTGTATTCCGACGACGACCACCTTAGCGTTTACGGTGCGATGACCATCGTGCCGAGGATGTTCAAGGACCTCATGCCGAGCGAAACCAATCGCCGGTTCAGGCCCGGCTAGTAGTGTCCCGGAGCGGGGCCCCTTATCTCGGTGGGCAATGGACAAGGACGACCATCAACATCCCGGCTCATCCATCGGCCCGCGCATCGTTGTGGTCGCCGATCCTCCGACGGACCTGGACGAACTGTGCCGCCTGATCGATGCCGAGCCGGGGTGGCAAGTGATTGCAGCGTGCCGAACCGCCTCGGATGCGATCGAGGTCGTCTCTGCGAATCCCGTCGATCTCGTGGTCGCCGATCTAAACCTGCCGGAGATGGATGAGTTGGAGCTCGTTCACCGCTTCACCCGCGATCGACCCGACTTGTCCTGCGTCATCCTCGCAGTTGAAATGAACGATGAAGAACTTGCCGAGGCGACACGAAATGGCGTCAGTGGCGTGGTCCTCAAGGGACAGGCCCAGAGCGCTCTTGTCGATTGCATCCGGTCAGTGGTGGCGGGGCGCACCTATGTCGCTGGTCAAGGTTTGAATGCGGTGGTCAGCCGGATCCGGGAACGCGACGCCGAACGCCGCTCGATCTTGCAGAAATTGACGCCCCGCGAGCTGGAGATTTCGCGTCTGGCCGCCTCGGGGCTGCGCAGCCGCGAAATAGCCGCCAGGCTCGGAATATCCCCGGGCACCGTCAAACTCCATCTTCACAGCGTCTACAGGAAGCTCGACATCCAGACCCGCGTGGAACTCGCCAATCTCGCCCAAAGGCTGCAGCTCGGTCAGCGCTGACGGAGGACTTCAAACTCTCCTCTTCCTCATCCGGCTGTGGCATACCGTCTGCGAGCCTCCGTATTACTCGTTTTTTACGACTTCCCGAGCGCCGGGTGCCGCAGCGACCACGTGGCGCTGGATTTCATGCGCCGCGAACTCGGCTCCCGCCCGACTGAAATGGGCATCGGGTGCATACATCAGAAGGGGTTCGGCTTGGGCGCGGATCGCTTCATTGAGATCAATAACCTCGATCCCTTCCGCCGCGGCGGCATCGAGGACTTTCATCCTCAGTGGGTCGAAGGGCCGATCGGATGAGAACGGACCCATGAAACGATCTATCCTGGGCACGTAGATCAGGGTGAAGGAGCCGCCCCAACTCGCGGTAAGTTCCTTCGCTCGATGCAAGATGCGTCTGAACTCCGGGTTGCTCGGAGTGATCTTCGGATAAACCAGCCCGAGCCGCGTGAGGGTTTGCTGCAGGGCGACAAAATTGCGGAACAAAGCTGTCCTCGTGAGAAGGTCCAAGCCCGTCACCGGGGTGTTCTTGTGTTCTGTCAATGCGTTTCGGGCCTCGTGCATGGATTCCTGCACGGTGGATTGCAAACCGAAATCCGCATCCGGAGACAGCGCCGTGCGGAGCCACGGCACCGCAAGTTCGCGTTCTAAATTCTCCCAGTCATTGCCTTCGAAGAAGACCATCATCACACGGCGGGGGCGCAAAATGGCGCCAAAGCGGCCGAGTGTTGCGAGTTCGGTCAGGGGGCCGTTTCCGCGTATGCCTATGCTCGCGGCACTGATGCCGCCGGCCCGCAGCCGGGAAGCGAGGTCGTCGCCCGGGGGCAGGCAAAAGCCCTCTACGAAAGAGTCTCCAAGAAGCATCAGGTCCAACTGGCCGTCATAGACATGGTCGGGATTGTTGAAGCCGTGTCGGTCCGCGGTGTAGCTCACGAGGCCGTTGCCGGACGTGCACAGCACCACTTGCGCCGAGGGGAAGCCCGACAGCAGCGCCTTGGGCAGTTCGTCGGTGCCGGAGACACGGTTCAGGTATCTCAGTGTGAAGCCGGGAACCATATTCTCGTTGCGCCTGAGCGTCTCGGCCTGCGCTTCGCTGAGTTGGCCGAACATTCCCAAGCGGACGGTCACCGCCGAGACCGTATGCATCGCCTCGAAAAGGAAAAGGCCCAGCAACATGCTCGAACCGCAGACACCCGCAAGGACCGACAAATTGGGCCTCGCAAACAGGCCCACCGCGATGAACGCTGCCGCAAGCAGACCAGGGACGAGTACGTAGCGGATGAAGTGCGGGGCTTCTGCCGCGAACACGTGGTAATGCAGCAACGCGTAGAGGGGACTCAGCAACAGATACAGGGCGGGAAGCACGCATACTGCAAGCCCGAGATGCCGCTTTGTCATGATGTTATACCCTCTCTCGCAAATCGTTAAGCAAATTAGGGACTTGCGGGGACGCCTCGCTCGGAGCCTCTTATCCTGCTCGTCTTAAGTGACGTCTTGGCTGATAAAAGTCTTAATCCCTTTTGATGGAACTCAAATAAATTGCTTCAGAATAGAACCTGTGCGCGTATTCTTTCGTCGCGAATATACGAATTTTTTCCGAATGAGTCTCAACCAAAATTTGGGGAGGTTTGAAGTGTGCGTGGCGGCGCGTGTAACGCTGCCAGCTGCGTTTCGGCGGCGCGGGTGAAGGGTGCTCCTATATCCAATGGTATATTGACCCGAAGGATTGCCCCTTGTTCTATACGCTTTGTCTTATCTATTTTATTGCAACAACGCGACCGCAATTCGCAATCAGTAGTATTTTGCATAGATATTAGCACTCGCCGTCTGGGAAGTGCCCAATGAACAATTCGCATGAATCCTTTCCGGGACACACCGTGGAGGGGCCGTCGAACCGGAGCTTCGGCTATACCGTTGGCGGCATCCTCCTTGGTATCGTGCTCGTGAGGTGGCTGATCACCGGGTCACTATCGTCCATCTCCGTAGGACTTGCCGCTATCGGTATGGTCCTTGTCCTGTTGGCGCTTGCTTTCCCCAACTCACTTTCGGTACCGAACCGGCTTTGGATGCGGCTCGGTCTACTGATGTTCAAGGTCGTCAATCCTGTTGTGATGCTGCTGATCTACGGCACGGCCATCGTGCCTATGGGATTGTTCCTGAAGTGGCGCGGCTACGATCCGCTCGCAGCCTCCTTGGACAAGTCTGCCGACACATATTGGACGACGCGGGAACAAAACGAACCTGACCCGGCGACGATGCGCAATCAGTTCTGATCGTTCGGGTTCACGAGTGGAGGAAACGGGATGGAACTGGTACGCGAACTCTGGACCTATATGGGTATCCGCAAGAAGTTCTGGCTGCTGCCGATCTTCATCGTCCTCGGCGTCTTTGGCGCATTGGTCGTGCTGACGCAGGGTACCGCGGTGGCACCGTTCATCTACACCTTGTTCTGAGCCGGCCGGTCCCATGCGTATTCTAGGTATCTCGGCGTTTTACCACGACAGCGCGGCAGCGATGATTGAGGACGGACGCATCGTCGCCGCGGCGCAGGAGGAGCGGTTCACCCGCAAGAAGCACGATGCCGACTTTCCTGCCAATGCAGTGGCCTATTGCCTGTCTGCCGCCGAGTGCGAAATGACGGAGGTCGACCATGTCGTCTTCTACGACAAGCCGATCCTGAAGTTCGAACGGTTGCTGGAGACCTACCTCGCCACAAGTCCGCGCGGCTTCCGCTCCTTCAGGATGGCGATGCCGCTTTGGATCAAGGAAAAGCTTTTTCAAAAGAAGCTGTTGCGCAGGTATCTAGGCAAGCTTGCCGGAGTGAAGGAATGGCCCGGCTCGCTCCTGTTCACGGAGCATCATCTGGCGCACGCGGCCAGTGCCTTCTTTCCGTCGCCTTTTGCGAGCGCCGCGGTGTTGACGATGGACGGAGTCGGAGAATGGTGCACCACGTCGCTGGGGCATGGCCGCGGCAAGGACCTCGACATACTTAAGGAAATTCGCTTCCCACATTCGCTGGGTCTGCTTTATTCCGCATTTACTTACTATACGGGTTTCAAGGTCAACTCCGGCGAATATAAAGTGATGGGCCTGGCACCCTATGGACGCCCGTTATTCGTACAGAAAATACTGGATCACCTGATCGACTTGAAGGAGGACGGTTCGTTCCGCCTCGACCAGCGCTATTTCGACTACTGCGCCGGTCTCACCATGACGTCTCCTGCCTTTCATGAACTGTTTGGCGCCGAACCACGAAGACCGGAATCGCCCCTGACCCAGCGCGAGATGGATCTCGCCGCTTCGGTGCAGGCGGTCACGGAAGAAGTCGTTCTGAAGCTCGCCCGTTTTGCCCGTCAGGAAACCGGCGAGCGTCACCTTTGTCTCGCCGGTGGCGTTGCGCTGAATTGCGTTGCAAACGGCAAGCTCCTCAAGAAGCGGATTTTCGACGACATCTGGATCCAGCCGGCGGCTGGTGATGCGGGCGGGGCGGTCGGCTCGGCGTTGGCGGCGTGGCACGGCTATCTCGGTAACGGGCGATCCCCAGACGGTCGAGACCGCATGACAGGTGCCTATCTTGGCCCGGCTTTCGACCAACGGGAGGTCGAGAAGCGGCTGACTGCCAGTGGCGCGGTCTACACGGTCTTGAGCGACGACGATCTGATCGCCCGTACCGTTGACGCGATCGTCGATGAGAAGGCGGTCGGATGGATGCAGGGGCGCATGGAGTTCGGACCGCGGGCCCTGGGTGGACGGTCGATACTGGGCGATCCGCGCTCGCCGACGATGCAGAAGACGCTCAACCTGAAGGTCAAATATCGGGAGAGCTTCCGCCCCTTTGCCCCCTCCGTCAGACGCGAGGACGTGGCGGAGTGGTTCGATGTCGACGTCGACAGCCCCTATATGCTGCTTGTCGGCGACGTACTCGATCGCCACAGGCTGCCTCTCGGTGCCGACGAGGCGGCATTGTTCGGCATAGACCGCCTGAACGTTCCGCGATCAGGTATCCCAGCCGTCACGCATGTAGATTATTCCGCCCGGGTGCAGACGGTCCATCGCGACACCAATCCACGCTATTGGGAACTGTTAAGCGCGTTCAAACAGCGAACCGGCTGTCCCGTCTTGGTCAACACCAGCTTCAACGTCCGCGGTGAGCCGATCGTCTGCACCCCGGAGGATGCTTTCCGCTGCTTCATGGGAACCGAGATCGAATGCCTTGTGGTGGGCAACTGCTTCTTGCGGAAAGAAGATCAGCCCTCGAACTTGCGGCAGGACTACAAAGAGCGCTTTGAGCTCGACTAGATCACGATGTTTTTAGGTCGGGTCGACCTAAAAACATGAACGTGATCGATTCCAGGAAGTTTGAGCGGGATGCGGGCGGAAACCGCACATACTTTCCTCATCCCAACCTTGCGCAGATTTGCGTCAGATACAGCTGTCGGACGTTTGCAACTGAAAAGAGGTCCTTCCGGCCGCATCAGTGGCACGCCAGCCGAGGCGGTTTCCAGTGCGGGCAGGCGTGGCAGCCTGTGGCTTTGCGTCAGGCGTGCGGGCGTCTCTCTCGGACAGGGTGCGGCTTTCCAGCCTTGAAATGGCCATGCCAACGGGCGCGATGAGCTTGGAAGCTATGCCGCAGCGAACTGCCAGGCGACGGAAAAATCTGGTCGCGGCATAAATTTCCTCGGCGAAAAGCACTGCGTCGCGAACGCGGGTCTTGTCCCTGACGTCGACGTAAAGCACGCCGGGGATCGTCAACGGCAGAGTTACTACGATCGGGTCCAGGACCAAATCCACGGCCCTAGGGGTAACACCGTTGAGAATGAAAACTACGAGACCGGACTGGCTTGCCCAATAGCCGGTCAAGATCAGTTCAGCAGGCAGGTAGCCGCCAGACTGGACAATCTCGATAACGCGTCGCGTTTGCATGTTTCTGCCCACGTCAATGAAAAGAGGGCCGAGGCCAATATTAATAAAGGCAAGGCGCCGGGTGGCGCGTGATCGCTTCAAATTTTGATGAATGCTGATGTCTATGCTTCAAGTACGCCACAGAGACTATCGTCATCATACCGCTTGCACCATATGCCCTTGGATATATATCCCGGCACAGCATTTTGGGCAAAGATCGATTATATCGCGTGACGTTGGCGGCTCCCGCGGGGCAGGCATGCGACCGACAGCCGCGCACGCGCCAACTCTCTCTCGAGGACGATCTTGCGCGCCAATTGGGGTCCATGCAATATCCATACATTGCAAGAACTCGAAAGGCTCCGATGGCCGTGGATCGCGTGGAGGTTTCCTGGGTGCCGGCCCTCGGCAGGGCGGGAGGGCCGCTGTATCTCGCAATTGCCGACGAGATCGCCGCGGACATCGCGGCGGGCCGGCTGGAGGATGGAGTGCGCCTGCCGCCGCAGCGCGCTCTGGCGGCCGCGCTCGGCATCGACTTTACAACCGTCAGCCGAGCCTACAACGAAGCGCGCCGGCGCGGCCTGGTCGAAGGTCGCGTGGGGCAGGGTACCTATGTCACGGCTCGGCGGAGGAGCGCGGTACGTCCCTCCTCGGGCGGTCTGGCGGGCAGTCTCGTCGACATGAGCATGAACCTGCCGCCGCTCTTCGACGACCCGGCCCTGTCGGAGAAGATGTGGGCGGATGTTGCGGCTCTCGATCAGCGTGGTCCCGAACTGCTGATGCGCTATCAGCCTGTCGGCGGCGCGGAGCGGGACAGGGCTGCGGGTGCGGCCTGGCTCAAGCCGCGGCTCGGCGATCTTCAAGCCGATCGGTTGGTCGTCTGTACAGGAGCGCAAGGGGCTCTGCTTGCGAGCGTCGGGATGCTGGCGACGAAGGGCGACAGGATCTGCGCCGAGGCGCTTACCTATCCCGGCCTCCGCTCACTGGCGGCGCATATGGGTATCGAACTCGTGAGCGTCGGGATCGACCGCAACGGGATATTGCCTGACGCCTTCGAGGAGGCGTGCGCCCGGTACAAGCCGAAGGCTCTTTACTGCAATCCGACCCTTCACAATCCGACGACCGCGACGCTTCCGCTCGAACGCCGCGAGGCGATCGTGGCGATCGCACGCCGCCATGGCGTGGTCGTAATCGAGGACGACGCCTACGGCGCATTGCCCGCGAACCCCGTTCCCCCGCTGGCCGCGCTCGCGCCGGACCTCGTCTTTCACATAGCAGGCCTTGCCAAGTGCCTCTCGCCGGCGCTCCGCATCGCCTATCTGGCCGCGCCTGACCGATCGGCGGCCGTCCGCCTCGAAGGGGCGATTCGAGCGACAGTCGGCATGACGTCTCCGCTTTCCGCGGCCATCGCCACGCGCTGGCTGGAGGAGGGAACGGCGCAGGCGGTCCTGGCAGCGATCCGCACGGAAGCCGGCGCGCGCCAGCGGATCGCGATCAAGAGCCTCGGTGGTGCCGATCTTCTCGCCGATCGCGAGGGTTTTCATCTTTGGCTGAAGCTGCCTTCCCGGTGGAGCCGCGGCGAGTTCACGGCGCAACTGCGAACGGCCGGGATCGGCGTCGTCGCCAGCGATGCCTTCGCGATCTCCGACCCACCGGAAGCCGTCCGGCTCGGTCTCGGCGCTGCGCGGACACGCGATGAACTGCGGCATAGCCTGGACGTCATCGCCGGTCTGCTCGCTCAGTCCCCAGCGGCCCATAACCTCATCGTTTAAAGGTGATACTCCTGTGCGAAGGTGCTGCGTGGAATTGCCGCGCCCCTGAATGCATACAATTTATTGTTCTTGTATGGTTTGTATGTCATATTTTTTGGGTCGCCCAAGCGGGTGGTGCCCGGCCGACGGGAACGTCTCGCAAGGTTGCGGGTTTGCGGGGCACGCAGAAGACTGAAAGGAAGAACGATGCCGGATCAAGAGTGGCCGCCTCTATCGCCGCTGCATACGGGATTGCGCGGTCGCTGCCCCCGTTGCGGCCAGGGGCATATGTTCGATGGCTTCCTGAAGCTCAGGCGAGGATGCGAAGTCTGCGGGCTGGACTATTCCTTCGCCGATCCCGCGGACGGGCCTGCTTTCTTCGTCATCTGCTTTGCCTGCGTGCCGAGCGTTTTTCTCGGCGTGTGGCTGGAGGTGCAATACAACGCACCCCTTTGGGTCCATCTCCTGGTCACCGGGCCGTTCATGCTCCTGACCTGCATTCCGCCGTTGAGGCCGCTAAAGGGGTGGTTGGTGGCGAGCCAGTATTTCTACAAGGCCGAGGAGGGCAGGGTGGCTCGCCGGGCCGCAGCTTCCGCGCCGGAGAGTTCGAGCGAGACCGCCCTGCGCTGAACGCCGACCTCGGTCACTACCCTCGAATCAGCCCAGAAAAGGCCCGGTCGTTTTGCCGGGCCTCCTGCGACCTATGATCAGTGGGCGAGCGCCGCCCTATTCGCCTCCAGGAAGGAGGCAAGGTCGATGGGGTGCCTGCCGGTAAGGCCGGCGGTGTCGTCGGTTACGATGTCGAAATGTCCTTTGCGGGTATTGGCGTCGAAGGAGACGAGGATCGGAACGAAGAAGTCCGGCAGACCCGCATTCTTGAGACCGCCGGCCAGTGCTTCGTCAGAGACATGGACGACCTCGAGCTTCTTGCCCGTGGCTTTGGCAACAAGGGCGGCGATCTCGCCGGTTGTGAGAGCCTGCGTTCCGGTCAGGGTGTAAGTGCGGCTTTCCGCCGAGTCCGACTGGAGAGCGGAAGCGGCGGCCGCGGCAAGGTCACGGCGCCCGATGTGGGAAATACGGCCATCGCCGGCGGAGGAGAACCATTGTCCTGCCGCGAGTGCGTGCGGGAGCGACAGGAGGAGGTTTTCCATGTACCAGGCGTTACGCAGAATCGTGTAGGGAATCCCCGTCGCCTTGATGGCTTCTTCGGTGCCGAGATGGTCGGACGCGAAAGGGATCACCGAAGCTTCCGGCTGCGGCATCGACGTATAGAGGATGTGCTTCACCGCCGCCTTCCTGGCCGCCTCGACGGCGGCAAGGTGCTGCTTCAGACGCTTGCCCGGTTCGTTGAGAACATCCGTCGAAATGATGAGTATTCGGTCGGCGCCGGCGAAGGCCCGCTCGAGCGAAGCCGGATCGTCGAAATCGGCGGCACGGGTCTCCACGCCCTTCGCTGCGTAGTCCGCCAGTTTGGCAATGTCCCGGCTGGTGGCGATAATATCGGCCGGCTTCGTCTTGCCGGATGCCAGGAGGGCATCGAGCACGAGTTTGCCGAACTGGCCGGCGGCGCCGGTTACGAGCAGTCTTCCAGACATGATTTTCCTTTTTTTTCCACTTCAGCGCGTTGTTCAGCATGTCCTGTCGACATGAGCTCATGCCGAAAGCTGGTCTCTTTTTGAGAGTTGCTCTTATCCCGTGATCTGCTAAGAGCTGTAAAGGAGGCAGTTTTTTCTGCCGTGGTTACGGAAAGGGTACCGCCATGACCAGGGCGTCGGGCACGTTGAAGGGCGAGCGGGTGGCAGTCGTCTGCGGCATGCCTGTGGACATCGACAATTGTCCGGTGCGGGACGTGATGGACAATATCGGCGGTAAGTGGAACTCGCTGATGATTCTGTCGCTCGCCGACGGTCCCTTGCGGTTCTCGCAGCTCAGGCGGCTCATCCCGGACATTTCACAGCGGATGCTGACCCAGACGCTGCGTGACCTGCAGCGTGATGGCTATCTGCGCCGTACCGTTTACCCGACGCAGCCCCCGAGCGTGGAATACAGCCTCACGGATCTCGGCCGCTCATTCCTTGCCGTCCTAAGGGTCTTCGTCGACTGGTCGCTAGAGAACCACCAGGCTATCCGACAGGCACGGGCGGAGTACGACGACGCGCAATAGGCGGATTGTCGCCACAGGCCTGTGGTATCGCCACGCTCATGGCAATCGGCATTGCAATCGGCGTAGGTGTTGGGGCAGCCGTGGGGTCCGCGCTCGACAATGTCGCGCTGGGCATCACGATCGGCATCGCTCTCGGTGCTGCGCTGGGCCTCCTATATCCAGCGCCGTTAGGCAGGCAGCTTACTGCCGGTCGCGAAGCGAGAATTCGACCGCCGCCTCGGCGTGGATGGCGGTGGAATCGAAGCCCGGGAGCGGCAAATCGGCCGGATCGAGAAGGAGGCAGATTTCGGTGCAGCCGAGAATGACGGCGTCCGCACCTTCCGCTTTTGCTTTCTCGATGAGCCCGATCACTGCCGAGCGCGAGGCGTTCAGCACTTGGCCGGCGCAGAGCTCGTCGAAGATCACGTTGTGGGTCAGTGTCCGCCCATCGGCATCCGGTACCATCAGGTCGATATCATGTGTCTTCATGCGCTCGGCATAGAAGCCTTGTTCCATCGTGTAGCGTGTGGCGAGCAACAGGGGCTTGCGGCTGCCGGCGGCTTTCAGGCGCAGTGCCGTTTCGTCGATGATGTTGATCAACGGGACGTCGACCGAGGCATGCACCGCGTCGGCAATGAGGTGCATTGTGTTGCTGCAGATCAGGATGCAGTCCGCGCCGCCGGCGACGAGCCCGCGGGCAACATCGGAGAGAAGCAGGGCGGCGTCGTCCCAATGGCCGGCTCTCTGCAGGTCCACGATCCGCTGGAAGTCGACGGAATGCAGAAGCACTTCCGCCGAATGTAATTTGCCACGTCGCCTGCGCACGGCCTCGTTGACCAGGCGATAGTAGACTGCCGAGCTTTCGAAGCTCATGCCGCCGATGAGGCCGATTTTCCGCATTTCCATCGTCGCGTTCCCTGCTGCTGTCCTGTGGCCGGTCGGGAACGCTTCGCCACGTTCCCCGTTCCATTGCTAGATTATCGTGCGGGCCCGGTCGCATGTGTTTGCTTTGATCGGCGCTTGGCCAAATTTTAGCAAGCCGTTTGCGCCAAATCCGAATGTTCCGAAAAATTTCGGCGCACTCTATGGCAAGAGCAAGGAGTCGGAGCGTGCTTGACGAGAGAGACCGGAAGCTGCTCATGCTTCTGCAGCAGGATGCGAGCGTCGCCATGGGCGACCTTGCCGAGAGGGTGAGTCTTTCGCTTTCCGCCTGCTCGCGGCGCATTCAGCGGCTGGAGGAGGCGGGCTATGTTACCCGGCGCATCGTCGTACTCGACCGGGAAAGGATGGGCGTGCCGACCACGGTTTTTGCGCTGATCAAGACGGCGCATCACTCCGACGACTGGATCGAAAAGTTCCGCAGGGCCATCAGCGACATTCCGGAGATCGTAGAGGCGCACCGGCTGACCGGCAATTACGATTACATCGTCAAGGTGGTTCTGCCGAGGGTCGAACATTACGACGTCGTCTACAAGCAGATCGTGCGGAAGGTGGAGCTTTTCGACGTTTCCGCGTCGATTTCGATGGAAGTCCTGAAAAGTGGCACCGCAGTGCCCGTCGGCTATGCCGAGTAGGGCCGCCGAAACATCACGCGAAGACCATCCGCGGATGCAATGCAGCCATGCCGGGCGAAGGCTTGCGCTCCGGCTTGTGGAGTTGAACAGTCTTGCCAGCCTGAGCGGGATGAGGAACAGGACGGAAGACCATGCAGGAAAGACATCATGTCGTCGTGGTCGGCGGAGGTTTCGGCGGGCTGCAACTCGTCAACGACCTCAAGGGTGCGCCGGTCAAGGTCACGCTGATCGACCGGCGCAATCATCACCTCTTCCAGCCGCTGCTTTACCAGGTGGCGACCACGGTGCTTGCGACTTCGGAGATCGCATGGCCGATCCGCCGGCTCTACCGCGACCGACAGGAGGTGACGACGCTGCTCGGCGAGGTGACGGGCGTCGACACGATTGCGAAGGAAGTGACGCTCGCGCATGGGCATTCGGTCCCCTACGACACGTTGGTGTTGGCGACCGGCGCAACGCACGCCTATTTCGGCCACGATGAATGGGCGGCGGTCGCGCCCGGGCTCAAGACACTGGAGGATGCGACGACCATTCGCCGCCGCGTGCTCATCGCCTTCGAGCAGGCGGAGGTGGAGGAGGACCCCGCCAGGCGCGATGCGCTGCTGACGTTCACGATCATCGGCGCAGGACCGACGGGGGTCGAGCTTGCGGGCATCATCGCCGAAATGGCCCATCGAACGCTGCCCGGCGAGTTCCGCCGGATCGATACGCGTTTGGCCCGCGTGGTGCTCGTCGAAGCCGGCCCGCGCATTCTTCCCGCCTTCAGCGAGGAGCTTTCCGCCTATGCTTCCCGCGAACTGGAGAAGCTTGGCGTCGAGGTGCTGACGGGCACGCCGGTGACCGACTGCACCGACGAGGGGGTCACGATAGGCGAGAGCTTCGTCCCGAGCCGGACGCTCGTCTGGGCGGCGGGGGTCCAGGCCTCACCTGCAGCCAGATGGGTCGGCGCCGACGCGGACCGCGCCGGCCGCGTTAAGGTCGGGCCCGATCTGACCGCGCCGGACCACACGGACATCTTCGTCATCGGCGATACGGCATCGGTCATTCAGGAAGGCGGCAAGCCGGTGCCCGGCATCGCGCCCGCGGCCAAGCAGCAGGGAGCCTATGTCGCCCAGGTGATCCGTGGCCGGCTCACGGGCTCGCCGGCCCCGGGGCCGTTCCGCTACCGGCACCAGGGAAGCCTGGCCACCATCGGCAAGCGCGCGGCGATCATCGATTTCGGCCGGATCAAGCTCAAGGGATCGCTCGCCTGGTGGATCTGGGGCATTGCCCACATCTACTTCCTGATCGGTACCCGCAGCCGCTTTGCCGTGGCCTGGAGCTGGCTATGGACCTATCTGAGCGGCCAGCACAGCGCCCGACTGATCACGCAGAAGGATACGCTTCGGGAGGAGAGGTGACCGCGGGAGCGGATCTTCCACCTATTGCCAAGGCCGGACGAAAATCGGACAGTCCCGTGAAACGACAGTTTCATGAGAGTGCCGATGGCTGCCAAAGAACGATCCTTCCTCGCTCGTGTCCGCGAAATTCTGCCGGAGCTGCACCCGGCCGAGCGGCGGCTCGGCGATTTCCTCTGTGATTTTCCGGGGGAAATAGCGAGCTATTCCGCGCAGGAGCTGGCGGCTTTGGCCCATGTGTCGAAAGCGACCGTGTCGCGCTTCGTTCAGCGTCTCGGCTATGAAAACTACGAGGAAGCGCGGCGGCACGCGCGCGCGGACAAGCAGACCGGGTCGCGCCTCTTTCTGGCGACCGCCACCGACGCCGACGGCCGGCAATCGGTCGCAGCGCATGTCGCCCAGGGCGTCGCCAATCTCGAAGCCACGTTCCTCGCGATCGGCGAGGCTGAGATCGATGCGGCTGCCACAGCCATCCTGGAGGCACGCAAGGTGTGGGTCATCGGCTTTCGCGCCAGCCATTCCTTCGCCACCTACCTGCAATGGCAGCTCACGCAGGTGATCGAAAACATCGCTGCCATTCCCGGAGGCGGGCAGACGCTCGGCGAGCATCTGGTCAGCATCGGGCCCGACGACGTCGTCGTTCTCTTCGGCCTGCGGCGCCGCGTCGCTCTGATGGAGCAACTCATGGCGCAGGTGGAAAGAACCCAGGCGAAGTTGCTCTACATCACCGATGAAGGCGTGCCTCTCCTGAGCCGTGCGGCTTGGCACTTCCGTTGCCAGACGCTGGCGCCGGGACCGCTTTTCAACCACGTGTCGGTGATGGCGCTCTGCCATCTCCTGACCACGCGCTGCATCGAGACCGCAGGCGTGGCCGGCCGGAACCGGCTGCGCGGTATCGAGGCACTGAACGACACGCTGGAAGAGCTGTGAGTCCGCTGAATGCAGGCCGCGACGGCTTATGGAGCTCGCCGTTGATGGGCCTCTGGCTGGAACGCCTTGCGTGTGGATCCTCGGATCCAGCCACGAGCCACCAAGGCAGGGTGACCGCGACCAAGCCCGTCAAGGCGCCGCGTCGGGGACTGCCGGGAGGGGCAGGAAGCCCTCTCCGTCGCCCCTGTGGATTCGGGCTATGAAACTGTAGTTTCTTGGTGTATGATTGAGAAACTAAGTTTTCACGCTCGTTCAACCACAAGGGGAACAACAATGGCAGCGGAAAATATGGTGCCGACCGGCGGGAGTTCGCCGGTCATTCGACAACTGGAATCGGCTTTCACCAAAATCGGCGTTACCGGCGCGCACAAGCAGATCCTCGCCCTTGTCCTGATCGGTTGCCTGTTCGACAGCTTCGAACAGAACACGATCGGCGTCGCCGGCCCCATTCTCAAGGAGCACTGGGGTCTCACCGGCACGGATATCGGATTTCTCAACACGATCACCTTCGGCAGCGCCGCCATCGGGCGACTGCTGTCGGGCATTCTCGGCGACCGCTACGGCCGACGGGTCATGCTGACGATCAATCTCCTGCTCTTCACCATCGGCTCGGCGGCCTGCGCGATGGCGCCGAACTTCACCATGCTTTGTTTTGCCCGCGCGATCGTCGGCTTCGGCGTCGGCGGCGAAATCTCGACGGCGGTGACGATGCTCTCCGAATTCTGCTCGCCCAAGTTTCGCGGCACGGCTGCAGGCCTCGTGAATGTCGGCGCCGGTGGCTTCGGCAATTTCCTGGCGCCGGCATTCGGTCTGCTGATATTCACGCTTTTCCCCGGAGAGAACAGCTGGCGCTGGCTATTCGCATCGCTGGCGCTGCCGGCACTTCTGGTCGTCTTCTATCGCCGCTTTGTACCCGAGACGCCGCGGTTCCTCGCCTCGAAGAACAGGATCGGCGAGGCGAACAAGGTGCTGTCCATCCTGGCCTCCGGCTCGCTCAAACCGCGCGATCTCGTGGTGCACGAATACCTGACGACAGACCATATGACGGACGAGGCACCCGAGAAGAGCGACTGGCGGGAACTCTTCCGCGCACCCTTCATCGGGCGGACCATACCGGTAGCGATCGCCATTCTCATGAGCTATGGCGCGCAATTGTCGGTCCTGACGCTGATGCCCGTCATCTTCGTGTCGATGGGCTATACGCTCTCCGGCAGCCTGCTCTACAGCATGATCATCCAGAGCGGCAGCGTCCTCGGTGCGATCGCCGCTTCGATGTTCGGCTACTATCTGCCGCGCAAGAAGGTGCTGACCGTGGGTGCGGCGCTCGCCTGCCTTGCGGCGGTGTCGATCGTTACTCTCGGCACCAATATTTACCTCGTTCTCCTGTTCGGAGCCATCTTCCAGTTCTTCGTCCTGCTCCTCAACACGTCGATCTGGATCTATGCGCCGGAACTGTTCCCGACGAGAATCCGTGCCTTCGGGGTGGCCCTCATCCTGGCAACGGGATCGGCGGCCGGCTCGTTCGTGCCCACGATTTCCGGCATGCTGTTCGACAGCTACGGAATGATCGGCGTCTTCGGGCTTGCTGCGGGGATGTATGCGGTCTTCGCATTCTGCATCCAGCTCGGGCCGGAAACCTACGGCCGATCGATGGAGGATCTCTCGCAACCGGCGGAGGCCGATCAGCCCAAAGTCGCGCAGCAGCAGGGGCCAGTCGCCGTGGAGCTCAGAACGTGAGCTCCCATCTCCTGCTGATCAACCCGAACAGCTCGCAGGCGACGAGCGAGATGATGGTCTCCATCGCGCAGAAGGCTGCGAACGGGCGCCTGGCCGTGGCAAGCGCCACGGCCAGGCGCAGTCCCCGGATGATCCTGAAGCCGGACGAACTGGCGGCCGCCGCCGACGAGGTGGTGGAAATCGGCACCAGACACGAGCCGGGCTGCCTCGGGATCATCGTCAGTGCTTTTGGCGATCCCGGCCTTGCCCTGCTTCGGGAGCGTGTCGGTATCCCGGTCGTGGGCATCTGCGAAGCTTCGATGCTGGAGGCTTCCCGGGATGGACGACGGTTCGGCGTTGCAACCACGACGCCCGACCTCGCGGATGCGATCGCCGAGCGGGCACGGCATCTGGGGCTTTCGCATCTCTACTCCGGCATCCGCTGTACGCCCGGCGATCCGCTCGCCGTTGCCGGAGACGAGGAGCGTCTGCGGACCTCGCTTTGGCACGCAGTTCGCGCCTCCGTCGACCTTGATGGGGCAGAGGCAGTCATCATCGGCGGCGGTCCGCTAGGACAGGCCGCCGAGCAACTGCAGCCGCTATTCGATGTGCCCGTCATCGGCCCGATACCGTCCGCCGTAATGCGGGTACTCGGGCTGTTGCAGGTCGATGCCTGAGCGCAATTTCCGCGCGGAAACTTGGAAACCGTCACGTTTCATGATCATAATTTGATCCAACCCGGATCGTTCCGCTGTCTCGTTGGAACATCGAAGCGATCCGGCTCCTCCCGGCAGTCTAAAAATCACCGTGATCAGGGAAGCGGATATTCGATGTCTTCCGCCGAAACGCCCGAAATCAGTACAGCCCTCGTCGAACAATTGATTTCCGAACAGTTTCCGCAATGGGCGGACCTGCCGATAAGGCCGGTCGAGTTCGGTGGGTGGGACAACAGGACCTTTCACCTCGGCGACGATATGAGCGTGCGGTTGCCGAGCGCCGCCCATTACGCGCTTCAGGTGGAAAAGGAGCAGCACTGGCTGCCTCGACTTGCACCGCACCTGCCGTTGCGTATTCCTGTGCCTTTAGCCATTGGGCGGCCGGGCAGGGGCTATCCGTGGCATTGGTCCGTCTATCGCTGGCTCCGGGGCGAGACCGCGACCCATGCGCCCATCGCCGATCTCGCCAGTTTTGCGACGACGCTCGGTGAATTCCTGGCTGCGCTGCAACGGATCGACGCGTGGAGCGGTCCGCCGCCCGGGCAACACAATTTCTACCGAGGCGGTCCTTTGGCCGTCTACGACCACGAAACGCGCCGGGCATTCGAAGCGCTCGAGGGCACGATCGACGTTGCCGCCGCACGTGTGGTGTGGGAGGCGGCGCTTGCCTCCGCATGGAACGATGATCCCGTCTGGTTCCATGGCGATGTCGCCTCGGGTAACCTCTTGGTCGAAAACGGCCGCTTGAGCGCCGTGATCGATTTCGGCACGTCCGGCGTTGGCGATCCGGCTTGCGACCTGTCGATCTCCTGGACGATGTTCGATGAAACAAGCCGCGCCGCATTCCGGGACGCCCTTCCGCTCGACGAAGAGACCTGGGCGCGTGGCCGTGGATGGACCTTGTGGAAGGCGCTGATCGTTGCCGCCGAGATGCCGGGCACCGATCGACTGGAAATCGAAAAATCGCGGCGGGTCATCGATGCGCTTCTGTCGGATCATCGCCGCTATGGGTAGCGAATTTTAATCCCGCGTCCTGTTGCCGATGCGGTTCAACCGGAAACGCGCGCGGTGGACTGACCGCACCACGACTGTGGCTGCCCGGTTCGCTTTCTGGCGAGCCCCTCCGATATGAGGATGTCTCCGAGGGACCTGCCGTTCCTGACGACGAGCCGCCGCTTGCCCGGCTCGTCGCCGGGGCTGGTTTCGGATGCAACGAGGGCGAAGTTTCCGGAATTCAGCAACTCGCGCAATCGTGCCTTGGCATAAGAGCCGCGCGACCGTTCCTCGTCGCATTTCGCGAGCTTCGTTTCCGGCGCGTCTATATCGGCGATGAGAATCCTCTGGCCCTGGTACAGGAAGGTATCGCCGTCGAGAACGCAGTTATCGTGGCGGATGCCGCAAAAATAAAAGGTGCCGCTCTCGGCCGGGCGCAGACTCGCCTGTTCGAGAGACTGCCTAACCGGTAGTTCAACGGGTGCAGGCGGGATCAATGCGGTCTTCGGCGCTATCGACCCGGTCTGCTCCTTCGGACGGAAAGGGATCGGAATGGTCGCCAGTTCCACCTTCTTTGGTGGTTTCTTCTCGGCCGGCTTCTTCGCCTGCGCTCTTTTCTCGGCCGGTTTCTCGGCGTGCGAAAGCAGTGCCGTCAGCTTCGATGCGCCGGGCAGATGGCCGAACTCCCCCCGATGCTCGTAGGCCACAATCCCGCCGACGATGACTGCGGCCGCCAGATACCAGCGGCCCATACCGCTCCGGCTGCTCTTGCGGGCCGTACTGCGCTTTCGTCTTTTGGAATTTGTCTTGGTCATGGGATTCGGTCCTCGATTGCGGCGGCATTATCGGGACCAGGGGTTAGTGAAAGGTTGTCGTAGCTGCGCGGGTCAAATCATTTCAGGTTCTGCACTCTTCCCGATCCCGTCCTGACTACAGCGCTCAAGAAGGGAAGGGCGGCACCTGCGGGAGCCGCCCTTCAAGAGTTACCGTTGACGTTGCTGGACAAGCGCCCCGGCTTGTCACTTTCCCAGTCTGACCGTAAGCCGTCAACGGTCGTGATCACTCTTCTTGCTGATGCCAGGGACTTCCGTCACCGCGGCGATTGCCGCGGCTGCTTACTTGTCGCCCTTGGCTTTTCCGCCCTTGTCCTTCCCGCCTTTGCCTCGGCCGTCTTGATCGCCCTTATTGTTGTCCTGGTGGCCCTTACCGCCGTCCTGGTTACCCTTGTCGTTGTCCTGGTGGCCCTTGCCGCCGTCCTGGTTGCCCTTGTCGTTGTCCTGGTGGCCCTTGCCCCCGTCCTGGCCACCCTTTCCGTTATCCTGGTGGCCTTTGCCGCCGTCCTGGTTACCCTTGCCATTATCCTGGTCACCCTTGCCGGGATCCTGACCACCGCCGCCGTTGTCGCCGCCGCCGCCGCCACCGCCGTTGTCGCCGCCGCCGCCACCGCCGTTGTCGCCGCCGCCGCCACCGCCATTGTCGCCGCCGCCGCCACCGCCGCCACCGCCGCCGCCGCCGCCGCCGCCACCGCCGCCACCGCCACCGCCGCCAACACCGCCGCCGCCCTTGCTGCCGCCGCCTTTGCCGCCACCTCTCATCGGACCGCTTGCCGTGGAGTCGCTGCGATCGTGGCGTCCGGTGCCGGCGCCGATAGATGCCGTCGTCAGGGGCGGACACATCTTAATCTGCGCGGGGGTGAGAATCTTCGTTCGGTTTATTGCAACGCAACATGCCGCGAAGTTGTCTTCCGAAAGGGGACTGCACTGACGGGCAGTCATGCGCTGGCGCTGTACTGCATCCGCATCCGTCGTAACGATTACAGCTCCAATCGTGGCCGTGGATAGTATGAAGAACGTCCGAAATATCGATCTATTAATTCTTTTCATTTCTATACTCCTAAAGACATTAACTTTAAAAATACTTTTTAGAATTGAATTAAAATTAACTGTGGTCAATTTACAAATTGTTAGTAGATGGCCATATCGCTGCCTCATTTCGGGTTATCAACCATGGCTTAATCTATCTTAGCTAGTCTCTACGGCGGACCGGGGGACTTATGCCCGCCGTTGGAGAACGCCTCGTGAAACGCTTCATTGCGCAGACAGTCTTTTTGTTGCTGATTGCGGCCCCTGGGGCTGCCGATGCCGGTACAACCATGAGGACCGCCGGCAAGGCCTTCGCGCCGCCGGCCTTCGCATCCTTCTGCGTCCGCGAGCCGCGGCTCTGCAACACTGGCGGCGGCAAGAAGGCCGTCGTTCTCGCTCCGGAAAAAATCAGCGAGCTCAAGCAGATCAACAGCTCCGTCAATGCAAGCATCCGAGAACGCAGCGACCGCGCAAACGTCGGCAAGGAAGATGACTGGCGTGTGCCGACCGCCTATGGAGACTGCGAGGACTTTGCAATTCTGAAGAAGCGGGAGCTCCTGAAACGGGGTTGGCCGGCCTCGGCTCTGCTACTTACGGTTGCGCGCTACCGCGGGGAGGGCCACACGGTTCTCACGGTCCGCACGAGCGAAGGTGACCTCGTGCTCGACAACAGGACCAACTCGGTCAGAGATTGGTCGCGCACCCCTTATAATTACTTCGCCCGGCAGTCCCAGTCGAACGGTAAGCGCTGGGAATTGATCGCAGGCGCCCAAAATATCTGATTTCGACTGAAACGGCGCTTTTCCCGCGCGGGAAAACCGTTACTGCGTGGAAGTGATCTAATCCGCGCTGAGGGCCACCGCCGGCTGGAGGCGCGATGCGTTTCTGGCCGGCAGATAGCCGAAGAGCAGGCCGGTGAGAAATGCACAGGCGAAGGCAAGCGCGACGGGGCCAGGCGTGAAGCTGACGGGCATGCCGAAGGCTTTAGCGGCGTAACCTGTCGATAGACCGGCCACGACGCCGATCGCCCCGCCGATCGCGGAAACGACCAGCGCCTCGACGATGAACTGCACGAGTATGTCCCGCTCGCGCGCTCCGGTCGCCATTCTCACGCCGATCTCGCGTGTGCGTTCACTGACGCTGACGAGCATGATGTTCATCACGCCGATGCCGCCGACGAGCAGCGAAATCGCTGCGACCGACCCCAGGAAGAATTTCATGGTGTTCGAAGTCTCGGTAAAGGCCTCGCGCACGGAAGACATGTTGGTGATCTGGGTATCGTCCTTCCTGTGGCGCTCATTGAGCAACGCTTGAATTCTCTCCTGGGTCAGGTCTATTGCCGAGGCATCCTGCACCTTGACGGTGATCGTGCGGATGTTGCGCTGACCGAAGAGGCGCATGCTGCCGGTCGTGAGCGGCACGAGGACCACGTCGTCCTGATCGTTGCCGCCGGCGCTGGCGCCCATCCCGCTCATCACCCCGATCACCTGGAAGGGGATCTTGTTCACGAGCACGTATTGACCGATCGGGTCGGAGCCTTCGGGGAAAAGCGTCTTGACGACGGTCTCGCCGAGCACCGCGACCGGTGCATATGTTTCCATGTCGTTCCGGTTGATGAACTCGCCGCGGCCGATCTTCCAGGACTTCGCTTCCGTGAACTGCGGCACCGTTCCGTTGGCGGTCGTCTGATAGTCGATGTTGCCGCGCCGAAGCGTCACCGTGCTCGTCATTTCCGGGACGGCGAATGCGACATTCGCAAGCTCGGTGATCGCGTCCGCATCTGCCGGCACGAGGGTGACATTCGTCCCGCCGGCGCTGCCGCGGAAATTCGCCATGCTGGGGCGGACGACGAGAAGATCCGATCCCATCGACGAGATGCGGTCGAGTACCGAATTCTGCGCGCCGGTGCCGATGGCGAGCATGGCGACAACCGAGCCGACGCCGATGACGATGCCGAGAAGCGTCAGGATCGTACGGAAGAGGTTTGCCCGTAGCGCCCGCAGTGCCATCTTCACCGCTTCCGACACGTCCGCGATTGCCGCGAAGCCCTCACGCGTGCGCTGGGCGAGACCGACGGCTGCATCGGGATTGCTGCGTCCTTTCTTGGAGCGGTCGGCAACGATGTGCCCATCGCTGATCTCGATCAGCCGGTCGGCCTGTGCGGCGACCTCGCGCGAATGGGTGATGACGATGACGGTGTGGCCGTTTTCGTTCATATCGCGAAGGAGGCGCATCACCTCGTCGCCGCTCTGGCTGTCGAGCGCGCCGGTCGGCTCGTCGGCAAGGATGACGCGGCCTCCATTCATCAGGGCGCGGGCGATCGAAACGCGCTGCTGCTGGCCACCGGAAAGCTGGTTCGGACGATGATCGAGCCGTTCACCGAGCTTGAGCGACTGCAGGAGCGCCTCGGCACGATCGTGCCGGTCGCGGGCGGAAACGCCGGCATAGACCGCGGGCACCTCGACATTCTCCCGGGCGCTCGCGGTCGGGATCAGATTGTAGGACTGGAAGATGAAGCCGAAGGTGCGGCGACGCAGCGCCGCGAGCTCGTCGCTGTCGAAGCCGGAGACGTTTTCGCCTTCGATCAAGTAGCTGCCCGAGGTCGGCTGGTCGAGGCAGCCGAGAATGTTCATCAGCGTCGACTTGCCGGAACCGGATTGTCCGATGATCGCGACGAACTCGCCGGCCTCGATATCGAGGGATATATGGTGCAGGACCTCGACGGCGATGTCGCCGTTGAAATAGGTCTTGCTGACATCCTGGAGTGAAATGAGCGGGGCCATCGGCGTGCTCAGAAAATCGGCGGCATGCGCATGCCGCGCCGGGTGGCATTGGGAGCGCGGCTGCCGTTCGTGGCGGAGGCAGCGTCGACGACCACTTTCTCACCTTCCTGCAGCCCGCTGACGATTTCGGCGCTCACCCGATTGCGGACACCGACTTCGACGGTGCGCGTCTGCGTCGCACCGGACGGCGCGACGACGGTCACTTCCGCTCTTGCGGGCCCGTCGGAGGCCGCGGCTTCCACGGTGCGGAGTGCCGCGCTCGGCACGACCAGCACATTCTTGGCCGCCGCCTGGACAAAGAAGACCTGCGCGCTCATCGACATCATCAATTCGCCCGTGGGATTGGGGACATCGAAGAGGGCGTAGTAGAGGACGACGTTGTTCTCGGTATCGGGCATCGGCTCGATCTGGCGCAACTTGCCGGTGAAGCGCTTTCCGGGCTGTCCAAGCAGGGTGAAATACGCATCCATGCCGAGCTTCAGCTTGCCGACATCGGCTTCGGAGACCTGCGCCTTGACCGTCATCGTGGAAAGGTCGGCGATGGTGACGATCGTCGGCGTCGTCTGGTTGGCGTTGAGGGTCTGTCCCTCCTTGGCGGGATCGTCGACGATGGTGCCGGCCATCGGAGCATAGATCTTGGTATAGCCGAGATCGACCCGGTCCCCGGCAAGGGTGGCCTTCTGCTTGCGGATCTGCGCCTCGATCGCCTGCACATCGGCCCCAGCGGCCGCATGATCGGCGACGGCCTGGTCGAGCGTCGACTGCGAAACGCTGTTGGTGGCGACGAGATTGCGCTGACGCTCGATATTGGCCTGCTTCAATACGAGCTGGGCCTTCTTCGAGACGAGCTGCGCTTCAAGATTGGCCAGTTCCGCCTCATCGATCTCGATCCTGTTCTCGATCGAGGCGGGGTCGATCTCAGCGATGAGCTGGTTCTGTTCGACCTTGTCGCCGATCCCGACATGCAGCGACTTCAACTGGCCGGAGACCTGTGCGCCGGCATCGACCGATTTGACCGCATCCAGCGTGCCGACGGCGGTCACGCTCTCTTCGATGTCGCCGCGCGTGACCGCCTGGGTGATCATGGTGGTGGCCGGCGGCGCCCCCTGGCGGCTCCAGGCATAGTAGCCCGTGCCGACAACCGCGAGCACCAGGAGCGCAAAGATCCAGGGGCGGCGCGAGCGGCGCTTCTTGCGCGGCGGCGTCACCGGAGCCGGGATGACCGTGACATTCGACGGTGTCGAACCACGCGCCGCTTCGTCTTCCCTCGTCTTCGCTGTGTTGCTCATCGATTTTCTCTATCTCAGGCATCTTCATTCAAGATAAAGATCAACCCGATCAGCGAAAAGCTTTGAGATCATTATATTTTCGTAATGTAGGGAGGGCCGCGCCGGCAAAGCGGGCTCGGGGGCGACGCAGGCAGGGAAACCGCACTCCGTCAGTGGGTTGCTCGGTTTTAGAGCAGGGCTGCCCTTAAAACGAGCCGGATATCCAAAACCGCTTGACGTTCCCCGATCGGACAATTAGAAACCTCACGAACCGTACCGTACGGTACTGATGAGGCGACAGCGAGTGCAAAACGTCGGAGCGATGAGAGAGGCAGGCGCCGCAAACGGCCTGACGGAGCGCCAGGGAGCGGTGCTCGAACAGGCGTTGCGCCTGCTTGTCGACGGGGGCGAAAAGGCGCTGACGACGGCGGGTGTGGCGCGCGCGGCGAACTGCTCCAAGGAGAGCCTCTACAAGTGGTTCGGCGATCGTGAAGGGCTCCTTTCGGCCATGATCGCCTTTCAGGCGAGCAAGGTTCGCACGCTCGACGTCTCCGCCGCAAAGCTGGACGGGGGCAGCTTGAGGGTGCATCTCGTCGCTTTCGCCAAGGACCTTCTCGACGTGCTGGCAGGCGACGTGTCGCTGGCGCTCAACCGGCTGGCGATCGGACAGGCGAGCCGGGAAGGCTCGAAGCTCGGCCACATGCTGCAGGAGCGCGGCCGCCGGCAGATCGGACGCAGGGCGGGAGCGCTGCTCGAAGCGGGCCGCAAGGCCGGTCTCCTCGCTTTCGACAACGCCGATGAGGCCTATGGCGCGCTTTACGGCCTCGTCGTCTCGGACTGGCATTTGCGCATGCTTCTCGGCGAGGAGCCGGGTAGCCTGAAGAAGGATTTCAGCCGCAGGGCGGAGCGGGCGGTCGACGCCTTTCTCGCGCTCTACGGCGCGAAAAGGTAGGGCGGCCGTATCTGCGGCTGCCAAAGCGAAACGGACAAGCAAAGGGAAGGAAAATTCGATGCGCGTCTATTACGATCGTGATGCCGATCTCAACCTCATCAAGTCGAAGAAGGTCGCCATCATCGGCTACGGCAGCCAGGGCCGCGCCCATGCGCTGAACCTGAAGGATTCCGGCGCCCAGAACGTCGCCATTGCGCTGAAGTCGGGTTCCGCCACGGCAAAGAAGGCCGAAGCGGACGGCTTCAAGGTCATGACGGTTGCCGAAGCTGCCGCCTGGGCCGACCTGATGATGATGGCGACGCCCGACGAGCTGCAGGCCGACATCTACAAGGCCGACATCGCCGGAAACATCCGCGACGGCGCGGCAATCGCCTTTGCGCACGGCCTCAACGTCCACTTCGGCCTCATCGAGCCAAAGGCCTCGGTCGACGTCGTAATGATCGCTCCGAAGGGCCCGGGCCATACCGTCCGCGGCGAATACCAGAAGGGCGGCGGCGTCCCGTGCCTTGTCGCCGTTCATCAGGACGCTTCCGGCAATGCCCTCGATCTCGCTCTCTCCTACGCCTGCGGCGTCGGCGGCGGCCGCTCGGGCATCATCGAGACCAACTTCAAGGAAGAGTGCGAAACCGATCTCTTCGGTGAGCAGGTCGTTCTCTGCGGCGGCCTGGTCGAACTCATCCGCGCCGGTTTCGAGACGCTGGTCGAGGCCGGCTATGCGCCGGAAATGGCCTATTTCGAGTGCCTGCACGAAGTGAAGCTGATCGTCGACCTGATCTATGAAGGCGGCATCGCCAACATGAACTACTCGATCTCGAACACGGCCGAGTGGGGCGAATACGTCACCGGACCGCGCATCATCACCGAAGACACCAAGGCCGAGATGAAGCGGGTCCTCAAGGACATCCAGACCGGCAAGTTCACCTCGGAATGGATGCAGGAATACCGCTCCGGTGCCGCTCGCTTCAAGGGCATCCGTCGCGTCAACGACTCTCACCAGATCGAGGAAGTCGGCGCGAAGCTGCGTGCAATGATGCCCTGGATCGGCAAGAACAAGCTGGTCGACAAGGCGAAAAACTAAGATCCGCCTGCGATGAACAGAAAGGAAGCCGGAGCCCACGCTCCGGCTTTCTTATTTTCAGCGTCTTACATCGGATCCTTACCCTTCATGGCATTCGCCATATGGGACTTGCACTTTTCCTGGTCGTTCGCTGCCAGTGCCTCCTTGGCCATGGCGAGCTCCTTCTGCGCCATCTCCTTCCGGCCCGTGTCGGTGATCTGGCCCACGTCAGTCTCGAGCCTCGTCATGCCTGCCTGGTCGCAGACCATATCGGCCTGGGCAAAGGCTGGGGACACGCAAGCGGCGGATATCGCGGCTGCAACCAACATTTTCCTCAACATCTGTAACCTCCAGTTTCGTCGCTTCATGCGATACACGGCTCCAAACCGCCGAGGGACCGATCAGTTCCTTGCAGCAGGCTGCAGGTGCTCCCGCACGGGAAGCCGCTACACACTTTTCCCGGAAATGCTCCAAGCGCGCAGTGATGCCGCGGCAGATGCGTACGGCATTGAGAATCGCGACGGCGTCGCTATGGTGCCAGCGAGGCTCAGGCCTTCGAGCGAGGGCGAAATCCGATGCCACCAACACGCCGTAAGCTGACCACCATCTTCTGTGCCGACGTGCAGGACTATTCGCGCCTGATGGGCAAAGACGAGGAGGGAACGCTGGCGGCTCTCAAGCGCAGCCGGGATGCCATGGCGCGCCTGATCGAGGCGCGTGAGGGACGGGTGGTCAACACCTGGGGCGACGGGGTGATCGCGGAGTTTCCGAGCGTAGTCGAGGCGGTGAGGGCGGCGATAGACGTTCAGAACGAGTTGGCCGGACTGAATGCCGAACGGCACGGCGAGGCGCGGATGGATTATCGCATCGGCCTCAATCTCGGCGATGTGATCGCTGACGGCGACGACCTTTACGGCGACGGCGTCAATATCGCGGCCCGCCTGCAAGCCTCGGCACCGGCCGGTGGCATCGTGATTTCGAGCACCGTCTATGATCAGGTTCGCAACAAGCTGGCCGTCGGCTTCGAATTCCTTGGCGCGCTGACGGTCAAGAATATCGACGGGGGCGTTCCGAGTTATGTGGTCCAGATCGGAACGGCCGAGGGCACGGTGTCGCACAAAGGGGGCAGCGACTGGGGGCGACCGGGTGCACTTTCGGACCGCGGGACCCCGGCCGCCGACACCGGGGCAGGGCGAGCGACGATCGTCGAACGCACAGCGGCAGACCGTCGCCTTTTTGGCGTCCTCGCCGTAGCCGCAGCGGCGGTCGTTGCCGTAAATCTGCTTTCCTGGGAGGGAACGTTCTGGGCCAGATGGGCCTTATTTGCGCTGGCCTTGATCGGGGTGCTCCGTTGCCTATGGACGTCCACGCGGCTCGACCGCGGACTCGCCCTGCTCGGGGCAGCCGGATTTGCGGTCCTTGCGGTCAATCTCCTTTCCTGGGAGGGGAGATTCTGGGCGGTATGGCCTCTGCTTGGAATTGCGGTTGCGGCGGGAATTCGGTGGGTCACGCGCCGTCCCGGGCGGTGAGCACCGGCTCGCATAGGTTAAGCGGCGGAAGGGATGCGGTGTAACCGGAAGTTGACGTGACTCGGCAAGCCGTGCATTGTGCGCGCCAGGGAAGATAAAGCCCAGCAGGCATTCGTATCGGGACGACGTTCAGATAAACCTTTTCGGGGGGCACTGTGGGGAGAGGCCGGGAGTTCCTTTGTGCGGCGGCGCTGGCGTTGGCCGTGGCTGCGCCGGCAGCGGCGGCGGATCTGGTGATCGCAATGCCGCCCTGGCCATCCGGACAGGCAGCCGCGAATATTCTCAAGCTCGGCATCGCCAAGAAATTCAGCCTTGAGGCGGAGGTGCGCGAACTCGGGACGCTGACCGCCTTCATCGGCCTCGAAAAGGGGGAGGTCGATATCCAGCCGGAGGTTTGGCGGCCGAATTTCGACGAACTCGTCCGCAAATTCGTGACCGAAAAAGGCGTCGTGACGCTTAGCGAGCGTGCGGTACCGGCATGGCAGGGGATTTGCGCCACGCCGGAAGCGGCTGCGACGATCAAGTCCGTCGCGGATCTCGGCGATCCGGCCAAGACCAAGATCCTGGATACCGACGGCGACGGGCGCGGCGAAATGTGGATCGGTGCCGCCGAATGGCTTTCGACGGGCATCGAACGGGCGCGGGCGGCGGGCTACGGCTATGCGGCGAACCTGACGCTCGTCGAGGCCAAGGAGGAAGTAGCGATGGCGGCGGTCGACGCGGCGATAGCGACCGCGCGGCCGATGGTCTTCTACTGCTACGCTCCGCACCACGTTTTCAAACTGCACCAGATCTCCCGGCTCGAGGAGCCGCCTCACGACCCGGCGAAATGGAAGATCGCGCCGCCGAACGACCCGCTATGGGTCAGCAAGTCGAGCGCCGCCACGGCCTGGGACGCCGGGCAGTTTCAGATCGGCTATGCGACGGCCTTCGCAAAGAAGCATCCGGAAGTCGCGCAGTTCCTTCAGAAGGTGGACTTCTCGCCGGATGAAGTGACGGCGATGAGCTATGCGCTCGAAGTCGAGCGACAGGCCCCTGCGGACTACGCCAGGAAATGGGTTGAAAGCCACGCGGAACGGATCGACGGATGGGCGAAATGACGATGATCCAGACGCTCTCGAAAAGACAGGCAGGCCGCCGTAAATTCGGCAAGGCGCTGCTTCTCCTCGGTCTTTGCCTCGTTCCGCTTGCAGCGCTTGCCCAAACGCAGATCTACGATTCCAAGACGAAGAAATGGGTGAACTACGATAAGAGGAAAGCGCGGCAATATTTTGCGCGAAACAATCAGGTTCCCGAGGCCTTTCGCCGGCAGATGGTGCCGTTCCGCACGGCCGAAGTCCCGGGCACGATCATCATCGATGGCAACCAGCATTTCCTCTATCTCGTGCAGCCCGGCGGTCAGGCCATTCGCTACGGTATCGGCGTAGGCCGCGAAGGTTTCGGCTGGGCGGGCATCGTTCGGGTGGGGCGCACGGCCGAGTGGCCGACCTGGACGCCGCCGCCCGAGATGGTCGCGCGCGATCCGAACGCGGCAAAATGGGCAGGCGGCATGCCGGGCGGGCCTGACAATCCGCTAGGCGCTCGCGCGCTCTACCTTTACGAAGGTGATAACGATACGATCTACCGCATCCATGGTACGGTGGAGCCCTGGACGATCGGGCTGGACGTTTCCTCCGGGTGCATAAGAATGAACAATGATGACATTATCGACCTGCATTCGCGCGTCGGGGTGGGCGCGAAGGTCATCGTGCTGATGCAGGGGGCTGCGCTCTATAAGGGCGTGTGACCGGCCGAAACGCGGCCGGACGGGCGAGAGCGCGAAGATACGGGCTATATGTGCCAAGACCGGAGGATGTGGATTTGTCGACGAGTAACGTGGGTCCAATTCAAGCGTATGTGGTGGCTGCGGCCTTGCTTCTTGCCGCATGCCAATCGAACCCTGAGCCTCAGGAAATGGCCCGCACGAGCCTCCAGACAGCCCCCGCCGACCTCCAGCTCCTGTGCGCCAATGCCGTGGTCGCCCAGGCCGGCGGCGCCAAGGTCCTGCCGATGAGTTCTCGACAGCTCGATGCGACGAGCTACAGCGTCGACCTCGATGCCGCCGGTCGCAAGTTTACCTGCATCGTGGACAGCAGCGGCAGCGTGAAGTCGGTCCAGCCGGCATAGCTCTTGAGACGGGCGTATCCGGGCGAAAACCTCTTTCCGGATTCTCTTTTGCGGCGCAGTATAAATGTTGCGATGCAAGAAAAATAAAGAATAGAGTTCTCCTTCGGCAGTTATTCTGCGAATTTTCTTCCAAAAACGCGAAAATTGTGTTCTGATACCATTGTGGGTAGGAGGAGCACTATGTCCACGATCATACAGCACTTCGCTCTTTTCGACTTGCTTATCTTGGCCGGGATTTCGTTTCTCTTGGTCTGCAGCTATTTCGACGAGGGTGAAGCTTAAATATCAGGAGACATTTGCCGCCTCCTGCTGACCGGAGCGCATCCGGGCCGATCGTTGGCATTTCAAGCCGCGACGACCGTTGTTTTTGACGCTGTTACCCGGAGCGCGAACTCCTCGACGCCGTCAGCCTGCCACCGGTACTCCATCCCTAATGGCATCAGTTCTGGGCCGCTGCCGCATATCTGAGCGGTGGCAACCCTTATGAATTCGCGGCCGCCCCTCATCCGCCTGCCGGCACCTTCTCCCCGCAGGCGGGGCGAAGGAGACTCGCGGCGCGGCTCCGCACTCGTTTGCCCGATCGAAGGCACGGTCGAGAGCTCAGCAAGATAGGTCAGGAATATTGACTTAAATATTGCGCTGTGTTCATGTCCCTCGGGTGCAACCGGGAGGACCTCCATGCTGGATTGGGAAAGCATTTTCGCCACGCGCTCGAGCCGGATGAAGGCTTCGGAGATCCGCGAATTGCTGAAGCTGCTCGATCGCCCCGACATCATTTCGTTTGCGGGCGGAATTCCCGATCCGGAGCTTTTTCCGAATGATGCGTTCAGAGAGGCTTACGCCGAGATTTTCGGTGGGCCGTCGGTCGGTGCCGCGCTGCAATATTCGATAAGCGAGGGCTATCGCCCGCTTCGCGAGTGGCTCGCCGGGCAGATGGCGGCACTTGGCATTCCGGCGAGCGTCGACAACATCTTCATCACCTCCGGGTCGCAGCAGGGGCTCGACTATCTCGGCAAGCTGTTTCTGTCGCCGAAAGACACGGCGCTCGTCACCTGGCCGACCTATCTCGGTGCGCTGCAGGCCTTCAACGCCTATGAACCTAGCTACGATCAGCTGAACCCCGCCGGCAACCGGACGCCGGCAGCCTATGCCCAGGCCGCAGCGGAAGCGGGCGGGCGCGTCAAGTTCGCCTATCTCTCGGCCGACTTCGCCAACCCGACCGGCGAGACGGTGGGCCGCGCCGGGCGCGAGCGCGTCCTCGAACTTGCCGAGGAGCTCGACATCGCCATCATCGAGGATGCGGCCTACCAGTCGCTGCGTTATGACGGCGAGGCGATCCCGCCGATCCTTGCACTTGAGATCGCCCGCAAAGGCGACATAAACAGCACCCGCACGATCTATTGCGGCAGCTTCTCGAAGACACTGGCGCCTGGCCTTCGCGTCGGCTGGATCTGCGCCGCCGAACCGGTGATCCGCAAGCTGGTGCTGATGAAGCAGGCCGCCGACCTTCACTCCTCCACGATCAACCAGATGGCGATCGCGACCGTTGCCGAGCGCGGCTTCGAGGAGCAGGTGGCCAAGATCCACAAGGCCTACCGGCAGCGGCGTGACGCGATGCTGTCGGCGCTCGAAAAATACATGCCCGCCGGCGTCACCTGGACGAAGCCCGAAGGCGGCATGTTCATCTGGGTAACGCTGCCGAAGGGGAGCGACGGCGCTGAGCTGCTCGCCAAGTCGATCCAGACGGCCAAGGTGGCTTTCGTCCCCGGCCGCGCCTTCTTCGCCGACGGCTCCGGCGAAAACACCCTGCGGCTCAGCTTCTCCTGCGCCAACGACAGGATGATCGACGAGGGCATCCGTCGGCTGGGCGATCTCGTTCGCGGCGAGGTCGCGCAGGCGGCCTAGGCGGAAGTCGCGGCGGGCTCTGGGTATTGCCCCTCATCCGGCTGCCGCCACCTTCTCCCCGCAAGCGGGGAGAAGGGACAAGCGGCATTCACTCAGTTCCGATGAACGGTTGCGGAGAAATATCGAGCGGCTACCGCGAGTCTCCTTCGCCCCGCTTGCGGGGAGAAGGTGCCGGCAGGCGGATGAGGAGCGGCCGCGGATCCAGAAAGTCCTGCCGTCACTCAGATATGAGGCCCGAGCAGCGACAGATCGGCTTCGCCGAGGCGGTCCTTGGCGGTCCAGAGCTGATGCCAATAGGGATAGAGCACCGGCGGCAGGCTGACGGCGTCGAGGAGTTCGCGTTCCTCGTCGGTGAGCTTCAGGCCGGCGGCGGCGAGATTGTCGCGGAACTGGTCCTCGGTGCGCCCGCCGATGATCACCGAGGTGACGGCATCGCGGCCGATAAGCCAGGCGAGCGCGATCTGCGCCGGGGACACGTTGCGCTCGGCGGCGATCGCCACCAGCATGTCGACGATCTTCCACAGCCGTTCCTCGTCGCGGATCGGCGGCTCGTTCCAGCCGGCAAGCTGGCGGGTGCCTTCCGGCGACTGTCCGCGCCTGTGCTTGCCTGACAGAAGGCCGCCCGCAAGCGGGCTCCAGACGAGGATGCCGAGACCCTGGTCGATCGAAATCGGGACCAGTTCGTACTCGGCCTCGCGGGCTTCGAGCGTGTAATGAATCTGTTGGCTGACGAAGCGCTGGCGATGTTCGAGCGCACTGATGCCGAGTGCCTTCATGATGTGCCAGCCGGAATAGTTGGAGCAGCCGATATAGCGCACCTTTCCCTGGCGCACGAGCGTATCGAGCGCTTCCATCGTTTCCTCGAGCGGCGTCTGGCCGTCCCATTCATGCACCTGGTAGAGGTCGATCACATCGGTCTTCAGCCGCTTGAGGCTCGCCTCGCAGGCGCTGATCAGGTGATGGCGCGAAAGACCGCCGTCATTCGGACCCGGGCCCATGGAGAAGCGTGCCTTGGTGGCGATGAGCACACCGTCCTTGCGCTTTCCGCCGAGAACCTCGCCGATGATCTCCTCGCAGGCGCCGGTCGAATAGATGTCCGCCGTATCGATCAGATTGACGCCCGCATCCAGGCAGAGGTCGACATAGCGGCGGGCGTCCGCGATGCCGACATCGCCGACCTGGGCGAACTTGCCGCCGCCGCCGATCGTCATCGTGCCCATGGTGATGGTCGAGATCTTGAGCCCGGAGCGGCCGAGCCGACGATATTCCATTGTCTCGCTCCTTGTGTTTTTGGTCGAGTAGGGATGTTAGAGGAATCTCGCGGGTATCGCGTCCTTATAGGGAAAGAGCGGGAAATAAGGCCGCGCCTCGGCCAGCGTGCGCTGGAAGGAGGGGCGCTCCAGCAGGCGCTCGAAATAGGCGCCGAGGTTTGGATGCGTGCCGTCGAACGGGGCCACGATCCCGGCATAGAAGAGGGCGGGCGCGGCGGCGCAGTCGGCGATCGAGAAGCTTTCCCCAGCGGCAAAGCGCCGGTCCCTGAAGTGGCGTTCGGCAAGATCATAGGCGGTCGCGAGCGACGCTTGCGCATCGGCGACGCCGCGCCGGTCGTTCTCGCCGGAAGCGCGGAGCGTGTCGGTCACGATCTTCTGCATCGGCACCTGGACGTAAAGGTCGAAGAAGCGGTCCCAGAGCCGCGCCTCGAGCGCCAGGGCGTCGTCGCGCGGGATCAGCGGCTGCGCTCCGGGGTAATGCTGGCCGAGATATTCGATGATCACCGAGGTTTCCGGCACCGTCCTGTCGCGCACACTGTCGTGCAACACGGGGATCTTGCCGACCGGCCAGACCTCCAGATAGCGCGCATGCTCCGCCGGGTTCCCCAGGTCCACGATCTGCGGCTTGAACGGAGTGCCGGCTTCATAAAGCGCGATCAGCACCTTGTGACA
Source organism: Ensifer sp. D2-11 (assembly GCF_054161295.1). Classification (NCBI taxonomy): domain Bacteria; kingdom Pseudomonadati; phylum Pseudomonadota; class Alphaproteobacteria; order Hyphomicrobiales; family Rhizobiaceae; genus Ensifer; species Ensifer sp. D2-11. Next base: position 1,015,171 of record NZ_CP096433.1, read on the forward strand.
GAAGGATGCGAGCGGATGGAGATAGAGGGTGAGCGTCATGCGACATTTCCTTGGGCCAAACCCCCGGTGACTATAGCGCGGATTCGGGAAGGGAAAAGTACGCTTGTCCGCAACGCCCTCGGTGGAAGTCCGTCATCGGCCTGGTCGAGGTGCCGGCGCGCGGCCGCGTTGTGGGTCTGGGGGCTGCAAAGGCGCAGGAAAAGGGATCGCAGTGTCGAAGGAAACGCCGCAGAGGGGACAGAGCGACTTCACGCATGAAAACGACGCGCAAGGGCGCGTCGCAAAGTGGTACCAGCCTACAGCGGCAGACGTGCAAAGATCGCCGCAGCTGCTGTGCAGCCGGAGCGGCGCGCCTCAGCGCGCGCGGGCGACTTTCTTCGGCGACGGCAGCAGGCCTTCTCGCTGAAGCTTCTTGCGCGCCAGCTTGCGGGTGCGGCGGACAGCTTCGGCCTTTTCGCGGACGCGCTTTTCGGACGGCTTTTCGTAGGCGCTGCGCATCTTCATTTCGCGGAAGACGCCTTCACGCTGCATCTTCTTCTTGAGAACGCGAAGAGCCTGGTCGATGTTGTTGTCCCTGACGAGTACCTGCAAAGTAGATCCTTTCCGTATTTATGGGATTGCTGATTGGGTTCTTTATTTCGGAGTCCTGATGCTCAAGGGTTTGAACCAGGGCTTACCGTCGAGCGATGCCGCCTGGCCATGTTCCTGAACCGGCGAAGCCGTTTCCGAAGGATCGATGTCGTGTTCGAAGATGCGCCGCTCGAAGTTCTCCGTTCCGAACCGCACCCGATACTGCGCTTCCCCATGTTCGGCCGCGGGCAGGATCGACACGATGCGGCAGGTCCGGTCCGCAGCAGCCGTGCGCGTGAGATCGGCTCTCAGGACGACACTGTCGCCAACGCTGTAGGTGTTCCGGCCCATGGCCATCTCCTTCGTCCATGCCACCCGGAGGGCGGCACAAGCAAAAAAGGCCGGGCGTTACCCCGACCTCCTCTTGAGCGCCGCGCGTCTTTTCAGACGCGCTAGGGCGCCCCCGTCATTCAAACGCTCCCTGCCAGTACATCCGTGGTCAGCGGAGGCGAATGACGAATTTATGCGGCCCGCAGATTGTCTGCCGAGCTCTTGCCGGACTTGGTGTCGCGGACGATGTCGTAGGTAACCTTCTGGCCTTCTACGAGCGAACGCATTCCAGCGCGTTCAACGGCGGAGGCGTGCACGAATACGTCCGTAGCGCCATCGTCGGGCTGAATGAAGCCGAAGCCCTTGGTGCTGTTGAACCACTTTACGGTGCCTGAGTTCATAACGATTTCCTTTCAATCGCTAGAGTTCCCGGACGAATATCAGTCCGGTATGATCGATATTGAGAGGAAATCTGACGAAGCGCTTCGGCGCGTAGACAAAGGTCACAAGCAAGTTTCGATGAGCTATATATAAACGCTGCTTCGAGATATGCAATGGATGAACCGAATTTAATTGTGCGAGGGCCTCACCCCGTCCGGAAAATACGATCAAGCCGCTGATTTGAATCGCAAATAATATTCTCGAGGGATCGTTCGAAAACATTCGGGGGAATGCTCCGGCCGGCGGACGAGCTGAGGTTCTTCCGGCTTTTCGCTGTCACATCCCTGTAAAGCACCCGCTCTATCCCTCGGCGCGATCTTTCTCCGACCGAGGGCAAATTCATGAAAACGCTTCTCCCTGCCGTCGCCGCCGCGCTCGTCGCCGGCCTTCTGTCCACTGCCGCTTTCGCCGAAAGCCTCGTGCTCTACACCAGCCAGCCGAACGAGGACGCGCAGGCGACGGTCGATGCGTTCGAGGCGGCGAATCCGGGTGTCGAGGTCGACTGGGTGCGGGAGGGGACGACGAAGATCATGGCCAAGCTGATGGCCGAGATCGAGGCGGGCAACCCGGTGGCGGACGTGCTTCTGATCGCCGATACGGTGACGATGCAACGGCTGAAGGAAGCGGGACATCTGATGCCCTACAAATCTCCGGAAGCGGCGGCTTATGAGGCCTCGCTCTTCGATGGGGAAGGCGCCTATTATTCGACGAAGATGATCACCACCGGCATCATCTACAACGCTTCCGCTTCGATGAAGCCGACCGGCTGGCAGGATCTTGCGAAGCCGGAGGCCAAGGGTCTCGTTACCATGCCGAGCCCGCTCACCTCGGGTGCGGCGCTGATCCATGCGCAGACGCTTGCCGGCATCGACGGGCTCGGCTGGGACTATTACAAGGCGCTCGCCGAAAACGGCGCGACGGCTGCCGGCGGCAATGGCGGCGTATTGAAAGCGGTCGCGACCGGCGAGAAGGCCTATGGCATGGTGGTCGATTTCATGGCCATCCGCGAGAGGGCCAAGGGTGCGCCGGTGGAATTCGTCTTCCCGGCGGAGGGCGTTTCCGCCGTCACGGAGCCGGTCGCCGTTCTGAAGACCGCAAGGAATCCGGAGACAGCAAAGAAATTCGTCGATTTCCTGCTCTCCGAGGAGGGCCAGCAGGTGGCCGTGAAAATGGGCTATATCCCGGCGCGCGACGGCATGGCCTTGCCGGCGGGCTTTCCGGCGCGCGAGACGATCAAGGTGCTTCCCGTCGATGCTGCCGAAGCCGTCAAGAACTCCGAGGCGGATCTGAAAACCTTCTCCGGCATTTTCGGTACCAACTGACCTTCCGATGCCGGACACTGACGAGATCGCCCGCAACCGGCGCCGGGTACCTCGCACGCCGGCTGCGGACCCGAATGCCGAGGGAGGTTCCGGCTTGAAAATGCTGGGGCGCCCTGTGCGCGTAATGGCAAAGGCGCGGTCCTGGCGGTGGCTTCGGTTCGCATTCGGCGGCGCGACGGAGGAGGGGGCCGAGCGGAGCAGGGAACCGACCCGGGCCCCGCTACCGAAGGCGCTGACGCGGACGCTGCGCGGCTTCGAGGTGCCGCCGTCACCCTACGTGACGGAAGATCGATCACCTAAGACGAACTCCTCGAAGGCCGGGACGGGGTGGCGAGCGGCATATTTTCGACTTCGTGGCCAGCGCATGTCCGCGGGCGGGGAGCCCGCATGGCTCCTGGCATTGGTGTTCGGCGCAGTCTTTCTGCTTTCGGCGCTGCCGCTGATCCGACTCGGATGGGCCGGTATCAAGGGGCTCGAAGGAGGCGAGGCGGTGAGGGTGCTCTTCGAGGCGGCGACCTTCGCGGCGCTCCGCAATACGCTGATTACGGCGGCGGGCGGCATGGCGATCTCGCTCTTCGTCGGGGCACTCTTCGCCTTTGTCGTTGCGCTTACGGATATCCGCGGCAAGCTTGCCCTGAGCTTCGCCTTCATGCTGCCGATGATGATCCCGCCGCAGGTGACGGCGCTCGCCTGGGTGGAGATGTCGGGTCCATCGAGCCCCCTGCTCAAGACGCTGGGGCTTGCACCGCCGCTCGGCAGCCCGCAGCCACTCTATTCGCTTGCGGGGATCGCCTTGCTTCTCGGCGTACAGCATGCGCCGCTCGTCTTCCTGGCGGTCAAGGCCGGACTTGCAGCGGCCCCGCGCGACGGGGTCGAGGCGGCGCGGCTTTCCGGCGCCTCGCCCTGGCGCGTCTTCCGCGACATCGTTCTGCCGCTTTCCTCTCCGGGGCTCATCGCCGGAGCGGCGATCGCCTTCGTCTCCGGTATCGGCAATTTCGGTATTCCGGCGATACTCGGCATTCCCGCCTCGATCGAGACGCTGCCGACCTTGATCTTCAGCCGGTTTGCGAGTTTCGGTTCGTCCACCTTCGGCGAGATCGCCGTGCTTTCGACGCTGATCGCCCTGATTTCCGCAGCAGGGCTGCTGCTGCAGCAGCGAGCGCTCAAGGGCAGGGACTATCGCCTGATCGGCCTTGCCGGCGCGAGGGCCGCCTTCACGCTCGGGCGCTTGCGGATCGCCGCGGAGGCGCTGCTTTGGTCAATCCTGGCGCTGCTGCTGGTCGCGCCGCTCCTGGCGCTCGTCGCAAGTTCCCTGGTGCCGGCCTACGGCGTGCCGCTCAGTTTCGACACCATGTCCTTGAACGCCTATGGGGAAGTACTCTTCCGCCAGTCGATGACGCTGACGGCGCTCAAGAATTCCCTCTTCCTCGCCTCCGCCGCTGCAGTCGGCCTGCTTGCGGTCACCATACCGGCCGGTTACCTGCTCGTGACGCGACGCGGGCGGCTTGCCAGTCTGCTGGCGATCCTGATCGAGATCCCCTATGCGCTGCCCGGCATCGTGCTCGCCGTCGCCTTCATCCTTGCCTTCGCGGCACCGCTGCCGCTGATCGGCGTTTCGCTCTACGGTACGATCTGGATCATTCTTGCCGCCTATTTCTCCTCCTTCCTTGCCGTGAGCCTCAAGCCGGTGATGAGCGCCTTCCTGCAGATGGATCCCTCGCTCGAAGAGGCGGCGCGGCTTGCGGGTGCGGGGTTCCTGCGCCGTATGCGCGATGTTCTGCTGCCGCTTCTGGCCCCGGCCGCCGGCGCCTCGGTCATCCTCGTCTTCCTAATCGCGGCGAACGAATTGACCGTCTCGGCGCTCCTGTGGTCCGCCGGCACGCAGACGCTCGGCGTCGCGATCTTCAATCTCGACGACAGCGGCTCTTCCGATCTTGCCTCGGCGCTCTCCGTGCTCGTCGTCGTCATGGTCATCGGGTTGATGGCGGCGCTCGAATTCCTCGCGAAATACCTGCCGGAGGGCGTGCTGCCATGGCGCAATTGATCCTCAACCACCTGACCAAGGACTTCGGCGGCAAAGGTGCAGACCGGGTAAGGCCGGCTGTTTCGGACGTGTCGCTGGCGCTGCGCAAGCAGGGATTTCTCGCACTGCTCGGGCCTTCCGGCTGCGGCAAGACGACGGTGCTCCGGATGATCGCCGGCTTCGAGCAGCCGACGGACGGCTCGATCGAGCTCGGCGAGCGCAGGCTTTCGGATGCAACCCGCGTGCTGCCGCCGGAAAAGCGCAACATGGCGATGGTGTTTCAGTCCTATGCGCTCTGGCCGCATATGACGGTGGCGGAGAATGTCGGCTACCCGTTGAAGGTCCGCGGCATTTCCGGGGAAGCCTGGCGCAAGCGGGTAGGCGACGCGCTTTCGCTGGTGAAGCTTACGGATTTCGCCGATCGGCGGCCGGCTGTACTTTCCGGCGGTCAGCGGCAGCGTGTGGCGCTGGCGCGCTGCCTGGTCACGGAACCGGACGTGGTGCTGCTCGATGAGCCGCTCGCCAATCTCGATCAGCATTTGAGGAAGTCGATGGAGGAGACCTTCCGCGCCTTTCACGAGCGCTCCGGCGCGACGATGATCTATGTGACTCACGACCAGGCCGAGGCGATGGCGCTTGCGACCGATGTCGCGGTGATGTCGGAAGGCAAGCTTCTTCAGGTGGCGCCGCCGGCGGAAATCTATGCGCGGCCGGAGGGGCGGGTCGTCGGGGGCTTGATCGGTCGCGGCGCGATCGTGCGGTTGAATTTGCCGGAGGGAGGGGCGCGTGCGCTCGATTGGCCGCTCCTCGGCGCCGCGCTTGGTGAGATGCCCGCGGGTGAGGAGCATGCAGGCGGGGGGCCGCTTTCCGACGTGCTCGTCCGTCCGGAGCAGGTTCATCGGGATAGCGAAGGCATTCCGATGCGGGTTCTCTCCTCGGTCTTCGAGGGCGAACGCTTCGCTCTCACACTGGCGCTGCCGGACGGGCAGAACGTCAAAGCCTATAGCAGCGTGCCGCTCTGCGAGGGCGCTCGCGTTCCCTTCGTCGTGAGTGGAGGCTGGCGGCTTTGAACGAAGCTTGCGGCGACAGGCGGCCTTGCGGGCCGGAACCAGCCTTGGCCTTGCACGTTCCACCGTGCAGCACGACAATAGCGGCGGCTAACGATCGAGCGGATCTGGCGGCCGGCGACAGAAGGAGGCGGCGCGCAGATGTATGTCATGGCTCTTGCGACGGATTACGACGGCACACTTGCAGACTACGGTGCCGTCCGTCCTGAAACTCTGGAGACCTTGAAGAGGCTGAAGGAGAGCGGGCGCAAGCTTCTGCTCGTGACCGGGCGCGAGCTGCCGGACCTCAAGAGCGTGTTTCCCGAAATCGACGTGTTCGACAAGGTCGTCGTCGAGAACGGCGCGCTGCTCTATACGCCGGAAACCGGGGAGGAGCGGCTGCTTGCACCCTCGCCGCCGGAGGCCTTCATCGAGCGCCTCAAGGAGAAGGGCGTCGACAGGATGTCGGTCGGCCGTTCCATCGTCGCCACCTGGGAGCCGTTCCAGACAGCCGCGCTCGAGGCGATCAACGAACTCGGCCTCGAACTCGAGATCATCTTCAACAAGGGCGCCGTCATGGTGCTTCCGACCGGGGTGAACAAGGCCACGGGGCTCAAGGCGGCCCTCAAGGAGATGGGGCTTTCCTTTCTCAATGTGGTGGGGGTAGGCGATGCCGAGAACGATCACGCGCTTTTAAGGATGTGCGGCTGCGGAGCCGCGGTCGCCAACGCTCTGCCGGCGCTCAAGGATACGGCTGACGTGGTCCTCGAGGGTGTGCGCGGGGCCGGCGTCGAGCAACTGATGAACCGGATCATGGAGTCCGACTATGCGTTGTGCGCGAGTGCCCGTCACCAGGTGCCGATCGGTGAGGATGACGAGGGGCAAGTGGAGATCGGACCGCAGGACGTGCTGCTGATAGCGGGGAGTTCCGGCATCGGCAAGTCGAGGCTGGCGACCGCCCTTGCGGAGCGATTACGGGAGCGGCACTTTCAGCTCTGCATATTCGATCCCGAGGGCGACTATGAGGGGCTTGAAGGCGCCGTGACCGTGGGTAACGGGTCTGTCGCGCCTACGGGCAGGGAGGTGCTGGAGCTGCTGGCCAATCCGGACGACAACGTCGTCGTCAGCGCAACAGGCGTCGAACCCAACGACCGGCCCGAGTTCTTCGCCAACCTGATGCCGGACCTGTCGGCACTGCGTGCCAGGACGGGCAGGCCGCATTGGCTGATTATCGACGAGGCCCATCACCTCATGCCGGCAGCGCGCGACAGTGCCTCGCTCGCGCTGTCCGACGACCGCTCCGGCATGATCATGATCACGGTCCATCCGGATTCCGTCTCGCCGGATGCGCTCAAGGAGATCACTGCGGTCGCAGCGCTCGGTCCAAAGGCGCGCGACGTAATCGCGACGATATGCTCCGTCTTCGACGAGGCGCTGCCGGACGGGCTGGACGCTTCTTTCGGGGAAGACGAGGTTCTTTTCTGGCGGCGCACGCCGCCCACGCCGGTTCGGCGGATCAAGGCCGAACAACCCCGGGAAGCCCGCAAGCGGCATACGCGCAAATATGCGGAGGGCCGGTTGGGCGAGGAGGCAAGCTTCTATTTCCGCGGTCCGAAGAACGAGATGAATTTGCGCGCTCACAATCTGACGATGTTTCTGCAGATCGCCGAAGGCATAGACGACAGGACCTGGGAGCACCATTTGCGTCGCGGCGACTACTCGAAGTGGTTCGAGGAACGCATCGGCGACGAGGAATTGGCGGGGGAGGCGGCAGGCATAGAAGAGGATCGTTCGCTCTCGCCCGCCGAAAGCCGGCAGAGGCTGGCCGAGGCGGTGCGCCGGCGCTACACCGCGCCCGCATCCGAAGCGGGTTGAGCCGCCGCCTGCCGCGGGCGTTGAAAGGACGACCTCTTTACTTTTTCGGCTTCTGCTTCGAGGCGGCGCTGCGGCCGTCGGAGCTTTTCGAACGTTCGTCGAACCGCTCGGCGCCTTTCCTAAGGTCGGACCCCTTTTGTGCTTCTGTCTTTTTCTCTTCCTTGGCGGCGCTTTTGCGCAGGCCGGTGGCGGATTGCTTGCCCTTTGCCGTCGGGGCTTGTTCGATACCCATGGCAGCGATTCCTCCTTGAGCGAAACCCAGACTGAACGTGCTCAGATATTTCTTTGTTCCTCTGCCGATGAAGGTAGTTGTGGACTGCCTTGATTTTGTCGCTCTTGCCTTCTCTGTGGCTTTTTTGAATTCCTAGAATGAAAGCGCCTGATTCGCGCCGCACCGCATACGATCTCCGTGTTCCGAGTTTTCGGGCGGCCGGGGAACTGCCCAAGGAGAAGAACCATGACGGAATACAAGAAGCCGATCATTACCGAGATGCGCCCGAAGATCACGGTCATCGGCGTCGGCGGCGGCGGCGGCAACGCGATCAACAACATGATCGCCGAAAACCTGCAGGGCGTCGATTTCATCGCCGCAAACACGGACGCGCAGGCGCTGGCGACGTCCAAGGCGGAGCGGCGGATCCAACTGGGCGCTGCCATCACCGAGGGTCTCGGCGCCGGTTCGGTGCCCGACATCGGCAATGCGGCCGCCCAGGAATCGATCGACGAGATCATGGATCACCTCGGCGGCACGCATATGTGCTTCGTCACGGCAGGCATGGGCGGCGGTACCGGTACGGGAGCGGCGCCGGTGATCGCGGAAGCGGCGCGGCGGGCCGGCATCCTGACGGTTGCGGTCGTCACCAAGCCCTTCAGCTTCGAGGGACAGCGGCGCATGCAGACGGCGGAGCTCGGCGTCGAGCGGCTGCGGGAGAGCGCAGACACGGTCATCGTCATCCCCAACCAGAACCTCTTTCGCATCGCCGATGCCAAGACGACCTTCGCCGACGCATTCATGATTGCCGACCGGGTCCTCTATTCGGGCGTCAGCTGCATCACCGACCTGATCGTCAAGGAGGGGCTGATGAATCTCGACTTCGCCGACGTCAAGACGGTGATGAAGGGCATGGGCCGGGCGATGATGGGCACGGGCGAAGCGACCGGCGAGAACCGCGCGATGCTGGCGGCGGAAGCGGCGATCGCCAACCCGCTGCTCGACGAAGTCTCCATGCGCGGTGCCAAGGGCGTGCTCGTGTCAATCTCCGGTGGCATGGACATGACGCTTTTCGAGGTGGACGAGGCGGCGACCCGCATCCGCGAGGAAGTTTACGACGAGGCCGACATCGTCGTCGGCGCGATCTTCGACCGGAGCCTGGACGGCACTTTCCGCGTGTCCGTCGTCGCGACCGGCCTCGACAGCAACCGCAGCGCCCAGCCGACGGCGCCGGAGGCCATGAACGGCCAGACGGCGGCCGCCGTTCCTTCGCGCACGCTGCAGTAGGATAGCGGATACGGCGGATGCCCCCGTACGGGGGAGATGTCACGAAAGTGACAAACGGGTGCGAGTTTTCAGGAAACACAACACTACTGCAGTTTGCCCCTCTCCTCGGGTTAAACCCGAGGACTAGCCCTCTCCCCGCAAGCGGGGAGAGGGCTAGTCCTGATCGGGCACATCCCATTCCAAGCAATCTGGCGGAGGCAACAGAGCGCTGCGAGTCCCTTCGCCCCGCTTGCGGGGAGAAGGTGCCGCCGGCAGGCGGATGAGGGGCGGGCCTTTCGGCAGCAGCTGGATATCAGTCAGGCAGGCCGGCGCGGTGCAGATCGCGGACGAAACGATCGATGAAATCTTCCGGCATGACCGGCACGCTGCCGAAGTAGAATTCGGCGCGGGCCGTTTTCACGGTCATGTCCGGCCGCCGGCGAAGAAGGTTCGCCACGGCTGAACCGGCTTCGTCGGACCGCTCCATGGCACCGAGGGAGGCTGCCAGGACCATTGCCGGCCAGAAGGTGGCGTTCTCCTGGCGCAGGGAGGCGCGGGCCGCTTCGGCGGCTTGCGCGAAGCGACCCGACTGATAGTGGGCGATGGCCACCATGTTGTAGAACGTCCACAGATGCGGATCGCGGGGGCTCAGCCGGAAGGCTTCGTTGATCGCGGCAATGCCTTCCTCCGGGCGGCAGACATAGCAAAGCGCTTGCCCGAGGGCGAAGTGGCCCTGGGCGAAGCTTGCATCGAGCCTCAGCGCATTGCGCAGGTGGTCTATGCCGCGCTGCGGCTGGCCGCCGAGCGCCCGTGCCCGGCCCAGCGCAAGATGGGCAGCCGGCTCACGGTCGTCGAGCGCGATTGCGCGTTCCGCGAGCGCCGTCGCGTCGGCGATCCGCTCGGCCCGCTCGTCCAGGGGGCCATACCAGCCGAGCTGTATATGGACATAGGCAAGCCGCGCATGGGCCTGGGCAAAGGCGGGCTCGAGATCGATCGCCCGCTCGAAGACCGCTTTGGATATCCTCAGATTCTCCAGATCGAACTTGTAAAGGTGCCATAGCCCCTTCAGATAAATGTTCCAGGCATCCATGTCCGTCGCGGTGTGGCCGCGCAGCGCAGCGAATTCGATGAAGCCGAGTTCCGGCTCCACGGTGCCGGTGATCTGCCCCGCGATCTCATCCTGGAGCACGAAGACATCGTCCAGCATGCGGTCGTAGCGTTCTGCCCAGAGCAGCATGCCGGTCTCGCCGCTCAGCAATTGCGCCGTGATGCGGATGCGGTTCGCCGCGCGACGTATGCTGCCCTCGATCACGTATTTGACACCCAGGTCTTCCGCCACCCTCCTTACGTCGGCTGCCTTCCCTTTGAAGGTGAAGGAGGAGTTGCGGGCGACGACGCGCAACCACCGGCATCGGGCGAGCGTGGCGATCAGTTCCTCGGTAAAGCCGTCGGAGAAATGTTCCTGTTCTTCGACGCTCGAAAGATTGACGAAGGGCAGGACGGCGATCGAGGGACGCTTCTTACCGGGCAGGGGATCGGTTTGCGCCGGCGCTGGCGGCTCTTCGCCTGCCGCGCCGCCCGGCTGCCAGCGCCAGGCGCGCAGCGGACCGGGAAGATCGGCAAATGTCCTGCAGCCGATTTCGGTCAAGGGGAAATCCACCTTCAAGCCGATCTGGTCATAGACCTGCTGCGACACACAGACGCCCCCGGGCGGCGCCATCTCCTGCAGGTGCTCGGCAACGGCAATGCCTTCGCCATGGATATCGCCATCGTCAGCGACGATGTCACCGAGATGGACGCCGATGCGCAATTCCAGACGCTCTGCTTCGGCGCCTCCGGCGTGGTCATGCATCGTTCGCTGGATCGCGACCGCGCAGGCGACCGCGTCGAGAACGCTTGCGAATTCCGCAAGCGTGCCGTCTCCCGCCTGCTTGACTATCCTTCCGCCATGGGCCGCGACCAAAGGCAGAATGAAGGCATCACGGCATCGTTTGACCGCCCGGTACGTGCCCGCTTCATCCAGTCCCATCAGCCGGCTATAGCCGACGACGTCCGCGTCCATGATCGCTGCCAGCCGCCTCATGCCGTCCGTCTCCCGGCGATGTCGTGAGCGAAAAACCGATCGGTTGAACATGTGTGAGCGGTAATTCGTGCGTAGTTTCCGGTCCGCTCCAAAGTGCCGCGGACGCCATGAAAAGTCGCATTGCGATCGCCTCGAGTGGGAGAGTAGCAATGGGGAAGCGGCAAGTCTATCGGGGCGAAAACCGCTATCTTCGGCTGACGCGCCAGATGACATTGCCGACATCGTCGGCGACGAGCAGGGCGCCCCGCCTGTCGATCGCAACGCCGACCGGCCGGCCCATCGCCTTGCCGTCCCGACCGACAAAGCCGGCGAGGACGTCTCGCGGCCGGCCGTTCGGCTTGCCGTTGGCGAAGGGCACGAAGATCACCTTGTAGCCGCTGTGCACGCTGCGGTTCCAGGAGCCGTGCTGGCCTACGAAGGCGCCGTTGGCATAGGCGCGCCCGAGCGATGCGCCTTCGGAGAATGTCAGCCCCAGCGAAGCGGTGTGCGAACCGAGAGCGTAGTCGGGTTTTACCGCCTTCGCTACGAGATCCGGGCGCGGCGGCTTGACGCGCGCATCGACGTTCTGACCGAAGTAGCTGTAGGGCCAGCCATAGAAGGCGCCGTCCCTGACCGAAGTCATGTAGTCCGGCACGAGATCGTCGCCGAGCTCGTCCCGCTCGTTGACGGCGACCCAGAGCTCGCCGCTTTCCGGGTTCCAGGACAGACCATTGGGATTGCGCAGGCCCGAAGCGAAGACCCGGGTGCGGCGGCTTGCCTTGTCCACCTCCAGGACGGCGGCGCGATATTTTTCCGCAGCCATGCCGTTTTCCCCGACATTGCTGTTGGAGCCGACGGTGACATAGAGCTTTCGTCCGTCCGGGCTCGCGATCACGTCTTTCGTCCAGTGATGATTGAGATTTCCCGCCGGCAGGTCGATGATCTTTTCCGGCATGCCCAGGCGCGTCTGGCCGCGGGAATAGGGGAACGCGACGAGCGCGTCGGTATTGGCGACATAGAGCTTGCCCTCTGAAAGCGTCATGCCGAAGGGCGCGTTGAGACCTTCGGCGAAGGTCCTGCGAAGATCGGCGATACCGTCGCCGTCGGTATCGCGCAGGAGCGTGATCCGGTTGGCGCTTGTCGCCGCGGCGCCCGCTCGCTTCATCGCCAGCTTCATGAATGCCTTCTTGAGGCTGAAGCCTTCGTCGTGTTTGGCCGGTGCATTGGTTTCGGCCACGAGCACGTCACCGTTCGGCAGCACATGCAGCCAGCGCGGGTGATCGAGGCCCGCAGCAAAGGCGTTCACCTTCAGCCCTTTTGCCGGCGTCGGCGTGGCGCCTTCCTGCCAGCCTTTTGCGTCGGCGATGTTGACGGTCGGGATCACCGTAGGGTTGGGCTTCGGCAAGGTCGGATTCGGGCCATAGCCGACAACGCCCGTCGTACGGGCCGCTTTTTGCGCCGAAACGCCGGCGCAGCCCGCCATAAGCGCACCGGCCATGGTGATGACGATCAGGTTTCGCGGAACGGTAGTCATCCCTATGCCCTCCGGAAGAGATCGGCTGTTCTCGCAGTGAGACGGAACGCCGTGTCATACTATTCCCTTCCGCATCCGATCGGCAGCGTTCTCGGCTCGTTCCCTGCAATCTTTGCGAGGGGCCGCATTCGGGAGTATTCTCTCCTGCAGCAAGAAAAAAACGGGGCGCAGCGCGTCTCCAGACGATGCTTGTGCCTCTTCAGCGATTGTGAATGCCCGCGAAAAAATCCGCTCCCAGAAGGGGAGGGAGTTCGCGCGCAGCCTTGGGAGGAAAACATGAAACACAGAGCCGAAAGCGGGGGGACATCGCGCCGCAGATTTCTGCGCGGCGCTGCAGCGGCCGGGGCGGCCATGGCTGCAGCGCCAAGCATCGTGAGGGCACAAGGGCCGGTCAGCATGCGCTGGCAAAGCACCTGGCCGTCCAAGGACATCTTTCACGAGTTCGCGCTCGACTTCGCAAAGAAGGTCAACGACATGACCGGTGGCGACCTCAAGATCGAGGTGCTTCCGGCCGGTGCCGTCGTGCCGGCATTCGGACTGCTCGATGCGGTTTCCGAAGGAACGCTCGATGGCGGCCACGGCGTGATGGTCTATCACTACGGCAAGCAGACTGCACTGGCGCTATGGGGATCGGGGCCCGGCTTCGCCATGGATGCCAACATGATGCTGGCCTGGCACAAATATGGCGGCGGCAGGGACCTGCTCGCCAAGCTCTACGAGTCGATCGGCGCCAATGTCGTGTCGTTTCCCTACGGGCCCATGCCGACACAGCCGCTGGGCTGGTTCAAGAAACCGGTCGCCAAGGCCGAGGATCTGCAGGGACTGAAGTTCCGCACCGTCGGTATCTCGATCGATGTGTTCACCGGGCTTGGTGCGGCAGTCAACGCTCTTCCGGGCGGCGAGATCGTCGCCGCACTCGACCGCGGCCTGCTCGATGCGGCGGAATTCAACAACGCCTCATCCGATCGCCTGCTCGGCTTTCCCGACGTCTCCAAGGTCTGCATGCTGCAGGGCTATCATCAGAATGCCGAGACATTCGAGATCCTGTTCAACAAAGGAAAGTTCGACGGCCTGCCGGACCAGATGAAGGCAATCATAAGCAATGCGGTGGACGCGGCGTCGGCGGACATGGCCTGGAAGGCGATCGACCGCTACTCCACGGATTATCGCGAGATGCAGACGGCCGATCAGGTCAAGTTCTACAAGACGCCCGAAGCGATCCTGAAGCGGCAACTCGAAGTCTATGACGAGGTGGTGAAGAAGAAATCTGCGGAAAATCCGGTGTTCAAGGAGGTTCTGCAGTCCCAGATTGCCTTTGCCGAACGCGCGACACGCTGGGAGCAGGATACCGTCGTCAACCGGCGGATGGCCTTCGACCACTATTTCGGGCGAGACGGGGTCGCCAAGTCGCTCTGACTTCATCCCGATCCCGCACATCACCGGCGCGGGGCCGGTGATGTGCGGTCAGGACCTGGCCATCCCGGGGGTGCGCGTGAACGTTCAGCATCTGCTCATGAGGATCGACGCCATCAGCGTCTGGACCGGCAAGGCGGCCGCGTGGCTGATCATCGGTCTGATGGTGCTGGTCTGCGGTGAAGTCTTCAAACGCTACATCCTGAACATGCCGACCGCATGGATATTCGATGCCAGCAACATGCTCTACGGCAGCCTCTTCATGCTGGCGGGCGCCTATGCGCTGGCGCAGAACGCGCATGTGCGCGGTGATTTCATCTACAGCTCGTTGAAGCCGCGCACGCAGGCGGCGCTCGACCTCATCCTTTACATCTTCTTCTTCCTGCCAGGCATCGCCGCCCTCATCTATGCAGGCTACGACTACGCCGCATTGTCATGGCGGATCGGCGAGCACTCGACGGTCACGGCTGAAGGGCCGCCGATCTACTACTTCAAGACGGTCATTCCGATCGCAGGCGCGCTCGTCATTCTTCAGGGACTGGCGGAGATCCTGCGCTGTATCGTCTGTCTCAGAACCGGGGCGTGGCCGGCCCGGCTGAAGGACGTCGAAGAGATCGACGTCGTGGCTGAGCAGCTTGCCCATAGCGAGCATCTGGACGAGGAAACGCGCGAGGCTGCCATCGAACGCGCGCAGGACATCGACAGGGCGGCCCGGCAGCGCGGCCTCGGAGGGGGAGAGCGGTGAGTGAACCATTCCTTGGCTTGACGATGCTGGGCCTCATCGTGGTCGTGATCATGATGGGATTTCCGACGGCCTTCACCCTCATGGGTCTCGGAATGCTGTTCGGTTTCTACGCCTTCTACAATCCGGTGGAACCCTGGATCGACAATCGCGTCTTCGATCTCATGGTCCAGCGCACCTACGGCGCCATGACCAATGACGTGCTGATCTCCATCCCGCTTTTCGTGCTAATGGGCTACGTGATGGAGCGGGGCGCGCTGGTCGACAAGATGTTCTACAGCATCCAGCTGTCATTCCGGCGCGTTCCGGCATCGCTCGCGGTGACGACGCTCATCGTCTGCACTTTCTGGGGCATAGCCAGCGGCCTTGTCGGCGCCGTGGTTGTGCTGATGGGGGTGATCGCCATGAACCCGATGCTGCGGGCCGGTTACGATGTGAAGCTTGCCTCGGGCGTCATCACCGCCGGAGGAACGCTGGGCATCCTGATCCCTCCTTCGGTGATGATCATCGTCTATGCGGCGGTGGCCGGCCAGTCGGTGGTCAAGCTCTATGCGGCGACGATGTTTCCCGGCTTCTTTCTGGCGCTCCTCTATCTCGCCTATGTCCTCGGCTGGGCGATGCTCAATCCGAAGATCGCGCCGCGGCTGCCGGAGGAACAGACGCGCGTACCGGTGCCGCCATGGATGAAGCATTTCGCAGAGGTCTATTCATCCAACATGCTCGCCGGTCTTCTCGTCGCTCTCGTTTCGCCGTCACGCGCGCTCGGGATCAAGGCGGGGGAGGGACGGCTCACCTATTGGAAACTCGTCAAGAACCTTGCTGCGGCGTTCGTTCCGCTTCTGCTGACGGCGTCCACGCTCGGTCTTCTCTGGTGGTATGTCGTCATTCATCAACAGGCCGCCGCGACCGAAGCACCGGAGGGGCTGGAAGAGCTCGGCGCGCCGCTTGCGGATTCAGGACCTGCGACGGCTGACGGCCCTGCGACGAGCTTCTACGTCTGGTTCGGCCTCGCCGCCGCGGTCGCCGTCTTCGCGCTCCTGCGTTACTATCGCAACATGACGGCCGAACGGCTGCAGGTGGTGAAGCTCCTCGTTTCCTCAGTCATGCCGCTCGCAATCCTGACGGTGGTGGTGCTCGGGGTGATCCTGTTCGGCATCACCACTGCGACGGAATCCGCCGCAGTCGGCGCGGCCGGTGCCTTCCTGCTGGCGCTCCAGGCGCGGACGCTTGACTGGCAGCGCACCAAGGAAGCGGTGTTCCTGACCGCCAAGACGACCGCCATGGTCTGCTGGCTGTTCGTCGGGTCGGCGCTTTTCTCCGCCGTTTTCGCGATCCTCGGTGGACAGGCGCTGGTGGAGCAATGGGTTCTCGCGCTCGATCTCACGCCGGTGCAGTTCATGATCCTGTCGCAGGCGATCATCTTCATTCTCGGCTGGCCGCTCGAGTGGACCGAGATCATCATCATCTTCGTGCCGATCTTCCTGCCGATGCTCCATCATTTCGACATCGACCCGATCCTCTGGGGCGTGCTCGTCTTCGTCAATTTGCAGGCTGCGTTCCTGTCGCCGCCGGTTGCAATGTCGGCCTACTATCTCAAGGGGGTGTCGCCGCCGCAGGTGACCCTCAACCAGATATTCGCGGGCATGATGCCTTACATGCTGATCGTCATTCTCTGCATGATCATGATGTATATCTGGCCGGGCATGACGCTCTGGCTGCCCGAATATCTCTACGGCTGACGCGCTTGCTGCGGCGGTGCAACGGCGCCGCCGATATGACGCGCGAATGTTCATCTGATACAGCGCCATACAAAAACAGGGCCCGCCGTCAGCGAGCGGGTCCTGGTAGATTGCGGCGAAAACTTCAATCTCTCTATATTCCCGGCGGCAATATCACGCCCGGGTGCCAAACGCACCGGGCATATCCATCACTCTCCGCCCGGGGGCCGCCGCGAGCTCGACCGGGTACATCCTCGCAATCGGAGTTCACCCTGAAGCGAGCTCCGATCTAAATTGCTACTGAAATCATTTCCCTGATTGCACCGCTATTTTTGACGAGATCGGTGGCCTTGGTCCAGTAACTTTTCAGGGCGATTTGTTACGAACTACGACCGATTCTTGCGCAAGAGGCGGCTTGAAGAGCGTTACACCCCGGGCGCCTCCGGGAATCCCGCCTTTTTGTAAAGATTTCATAAAAGCCGAACGTGTTTCGTAACGGTCTCAAAATTAGTTAATGCTTATGTGTTGCGGTGGGGCTGCTGAGAGGGAAGGCTATGAGGGCCGCGACGTTCCGCCTGCATTTGAGAAGGCTGGTGCGCGACAGGGACGGCAACTTCGCCGTTCTTGGCGCGATCGCATTCGTTCCGATCATCGGTGCGGCTGCGCTGGCGATCGACTTCGCCGGGGCTTACTTCGAGGCGGAGAAAATCCAGAGCGCCCTCGATGCGGCCGCGCTCGGCTCGGTCCGAGCCTATGGCGAGGGTGCCACCGAGGACGACGCCTACGACGCGGCGCAAAAATTCTTCTGGAGCAATTATGCGTTGCCGCAGGAGAGCGTCGTCGACGCGCTGGCCGTCGCCACGGAACCGTCCACGCAGGCATTGTCCGTAAAGTTCACGCGCAATGTGAATGAAGATACCGCTACCGCAGAGTTCGTGCTGGACCACAAGCCGCTCTTCCTCGAGCGCCTCCCGCTGCAGATCCGGCGCCTGGCGGTTGCGGCACGCGCGTCCGGGGCCGAGGCCTGCATTCTTGCTCTTCATCACACGGCAGACCGGGCATTCGAGGTCAGCGGCAGCGCGATTGCCGATCTGACGGGATGCGCGGTCCTTTCGAACTCCGGTGACGATCAGTCGGTCTATATCGGCGGCTCAGGCAAGCTCAAGGCCGAATGTCTTTACGCAGCGGGCGGCATCTACAGCTCGCCGCAGGCGGTACAGCTCGCCTGCGAGGCCGCCGTGGAAGGGTCGCCGCGCATACCCGATCCGTTTGCGAGCAAGGCGCTCCCCAAACCTTCGGGCTGGACGGATCTTTCCGGCTGCGGCCAGGCCTTCGTCGCCGGAGGCGGCGGCAACGGCGATTGCAACGGCACCGGAAAGACACCCAAAAATGCCGACGGCTATGTGGTGACGCTGAAACCCGGCACCTATGGCGGCCTGGATCTGAAAGGAGCCGTCGCACTCCAGCCGGGCAATTACATCATCGATGGTGGCCGGCTCGAACTCGGCAGCCAGACGGTCGTCAGCGGCCAGGGCGTGACCTTCTTTCTGATGAACGATGCGGAGCTCAGGATCAACGGAGGCGCCACCTTCAATATCTCGCCCTCGCTCGAGGGCAGTTGGGCCGGCTTCTCGATCGTTGCAGAGCACGGCAACACCGCATCAGCCGTCATCAACGGCAACAGCAAATCCTCGCTGACGGGAATCGTCTATTTCCCCGACGCCGGCGAACTCCAATATGCCGGCAATGGCACGACCAGCGGTGAGTGCATCAGATTGATCGCACAGGAAATCACGCTGATCGGCAACAGTACCTTCAAGATGGATTGCAGCAAGGAGCTTGCAAATACCCACTTCAATTATCCGGGCGCCATCCGTTTAGTGCGCTGACCCTGAAAGCAGCGATGCCAGCCCTCCATTGGCAAGGCCGGCGGGGCGCAGGATAGCCGTCAAACAGCCGCCCAGCGACCGGCAAAAACGCGCCATTCCTGGGTCACAGTAGCGAATCGGCGAAGAAATTTGCGCCATTTGCGCAAGAGAAGCGGTCCTTGCCACAATTTCGCTTCACCTAACCGGCAAGTTTTCGCCTGCTAACCACCGGCTGGCAGGGGAATTTCGAACTCTCGCAAAGCGACCGCCATCAGGTTGGGGGCACGGCCATTGCAATTCGCGGGCCGGCTGCAACACCGGGCTGAAAATCCATATTCGATTTTCGGGGGCCGGCCATGTGCAGCCTCAAAGCGCTAGAGAGTCCTTCGTGCTTTGTGACGAAGGCGTGGTGCAGCCTTGACGGCTGTCGACACGGTACTGCTTACGGGCGGACCGTGCAGCGATTCAGGCATGCGGGCTTGGAGCCTTTAACGGGCGCCGGGCGCGGCCGTTTGCTGCACGCCTCGTTCAAGGACGCTCTAGCCCTTTGATTCCGGAGCATTCTTCATCCGCGATCGGGACGCATTCCCGAATGCGGAGCGGCTCGGCGCGTGCATATGCGCGTCTGCGGAAGGGGCGAACTTCTTGCGGTGGACGGGAAACGAAGAGGCAGGCGAAGGCCGGCATGACGCCGTCCGCGCCGGCTGCATATCGTCGGATCGCAGTCGATCCGGAAACATGCAGCAAAACCAGGTGCTACGGCGACTTTTGCGTCTGATTGGACCGTAGCGCTGTGAGGGAGACCAACTCATGAAGGTTGTCGCGCTTCTGACTGCAGCATTTCTTGCGCTTACGTCACCCGACACCGCATCAGCGGGAATGCTGACCCAGGCGCAGCAATATGCCGGGCTGCACGAGGTGAAAAACAACAGGCGCCTGCGCGCCGCTCTCGGCATCAATCCGGCCCGTACGCCATGGTGCGGCCATTTCATGGGAATGGTTGCCCGGAAGTCCGGCCGGCAGCCACCGAAGAGCTATGGCATCGCCCGCTCGTGGCTGAGGTTCGGTGCTCCCGTCAAGCTGTCCTACGCACGCCCCGGCGACGTCGTCGTCGTCAGAGCCGGACGGAGCTATCACGTCGGCGTCCTGTCGCAGATGTCGAAATCGACCGCACGTCTTATCGGCGGGAACCAGTCGGGCCGCGTGCAATTGTCTTATTTCAGCCGGGCCCAGGTGGTGGCGGTAAGAAGATAGCGGCCAAGGCCGCGCACGGGTTCATCGCAACTTTCACTCTCTGGCGGACGGGCTACGCCCCGGAGGGACCGCGCGCGGCACAATCTGCAGCTTTACACTCTTGCTCGTCCCGCTCTAATCTCCGGCAATTCAATGTGGAATTGCCCCTGATGTCGCTTCGCCTTGCCACCTTCAATATCGAAAACCTCATGAGCCGTTTCGATTTCTCCGGCTTTCGCAATCAGCTCAAGCAGGATCGGGTGTTGCGGCTCTTCGACGTTCGCAGCGAGGCGGAATACCAACGTCTGGAAGAGGCGCGCACGATCGCGCACACGGATGACACCCGGCAGATGTCGGCGCTGGCGATTGCCGATTGCGACGCCGATATTCTCTGCCTGCAGGAGGCCGACAACATGGCGGCGCTGCAGGCCTTCGAGTATGGCTATCTGTTCCGCATGGCCGGCAACGGCTATCGCCAGAAATACCTGGTCGAGGGCAACGACTCCCGCGGCATAGATGTCGCCGTGCTGATGCGGGAGGAGACCCGTGACGGCCAGAAGATCGAGTGCCTGGAGGTCAAGAGCCACGCTGCGCTCACCTATGAGGATCTCGACCTTTTCAACGATGAGCTGGCACTTACGAACCGGCCCCGCGACCGCATCTTCAAACGCGATTGCCTCGAAGTGGACGTGCGAATCGGCGGGCGGCCGCTGACCCTCTATGTCGTGCATCTCAAGTCCATGGGGCCGGCGCGCGAGGGTCTCGACGGCCGCCAGGCGACGATGGCCGTGCGTATCGCGGAGGTGAAGGCCGTGCGCCATATCATCGAACGCCGCTTCGGCCGTGGACATACGGCCGACAAAGTCTTCGCGATCTGTGGCGACATGAACGATTATCAGGAGAAGGTGAAGGTGCTGGGCGACCGGCGCAACGGCTATGAATTCTTGCCGCATGAGGAGACGACCAGCGCGCTCGACGTCCTCAGCCACGACGGTTTTGTCGAAAATCCCAATCTGCGCCGGCCGGTCCTCGACCGATGGACGCTCTTCCACAGCAGGGGGCCGGAAGATAGGCATCTCTGCCAGCTCGACTATATCTGGCTGTCGCCGGAGCTGGCGCGCCGCAACGCGGCCCGGCTGCCTGAAATCATCCGTGCCGGACAGCCCTATCGCACGATCTTTCCCGCGGGGCAGGAGGTCGAGCGTTATCCGCGCACCGGCTGGGACCGGCCGAAGGCCTCCGACCACTGCCCTGTCGTGATGACCCTGGACATTTGAAGATGACCTTGCCCGAAACCGACCAGGCGCAATGGCCTCTCGACGGGACGATCTTTCCGGTCGCTGAAATCGATATAGAGGTCTCGCCCGAGCCTCACCCGTTCCATCTGGCAGAGGCGGAGCGGGCGCGCGAAAGCTGGGGGCGGGAAATCGCCGCGAACCCACACCTATTCGACGGCAGGATGGTACTGCAGAGATCGGTCCGGATCACAGACGGGCGCATCAGCGCGCGTGCCCATATCGTTCCCTATTCGACCTTTCTCTGGTGGCGGAAAACGAGGGCGGCGGGCGCGAGCCATATCTTTGGCATGCCGATGCTCGTCTCTTCGGACGGTGCCTTGATCGCTATCCGCATGCGTGGGCATACGGCCAATCCGGGGCGGGTCTACAGCCCAGGCGGTTCGCTGGAGCCTGAGGACATCATCGACGGGCGCTGCGACGTCGCCCGCAACATCGCGCGCGAGGTCATGGAGGAAACCGGCATCTCGCTTTCCGAGGCGATCGCAGAACCGGGCTGGCACGCCATCCGCATGGATGGCACCCTTACCGTTTTCCGCGTTTTCCGTTTGGCGGCCACGGCGGAGGAAATCCTTGCGCGGGTGGCGGCGCATGTCGCTGTCGATCCCCATCCCGAGATCGACGAGGCGGTGGCGATCCGCGGGCCGGAGCCGGCCGCACATAATTATCCGGAGTTCATTCCACCCATACTCGAATGGCTTTTTGCGCGTGTCCGCGGGCAACAGACGGCGTGAAGGAACGCTGCCGCGGCATTTTGCCTTGCCGCCGGGGCGCTGGCGTTGCAAGGTCGCGAGCGGTGCGGCACCGCAGAGTTTTGCACCCGACGTCGCGGCGTCGGCAGAGGGGATCTTCGTAACACCGCGCTACCCGAACCTAACCCACAGCGACCCGGACCAATAAGGGGACATGTATGGCACGGCGTTACGCGATCTACGATGTCTTTACCGAGGGGCGGCTGGCGGGCAATCCTCTTGCCGTGGTGTTCGAGGCCGAGGGGCTTGCCGAGGAAGCCATGCAGGCTATCGCCCAGGAGTTCAACCTTTCCGAAACGGTCTTCATCCTGCGGCCCGGCAACGCCGCCCATTCCGCCCGCCTCCGGATATTCACGCCGGCACACGAACTGCCCTTCGCCGGGCACCCGACGGTCGGAGCGGCCGTAGCAATTGCGGAAGCGGCCTACGGGGAGGCCAACAGTGCGCTCGAACTGATGCAGGTGCTGGAGGAAAGCGTGGGGCCGGTCCGCGCTGCCGTCAGGCTGAAGCCGGGAGCGGCGACCTTCGCCGAATTCGACCTGCCGCGCAAACCGATCCGGCTCCACGCGCAGTTGGACCGGCAGGAGATCGCCGACGCGCTTGCGCTCAAGACGACGCAGGTCGGCTTTGAAAATCATGTGCCGTCGTTCTGGAGCGCCGGCGTTCCCTTCGTCATGATACCCCTTCGCGACGTCGGCGCGGCGGCTTCGGTGGAATTCGATCCGCAGCGCTGGGAGCACTTGGCACCGCTTGCCGAAGGCCGGCTCGCGGCAGCCTATCTCTACTGTCGCGGCGGCATCAACCATACAGCCCGCTTTCATGCCCGGATGTTCGCCCCGGGCATGGGCCTCGCCGAGGACCCGGCGACCGGCTCGGCCGTGGCCGCTCTTTCCGGCGCCATCAACTTCTTCGACGGCCTGGTCGACGGCCATCATCCGATGCTGATCGAGCAGGGCGTGGAAATGGGCCGCCCTTCCTTCATTCATCTGCATCTGGACATAGCGGAGGGCAAGATCGCGGGCGCGCGGATAGGCGGCCATGCCGTAAAAGTTGCCGAAGGGGAGCTGGCGGTCTGAAGTGGCGGCACGAAGGACGCACGAATGCACTGCGCTGAAATTTTTGCAGAAAACTTGCAAAGGGCGCTGGACAAGCCCGGCGAACGCCATTATACGCCCCACCAGACCGCTGCGAAGCGGTTCCGGTCGGGTGATTAGCTCAGTTGGTAGAGCAGCTGACTCTTAATCAGCGGGTCCACGGTTCGAGCCCGTGATCACCCACCATTCTTCTCTTCTTCTCAAAGATCCGTTCATGGCTTGCCGGATACCAATGCCTTGCTTAAGGCATGGACACTCGTTCCAAGCTTTTGAAAGTACGCGCTTCCGCATGGAAAGGCGTTACACATTTTTGCTGGAAGTGCCCTAAGCCGACAAGCGGGATTCCGCATAAGCGTCGTGGCCGTCATTTGCCCGTTCGATCTCGTGCGTTGCAGCACGAGCAAGAAATCCAGACCGCGTAAGGCCGTGGGCTTCGGCGAAGGCATCTATCTGCTTCAGGACACCTTCGGGAAGCGTAACGTTCACTCGAATGGCTCTTTTTGCCTCGGTTTTCACCGCGACGAGAATAGCGACGCAATCCTTGTTCTCGACGTCGGACATGACAACTTCAAGGGAGGAGGGCTCCGGGATGGCCTCGCCGTCCTCTACCAGCCCTTCAATATGCAAGGCCAAGGCTTCCTCTGCCATAGCGCGCGCGTCGTCGAGGTCGGCACCGGCGGTCACGACGCCGGAAAAATCAGGAAAGGAAACGCCGTAATCGCTCTCGGCGTCCTTGTGGATCAATCCGATATAGTTGCGCATGGTCTTACCTCAATTTCAAACCGGACTGCTTTTCAATGCTCCTGAGGGTACCGATTGGTAGATCCCTCTTCGGGTGAGGAACGGTAACCCGGCCGTGCTTTTTCGGATGTTTGAATTGAACGTGGCTGCCCTTGGTCGCAACCTCGTACCATCCGTCCTTCTGCAATGCTGCAATAATGTCGCCGCTCTTCATCTGATACGACAATACACACGCATGTGTATTCGTCCAATGAATTTGTCAAGCCAATCTAAGGCGGCTTTCTCGGATGGTCTCGAACCGTCGGATCATCAGCTTGTGCTAAAAAAGCCAATATTCATCTCTAACGACCGCCTGGCTGGGACTTCGAAGCGAGTTCGGACGGAGAGTTCATGCGAGGTTATCTGCTCCTGACGGAGGCGAGAAGCGGGTCGAACTGGCTGGGTTCGCTCGTCAATGGCGCCGGTAATATGGGGCGCTCGAGCGAGTGGCTCTCGCCCAAGATCCATCGGCTGGATACCGGCGCCTTGTCATGGGACGCATTCTTTCAGGAACTCCTCAGGAAGTGTTCTACGCCGAACGGCGTCTTCGGCTCGAAGATATTCCCGAACCAGCTTTTCGTGACGCATGAGGTCTATGGAAGGGATTTCATTCAGCATTGCCTCGCCATGCATGACGTTGCGCTCGTATTCCTGCGGCGCAGGGATACGCTGAGGCAGGCGATATCCTATGCGCGGGCGAGGCAAACACGTAGTTTTGCCGCTCACGTCGAGGGAAGGGCCAATCCCCAATACGACTTCGAGCAGATCGCCCGATGCTTTTTCTACATTCGCGACAGCTATGCCTTCTGGCAAAGCTATCTGGAACTCACCGGCGTTGAATTTACCGAATTCGTCTACGAGGAGCTCGCCGCCGATCCGATTCCATTCGTCAGCCACTTGGCGGAGCACTTGCAGGTGCCGCTACCGGCGGAGCTGCAGACATCAATGGCAGTCCAGCGCGACGATTTGACGGAAGAGTGGATCGCCCGCTTCCACGAGGATCGCATATCTGCGAACCTCCTGGAGGCCTATGACCGGCGCGAACATATTCCGGGAAAACTCAAGAACTTCGTCAAGTTGGGGGCCCGGAGCCTGCGACCGCGGTATCCGTTTGCGTTCTAGCGCATTGGCCCGAAGTCTTGCGGCGGCAAGCGCCTCGAGTTGCGGCGGAGTTGAATTCCCGTGGCGATGCCGATAAACGCATCCTCCTGCAGCGGCCGATCGGAGCGAACCTTGAAAGATCTTCAATATCCTTCTCGCCAAGCTGAGAATGAGCGGGATCGGAGAGGGATATTCGATCGCGTGCTTACCCGGTACGAGACCTACAAGCTCACGGCGCGTGTTCGCAAGCGGAGGCGACCGATCGAAATGTCATGCCTGACCGAGGGCGGCCAGAGGCCTCTCGGCAAAGGCGACATTCCCGTCGTGTTCAATACGCATAACGATCGCAAGTTGATGCCGTCGTTTCTGGCGCACTACAGAGGGCTCGGCGTTACCCGCTTCATCTGCGTCGACGACGTATCGTCGGACGGGACGCGGGACTATCTGCTTACGCAAGACGATGTGGACCTCTGGAGTTCGCCGGTGCGGTATCGCGATGCCCGCAGGGGGCGTGAATGGCGCGAGGCTCTCTTCGAGCGCTATGGCTGGGACCGGTGGTATCTCAATGTCGATTCCGACGAGTTCCTGATTTACGAGGACTGCGAGAACCGGCCGCTCGGTGCTCTTCTGCAGGCATTGGAGAGCAGAGGGGAAAAGCGCCTCGCAGCTCCCATGCTCGACATGTATCCGACCGGACGGCTCGGGGCTGCCACGCTCGACAGCGACGACGGCCGCATGCCGTGGGAAATCGCCGATCATTTCGACGGCTCCGGATACGAGATCAGCTATACGAAGCGGGCGATCAGCATCACGGGCGGCCCGCGCAAGCGCAAATTCGCCCATCTGCTCGAACTCATCAAATATCCTGTCATCTTCTGGGACAAGGAATGCAGCCTGGGCGTCAGCATCCACCAGCCCTTGCCCTGCGATAGGAATTTCCCCGCCGTCTCCGGCGTGCTGCTGCATTTCAAGTTCTTCTCGGACTACAAAGAGAAGATCGAGCAGGCAGTCGCCGACGGGCAGTACTTCGACGCTGCGGCCGTCTACCGCAAGATGCTGGAGGGTCTTCAGGAGACGGGTGAATTCGACTTTTCCGATGCATGCTCGACGCGATTCTCGGGTTCCAGGCAGCTGCTCGAACTCGGCTTTATCGCGCCCATCCGCTATCCCTAAAAGCGGCTGCGTTCTTTCCGGCTTCTATTCTTCCCGAAATGCGCGGCTGATCTGGTCCGACAGGGGCTTGATCAGATAGGAAAGCGCCGTTCTTTGGCCCGTTTGTATGAAGGCTTCAGCCGGCATGCCCGGGAGCGGCTCAAGGGAGCCCAACCGGGCCAATTCCGCTCCGGGTACGGCAACGCGCACGACGTAATAGGAGAGGCCGCTTCGGGGATCTTCCGTAAGATCGGCGGCGATCCGGGATACGGAGCCGCCGAGCTCGGGCGTGGTTCGCTGATTGAAAGCCGATAGCCGCAGCACCACGTCCTGGCCGAGCTGGATCTGGTCGATGTCCTGTGGCCGTATGCGGGCTTCGATCGCCAGCCTGTCGCTGTCGGGCACGATGAACATGACGACGTCGGCCGGCGATATCACGCCTCCAACCGTATGGACGTTGAGCTGATGCACGATGCCGCCCTGCGGGGCGAGCATATCGATGCGTCTCAGCTGATCCTCGGCGGCGATCTTGCGTTCGGTGAATTCGCCGAGCTGCGCCTGCACCTCCCGCAGCTCCCGGCCGACCTCTGTCTTGAGATCCTCGTCGATCTGAAGGATCTGCAATCTTGTCTCGGCAATCCTGCCAGCCGCCTGGGCCTGTTGAGCGACTTTTTCGCCTCGCAGGCCCTCAAAGGTTGCCGCCCTCGTTTCCAGTTCGTTCAATCGCTGCACCGACACGATGCCTCTCTCATGCAGGCTCCGAAGAGACGCGATTTCGGCATCGAGTATCGAAAGGCCCCGGTCATAAGCCTGCTGCTGGGCTTCGAGGCCGGCGATTTCATGCTGGAGCTGGACGATACGTTCGAGCAGCTGCGATCTGCGCCCCTCCCGCGACCGTCTGCGGTATTCGAAGAGCTTGCTCTCACCATTGATGGCGGAGGCGACGGCCCTTTCCTTCGCGCGGACTGTGAGTTCCGCGGGAAATTCCAGCTCGCCGCGGTCGTCCCTTTCCGCCTCCATACGCGCCAGGCGTGCCATGAGTTCATCCAGGCGCTTCGTCACGATGCCGAGATTCGCCTTGGTCTGTGTCGGATCGAGACGCATCAGCACCTGGCCCGCTTTTACCCGGTCGCCTTCCTCCACCAGGATCTCACCGATGACGCCGCCGGTCGGGTGCTGGACTTTCTTGACATGGGAGTCGACGACGAAATTTCCCGACGCAACCACGGCCCCGGCCAATTGCGTGGTCGTTGCCCAGGCGCCGGCAGCTCCTATCAGTGCCAGGCCGACGGCCATGCCGATCGCGAGGTGCCGGCGGATGGACCGGGTAACGGCCTCAGCTTCAGTGCTTGACATCGGCGTTCTCCGTATCGCCCGCTTCGGCTATCGTTGGTTCGGTGCCGGTGTTCGCAACCACCTTGAGTGGCGCAAGAGTCCGCCCGGAAACGGAAAAGGAACGGGCTGCCGCAGGGGTTGCGTCGCCGTTCTGGCGAGGCGGCAGCTTCAGAACCTGGGAGAGGACCTCGTCCCTTGGGCCGAATGCCTTGACCTGGCCGTTGTCGACGACAAGGACGAGGTCTGCCGCACCGATAGCGCTCGGCCGATGGGCCACCACGACCGCGATGCCTTCCCGGTTCCTCACCGACAGAATTGCGTCGATCACCGCCTTCTCACCGTCCGCATCGAGATTGGCGTTGGGTTCGTCCAGAACGACGAGGAAGGGATCATTATAGAGCGCCCGGGCAAGACCGATACGCTGGCGCTGTCCGGCGGACAAAGCGGAGCCGGCCTCGCCGATGCGCGTCTCATACCCCAGTTCGAACCTCACGATGAGATCGTGAACTCCCGCGGCCTGCGCCGCCTTGACGATGGCCGCCGGGTCGGGACTGTTTTCGAAACGCGATATGTTCTCGGCGATGGTCCCGTCGAAGAGCTCGACTCCTTGCGGAAGATAGCCGATGTGCCGGCCGAGTTCCTCACGGTCCCATTGCTCGTAGCTGGCTCCGTCAAGACGTACCTTGCCGCTGGCAGGGGCCCAGGCGCCGACCAGCGCGCGGGTGATCGTCGATTTTCCGGAGCCGCTTGGCCCGATGATCCCGATGGCCCCGCCGGCCGGGACGGAAAAGCTTACGCCGGCCACTGTAGGCTTCCCGCCGGAGCCGGGCGGAATGACGGTGAGGCCATCGACGGCCAGTATCGATTTCGGGGCGGGAAGGGGCATTGGCGGATGTGCGGGCGGGATAAGTTGCAACAGGTTCCGGAGCCGGTCCCAGCTCTGCCGTGCCATCAGGAAAGGCTTCCAGGAGCCGATAGCGAGATCGACGGGAGCAAGGGCTCTTCCCATCATGATCGAGCTTGCCACCATGACGCCTGCGGATACCTGCTGTTCGATGACGAGCCATGCGCCGACGCCGAGGATTGCCGATTGCAGGATCATCCGCAGCATCCTCGACACCGAACCGAAGGCACCGGCTACGTCGGCCGCACGACGGTTCGCCTCAAGGTACAGATGATTTGCGGAGAGCCAGCGTTGCTGCAGGCGCCTCTCAAGGCCAAGCGCCCTCACGGTTTCCGCATTGCGGCGGGCGGCTTCCATCAAGGCGTTGCGGTCGGTGCCGTATCGCGTCGCGTCTCTGGTCGGCTGCACTGACAAACGATCGGTCAGCAAGGTCATTGCCACGAGAACGAGTGCCCCGACGAGCGCCGTCATCCCGATCCAGAAATGGAAGAGGAAGCATATTGCAAGGTAAAGCGGCATCCAGGGCAGGTCGAACAGGGCTGTCGGCCCGGCACCGGCGAGGAAGCCCCTGACATTGTCCAGGTCGCGAAGCGGCTGCAGCCCGTCGCCGGGCATGCGCGTTTCGAGCGGCAGACGGACGATCGCCCCATGCACGCGCCCCGAAAGCCGATGGTCGAAGCTTTCTCCGATCCGGAGCAAAGCGCGCGAGCGCACGATCTCCAGCATCGCCTGGAAACCGTACATGAGCGTGGCCAGGACGGCGAGCCCGACAAGGGTCGGAAGGCTGCGGCTTGCCAGGACCCGATCGTAGACCTGCAGCATGAACAAGGGAGACGTCAGCGCCAGCAGATTTACAATGCCGCTGATGATTGCTAGCCCGGTAAAGGCTGTCCTGGCTGCCGGAATCACCGCCGCAGCCTTAAGCTGCGGCGGCGTCCGTTTGGAGTTTCCAAACATGCTGATTTCGAGTCCGTGGGATCAAGCGACGAATTCGAAATTGCCGGCGACCAGGGCAGTCTTGGTCACACCGTTCAAGGTGATGTCGCCGAGCGCGCCGAGGTTGATGACCGTGTTGGCGCCGACCTGGGATGAGGCGGCATAGACCTCGGCGAAGCTGTCGAAGGCCGTGCTCTGCAGCGCGAGGCGCACGATGTCGCCCTTGGCACCGGCGGTAAAGCCGTTGACGGCGTCGTTGCCGATCGTCGACGACAGCGCACCGTCGATGTCCCGGTCGAAGACGAACCGGTCGCGGCCTGCGCCGCCGTTCAGCGTGTCGTTGCCGTCGAAGCTGTAGAGCCAATCATTGCCGGAGGTACCGTTCTGGACGGTGCCGACCTCTCCCAGATAGTCGAAAAGGCCGTCCTGCTGCTTTCCGCTTTTCGAGGTAACGCCGGTGAAGTTCGCCAGCGGGTCCGAGTCGACGTTGCTGTTGTGGGTCAGCGAATAGATAGCGCCGGTAAAGGTTTTGGACGGGCTCACGCCGCCGAGATCGATGCTCAGGTCGGTGTTCGCCAGATCGAAGCCCGATGAGGACGAGCTGGTGAGGCCCCTGCCGAATTCGAGGCTGTCGACCGTTCCCGTAAAGCCGGCAGGGATGATATAAGAGAAATTGCCTTCGAGAATGACGCCGCGGCTCCCGGCGATATCAACTTGGCCACCCGCCCATTCATCGTAGGGTGGAAGCGTCGAGTCGAACTGGCCGTTGCCCTCGTAATTCAGATTGGTGGCCCAGCCCTTAAGATCGTTGAGAAGGTTGGCGCTTGCTGCTGTCAGATTGATGGTTGCAACCATGGTGAGTTTTCCTTGGTTCTGAACGATGGCCGCAGGTTGATCCTGCGACAGTGTGCTGTGAGCAATTGTCCCATGTCTTGTCTCCCGAAGTGGCTTTTCGTTTCGATTGAACGGGAGCGATAGATGCGCCCCACGTTACGCATGTCGAACGGAACTTCGCCCCTCATCCGCCTGCCGGCACCTTCTCCCCGCGAGCGGGGCGAAGGGGACTCGCGGCGCCGCTCTACCCTCAGCCCCTCAAGAGCGAGCGGTGAGGCCGAGGCTTGTCCCGTCTCCCCGTCAGAAACGGGGAGAAGGTCGCAGCGGGATGAGGGGCATCCGCTTCGCTCGATGAACCGACAATCGGGCGCGGCCGCTTCACTCGAACCACTCTAGAACTTGAAGTTCAGCGATACCGTCGCGGTCCGCCCCGGAGCGGGATAGTAAAAGGCACCCAATGCCGGCGCATATTGCTCGTCGGTAACGTTGTTGACGGCGATGCGCAGCTTGGCGCTGTCCGAGAAGCTGTAGGAGCCGTAGATATCGAAGATCTTGTAGCCGGCGGTGTTGAACAGGCCCGCCAACTGGCCCACCGTGGGCTTTGAATCGCTGACATAGGTCGCGCGTCCGCCGAGAACCAGCTTCCGCTCGAACAGGCGGATGCCGGCATCGAGCGTGAACTTGTTTTCCGGCGGGACGAACAGAACCGATGGCACCGGCGTGTTGCCACTCGCTGCAAGCGGGGTCCCGGACGCGGTCGGCCCGGAGTAACTGTAGGTGTCGGCGTAATCGGTTTTCAGATAGGTATAGGAGGCGCCGACATAGGCTGATCCCATGTCGTAGCTCGCCTCGATCTCGACCCCATTCATCGTGGTATCGCCGTCGAGATTGACATGCTGGAAGAGGTTTTTGTCGAAGGTGGCGAAGTAACCATTTCCAAGCGTGATATAGTCCTGAATGGTCCTGTCGAAGTAGACCGTCTTGAGGCGCAGGCTGTCGCCGGCCGTGAACAGCCCGTCCCGTGCGATGTTGATCCCGAGCTCCCATGTCCGGCCCCGTTCCGGCTTGAGGTACGGGTTGGGGATATAGGTGGCGATGGCATCACCGGGATGTCCGCCCGACGTCAGCGCTTCCATCACGGATGGCGGCCGGTAGGTATGCGCATAGGTAACGAAGGGTTGAATTCCTTCGAAGGGCATGACGGCGATCCGCGCCGACGGAAGAAGCGCGCCTCCGGACTTGTCGATATCGACCCGTTCCAAGACCGCCTCACCGCCGCCGTAAACGGGGTCCTCGTC
The DNA here is from genome assembly GCF_054161295.1 of Ensifer sp. D2-11. NCBI lineage: Bacteria > Pseudomonadati > Pseudomonadota > Alphaproteobacteria > Hyphomicrobiales > Rhizobiaceae > Ensifer > Ensifer sp. D2-11. Next base: position 1,046,306 of record NZ_CP096433.1, read on the forward strand.
GTAATAGGCGCACTCGCCGTCGTCATAAAAATAGCCGCACACTCCAGGGACCACGATGTAGCGCGGCTTCCTCCCTCCGACTTCCGTGAACCCCTTCAGGCGGTATCGGTCGTACCGGAGGCCGGCACCGACCTCCAGCCAATCGTCATGCTCCAGGGTGGCGTTGAGGAACGCGCTCGTCATCGACCGGCGGCCGACCGGGTTCAATCCCTTGTAGCCGTAGGCCTCGTCGAAGCCTTGGTCGTCGACGAGAGGCGGCGTGGTCGTCTTCCCGTCGTCGGAATAGGCCTCGCCGCCGTAATTCAGCGAAAGGTCGCCCAGCGCCGTTTCGAAACGGCTCGTATTGTCGAGGCTCCCTCCGAAGCTGGTCATCGCATAGGTGATGGGGAGCCTCGGGGTGTAGTCGCGCAGCTCGTCATTGACCACCCTGTTGTACCAGAGGCGGCCCTTGAGGTCGATCAGCTCGCTGTCGGGATCCCATTCGAACGAGGAGCTGACGGTGTTGTTTAGGTAGTTCTGAGGGTCGTCGCGCAGGTCGCCGAAGACGAGCCCGCCCTGTATCGCCTCCGAGTCGTTGCGAAGCCAGCTGAGGTCGAAGCTGAAATCGTCCGACGGCGAGCCCTCGACTTTCAGAAGCGTGCCGAAGGTTTCGAGACGCGAGAACAGGAAGGAATCGTCGACGGCGGTCGTGACGGCAAGATCGAGCAGCGGGGACTTGCCGTTCTGGCCGAAGTCGTAGTCGCCGACCCGCTTGCGGCTGACGCCGCCGAGAACCGAGAAGTCCTCCGAGAATCTGGCAGCTCCGATCAGCGAGCCGTTGAAGTAGTAGGCATTGGTGCCGGTCTCGGCATTGAGTTCGACGCCCCGATCCCGGTCCGGTTTTATGATGTCGTCGGCCGTCACCGTGCGGAAATTCACCGCGCCGCCCAGCGAGCCCGCACCGCCGACGCCGGCGACTGCGCCTTTCTCGACCTCCACCGATCGAAGGAATGCCGTGTCCACATAAACCCGCTGGCTGGCGCCGTGGCCGGCCCGCTGGAAATCCTGCCGCGCGCCGTCGATCATGGTGGTGACCCGGTTCTGATCCTGGAGGCCGCGCACATTGATTGCGATGCCGGGGTTCTGCGCTTCAGAACGGTTGCTGGTGACGCCGGCAACCGAGTCGAGCACGTCGTTGGCGTTGCGCGCCGCCCGGCTCTGCACCGCGTCACGCGAGACGACGCTGACCGAAGCCGGTTCGTCGTATACCCAGTCGGGTGTCCCTTGAAAGCCGGCGCCCGAATTGGCATTTCGCCCGGTTTTGCCGGTCACGACAATCCTCTTCAGAGCGGTCGCGCCTTCCTCCGAGCCAGGCGCGCCAGCGTCTCCTGCGGGGCCGATGACCGCAGCGCGATTGGCCGTGAACTGATAGTGCACACCGGTGCCGTCCAGCAGTTGCGCCAGCGCCTGCTCCGGCGTCATCCTTCCGCGCACCGCACGGGTGGTGACGTTCGAGGTCCTGCCCGCTGCAGCCTGGCTGATCTGGATGCCTGACTGGCGGTTGAACAGGGCGAGGGCCGAGGCCAGCGGCTGCGACGGGATATCGAAGTTGCGGACCGCCTGCGACTGCTGCGGTGTGGCCGCGATTTCCTGGGCCGCCAGTTGCGGCGCAATGCAGACCACGGCGATTGCTGCCGAGGTAGATAGAAGGAAACCGCGAAGGTACCTTGTGGTGAATTGTGTGTCGCGCTTTGACGCTGCCCCGTATGCCATGAAATGCCCACTCTTCTGCTTGTCACAGGCACCGCCCCCGGTGCCGTCGACCAAATAGACAAAGCGGCAGATCGGTTTTTTCACGGGGTCATGGAAAAAAGTTGAAAACGGATGTCATATTTTAGAAGCGAGAGATGACGCGGGCGAAGCTCGAGATTCTCCTCACCTTGCCTCCATAAGGGTCGACCAGAGCGCCGAGCGCTTCGTCCGGCGCCGTGAGGTCGTAGATGCCCGTCACCCGCTGGCTGCCGAGCACGGGATCCGGCAGGGATATCCAGGCTGGATGGTAACGTTGAATCCGTTCCACGACGGAGAAGATGGTGGCATTAACGACGTGAAGGCGTCCCTGTCGCCAGGCGCCGATAGACGCCGCGTCGATGTCGGAGGTCGTCATACCCTGCGCATCGCGGTCGAAGACGAGCGCTTTCCCGGGCGTGAGACGCCGCTCAGCAGATGCCTCCTGCCCGGACGGAGAGGCCGTGACCAGTCCCCGTTCAAGACTTACCCGGGTGCTTTCACTATCGACCATGACGTCGAATGCCGTGCCGAGAACTTCGATTTCGAGACCGCCGGCATCGACGACGAATGGGCGCGCGGGATCGTGCGCCACATCGAAGTAGGCTTCGCCCTGAAGCAGCCTGAGGCTGCGTCGACTCTGACCGAAGTCCATGGCGATCGCGCTCCCGGGCGCCAAAGTCACGGTGCTGCCGTCCTCGAGCTCGAGGGAGCGGGTCTCCGCGGTCCCAGTGTGGTAATCCGATTGCAGGACGATCAGCAAGCCGGGAACCCACGCTACGAGAAGACAGATGGCCATCGCACAAGCTGCGATCGCCAAGGAAGCTCGGCCGCCGCGCCGGCCGGGCTTGAAGTTGTCCGCCGAGGGCTTGTCCCGAGCGGCTGGCAACGGTCCGACGGACAACCAGAGCCGACAGGTCTTCTCCCATTCCCGCCTGTGGTCTCGGGAAGTGGTGACCCATCGTTCGAAACGCAAACGCATTTCGGGATCATCGGGCGCTTCGCGAATGCGAATGAGCCAGTCCGTCGCCTCTTTCGAGAGTTCCGCTGCATCATCGTCAGGCGTCATGGTTCCATCATCCAGCTGCGCGTAGTCCGCGTCTCGCTCACTTTGAAGATAGACAGGCGAGAGATCGGCTTTTTTCAGATGTACCGAACGTTCATTCGTCATGGTCGAGGCCTGCCTTCAAGTGCTCCATGGCGTCCCTGACGAGGCGATGGGCTGTCGGTATCGAGGTACTCAGTTCTTCGGCGATGTCCTTCAAAGTCGACCCCTCGAAGCGGTACAGTTCGAATGCCCGTCTCATGCGATCCGGAAGAGCTCCGAGCGCCTGGGCGACCCGGTCTGCGGCCTCGGACATCAGGAATTGGGCTTCCGGCGTCTCGACGGCCTGTGGCAGCGCCCACCACGGTATATCCGCGGACTCGACGACGTTGTTCTCAAGCTTTCGCCGCGACCGCTTGTTGAACGAAAGGTTGCGCACGATGCGAAACAGGTAGGTCTTCGGCGGCATGTGCTCGTCTGCCGTTTCCCGCACGAAGCGAAGATAGGCATCCTGCACGATATCCTCGGCATCGTCCTTCGATCCCAGCAGCGGCGCGGCATAGTTGATGAGGGACCTGCGGTGCCGCAGGTACATGTGAAAGCGGTCGCCCTTTTTTTCGATAGTCATTGTCCAGCCAGATATTCCGAGATCGCCGCGCTGGCCGTTGGCCATTCTGGAAAGGACACCGGACGAACGCGCTAAGCGAGCGGCTATGCTTATTCTGTCGCCCAGAATGCCGCAACAAAGTTGATTAAGATAATCATGTTTAAAGGCTGTTTTTCGTGGGAACGCCCCTCCAAAGCGAACTTTAAAAGCGAGGATCCTCAAACTGCTCCGAATTCTGCGAAAGACGCAGCGGCAGACTTAAATTCCGGCACTTCCGGCTCTATATGGCGTTCTATGACCTCTTTGCGGTCACGAAATAGGGAAGGATGGAAATGCAGCGTTTCGGACGAGTTATGGCCATTGCGGCGATTGGTTTGGCATCTGTACTGACACTAGCCGATGTCGCCGATGCAAGGCGGGCGGGGGGTGGCTTCGGCTCACGCGGCAGCCGGACCTTTTCCACCCCGCCTGTAACCCGGACGGCGCCCGCGCCGGCCGCGCCGATCGACCGGACGATGACGCCGCGTCAGAACGCGCAGCCTTCGACCGCCACCAACCCCGCTGCGCAGAATCGCACGACCAATGCGCGCCCGGGCTTCTTCAGTGGTTTCGGCCGATCGATGATCGGCGGTCTGATGATGGGCGGCTTGATCGGCATGCTGCTCGGCCACGGTATCGGCGGTGGCATCGGCTTCCTCGGACTGCTGCTGCAGGTCGGCCTCGTCGTTCTGCTGATCTCCCTTGCGATGCGTTTCTTCGGCCGCAATCAGCGTCCTGCCTATTCGGCGCCCTCGGCATCCGGCCGCTCTTCGGCGGCGACTGCGGGCTCGCCATCCTTCCGCATTCCTCGAATCGGTGAAGGTACGGGCGGTGCCGGCGCGGCGTCGCTCGCGACGCGATCGTCCGCTGCCGCACCGGCTTCCGGAGATGGCGATGAAATCACGGTCGGCCAGGAGGATCTCGATCGCTTCGAGGCGATGCTCAGAGATGTGCAGGCTGCCTACGGAGCGGAAGATTATGCGGCATTGCGCCGGCTGACGACGCCGGAAGCCATGTCCTACCTCGCGGAAGAGCTCAGCGACAACGCAACGAAGGGCCTGAAGAACGAGGTCCGTGACGTCCACCTCGTCCAGGGCGACCTCGCCGAGGCATGGAAGGAAAACGGTAGCGATTACGCGACCGTTGCCATGCGCTACGAGAGCGTCGACGTGGTGCGCGACCGAGCCACCGGCCGCGTCGTCAGCGGCGATGCGGATCGGCCGACGGAAGCGGTCGAAATATGGACGTTTCAGCGCAAGCCCGGCGCCGACTGGCAGGTATCCGCCATCCAGGGCGTCGAGGCTTGACCTCGAGGCCATGGCGGCCCGGTTCCGTCGGGGGGAGGCTCTTGGTCATACAGGCGTTGCGACCCTCGACGGGGAAGGGCGAAGATCGGCTATTGACGGCGCCGCTCTTTGCCGCTCTTTTCTGACATGCGAGCTCGCCGTAACCTATTGATTCCAGGGCTTCGTTGCGGCGGTTCGGTGCAGTGGCTGTTTTTTTGACTGCAGCCCGGTCCAGGAGCAGCGATATGAAGAAGCTTGGCATGACAACGAACAGCTCGGGCGGGGCAGCGTTCTTCGCCGTGGCAATCACGGTGTCGGCTTTGGCCTCCAGCGCTGCCGTGGCGGCGGATTGCAAGAGCTCAGCCAGAGCCGGGATCGACTGGCAAGACTGCAACAAAAAGCAGATCATGCTTGGCGGCAGCGACCTTCCGGGGAGCAATCTGTTCAACACCGACTTCACGATGACCGACTTGCGCGGGGCCAATCTCACTTCCGCAAATCTCGAAAAGGCGACGCTCGTTCGCGCTTCGCTTGCCGGGGCGAGGGCGGACAAGGCGAATTTCAGCAGGGTCGAGGCCTATCGGGGCAATTTTTCAGCGATTTCTGCGGAAAACGCCTCCTTTGCGAGTGCGGAACTGCAGCGCACCGATTTTACCGGAGCGCGTCTAACAGGCGCCGACTTCGAGAAGGCGGAACTCGGGCGCGCCAATTTCGACAAGGCTGTGCTGACCGGCACGCGTTTTTCCATGGCCAATCTTTCGCGCGCCAAGCTGAGCGGTGCGGTGCTCGAAGGGCCGATCGATCTGGATCGGGCCTTTCTCTTTCTGACCAGGATAGAGGGCGTCGACCTTTCCAGCGCGTCCGGACTCACACAGGAGCAGGTCGATCTCACCTGCGGTGACGGCGCGACCAAACTGCCATCGGGTCTGGCCGCGCCCGGCAAATGGCCGTGCCCTCCCGACGACGATTGAATCGTCCAGGGCGGTTCAACGGTCAGCGTTCGGTGCTGCAAGCCCGGCGGATACAAGCCTGAGACCGGGTAGGGCGGCCTGTGACGACTCCGCGCCGGATCTCCGTTCCTGCCGACTGTCGTGCGCAGCCGCTTCGGCCAGCTCATAGCCGAGAGCCAAGGCAATTTTCTTCAGCATTTCGCGGGCGCGAAACTCGTGACGGGTGATGGCCTGGTTCTCGGTGACGTAGTAGGCGGCACTGACCGCCTCGATGAGATTGAGGGCCGCGAGATTGACGACGGCGTATGTCTCGGCGCGGATCACAGGGCGCCTCCGAACTGCTGGCGGGAATTGTGCGTACCGATCTGCCGCTGCACCTGGTTCGCATCGGCGCCGCTGCCGAACTCGCGCTCGCGATTGAGTGCGAAGAAGGCATCGTCGACGAGGTCCGTCGCGGGTTGAGCTTCACGCTGGAAAACATGTCCATCTGCACCAAGGTGCCAGGCGAGCGAAGCCAGGCTGGAATAGGCGGAGGAGAGAAAGCACTTGAGCGCCATCTGGTTCTGCGCGTCGCTTGAACGGAGGAAATCGGCGGCGAAGAGTTCGTCGACCTGGCCATGAAGATCGGATCTGATTCGGGGGAGGGACATGTGGGTCTTATTCTCCTCGATTGACTGCCGGCGTTTCTCCGCCGCGCAATTTTTCCCTGTGTTCACTTAACATTGCACCTGACACGATACATGTCAACACGTTTTGTGTTGAGTTGACCGCCGCATCGAGGATGTCGTCGAGGTGCCGTCCAAACGAAAGGAGATCGTAACGGAGTTCGTATCGCTCAGGCGTTGCCGGCGAGCGCGATATAATGGACCGAGTGAACGGTATTGGCTTCGAAGCGCAACTCCTTGTGAGGGTTGAACTGCTCGAGAACCAGTTCGGAGCTGTTGTGGCGCACGAATTTCTTGACATAGGCCAGCAGGGCGCCGCCTTCCTCCAGCCGAATCTGGGCGATCACATAGTCTCCCTTCCGGACGCGCCGGCTCGGATCGACGAAGCAGACCTCGCCGTCTTCGTAGCGCGGATACATCGAATCGCCTGAGACCGAGACCGCATAGGCGCCCGAGATATCCGAGAGTATCGGCGGCGCCATGACTTCGTACAACACATTGCCGTTCATTATGAATTCACCATCAACCCCGCCGACTGCCTGACCGAACACCGGGATCTTTTCCCCCTGGCCGATGACCTTGGCGCCGATCCGGGCGTTCGGTACGTCGATTTCGGTCATTGTCGAGCCAGGCGCCGAGCCTGCAGGGATTCGGCGGTCGGTGCCGGTCAGCAGCCAAAGCGGGTCGACGTTGAACTTGCGTCCGTAAACTTCGGCTTCGCTGAGTTCGAACTCATTCTGCCCATTCTCGTGGGCGCGATAGGTCGAGGCGACGATGCCCAAGGCATTCGCCGCGTCGGAGGCGAACCGATAGCCCGCTTTGACGCGCGCCTCGCGCAATCTTTCAGCTCTTTCGCTCATGACACGGACATAGCAATGTTGAGAACACAAATCATGTTGACAACACGACATTATAGGTGTCATTGATAAAGTCAAGTCGCGGCTGCGCTTGCTCCGTGACTGCTGGGAGCGCCGGAAAGGGAGTAGGAGAAGCGATGGTGGAGAATTCTGAACTGGCAAGGCAGATGCGGCACTATCTGGCCGTGCGGGAGCGGTTGGCCCGCCCGGGCGACGCGGCGGGCCGATCTGCTCGCATCAAAGAACTCGAAGGGCAGTTGGCCGACCTTGCTTCTGACAATGAAGCGAAAGGGCGGCGGATTGCGAGACTGGAAGCCGATCTTGCCGATGCGGGAGCCCGGCTGCTCGCGCAGGCCCGAATCCTGCTTGGCGGCCGCGATACCGGTGCGTCGAACGAGGACGGCGGCGACAGAGCGCCGATCGAGGAGATCGTTGCCGCCGTGCTCGAGGATTTTCCCGGTGTGAGCTGGGACGACATCATCAGCGTGCGCCGGGAGCGCCGGCTGGTGAAGCCGAGGCATGCCTGCATGCGCGCGGTCTATGAGCGCCGCCGGGATCTCTCGCTGGCGGGGATCGGCCGCATCTTCCATCGAGACCACACGACCGTGCTTGCGGTCGTGAATGATGGCGGTGCCGGAAGCGGAACAGCTTCCTGAGATGACACCTTCAGCCGGGCCTGGTGGCGGGCTCGCATTCCATATCCACCCTCAGTTCACCTCGGATACCGTCCCGTCCCGCTGCTTCACGGCTGGTCGTCCGCGACGGATGTCTCAATCACCACGCTCGAAAGGATTCCCATGTTGACCAAGGCCCAGAAATTGCGTGCAAAGCGCAAGGCACAACTCGGACGGCCGCGGAAGGCCAATGCCGAGCGCTTTGCCTGCGGCAAGATAAAGCCGGAGTGGTCCAAACAGGAAAGAGAAAAGGAAGCGATGGCGGTGGCGCTTGCAGCGCGCAAGCGCATGCATGGCCTCGAGACCAGAGGCGCCCTTGCCGGCTACACGCTCGGCCGGTTGTTTCTCGATGGTCGGATCACCGAGCAGCAGCGGGAGGCGGGCGACGACTACGCGGCCACGATGGTGCGCTATTATCATTTGACGGGCATTCCCTTTCCGAGCGTCAGGGCCCAGCAGATCGATCACGTAAGAGGGCACTCGGGCGAGCCAAGCGAGGCTCGCGCGTTGAAAGCGAGGAACGCGGCGGAGAGGATGATGCGGCTTGAAGGCCTGTTGCTCGGATGCGAGGAGGGGCGGCAGGTGAAAACCACCGTCTTCAATGTCTGCGTGATGGATTACGAAGGGTTAAGAATGATGCCGGAAGCCCAATTGGATTGGCTGAAGCGGGGCCTGAATGTCCTGCTCTTTGAAAAGGGCTTGCGTCAATATGGGAAGAAGGATAATTCGTTTACTCCATGATAGGAATATTATCCTTATCATGCGCCGCGCAAGAATGCCGGGCATGCCGTTGTCCCAAAACCGCTGCACTTTTGGGCGATTGAGGTTAAATGCTTTCAATGGATCCGCCTCGAACGAGCATGTCGAGGCGGATCGTTTTCTCCGAGCAGAAAGAAGGTGAGGTCCGTGAAAGCTTCAGCAACGCTCGCCTTAGCGGTGATTGCCGCAGCGATAGGTATGATACCGGCACAAGCCCAGACGTGCAGCACGGGAATTTGCGCCGGTCGTCCCGCGGGCAGCAGCAACCACAATCTCTTCATCGAGAGGGAATACCGCGACTTCCTGCAACAGCGATATCCGAACTACGGCTCCCGCTATCGCGGCAGGGCTCCTGATATCGGCATAGGCCCCGGTGCGACGGTAGGAGGACCTTTGCCCGGAGCGGTGGACAGATCGCGCCTGCGCCAGAGGCAAAGGGTGCAGTTCGACGCCAATGCGCATCTTCGCTGGTGCCAGGAGCGCTACGCCTCGTATCGCTTGTCGGACGATACGTTTCAGCCCTTTGATGGCGCACGCCGGCGGTGCAACTCACCTTACAATTGACGTGCTGGACAATTGCCGTGCTGGGAATGCCTCAGCGTGTGTTCCGCAGAAGCTTCATGGCGACGTAAGCCGCGGACTGTGCCAGAAGCTGGGTACTGAACTGACCCTCCGCCGGATAAGTGACGCCGCGATAGCTGAGCACGAAGGCCCAGCGCCCGTTCGTCCGCTTCTCGACCTTAATTTCGCCGTCAGGTTTGTTATCTGAGTTCAACGCAGGCTTCCTCGATCGTCGTGCCGTGCCGGAAACCGCCGGCGCGAGTAACTTGCGCATCCGGCGGCGAAAGGCAAGGGCTCACGTCGACCCGGCAGCTAGTCCAGACCAGTGCTGGTGAACGCCCTGTTTTGACGACTGTCATTCAACCGCTTGCGCAGGGCCGAAACGCTCCATGACGAACGAAGTCTGGATGCCGCCCTGGAGGCGGTCGGTCTTCTCGAGTTTTACGGTGGCGAACTGGTTGGACGATTCAGGTGTGCGCTGCCAGGCGGTTGTGACAAATAGGCCTGCACCGACGATAAAGCCGATGGCGACATAGATCCAATGATTGCGCATGGACAAAGCTCCTTCTCTCGGGAAGGCAAAATGCATCGCGGGCAGCTGTGGTTCCCCGGAACGACCGGAATGCGGGACTAAAATTCAGTCTTTAAAAATAAGCGTTCAAAGCAATGTGTTCTCGCCTCGGCACGCAGCGCCACCCGACATCGAGCACCGATGGCGAATTTGTTGCTGCCTTTCCTGCGAGGCATTATTAGTATCGGAGTATATACCCTAGCCCTTGAGCATCAGCCTGGTTGGATTGAAGCAGAGGCCAATGTCTTATGCAAGGAAATTATAATATACATTTGTACAACAAAATTTGAGTAGCCTCTTTCGGGCTGCGCGCGGCCGCAGCAGACGAACTCACCTTCTGCGGTCCGCTGTAGGACATAGAAATGATTTCCCGTGGGTAATTCGAAAAACCACCGCGGTTCACGTGACGAAGGCTTGCGCACCGAGGGGCAGTTGCGCTATTCCATAAATCAAGGATAGGAATTTTATCCTCTTCCGGCTTCAGCAACGGTTTAGTTCTGTAGAGGCGACCTCGGAAACGTCAGACGGTCCCCTCGGCGCGACGTGCTCCTCACTTCCAATTCATGGTTCACGGCGATGCTGCGCGTTCCAAGACGCCGCGGCGCCGTGTGCGGCCGGCGATGCGCCTGCCGCGTCTCCCGAATCCGCAAGGCGGACTCTGGGCGAAGACGCGTAGACCCCCAACCTCGCATGATGCAGGCGCCAGCGGCGCCGGGCGAGTGGCGGCATCGCCGGCCGCAAATACTTGATCCAGCACATTACCAGGAGAACGCAAATATTCACGAGGAGAAGTTCATGAGTGAACGGAAAGGGCAAGCCGGCAGGGCTGTGCCGAAAGGTAAGATCGAGCGTTATAGACTGACGGCGGAGAATCCCGGCTTTCTCAATCCTGAGGATGCCAAAGCTTACGCCGAAAGCTTCTCGAAGCGGCCCTATACGGGCCTAATGCCTATTTGCCTGAGGGACCAAGAAAGCCCTCGGGAAGGCTCTCCAAAGATCCGCGCGACGAAGATGCCAATGCGCCCGGGCCGAGGGTAGGGCAGAGTGGTTTGCAGAAGAACCTTGAGGACGTGAAGAACGAATTGAAGTTTCTCTTGCCGAAGGTCTCCAACGAAGCTGGGCTGGCAGAACTGAACAGCATTATTTCCTCGATCCAAGCCGTTCAGGACCTAACTGACGATAATCGGCGTAAATGGCTTTACGAGTATCCCTATCGCAACCAACCGAATTTCTATGACGAGCAGAAGGAAACGTTCGGTAATTTTGGTGTTCCTTCCGGACGTCTGATTACGCAGGATGAGGATCCGTGGCAGAAAGGGCAGATCAGCGCTCCTCTTGGGCCAACGATGACACTTAAACAGGCGTTATCGAGATGGAAAGAATAGGCGGCATCCAGCATGCTTTCCTAACGGAGCCGTTTACAGAGGCTTGGCTTCGGTGACCGAAGCCGGTTGGCCCAGGTACTCGATGGCTATGACCAGTTCGCCGAAGTGCATTTGCCCCGGTTCGCCCGATATTCTCGGGGTGTAGTAAAGAGGAACGACGCGGGGACGCCCGCTCCAGAGGCGCAGCGCGGGAAAACCAGTGCGGGTCACACAGCAGGCATCCTGCTGCGAGGGGTCGGTCCAAAAGCTGAGCGAATACGAGGAGGCCGTCATCTCCCGCAACCGGATCACGTGCTCACCGATCGGCACGAAACAATCATCTTCTCCACCGCACCAGCCGGTCGTGTGCTCGAAGCTCCTGTTGGCCATTTGAAGCCAGGCTTTCACGAAGTAGCGCGGTTCGCGCGGCTCCCCCGCAAAGGCGGAGACCGTCGAGGCGGCAATAATAAAGGCGGTGGCAAAAGTTTCGGCGCATGTTCCCCCCCGGTGTGGCGGTTAACTTTTCGATAATCGCGGTGGTGCAGTCCCGTTGCACCTCATCTGATCCGCGATTCTGGCGCAATTATGGATTGTATACGATGGAAATAATTTGCAGAAGTTGCGGGCGTATGTTGCCGGCCCCGGGATAACGACGAGCGGAGAAGTTCTTAATGAATGATCAAAGCGCCACGCCGGGAGCGGAAGCGCCGGACGACGCGGCGGGAACGCCGGCTGCGAGAGGTGAGGGCAGTCCGTTGGGAGGCAGCTTTCTGGGAGCCGTGCAGGCGGACTTCGCCCGGCATGGTGTCAACGTCATCGCTCGTATTCGCGAGGAGAAGCCGGAAGCCTATCTGAAGCTCGTCGCGTCGGTTCTGCCGAAGGACCTGAGTGCCGCAACCGGCGGGGTTGACGATTTGTCGGACGAACAGATCATCGACCGGATCCGCGCGCTGGACGCTGCGATTCGGCCTTTGCTTTCACTAAGGAAGAGGGCAGGCGGCCTGCGAAAGCGCGTGCCGCCTGCGAAAAGGTAACTTATAGGGCATATACACATCTGATCCTCTCGCGGGACCATTGCCTTGGGGCACGCAATAAACGGTTTGACCTTCGCATGCCCAAAACGATGCCGCGGACGAACGCAGAAGCGGAGGCGAGGGCCGCCGCATATATTCTCCCCCACAAGGGGGGAGACGACAAGCGGCTTGACCTTCACCTATGAATCTCAACAGGCCTCAGTTTAGTGAGTCGGCGCTACCCTTGCCGAAACCGACGCTTCGCTGCTCGAGAAGATGATGACCGCAAAGAGCAGAACGCCGGCGAAGGCGATGAGCGACGATATGGCGACGATCGGCTCCACGGCAGTGTTTCCGGAGAGCAGCAGGTAAAGCGATGGGATAAGCATGGTCACGCCGAAGGTGTAGACGGCGTACTGTATCATGGCCAGCCGTCTTGCCGCCTTTTGAGGATTGAGCGCGTGATAGCCGCCGAAAATCGCCATGGTTACCCAACCGAGCAGATTAGCGTGAGCATGGGCCCCCGTTGCGGCATGGTTGCCTGTGATCGACATGTGCAGGCCGATCGAAATGCCGAGGATCAAAAAAACAATCGCCGTTCTGAAATAAAGATTTGCAATACGTGGCATCGGTTTCCCCTCCGAGAAAACGAGAAAATTAGCATGATCTCACGCATATGAGAACATCTAGATAAAAGGGCCTTTCGCGCGGCCTCGCTGTTCCTGATGTGACAACTCGGAAAATGAAGACCGGGCTTCGAAGGAAACTGCGCCTTCTGATTGAGTGTTGCCCATATATGGGTCGCGAGGGGCGTGGAACATATTCTGCCTTTTCGCATTCGGTAGAATGAACGATGTGCTTTGTAGCGCACCCACGACTTTGGAGGCGCGCAAAAGTCGCTGCAGAAACTCGGTTTGGCGCGTGATTTCGTTCGCGGAAATTTCGATTGTGCAAGGGAGAACCGCAATATGCTTGGCACCGTCCTCCTCATTATTCTGATCCTGCTTTTGATCGGCGCCTTTCCGGCCTGGCCCTACTCGTCCGGCTGGGGTTACGGCCCTTCGGGAATTCTCGGCGTTCTGGTCGTGGTCCTGTTGATCTTGCTCTTGATGGGCAGAATCTGAAGGCCCGAGACAAACAGAGCCGATTTCACCAACTCGCGCCGTCGATGAGGCGGTGCGGGATATCTTCCCAGACCGAACGCTCGAAGACGCGCATGTTGACCCCCATGCGCCGTGAGCTGCGGCCGACCGGCGACCAGTGGGTTATGCAGCCGCAAACGCCGCAGTGATGCATGGTCAGGGTCCTGTCGCCTTGGACATATCCGACGAGCTTTTTCTCAGGATCGGTGATGCTGACCTCGCTGGAAGGATAATAGCCCCAAAGCGTGCCGAGCCTGCTGCAGAGCGAGCAGTTGCAATCGCCGAGCGTTTCGGGGCGGACGGGGACCGCGACGCGGACCGCCCTGCAATGGCAATGGCCTTCGATCATGATTTTCTCCCATCGGCGCTACGTATGTCAGCGGCAATGCGGACATTATTGATCTTATTCCGGCGCAGTCCAGCAAAGACGAAGCTAAGCTTACGCCGGCTACGACGGCAATTCGCAGCATATAGAGGCATGATCACGGATGAGCGTATCCAACCCATCCGAGGGGACCATTGCGTCCGGCCTTTCCGCGATGCTCAGGGAACAGATGCTGCTGATGGCGGAGCTCCACAGGCGGAAACGAACGAATATCCTCGCCGGTTACCGGCCCTATGCCAAGCAGCGGGAGTTCCATGCGGCGGGCGCGGCCTTTCGCGAGCGGCTGTTCATGGCCGGCAACCAGCTCGGCAAGACGCTGGCCGGCGCAGCGGAGGCGGCGATGCATCTGACCGGGCGCTATCCCGACTGGTGGCAGGGCCGGCGGTTCGACCGGCCGATCGTCATGCTGGCGGGCTCGGAATCCTATGAATTGACCCGCGACGGCGTGCAACGGCTGCTGATCGGCCCGCCACTGAATGAGGAGGAGTGGGGCACCGGATTTCTCCCGAAGGCGGCGATCAAGGCGACGACACGCCGCGCCGGTGCTTCCGGTGCGCTCGACAGCGTGACGGTGCGGCATGTTTCGGGCAGAGCCTCGACCCTGCTCTTCAAGGCCTACGAACAGGGGCGCGCCAAATGGCAGGCTAATACCGTGGATTATGTCTGGTTCGACGAGGAGCCGCCCGAAGACGTCTATTTCGAGGGGATCACCCGCACCAATGCAACGCGCGGCGCGATCGCGGTCACCTTTACGCCACTCAGGGGCCTGAGCGCGGTCGTGGCCAGGTACCTCATGGAAAAATCGCCGGACCGCGCGGTCATCACCATGACGATCGAGGATGCTGAGCACTATACGCCGCAGGAGCGCCAAAGGGTGATCGACAGCTACCCCGCCCATGAGCGCGAGGCGCGCACCAGGGGCGTGCCGGCGCTCGGATCCGGCAGGATCTTTCCCGTGACAGAGGAGAGCATTCGTATCGATCCCTTTGAAATCCCGAAGCATTGGGTGCAGATCGGCGGGCTCGACTTCGGCTGGGACCATCCTTTCGCGGCGGCGGGCTGTGCCTGGGACCGGGACGCGGACGTATTCCATGTCACGAAAATCTATCGCGAGCGGGAGGCGACGCCGATCATCCATGCGGCGGCACTGAAACCCTGGGGCGCGGCGATGCCCTGGACTTGGCCGCATGACGGATTGCAGCACGACAAGGGCAGCGGCGAGCAACTGGCGGCGCAATACCGCGCACATGGGCATCTGATGGGTACGGGGCCGAACACCAAGGGACAAGGCCCTTCGCTCGATATTCGTGGGAATATAGTGCCCTGGAACAGCCCTGATGCACACTGGCCGATGAGGAAATGAAATGAACGTCGACGTTTTCTTGAGATCGATCCATCTGGACGACCGCGCCTGCAAGGCCATCGTGCTTGACGGATGGAAGGATGAGGTCAAGATCCAGATGAACGCGGTATCTCGCATTCGGTCGGGCACGTGGAACTACAGTGAAGATATCCTTGATGGGTTCCTCGTTTTCGAAGGGGTCGATCACGTTTCCTTCGACCCTCCCGGTAGAATTCCGAACGACGAAATCGGCGCAATCGAGTTTCTGGGCTATGATGGCGACCGTTTCACGGTCGTTGTCGATATCGGCTCCGGATATGAGCTCGGAAACTACGTAAACGTGAAAACGACCATCCGGGCGAAGGCCGTGGCGATAGAGAAGCCAGGCGAAGAGGGCGCGCGGATTCGGGAATAGCAGAGGCGAACCTTCGCCACAGGGTGCCGAGGGACCTTGTCCCTGAAATCGAAGAGCGCGGCGAAGGCATGCATCACCCCGGCCGCTATTCTCGGCTTTGGCCGGGGTCTTTCACGAGCCACCCAAAATCAAATGCCTCCGCATCATCCGGTGCTTGCCGGTGTGGCCGATGCACGCTGGAATTTCACCGCCAGAAAGGTTCTCCGATGGCCGCAATGACCGATGAACGCCTGTCCGCACTCGTCAGCCGGCTGGTGAAGGACTGCGAGGATTACCGGGACGAGCTGGCGGTCGATCGCATCAAGGCGATGGAATATTACGACGGCACGATGAAAGACGTGCCGGCGGATGCCAACCGCTCCAAGGTGGTCTCGCGCGATGTGCGGGCGGCCATCAAGAAGGTGCTGCCCTCGCTGATCCGGACCATACTCGGCAACGACAAGGTGGTGGAATTCGCGCCTGTCGACCAGGGCGACGAGGCGGCCGCCGACCAGGCGACCGACTATATCAACCATGTCGTCTTTCCCGAAAGCGACGGCTACGACGCGGTGCAGGACGCGGCGCATGATGCGCTGAAGCTCAGGAACGGCGTGATCCGCTGGTGGTACGAGAAGCAGACTTCGGTTGCGGTCTCGACCCATACCGGTCTGGACGAAGCGGCACTCGTCCAGCTCGTTGGCGACGACGAGGTGGATGTGCTGGAACGGTCGCAAACGGTCGAACGGATCGAAACGCCGCTGGGGCCGGTGGAGCAGCCGAGCTATGGGGAAGCAAAAAGCTCCAAGCCCTCCGGATCCGAACAAGACGGCCTCGGCACAGACGGCAACCAATATCGGCACGGCAATTGCCAACCAGACGCTCGGCAATGTCAACCAGGTGACGCCCGACGGCAGCCTGACCTATTCCAAGACCGGCAGCACCAAGTGGACGGATCCGCTGAACGGCAAGGAATATGACCTGCCGACCTATACGGCAACGCAAACGCTTTCGCCCGAGCAGCAGGCCATCAAGAACCAGACCGACGCCGCCGAACTGAACATGGCGACGCTTGCCAGCACCCAATCGGGCAAGCTCAACACTCTGCTCGGCAGTCAACTCGACATCTCCAAGGCGCCGGCGGGGGGAAGCGCGAGCGCAATCGGGCTGCCGCAGTACCAGAGCTTCACGAGCGGCCCGCAGCTTCAGACCGGCCTTGGCAATTACGGCAACGTGCAAAGCTCGATCGCCGGAGCCGGTCCCATCCGGACGGGCCTTGGAAACACCGGCAACGTGCAGACGGGGCTCGCCGGCGCCGGTAATGTGCAAAACGCGATCGCGAGCGCCGGTCCCATTCAGAACCAGGTTGCAAATGCCGGCCAGATCCAGACCTCGCTTGGCAATGCAGGCGACATCGCCAGGTCCTATGCCTTCGATATCGACGCCGCGAAATACGAACAGGCGTTGCTCGACCGGCTGAACCCGCAACTCGAGCGGGACCGGGCGGCGCTCGAAACGAAGCTCATCTTCGGTGGGAATACGGGCGAGACGCCGGAGTCCATCAAGCGCAAGCGTGATCTCGCCATGGCAATCATGGGCGCATCGAGAGCTCCACGGAATGTCGGCGAGGGCCTGAACGCGCTCGGTTCGGGGATTGTGGCCGGGGTCATGAACCGCAGGGCCGACAAGGCCGAGAAGGCCGGCCGGGCCGGTGCCGACGGTGTGTTCCAAGGCATTGTGAACAGGATCACCGGTCAAGCGCCGGATGCCGGCGCTTCGGGCATGGTTCCACCGGACGGAGGGAACGGCGCGGGTGTTGGCGTGTCTTCCAGGCCCGATGACCCGCGCGTCGGGTCAACGATCGACTTCGCGCGAGGTGGGGCAAGCGGTTCGCCTGCGGTCAACATGAGCGGGCACGATATCTATACCAGCTTCATGGACACGGTTGACAACACCATCACCAACCCATTTGGCCTTGCCGCTGTGGCCGCGACCGGAAAAGCGGAAAGCCGCTTCTCTCCGAGGAACGTAAACCGGACGTGGAGCGATCCGAGCGAGAGCGGGCAGGCCGGAACGGCTGGCGGCATCATGTCCTGGCGCGGGCAGAGGCTGGCGAACCTGCAAACCTATGCCGCATCGAAAGGCGAGCAGGGCAAAGGATCTCCGCAGACACAGGCCGAATTCCTTCTGCGTGAGGATCCGAACCTCATCATGGCGCTGAACAATGCGAAGAGCGTCGAGGAAGCGCAGAGGATCATCAACCGGGCTTGGAAGTTCGCCGGCTGGAACCGTCCCGGCGGCGAGGCTGCTGAGCGGCTGGCTACGGCGAATGCCTTCCTGCCCAATTTTCAGGGCAAGGAAACCCCGCAGGAGGTTATCAACCTTGGTCCGTCGATCCGGATGCCGCCACAGACCGCTACCGGCAAAGTCAATACTGGTGGGGCGAGCGCTCCGTCAGTCTCGCTTTCGGAAGGAGTCGCCTTCGAGCAGACGCCCGAGTATCGGGCCCAATTTCCCGGCATGAAAGCACCACAGGGCGTCCCCGCGCAGTTCCAAGGCTCCCGGCAGCTCGTCAATGCCCAGGGCGGCATCATGCCAGCCCTCATGGGCGGCACACCGGCCTCGCCGGAGCAGGTCGCACGGGCACAGGCGATGGGCCAGCAGCAGCCGCAGGCGCCGCAAGGTCCCAATCAGATGGAACTCCTTCAGGGCCTCGGCAACCCGTTCCTGAGCGCGGAGCAACGCGCCGTTCTGCAGGCGCTCTACCAGCAGCAGGTACAGCAGCAGGAGAGCGCCCGCGAGCAAGCGTGAAATTTGCCCTGCGTGATCTTCAGGAATTTCTTGATGACGCCGTATCGCCGTCTATGGCGTCCGATGTCCTGCCAGCATGCCAACAGGTTTGCCAGCAATACCGCAATTTCTTGTTGCTTGAGAGTGCTGCGATAGGTGCCGGGGAAGACGGGGCCCTCGGGCTGATCTCTCCCGCGCGTCTTCGGCAGGCGACCGTGACGACGCAGGGCCGCCGGAACTATGTGACAGGGAAGGCGACTTTGACGAACTTGCCCGATCCGGGCTCTTCTTAACCCACTACCTCAGAGTGGGACAGCCCCGCGGGTGAATGCTCCCACGACCGGTGGCGGTCTCGGGTGCTTGGAGCGGGCGCCGGCGCTGCCGGAGGCGGCGCATGTGCTGCGATTATTGGATCTATTCTGGGCACTGCTGCACCTTATGCAGCAGCAAGGGCGCTTATGACTTCTCCCGTTCAGGCTCTTTTAGCAAACCGACTTCTCGCCCAAGCGCCTAGTAGCCGTTTTGAGGCCCTGATAGGCCGAGGAGCCGACGACCAAGACCGAGGAGTGCGTTTGCCAGTCGGTAGCGTACCAAGCCGCCATACCCCCAAGGACTCCGACGGCGAGGCTGTCAGCCTCCATTCGAATTCGATCGAAGCGACATGATGGCCCAGAAGACGGCCGCCTGAACCGGTTTCCAACCCATAATTTTCCCTCAACCCGGTTGAGGGAATGAATCGCCGGTTCGTTGTTTTAGTCGTCGTCGTCATGCAGAGGCAGATAGCCGTGGTCTATCAGCCAGTCGCGGAGGATCACGATAAACACCTCGTCGCCGTAAATGTCCTGTTCTTCGGCAAAGGCGTAAACAGCGGATTCGAGCTCAGGAGAATTTTCATCTCTCCTCCTCAGGCCGCCGCGCTGTTTTGGGCCGCGATCTTTTCAACAAGGTCTGGAGCGGCTTCTATCGTCTGAAGGAGGAGACGGCCGGCCGGATCGGGTTTGCGTCGGCCTTGTTCCCAATTGTTGATCGTCGCGGCGGGTATGCCGAAGCGGCGCTCGAATTCCTTTGCAGATTTCGCAACACGCTTGCGAATGGCGCGGATACGTTCAATGGGCATGGGGTCGACGTTACGGACCTCGAGCGGGACTTCACCGCGCTTCCATGCCAGAGCTTCACGAAGGCCCTCTTCCAGGGCCTTGCCGAGATCGGTGCGCTCAGTCATCGTTCAACTCCTTAATCAAGGCGAGCAGGGCCTTGCGATCTTCTGAAGACAAGTCAGCTTTCTCATTCTTGGCGTACGCAGTCAGCATCAAAGCGGCATCATCCGCCAGCATCATGAAGTAGATAGCCCGACCGCCGCCCCGCTTGCCGCGGTTGTGGAGACCAAAACGTATTTTGCGGATGCCGCTCAACCCTTGGACCACGTCACCTGCGGTCGGGTTGCTGGCGATCATCCGGTCAATGGCATCCGCCTCTGCACTCGTCGCACCAATGCGTTTGAGGTCTTTCAGGTAACGTTTGGTGCGAACGATTTTCATGAATATGATTTACGCCAATGGCGTATCAGATGCAAGGCAAAAATACGCCGATGGCGCAACTGTCACTAGGAAGAGTCCTCTTTACGAATTTTTCGAACGCTGCGTTCGATGACGCGTTTAATCATGGCGTAGAACTCGTCTGGTGTATGAGGAGCGCCTTGCTGTGGCATGTGAACCTCGTCGAGCGCGTCGCCTCTAACGTCATCGCCAAACGGTGGATGATCTCCGCGTCCAGGCTGCGCGCGTTTTTGAGGGCCTCTTCTTTCAAGCGGTTGCGCATCCCATCAGGAAAGCGAAGCATGAATCAAGGGGAGGCTGCCTGATGATGGCACCTCGCCGGAATGTTCTCAAGATTATCGGCCTGACGCCGATGATCGCGGTCGGCGCAAAAGAGACTGCCGCCAGCGCACCGCAAGTATCTGATCAGTCCGTCAGCATCGATCAATTGCTTGCGGTAGCCATGCCGGCAGAGGTCGTCCGATATCACGCAAACGCGGTTGCCGAAGCGATGGCGGTTATGCACCCGAGCACGACTGCAAATTCGCCATTGTCGCAGGCACGCGGCGCGCCGGGCGTCATTAGTCGGGCGAACCAAATCGGTGAAGACATCCGTTTCATGGGGTGCCTTCTGCCAAATTCTTCAATAAGGCGGTTTTCCGGAGCCGCCTTTTCCATGGAGGCGACATTGCCGAGAACTGGTGGAGTCTACGCCCCGCCTGCGGGGACAAAAAGTGTTTCCAACACCACGATACAATCCGTACCGTATAATGCGCTTGTTGACGACCTGGCCGCCGACGCCAATGCGGCGCGACCGGTCACGGCAGGTGGTACGGCGGCCACCAACGCCACCGATGCGCGCAAGAATCTAGGCCTGGAAATCGGGAAGAACGTGCAGGCCTACGACGCCGGCCTGCAATCGATTGCAGCGCTCGCGACTGCCGCCGACAGGATGGTCTACACGACGGCAGCCGATGCCTATGCGACGACGGCGCTGACGCCGTTCGCGCGCACGATCCTCGACGACGCAGACGCCCCGGCGGCGCTGACGACCTTGGGCGTGTCCAGTTTCGCCAAAGCGATCCTGGACGACGCGGATGCGGCTACCGCCCGGACGACGCTCGGGGTGGCGATCGGAGCGGACGTGCAGGCCTACGACGCCGGTTTGCAGTCGATCTCCGGGCTGACGACCGCCGCAGACAGGACCATCTATACGACGGCATCGGATGTCTATGCGACCACGGCGCTGACGCCCTTTGCGCGAACGATCCTCGACGACACCAGCGCCGCCGCCGTGAAGACCACGCTCGGCCTTGCGGCAGTGGCGTCCTCCGGATCGGCCTCGGATCTCGGTTCGGGCACGATTTCCGATGCACGGCTTCCGGGCTCGATGGCGGGCAAGAATTTCTCGTCGGGCGTAAGCTTCGCCAATGCTGTTGCCACCAGCAATACCGACCTGTCGAAGCATATCCAGCTCTATAGCGGTTACGGGTTCACAATCACGGGTTCAACCCTGAACTATACGGTCCCGACCAACTCCTCTCATGTGTGGAACGTCAACGGAACGGAAGTCGGCCGCCTCAATTCCTCTGGCCTGACGCTGGCGACACCGCTTGCACTTGCCGAAGGCGGTACGGGGGCAACGGACGCGGCGACGGCGAGATCCAATCTCGGTGCGAACAACGCTTCCAATCTCACAACCGGAACCGTTTCGAACGCCAGAGTTTCCGGCGCTTATGACGGCATCACGACGCTCGGCCAGACCGGCACCCATACGATCACCACCTCCGGCGAGGCGATACGCATCGTTAGTCCCGCCTCCACCGACGATCCGTATGTGACCTTTTACAAGGGTGCCGCTCGCCAAGCTTACATCCAGCACACCGACGGCACGGGGGTGAACCAGGGGCTTCGCTCCTATAACGACACAGCGACCGGCGGCGACACGGCCCTCACACTGAAGAATTCCGGCGGGGTCGACAGTCTGGAATTCCAAGTCAACGGCGCCGAATATACCGTCTGGCACACCGGCAACCTTGCGGCTGGCGACCTCAATTCAATCTATGGCTACACGGCGGCGAACTCGGCAAAACAGATCACCGCCGGCAACGGCCTGACCGGCGGCGGCACGCTTGCCGCAGATCGAACGCTGACGCTCGGCACGCCTGGCGACATTACCAACACGACGACAAACTCCGTCACGTCTACCAGCCACACCCATGCCCTCGGGTTTACTGCGGCGGAGGTTTATACTGGAACAGCTCAGGACAACGCAAACTATCCCGTCGGAACTATACTGCCGATGGCAGTGAACGGGGGGAATGTCCGAAACAGCGAGGTGACCCCTTGCCTATACTCCACAAACTCCTTCGTCGAAAGCGGCTATCCGGGCGCGGGAACTACGCTAGCGGGTACCTGGCGAGTACGCGGAAACGTTGCTTCACAAGATTGGCAAATCGTCCAGAGGACCGCATAGAATGACAATCGCACGCGGAAAAATTGCCCTTAACCAAGTTTACTCAATTGCCGAAACACAGGAGAAGGGCGTTTACAAGCTCTTGATCAACATAACCGACGCCATCAAAGAAACGTACGATTGCCACTATATCTCTCGTCCCGATGACACCTTCGGCCTCAATCCAACTATCCGTCAGTGGATGGCGAACAATCCCGGTTTCACGGTCGGCGCTTATCAGCCGCCGATTGCCGACGAGGCGCGAGCGGCAATGCCGCCTCTGTCTGCGCGCCAATTGAGGCTTGGCCTCGTCAGCACTGGTTTCAACCAAGCCCAAGTCGCTGCGGTGATCGAGGCGTTGCCGGCTTCAGATCGAGAAGCGGCGCAGATCGAATGGGAATACGCGACCACCTTCAATCGAACGCATACGCTTGTTTCAACCGTTGGCGCTGCGCTCGGGATCTCTGACGAGCAGATTGACACCATGTGGGCTGCCGCGCTCGAGTTTTGATCTATTTTTCCGAAGCTCTACATCAGCGACCCTGCGTAAGTCGAAGTCCCTGCCCATCGCAATTCCTTCGAGGATTTCCTGATTTTCCAGTTTGGTGTCTGAACTTATCTTCAGCCACGCAATCGCGGTCTCATCAATCTGTTCGGGGATCGGCTCCAAGAGGTTCGGCTGGGTCAAAAGGCGCTTGAGAAGGATCGGCCCCTTGGAACTGAGTTTAGGCGTAGCCTTCCATATTGCGGAGGCTCTGCGGTCCGTTCGTATGATGTACTCGAACAGGTACATCACCCAGAAGTAATGCAGCACCTTACCGCGTTTCGAGTAGTACTTCAGCATCAAATGCAGCCACTTGGCCACGAGATAGTTCTGTGGCACTGCGGCTAGGAACGATATGCCCATGGTTCTGCCAGGATAGCTGTCGGGGAAGGCGAAGAAGCCGCTTTCCATCAAAGGCGGGAGCCACCCATCTAGAGACCTCACACAAAAGGTCGTGGCGTCAACCCAAACCCCACCATAGTCCCGGAGAAGAGCTATTCTTATGAGATCGGCCCGCCATTGAATCTTGCGATCACTTCTGTGCGGAGGAACTTTGACGAAGTCGGCGACATTGGAATCACTTAGCACCCGTACATCCCATGAAGGATTTTTTCTGACCCAAGAATCTACGGCATATCGGACAATCTCCGGCGCCTCCTCAAGCGGTCTATCCCAGTACATCCAAATTACGCGTGGCAATTTCTTGGGCATTGTGTCGTAACCAAAGCCTGCGTTCCGTTCTTTAAACCTTTTCTTGCCGACTAAACTACGTCGGATTGAGTGTGAAATCTTCTTCCATAGTAGGAAGGCATCAAAAATTAGCATAACGGCTCCTAAGGAGTCTTTGATTTGGCTAAATTAAGTTAGAGATGTGGAGTGTCAACAGATAAATAAGCTAAGAACGCACAGCAACAGAATATCTCTCAAAATAAGATGAAGCATGGAAGAATCAGCGTTCTATGAGGCACCGCACCAGCGCACAGTCGGCGCTTAGGCGCGAGCCGAAGCTGTCCTGGATGAAGCAAGCCGCGTGGTCTGTGTCTATTCATTCGTGGCGATCTTGGTCTCTTTGGCGACGCACACCATGAGATGTCACGAGAATGCGCGTGGGCCGGCGCCTGGTTCCTGGCATTTAAACCGGCGTAACACGCAGGAAATGAGTACCCGGAGAAGCGCTCAGGCTGGTGTCACCCCTACCGGGCTTAGATCGGGTAGGGAGGCGGCATCCCGTAAGGGGATATTCGGCGGTGGGCCCGTTGTATCTCTATGAATCTGCTGTCGACGAGGTCGCTACGCGGTGCCCCAGTTCCGCGAGGATGTTAGTCGTTCGTCATCCGGATCGAATTCAATTGTTGGCATAAACCCAAGATCAACAAGTTGCTCAGGATTGAGGAAACGAATCGAGGTTTCGCCGACAAAATCGATGGCTCCTGCTTTGTCTATCTCACTCTTCATCGCTTGGTAATGCTGTGAGCCGTTATAATGTTGTTTATCGGAGGCGGCCTCAGCGATCTTTTCTCTGTAGTTGGTGAAGAACTTGAAATGCAACAGAACACCCCAAATCGGCGAAAAATTGCGGCTATAAGGAAGTGGACGATGAGCTGCTTCCGAACCGGCAATCTTTATCCCAATATAAGAGGGGATACTTGATTAGCTCATTGTCCTCACTGAACAGGCGCTTCCTTGGGCCGCCCTTTACGCTTATGCCTCGCTTTTGAAGAGTGACTTCATAGCCGCTGCTATCGATGTGATCGACGACGTGCCACGGCATGTTGCCGTTTCCGCTTTTTGTTTCACTAGATGGATAAAAATCGAGCATGGGAGCCGGCAACCGTTTGATATCATGCTCTTCAAGGACATTTATCAAAGCCTTTAGCGGTTCGCGCAGGCACTGATCATAGACCAGGAACTCGTCCGAATCGAGATTTACGTACCAGCGATTATAGCCGTACCGCTCGAACAGGGCCTCGCGCCAACGGCGCCCTCGCCGCGCCGCCTCAAAGCGAATTGGGGAAGTCCAGACATCAACGTCCGGTTGCTCCATCAGATGCTCACGCGTTCCGTCAGTCGATGCGTCATCGAGGCAAATAAATCGGGTTACGCCAAGTCTCCGGTAGTGGCTCAGGAATGCTGGGATGAGTGCGATCTCATTATGCGTGACAAATACCAGCGGAAGATCTGTTGCGCTCAGCGCAGGGGCATCCTTCGCAGGTATGATGGTTGCCCTTTCAACTTGTCTGCGCTCTCTGGCAGTAACCCTCCAATCGTCATAGAAAGTTGCCAGACGCTCAATTAAGGTGCGACGCGGGAACGAAAAGTCGCGGTCAAATGGATATTTCATTTAGAAAATCCAGAAAAGCTTATATCGAGTCTTTCGTCGAGCATCGTTCCAACACATCCTGAAGAATTTAACCCTCGTCGACCAGTTAACATCTGGAAGTTTTTTTCCCAGTTCGTAGCACCCAAGAGTGTATTTGAGCCGCTGGTCGAGCCGATCGCGAAAACTTTTGGCACCATAACGCGCCTCAGATCCAGATCCCTCTGTAAAGTCAAGTGTCGCTCCGTCCACGTACGCTACCAAATCGAGGACGACAAACTCCGACACGACGTAGGATGCGAAACACCACGGATTTCCAAGTTCGAACCAGCGTGACATGAGCAGTTCTTTTGCGTCGGCTCTGTACAGACCGTAAATCCACTCAGCGGGGAAGGTGAGGTTTCTTGGCACCTGACCGGCCACATACTTTCCGGTGAAATTGAAGGCCGAGTCGTTCGGGGCTTTGATTCTGCTTCCGCTTGATCCCACCAGCTTTGTCGGACATGCGGCAAGAAGCTTTCCGGGATTGGTATCAAGTGCTTCCACGAGCCGGGCCAAAAAATCCGGGGAAGAATGGTCATCGCATGCACGCAGGCAAAAATATTCACCGCGTTCTGCGCCGAGCTGTACTGCTCTCGCGAAGTTCGCTATCGCGCCTACATGTTCTTCGCATTTGACGAGCGAAAAGCGGTCGTCCGACCGGCAAAATTGCTCGGCTATGTCAACCGTCTTATCAGTCGATTTATTGTCGAGAATGATTGCTTCGAAGCCTTCGAACGTCTGTTCGGCAATGCACCGTAGACTGCTGGCGAGTGTCTTTTCGCCATTGTAGACGGGGAAAACGACGACGACCTTCGGCTTGGGCACTGATTTTCTCTATCGTTGAATTGACCTTGCACATACCGAATGCCGCAGCGATCCGCAACGGGCCTCCATGGCGTGAGCGCCAAGCGCCTCTTCGGCGGCAGCAAGGTCGCAACGGATTAAGGCTGTCGAGATTCATCTCGAGTTTATGACGGCTGCTGCGAGATGGATAATGGCGTTGAAGCTCTGGTCAGTCTTGTCGGCACGCACGCCGGGGGACTGCAATCTCTCCTCTTCCGTCATCTCTGTGCTTGTCACAGAGATCCAGCAGCGCCGCGTCTGCGGCGCGGGAAGCGTTGTTTCAGCCCAAGGACTTGGTCTGGCTGGATCCCTGTGACGAGCACAGGGATGAGGTAATCAAACAAGCCGCCGCGGCATTCCCGAATCTCAAAAAGGCCTGTCCGCCTGTCTTCAGTACGACCTGCAATCTTCAGCAAAAAGGTAACCCATGACCAAAACCGTGCCTCAAGGCGCGGCGATGCTGCTCGACTTTATCCGGGAGGCGGAAGTCGGCAGCAAGGGCCGCGCGTCTTACGACGTGATCTACGGACATAACCAGGGGAAGCTTACAAAGCCGCTTACGGAGATGACGATCGCCGAGGTGATCCGTGCGCAGAAGGGATGGGCGAGGGCGCACGGATCGAGTGCGGCGGGGGGCTATCAGTTCATGCGGGCCACGCTCACCGGGCTTTTGAAGGAAGTACCGGGACTGCGCGGAGAACAGCGCTTCGATCCCGCGCTTCAGGACCGGCTCGCCCTTCACCTTCTGAACCGCCGTGGCTTCGCCGGCTTTGTCTCCGGCGAAATCAGCCCTGTTGAATTCGCGAGGCGGTTGGCGATGGAATGGGCGTCCCTGCCGGTTCTCGCCGAAAGCCAGGGCGACCGGCAGCGGATAAGGCGCGGGCAGTCCTATTATGCCGGCGACGGGCTCAACCGAGCGCTGGTACGGCCGGAAAAGCTGGAGGCCGTGCTTGGCGCGGTGCTGGCAGCCGGTTCACGAGAGGATGAGGCGGACCGCGTGGGCGAGGAGGCGGCGCTTGTGGTTCCGGCACGCCCGCGCAGGCCGGTTTCCCGGTCCGGCCGCTTCTGGACCTGGCTGCTGACGGCCGGCGGCACGCTCGTCACGGCGCTGAAGGAGTTGAACCTTGTTGCGCTGGATTGGCGGGTGCAGCTTGCGATCCTCGCCGTAATCGTCGGTTTTGCCGTCTACGCCATCTCGTCGATGCCGGCGGTTCGCGATGCATTGGGTCTCACGCGATGACGTTGCCGTGGAGCAATCTGGTCATCGGTGCCCTGATTCTGGCCGGAATTTCGTGGGCCATACTCGAAATCCGTTCGAATGCCGCCCAGGCGGTCCGCAATTCAATCGAAAGGCAGAACAATGAAGCAGCAAAGAGCGCTGACGCGAAGCGCTTTGACTATGACGTCTGTTCTTCTTCTGGCGGGCTGTGGAACTTCGGGACCGGCCGATGTGAGCGGCCTTCGCGGCATCGTGGGAAGTGAGCTTGCCGGCGCACGCGGCGCGACGCAGGCCGACCAGCGCAAGATCGACCGCACGGTGGTCGGCCTCTGTGCGGCATCCGTCTGGACTCGGGCGGAATGCGCGAAACACGGGGAGGGCGGAGATGATTGATGCCGGCGTTCACCAGCAGCTCGGGACCTTGGTAGCCGAGGTGAAGAACCTGAGGGAGGACCTGCGCCGATCGGAGGATAGATCGGATGTGGGCCGCGTATCCATGACGCGCCGGATGGACGAACTGGTCGAGCGCATGCGGACGCTCGAGGGCTCGATGATGCTCGTCAAGGACGATATTGCCGCGATGAAGCCCGTGACCGAGGATGTGCGCAAATGGAAGCTGATGGGGATGGGCGCTCTCGGCGTTATCGGCATCGGCGGGGCAGCGCTCGGCGTGACATTTGCCGATGTGGCAAAACGCGTGCTGATGCTGACGAGAGCTGGGTAGAGGTCTTTTTTCGCCATCGTAGCCGCGTAACTGGAAGCGGTGGATGCGGTAGCCCGCCAAAACAATGCGGTGCGCGAATGGGGGCGAGAATGGGCTAACGCCCGCTCTTTGGTCCATGGCTCGAAAATTGCTCGACACCGTCCCGTCAGTCCGCTCGGACTCTCACTCGGCCGTTTTGGTGAGCCCGACACACGAGATACCGAACGCATAGTTCCGTGCGCCAGCGCTATTCAAAGATGGTGATGGCCTTTGCCAAGACCTCGTCGACGAGCTCTGGCGGCAGGGATTCCACCTTGCGGCCGTTGCGCGCTTTAAGGTCCAGCACGCGGGGCTGATCGCAACGAACGATGCCGGTTGTGTTGGTGCCGTAAAGCGGCACCGCAAAGCCGATGCGCCGGGCGAACTCGCCACCATTGGTGATCGGCAGGATGATGGGCAGGCCGGTTGCCTGGTTGAACTCGTCAGGAGAAACCACGACCACCGGCCGATGTCCGCGCTGTTCGCGACCGTGGGTCGGTTCGAGATCGACCATGTAGATGTCGCCGCGCCTCATATAAGCTCATCGCCCGCGGCAGGGGCATCGATCCATTCCCGTTCTTCCGCCGGTTGCTGCTGCGAATAGTCAGATGCTGCCAGCAGCTCGGCCATGGTATAGCGCGGCCGCGCTTTGGGTTCGACCACGAGTCGGCCATTGTCGATGGCCAGGCCAACCTCAGATCCGGCCGAGAGGTGCAGAACATCGAGCAGCGCCGGAGGAACGGCAAGCATGACCGAGCCGCCGACCTTGCGCAGATTGGTAGTGTGCACGAGGGATCTCCTATAAGTTATATCAAAATATAATAGCGGTCGCGCCGCTCTTCAATGCCTGATCATTGAATTGCGCCATCCAAGCAAATCGCTCGCGCTCTTCCGGGGAAGCGGTCCAGCGCAGGGACCGGCGCGCCCATTCAATCGTCGTCGAAAAGGGGTAGGTCGCGGTAGCGGCGGCTTACCAGCCGCAGCGACCGGTCCGGCTCGATGACATAGGTTTCGTAGACCCGGCGGCCGAACCGGTCGATAAACTGATGCGGCACAATGCTGCCGACCGGTGCCTTGGTAAGTCTCGTGCGTGGCTGGCCCCCGTAGGTGATGCTGCCGGGAATCGGCTCCAGATAGGGCGAATAGCCCATCGAGGTCGCCTCGCAGCCGGTCAGAAGTGTGAGCACGCACAGGACAGGAAGAACATATTTCATGACGATCCTCGCCACTTGCATGATTCTCGCCGGCGTTCAGTCGCTGAAGATGTCGTAATCTATGCGGCGGCTGGTCAGTCGCAACGAGCGGTCCGGATTAATGACATAGGTCTCGTAGACCCGGTGACCATAGGTGTCGAAGAACTGGTGCGGCACCATGCTGCCAATCGGGGCCTTCGTCAGTTTCGTTCGCGGCTGACCGCCATAGGTGATGCTGCCGGGCATGGGTTCCAGTCTGGGGCCGTAGCCAACCGTTTGCGTCGATGTACAGGCGCTGAGCGCGACGGCGGCGCAGAGGGTGAAGAGAGCTGTGCTCACGGCGCCGCGCCTCCCGATGGACACGTGGCGATGTCCTGCCGGGGCCCGCATTGTTGTGCGGTTCTCCAGCTTCATTCCGGTTTCAGGGAAGATGCAGTAGGCTGCGGCGGATTGCATCGCGTGACGGTTCATGTACATGCTTCGCCCCATATGAGTTGCACCAGCTTATTCCTTATTCGACAACGTGCAAAGAAAGCAGGAAGTTCGGCGTGTCGCGGGCATCACGCGCGTTTCGTGGGGGATTTCGCGATATTTCGATTGCATAGGCAGGAATCTTTGAAGGATGTAATGGCCGAGGCCCGCCGATGCATGAGGAACCCCGTGCGAACCTTCCAGTGGGATCGCGCGTTTGATTCGGTGTCGGCGAATGGGCCTGCAAACAGAACCCCGGTTTCCGACGAGTCGCTGCTCAGGTACTGCCCATGACCGCCGAACAGACCCTTTCGTTTCTCGTGCTCGGCGCCATGATGATCTTCTTCATTTGGGGTCGCTTTCGCTACGACATCGTCGCCTGCTCGGCGTTGATGCTTTCGGTTGCGGTCGGTATCGTTCCTTTCGATAACGCCTTTGACGGCTTCAGCGACGACATCGTCATCATCGTCGGCAGCGCACTGATCGTCAGCGCGGGCGTTGCACGTTCGGGTGTGGTCGATGCCGCCATCCAGCGATTTCTTCCGGATCTGCAATCGGTGAGGGCGCAGCTTGCTCTGCTCGTCGTCACGGTCACGGTACTTTCGGCCTTCATAAAGAATATCGGCGCGCTGGCGATCATGATCCCGGTGGCGTTCCAGTTCGCGCGCCGCTCGAACGTGCAGCCCTCCGTCTTCCTGATGCCGATGGCTTTCGGCTCGCTGATCGGTGGCCTGATGACGCAGGTCGGCACCTCGCCCAACGTGGTCGTGTCCCGGGTGCGTGCGGATCTGACGGGCGAGAGTTTCACCATGTTCGACTTCACGCCCGTCGGCGCTTCTCTGGCACTGGTCGGCGCGGTGTTCCTGCTGTTCGGCTATCGCCTGGTGCCGGAGCGGAAAAGTCAGCAGGTCGGCATGCATCAGGCGATCGAGATCACCGACTACACGTCCGAGGCAATGGTCCCGGCCGGGTCGCCGGTGATCGGCAAGCCGCTCAGCAACCTGGTCAAGATCGGCGATGGCGGAGCCGTAGTGATCGCCGTCTTCCGTCGCGGCACGCATCTGGCGCCGCTGCCCGATGTCGTTATCGAACTGGACGATATCCTTCTGCTCGAAGGCGGTCCCGCTGCGCTCGACCGCATCGTCTCCCAGGCAAAGCTCAAGATCTCCGGCGATCGTGCGCCGATGCCGAGCGACAAGGAGAAAGCCGAGACCGAAGCCATCGAGGCGGTGATCGCCACCGGCTCACCGCTGATCGGCATGTCGGCTCAGCGCCTGGCGCTCTTCAACAATCACAACATCAACCTGCTGGCCGTCAGCCGCCAAGGCGAACGATTGAAACAGAGGCTTGGCAGCATAAGACTGCGGGCCGGCGACATCGTCGTGCTTCAGGGTACCCGCAGGGAATTGCCGTCTTTCCTGCAGGACTTCGGCTGCCTGCCGCTCGCGCAACGGGAAATCCTGCTCGGCACCATTCGCCGTGCCACCGTTCCGTTGCTTGTTCTGGCGACCGCGATGGGGGCGACCGCGGTTGGCGTCGTGCCTGTGCAGATCGCCTTTTTTGCTGCGGCGCTTGCCATGGTGGTGTTTCGCGTCATCCCTCTGCGTGACGTTTATCGCGCCGTGGACGGACCGATCCTGGTCATGCTTGCCGCGCTGATCCCCGTCAGCGACACTTTGCGCACGACGGGCGGCTCGGACCTGATCGCGGGCTGGCTGAGCGGAATGGCGGCGAGTCTGCCGCCTGCGGGGGCGCTTGCCATCATGGTCGTTGCGGCCATGGCGGTGACACCCTTTCTGAACAATGCCGCCACGGTCCTCGTCGTGGCGCCGATTGCCGCCAGTTTTGCAACGGCGCTCGATTACAGGCCAGACGCGTTCCTGATGGCGGTGGCCATCGGCGCCGGCTCCGACTTCCTCACGCCGATCGGCCACCAATGCAACACGCTGGTTATGGGACCCGGCGGTTACCGGTTCAGCGACTACCCACGACTGGGTCTGCCGCTTTCCGTCGTCATCGTGATCGTCGCGGTGCCGATGCTGATGTGGGTCTGGCCGCTGCGTTAGAATGCCGGGGACAAATGGAACCGCGCGGAATACGGATTGCCTGCCAAATTGCAGGCATTCGGTGGAAACGGCCTGATCGCCGCCTATCTTGCGGCGGAAGCGTATCTTTTGTGGAAGTGCTCTGGAATTGTTCTGGCAGTAGGGAGGCATGTGGGCGTCATGACTGGCGATATCGAGATCTGTACGCCGGAAGAGGTGCTGAAATTCTGGTTCACGGAACTTTCTTATGACCACTGGTTCACGCCGGATCCAAGGCTCGACGAGCAATGTGCGCAGCGCTTTCAGGCGTCGCACCTGGCCCTGTCCAGAAACCTCGACAATGTCTGGCGCGAGACCCCGCAGAACTGGCTGGCGGCCGTCATCCTTTTCGACCAGATGCCGCGCAACATGTATCGCGGGTCGCCGCTAGCCTTTGCCACGGATTGCCTTGCGTTGCGGGAGGCGAAGCTCGCCATCGGCGCGAGCGCCGACACGGCGGTGCCGAGGGAATGGCGCGCGTTTTTCTATATGCCGTTCGAGCACTCCGAAAACCTGACCGACCAGACCATGTCGGTCAAGCTGTTCACCGAACTCGGAGACGCCAGCTACCTCGACTATGCGATCCGGCATCGCGACGTGATCGAGCGGTTCGGGCGCTTCCCGCACCGCAATGGCATTTTGGCCCGCATGTCGTCACCGGCCGAGGAAGAGTACCTCGCGCAGCCCGGCGCCGGGTTCTAGGCATGAACCATGGCGGAAAACGAAATCAGGAGGAAACCAATGAGTGCCGGAGAACTGCCCTGGCAAGGGGGATGCCGCTGCGGACAGGTGCGCATCAAGGTGAGCGCGCAACCGCTTCTCACGATGGCATGCCATTGTACCGGCTGCCAGCGAATGACCGGCAGCGCGTTCTCGTTGAGCGTCGCCATTCCGAGCGAAGGCTTCGAGGTCACACGCGGCGAGCCTGTCATCGGCGGCCTTCACGGCGCAACGCGCCACTATTTCTGTCCTCATTGCATGAGCTGGATGTTCACGCGCCCGGAAGGCATGGACTGGTTCGTCAATCTCCGCGCGACCATGCTCGACGATCCAAGTTGGTGCAGGCCGTTCATAGAAACCTGGACCAGTGAAAAGCTGCCGTGGGTGAGCACATCCGCCGTTCATAGCTACGCGGCGTTGCCACCGCTGGAGAGTTACGAGCAGTTGCTGGCGGACTATGCCAGGCATTCCGAAGAGGATTGAGCCGCGAGACGATTCAGATCAGCCTGGATCTCAGAGGATTTGCATCTTTTTGCCGTTATGCATGTGCAGACCGGCAACTGGCAAAGCTCGGAGCGGTTCTGCTCGGCGCAGGGATTATCGAAGGGTAGGAAATTGCATCTCCTGGAAAAACTGAGGGCGCTTTCGATCGCCCTGTCTTTCGGTGCGCTGACGCTCGCTGCCGGCGGATCCGCAGTTGCGCAGGAGCCCGCGCCGAGCGTAGAGCAAACCCGGCCGGCCCAACAGGCCGCACCTGCCCAGCCTCTCCAGCCTGCCCAATCCGTCCAGCCCGCGCCGCAGGCCGAACCGGCACAGCCGGCGACGCAGACCGGGACGGGTCAGGCGCCGGATGCCGCATCGCCGGTATTGCAGCAGGCGGAGGATCAGCTTGCCCAGGCCGACCGGGAGCTGAAGCGTCTCATCGAGCGTACCAATGCCGTCGAGGACGACGACGCCATGCTCGCCGAACTCAGGGTGCAGGTCGACGAGCTTTCGAAGCAGATCATCGCCGCCTCCGTCCCCACCCGTCCGAGGCTCGACGAAATCAAGGCGAGGCTCACGGAGCTCGGCGATCCTCCCGGTGAGGGGCAGCCGCCCGAAGACGCGGTCATCACCGATGAGCGCAAACGCCTCCTGGCGGAACGCGGGGCGATCAATGCTCTGACGGGCAGGGCGGAGAACCTCTCGGTCGAGGCGAGGAAACTTGCCAACCGGATCACCGCGACGCGCCGGGCGATCTTCTCCAACACCCTGCTGAGACATACGGATGTCTCGGCGGCGATGTTGAGCGAAGCCGTCACTGCAACGATGCACGAAGCGATGGCACTGTCGCGCAGCATCGGCGGTTGGCTGACATTCGCCTGGAATTACAAGCGCGTGCCGCTGCTGAGCGCGATCTTCCTTTCGCTCTGCGCCGCGCTGCTCTTCCTGGTCGGCGGTTACAGGCTTTTTTCGCCGGTCCTCATGCGCCACGAGGAAGACGACGAGCCCACCTATTTCCGGCAGCTTTCGCTTGCGTTCTGGTCGACACTCATCCCGACTCTGGCGCTCGCCGCCTTCGCTATGTCGAGCTACTTCTTCCTCAGTAGTTTCAACGTCTTGCGGCCGGATATTGCTCCCATAGTTGCGATCACGCTCGCCATGGGCGTCGTGCTGTTCTTCATAGCCAGGCTGGCAGGCGCGGTGCTATCGCCGAACCGATCGAGCTGGCGGCTCGTGCGCGTTTCGGATCGCGGCGCGAAAATGCTGATGGTGCCGATCTTCGCGATGGCGCTCGTCAACGGGCTCGACTATCTGCTCGGCAGCATCAGCGAGTCTCTCGGTTCTCCGGTGGTGCTGACGATCGCCAAAAGCTTCGTGGCATCGATCATCATCGGTCTCATTCTCATGTCGATGGCGTGGATCCGGCCTGTGCTGAGGGCCGATGAACCTTACGATGCACCGGGACGTCCCTGGCCGCGGGTTATTTCGCTCTCGTTTCTCCTGCTGGGCGCGGCGCTCATCGCGACTGCATTGTCGGGCTATGTCGGCCTGGCGCGCTTCATCGCCACGCAGATCACGGTAACGAGCGCGATCCTGGTGACGGTCTATATCGGCCTCCTTACGGGGAAGTCCGTGTCCAAGCAGGGCGCCTTTGCCGAAACGGTAGCCGGACGCTATCTGGAGCGCCGCTTCCATCTGGAGCCGGTTGCGCTCGACCAATTCGGCCTTTTTGCCGGTCTCGGCATTTATGTGCTCGTTCTCTCCTTCTTCATCCCGCTGATATTGATGCAGTGGGGCTTCAAGACTGCGGACATAGAGTCCTGGGCCTATCAGGTGCTGACCGAAATCAGGATCGGCACGATCACGATTTCGCTGGTGGGCATTCTCGCGGGGGTACTGCTCTTTGCCCTCGGCTTTCTCGTCACGCGTTGGGTGCAGCGCTGGATCGACGGCAACGTCATGGCGCGCAGTCGCGTCGACGCCGGCGTGCGCAACTCCATACGTACCGGTATCGGCTATA
Source organism: Ensifer sp. D2-11 (assembly GCF_054161295.1). Taxonomy (NCBI): domain Bacteria; kingdom Pseudomonadati; phylum Pseudomonadota; class Alphaproteobacteria; order Hyphomicrobiales; family Rhizobiaceae; genus Ensifer; species Ensifer sp. D2-11. The sequence goes on from NZ_CP096433.1 coordinate 1,081,182, forward strand.
TGGGCGTGGGCATTGCCGGCCTTATCGGGTTGTCGGCCGCCGGCATCGATCTTTCGAGTCTCGCCCTCGTTGCCGGCGCCCTCTCCCTCGGCGTCGGTTTCGGCCTGCAGAACATCGTCTCCAATTTCGTTTCGGGTCTGATCCTGCTGGTGGAGCGTCCCTTCAAGGTGGGCGACTGGATCGTCAGCGGTACGACCGAAGGCTTTGTGCGGCGAATCTCCGTCCGCGCGACCGAGATCGAGACCTTCCAGCATCAGTCGATCATGATGCCGAATTCTCTGCTCATCAACGCCTCGGTCGGAAACTGGACGCACCGCAACAAGCTCGGCCGGTCGGAAATTGCAGTGACGGTGACCTATGCCAGCGATCCGCGCCGGGTTATCGAACTGCTCTACGAAATCGCCGCAGCCCATCCGATGATCCTCAAGAACCCGGCTCCCAATGTCGGCTTCACGGCCTTCGAAGACGAGCGAATGACGTTTGAATTGCGCATCTATGTCGCGGACGTGCTGACGGCCGGCGGTGTTCGCAACGACCTTCGCGTCTCGATCTACGAGCGCTTTCGTGACGAGGGAATCGGCGCGCCGTTCCCGATGAAGATCGAGGATGTAACGCCTGAGGAAGAAGCCGGAAGCGCCGGACCCGAACCTTCGGTTATGGAGAAAGAGAAGGCCTGATCTCGCCGAAGATAAGGCCTGACGCGCCGGCGCCATTGGCGAAGGCAGGAAAGAGAAGAAGGAGCGGTAATACCGCTCCTTCTATCGGCCGAACCCCGGCCGCACGTTGAAACTGCGCACTTCCGCCCGGAAACGGTTACACACCCGTTTCCGGGGAGTGCTCTAAAGCCCGGCCAGCGCCTGGGCCACCGGCATAACGTGTGGCCACACCTCCATTGCGCCGCGATAGATCATGTCGAGTGCGACGTAAAAGATGATCGCCAGGCCGATGTAAGCGATCCAGTGGTACCGGCTGAGCAGGCGGGCGATAAAGCCCGCGGCGATACCCATCATCGCGATAGAGAGCGCCAGACCAAAGACGAGCACGGTTGGATGCTCTCGGGCGGCACCGGCGACGGCGAGGACGTTGTCGAGCGACATGGACACGTCCGCTATCACGATCTGTGTTGCCGCCTGTTTGAAAGTCTTCTTTGGGGCCGAGGCGTCCGCATTTCCCAGGCCGTCAACGCCTTCGTGACCGCCAGTGCGAATCTCGCGCCACATCTTCCAGCAGACCCAAAGCAGGAGGAGCCCGCCGGCGAGCAGGAGCCCGATGATCGCAAGCAGTTGGACCGTGAAGATTGCGAGCACGATGCGAAGCACGGTGGCGGCGAGAATGCCGACGAGAATAGCCTTCTTGCGCTGCTCCAGCGGCAAGCCGGCTGCTGCAAGACCGATAACGACGGCGTTGTCGCCGGCAAGCACCAGGTCGATCACAATGACCTGCAGCAGTGCCGTCAGGCCGGCGGAAGTGAAAATCTCCATGTGTGGTAACCCTTCTTGTCCCCGAAACGCCTGCGGCGTTGCAAAACGCATAGACCGCGAACAATCGACGGATCAAGTGGGCCGGGACAACTAATCGGCATTTTCGAAGGACACACAAATGCCGAGCAGCTTCCGGTGCTCTGACGCGGCTCGAGCCGCCGCATTGTTTTTCCTGCACGGCTTACGCTGCGAGAAATTCTGGGCTACGGCGCCGCGCGTCTTATCAGACGCGCAAAGGTCGCTGTAGCGCTTTGATCTGCTGCATGTTTTTGACCTTTGATCGGTTACGATCAAAGGAAACATGCACTACAGCGCCGCGCGTCTTATCAGACGCGCAAAGGTCGCTGTAGCGCTTTGATCTGCTGCATGTTTTTGACCTTTGATCGGTTACGATCAAAGGAAACATGCACTACAGCGCCGCGCGTCTTATCAGACGCGCAAAGGTCGCTGTAGCGCTTTGATCTGCTGCATGTTTTTGACCTTTGATCGGTTACGATCAAAGGAAACATGCACTACAGCGCCGCGCGTCTTATCAGACGCGCAAAGGTCGCTGTAGCGCTTTGATCTGCTGCATGTTTTTGACCTTTGATCGGTTACGATCAAAGGAAACATGCAGTAGGCTGGCCGTGGCTAGAGGGGTGGCCGGCGTCTTCCTTTTCGCGACGGGAAGGCGGCCAGCCGAAACGGGGGCGGCGCTCGTGCGCCGAATGTGATGAAGACGTATGCTGTCGTTATGGTGTCCGCAATGCTGTGGGCTGGCGTGGCCTATGCCGCGACCGTTACAAACAAGGATGGCGAGGCCGCTGTTCTGGTGATCGTCGAAGGGGAGAGCCGGATCGAAGTGGCAATCGATGCAGGTGCGACGGAAGTGATCTGCCCCGGCGGCTGCTTCGTTACTGCGCCGAGCGGCGACCGCGTGGGACTCCAGGGCGACGAGACGATCGAAATCGTCAACGGCTCCGTCGTTGTGAAGTGACGCCACATGCGGCGTATCCTCCGGGAGCGGAAGGCCGCAGGAAGTTGGGCCTTTCAAGATAATGCGGGGCCGTAGCCCCGCAACGTGTTTAGCGACGGCACGTGCAAAGCGGAAGATCAGCTCAGCTTTCTTCGCCGCTCCAGCTCCGCTTCGGTCGGCTGTTCGAACTCGAACGAACCTGTTACGACAGGGCCGCTGCGGACGTATTTGTTGGCGGTGACGCCCGTCCCGGAGACTTTTGAACCGAGGAGTTTCATGGCCATCGGCATGGCGCCGTGACCAAAGAGCCGCTTGCCCCTTCCGAGCACAACCGGAAAGTACGAGATGTACATCTCGTCTACCAGATCGTTGCTGAACAGGGTCTGCAGGAAGTCAGTCGAACCCTGGGTCAAAAGATCGGGACCTTCCTCGCTCTTCAGTTTCTTAAGCATTGCAACTGGGTCGGAGCCGAGAGTACGGCTGTTTTGCCAGTCGAGCCTCAGATCGGGGTTGCGCGTGGCGACATATTTGGTGATCCGGTCAAAGAGCGGACCGATCGGATCGTCAGGGCCGGCATAGGGCCAGTGTGCGGCGAAGATGTCATAGGTCTTCCGCCCAAGCAGAAGATCGAACGGCTTGGAAAACATCTCGTCCACCGCTTGTCCCATGGTCTCGTCGAAATAGGGGGCGGCCCAGCCGCCATGGTCGAAGCCGCCGACCGGGTCCTCGTGCGGTCCGCCCGGCGCCTGCATGATTCCGTCAAGGCTTACGAATGCGCCAACGATGATCTTTCTCATTCCGGCTCTCCTCGTTCGTGGTGTTACCGAACCCAGGACGCTGGACGAAGGCCGATACCGACAGCAACGCCACAAACTGCAAGAATTTCCTTGAGAACTTTGGCGTAAGAGCGGCTCACGGGATCGCGAAAATGCTGATCTCGTTGGCAATTCCTCTTAGCGTCACGTTGTGCGCCATCGGACTTAGGCCCCGATCAGAGAGCACACCGGATGCTCGAGGATCCTCGAGGACGGAGCCGGTCGCGAAGATCTCACGCGAGGTGGCGAGATGTTGCACGCGCGAGGCGATGTTGACGGTCTGGCCGAAATAGTCCTGCCGGTCGTTCAGGTTGACAGCAATGCACGGCCCCTCATGGATGCCGATCTTGAGGAGCAGGTCCTCGCTGCCGCGCTCTTCGTTGAGTTCGCGCATTGCCTCGCGCATCCGCATTGCCGCGGTGACAGCCCGGTCGGGCGTCGGGAAAGTCGCCATAACCGCATCACCGATCGTCTTGACGACGGCGCCGGCCTCGGCCGCGACGATTTCGTTCAAGACGTTGAAATGCGTTCTTACCAGGTCGAAGGCCGCGAGGTCGCCGACGCGCTCGTAGAGTTCCGTCGAGCCGCGCAGGTCGGTGAAGAGGAAAGTAAGGCTGGTGATCTTCAGCCGTTGGTCCACATCGAGCGTGTCGGTGCGGTAGATGTCGCGGAAAGTCTGGTTGGAGAGCAGCCGCTTGGCGGTGAGAAATGGCCGACGGCGGCCGAGCAGGGCATGCAGCGCTTCGCCTGCCACGCAGATCGAGGGCAGGGTACGAACTTCGGCGTGGTTCTCCACCGAGACGCGCAAGGGGCCGGGCGGCAAGCTCAGCGTCTCGTGGTGGCGGTGCGAGCGATCGAAGACGAGCCCGAGATTCCTCCTTTCCCTTGTCGGTTCGCCGCTCACATCCAGGAATTGCGCGGCATGCGTCACCGGCTCGAAGATGATGACGAATTCCGCGGGAAGCTGCAGCGAGATCACGGCTTTCTCGCCTGGCGGCAGTTCCAGTGCCTCCAGCAGGAATTCGTCGACCTTTGCTTCGTAATCCTCTTCCGGCAGGTCAATGCCGGAACCCCAATAGATCTGGCGAAAATATTCGGCCGGCGGCAATTCATGCGGCGTATGTGCTCCGATGCGGCGCACGCGCGGACTGACCGTGAAGGTGACTTCGACCATCTCGTCGAGCGTCGGCTCGTAACCGGCGGCACAAAGCGCGCAGGTATACTCCGTGCTCTGCACCGTCTTCAGGGACGTGTTGGCATCGAGTACACCGCCGCAACCCGGACAGAGCACGTTCCAGGAAAGCTCGAAAATGCCCAGGCGCGAGGCATGCAGAAAGCCTGCGATCGTCTCTTCCTCGTCGAGGCCCTCGCGCGCGGCAAAGGCGAGCGCATTGATCCGGCAAAGCCTGTGATCGGGTGCATCCCGAACGAGCCGCTCGAATGCATCGGCGACCTCCGTCCTTGCCGAATGGCGCAGCACATCGAAAAGGGGTTGGGCTTCGCTCATGAACACATTCTATACGGAAATCGGCTGGCGGTCAGGCCGCATTTCGGTTTGGGTGCAAAGTAATTTTATATTTGAAGTAATGTAATTTATATTTGTAGTACGAAAATTATTTTTAGCCGTATCTCGATTTGTTCTTTGGAATTTAATATTAGTGGCCTTCTTCGCAACTCAGGGGATGAGCGACATGACTACAGTCGTGGGGACGGCCGGAAACGATACGCTATCTGGAACCGAGGAGAAGGATCGCATCTGGGGTCTAGCCGGCGCCGATGAGATCGATGCCGGCGGCGGCGATGACCTCGTCGACGGCGGGGCTGGAAACGATCGTCTGACAAGCAGGAGCGGGTATGACCGGCTCGACGGCGGCGAGGGAGATGATCTCATCAGCCTGATCGGGACCGGCGGCGCGGTTACAGGCGGTGCCGGCGTCGATACGCTGGTGGTCGACCTGTCGAACGTCAGCTCCGACGTCCGGTTCAGCGGCGAGCACGGTCACGGCATCATCGGCTACAACACGGCGAACTGGGAACACATCTTCTTCAATCGCATCGAGAGGCTGGTCCTGACGACCGGCAGCGGCAACGACCGGATATTCGGCGCCGCCACCGACGACATCACCTCGACCGGCGCCGGGAACGACGTCGTAGGCCCATATGGCGTCGACGGCGACGACGGCACCAGCATGCTGGGCGACGACGCGATCGACACAGGCAGCGGCGGCGACATCATCAACGACACTGTTGGCGCGAACCGGATCTTTGCCGGAGACCATAACGACATCATCATCACCACGCTTTCCTCCGCGGTGATCGACGGCGGTAACGGCTGGGATAAACTCTCCATCTTCGATGAAGGACGAACCGACGGCGTCACTATCGATTTCGGACAGGGGTTTGCCTCGACGGGAACGCTGATCAGCGGGATCGAGGTTGCAAGCGTGGATCTCGGCGGCGGCAGTGATACGCTGATCGCCGGAAATCTGTCTTCGCTCACCGCCCATATGGGCGAGGGCGACAATTATGTCGCCGGCGGCAGCGGCAGGGACTATGTCGCCTCCGGAAGCGGCGACGATGCCCTTTATGGGGGCGCTGGCGATGACATCCTGATCAGTGCCGGCGGGAACGACGTGCTCGCCGGCGGCGATGGGAACGACGAGATTTACGACGGCGGAACGAGTTTCGGCGACGGAGAGACATATATAGACGGCGGCGCAGGCGACGACCTCATCCAGGTGGTTGCGCCATCCGGCTTTATCGATGGCGGGAGCGGCAGCGATACGTTGCGCGTCATCGATCCCCTGCCGGGCACGAATTTCGACGCTTCGACCGGCACGCTGGGTACAACGCTGATCTTTACCAATATCGAGAGATTCGAGCTGTCCGGCGGCTCTGGCGACGATAGCATCCGCACGCTTGCAGGCGACGATCAGCTCGCCGGCAACGACGGCGACGACCGGCTGGACGGCGGCGCCGGAAGCGACGTGCTTTGGGGCGGTGCGGGTGACGATGTCATGACGGGCGGAGCAGGCGCAGATACCTTCCTTTGGTCGTCCGATACGTTTTCGTTCTCAGGTGTGGATCGCATCACGGATTTCGATGCGGACGGCGGCGACCTGCTGCGCTTTACCGGATATGCACCCGACACCACGCGCATCGACAGCTTCGCCGACCTGGTTGCCGCCGCGACCGAGACGGAAGACGGGCTCTACATCGCCTTCAATGGATCCGATACATTCGGTCTGCTGCTGGACAAGGTCGCACTTGCCGACCTTTCGGCGGATGATGTCGTCTTCGTTTGAGGGATGCCTTCGCGGACATTTGGATGAGCGCGCCATTAACACCGGATAAAGCGTTTTGCTCATAGGGTGCCTTCCGGGGACACTCTATTCATAGGCGATCAATGTCATTCTTCGGCATTTCCGGAATGTACTTTTCCGGTGAATCCCTCGGCGAGCACCGTATCGTGCTTGCCGAGGACTCCAACCTCTTTGCTTCGATGGTCTCGAAGCGGCTGAAGGAGCTTTTCGATATCGATGTGATCGTCTGTCGTGACTACGAGGACTTGCAGTTCGCGGTCGAAAACGCTTCCTTCGCGCCATCTCTCGCCATTTCCAATATCAACCTTCCAGGCGCAGAGAACGGAGAGGCACTCACCTACCTGATCGAAATGAGCGTGCCGACGATCGTCTTCACCGGTTCGTTTCAGGAGAGCACGCGCGAGACGATCCTCGCCAAGGACATTGTCGATTATGTCATCAAGGACAGCGTCTTTGCTGTCGATATGCTGGCAGAGTCCGTCTGCCGATTCCTGACGAACCAGCAGCATCACGTGTTGATCGTCGACGATAGCGCGACGGCCCGGGCCGTGTTGACGACGCAGTTGAAGCGCTACAATTTCAGAACGAGCTCGGCGGAAAACGGCTCTGCGGCGCTGGAAATCCTGAAGAACAATCCGGACATCGCCCTCGTCATAACCGACTACAATATGCCCGACATCGACGGTTTCGAGCTTACGCGGCGAATCCGCGCCGCCCACGGCCCGCATCAGCTAAGGATCATCGGTGTGTCGTCGTCGACGGACCGGCTGCTTTCCGCCCGGTTCCTCAAAGCCGGCGGCAACGATTTCGTCGTTCGCCCCTTCGTCAACGAGGAATTCTACTGCCGCGTCAATCAGAACCTCGATACGCTCACCAAGGTGAGAACTTTGAACGCGAGGACCAAGGTTCCGGCCTGAAGGACGATTGCCATTCGGGCGGGTCGGGCGACCGGCGCCGCGGGTTGATTTGGGCCGGCTTCAGGAGAAAACGCCGGGGCCGATGACGCAGGGCCCGTCATGGGCGTTGACGTGGCACCGGCAGTTGCCGGTGCCGCCCGATGAAGGCTCGCTGTTCAATCGTTCCGAAACGCCGCGATCTACCGCGCCATCTGCAGCGTCAGCTTGCGCTCGGCGCGTTCCTGTTGCGGCGAGCGGTTGTAAAGCTCGCGGTAACACTTCGAAAAATGCGAAGCGGAAACGAAGCCGCAGGCAACGGCGACTTCCACAACCGGCATGGACGACTGGATAAGCAGGTGCCGGGCGCGGTCGAGGCGGATTTCCAGATAATAGCGGGCAGGCGACCTGCCCATCTCCTGGCGGAAAAGCCGCTCGATCTGACGGCGAGACAGGTCCGCGCTTTCTGCGATCTCCAGTAGCGACAGCGGCTCGGAGAGGTTGCTCTCCATCAGTTCGATGATCGACAGGACCTTGGCGTTCTGGACGCCGAGACGCGCTCTCAGCGGCAGCCGCTGGCGGTCGTGCGGCCCGCGCACCCGATCGGTGAGCGCTTGTTCGCAGACGCGGTTGACGAGGTTCTCGCCGAAATCCTGATCGATCAGGTTCAGCATCATGTCGAGCGAGGCGGTGCCGCCGGCGCACGTATAGATGTTGCCGTCGATCTCGTAGAGATCCGCATATACATCGGCCTGGGGGAAGCTCTCGGAGAAGCCCGGCAGGTTTTCCCAATGGATCGCGCAGCGCTTGCCCGTGAGCAGGCCCGCCGAGGCGAGCACATGGGCGCCGGTACAGAGACTGCCGACGGCGATGCCGCGGTTATAGGCTTCGCGCAGCCATGCATTCACCGACTTGTTCTGGAAGTCCTCGACATAGACGCCCGAACAGACCAGCACCATGGATGGGCGGCTTTCTCCGCCGAGATATTTGCGTTCGTCGGCGAGCGAGGTGTTGACTTCGAGCGCAATGCCCGCCGACGAATAGACCTTTTGGCCGTCGGTCGAGGCGAGACGCCACGTGTAGGCTTCGTAACCGAGCATCCGGTTGGCGATGCGGAGCGTCTCGATCGCCGCCGAAAAGGGCAGCATCGAAAAGTTTGGCACCAGAAAGAAGACGAGCGAACGCTTCTTCGTCAGCGGTTTGTGCATAAAACCTCCCAGGCTAAAGCACGTTGCATAGATCGAATTCATGCGACGCACTTCAGGTCGTCGCTTTCGTGCATGTCGTCAGCCCCAAACCGCTGCGCACTTTTGGCGACATGCATTAAGGCTCGCATATTCGTCGCTTGGAATATGCGCTTCAGCTTGTCGAATTGCGACATTGGCATGGAAAGCCGCGACTGGGAAGAAATTTCGCATTGCGACATCCCTCCGCCCGGGCCTGTCGCGTGCCGGGTCGACGAGTGTATGAAATGCGACAAGATCATGGATCGCGATGACGTAATCGAGCAAAAATGAGGCAAACTGAGCGAAAGTTGCGCAAGTGAGCTTGAGCTGCGGCTTTACCGCTAGCGACTTTTCACCTTCGCAGAATTCGGATGTCGGTATCTGACAAGACGCATTGGAGAGCGCGCAGCTTCAGGGCCTGTCCCCAATGCAACGCAGCGACGGTGCGGCTTGCATGGGCGTTTAAAATAGGGTACCCCCCTATGCTATGTCCCATACGATCAGAGATCAGGAAAAGTTGCTCGCCCGTGTCCGTCGGCTAAAGGGGCAGATGGAGGCGGTCGAGCGTGCGCTCGAAGCCCGCCAGCCCTGCGGCGATATTCTCAACCTCGTCGCCTCCGTGCGTGGTGCGGTCAACGGGCTGACGATCGAGCTGATAGAAGATCATATTCGCGGGCACGTAGCCGGCCACGAAACCCAGGGAGAGCGCGAAGAGGGCGCTGCCGAACTGATCGAAATCGTCAGGAGATACCTGAAATGAGCGAAACCCATTCACCGGCGCCCGCAGGCCATGATCATGTATTCCTCGGCGACAATCACCAGCGCAACGAAAGGCGAACATGGTTCGTCATCGCACTGACTGCGGGGATGATGGTCGCGGAGATCGCCGCGGGTACCTTTTACGGTTCCATGGCGTTGGTCGCCGACGGCTGGCACATGTCGACGCACGCCGCGGCCCTGCTGATCGCGGCGCTTGCCTATCTCTACGCCCGGCGCAACGCGCGCAACCCGCGCTTTACCTTCGGTACGGGCAAGCTTGGCGATCTCGCCGGTTTCTCAAGCGCGATCGTACTTGCCTTGATCGCTCTGCTGATAGGCTGGGAAAGCCTCCTGCGCCTTGCCAATCCGGTGGCGATCAGTTTTCCGCAGGCCATTTCGGTGGCCGTGCTCGGACTTGCGGTCAATCTCGCCTGTGCCTGGTTGCTTCGCGAGGATCATTCACATCACCACCACGGTCACCACCACCACGGCCATCATCACCATCACGAGCACCACCATAGCGTCTCGGCCCACGGCCGGGACAACAACCTGCGTGCTGCCTACCTGCATGTGCTGGCGGACGCGCTCACCTCGGTCCTCGCGATCGTCGCGCTTGCAGCCGGCAGCGTCTATGGCTGGATATGGCTCGATCCGATGATGGGCATTGTCGGCGCGCTGGTGATTGCCCGCTGGTCATGGGGCCTGATACGGGACAGCGGCAGCGTGCTGCTCGATTACATCCCGCCGGGCGAGGACCTGCCGGACGAAATACGCGCGGCGATCGAGCGGGACGGGGATCGGATCACCGATCTGCACGTGTGGCAGCTTGGGCCCGGCCACCACGGTGCCATCGTTTCGCTGGTGACGAAGAATCCGCAAAGCCCGTCGACCTACCGCCGCAAGCTCGAGCACATCCACGAGCTTTCGCACGTGACGGTCGAGGTCGAGCCGCTGGCGGCCTGAGAGGCAGGGCGATCTATCGCGCCTTGCGCCGCGGATAGGGCGTCTCGCCCCGGGCGAGCATGCCGACATATTTTTCGATGCGCGCGGCGCGCGTCTCGCTCTTCTTCGCGTCGTGAATGCGGAAGAGGATTGCGTAGCGATTTCGGCTGTCGAGTTCGTCGAACAGCATCTTAGCGGCTGCATTCTGCGCGAGCGCATCGTGAAGATCGTCAGGAACGGTCGCCTTGCTCGGCGGTGGCGCGGCGGCATCCCATCGGCCGTCGGTCCTGGCGCGTTCAACTTCGGCAAGGCCGCGCGGCGTCATGCGCCCCTCTGCGATCAATTCGGTCGCCCGAGCGCAATTCACCTGCGACCATCGGCTGCGCGCACGGCGCGGCGTGTATTTGTTCAGGTAAAAGTCGCTGTCGGATCCAATACGCTGACCGTCGATCCAGCCGTAACAGAGCGCCACATCGAGCGCCTCCCTCGGCGTGATGCTCGCTATCCCGGACGCTTTCTTGGCGAATTTCACCCAGAGCCCTTTGCAATCGGAGCCTTGCTCCGCGATCCACGTTTCGAAGGTCTTTGCGTCCGCAAAATGGATCACCGGCAATTGGGCTTCAATTTCACTCATGAGGATTACCGATCTGCTGGGAGCTCTTGGCATGGGCCGCTTTTACGAAAGCAAAAACATACCGCTGACGCCAGCTGCAAATTTTACCAGGAGGCGAGGGTCGTCCGAGCAAAGGCAGTCACAGGCCGCGCGCATTGCTGAAAAAAATTGCGTTGATCAATGTCGGAGACCGGGGGCCCCGCTCGTCTTATCATCGAAACCGGCATAGGCCGGCCGCAAACCGAGGAGAAGACCTATGTTCCGCATCGCACTGATTGCCGCGACCCTGCTTGTTGCGGGCGCCACGCTTGCCCGATCCGAACCGGCGGGCAATCGGGTCAAGGTCAACGGCATGGAAATGTATTACGAAGTCTCGGGCGAGGGCGACCCGCTCATCGTGCTGCACGGCGCCTACATGAACATCCCCTCGATGGGTACGATCATCCCGAAGCTCGCCGAGACCCACAAGGTCTATGCGATCGAGTTCCAGGGCCACGGCCGCACCACGGATATCGACCGGCCGATCACCTATCCCAATCTGGCCGATGACGTCGCGGCCTTTATGGATGCCGTGAAGATCGAAAAGGCCGATGTCTTCGGCTACTCCATGGGTGCGGCTGCCGGTCTGCAGCTTGCCATCCGCCACCCGGAAAAAGTCGACAAACTCGCCACCGCCTCCGTCGCCTATGATGCCGAGGGCTGGCAGCCGGCGTTCAAGGCCTTCATTCCCCAGATGTCGGTCGAGATGTTCGTCAACATGCCGTTTGCCGAGGACTATCGCAAGCTCGCGGCCAATCCCGACGGTTTTCCCGAACTCGTCAGGAAGCTGATCGCGCTGGAGAAGGAGCCGATGGCATGGGAAGCGGACGTCAGGGCGCTGAAAACCCCGGTTTTGATCATCACCGGCGATGCGGACGTGGCGACGCTCGAACATTCGGTCGCTCTGTTCCGGCTGCTCGGCGGGGGCGTCATGGGCGACATGGGCAAACCGCTGCCCGCCTCGCGCCTTGCCGTCCTCCCGGCGACGTCGCATACCGCCGTCATCAGCCAGCCCGAGTTGCTTCATGCGTTCGTCGAACCATTTCTGAAGGGCAAGACGCCGAAGGGATTCTTCGAGTAGGGAGCACTGCTGACGGCGACTGTTTAGCGCTCCTCGAAACAAGAAGGGCATTCCGTTGCGGGAATGCCCTTATAGTTTGGTCTTGCGGTCAATGCCGGGAGGGTGGCATCTGCAGTCTTTAATCATTGGTCCGTCTTATGTACTGCATCATCGACGGAGGGGAAGCCGATATCCTTCAACGTGTCGTAGGAGAGGTTCTCCAGGACACGTTCGTTGCGGTGCCGCTTCCAGGCTGCCCAGGCACGGGCCCGCAGGTTGAAAAGTCCGGGCAGGGCTGCAAGACCCTGGCTCGAAGCGGATGACGAATGCTCGTTCATAGACATTGCTGGTTCCTTCTGAGTTCCTCAAAAGGTCGCGACCATGGACGTTATGGTGCAACGCGATTGATCATTCAAACGAATATGTTTGATGTAATTCATCAAACATCGTGATTGATTTCGCCCGCTATAGCCTTTCTATCGGATGCTCTGATCGGCTGCTGTTCCGCGGGTAACAGGTCGTTTCGCACCCTGGCTGGAAGTCTCGCCAATTGCCGGCGTGTTTCCACCCGATTCCTGACCAGATTGCCGGCACGCCGCCGCTCGGCAATCAGTTCAATAAGAGATCGGGCATGCCACAGCATCGCCAGAACGATGTCCCCCTCATCGATGGATCGAGCCTGCCTGGGCGCCCGATCGGTGGGTGCGGCGCTCGGGGCCGGTCTTTCATGAGGGGCGCCATTATTGATCGCCAACGTCAGAGCGGACATAGCCTTCTCCTTCTGGTTCAGGGCGTTTCCGTCCCTTGCAGCTTGACTATCGCGCATGCGTGATGTTCAATCAAACGAAATGAAGTTAAGCTATCTTTCAGTTTTTCTGATCGAGGATGCCGCCATGAACATGATGATGCGCCACGCGCTTCCGCTGCTCGAAATGGACGTGCTCAAGACTTTCGTCGCCATTGCCGAGACCGGTAACTTTACGACCGCCGCGGAGACGGTCTACCGCACGCCTTCGGCGGTTTCGATGCAGATCAAGAAGCTCGAGGAAATGCTTGGCTGCACGTTGTTCCTGCGCGACGCCCGCTCGGTGTCGCTGACGCCGAAGGGCGAGCTCCTGCTCGGCTATGCCCGGCGGCTTCTGTCGCTCAATAACGAGACGGTGTCCCGCTTCCTGTTGCCCGACATGAACGGTGTGGTGCGGGTCGGTGCGCCGGAGGATGTCGGCGAGCGAATCCTGCCTGATGTATTGAAGCGCTTTGCCGAGACGTATCCGAACGTCACCATCGACGTTTCGATCGGCATGAGCAACGCGATGCGCAAGCGGGTCGACGAGCACCGCCTGGACATCGCCGTGTTCAACAGCCTTTCCGAGGAATCTGCCAAGGGCGCCGAAATCCTGATGCAGGAGAAACTGGTCTGGGCAGGTGCGAAATGCGGGAACGCGCATCTGCGCGATCCTCTTCCGGTTTCCATGTGGGAGGACGGCTGTGTCTGGCGTGCCGATGCGGTCGAGAAGCTGTCGCGTGCGGGCCGCAAATTCCGCGTCGCCTTTTTGAGCGCCTATACCACCGGACAGCGTGCGGCTGTTCTCGCCGGGCTCGCGATCGCGCCGCTGCCGCGCTACCTCGTCCAGGGCGAGATGGTCCAGCTCGGCGAGCGTGACGGCCTGCCGGATCTCGGTCACTACAACATCGGCCTCAAGGTCATCGAAGATGCGCCGGCGCCGGTTCTGGCGGTCGCGGAGCATGTTCGGGCTGCCTTCGCCGAGCTGCGGATGCAGGCGGCATAATCGCGCAAGCGGCTTCCCGGGACCGCCAAACGACTTGAGAAGCAAACGTCGCGCTGAAATTGGGGTGGACGATGATAAGTTATGGCTTATAATAAGCTATGACTTATGATCAGGACAGAGCCTTTATTGCCCTTGCCGATCCAACGCGCCGTGCCATCTTCGAGAAGGTGGCCGAGCGGCGGCAGTCGGTCGCCGAGATCGCCCGGGCGATGCCGGTTTCACAGCCGGCGATCTCACAGCATTTGAAGATACTCAAGGAGGCACACCTCGTGCGCGACGTGCCGTCGGGTGCGCGGCGAATCTATTCGATCGATCCGAACGGGCTGGGGCCGCTCAGGAAATGGCTCGACCGATTCTGGGATGATCAGCTCGCCGCGTTCAAGCAGGCGGCCGAGGGGGCCGAGCGTTCCGAAGAAGCCGAAGAGTAACCTTATCGCGATCTCACGGGAGGAGGACCTCATGAACATGATCGAGCCGGCACCGGTCCGCAAGTCGGTTACGGTGCGTACATCACCGCAGCAGGCGTTCGACGTTTTCGTCAGCGGAATGGGGACGTGGTGGATCATGGGCCACAGCCTCACGCAGTCCGGCCAAAAGACGGTTGTGGTGGAGGCCGTCGCGGGTGGCCGCTGGTACGAGATCGGCAACGCGGGAGAGGAGTGCGAGTGGGGGCGTGTCATCGCTTGCGACCGACCGAACCGAATTCTCTTCGACTGGCAGCTCAACGCCGATTTCGACTACGATCCCGGCCTGCATACCGAAGTGGAGGTCCTGTTCGAGGCAAATGGGGAAGGTGGCACAACCGTCATTCTCGAGCACCGCCATCTTGAAAAATACGGCGTGAAGGCCAAGGAAATGCGCGGCATTTTCGATTCGGAAAATGGCTGGGGCGGCCTGTTGGCGTCCTATGTGGAGAAGGCAGCAGCTTGAGTTCACGCGGGTTCCCGGACGCGTAGGGATGAGGAAATCAAGCAGGCCGCGGCGGGTATCCCGAAGCTCAACAAGCCTTAATCCGGCTGCGAAATGCTGGCCATTCTGGCCAGCCGTTGGAATGCCGTCGGAGCCATGGGCTCTGCTTCGAGCCGCTTGCGGATGAGCGCGGCGCATTCGTCAGGCGTCATCATGGACGTGTCGACTGCGAGATCGTAGATACCGGGGCGATGCACCTCTCGCTGCCATGCGAGCACCTGGCGCGGAACAGGCTCCGCCTCGCTACCGGTGAGGTAACCGCCTTCGCGACCGGGCTGGCCGCGATTGCGTCGCTCCATTATCGTCTCGACCGGACACCGCACCCCGACGAAGAGGACGGGAAGGCCGAGAAGCCGGCGAGCGCAGTCGGGAAGGATATGGCGCGGTTCGGCATAGGCGTCGTGATGCCCGACATCGGCGACAACGTTCAGACCCAGCCGGCTATGCGCGGCAACGGACTCGTAGAGGGCAGCGTAGAAGAGAGGTACGAGCGCTTCGATTTCAGGTAATTCACCGCCGGGCCGCAACCCGATACCCGGCAGGTAGCGGCGAGGCATTACTCGCTCCATGTAAGTGTCGACGCCAAGGTTCATCCATGGTCCGTCGAATGTCTCCTGGATCGCCTCGGCTATGCTCGACTTGCCGGATCGCGGCGCCCCGTTGAGGATGACGATCCTTCCAGGATTGCAGCCGCTTTTCATCGGATCTCCTTGGCCGTCGACACAAGGTTCGGCTATTCGAAGCGGTGAGACGGACTACTCCCTGCTGCGTCGCCGCCTGCGGCCGCTTCCTTCGCCACCGTCATCGGTCAATGACTTGCGCGCCGGCAGGGTAACCACTTCGGCGAGTTTCGGGAAGGCATCCACCTTGTTCGGCATCGCCATGGCGTTGACGAAATGCTCCTGAAACTTCGATTCAAGCGCCGTCTCTATCTTCTCGATTTTCCTCACTGTTTGCTCGATCTCGCGGCGGTGACCGCGATTGAGGAGCGCCATCAGCGCGCCTGTGCCGGCGGCATTGCCGACCGCCTTCACCTCAGTGAGGTCGCAATCGGGGATCAGGCCGAGCACCATGGCATATTTCGGATCGATGAACGAGCCGAAGGCACCGGCAAACCGGATCGTGTCGACGTGATCGACACCTTGTTTCTCCATGAGCAGCTTGATGCCGGCATAAAGCGCCGACTTGGCGAGCTGGATCGCTCTGATATCGTTCTGCGTCACGGTGATGCGCTGTTCGCCTTCGTGGAGCAGATAGGAGAAGGTGCGGCCGTTCGGGATGATGCGCGGGCTCTTCGCGACCATAGCGCCGTCGACGACGCCGTCCTGCGAAATGATGCCGGTGAGGTACATCTCCGCGACGACTTCGATGATCGCCGAGCCACAGATCCCTGTGACACCGACTGCTGCAGCTGCCTCGGCGAAGCCTTCTTCATTCGACCATTTGTCGACGCCGATTACCCGGAACCGCGGCTCCAGCGTCTCGGGATCGATGCGGACGCGCTCGATCGCTCCGGGTGCGGCTCGTTGACCGGAGGAGATCTCTGCCCCCTCGAAGGCCGGGCCGGTCGGCGATGAGGCGGCGACGACGCGCTCCCTGTTGCCGAGCACGATCTCGGCATTGGTGCCGACATCGACGAGCAGCATCATCTTGTCCTGACGATGCGGCCCTTCGGAAAGCGTCGCACCCGCGGCGTCCGCTCCGACATGGCCGGCGATGCAGGGGAGCATATAAAGGCGCGCGCCGCGATTGACCTCTATGTCGATTTCGTGCGCCCAATATTGCAAGGCGCCGGAGACGGCCAGCGCGAATGGCGCCTGTCCGAGCTCCGTCGGGTCGATCCCGAGGAACAGGTGATGCATGATCGGATTGGCGACGACGACCATGTCGAGAATGTCGTGGCGGTCGACCTCGCCCTCAGCGCAGACCTTGCCGATCAGGCCGTTCAACGCTTCACGTACCGCCTTGGTCATCGCCTCGCGGCCATCCGGATTCATCATCACATAGGAGACGCGGCTCATCAGATCCTCACCGAAGCGGATCTGCGGATTCGATGTGCCGGAGGAGGCCACGATGCGCCCGGAGAGCAGCGATACGAGATGCATCGCGATCGTCGTCGAGCCAATGTCGCAGGCGACGCCATAGGCCTCATTCTTCAGTCCCGGCCAGAGAGCGACGATGAAGGGACGGGAGGAGTCCATGTCGCGGTGGATCGCCGCAGTCACTGCCCAATTGCCCTTGCGCAATATGCCTTGGACCTGGGGGATCAGGTGGGGGGCGATCAGAAGGTCCTTCCAACCCCAGTCCTTTTCCAGGACGGCCTTCATCCGATCGAGATCGCCGAGCGGCTTATGCATGTCCGGTTCGTCGATCTCGACATAGCACAGTTGCACCGCCGCGTTGCGCTCGATCACACGATCGCTTGCGGCCTTGCGCACCACCTGCGCGTTGATGACGGTGTCCTGCGGGACGTCGATGACGAGATCGCCGAGAATCTGGGACGAACAGGACAGCCGCCGCCCGTCCGGCAATTCGCGCACGCTCGCGTAACGCTGCTCCTTGGGACCGATCGGCGAGATATGGTCGCTGGACGAAACGATCTTGTGCTTGGCGAAATTGCCTTCCTGGACGGAAACCTGGCAACGTCCGCAGGTGGCGCGGCCGCCACAGACGCTTTCGACATAGACCCCGAGCGAACGTGCGGCGTCGAGGATCGGCGTACCGACGGGGAAACGGCCGCGTTTGCCGGAGGGCATGAAGAGCACCAGCGGATCGTTCTTTTCGTCCTTCGAGGGCACGTTCAACATTTTCTGTCTCGCCAGCAGTTTATTTCGCGAGCCGGCGGGCGTTTGCCCGCACGCGCTTGGCATAGGGCCGAACTGCGGCCGCCGCTATCCGGTTGTGCGCGGCGGCAGAGCCCGGCTTTCCGGCGGCAAGTGCCGCGGCCGCACTCATTCCTTCCTTCACCAGGGCGACATTGGCGGCGACGACGCTTTCGGCGACGGCCGCCATTTTTTCAGTCACCATCCGGCTTGCCTCGACATAGTCGGTTGCCGAGCCGGTGATAGCGGCGACGGCCATGGCCTGCGTACGCGCGGCGATGACCATCGGAGCCTGAAACCAGAGTGCCGCCAGGTCGCTGGCGAAGGAGTGGTGCTTGGCCATTTTTACTCCGCCCGTGCGACGCCGGCGCGCGCCGCGCGTCCGCCGCGCCGCCCGCCGGCACCCGCCGGTGCTGCCGCAGCGGCGATGGCATGGCCGCCTTCGGCCGGCTTGTGGTCGCGATAGGTCATGATCCAGTTTGTGCAGTTCGGGTCGGTGCCGTTAAGCACGTTTGCGGCTCGAACCGCCTCCATCTCCTGCGGACGGCAGGGGTTCATGATGGCCGAGGTCATACCGGCGCCGATAACCATGGGGATGAAGCCGGCGTTGATGCCGTGGCGGTGCGGCAGGCCGAAGGAGATGTTGGAGAGGCCGCAGGTGGTGTTGACCTTGAGCTCTTCGCGAAGGCGGCGAAGCAGCGCGAAGACCTGCTGGCCCGCAGATCCCAGTGCGCCGATGGGCATGACGAGCGGATCGACGACGATATCGTGCGGCTTGATGCCGTAATCGGCGGCGCGCTCGACGATCTTCTTGGCGACCGCGAAGCGGACGTCCGGGTCCATCGAAATGCCGGTCTCGTCATTGGAGATCGCCACCACCGGAACGTCGTATTTCTTGCAGAGCGGCAGGATCGCTTCGAGCTTTTCCTCCTCGCCGGTCACCGAATTGACGAGCGGGCGGCCCTTTGCAACGCGCAGGCCGGCTTCGATGGCGGCGGTAACCGAACTGTCGATCGACAGCGGCACGTCGACGAGGCCCTGAACGATCTCCAGCGTCTTGACGAGGAGCGGCGGCTCGGTCTCGTTCGGGTCGACGGCCGTCACGCCCGCATTGACGTCGAGCATCGTCGCGCCGGCGGCAACCTGCTCCAGCGCATCCTTGATCACGGTGTCGAAGTTGCCCTCGATCATCTCGGCGGCGAGCTTCTTACGGCCGGTCGGATTGATGCGTTCGCCGATGACGCAGAAGGGCTGGTCGAAGCCGATGATGATCTCGCGTGTGGCGGAGGCGACGATGGTGCGGGTCATATAAGATCCTCTGAACCTTGAGCGTTGGCCTATGTAATAGGGCCGTTCTGTGTTTGTAAGGCGCTGGACGAGCAGGAGCGCCGGTTATCCTCTGCTAAAGCCGCCGATCACGGCTTTGTCTCAATGCGGGTGGTGCGCGGCGGCCTCGGCCATCTGCTGCTGATTTTCTTCTTTGCCTTCGCGGATATGTTCCAGCCGCTCGGCAACCAGCGCGTCGGTCGGCGCGGCTTCGCGCGTCCAGGGTTTACGGCCCCTCAGGACACCTGATTCATGGACGATTTCGGCAACATATTCCTCCTGGCGATAGGCCATGACGTGGACGCCGGAGACGCCCTCGATCTCCTTCACCTCGTTCATCATGTCGATGCAGAGTTGCTTACCTTCCTTTTTCTGGTCCTGGGCGCCCTCGAGCCGTTTGATGATGCTGTCCGGAATGTGGATGCCCGGAACATTGGAGCGGATCCAGCGGGCAGTCTTGGCGGATGCCATCGGCCCAACGCCCACCAGGATGTAGCACCTCTCGTGAAGACCGAGATCGCGCACCTTCTTCATGTATTCGCGAAACATCGGAACGTCGAAGCAATACTGGCTCTGCACGAACTGTGCGCCGGCTTCGATCTTCTTGGCGAGGCGATAGGGGCGGAAATCATAGGGCGGAGCGAAGGGGTTGATCGCTGCTCCGAGGAATACCTGGGGCGGCGTCGTCAGCTTGCGGCCCGAAAGGAACTTGGAATTGTCGCGCATGATGCGCACCGTCTCGAGCAGGGACATGCAGTCGAGATCGAAAACCGGCTTGGCCCCGGGCTGATCGCCCGCCTGCACGCCGTCGCCGGTGAGGCACATGATGTTCTGGACGCCCATGGCCGAGGCGCCGAGCACGTCGCCCTGAATCGCGATGCGGTTCTTGTCGCGGCAGGCGATCTGCATGATCGGCGCATAGCCCATGCGCGTCAGGAGCGCGCAGATGCCGACGGATGACATGTGGCAGTTGGCGCCCGAAGCGTCGACCGCGTTGATGCCGTCCACCCATCCGTCGAAGATTGCCGCGCGCTCGTAGACGTCCTGGGGATCGGCGCTGTCCGGCGGATTGAGCTCGGCCGTCACTGCGAACTCGCCGCGACGCAGCACGCGCTCCAACCGCCCGCGCGAGGAATGGCCGGGCAGGGGATCGAGCGGTGCGCCTGGATCGTGGGGATTGATGTCCGGGCTCATTGCTGCGGGCCTTCCTTCTTCGCCGCTTCGCGGGCGGCCGCGGCCTCGGCCGTTACCCGCAACCAGGACGAGGTTTCGCGCAGCGACTGGTTGACCGGCTTCTGCACGTTCATGATCGCATCACCCTTCACCATGTTCTGCGAGCCCTTCCACGCCTGCACCCAGACACAGGGCATGTCCGGCTCGACTTCGCAATTGCCGTTTGCGCGTACGCCGCCGCAGGGCCCGTTCCTGAGCTGCTTCGGACAGTTCATGGGGCACGACATGCCGGTTGAGGACAGTGCGCACTGCCCGCACATGCGACAGTCGAAGAGGAAGCCCTTGACGTGGCGCTCGACGAAGGTCACGGGCCTTTCAACCCGGTTGTAGCCAATTGCGTTCCATAGAGGATGGAGAAGCAGGAACATGTCGGCGAAACGGTTGTAGAACCACTCGAGGAAACGCGAATTGCGTACGGCCCAGAGACGCACCGTGTATTTGTGGCGCGAGCGGCGGCTGGGCGACACGCCCTGGGGTGTATAGGCGCCCGTCGCCGCCTTCCTGGCGGACTGGGCGTTACCGGTCACGACCTTCGGGTCAGGCATTGTCCCGGCCTCCGGCCTTGACGAGTGCGACGAGGCGCTCCCGGTCATAGGCGGCTTCCAATTCGGCCGCCGCCCTGTCGGCTTCCGTCTCGAGGTCGTCGGAGACTGGAACGGGATCGGCCTTGCGCCATTCGGCAAGGTAGTCGTCGGTCTCGGCGGCGCCGGTGCGCATGGCGCACATGTCGATCGCCTCGGTGAAGCGCAGCGAGAGCTCGCGCTTGGCGGTCTTGCGGCCCTGCTTGATGATGACTTGCGCGGGGATATCGCGCCAGTAGACGATAATGCGGTCTGCCATCGGATTCCTGTTCTCCTATAAGGGCGACAATGCGCATGTCCACGCGCCGTGGCTCACCTTGCCACGACGTCCGATATGTCCAAAAACGACGCTGCACAATCACGCATCCGAACCTTGCGCTCGCGGAGCGCGCCGCTTGCGCCGGCGCGGCGAAATGCCTGCCTTATCGGCGGCGACAAAGGACCGAGAACACGCGTGCACCGGCCCTTCGGATGGTCCTTAAGAATATCATGAATCTTGCATTCACTGCGCGTTCACCTAGCCGGCGGCAAAAGCTCTGACCTATTCGAACAGATAGGTGTGGAGATGAAGAAGATTGGGATCCTGTTCCTCGCGGCTGTGACGGCTTTCACCGGCTATGCGCCTGCGCAAGCCATGCCCGTCCCAACCGTTCCGGTGTCGCAGGCGAGCGACGTGCAGATGGTCGACCACCGCGGCTGGCATGGTCACCGGCATCGCCCGCGGCACGGCTGGCGCCGGCACGGCCATCGACACGGCTGGTATAACGGGCATCGCGGCTACAACTATCGCCGCCACGGTTACCGCCGGCACAGCGACGGCTGGTGGTATCCACTGGGAGCCTTCGGTGCCGGTATGATCATCGGCGGCGCCATCGCCCAGCCGCGTTACGCAGAGCCACGCTATGCGGCGCCGGGAATGCCTGCCAGCCACGTCAACTGGTGCTATGACCGCTACCGCTCGTACCGCGCTGCGGACAATTCCTACCAGCCCTATGGCGGCCCAAGACAGCAGTGCTATTCGCCTTACTACTGAGGTCGTCGAGCATTGTCCCTCCGGCAACGCACGGAGGGACAGCCGGCCCTTCTTTCATCGGACGATGACTTCAGATCCGACCGAAGATCCGCTCAGTAGCCGGAGCTGCCGCCGCCGGAACCGCCCATGCTGCCGCTACCGGCGCCTTCGCCGGAGCCGCCGCTTTGTTGAGGGCTGTTGCTGTTCCGGGCCGACTGGCTGCTCATACAGCCTGCCATCGTCAAAAGGGCGAGCGCGGCTGCGACGATCGATGATCTGCCGGTCATGACGTTCTCCGATCACCGGATTTGACATGAGGAATAGCTAATATTCTCTCATCTGTCGGCTAAAGACAAGATTCCCACTACGCTTGATTTCTCGCAGGCATGCATCATCTTTTCTTGGATTGCCGGGCTGTCTCCGAGGGTGTCATGTCGAAGACCGTATTTGCAGTTCTAATCCTGATCTTCGCTTCGTCCTGCGCCAACACGGCACGGGGATTCAGGGAAGACAGCACGCAAACTGGCCATGCCGTCGACCGGGCGACCCATCGGGTCTTGAGCGCGGGGGCGCAGTAGCAGGCAGGTCCCTCTGTCTACCACCTGCCGTGCCGCAGGCCATTCCAGAACCAAGTCCAGACCGGGGGATGGTACCACTGCCGCGACGGGGCCGCGATGGCGATCGGGTGCAGTTTCCCGGCAAGGGCGTCCTCGACCGCACGGATGGCGATGTCGGTTGAGGCGGCCGTCTGGAGAAGGGGGTAGGTGTGGATCGTGTCGGCGCGGCGCGGCGCCTGCCGCGATTGATAGAGGATGCCGCCGGTGTCGACGCCTTCGTCGACGAGATGAACGGTCGCGCCGAAATTCTCGGGATCGTTGTTGGCCAGCGCCCAGTAGCCTCCCATCAAGCCGCGATATTGCGGGTTGATGCCGGCATGGAAATTCAGAATCGGACAATTGACGGCAGCAAGCGTTTCCGGCTTCAACATGCGGCAACTGATTAGGAAGAGGACGGCGGGTTTCAGTAGCTGAAGCATTGCATGGCCGTCAGCGTCGTTGATCGAGTCAACGCGGTGGACGGGCACCGTCCGGTTGGGCGCGGCGGACGCATCATTCTCGCGAAGAATCTCGGCTGCCCGACGCCGGGTGAAGCGCTTGCCGATGCGGGAGACGAACATCGTCGCAAGTTGCCCGAGTGCCATTACCCATCCGAGTTTGCGCGCACGCCGCTTGACGAAGAGCGCCTTCGATTCCGGCTCCTCCTGCAAAATTGCAACATTCGTGAAGCGCGCAGCCAATGCGTTGATCATGATGTTCGCATTGTCGCCTCCGGCGGTCACCACGACGATGCGTCCCTTGTGCTCGGCGCTCGACAGCGCCCCTTTTTCAGATTTCACGTTACACATCAGCGGATCGCGACAAGAATTTGCGCCAGATGGGATTTGAGGTGCGCTGCGCGGCAGGTCAGCGCAGGAAATATGCCGTCGATACGTTAGCACAGCCTTAAGCTGTGCCCTGCACACGATCCCGAAGGATCGCGGGGCCATCGCACCGCCGACGAGGCGTGAGTGCCGGGACCGGAGAGAGCGGATCAAACCTCGATCAGCGATGTCGTAAGATCGCCATAGCCGGTATAACGGTACTCATATTCGAGCCCGAGAGTAACGGCGGCGCGCCGGGCCTTTTCCTGCAACGCGGCGTCCTCCTGCTGGGAGAGATAGACGAGCTTGCGGTAGTGGCCGAAATACATGTCGCGCAGTTCCGGGTGCCGGTCGAGGCCGAGCGGCTCGATGACGAAGGCTTCGAACTGCCGGGCAAGGAAATCCGTCAGGAAGAAAGCTGTGATGTCATCGTCCCAGCGGGCTGCGAAATCCGCGTTTCCGGCGAAGAACGAGTAGCAATGCGGACCCGGGATGCGCGTCACCCCTTCCTCTTCGCAGAGTCGGTCGATAAGCCCGCCGGTGCCGCAATCGGCAAAGGCGATGAAGATGCGCTCGAAACCGTTGGCGCGCGCCCGGGTGATAGCCTCACGCAGGCCCGGAGTGATCTTCTCCGGCGTGTTGTGCCAGATGGCCGGCAGACAGTTGAGCTCGATGTGGTCGAGCCCGTTGGCCGCGCAGACGGCAAGAATTTCGCGCGCGATCGCGCCGCAACCAATGACATGAACTTTCTTCGGTTGTGCACGTTCTCTTGCCGACGTTGCGTTTTCCATCTTTATTCCGCCTTGCATCAACACAAAGGAATCACGGTCATGACGACAAAATCCATCGCGACCATCGGAGCCGTTCTGATAGCGCTGGCAGCCCTGAGTTCCTGCGCAAATACGATCCGCGGCGCAGGACAGGATACTGCAAACGCAGTCAACGCGACACAGGGAGCCGGCCAACGGGTCGCCAAGGCCGCCAACTGACGGCACCCGGTAAGTGCTCTTTCCGAAAAACAAAAAGCCGGCTGCTCGTTTCACACGGGCAGCCGGCTTTTTTCATGTCAGATCGTCTCAGCCGGCTGCGAACTGATTGTGTTTGCGCTTCATGTAGTCCTTGGCGGTCTCGACGGCGACGGCGGCATCGCGGCAATAAGCGTCGGCCCCGACGGCCTTGCCGAATTCCTCGTTGAGCGGTGCACCGCCGACGAGGACGACGTATTCGTCGCGCAATCCCTTTTCCTTCATCGTATCGATGACGACCTTCATATAGGGCATGGTCGTCGTGAGCAGGGCAGACATGCCGAGGATGTCCGGCTTCTCACGCTCGAGCGCTTCGAGGTAGTTCTCGACCGGATTGTTGATGCCGAGGTCGACGACGTCGAAGCCGGCGCCTTCCATCATCATGCCGACGAGGTTCTTGCCGATGTCGTGGATGTCGCCCTTGACCGTGCCGATCACCATCTTACCGAGCTTCGGGGCACCGGTTTCGACGAGCAACGGGCGCAGGATGAACATGCCGGCCTTCATCGCATTGGCCGAAAGCAGCACTTCCGGGACGAAGAGAATGCCGTCGCGGAAATCGATGCCGACGATGCGCATGCCTTCGACCAGGGCCTGGGTCAGGACGTCGTAAGGCGTCCAGCCACGCTTGAGGAGGATACGCGTCCCTTCCTCGATTTCCTCCTTGAGACCGTCATAGAGGTCGTCATGCATCTGCTGCACGAGTTCCTCGTCGGAAAGGTCCTCGAGAATGATTTCATCGTCTGCCATAGTTGGGTTCCTCGGTTCCTGGCACAGTCATTTCGCACGGGTGGCACGAGAGATGGCACAATCCGGACGCGTTGCCCAATCCTTAGCGGGCTACACCTAAAAATCTCTTGTTGAAAGCGACGTCGCATATGATGAAAAACGACGGCGCCCCGCGTAAATGCTCCCATGCGACAGCGGTAGCGCATTATTCCGCGGTTCGGAATCTGCCGCCTGCAAAATTATGCAGCACTTCAAGGCGTTAGAGTGGCGCTTGCGCGGTCCCGATCTGAAGCAGCGAAAGACGCACGCTCGACGCACTGCAATGGGAGCGACCGCAGACCGAGTGTCTAAGATGCGCCAGCCGTTGGCGCATTAAGACCCGTACCGGTCCGGCGCCTTGGTAGCATTAGGCTAAATCGACTACCGGATGCATATGCCCGCCGCTGGATTTAGCCTCGCGAAAGGGGTATGCGCCCACCCATCAAAGTGTTGCGGCGTTCATCGCGCATGATGCGCGGAGCACCGCGGGAAGAGGAATGAGCGAATGAGCGACGTTACAGAACAAGGTGCGGCCGAAGGCGGCGGACGCCGCGCGCGTGGTGAGGGGCGGGGAGCGGCAGCGCGTCGCGCTTCCCGCACCGGCGGTGGCCCGGGACCGTCTCTGCCCTATATCCAACGCAGGATTCGCGAATACGAAGTTCTTGACGAGGAAGGGCTGCAGCTCATCGAACGCAACGCCGACGTCGTTCTCGAAGAGATCGGCATCGAGTTTCGCGACGATGCCGAAGCGCTCGATCTGTGGAAGGCCGCTGGTGCCGACGTGCGCGGTCAACGCGTGCATTTCCCCAAGGGACTTTGCCGCGAGCTCTTGAAGACGGCGCCGAAGGACTTTACCTGGCACGCGCGCAACCCGGAGCGCAACGCTCAGATCGGCGGCAAGGCGACCGTCTTCGCGCCGGTTTACGGCCCGCCCTTCGTGCGCGATCTCGACGGCAACCGCCGCTATGCGACGATCGAGGATTTCCGCAACTTCGTGAAGCTCGCCTATATGGCGCCGTCGATGCACTCATCGGGCGGCACGGTTTGCGAGCCGGTCGATATCGCCGTCAACAAGCGCCACCTCGATATGGTTTATAGCCATATCCGCTATTCCGACAAACCCTTCATGGGATCGGTCACCGCGCCCGAGCGCGCCGAAGACACGGTCGCAATGGCGAAGATCCTTTTCGGCGACGATTTCGTCGAGAACAATGCGGTGACGTTGAACCTCATCAACGCCAACTCGCCGATGGTCTTCGACGAGACGATGCTCGGTGCCGCGAAGGTCTACGCCCGCCATAACCAGGCTTGCGTCGTTTCGCCCTTCATCCTGTCGGGCGCGATGAGCCCGGTCACGGTCGCCGGCACACTGACGCAGATCCTCGCCGAAGTGCTGGCAGGCGCGGCCTTTACCCAGCTCATCCGCAAGGGCGCGCCGGTGCTGTTCGGCACCTTCGCCGCGTCGATCTCGATGCAGTCGGGCGCGCCGACCTTCGGCACGCCGGAGCCGTCGCTCGTCTCCTACGGCGCTGCTCAGCTTGCTCGCCGCCTCGGCCTGCCGTTCCGTACCGGCGGTTCGCTCTGCGGCTCGAAGGTTCCCGATGCGCAGGCTGCGCATGAATCGGCAAATACGCTGAACATGACGCTGCTTGCCGGCACCAATTTCGTGCTGCATGCGGCCGGCTGGCTCGAGGGCGGTCTCGTCTCATCCTACGAGAAGTTCATGATCGACCAGGATCAGCTCGGCATGATGCAGAAGATGGCCGAGGGCGTGGACCTTTCCGAAGACGCGCAGGCGCTCGACGCCATCCGCGAAGTCGGCCCGGGCAGCCACTATCTCGGCTGTGCACATACGCAGGCGAACTTCCAGAGCGCCTTCTATCGCTCGCCGCTCGCCGACAACAACTCCTTCGAGCAGTGGGAGATCGAGGGCGAAAAGCGGATCGAACAGCGCGCCAACGCGCTCGCCCGCTCGTGGCTCGAACATTATGAGGCGCCCTATCTCGATCCGGCGATCGACGAGGCGCTGAAGGAATTCATCGCGAAGCGCAAGGACTCGATGCCCGACGCCTTCACCTGAAAGGCTCCCGAGCGAGCCAGGGAGCAAGGCGGCGCGGCGCAGGTGGCCGATATGATACAGAAAGAGGTCTGGCGCCCGCATTACGAAACTCAAGGGCCGAAACCGAAATGACGGCTCCTTACGCATCGGAAAGCGATGTGCTTGAAACCATCCGTGCGGCGCTTGCGCCGCACGGTCTTTTTTTGCGCGGAACCATCAATTTCGCGCCGGGCGAGGCGGGACCAACGCTCGAAGGCGGCAAGCCCGCAGCGTGCGTGGTGCTGATCGGCAATGTCGGCGGCTCGGTCTGGGAGCCTTTCCGCCGGTGGCGCGAAGGCGAACCCGACGGCGGCGGTGCGGAGCCGCTCGACAACTGGTCGAAACAGGTCATCCGCCCGGCGGCTGCGGCAGCAGGCGCCTCGGCGTATTTTCCGTCCGATCCCCCTTGGCAGCCCTTCCAGCAATGGGCAATGCGTGCCGAAGGGCTGAAGCCGTCGCCGCTCGGCATCCTCATTCATCCGCTCTACGGTCTATGGCACGGCTATCGCGGCGCGCTTGCGTTCGATCGAGCCATGCCGGTGACGGGCGAGCCGGCGGGTGGCCACCCCTGCGAAACCTGTGTTGGAAGGCCCTGCCTTTCCACCTGCCCGGCGGATGCTTTGGCAGGCGCTACATTCGATATCGGGCGCTGCCGCGCGCATCTGAGAACCGGGGAAGGGGTGGCCGGCTGCCTTGCTCACGGCTGCCTGTCGCGCGATGCCTGTCCGGTTGGGCGCGACTATCGCTATGCGGTGGGGCAGTTGCGTTTTCATATGGCGGCGATCGAGTTTTAATCAGAGCGCGCCCACATAAATCCGCTGCAATCCATGCGATGCTACGTCGTATGATTCCCTCCGGGTCTGTTCGATGCCGCTGTTTACAAGAGCCTTCATCGCCGGCGCCGCCCTTCTATCCGCCGGTCTCGCTGCACCCGCGTTCGGTGCCTGCCGCGATGTTCGCCATCTCGGCGAAATCTACCTCGCCTGCAGCTTCGACCCGGCGACGAGCGACATACGGCTCTACAACAAGGACCAGGCGGGCGTGCCGTTCAGGTCCTTCAGAGCGCTGTCGGTCGAACTTCGTCGTCGCGAACAGTACCTCGTCTTCGCAATGAACGGCGGCATGTACCACGAGGACCTCGCTCCGGTCGGGCTGCATGTGGAGGAGGGCGCGGAGCAGGCGCCGCTCAATACAAATCCGGGTTGGGGCAACTTTCACATGCTGCCGAACGGCGTCTTTTATGTCGGCGACGGCAAGGCCGGGGTCATGGCTGCGGAGGCCTATCGCCTTGCCGGCATCGAGCCGCGTTTCGCGACGCAATCCGGTCCGATGCTCGTCATCGACGGTGCGCTGCATCCCCGTTTCCTGCCGGATAGCGACAGCCTCAAGACCCGCAACGGCGTCGGGGTGACGCCCAATGGCGAGGTGGTCTTCGCCGTGTCGAAACGGCCGGTGCGCTTTCACGATTTCGCGACCTTGTTTCGCGACGCGCTGGATTGCCCCAATGCGCTCTTTCTGGATGGTACGATCTCGAGCCTTTATGCGCCGGAGATCAATCGGCACGACCGGCTGTTTCCGCTCGGCCCGATCATCGCTGTCGTCGCGAAGTTTCCGCGCTGACTTGCGATCGGATGTATTATAAGTCTAATATTGACAAAAGATACAAACCCCGTCAGATGCCGGCATGAAGACTGAACCCATCATCCCCCAGAGTCTCGCGATCCACGCGCCGTCAGCCGCGGCGATTAGTGCGCTGCTCTATCCCCATGCCGAGATCGTCCTGCACGATCTTGCGAGCGGGCGGATAGCCGCGATCTGGAATGCTTTTTCCGGCCGGGGCGTGGGATTGGAATCGCTCATCGAGGATGGCCTCGGGGACATCGTTGAGGGCGCCTCCGTGCTTGGGCCCTACGAAAAGACGGGTGCGGATGGGCGGCGGCTGAAATCCGTATCCGCGGTGCTGCGCGACGGCGAAGAACGCGCCGTCGGGTTGCTCTGCATCAATCTCGATGTTTCCCGTATCGACGACGCCGTGAGGCTGCTCGCGGCCTTTGCCGGCACGCCGGAACCACGGCCGCAAGCATTGTTTTCGCGCGACTGGCGCGAGGAGATCAATGCAGCGCTGCACGCTTGGCTAAAGGTGAGGGGCCTTGCGCTTTCCGCCTTGAAGCGCCCGGATCGCGTGGCCCTGGTTGCGGCACTCGAAGAGCAGGGGCTCTTCAAGACCCGCAACGCCGTCGACCATCTGGCAAGCCTGATCGGCACCTCGCGCGCATCCATCTACAACTATCTCTCAGCCGCGCGCGACGAAGGCGTCGCCTGAATGAGCACCGAGCCTCGCCTTCAAAGGGAAGAACGACCATGACGACCTTGCCGGCCTTCCGCCTCGAGACGCATTTCTCGCGCTGGGAGTTCACGGCGCGCCACCACATGACCGCGAGCGACAGCGAAACGATGTCGATGGCCGAACTTCTTTCGCTTGCCGACGAGGCCGATCGCGACGCGTGGGAGCGGCTGACGCTCGGCTATACGGAGACCCATGGCGCTCCGGCGCTCCGCAAGGCGATCGCCGCGACCTACGAGGGGCTTGAGCCGGAAGATATCCTCTGCTTCGCCGGTGCCGAGGAGGGGCTCTACTGCGCCATGCTGGCTCTGCTCGGTCCCGAGGACCATGCCATCGTCACCGTGCCGAATTACCAGTCGATGGAAACCCTTCCGGTCACGATCGCCGCCTCGGTAAGCGGTGTTGCACTCCGTCCCGAGAACAATTGGCAGCTCGATATCGCCGATGTCCAGGCGGCGCTGCAGCCGAATACGAAGCTGATCGCGGTCAATTTCCCCAATAACCCGACGGGCGCTGTCGCCGAGCCGCCGGTCTTTCGCGCGCTCGCGGCACTCTGCGCCGAGCGCGGCATTCATCTTTTCAGCGATGAGGTCTATCGAGGGCTGGAGCGCGACGAGGAGAAGCGCCTGCCGCAGGCGGCCGAACTCTTCGACCACGGTATTTCGCTCAACGTCATGTCCAAGGCCTATGGCCTTCCGGGGCTTCGGATCGGCTGGATCGCCTGCCGCGATCACGCGCTTCTCCAGCGCATGGAAGGCATGAAACACTACCTTTCAATATGCAATTCCCGGCCATCGGAGGTGTTGGCGACGATCGCGCTGAAATCCCGCCATCGGATACTCGAACGCAATCGCGCGCTCTGCACGCGAAATCTCGAAAAACTCGGCGCCTTCTTCGCCGAGTTTGCCGATCTCTACGAGTGGCAGGCGCCGGACGGCGGCTGCGTCGGGTTCGCCCGCTATCACGGGCCGGGCAGTGTGGAGGAACATTGCCGGCGCCTTGTCGAGGAATCAGGCGTGCTGTTGCTTCCTTCAAGCCTTTTTGTCTCCGATCTGCTGCCGGTCGCGCAGGATCGCTTCCGCGTCGGATTCGGCCGTAGGAACATCGAAGAAGGGCTCGAAGCCTGGCGCAATCATCTGCGACGGGCGCGCGTGAGGTGATCGGCGGGGTGGCGCCGGCCGATTGCACATGTTAACGACGCGCCGACCTCACGGAAGTACCTGCCTCGCATTATGCATTATAGACCCGAGATCGACGGGCTGCGCGCCGTCGCCGTAATCCCCGTCCTGCTGTTTCACGCCGGTTTCGGCTTTATCTCCGGCGGTTTCGCGGGAGTCGACGTTTTCTTTGTGATCAGCGGCTTTCTGATCACGAGCCTCATTCACCAGGAGATCCGCAGCGGCGCATTCAGCATCGTCGCTTTCTATGAGCGGCGTGCACGGCGCCTCGCGCCCGCGCTTCTGTTCGTCTGTACGGTATCTATTCCCTTCGCGCTCATGTGGATGCTGCCGAAGGAATTGAACGAATTCGGCAAGAGTCTCTACGCGGCGAACCTGTTCGCGGCGAATTTCTTTTTTTGGGACCAGACGAACTACTTCACGCCCGACACCGATCTCATGCCGCTGCTTCACACCTGGTCCCTGGCGGTCGAGGAGCAGTTTTACATCGTCTTTCCCCTGCTTCTGCTTTCGTTGCGCCGCCTGTCGGAGGCGACCGGGCTCAGGGTAGTCGTCGCGGCGACGGTTCTGAGCCTCGGCGCGACCCAGCTTGTCGCGCGCATCGATCCGGCGGCAAACTTCTATCTCCTGCCCAGTCGCTTCTGGGAACTCGGCCTCGGTGCCGCCGTCGCCCTCTCGGGGGTTCCAAATCGTGAATTCTCCAGATTCGTCCGCGAGTGCTTCGCCTGGGGCGGGCTTTTCCTCATCGCCGCAAGCTATCTTTCGATAACCGACACGCAACATTATCCGGGCTGGGCGACCGTTCCGGTCGTCGCCGGTACGGCACTCGTTCTCGCTTTCGCTCGCGGCGACACGCTGATCGGCAGGTGCCTCTCGGCCCGCCCGCTCGTTGCGATTGGCCTCTGCAGCTACAGCCTCTATCTCTGGCATCAGCCGGTATTCGCATTTGCGCGGCTGCGCACGAGTGACGGAGTGACGCCTGCCGGCTACGCCGGGCTCATCGTGCTCTGCTCCGGTCTCGCCTACCTAGAGCGCGTCCGATGAAAGCGGAATCGGCGTGAGGATTCCTTTTCAGAGCGTTCTGTGATTCCCTCCTCCTGTCTTTGATTTGTCGGAGGGAACATGGCCCGAGCATTGAGTGATGATCTTCGCCACCGGGTTCTGGCTGCGTCGGCTGGTGGGATGTCCGCGCGGTCGGCTGCAGCGCGGTTCGGGATCGGGATTTCGACGGCGATTGCCTGGATCGCGAGCGCCCGGCAGGGTCAGGTGAGCGCTGCCAAGCAGGGTCGACCTGGAGGTTCCCGTCTCGACGATCATGAGGCTTTCATCATCGGCATGATCGAGGCGTCGAAGGACATCACGCTGAACGAGATGGTTTTGCGTCTGGAAGAGGACCGATCCGTCTCTATCGGCCGCAGCACCCTCGACGTCTGGCTGCGCAAGCGCGGCTTCACATTCAAAAAAAGACCGCACATGCATTGGAGCAGGAGCGGCCAGACCTCTTGAAGCGGCGTCAGGACTGGTTCGATGCCCAGCTTGATCTCGATCCAGCCCGCCTCGTCTTCATAGACGAGACGGGTCTTTCCACGAAGATGTCCCGGCTTCGCGGTCGCGCGCCGCGCGGAGAGCGTTGCCGATCGGGCGTTCCGCACGGTCATTGGAAAACCACGACGTTCACCGGGGCGCTCAGGCTCTCCGGCATGACCGCGCCGATGGTCCTTGACGGGGCGATGAATGGAGTGGCTTTCCGGGCCTATGTCGAGCAGGTTCTCGTGCCGACCCTCACGCCCGGCGACATCGTCGTCATGGACAACCTGCCGGCCCACAAGGCAGATGGCATCCGACAGGCCATAGAAACCGCCGGCTGCACGCTGCTCTATCTCCCGCCCTACAGCCCCGACTTCAACCCGATCGAAAACGCCTTCTCAAAGCTCAAGGCGCTTCTGCGGGCACGGGCCGAACGCTCCGTCGACGCCCTGTGGAACACCGTTGGCGACATCGTCAAACTCTTCGAGCCGCAAGAGTGTGCGAACTACTTCGCAGCAGCAGGATATGACCCGGTTTAAAGTGGACGTGCTCTAAGCTGGCGCTACGTCGAGGGTCCCTTTCGCAATCGTGCCCGTCTCGCGAGAAAGGCGATCTTCGCAACGGTCGCGGCGGTGGGGTCCATAACCGTTGCGACTGGCCTGGTGCTCGACGGCAGCGACGGTCTCGCCTCCAGGAATGTCGATCTTGCCCGCCTGACCAAGCCGAGCGTCGGCCTGGGCAAGGATTGCAACGCGGTTATCGACCTGAAATGCAGCACAAGCAGCGAACCGGTCATTGCCGTCTGGGGAGACTCCTTCGCCAGGCACCTCGTCGATGGCATCCTGGCGTCCGAACCGGACGCACGGCTTGTGCAACTGACGAACAATAATTGCGGTCCGCTCGCCGGCCTCGCCCCGATCAAGGCCAAGTTCGAGCCCGCTTGGCCGCAGGAGTGCATCGAGCACAACAAGGAGGTGCAGCGCTTCCTTCTGGCCCACAAGTCGATCCGCTATGTCGTGTTGTCCTCGCCGCTGGATCAGTATCTGGAGGAAGAGACGATGCTTCTCGACGGTAAGGGAGTGGTGCCGTCGGACGCCCGGATCGTGACCGGTAGCTATCGAGCAAGCCTCGCATGGTTACGGCAGAACGGCTTTCGGCCGGTCGTCATCGCGCCGCCGCCCCAGGATGGGCGCGATACCGGACTTTGCGTCGCGCGAGCCCGTCTGCTTGGAACCTCCGCCGATGACTGCGGGGCGCCGCTTGCGAATGTGCAGTCCCATGACCGCGACGTGCTCTCGGTGCTGGCGGATATCTCCGGCGACTATCCGGTCGTAAGCTTCACCGGCTACCTTTGCGGCGCAGGTCGCTGCCGGACCGAGGACAAGGGAGTGGCGCTCTTCGAAGACCATGGGCATTTTTCCGAAGAGGGGTCCCGTCATCTCGGTGCCGCGCTTCAGTTCTACCCGGTATTTGCCAGTGCTGCGGAATATGGCTGCACGGCGGAGCGCGGCCGGCTCGGGGCACCTTTGCGCGGGATTTGCGATCTCGCCGAAAAGCTTGCTTTCGTGAGCGCCAGCGCCGTCCCGGCGGCGCACATGCGCACTCACTCTGGTCCCGTAAAATAGGATAGCTCCGGCTTTGCCGCCGGAGCTGCCGCAAGCATTACCTTACGCGCGCCGACGGCGCTCTCGGGCCGGGGCGGCGGGGCCTTCATTTGCCGATTTGTTGCGCAACGGTCCGATCTTCTCGACGATCGTTTCGAGCGTGGGGCGCTCGCCCCTGGTGTGATTGTCGATCGCAAGCCGCATTGCGGCCAGATGGTTGCAGGAGGTGCCGCAACAGCCGCCGATGATCCTGGCACCGGCATCGACGGCCAGCCGGGCATATTCCGCCATCAGCGGCGGAGTCCCGGAATAATGGATCTCCGAGCCGCGGAATTCGGGAATGCCGCAATTGCCCTTGACGACGATCGTAGCCTCTGGGCTTGCAGCCGTCATGTCGAGCAGCGAGGAAAGAATGTCCGACGCCCCGACGCCGCAATTCGCGCCGACGGCAACCGGACCTTCACCGATATCGGCGGCGACGCCGTGAATGTCTTTCGGGTGCAGGCCCATCATCGTCTTGCCGGCGGTGTCGAAGGAGCCGGTGTAGACATAAGGGAGGCCGACCTTCGCCGCGGCTTCGGCGGCCGCACGAATTTCGTCCGGAGAGGACATGGTCTCGATCCAGGCGACCTCCGCGCCGCCGGCTTTCAGGCCCTCGATCTGTTCGACAAAGGCCGCGACCGCGTCCTCATAGGAGAGGGCGCCGAGCGGTATCAGCAGTTCGCCCGTTGGGCCGACGGACCCGGCCGTAATGACTTTTCGCGGAGCTTTGTCGGCGACGGCGCGCGCGATTTCTGCCGCCCGCTTGTTGAGCTGGTGGACCCGGTCTTCGGCCTGGTGAAGCTTCAGCCGGTGGCGTGTGCCGCCAAAGGAATTGGTGAGAATGATGTCGGCACCGGCATCCACGAAGTCCTGATGCAGCTTGGTGATGTTGTCCGGCTTGGTCTCGTTCCAGATCTCCGGTGCCTCGCCCGCTTCAAGCCCCATGGCGAAGAGCGACGTGCCTGTGGCTCCATCGGCAAGCAGGACGCCCTTCTGGGCGAGGAGATCGGAAAGGGCATGGGCTGCAACGGACATCGGATTTTCCCGGCTGAATGGAATTTGCAATAAGATATAAAGATATCTTTATGTGTTGGCAACAGAATTGCACAGATCAACGCGGCAATTCGTCCGCAAGCAGCGCGGCAAGGTCGGCTGCGGGCTTATCCGCCCGGGCGCGCAGCCGCAAGCTGAATTCCGCCGGTGGCAGGGACGGCAAGCCGAGATGGGCAGGAGCGCGCTCGATGCCAGTGCTGAGAAATCTTTCCGTCCGGGTGGTAACGGCGATGCTGCTCAAGACAGCCGCGCGTAAGCCCGACAGGCTGGGGCTCGTTGCCGCGATCCGAAAGCGGCGGCCGGTTCTCTCTAGGGCCGATATGGCGGCGGCGCGGAAGCCGCAAGGTGGGTCGAGCACGGCGAGGGGTAGCTCCTCTTCGTCCGTTGCCAAGCCCCTGTCGGAGCAGAGCCAAAGCATCTGTTCGCCGAGCACAAGCAATTCGTCATCTGCAGCCGCCTGTCGCATGGCAAGAAGAATGTCGATCTGGCCCTGATCGAAGGCGGCCGTCAATTCTTTCGACCTGCCGATCCTCAAATCCAGGCGAATGCGCGGATGGGAGCGCGCGAAGCGGCGCAGCAATCCGGGCAGCATCGTATCGGCAAAGTCCTGAGTGCTGCCGAGGGAGATCCGTCCATCGGCGCGCGCGCCCCTGAGGCTGAGCCAGGCGTCGCGATGCGCATCCAAAATGCGCCGGGCATGCGCGGCGAGTTCCTCTCCCACGGGCGTGAGCACACGTCCGCGCCCGGCGGGCGCAAGAAGGCGCTCGCCGATCAGCGCTTCCAACCGCTGCATTTGCGCCGTCACGGCGGAGGGCGAACGGTTGACGGCCATTGCCGCTCTTGCAAGCGAGCCGCCCTCGGCGAATGCCAGAAAAGTGCGCAGCAGTTCGGGATCGATCGGATTCATACTTCAGTTTTACAGAAGTATTCCTGCAAAACAATTCGATTTTTCTGATGTGGCGGCGGTGGCAAATTGAAGAGGTGTTATTTCGAGAAAGGAACCTGTGATGCCCATCATCAACATCAGCGTTACCGGACAGCCGGAGCCGGAGCTTTCGGCGAAAGTAGCGGCAAAGGTAAGCGACCTCACGCAGTCGCATCTTCGCAAGGACCCCTCGGTGACGGCGGTCGTGGTCAGCTATGTCGATCCCCGGCATTGGTTCGCGGGCGGAAAGTCGCTCGCATCGCAGCAGGCCAGCAGTTTCTGGCTCGACATCAAGGTTGTCGACGGCACCAATACCAAACAGGAACTTGGCGCCTATATCGAAGCGATCTTCGCGGCCTTCGAGGATATTCTCGGGACTGTCCATCCCGAAAGCTACGTGCTCGTGCATGAGGTACCGGCGGCAGCCTACGGCTATGGAGGCAAGACGCAGGAGTTCCGATACATCAGCGGAAGGCTGGCGGTCACTTAAATATCCGGTGTCGAGGGCGCCGCGCGACGCCCTCGATAACGGTCAACGACGTTTCCTCGGATCGGGTCAGTCGCCAGGATTTCGGCATCAGGTGGCTGCATGCGCTGCCGCGAAAGCACGGCGGATCGCCTCTTCGCCCGTACCTTCGGCTAGATCGCCGCGACGGGCTTCATCGAGTCCTGTGCTCAGCCTTGCCCGCAAATCGTCCAGCTCGGCCTCTTCCCGCTCGAGCAGCCGCAACCCGGCGCGCAAGACATCCGAGGCATTTTGATAGCGCCCGGAGGCGACCAACCGTTCAAGCAGCGCTGATTGGGCGTCAGTCAGAACGACGTTTCGAGTAGCCATGTACATCTTCCGCGGCAAACCGGCCAGCCGAATATCCCCCGAACGAGGGCGCCCATGGGCGCCCCTCAATGCGAATCAAGCCGCCTGCCGGTCGGTATGCTGCACGGGCGTCACCATGGCGGAGATGATCATCTGCAGGTCGATCGCACCGATCGGGCGGCCATTGGCGTCGACGACATGCGCATTGCTTATCTGCGCGCCGGTCATGGTACGGGCGGCGGCTTCGAGCACGGTGCCTGCGGCGAGCGGCAGGCCTTCCGGATTGCCGGACAGCGGCCGCATGATCGTTTCCACGTTGACCACCCGCCCGCGGTTCACTTCCTTCACAAAGGCCGTGATGTAGTCGTCGGCCGGCGAGAGCACGATTTCCTGGCCGGTTCCCTGCTGCACGACGCGGCCGTCGCGCAGGATGGCGATCTTGTCGCCGAGCCTCAGGGCCTCGTCGAGATCGTGGGTGATGAAGACCACCGTCTTCTTCAACTCCTTCTGCAGTTCGAGCAGCACCGACTGCATGTCGACGCGTATCAGCGGATCGAGTGCCGAATAGGCTTCGTCCATCAGCAGGATGTCGGCGTCGTTTGTAAGCGCGCGGGCAAGGCCGACGCGCTGCTGCATGCCGCCGGAAAGCTGGTTCGGATAGTGCTTCTCGAAGCCTTGAAGGCCGACGCGCTCGATCCAGCCAAGCGCACGCTTCTCGCTCTCGCGCCGGTCCACGCCCTGGATCTCCAGACCGTAGATGGTGTTCTCGAGAACCGTGCGATGCGGCAGCAGTGCAAATTTCTGAAAGACCATCGCCGTCTTGTGGCGGCGGAATGCGCGAAGGTCGTTCTCGTTCATCTTGCAGACGTCGACGCCGTCGTAGAGGACTTCGCCGGAGGTCGGATCGATCAGCCGGTTGATGTGCCGGATCAGCGTCGATTTGCCGGACCCCGAGAGCCCCATCACGACCGTTATGCAGCCGCCAGGCATGGAAATGTTGATGTCCTGCAGTCCGAGCACGTGGCCGTGCTTTTCGTTGAGTTCGGCCTTACCCATCCCGTTCTCGACGAGCTTGACGTAATCCTCCCCGCGCGGGCCGAAAATCTTGTAGAGGTTCTTCACCTCGATTGCGTGACTAGCCATGGACAACCTTTCCCCTTCTCTTGGCTTGGAGCTTTTACGCCGACTGCGTTTTCGCGGCGCTTGCCGCTCCTTGCATCAGAACTGTGACAGCGGAAGACGCGGACCGCTTTACTGTTTGCGACGCAGGCGCGGCTCGTGCGTCGCGCATCAGGCAGCCGCATCCTCGAAGGGGCACCGGAATCGATCACGTTCACGACTTCAGGCCGATCCGACCGACAATCAGAGC
Source organism: Ensifer sp. D2-11 (assembly GCF_054161295.1). Classification (NCBI taxonomy): domain Bacteria; kingdom Pseudomonadati; phylum Pseudomonadota; class Alphaproteobacteria; order Hyphomicrobiales; family Rhizobiaceae; genus Ensifer; species Ensifer sp. D2-11. The sequence continues at coordinate 1,119,188 of NZ_CP096433.1, forward strand.
GCCGCCTTCACCTTTTCGGCGACCTCCGGGCTTACCCACTGCGTCCATATCTCCTGGAAGTTCCCGAGGAAGTAGCGGGCGGCGCTCTCGTTCGTCCCCTGGTTCTGATCCATCCAGGCCAGAACCTTGTTTACCGTCGCGTTTTCCCATTGCCGCGCCTCGACGTAGTCCATGGCGCTGCCTGCTCTATCGGCAAAGGACTTGGTCACCACGGTATAGACGTCCGAGACCGGATAGGAGTTTACCTTTGGGGTCGGGCAATCCGGAGCGGCAGTGCAGGAGTCCCATTCCGCCTTGTCGTGATCCACACCGAAAGACAGCAAGGTCATCTCGTACTTGCCGAGCAAGGCGGTCGGAGCCCAATAGTAGCCGAGCCAGCCGGTCTTCTTCTCGAATGCTTCGGTGATCGACGCGTCAAGCCCGGCAGCAGAACCGGGATCGATCAGCTGGAAGCCGGCCTTTTCCGCTTCGAGAGCCTTGTAGAGATTGGCGGTGGAGAACCGGCAGTTCCAGCTTGAAGGGCAATTATGGACCGCTCCCTTTGCGGGGTTCTCGTGAGAAGGGAAGAGTTCCGGGTGCTTCAACGCGTCCTGCACCGTTCGGATATCCGGGTGCGCGTCGGCGATGAACTTCGGAATCCACCAGCCTTCGACACCGCCTTCACTCAAGATCTTGGCGCCCTCGACGAGGCGGCCCCCCTTGACTGCGGCATCGAAAGGCGTGCGTACGGAGTTGATCCAGAGTTCCGGCACCAGGTCGGGCTCTGCCTTCTCGTTCATCGAGGTGAAGGTCAGCATCGTGTCGCCGGCGACGAGCTTCACGCTGCAGCCATAGCCGTTTTCCAGTATGAACCTGTCCACGTGAGCCGCGACGCCCGCCGAGGCCCAGTCCATCTCGGCTATGCTGACGTCGCCGCATTCGGCAGCTCCAGAGGGGCCCGCCAGAGAGCATATGCCTGCCGTGAGGATGAGGGTAGCAAGGAGTTTTTTCATGTCCGTCGACACCTTCACGTCACTGCGGCCACACATGGTGGATGGAGCGCCGCCTAACCGCTCCCGCGCTGAAGCTGCCAGCCGGCCCACTTCGTTGTCATTGCGGCAAGCCTAAGTGTTCGCGTTGAGAAATCAACCTTTTCATCCGGCGTCTGGCGCCGGCGGCGTATTCCGCCGTGACGCCCTCGCTGTACCGAGCACACGAACGGCGAAATCGACGAAATTCACTTTTGGTTAAGACCTCAATAACGATCCGGTAAGGTTGTGGGGATAATTGTCTGCCTGCGGCGGGCGACTGCCGCAGGTCCGGATCAGGTAGTGCGTGCCGGACCCGATATTCAGCGGAATAATCTGATCGCCGCACCCTTCCGTTCCAACGGTTGGGTGCGGCTTTCGCATTTCGGGGGAAGCGTGAAGAAGCCGCCCCGGGGCGGTTTCGAACGCGACGCGGCGCTTTATCCGACGTTGGACGTTCGGATGAGGCCGAGTGGGCCGACCGGCGCTTCCGCGACGACATTGCGGACGCGGGACTGGCCGATCGGCGCCTTGGAGTTCCAGGCGATCTGAACGAAGTTGGGTTTGCCGAAGACGAACAGCATGGCTTTCTACCTTGGGAGACCGGGCAATTTCCGGCGGGGTTTCGATGGCGCGGATATAGGCTCTTGCCGGGACGACTTGAATGCCAGGCTCGGCACGGCATGTCGCAATTGAGCAAGCGTTCGAGAAATTTTCGCACGCTTGAAGAAGGCCGGAAATGCACCGTGACCGCCGGTGACGCAATCATGGCGGAATCGCGTCGGAACAGAGCTTTGCGGTGGGCGGTTTCGATGCTACGGGAAAGGCATGACACGCAAGATCATGCTGCAGGGAACCGGCTCGGATGTCGGAAAATCGGTACTGGTAGCGGGCCTCTGCCGGCTCGCTTCCAATCATGGCCTCAGCGTAAAACCGTTCAAGCCCCAGAACATGTCGAACAATGCCGCCGTTGCCGACGACGGCGGCGAGATCGGCCGTGCGCAATGGCTCCAGGCGCTTGCCGCGCGCGTGCCGTCCTCCGTGCATATGAACCCGGTGCTTCTGAAGCCGCAATCGGATGTGGGCAGCCAGGTCGTCGTCCAGGGCAGGGTGGCGGGCCAGGCCAAGGGGAGGGAATACCAGGCTCTCAAACCGAGCCTCCTCGGCTCGGTCATGGAGAGTTTCGAACAGGTGTCCGCCGGCGCCGATCTCGTGATCGTCGAAGGCGCCGGCTCGCCGGCCGAAATCAACCTGCGCGCCGGCGACATCGCCAATATGGGGTTTGCCACCCGCGCTGACGTGCCCGTGGTTCTCGTCGGCGATATCGACCGCGGTGGTGTGATCGCGTCCCTGGTCGGCACGCATGCGATCCTGCCGGGGGACGACCGGCGCATGGTCACCGGCTACCTCATCAACAAATTCCGCGGCGATGTCACCCTCTTCGATGACGGCATCGCATCGGTTCGTCAGTTCACCGGCTGGCCTTGCTTCGGCGTCGTGCCCTGGCTGAAAAGTGCCGGGCGGCTGCCTGCCGAAGACTCCGTCGTCCTCGAGAGGCTGACGCGGGGCGGCGGCAAGGCGCTGAAGGTCGCAGTCCCCGTCCTGTCGCGGATCGCCAATTTCGACGATCTCGATCCCTTGGCCGCGGAGCCGGACGTGGACATAGTCTTCGTTCGGCCGGGGACGCCGCTTCCCGACGATGCGGGCCTCATCGTCATACCCGGCTCGAAATCCACCATTGCCGATCTCGACGATTTCCGCAGGCAGGGCTGGGACCGGGATCTCGACCGGCATATGCGGCGCGGTGGCCGGGTCGTCGGTATCTGCGGCGGCTATCAGATGCTCGGAAGCCGGGTTGCCGACCCGCTCGGTATCGAGGGCGGCAAGCGCGAGATCGAGGGGCTGGGGCTGCTGTCCGTCGAGACGGAGATGGCTCCGGAAAAGACGGTTCGCAACAGCCGCGCCTGGTCGCGGGAATACGACGTCGCGCTCGAAGGCTACGAAATCCATCTCGGCAAGACGACGGGCGCCGATTGCAGCCGCGCGCCGGTCGAGATCGACGGCCGCCCGGATGGAGCGATGTCGGCGGACGGCCGCGTGATGGGCACCTATCTGCACGGTCTTTTCGGAAGCGACGCCTACCGGTCCGCGCTGCTCAAGAGCTTCGGTATCGAAGGCGGGGGAGGCAATTACCGCCGGTCGGTGGATGCGGCTCTCGACGAGATTGCCTTGGAACTCGAAACGGTACTCGATCGGGCGTGGCTCGGGACACTGCTCGGGTAGGGCCGGCCGGACGAGGCGTGCCCGTTTGGAGTTTCCCGCCCCGGACCGTATCGTGCCGCCAGCGCGGCAAACGGCTCGTTGAAAGGATCGGAATGCAGCAATACGACGACGATCTTCGGCAGTTCGAAGCCCGGGGCGCACCGGCTCTGCCTCCAGCCGCGGAGCAGGGCTATGTGGAGCGCGATGGCGCCCGGATATGGTATTCGACATACGGCGCGGGAGCACCGGTGGTCCTTTTGCACGGCGGCCTCGGCCACAGCGGCAACTGGGGCTATCAGCTTGCGCCGCTTCTTGACGCCGGCCGTCGCGTCGTGCTCATCGACAGCCGCGGACATGGGCGCAGCACGCGTGATGAGCGGCCCTACAGCTACGAAGTGATGGCATCCGACGTCCTCGCCGTCGCGGACATGCTGCAGCTTCAGAAGTTCGCCGTGGTGGGCTGGAGCGACGGGGCTTGCATCGGCCTCGTTCTTGCGAACCGCGCGCCCGAGCGCATTGCCGGCGTCTTTTTCTTCGCCTGCAACATGGACCCGAGCGGCGCGACAGAATTCGAGGCCACTCCGGTTATCGATCGTTGCTTCGCCCGGCACCGGAAAGACTATGCCGAATTGTCGGCGACGCCGGATCAGTTCGACGACTTCGTCTCGGCCGTCAGCGAGATGATGAGTACGCAACCCAATTACTCGGCAGGCGACCTCGCCGAAATCCGAGTACCAGTCGCGATCGTGCAGGCCGAGAAGGACGAGTTCATAAAATGGGAGCACGCCCAATATCTCGCCCGGAGCATTCCCGCAGCCGACTTGATCGCGCTTGAACACGTCAGCCACTTTGCGCCGCTGCAGAGACCCGACGTGTTCAACGGCGCCATGCTTGCATTTCTCGACAAGGTCCTTCCAACCAGGACCTGAGCTTTACACCCGTCTTCACGTTCTCCGTTGCATACGCCTTGCGAAAAATGCAGCATGGTTTCGGGGTAGGACGACCTCTTCGCCGCTGTGCATGGCGACGGCGTCCGGCGCGAAGGGCGCTGCCATGGCACGCACGCAGCTAGTTGGGGTCATTATCGGCCTGGCGATCGTCGCGGCGCTCACAGTGCTGCGTGCAACCGATCCGCCACTTTTGCGTCTCGCCCGCGATCTCACCTTCGACGAGTACCAGCGCCTGGCGCCGCGCAGCTTCGAGAACGTTCCGGTTCGCGTCGTCGACATCGACGAGGCGTCGCTGAAAGAGTTCGGCCAGTGGCCGTGGCCGCGCGACCGCGTTGCCGCTCTGGTCGACCGGCTCTCGGAAATTGGCGCGGCGGCGATAGCCTTCGACATCCTGTTCTCCGAACCCGACCGTCTTTCGCCGCGCAGCGTCATGCGCGACGTCGCCGGCGTCGATCAGGCGCTCCTTAAGCGGTTGCCGGACAATGACGAGATACTCGCACGATCGATCGGCGACCGGCCCGTCGTGCTCGGTTTCGGCCTTACCAACGCAGGCAACTACCGGCCGCCGGTGAAAGCGGGTTTCGCCTTCACCGGGGAAAGCCCGTTCGATGCGCCGCCGCGGCTTACGGCTGCGACTCCTTTGAGGCCGCAACTCGAAGCCAGGGCCGCGGGCCTGGGCCATATAAGCCTCAATCCCGGCAGCCGGTCGGCCGTCGTGCGCTCGGTCCCGCTGCTGTTGAGCGATGGCGAGCAACTCTATCCGAACCTGGCCCTCGAAGCGCTGCGCGTGGCTCAAGGCGCTTCCACCTACATTGTAGCGGGTGCTCCGGATGCGCCCGATACCATCACGCTGATCAAGGTCGGCGAATTCGTGGTGCCGGTGACCGCAGCGGGCGAACTCTGGCTCTATGTCAGTCCGGATCGCGCTGAAAGATATGTCTCTGCCGGCCGGGTGCTGGCGCCCGGCGGAGTTTCCGCCGAAACGAGGGCAGCGATCGAAGGCGGTATCGTATTCGTGGGCACGTCGGCAGCAGGCCTGCAGGACATTCGTACCACGGCTCTTGGGCACAATGTGCCCGGAGTGTCGCTGCACGCGCAGACTGTCGAGCAGGTTCTCTCGGGCCACTTTCTCTCCCGCCCGGATTGGGCGGACGGACTGGAGATCCTTGCGATCGCGGCTGCAGGCAGCCTGCTTGTCCTGCTGACCACCTTCGTCAGCCCGGCCGTCGCGCTTGCCTGCGGCCTCCTGATAACCGCGCTGGCCCTCGTGGCCTCCTGGTCAGCCTTCCTTTATGCAGGCCTGCTATTCGACCCTCTGGCTCCAATCCTTGCCGGATCGATCACCCATTTTGCGGCAACCGCCTATCGGTTCCTGGTCATAGACCGGGAGCGGCGCGTGGTTCGGCGCGCCTTCGGCCAGTACCTGTCGCCCTCGCTTCTCTATCGCATCGAGCATACGCAGGACGCCCTGCGTCTCGGCGGCGACGATCGTGAGTTGACGATCATGTTCGTCGATGTGCGCAACTTCACGGAGATCAGCGAGCGCCTGACGCCGGGAGAGGTGGTCCGTTTTCTCAATACGCTGCTCGACGCGCTGAGCCGCCATGTCATCGCCAACGAGGGCACGCTCGACAAGTTCATCGGCGATTCGATCATGGCGTTCTGGAATGCGCCCGTCGACGTCGCCGATCACCCCGGCAAGGCGGTCCGCGCCGCCTTGGCCATGCGCGAGACGCTCGCCCGGCTTAACGAGAGCGACGCCTTCGGCTTCGGGAGCGATCAAAAGGTGGCGATCGGCGTTGGAATCCATACCGGGCTTGCCTGCGTCGGCAATATGGGGGCGGAGATGCACTTCAACTATTCGGCCGTCGGCGACGCGGTCAACATCGCCGCCCGGATCGAGGCCGCCTGCAAGGACGTCGGCTTCGATATTCTTATATCCGAGACGACGGCGGATTTGGGCGAACGGTGCGCCGTGCTGGAGGCGGGGGCGCTGGCGCTGAAGGGCAAGAGCACGCGAACGCGGGTTTACGCCGTGGTCGGTGACGAGCATATGGCCGCTTCGGCCGAGTTTTCCGAGCTGCAGCGCATTCATGAACAGTTGATCGGGGCGATGCGTTCGAGGTCTCGGCCGCGCAGAGAACTCGTCAATGCCGCAAAGCTCAAGGCTCCGGCCCTGTGTGGAGGATTATCGGATTTCTACCGCCGCATCGGGCGCCGGACAGACCACTTTGCCGGTGAGCCATTGCCGTTTGCAGATGAAGTCGGATCCGCCGAATAGAGAGGGAGTGCTCTAACCGCGGCCTTTCTTCGTGCCTGTGTCCAGTTGCCCGTTCTTGCCGGTATCCTGGCCCTTCTTGCCGGTATCCTGGCCCTTCTTGCCGGTGTCCTGCCCCTTCTTGCCGGTGTCCTGCCCCTTCTTCCCCTTGTCGAGGCCACGCTTGCCCGGCTCGTTGCTGGGTGTCTTGCCCGGGCGGGGCGCCTTTTGCGGGCTTGCTCTTTCGGGTGGCCGCGCGCGTTCCGGCGCGGTCGGCTTGATCTCGACAGCGGCCGAAATACCGCAACTGCCGCTCATGCTGCCGAAGGAGGCAGACAGTCTTTGGTCGCCCGAAAGAAAGGGCAGGGCCTTCCGGTTTCCGAGCGTCGCCAGTGTGCGGCGACCGGCCCTGTGCGTGTCCGTCATGGTTCCGTCGCGCTTCGCGATCACGCAATCGCAGCGTCGGGTGAGTTGCTGGCATCCCGCCGGGCCGCAGAACCGGGCCGCGCCCTCCAGGAGAACGATCGCCGTCGTTCCGTCATTGCCGATGTAGAAATCGAACACGGTTCCGCGTACGCCGATCGTTCCGGCAGGTGTCAGGATCTGATAGGCCGAGTGCTTCGAATTTCCGCTGATCCAGCGAAACGTGCCTTTGGCGGCGGCGACGGTGAGTTGCTGCACCGATTTCGAATCGTTGAAGACGAACTTGTCGATGACGACGGAAGAGCCTGCCCCCACCGCCAATTTACTGCCGTCGCGGAACACGAACTGGCCGAGCCCGGATCTGGACGTGCTTATTCGCTCGTCCCGGTGAACAGCGTCCCGCTCCACGAGCGGTCCGCCGCTGCCGGTGACCACCGTCCTGATCCGGACCGCTTCTCCAACCGGTTCGGCAGCAAGTGTCGGTATGGAACCGTAAAACGCTGCGCCCAACACAGCGATTGCGGCACGACGCAAGTGAAACATCGCACCCTCCACGATGATCTCCTGCGGCCGACGTGGTCCGGGATCATGAGCGTGAATGAGAAATAACCGGATCGACACAATGTCGCCGGACCCCAAGCATTCATTCTTATCATGGGGTGGGCGGAAGTGTCTGCCTACCCGTTCGGAGTAGCCGACGCAAAGCGCATTTCTGCCGTAATCGGCGGCCCCGGTGTCGCAGGCCGTCGATTGACTTTGCCGCCGCCGCTTCATAATTAACGCAGTATGGATGGTTCTCTCGTGCCGAGGTGGGGCGAGGGAGTAAATGGGAATGCGACGGGGCGGACCCACGCCGGGCGCCCTTATCGCAGCCGACCCCGCGACTGTAGAACGGTCAGGGTTCGCCATCGGGCATTTCGCCGAATTCAACGCGCTGCATGGGGCAGTCTCGTGAAGTTTGGCGACATGTCGGAAAAGCCACTGGCGTGGCATTGCGATCAGCCGGGCAGGACGCCTCTTCTTCTACGAATCGTCCGCCTTTCGCGATGCCGCAAACGCCGGGAAGGCGAGGCGAGCCCGTTCGGTCTTTTGCCGCATCGTTTTTCGGGCCGAGCCGGTCCGGCGAACGTGCGGCCATGAGGATCGTGACGCCGTGAGCCAGGAGACCTGCCATCCGTCAGGGCATTCCGCCCAAGGGGAGATGCTCCCCGATGCCAGCACGGAGGTTGTCGTGGCTCATAGATCTTCGATCGAGCGCGTTTTCGGCGTGCGCCGTTGCCGCTACAGCCATCGCTATGGCAAGCGGTAATGGACATTTCCAATCTCGGCCCGACCCTCGTGCTTGGCGGCGCGCGTTCGGGAAAATCCACCTTCGCGGAAAAACTCGTCGAAGCCACCGGGTCTCCGATGCACTATCTTGCGACCGGCCGGGCCTTCGACGAGGAGATGCAGGAGCGCATCGCCCTTCACCAGGCCACTCGGCAGGGCAAGGGCTGGACCACGCACGAGGAACCGCTCGATCTCGTGGGGCTGCTTCGCCGCATCGATGAGCCCGGCCGGGCTGTCCTCATAGACTGCCTGACCCTGTGGGTGACCAATCTGATGATGGAGGAGCGCGACATGGCCGCCGAATTCGCCGCGCTCGCCGCCTTTCTGCCCGAGGCGCGCTCGCGCCTCGTTTTCGTCTCCAATGAGGTGGGTCTCGGGATCGTCCCGGAAAACCGGATGGCGCGCGACTTTCGCGATCACGCCGGCCGGCTCCATCAGATCGTGGCGGAGAAATCCGCAGAAGTTTACTTTGTCGCGGCCGGACTGCCGCTGAAAATGAAGGGTTGATTCATGACACTCGCAAGGGCTCCGCAGCGCAAGATACCGGCTACCGTCATCACCGGCTTTCTCGGTGCCGGCAAGACGACGATGATCCGCAACCTGCTGCAGAATGCCGACGGCAAGCGCATAGCGCTGATCATCAACGAATTCGGCGATCTCGGGGTCGACGGCGATGTGCTGAAGGGCTGCGGAGCGGAAGCCTGTTCGGAAGAGGACATCATCGAACTGACCAATGGCTGCATCTGCTGCACCGTTGCCGACGACTTCATCCCGACCATGACGAAGCTGCTCGAGAGGGAGATTCGGCCGGATCATATCGTCATCGAAACCTCCGGCCTGGCGCTGCCGCAGCCGCTCGTCGCCGCATTCAACTGGCCGGACATCCGCAGCGAGGTAACGGTCGACGGCGTCGTCACAGTGGTCGATAGCGCAGCGGTCGCCGCGGGCCGCTTTGCGGATGATCACGACAGGGTGGACGCGCTGCGCGTCGGCGACGATAATCTCGACCACGAGAGCCCGCTCGAAGAACTTTTCGAGGATCAGCTCACCGCCGCAGACCTCATCGTTCTCAACAAGACGGACCTTATCGACGCCGCGGGACTCAAGTCCGTGCGCGAAGAGGTGGCCTCCCGCATCAGCCGCAAGCCGACGATGATCGAGGCGAGGAACGGCGAGGTAGCCGCCGCCATCCTGCTCGGGCTTGGCGTGGGTACGGAGGGCGATATCGTCAACCGCAAGTCTCACCACGAGATGGAGCATGAGGCAGGCGAGGAGCATGATCACGACGAGTTCGACAGCTTCGTCGTAGAGCTCGGCGCGATAGCCGACCCTGCCGCTTTCACCGAAAGGCTCAAGGGCGTGATCTCAGAGCACGACGTGCTGCGCCTCAAGGGCTTCGTCGACGTTCCGGGCAAGCCGATGCGCCTCCTGGTCCAGGCGGTCGGCAGCCGCATCGACCAGTATTTCGACCGCGCATGGGCTTCCGGCGAAACACGCGGTACGCGTCTCGTCGTCATCGGGCTGCACGACATGGACGAGCCTGCCGTGCGTGCAGCGATTTCAGCGCTCGTGTGAGGCGATTTTGAGCGTGAAACTGAATTTCACCTCCCCAACCCCTCGGGAGGGGTGTTTGTTGCGGGAGCATCCATGCATCTCCTCCTAGCTCAGAAAGGAACGATCGCCGACGGTAATGAGGCGATCGACCTCGGACAGAGCCCGGGCGACATATTGTTCCTGTCGGCGGCCGATACGGAACTTGCCTCGATCGCGGCTGCCCATCGTCAGCGCGCGGGCGCAAGAAGCCTGCGGATCGCCAGCCTGATGAATCTCATGCACCCCATGTCGGTCGACACCTACGTCGAACGCACGGCGAGGCATGCGAAGCTGATCGTCGTACGGCCGCTCGGTGGTGCGAGCTACTTCCGTTACGTCCTGGAGGCGCTCTACGCCGCGGCGGTTGCGAATAAATTCCAGATCGCCGTGTTGCCGGGCGACGACAAGCCGGACCCGGGCCTCGACTCGTTCTCCACCGTCTCGGCGGAAGACCTGCAGCGCCTTTGGGCGTATTGCACCGAAGGCGGCGCGGAGAATGCCGGCCTTTTCCTCGATTACGCGCAGGCACTGATCGACGGCGGCGACAAGCCGCAGCCGGCGCGGCCGCTGCTCAAGGCCGGCATATGGTGGCCGGGCAGGGGCGTGATCGGCGTCGAGGAATGGGTTCGCCTATCCGAACTGCGTCGGGCTGTACCCACCGCGCAGGCGGACAGAGCGGAACACGAACCCACCGTCGCCCTCTGCTTCTACCGCGCGCTCGTCCAGAGCGGGGAGACGAAACCGGTAGAGGCGCTGATCGAGGCGCTTGCGGCCGAGGGCGTGCGGGCACTCCCCGTTTTCGTCTCCAGCCTCAAGGATCCGGTCTCGATCGGCACGCTCGAAGCGGTCTTCGCCGAAGCCCTTCCGGATGTCGTGATGAACGCCACGGGCTTTGCCGTTTCCGCACCGGGCGCGGACCGCCAGCCGACCGTGCTCGAATCGGGCGGCGCGCCGGTGCTGCAGGTCATCTTTTCCGGGTCGTCGCGGGAGGCCTGGGAAACTTCGGCTCAAGGGCTGATGGCCCGCGATCTCGGCATGAATGTCGCGTTGCCGGAGGTGGACGGGCGGGTTCTCTCCCGTGCCGTTTCCTTCAAGGCAGCCTCGGTTTACGACCCGCTGGTGGAGGCCAATATCGTCGGCCACGAGCCGCTTGCCGATCGCGCGCGCTTCGCGGCACGCCTCGCCGCCAATTGGACGAAGCTGCGCCGGACCCGGCCTGAGGGCCGCCGGGTCGCAATCGTCATGGCCAACTATCCGAACCGCGACGGGCGCCTCGGAAACGGCGTGGGTCTCGATACGCCTGCCGGCACGATTGAAGTGCTGAAGGCGATGACGGCAGAAGGCTACGCTGTCGGCAATGTTCCTGATGACGGCGACGCGCTGATCGGCTTTCTGATGGCCGGGCCGACCAATGCGGCAAGCCGCGACCGGGAAATTCGCGAGACGATTTCCTTGAATCACTACAAGGGTTTCTTCGACGCGCTTCCGAAAAAGATTCAAGAGGAAGTGACCGCACGCTGGGGTGCGGCGGAGGCCGATCCCTTCTTCATCGACGGCGTATTCGCCCTGCCGCTCGCGCGCTTCGGCGATGTGCTCGTGGGCATCCAGCCGGCGCGTGGCTACAACATCGATCCCAAGGAAACCTATCACGCTCCGGACCTCGTGCCGCCGCACGGCTATCTCGCTTTCTATGCCTATCTGCGCGAGGTCTTCGGCGCCCATGCGATCGTCCATATGGGCAAGCACGGCAACCTCGAATGGCTTCCCGGAAAGGCGCTGGCGCTTTCCGAAGAATGCTACCCCGAGGCGATATTCGGCCCGATGCCGCATCTTTATCCCTTCATCGTCAACGATCCCGGCGAAGGCACTCAGGCCAAGCGGCGGACGAGCGCCGTCATCATCGACCATCTGACGCCACCTTTGACGCGGGCGGAGTCCTACGGACCGCTCAAGGACCTGGAGGCGCTGGTCGACGAATATTACGAGGCTGCGGGCGGCGATCCGCGGCGGCTCAGGCTGCTCAGCCGGCAGATCCTCGATCTCGTCCGCGACATCGGCCTCGACCACGACGCCGGGATCGAGAAGGGCGACAGCGAGAACCAGGCGCTCGAAAAACTCGACGCCTATCTCTGCGACCTCAAGGAAATGCAGATCCGCGACGGCTTGCATATCTTCGGCCTGGCGCCGGAAGGACGGCTTTTGACCGACCTCACGGTCGCGCTCGCCCGTGTGCCGCGGGGTCTGAGTGAGGGCGGAGATCAGAGCCTGCAACGGGCAATCGCGGTGGACTTGGGGTTGCACGCGGCTTCACGCTCGCAGCCCTTCGACCCGCTCGATTGCGTCATGTCCGACCCCTGGGCCGGCCTGAAGCCCGATCTTCTCGCCGCCCTCTCGGATGCGCCATGGCGCACCGCCGGCGACACGGTCGAGCGCATCGAACTGCTTGCGGCGAAGCTCGTTTCAGGCGAAATCGCCTGTCCGGTGGGATGGACCAACACCCGCGCCGTACTTGCCGTGATCGAGACGCGGCTGAAGCCTTCGATCCAAAGCTCCGGCGAGGCGGAAATAAAGGGTCTGCTGACGGGCCTCGACGGCCGGTTTGTCGCCCCCGGTCCCTCGGGTGCGCCGACGCGCGGCCGTCCGGACGTGCTGCCGACGGGGCGCAACTTCTATTCGGTGGACAGCCGCTCCGTGCCGACCCCGGCGGCCTACGAGCTCGGCAAGAAATCGGCGGAGCTGCTCATCCGCCGCTACCTGCAGGACCATGGCGAATGGCCGTCCTCCTTCGGTCTCACGGCCTGGGGCACCTCCAACATGCGTACCGGCGGAGACGATATCGCCCAGGCGTTGGCACTGATCGGAGCAAAGCCCGTCTGGGACATGGCCTCGCGCCGCGTGACCGGGTACGAAATCATTCCGCTTGCCGTTCTCGGCCGTCCCCGTGTCGACGTCACCTTGCGTATTTCCGGCTTCTTCCGCGACGCCTTTCCCGAGCAGATAGCACTCTTCGACAAGGCGGTCCGCGCGGTCGGCGCGCTCGACGAGGACGATGCCGACAATATGATCGCCGCCCGCATGCGTGCCGAAACGCGGCGGTGGGCAGAGCGGGGCGCCGACGCGAAGGAGGCTCAACGCCGTGCCTCCTATCGCGTCTTCGGTTCGAAACCCGGCGCTTACGGAGCGGGCCTGCAGGCGCTTGTCGACGAGAAAGGCTGGGAAACGCGCGGCGATCTTGCCGAGGCTTACCTCACCTGGGGCGGCTACGCCTACGGTGCCGGCGAGGATGGAAAGGCGGAGCGCGGCCTTTTCGAGGAGCGTCTGCGCTCGATCGAAGCCGTGGTCCAGAACCAGGACAATCGCGAGCACGATCTGCTCGACAGCGACGACTACTACCAGTTCGAGGGGGGCATGAGCGCCGCGGCCGAGCATCTCGGCGGCCAGCGCCCGGCCATCTACCACAACGACCATTCGCGCCCCGAAAAGCCGGTCATCCGCTCGCTCGAGGAGGAGATCGGCCGCGTGGTGCGTGCCCGCGTTGTCAATCCGAAGTGGATCGACGGCGTGATGCGCCACGGCTACAAGGGAGCCTTCGAAATCGCCGCGACGGTCGATTACATGTTCGCCTTCGCTGCGACCACCGGGGCGGTCCGCGATCATCACTTCGAGGCAGCCTATCAGGCCTATATCGCCGACGAGAAAGTCCTCGGGTTCCTGCGCGAAAAGAACCCGGCCGCGCTTTCGGAAATATCGGAGAGGCTGCTGGAGGCGATCGACCGCGGCCTATGGAACCCGCGCTCCAATTCGGCGCGATTCGAACTGAACAGCCTTTCCGGCCGCGCGGCTACCGACCGCCTGATGGCCGGAAATCAATAGGGAGGACATCATGAACGACGAGACCGCGAATACCGGCGAACCGATCGCCGAGAAGGACGAAGCGCGTCACGCCATGAAGATGGCGAAGAAGAAGACCGCCCGTGACAAGATCATGGCCACCAAGACGGACGAAAAAGGCTTGATCATCGTCCACACCGGCAAGGGCAAGGGCAAGTCGACTGCCGGATTCGGCATGATCTTTCGCCACATCGCCCACGGAATGCCCTGCGCCGTCGTTCAGTTCATCAAGGGCGCCATGCACACCGGCGAACGCGACCTGATCGAGAAGCATTTCGGCGCGATCTGCCAGTTCTACACGCTCGGCGAAGGCTTCACCTGGGAAACGCAGGATCGCGCGCGCGACATTGCCATGGCGGCGAAGGCCTGGGAAAAGGCCAAGGAGCTCATCCGCGACGAACGCAACTCCATGGTGCTCCTCGACGAGATCAACATCGCGCTGCGCTACGACTATATCGACGTCGCCGAGGTCGTACGCTTCCTCAAGGAAGAGAAGCCGCACATGACGCATGTGGTCCTGACCGGCCGAAACGCCAAGGAAGACCTGATCGAGATCGCCGATCTGGTGACGGAGATGGAGCTGGTGAAGCATCCCTTCCGCTCGGGAATCAAGGGCCAGAAGGGCGTCGAATTCTGATGACGCAGAGCTGGCAGCTATTGGCGCTGCTCTCCGCAGCGCTGACTGCCGTCTTCGCCAAAATCGTCGCCGCTATGTCCATTCGTATTGACAAGTCGTATCCTAGCGTTAGGCTTGGCTGAAATTATCTGTCGGCATCTGGGCCTCGAAGAGAAACTTTGTTTCTCTGCGGGGCCTTTTTGCATTTGAGGGGCGAATGACAGGCAACGTTACCTACCCGGTGGGAGTATTGTTCTCGCGGAGCGGCAGCTATGCGCAGCCGGCGGGCCAGGGCTTTGGCGGCGCGATGGCAGCGATCGAGCATGTCAATGCATCCCGGCGTTTCCCGTTCAGGCTCGAGGCCCATCATCTCGATCCCGCAGGCGAGGCGGATCGCTATGCACCGCTTTGCAGGCAACTGATCCGCGAGCACGGTGTGCGCCATGTGGTGGGCTGCACCACCTCCTGGAGCCGCAAGGAAGTGATTCCCGTGGTCGAGAAACTCGACGCGCTGCTCTGGTATCCATGCGTCTATGAAGGTTTCGAGGTTTCCGAAAACCTTATCTACGTTGCCGCCTGTGCCAACCAGCACCTGGTGCCGCTTCTCGACTATATCGCGCCGCGCTTCGGCAGCAGGGCGATGCTTGTCGGCTCCAACTATATCTGGGGCTGGGAGACCAACCGGATCGCACGCGACATTCTCCATCGCTCGGGCGGCGAGGTCCTGGGCGAGCGTTTCGTGTCGATGGGAGACACGGATATCGCCCATCTGATCGACGAGGTCCGCGAGAAGAAACCGGATTTCATCCTGAACAACCTGATCGGACCGTCGTCCTACGCTTTTCTGCGCGCACTTCAGGCTCTCGCTGAAACAGATGATCGCTTCCATCCGGATAGATGCCCGGTCATCAGCTGCAATCTGTACGAGGGCGAGATCGCCGGGCTCGGACACGCCGCGGCGGGGCATTTCACGGTCAGCTGCTATTTCCGCACGATCCAGTCGCCCGAAAACGACTCCTTCCTGAAGACACTTGCGGCGCTGGATCCGAGTGCCGTGGTCGATGCCTTCTATGTGCAGGCATTCAGTGCCGTGGTGATGATCGCCGAGGCGATCGCGCGCAGCGGCAGCGACGATGCGGATCTTGTACGCGCCGCCCTGTGCGGGCAGGCAGTCGACACGCCGCTCGGGGCCATCAGCGTCGATCGATGGACGAACCACGTGGAATTGGCTGCCCATATCGGCCGCGCGGGTGCGGATGGCAGTTTCGAGATCGTCAAGCGCTCGTATGAAGCCATCGCGCCGGATCCGTTCCTGACATCCACGCCGCTTGTCCGCCCGTTGGGGCGGGACGAGGGGCGGCCCGAACTGAAGGTGGTGAAATGAGTTCCGTTCATAACACCCCGAATTTCGACGGCTGGCGGGCGCTCATCCTGCACCGGCCGCATCAGAACGTCGACGCTCTCTTTGCCCAATGCGCCCGCATAGGCATTGCGGCGGAACAGGCCTGGCCGGATTTTCCCAGGGATCGATCTGCAGAGGAGTTCAACGTCCTCCTGATCGACGCAGATATGGGTCACGACGAGCAATTTCCCTGGCGTCAGGGGGAAGCCCCCTTGCCGATGATCGCACTGATCGGCTCCGAGGCACCCGGCCGCATCGCCTGGACTATCGGGCAAGGGGCCGACGCGCAGCTCCTGAAGCCCATCGGCAGCGCCGGGCTGTACAGTGCTCTGATGGTCGCAAGCCACAGTTTTGTCCGCCGCCGTGCGCTCGATCGTGACGTCGCCGCATTGAAGGATCGCCTCGCGCGACGCCAGGAACTTGCGGAGGCGACGGCACTGCTGATGCTCCGGAAGAACTGCGGGGCCAGCGAAGCCTACCAGCACCTGCGCCTGACCGCGATGTCGCGCAGCTGCAGCATCGAGGACGTCGCTGCGGCCATCGTCCAGGAATTCGAGAACCACGGATTGAAGAATGCCGACCATGGTCGCTGAAACGGCGCGCAGCAAAGAGAATAGGACACCGGGCGTGTGGACGCGCCTCCTGCACAGGCCGCTTGCGCTCATCGGTCTTGCGGTCATCATCGTGGTGGTGGGCGCAGCAGCGCTTGCGCCTTGGATCGTGCCCTATGACCCGCACGAGCAGTTCTTCGAGGGTCTGACCATCGAAGGCGCGCCGCTGCCGCCCAACAGCCAGTTCTGGCTGGGTACCGACCTTGTCGGACGCGACCTCCTTAGCCGCCTGATCTACGGCGCGCGCACCTCGCTCGTCATCGGCGTGGTCGCCAATGGCATTGCCGTCGTCATCGGCTCGCTCGTCGGCATTGCAGCCGGCTATTTCCGGGGCTGGGTGGACACCGTGCTGATGCGCTTCACCGATCTGATGATGGCCTTTCCGGCACTTCTCCTTGCCATCGTTCTGGCTGCGATCTTCACGCCCAGCCTATGGATCGTGGCGATGGTCATCGCCATGGTGAACTGGGTGCAGATCGCCCGCGTCGTCTATACCGAAACCCGCTCGATCGCCGAGCGCGATTTCGTGACTGCCGAGCGGGCCATGGGCGCCGGCGCCGGACGCATTCTCTTCCGTCACATCCTGCCGCATCTCCTGTCCACGATCATCGTCTGGGCGACGCTCGGCATTGCCACGACTGTACTACTGGAGGCGACGCTTTCATTCCTCGGTATCGGCGTGCAGCCGCCCATCCCGTCGTGGGGCAACATCATCTTCGAAAACCAGACCTACTTCACCTCGGCACCATGGCTGGTGTTCATACCGGGCGCGGCGATCCTGGCGCTCGCGCTCGCCTTCAACCTGGTCGGCGATGCGCTACGCGATGTCCTCGATCCGACGCAGCAGGGGAGGCATTGATGGCAGCCTATATCGCGCGGCGACTGCTTCAGACGGTCGTCATCCTGCTTGGCATCAGCTTCGTCACCTTCGTTCTGCTCTATCTGATACCGGCCGATCCGGCCAGACAGATCGCCGGCCGCAGCGCAACGGCTCAGACCGTGGAGAACATCCGCGAACAGCTCGGGCTCAACCTGCCCTTCTACGAGCAATATCTGCGTTACGTCACCGGCCTGGTGCAGGGCGACTTCGGCCGCTCCTATCTGCAGAAGACGGAAGTCGCCACTTTGATCGCATCGCGCCTTCCGGCAAGTCTCTTGCTGATGGCCGGAGCCATCACTTGTGAACTGATCTTCGGGCTCACCATGGGCATCGTCGCGGCGCTCCGGCGCGGCTCACGCACCGACGATACGCTGATGATCGCGTCTTTCGTCGGGGTGTCGGCGCCGCAATTCGTGATCGGCATCCTGCTGCTCTACGTCTTCGCCGTGAAGCTGGGCTGGTTCCCGATTGGCGGCTACGGCACCTTCGCCCATCTGGTCCTGCCCTCCGTTACGCTCGGCTTCCTGGGCGCCGGTTGGTATTCGCGCATGATGCGTTCCTCGCTGATCGAAGTGATGCGCCAGGATTTCATCCGCACGGCGCGCGCAACCGGTGCCGGTCGCGCCAAGGTCCTGTTCCGACACGCAATGCCCAACGCGATACTGCCCGTTATCGCGATGATCGGCATCGACATCGGTCTGTTCATGTCCGGCATCGTGGTGGTGGAAAGCGTCTTCGGCTGGCCCGGCATCGGCCAGCTGGCCTGGCAGGCGATCCAGCGGGTGGACATCCCGATCATCATGGGCGTCACGCTTGTCTCTGCGTTTGCCATCGTGCTCGGCAACCTGCTCGCCGACCTCATCACACCGCTTATCGACCCGCGCATCAAGCTGCGCTGACGCGGGAAGAAAAAACTGCAGCATCAAGAAAGGAACTTCAGATGAGGAACTTGCTACTGGCCGGCGTCTGCGCCGCCGCACTCATGGGAAATCCCGCGCTTGCCGACGACATCAAGCAGGGTGGCGAAATGACCGTCACCTACAAGGACGACGTTTCGACCCTCGATCCGGCGATCGGCTACGACTGGCAGAACTGGTCGATGATCAAGTCGCTGTTCGACGGCCTGATGGATTATGTCCCGGGCACGACCGAGCTGCGTCCCGACCTTGCCGAATCCTACGAAATCTCGGAGGACGGCAAAATCTTCACGTTCAAGCTGCGCAAGGGCGTCAAGTTTCACAACGGCCGCGAGCTGACTGCCCAAGACGTGAAATATTCGATCGAGCGCGTGGTGAACCCGGCGACCCAGAGCCCGGGTGCCGGGTTCTTTGCAACGATCAAAGGGGTCGAAGAGGCCTCGGCCGGCAAGGGTGGCGAGCTGTCCGGTATCACGGTGCAGGATCCGCACACGATCAGGTTCGAACTGACCCGCCCCGACGCCACTTTCCTCCACGTCATGGCGCTCAACTTTGCCCATGTCGTGCCGAAGGAGGAGGTCGAGAAACACGGCGCAGATTTCGGTAAGAATCCGGTCGGTTCCGGTGCCTTCAAGCTTGCCGAATGGACACTTGGGCAGCGTCTGGTGTTCGAACGCTTCACCGACTATTGGAACGAAGGGCTTCCGAAGCTGGACCGCATCACCTTCGAGGTTGGCCAGGAGCCGGTCGTTGCGCTTCTTCGCCTGCAGAACGGCGAAATCGACGTGCCCGGAGACGGCATTCCGCCGGCGAAGTTCGTCGAGGTGACGAACGACCCCAACTTCAAGGACCTGATCATCCGGGGCGGCCAGCTGCACACCGGCTATGTGACGATGAACGTCAAGATGGCTCCCTTCGACAAGGTCGAGGTGCGCAAGGCTGTGAACATGGCCATCAACAAGGATCGTATCCTGCGTATCATCAACGGTCGCGCGGTCGCCGCCAACCAGCCGCTGCCACCCTCGATGCCCGGCTATGCAAAGGACTACGCAGGCTATGCCTACGATCCCGAAGGCGCCAAGAAGCTGCTCGAGCAGGCCGGCCTCGGCGACGGGTTCTCGACCGAACTCTATGTCATGAACACCGACCCGCAGCCGCGCATCGCCCAGGCGATCCAGCAGGACCTGAAGGCGATCGGCATCACGGCATCGATCAAGTCGCTCGCACAGGCCAATGTCATCGCGGCCGGCGGCGAGGAAAACCAGGCGCCGATGATCTGGTCGGGCGGCATGGCGTGGATTGCCGATTTCCCCGATCCGTCGAACTTCTACGGCCCCATTCTGGGTTGCGGCGGTGCCGTGCCGGGAGGCTGGAACTGGTCCTGGTACTGCAATGAAGAGCTCGACAAGAAGGCAGCCGAAGCCGACGCCATCGTCGACCCGGCAAAGGCCGCGGAGCGCGAGGCCCTGTGGCGCGACATCTATCTGAAGATCATGGAGGACGCGCCCTGGGCGCCGATCTTCAACGAGGAGCGCTTCACCATCCGCTCGGAGCGTATCGGCGGCGACGACAAGCTGTTTGTCGATCCGGTCCACATCCCCGTCCACTACGATCAGGTATATGCAAAAGATGTGCAGTAACTGCGACTACACCATCCACGGACGCCATCACCACTATGGCTGGGATCATTCGATCCCGCCGGTGGAAACCGTGGCGCCCGGATCGCGGCTCGAGTTCAATTGCCTGGACTCCGGTTCCGGTCATTTCACCGCCGACAGCACGGTTGCCGATGTCTCGACGGTCGATTTCACGAAGGTCAATCCGGTCACCGGTCCCATCTATGTCGATGGGGCCAAGCCGGGTGACGCCCTGAAGGTGACCATCGAGCACTTCAAGCCGAGCGGCTTTGGCTGGACGGCCAATATTCCGGGCTTCGGGCTCCTCGCCGACCAGTTCGCGGAGCCGGCGCTGACACTCTGGAAATATGATCCGGCTACGCTCGCTCCCGCAGCCTTTGGCGAGTTCGGCCGGGTTCCCCTGAAGCCCTTCGCCGGCACGATCGGGCTCGCGCCGGCAGAGCCGGGGCTGCATTCCGTGGTTCCGCCGCGGCGGGTAGGAGGCAATCTCGACATTCGCGACCTGGCGGCGGGCACAACCCTCTATCTGCCCGTCGAGGTGGAGGGCGCCCTGTTCTCCATCGGCGACACGCATGCGGCGCAGGGAGATGGCGAAGTCTGCGGCACGGCCATCGAAAGCGCGATGGATGTGGTCGTGAAGCTGGAACTGGTGAAAGGCGCCAATCTCAGGATGCCGCGCTTTACCACGCCGGGCCCCGTCACTCGGCATCTCGATGCCGAGGGCTATGAGGTCACGACCGGCATTGGAAGCGATCTGATGGAAGGTGCGCGGGCGGCCGTATCCGGCATGATCGACCTGCTCTGTGCGACACGCGGCATGAAGCCGGAAGACGCCTACATGCTCTGCTCCGTCTGCGGCGACCTTCGCATCAGCGAGATCGTCGACCAGCCGAACTGGGTCGTGTCCTTCTATTTCCCGCGCATCGTCTTTGCGTGACGAACCGGTCCTGTTCCGCCTCGGCGGGGCAGGGCGTCCTTCCGATGACATTGCCAAGGCCTCTGCCCGATGACTTCCTCTCTGCTTTCCGTGAAGGAACTGACCGTCCAGGTGGCTACGCCGACCGGGCCGAAGGTCGTGGTGGAGCGTCTGTCCTTCGATCTTCTTCCCGGCAGGACGCTTTGTCTTGCAGGTGAGAGCGGATCGGGTAAATCGATGAGCGCGCTTTCGCTGATGCAGTTGCTGCCGAAGCCGATGGCACGTATTGCGGGCGGCTCGGCCACTCTCGATGGCGAGGACATATTGGCGCTTCCGGAAGCACGCATGCGGCGGATTCGCGGGCGCAAGATCGGGATGATCTTCCAGGAGCCGATGACCTCGCTCAATCCGGTGATGGCGGTCGGCAATCAGCTGATCGGGGCGATCACCGCCCACGGAAACACCAGTGGCCGGCGCGCCGCGCGGGCGCGGGCCGTCGAACTCCTGGACCAGGTTCAGATTCCAGAGCCGGAGCGGCGGCTCGGCCAATATCCGCACGAGCTCTCCGGCGGCTTGCGTCAGCGCATCGTCATCGCGATGGCGCTCGCGCAGAACCCGAAAATCCTGATCGCCGACGAGCCGACGACGGCGCTCGACGTAACGGTTCAGGCGCAGATCCTGGCCCTTATCCGCAAGCTGCAGGCCGATCACGGGATTTCGGTGATCATGATCACCCATGATATGGGCGTGGTCGCGGAAATGGCCGACGAGGTGCTGGTCATGAAGCATGGTCGTACCGTGGAGCACGCAACCAGCAGGGATCTTTTCGCGCATCCGCAGGATGCGTACACGAAGGAGCTCCTTTCCGCCGTGCCGCGCCTTGGCGAAATGGCGGGAACGGAGACGCCGAAGCGTGCAGCGGGGAAGGCGGTCGAGGCAGGATCTGAGCCAGGCGCCGAACAGCCGATGCTCCAGGTCGAGAACCTCACGGTTCGCTTCGACATCAAGGGCGGCATCCTTCAGCGCCCGATCAGGCGACTTCACGCGGTGGAGGGCATCTCTTTTTCCGTGCACAGGGGTGAGACGCTGTCTCTCGTCGGAGAGTCCGGTTGCGGCAAGTCGACGACCGGCAAGGCGCTCTTGAACCTTGTCCCGTGGACGGGAGACATACGCGTCGACGGACGCTCCACGCGCGGCTTGCGGGGGAGCACGATGCGGCCCATCCTGCGTGACGTCCAGATGATCTTCCAGGACCCTTACGCATCGCTGGATCCGCGTATGCGGGTCGGCGATCTGGTGGCCGAGCCACTTGTGATCCACGGCCTTGCAAGCGGAAGCGAGCTGCGTGACCGGGTGGAGTATCTTTTCAAGCGGGTCGGATTGTCGCCCGAGCAGATGAAGCGTTACCCGCATGAGTTTTCGGGCGGTCAGCGGCAGCGGATCTGTATCGCGCGCGCCCTGTCTCTCTCACCGAAGCTCATCGTCGCAGATGAGTCCGTTGCGGCACTCGACGTGTCGATCCAGGCACAGGTGCTCGATCTCCTGCAGGACATCCAGGACGAGACCGGCGTCTCCTACCTGTTCATTTCTCACGACATGGCGGTCGTCGAGCAGATCAGCCACCGGGTAGCGGTCATGTACATGGGCCGCTTCGTCGAAATGGGCACGCGGCGGCAGATCTTCGAGAGTCCGCAGCATCCCTATACGAAGAAACTGATGGCAGCCGTTCCCGTGGCGGATCCGGGTCGAGTACGCCGGGATTTCGTGCCGAAAGCGGAAGACCTGCCGAGTCCTGTGCGCGCCCTGGATTATGCGCCATCCTTCCCGCCGCCATCGGATCTGGGCGGCGGACATCTCGTCTGGAACGGCTGAACTGTCGTCGTTTGCGGCCGGCCTACAGCCCCAGCCAGATCCGCAGCGGATATTCCGGATCGGCAAGCAGCCGGATGGCGAGCGCGATCGAAACGACGACCAGCAGAGGCTTGATGATCTTCGCGCCCTTTGCCATCGCATAGCGCGAGCCGACCTGCGCGCCGAGGAACTGGCCGACGCCCATCGTAAGGCCGATCTTCCAGAGCACGACGCCGCTGAGCAGGAAGACGAAAAATGCGCCGATATTGGAGCCGAAATTCAGGAATTTCGTGTGCGCCGTCGCCTTGAGGATGCCGTAGCCTGCAAGCGAGACGAAACCGAGCATGAAGAAGGAACCTGTGCCCGGACCGAAAACGCCGTCATAGAGGCCGATCAGGGGCACGAAGGTGATTGTGAACAGGAAAACCGACAGGCGCCGATGCTTGTCGAGGTCGCCGATATTCGGCTTGAAACCGAAGTAGAGCGCGATGCCGATCAACAGGAACGGCAGCACGGCCTCCAGAACGTCCGCGGGAACGACCGTCGCCAGCAATGCGCCCAATACCGCGCCTGCCGCCGACATCAGCGCCATCGGGAGTTGCTCCCGGAGGTTCACGTGGCCGTGCCGGGCATAGGCGATGCTCGCCGAACCGGAGCCGAAAAGCGACTGCAGCTTGTTGGTGCCGAGCGTCTCGAGCGGTGGAATCCCCGCGATCAGCATGGCCGGGATGGTGATCATCCCGCCGCCGCCGGCGATCGAATCGATGAAGCCGGCAAGGAATGCGGCCGCGAAAAGAAAGAGCAGTATGTGGAGGGCTAGGTCGTGCACTGGAGTCTCGAGCAAATAGGGCGGCGGGAACTGCTTCAGCCGCCTTGTGTCAGAGGTGACGCCGAAATGCAAAGTTTGTCTGAGGTCGATCCCGTGGCCGCACGGATTGCGACACGTGGATGGCGCAATCCGGTTTGACCGACCTGAAGCGCTCCGATAAAAATGACGATCATGCGACGGCGTCCGTTCAGGCGGACTGAAAGAGCGTCCGGTGCGGCCGACCCATGCAGGGGGCTTGATCCGGTGCTGTCCGGACCGGTACGTGGCATTTCGCCGGGCCGGCGCTTCGTATGGAACGCCGACGCCGCATGGGAGCCGCACCGCATATGCCTTCCGCCGAAGGACACATCACCGCCAAACTCGTGCTCGGCCTTGGCTGCGAGCGCAACACTGCGCCCGAAGAGGTTATCGCGCTTGCCGAACAGGCGCTTGCGGACGCCGGCGCTTCCGGCAAGGATGTCGGACTCGTCGCCTCTCTGGATGCGCGGACCGATGAGCCCGCGATCCATGCGGTCGCGCGGCACTTTTCGGTGCCCACGCATTTCTTCGACGCTGCCACGCTGGAGGCGCAATCGTCGCGTCTAAAAAATCCATCGAAGGTCGTCTTTGCCCATACGGGTTGCCACGGCGTCGCTGAGGGCGCGGCCTTGGCGGCCGCCGGGTGCGACGCGGTGCTGCTCGTGCCTAAGATCCGATCGGTGCGGGCGACGGCGGCAATCGCCGGACCGGCCGATTATGCAAGGGGAGCCATGTGATGGCCTCGGGCGAATTTTGCAGTTTCTTTGATGAGCCGATTCAATTATCTGCCATTGTTTCCTGCATAACGACTTCAAGTTTTTCCTCGGTTGGATCGGATGGAATGCCTTGCTTTGCCCGGAGTATCGACCGATGACCGACATGTTTGCCGGCCTGCCTGAACTCGAGCCGGGTTCGGTCTGGCTCGTCGGTGCGGGCCCGGGGGATCCCGGCCTTCTGACCCTGCACGCAGCCAATGCGCTTCGCCAGGCGGATGTCATCGTTCACGATGCGCTGGTCAACGGTGATTGCCTCAAGCTCGCCAAAGCGAGTGCAGCACTCGAATTTGCGGGCAAACGCGGCGGCAAGCCTTCGCCGAAACAGCGCGACATCTCGCTGCGGCTCGTCGAACTGGCGCGTGAAGGGAAGAGGGTGCTGCGCCTCAAGGGTGGCGATCCCTTTGTCTTCGGCCGAGGCGGAGAGGAGGCGCTGACCCTGGTCGAGCACCGCATCCCGTTCCGCATCGTTCCCGGGATCACCGCGGGCATAGGCGGGCTTGCCTATGCCGGCATTCCGGTCACGCATCGGGAGGTCAACCACGCGGTGACTTTCCTTACCGGCCATGACTCTTCCGGCGTCGTGCCGGACAGGATCAATTGGGAAGGCATTGCCAAGGGCTCTCCGGTAATCGTCATGTACATGGCGATGAAGCATATCGGCCAGATCTCCGCCAATCTGATGGACGCCGGCCGCTCGCCGGACGAGCCGGTGGCCTTCGTCTGCAATGCGGCGACACCGGAACAGGTGGTGCTGGAAACCACGCTTTCGTCCGCTGAAGCCGATGTGACCGCTTCTGGGCTCGAGCCGCCGGCAATCGTCGTCGTCGGCGAGGTCGTCCGGCTTCGCGCCTCGCTCGACTGGCTTGGCGCGCTCGATGGCCGGGCGCTCGCTCCCGATCCGTTTTCGAGCCGCATTCTCCGGAACCCGGCATGAATGGACTGATGATTGCAGCCCCGAGCTCCGGCTCGGGCAAGACCACGGTGACGCTCGGCCTGATGCGGGCATTGAGACGGCGCGGGCTCTCGATCGCGCCTGGAAAGGCGGGGCCGGACTATATCGACCCGGCTTTTCACACGGCTGCCAGCGGCAAACCCTGCTTCAATTATGACCCCTGGGCAATGCGCCCCGAACTGCTCCTAGCCAATGCGGCGGCTGCGGCGGAAGACGGCTCGGTGCTGATCATGGAGGCGATGATGGGCCTCTTTGACGGTGCAGCGGACGGCACGGGCGCGCCGGCGGATCTCGCCGCAGCACTCGGACTTGCAGTGATCCTGGTCGTCGATTGCGCGCGCCTCTCCCATTCCGTGGCCGCCCTGGTCGGCGGCTATGCCCGTCACCGCGACGATGTCCGTGTCGCGGGCGTCATTCTGAACAGGGTCGGCAGCGACCGGCATGAGGGAATGCTGCGCGATGCGCTTGCCGGAATTGCGATGCCGGTCTTCGGCGTGCTGCGGCAGGACGCTGCACTGAAGCTGCCCGAACGCCACCTGGGCCTCGTACAGGCAGGCGAGCATGGATCGCTGGAAACCTTCATCGATCACGCGGCAATGCGGGTCGCTTCGGGTTGCGATCTCGAGGCGGTGCTTGCTGCGGCGACGCCGCTGACGGTGGGAGAGAGGGCCGGAACGCTAAAGCCGCTCGGCCAGCGGACAGCCGTCGCGCGCGACGTGGCCTTCGCCTTCTGCTACGAGCATCTTCTTTCCGGCTGGCGCGGGCAGGGGTCCGAAATCACATTCTTCTCGCCTCTTGCGGACGAGACGCCCGATCCGCGTGCCGATGCGGTCTATCTCCCCGGCGGTTATCCCGAGCTTCATGCGGAACAGCTCTCCAATGCTTCGAATTTCCGCGCGGCCATGCACAAGGCAGCTGGGGGTAGGGCGCGCATCTTCGGGGAGTGCGGCGGCTACATGGTGCTCGGCGAGGGGCTTGTCGCGGCGGATGGCGGGCGCTACGAGATGCTCGGGCTTTTGCCGCTCGTCACGAGCTTCGCCGAACGCAAGCGGCATCTCGGCTACCGGCGCGTCACGCCGGTTGACGACGTGTTTTTCCGGGGACCGATGACGGCGCACGAATTTCACTATGCCACGATCGTTTCGGAGGGCGCGGCTGAGCCGCTCTTCACGGTACGTGACGCGGCAGGGCTCGATCTCGGCCGCGCCGGCCTCCGTCGCCGGAACGTTGCCGGCTCCTTCATGCATCTCATCGATTTCTCGGAATGATCATGGCCGCTCCCATCATTCATGGCGGCGGGATCACGGAAGCCGCAGCGCGCTTCGGGGGGACGCCCGAAAACTGGCTTGACCTCTCGACGGGGATCAACCCTTGTCCCGCCGCCCTGCCGGAAATCGACGCGCGCGTCTGGCACCGATTGCCGGATCGGCATGTGGAAGAGGCAGCGCGTGCGGCGGCCAGTCGCTACTATCGGACGGGCGAACTCATGCCATTGCCGGTGCCCGGAACACAGGCCGCCATTCAATTGCTCCCGCGGATCGCCGGCCAGGGAAAACGAGTCGCCATATTCGCGCCGACCTATGGCGAATATGCGCGCGTACTGAAAGCCGCCGGCCTGGTCGTCGACTCGGTCACGTGCGCCGGTGATCTCCAGGCGGCGCACGGCCTGGCGGTCGTCGTCAATCCGAACAATCCGACCGGCCGGCGCTTTCCGCCGGAGGAAATCCTTGCAATAGCGGAGGCGATGCGGGCGCATGGCGGCCTGCTCGTGGTGGACGAGGCCTTCGGCGATCTGGAGCCGGACGCGAGCGTCGCCGGACACGTTGCGGCCAATGACAACCTCGTCGTTTTCCGTTCTTTCGGGAAATTCTTCGGTCTTGCGGGTCTTCGGCTCGGCTTTGTAGTCGCGAGCCGGACGATCGAGGACTTGTTTCGTGACTGGCTCGGGCCCTGGTCGGTCTCGGGTCCGGCACTTGCGATTTCGGCGAAGCTGATGGAAGGCGACACGCTGGGGATCAAGGTCGGCATCGCGGAACGCAAGGCCGCGCTCGACGCGGTGCTTCTCGGCGCCGGGCTCGATGTGGTCGGCGGCACCGGCCTTTTCACGCTCGTAGAACACGAACGGGCTTACGATCTTCACGCGGCGCTCTGCGAGGCGCATATCCTGACGCGAAAGTTCGACTACGATCCGCGCTGGCTGCGTATCGGATTGTCACCGAACGCGCAGGGCGACCGTCGTCTCGCCGAGGCTTTGAACCGGATGGGTGTGTAGTGTCGGCTGAAATACTTCTTATCCTTGTGATGGCGCTGCTGCTGGACCGCGTCCTCGGCGATCCGGACTGGCTCTGGTCGCGTCTGACGCATCCGGTGGTGTTCTTCGGCAAGGCGGTCGAATTCGTGGACGAAGCGCTTAACCGCGGCGAATTCACCAAGGCCTGGCTGAAATTCCGCGGTGTGGTCGGCATACTGGTACTGCTCGCCGGAGCCACGGCCTTGGGTGTCGTGCTCGCTCGGCTTTTCGATGTGCTTGGCGCCCTCGGCTCTTTGCTCGAGGTTGTCACGGTGGCCGTCTTCCTCGCCCAGAAGAGCCTTGCCGATCACGTTTCCCGGGTTGCCGCCGGCCTGCGACGCGATGGACTTGCGGGCGGCCGCCAGGCGGTATCGATGATCGTTGGACGCGATCCGAACACACTCGACGAGCCGGCGGTCTGCCGCGCGGCCATCGAAAGCCTTGCTGAAAACTTTTCAGACGGCGTCGTCGCTCCCGCCTTCTGGTATGCGGTTGCCGGACTTCCCGGCCTTCTTGCCTACAAGATGCTGAACACGGCCGACTCGATGATCGGCCACAAGAGCCCGAAATATCTTCATTTCGGCTGGGCCTCGGCGCGGCTCGACGATCTGGCGAACCTGCCCGCGGCACGGCTCTCGGCCCTCCTGATCGCAGCCGGCGCCTATTTCAGGCGCGGTGCGGAAGCGGCGAAAACCGCAATCGAGGTGGCGCGGCGCGATCACGGACTTCACCGCTCGCCCAATTCCGGCTGGCCCGAAGCTGCGATGGCAGGCGCAACCGGCGTTCAGCTTGCAGGACCGAGAATCTATGGTGGTGTGAAGGTCGACGAGCCCATGATGAACGACGCCGGCCGTGCGGTTGCTGCCATCGAGGATATCGAGGCTGCGGTCACCGTCTTCTATGCGGCCTGTTCGGTGATGACCTTCGCCTTCGCGGCTGCTGCTTTGCCGCTTCTGCTTTTCTAGGTCCCGGATCACGAAGTAACCCCGCTCAGGGCCTACACGGTCGTCGTTGAGCAACACCTTCTCCAAATCGCGGTGGCAAAAGACCATGGGGCATTGGCTTTTGCGGTGCATTTTTCTATAGGGTTCGCCAAGACTCGAATTTTAAGAGGTATGCGCGTGACAGCTACATTCGACAAGGTTGCCGATATTATCGCGGAAACGAGCGAGATCGATCGCGAGACGATCAAGCCGGAAAGCCACACGATCGATGATCTCGGCATCGACAGCCTCGACTTTCTCGACATCGTTTTTGCGATCGACAAGGAATTCGGCATCAAGATTCCGCTGGAGCAGTGGACTCAGGAAGTCAACGAAGGCAAGGTCTCGACCGAGGAGTACTTCGTGCTGAAGAACCTTTGTGCCAAGATCGACGAGCTGCGGGCCGCGAAAGCGGGTTGAGGAAAGC
This sequence comes from Ensifer sp. D2-11, assembly GCF_054161295.1. NCBI lineage: Bacteria > Pseudomonadati > Pseudomonadota > Alphaproteobacteria > Hyphomicrobiales > Rhizobiaceae > Ensifer > Ensifer sp. D2-11. Next base: position 1,148,005 of record NZ_CP096433.1, read on the forward strand.
CTGAAGCGGCTTTCCGCGTGGATCGCGCTTTCATCTGCGATCGGAGCTTGGCGATCATCGCTGACACGGATCGGCCCCTTTCCCGATGCCGCCTGTCGCGCCCCGCGCTTGACAGGCGGCATCGGCATTTTTACTTGAGCGCGAAACGAATGGGATGAGCCTGCATGCTCCTTGAATATTTCCAGATGATCGACCGGGTCGAAACCGTCGATCTGGCGGCCGGCCGTCTGGTGGCGCGCTCGGTCGTGCCGGAGAAGAGCCCGGTATTCGAGGGGCATTTCCCCGGCTACCCGCTGGTCCCGGGCGTGCTGCTGATCGAAACCATGGCGCAGGCTTCCGGCTTCCTGGTGCTGGCCGCGACGAAATTCGCCGCAATGCCGTTCCTGATGACGGTCGACGGTGCGAAGATGCGCAGCTTCGTCGAACCGAATGCCGAGCTCGAGATAGAGGCTCTGCTCGAGCACGAGGGATCCGGCTTTGCAGTGACGAAGGCCAGGATTGCGTCTGGCGGCAAGAAGATATGCGATGCTCAGCTGAAGCTGAGGACGATCCCGTTCGACCAGGTGCCGCTGGGCGAAATCGTGCGCAAGCGTGCGGAAGAACTGGGGCTCATGGCCGCGATGGCCGGTTCGGAGAAGTGAAAATGACGAAATCCGCGAACGATGTGGTGATCACCGGGGTAGGCATCGTGACGAGCCAGGGCGTCGGGGCCGAGCCTCATGTGGCGCTGCTCGGCGCGGCCGAGCCGCCTGAGGTTCGCATCGAAACGGAACGTTTCGCACCCTATCCGGTCCACCCGTTACCGGAAATCGACTGGTCGCAGCAGATTCCGAAGCGCGGCGACCAGCGGCAGATGGAGAACTGGCAGCGCCTCGGCGTTTTCGCTGCCGGCCTGGCGCTCGACGACGCTGGTCTCAAGGACAATCTCGAAGCCTGCGGAAGCATGGACATGATCGTCGCGGCCGGCGGCGGCGAGCGCGATATCAATGTCGACTCTCTCATCGTCGACGAGGCGCTGAAGCGCAACGACCGCGAACGGCTCTTGAACGAGAAGCTGACGACGGAACTGCGCCCGACGCTGTTTCTGGCGCAGCTTTCCAACCTTCTCGCCGGCAACATCTCCATCGTGCACAAGGTCACGGGTTCGTCGCGCACTTTCATGGGCGAAGAGGCGGCCGGCATTTCCGCGATCGAGACGGCCTTTGCCCGCATCAAGGCCGGTCAGTCGAGCCACACGCTGGTCGGCGGTGCATTTTCGGCCGAGCGTCTCGACATCGTCCTGATGATCGAGGCGATCCAGGGCCATGCGCTCGGTGAGTGGCATCCGATCTGGTCCCGCAAGCCCGAGGACGGGGGCGGCATGATCCTCGGTTCCGTTGGCGCCTTCCTGGTTCTGGAGTCGCGCGAATATGCCGAGTCACGCGGCGCCCGCATCTATGCGACGATCGATGCGATCGGCGGCGACCGCGGCAGCCGCGAGGACGGGCGGCTCGAAGCGCGCCTCAGATATCTATCGAAGCCGGCCCTCGAGCTCGATCGGCAGTCGACCGTCGTCTTTTCCGGCACCTCGGGCTTCCATGACCTTGCCGGACGGGAAAAGGCGTTTCTCGAAACCGAACTCGCCGGCCGGCCGGTCCGTGCCTATGGCGGGCTCGTCGGTCACGGCATCGAGGCGCAGTTTCCGGTCGGCATGGTCCTTGCCGCGCTCTCGCTCGGACACGCAGCCAAGGTTCCACCTTTCGACCCCGCCGCCGAAGCCCCGATGCTGGCCCCGGCAAGGGCGGCGGTCGTCACCACCATCGGCCACTCCCGTGGCGAAGGCGTCGCCGTGCTTGCCGCGGAATAAGGAGCTCGAACTATGAGCAAGGCTTATAAGGACCACCTCGGCCGTCCGATCGTTGCCGTCACCGGCATGGGCGTCATCACCTCGCTCGGGCAGGGGCTCGACGACAACTGGGCGGCGCTCACCGGGGGCGTATCGGGCATTCACAAGATCACCCGGTTCCCGACCGATGCTCTTTCGACCCGCATCAGCGGCACGGTCGACTTCATCGAGATTCCTGCGGAGAATGCCGTCGAGCGTTCCTATGCGATGGCGCGCGAAACGACGCTGGAGGCCCTGGCTCAGGCCGGCCTTTCCGGCGATTTCAACGGCCCGCTCTTCCTGGCGGCGCCGCCGATCGAGCCCGAATGGAATGCCCGTTTCGAGCTTGCCGACCGCTCGCCGCCGTCGAGCCAGCCGGGCGACGCCTATAATCGGTTCCTCGCGGCAATGCGGCAGAAGGCGGATCCGACCTTCCACGAGGCCGTGCTATTCGGCTCGATCTCGGAGCGTCTTGCGGACCGCTTCGGTACGCGCGGCCTTCCGGTGACGCTTTCGACGGCTTGCGCATCCGGGGCGACCGCCATACAGCTCGGCGTCGAAGCCATCCGCCAGGGCAGGACCGACAGGGCGCTCACGGTTGCGACGGACGGCTCGGTCAGTGCCGAGGCCCTCATCCGCTTCTCGCTGCTCTCGGCGCTCTCCACACAGAACGAGCCGCCGGAAAAGGCTTCGAAGCCCTTCACCAAGGATCGCGACGGTTTCGTGATTGCGGAAGGCGCCGCGACGCTGGTGCTCGAATCGCTGGAAGCGGCGGTCGCTCGCGGCGCCCGCATCTACGGCATTCTCAAGGGCTGCGGCGAAAAGGCCGACCTCTTCCACCGCACGCGTTCCTCCCCCGATGGCGGACCGGCGATCGCGACGATCCGCGCGGCACTTGCGGATGCGGGCATCGACGAAGCCGGGATCGGCTACATCAATGCCCATGGCACCTCCACGCCCGAAAACGACAAGATGGAGTATCTGTCGATGTCCGCGGTCTTCGGCGAGCGGTTGCCGTCGATCCCGGTCTCATCCAACAAGTCGATGATCGGTCACACGCTGACGGCAGCCGGTGCGGTCGAAGCGGTCTTCTCGCTCCAGACGATGCTCAGCGGCACGCTGCCGCCGACGATCAACTACCAGAACCCCGACCCGGCGATCGTTCTCGATGTCGTGCCGAACGTGAAGCGCAGCCAGCAGGTGACTGCAGTGCTGTCGAACTCCTTCGGCTTCGGCGGCCAGAACGCCAGCCTTGTCATGACCGCCGAGCCGGCCTGAGTGGAAGAAAAAGGCCCCCTCTGGCCTGCCGGCCATCTCCCCCACAAGGGGGGAGAAAAGGTGCGGTTGGCCTCTCGCTTCGCTCCAAGCGTCGCAACAAGATGAGCCTTGATTGGAAGGCGAAAGGCATGCCACGCCTACTCTCCCCCCTTGTGGGGGAGATGGCCGGCAGGCCAGAGGGGGTCTATCCCTTCCGCGCAACTCTCGCGCGACAACGACATATGCAAAGGAAAAGACCATGCGCGCCCTGCAACTGCTCGATGACCGCAAGCTTGAAATCACCGATCTGCCGGAGCCGGAGGCGCCCGGTCCTGGCGAGGTGACGCTGCGGGTCAAGGCGGTCGCGCTCAATCATATCGACGTCTGGGGCTGGCGCGGCATGGCTTTCGCCAAGCGCAAGATGCCGCTCGTCATCGGCGCGGAAGCCTCCGGCGTCGTGGAGAGCATCGGCCCGGGCGTCGCCAATGTGCTCCCCGGCCAGCTCGTCTCGATCTACGGTGCGCGTACCTGCGGCCTCTGCCGCCCGTGCCGCGAGGGGCGCGACAATCTCTGCGAACATGTCGGGGGCGTCCATGGCTTCCATCTGGACGGCTTCGCGCAGGAGAAGGTCAACCTTCCGGCGCGCCTGTTGGTGCCTGCACCCCCCGGCGTCGACGAAATCGGCGCGGCGCTGGCGCCGGTCACCTTCGGTACCGTCGAGCACATGCTGTTCGACAACGCCAAGCTCGAACCCGGCGAGACGATCCTCGTCCATGCCGGCGGATCCGGTATCGGCACGGCCGCGATCCAGCTCGCCAAGAAGATCGGCTGCACGGTCATCACCACAGTCGGATCGGACGACAAGATCGACAGGGCGAAGGCGCTCGGTGCCGACCACGTCATCAACTACCGGACCGATCGTTTCGAAGGCGTGGTGCGGAAGCTGACGAAGAAGAAGGGCGTAGATGTCGTCTTCGAACATGTCGGCAAGGATACCTGGGCGGGCTCGATGCTGTCGATGAAGCGTGGTGGACGCCTCGTCACCTGCGGCTCGACTTCCGGTGTCTCGACCGACATGAATCTGATGATGCTGTTCCAGCAGCAGCTGAAACTGCTCGGCTCCTTCGGCTGCCGAATGGAGAACATGGCGAACGCCATGCAGAAGATGGGGCGCGGGCTCGTTCATCCGGTGATCGACACCGAGGTGGGGCTCAACGATATCGACCGCGCGCTGGAGCGTATGGAGTCGCGCCAGATCTTCGGCAAGATCGTGTTGCGGATGGATTGATCTTCGTGCGGATGCTGATCACACGGCTGGTGCTTGCTGCGGATCGCTCCCGTCAATGGTCGATCGCGCAGTTCGTCCTGCTGCTTCTCACGATACTCAAGCTTTTCCCCGCGGACATGGCCATCAACTTCATGGATCGCGTTGCCCGCTGGATCGGGCCGAAGACTGGTCGTCACAAGCTGACGCTGATCAATCTGCGCAATGCCTTTCCCGAGAAGAGCGATGCCGAGATCGAGGCGATCGCGCTCGAGAGCTGGGGCAATATGGGGCGGCTCGCCGCCGAATACGTGTTCCTCGATCAGCTCTTCGACTTCGATCCGGCGCGCGCGGAGGCGGGCAGGGTGGAGGTTTCGGGCATCCCGCTCTTCCTGGAGCTGCGGGACAATCCACGGCCCTTCATCGTCTTCACGGCCCATAGCGGCAATTTCGAGATGCTGCCGGTTGCCGGCTCGGCCTTCGGCCTCGACGTGACGGTGCTCTTCCGGCCGCCGAACAATCCCTATCTCGCCGACCGGGTATTCGAATTCCGCAAGGAGCGCATGGGCAACCTCGTGCCGTCGCATGCCGGCTCCTCTTTCGCCCTTGCCAGGCAGCTCGAACGCGGCGGCGGCGTCGGGGTGCTCGTCGACCAGAAGTTCCGTAAGGGCCTGAAGACGAAATTCTTCGGGCAGGACGTGCAGACGAATCCGCTGCTTGCCAAGCTCGTCCGCCAGTTCAATTGCGAGGTCTATCCGGCCCGTTGCATTCGCCTGCCCGGCAACCGCTTCCGGCTGGAGCTCGAGCCGGCGGTCGAGATCCCCCGCAGGGCTGACGGCAGCGTCGATGTCACGGCAACGGCGCAGATGCTGAACGACAAGGTCGAGAGCTGGGTTCGCGAATATCCGGGCCAGTGGCTCTGGTATCATGACCGCTGGCACATCAAGCGGTCTCTTTGAGCCGGTCTCCTGACGCACATCTTTTCCCCTCGTAAACCGCCGTCTCCTTAAATCGGTGCCGATTCAGGGATTGTCTGGAGTGCGCCGGGCATGCGCGAAGGAAATCGTGACAGCGTCCGCCGAAAGGAGGAAACGAGATGTCACAGGAGTGGCCCATGTTCATCCTGCAGTGCATCGTCGTCTTCGGGCTCGTCGGCGCGCTGTTCATCCGCTTCGGCGAATGAACAGGCGTACGGCTACTGCGCGGACCACACCGCCAGCTCATAGCCATCGGGGTCGGCAAAATGGAACCGCCGACCGCCCGGGAAGGTGAAGATAGGCTTGACGATCTTGCCGCCTGCGGCTTCGACCCGTCGCTGAGCGTCCTCGATCTGGTCGGCATAGATGATGACGAGCGGACCGCCGCTGCGGACCGGGCCGAGTGTCGTGAAACCGCCGGTCAATCGCCCATCGCCGAACTCGCAATATTCCGGGCCGTAATCCGTGAAGGTCCAGCCGAAAGCGCTCCCGTAGAAGGCCTTGCTTGCGGCGATATCCGTCACGTTGAATTCGACATAGTCGATACGTTTGTCGTTACCTTTGCTGGCCATTATCTTTGCCGCTTTCCTGATTGTGGTTACCGGTTTCCAGGATGGATTTGAGCGCGGCAAGGTCCTTTTCGACCCAGGCCGCGTCCTCGGCGAATTGCGCATCGGTCATGCCGGGCTGCCTGAGCAGGGTGAACATGACTTCCGCACCGTCGCCGTTCGGCACGACGCGAAGCGCATTGTGGACGCGCGCGCCGTTACCGAGTGTCACCAGGTGATCCACCACACCGAATTCGTTATCGGCAACGAAGCGGACGCGGGCATTTCCGAGGGGGCCGGGTGCGATCCACTCGTCGCCGTCGCGCGTGAGCCCGGAGGAGAGACCGGTCGCCCAGAGCGGCATCTTCCCGTGGTCGGCCATGAAGGCATAGACCTCGCGCCAGTCGCGCTCGATCGAGGTGTGAATGATCCGGGCCGTCATCGTCGCCATGCGTTCCTCCGTCGAGGGGATTTATAGCATTGCGCCAGGCAATGGTCTTGAACGAAACGGCCAATCTTGCCGCGTAGGCTCGAAACCGATTAACGGTGCCGGTCGCCTATGGACGTGACAAAGTCTTTTGAATCAGGTGGTTGTGCGGAAATTCTCAACCCGGCCAATGCCGAAGCGCGCGGCCAACTGCCGCTGGATTTCGCGCGGCGTGAAGGATGTGAGCCCTCTTGCCTCCCGGGCAAGATGGGCCTGATCGGCATAGCCGGCATCGACAGCGAGATTTGCCAGCGTGTCCCCGGGCCGCGAGCGGCAGGCGGCCAGGAAGCGCTGCAGGCGAAGAATGCGGCCGAGGGTCTTTGCGCCGTAGCCCAGATGCTCGTGGCAGTGACGGCGAAGTGTCCGCTCGCTGGTGCCGATCTCATGGACGAGGGTCCGGATAGGATCGTCCACGGTCGACCGGCCGACCTGGAGATGTGCGACGCAAGCCGCAATGTCCGGCGGCGGCGGCGGCGGCTCGGCGGATAGACGTCCAAGCAGGGCCGCGGCAAGAACACCGAGCCGCTCCGGCGTGCTCGCTGCATCCCTGATCCGCGCCTCGATCTCGTTCGCAGCCGGTCCCCAGACCAGATGGAGCGGCACCGTTTGGCCGGTCATTTCACGGAGCGGCGTCCGCAACCACGACGCCGCCGCGCCGATCCGGAATCGAGCGCCGATGATGGTTTCGCCGGCAGGAAGCTCGGGAAAGGCGGCAATCCTGTCGGGACCGACGATGGCGAGCCCCTTCGACGACCAGATGATGTCGCTGCAACCGTCGGGTACGACGGCAATTGTCGAAGGGGCGCCGTCGGGCATGCGATGCAGCCAGAGGCATTTGAAGTGGGAGGCAAGCGCCGCAGGGGGCGACTGCTCACGGTAGATTCCCCTCGTCTGGGCGAGTGCGGGAGGACCGAGCCTCAACCTGGCCTCCTGCTGGAGCCGTTCGGGGGCGCCGGCGTCTTTGTCGTATGCGGGGCAGGACGTTCCCATTGCCCTCTTTTGCGCCGGCGAACCCGCGCGGTCAATGCCCGATCGCCGAGGCAAGGAGTGCCTCGGCGATCCCAGCTGGCCCTAATCGCGCGACCAGATCTCGCCGTCGATCTTTCCCTGCAGTTCCGGATAGTCGGCCGCGTGGAAAACCGGGACGGCGCCCGCTTTACGCTGCTCGAAATAATCTTTCGTCAGCTTTGCGATGGTCCCCGAAAGGAGCAGGATCGCGACGAGATTGATCGTCGCCATCAGACCCATGGAGGCGTCGGCCGCGTCGAAAACGGTGGTAATGCTTTCGTAGGCTCCCCAGACGACCATCGCCAGCGTGGCGCAACGCATGATCATAAGCCCGAGTCGGTTGCCCCCGCCGAGATAGGTCAGCGCGTTTTCGGCGTATGAATAGTTGCCGATGATCGAGGTGAAGGCGAAGAAGAAGATCGCGATGGCGATGAAATAGGTGCCGGCCGAGCCGATATGGGTGCTCATCGCCGCCTGCGTGAGCTGTGTTCCTGTGACGCCGGAGCCGGGTTCCAGCGTACCCGAAAGCAGGATCATCACCGATGTCGCGGTGCAGATCAGTATCGTGTCGATGAAGACGCCCAGGGACTGCACGAAGCCCTGCGACGAGGGATGGTGCGGTACAGGCGTCGCCACGGCTGCGATATTCGGGGCCGAGCCCATGCCTGCCTCGTTCGAGAAGAGGCCGCGTTTGACGCCGTTGAGCATCGCCGCAGCAATCCCGCCGGTGATGCCGCCGGCCGCTTCCTGAAAGCCGAAGGCGCTCGAGATGATCGTCCAGAGTACGCCCGGCACCGCCGAGGCATTTGCGATCAGCACGTAGACGGCCGTGAGCAGATAGGCCGCGGCCATGAAGGGAACGACAATCTCGGCGACGCGGGCAATCTGGCGGATGCCGCCGAAGATCACCACGCCGGAGAGGAGGGCAACGGCCACGCCGACTGCGAGTTTGGGCACGCCGAAGGCGCCCTGGACCGCATCGGCGATCGAGTTTGCCTGAACGGCGTTGAACACCAGACCGAAGGAGAGGATGAGGCAGGCCGAGAAGATCGTGGCCGCCCAGGGCGCATTGAGGCCGCGAGCGATATAGAAAGCCGGGCCGCCGCGGTATTGCCCGTCCTCGTTGCGAATCTTGTATAGCTGAGCCAGCGCGCTCTCGGCATAGGCGGTCGCCATGCCGACGAACGCCACGATCCACATCCAGAAGGTCGCGCCGGGTCCGCCGAGATAGAGAGCGACGGCCACGCCGGCGAGGTTACCGGTTCCGACACGTGAGGCGAGGCTGACCATAAGCGCCTGGAAGGGGCTGATCCCGGCCGCATCCTTGCTGCCGCCGCGGCTTAAGACCCGGAACATTTCGGAGAAATGAACGATTTGGGGAAAGCCGAGCCGGACCGTGAAATAAAGGCCGACCGCAAGCAGACCATAGATGAGCACATAGCCCCAGAAGATCGTGTTCAGAAAGCCGATGATCGTATCCATACGGTCCTCGCTCCTATTGCATTGGAGGTTGCGCGCCGGCCCCACGTTCCCGTCGCGCGGGGACTCGGACGTATTGTGCGGCATTAGGGCGCAAACTCGACTCAGATCAAGGCTCTGCGGGGCTGGATCGGGCAGAACACGGGGCATGAGGCGATATATCCCGTGGATTCGCTTCGGACGCATTCAGAAGGAGGGCGTAGAGCGTGCCTTCCGGCGCGTGTTCAAGGCGTCGAGCAGGGGTCGGAAAAGGTTTGATTTTGTCAGGAACGGCTTGTCGTAAATCGATTTGAATGCCAAAACAGCCTCCGCCGCCGCGTGCCGTCCGGTCCCTGATTTCCTTGGGGGGCGGCAGACACGCGCAGATCAATTCGAAGGGCCGGCACGCGCGCGATTGCGCCCCGTGGCCGGCTCTCCTGTCCAATGGAGGCAATCACGTGTCACAGGCGGAAATCGGCCTAATCGGTCTCGGAGTCATGGGCTCGAACCTGGCGCTCAACATCGCTGAAAAAGGCAACAGGATCGCCGTTTTCAACCGCACGGTCGACGCGACACGCAAATTCTACGCTGAGGCCGGCGCACTCAAGGACCAGATCGTCCCCTGCGAAACGATCGAAGAATTCGTCGCCGCCATCCGCCCGCCGCGTCCGATCATTATCATGATCAAGGCCGGTGATCCGGTCGACCAGCAGATGGAGGCCCTGAAGCCCCATCTCGCCAAGGGCGACATCATGATCGATGCGGGCAACGCCAATTTCCGCGACACGATGCGCCGTTTCGATGCGCTGAAGGACTCGGGTCTCACCTTCATCGGCATGGGCGTCTCCGGTGGCGAGGAAGGCGCGCGCCACGGGCCCTCGATCATGGTCGGCGGCACGGAAGAATCCTATCGGCGCGTCGAGAAGGTTCTGACCTCGATCGCTGCGAAATATGATAGCGACCCTTGCGTCGCCTGGCTCGGCGAGAACGGGGCGGGGCACTTCGTCAAGACGATCCACAACGGCATCGAATATGCCGATATGCAGATGATCGCCGAGATATACGGGATCCTGCGTGACGGATTGAAGATGACGGCACAGGAGATCGGCGAGGTCTTCGGCGCCTGGAACAAGGGCCGGCTCAACTCCTACCTGATCGAAATCACCGAGAAGGTCTTGAAGGCCGCCGATCCGCTGACCGGCAAGCCCATCGTCGATATGATCCTCGACAAGGCCGGTCAGAAGGGCACCGGCAAATGGTCGGTGATCGAGGCGCAGAACATGGGCGTGCCTGCGACCGCAATCGAAGCGGCGGTCGCAGCGCGCAGCATCTCCTCGGCGAAGGAAGAGCGGGAAGCCGCCGAAAAGGTTCTCGGTCTGCCGCCGGTCGGCGAAATCAAGGTGGCCGACAGGGACGGCTTCATCAAGGACCTGGAAAACGCGCTGCTCGCCGCCAAGATCGGCGCCTATGCGCAAGGCTTCGCAGTGATGGCGGCGGCGTCGAAGGAGTTCGGCTGGAACCTGCCGATGCCGACGATCGCAAAGATCTGGCGCGCCGGCTGCATTATCCGCTCGCAGTTCCTCGACGAGATCACCACCGCCTTTACCAAGGCACCGGATGCCGCGAACCTGATCGTCACCCCCGCCTTCGCCGCCATGGTCAAGGAGAGCGACGGCGCGTTGCGACGGGTGGTTTCGACGGCCGTCCTCGGCGGTCTGCCGGTGCCTGCGCTGGCCTCGGCGCTCGGCTATTTCGACAGCTACCGCCGCGGCCGCGGCACGGCCAACGTCATCCAGGCGCAGCGCGACTTCTTCGGCGCCCACGGTTTCGACCGTGTCGATGGCGCAGACAGCCATCACGGTCCGTGGGGCAGCGGGCTGAACGCTTGAGCCCGCATGAGTTTAGAGCGGGCGGCTGGGCCGCCCCTCTAACCACACGTCCAGGCAAGCCCCGGCGTTTAAGGTCTCAATAAGGGAGCCATTCGAGAAGGCAGGCATGAAATTCACAGTGATCGAAGGGGGAAAGGCGGCGGAGGTCACGGCCGCCGGATCGGTAACCATCCGCGACGAGGCGGAGAGGCGCATAAAGGCGGCGGGCTATGAGCAGTGGCGGGTGCGGAGCCTGGCAACCGGCGCGCCTATCCCAGGGCCTGTCCAGTACCTGAAGATGCAGATCGATTTCGTCGCCGGAAAGCTCGAGCAGCTCAATCCCATCCCAAGCGATTTTACCGACGACAAGTACTGGCCTGCCGCTGGGATTTGAGCCCTGCTGCATCGGCGCGGAAGAGTCTTTTCAGCCCAAGGACTTGGACTGGCTGGATTCCTGTGACAGCACAGGAATGAGGGGCGCTGGTAACAGGCGGGGCAGGCTTACGATACCGCCGACCTCGCCATCGGCGGCTGGAATTCCGGTTGGCTGAGGCTCTGAAGCGTCTCCGGCGGGCGGCCTTCGATATGGCCGATCACAGCCTTTGCGAGCTCGCGCCCGGCAATGCGGATGTCCTCATACATCGTCATTACTTCCGGACGCAGCCAGCGCAGGAAGTCGCTCGGCACTTTCGACACCATTTCGGCGTCCTCGCCGACCTTCTTGCCTGCCGCTTCGATCCCTGCGATCAACGCGATCGCGCCGGAGCCGCTGCCGGAAACCACACCGTCGGGGGCATCGGGGGAACGCATCAGCTTCTCGAATGCATCACGGATGGCCACCAGGCTGTGGTCGATGTTGACCTGGTGAAAGCTTACGGCTTCCGCGCCGAAGTCCCTCACGCCCCTCTCGAAACCGGTGCGCATGTGCGAATGGAAGGTCAGGTTCGGCGGCGGCTCGAGGAGCACCAGCCGCCGCCTGCCGCGGTCGACGAGCTTTCGGACCGCCTCGTAGGCGAAGCGCTCGTTGTCGAAGTCGTGATAGGGATGGATCAGCCCCATCTCGGTGCGTCCATGGGTGGCGAAGGGCAGGTGGCGCTCGGTTAGTAGCGTTACCCGCGGATCGTTGGGTTCGGTTCGGGAGATGATCACCCCGTCCGCCGCGCCGGTATCGAGAATGTAGCGGATCGGGCCGAGCGGATCCTTGGCCGAACTGTAGGGCGTCACGACCAGGTGGTATTGCGTGCCGGCGAGAATTTCGGTGATGCCGATGACCATGGGGCTGGTGATGCCCATGATCTCTTCCTCCAGCGTCAGCACGAGACTGATGACATTGGTCTTGCCCGTCCTGAGGCGAACACCCGCGCGGTTGGGCTGATAACCGATCTGTTTTGCTACAAGACGGACGCGCTCCTTGGTTTCCGCACCGATGTCCGGAGCATCCTTCAGGGCGCGCGAGACGGTGGTGACACCGAGCCCGGTCATGAAGGCGATCGTCTTAAGGGTCGGTCTGCCGCCTTCGACCGGCGCCGCCGTCGTCGCTCTGTTCTTCGTCTTGCCATCCATGCCCGTCACGCCAATCCGCTCTCCTGAACCACGGCCCCCCGTCGCACTCGTTCAACCGCAGGCCGCGTCGCCCCGCCTTATATACGAAATACGGCTGCCGGCCACATTCATCGACGCCGATGTTCAGCCGGAAATCTGTAACGATACAGTAGCAATGTCGAGCATTTTCGTTGCTGCAATGCGAAGGGCGCAACCCGCAGGTTGAGTTCCGCCACGGAGAGCGCCGATGTCGCATATGGGAAGTCATTAAAGGCTCCTCCGAGACGAAAAGTATGGGAATACCCAGCGTTACTAACAGCTTACCTCGGAAAACACGTTGAGAGCCCTGCCTTTGACCAGACGCTTCGTCGATACCTTTCTCACAGGAATGTACTACCAAAAATTGTATTTTCGCATTTATCGTGAATTGGCCGTTGTAGGTGTTGCGCGGGGAAATTCTTTGATCTAAGTTTTTACGGCAACGTTACAGTGAGGGAGGACACTCATGAATTTACGTTTTCTAGCTGCCGCTTTGGGCGCAACCGCTGCCTTGCCCTTCGGCGCTGCCAGCGCGACCGATCTCGAGGTCACGCATTGGTGGACTTCGGGTGGAGAGGCGGCCGCGGTTGCCGAGCTTGCGAAGGCTTTCGACGCAACCGGAAACAAGTGGGTCGACGGCGCGATCGCCGGCTCCGGGGGTACGGCGCGCCCGATCATGATCAGCCGCATAACCGGCGGTGACCCAATGGCCGCCACCCAGTTCAACCATGGCCGTCAGGCGGAAGAGCTGGTGCAGGCGGGATTGATGCGCGATCTCACCGATATCGCCACCAAGGAAAATTGGAAGGAAATCGTGAAGCCGTCGAGCCTGCTCGACTCCTGCACGATCGAAGGCAAGATCTATTGCGCGCCGGTCAATATCCACTCCTGGCAGTGGCTCTGGCTTTCGAACGCCGCCTTCAAACAGGCGGGCGTCGAAGTTCCGAAGAACTGGGACGAGTTCGTCGCAGCCGCACCGGCGCTCGAGAAGGCCGGGATCGTTCCGCTCGCCGTCGGCGGTCAGCCGTGGCAGGCGAACGGCGCCTTCGACGTGCTGATGGTCGCGATCGCCGGCAAGGAGAACTTCGAGAAGGTCTTCGCCCAGAAGGATGAGGAAGTGGCGGCCGGGCCTGAAATCGCCAAAGTCTTCAAGGCTGCAGACGATGCCCGCCGCATGTCGAAGGGCACCAACGTCCAGGATTGGAACCAGGCGACCAACATGGTCATCACCGGCAAGGCCGGCGGACAGATCATGGGGGACTGGGCCCAGGGCGAGTTCCAGCTTGCGGGTCAGAAAGCCGGCGTGGACTACACCTGCCTTCCGGGTCTCGGCGTCAACGAGGTGATCTCGACCGGCGGCGACGCGTTCTACTTCCCGCTTCTGGAGGATGAGGAAAAGTCGAAGGCGCAGGAAGTGCTGGCGTCGACCCTGCTCAAGCCGGAAACGCAGGTGGCCTTCAATCTGAAGAAGGGCTCTCTGCCGGTGCGCGGGGACGTCGATCTCGCGGCCGCGAACGACTGCATGAAGAAGGGCCTCGATATCCTCGCCAAGGGCAATGTGATCCAGGGCACGGACCAGCTTCTGTCGGCCGACAGCCAGAAGCAGAAAGAGGACCTCTTCTCCGAGTTCTTCGCGAACCACTCCATGACGCCGGAAGATGCGCAGAAGCGTTTCGCCGACATCATCGCCGCTGCGGATTGAGAGCGGCGCTCCAAGCCCCGCACTTTGACGGGGCTGATCTTCCCTCGCCGAGAGCACGGTGAAATCGTGCCGCCTGCGCTGATTTTTGTCGGCGCAGGCGTGGCGGGCGAGGGCGGCAAATGGGCGTGAGCCGCCGGCGCATTCCGCGGTGCCCATCACAAGAAAACCTTTTGCAGATCCGGAGGAGGAAACATGACAGGTCTAACACGTGGCTCGGCGCGGCCGAACCAGTGGCTGCGAAACCTGAATGCGAAGATCGCCTCTATCCCGATGATACTCACGGCCATGGTCATCTTCGTGGGCGGCACGGCCTGGACGGTCGTCTACTCCTTTACCAATTCCAAGCTCCTGCCGCGGCTCGCCTTCGTCGGCTTCGACCAGTATGAGCGGCTGTGGGCCGCGCCTCGCTGGCTGGTCTCGATCCAGAATCTGGCGGTCTTCGGTTGCCTCTCGCTGGTTTTCAGCCTGGTGATCGGCTTCGTCCTGGCCGCCCTGATGGACCAGAAGATCCGTTTCGAGAACACGTTCCGGACGATCATGCTCTATCCGTTCGCCCTGTCGTTCATCGTCACCGGCCTCGTCTGGCAATGGCTGCTCAATCCGCAATACGGAATCCAGTCGATCGTCAGGTCTCTTGGATGGACGAGCTTCTCCTTCGACCCGCTCTACAATTCGAACATCGTCATTTACGGCATTCTCATCGCCGCGCTGTGGCAGGGAACGGGCCTCGTCATGTGCCTGATGCTGGCCGGGTTGCGAGGGATCGACGAGGACATCTGGAAAGCGGCCCGGGTCGACGGCATCCCGATGTGGAAGACCTATGTGCTGATCATCATCCCGATGATGCGCGGCGTCTTCATCACCACTCTGGTGATCATCGCGAGCGGCATCGTCAAGGTCTACGACCTCGTCGTGGCGCAGACGAGCGGCGGCCCGGGCATCGCCTCCGAAGTGCCCGCCAAATACGTCTACGACTACATGTTCCAGGCCCAGAACCTGGGCCAGGGCTTTGCCGCCTCCACCATGATGCTCGTGACCGTCGCGATCATCATCGTGCCGTGGGCATATCTGGAGTTCGGAGGAGGGCGCAAGCGTGGATAACATCGCCAATCACAGCATGGCCGCGGCTTACGAGACTGCCCCCGGCGGTCCCATGGCCGGGCCTCGCGGCAGAAAGCCGCGCCGGACGCTCTCCCGCCGCAATATCATCGTCTACGGCACTTTGATCGTCGTGGCGCTCTACTATCTTCTGCCGCTTTACGTGATGATCGTCACATCGCTCAAGGGCATGCCCGAGATCCGCGTCGGCAACATCTTCGCTCCGCCGCTCGAGATCACTTTCGAGCCCTGGGTGAAAGCCTGGGCGGAGGCCTGCACCGGTCTCAATTGCGATGGGCTTTCCCGCGGCTTCTGGAATTCGGTGCGCATCACCGTGCCGTCCGTGATCATCTCGATCGCAATCGCTTCCGTGAACGGTTACGCGCTCGCCAACTGGCGCTTCAAGGGCGCCGATCTGTTCTTCACCATCCTCATCGTCGGCGCCTTCATCCCTTACCAGGTGATGATCTATCCGATCGTGATCGTGCTCAGAGAAATGGGCGTCTACGGGACGCTGACCGGCCTGATCATCGTGCACACGATATTCGGCATGCCGATCCTGACGCTGCTGTTCCGCAACTATTTCGCCGGGCTGCCGGAGGAGCTCTTCAAGGCCGCACGCGTCGACGGCGCAGGGTTCTGGACGATCTATTTCAAGATCATGCTGCCGATGTCACTGCCGATCTTCGTGGTTGCGATGATCCTCCAGGTGACCGGGATCTGGAACGACTTCCTTTTCGGCGTGGTCTTCACCCGGCCGGAATACTACCCGATGACGGTCCAGCTCAACAACATCGTCAATTCGGTTCAGGGCGTGAAGGAATACAACGTCAACATGGCGGCCACGATCCTGACCGGCCTCGTGCCGTTGACGGTCTACTTCGTCTCCGGCCGCCTGTTCGTCCGCGGCATCGCAGCCGGCGCAGTGAAAGGATAAGCAAGCATGACAAGCGTATCTGTCAGGGACCTGTCGTTGAACTTCGGCGCCGTCACCGTGCTCGACAGGCTCAATCTCGACATCGATCACGGGGAGTTCCTCGTCCTGCTCGGCTCTTCCGGGTGCGGCAAGTCCACGCTGCTCAATTGCATTGCCGGGCTGCTCGACGTTTCCGACGGGCAGATCTTCATCAAGGACCGCAACGTCACCTGGGAGGAGCCGAAGGACCGCGGCATCGGCATGGTGTTTCAGTCCTATGCGCTCTATCCGCAGATGACCGTTGAGAAGAATCTCTCCTTCGGCTTGAAAGTCGCCAAGATCCCGCCGGCCGAAATCGAAAAGCGCGTGAAGCGGGCCTCGGAGATCCTGCAGATCCAGCCGCTGCTCAAGCGCAAACCTTCGGAGCTCTCCGGCGGTCAGCGGCAGCGCGTGGCGATCGGCCGGGCGCTGGTGCGCGATGTCGACGTCTTCCTGTTCGACGAGCCGCTGTCGAACCTCGACGCCAAACTGCGCTCCGAACTGCGCGTGGAGATCAAGCGCCTGCACCAGTCGCTGAAGAATACGATGATCTACGTCACCCATGACCAGATCGAAGCGCTGACGCTGGCCGACCGGATCGCCGTCATGAAAAGCGGCGTGATCCAGCAACTCGCCGATCCGATGACGATCTATAACGCCCCGGAGAACCTCTTCGTCGCCGGCTTCATCGGCTCGCCGTCGATGAATTTCTTCCGCGGCGAGGTGGAGGCGAAGGATGGACGCAGTTTCGTTCGGGCCGGCGGCATCGCCTTCGACGTGACCGCCTATCCGGCGCATACCAGGCTGCAGCCGGGCCAGAAAGTCGTTCTCGGCCTGCGGCCGGAGCACGTGAAGGTCGACGAGGCGAGGGACGGCGAGCCAACGCATCAGGCGGTCGTCGACATCGAGGAACCGATGGGGGCGGACAACCTCCTATGGCTGACATTTGCCGGCCAATCGATGTCGGTGCGGATCGCCGGCCAGAGGCGCTACCCGCCGGGAAGCACGGTGCGCCTCTCCTTCGACATGGGCGTCGCGTCGATTTTCGACGCCGAGAGTGAAAACCGCCTCTGACAAGTCGCGAAGCGGACCGGGATACGAGACTCGGTCCGCATCAATGAAACGGCGCCGGTGCAGGCCGCCCGGTGCACGAATGGACCATGGAAATGCCTTCCGAGACCCCGAACCGCGATGCCGTCCGTATCGACCTTTCCGGCGATTGGCTGCTTGCCGCCGCCGATAACAGCCACGCCCTGACGATCGCGCTGCCGGGCGACGTGCACAGCGCGTTGCAGCGGGCCGGCATCATCGCCGATCCCTATCGCGGCCGAAACGAGGCCGATGTCCAGTGGGTCGCCCGGAAAGACTGGGTGCTCGAGCGCACCGTCGTCATCGATGCCGACGATCTGAACGGGGGATGGTATCTCGACTTCGAAAGCATCGACACGGTCGCCTCGGTCTACGTCAACGATGAACTCGTATTGCAGGCCGAGAATTGCTTCCGCCGTTATCGGCCTGACGTATCGGGCGCGATCGTCGCCGGCGAGAACCGCATTCGCATCGTGCTCCATTCGGCAATTGCCGAGGGAGCGCGGCGGCAGGCGGCGCAACCCTTCTACGTGCCCTATCACGACGGCAATTCGCCGATCGCCAACGGAAACATGCTGCGCAAGCCGCAATGCCATTTCGGCTGGGACTGGAATATCGCCATCGCGCCGCTCGGGATCTACGGCTCGCTGGCGCTCTGCCGGCTGGAAACGGCCCGCATCGAACATGTCACCACGCGTCAGATGTGGCTGGATGACGGGTCCGTCGATCTGCAGGTGACGGTCCAGCTCTTCGCCCGTGAACCCGGCATCGTGCCGGTCCATTTCATGCTCGACGGCGTGCGCGAGCGGCTGGATTGCGCGGTCGGCGCCGGGGAAACGCGCCTTACCCATGTCTTCACGGTGCAGGAGCCCAGGCGCTGGTGGCCGGCCGGCAGCGGCGACCAGGCGTTCTCGACGCTCAAGGTGGAGGTGCCCGGCGAAACCGTCACGCGTCAGATCGGCTTCCGCACGATCGAGCTTGTCACCGATAAGGACGAGGCGGGGAGCCGCTTCGCCTTCCGGGTAAACGGCCGCGAGATCTTCTGCCGCGGGGCCAACTGGATACCGGCGGATGCTCTGATGTCGCGCGTCACGCCCGAAAGTGTCGAGGACCTGCTTCGCTCGGCGGTCGACGCGAACATGAACATGATCCGCGTCTGGGGGGGCGGCTTCTATGAGCCCGACTGGTTCTACGATCTGTGCGACCGGCTCGGTCTGCTCGTCTGGCAGGATTTCATGTTCGCCTGCAATCTCTACCCGTCGACGCCGGATTTCCTGGAGAATGTTGCGGCCGAAGTGGACTATCAGGTCAGGCGGCTTTCGACCCATCCGTCCCTCGCGCTCTGGTGCGGCGACAACGAGCTTGTCGGCGCGCTTACCTGGTTCGAGGAGAGCCGCCGGGATCGCGACCGCTATCTCGTCTCGTACGATCGCCTGAACCGGACGGTCGAGGCGGCGATGAAGCAGGCCTGCCCGGAAGCGATCTGGTGGCCGTCCAGCCCCTCCGTCGGCTACCTCGATTTCGGCGACGCCTGGCACGCCGACGGCGCCGGCGACATGCACTACTGGTCCGTCTGGCACGAGAACAAATCCTTCGACAATTACCGCACGGTGCGGCCGCGCTTCTGCTCGGAATTCGGATTCCAGTCCTACACCTCGATGCCGGTCATCCGGCAGTTCGCCGAAGCGCATGACCTCAATATCGCCTCGCCGGTGATGGAGGCGCATCAGAAGAATGCCGGCGGCAACGAACGCATTGCCGGCACGATGTTCCGCTACTTCCGCTTCCCCAAGGATTTTCCGAGCTTCGTCTATCTGAGCCAGATCCAGCAGGGCCTCGCGATCCGGACGGCCGTCGACTACTGGCGGTCGCTGAAGCCCCATTGCATGGGCACGCTCTATTGGCAGCTCAACGACACCTGGCCGGTCGCGTCGTGGTCGAGCCTCGACTACGGCGGACATTGGAAGGCGATGCACTACATGGCGCGCCGCTTCTTCCAGCCGGTTGCCGTAGCCGCAATTCCCTCTGCGGATGGGCGGGAGATCGCCTTCTCGATGGTGAACGACACGGCCGAGCCGGCGACGGTCGAGTTGCAGGCGTTCCTGGTCTCGCTCGACGGCAATCGGCAGCGGCTGCTCGCCGCAGCGGGGACGTGCCCGGCCGATCGCGCGTCGACACTCGTGACGGTCGCCGCGAAGGACATTCCGCCAGACACGCTGCTCTTCTGGTCTTTCGAAGCTTCGAACGGGGCAACGGGCGAGGGACACTATGCCCACGGTACCTATAAGGCGCTCGATCTCGTGCCTTCCGGCCTGACCATCGAGGCGGTGCCTCGGCCGGACGGTTCCTTCGATGTCGCCGTAACGGCAGCCGGGCTGGCGCTGCACGTCATGATCGAGGCCGATGTCGAGGGACGTTATTCCGACAATGCCTTCGATCTGACCGCCGGCGAGACGAAATCGATCCGTTTCACCCCGAGGATAGCGCTCGACGCGGGCGCGAGCCCACGCTTCAGCGCCTACGATCTCGAATCCTGCCAGGGAAAAGGGTGACCCCTTTTACGCGCACTCCCAAGCAACCGTTCCAACGAAACCACCAGGAGATTTCGATGAAAGACGTCAGCTTCCAGCTCTACAGCGCCCGCAATTTTCCGCCCTTTGCCGAGGTCCTCTCTGCTGTCGGCTCTGCCGGCTACACACAGGTGGAAGGCTACGGTGCCCTTTACGCGGCCCTCTCGGACGCGGAGATCGCCGATTTCAAGGCAGGGCTCGATCGCAACGGTCTCTCCATGCCGACCGCGCATTTCGGCCTGGATATGCTGGAGAGCGACGCTCCACGCGTGCTTGAGATCGCCGAGGCGCTCGGCATTCGCGCTATTTATTGCCCTTACCTGATGCCGGACCAGCGCCCGGGCGATGCGGGCGGATGGCGAGCCTTCGGGGCACGGCTGCAGGCGGCCGGCAAGCCGTTCCGCGATGCGGGGCTCGACTTCGGCTGGCACAATCACGACTTCGAGTTCCATGCACTCGCCGACGGCTCGGTGCCGCTCGACCAGATTTTCGCCGGCGGTCCGGACCTTTCCTGGGAGGCGGATATCGCCTGGATCGTGCGCGGCGGGGCAGACCCCTTCGGCTGGATCTCCAAATATCCAACCCGCATCACGGCGGTCCACGTCAAGGACATCGCGCCCAAGGGCGAGAAAGCGGACGAGGATGGTTGGGCCGACGTCGGAGAGGGCACGCTCGACTGGAAGGCACTGATCCAGGCGCTCTCCAGAACCTCGGTTAAATACTTTGTCGCCGAACACGACAATCCCAGCGATTTCAGGCGTTTCGCCAAGCGCTCGCTGGCTTCGATTCAATCCTACTGATCGACGGATAAGTCCCATGACAAAAGAACTTGGTGTCGGCATCATCGGATGCGGCAATATTTCCACGACCTATTTCAAGCTCGCCCCCCTGTTCAGGGGCATTCGGATCGCCGCTTGTGCCGACATCAATCCGGCGGCGGCGGAAGCACGGGGCGCCGAATTCGACGTCACGGCGCAGAGCATCGATGCGTTGCTCGCCAATCCGGAAGTTGACATCGTTGTCAATCTGACGATCCCGGAGGCGCACTTTCCGGTCTCGAAAGCCATTCTGGAAGCCGGCAAGCATGTCTACTCCGAGAAGCCGCTGGTGCTTTCGCTGGAGCAGGGCGAAGAGCTCAGGAAAATCGCCACGGGGAAGGGGCTGACCGTCGGCTGCGCACCGGACACTTTCCTGGGTGGAGCCCATCAGCTTGCGCGCGCCTATATCGACGCCGGCAAGATCGGGCAGGTCACCTCCGGTACCTGCCACGTCATGAGCCCGGGCATGGAGATGTGGCATCCGAATCCGGACTTCTTCTTCCTGCCGGGCGGCGGGCCCGTGCTCGACCTCGGACCCTATTACATAGCAAACCTGATCAACCTGATCGGACCGGTGAAACGGGTAGCCGCACTCTCCTCCATGGCAAGCACGACGCGGACCATCAGCAGCGAACCCAGAAACGGGGAGGTTATCCCGGTCAAGACGCCCACCAACATTCATGCCCTGCTCGAGTTCCGGAACGGCGCCACCATCACGCTATCGGCAAGCTGGGATGTCTGGGCGCATCGTCATGCGAACATGGAGCTTTATGGCACCGAAGGGTCGCTCTTCGTTCCGGATCCGAATTTCTTCGGCGGCATCGTCGAGGCGAGCGGACGGAACAAGGACATCCAGCCGCTCGAAATGTGGGAGCACCCCTTCGCCGTCAACAACTGGGACCATCCGCTCGGCCCGATCGCCAATTATCGTACGGCGGGGCTTGCGGATATGGCCGATGCGATCCTCAAGGGGCGCGATGCCCGCTGCTCGCTGGAACGTACGCTGCACGGTGTCGACGTGATGGTGTCGATCCTGAAATCCGGCGAGGAGGGAAGCTTCGTCACGCTGTCGACCACCTGCACTCAGCCGGCGGCGCTCGGTATTGAAGAGGCGCGGGCGTTGTTGCGCTGAGCCTGCTTCTGCGTTGACCCTCCTCCGGTTGCCCGGGCCTTGCCGGTGCCCCTCATCCGGCTGCCGCCACCTTCTCCCCATTTTGATGGGGAGAAGGGACAAGCGGCCGGCTCCCTGCTGCTATTGTCGGTGTGAGAGGTGATCGAGCGGCTGCCGCTATCCCCTTCGCCCCGCCTGCGGGGAGAAGGTGTCGGCAGGCGGATGAGGGGCCCTTTATCGATCTACTCCCTCTTGAGGGCCCTTGTGGGGAGGGGTATTCAAGGCCACCGAAGCGAACGAAGGAACATAAGTCATGGCCTGGCAACCGGCGGAAAACCGATACGAGAAGATGAAGTACAATCGCTGCGGCAGGAGCGGCTTGAAGCTGCCGGCGATTTCGCTGGGTCTTTGGCACAATTTCGGTGGCGACACGCCGCATGAGCGCAAGGTGGACATGTGCCGCACGGCCTTCGATCTCGGCATCACCCATTTCGATCTGGCCAATAATTACGGCCCGCCGCCCGGCTCGGCCGAAATCGCCTTCGGCGAGATCATGCGCAGCGATTTCGCCGGCCTGCGCGACGAACTCATCATCTCGTCCAAGGCGGGGTATGACATGTGGCCCGGCCCCTATGGCGAGTGGGGCAGCCGGAAATATCTTGTCGCCTCTTGCGATCAGAGCCTCAAACGCATGGGGCTCGACTATGTCGACATCTTCTATTCCCATCGCTTCGACCCGGAAACGCCCCTCGAAGAGACTTGCGGAGCGCTCGATCACATCGTCCGCTCGGGGCGTGCGCTCTATGTCGGCATCTCCTCGTATAACTCCCAGCGTACCCGCGAGGCGGCGGTAATCCTGAAGGAGATGGGCACGCCCTGTCTCATCCATCAGCCGAGCTATTCGATGCTCAACCGTTGGGTCGAGGATGACGGTCTCGTCGACACGCTGGAGGAACTCGGCATCGGTTCGATCGTCTTTTCGCCGCTCGCCCAGGGCATGCTGACGACGAAGTACCTGAACGGCATTCCCGAGGACAGCCGCGCCGCGCAGAACCACTTCCTCAAGAAGGACTTCATCCGTCCGGGGATCATCGACAATATCCGCAAGCTGAACGCCATCGCCGAACGGCGCGGCCAGACGCTTGCGCAGATGGCACTCGCCTGGGTGCTGCGCGGAGGCCGCATCACCTCGGCGCTGATCGGCGCCAGCCGTTCCGCACAGATCGTCGACTGCGTCAAGGCGCTGGAAAACGACACTTTCACACCAGAGGAACTGAGCGAGATCGATCTTTACGCCCGCGAGGCCGACGTCAATCTCTGGGCCAAATCCGCCGAGCTCTGAATTGGCTCGAATGCATTGATTTGCCTCGATTTTGGGCAACTTCCAACCGCTTGCGGCGTCTTATACAAAAGTCGAAGAAGACGGCGCAAAACGGTCGCTGGACATGCATTATCGATTATGTATGGTGCACATGTGCCGCGGTGCGCAAAGCCTTCGCGGGCTTCAGCGTTGCCGGCAATAACGAGGAGGAAAGAGACCTTGCGACGTCCCGGACGGGGCGGACGAAGGCTCGACGGGCAGTGGCGCGGTCGATCCGTGCCGGACTGCTCGTGGCGGGAAACAGGGAGGAACCATGGATCGCCGTTCATTCATCAAACATGCGAGCATCGGCGGCCTGGGTGCGGCTGCTGCATCGGCGCTGGCTGCGCCGGCCATTGCGCAGACCAATCCGAAGGTCACCTGGCGCTTGACGTCGTCCTTCCCGAAATCGCTGGATACCATCTATGGCGGTGCGGAAGTTCTGTCGAAATACGTGTCCGAAGCTACCGACGGGAATTTCCAGATCCAGGTCTTCGCCGCCGGCGAAATCGTCCCGGGCCTGCAGGCAGCGGATGCGGCGGCTGCCGGCACCGTCGAGGCGTGCCACACGGTCGCCTATTATTACTGGGGTAAGGATCCGACCTGGGCACTCGGCGCAGCCGTGCCCTTCGCCCTCAATGCCCGCGGCATGAACGCCTGGCACTATCATGGCGGCGGCATCGACCTCTTCAACGAGTTTCTCGGAACCCAGGGCCTCGTCGGCTACCCGGGGGGCAACACCGGCGTTCAGATGGGCGGCTGGTTCCGCAAGGAAATCAAGACCGTTGCCGACATGAAGGGCCTGAAGATGCGCGTCGGCGGTTTCGCCGGCAAGGTCATGGAACGCCTCGGCGTCGTCCCGCAGCAGCTCGCCGGCGGCGATATTTACCCGGCGCTCGAGAAAGGCACGATCGACGCGGCCGAATGGGTCGGTCCCTATGATGACGAGAAGCTCGGCTTCTACAAGGTCGCACCCTATTACTACTATCCCGGCTGGTGGGAAGGCGGCCCGACCGTGCATGCCATGTTCAACAAGGCAGCCTTCGACGGCCTGCCGAAGGCCTATCAGTCGCTCCTGCGGACGGCCTGCCAGGCGACCGACGCGAACATGCTGCAGAAGTACGACTATCTCAACCCCTCCGCGATCAAGCGCCTCGTGGCGGCGGGGGCAAAGCTGAGCCCGTTCAGCCCGGAAATCCTGTCGGCCTGCTTCGACGAGTCCAACAAGGTCTACGCGGAAATGGAAGCGTCGAACGCGCCATTCAAGAAGATCTGGGAATCGATCAAAGCCTTCCGCGCCGAGTATTTCCTCAACGCACAGATTGCGGAATACAACTACGACACCTTCATGATGATCCAGCAGCGTAACGGCAAGATCTGAAGCTGCGGACTGGGGGCACTTTTTCGAAATTGCCCCTCATCCCGCTGCCGCGACCTTCTCCCCGTTTGACGGGGAGAAGGGACAAGCTGCTTGTGCGTTGCTCCCCAGGGAGCCAATTGAGGACCGGAGCATTGCCGCGAGTCCCCTTCGCCCCGCTCGCGGGGAGAAGGTGCCGGCAGGCGGATGAGGGGCTGCGCGGGTTTTCCGTCGCGGCTTTTTTTTTTCATGAGAATGCGCCGATCCAGCTCACGCGACCTGCCGCTTCCTTCGAACGAAGTAAGCCAAGGCTGCAATCAGGACGGTGCCCGCGATGAACAGGAATGCGGCGGCAGCAATGGCGGGGCTGATGTTCTCGCGGATCGTGGAGAACATTTGCCGTGCAACGGTTCTCTGGCTGGGACCCGCGACGAACAGCGTCAGCACCACCTCATCCAGCGAGGTCGCAAACGCGAAGACTGCTCCTGAAATGATTCCGGGCATGGCCAAGGGCAGTGTAACCGTCTTGAGGACGACGGTCGGCGATGCCCCGAGGCTCGCCGCAGCGTTTTCAAGCCGGCGGTCTATGCCTTGCAGTGCGGCCGTGACGTTCACCACCACGAAGGGGATGGCGATCACCGTATGAGCGACGATCACTCCCAAATAGGTATTGGCGAGCCCATACTGGGCGAACATCAACTGCATGCCGACACCCAGCACCACCGCTGGAACCACCATCGGAAGCAGGAACACCGTGCGGAAAAAACCGAACAGGAGCGATGCGGATTTTCCGCGAAGCCCAAGTGAGGCAACCGTTCCCAGCACGGTGGCAAGCACCGTCGTTCCTGCTCCGATGATCAGGCTGTTGATAATCGAGCGCCGCCAGGCGTCGGCAGTGAACAGTTCATCGAACCATCTCAGGGAAAAGTCAGGGATCGGGTAGTTGAGGAAGACGCTGTCGGTGAAGGCCAGCGGCAGGATGGCAAATAGCGGTGCCATGAGAAAGATGACGACGGCCGAGCCGAATATCGCCTTGGACAGGGGAAACGCCCTCATGCCCTTGCCTCCTCGGATGAGAGCCGCAGGTAAACGACGTAAAGAATGATCGTTGCGGTCAGGAGAACGATCCCGAGGGCACCTGCCATGCCCCAGTTGGCCGCGCCTGTTGCATAATAGGCGATCACGGCGCTGATCATTTGATCCTTTGCGCCGCCGATCAGTGCAGGCGTGATGTAGTACCCAAGGGCGCTCATGAACACGAGCAACGATCCGGATACGACGCCTCGCAGGCTGAGTGGTAGAAGCACCGAAAGGAATGACCGGATAGGTGACGCGCCAAGCGAGGCCGCGGCTGGCATCAGGTTCTTGGGAATGCCGATCAAAACACTGAAGATCGGCAATACCATGAAGGGAAGCAGGACATGGGTCATGGCGATGACAACGCCTAACCGATTGAAGATCAGAGGCAATGGCCCGTCAGTCAGGCCGATTGCCTGGAGCGTCATGTTGATCAGACCATTGTCTTGCAGAATGATGTACCAGGCGGCTGTTCTGACGAGGAGCGATGTCCAAAGCGGGAGCAGAACCGCGCCGAGCAAGAGTTGACGCTTCCAGCCGGTGGTCGAGGCAGCCACCATCGCGAAGGGCAAGCCGATCAACACGGTGCAGACGGTCACCATGCCTGCCATGACGATGGTGCGAAGCAGCGTTTCGCGATTTGCCGAGGTGCCGGCAGGCGCATCGACCACGTTGCCGTTCTTGTCACGCGTCAGATCGACTGCTGCAAGAAGATTTCGGTCTGTAACAGGCGAGCTTGCAGCGTCCTGGACTGCAATCCAGAATGCCGGGTCGCTCCATCGCCGATCGACGGAAGCGAGGTCACCGAGGCCAGGGTCCTCGGCAACGGCCGTCCTGGTCTTGCTCATCAATGTTCGGAAACCCGACTTGGCGCTATTCAGCCTGCGAACGAGGTCACCAAACAATTCGTCGTCCTGTATTCCCTGAATGTCTACGACCAGCGCTCTCTGTGCCTCGACCGGCGGAGCGCTTGAGCGGTCCCATCCCTCGAGCGCAGCCGCTACGGTAGGTAGCGCGCGGGACGCGACGGGATCGGAAACGGCCGCCTTCATCATGGTTCCCAGCGGGACGACGAAAAAGAAGAGAAGGAATAGCGCCAAGGGCGCAATCAGGACGAATGATTTGGCGTGCTGCAGGAGCCAGGAGCGTTGCTTCATGCGACGATCCAGCATTGTTCGGGTGAGAACGAAGCGACCGCCTCGTCACCGATCCGAGGCGTGGTTGCTTTCCTGGTAGACTTGACGACGAGAGACCCGTTCGCCGCGTCGACGACGACCTGCAGGTGGTCACCGCGATAGACGACGTCAGAAACCCTGACCTTCAATTCATTCCTCGGCCCGTCGGAGGGGCCGAGTTCGATGCGCTCCGGGCGAACTGAGACTTTAACATGCTTGCCCGACTCATATTTTGCGGAGGTGGCGACCTTGATCTGCTGGCCGCCCTCGACCGCAACACCCAGCAAGCCGTTTTCGAACATCGTCACTTTGCCGCTGAGCAAGTTGGTTTCGCCAATGAATTCGGCGACGAATTGCGTCGCCGGACGGTCATAAATTTCAGATGGCGTGCCGATCTGCTCGATCTTTCCGTGATTGAAGATGGCGATTCTGTCCGACATCGTCAGCGCTTCGGCCTGATCATGTGTCACGAAAACAATGGTCAGGCCCAATCGATGATGGATGTCGCGAATGTCCATCTGCATCTGCTCGCGAAGCTTTTTGTCCAGGGCCCCGAGCGGTTCATCCATAAGAACCACTTCGGGTTCGAAGACGAGCGCTCGCGCCAGCGCTACACGTTGCTGCTGACCGCCCGACAACTGGATCGGCCTCCTGTCCTTGAACGCCCCGAGTTGGACCATATCGAGAGCCTTGCCGACGCGATCGACGATCTCGCTGCGGGACACCCGTCGCATTTTGAGCGGAAACGCCACATTCTCCGCAACTGTCATATGGGGGAACAGAGCGTAGTTCTGGAAAACCACGCCCATGTTCCGTCTATCGGGGGGCAGCGCATCGACCCGCTTACCCCTGACGGAAATTGAACCGCTGGTGGGGGCCTCGAAGCCGGCCAACATCATCAGAAGTGTAGTCTTGCCTGAACCGGATGGTCCGAGCATGCTGACGAACTCGCCCTTCTCGATGGCCAGGTCCAGTTTATCGACGACGGTCATGGCGCCGAACGCTTTGCTGACTTTGTCGAAGTGAATGAATGCGTTGCCCATCGTCACCTGCGCAAAAATGGAGGAGGGCCACCCCCTAAATGATTCAAGGGTTATGTTGCCCCATCGATCGGGGCAACAGAGCGGCGGTAAGATAATTGCGGCGATCGCCTACTGAGCCAGCCAGGCGTTGAAGCGCTGAGTGAGCTCTTCCGAGTTGTCTGTCCAGAAGTCTACGTCGAGTGCGACCGCACCGTTCAGGTTCTCTTCCGTTGTCGGCAGCTCCTTCTGGAACTGTTCCGGAACGAGCTTGGTCGCGCCAAGGTTCGGAAGCCCGTATGCGATATACTCCGGAAGCTTCGCCTGATTTTCAGCCTTGCTCGCGTAAGCGATGAAGTCCATGCCGGCGTCCTTGTTCGGGCTATCCTTCAGGATTACCCAGCTGTCGATTGCATAGACGCTGCCGGGGAAAACGAAGCCGAACTTCTTGCCCTCGCTGCGATTGATCCCGCTGATGCGGCCGTTATATGCGGACGTCATGACCACCTGCCCGGAAGACAACAGCTGGAGCGGCTGTGCCCCGGCGTCCCACCAGATGATATCCGCCTTCAGTTCATCTAGTTTCTTGAATGCGCGATCAACGCCGCCTTCGCCGCTCAGAACGTCGTAAACCTGGTCCGCAGGGACCCCATCTGCCATCAGGGCGAACTCAAGCGCATATTTGGGTCCCTTGCGCAGGCCGCGTTTACCGGGAAATTTCTTCGTGTCCCAGAAATCGGCCCAGGTCTTCGGACCTTCCGCCAGCTTGGCACCATCGTAGGACAGGCCAGTCGACCAGACGATATTGCCGACACCGCAGTCGCTGACGGCCGCCGGGAGATAAGCCTCCTTCCCACCCATCTTCTGCCAATCGATCTTTTCGTAGATGCCGTCGGCGCAACCCAGAGCCAATTCTTCGGCTTCGACTTCAACGACATCCCAGTTCGGCACGCCGGCCTTCACCTTGGCCTGCAATACGCCGTATCCGCCCTCCCAGCTTTCATCGAGAACGGGTTTTCCAGTTTCCTTCGCGAATGCTTCGAAGAAGATTTTTCTTTGCGCGTCCTGGAAATTCCCACCCCAGGATACGACTGTCAGGTCGCGTGCTTGCGCACCGACGCCGCTCGTCATCAGGACGCTAGAGGCAATGACAGCAGCTTTAAGGATTTTCATCGAACCCTCCCCATTAGTGTTTTCGACTGCACGATACAAAGCAGTTTTCAGGGGTTTGGGAAGGGGATTAACCGCTCTGGTCACTATTCTCACCACTCGGATCGGGTGACGCCTGCTTCAATAGGTCGGCGGCGTAATCGCGCTCACTATTTCGCTCTCGCCATCGTGGACGTTGCGGAAGCGATGGGGAAGCCGGCTATCGAAATAGTAGCCGTCACCCGCGCCCAAGACACGCTTCTGGTTGCCCACTGTCACCTCGACCGCTCCGGACAGCACCATGCCGGCCTCCTGTGCCGCATGGGTGAATTCCTCCCCGGAATCCGCGCCGATCGCGTAACGTTCATGGAGCATAAGCATCTGCCTGTTCGGGTGGTCGAGGCCAATGACGCGGTAGGATATCGTGTCAGCCTTTCCAATCTCGATGAGGTCGGCCGAGGAATAGAACGGCGTATATGGAAGGCTCGATTGCAGATCGGAAAAGAAACCGGGCAATGTCGTGCCCAAGGCGTCGAGGACCGCACCGAGCGTGTCGATCGATGGGCTCATCCGGTCTCGCTCGATCAACGAGATCGTAGAATGCGAAATGCCGGACCGCGCAGCCAGTTCTCTGACGCCCAAGTCTCGCCTCCGGCGCAGTTCACGAAGTTTGCTTCCGATTTTCGGCATTCGTCGATTCCTTCATCTGACCGGTTCTCCCCAGCATGGCACCCCGGGCGTGAGCTTCCTACGTCCGGAGATCGCCGCGCTCGCAAAGTGGTGAGAATACTGAACGGGTGGTTTGCGGGCAATTGCCCGTCTGCCCCGGTTCCACGATGCTGAGACATCACCGCACACAGGAGATTTTAATGACATCGCGTCTCGCTGCACTGAAAGACAGGTTCACCCAGATCAAGAAGCCTACCCGTGACGCAGTCTCCGACACGGCTTCGGTCGAGAAGACGGTCAAGGAAATCATCGCAAATGTGCGTGAGCGTGGAGACGCCGCTGTTCGCGAATATTCCGCAGCCTTCGATAAAGTGGAGCTTGAAAGGTTCGAAGTAAGCGAAGAAGAGAGGCTGAAGGCCGTAGCAGAACTCGATCCGCAGACCCGCGAAGACACCGAATTCGCCATCGCGAACGTCCGCGCCTTTGCCGAAGCTCAGCTCAAGACCATCCTCCCGCTCGAAATCGAAACACTGCCGGGTCTGCACCTCGGCCACCGCGTTATCCCGATCGAGGTCGTGGGCTGCTATGTGCCTGGCGGTCGGTATCCTCTCCTGTCGGCTCCGGTCATGACCATCGTACCGGCTAAAGTCGCCGGCTGCGACCAGGTAATTGCCTGCCTCCCGCCAAACGCACATCCGGCAATGATCGCGGGCTGCCATCTGTCGGGTGCAGATCGCATCTTCCGTGTAGGCGGAGCCCAGGCAATCGCAGCAATGGCATCAGGCACCGAGTCAATCCCGGCGGTCGACAAGATCGTTGGCCCCGGCAACGCATTCGTCAACGAAGCCAAGCGCCAGGTGTTTGGTCAGGTCGGCATCGACCAGCTTGCCGGCCCGAGCGAAATCTTCATCGTCGCTGACGAAACCGGCAATGCTGCTATGATCGCGACCGACCTCCTTGCTCAGGCAGAACACGATGTTCGCACCCGCGTCGGTCTGATCACGACCGACCGCCAGCTCGCGGAAGCTACCCTGGTCGAAGTCGAAAAGCAGTTGCAGGGCCTCTCGACTGCCGATGTCGCGTCGGTTGCCTGGAAGGATTATGGGGAGATCACCGTCTGCGAAGACGAAGCAGCGATGATCGCCTATTCGGACTACATCGCAGCCGAGCATCTTCAGGTTCACACCCGCGATCCGCAGGCCACCGCCAAGAAGCTCCGCAACTACGGTTCACTCTTCATCGGCGAACTGGCCAGCGTGGTTTACTCCGACAAGTGCTGCGGCACCAACCACACCCTTCCGACCATGGCCGCTGGCCGGTATACGGGTGGACTCTGGGTTGGCTCATACGTCAAAACCTGCACGCATCAATGGTTGGATGAACGCGGCGTTGCCGCTGTCGCTCCTGCCGCTGTACGGCAGAGCGCTACAGAACGACTCGAAGGCCATCGTCGCGCAGCCGCTCTGAGGCTCAGCCCCCGCCAATTCGCTGCCGAGTGATCCGTCCTCCCAAAGGCTGAGTCCGGCAAAGAAGCCACCCAGCCGCTGCCGGGTGGCTTCTTTGTATCGGCCAAGAGTAAGTCGTCGGCCCGCTTGTGGAACGCACTTCAGTTGAACGACGGCGGTGCGCTGAGATCGGGGGCCGGATTGTTCTGTTGAGGCGCCGTATTCGGTTGGGCCGGCTGCTGGCCACCCCCGTCGAGCGGACTGCCGCCCGGCAGCTGCAGGCCGCCGGGAAGGCCGAGGCCGCCGCCATTGTCGGGCAGGGTAAGACCGCCGCCGCCGGTGCCGAAGCCCGGGACCTCGATCTTGATCGTCGACGGATCGACCGCCGCGCCGCTGCCTTTATAATGCAGGACCATCTGCGGGAACATGAGGGTCAGCGCAACCATGACGACCTGTATGCAGACGAAAGGCACGGCGCCCCAATAGATCTGTCCGGTCGTCACGGGCTGCATCATCTTGCCGGTCACCCTGTCCAGATAGGGCACCCTGGCTGCCACGGAACGCAGATAGAAGAGCGCGAAGCCGAAGGGCGGATGCATGAAGCTCGTCTGCATGTTGATGCCGAGCAGCACGCCGAACCAGATCAGATCGATGCCCAGCTTGTCGGCCGCCGGCGCGAGCAGGGGGACGATGATGAAGGCGAGCTCGAAGAAATCGAGGAAGAAGGCCAGGAAGAAGACGAGCACGTTGACGGCGATCAGGAAGCCGATTTCGCCGCCCGGCAAGGCCGTCAGCAGATGCTCCACCCAGAGATGCCCGTTGACGCCGTAGAAGGTGAGCGAAAAGACGCGGGCGCCGATCAGGATGAACAGAACGAAGGCGGAGAGCCGCGTCGTGGAGGCGAGTGCGGCGCGGACCACTTCCATGTTGAGGCGGCCCTTGCCGGCCGCCATGACGAGCGCGCCGACGGCTCCCATGGCGCCGCCTTCGGTGGGTGTGGCGATGCCCAGGAAAATCGTCCCGAGGACGAGGAAAATCAGGGCCAGTGGCGGGATCAGAACGATGATCACCTGTTGCGCCAGCCGCGAAAGCGCGTTGATCTTGAGCGTCCTGTCGGCGAGGGCGGCCAGGTAGATGAATATGATGCCCACCGTCGCGCCGAGGATGTCCGCGTTTTCGCCCTGCGTCGGCGAAAGATAGACGTGGGCCGCATAGGCGATCGCGCAGGCGACCAGGAGCGCGATCGCAAGCGAGGTGACGCCGGACCCGAGCGTGCGCGCTTCCAGAGGCAGCGCCGGCATGGAGTGCCGCTTCACGAAGGTCATCAGCAGGATGTAGCCCATATAGAGCCCGGTCAGAACGAGGCCGGGGATGAGGGCGCCGGCATACATGTCGCCGACCGAGCGGCCGAGCTGGTCGGCAAGAACGATCAGCACCAGCGACGGCGGGATGATCTGTGCAAGCGTGCCGGAGGCGGCGATGACGCCGGAGGCGATGCGCCGGTCGTAGCCGTAGCGCAGCATGATCGGCAGCGAGATCAGGCCCATCGCGATGACGGAAGCTGCGACGACGCCGGTGGTCGCCGCAAGCAGCGCGCCGACGAAGATGACCGCGTAGGCAAGTCCGCCGCGCACGGGACCGAAGAGCTGGCCGATCGTGTCGAGAAGGTCCTCGGCCATGCCCGACCGTTCGAGCACTATGCCCATGAAGGTGAAGAAGGGGATGGCGAGAAGCGTGTCGTTCGACATGACCCCCCAGAACCGTTCCGGCAGTGCGTTCAGCAGTGGCCAGGAAAGATTGATGGAATCGGACAAAGGCGCGAGTTCGACGCCGATGATGAAGAACAGGAGACCGTTGGCGGCGAGCGAGAAGGCGACCGGGTATCCGAGCAGAAGGAATACGATCAGCGACACGAACATGATCGGCGCCAGGTTTTCAGCGACGAACTCGATCATGAACGGGCCTCCGGCGCAACGGCGTCATCGAGCGGTGCATGGGCCGGGACGTAAGGCGTCGGATCATCCATGTTCCCGGTCATGATGGCGATTTTTTTGATGATTTCCGAAACGCCCTGCAGCGCGAGAAGCACGAAGCCGATCAGCAGGATCGCTTTCGCCGGCCATATGATGAGCCCCCCGGCGCTCGAGGAAAGCTCGCCCGAGACATAGGACATCCGTACGTAGGGTACGAGGTAATAGAGCATGAGAACCACGAAGGGCATCAGGAAGAAGACGTGCCCGAAGAGGTCGATCCAGTGCTGCACGCGGCGCGAGAACATTCCGTAGACGACGTCGATGCGGATGTGCTCGTTCTGGCTCAGCGTGTAGGCGGCAGCGAACATGAAGGCCGCGCCGAAGAGATACCACTGCGCCTCCAGCCATGCATTGGACGACATGTTGAACACTTTTCGGATGACGGCGTTGCCGGCGCTCACGAGCACGGCCACCAGAATAAGCCAAGAGACCGCCTTGCCGATCCTTTCGGTAATGGCGTCGATCAATCGGCTGAAGCCGAGTAACGGTTTCATCGAGTTCCTCCCCGCAATGGTTTTTGTTTTTTTGCCAAGCACAGGCAGAGTGCCCATTTCAAGCCTGCTTTCAAGTGCGACGGTCGATTTTCCGGGATAGGGGCGGGGTCTCAGACGAAAGTCGAATACACTCCGCCGGCGAATGATCAAAACTTAGGCACGCGAGCGCGATTCCCGCCGATGTTCCGCCGCAGCTTTCGTGGAAAATAAAGCCCGTGCAGGGGATTTCAGGCGATTCGAGAGGTGCCAAACTGCCAGGATCGCCGGTGTGGGAGCGCTTGCGTGAAAGGTCTTGAAAAGACGGTGAGCATGGGGCTGGATGCGGCACCGCGAAGAGGGAGATGCAAGAGATGACCGCGACGATCCGGAACCCGATCCTGCCCGGTTTCAATCCGGACCCATCCATCTGTCGGGTCGGCGAAGACTATTACATCGCGACCTCGACATTCGAATGGTACCCCGGTGTACAGATTCACCATTCGCGCGATCTCGTGAACTGGCGGCTCGTGCGCCGCCCGCTCGAGCGCGCACGTCAGCTCGACATGCGCGGCAATCCCGACAGTTGCGGCGTATGGGCTCCGTGCCTCTCCTATTGCGACGGGCTGTTCTGGCTCGTCTACACCGACGTCAAACGCCTGGACGGCAACTTCAAGGATGCCCACAACTACATCGTGACGGCGGAAGCGGTGGAGGCCACCTGGTCCGATCCGGTCTATGTCAATTCGTCGGGCTTCGATCCGTCGCTGTTCCATGACGACGATGGCCGCAAATGGTTTCTCAACATGCAATGGAACCACCGCTCGGAAAGCTTCGCCGGCTCGCCCAAGAGCCCCGCTTTCGACGGTATCCTGCTGCAGGAATGGGACGAGCGGACCCGCAAGCTCGTGGGCCCGGTGAAGAACATATTCGCCGGCAGTCCGCTCGGCCTTGTCGAAGGGCCGCATCTCTTCAAACGCGACGGTTGGTATTACCTGACGGTCGCCGAGGGTGGAACAGGTTACGACCACGCCGTGGGCATGGCGCGGTCCCGCACGATCGACGGACCTTACGAGATGCACCCGAATGTTCATCTCATCACCTCCAAGGATCACCCGGAGGCAGCTCTGCAACGGGCGGGGCACGGGCAATATGTCGAGACGCCGGACGGCCAGGCCTATCATACGCATCTTTGCGGCCGGCCGCTGCCGCCGCAGCGACGCTGCACGCTCGGGCGCGAGACTGCGTTGCAGAAATGCGTCTGGCGGGAGGACGGTTGGCTCTATCTCGAAAATGGCGGGCCGGTTCCCGAGGTGACCGTGCCCGCGCCGGGAGCCGCGGGAACAGTCGCTGAGCGCGTCCTCTTTGAAACGGACTTCGACGAGCAGGTGCTTCCGCCGGAGTTCCAGTGGCTGCGCACTCCGGTACCGGAGCGGATCTTCTCGTTAGCCGCCCGGACCGGGCATCTCCGGCTCTTCGGCCGCGAGAGCATCGGCAGCTGGTTCGAGCAGGCGCTGGTGGCGCGGCGGCAGGAACACCATTCCTTCCGCGCAGAAGCCGTCGTCGATTTCGCTCCCGATACCTATCAGCAGGTCGCGGGACTGACCCATTATTATAACCGGCACAAGTTCCATGCCCTCGGTGTCACACGGCACGAAACCCTCGGACGCGTCCTCACCATACTCTCCTGTCCGGGCGATTTTCCGAACGGGCGGTTGACCTATCCGGTCGGCAGCGGTTTCGTCGTACCGGACGGTCCAGTTCAACTCGCCATGGAGGTCAGAGACAACGATCTCCAGTTCTTCTGGCGGGGAGCGGCCCAGGCAGAGTGGCTGACCATCGGGCCGGTGCTCGACGCCGGCGTGATTTCGGACGAAGGCGGGCGCGGCGAGCACGGTTCCTTCACGGGGGCGTTCGCCGGCATTTTCGCTTTCGACATCTCGGGTTGCGCGACGCCTGCCGACTTCGACCGGTTCCGCTACCAGGCGCTCAGCGTTTGAAATGCCGTACGCTTATGAGGGAACTCTTATAAGCATCGGTAATCATTACTTATTTGTAATGTCAGGCTTCATATTCGGTTCAGGAAGGGAGGCTTAGTTTCGGGGGGTAATAACGAAAGGGAAACCCCATGAAACGCCTTCTGATCGCGCTCGTCGCAAGCTCATTCCTCGCCACTCCGATGGCGCTTGCTCAGCCGGCCGGCTCCTTCGAGCTTGCGCAGGCGCATGATCGCAATCGCCACAGGCACGTCGATCGACATGTCGAGAAACGCGTCGACCGACACGTCGAGAAGCATGTCGAAAAGCGCGTGATCATCAAGAAGCACCGCTGGGCGCGCGGCCACAGGCTGAGCCCGTCCGAGCGGCGCCACATGGCCTATGTCCGCGACTACCGCCGCTACAAGCTGCGGCCGCCGCCGCGGGGCCAGCAATGGGTGCGTGTCGACAATGACTTTCTGCTGATCAGCCTCGCAACGGGCGTGATCGCAGGCCTTGCATCGGCTTATTGACGCCGTCGCGTCTCCGCGGCCCTCGTTCCTGTGCCTTTCACAGGAACGAGGAGATTGGGAGGGGGGGTGTCACGGCAGCTGCCGTTTGCGCGTATGCAAGCCATCTTGCCGACTGCGCGGTCTAGGAAGCCTCTCTGAGGACTGCAATCTCTCCTCACCCTCATCTCTGTGCTTGTCACAGAGATCAAGCAGCGCCGCGTCTGCGGCGCGGAGAACGTTCTTTCAGCCCAAGGACTTGGTCTGGCTGGATCCCTGTGACAAGCACAGGGATGAGGAGATCAAACAAGCCGCGGGGGGTATTCCGGATCTCACAGGCCCTAGCAAATGCTGGTCAAAAGAGCCCGAACGCGCTTCAGGGCCGATCCAATCCATCAAATGCCGGGACTAAACACTTAGCTCGCCGACACTTAGCTCGCCGAAGAAAGGCATTCCTTCAGCGAAGCGCCGATGTTTTCCATCATCTGGAAGTAGAGATCCGGTCCAGCCTCGAGGGTGCCGGCTTCCGGATCGAGCGTGCCGGATTTCGCCGGCGTGCCTTCGATGACGACGCTGACGAGCTTCGGCTCGAACTGCGGCTCGGCGAAGACGCAGGTCGCGCCTAATTCCTTGATCTTCGCGCGAATCTCGGAGAGCCGCTCGGCGCCGGGCAGCACCTCAGGGCTGACGGTGATAGAGCCGGCGACGCGCACCTGGTAGCGGTTTTCGAAATACTGATAGGCATCGTGGAAGACGACGAAAGGCTTGTCCTTGACGGCAGCCACCGTCTCGGCGAGGCTCTTGTCGAGAGCGTCGATCCGCGCGTTGAACTTCTCCAGATTTGCCTTGTAGGTGGCGGCATTGGCCGGATCGGCCGCGGCCAAGGTCTTCTCGATCTCGGTCGCCATGGCCTTGGCGTTCATCGGATCGAGCCACATATGCATGTCGAACTCGCCTTCGGCATGATCGTGATGGTCATGCTTATCGGCGTGCTCGGCACCGTCCGCTTCGCCGGCATGGGCATCGCCGTGATCCTCGTGCCCCTCATGGCCCGCTTCCTCGCCGTGGCCCTCTTCACCGTGATCGTGCCCCTCGAAGGCGCCGCCCTCGCGGAACTTCAGCTTCGCGAGCCCGGGAGCCTCGCCGAGTTCGACCACCTGGGCTCCTGTGCCGAGCGTATCAAGCGGCTTGTCGAGGAACGCCTCGAGGCCGGGTCCGACCCAGAACACGACCTTTGCCGCCTGCAGTGCCGCGGCGTTCGAAGGCTTCATGGTGTAGGTATGAGGGGAGGCGCCGCCCTCGACGATGAGCGAGGGCTCGCCGATGCCCTGCATGATCGAGGCGACCAGCGAATGGACCGGCTTGATCGAGACGACCACATTGGGCGCCGCCGCAAATGCGGGGGAGGCCAGGAGAAGCGTCGAGGCGAACAGGAGGGCAGTCGTCGATTTCATCGTTTTCTCCGAATTGTCCGGTGGGCTGCAGCCGGCTTTTACGGCCGGACATTGCTTGTAACGGCGTTGTTATGTTATTACATCAATTGCGTTATGCTATAACGTGTGCGATAGCCAGTGGCAACCACCAGCCGGAACTTTTTGATGTTGAACTTCCGATCACCAGAAACGATGCCCTTGGTCAGCCTCGCCAATGCCGGGGTGCGGCGAAACGGCAGGTGGCTCGTGCGCGGTGTCGATTTTTCGATCAGCCGCGGCGAGATCGTCACCCTCGTAGGGCCGAACGGATCGGGAAAGTCGACGACGGCAAAAACGGCGATCGGGGTTCTCAAGCCGGATGAGGGACACGTCGAGCGGCTCGCAGGGCTGAAGGTCGGCTATGTGCCGCAGAAGCTTGCGGTCGACTGGACGCTGCCTTTGACGGTGGAGCGGCTGATGACGCTGACGGGGCCGCTTAAAGGTCGGGAAATCGAGGAGTCGCTCGCAGCGACGGGCATGCTGCACATGGCGAAGGCCGAGGTACAGCACCTTTCGGGTGGCGAGTTCCAGCGGGCGCTGCTTGCCCGCGCTATCGCCCGCAAACCCGACCTGCTGGTCCTGGACGAGCCGGTGCAGGGGGTCGATTTTTCCGGGGAGATAGCCCTTTACGAGTTGATCAAGCAGATCCGCAACCGCACCGGCTGCGGTATCCTGCTCATTTCCCACGATCTCCATATCGTCATGGCGGAAACCGATACGGTCGTCTGCCTCAACGGCCATGTCTGCTGTCGCGGAACGCCGCAGGTGGTGAGCCAGAGTCCGGAATATCTCAAACTCTTCGGCCGCCGGGCCGCCGGCGCGCTTGCGGTCTACAGTCATCACCACGACCACACGCACCTCCCGGACGGGCGGGTGCTGCATGCGGACGGCAGCATCACTGAAAGCTGCTTCCCGGGCGACGGCCATCATCATCACGAAGAGGCCGACAACATTCATGACCACGATCCGGACTGCGGCTGCGGCCATCACGCGCGGCTCCAGGGTTACGACGGGACGGAGAAGCGCGATGCTTGACGATTTCTTCATTCGCGCGCTCGTCGCCGGAATTGGCATCGCCATGGTCGCCGGGCCGCTCGGTTGCTTCGTCATCTGGCGGCGCATGGCCTATTTCGGCGATACGATGGCGCATTCGGCGCTGCTCGGGGTGGCGCTCTCGCTGCTCATGGACCTCAACCTCATGGTAAGCGTGTTTATCGTCGCCTCGGTCGTCTCGGTGCTGCTTCTCTTCCTGCAGAAGCGCGGCGCGCTCTCGACCGACGCGCTGCTCGGCATCCTCTCGCACTCGGCGCTGTCGATCGGCCTCGTCATCGTCGCCTTCATGACCTGGGTCCGGATCGACCTCGTCGGCTTCCTCTTCGGCGACATCCTCGCGGTTTCCCGCGCCGATATCGACATCGTCTGGGGCGGTGGCATTCTGGTGATCTTCGCGCTCGTCTATCTATGGCGGCCGTTGCTCGCATCGACCGTCAATCCGGAGCTGGCCGAAGCGGAAGGCCTCAATCCCGAAAGGGCGCGGTTCTTTTTCATGCTGCTGATGGCTCTGGTGATTGCGATCGCCATGAAGATCGTCGGCATCCTGCTGATCACCTCGCTGCTGATCATACCGGCGGCGACCGCCCGTCGCTTCGCCTCGTCTCCGGAAGTCATGGCTGTCTGCGCCTCGCTGATCGGCGCGGTCGCCGTTGCCGGCGGGCTTTTCGGCTCGCTTCATTGGGATACGCCGTCGGGACCGTCTATCGTGGTTGCGGCGCTGGTCCTTTTCGTGCTGAGTCTGCTGCCGGTCGGCCGCCGGATCGAGAGCGCCCCGCATACTTCGCATGGAGGACATCACTGATGGTTACGCCCCAACTGACCAAGAACCAGTCGCTGGTGATGGGGGCGCTTGCCCATTCGGACGGTCCGATGAGCGCTTACACCATTCTCGACAAGCTGCGCGACAATGGCTTTCGCGCACCGCTGCAGGTCTATCGCGCACTCGACAAGCTGCTCGAATACGGGCTGGTTCATCGGCTGGAGAGCCTCAACGCCTTCGTGGCCTGCAGCTGCCCGCATGAACACGAGCACGACCACGGCGTCACGGCCTTCACCATCTGCGAAGGCTGCGGCCAGGTGACCGAGTTTCATGACGAGGTGATCGAGGATCGGCTTTCCACGCTCGTGCGGGCGCAGGAGTTCAAGACCGAGAAGACGACGATCGAGATCCGCGGACACTGCAAGAGCTGCGCGTAAGGCCGCGTATCAATCCAGCAGCGTAAACTGGGCGGCGTAACGCTGCCAATTCTTCACATAATGTTCGGCCGAACGCTTCAATCCCTCGACTGCGGCGTCGTCGAGTGTCCGCACCATCTTGGCCGGAGCGCCGACGATGAGTGAATTGTCGGGGAATTCCTTCCCCTCGGTCACCAGCGCATTGGCGCCGACGAGGCAATTGCGGCCGATCTTCGCGCCATTCAATATCGTCGCTCCCATGCCGATCAGCGAATTGTCGCCGATGGTGCAGCCGTGAACGATCGCCCGGTGACCGATGGTGCAGCCTTCGCCTATAGAAACCGGGTGACCGGGATCGACATGGATGATGACGGCCTCCTGGATGTTCGTGCGCGCGCCGATGCGGATCGGCTCGTTGTCGCCGCGCAGCGTCGCGCC
Source organism: Ensifer sp. D2-11 (assembly GCF_054161295.1). Lineage (NCBI taxonomy): Bacteria > Pseudomonadati > Pseudomonadota > Alphaproteobacteria > Hyphomicrobiales > Rhizobiaceae > Ensifer > Ensifer sp. D2-11. Next base: position 1,188,038 of record NZ_CP096433.1, read on the forward strand.
GAACCAGATGCCGACGTCCTCGCCGAGCTCAACCTGCCCGATGATATTGGCGTCCGGCGCCACCCAATAGCTGCCTTCGGTCGGCGTCTGCGGTCTGAGCGGTCCTAGAGCGTAAAGCGGCATGGCGGCTGCGTCCTTTAATCGAAGGCGGTGACTTTCGCTCTTCCTGTTTCTCAAACGATATTGACGGAGATCGCGCCGATCCCGTCGATGCCGCAGGCGACGACATCGCCTTGCGTGACGGGACCCACACCTGATGGCGTCCCGGTCATGATGATATCGCCCGGTGCGAGAGTGAAGAGGCGGGACAGTTCGGCGATGATTTCGGGCACCTTCCAGATCATTTGATCAAGATCGCCCTGCTGGCGCAGTTCGCCATTGACCTTGAGCCATATGTTGCCGCTTGCGGGATGACCGATCGCGGTGACGGGGACGATCGCGGAGACCGGAGCGGAATGCTCGAACGCCTTGGCGGCCGTCCACGGCTTGCCGGCCTTCTTCGCTTCCGCCTGCAGGTCCCGGCGGGTGAAGTCGATGCCGACGCCATAACCGAAGATGTGATCTGCCGCTTCCGAGACGGGAATGTCCGCTCCGCCGGTGCGCATCGCGACGACCAGTTCAACCTCGTGGTGAACGTCGGAAGAGCGCGTCGGATAGGGGAAATTCTCGCCCGGCGGCAGAAGATTGTCGGCGTTCTTCTGAAAGAAGAAGGGTGCCTCCCGGTCCGGGTCGTGACCCATCTCGCGGGCGTGGGCCGCATAGTTGCGGCCGACACAATAGACCCGGCGCACCGGAAACCCGACGGAACTGCCGGAGATCGGCAGCAGGATGAGCGGCGGGGGTGTCAGGGCTGTCTGCATGATCGTCCGGCTCCATCATTCGGTCTCGGTCTGGCCCGAGCGGTTCGTTCGCAGAATCGACGCACCGGCACCGCCCGGTAAGTCAGGGCGACGCCGAAGCGAATCTGGAGAGAAGGACGTTAGCAGCCGGACGGGCTGCTGCAATAGGCAGAGCATGAGGATGATGCCGGAGCCGCGCTCTCGGGCTCAGGCGCAGCGCGCATAGGCCTCGAGTTGGTCACGCGTGAGGAAGCGCCCGTCGGACCGCGAGTTTAGCTCCGGATGGCTGTATTCGAGGCTCGGTACCTGGGGAAGCTCAAGGGCCTGGCGTACGGTCATGATGCCGATTTCCTTCCGGCCGCTTTCGCGCTTCATGCTGACTTCGACGATACGATAGAGATTACGCTCTCTCATCATAGCTCTCCCGTATTATTTTCTTATGTCCCTCTTTTGATGGGACCTTAAACATTCGATATTGGTTTTTGTGAGACGGACTAAAATATAACCCCGCAAGATGAAGCCTTCACGACAGAAATCGGGCGGTTTGGCGAAGATTTCCGACTTATTTCGAGGCTGGACCGCGCGATTGCGAAGGTCGCATTCCCATATTCGCGGATTAAATCTCGGGATCGGTTATATTAGCGGTTTCTTTGTTTTTCAAGCGGTCCGACTGGGTGCAGGCGAATATTGCGCCGCACAAGAATTGTATTACGAATACATGGGCCCCGACTGGAGGCGCCGAGCAATGATCCGCGCAGGAGGCGGAGGATCACGCCATTCGCCATTCGCCATCGTCACCGGCAGCCGCCAACGCAAAGGATCGATCACGTGTCGCGGTCGGTTGCTCGGGTTATCGTGAGCTAGTGCGCTTTAAGGCGCGCCTCCTCAGCGGCGGAAAGAAAGAGTCTGCGTGCTTCCTCGCAGGTACGGCGCCCGTCGATCGCGGCGCGGCACGCGCTGCGCGCGGCGACGTAGTAGGGGCCGCGATAAGGCCAATGGTCCGCGAGGCACCGGAGCGCATCGGACGGTCCCTTGACCATGCGCACGTCATCCCCGGTCATTCCAAGCTCGATGGGATTGCTCCACAAGACCTGCATGCTTCTCCTCCTGGATCGCAGCGACGCGGCAATCGTGCCCCGCGTCGTGGGTATGTTCGGTTCCAATCGGGCGACAAAGCGACGGACACCGGCTTCGACTGCCGCTTTCCCGCTCCCGGGATCATGTACAAGAACGCTGCCGGGTCAGCCCCGGTTCCCTGCCGCGAAAGGCCGGAGACCGAGCCAAGCGCTTCAATGTAGCTCAGGGATTCCGGTTTGTCCGCAATTTTGCTGAAACACAATTTTGCTTCTGTCCGCCGCCGCTGCGGCCGACCGGATATCTTCGCCGGAAGGGGCGCTAGCTCATCGCCGAACAAGCCCTTATCTGGAGTTGTCCTTTCCTTCGCCACCCGCATTGCGCTGCATCCCCTTAAATGGCGGGGTTTCAAGCACTTGGCCCCCATTCTATACCTTTTCTGCTGTTGGAGGGCTGGAATGGTGACGGTTGCAGAGATCCGTTTGACTTGGTTGCCGCTGCAGAATGGGACTTTCTGCGCGATGCTTGGCATACATGAAGTCGCCTTTATCATGAAACGGCAGGCCATGAGCGATTGGGCCTGGCGTATCTCCCATTGCAACGGTACCGGTGAAACAGGCTTCCGCTACGCGCCGACGCTCGAGGGCGCCAAAGCGGAAGTTCTTGCCGGCATTCAGGAGTGGTTCCGTCAGGCGGGGTTTCAATGAGCTTCAACCGCCTCTGCCTGTGGCAGTAGAGCGGGATGAGGAGAAAAGTGTGCGGTTTTCCGTCCGCATCCCGCCCTAACTTCCTAGAGTCGATCACGTTCATGATGTCAGGTCGACCCGACCTGAAATCATCGTGATTCAGCGACTATTGGTGCTGTGTCAGTCGCTCGAAGTGGAAGCCGGGGTTTCTCCACCGCCTGAGCCGGTATCCTGACCGCCGCCGGAGCCGCTGTCCTGACCGCCGCCGGAGCCTTCGCCACCGCCGGAGCCGCTATCCTGTGCGCCGCCGGAGCCAGTGTCCTGACCGCCGCCGGAGCCTTCGCCGCCGCCGGAGCCGCTATCCTGGCCACCACCGGAGCCGGTGTCCTGACCGCCGCCGGAGCCTTCGCCGCCGCCGGAGCCGCTATCCTGGCCACCACCGGAGCCGGTGTCCTGACCGCCGCCAGAGCCGGTATCCTGACCGCCACCAGAGCCGGTATCCTGGCCGCCGCCGGAGCCTTCGCCGCCGCCGGAGCCGCTATCCTGACCGCCGCTGGAACCGGTATCCTGGCCGCCACCTGAGCCAGTCTCCTGACTTCCGCCTGGCGCGCTGCCGGCGTCGGCAACGACAAGGACGTCACCATGAGGACCGGCGAGCGCTGTACTCTGACGCAGGCCGTCATCGAACGACGCTAGTGAGGCAAATGGCGTGGCAACGACATAGGCGAGACCAAGCAATGAGCCGATGATAGTTTTTCCTGTTCTACGCATTGTCCTGCTTCCTTCCCTAAAGTTTAGGACATGTTTCGAACCTCAGCCTCCAGCGCGGCGCAGGATGGCACAGAAAGTGCTGGCTTACGCAAGAATATTATAACTGACTGATCTGCAACAGAATATCCAGTTGCAGGCGCCGAGAGCTGCCCGATTTTGGCCACAAGATGCAATCGACAGTATTAATTGCGAAGGAACAATACATCCAATAATCTGGTTCTGATCTGTTTCTTCTATCGGTTATATTAACGATCTCTCTTTCACTCGACGATTGTGCACGTGATTTGCTACAAGCCTCGGGCCGCTGCCGCATGTAGCAATGGCAACGCAAAACGGGTTAAAAGGGATCAAACGAGAGCTGACGAGACATGATGGAATCGGTGCAAACTGACGGGAAGAGGGGAGAAAACAGGTACTTCAGGGGACCCGTTTTTGCCGTGGCGCCTATGATCGATTGGACCGATCGTCATTATCGGTTCTTCGCGCGCCAGCTCTCGAGCCATGCTCTGCTCTATACGGAAATGATCGTCGCAGATGCGATCCTGCGCGGCGACCGGGAAAAGCTGCTCGGCCACGACGCCTCGGAACATCCGGTCGCCCTGCAGCTCGGCGGCAGCGATCCGGCGAAGATGGCGGAGGCGGCGCGGATCGCCGAAGGCTTCGGCTACGACGAGATCAACATGAATGTCGGCTGCCCGTCAGACCGGGTGCAGTCCGGCACCTTCGGCGCTTGCCTGATGCAGGAGCCGGCGTTGGTCGCCGACTGCATCGCGGCGATGAAGGCGGCGGTCAAGATTCCCGTCACGGTCAAATGTCGCATCGGCGTCGACGATCAGGATCCGGAAGTAGCACTTCGCGACCTCGTCCAGCGTGTCAAGGATGCCGGAACGGATGCCGTCTGGGTGCATGCCCGCAAGGCATGGCTCAAAGGGCTGAGCCCGAGAGAGAATCGCGAGATTCCGCCGCTCGATTATGGCCTCGTACACCGGCTCAAGGCGGAAAATGCGAATCTTTTCATCGGTCTCAATGGGGGTCTTCAAAGGCTGGATCAGGCGCTATCCCACCTCGATCCGCTGTCGCTGCGGACGGGACGAACCACCGGGACTGCGGCAGAGCCGGCGTGCGGTGCTCCTCTCGACGGCGTGATGCTCGGCCGTGCGGCCTATCACGACAGCGGCCTGCTGACGGCCGCCGACGGCTATTTCGTCCACCCGCTGACGGGGGCCGAGCCCATGCCGGTCGATCGCGACGGCTTTTCCGATCATGACCATAAACTGTCGCTGGATTTCTGGTCCGGGATTCGTGACGCCATGGCGGACTATGCCGCCGCGCATATCGAGAATGGCGGCCGGCTGATCCACGTCACGCGGCACATGGTCGGGCTCTTCCAGGGCTGGCCCGGCGCGCGGCGCTATCGTCAGATACTCTCTACCGAGGCCACCCGCAAGGACGCCGGTCCGCAAGTGATCCATGCTGCCTTCGACGCGGTGTTCGAGGCGGTAACGGCAAGGCAGGCGGCAGAGTAGCTCGACTGCGGCGCGAGTCTCCTCCGCCGGCGAGGGGAAGGTGGGCGGCAGGCCGGATGGGGCGCTCTCCAACGAAAAACGGCGCCTCTTGCGAAGCGCCGCTCTTCAAGCTTTGTCGAACGCCAGGCTTAGAGAGCCTGGAGGTTGACGGCCTTCGGGCCCTTGCCCATGCGATCCGGCTCCGTGTCGAAGCTGACCTCCTGGCCATCGTTCAATGTGGTGAGGCCTGCGGCCTGGACAGCGGTGATGTGGACGAAAACGTCCTTCGAACCGCCTTCCGGCGTGATGAAACCAAAACCCTTGTCCTGGTTGAAGAATTTGACGATGCCTTTGGTGGCCATGGAAGAAGTCCTTTTCCTTCAGTCTGTCTTTGCCGCAACCCTGCGCTTCAATATCACGCATCGGTTGCTTTAGGTAGTGTGTCCGCGCCCCCGGGAGGAAGCGAACGTGTCGTCTTCAGCGAAATGCGCTGAAAGGCGTCGAGTGGTCACGATATCGGGGAAAAGACGTCTACGATGCCGCTTGCGGCAGTCCCGGCGTCAAGCCAGGCTCAAAGCGAAAGTCCAGTCTCCGGGATTGAAAACGCCCGAACAGAGATAGGATTGGCAGTATTCCGCGAAAAAGGCAAGGGGGAGTTCTTGCGACCTCGCACCTGCGGCGATGCCTTATGCCGAAGCGCCGGCGTGACCTCTCGGTGCCATCTGCCGCAGGACGAATGTCGTGGATTGCTTCGTTTGACCACATTTTCGTCCCGGCACTGGATCACGATGTTTTTAGGTCGGATCGACCTAGAAACATGAACGTGATCGATTCCAATAGTTTAAGCGGGATGCGGGCGGAAAATCGCACACACTTTTCCTCATCCCGCTCTAAGGTCTGTTGAGATTGATCCTAGGAAACCTATCGGAGGACTGCAATCTCTCCTCCTCCTCATCTCTGTGCTCGTCACAGAGATCCAGCAGCGCCGCGTCTGCGGCGCGGGAAGAGTTCATTCAGCCCAAGGACTTGGTCTGGCTGGATCCCTGTGACGAGCACAGGGATGAGGAGATCGAACAAGCCGTGGCAGGTATCCCGAATCTCAACAGGCCTTAGGTTGAGCCTGCGCTCTCCCTACGGGCCTCGCGGGCTTGCTGCTGCCGCGGCGAACCGGTAGGTCTATACCGGAGACGAATATGCGAGTTGACGATGAGCAGGTGGCCGGCGTGATCGATCCCTATGCCCTCCTTGGAATTGAGCGCGACGCCGACGAACGGGCGGTCCGGACGGCCTACCGTCGGGCGGTGAAGACCGCGCATCCCGACCGCGGCGGTGATGCCGAGAAGTTCGGCAAGCTGCAGGCGGCCTACGACCTCCTGAAGGACCCGGTGCGCCGCAAAGTCTACGATGACACCGGCTACGATCCGCAACTCGCCGACCCGAAAGACCTGAAGGGCCTGATGATGCTGGAGACGCTCGTCAACGATTTCATTCTCGACGAGCGCGAGCCCGGCAGTTTCGATCCGGTCGCGGCGATGCGGCGCAAGCTCTCCGACGACATCGTCAAGAACCGCTTCCACATTTTGGAACTGGAACGCCACCGCTCCCGCGTGCGCAAGCATCTCGACCGCCTCGGCCGGCGGCCCGAGACAGACGTGCTCGGCTCCATGCTGCGCGCCCGCAGCCAGTCGATCGCCGAGGCGATCAGGAATGCCGAAGCCCAGATCGAGGCGATCGAGCAGGCCTACACCATGCTCGAGGGATATTCCTACGAATTGGAAGCGGTGGAGGCGAAGGCGCGCGCGGCGGAGTAGAGCAGGTGCCGCCTGTCCATGCCAGGGTACCGCTCGTTGGAGCACTTCCACTGTGAAATAGGTTCCCGTCCGGCCGTGGTTACCTTCAGAGCTGGATGCTCGCCGGCAACGCACCCGGATCTGCACGCATGTAGTGCGCGTGGTCAGGGCGCGGACGTCGTGCCGGCTATGAAAAGCCGGCACGACGTCCTGGTCATTTGCGGTCGAGCGCTCTTGCAACCAATCCTTCAGTGGCCCGACTTCCCGCCATCGCGGTGATCGTGACCTGGTTAATCCTGATTACCTTTGAGGCCGCCATCTTGGCTGCCTTTGCCGTTGTCCTGGTTGCCGTTGTCCTGGCTGCCCTTGCCGTTGTCCTGGCTGCCTTTGCCGTTATCCTGGCTGCCCTTGCCATTGTCCTGGCTGCCCTTGCCGTTGTCCTGGTTGCCCTTGCCATGGTCTTGGTTACCCTTGCCGGTGTCTTGGCCACCGCCACCGCCGGGATCGCCGCCGCCGCCGCCGCCACCGCCGCCACCGCCGCCACCGCCGCCGCCGCCGCCACCGCCGCCGCCACCGCCGCCACCGCCGCCACCGCCGCCGCCGCCGCCACCGCCGCCGCCGCCACCGCCGCCGTCATCGCCGTTCAGGTTGCGAGGACCGCTGTCGGTGGAGGTCGTGGAAAACGAATTTCCGATGGCCGCCGTGGAGAGGGGCGGGCATTGCTCTATTTGCCCGGCCGTGAGGATATCCGCTCTGTTCTGAGCCATGCAGCATGCTTCGTAATTGGCGTCCGTCAGAGGGCTGCACTGCTCAGCCACGAGCATGGGGCCCGTAAGGTTCTGGGCGTGTGCGGGAATCGTTGTCGAAGTTGAAAAACCGACCATCAGAGCCAGGCCGGTGCTCGTAAGAAATACATCCAGGGTTTTCATGTTTTTCTCCCTAAATTAGTGTCAACTTAAATTCGAACCGGGAGAGAAATGTTCCATAAAAATTTATGGGTTTGAGTGGTATGTCGGGCTAATCATTTCGGATTACCACTAAAAAAAGGGGGTAGTTAGCGTATCCTTGGACGCGTTCTTACGGCCGCCTCTTGCAGCGACCCTCTCGAGCAATTCGACGGTCCGGAAAGGCCCAGCACCGGGTGGAGCCGGTTGCGACTGCGGCGGCAGCGAGTGCTTCGTGATCGGTAAGCGGCTCAGCAGATCGTCGGATTCTGATACGACCGGCTCACCGTCCCGGACGCCCTGTCTTGCCCTTTGTCCGGCTCTTGCGCCGCTTTTCCTCCGCCGGATCCTCGTAGGACCCCACGCCCGGCTTGGCGCGGGTGAGGGTCGGCTTCTCCGGTGCCTGTCCCGGTACCGGCTTCTCCGTGCGGCCGACGGTCATTTCGTCCAGGGTGTTTTTCCTGAATAGCGACTGCCCCTCATCTGCCTTTCGGGCACCTTCTTCTCGGCCGCGGGAAGAAGGGATCGCCACGTCGCGGCCCATTTCATCGAGTTCGGGTTTGCGGAAGAGGGGACGTTCGGTGTCGGTCCCCGGTCCCATATTGTCGAGCGAGGGCTTTTGGAAGTAGGACTGTGTCTTTCCCTCCCCATCGCTTTTCACCTCCCCAACACTCCCCACAAGGGGGAGGGAGTCCGTTGTGCCGGGCACCCCCTTGCTGGCTCGCTTGCTGCTCTCCTGCGATTTCGCTTCCTCTCGCGCCATCGGATCGTCCAGCACTGCCAGTTCGGCCGCCTTGAGGCGCTTGATCTCGTCGCGCAGGCGTGCGGCCTTTTCGAAGTCGAGGTCCGCGGCGGCGTCGCGCATCTGTTTTTCGAGTGCGTTGAGGTGCGCCTGGAGATTGTTGCCGACGAGGTGGCCGCCATCGGCAAAGCCCTTGCCGGCGACGCCGGAGATATCGGCGCGGACATGGTCGCGTTCGTAGACCGAATCGAGGATGTCGGAGATCTTCGCCTTGACCGATTCGGGCGTGATGCCGTGCTCGGCATTGTAGGCCATCTGTTTCTCGCGGCGGCGGCTGGTCTCCTCCATCGCCCGCTGCATCGAGCCGGTGATCGTGTCGGCATAGAGGATGACCTTGCCGTCGACGTTACGGGCGGCGCGGCCGATCGTCTGGATGAGCGACGTTTCCGAGCGCAGGAAGCCTTCCTTGTCGGCGTCGAGAATGGCGACGAAGCCGCATTCGGGAATATCGAGACCCTCGCGCAGGAGGTTGATGCCGACCAGCACGTCGAAGGCGCCGAGGCGCAGGTCGCGGATGATCTCGATGCGCTCCAGCGTGTCGATGTCGGAATGCATGTAGCGCACCCGCACGCCCTGTTCGTGCAGATATTCGGTCAGGTCCTCGGCCATGCGCTTGGTGAGCACGGTGACGAGGGTGCGGTAGCCCGCGGCTGCGGTCTCGCGGATCTCGCCGAGCACGTCGTCCACCTGCGTCTTGGCGGAGCGCACCTCCACCGGCGGATCGATGAGGCCGGTCGGACGGATCACCTGTTCGGCGAAGACGCCGCCGGCCTGTTCCATCTCCCAGGCGCCGGGCGTTGCCGACACGGCGATGGTGTCGGGGCGCATCGCGTCCCATTCCTCGAAGCGCAGCGGCCGGTTGTCCATGCAGGAGGGCAGGCGGAAACCGTATTCGGCGAGCGTCGCCTTGCGGCGGAAGTCGCCGCGATACATGCCGCCGATCTGCGGAATGGTGACGTGACTCTCGTCGATGAAGATCAGCGCATTGTCGGGAATATATTCGAACAGCGTCGGCGGCGGCTCGCCCGGCCTGCGGCCGGTGAGATAGCGCGAATAGTTCTCGATGCCCTGGCAGGAGCCGGTGGCCTCGAGCATCTCGATGTCGTAACGGGTGCGCTGTTCCAGCCGCTGCGCTTCCAGAAGGCGCCCGGCGCGTTCCAGTTCGGCGAGGCGCTGGCTCATTTCCTCCTTGATCGCCTTGATCGCGGCGTTCAGCGTCGGCCGCGGCGTCACATAGTGCGAATTGGCGTAGATCTTCACCGACTTGAGGTCACCGGTCTTCTGGCCGGTGAGCGGATCGAACTCGGTGATCGAGTCGATCTCGTCTCCGAACATCGAGATGCGCCAGGCGGCATCTTCCAGGTGGGCGGGAAAGATTTCGATCGTGTCGCCGCGCACGCGGAAGGAGCCCCGCTGAAAATCCATGTCGCGGCGCTTGTATTGCTGCGCTACGAGGTCGGCCAGGAGTTGCCGCTGATCGAGCCGGTCGCCGACACTCATCTGGAAGGTCATTGCCGTATAGGTCTCGACCGAGCCGATACCGTAAATGCAGGAGACCGAGGCGACGATGATGACGTCGTCGCGTTCGAGCAGCGAACGCGTCGCCGAGTGGCGCATACGGTCGATCTGCTCGTTGATCGAGGATTCCTTCTCGATATAGGTGTCCGAGCGCGGGACGTAGGCTTCCGGCTGGTAGTAATCGTAATAGGAGACGAAATATTCGACCGCGTTGTCCGGGAAGAAGTTCTTGAACTCGGAGTAGAGCTGCGCCGCGAGCGTCTTGTTCGGGGCCAGAATGACGGCCGGGCGCTGTGTCGCCTCGATCACCTTGGCCATGGTGAAGGTCTTTCCCGAGCCGGTGACGCCGAGCAGCACCTGATTGCGCTCGCCCGAGGTGAGGCCGTCGACCAGGTCCGCGATGGCCGTCGGCTGGTCTCCGGCCGGCTCGTAGTCCGATTGCATGCGGATCGCGATGCCGCCTTCGGACTTTTCAGGCCGGGCCGGGCGGTGCGGCGTCCAGAGCTTGCCGTCCTTGAACAGCGGATTGCCGCTCTCGATGAGCTTCGCAAGCGCCTCGACGGTGGCGGTGACGCCGGAGCCCGAGGTGAGCTTGTCGGCATCCTCCAAGGCGACATCGAGGCCTGCCACCGGATTGAGCCCCGCGGCCGCTCGCGTCTTCGGATCGGTCGTTCCGCCCATCGATGTGCCGCGGGCCGATTTCGACGCGGAGATCTCCACCTTCTTGCGATGCCTGCCGGCCTTGGAGGCAACCTCGCGCCGGCTCTCGAAGGTGCTCGCTTCCGCTTCCGATTCGAGCTGCTTCACCCAGTCGGAGACATTGCCGGAAAGCGGCGTACCGGAAAGCGGCGCCTGCGGGGCTTCTTCGAAACCGCCGGGTGCCGACGATTTCTTCGGGGAATTCTTCGTTGATCTGGCCATGGCGGGAATATGGACAGAGTCAGGTCGAAAGTGAAGGGGGAACGAGTACAAAAGGGAAACGGAAAGCCGCGATCTTCTCGTCGTTTCCCGGACCTTCGAGGCGGCGGCTTGAACCGACGGTCGCATCGTTGCACTGGCAGCCGAAGGCACTTGCAACGCCGGCACTCGGCGGAGCATCCTCGGCGTGCGATTCGCGCTCTTCCCGAGGTTTCCATGCCATTTGCCATCAATCCTGCCTATGTCTGGCCGGTCATCCTGCTGCTCCTCTCCAATGTCTTCATGACCTTCGCCTGGTACGGCCACCTGAAGTTCACTTCGTCGCCGCTCTACATCGTCATCGTCGCAAGCTGGGGGATCGCCTTCTTCGAATATTGGCTGGCCGTGCCGGCGAACCGCATCGGACATTCGGTCTATTCGGCGGCGCAACTGAAGACGATGCAGGAGGTGATCACGCTTACCATTTTCGTCCTCTTCTCGATTTTCTGGCTGAAGGAACCGATCGGCTGGCATCAGCTCATCGGCTTCGCGCTGATCGCGCTCGGGGCGTCGTTCATCTTCAAGGGGTGAGACGTCGCCACGAGGGGCGTTTGCCCCCGTCAATCGAGAAGGTCGAAGGCGCGATACATCCATGTGAGCTGGTAAAGAACCGCGCCCACCAGAAAAGACGCATGGAAGCGCCGGTCGGGCGTGACCGCCGCGATGATGCAGAGCGCGATATAGGCCGCATTGCGCAGCGGATATTCGATCCCGAAGGACTGGAAATAGGCCTTGCCCTTCAAGGCCGTGTCGATGAGGTCGACTGCGAATGCGATGGCGAGGAAGCCGAAGAACCAGGCGCGCCTGGACATGAAATAATGTTCGTAGCCGCTGTATTCGTCGAGCGTCGTCGGGAAGAGGAAGACGCAGAGGAGGAAGAAGACGCAGCTATAGAGGATGACGAACAGATAGACGCTGACGTCGATCACCGCCAGCGAGTGCAGGTGATACTCCCACCACCAGAAATGGACGAGGAAGACGAACATGAACAGCACCCAGCCGAGGTGTATCCAGTAGACCTTCGTCTTGCCCGGGTGCTGCACGAAAAGCGCGACACCGCTGAGGAGCCGCGCAAGCGAGAGGCTGATCACCATGCCCATGACGACGCGTATATGCGAAAAGATCGCCGGATCGGGCTGCACCTGCTCCATGAATGCGGCCCCTATTGCTCGGACGGAACCGGCGTCGGCTTGCCGGTCGAGTCGAGCGCCACCATCACGAAGATCGCGTCGGTGACCTTTTCCATGACATGCGAGAGGTAACGCTGCGCCCATGCCTCGACCTTGAGCGTCATCGACGTCCGCCCGACCGTGACGATGTCGGTATAGATGCAGAGTGTGTCGCCGATCTTCACCGGCATGGCGAAGGCCATTTCCTTTACCGCCGCAGTCACGACGCGGCCCCTGGCGCGCTCGGCGGCCCGGATACCGCAGGAAAGGTCCATCTGCGCCATGACCCAGCCGCCGAAGATGTCGCCGGCGGCATTGGCGTCGCCGGGCATTGCGAGCGTGCGCAAGGTCAGTTCGCCATTCGGCTTGCTTGCTGCGTTCATTCGGCCTGTCTCCCTGTTGACGAACAAGGTTTAACGCACTGCCGTCAGGCGAGCAAAGAGGCGCTGGAACAATTCCACGCTGAAGAAGCAAAGGCGGCACGCGTGACGGTTTTATCGTTAATTTGATCACCCTCAAATCTAGTGAGTGTTTGTTAGGAGCTTTGCAAATAGCCGCTCATATTCTGCATGCCTCGAAATGGAGGCAGGGGATGAGAAGAATTCGGATTTCGGCGCGTCTTTACGCGCTGGTCGCGTTTGCGCTTTTGACGATGGCGGCGGCGCTGACCTTCGGACTGGTCCAGGCGCAGGACAAGCTGGTTGCCGAGCGCAAGGCCATGCTCGCGGCGATGAACGAGAACGCGATCACGGTGTTCGACGCCTATCACGGCCAGGAAAAGGCCGGAACGCTCACGCGCGAGGAGGCGCAGGGCCGCGCTCTGGAGGCGATCCGGGCGATGCGCTATCAGGACAGCGGCTATTTCTGGGTGAACGATATGCATCCGAAGATGGTGATGCATCCGATCAAGCCCGAACTCGACGGCGCCGACCTGACGCAGAACAAGGACCCGAACGGCAAGTTCCTGTTCGTGGAATTCGTCAAGACGGTGCAGGCGCACGGCAAGGGCTTCGTCGATTATTACTGGCCGAAGCCCGGCGCCGACGAGCCCGTGCTGAAATATTCGCATGTGGCCGGTTTCGAGCCCTGGGGATGGGTGGTCGGCACCGGTGTTTATGCAGACGATCTCGCCGCCATGTTCCGCGAGCGCGCCTGGCAGATGGCCGGCATTCTGGTCGCGGCAGCGCTCGCGATCCTCATGGCGGCTTTGGCGATCGTGCGCAGCGTCGTTCGGCCCATCGAAAAGCTGAAGGTCTCGATGCGGGCGATCGCAGACGAGGACCTTTCCTCGGATGTTCCGGAAACCGATCGCGCCGACGAGATCGGGCAGATGGCGAAGGTGCTCGTCGTCCTGCGCGACTCCGTCAGGGAGCGCCTCGAACTGCGATCGCGCGAGGCGGAGCAGCAGGACCGCCTCGACGCAGAACGGCGCGGCCACGAGGAGCGCCAGCGTACGACTGCCGCAACCCAGGCCGAGGCGATGGAGACGCTCGGCGCCGCGCTCGAGCGGCTGGCAAACGGCGACCTCACCGCCGCGGTCGCCCGGATCGCGCCGGAATATGCCAAGCTCAAGGACGACTTCAACACGGCGGTCGCCGCGCTTCGCGACGTCATCGGCGCCATTTCCCGATCCACCGAAATCGTCCATGGCAGTGCCGCCGATATATCAGAGGCGGCCAACAACCTGTCGCGCCGGACCGAACAGCAGGCGGCGGCTCTTGAAGAGACAGCCGCGGCTCTTGACGAGATCACCTCCACCGTACGTCATGCGTCGGGTCGTGCCCTCGAGGCGCGCGACATGGTCGACGAGACGAAGGCGAGCGCCGCAAAATCCGGTGATATCGTGCGCAACGCGATCGATGCCATGGGGCGGATCGAAGCCTCATCGAGCCGGATCAGCCAGATCATCGGCGTGATCGACGAGATCGCCTTCCAGACGAACCTGCTGGCGCTGAATGCAGGCGTCGAGGCGGCGCGGGCAGGGGAGGCCGGCCGCGGTTTCGCCGTCGTTGCCCAGGAGGTCCGCGAACTCGCGCAACGCTCGGCCGGCGCGGCAAAGGAAATCAAGGCGCTGATAGGCACCTCGGTGAAGGAAGTCGGCGCCGGCGTCGAACTCGTCCGCTCGACGGGCGATGCGCTGATGGAGATCGAGGCTCTGGTCAACCGTGTCAACGAGCAGGTGGCCGCGATTGCGACCGCTGCTCGGGAACAGGCGACCGGACTGCAGGAGGTCAACACGGCCGTTAACAGCATGGACCAGATGACGCAGCAGAACGCGGCAATGGTCGAGGAGACGACCGCGGCAAGCCAGACACTGGCGCAGGAAAGTCGTGAGCTGAAGGCGCTGCTCGAACAGTTCAGGCTCGAGGAACGGGGCGCGCAGCCGGCCTATGGCAGGGCAGCGTAAACGATAACAGCAAGCGTAGCGGCGACAAGGCCTGCGTTCGGAAGGACGTGGGCCTCTTCGTTAAACCTGGTGAGCCTGCTCCTGTCGGTGGTGAGTGGATGGCGCATCTCGCGGGAGTTGACGCGTGGCCGCAAGACAGGCGAGATGGTGCGACGGAAGGACGGTCGCTATCGCGCGCCGATCCGGCCGCATCCGAGATGCCAGTCAAGGGGGAGACCTGTGTTGCCTTTAAAGCGTTTCATCATGAAGTCTGCCGCCATCTTCCTGGCCGCCGCCGGCTTCCTTTCTGCCTGTACCGTGGTCGTCGACGAACCGCGCCCCGGTCCGGGGCCGATCCGCCCGCCAGGCCCGCAAATGTGCACGATGGAATTCGCGCCGGTCTGCGGCGAGCGCGGCAATCGCATGCGGACCTTCCCCAATGCCTGCCAGGCACGCGCCGACGGCTTCCGTGTCGTTCATCGCGGCGAATGCCGCCCGGCATCCCGTCCGCCGGAAGAACAAGCCTGCACGCGCGAGTTTTCGCCGGTGTGCGGTCAGCGCGGCCCGAGAAGGCAGACCTTCCCCAATTCATGCGTGGCGCGCGCCGAGGGTTTTCGCGTCGTCGCACCCGGCGAATGCCGCCGCGAGGATGATCGCCCGCAGCAGCCGCAATTCTGCACCCGGGAATTCGCGCCGGTCTGCGGCGAGCGCAACGGACGATCAAGAACATTCCCGAATGCCTGCGAGGCACGGGCGGACGGGTTCCGCGTGGCTCATCCCGGGGAATGCCGTTAACCGGACGAAAACCGACGTTGAAAAGGCCCGCATCCGTAAGGATGCGGGCCTTGTCTTTTGTGCTCGCTCGCCTGATTTGGCGTGCCGCCGGCAAGGCTTCGTTTACCACGTTTGCTTAAATTGCTTTGCAAAGCCGACTTTCTCGACCGAGCGCCCGTTTGGCGACATTCCGCACGTTCATTCTCGGCTGTGGGCAGGCGGCGCACGGACAAGGCCGAAGCTTTGTCATGGATGAAGGCGGCAATCAGTATGGCGTATGTTTCTCTTCTTCATCGTCCATTGGCGGCGCTGCTGTTGTCCATTCCACTCGTTGCCTGCACGACCGACGTGCTTGCGCCACCGGCCCGGATCGACGGGAGCTCTCGTGTCGGCGCGATCAGGCCGGCGCCTGCAGCCATGCCGGAGCAGGAAGTCGCTGCCTATCCGTCGTCAGAGCCGGTCGCCATGGCCACCCAGACCTCAGTTGCCCCGGTTTCCGATAATGCGGCCGTTGCGCCGCAGGGCCAGGCTGCCGCGGCCGGATCGATGACGGTTCCGCCCGAGGGGGTGAACATGGACGCCATGCTCGGCGTCGAATCGGTCGTCGGCCTGGCGCAGGAGCAGGCCGGTGAAATCGCCGAGGGGAATACGACGCAGCCGGTCGTGGCCGGTATCGGCGACAGCGATGTGCGCCAGCTTGCCGGAGCGCCGCAGCCGGTACCGGTGGCTGAGGCGAATCCCGGCTATGATCCCGACCTGCCGCCCCTTGCGCCCGCGCAGAGCGCGGCCGAGGAAGCGAATCGAACGCATGTACTCCAGCCGCAGCGGGCGACGCGCACCGAGCAGCCGCAGCAGGTCGCTTTCATACCGCGCGCCCGCAGCCCGGTGTCGACGCCGGAATATACCGGCGAAATGCCGGGCTCGGAGGTCGCGTGCAGGCAGCGGTTGAAGAAGCTCGGGGTCGTCTTCCGCGACGTTCCGCGAGTCCATAACGGACCGTCCTGTGGCATCGACTACCCGATCGAGCTCAGCGGCCTTTCCGGCAATATCGGCGTCAAGCCCGCGGTGAAGCTCAATTGCCAGGTGACGGAAGCCTTCGCCAAATGGGTGAAGTATGAGCTCGCGCCATCGTCGCGCTACCGTTACTGGTCGGGCGTCAAGACGATCAAGCCGCTCGGCGGCTATTCCTGCCGGACGATGAACTCCCGGCGCGGTAATCCCATGTCGGAACATGCGCGCGGCAACGCGATCGACGTCGGCAAGTTCGTGCTGAAAAACGGCAAGGAAATCGATGTACGCAGGAAAGGTCTCTTCGCTTTCCGCGAAAGAGGGCTCTTGAAGGCCGTGCGCACCGATAGCTGCAAGTATTTCAACACCGTGCTCGGCCCCGGCAGCGATCCTTTCCACAAAGACCATTTCCACTTCGATCTGAGAACGCGCAAATCCGGTTACCGGCATTGCGACTAGGCGCGGCCTGAAAGCGCCCCTGCTCGACAGACCAGATTCGGTATTAGCCTCTGCGATGCCGCTTCGATTCGGTGGACCGAGGTATTCGTTGGCGGCACCTCGGCGGTGACGGCAGCATTGTCCGCCGGTCTTGCGGTTGCTGCATTCCCTTGTCGGCTGGCAACTGCGGACATGATCGAGGTTAGCCAGATGCTCAACCTGCCGTCAATTCCGTCATTGTCCATCGTTCTGCACTCGTCCCTGACTGACCCCAAAACGCGCGAAACACTTCGCGCGATCACGGCGGCGTTCAGTGAGCATCGCAGGAACAGCAACGAGCAAATGAGCCTCGTTCCCTCGGAGTGGCCGGACGGAAAGCGCCCCGACAAAGAGAGGCCGGCTAATGACAATCGCCCAACTGATGGAGATGCCGGCAACGAAACCGACGTCGCCGCGCGGCTCGCGGTGGTGCTGTCCATCCCCGCCTGATCGGCAGGCGCGTGGCGCGTGAGGACTTCGAGAAGGCCATGCGTGCCGCCAATGACCCGCGCCGAATCCGACGACGAAAAGTAACCATCTTGATTTTCTTTAGTGGTACGGGTATCGTCCGTACGTAACGGAGATCGATATGGCCCAGACGCTTCCCAACCGTGACGACCGCATCGAATTGCGCACCACGCGCGAGGAAAAACGGCTTCTCACCGCCGCCGCCGCCCATGAGCGGCTGGACGTGACCAGCTTCATCATGCGCGCTGTTCTGCCCGCCGCCCTCGATGTGGTCGAGAACGCCGAACGCATCTCGCTCTCGGAGCGAGACTCCTTGCGCCTGCTCGACCTTCTGGAAAACCCGCCCGCTCCGACGCCGGCTCTGCTTGCCGCAGCACGCCGCCGCATTGCCCGAGGCGGGAAGAGTGCTTGACTGGCGCGAAGAGCCCATCGGACGCAACCATGACCGCAAGGCGTTCGACTGCGGCACGCCGGAACTGAACGAATATCTGCGCCGACATGCCCGCCAGAACCATGAGGGCGGCGGCTCCAAGACCTTCGTGGCGGTGGCTCCGTCCGCGCCGGAAAGCATCCTCGGCTACTATTCCATCAGCCCTGCCTCGATTGCCTTCGCAAAGGTCCCCGATTTCCTGACCAAAAGGCTGGGGCGCTACGAGGTCGCCGTTTACCGGCTTGCCCGTCTGGCCGTAGCGCTGCCATTGCAGGGTCAGGGGCTTGGCGGCGATCTGTTGCTGGCAGCGGGCGCGCGGGCGCTGGCCGTGGCCGCGCAGGTCGGCGGGGTGGCGCTGGCTATCGACGCCAAGGATGAAAAGGCGGCGCGCTGGTACGAGCGTTTCGGCGCAATGCCACTGCTTGACAGCAGCCCGCTCAGCCTGATCCTGCCGTTCAAGACCATCATCGACGCTCTGGACGCCGCGCAGAGCGAATAACCGATCAGAAAGGCCTCCGTCACGCTCCGCATTGCCCGTTACGCCCGCTCCGAGAACCAGCGTAACGCCTCCATCGAGGACCAGTTGCGCCAGTGCCGCGAGCGTACGGACCGCGGCGGCCGTCTGCCGGAACCGGAGGCCGATGGCGCCCGTTACCTGAAGTTCAACGCGCTCAAGGGAGCAGCGTGGGGCTGAGGGCCTGACCATGGGAACGGTGACCAAATTCCGGAACATTCGCCCTTGCATGACCGAAAGGGCAGACGAAGCTGCGGCGCTGCTGAAGGCGGCGGCGAACCAGAACCGGCTGATGATCCTGTGCACGCTCATCGAAGGCGAGCACTCGGTCGGTCAGCTGGAAGAGATGCTCGGCATCCGCCAACCGTCCTTGTCGCAACAGCTGACCGTGTTGCGTGAGGCTGGTATCGTCGCGACACGACGCGACGCCAAACAGATCTTTTACCGGCTCGCCGAGGAGAAGGCCGTAAGGCTGGTAATGGCGCTCTATCAGATATTCTGCCGCTGAAGCGACTGATTTGACGGAGTGTCAACGCAAATTTGGCTTGGATGGGCTGCAAATCCATGTGAATCGGCCCATATAGAGCAGCACCCTGCCGACTTTGCACCTCTTCCCCGGATCTGTTTCATGGCGCCAATCGTTTCCGTCTCCAATCTGTCGAAGACCTATGCCTCGGGGTTCCAGGCTCTGAAAGGCGTCAGCCTCGACATCGAGGAGGGCGAAATTCTTGCCCTCCTCGGTCCAAACGGCGCCGGCAAGACGACGCTCATCTCGATCGTCTGCGGTATCGTCAATGCGACGGGCGGCAAGGTTACCGTCGGCGGCAACGACGTCGTGCGCGACTTCCGCCAGACGCGGGCGATGATAGGCCTGGTGCCGCAGGAACTGACCACCGATGCATTCGAGACCGTGTGGAACACCGTTTCCTTCTCGCGCGGGCTTCACGGCAAGAAGCCGGATCCGGCGCATATCGAAAAGGTGCTGAAAGACCTCTCGCTCTGGAACAAGAAGGACAGCACGCTGCGCGAGCTTTCCGGCGGCATGAAGCGGCGCGTGCTGATCGCCAAGGCGCTCTCGCACGAGCCGCGCGTCCTTTTCCTTGATGAGCCGACGGCCGGTGTCGACGTCAGCCTGCGCAAGAGCATGTGGGAGGTCGTCCAGCGGCTGCGCGCTTCGGGCGTGACGATCATTCTGACGACGCACTACATCGAGGAAGCGGAGGAGATCGCCGACCGGATCGCGGTGATCAACAGCGGCGAGATACTGCTCGTCGAGGACAAGAATGCGCTGATGACGAAACTCGGACGCAAGCAGCTGCGCGTCGATCTGGCCCAACCTCTGGAGCGGGTTCCCGATTCTCTCGCCTCCTACAATTTGTTGCTTGAGGGCGAAGGCGAACGCCTGATCTATGAATACGACACCAGCGCTGACCGGACGGGCATCACGTCGCTGCTCGCAGCCTTGGCCGAGGCGGGCATTAGGCTCCGGGACATTTCCACGAGGCAGAGTTCGCTCGAGGATATTTTCGTTGAGATCGTGGAGGCGGGACGATGAACATAGAAGCAGTGAAATCCATCTATTTCTTCGAAATGGCGCGCACACGCCGCACGCTTCTGCAAAGCGTGGTGTCGCCCGTCATCTCCACCTCGCTCTATTTTATCGTTTTCGGCGCCGCCATCGGTGGGCGCATCCAGGAAATAGACGGGATTTCCTACGGCGCCTTCATCACGCCCGGGTTGATGATGCTGACGCTTCTGACGCAGTGCATCGGCAACGGCTCATTCGGTATCTATTTCCCGAAGTTTACCGGCACGATCTATGAGGTGCTGTCGTCACCGATATCCATGCGGGAGATTGTGCTCGGCTATGTGGGGGCGGCGGCGACAAAGGGGATGATGATCGGCACGATCATTCTTGTCACGGCCTCGCTGTTCGTCGATCTCAGCATCGCCCATCCCTTCGTGATGCTTTTCTTTTTCGTTCTGACGGCGGTGACCTTCAGCCTGTTCGGTTTCCTGATCGGCATCTGGGCGAAGGATTTCGAGCAGCTCAACCTCATTCCGATGCTGGTGGTCCCGCCGCTCGTCTTCCTCGGCGGCAGCTTCTATTCGATCGACATGCTGCCGTCATTCTGGCGGGCAGTAAGCCACTTCAACCCGGTCCTTTATCTGATCAGCGGCTTCCGATGGAGCTTCTTCGAGATCTCCGACGTAAATCCGCTCGCCAGCGCGGCAATTATTCTCGTCTTTCTCGCCCTCTGCATGTCCGCCCTGACATGGATATTCCGGACCGGGTACAAGCTGCGTAACTGAGGCTGGATCTGCTGGGGGCTCAGTCCCTGAGCCGAAGCTCGTCGCTGCGCATCTGCAGGAAGTCGAGGGTCGAGAGGAAGCTCATGCCGAGCAGGCTGCTGTCGAGTCGCCCCTCGGCCGCGACCATGGCGCGGATATTCGTCCGCCGGATCGGTCCGATGGCGATCTCCGGCAGGATGACCGGGGCCGCAAGTGCCGGCCCGTTCGCGGTCATGACAGTGATCGTGTAGCCGAGATCTGCGACCTCGAGACCGGCCCTGGCCGCGTCCTCATGGGTGAGCACGACACTGCTCGCACCGGTGTCCACAAGCATGCTGACCTCACGCCCGTTGATCGTCGCATCGGCGGCGAAGTGGCCGTCGATCCGCTTGTGCAGCACCACCTCCTGCTGACCCTCGCTGTCGGTGATGACCATTGCCCGGCCGGGCATAAGGCCCGCCAGTACCCGGTCGCCGACGGACTGGAGCTCGAAGCGGTAGACATAGAGTGCAACGAGGACGAGCGCGATCAGCAGCCAGATCGCGATCTGCGTCAGCCCTTCTCCCAGTGTTCGGCGGCTTCTGACGATACCAGCCGCAAAAAGCGTTGCCAGAGCGCCGAGGGCAACGAGCTGCCCGAAGTCGTCGTTGTTCATGCCGAAAGTTCGGCCGGAATCGTGATTGAGGATCAGCAGCACGAGGCCGATGCCGAGTATTGCGAGGAGGATGATCAGTCTGCTCATGCGCCGTTTCGTTCTCGCGCCATGCGCGACCGGCGCGTCTCCCGCCGCGGTTTGCGCTCGACCGTTTCCAGTCGCGCCGGCAAGGCCTGCATGATGCTGTGCCGTTCGGTGTCGGTGTAGAGCGTCCAGGCGCCGATCTCCTGACGTGTGCGCCCGCAGCCGAAACAGTAGCCGGTCCTATCGTCGATCGTGCAGACGAGAATGCAGGGAGATTCCATGATCAGGACAATGCTCTGCTGTTTCGTTCGAAAATATATCGGCCTTTCAGATGGCCAGTGCAAGAGCGCCCAGAACGGCGATCTCCGTGAGTTGCTGGGTGGCGCCGATGGTGTCGCCGGTGTGGCCGCCGAGCTTGCGTGAGGCGATCCGGGTGAAGCCTGGCACGGCAAGGCCGAAAGCGGCGAACGAAAGCAGGACGGCGACGGTCGGGATGCCGGCGAGGTAAAACAGCACGAGCGCGAGGAGAACGCCAGAGCCGAGCGCAACCGATGTCGCCCCCGGCTCGGGAACACCCGCCGAGGCGGCGACCCCGCCGCGGCGGGCAGGGGGGAGGCGGGACCAGTGCCAGACCATCGCGGCGCGGCTCAGCGCAGCGGTGGCCAGCAGCGCAATTCCACCGCCTGTCGGCGTCAGCAGCGGCAGGAAGGCGGCAAGGGCGGAGACGCGAAGGCCGAAGGAAAGGATGAGGGCAACCGCGCCATAGGTACCGATCCGACTGTCCTTCATGATCTCCAGCGCGCTTTCCCGATCGCGCCCGCCGCCGAAACCATCGGCCGTATCCCCAAGGCCGTCCTCATGCAGGGCGCCGGTGACCATCGCCTGCACCGCGACGACGAGGAAGGCGCTGAAGAGCGAGCTCGCGTGAAGCGCGCCCAGAATGAACGCTATCGCGGCGGCAGGAAGGGTGATCAGGATACCCGCAAGCGGGAAGGCGCGCACGGCGCGGCCGAGCCCGCCGTCATAGCCGCGGAAATATCGATCCGGCACGGGAATGCGGCTCAAGAAGGCAACCGACCGTGCGACGTCGTCCCAGAGCTCGCGAACATCTGCCATCTCGTCTCCCGCATCCCGAATCGCCCGGCGTTCCGCGGGATCATGCGAGACGACGGCAATTGGCGCAAATGCCGTTGCCGCGCGCGGCCTCACACTCTATGACGTGCCCCGAACGAGTTTCACATTGCAAGGATGATCCATGAGCGCCAGCGGCCTGCCGTTTGATGATTTCCGCGAACTACTGCGCAATCTGCCTGGGCCGGACACGGCGGCACTCGTTGCGGCGCGCGAGCGTGACGGGCAATTGACGAAGCCGCCCGGCGCTCTCGGGCGCCTCGAGGAAATCGCCTTCTGGCTTGCCGCCTGGACGGGACGTCCGCCGGCGGTCAACCGGCCGCTTGTCGCGATCTTCGCCGGCAATCACGGGGTGACCCGTCAGGGAGTGACGCCCTTTCCCGCTTCGGTGACGGCGCAGATGGTCGAGAACTTCGCCGCCGGCGGTGCTGCCATCAACCAGATCTGCGTAGCACACGACCTCGGCCTCAAGGTCTTCGATCTGGCGCTCGATTATCCGACCGGCGATATCACCGAGGAACCGGCTCTCTCGGAGCGTGACTGCGCCGCCACCATGGCTTTCGGCATGGAAGCGATCGCCGGAGGCACGGATCTGCTGTGCATCGGCGAGATGGGCATCGGCAACACCACGATCGCAGCCGCCATCAATCTCGGCCTCTATGGCGGCACGGCAGAGGAATGGGTCGGCCCCGGCACCGGTTCGGAAGGCGAGGTGCTCATGCGCAAGATCGCTGCTGTCGAAAAGGCCGTTGCGCTGCACCGCGACCACTTGTCCGATCCGCTCGAAGTCATGCGGCGGCTTGGCGGCCGCGAGATCGCGGCGATGGCGGGCGCAATTCTCGCCGCGCGGATGCAGAAGGTGCCCGTCATCATCGACGGCTACGTCGCGACCGCGGCCGCGGCGATCCTCAAGGCCGCCAACCCGGCGGCGCTCGACCATTGCCTGATCGGCCATGTTTCAAGCGAGCCCGGTCACATGCGGGCGATCGAGAAACTCGGCAAGACACCGCTCCTGGCTCTCGGCATGCGGCTTGGCGAAGGCACGGGTGCGGCTCTTGCAGCAGGCATCGTCAAGGCGGCGGCTGCCTGCCACAGCGGCATGGCGACCTTTGCGCAGGCCGGCGTAAGCAACAAGGAGTAGGGCACGCTCCGGCGCTTGCTGTCGATTGGCCGTCATGCGTGCTATGCTCGTGCCGTGCAGCTATTGATGCGCGGCGGCTTCTCGCATATCCGGGAAGCGCCGGGTCATCGGTTCGGGTGGCCTCGCAATGCGGCATTGGTGCCGCCTTTGATTCGCCTCAATAGGAACGTCGAAGCTGTGCCCTCTCCCAACCCGCGAGACGAAATGGACGCCAAGAACACTACCTCCCGCAACGGCACCGCCGCGCCGGTCCACAAGCATCGTGGTATCCGGCATCTTTTCGCGGCGGCCAGCTATTCCTTCGGCGGTGCGAAACGCCTGATCGGCGAGGCGGCATTCAGGCACGAACTCATCGCCTTCGCGGTCGCGATGGTCGCGTTCATGATCGTCGGCGCGAACCTGTTCCAGTACGTCGCGATGGCAATCCTGTTTCTGCTGATGATGGCCTTCGAGGCGATCAACACCGCGATCGAGGAGATCGTCGACCGCGTCTCGCCGGAGATCTCCGAAATGGGCAGGAACGCAAAGGATCTCGGCTCCTTCGCGTGCCTTTGCCTCATTCTCGCCAATGCGGCCTATGCGCTGTACGTGATATTTCTCGCTCGCTTCCTGGGCTGACCAGCAACGCGGCGGCGCATGCAGATGATCAGGCAAAGCTCCTTCGCCGTCGGGTGAGGGAAGGGACGTCCTCGACCGGGGGCAAGCTCTGCAGTACGCGACGCGGCGGCAGGATGGCGATCGCCTCGGTGCCTTCCCGGAGTTTCGAGCGCAGGATGAACTGGCCGCCATGCTTGGCGAGGATCGCCTGGACGATCGGCAGTCCGAGGCCGGTACCCTGTTCGGCGCTCTTGATGGCGATCGAACCCTGGCCGAAGGCGGAAAGGACGATCGGGATTTCCTCTTCCGGAATGCCGGGGCCGTTGTCCCTGATCGAAAGATATTGTCCGCCGCCGGCGGTCCAGCCGACCTTCACGCTGACCTCACCGCCCGACGGGGTGAACTTGACGGCATTCGAAAGAAGGTTGAGCGTCACCTGGCGCATGGCCTTCTCGTCCGCCCAGACAGACGGCATCGCCTGTTCGAACTGATGGCCGATGGTTATGTTCTTGCCGCGAGCGCGGAGCTGAACCATGCCGATGCAATCCTCGACGATCTCTGCCAGGTTTACCGCATCCTCGCTGAGCTCGTACTTGCCGGCTTCGATACGCGAAAGATCGAGAATTTCGTTGATGAGATTCAAGAGGTGCTCGCCGGAGCGATGGATGTCCAGCGTGTATTCCTTGTAGGTCGGGTTGCTGAGCGGCCCGAGTACCTCTGTCGACATGACCTCTGAGAAGCCGAGGATGGCATTGAGCGGTGTGCGCAGCTCATGCGACATCGAGGCTAGGAAACGGGACTTGGCGAGGTTCGCTTCTTCCGCGCGGCGGCGAGCCTCGTCCGACATGGACTTCGCCACCTCGAGTTCGGCGATGAGATCGTCCTTTTCGGACTGTACCGAGAGAATATGGACGTTGGCGCGGTTCATCCTGTCGGTCATGAACGCCAGGAAGACGAGCGAGAGCGCCAGAATGCCCGTGAGGCCGATATCGATCGCGTCACCGGTCCTGAGTGAGGAGAAGCCGAGCGCGGCCAGGACCGGCAGAAACGTGTAGTAGAGGGCGTTGCGCAACAGGAAAGTGCCCATGGCGGTGACCGCAAGGGCAATGAAGAGCACCGTTCCCTCGAAGAGTCCGGAAGCGATCTCGCCGCAGGACGCACAGTCCGGGAGCGTGAAGATCGCCCAGCACAGGCCGGTCAGCATCTGGCTTGCGAGGAAGCGGCGGCGCCAGACGGACACTTTTTCGGTGACGACATCCTCGCGCTTGGCCTTTCGCGCGAGAAAGATGGTGACCGCATGCGCCGAAAGCGCCAACAAGGCCCAGGCGAGAATATGCGGGTCGCCAGAGAGGTAGATGCCGCTGGCGGCGATCAGGATCACGAGGAGAGGCAGGGCCATCGCGCCGTGGAGCACGGACTCGATGTGGAGCAGGAGCATTTCCCGTTCGAAGCCGGACGGTGCCGATGTGCCGGTCTGCAGCCGCTGACGCGTCGCGCGAACGGTCTTCGAAACAGCCTTGTTTCGATGGCTCCGCGACTTGTCCACGATGATCTTGTCGGTCGATGTGCTGGCGGCGATGCTCATGCTTCTGGTCAGGATTGGGTTCAGCTTGCACTCTAGGATGCAATCCTTAAGAAGTTGCTGCCCCCATGAAGGATTCGACAACCATTGTGGCGCGATTGCGGTTTTCGAGGTCGGAACGCGGGCAGGAACAACACGAGGAGGCGCTGGGCGTGAAGTCGCAGAACCGCAGATTTCGGATTGTCGGCGGCAGCGGCGCAGGCCCGGGCTCTGCTGGAAGGCGCTTTGGCTTCGGTCGCTCCGGAGTTCCCGCGCGGCGAAAAAGGCCGTCCGGCAGCGGCGGCATGGCCGGCGGGTGGATCTTCCTGGTCCTGCTCGGTATCGGCGCCTATATAGCCGCGCAGCTGCCCGCGCCGGAACGCCCCGTGACCGGCGAGTTGAGCGGCCCGGCGTCGGCGAGCGATGGCGACAGCCTGCGGCTCGACGGGCGCCGCATACGCATCGAAGGCATCGATGCCCCGGAGATCGGTCAGATGTGCCGACGCGGGGAAACCGCGTGGGACTGCGGCGCGCAGGCGCGGCGACGGTTGGTTGCTCTCGTCGCGGGAACAACAACCGTCTGCCGGCTCCATGGCCGCGATCGCTATGGCCGGGAACTGGGTGTCTGCGCGGCTGGCGGGGCCGACCTCGGAAGAGAGATGGTCCTCTCCGGTCATGCGGTCAGCTATGGGCTCTACCGTGACGAAGAGGAAACGGCGCGAACCGGCCGGCTGGGTCTCTGGGGAGGCGATTTCGTGAGGCCGCAGGAATGGCGGCGTTCGAACGGCGGTGCGGAGGAGGCCCCGCACCGGGCGGGTGACTGGCTGGAGATCATTATCCAATGGCTTCAGGAGCATTCGAGCGCGATCATGGCGAGGATCGGCGGTGACTGAGGAGCAGCTGCAGGCGTTGCGGGCGGCGATCTCGGTCTGTCGCCGGTGCCGTGACGAGCCGGCGCGCGGCGAAGGCCACCGGCTGCCGCACGAGCCGAGGCCGGTGGCGGTGCTTTCCGCGTCGGCTCGGATTCTGATCGCCGGGCAGGCGCCCGGCCTGCGGGTCCATGAAAGCGGTCTTCCCTTCAACGATGCTTCGGGCGATCGGCTGCGGCAATGGCTGTCGGTGGACCGGGCGGCATTCTACGATCAGCGAAACTTCGCGATCGTGCCGATGGGTTTCTGTTTTCCGGGCTACGACAGACACGGCAGCGACCTGCCGCCGAGAAGCGAATGTGCGCCGCTGTGGCGGCAGAGGGCGATGGACGCGATGCCGCAGATCGAGCTGGTGCTGGCGGTCGGCCATTAGCGCAGCGCTGGCATCTCGGAACGGACTGTCCGAAATCCATGACGGAGACCGTGCGCAACTGGCAACGCTACGCGAAACGCAATTCCGGCATCTCCGTATTGCCGCTGCCGCATCCGAGCTGGCGCAATACCGGCTGGCTCCGGCGTCATCCCTGGTTCGAGGCCGAGCTGCTGCCCTTCCTGCGTGAACGGGTGCAGGCGCTGACGATCTGAAACAATTTTCTTTATTTTCATAA
This sequence comes from Ensifer sp. D2-11, assembly GCF_054161295.1. Lineage (NCBI taxonomy): Bacteria > Pseudomonadati > Pseudomonadota > Alphaproteobacteria > Hyphomicrobiales > Rhizobiaceae > Ensifer > Ensifer sp. D2-11. The sequence goes on from NZ_CP096433.1 coordinate 1,215,088, forward strand.
ATCCCGCGCTATAGAGGGAAAAATATTCGAGAGGACTTTCCATGGATCGCCTAGACCGCAAGATCCTGCGGCTTTTGCAGGAAGACTCGACCTTGGCCGTAGCCGACCTCGCAAAGAAGGTCGGGCTTTCCACCACGCCTTGCTGGCGGCGCATCCAGAAGATGGAAGAGGAGGGCGTGATCCGCCGCCGTGTCGCGCTTCTCGATCCGGTGAAGGTCAACACCAAGGTCACCGTATTCGTGTCGGTGCGCACCAATTCGCATTCCATGGAGTGGCTGCGGCGGTTTTCCGAAGTCGTGGCGGATTTTCCGGAAGTGGTGGAATTCTACCGTATGAGCGGCGACGTGGATTATCTCCTGCGCGTGGTCGTTCCGGATATCGCGGCCTATGATGCCTTCTACAAGCGTCTGATCGCCAAGATCGAGATCCGCGACGTTTCCTCGGCCTTCGCCATGGAGCAGATCAAATATACGACGCAGCTGCCGCTCGATTACATGGTCATCGACCAGGCAAAATCGAGCGAGGATTAGAAGGCCGGGTGGTTATCCCCCGGTCAAGCCCGGGTAGGCGACCTTCATGCGGGAAGCCCCAGTCGCTGGCGGACCTTGCCGTTCGTCAATTCGCGCAGCGCGTCCTTGCCCGTCCATCGCGCCGTGCGGTCCGTGCTGGCCGCGAGCTTTTGCGCGAGCGCCAGGGCCGGGCCGTGGCAGGCGGGGTTGCGCTTGCCGATCTGCCTGAGTGCCCAGTTGACCGACTTCTTCACGAAGTTGCGCTCGTCGGCCGCATGAGTCTCGATCAGCGGCAGCCAGGCAAGCAGCGTCGAATCCGGCTCCTTCTTGAGATGCACGGCGGCTGTTGCGATCATCGCGAAGGCCAGGCGGCGGACGAATTCCCGCTCATCGGCGGCGAATTCAGGAATGATGACTTGCTCGAGGCGCGCTGCGACGAAGAGGTCGGCAACGGTATCGACCACTTCCCAGGAGTTGCAGGCATTCGCCCATTGCCGCGCTTCAGCGAGCGTCAGCGCCTTCGGGTCCGCGGTGAACGCTGCCAGCAGGCGTGCTTCGCGGATGCCGGAGGTCCAGAGGTCGAGGGCGCGGGCGTGGTCGGTCTTTACCAGGCGGGCGACGCGGCGAAGCTGGACGTTCGAAAGCCCCAGGGCGGTTTCGGTCGCAATGCCGAAGCGCGCCATGCCGGCGATGTTCTCGTCCGAGCCGAGGGCGCGGAGGTGTTCGATGATCTCTTCCGCCGTCGACGCCGGACCAGGCGTCATTTTTCGAGGCGGGCCAGCAGGGAAGACGTATCCCAGCGATTGCCGCCGAGCGCCTGGATGTCGCCGTAGAACTGGTCGACGAGGGCGGTCACCGGAAGCTTGGCGCCGTTGTGCCGGGCCTCGGCGAGGACGATATCCAGATCCTTGCGCATCCAGTCGACCGCGAAGCCGAAGTCATACTTGCCTTCGTTCATGGTCTTGTGGCGATTTTCCATCTGCCAGGAACCGGCCGCTCCCTTGGAGATGACCTCGATCACCTTCTCGATGTCGAGCCCTGCTTTCTTGCCGAAATGGATTCCCTCTGCGAGCCCCTGGACGAGCCCTGCGATACAGATCTGATTGATCATCTTGGTGAGTTGGCCGGCGCCGGCGGGGCCCATCAAACCGACCATCCGGGCATAGGCTTCGATGACGGGCTTGGCCTTGTCGAAGGCTCCCGCATCGCCCCCGCACATGACGGTGAGCACGCCGTTTTCCGCTCCGGCCTGTCCGCCGGAGACCGGCGCGTCGATGAAATGCGCCCCCTTCGCCGCCGCCGCCGCATAGAGCTCGCGCGCAACCGCGGCCGATGCCGTCGTGTTGTCGATGAAGACCGACCCGGGTGCCATCGTTTCGAAGGCGCCGTTCTCTCCCGTGGTTACGGAGCGGAGGTCGTCGTCGTTGCCGACGCAGGCGAAGACGAAATCCTGGTCCTTGGCCGCCTCGGCCGGCGTTGCCGCGGTCCGGCCGCCGAATGCCGCTGCCCATTGCTCCGCCTTGGCGGCGGTCCGGTTATAGACCGTGACATCGTGCCCGCCGCGGGCCTTGAGATGACCGGCCATCGGGTATCCCATTACGCCGAGACCGATGAATGCGACTTTGGCCATTTCCTTGAGACTCCGTTTGCGATGGCATGTTCCGCCCGACGATAGCCGCGGTCGCAGCAGCCTTCAATCAGGGTTTGAAGCGGGCGATCACCAATTGGCCGGCAATCGGCTCGCCTTCCTCCATGCGCACCGTGATGTCGGTGATGTCAACGATCTCGAACCCGGTCGCCGCCAGGCGTTCGCGCAGGTAGGTTTCCGAGTGGGCGAAGCGCTGGTGCGGTCCGACGGCGAAGCCTTGCCCCGCCGGAGTCTCGTCCGGCAGGCTCTCGCTCGAGAAGATCAGGAGCCCGCCCGGCACCATGTTGTCAACCGCGCCGAAGAACAGCGGCTCCAATGCGCCGATATAGGGCAGGACGTCGGTTGCGGCGATCAGGTCGAACGGTTCGTCGTCATTGTCGTCGAGAAAATCGACCGCCTCTGCAACATAGAGCGTCTCGTAGAGGTCCTTCTCATGGGCGATCTCCACCATGTTTTCCGAAAGGTCCACGCCGGTTATGTCTTCCGCCATGTCGCGCAGCGCACCTCCGGTCAGCCCGGTGCCGCAGCCAAGATCGAGGACGCGCTTGAACGGTCCGAGCCCGAGCGCCTGAATCCGCTGGCGCACGAGCAGTGGCACGCAATAGTGGAGCTGGTCGACGAGAACATTGTCGAAGACGTCGGCGTGCTGATCGAAGAGCGTTGCCACATAGGCGTCCGAAGCCTTGAGCGGCGTCTCGCCGCGGCCCATCGATGCCAGCCGAACGGCGGCACCGCCGTGGTCCTCCGGGTCGATTTCCAGAACTTCCCGATAGGCGGCGGCGGCCGCGTCGAAATGCCCGGACTTCTCCAAGGCAAGCGCGCGGTTATAGGCCTCTGCGAGGGCTTCCTCGTCGATCTTCTTGATTTTCTGCGTCATGGGCGCTTCTTACGACCCCCGGCGGCCTTTGACAATCGCCGGTCGCGGCCGTTCCTGTAAGTGGCCCCCGATTCCTGCGGAGTCATAAGATCTCGCGGCGCGAGGGAGGGTCTCCCGAGTGAGCAGAATAATGGGAACAATCGCCTGCGGCAAAGATTTTGACCAGGTCGGGGCGCGCGGCATTTAACCTTGATCGAAAAGGAGTCATCATTCCTAAAAGAATGAAAAATCCGGAGGAATGCCGATGTCTGCCGAATTGAGCCCGTTGACATTGGAAACGGAGATACCGGAGCGGCAAACGCCGCCTCTGCCGCAGACACCGCAGGAGACGATCAACGCGATCATCCACTATTATCGCGGCGAAATCGGGCGGATGGCCGGTTGGCGGGACCGCATAGACCGAACATCGAACTGGGCGATCACCGTGGTCGCAGCGATGCTTTCGGTTTCGCTCTCGACGCCGTCGTCCCATCACGGTGTCCTTCTCTTCGCCATGCTGCTCATCAGCCTGTTGCTGCTGATCGAAGCGCGGCGTTACCGTTTCTTCGACGTTTATCGTGCCCGCGTGCGCCAGATGGAACGCGGCTACTTCGCGCAGATCTTGTGCCCTGAAGGCACGCCGAGCTTCAGATGGTCGGTGTCGGTCGCCAAGAGCCTGCGCCAGCCGGCTTTCCTGATGGGCTACAGGGAGGCCCTCTGCCGGCGGTTGCAGCGCAATTATTGCTGGATGTACCTGATCCTGCTCCTGGCATGGGCACTGAAGATTTCCTCCCCGAAGATTTCGAGCACGGGAGAGCCCTTCGGCCATGTCCGTTCCTGGGCCGATGTTGCCGAGAACGCCGCTCTCGGTCCGGTGCCGGGCGTTGCCGTGGCGATTGGCGTCGCGCTCTTCTATGCGGTCGTGCTCTACGGTTCCCTCCACAGGGCGACAGGCGCCGGCGAATTGGCTCATGGCGAGGTTCATGTCTGAGACGCTGCGTGCGCCGCTGCGCCGCATTGCTGATGCCGCCTTCAGAAATTCTCATTTGATGCCGGCGCGCAGGCCTGCTTCAACTGCGCTTCTCTCGGTCATGCCAAAAGGAGCACAAGATGAGCGAACAGAAGGTGGCGATCGTCACGGCCGGCGGTTCCGGCATGGGGGCCGGGGCGGCACGGCGGATGGCGGCAGAGGGCTACAGGGTTGCAATCCTTTCTTCGTCCGGCAAGGGCGAGGCGCTCGCAAAGGAACTCGGCGGTATCGGCGTCACCGGATCGAATCAGTCGAGCGACGATCTGAAGCGGCTCGTCGATACGGCCTATGACGCCTGGGGGCGCGTGGACGCGCTGATCAATTCGGCAGGCCATGGCCCGCGGGCTCCGGTGCTCGAACTCACCGACGAGGAATGGCACCGGGGGATGGATGTCTATTTCCTCAATGTCGTGCGGCCGACCCGGCTGGTGACGCCGATCATGGTGGAGCAGAAATCCGGCAGCATCGTCAATATTTCCACCTACGCTGCCTTTGAACCCGACCCATTGTTTCCAACGTCGGGGGTCTTCCGTTCCGGGCTTGCGGCTTTCACCAAACTCTTTGCCGACCGGTATGCCGCCGACAATATCCGCATGAACAATGTTCTGCCCGGCTTTATCGACAGTCTGCCTGAAACGGAGGAACGCCGTCGGCGGATTCCGATGGGACGCTACGGCGCATCGGAGGAGGTGGCCGAGTTGATCGCGCTGCTCGCAAGCGACCGCGGAGGCTATATCACCGGCCAGAACATCCGTATCGACGGCGGCATCACCCGATCCGTCTGACCCATCCGACAACGACGTGCACCGGAACCTGGAGCAGGATGAGGAAAAGTGTGTGCGGTTTTCCGCCCGCATCCCGCTCCAATTTCTTGAATCGATCACGTTCATGTTTTTAGGTCGACCCGACCTGAAAACATCGTGATCTAGTGGACGATAAACTCTCCCTTGAGAGCCCGCCATTCGGACGCCGAGATCAACTTCCGGTGCACATAGCGTACCGAATGCAGCGGGCCGTCCAGCTTCTCCTGCCAGAATTTGAGGAAGCTGTGCATTTCCGGAAAGTCCGGCGCGATGTCGTAGTGTTGCCAGATGTATGTCTGCAGGAAAGCCGGGTGGTCGGGCATCCGATAAAGTATCTGAGCCGTCGTCAGCCCGTAACCCTTGAGCTGCAGTTCCATGTCGTTCGTCATGCGGACCTCACTTTTCACAAAGGTTGGTCTCTATGATGGAGCGCTTGATTGCTTAATCAAGCCTTAATGTAGGTGAATAAAGCGAGAAATCGCTTACAAAAACAATCGCTTGGCAGCATATGACGGCGAGTGCTGCCAAGCTACAGGAATACGGCCTGCGGCCAAACGCGTTTAGCGCTTCAGATGGCGGGTCAGGCGGGCTTCCAGCCAGCCCCAGATGTTGCGCAGCAATTCCACCATCAGCAGATAGAGGATCGCCGCCCAGATATACATCTGGTAGTCGAAGGTCCGGGAGAAAGCGCGCCGCGTCTCACCCATGAGATCGAAGACCGTGACGATCGCCACGATTGCCGAGCCCTTGATCATCAGGATGATTTCGTTGCCGTAGGGGCGCAGCGCTACGATCATCGCCTGGGGCAGAATGACCTTGAAGAAGGCTACGCGCTCCGGCAGGCCGAGCGCGGCCGCCCCCTCGCGCTGGCCGCGCGGCACGCTTTCGATGGCGCCGCGCAGGATTTCCGCCTGATAGGCGGCGGTGTTCAGAGTGAAGGTGAAGAGCGCGCAGTTCCAGGCATCGCGGAAGAACCACCACAGTCCAACGGTTTCGAGCTGCGGACGGAAGCTGCCGAGCCCGTAATAGATGAGGAAGAGCTGGGTGATGAGCGGCGTGCCGCGGAAGAAATAGACATAGGCATAGGCGACCCAGCCCCAGAGCCTGTTTTTCGACATGCGCCCGAGCGCCACGGGCAGCGAAAGGACGGCGCCCATGAGAATCGACGAGATGACGAGTGTCAGCGTTACTCCGAGGCCGGAGAGGAAACTCGGTCCGTAGCGGGAGAATTTTTCCGGGTCCCAGCCATTGACGACCGTCAGGAAGATGCCGACGCCGAGCGCCAGCCAGATGCCGAGCGCAACGCTGCCGAAAAAGCGCGAGAAGGTGTAGGGCTTCGGCGGGGAGGGCGGCGGCGCCTGCGGCGGGATCATGGTCTCGGCAATGCTCATCGGCCCGCCTCCGCGCGTTTGGTCGAGCGCTCGAGCGCCGAGAATACGACGGAGGAAATCATCGCCAGGACGAGGAAGAGAACGCAGGCGATGCCGAAGAACTCGAAGGCATGCTTGGTGACGCGCGCCGCGATCCCGGTTTGCCGGAGAATGTCCGGAAGGCCGATGACCGAGACAAGGGCGGTATCCTTGAGCAGCGCCATCCAGAGATTGCCGAGGCCGGGCAGCGCGATTCGGATGAGCTGCGGCAGGATGATGAGGCGCATCGTCTTGCCCCGGTGCAGCCCGAGCGCGTCACCGGCTTCGTACTGCCCGTGAGGAATGGCCTTGAAGGCCGAAAGCAGCACCTCGGAGCAATAGGCCGAAAAGACCACTCCGAGTGCGATCATTCCCGCTACGAAGGCATTGATCTCGACCGCTCCCTCATAGCCGACCGTCGCGAGGAACTGTTGAACCAGGATCTGCAGGCCGTAATAGACGATGAAAAGCGTGAGGAGTTCCGGCAGGCCCCGAAAAATCGTCGTATAGATGTTGCCCGCCAGTCGCAGGGACTTTTCCTCCGATTGCTTGGCGAGCGCGACGAAGAAGCCGATGACCAAGCCCACCGGAAGCGTTGCGACCGCGAGACTGGCGGTGACCAGGAAGCCATAGGCGATTTCATCGCCCCAACCCGCGTCTCCGCATGCAAGTAGCGTTCCCGAGCCGAACCAGCGAAAGATCCCCGCGGGACCGCATAGCGGATCGATGATCGCACCGATCCAGGCGAGACCGGCGGAAAGGGCGGCAAACAGTCCGCTCATGCCAATAATTCCCCGTACCGTTTTTGGCGTCTACTGCATGTTTGCTGTAATCGTAAATAACCAAACGACAAACCATGCAGCAACTTAAAGGGTTACAGCCGCCTTTGCGCACCTATAGGACGCGAGACGCTGTAGACGCTTATTTTCGAGATTCCTTGTCAAACAAAAACGGCGGAAGGGCAAGCCCGTCCGCCGTTGCATTTTTCTCATCAACCGAGATTTTCCCGGCATTAACGCCGGATACTCGCAGGAAACGCTGCGATTAGCTGCCGTAGACGTCGAAGGGGAAGTACTTTTCGTTGATTTGCTTGTACTTGCCGTTCGCGCGGATGGCCTCTATCGCCTTGTTGAGCTTTTCGCGCAGCGCATCGTCGCCCTTACGGATTGCGATGCCGGCGCCCTCGCCATTGATGACGGGATCGATGGGCAGGGTGCCGAGCAGCTTGCAGCAGGCGCCGTCTTCGGTCTTCAGCCATTCGGAGAGCACGACGACGTCGTCGATGGCTGCGTCGATGCGGCCGTTTGCGAGGTCGAGCTTGTATTCATCCGCGGTCGGATAGAGCTTCACCTCCGACTCCTTCATATGCGCTTCCGCGTAGTTGGAGTGAGTGGTCGAGCCCTGCGCGCCCAGCGCCTTGCCGGAAAGGGCCGCCGCGGTTGCCTCGGTTATCGGTGAATCCTTCGGCACCACGATTGCCGGTGGCGTGTTGTAGTATTTGTTGGTGAAATCGACCTGCTGCTTACGCTCTTCGGTAATCGACATCGACGCGACGATAGCATCGAACTTCTTGGCGATCAGCGCCGGGATGATGCCGTCCCAATCCTGCGTCACGAAGGTACATTCGGCCTTCATCTCTTCGCAAAGCGCCTTCGCGATGTCGATGTCGAAGCCGGTCAGCGTGCCGTCCGACTCGAGATTGTTGAAGGGCGGGTAGGCGCCTTCGGTACCGATCACGACCTTCTCGCCCTCTGCCATGGCAACGCCGGCCATAAGCACGAAAACGGCAGCCGATGCGGTGGCTGCAAGCCGTCTGGAAATACGCATGATGTCCTCTCTGTTGGCTCGGCATCCGGTTCTTCTTGTTTCGCGGATGCCAATTGGCGCCGGGGCTTCAAGCCGCCGGTTGCGGCGATATTCGTACGGTTTTCCTGCAAAAATCAACTGGAAAGCTTTGCTTCCCACTGTTCGACGCGAATCATGTCCTTCGATCGTCGCAGAAGTTGCGCGCGAAGATGAACGGGCCGTTCAGGACCGGTTAATGTCGGCTTCTATAGGCCTTGCAGCGGAACCGATCCGCGGCTGCAGCGTTGCGGCTACGGCATTTCGGCCGAGGCAAAAAAGGCCGGGACCGCGGATCATGGCCCTGTGACGAGGGCGTCATGGTGGGCGAGGCGATTGGAGTCGCGGTTGCACACCAGCGTCAGGACCTCCGAACAAGAGGAAGAAACAATGTCGATACGATCCAGACTTTTCGCAACAGTGGCCTTGCCCGTTCTTTCGGCGTCCCTGATGATCCAGCCGGCCTTCGCTGACAGCCTGACCGCTCCGTTCGAAGTCGCCCAGGAAGGAGAGGGCCAACCGTCGCCCGAGGAGCTGTTGCTGAAGCGGAAGCAGCGCCAGGCCGAGGAGGAATCACAGGGGCAGGCGGAAGAGCAACAGCCGCAGGCCGAGGAGCAGCAAACACCGCGCAAGAAGCGCCAGCAGCAGGCTGAAGAGCAGCCGGCAGCCGAAGAGAGTGCTCCTCAGCAGGCCGAAGAAGAGGCTCCCCGGCGCAAGAAGCGCCAGCAGCAGGCTGAAGAGCAGCCGGCAGCCGAAGAGAGCGCTCCGCAGCAGGCCGAAGAAGAGGCTCCCCGGCGCAAGAAGCGCCAGCAGCAGGCTGAAGAGCAGCCGGCAGCCGAAGAGAGCGCTCCGCAGCAGGCCGAAGAAGAGGCCCCCCGGCGCAAGAAGCGCCAGCAGCAGGCTGAAGAGCAGCCGGCAGCCGAAGAGAGCGCTCCGCAGCAGGCCGAAGAAGAGGCTCCCCGGCGCAAGAAGCGCCAGCAGCAGGCCGAAGAGCAGCAGCCCGCAGCCGAGGAGGGCGCGCCGCAGCAGGCCGAGGAACAGGAGCCTACGCGCAAGAGACGCCAGCAACAGGCGGAGGAGCAGCAGCCCGCAGCCGAGGAGGGCGCGCCGCAGCAGGCCGAGGAACAGGAGCCTACGCGTAAGAGACGCCAGCAACAGGCCGAGGAGCAGCAGCAGACGGACGAGCAGAAAGCCGCCGAGCAGCCGGGTGCCGAACCTGAGGGCGGCACGACCGCTGAGCAGCCCGCTACGGAGGCGCCGGCCGAACAGACGGGCGAGGGCGAGCAGCAGCCGGTGCCTGGCGCGGAACCACCCGCAACTGCAGAACGGCAGGGTGAGCAGCCCGCCGGCCAACCGGCTCCCGAAGTCGTCGATGAGCGCTCGACGGAAGAAAGGCAGAAGATCGCAGAGGATCCCGCAGCCTCGGATGATACCGTCGTGCTTCCCGTCGAGAGGGGCGCAGCCGTCCTCGACAGCGACAAGGACGCCGACATCGCAGGCGGCAACCAGTCGCGCGAGACCCGACGCAAGCAGCGCGAGGAACTGCGTGCCAAGCAGGAGAGCGTAGAAGTACCGACCGACGATGCGTCGGCACAGGCGGCGATCCCGGCCGAAGCCAGGGAAGAAATTCCGCAGAAGATCGAGGCTGTGCTCAGCGAAGAGGGCGAGCGCGTCGAAGAGGCTCCGACCTTTACAGTGCCGCAGACGACCAACATCATCAACAACACCGTCATAAACAACACGGTGAACAACACGACCGTCAATAACACCACCGAGAACAATGTGACGGAGGTGAGGGTTGTCGAAGAGGTCGACGATCGTGTCATCCTCGGCGTCGGCGATCGCATCTTCGTGCGCGGTGACGACCGGCCGCGTCTGCGCAGGAATTCGGAAGAGAGTTTCTACGAGACTCTTCCGCGGGGCCGCGTCCGCGAGACGATCGTCCGCCCCGGCGGCTATCGGATCGTCACCATCTACAACGAGTACGGAGACATCCTGACGCGCACGCGCGTCGATCGCGGCGGCGAGGAATATGTCATGATGTACGCGCCGGAATATGAAGAAGACCGGCCTACTATCGTCGACGTGGGTTACGATCTGCCGCCGATGCGCCTGTCGATACCGGTGGACGAATATATCGTCGACGTCGCCGAGGATCCGGACCGGGATTACTACGAGTTCCTGTCCGAACCCCCGGTCGAGCCGGTCGAACGCGTCTACACCATCGATGAGGTGCGTCACTCCGCCCGCCTGCGCGACAAGGTTCGCCGTATCGATCTCGACACCATCACCTTCGCGACGGGAAGCGCCGAGGTATCGATGTCGCAGGCGAAGACCATGCGCAGCGTCGCGGAGGCAATGAACAAGGTCCTTGAGAAGGATCCGGGTGAAACCTTCTTCATCGAGGGTCACACGGATGCCGTTGGCGCCGACCAGTCCAACCTGGTCCTCTCCGACGAGCGTGCCGAGTCCGTCGCAGTGCTCCTGACCGAGGTCTATGGCATCCCGGCCGAAAACCTCGTCACCCAGGGCTATGGCGAGCGGTTCCTCAAGATCCGCACGGATGGGCCGGAACAGGAGAACCGCCGCGTCACCATTCGCCGCGTGACACCGCTGGTGCGCCCTGTAGCGCAGCGGTAGGGGCAACGAAGCATGCGAACTGACATCGGGGCCGGGAAACCGGCCCCGATTATTTGTGCGTTCTACAGCCCGCCTGTGTGCGCTTGTCTTGGATGGATGCCGTCCACTCGACCGTCAGTCACGCAGTCCCGTGACCTTCTCGACGAAATCGGCGATCGCCTGCGTGTCGTCCAGGTCGAATACGGGGAGCCCGGTGTCCGCGACCGGGTGATCGGCAGCGATGGCCATGATATGCGGATCGCTCGGAGCGAGCGGTTCGCGATGGGCCGATTCCTCGCGGCGCGCCTCGATTTTCGGGACAGGCTCGCGCTTGTAGCCTTCGATTAGTACCAGGTCGCAGGGGGCAAGACGCGACAAGATCTCTTCGAATGTGGGCTCCGGCGCCCCACGCAATTCATGCATGATTGCGAAGCGCGTCGATGAAACGATCGTTACCTCATGCGCGCCGGCCTCGCGGTGGCGGTAGCTGTCGGCGCCGACCTTGTCGATGTCGAAGTCGTGATGCGCGTGCTTGATCGTAGAGACCATATAGCCGCGCCGGGTCATTTCGCTGACAAGACGGACCATCAGGCCGGTCTTCCCGGAATTCTTCCAGCCGGCGATTCCGAAAATCTTCGGTGGGCGCAAGGGGTCGTTCATGGTTCGCGATCCTCCAGATAGGGCAACCAGGCCTCAGCCTGCCGAAGCTCTTCGGGGGTGTTGATGTTGAAGAAAGGGTCCAGCGGTCCGGCCGCCGTCGGGATCAGGGGAAACTCTACCGCTGCCGATTCGTGCCGCGCAATGAAGGCACGGACGCGCCGCTTTTCGTCCGCATGAATCCACGCCTCAAGATCATCGGCGAGCGCGACGGGCCAGAGCGCGAAAAGCGGATGCATCTCACCGGCCGAGAAAGCGACGGCGATTTCACCCCCGGACGTGATGGCGGTCTTCAGCCGGGCGGCAAGGCTCTTGGGAAAGAGGGGCGTATCGACCGGCACGGTGAGCACATGGCTAGCCCCCGGTGACTTGCGCACAGTATGGCGCATGGCGGCCAGAATGCCGGCCAGCGGCCCGACGAATCCGGGTATCGTGTCCGGCACGACCTCGAGACCAAACGCAGAAGCAGGATCCGGATCGGCATTCAGATTGATGGCGACGCCGGCGACCTGTGGCCGGAGGCGCTCGATCACGCGCGTAAGCATGCTCCTGCCCCCGAGCAAGAGTCCTGCCTTCGGGCGCCCCATGCGCGAAGAAAGTCCGCCGGCGAGGATGACTGCCGGAGGGAATGTGGCATGGGAGGGGGCGCCTGTCATCGAGAACGTCCTCAGCTATTCCAGGGGGCCGCCGAGTGCGCGCTGCGCGACCGCCTGCCGGCCGCGCTTGCTCTCGCGATAGCAAGTATAAAGGCCGGAACCGATGATGATGGCGACGCCCGCCAGCATCCAGCGGTCCGGCGTCTCTGCGAAAAAGACGACCCCGAGGGTGACCGACCAGAGAAGGCTCATGTAGCGGAATGGCGCAATGACGGAGATCTCGCCCTCGCGCATCGCGAGTACGATCGTCTGATAGCCGAGCATCAGAAGCACGCTGGCGCCGGCGATGTGGCTGAGAGACGTCGCAGACATCGGTTGCCAGCCCCCGAGCGGGACGATGAGAGCCGCACCGACCAGCGTCGTCACGAGTGAGGTCGTCACGGTGATGTACAGCGACGGCACGTCGGTGCCGATGCGGCGGGTGCAGAGGTCGCGGGTCGCGGTGCAGAAGACGCAAGCGACGACGGTGAGGGCCGCCGCGGTGAAGCCCTCGGGACCAGGGCGCAATACGATGAGGACGCCGGCGAAGCCTACGACGATCGCCGCCCACCGCCGCCAGCCGACGGGCTCGCCGAGAAACAGCGCGGCGCCGAGCGTGACCGCCAGCGGAAGTGCCTGCATGATCGCCGAAGCGTTGGCGAGCGGGATCTGGCCGAGCGCGGAGATATAGGTCACCGATGCAAGCGCCTCCATGGCGATGCGCAGCAGTATGGCCGGCCTGAAGATCGTCCGAACCGGCCGGAAGGCGCCGAAGCGGTATGCGACTACGACCACCATCAGCGTCGTCAGCAATCCGCGCATGAACATGATCTGGCCTGTATTCATGACGCCGGTGACCGATTTTACCAGCGCATCGTTGCAGGCGAACCCGATCATTGCGAGGCACATGAAGACGATGCCGCGGAAATTGGCTGACGAGCGCATTCTCATTCCTGATAGCTTGTGGCCGAACGGCGCGAGCCTTCCCGGCGTGGCGAATCCCTACTGCATGTTCCTTAAATCCTATCCGATTAAAGGACAAAAACATCCAGCAGATCAAAGATCTGAGCGCTTCAAAACCGGTGCGATAGGAGATGTGACATAGAGCCGAGCAAGGCATTGCCGCTTGTTCCTTCGCCCCGCTTGCGGGGAGAAGGTGCCGGCAGGCGGATGAGGGGCAGGCTCACCCCCCGGTGACGCTCATGTGGCGGGCGACGGCGGGGCGGTTGTGCTCGCGGTCGATGATGAAGTCGTGGCCCTTCGGCTTGCGGCCGATCGCCTCGTCGATGACCTGCGCGAGATAGGCGTCGTCGTCGGTGGCGCGCAATGCGGCGCGCAGATCGGCGGCGTCGTTCTGGCCGAGGCACATATAGAGCGTGCCGGTGCAGGTCAGCCGGACGCGATTGCAGCTTTCGCAGAAATTGTGCGTGAGCGGCGTGATCAGGCCGAGGCGGCCGCCGGTCTCCGCGACCTCGACGTAGCGCGCCGGGCCGCCGGTGCGGTAGGGGATGTCGCTGAGCGTGAAGTCGGCCTCGAGCCGCCTGCGCATCTCCGAGAGCGGCAGGTAATGGTCGGTCCTGTCCTCGTCCACTTCGCCCATAGGCATGGTCTCGATCAGCGTCAGATCCATGCCGCGGCCATGCGCCCAGCGCATCAGTTCCGGTATCTCGGCGTCGTTGAAGTCCTTGAGGGCGACCGCATTGATCTTCACCTTCAATCCGGCTGCCAACGCCGCATCGATGCCTTCGAGCACCCTTGCCAATTCGCCCCAGCGGGTGATCTGGCGGAACTTGTCGGGGTCGAGCGTGTCGAGCGAGACATTGATCCGCCGCACGCCGCAATCGACGAGTTCGGCGGCAAATTTCGAAAGCTGCGATCCGTTGGTGGTGAGTGTCAGTTCATCCAGCCGTCCCGCTTCGATCTCCTTGCCGAGTTCGCGAATGAGGAACATGATGTTCTTACGCACCAGCGGCTCCCCGCCGGTGAGCCTCAGCTTGCGCACGCCCTTGGCAATGAAGGCGGAACAGAGGCGCTGGAGTTCCTCCAGCGTCAACAGGTCCTTCTTCGGCAGGAAGGTCATGTGTTCCGCCATGCAATAGGTGCAGCGGAAGTCGCAGCGGTCGGTGACCGAGACGCGCAGATAGGTGACCGCGCGGCCGAATGGATCGACCATCGGGGCAGTCGTGGTGTCGAGCGGTCTGGCGTCGGTCTGGTCTATAGCGGCCGTGTTCAAGTCTTTTCTCCCTGCGCATTCAATGTCGTGGTCAAAAAGGGTCGCGTCAAGGCGCATCCTGTCGCAAACTGTTTCAAATATCTGGAAAGCCGTCTGCGGACGATTTCCGACCGTTCAATTCTGCTTTACTTGAACGGGGACGAACACGGAGCAATGACGATGAGCGTATTCTGGCCCACCGAACTGCGGATATCTAGGGATCGCCACCGCCTGTCCGTTACCTTCGACGACGGCGCGGCCTTCGACCTTTCCGCGGAACTCCTGCGGGTCCTCTCGCCCTCGGCAGAGGTGCAAGGACACGGCCCCGGCCAGCGGGTGACGGTCCCGGGCAAGCGCAACGTCCAGATCATCTCGGTCCAGCCGACGGGAAATTACGCGGTGCGAATCGGTTTCGACGATTCGCACGACACCGGCATCTACACCTGGACCTATCTGCGAGAGCTCGGCGAGAAAGGCGAAGAGTTGTTCAAGGCCTATGAGCAGGAACTCGCCGACAAGGGTATGTCGCGCGACAAGCCCGAAAAGCCGCGCTGACGTCTGGCTGCGTCCGGTAACCGCCGACCGGGGAAGCCTCGTTCAGCCTCCCGCCGCCAACTCATCGTCCTTGAGCAAGGTGGCGATGATCCGCTCCATCGACTCGGCGACCTTGACGCAGTCCTCGATCGGCTCCCCGCCGTGCGAACTCTCGATGAGCGCCGTCTGAATTTCCATTGCCTCCTCGGTCAAGGTCCTTCCTGCTGAGGTCAGCGACAGACGCAACACGCGTTTGTCTCTTGCGTCGCCCCGCCTTTCGATGAGGCCGCGCTTTTCGAGCTGCGGCAGCAGCATGCTCATGTTTGAGCGGCCGACGAGCAGCTTGCGTGCAAGCTCCTGCTGGGTGATGCCGTCGAAACGGTAGAGATTGACCAGGATGTCCAGGTGCGGCGGCTTCACATCGAGATGGGTCAGCCGCCGCGTCAATGTCTGCTGCATCAGCTGACAGGCGCGGGCAACGGCGATCCAACTTCGAAAACGAGGATGATCCCAGGGAAAGTGGTGGCTTTCGATCTGTGCTTGCTGTTTGTTCATCGTTGTACAATTATGTTCATGGTTGAACATTAGAAAGCGCCACTATGCCATCCTTTGCGATCAAGGTCATCCGTCTATCGCTGAAGGCCGTTTCCGCGTTTTCGGCCGACAAGGCGGGCAAGTCCGCATTCTGGATATTCTGCCGCACCCCGAGCCGGAAGCCAAAAAACGGCAAGGAGGCGGCGCTGCTCAAAGCGGCAGTCCCGATCATGCAACGATCGCGGAAGGTCACGTTGTCCTTTGCGGGCGGCTGGGCTGCCGCTCGGCATTTCGAACGGCGGATGGGCGGCCGCGGGCCGCGGGTACTGGTCGCGCACGGCTGGGGATCTCGCAGCGACTATCTGGCAACGCTGATCGACGGGCTGCTCTCCTCGGGCGCTGAGGTGGTGGCGCTCGACTTGCCGGGACATGGAGCGTCGCCCGGGCGGACGCTGACCATGCCGCAAGCGGTGAGGGCGATCGATGTGGCGTGGCGCCATTTCGACGGATTCGATGTCGGTATAGGCCATTCCTTCGGCGGCGCGAGCCTTGCTTGCGCGGCCGGGGCAGTGCTCTGCGACGTACCGGCGCGCGTTCCCGGGAAACTGGTCCTGATCGGTGCGCCAAGCGAAATGACATGGCTCTTCAGGGGCTTCGGCCGGACGTTGGGGCTCGCGCCGAAGGCGCAGGCAGCTTTCGAGGGCATGGTGGAGCGGCTCTCCGGGCGTCGCATTGAGGGTTTCGATGCCACCCGCATCCTGGCGGCACTCCGCAAGCCGGTTCTGGTCATCCATGCCGAGGACGACAAGGAGGTCCCTGCCGATCACGCGCGCCGCTACGGCGCAGTCGGACCAAATGTAGAATTGCACTGGGCGAACGGTCTCGGGCATCGCCGCATCGTTTCCGCCGCTCCGGTCATCGAGAGGATCACGGAATTCCTCTGGGAGCGCAGGAAAGAGGCTCCCATGTCAAAAATCGCCTGATGGCGTCATCAGGCCGTCATGCTATTCCTCGAAACGGGCGCGCAGAGATCGCGATTTTCGGCGTGACAGCCGTAGCACCGTTGCAGGAGGGATGAGATGACGATTATCGGAACGGTCGAGGAGTTGCAGGCGCTCTATGGCGGAACGAGCGAGGCATCGATCGTCAAGGTAACCAGTGCACTGACGGCCGAGTATAGGGAAATGATCGAAGCGTCGCCCTTCGCAGCGCTCGCCACCGTTGGTCCTGAGGGACTCGACTGTTCGCCGCGGGGCGACGATCGATGCGTCGTCCGCATCGCGGACGACAAGACCGTGCTGATGCCCGACTGGCGCGGTAACAACCGGGTGGACTCGCTTGCCAATATCGTGCGCGATCCGAGAGTGGCGCTGCTCTTCCTCGTGCCCGGATCGAATACGACCATCCGCATCAACGGCACCGCCGTCGTCAGCGTCGACCCTGCCTTGACCGGTTCCTTCGAGGTCGATGGGAAGCATCCGCGCAGCGTCATCGTGGTCACGATCGGCGAGGTCTATTTCCAATGCGCCCGGGCCCTGATCCGTTCGCAGCTCTGGAATGCGGAGCGCTTCGCCGATGCGGCCTCGCTGCCGACGCCGGGCGCGTTGCTGAAAGCTGCCAAGGCCGATTTCGACAAGGAAAGCTACGACCGGGAATGGCCCGGCCGCGCCGCGAAGACGATGTGGTAGGCGGCCGCGGCGGCACCATGTCGAGCGGCGGCCGCATGAAGTGCGATCAGGCCGGTCCGATCATGGTTTCGGGGCGGACGACGGCGTCGAACTCCTCGTCCGTGACGTAACCGCCGCCGACGGCCTCCTCGCGAAGCGTGGTACCGTTCTTGTGGGCGGTCTTGGCGATCTTGGCCGCGTTGTCGTAGCCGATCTTCGGCGCAAGCGCAGTCACCAGCATGAGCGAACGGTCGAGCGCCGCCTTGATGTTGCCCTCCCGCGCCTCGATCCCGACGACGCAATTGTCGGTGAAGGAGATAGCCGCATCGGCGAGCAGTTGCACCGACTGCAGGAAGTTGTACGCCATCAGCGGATTGTAGACGTTGAGCTCGAAATGGCCCTGGCTGCCGGCAAAGGTCAGCGCCGCATGATTGCCGAAGACCTGGACGCAGACCTGGGTGAGCGCCTCGCACTGAGTCGGGTTGACCTTGCCCGGCATGATGGACGAGCCCGGCTCGTTTTCCGGCAGTGAAAGCTCGCCGAGGCCGGAGCGGGGGCCGGAGCCGAGGAAGCGGATGTCGTTGGCGATCTTGAAGAGCGCGGCGGCGGTGGCGTTGATTGCCCCGTGGCTGAAGACCATCGAGTCGTGGGCGGCCAGCGCTTCGAACTTGTTCGGCGCGGAAGTGAAGCCGATGCCGGTGATGGCAGCGATTTCCTCGGCGACCTTCTCGGCAAATCCGACCGGCGCATTGAGCCCGGTGCCGACCGCGGTCCCGCCCTGGGCGAGCTCGCAAAGGCCGGGGAGCGTCATCTCGATCCGTTTGATCGAGGAGGCGACCTGCGCCGCATAGCCGGAAAACTCCTGTCCCAGCGTCAGGGGCGTTGCGTCCTGCGTGTGGGTGCGGCCGATCTTGATGATGTGATCGAAAGCCTTCACCTTCTCTTCGAGCGCCTTGTGCAGGTGCTTGAGCGCCGGCAGCAGATCGTGGATCACGCGCTCCGCACAGGCGATGTGCATGGCGGTGGGATAGGTGTCGTTCGACGACTGGCTCATATTGACGTGATCGTTCGGGTGAACCGGCTTCTTCGAACCCATGACGCCGCCGAGCAGCTCGATCGCACGGTTGGAAACGACCTCGTTCGCATTCATGTTCGACTGGGTTCCGGAGCCCGTCTGCCACACGACGAGAGGGAAGTGCTCGTCAAGCTTGCCGTCGATCACCTCCTGTGCGGCCTTGACGATGGCGTCGCCGATCGCCGGGTCGAGGCGGCCGAGCGCCATGTTGGCGCGGGCAGCCGCCTGTTTGACGATGCCGAGTGCGCGCACGATTGCCAGAGGCTGCTTTTCCCAGCCGATTTTGAAATTGCCCAGCGATCGCTGCGCCTGGGCGCCCCAATAGCGGTCGCTCGCCACTTCGATGGGGCCGAACGTATCTGTTTCCGTGCGGGTCGATGTCATCGTGATACCTGCTTTCGTCATGCGGTTCATGAAGCCGAGGCGGGGAACCGGGTCCAAGGCCGATCTTACTCCCCGCTGCCGGGCATTTCTCTGCCTTGGCCATGCTGCCTTGTAAAGGGGCCGCGGGGGATCGGAACACCTACAATCGTTTGAATTGCCGCCGAGCGGCAAGCTCCGACCGGGCATCGCCGACATGGGTTTCCGGCCGGCAGCGATGTGTCCTTTCCGTCACATCCGCAATCTTCCGTTGCGCGTCTTCCTTGTGTCGCAGGGAACATCGGCACCGCGCCCGGCCGGGCAAAGTAGATGCAAATCAGATTTTTAGGCGAAGGGGCATGGCTGAAAACGGATCGCGGCGAGACGCGGGCCGCGGATTCGGGAGGCTTCGTTTCCTTTTCATTCACCATCCTTTTCTATAACTCTCGGAGCACGAGGGCGTGGCGAGAATCTGGCGGCGGCTGCATTCGGCGGCGACGCAATACGGGGACGTTTGTATCTATGAGAATCATCAAGTCGGCAGCGATTGTCACGCTCATGAGTGGCTGTGTGGTTGCAACCATGGATGTGCAGCCGGCGTCTGCAATCACCTTCATGGACTTCATCCGCGGAGGCAAGAAGCGCGACGTGCAGGAGCAGGTGCAGCCTCGGCGGCAGCTTCCGGGCGTGGACATGTTCGCGCCGCAGCGGCTTGATCAGAAGGCGGCGAAGCCACCGCGCATCACCGGCCCGCGCTATTATACCTACAAGGCGGAGCCGCTGCGCCGGATCGCGACGGATCGTCTGGTCGATCCCGTCGTCACCGGCTCGGTGCTGAACGGGGCCCTGCCGCCCATGCTGCGCTCGCCGCTTGCCGACGCGCGCCAGTTTCTTCCGGAAGTCGATGTGCGCGCCCCCGCCGAGGTCGCAAAAGCCGTCGAGAATTTCTACGGCACGCGGACGGATTTCCTGTGGATCGAGGGGACGGGCGTCAGCGGCCGTGCCAAGGCGGCGCTTGGCGTCTTGTCCGACGCTGCGAAGGTCGGTCTCGACCCGCTCGACTACGCCGTCATCGTTCCTCCGGAAGATTTCGACCGCGGCGACATGATCGCCCGCGAGAAGGATCTGGTGCGTTTCGAAATCGCGATGTCCGCGGCCGTGCTCACCTATGTCCAGGATACCGTGCGCGGCCGTATCGATCCGAACAGGATCTCCGGCTATCACGACTTCAAGCGGAAAAACGTCGATCTTCTCGGCTTTCTGGAGAAGATCGAGACAAGCAGTGATGTCGCGGCGCTTGTCGAAAGTCAGAATCCGAAAAGCGCACAATTTACCGCATTGAGGCAGGAACTCGAACGGCTTCGGACGCAGGTGGAAGCCGCGCCACGGGTGGAGATCGCACCGGGGACGTTGTTGAAGCCCGGCGAAAGCAATCCGGAACTCGCGAATGTTATCGCCGGAATCAAGTTGAAAGCTTCGGAAGCGTTGAAGACGGAGCATGCGGTCGTGCTCGCGGCCTATGAGGGGACGCCGGACTACACGCCCGAGCTGGTGCCGCTCGTCGAGGCCTTCCAGAAGGAATATGGCCTGAAGGCGGATGGCATTGTCGGGCAGGCGTCGATACGCGCCCTCACCGGCGGCGATACGACCGAAGGGAAGATAGACAAGGTCGAAATCGCGATGGAGCAGGCGCGCTGGTTGCCGGATGGGCTTGGCGACCGCTATGTCTTCATCAACCAGCCGGCCTTCACCGCGTCCTATACGGAACAGGGCACGGAGCAGTTCTCCATGCGCGTGGTCGTCGGTTCCAAGGCCAACCAGACATATTTCTTCCAGGACGAAATCCAGACGGTCGAAGTAAATCCCTATTGGGGCGTGCCGCAGTCGATCATCGTCAACGAAATGCTGCCGAAGCTTAGAAACGACCCGGGTTACCTGGACCGCATGGGTTATCAGGTGGAAGTCGGCGGCCGCGTCGTTCCTTCCACCGCGGTGAACTGGTACGGATCGACGAACTCGATCGCCGTGCGCCAGCCGCCGAGCAGCGACAATGCGCTCGGCGAACTCAAGATCCTCTTCCCCAACGCGCACGCGATCTATATGCACGACACGCCGTCGAAGAGCTTCTTCAAGCGCGACCAGCGGGCGCTAAGCCATGGCTGCGTGCGTCTTGCCGATCCCCGGCGGATGGCGGCGGCGGTTCTGGGCGTAAGTGTCGACGAGGTCGGCATGGAAATATCGGGCGGCCGCAACAAGGCGCTGCCGGTATCCGCCAAGGTCCCGGTCTATGTTTCCTACTTTACCGCCTGGCCGAACAAGGACGGAACCGTCGAGTATTTCGACGACGTCTACGAGCGCGATATGTATATGAATCGCGCTTTCGAGGCCACGCGCAAGGCGCGGAGTCTGGAAGGATGAGGAGGTGGGCCGCGTTACACGAGCGGCCCCTTTCACTTCGGCTTGCGGGAGAGCACAGTCTCGACCAGATCCGGTGTCAATTCGTCGAAGTGCCCGATGATACGATCGGGCAGCAGGCTTTCGATCGGCACGTCCGAATAGCCGAAGGGCACGACGATCGACGGAACAGAGGCATTTCGGGCGACGAGAACGTCGTTGAGACTGTCGCCGACCATGACCGCCCGTTCGGCCATCCCCCCGGCATTCGAGACCGTCGACAGCAGGTGGTCGGCATGCGGTTTGCGGACGGTGAAGGTATCGCCACCGGAGATCGCCGCAAAGCGGCCAAGTAGTCCCAACCCTTCCAAAAGACGCTTTGCCAGCATTTCCGGCTTGTTGGTGCAGACTGCGAGTTTCAGCCCCGCATCCTGCAGGCGATCGAGCGCTTCGATCAGCCCCGGATAGGGAAGGGATTCACCCGGCATCGATCCGTGATAAAAATCGACGAACTCTTTCATCTGCCAGGTCAGTTCTTCTTCGGCGATCGTTCTGCCGCGAAGCGCGAAAGTCCTCTCGATCATGGCCCGTGCGCCGTGGCCGACCAGATGCGTGAGATCCGCATAGGTCACCGGCTCGATACCGGCTTGCGTCACCGCATGGTTCAAGCTGGCGACAAGATCGGGCGCTGTGTCGACGAGCGTACCGTCGAGATCGAAGACGACTAGGGGCAGGGACACCGGCAACCTCGTTCTGCAAAACCTTGTCCGTCCGGGTAGGCGAAGTCGGCGCGGAATGCAATGGCGACCTAGGTCGTAGCGCTGCCGGAATCCGGTTCGGGCCGTGCATTTTGACTTTTGTTTGCCGCGGCGGGCGTGTAAGTGTCTCAGCGGAATTGGAGGGTGGCGGCCGAGGGCGACGCCCCCGCCTGACGTGGATCGAGAGGGAGCGAGTGGCGCATGGACGCCCGCCAGATGAAGATCAAGGCCGCCGAAGCGGCACTTGAACATGTCGAAAGCGGCATGCGGCTTGGAATAGGCACAGGCTCGACGGCTGAAGAATTCGTCCGATTGCTGGCCGAGAAAGTGGCATCCGGCTTTCAGATCTCCGGCGTTCCGACGTCCGAGCGGACTGCGCGCCTCTGCCTCGAGCTCGGTGTGCCGCTAAAGTCGCTCGACGAACTGCCGGAACTGGACCTGACGATCGACGGGGCGGACGAGGTCGACGGAAAGCTGCGCCTGATCAAGGGCGGCGGCGGCGCGTTGCTGCGCGAGAAGATCGTTGCGAGCGCCTCGACGCGGATGATCGTCATCGCCGACGAATCGAAGGTCGTGGACGTGCTAGGCGCTTTCAAGCTGCCGATCGAGATCAATCCTTTCGGCCAGGTCGCCACGAGGCTCGCGATCGAGAAGACCGCTTCGCGGCTGGGTCTGGCAGGGGAAATCGTCGTACGATCCTCCGGCGACGGAGTCTTCATGACCGATGGCGGACACCTCATTCTCGATGCATCTTTTGGCCGTATTCCTGATGCAGATGCGCTCGCGGTGGAGCTGAACGCGATCCCGGGGGTCGTTGAGCACGGGCTTTTCATAGATGTGGCGTCGATGGCGATCATTGCCGGTCCTGAGGGAGCGCGCACGCTTACGGCGTCTTGAGCCGCTTCGGCTGAGTGGCGCGGGGCGTATCGAGAGACAGATTTTGCACAGGTCAGCCAGGCGGCGGCTATCGGCCGGGCGGCACGTGCCAACACAGGAGCATGGATAAATATGAACAAATTCGCAGGTCTTGCCCGCACTTTCGCTACTGCTGCGATCCTCGTTTCGGTTTCGGTTCCGGCGGTACGGGCACAGGAGGTGACGGAAGATCAGATCAAGGCTGCGCGTGCGACGATCGCGGCGCTCGGCGTGACCAACAGCTTCGACAACATTCTGCCGAACCTCGCCGAACGCCTGAAGAACACGCTCATTCAGGCGTCGCCGAACCATCAGGAACTGATCACCGCGACCGTGGACGAGAAGGCGCTCAGCCTCGCCGGGCGGCGTTCGGATCTGGAGCGCGAAGCCGCGACCATCTACGCGAAGACCTTTACCGTCGAAGAGCTGAACGCCATCGCCGACTTCTACAACTCGACCGCGGGCAAGAAGCTTTTGAACGACGGCCCGATCGCCTCGCGTGAGATGCTGAAGGCTGCCGACATCTGGGCGGCAGGCGTTTCGCGCGACCTGACCAGCGAAGCGACGAAGTCGCTCGATGAGAAGATAGGCAATGCGCCGGCGGCAAATGCAGGCGCTGCGGCGCCCGCCCAATAAGCCCTCGGGCGAACCGGCGGTCTGGCCACCCGAAGCTGACCGCACGAGGTCGGCCGCAAGACAGGAGCCCGGAGTGATCCGGGCTTTTCTTTTTTTGCGTCGCAATACTATATCAGGGGCGAAAGGCGACTCCGTTCGCGCTTTCCAGCCCGACGTCTTCCGGCCGACGGCGTATTCGACATTTCATTTCCTGCAGGAGTTCCCATGAGCGCTTTCGACTATGACCTCTTCGTGATCGGCGGCGGTTCGGGCGGTGTGAGAAGCGGGCGGCTGGCTGCGGCGCTCGGCAAGAAGGTGGCGATCGCCGAGGAGTTCCGGTATGGCGGGACGTGCGTCATTCGCGGCTGTGTACCGAAGAAGCTCTATGTTTATGCCTCGCAGTTTGCGGAACATTTCGAAGATGCGGCGGGCTTCGGCTGGACCGTCGGCGAGAGCCGTTTCGATTGGGCCAAGCTCGTTGCCGCGAAGGAACAGGAAATCGCCCGGCTGGAGGGTCTTTACCGTAAGGGCCTGGCGAATGCCGGCGCCGAGATCCTGGATACGCGCGCCGAGCTCGCCGGTCCGAACACGGTGAAGCTGCTTGCCAGCGGCAAGACCGTCACGGCGGAGCGCATCGTTATCGCGGTCGGCGGACATCCGAGCCCGCATGACGCGCTGCCGGGCCACGAACTGTGCATCACCTCCAACGAAGCCTTCGATCTTCCGGCGCTGCCGGAATCGATCCTCATTGCCGGCGGCGGCTACATCGCCGTGGAATTCGCCAATATCTTCCACGGGCTGGGCGTGAAAACGACGCTGATCTATCGCGGAAAGGAAATTCTATCCCGCTTCGATCAGGACATGCGGCGCGGCCTGCACGCAGCCATGGAGGAAAAGGGAATCCGCATCCTCTGCGAGGACATCATCCAGTCGGTGTCGGCGGATGCGGACGGACGGCGTGTGGCGACGACGATGAAACATGGTGAGATCGTCGCCGACCAGGTGATGCTGGCGCTCGGTCGCATGCCGAACACGAATGGTCTCGGGCTTGAGGCCGCCGGCGTCAGGACCAATGAGCTCGGCGCAATCATCGTCGACGCTTTTTCGCGCACCAGCACGCCGGGGATCTACGCGCTCGGCGATGTGACCGATCGCGTGCAGCTAACCCCCGTGGCGATCCACGAGGCCATGTGCTTCATCGAGACGGAATACAAGAACAATCCGACTTCGCCGGACCACGACCTGATCGCGACCGCCGTGTTCTCGCAGCCCGAGATCGGCACGGTCGGGATCACGGAAGAGGAAGCGGCCCGGAAATTCCAGGAGATCGAGGTCTATCGCGCCGAGTTCCGGCCGATGAAAGCGACGCTCTCCGGCCGTAAGGAAAAGACGATCATGAAGCTCGTCGTCAATGCCGCTGACCGCAAGGTCGTCGGGGCGCATATTCTCGGCCATGATGCCGGCGAGATGGCGCAGCTGTTGGGGATTTCGCTGAAGGCCGGCTGCACGAAGGACGATTTCGACCGGACGATGGCGGTTCACCCGACGGCGGCGGAGGAGCTCGTCACGATGTATCAGCCGAGCTACCGCGTGAGGAACGGAGAGAGGGTCGGCTGAGCCTCTCCCGTCGGCGTCGTGGCGGTCCACGTTTTCTGGTAGGATGGCTTTCCAAGCCCCCTGTTAACGTTTATAAGCCCGCATCCGCGAAAGTAGTCCGCCCGGGCGTTGTGGCAGATCGCAGGTATCGGCAGGGCTGCCGACGCGGGCGCATGCAAATCCGGATGCCGGGCCGCATGACGGCCGCAGGGCGCGACGCGGGCCGATCCGCGTCAGACAACAGGTGATGGAAATGGCACAGACTTGGACTCCGAACAGCTGGCGGCAAAAACTCATTCAGCAGGTGCCGGACTATCCGGACCTCGCAGTGCTCGATAGCGTGGAAGCGCGTCTTGCCAAGTATCCGCCACTTGTCTTCGCCGGAGAGGCGCGCCGTCTCAAGAGCGCGCTTGCCAACGTTGCCGAGGGGCGCGGCTTCCTGTTGCAAGGGGGCGACTGCGCCGAGAGCTTCGCCGAGCATGGCGCCGATACGATCCGAGATTTCTTCCGCGCCTTCCTGCAGATGGCCGTCGTCCTGACCTTCGGTGCGCAGCAGCCGGTCGTCAAGGTGGGCCGCATTGCCGGCCAGTTCGCCAAGCCGCGCTCGTCGGGCGTCGAGAAGCAGGGCGATGTGACGCTGCCGAGCTACCGCGGCGACATCATCAACGGCATAGAGTTCACGGAGGAGGCACGCGTGCCCAATCCGGAACGTCAGGTCATGGCCTATCGCCAGTCCGCGGCCACGCTCAACCTGCTGCGCGCCTTTGCCATGGGCGGTTACGCCAATCTCGAGAACGTCCATCAGTGGATGCTCGGTTTCGTCAAGGACAGCCCTCAGGCAGAGCGCTACCGCAAGCTCGCCGACCGGATCTCCGAGACGATGGATTTCATGAAGGCGATCGGCATCACCGCTGAAAACCATCCGAGCCTGCGTGAAACGGATTTCTTCACGAGCCACGAAGCTCTGCTGCTCGGTTACGAGCAGGCGCTCACGCGCGTCGATTCCACCTCGGGCGACTGGTACGCGACGTCCGGCCACATGATCTGGATCGGCGACCGTACGCGCCAGCCCGATCACGCGCATATCGAATATTGCCGCGGCATCAAGAATCCGCTTGGCCTGAAGTGCGGCCCGTCGCTGACGGCGGACGGCCTTCTCGAACTGATCGACATCCTCAATCCCGCCAACGAGGCGGGACGTCTCACGCTGATCTGCCGCTTCGGGCACGACAAGGTCGCCGAGCATCTGCCGCGCCTCATCCGAGCCGTCGAACGGGAGGGCAAGAAGGTGGTGTGGTCCTGCGATCCGATGCATGGCAACACGATCACGCTCAACAATTACAAGACCCGGCCGTTCGAGCGGATTCTGTCCGAAGTCGAAAGCTTCTTCCAGATTCATCGCGCCGAAGGTTCGCATCCGGGCGGCATCCATATCGAGATGACCGGCAACGACGTCACGGAGTGCACCGGCGGCGCGCGTGCGCTTTCAGGTGACGACCTTGCCGATCGCTACCACACCCATTGCGATCCGCGCCTCAATGCCGACCAGGCGCTTGAGCTGGCCTTCCTGCTCGCCGAGCGAATGAAGGGCGGTCGCGACGAGAAGAAGATGGTCGTCAACGGCTGATCGGTTCGATAAAGCCATCAGTTCAATATTTCTGAACCTGCGGCGCATTCTCTGAATTTGACTTTGGCCGGGCCAGCTTGAAAGCTTGTCCGGCCTTTATGTGTTGAAGTGCATAGGTTCGAAGGGGGCAGACGATGGAGATAAACGAGGGCGGTTGCCTTTGCGGCGCTGTTCGTTTCAAGACGCGCGGAAAGCTTCGCGAACTGATCTTCTGCCATTGCTCTCAATGCCGAAAGCAAACCGGGCTCTACTACGCGGCCACCAATGTGCCCGACCGTGAAATGGAAGTGGAAGGCGTCGAGAACGTGACCTGGTACCGTTCCAGCGATGAGGCGCGACGCGGTTTCTGCCGGCATTGCGGATCGGCCCTGTTCTGGAAGGCGGATGGACTGGACTACACGTCCATTCTCGCCGGTACATTCGACGGGTCGGTGGCGCTCGAGCCCGGCTATCACATCTTTTGCGCGGACAAGGGGCACTATTACGATATCGGCGACGACCTGCCGCGCTTTGCAGGATCGCGGCCGTAGCGGGCAGAGAATGCTCGGCAGTCAAGCAGCCCAATCGGAGGCTTGATCATAGGCACTGGCCAACGCCTCGACCTTGACCGCCTGCCAGGAGACATATTCCTCGATCAGCCGTGCGCTCAGCCAGAACCGTCCGCGTCGTCCATCCTCGGATTTTCCAAGGAACCCGGCTGCGTCGGCTCTGGCGAATATCCGGCGGACGTGGGTATTCGATATCAGGTAGTGCTCGGCCAGTTTCGCCAGGCTGACCTCGACCCATACCTTGCCGTCCATTGGCGCGAATTCGGAGACGCGCGTCATGAGATCGTCGAGGATCACACCGCCCGATTCGGACCAGACAAAGATGGCGACACCCTTCGGCGGCGTCGTCCATCTGCTGTCGGAGAGGAGGCGCCGTGCCGCGAGCGGCTGGGCGCGCTCGAAAATCGATTTGTCCGCTTCGACGCGTTCGATCCTGGTGCCGCCGTCAAGGAGATCGATCGTGCTCATCTGACTTTTGAACCAGAGTCGCATCGCGGTTTCGCTGACCTCGGTCGGCTCGAGGGGACGCGCTCTCTTGGTACGTCCGCCGGATGCCGGCTGAAGCATCTTGTAAGCGACCAGTTCCGCGAGGAAAGCGGCGGCCGTGTTGCGGCTGGCGCCCCCGGTATCGCGCATGAATTTGAGCAACCGTGCGGCGGTGATGCCCGATTCCGGGTTGTTGACGTCCCGTTCGAGATGGAGCGAATAGGCCGCTTGCGTCAGCATCCACTTCTGGTGTGACGCCACCAGGCGCGCCACGCGCGGAAAGAGGTCATTGAGGGCGATCAGCGTTCGCGCGCCTGCCTGCAATATCTGCGGGAAATTAGGATTTCGCACCAAGTCGCTAACCGTCAAGCCGGTTGGCACCTGCTGCTCAGAGCTGCCCTTCTCCGCGACCCGCTGCATCTGCTGCGCGTGCCCCCACTCCTGCGCTGGGGGCACTGCATGGTCCCTTCGCCCCACATTTACCATTCACGCGTTATGCTCAATGCGCAAGGCCTGCGTTTTGTTTCACACGAAATTGAAATCTGCACGTGTGCGAGCGCTTTACTGAACAAGAACGGGCCGTTGGCATTTGACGCCGGTGACGCGCACGTCGGCCTCGCCGACGCGCACGCCGACCAGGAGCAGGAGATTGTAGAGCAATTGATCGACGGGTGCGGTCACGGCGCCGAGTGTTTGCGCCAGAGCCTGCTGCAACAAAGTCGGGCTTCCGATCGAGAGGAGACGGCCCACATTGATCTGCGCGTCGAGATTGCCGAGCAGGGTCTTGGTCGTCGATGAGAGGATATCCCTGGTCGAGACGGTCTTGATCGTCCGCGAGGAAACCTCGGCAGGGCTGAATGCCAGGCGAGAGGGTTGCAGGTTCTTGGACTCGACATGGGCGATGCCGTCGATCTTGATGAGACCGTCGAGGAGCCGCGCCCGCGTCACCCGGGCATCGGACGAAAAGCTCGACAGGACGGTGGGATCGACATCGCCGAGGGCGATCTCCGCCACGCCCGGGACCGCATCTATGATCACCGCCGCATTCTCCGGCGTTCCGCCGTAGCAGCGGATATCCGAGAGCTTTGCTTCCGCATGGGCGAGTTCGACATAGATCGGTAGCCGTATGCGGGTCCCGGCGAGAGCCGCGAGACCGTCGATGACGACTTCGACAGCGAGGCGCGTTTGTGCCGTTCTTACGGCCGCGCCGGGTGAACCCAGGCGATGGCTCGGCGTTTCCACGGGCGGTTCGCCGATCGCGAGCCTGACTTTTACCGAGGCGATGCCCGGCAAACCCGCAACGGCGTCGAGTGCGATCTGATGCTCGCCGTTGGCGATCACCGCAGCGGCGGAGACGATCTGCAATGCACTGACTTTCATCGCCCAGTCCGAGCCGGCATCGACGCTGAGGCTCTTCTTCGGGTCGATGTTGAGGATCTGCGCCAGAGTGAGTGTCTGCTTGTTCCCGACTGTCGCGAGTTCGACGGCCTTGAGCGCTGAAGTCACCGTTCCGGAGAGGCCCTGCACAAGCCGAAGCGACCCGAGCAATTGCGGCATCGTCAGCTCCGCCGTCAGCACGTCTTCGTAGGAAGCGGCCGTGAGACTGAGGCGGGTGGCGATGATCTTGAGGAATGGCTGGATATCGATGTCGGCGTCGATCAATGCCTCGTAATCCATGACCTTCAGCGCAATATTGGTGCCGAGCATCTGGCCGAGGATCGCGTTCAAGAGACCGCCGTTGAGGCTGGCAAGGCGGGAGCCGACGGAGAAGGCAGCGATCTTTGAACTCGCCGCGGTACCGATGACGCTCAAATCCGGCGGCTCGCTGAACAGCGCCGCGAGATAGATGTCGCCCTTCTTCTCAAGCGTAACCTGGACGGCGTCGGCGGGCAGGGCCCCCCTGATGAACCTTTGGCCGGCATCGATCGCCGGGTCGGGGACGTAGCGCCCGCGCACGATCGTCGCCACCCCCTTGGCGGCGGTTTCGACGTCGTTCGGCAGCAGCTTGCCGTCGACCGTCATCAGGCCCGAGGGAGTCGAGACGGCGAAGCCGAGATCGTTGCTCCGGAAGTGGGCGAGGACGGTCTCTTCGGCGGAGCTTACATTGGCGGCCGCCGCAATGGAGGCGAGGTCCGCGACAGACTGCAGCTCGCGCCGCTGAAGGGTAAGATAGCCGTAATCGATGCCGAGCCCCATCGACGCGACCACCAGCGGCATGACGAGCGCCGCCGAGACCCCAATATTGCCGGTGCGGGACTTCAGGCATCGGCGGAAGGCGGTTGTCGCTCCATGCATCTCAGATACCTCCCACGCGTATCGTCGCGTAACGCTCGATCTGCTCGCCCGGCAGGGCAAAGGTGAAAAGCTTCCAGATCGGAAGATCGCTTGCGTCGTAGGAAATGGTGACGGTGAACTGGTTGGTATTGTTGGCGTCATCGCGGACGGTGACGTTCATACGGGAGGAGTCGATGAAGGTCTGGTTCATCGTCGTGCGCCGGATGTAATCGGTGGCAAGGCGCTCCCGTTCTTCCTGCGAAAGGCCCGCAATCGCAGTCCGCGCCGCATCCGCGGCGACCTGCTGGATGGAATGTGCGGCGCTCAGATAGATCCCGTAGGCTATCAGCGTCAGCACGCACATGAAGAAAAGCGGCGCAATGATCGCGAATTCAATGGCGGCAGCACCCTTCCGACTGGCGAGCAGGCGGTTGAAAACGGACATGCAGCATCTCCGAGTATTCTGAGTATTTGTTTCCAATTGTCCCTGCAGCTTCAGGGTGCGCCACAATCGTTAATTTTCTTATACTTTTTCAACCCATTGTTTTTTCTTGTGTAATATTGCCTTTTAGGAAATCTTTATTCGCGTTTTAATTGATTCACAGGAGGTCTTGCCACATTTCATGTGGTTGAAAGCAGTCGCCGCAAGGACTTGGCCTGGCTGGATTCCTGTGACGAGCACAGGAATGAGGGAGGCGGGGAAGCACGGCCTACGAGAAGTATTCCGAAGGACCGTACCCTCTCTACCTCATCCCTGTGCTCGCCACAGGGATCCAGCAGCGCCGCGTCTGCGGCGCGGGAGAGTCTTTTCAGCCCAATGACTTGGCCTGGCTGGATTCCTGTGACGAGCACAGGAATGAGGGAGGCGGGGATGCACGGGCGTTACGGCAACCTTCGCTCGAAGGACATGCGCGCCATCTCCTTCCGCACGGCCTATGAGAAGTATTCCGAAGGACCGTATCCTCTCCACCTCATCCCTGTGCTCGTCACAGGGATCCAGCAGCGCCGCGTCTGCGGCGCGGGAGAGTCTTTCCAGCCCAATGACTTGGTCTGGCTGGATTCCTGTAACAGGCACAGGAATGAGGGGGGCGGCGGGGAAGCATGACCAATGAGAAGTATTCCGAAGGACCGCACCCTCTCTACCCCTCATCCCTGTGCTCGTCACAGGTATCCAGCGCGGAGCGCTTGTGCTTCGCCCTCCGACCGAGTCCGTTCACAAACCGGCGCTGTAAAGCTCGGCATGGGACTTGAAGAAGCGCTCGGTGCTGTAGCGCTTGCCGAACATCATATCGTGCTGCAGGAAGCGGTAGTCACGCAGCGATGCGGGGACCTTCGGCTGGCGCAGCCAGTCGGCGACGTCCTTGCCGTTCTTGCGGATCAGCATGTAACGGTCGAGGACACGGTAGTGGTCGTAGACCTTGCCCAGGAACCCCGTGTAGTAGGGATGCTCGTAGCCGGCCTGTTTCAGGATCTGGTAGGAAAGGAAGGCCGGGCTGATCGTGCCGATGTTCTTCTTCGGACCCGTCTTGTTCGACCAGACGACGAGCGGCGTTTCATGTTCGGCCTTCATCTGATCCTTCGGTCCCTTGCGCTCCGCCGTAATGCCCTTCATGTAACCGGTGCTGGAATAGACCGTGTTCAGCGGCGGGAGGTGGTCGCCGAAGAGAACGATGATCGTCTCCCGGTCGCGTTGTTTCGCCCAGTCCATCAGCATCTTGAGGCTGTCGTCGGCCTCCTTCACGCCTTGCGCATAGGTGGCGAGCACCTGGCGATCGGCTTCGGGAAGGTCGCCCTCAACCTTGATCGTGTTCTTCGCATAGCGGTTGGCCTCATACGGACCATGGCCCTGCAGGGTCACCGCGAAAAAGAAGAAGGGGTCCTCCACTTCGTCCGCCTGGCGGATGATTTCCTTCGTCAGGGACTCGTCCGACGCGAAGATGCCGCGCTTCTGCATGGCCGGCATGTTCTCTTCCGACCGGAACATGTCGAAACCGAAGGCCTTGTAGACGGCTGTGCGGTTCCAGAACCATCCCTGGAAAGGGTGAATGGCGCGCGAAACATAACCCTCGCCGCGGAAGAACGTGGCGAGCGAGGGAATCGGATTGCGGATATATTGCTGGTAGGGGATGCTGCCATAGGGCAGGAACGCGTTGGAAAAACCGGTCAGCGCTTCGAATTCGACATTGGCGGTCATGCCGCCGAACTCCGGAGAAAAGACGTTGCCGCCCTGCAGTTCACGGATGGTCGGCATGGGATCGGGCGTCAGCTTCACCTTGGGAAGACGGGTCGGATCCCAAAAGGATTCGCTCATCAGCACGATCACGTCCGGTTTGCCGCGATGGGTCGTGCCGGCGGGAAGCGGCTTTACCGGAATCCGGTCGATCGCGTCCGCCATATAGCCGGCCGGCGCGTTTACATTGGCCATCGGGAGGTTGATGGCAAAGGCAAGCGCGAAGCCGTTATGGCGGTAGTTCTCGGTCTGGTCCCACATGATCGGGATGACCCGAAGCCGGTCACGTATCCACGAGAACTGGTTGTAGTCCATGATGTTCCAGAATGCGACCAGCAGCGGCAGGGCGAATGCGATCCGCATCAGCCGCTCCCGACGTGTCAGCTTGGGAAAGTTCTGCCAGGCGAACCGCAACAGGAGAGCGCCAACGACGATGGCCGCGATCAACCCGGCGACGACGCCGACCGCGGTCCACGGCCTGTCCTTCACGAGTACGGGCATCAGTTCCATGATCTGCCGGCCGAAAAGAAAATCGGTCGGATAGAGCGGATCGGACAGGAAGACCTGCTTCTGCTGACTGATGAATGCCGGCACGACGGCGAGCGGCGCGATGAGCAGCGCGGCTTTGTGTTCGCGACCGAACAGGGCATCGACGCCAAGCATGGCGAGGAAGAACACGGCGACCGTGGTCCATGCCGGACGCATGGGATCGGCGAAATAGGCGACGGTGTCGGGCCAGGACCAGCGCACGATCACTTCGACGGTGAAGACGAGCGCTATCGCAATGAGAAGCGTGAAGAGCGCACTACGGGCGCCCGACAGGGTTCTCGTGTATCTTGCGGAAGAGCTTTCCCCGTCGGCGTAGACTTGAGAGCTGCTCACGGCGGAATCGATACGGGCCAACGGGCGTCTCCAGTTTCACAAATATTTCACTCCACCGTCATACGACTGTCATCTTGAACAGGGGATGAATGGCGGAAACGGCGCCGCCGCCGCCTGGTTCCTGTGGCCGCGCAAGAATTTCTGCACTTCGTGTAACGGTCCGAAAACACGGAGCTTTTCGGATTTTTTCCGCCGGATCTCGATTGAGTGTGGGTTTTTTCCCGCCGGATGCGGTAAGAACAACGCGAACGAAACATGCATTCGCTGACGAGAGACGACGGGCCCGCTCATGACTGCACAGAAAGCCGCTCCCTCAACGCTACGGATCGCCGTGGCACAGCTCAATCCGACGGTCGGAGACATTGCCGGCAACGTTGCAAAGGCACGCGAGGCACGGACGGCGGCGGCGCGCGAAGGCGCCGATCTGCTGCTTCTGACCGAACTCTTCATCTCCGGCTATCCGCCGGAGGACCTCGTCTTGAAGCCCGCTTTCCTGAAGGCCTGCGAACAGGCGGTGGAGAAGCTTGCGGCGGAGACGGCAGATGGCGGGCCGGGCGTCGTCATCGGCTTTCCGCGGCAGGCCGCCGGCCTCCGGCACAATTCCGTTGCGGTTCTCGACGGTGGCAGGGTCATCGCCATCCGCGACAAGGTCGACTTGCCGAACTACGGCGAGTTTGACGAAAAGCGCGTCTTCGACGCGGGTGAGATGCCGGGCCCGGTGAATTTTCGCGGCGTGCGGATCGGCATTCCGGTATGCGAGGACATATGGGGCGATCTCGGCGTCTGCGAGACCCTCGCGGAGAGTGGCGCCGAAATCCTCCTGTCGCCGAACGGCTCGCCATACTATCGCGGCAAGGTCGACGTGCGCCATCAGGTGGTGCTGCGGCAGGTGATCGAGACCGGCCTCCCGATGATCTACGCCAACCAGCTCGGCGGCCAGGACGAGCTGGTTTTCGACGGCGCGAGTTTCGCCTTCAACGCGGACAAGTCGCTGGCATTCCAGATGAGCCAGTTCGAAGAGGCGGTCGCCGTCTCCGAATGGAAAAGGGGCGCGGGCGGCTGGATCTCGGCCAACGGGCTCAAGTCGCGCATACCGGAAGGCGAAGAGGCGGATTACCGCGCCTGCATGCTGGGCTTTCGTGATTACGTCAACAAGAACGGTTTCAGGAACGTCGTTCTTGGCCTGTCCGGCGGCATCGATTCGGCGATCTGCACGGCGCTTGCGGTGGATGCGTTGGGCGAGGAGCGGGTTCGCACGGTCATGCTGCCCTACCGCTACACCTCGCGCGAATCGTTGCGGGATGCCGAGGCATGCGCCAAGGCGCTCGGCTGCCGCTACGACATCGTAGCGATCGAAGAACCGGTCGAGGGCTTCCTCAGCGCGCTCGCCGACACGTTCGAGGGAACCGAAGCGGGCATTACCGAGGAAAACCTGCAGAGCCGCACGCGCGGGACGATCCTGATGGCGATCTCCAACAAGTTCGGCTCCATGGTGGTGACGACGGGCAACAAATCCGAAATGTCGGTCGGTTACGCCACGCTTTACGGCGACATGAACGGCGGTTTCAATCCGATCAAGGATCTCTACAAGATGCAGGTTTACGCGCTGGCAAGCTGGCGAAACGGCACCGTTCCGCCGGGAGCGCTAGGCCCGTCAGGCGAAGTCATTCCGCAGAACATCATCGACAAGGCGCCGTCGGCCGAACTCCGCCCCGACCAGAC
This sequence comes from Ensifer sp. D2-11, assembly GCF_054161295.1. Classification (NCBI taxonomy): domain Bacteria; kingdom Pseudomonadati; phylum Pseudomonadota; class Alphaproteobacteria; order Hyphomicrobiales; family Rhizobiaceae; genus Ensifer; species Ensifer sp. D2-11. Next base: position 1,249,525 of record NZ_CP096433.1, read on the forward strand.
GGATCAGGATTCGCTGCCGCCCTATCCCGTGCTCGACGACATTCTCGAATGCCTGGTCGAGAAGGAGATGAGCACGGAGGAGATCGTCGCCCGCGGACATGAGGAGGCAACCGTTCACCGGATCGAGCACTTGCTCTACATCGCTGAATACAAGCGCCGCCAGTCGGCGCCGGGCGTGAAGATCACCAGGAAGAATTTCGGCCGCGACCGGCGTTATCCCATCACCAACCGCTTCCGCGACAGGGGGTAATCATGCGCAGTTCGGTGGAGATCTTCGACATTGCGACCGGCGAGACGCGCGTCGTCTGGCAGACGGAGCGGCTGGTCGAGGCACCGAACTGGTCACCCGACGGAAAATTCCTCATCATCAACGGCGACGGCAGGCTTTACCGGCTTGGCTTCGACGGTTCCGATCCCACGGAGATCGACACCGGCTTTGCCCGGCACTGCAACAACGATCACGGAATCTCGCCCGACGGCAGCACGCTCGTGATCAGCGACAAGACGGAATTCGGCAGTTCGGCAATCTATCTCCTGCCGGCAGAGGGCGGCACGCCGCGGCTCGTCACACGCAACCTGCCGTCCTACTGGCACGGCTGGTCGCCCGACGGGCGCATGCTTGCCTATTGCGGGATCCGCGATCAGGTCTTCGACATCTACACGATACCGGTCGATGGCGGGGAGGAACGCCGCCTGACGCAGGGGCAGGGCCGCAATGACGGGCCGGACTGGTCTGCGGACGGGGAGTGGATCTATTTCAATTCGAGCCGTACCGGCCGCATGCAGATCTGGCGGGTTAGGCCGGACGGCAAGGATGTCCAGCGCATCACCGACAGTCCTTATGGCGACTGGTTTCCGCATCCTTCTCCGGACGGCAGACACCTGCTCGTGCTCTCCTATGACGGCGATGTCTTCGACCACCCGCGCGATCTCGACGTGCGTCTCCGCCTGATGGATCCGGACGGCGGCAATGCGCGCGTACTGCTCGAACTCTTCGGCGGGCAGGGGACGGTGAATGTCCCGAACTGGTCGCCCTCGGGCACCGCCTTTGCCTTCGTACGCTACGAACCGGAGGAATAGCCAGCGGGGGTCAGATACGCGGCAGGTTGTAAGGGGTGATTACTTCGACCGCGGAAAGATGCCGCTTTTCGGAGGCGCGCAGTGCGCCCCGGCGCTCCAGGACCGCGTGGAAAGCCATGCGGACGTCCGTTTTCAGGTCGTGGTGAAGAACGAACTGGACCAAGCCCCGACGCAGGAGATCCAGATTGTCCTCATCGAGGTCGTGAGCGACGAAGAGAACGCAGCCGCGCTGCAACTGTCCGAAGGCGTCGAGCACAGCGCGATTGCCTCCGCCGATCGAATAGGCAGCATTGATCTCCGGATGGCTGGTGATTGCCTTAAGGGCAAGAGCGCCTGTCTCCTCGTTCCTGCCATGGCCCTCGCTGATCTCGACCACGCCGATATGCGGATATTTTTCCCGCAGCACGCGGCGAAAACCGATCTCGCGTTCCTCTTCGCCGCGAAAGCGACTGCTCGATATGGTGACCAGCACAGTCGCAGGCCGGTCCGCGAAGCGCTCGCCGATCAGGTAGGCTGCGGTTTCACCGGCGGCGCGGTTGTCAGCCCCGGCATAGGCCGTTCGCGATGAATGCGGCAGATCGGTAACGAGCGTGACGACCGCAACTCCGGCATTTTCGAGCCGCGCCACGGCGGCGGCAATCTCCGGCACGTCGGGCGCCTTGAGGACTACTCCGTCGGTTCCCCGAAGCCGAATACGGTCGAGCAACTGGCTGATGTCCTGCGGCCGCATGGTCTCGGCGAAATGGAAGCGGGACCGGAAAACCGTAGGCATGAAGGTCGCGGCTTCGCTTTCGAATGCCTTGCGCACCGCTTCGGTGAAGCGTTCCGGCGCCTCCATCACCACGTCGACGGCATATCTGCGTCCCTGTACCTCAAGGCCCGCCTGCTGTCTCTCGAGTTCACGAATGGCTGCATTGACGCGCATCACCGTTTGCTGGCGCACGCCCCGCCGGCCGTTGAGGACGCGATCGACGGTCGCCGTACTGAGTCCCGCCTGGAAGGCGATGTCCTTGACAAGAAACGGATGTGCCACCGGTCCCTCCTGATGGCTTTTTGATGGATTCCTGCTCTATATCAGAAGCGGGCAAGCCGTATAGTCGCATCATCGTCATCCTTGAGGAGGAGAGCTGATGAAGACGGACAATCCCGCGGGGGCGCGTCTGGAACGCGTGTGGCTCAGTGAGGCGGCCTGCGATATCGAGGAATTTCGTGCGGCGGTCGAGCACCGTGTCAGCCTGGCGGACTATCCGTACGCGGCGGACTGCCAGAAGAACGTCCTGATTTATGACAGCGCCCGTCTTGCCGGCGATTGCGCCACGCAGGACGGCAGGCGGTCGGTGCTTGCGGAGATCTGCGAGGCGCTTGCGACCGGGCCGGGCGTGGCGGTCTTCAAGCGCGCCTTCACCGATACGCGGGTGATCGACGAAGCGAGCCGCATCTTCGACGAGATCATCGAGGAACAACACCGCACCAACAGCGGCGGCGGCGATCATTTCGCCAAGCCCGGCGCTAACGACAGAATCTGGAATTCACTCGAAAAGCACTGCCTGAAGAACCCCGAGAATTTCGCGGCCTATTACGGCAACGCCATCATCGCGCTCGTCAGCGAAGCCTGGCTCGGTCCGAACTACCAGATGACGGCGCAGGTCAACCGCGTCAATCCCGGCGGCGCGTCTCAATCGCCGCATCGCGACTATCATCTCGGCTTTCAGACCTCGGCCGTTATAGAGCAGTATCCGGCGCATGTGCACAGGCTCTCGCCGGTCCTGACGCTCCAGGGCGCGGTCGCCCATTGCGACATGCCGGTCGAAAGCGGGCCAACCCTGTTCCTGCCCTATAGCCAGACGTATCTGCCCGGATATCTCGCTTTGAAACGGCCGGAGTTCCGCACCTATTTCGAAGAGAACCACGTGCAATTGCCGCTGGAGAAGGGCGACGTCGTGTTCTTCAACCCGGCGCTTTTCCACGCCGCGGGCAGCAACCGGTCTGCCGGAATCAAGCGTGTGGCCAATCTTCTGCAGGTATCCTCCGCCTTCGGCCGGGCGATGGAAACGGTGGATCGCGAACACATGTGCGCCGTGCTCTTTCCGGCTCTGAAAGTTCTTGCGGCCGGAGGCAAGCTCACGCAGGACGAAATTGCCAATGCGGTTGCCGCGTGCGCCGAGGGGTATTCGTTCCCGACCAATCTCGATCGTGATCCGCCGGTTGGGGGGCTGGCGCCCAGGACGCAGGCACAGCTGATGCACGAAGCGCTCGCCGGCGAATGGAGTGTTGAGGCGTTTGCCGAAGCGCTGGCCGATCAGGCGGCGAAAAAGCTAAGCTAGCCGTCTTGGCTAAGGCCTTTTGAGACCTTGAGTTTGTCACGGCTACTGCGAGATGGATGATGGCGCTGGTGCTCTGGTGGGTTTGTCGGCGCGTAGGGCGGTGCGGACAAGGTTGCCGAGCACGTCGGTCAGCGTGGGGAGGACTGCAATCTCTCCTCCTCATCTCTGTGCTTGTCACAGAGATCCAGCAGCGCCGCGTCAGCGGCGCGGGAGGAGTTCTTTCAGCCCAAGGACTTGGTCTGGCTGGATCCCTGTGACGAGCACAGGGATGAGGAGATCAGACAAGTAGCGGCGGGTATCCCAAATCTCAACAGGCATTAATGCACGCTCACCAAGGCATATTCACCAACATCTCAAAGGGAGGATCAGGATGAGCACGGACCACGCCCGACTGGACGGGAAGATCGCCATTGTGACCGGGGGCACGCAGGGGCTCGGTGCCACGATTGCCGCACTCTTCGCGGAGCGCGGCGCCGCCGGCGTCGTCATTTGCGGGCGCAACGCGGCGAAGGGCGAGGCGAAAGCTGCCGAGATCGCCGCGGCGACGGGTTCGAAGGTCGTCTACGTACCGGCGGATCTCGAGCGGGTGGAGGATGCCCGTGCCGTCGTGGCGGCTTGCGACCGCGCCTTCGGCCGCGTCGATGCGCTGGTCAACGCCGCAGCGATCACCGACAGGGGTACGATCCTCGACACCAGCCCGGAACTCTTCGACCGGATGTTCGCGGTCAATGTGCGGGCGCCATTCTTCCTGATGCAGGAGGTGATAAAGGTGATGCGGCGCGAGAAGACGGAGGGCACGATCGTCAATATCGGCTCCATGTCGGCGAAGGCGGGTCAGCCCTTCATCGCAGCCTATTGTGCGTCGAAGGGGGCGCTGGAGACGCTGACCAAGAATACCGCCTATGCCGTCCTTCGCAACCGGATACGGGTCAACGGCCTCAACATCGGCTGGATGGCCTCGGAAGGCGAAGACCGGATCCAGCGCGAATATCACGATGCGCCGGCGAACTGGCTCGAAAAGGCGGCAGCGAGCCAGCCCTTCGGCAGGCTCGTCGACCCGGCCGAGGTCGCGCGTGCCTGCGCCTATCTCTCATCGGCAGAATCCGGCCTCATGACGGGTTCCGTCATCTGCTTCGATCAGTCGATCTGGGGTGCCTATGACGCCTCGCCTCATCCGGAGGCGCCGCTCTGAAGCTCCCGCTTGCTTGCCTTGCCTTTCGTGGGGACCTGTGGCCATATGCCGCCGTCAGGTGCCCGCGAAATGCGGGAGAATCGGGAAGCCGGTGCAGTTCCGGCACGTGCCCAGCGCTGTGAAGGGGACGTTCTCGCCAAAAAAAGGCTCTGAATCTTTTCAGAGCTTTGCCACTGAATATTGAAGCTATTCGGGAAGGCGGTGCGAACGGATGATCCGAAGTCAGAAGACCGGCCTGGCGAGATAGACCGGCCCCGCGCGGACGGCGGGAGGTTTCCGCATTGTTGGGGATCGAACGATGCTGCCTGACCCGAACGGCTGCCTTACGGCCGCCGGAGCTTTTTCGTCGGACGAGCGCGCCGCCGTCTATCGTGCCATTGAGACGCGTCGCGACGTGCGCGACGAGTTCCTGCCCGAACCATTGTCCGAGGAACTGATCGCCCGCCTGCTCGGTGCGGCGCACCAGGCGCCGTCAGTCGGCTTCATGCAACCCTGGAACTTCGTGCTCGTGCGCCAGGACGAGACGCGGGAGAAAGTCTGGCGGGCTTTCCAGCGCGCCAATGACGAGGCCGCAGAGATGTTTTCCGGCGAAAGGCAAGCGAAGTACCGGTCGCTGAAGCTCGAAGGCATTCGCAAGGCGCCGCTCAGCATTTGCGTGACCTGCGACCGGACGCGCGGCGGAGCGGTCGTCCTGGGCCGCACCCATAATCCGCAGATGGATCTGTACTCGACCGTTTGCGCCGTCCAGAACCTCTGGCTCGCCGCGCGGGCGGAGGGCGTGGGCGTCGGCTGGGTCAGCATTTTCCACGAGAGCGAGATCAAGGCTATCCTCGGAATCCCGGATCATGTCGAAATCGTCGCCTGGCTGTGCCTCGGTTTCGTCGACAAGCTGTATCAAGAGCCGGAACTCGCCGCGAAGGGCTGGCGACAGCGCTTGCCGCTCGAAGATCTCGTTTTCGAGGAAGGCTGGGGCTCCGTTAGATGACGATGTTATTAGGTCGGTCGACCAAAAAACTTGAACGCGATCGATTCCAAGAGGTTAGAGCGGGATGCGGCGGAAAACCGCACACACTTTTCCTCACCCCGCCCCAAGGCCTGTTGAGTTTCGGGATACCCGCCGCGGCTTGTTGATCTCCTCATCCCTGTGCTTGTCACAGGGATCCAGCCAGACCAAGTCCTTGGGCTGAAAGGACTCTTCCCGCGCCGCAGACGCGGCGCTGCTGGATCCCTGTGACAAGCACAGGGATGAGGAAGAGGAGAGATTGCAGTCCTTCGATACGTACAGCGCCGCGCGTCTTATCAGACGCGCTTTGATCTTCTGCATGTTTTTGTCCTTTGATCGGCAACGGTCAAAGGACAAGTCCAGTAGGCCGCGCAGTCGGTACTCAAGGAATTCAAGAGCATCGCCATTCTTGCAAAATGCTCGCAACGGCGTATGTCAGTTTTCCTGCAGCGGCTGGTAACGGGGCCCAAGCGGATGCTTGAGGTCGATCGCGCTCTCTTCCTGCGGAAGGAAGGTCGGACCGACGACGCGGACCTTGTTTTTGGCCGGGTCGTAGGGCCGTTCTGCTATCGGCTTGGCCGGCGCCTTCTTCTCGCTGCCAATGGTTATGACCGACGGGCTGACGACGGTGAGCTTGCCGGCGGAGCCTGCCTTTTGCCCGTTGGCATCCGTTGCGGGGTCCGGGATTCCGCAGCCACAGATGCCGGGTGAGCCGACACTGCGCGCCCGGTAGGCGAAGGCCGTTGGGAGATCGGTGTAGGGCAGGCCGGTCGTCGCCGAAACCATCTGGTCGGCTTCTTCCGTCGCGAGCACATGATAGTAGAGCTCCGTCTCCGCACCCGGGCATCGCGCGCGGCAGAGATCGGCGTCACGACCGAAGTCTGCCGGCGTGGCATGCGAGGAGATGGGAAAGAAGGCGCCATCGCATGTCCTTACGCACATGGTTCTGAGGCTGCCGGCGAAATCGTGCTCCGTGAGCGGTAGCTCGGCCCGGGGGGCGTCGAGCAGAAGCGGATAGGCATCGCTGTCCGGCGGCAGGTCGCGCAGGATGTTCCGGTGAACCTCCGTTCCCTCGGCGGCGCTCGCAAACTGGCCTTCGGCGCTTCCGGCATCCCAGCCCTCTCGGGGCGCTCCCGAGCAGCCGTTGAGTTCCATGGCAGCGAGGATGCGCCGACGAACGTCGTCGTCACCACCGCCGATCAGATGCCTACGCTGCGCCTTGAGTTGCCGTAGATTCGCCTCCATGCGCGCGATCGTGTCGTCGAGTTCGGCGCAAGCGGCCTCGTCATCGCCGCCGATGACGACGACGCTGTCGCTGCTGCATTCCATTCGGCGGCGATCGTTCTTGGCGCGGCGCAACTCGATGTTCTGGCGGGAGACCGCACCTGTGAAATCGCGCAGGCTGGCATTCGTCGTGAAACCTGTGGGAAGGCCGGCGAGGCGTGCGCCCAGCCGTTCGCAAACGCCGGACGCTGCGGCCGGGCCGGCTGCGGCCAGCGCCAGCGGTACGAGAACCGCCGCGATGCGCCGGATCTTGGATGCCACCTTCGGGGACGCGGACACGTGCTTCTTCCTGCATTGCAGCGGACCGTTGCCGATGTGTCCGCCTTACCGTCTCATCATAGGACCTTGTCGAGATGGCGCAACGGGAAGAGGGCATCTGCGTTAATTCGCAATGCCCGTGGATGGAAGCTGCGGGCCGTGCGATCTGCACGGCCCGGATTATCGGGTCAGGCGGCGCGTGCCGTTTCAAGCGACATCGGGCGATCGAGAACGGTGCCCTCGATGGAGGCCACCGCCTTCATCGTTTCGAGCAGGTTCCTGCTCACCTCCCACGCGATGGCGACCGCATGGACGGAGCCGATCCTGTGCGGATCGGCGATGCGCTCCCCAGGGCAACCCATGCGGCGGAACATTCGCTCCAGGAACACATCGGTGACCGTGACGATATGGCTGATGCCCGAGGCAAGGCTCATTTCGCCCACACCGCACATCAGTTCGGCCGCGGCGATGGTGACCTGGTTCGATGCGCGATCCTGGGAGATTTCGGGATCGATGCAGAAGCGGCTCGATTCCCACACCGACGCACTACGGATTTCCGGATTGCCCCCGAGCAGGATCGGGAACGTATCGTCCAGCATATTCGGCCCGAGCGTCGGAAGGAGCCTGAGGGAGCCACGAATCTTGCCGGTGTCCGGCGAGTACGACATGACATAGAGCGGATTGGCCTTGTCGTAGTGGTCGATTTCCCAGTCCCCTTCGGTCTTGACGTCCCATTTCAAGAAGTCGTGGAACACGCGCTTACGCAGCCGGAACATCTCGTCGATGGCCTGGGGGTGCTGGCTGCGACCGTTTCCGTTCACTATCCTGATCATTTTTTCGCTCCATGCGTGATTACGCGATGTAGCGATGCTGTCAGGCTCGGATGACACATGTAACTGTCTATAGTGACAGTTTATTTCCTCATTTTTTCCCAATAGATTTGTGGGGGAATCTGCGAGTGGCCGGTCCTGTCCCGGGCCGGCAACCCGTCAGATGGTGGGGATCAGAGCATGTCGAACAGCGTGCGCTACAGCTTGCGTGTTGGACACTACATTGAGTTTGCGGCGGGCATTGGTCATGAAGAAACGCACCGTTCGCTCGGATATGCCGAGAATCGTTGCGATCTCCCAGTAGCTCTTGCCGGCCGCCGACCACGTGAGCACCTCCGTTTCCCGCCCGGTCAGGCGGAGATCGCGCTCGTCGAGCGCCCCGGCCATCGCCGAATGTTCGAGCATGGAGGCGTGGAAGAGGTTGGCAGCCAGCTGGAAATCGCGCAGATGGCAGCGGCGGTAGGCGGACCACTCAACCGGCGACATGTTTGCACCGATTGCGAGGAGCGCCATGCGGCCCGCAGGCGAGGGGAGCGGTAAGGCCACGCCTTCGGTGGAAAGCCCGATTTCTTCGGCCGCCTCGAAGAGGGGCTCGCATTCCGGAAAGCGGCGCCGCGCTGTCGCCCATTCCACCGGCCTGACACCGCCGAGCGCAAGCTTGAGGATCGGGTCGATCCTGTAAAGCCCCCTGGCGGCGTAGATTTCGGCGGCGTAGGCGCCGAAAGTGTGATGCAGGCGGCAGATTCTCAAACCATCCGGAAGAGACTCCGCCTCCAGATACAGGAGATGCGAGATGTTGAAGGTTCGACGCATCAGGGCGAAGAAGCGCTCGGGGTCTGCGCAACCTCCATATTCCACGATATCCAGCAAATTGAGGACAGCCTGTTGATTAGCCATGCCGTAACACCGAAACTTGCCCCTATAATAAACATGGTTTACGGCGGCCGGTTTTGTCTAGTGCAATATTTCATAAACGGTGCAGTAATCCCGCTTATGCAATCATAAGTTGACTTTTTAGCCAAATATCGCTGACGCGGCTGCGTCGGTCCCGTGGAAGCGGCGTTTTTCCGCCCTCCAGTGAATGAGGAGGCGCGCCACCCCTCAGACGGGATGGCTTGATTCGACGACGGCCAGCGCTGCCATGTTAACGACGCCGCGCGAGGTGACGGACGGCGACAAAATATGCGCCGGCAGCGCCGAGCCCAGAAGGATCGGGCCGACATGCAGGCTGTCCGTCATGGTTTTGACCACGCCGAGCGTGATATTGGCCGCGTCGAGATTGGGGAAGACGAGCAGGTTCGCTTCGCCGTTCAGCGTGCTGTCCGGCATCACGCGTTGGCGCAGGACCTCGGAGATGGCGGAATCGCCGTGCATCTCTCCGTCCACCTCGAGATCGGGGGCGAGCTCGCGCACGAGCTGCAGTGCGGTGCGCATCTTGAAAGCGCTCTCGGAATCGCGCGAGCCGAAGTTCGAGTGGGAGACGAGGGCAGCACGCGGCGTGATGCCGAAGCGGCGGATTTCGTTTGCCGCCATCACTGTCGTCTGAGCGATCTCCTCCGCGCTCGGGCTGAAGCTCACATAGGTATCGGTGAAGAAGGTCGCGCCGCGTTGTGAGATCAGGAGGCTGAGCGCCGAGAAGTCGAGTACGCCCGAACGCTTGCCGATGATCTGCGATACATCGCGCAGATGCCTGCTGTAGCGTCCCTCGACCCCGCAGATCAGCGCGTCCGCCTCGCCGCGCTTGACGGCGAGCGCGCCGATGACCGTCGTATTCGTGCGCACGATCGTGCGGGCCGCCTCGGGAATGACGCCGAGCCGCCCGACCAGGGCGAAATAATCATCGACATAGTCGCGATAGCGGGGGTCGCCCTCGGGATTGACGACCTCGAAATCGACATCGGGGCGGATTCTGAGGCCGTAGCGCCGCAGGCGGGTCTCGATGATTTGCGGGCGGCCGATCAGGATCGGCTTGGCCGTGCCTTCTTCCAGCAGCACCTGGGCGGCGCGCAGCACCCGCTCATCCTCGCCCTCGGCGAAGATGACGCGGTTCTTCGCCGCGTTCTTCGCTGCAGCAAAGACCGGCTTCATGATGAAGCCGGAGCGGAAGACGAAACGGTTGAGCTTGTCGAGATAGGCGTCGAAGTCCTGGATCGGACGCGTGGCGACGCCGCTTTCGGCCGCGGCCTTTGCAACGGCCGGCGCAATGCGCAGGATCAGCCGCTGATCGAAAGGCGAAGGGATCAGATAGTCGGGGCCGAAGACCGGCGTTTCGCCGGAATAGGCGCGCGCGGCGACATCCGACGGTTCCTCGCGGGCAAGGCCGGCGATCGCGCGGACCGCCGCCATCTTCATTTCTTCGTCGATGGTGCGTGCGCCGCAATCGAGCGCGCCACGGAAGATATGCGGGAAACAGAGGACATTGTTGACCTGGTTCGGGAAGTCCGAGCGTCCGGTGCAGATCATGGCATCGGGCCGCGCGGCGCGGGCCACCTCTGGCATGATCTCCGGCGTAGGATTGGCCAGCGCCATGATCAGCGGCTTTTCGGCCATCCGGGCCAACAGTTCAGGCTTGAGGACGCCGGCGGCCGAGAGCCCCAGAAACACGTCCGCCCCACCGATGCTGTCGGCGAGCACGCGATTGTCGCTCTCCTGTGCGTAGACGGCTTTCCACTCGTCCATCAGGGCCTCGCGCCCCTTGTAGACGAGACCTTCGATGTCGTGGACCCAGATGTTTTCGCGCCTGGCGCCCAGCGTGACGAGGAGGTTGAGGCAGGCAAGCGCCGCCGCCCCGGCACCGGAGGCCACGATCTTGGCCTCGGCAATGTCCTTGCCGGCGAGTTCCAGGCCGTTCAGGACGGCGGCCGCGACGATGATCGCGGTCCCGTGCTGGTCGTCGTGGAAGACCGGTATTTCCATTTTCTCGCGCAGACGCCGCTCCACCTCGAAACATTCGGGAGCTTTGATGTCCTCGAGATTGATGCCGCCGAAGGTCGGCTCCAGCGCCGAGATGACGTCGACCATCCGATCGACCGTCGGTGCGTCGATCTCGATGTCGAAGACGTCGATCCCTGCGAACTTCTTGAAGAGAACAGCCTTACCTTCCATCACGGGTTTGGAGGCGAGGGGACCGATATTGCCGAGGCCGAGAACGGCGGTGCCGTTCGATACCACGGCGACGAGATTGGCGCGGGCGGTGAAATCGGCAGCGGTCTCGGGGTTGTCCTTGATGGCGAGGCAAGGTGCGGCGACCCCGGGCGAATAGGCGAGCGCCAGATCGCGCTGGTTCCCGAGCGGCTTGGTCGGCTGAATCTCGAGCTTGCCGGGGCGGGGATAGCGATGGAAGAAGAGTGCCTGCTGATCGATGTCTCCGCTGGCGGGAACGGCCTGGGATTTCGCTTTATCGCCCGTGTTCATGCCTTTGCATTCCTTGAATTCTTGCGTGGACCCGAGAGCGCGGTTGTGAAATCGCGTTCACGTCCGGTGCTGATAGATGTCGTGCCTTTTGGCATGAATCGCCCGGCACGTACAGTTTCGACGCGGTTCTTTCCAGCCATGGCTACTCGGCGCTCGCTGTGTGCTCCGCGTCCCATGTCATCTTCCTGAAACACGAGTCTGATTTTGACGGTCGTGAAACGGCTAAACCAGGATGAGGCTGGCATGGCGGCATCGGCACCCCAACAGGATTCCGTTCGGAAACTGCGGACGCTTTTCATTTCCGATGTTCATCTGGGCTCGAAAGCGGCCAAGACGGACTTTCTCCTGGATTTCCTGCGGCACCACGAGGCGGAGACGATCATTCTCGTCGGCGATATCGTGGACGGCTGGCGTCTCAAACGCAGCTGGTATTGGCCGCAATCCTGCAACGACGTGGTCCAGAAGCTTCTGCGCAAGGCACGAAAAGGCACGCGCATCATCTACATCCCCGGCAATCACGACGAGTTCCTCCGGGACTTTCCGGGCGTTCACTTCGGCGGTATCGAAGTGGCGCAGCGCTATCTCCACAAGGGCGCGGACGGGCGGACCTATCTCGTGCTGCACGGGGACGAGTTCGACGTGGTCGTGCGCAACGCACGCGTTCTCGCCTATCTCGGCGACTGGGCCTACGACATGGCGATCGCCATCAATATAGGCCTTGCGGCGATACGTCGTCGTCTCGACATGCCTTACTGGTCGTTTTCCTCCTGGGCCAAGCTGCAGGTCAAACATGCGGTGAACTTCATCGGCGAGTTCCAGAAAGTCGTGACCGAGGAAGCCCGTCGTCACGACGCGCAAGGCGTGATCTGCGGCCACATCCATCATGCGGTCATCGAGGACATAGACGGCATTCGGTACATAAACACGGGCGACTGGGTGGAGAGTTGCACGGCGATCGCCGAGCATCACGACGGCACGATGGAGCTCATCACCTGGCACCAGATGCGCGGCGACACCGCCGCTGGGCAGCGAGCCGGGGAGGCCGAGACGATGCCCGTCAGGCGGTTCGCACCGCAGGCCGCCTAAGTGATTCTGCGGGGTAAGGGAAAACTCCCGGAGGGGGCCGACTATCGTTCCGGTGGACAAGCACCCGCAGTGACGAGCGGGATGAGGAAAAGTGTGCGCGGTTTTCCGCCCGCATCCCGCGTCTCAACTTTTTGGAATCGATCACGTTCATGTTTTTAGGTCGACTCGACCTAAAACATCATGATCTAGCCGATGGCAAACACACGCGCGGTTGTGCTAATGGTGGCCCACAGCCATCAGGTCCTTCCATGATTCCGTCATCTGCTCCCGCATTCGTCGCGGGGCCCCCGCCGCGCCATTTCGCACTCCGCATCGCGCTTCTCTTCTCAGCGCCGCTGATCGTCAACGGTTTCGCCATGCCGTACTTTCCGGTCTGGCTGAGCAGCCTGTCGCTCAGCGACTTCGAAATCGGCATAGTGCTTGCAGTTCCGATGTTCGTCCGGGTAATCACCGCACCGCTGGCGGGCGTTCTCGCAGACCGCATCGGCGAGCGGACGATCGTCCTGATCTGGTCGGGCATCCTATCCTTCGCCGCGGCCATCGTTCTTTTCTATGCGCAGAGCTTCTGGCCGGTGCTCGTCATCTACACGCTGCAATCGGCGGTTTATTCGCCATATGTGCCGATCGTCGAGGCGATCGCCCTTTCGGGCGTGCGGCGCTGGGGCTTCGACTATGCGCAGATGCGTGTCTGGGGTTCGGTCGCCTTTATCGGGGCGACGATGCTGGGTGGCTGGCTGATCGGGATCGTCGGCGGGCAGATGGTCCTGCCCGCCATGGCGGCGGGCTTCGCGCTCACCATCCTTTTGGCGGTGGCCGCGCCGCGTGTCGGCCGTCCGCGCAGGCCATCACCGATTACCGCAATCACCGAGCCGCCGCCGCAATCGCTGCGCCAGGCGGATCTGCAACTGCTGCTGGTCGGCGTGACACTGGTCAACAGCAGCCATGCGATGCTCTTCGCCTTCTCCGCCATCTATTGGCAGCATATCGGCTACAGCGGCACCCAGATCGGCATTCTCTGGAGTGCCGGCGTCGCGGCGGAAGTGCTGATGTTCTTCCTCGCCAGGGCGATCGTCCGCCGTTTCAGCGTCTGGACGATGATCTTCTCCGGATGCCTGCTCGCGGTCGTACGCTGGCTGATCTTCCCGATGGATCTCGGCTTCTCGGGCTATTTCGTTCTGCAGTGCTTTCACGCCTTCACCTATGCGATCATGCATACGGGCATGCAGCACAAGCTGGTCGAGCGTGTCGCGGAGGAGCAGGAGGCGTCGGCGCAGGGGCTCTACTTTTTCTACACCGGCATCTTCACGGCGATCTTCACCTTTCTGTCGGGCTATTTCTATGCCTGGTTCGGCGTCGACGGCTTCTACTCCATGTCGGTGGTCGCGCTTTCGGGCTGCCTTTTCACCTTCCTCGGCTGGTATCTTCAGCCCCAGAGGCTGGCCTCCGGCGGAAAGACGAGCGAGGCCTCGTAGCGAAGGCCCGGCGAGCGGTCTTTCGAGAGCAGCAGCGGTCCGTCGAGATCCACGAAATCCGCGCCCTGCGCGACGAGCACCGCCGGCGCCATGGCGAGCGAACTGCCGACCATGCAGCCGACCATGATCTTCAGGCCGAGAGCTTCGGCCGCAGCGCGCATGCGCAGGGCCTCCGTCAGCCCGCCGGTCTTGTCGAGCTTGATGTTGACCGCATCGTAGCGGCCGACGAGCCTTTCGAGGTCCTCCGTGGCATGCACGCTTTCGTCGGCGCAGACGGGTACCGGGCGGGGCAGGGAGGCGAGTATCTCGTCGCGGCCGGCGGGCAGCGGCTGTTCGATGAGGCTGATGCCGTTCTCGGCGCAGGCGGCGAAGTGGGCGGCAATGTTGGCTTCCGTCCATCCCTCATTGGCGTCGAGAATGATGCGGCTCGCCGGCGCGCCGCTCCTGACGGCGCGAATGCGCGCCGTGTCGTCTGACGTTCCGACTTTCACCTTGAGAAGCGCCCGATGGGCGTGTTTCCCGGCCTGGGCCCTCATCTCCTCCGGCTCGGCGAGCGACAAGGTGTAGGCGGTGGTCAGAGGCGTCGGGCCAGCGATTCCGGCGAGCGCGGCAGCGGAGCTTCCGCTGCGCTTTGCCTCGAGATCCCACAGGGCGCAGTCGACCGCGTTTCGCGCGGCGCCGGCCTTCATCGCCGTCTGCAGGTCGGTGCGGGTCATGTCCTCTTCGATGAGGGGCCGCACGGTCTCGATGGCGCTCAGCACCGACTCGACCGATTCGCCGTAGCGGGCATAGGGCACGCACTCGCCCCAACCCGATAGCTCGCCGTCGGTGATGCGGCAGGTGACGACGCTTGCCGTGGTTTTCGAGCCGCGCGAAATGGTGAAAGCGCCTGCGATCGGGAAATGTTCGACGGTGGCTGTAAGAGTAATCGGCATAGGGACCCCTTGACTTCATCCGCTCCGGACCGCGAATGGCGGAGTTTCGCGAAGCTTGCGGCCCATTGTGTCATTTCTGTCGCACCAAGGGCACTGTACGACTTTGAATTCCCGCATGATTTTGTCATCAAATCGATTCTGGTTTAAGAGACTATGCGGAGAACGAACTGAAAGACCGATATCACGTGACGCGTGCCCAAACAGAGACCGCTGCCGACGTCGTCGTCGATGAGGGCGCCGCCGGAAACGGTCGGCGCTATGTGTTCAGCGGCGACTGGCGGCACGAGACGGCGGAGGCGATGGCCGCCAAGCTGAAGCGGCTTGAAAAGCCCGCGGGCGGCCAGAGCGAATTCGACTTCTCCGGCATCACCCGGATGGATACGGCGGGTGCGTGGATCATTCGCCGCTTCATGAATGGGACAGCCGACGAAGTTCGTTTCACGGGCGGCGAGCGCTACGCCGAATTGGTCCGCGCACTGCCGAAGCAACTGCGTCGGCCGGAAGAGAGTGCGACGAGAATGCCGCTTTTCCAGCGGCTGTTTACGCCCGTGGGTGAGCTGACGGTCTCCATCTGGACCGACACGGTGGCTGCCATGTTCATCCTGGGCTCTGCGGTACGCGGCGCGCAGATGAAGCTCGGGCGTCACGCCGGCGTTTCGCCTGCTGCGATCGTCCACCAGATCGACCGTATGGGCGTCATGGCGACGCCGATCATCACCCTGATGTCGTTCCTGATCGGCGCCATCATAGCGCAGCAGGGAGCGTTCCAGCTCCGCTCATTCGGCGCGGAGATTTTCGTGGTCGATCTCGTCGGCATCCTGCAATTGCGCGAGATCGGCGTGTTGCTTACCGCGATCATGATCGCCGGTCGGTCGGGCAGCGCGATTACTGCCGAGATCGGCTCCATGAAGATGCGCGAAGAGGTCGATGCGCTCAAGGTCATGGGCTTGAGTCCGGTCGGCGTTCTTGTCTTTCCGCGTCTCGTGGCGCTGACGATCGTCCTGCCGCTCCTGACGATCATCGCAAACTTCGCCGCGCTTGCCGGCGCCGCCATGGTGGCATGGGCCTATTCCGACATCACGATACCGACCTTTTTGGCGCGGTTGCAGGAAGCGGTCGATTTCTCCTCGGTCGCGGCCGGCATGATCAAGGCGCCCTTCATGGCCCTCATCATCGGCGTCGTTGCCGCAGTCGAGGGACTGAAGGTCGGAGGCAGCGCCGAGTCGCTCGGGCGGCGCGTGACCTCCTCCGTCGTCAAATCCATATTCGTCGTGATTCTGATCGACGGATTGTTCGCCATGTTCTACGCGGCAATCGATTTCTGAGGTAGGCGAACATGGTTCAGGCGGTCATCGAAAAGCAAGCGGATGCGGGGGGCAAGCGAGAGGCGGTGCTCTCCGTTCGCGATCTGACCGTCGGCTTCGGCGACCATGTCGTTCTCGACAATCTCAATCTCGAAGTGCTGCGGGGTGAAATTCTCGGCTTCGTCGGCGCCTCCGGTACCGGCAAGTCCGTACTGATGCGCACGGTCCTTCGGCTTCTGCCGAAGCGTTCCGGCACGATCGAGATTCTTGGCGCCGACTACGACAGTATGGGCGAGGCCGAGCGCATCGCACTCGATATGCGCCTCGGCGTGCTGTTCCAGCATGGCGCGCTTTTCTCCGCCCTTACGGTGCGTGAGAACATCCAGGTGCCGATGCGCGAATATCTCGATCTGCCGCAAGACCTGATGGACGAGCTCGCGCGCCTGAAAATCGAACTGGTCGGCCTCGCACCGGAGGCCGCGGAGAAATATCCGTCGGAGCTTTCCGGCGGCATGATCAAGCGCGCGGCGCTTGCACGCGCGCTTGCGCTCGATCCGGACCTCGTCTTTCTCGATGAGCCGACGTCCGGCCTCGATCCGATCGGTGCTGCGGAGTTCGACGAGTTGATCGCCAAGCTGCGGGACACGCTTGGATTGACCGTGTATATGGTGACGCACGATCTGGACAGCCTGTTCTCGGTCTGTGACCGGATCGCGGTGCTCGGCAAGAAGCGCGTTCTCGTCGAAGGCACCATCGAGGATATGCTCGCCTGCGACGAGCCCTGGGTGAAGTCGTATTTCCGGGGCAAGCGCGCAAGGGCAATCGTGCGCGAGCAGGATTGAGCCGGGAATGCGCAGGCGGGGGAGCTACGGCAAGCCTGCTCGCAGAAGTACATGAACAGGCGGCAAGGGCCGCAAAGGTAGGTAATGCCGATGGAAACTAAAGCGAATTATGCCATTGTCGGCTTCTTCACCGTCCTGGTCATCGCCGCGGCCTTCGGCTTCGTCTACTGGATGTCGCAATATGGCCGGACCGGCCAGATGGTCGAACTCGTCGTCAACATTCCCGGATCGGCCAATGGTCTGTCGGTGGGCTCACCGGTACGCTTCAACGGGATCAACGTCGGCAGCGTGCGTAATCTTGCGATCGACGCCAATGATCCTCGCTATTCGATTGCGATCACCGAAGTCTCGGCCGATGCCCCGGTCATGAAATCCACGACGGCGACGCTCGAGGTTCAGGGGCTGACGGGAGCGGCCTATATCGAGCTCAGCGGCGGGCGCAAGGGGGACGAAAATATCCTCAAGACCGCGCTGGAAAAGGGCACCCAGGCGCATATCCTTGCCGATCAGTCGAGCGTCACCAGCCTGCTGGCGACCGCGGACCAGATCCTCGACCGAGCGAATTCGGCGATCACGGATATCCAAAGCTTCGTCACCGACGTCCGTGGCCCGCTGACGTCAACCATCGGCAACGCGGAGCGCTTTTCCAAGGCGCTCGCGGACAATTCCGGTGCGATCGACCAGTTCCTGAAAAGCGTCGAACAACTGTCGGGCTCCGTCAATGCAGCATCGAAGAAGCTCGACGATACGCTTGCGAGCGCTGACAGGCTGATCAAGTCGGTCGACCCGAAGAAGATAGACAACATCGTCAGCAATGCCGAGCAGGTGAGCAACAATCTGAAGGATGCTTCGGGCGGGGTATCGGAAGCGATCGCCGGATTCCGGCGTACGGTGGAAACTTACGATCAGTTCGGCAAGAGCGCGCAGGAGACGTTGAAGCGGGTCGATACGCTGGTAGCCGCCGTCGACGCGCAGAAGGTCGGGCTGGTCGTCAACGACATCACGGCCGCGAGTGCGGACGCCCGCAAGGTCGCCGCACAGGTTTCGGACTTTGCCGAAAAGATTTCCGCCCGGCAGGATGATATCGATCAGACGATCACCGATTTCACGCAAATGTCCAACAAGCTGAATGCGGCATCGAACCGGGTCGACAGCATCCTGGTGAAGATCGACGGCTTCCTCGGCGACGCGGACGCTCCGTCGCTTTCTGCGCAGGCACGCGAAACGCTCGAGTCCTTCCGGCGGGTGGCGGAAAACCTGAATGCGCAACTGGGCCCGATCGCGGAAAATCTCAAGCGTTTCTCCAATTCGGGACTGCGGGACGTGGAGGCGCTCGTCGGCGACACGCGCCGCACGGTTCAAAGCCTGCAGAATACGATTTCCGATTTCGATAAAAATCCGCAGCGCCTTTTGTTCGGCGGCGAAACGGTTAAGCAATATGATGGCCGCGCGCGGCGGTGATTCGTTTATCGAGGGTCGCGGGCAGGTTGCGTTGAGGGCGGGGAGCTGAACGGCGCCGCGTTGTTAGGGGATATTTGGCGTATGGGTTTTCCGGGTCTGGTAGGTTTTCGTGGCGCGGCGGCGTCCCGGTCTGCGGTGGTCCTTGCATTAGCGGCGATACTGGCAGGGTGCGGCTCGCGCCAGGCGGCGAACGACACGTTCAGCCTGGCGTCCGTTCCTGCCGTGGAGCGTCCGGGGGCTACAAACCGCCAGCTTCTCGTTCCGGAACCGACGGCGCTGAAGACCCTGGGCAGCGACCAGATCGTGGTTCGCCTTTCGAGATCGGAACTGCAATATCTCGCCAGGGCCCAATGGGGAGACAGTCTGCCGCGCATGGTGCAGGACAGGCTCGTCCAGACCTTCGACAATACAGGCAGGATTCGCGTCGGCAAGCCCGGCCAAGGGCTCGCCATCGATTATCAATTGATAACCGAGCTCAGAGCCTTCGAAATATCTACCGATGGAGCGGCAACGGCGGTCGTCGAGATATTCGCCAAGATATTGGATGACCGGAACGGCACCGTCCGCAAACAGCAGGCCTTCCGCGCCGTCGTGCCCGTGCGAGGCGCCGGCAATCCCGCTTTCGTCGCCGCGCTCGATGCCGCGTTCGCCCGGGTCGCGGCCGATATCGTGGGCTGGACGCTCAGCTCCATCTGAAGGAAGTCCTCCAGGAGCTATCGCCCCTGTGCCGGCTGGCGCAAGTAAATCCCGGCGACGTCTCGCCGGTGGGAGAAGGTGTCAGTGAACTGCGCATTCATCACGGCCCTGGGTATCGGGTTTATTTCCAGAAGCGCGGGGAACTGATCATGCTGCTCTTGTGTGCTGGGGACAGGGCACACAGGATAGAGACATCGGAACGGCGAAAGAGATCGCCGCCCAATGGAGTGATATCGATGTCTGAAAAGTTTACTGAGTTTGACGTGTCAGATCTGCTCACCAGCGAAGGCGCCATTGAGGCTTTTCTGACCGAGGCAATGGAAACGGGGGATGCGCAACATATCGCTTCCGCCCTCGGTGCGGTTGCTCGCGTCAAAGGGATGACCAAGATCGCCCGCGAGACTGGCCTTGCTCGTGAACACCTGTATCGCTCGCTTAGCGAGAACGGGAATCCGACGCTCGAGACAACGCTTGCCGTGCTCAAAACCTTCGGTTTTCACCTGATGCCGAAACACGATGCGGCCGTCTGACGCTGGATGAAAGCCTGAACTGGATTTATTGTTCCTGATCTGAGATCAGCCGCTTTTCTGCAGGTGAAAGGCTGTTCAACCCCTCCCGACCTTCGCGAGTTCGATGCGATTGACCACCTCGGCGACCCCTTCGACCGATCGGGCCGCCTCTTCCGCGCGGGCGATCTCCTCTTCGGTCGCCACCGTACCTGCGAGCAGGATCGTACTGCCCGAGCCGGTCACCGTGACCTCTATGGCGTCGAGGCCGGGCGCGACCGCAAGACAATGAGCGACTCGGCGCTCGAGTTCGGCCGGATCTTCGGCAGGCAGCCTCTCGGGGTCACCGCCGAAGAATGTCCGTTTCTTGAAGACCATGCGTCGCTCCTTCTCTCCTGGAGAGGGAAACGCCGAGGCGGCGCATTTGTTCGCCGTCTCAAGGGAGGCCGAATAAGCTGCGATTCACGGCCAGCGTACGAGTGGGGGCAGGGAGGAGAGAATCGACTCCACATTGCCACCGGTCTTGAGACCGAAGATCGTGCCACGGTCGTAAAGAAGGTTGAACTCGACGTACCGGCCACGGCGCACGAGCTGCTCGTTTCGATCCTGCTCGGTCCAGGGCTTGTTGAAATTTGTCCGGACGATTCTCGGATAGACGAGTGCGAAGGCCTTGCCGACATCGCGCGTGAAGGCGAAATCCGCATCCCAGCCGCCGAGCTCCTCCGCAGAACGCAGCCAATCGTAGAAAATCCCGCCGGTGCCGCGCGGCTCGTTCCGGTGCTTCAGATAGAAATACTCGTCGCACCACTGCTTGAATTTTGCATGATCGGCGACGGGGTGCCGATTGCAGGCGATCTCCATGGCACGATGAAAGAGCACGGTATCCGGATCGGTCATGATGCGCCGGCGGTCAAGGACCGGCGTGAGGTCCGCACCGCCGCCGAACCAGTTGCTGGTGGTCACGACCATGCGCGTGTTCATGTGCACGGCGGGGACATTGGGATTGACCGGGTGGGCGATCAGCGAAATGCCCGATGCCCAGAAGCGCGGATCGTCGCTCGCGCCGGGTATCTGTTCGCGGAACTCCGGCGAGAACTCGCCGAAGACGGTGGAGGTGTGAACCCCCACTTTCTCGAAGACGCGTCCTTCCATCATGGACATGCGACCGCCGCCGCCGGCGCCTTCCTCGCGCAGCCAGTCCTTGGCGACGAACCGGCCTGCGGGACGATCCGACAGCGGACCCGTCAATTCGTCCTCTATCGCCTCGAAGGCGGCGCAGATCGTGTCGCGAAGGCTTTCGAACCAAGCCTTTGCCGCTGCCTTCTTGTCTTCGATGTCGGCCGGCAGGCCCTGTGGCAGTTGCGGTCTTTCCATGGGGATGCACTTCCGTTCGCGGATTTCCCTACTGAAAACCGCCGATTCGATGTCGCCGCCACAGTCCATATTTTCAGCTGCTTGGCAACGGTGCCACGGCGACAGCGACAGTCTACCGCAATCAAGGCCTCAGCGGAGGATCGGGACAAATGACTGGCAATAATGCGGCGCTCATCCTATCTTTTCGCCAGAGGTATGGCCCATGGCGAAGATACCCCCAGGACCGCCGCTGGACGGCTTGCGGCGCCAGATCGCCCGGCATCGCCGGGAGCATCCCACACGAAGAGACGGGCTTTTCGTGCGCGAGACGTTTCGGCTCGAGCGCGACGCCGCGCGGGCCAAGGCGCGGGAGTGGTTCGATACCTGGCCAAAGGCTGCCTATTGGACCGAAGTCGAGAGCTGGCGCCAGCTCGAAGGCGGCGAGATCGAGTTCACGATGCGCCGTCTCCCGAGCGCAGACTGATTGCGCCCAATCCCACCGCTGGCACCGACAGGCAGGAAAAATCTTCGGCGATCGATAATAGCGTGGCCAAGGTCATGGCGGCGCGCTAAACCATTTGGTGTTTCCCTCTCGCCATTGCGCGTACTCCCGAACCTGCCCCGATGCCCGTTCTCCGTTCCATCATCGTGCTCTCCATCACTCAGATCATCGCTTGGGGAGCGATGTTCATGTTCGTCTCGGTGACGGCGGCCGGAATGGCGGACGATCTTCTCCTGAGGCCCTCGGCAATCTATCTCGGCCCGACCGTCATGCTGGTCGCGATGGCCTTCTGCTCACCATTGCTTGCGCCGGTCTACGCGCGCCACGGGGCGCGGCTCGTGCTCGCTTTCGGTTCTGCAGCCGCGGCTCCGGGGCTGTGGTTGCTGGCCGGCGCCGGAGGTCCGGTTTCCTATTTTGCGGCCTGGGGCATTCTTGGTCTGGCCGGGGCCGCAGCACTCACGACTTCGGCTCAGGTGTTCCTGACAGAGATCGCGGGCGAGGGCGCGCGTCGTGCCATCGGGGCGCAGATGCTCGCCATGGCGCTCGCGCCCACGATCGCCTGGCCGGTCACGACTTTCTGCGAGGCGGCTCTCGGTTGGCGCGGCACATTCGTCCTCTATGGCGCGGTCATGCTCCTCGTCTGCGCGCCCTTGCATTTTTTCGCCTTGCCCAGACGCGAGCCGCCGAAACGCAATCCCCGGGTCCCCAATTCGAATCGATCTGCGTCGCCGGCTGCTGTTCGTCGCCAGTGGCGCGTCGTTGCCCTGATCACGGCGGCGGTCGCGCTCAACGGCTTTGTTACCTGGGGCTTTCAGCTCGTGGTGATCGATCTTTTCCGCAGCTTTGCCGTGCCCGGCTACCTGGCGGTCGGCTTCGGATCGGCCATCGGTTTCATCCAGCTCTCGGCGCGGCTTTTCGATTTCCTCGGCGGCAATCGCTGGGACGGGTTGACGACGGGCTTGGTAGCCGCGGCGATCATGCCGCCGGCACTGCTGGCGCTCGCGCTTGGCGAAGGGGCGGAATGGTCGATCATTCTCTTCCTCGTGCTCTATGGCCTTTCAAGCGGCGCCATGTCCGTCAGCCGGGCGACGATGCCGCTCGTCTTCTTTTCCTCTACGGAATATGGGGCGGTGGTGGCGCGCCTCGGCCTGCCGCTCAACCTCGCTTTCGCGGCGGCCCCGCCGTTCTTCTCCTTCCTGCTTGGCGAGGCGGGCAACAGGTGGACGCTGGCGTTCGCGCTTCTCTGCTCCCTCGGTGCATTGACCAGCATGGCTCTGCTCTCCCGTATGAGGCCTGCGAAGCCGGGTTAGCTCGCCTCATGCTCCGTCCCGTCGGCGGGATCGATGAGGCGCGGCCCCGTTCCTTCGGAGGCAAGAACGTCCCATGGATTGCGCAAGGGACAGTCGCGCATCGACAGGCAACCGCAGCCGATGCAGCCTGTGAGCTGATCGCGCAGCGCGGTCAGGTTGGCGATCCGCTCATCGAGCTGCTGCCGCCAGGTCTTCGAGAGCCGTCCCCAGTCTTCGACCGTCAGCGGCCGGTCGTCGGGGAGCACCGACAGGGCCGACTGGATCTCGGCAAGCGGGATACCCGTACGCTGGGCAACCTTGATCACGGCCACCCGCCTCAGCACGGAACGCGGGTAGCGCCGCTGATTGCCCCGGCTGCGATTGCTGCGGATGAGGCCCTTGGTCTCGTAGAAATGAAGCGTCGACACCGCGAGGCCGCTGCGTTCGGCCACTTCGCCGACCGTCAGCTCGCGCTTGATATCATTGGGCTTGTCTTTTTTCACGGTTGCTATTGACCTCAACTATAGTTGAGGTTCTATAGCATGAGCTCCCTGCAACCGACAACATGGAGCCGACACGCATGACTGAGAAGATGACCCTTGCCTTGATCTACGGCAGCGCACGGCAGGGCCGTTTCTGCGATACGGTCGCCAGCTGGCTCATTCGTGAGCTCGAGACATCCGACGTGTTCAGCCTGACGATCATCGATCCCGTCAGAATGAAAAACGTTCGCGGCGACAAATCCGCCGGTCCAGCCGAGTGGATGGAACGCAAGGTCGCCGAAGCGGACGCATTCATCGTCATCACTCCGGAATACAACCACGGCTACCCGGCGGCGCTGAAGGAGATGATCGATGCGGTCTATGAGCCCTGGCACGCAAAACCGGTCGCCTTCGTTTCCTATGGCGGCGCATCGGGCGGCATAAGGGCCGTCGAGCAATTGCGGCAAGTCTTCGGCGAACTGCATGCCGTCACCCTGCGCGACGGCATCTCCTTCGCCAAGGCCTGGTCGAAGTTCGATGCGGCGGGAAATCTCTACAAACCGGAAGAGATGCGAGCGCCGCTGTTCCTGATGATCGACCGGCTGACCTGGTGGGCGCGCACGCTGAAATACGCGCGCAAGGCGACCCCTTATAACGAGATCGCCGCATGAGCGCCGTCAGGATCGCCGGACTCCATTGCCGTTGATGGCCGCCCGTTTCGGCTCAGAAAGCACCGGTCTGCCGCAGCGCTTCCCCGGCGATCATGGCGGCTGCCATGGCGATGTTGAGCGAACGCTGGCCGGGCGCCATCGGTATGAGGATGCGCGCATCGGCCCGCTCGTGGACGTGATCGGGAACCCCGGCGCTTTCCCTGCCGAAGAGAAGGACGTCGTCCGGCCGGAAGCTGAAGCGCGTGTAGGGAGCGGCCGCCTTGGTGGAGGCGAGCACGAGGCGTCTGCCGGTGCTCGACCGCCATGTTTCGAAACGCTCCCAGCTGACGTGCCGCGTCATGGTTACCGCCGCGATATAGTCCATTCCCGCACGCTTGAGATTGCGGTCCGAAAGATCGAAACCGGCCGGCTCGATGATGTCGACCGAAAGACCGAGGCAGGCGGCGAGCCGCAGGATCGTTCCGGTATTGCCTGGAATGTCAGGCTGGTAAAGGGCGATGCGGAGGTCGTTCATGCGCTTGCCGAAAGATTGGATCGTGGGAGTGATTGTGATGACCGTCTATGCCACCGATCGGCCTCACGATCCATCGTCGGGTGTGCTCCGACGCGGTTCATTCGGGGGCGCTGCTTTTGCCGCCGCTAATTTGTGCCGTATTGGCAACAGACCACCGGCCGGTGAAAAAATGGGCAAGAAAATGCCTGCGACAATCTGGCATGGCGGCGCGAATGAGGATAAAGCTCAGTCCTCTTCAACGCGAACCGAAGGAGGCATGCATGACTGTTCTGATGTTGACGCGCCTCCCACGAGTAACACGGCCTTTCCTGGCCTGACCGGTTCCGCGCCTCTGCTTCTTTCGATCGAGCGATGCGCGCTCCGGTTTATCCGGAGGTCATGGTCCGCTCGCGGGCGTCATTTCCGGGTTGCATTTTTCAAGATAAAGAATGCGGGGCGACCCGCTTTCCTTCAAGATATCTGAAGGGGCTAGACAATGTTCGGCTGGTTTGAATCCCGCCTCGATCCTTATCCGACGGAGGAGCCGACGCTTCCGCCGAAGGGTCTCTTTGCTTTCTGCTGGCACTATACCAAGCCCGCGGCTCCGTGGCTCTTGATCATGTCGATCTGCACCATGCTGATCGCGATCGGAGAAGTGGCCCTGTTCCAGTTCCTGGGCAATGTGGTCGATTGGCTTTCCACCGCCGATCGCGAAACCTTTCTTGCGACCGAGGGCGGCAGGCTCGCCTGGATGGCAGCGCTGATCCTCATCGGCCTGCCGGGGCTGGTGGCGCTCGACTCCTTCGTCATGCATCAGGTGTTGCTCGGCAACTATCCGATGATCGCGCGTTGGCAGATGCATCGCTATCTGCTGAGGCAGAGCATGACGTTCTTCGCCAACGAATTTGCCGGGCGGGTGGCGACGAAGGTCATGCAGACGTCGCTTGCCGTCCGTGAAACGGTGATGAAGATCCTCGACGTCTTCGTCTATGTGGTGAGTTATTTTGCGACGATGTTGATTGTCGTGGCGGCCGCTGATTGGCGCCTCGTGATGCCGCTCGGGTTGTGGCTCGTCATCTATATCGTGATCGTCACCTATTTCGTTCCGCGGCTGCAGAGGATCTCCAAGGAACAGGCCGACGCGCGCTCGATGATGACCGGGCGCATCGTCGACAGCTACACCAACATAGGCACGGTCAAGCTCTTCTCCCATGCAGGGCGGGAGGAGACATACGCCCGCGCGGGCATGGACGAATTCCTGGGCACTGTTTACCGGCAGATGCGGAAGGTTACGCTCTTCCACATATTCGTCTACGCAAACAACTGTATCGCCCTTTTCTCCGTCGGCGCTCTCGGAATCTATCTGTGGCTGACGAGCGGAATCTCCATCGGCGCGATCGCCGTCGCGATCGGTCTTGCCATGCGTGTCAACGGCATGTCGCAATGGATCATGTGGGAAGTTTCGGCGCTGTTCGAGAATATCGGCACGGTCTATGACGGCATGGGCATGATGACCAAGGCGCATGACATCGTCGACAAGCCGACTGCCGTGACGCTCAAAGCCGACCAGGGTGCGATCAGCTTCGAGGACATCCGCTTTCACTACGGTAAGTCCAAGGGAGTCATAGACCGGCTGTCGCTGGATATCCGGCCCGGGGAGAAGATCGGTCTGGTCGGCCGCTCCGGCGCCGGCAAGACGACCTTGATGAACCTGCTTCTGCGCTTCTACGATCTGGAATCCGGCGCGATCCGGATCGACGGCGTGGACATCTCGACGGTCACGCAGGACAGCCTGCGTTCACAGATCGGCGTCGTGACGCAGGACACGTCGCTCCTGCATCGCTCCATTCGCGACAACATCGCCTATGGGCATCCGCAGGCAAGCGACGACGACATCATTGCCGCCGCGAAGAAAGCGAATGCCTGGGACTTCATCCAGGCGCTCGAAGACAATCTGGGCAGGCGAGGGCTCGACGCTCAGGTCGGCGAACGCGGTGTCAAGCTTTCGGGCGGCCAGCGGCAGAGGATTGCGATCGCCCGCGTTTTCCTGAAGGACGCACCGATCCTCATCCTCGACGAAGCGACCTCTGCGCTCGACTCGGAGGTAGAGGCCGCGATTCAGGAAAATCTCTTCGCGCTGATGTCCGGCAAGACGGTGATTGCCATCGCCCACCGCCTGTCCACGCTGACGGAGATGGATCGCCTGGTCATCCTCGAAGCCGGCCGGATCGTCGAGACCGGTTCTCACAGCGAACTCGTCGCCAGGCGCGGCATCTATGCCGATCTCTGGTCTCGCCAGTCCGGCGGCTTCATCGCCGACGAGGTCGAAAAGGAGGAGGCGGCGGAGTAATCCGCCGCCTCCCGCGCCTCAGCGGGCCGAGTCCAGCGGTCCGGAGTTACGCAATTGTAATGGGCGCGACAGCGAAAACGGATTGCCCGGATTTCAGAACCGCCTATATCGGAACAATGCTGCGCGCCATCGTCAAGATTTTCGAGAACTGGATTGACCCCTTTGCGCCGCGCGAGCGGTTGCAGCCGCCGCGATCGCTCTGGGGTTTTGCCTGGTTTTACGCCAGCCAGGCGAAAGGTGCTTTTTTCGCCATGGCCGTTCTCGGCGGGCTGGTGGCGATGCTGGAAGCCGGCCTGTTCTATTTCGTCGGCCGGCTTGTCGATGTGCTCGATACGATCCGGCCGGAGGACGGCTGGCACGGATTGATTTCGACCAACGGGCCGGAACTGCTCTTCATGCTGCTGACGGTCCTGGTGTTCCGCTTCGTTGCGGTGACGCTTGCCGCACTCGTGGAGGAGCAGTCGATCATCACGGGCTTCCTCAACCTGGTGCGCTGGCAATCCTATGTCCATGTCGCGCGGCAGTCGCTCGCCTTTTTTCAGAACGACTTTTCCGGGCGGATCGTTACCAAGGTCTGGACCGGCGCACAGGCGACGAGCGACCTGATCGTCTCGCTGCTGCAGGTGGTCTGGTTCATCGTCATATACACGGCTTCGACCATGGCGCTGATCGCCCAGTTGGACTGGCGGTTGGCGGCGATGGTCGCCTTCTGGATCGTGATCTTCCTGGTGCTCGCCCGCTATTTCGTCCCGCGTGTACGAAAGCATGCCCGCGATACGGCGGAGATGGCGTCGATGCTGAACGGCCGCATGGTCGATGCCTATGCGAACATCCAGACGCTGAAGCTCTTCGGCAGTGACGAGGAGAACGATCGTTACATTCGGGGGGGCTTCCACCGCTTCCAGGGAGCAGTCATCCCTTTCACACGTCTGCTCACCGGGGTGAGGGCGTCGCTCGCGCTTTTGTCCGGCATGATGATCGCGGCGATCGCGGTCTACTCGGTTCACTTGTGGCTGGCGGGCGCGGTCAGTTCCGGCGCCGTCGCGTTCACCCTTGCGCTGGTCTTGCGCCTCAACATGCTGCTCGGGCGGATGATGTCGCAATTCAATGCGATCATGCGCAATATCGGCACGATCCAGAATTCGGCCGAGCTGGTATCGCAGCCGATCGGGCTGACCGACCGGCCGGGCGCACCGGAACTGCAGGTCACCCGTCCGGAAATCCGCTTCGAACATGTGACGTTTCACTACGGCAGGGGCGGCGGGGTCATCGACGACTTTTCCCTCACCATCCGCCCGGGCGAGAAAGTCGGCATCGTCGGCCGTTCGGGTGCCGGCAAGTCGACCCTCGTCAATCTGCTGTTGCGCTTCTACGACCTCGAAGGAGGGCGAATCCTCATCGACGGACAGGACATCGCTGCCGTCCGGCAGGAATCGCTGCGCAGCCAGATCGGCATGGTCAGCCAGGACACGTCGCTCCTGCACCGATCGATCCGCGACAATATCCTCTTCGGGCGACCGGGGGCGGGCGAGGGGCAGTTGATCGAGGCGGCGCGCAAGGCGGAAGCCTATGACTTCATCGTCGATCTGCAGGATCAGCGCGGCCGTAGAGGCTTCGATGCACATGTGGGCGAGCGCGGAGTCAAGCTTTCCGGCGGCCAGCGCCAGCGTATCGCGATCGCCCGGGTCATGCTCAAGGATGCGCCGATTCTCGTGCTGGACGAGGCGACTTCGGCGCTCGATTCGGAAGTGGAAGCGGCGATCCAGTCCAATCTGGAGCGGCTGATGCAGGGCAAGACGGTGCTGGCCATCGCGCATCGGTTATCGACGATCGCGGCGCTCGACCGGCTCGTCGTCATGGACAGGGGCCGTATCGTCGAGGACGGCACGCATGCCGAACTGATCGCCAATGGTGGTCTCTACGCCGATCTCTGGTCGCGCCAGTCGGGCGGTTTCATCGCGCGCGAAGAGGCCGCGGAATAGGGCGCTCCGCGGTGCGGCTATAACCCGTCAAGTCCTTGTGCCAATTGGTCGCGCCTTTCCCCGCGACAATCTGCCCGCGGCCCCTTGTCAAGGCTGGACATAATCTGCGATCAGGCATAGAACGCGCCGGATTGATGGGGAATCTGCGTGCAGAATTTTTCCCGGATTCTGACATCCGATCCGTGGCTTGCCTCAAGGGGCCGGATGGGGTGCCAGCGTTTGACGGGGCGTGATTCCAGGCTCGGGACGGGGCAGGAAGCGCGCCGGGGGCGGATGCGGTTTCCGCAACATTTGCGTGAGAGGATGTTTTAGCCGTGAGCGAACACGAGACTTCAAGCGAGACCATGGGCGAGCCCACTCGCCGCGATTTCCTATACCTGGCTACCGGTATGGCCGGCGTCGTCGGCGCCGGCGCGGCGGCATGGCCGTTCATCGACCAAATGCGTCCGGACGCATCCACGCTGGCGCTTGCTTCGATCGAAGTCGACGTTTCGAGCTTGCAGCCGGGCATGTCGCTGACGGCGAAGTGGCGCGGCAGACCGGTCTTCATCCGCAACCGAACCGATAAGGAAGTGGAAGAGGCCAAGGCCGTCGCACTCGAAGAATTGAAGGATCCGGTGGCCCGCAACGCCAACCTTCCGGCCGATGCCGAGGCAAGCGATCTCGATCGTTCCGCCGGCGAAGGCAAGGAAAACTGGATCATCATGGTGGGTGTCTGCACCCATCTCGGTTGCGTGCCGCTCGGTCAGGCGGGCGACTTCGGCGGCTGGTTCTGTCCCTGCCACGGCTCGCACTACGACACGGCCGGCCGTATCCGCAAAGGCCCGGCACCGGAAAACCTCGCCGTGCCCACCTTCTCGTTCGTTTCCGACACAGTCATCAAGATCGGTTGAGGGGACTACTGATAATGAGTGCTGATCATTCAACCTACACGCCAACGACGGGCATCGAGAAGTGGGTTGACTCCCGTCTTCCTCTGCCCCGGCTCGTTCACGACTCGTTCGTCTCCTATCCGGTTCCGCGCAACCTGAACTATGCTTACACCTTCGGTGCGATGCTCTCGGTGATGCTGATCGTGCAGATCCTCACCGGCATCGTCCTGGCCATGCATTATGCCGCAGAAACGAGCGTCGCCTTCAATTCGGTCGAGAAGATCATGCGCGACGTCAATCACGGTTGGCTGCTGCGTTACCTGCACGCCAATGGCGCGTCGTTCTTCTTCATCGCGGTCTACCTGCATATCGCCCGCGGCCTCTATTACGGCTCCTACAAGGCGCCGCGAGAGATCCTCTGGATCCTCGGCGTAGTCATCTATCTCCTGATGATGGCGACCGGCTTCATGGGCTACGTGCTGCCCTGGGGACAGATGTCCTTCTGGGGTGCAACCGTCATCACCGGCTTCTTCTCGGCCTTCCCGCTGGTAGGCGAGTGGATCCAGCAGTTCCTGCTCGGCGGCTTCGCCGTCGACCAGCCGACGCTGAACCGCTTCTTCTCGCTGCACTACCTTCTGCCCTTCATGATCGCCGGCGTCGTCGTCCTGCACATCTGGGCGCTGCACGTTACCGGCCAGACCAACCCGACCGGGGTGGAGGTCAAGTCCAAGTCCGACACCGTGCCCTTCACGCCCTATGCGACGCTGAAGGATGCGCTCGGCGTATCGGTCTTCCTGATCGTCTATGCCTGGTTCGTCTTCTACATGCCGAACTTCCTCGGACACCCGGACAACTATATTCCGGCGGACGCGCTGAAGACCCCTGCTCATATCGTTCCGGAATGGTACTACCTGCCGTTCTACGCGATGCTGCGCGCGATCACCTTCAACGTCGGCCCGATCGACTCCAAGCTCGGCGGCGTTCTGGTGATGTTCGGCTCGATCCTGATCCTGTTCTTCCTGCCCTGGCTCGATACGTCGAAGGTCCGGTCGGCCGTCTACCGCCCGTGGTACAAGCTGTTCTTCTGGATCTTCGTTGCTGACTGCATCCTGCTCGGCTGGCTGGGTTCGCGCCCGGCGGAAGGCCTCTATGTCGTGATGTCGCAGCTCGGCACGTTGTACTACTTCGCCTTCTTCCTCGTCATCATGCCGATCCTCGGTCTGATCGAGACGCCGAAGCGCATTCCGAACTCCATCACCGAAGCGGTGCTGGAAAAACAGAATGCCAAGGCGCAGTTGAAGCCCGCACGCGCCTGACCGGAACAGCGATCGATAAGGAATCCACAACAATGAAAAAGCTTGTTACAGGCATTCTGTCACTCGCTGTCGTCGCCGGTCTCGGTTTGGGGGCGGCGTTGGCCCAGGGAGAGGAAGAGGGCGGCGAAGAGCACGCTGCCGGCGCCACGCCTCACTATCCGATCCACAAACCGGAACAGCAGGACTGGACCTTTGCCGGCCTCTTCGGCCACTACGACAAGGGGCAGCTGCAGCGCGGCCTGAAGGTCTACACCGAGGTCTGTTCGGCCTGCCACTCGATGGAGCTCGTCTCCTTCCGCACGCTCGAGGACCTCGGTTACTCCGAAGCACAGGTGAAGGCCTTCGCAGCGAACTATGAAGTCGAGGACGGTCCGAACGCGGATGGCGAGATGTTCACGCGCAAAGCCGTTCCGTCCGATCACTTCCCGCCACCCTTCCCGAACAAGGAAGCGGCGGCTGCATCGAACAACGGCGCGGCACCGCCGGACTTCTCGCTGATCGCGAAGGCACGCGGCATCGAACGCGGCTTCCCGCAATTCGTCTTCGACATGTTCTGGCCCTACCAGGAAGGCGGTCCCGACTACATCCATGCGCTTCTGACCGGCTACCAGGATCCGCCGGCGGGCGTGGAAGTGGCCGAGGGCACGCACTACAACCCGTATTTCGCCAGCGCCGCGGCACTGGCGATGGCACCGCCGATCTCCGACGACCAGGTCACCTATGACGACGGCGCCCCCCAGACCGTCGACCAGTACGCCAAGGACGTCTCCGCGTTCCTGATGTGGGCTGCCGAGCCGCACCTGGAAGATCGCAAGCGCACCGGCTTCATGGTCATGGTGTTCCTGCTCATCTTCACCGGCCTCATCTACCTGACGAAGAAGTCGGTCTACGCGAACAAGGAACATTGATCCGTTTGCTGGTCAGCAGGCGCGATTGACAGGAAGCCTCGGTTTTTACCGGGGCTTTTTTGTTGCGGGGCAGCCGATCGCTCGAGCAGTGCGTTCGCCGCCGCCCCTCATCCGCCTGCCGGCACCTTCTCCTCATTTCATGGCTACGGCATGCACATATCTCTTGCGGTCCGGTGCGGCGGATACTGCTCATGAAAGGATCCCTCGGGAACCCAACCGCCTCAACCCCGCTCGGTCGGGGTTGCCCCTCAACCGGCTGCCGCCACCTTCTCCCCGCAGGCGGGGAGAAGGGATATGCCGCGCCCGCTCGCTCCCTCGGGCGGACGGTGAATGCGGGGTTCGGTTGGCGCCGCTTGTCCCTTCTCCCCGCCTGCGGGGAGAAGGTGCCGGCAGGCGGATGAGGGGCGGGTGACCGATAATGCCAATGTCAGCGCATACGAGTTTGATCCCGAGGACCCATCCGCAAGCCTCGCCACTGCTGGAAATACAGATGCCGCCACTCCGGAGTAAGTCCGCGAGGGGCTGGACAACAAGAGATATGTGCATGCCGTAGCATCGAAATGGGGAGAAGGGACAAGCGGGGCGCCCTTCGCCCTGACCTGAATATGTGCGGAGCCTTGCCGCGAGTCCCCTTCGCCCCGCTTGCGGGGAGAAGGTGCCGGCAGGCGGATGAGGGGCTGGAGCAGTCCACCTCATCCTCTTTAGATCACGATGATTTTAGGTTGCAGGATGCGGGTCAAAGACCGCACACACCTTTCCTCATCCGCGCTAACCCAATAAAAAACGGCCCCGTCTTGCGACGAGGCCGTTCCCGAGAGACCGATTGCGGTCCGTGTCAGCTGAAGCGCCCTGCCGCGTGGGCAAGCATGGTGTAGACCTTGCCGGTATCGGACGTCAGATAGGTCTGCGTGATGCGCTTATCCGGATCGTTGCGCGCCACATCGGCGAGCAGCTTCTCGAAATCGGCGATATAGCGGTCGACGGCGGTGCGGAACTCCGGCTCGCGATCGTATTTGCGCTTGATCTCGTCGAAGGTCTGCTGCCCCTTCAGCGTATAGAGCCGGCGGGTGAAGACGTCCCGTTCGCCGCGCTGATAGCGCCGCCAAAGCTCGACGGAAGCGTCGTGGTCGATCGCGCGCGCAATGTCCACCGAGAGCGAATTCAGCGACTCGACCACATGGCGGGGGTTGCGGCTGTCCCCGGCCTTTGCGACCGGCTGGCTTTCCGCCGACCGCGGCCGTGCTGCTGCGGGCTCTTCCTCGCGGGACGCGGCGCGCAGGAGATCGCGCATCCAGCCGCCGCCTTCTTCGGCGCGTTCCTCCGTTGCCGGCGGCCGGGCAGGCTGCAGCGGACGGGTGGCCTGCTCTATGCCCAGGCTTCCGCGCAGAGCGGCATTCGGGGCCGGCTGAGGTGCGGCAGGCTGCGGCGCGACGACTTGCGGTGCGGCGGCTTGTGGTGCGACGACGCGGGCGACCGGGGCAGCGGGGGCTTCCTGCTGGCGAACCGGCTGGGCGACTTCGAGCTGCGAGGACGACTTGCCGATGATCTCGGACAATTCCTGCAGCGCCTTGATCTGCTCGCCGACGGCGCGCCGCATCAGCGCGGCATTTTCCTTGGCCTCTTCCGGAAGGTCGAAAGCACCGCGCTTCAATTCTTCGCGGGTCATGTCGAGTTCCTTGCGGATTTCGCCGGCGGAACGACGGATGTCGTCGGTTGCGCCGTTGAAACGGCCGATCGCATCTTCGATCGCCTGGCGGACTGCTTCGCGCAGCTGCGCCGCGACGCCGTCGGACTTCTTGCCGCTCTCCGCCAGCATGCGCTCGACGTCGGAAACCGAGGCACCGATAGTGCCGCGCAGCCGCGACGCCGCGTCCTTGGCACGCTCTTCCACGGAGGCGAACGCTCCTTCGAGCGCCTGGCCGGCTTCCTCGCCGGTCTTTGCCATGACCTGACGCAGGGCCTCGGACGCGCTGAGTGCACGTCCCTCCACCTGCGAAAGCGTCTTGTTTGCGTCGGCGAAGGACGATTCGACGCCGGAGCGCAGCCTGTCGGCGATCTGGCGTGAGCGTTCTTCGGCCTGCGAGAAGACCCCTTCGACCGAAGCGGCAGCTTCATCGCTCGCCTTCACAAGCGTATCGCGCAGGGCTTCGGCAGCCTCGGTTGCCCGCTGTTCGGTGTTCGACAGCAGTCGGCCCACATCGGAGAAGGAGGATTGGATGCCACTGCGCAGATTGCCGGCAACCTGGCCGGAGCGTTCCTCGGCGCGCTGGAACGCGCCGTCGACGAAGCCCTCGAGTGCCCGCATGGTCCGCTCGATCTCCTCCGAACGCTGGACGAGGCCGACAGACAGCGTCCGGAGAGCGTCCTGGCGCTCTTCGAGCGTGCTGACCAGGTTCGACTGGGCGGCGGCGAGGAGGTCGGAAGCCTGTCCGAGAACCTTCGAATGGTCCTCGAAGCGGCCGACGATGCCGCCGATCTGCGACAATGTCGAGGAGGAAATGTCCGACAGCTTGTCGACTTTGCCTTCGATCAGGCGGGTCGAGGTGGAAAGCATGTCGGAGGCTTGCCGCGCGGTCTCCGAGACCTTTGCGGCGGTCGCCTCGAGCCGCTGGTCCATATCTCCGAGATTGCCGCTCGCCTGGTCGATGACCGTGGCGATCGCCGAATTGCTTGACGCAAGCTGGTCGATCAGGCCCATGGCCGTCGATTGCAGCCGGTTCTCGACCATCTTCATCGCCTTGGCGGTCTCTTCCGCACGCAACGAGATGGCGTCGAGCGTCTCGCCGGTCCGTTCGGTGATGGCGTTGATGAGCGCGGCGTTTTCGGCACGCAGGCGGTCGGCGCTTTCCTGGGTGAGGGAAGCGATGCGCTCGGCCGCCTCCTTGCCGGTAGCGGCATATTGTTCGATAACCGGGCGAGCCTGCTCGTCGAGAAGACGCGACAATTCCATCGAGCGCCCGGCGAGCATCGAGTTGAGTTCGCGGGTGCTTTCGTCGAGCGTGCTGCGGATGGACTGACCGCGCGCATCGAGCGCTTTCTCCGCCTCGGTCAGGCTCTGCTGAATGCTCTTGGCATGGGTCGCGATCTGGCTGTTGGTCGAGGCCAGTCGGGCGGTCGCCGTGTCCGCGGCCTCCGCGACCGAGCGGGCGAGATCGGCGTGGCGTGCGGCCGTGGCCGATGCGGTTTGTTCGATCGACGATGCAAATTCGGCGTTGCTCGCCGCGAGCGCGCCGGCGAAATCCGCGCCCGCCTTGGACAGGAGCCCGGCCGAGCGGGCGGCTTCCGCGTCGATCTCCTGGGTGGCGTCGCTGACGGCACCACGCAGGCTGGTGACGAGCGCGGCGGCTTTCCCCTCGATCGTGCGGTTTACGTTGTCGAGGCCGATATTGAGGGCCCGATCCATCGTGCCGAGCCGCTCCTCGATCCGGCCGGTGCCGGCTTCGATGGCAGTCGATATGCGCGTTGCCGCTGCCTCGCTGATCCGGTCGATCTCGCCTGCGCGCTCACCGAGACTGTCGGCGATCCGCTGGCCGGCATTGTCGACGATGGCATTGACGCTGCCGACGCTGTCGCGGATGCGCTCTTCGAGGGAGCCGAGGCTCGTTTCGATACGGGTGCCGGTATCACCGAGAATGGCGTCGACGTCACCGACGCTGCCGCGGATGCGCTCTTCGAGCGAACCGAGGCTCGTTTCGATGCGGGAGCCGGTTTCGCCGAGAATGGCGTCGACGTCGCCGACGCTGCCGCGGATGCGTTCTTCGAGCGAACCGAGGCTTGTCTCGATGCGAGCGCCGGTTTCGTCGAGGCGGCTATTGACGCCGCTGATCGAAATGTCGACGCGGTTGGTGAGCGTGTCGGCCGCCAGACTGATCTGATCGGCTGTTTCGGCCAGGCGTTCGGCAATCTCGCCCGTCGTCGAGCGCATGCGGGAGTCGAGCGCCTCGGCGCTGCGATCGATCGCTCCGGCGATCGATGCCTGGCGCTCCTCGAGCGACATTTCGAGCATGCTGGCGCTGGTCGCCAGAGTGGTGGCCATCGCTATCGACTGGTCGGACAGCAACTCTTCGAGCCGCTCGCGTCCCTGGCCAACCGACAGGTTGATGGTGTTGATCCGATCGTCAAGTGTCGTGCGCAATTGCTCATGGGTCGTCGCCAGCGTGTCGCGCAGTTGCGCGGCCTTGCCGGAGAGCGTCCGATCGATCTCGGTCGCCTTGTCGGCAAGCGACGCGGTTGCTTCCGACGTGCGGGCGGCGAGCGCCTCGGTGCTGCGCTCGATCGCTCCGGCAATCGAGGCCTGGCGCTCTTCCAACGACATTTCAAGCATGCTGGCGCTGGTCGCCAGCGTCGTCGCCATCGCCATCGACTGATCCGAGAGCAGCTCTTCCAGCTGCTCGCGGCCCTGGCCGACGGCAAGGTTGATCGCGGTGATCCGGTCGTCGAGCGTCGAGCGGATCTGGTCGTGCGTCGTCGTCAGCGTATCGCGCAGGTGTGAGGCCCTGCCGGTGAGCGTCTGTTCGATCTCGGCCGCTTTTCCTGCAAGCGAAGCCGTTGCTTCCGACGTGCGGGCGGTAAGCGCCTCCGCAATCTCGGCGCTGGTGCCGGCCAGCGTCTCGGAAATCTTTCCGACGCGGCTGCTCAGGTCCTCGGCGATGCGGGCGCTGGTATCGGTGAGCGTATCGGCGATCAGGCTGACGCGACCGCCCAGGTTTTCGGCGACTTCGGAGACGCTCTGCGAAAGCTTGTTCTCGATCTCGCCGACGCGGTCGGTCATGGTCTCGGCGACCGCCATAGCGCGGAAAGTCAGGCTGTCTGCGACGTCCTCTGCATGACGGCTGAGCGAGTCAGCCATTTCGCTGGCGCGGGCCGACATGGTGGAGTTGATCTGCGTCGCGCGTTCGGCGAGCACGCCGTCGAGCGCTGCGGTCTGGGTGGACAGCGCGTCGGTAATCGTCTGGCCGCGCTCTGAGAGGACGCGCTCCAGCCGGTCTGCGGTGCCGCCGACGGCGCTTTCAATGACGCTTGCTCCGGAGGTGAGGGCGGTCGACAGTGCAGCCGTACGCTCCGAAAGCGTGTTGTCGAGGCGATGCTGGCTCGCGGCGATCGCGCTCGTGATCTCGTCGGTGGAGCCGGTAAGGGTCTGCTCGATGCGGGCATGAGCAGACTGCAGGCCCTCGATGAAGGCGGACGTACGGGAGTCGAGTCCGTCCGTCAGGCTTCGTTCGCTCGTCGTCAGCGCGTTGGCAAGCGCATCGGCGCGCTGGCCGAAGCCGTTTTCGATGCGCTCCTGCGCTTCGGTCAGGGCGCCCATCAGCGAACCGGTCTTGTCCGAAAGTACGCTCTCGATGCGGTTGTGCGCGTTGCCGATAAGGCTGCTGAGCTCGGAGGTGCGGCTGCCGATCGTCTCCTCGATGAAGTCCTGCGTCGCGCCGAGCGCCGTTGCCAGGGTGAGCGACTGATCGGAAAGCGCCGAATTGATCTTGTCCACACTGCTGTCAAGGGCGCCGCCGATGGCCTCCGAGCCGCCGGAAACGGTCTCGTTGATCCGGTGGAGGCTTTCCATGAGCTTTGTGTCGAGCTGGCTCGCCCGCTTGTCGAAGGCGCTTGCAAATTCGTGGAAGCGTTCGTCGAAGGCGCTTGCCAATTGGCCGACCGTCGTCTGCAGCTTTTCCTCGAAAAAGCCGCCGCGCAGATCGAGATCCATGATGGCGTCGTCGGCGCTCGACTTGAGGCTCTGGCGGAAGCTCGCTCCCTTTTCGTCAAGGGCCGAGTTGAGCGAGGAAAGCACGTCGTCGAGGCCGCCGGAAATCGCCTGCTGGCCTATCCTGAGGCTCTCATTGAGATCGCGCGTCCGGGCGATCAGCGTCTCGTTGAGCTGACGGGCGCGTTCGTTCAGGGCGGCGTTGAGCTTCTCGGTATTGGCGTCGAGCGTCGAGGCACGGGTTTCGAATTGGCTGAGCAACTGCTCGCCACGCTGCGTCAGGTTATCGCTGAGTGCATCGAGACGCGCGTCGAATTCGTTGCTGAGCGCCACTCCGGCGGTCGTCAGGCCCGAAAGCAACGCGTCGGTCCGGGTGGTCAGCATGGTGCTCAGATTTTCGAGCGCATGGTCCGATTTGTCGGTAAGTGCCGCGGCCCGGGTATCGATGAGCGAAGCGAAGGCCTCGCCGGAGACGGCGATGCGCGACGCAATGTCCTCGCTTGCCGTTTCGAGGTCGTCCTTCAGCTTGGTATGCGCGCCAGCGATCGCCGTGCGGATCCGATCCGAATGGCCGATGATCGCTTCGCGTTCGAGACCAAGCTCCTGGACGAGCGTGCGGACACGCAGTTCGTTTTCGCTGTAGCTGCGCTCGAGTGCGCTGACTTCCGAATGCACGAGCGCTTCGAGCTCGGTTGCCCGGGCGATGGTGCGCTCTATGCCCTCGTTCATCGCCGAGACTTCGCGGCGCACGGCCTGGCCGACCGTCATGACGCGGTCGGCGGCATTGGTTTCCGGCTCGGCGAGGCGCATCGCAACCTCGGCCATCGAACGCGCGGCGCTGCGCAGTTCCTGAGCACGCGCGATCATGATCGCGAAGGAGAAGAAGAGCATGACGGGCAGGGCGATGCCGAGCAGGATGCCGATTGCTCCAGGCATGGCCGCGAGATCGCCGAGAGAGCGGATCTGCCAGATCCCGGGCGCATAAAGAAGGTGAGCGACGCCAAGCCCGGCAACCGTCCAGACCAGTGAAATGATTGCAGCGACCCGGATTGCCGCGCGGCTCGAGCGAACCTCCAGCGAACGCAGCATGGCGGCTGGAGATTTGCGCGTGTCGTCGTTGGCGGGCGCCAGGGGAGGCTGCTTCGGCGCCATCTCGCTCGCAAAACTGCGCGGTGCTTCCGCGCCGCGCGCGGACTTCGGAGCTTCCTGTTGCGCTCGTGCGGCGCGGGCCTCACCGGATCCGGCGGCCTGCCGGGCGGTCTCGGACACATTTTCCGGCACCGGCTCGTCCAGGGAAGTCTCGTCGTTCAAGGCCGACTTCAGGTCGTCAAAGTCGATCTTCAGGGCAGCTTCCAGCGCCTGGAATGCCTTTTCGTCGATCGACTCGTTGGTCTTCTTCGTCGCCATACGGATACGCCTCACTACTATTGCCCGATGATGGCCGTCTTCCTGTGCCGCCAGGTGCCCAGCAGAACATCCGAACCAGGGCGGTGACCGCAAGGTCCAAGCTTCGCAATGAAGCCATAGATCGACTGATCACCCATTACATCGCCTCGATGGATAGCCGCAGCCTATGCCCTGCGACACCTTGTGACGCAGCTTATCCACCGGAACAGTTGCCATTTTCATATACGGACCCGTTCCTAATCGTATCGTAGTGACACATTAGCCGGGCTCTTACAATTATGAGCGTTCCCCATTCATTAAAATCCTAATGATTTCTTAACGGAAACACGGTCTCCGGACCCGAAAAGCCAAGGGAATCAGCCGGTTTAATGGCCGTTAACCATTTCCTCAATTTTTCTGCCTCCATTGCGCCGCGTTTTAGGTCAATGGCAGTGCCGCGCACCGATAATCCTGTTTGAAAACGGTGCGATTGTTTAGAGCGTTATGAGGAAAAGTGTGTGCGGTTTTCCGCCCGCGTCCCGCTCTAATTTCTTGGTGACGATCACGTTCATGTTTTTAGGTCGACCCGACCCAAAACATCGTGATCTAGGCGAAATCGATTGTAGGAAACGAGCCCATGGCGGCACTCAAGATAGCCTTCGAGGTACCGGACACCCCCGCAAATTCCATTCCCTCCAGCAAGAATCCCATCGACCTTGCGCATCTCTACAAGCAGACGATGGGGGATACGGCGCTCGAGATCGAGGTTTTGAAGCTCTTCGCCCGTCAGGCACGCCAGGCGATGGCCGAGATGGCGGAGCGTGACGCAGAGGCCTGCAGCCAGGAGGCCCACCGTCTGAAGGGGGCGGCTCTCGCGGTCGGTGCGGTCGCAGTCGCCGAGGCTGCAGCCGCCATCGAGAAATGTCCAGCCGACGCTGCACTGCAGAGTGCTCTCGGCGCTGCCGTTCTCGAGGCAGAGCTCTTCGTCCTGAAACTCTGCCGTTGACCCTGAAGCGCGTCCTGATCGGGCGCAGAGGGGATGAGGAAAAGTGTGGGCGGTTTCCGCCCGCATCCCGCGCCTCAACTTCTTGGAATCGATCACGTTCATGTCTTCAGGTCGACCCGACCTGAAAACATCGTGATCTGGTCGCTGCTGCGGCTTGTCGCTATTGTGCATGTCGTTGTCCCAAAACCGCTGCGCACTTTTGGGCCGGATGCCTTAAAACCTATCATCAAACGCGATCTGCCCAACCGCCGCGGCAATTTGAGGCTGTGCGGATGGGCCGCATCGTGTTGACTGGCCGGTTGATTTGTTGGAAGAACGTGCCCTGAATTCAAAGCCGGGGCACCGCCTAGTCCTGACAAGCCCTGTGCCAGCCGGCCGGCCCCTTCAATTCGTTCCGGAAAGAGAAATGACAAAACTTACGATCGTAGCCTTTGACGGCGCGCGCCACGAACTCGATGTCGAGAACGGCTCCACGGTCATGGAGAATGCGGTTCGCAATTCGGTCCCAGGGATCGAAGCGGAATGCGGCGGGGCCTGCGCCTGCGCGACCTGTCATGTCTATGTCGACGACGCCTGGGCGGCCCAGGTCGGCACGCCCGAAGCGATGGAAGAGGATATGCTGGACTTCGCCTACGACGTGCGTCCGACCTCGCGTCTCTCCTGTCAGATCAAGATGAGCGAAGCTCTGGATGGGCTCGTCGTTCATGTTCCCGAGCGCCAGGCCTGACCGGCTCGAAGGGCCATCGTCGCAAAAAAAAGCCTCGCCGGTCAATCGACAAGCGAGGCTAGGAGGGCGCATCGCATGCAGATGAGGGAGGGAACATCTGCCGCACCAGGACACGCCAGGAGAACCTGTGCTGCCTCATCGCCCGGATAATGCTGCATTAGCCGAAGACGACGAAGCCAAACTCACGCCGGTTGCCACTAAAACGCGAGATCTCGGTATCGATCCGCAATCCAATGTCAACTTCATCGAGCAGTTGAACTTCGGTTCCTCCGCCCGTTGCATGATTTTAATATAGCTGAGTCGGCTGCTGCTCGCTATCGTTAGATTCCGCCAGTAAAATACTGTGGGTTTCTGGCGTTTTCTTCTGAAGCTGAATTTATATCCTACCGTTTCTTTGGGGTATTCCGATCCAAAGAGCAAACACGGTCCCGCGTATCGCGCGGCGGCGATGCACGGCCTGCCTCACGTCATCAGCAGGTCTTGATCAGCGGGTCTTGGCGTTCTTCTTCAGGCTTTCGAGGCGGTATTGCAGCAACCGGATCATCCGCCGGTCGAAATTCGCCGCCTCGGTGCGGTCGAAGCGCGCCTGGTCCTTGTCGTGCCGCTCGACTTCCTCGGCGCTCACTTCCGCTACCCGGGCCTGCATGCGCTCGCAACTGTCCTCGGCTTTCAATGAAAGCAGCGCCTTTTCCATCTGGCGCGCGTGAATGCGCGCGATCTCTGCATGGCGTTCCTCGTGGCGCTTGATGTCGCTCGCCAGCGTGTCCCAGACCAAGGCCAGATCGCGACCCGCCTGTCGACGATACTTCCAGCGCGGCAGAATGATGCGCGTGTTGAGCGTGACTTTGGCCGAGCCCACCGCGCAGCGGTCGTCGCGACTGACATAGGTGACCGTGCCGCCGAACTTGATCCGGGTGGCGCCAGGATGCCGCGTTCCGGTGCTCTTCATCATGGGGCCGGACGCCGAAAGCGCCTTGTCAAGTTCTGCGGCCGTGCGCCCGCCGATCGAGAAGTAGGAGATTCTCTTGCTGATCAGTGTTTCGCCCGAGGCATTGCCAAACGGGACGCCGACGAGCAATGCGACCAGGGCTGCACGCAGCGGGATATGTAGTCGGGACATGGAAGCGCGTTCTCGCCGGTTGAACTTCATTGAAGCTTGGGGCATAGCCAAAGCCAGCGCAACACAAATCGGCCCCAACCGACGTCGACAAGCTTGCATGGTATGTGAGGAAGACGTCATAACGTGTTGCTT
This sequence comes from Ensifer sp. D2-11, assembly GCF_054161295.1. Classification (NCBI taxonomy): domain Bacteria; kingdom Pseudomonadati; phylum Pseudomonadota; class Alphaproteobacteria; order Hyphomicrobiales; family Rhizobiaceae; genus Ensifer; species Ensifer sp. D2-11. Next base: position 1,291,499 of record NZ_CP096433.1, read on the forward strand.
TCGAAAAATATATTTGCACCATGACGGGCGGTTAATTCGAGCCGTTCAGCTGCGGACCGGAACAATGACATACGATCCATTTCAGCCTTCTCGCTGGCATTTGGCGCATGGACGCGATCTCGAACTGGGCCCGCGTGGCGTTTTGATGGCGATCATCAATGTTACACCGGATTCATTTTCCGACGGCGGGCGCTTCGCTGATCCTGACGCTGCTGTCAGAGCCGCGCTGCGCGCACTGGAGGCGGGCGCGGAAATCCTGGATATTGGCGGCGAATCCACGCGCCCGGACGCCAAACCGGTCAGCGCCGACGAGGAACAGGCCCGCATCCTGCCCGTTATCACGGCGATCGCGCGGCAGTCCCAGGCCGTCATTTCGGTCGATACTTACCGCGCGGAAACCGCCCGTTTGGCGGTTGACGCCGGCGCCCACATCGTCAACGACGTGCACGGGCTCCAGCGCGAGCGGGCGATCGCGACCGTGGCGGCCGAGACGGGGGCCGGGCTCTGCATCATGCATACCGGACGCGACCGGGAGAAACTGAGCGATGTGATCGAGGATCAGTTCCATTTCCTGGAGCGATCCCTGCAGATCGCCGCCGCCGCCGGCGTAGCGCGGGAACGGATCGTGCTCGATCCGGGCTTCGGATTCGCGAAGGACACGAACGAGAACCTCGAACTGATGGCGCGCTTCCGGGCGTTGCATGAGTTTCGACGTCCGCTTCTCGTCGGAACGTCGCGCAAGCGCTTCGTCGGCGCGGTGACCGGCCGGGAGGCGGGAGGCCGCGACGTCGGTACCGCCGCGACGACGGCGCTCCTCAGAACTGCCGGCGCTGCGATTTTTCGGGTACATGATGTCGCAATCAACAGGGATGCGTTAGCGGTGGCCGATGCTATGCTGGCCGCAAAGAACAGCTGACGGGACATGAAGCCATGACTGCGACCTACACGATCACACTGAAGAACTGCGCGTTCTTTGCCCGCCATGGCGTGCTCGACGAAGAGGAGTTCCTCGGGCAGCGTTTCTTCGTCGATGCGGAACTCGTGGTCGATCAGGGGACGGCGCTTGCCGAGGACTGCATCGACGACACCGTGCATTACGGCATCGCCTTCGCCGAGATCGAGAGGATCGTCACTGGACGCCGGCGTTACCTGATCGAAGCGCTGGCGCTTGAGGTCGCCAAGACGCTTTGCGCCCGTTTTCGCCAGATTCGCAAAGCGAAAGTCTCCATCCGCAAGCCGAACGCGCCGGTTCCGGGCATTCTGGACTACGTGGAAGTCACGGTCGAGCATGTCGCCGAATAGGAGCTGGCGGCACGCGATACTCGGTCTCGGCGGCAATCTCGGCGATCCGCGCCGGTCGATGGCAGAAGCCCTGCGGGCGCTCGACGCGCGGTCCGATTGCCGGGTCGTCGCGGTGTCGCGGCTCTACCGCACGCCGCCATGGGGCAAGACGGATCAGGATTGGTTCTTCAACGCCTGTGCGGAAGTCGAAACGACGCTGGATCCGGAGGCATTGCTTGCGGCCTGTCTCGATATCGAACGGGCCATGAAGCGCGTGAGAATGGAGCGCTGGGGTCCCCGAACCATCGACATCGATCTCCTGACCTTCGGTGACCTCAACAGGGCGAGCGCGACGCTCACGCTGCCTCATCCGCGCATGACCGAACGGGGCTTCGTGCTGAAGCCGCTCGCCGACTTCGCGGCAGACCTTGCCGTCGAAGGACGGACAGTCATTGAATGGCTGGGCCGGGCGGATGTGACGGGCATCGAAGTGGCCGACGAAAACGTCGAATGGTGGCGCGCGGAGGAATAGGCAGAGAGGCCGTGATCGCGTATCTGTCGGGAAGGGTGGCTACTCGATCGAACCGACGGCGATATCGTCCATCTGCCGGTTGAGGCTCACGCCGATGACCGGGACCATGGTGTCCTCGACCTTCACCGAGATCGTGATGTTCATGGTTTCTTCGCCCTGCAGGCGCGCGATCATCGCACCATTAAGCTTTTTGCGGTTGATCCCGACGACCACCTTGTCCTTGGCAACGCTGCCGGACACGACATCGAGACCCTTGCCCTCGGCTCCGTCCAGGAACTTTCCAGTGTAGCTGTTGCCCTTCCGAACGATCGTCGCCGACATCGGCTGCTTGAACACCCCGACGCGGCAGAAACCGTCCAGTTTCAGGCCGGCTTCATTTCCGGGGGCCGCTTCACCGGTGAGATCGCAGGTAAACTTCGTGCCCTTGTACTTGCCGGCAACGAGTTCGCCCGGGCCTTTCCATTGCCCGGCAATCCTGTCGAAGAACGCCTTGTCGCGGGCGCCGGAGAACGCGGGTGTCGCAAGGCCCGCGGCGGCGACAAGCGCGATAACGGCAACGCCGCGAACAATCGGAGAAGGGCGCGAGAGCATGAGCAGTCCTTGATGGATCAAGCTGGAAACTGACGCCTACATTGCCGTGAAAATGGTTAACGGATGGTTTCATTCCGGCTTCCATGCCGCCTTATCTTGCGAAGAGAGCAGGGCGCCGGCGATGTGATCGACGATCAGCCGGCTGAGCCCTCGGACCGTGCGGTGCCCGGCGCCAGGTCGCCCAGAAAGTCGCCGATGCTGGGGCGCTTCAGCGCGCGAAACGGCATCGGCCTGCAGAGATCCATCGCCGCGATCCCGATGCGCGCCGTCATCAGCCCGTTGATCACGCCCTCGCCGAGGCGCGCGGACAGCTTGGATGCCAGGCCGTGGCCGAGGATCTGCTGGATCAGGCTGTCGCCGACGGCGATCGAGCCGGTGACGGCGAGATGTGCGATGACGTCGCGCATCAGGCGCAGCAGGCCGAGCGTACCCGGGCGGCCGCCATAGAGTTCGGCCATGGCGCGGATCATCCGCGCGGATTCGTAGATCACGTAGCCGAGGTCCACGAGAGCGCGGGGACTGACGGCAGTCACGATCGACACCCGCTTCGCGGCGCCAAGAATGATCCGCCGCGCCTCGCGGTCGAGAGGCGCCAGCAATTCACGTTCCGTCAGTTCGATGAGATGGGGTGCATCGATGATGTCGCCCTCGGTCTCCGCCAAGCGGGCGCGGCCCTTGGCCGTCCGGGGATTGCCGGCGAGCAGGTGAACGAGCCTTGCGGTCGCAGCGCGCGCGGCTTGCGTCTTTCCGGATGCGGCGGCCGCGGCGAGATCGGCCTTCAGCGTCTGGACGGCGGTCAGCTGCATCATGCCGAAGACTTCGCGCGCGACCACGATCAGGAAAGCGATGACGCCGATCGCCACGACTGCGACGGCTCCATAGCCAAGCCAGTCGGCGCGCGAAAAGAGATCGCGCACGAGCCGGTCGATCCAAAGCCCGAGCGCAAGCGAAACGAGGATGCCGAACGCCCCCGCGGCGATCTTGCCGAAGGAGAGCCGGCGCCGACGCGGCATTGCTTCCGGCAGGTTGAGCGATTCGACAGCCGCGGTGGTCCCGATGAACGGGTCCTCGGCATCGGGCGTCATGACGACCTTTTCGCTAAAACTTCCCGGTGCGCGCCGCGGCCTCTGTTCCATCCCGCGTTCGGTGGCCTCCTCGGCTTCCACGGAAAAGGCGGCCGGCCTGCGTCGACGGTCGTTGAAATCATCACTCATGCCAGGCGATCTCCGAGCAGGAACTGCATGGCCCTGTCGAGCCGGATATGCGGCACGGAGAGTTTCAATCCGCCGCGCGTCTGTTCGAGGTGCGGCGGTCGGAAGCGGACGAAATTCAGTTCCGGCATCGCTTGCTCTGGAGCGGAGGCGGATAGGGCGGATGCGGAGACGCGGTCGACGGCTTCAAAAAGAAGTTCAGGATCTTCCGGTAAGTCTCCTGGAAATATCGCTGTTTTCTTTTCGCCGTCGAATATCTCGCCATTGATCTTCTCACCGGCGATCGGCGTTCCGACGATCACGGGCAAACGATGGCCATCGTGGTCCACGGTTGCCTCGCGCGTTGCTCTGACAGATGCGAGCGCCATGACCTCAAGGCCCGCGCCGCTCATTCCTATTCGCTCGGTCGCCCGGCCGACGAGGCGAGCCGTGATGCGTTCGAGCCGGTCGTGACTTTCGTGGTGCAGGTGATCGGCCTTGGTGGCGGCGATCAGTACGCGGTCGATCTTGCGCGTAACGAACGAGGTCAGCCAGGAATTGACGCCGGGCCGGAAGCAGGCAAGCACGTCTGCCAGAGCCTGTTCCAGATCCTTCAGCGCCTCCGTGCCGCGGTTGACCGCCTGGAGCGCGTCGACAAGCACGATCTGGCGGTCGAGGCGGGCGAAATGTTCGCGGAAGAACGGTTTTACGACATGCGTCTTGTAGGCTTCGTAGCGTCGCTCCATCATCGCCCAGAGCGAACCCTTTGGGGCGCGGCCGGGCGGCAGGTCGGGGAGCGGCGAGAAGGTCAGCGCCGGCGAGCCTTCCAGATCGCCCGGCATGAGGAACCGGCCAGGCGGCAGGGTCGAGAGGGACCGGTCGTCCTCCTTGCAGGCCTTGAGATAGGCGGTGAAACTCTCGGCAAGCCGGCGGGCGCTGCCTTCGTCGGCCGGCGTCGAAGCTCCGAGCGCGGCGGCAAGTCCCAACCATTCGCTCGACAGTTCGGCGCGCATGCCGGTGCGCGCGCGTTGAACCGTTGCGTCGCTGAACTGCCGGAAGTCCTGGCTGAGCAGCGGCAGATCGAGCAGCCATTCGCCGGGGTAATCGACGATGTCGATCGACAGCCGCCCGGGAGAGAGCAGGCGGCTCCAGCCGCTGGCGCTTTCGTAATCGAGCGTGATCCGCAGCTGCGATATGGCCCTGGTTGAATCCGGCCAGGACCGATCCCGAACCAGCGCCGCAATGTGATCCTCATATTGAAAGCGCGGCACCGCGTCGTCGGGCTGCGGTTCGAGCCGGATCTTGGACACACGGCCCGAGCGGACCGGTTCGAAAACCGGCAGCCGCCCTCCGTTCAGCAGGTTGTGGACGAGCGACGAGATGAATACGGTTTTGCCGGCCCGCGAAAGGCCGGTGACGCCGAGCCTGACGGACGGGGTGACGAGACCCGCTGCGCGGTCGGCGAGATTGTCCAGGGCGATCAGCGCGTCGTCTTTGAAGCTGGTGAGAATGGGCGCCAAATTCTTTCGTCCCTTCGGGAATGATGAGCGGTACGGTTGATTTGCCGATATCCCAACCGGGGCGCGGGCATCCGCGTAGCGTCTGGAGCGATATAGGAAATGTTTCCGTCAGCGCAACAACGCGAAGCGAATTCGCCGTTTCCGCAGGCGGAAGCGGCTGGCAAGGCCTCATCCTTTCTCGGCTTCTTCAGGGGCGGGAACGAGGAACTTCGAAAGTGTCGCGGTCCATGCTGTTCCGGCTTTCGGCCGCGCCGCAAAATCGATCACCGCCATTCCGGCCGGCGGATATCCGTCAGCGAGTGCCGCAGCTGCCCGTTCTTCACCCAGAGTTCGTCGAAAGAGCTCCTCCATCATCGGATTGTGCCCGATGATCATCAGCGAGGGTCGGCTCGCATGTGCCTCGACAAGGTCGGCATAGACGGTTGTGGGTCCGGTAAAGAGTGTGTCGAGGTAACGAATGTCGATATCTTCGCCAAATGCGCGGTATAGCGGTTCGGCCGTCTGCCGGCAGCGGACGGCTGTCGAGCAAAGGATCAGGTCCGGCCTGATGCGATGGTCGGCTGCGGATTGTGCCGTCAGTTCCGCCTCCGCAAAGCCGACATCGTCGAGTGCGCGATCGAAGTCGCTCTGGCCGGGCAGAGCCCAGCCCGATCGGGCATGGCGAAGAAGCAGAAGCTGGAAGGCCGGGACGACGCTGTCTTGCATGTATTCACCCGGTGTTGGAAATCCCCAGGATGGAGGCGTCCGTCGTGCCGACGGCTCGAAACGCCTTGCGGATGCTCCGTTGTCCCGCCGGTCGGCGTAAAGATCAAGCCGCGCTTCGCGGTTTTTTGATCCGGCGGGCCCATTGAACCGACGCCCGTCGCGCACCAAATGTCGCAATCCGAAACGCCGCCTTGCTCGCCCATGGAACGTCAAACGGCTGGCGCCGTCAGCGGTGAGCGGTGTTTCGGCGTTTAAGACTATGCGTGTAATTGTGATGAAATATTAGCCGGTTAGCCTGCGATGCGGGCAGTGTTAAAATGCAGTTAAGCACTGATTACAAGGCTTGAATCAGAGCTTCCATAGGTCTATACACCGCCGCAATGAGATGTTCTTCAGGAGAATCGCGTTGAGTGAGAAGATCGATCTTAGTACCTATGTCCTGTCGGAGGACGAGGATTTTATGAATGCGAACCACCGGGCATACTTTCGTGCGAAGCTGAATGCCTGGAGAAACGACATCCTTCGCGAGGCCCGCGAGACACTGGATCACCTGGCGGAGGAGAGCGCCAATCATCCTGATCTTGCGGACCGCGCATCATCCGAAACGGACCGGGCGATCGAATTGCGTGCTCGGGACCGTCAGCGGAAGTTGATTGCCAAGATCGATGCCGCGTTGCAGCGGCTCGATGAAGGTACCTACGGATACTGCGAGGAAACCGGGGAGCCGATCGGACTGAAGCGCCTGGACGCCCGACCGATCGCAACTCTCTCGATCGAGGCGCAGGAACGTCACGAGCGTCGCGAGAAGGTCTACCGGGACGAATAAGTCCGGGGACATCGTTGGGACTATCGAAAACGGCGCGGTTCGACCGCGCCGTTTTCATTTGTGCATCGATGCGTTGTTCCGGGATGTACGAATTACAGTTTGCGGCTCACGGAGATATCGGCGAGCATCCTTTCCATCTCCTCTTCGATCGTCGGCTCCTTGCGGGTGTCCTGCGAGGGCGATCCGAGTACCGGTTCCTGGCGACCGGCGGGCCTGATCTCCGGACGCGGCGGCCCCGAAGGTGTGAAGCGTTGGAGATCGCCGCTGATTTCCGCATCGAGCATGCGCTCGAATTCTGCGGCTGCTTCCGGCGCGGCGGGCCGAGGCGGGAGAGATTGGCCCGGCATGCCCTTTACCGGTTCGATCGCCGTAAGCGGGACGGGGCGCTCGTCGCGAGCCGCGGGCTCCACCGGAAGCGGGCGGTCACGCACCGCGCCGAAATCGGTATGCGACGGCTCGATGGCGGATACGGGCGGAATGTGAGGTGCAGGTAGAGGCCTGGAGACCTGCTGCGGCTGCGACGAGCCGAGTGCGGGGGCCTGCTGCTGATCCGGGACCACGCGCACTGGAGGCTCCGGGCGCGCGGCGACCCGCGGCGGCTCGCTCGGGCGCGCCGGTTGCCGCACGGGTTCGGCCGCAGCTTCCGTCGGGAGAGGGGGCTCGGGCGGGACAGGGGAAGGAACAGGCCGGGGCCGGACTTCCGCAATCGGGGCGCGGGTCGTCTTTTCTTCCGGCTCCGCCTGAAGCGTGGCCGGAACCGGGTTTTCTCCCTCGGGCGCGATGCGGCTTTCGATCACGATGTCCGTCGGGCCGCCGATCATGATCAGGTGTTCGACGTCGTCGCGGCGGACGAGCACCAGGCGCCGACGCGTGTCGACTGCGGCGGCATCGAGCACCGCAAGCCGCGGCTGTCTGTTCTTGCCGCCGCGGACGAAGGGAGAGGAGGGCTTGTTGCGCATGAGCCGAAGCACGGCCACGAGGCACAAGAGACCGATCGCAACCGCTCCGGCCGCGATCATGAACCGGCTGGCGTTGTCCCCGAGGATTGTTTCCATCATAGGCTGAACTCCTTACTGCCGCTTCGCATGGCAACATTTGACGGCTTTTTTCGGGCTTGGACAAGCTTCGGCCCGACATTCCCTGTGAATTGACCGCAGCGCTTCCGCAGAGACGCTTTTTGCTGTTATCTCTGATTGTTAAAGATGATTCCAGGTCGATGCGCGAAAGCGCGGAGGGCGGCCATCGATTTCGCGACGATGCCTTCGGACCCGGCCACCGCATGGTTCCTCAAACCGGAAACGGATTGGGGATAAATCATGCGGCAATTCAAAGTATTGCAGCGGCCCTTGTGCATCCACGGGGATGTACGGCACTGCAAGCGCTCGGGATCGCGTTCGATGCGACCCGGCAGCAGGTGAGGACCCGATGACGAAATTGCGGCAGGCAGGTGACTACCAGATGCCGGTCGTTGACCGGGGCGTTCGTCCGGGAACCATCCTCAGGATCATCCTGCTTGCGATCGTCCTCACCGCGTCGGCCGCCGCTTTCGTCGTCTTCAAGGACCAGCTCGAAAACGAGATCGTGCTCGGCATTCTCGGCGTGCTGGCCATGGTGGGCATATTCTTCCTCGTTTCTTCCGTCATCGGCTTTATCGAGGTGATGCCGCAATCGCGGCCGGACGAACTGGCGCGCGCCTTCCTCGACGCGCATGAAGACGGGACGATCGTGACCGACCGCAAGGGGCGCATCATCTATGCCAACGCCGCCTATGGTGCCCTGACCGGCACCAAGAGCGCGGCAGGCATTCAGTCGCTCGAAACGATCCTGTCGCGCAACCGCGAGGCGACGGAAGCGATCTATCGCCTGACCAACGGTCTGCATGAGGGCAAGCAGGGTCACGAGGAGTTCCGGCTGCTGAAACCTCTGGCAAACGGCAAGGTGGCTGGCTCCGGCGCCCATTGGTATCGGCTGAAGGCGCGGGTGTTGCCGCTCGAGGATGCGGGCAGCAATCCGCTCTACCTGTGGCAGATCGCGGATATTACCGCCGAGCGCGACGAGCAGGAGCGCTTCTTCAAGGAGCTGCAGAACGCGATCGACTATCTCGACCACGCACCCGCGGGCTTCTTCTCCGCCGGGCGAAAGGGCGAGATCTTCTATATCAACGCGACGCTCGCCGACTGGCTCGGAATCGACCTGACCAAGTTCCAGCCCGGCTCCGTCAGCATTGCCGATCTGGTCGCGGGCGAGGGGCTGGCGCTCGTACAATCGGTACAGGCAGAGCCCGGCCTCAAGAAGACCAAGATCCTGGACCTCGATCTCAGAAAGGCCAACGGCCAGAGCCTGCCGGTACGCTTGATTCATCGCGTTTCCTCGGCGCGGGACGGTGCGCCAGGCGAAAGCCGGACGATCGTGATGTCCCGGGAAGGCGACGATGGCGATCAGTCGGCGTCGAATGCCGCGATGCGGTTCACCCGCTTCTTCAACAACACGCCCATGGCAATCGCCTCGGTGGATGGAAACGGCCGCATTCTCAGAACCAACGCTCCGTTCATGAAGCTCTTCGCCGGGCTCGTTTCGCAGGACGAGGTCGAGCGCGGGGCGCTGATCGACGCTGTCGTGCATCAGTCCGAAAGAGGGCGTCTGCAGGAGTCGCTGGCTGCCGCGAAGGACCGGCAGAGCGATATCGCACCGATCGACGCGCTTCATCCCAAGGATGAGGGGCGTCACTTCCGCTTCTATGTCAATGCAGTCATCGACCAGAGCGATCAGGCGCCCGAGGAGGCTGCGATCATCTACGCCCTGGAGATCACCGAGCAGAAGGCGCTCGAAAACCAGATGGCGCAGACGCAGAAGATGAATGCCGTCGGAACGCTCGCCGGCGGCATCGCCCATGATTTCAACAATGTCCTGACGGCCATCCTGCTTTCCGCCGACCATCTCCTGCTGTCGGCGCGGCCGGCGGATGCGACCTTTGCGGATCTGATGGAGATCAAGCGTAACGCCAACCGGGCAGCCGTGCTCGTGCGGCAACTGCTCGCCTTCTCGCGCAAGCAGACGATGCGTCCGACGGTGCTCAATCTCACCGACGTCATCGGCGATCTCAGGATGCTCGTCGACCGGATGACCGGCACCAACGTCAAGGTCGAGGTGGACTACGGCCGCGATCTCTGGCCGGTCAAGACGGACCTCGGCCAGTTCGAACAGGTGCTCCTGAACCTCGCCGTCAATGCCCGCGACGCCATGCCTGCCGGCGGGATCATCACGCTTAGGACACGCAATCTGCCGGCGAGCGAAGTGGCGGCGCTTGGACGGCGCGAACTGCCCGAGGAAGACTTCGTCATGGTCGAGGTGTCCGACCAGGGTACCGGCATTCCGCCGGAAATCATGGACAAGATTTTCGAGCCCTTCTTCACCACGAAGGATGTCGGCAAGGGCACCGGGCTCGGACTGTCGATGGTTTACGGCATCGTGAAGCAGTCCGGTGGCTATATCTATCCCGAGTCGGAGATCGGCAGCGGGACGACCTTCCGCATCCTGCTGCCGCGCCATGTCGACATTCCCGAAACGCAGGATGAGGACGCGTCCGCAGCGCAATCCGCGGCGCCGGCGAGGAGCGAACCGGTTGCGGTGCCCATGCCTCGGGCCGAGCCTGCCGATCTTACCGGAGATTCCGCGGTCGTGCTGCTGGTCGAGGACGAGGAAGCGGTCAGGCGCGGCGGCAAGCGCATGCTGGAGACGCGCGGCTATACGGTTCACGAAGCGGGATCGGGTATCGAAGCGCTGGAGATCATGGACGAACTCGACGGCGCCGTGGATATCGTCGTGTCCGACGTCGTGATGCCGGAAATGGACGGGCCGACGCTGCTGCGCGAGCTGCGCAAGACGTATCCGGACCTGAAGTTCATCTTCGTATCCGGCTATGCCGAAGATGCTTTTGCGCGAAATCTGCCGGCCGACGCGAAGTTCGGCTTCCTGCCGAAGCCCTTCTCGCTGAAGCAACTTGCGGTCGCCGTGCGCGAGATGCTCGACAGCTGACGAGGCTTCTCCTCTGAACTATGCGGCGCGAATGCCCCTCATCCGCCTGCCGGTCCCTTCTCCCCGCAGGCGCAGGGCTGTCCGGGGAAAGTTCCGGGTGAATCGAAATGTCGCAGGCGCATGCCCCGTCAGACGGCGTTTTTCCGTCTATTTTCTGGTTGTCGAGACTCAGAAAAGGAGACGGAGCATGCGGTTCACCCCTAGCATTTTCGCCCAGCTGCTGAAAGCGATTGATCGCCGCAGCTTTCAGGCGATTGTGGATCGTCATGCCGGGGATGCCTACGACAAGTGCTTTACCAGCTGGGATCATCTGGTGGCACTGATCTATGCCCAGTTGAGCGCCACGACCAGCCTGCGCGGGTTGGAGGCGAGCTTCAACGCCAACAGTCAGCATCATTACCATCTCGGCAGTGGCCGGCTGATGCGCTCGACGCTGTCGGACGCCAACCGCCGCCGCCCGGTCGCCGTCTTCGCCGAGACCTTCGCGCTTCTGGCCGGTCAGCTCGACCGGCAGACGCGCCGGGAGGGCACCAAGATGCTGCGGCTGATCGATTCGACCCCGATCCCGCTGGGTAAGCTGTACGATTGGGCCAAGTCGAACGGCCGCATCCGCGGCATGAAGCTGCATGTCGTCTATGATCCCAAGGCCGATTGTCCAGGCATCCTCGACATCACCGACGCCAACGTCAACGACGCCCAGATCGGCCGCACGATCACCATCGAAAAGGGCGCAACCTATGTCTTCGACAAGGGCTACTGCCATTACGGCTGGTGGACGGCGATCGCCGAAGCCGGCGCCAGTTTCGTCACCCGGCCGAAGACCAACATGGGACTGGCTTTGGTCGCTGAACGCCCCGTTGAGCAACCTCAAGGCGATGGCTTCCTGGTCCTCGAAGACAGCCAGGTCAGCCTCGCCAGCAAGGGCGATTCCAAGCTGCCGATCGGCTTGCGCCGGGTAATCGTCAAGCGCCAGGACGGCGATACGATCACGCTTCTGACCAACGACCTCGAGCGCTCCGCCGTCGAGATCGGCCAGCTCTATAAGGATCGCTGGCAGATCGAGCTTCTGTTCCGCTGGATCAAACAGCACCTCAAGATCCGCAAGTTCCTCGGCAACAACGACAACGCCATCCGCCTGCAGATCTTCGCGGCGATGATCGCCTATGCACTGTTGCGCATCGCCGCCCGCCTCGCCCGCGTCCCTCTACCGATCCTGCGCTTCACCGACCTCGTCACCCAGTGCCTGTTCCAGCGCAAAAGCATCGCCGAAATCCACAAGCCGCCGCAGGTCAATCCAAGCCGACCAAAACCCCGGACCATCCCAAACCAAATGGTCTTCCACTATGCATGAATTTTCCCCGGACAGCCCTGCCGCAGGCGGGGAGAAGGGACAAGCGGCGCCAACCGAACCCCGCATTCACCGCCCGCCGAGGGAGCGAAGCGGGCGCGGCATATCCCTTCTCCCCGCCTGCGGGGAGAAGGTGGCGGCAGCCGGTTGAGGGGCAATCCCGACCGAGCGGGGTTGAGCCGGTTGGGTTCGCGAGGGATCCCTTTCATGAGCAGTATCCGCCGCACCGGCGCGCAAGAGATATGTGCATGCCGTAGATTTTCGATGGGGAGAAGGGGACAAGCGGCGGCGCAGCGGATCCCCTTCGCCCCGCCTGCGGGGAGAAGGTGCCGGCAGGCGGATGAGGGGTGGGCCGAAAGGCCCAATTTGCCTTACCGTTGCGTCAATCGTTAGCAGCGAGAGCGACGGCGATCCCGGCGGCAAGGCGTGCATTGTTCTCGACCAGCGCGATATTGGTTTCGAGGCTGCGCCCGTCCGTCAAACGGAAGAGGTTGTCGAGCAGATACGGGGTGACCGCCTTGCCGGAAATCCCCTCGCTCGCCGCATTGTCCAGCGCGCGGGTGATGTAGATCTCCATCTCCTCGCGCGGGATTTCGCTTTCTTCCGGCACCGGATTGGCGACAAGCATTCCGCCGTCGATTCCGAGCAGCTCGCGCGTCCGCTGGAAACTGGCGATCGCCGCCGGGCTGTTCAGCATCAGCGGGCTCTTGAGGCCGGATTCACGCGACCAGAAGGCGGGGAAGTTCTCGCTGTCATAGGTCACGACAGGGACACCGCGCGTTTCGAGCACTTCGAGCGTCTTGGGAATGTCCAGAATGGCCTTGGCGCCGGCGCAGACGACGATGACGCCGGTACGTGCGAGTTCGTCGAGATCCGCCGATATGTCGAAGCTCTGTTCCGCCCCGCGGTGAACGCCGCCGATGCCGCCGGTCGCGAAAACCCGGATGCCGGCGCGGGCGGCGGCGATCATCGTTGCGGCAACGGTCGTGGCGCCGGTGCGGCGTTCGGCGATCGCAAAGGCCAGATCGGCGCGCGACAGTTTCATGGCGCCCTGCGTCTTCGACAAAGCCTCCAGTTTGGCATCGTCCAGACCGATATGCAGGACCCCGTGGATCACGGCGATGGTTGCGGGCACGGCACCCTGTTCACGGATGATCGCCTCGACGCTGCGGGCCATGTCGAGGTTGCCGGGATAGGGCATGCCATGCGTGATGATCGTGGATTCCAGCGCGACGATCGGCGCACCTCGTTGCTTGGCGGCTGCGACTTCATCTGAATATTCCATCGGCAGGGACGGGGAGGAGGGTTTGGTCATGATCGTTTCCTTGATTGATGACATCCTCGACGGCAAAATTGCTCGGGGATGCCTGATCGATTCCGGTGCCTGGAGCAGAGGATGCGGAAGTACCGCTCGCATTCCGTGCCGCGCGGCTCCCAATTCAGCCGCCAAATCTCATGACAGCATTTCCGTTTCCGGCACAAGCTGCAGAACCTGCTCCAGCATGTCCTGCGACATCTCGTCGGAAGCCGCGAATGGCGAATGCAGCGTTATGACGGCGGCCGCCATGCCGAAGCGAAGGCAGGCGGAAAGGTCCGCACCTGCAAGCCGGGCGGCGAGAAAGCCCGAGGCGAGCGCGTCGCCGGCGCCGGTGACGTCGGCAAGTGCTGAAAGAGCCGGCGGCGTAGCGAGGCAGGCCCCCTCAAGATCAAAGGCGACCGCGGCCCGGCCTCCGCGCGTCACGACACCGCCGGAAAGACCGGCGGAGCGCAGCAGCAACGGCCATTCCTCGGCGGTCGCGGCCTCGGTTCCGGTAAGCGCGCGCGCTTCCGCCTCGTTCATGAACAGGAAATCGAGCCCGTCGAGGCAGTCGCGGTAGCGGACCACCTTTGCAGGCGAAACGGCGATACCGGCACGTAGCGGGCAGAACTTCGCAGCGGTGCCGATGAGGGCCGCCAAGGTCTCCTGCGGCAGATTGGCGTCCATCAGCACGAGTTCGCTCGCAGCCAAGATCTCGCGCGTCGCCCGCTGCTGCAGCCGGCGCGGCGTAAACAGAGTATAGAGGTCCATGTCCGCGAGCGCGATGACGAGGTTGCCGTCGTTTTCGAGGATTGCCGTATAGCTCGGCGTCTTGCGATCGAGAAAGGTGAAGGGGCGATCGATCACACCGGCAGCTTCCGCAGCGGCCGCCACCGTGTCGCCGGCGGGATCGCCGCCCCGCGGGCTGATCATCGTCACGCGGTGGCCGAGGCGCGCGAGATTTCTCGCGGCATTGAAGCCGCCGCCCCCGGCTTCCTCGAACCAAGCGCCCGGATTGCTCGCGCCCGGTGCCGTCGCGCCGCTGATCCGGCCGCGCCTGTCGATATGAGCGCCGCCGAAAACGGCAATGTTCTGCGACTTCACCTGTGCTTGCATCTGGTCCTCGATGAAGGGCGGAGAAAAGGTGGCGAAGTCTCTCTTCCGCCGGCATTCCGATCTATCGTTTCGGACTACCTTTTAGGGCTTTGTCCGGATTTGATCCATCGTGAATCACGAGCGAATCGGGGCGGCGCGTGAAAGCCGGCATGCGTTGACGCGCTGCCTGTGGATACAGTGGATGAAAGGCGTGAACAAGAATCGAACGTGATGAAATATGGCAAGCGTTTTCAATCACTTGACGTGCCATTGCCAAGTTGGAACAAAACATGTACAAAAAGGCTTGCGGCGGCTTCATTGCCTCGATAGCTCCAATAACCTAAAGGTGGACCAATGGCACAAAATTCTTTGCGGCTCGTAGAGGACAAATCGGTGGACAAAAGCAAGGCACTTGAAGCGGCTCTTTCCCAGATCGAACGTTCGTTCGGCAAGGGATCGATCATGAAGCTCGGAGCGAAGGACAGCGTAGTTGAGATCGAAACCGTCTCCACCGGTTCGCTCGGCCTCGATATCGCGCTCGGCATCGGCGGCCTGCCGAAGGGCCGCATCGTCGAGATCTATGGTCCGGAAAGCTCGGGCAAGACGACGCTGGCGCTGCAGACCATTGCCGAGGCACAGAAGAAGGGCGGCATCTGCGGCTTCGTCGATGCCGAGCATGCACTCGATCCGGTCTATGCACGAAAGCTCGGGGTCGATCTCGAAAATCTCCTGATTTCGCAGCCTGATACGGGCGAGCAGGCGCTGGAAATCACCGATACGCTGGTCCGTTCGGGTGCGATCGACATTCTCGTCATCGATTCGGTGGCCGCACTCGTGCCGCGCGCCGAAATCGAGGGCGAGATGGGCGACAGTCTGCCGGGCATGCAGGCGCGCCTCATGAGCCAGGCGCTGCGCAAGCTTACGGCATCGATCTCCAAGTCGAACTGCATGGTGATCTTCATCAACCAGATCCGCATGAAGATCGGCGTGATGTTCGGCTCGCCGGAAACGACGACGGGCGGCAATGCGCTCAAGTTCTACGCTTCGGTGCGCCTCGACATTCGCCGCATCGGTTCGGTCAAGGAGCGCGAGGAAGTGGTCGGCAACCAGACCCGCGTCAAGGTCGTCAAGAACAAGATGGCACCGCCCTTCAAGCAGGTCGAGTTCGACATCATGTATGGCGAAGGCGTTTCGAAGACGGGCGAATTGATCGATCTCGGCGTCAAGGCGGGCATCGTCGAGAAATCGGGCGCCTGGTTCTCCTATAACAGCCAGCGGCTCGGCCAGGGACGGGAAAACGCCAAGCTCTTCCTGCGGGAGAATCCCGAACTGTTGCGCGAAATCGAAACGGCTCTGCGGCAGAATGCCGGTCTCATCGCCGACCGGTTCCTAGAGAATGGCGGGCCGGAAAGCGACGGCGACGAAGCCGCCGATATGTAATCGGCTGCAGCCGTCTCGTTGAAGCATGCAAAACCGGCCGTCGCCACCCGCGGCCGGTTTTTTGCTGCCCGCTGGACAGCATGATATGCGGACGATAAAAGCCTGTGGTTCCGACGGCTCGGCCGGCGGAAAGCGTGACTTGATTGAACGCGACGCGCTTTATGCGCGGGGGTGAAGAGTGCGGCTGGCAGCCTGGAGAGATCGGGCTGCCGCCGGAGTGTACACAGATAGGACGCAAGATGAGCGGCGTGAATGAAATCCGGTCGATGTTCCTCGACTATTTCCGCAAGAACGGTCACGAGATCGTGTCGTCCAGCCCCCTCGTGCCGCGCAATGACCCGACATTGATGTTCACCAATGCGGGCATGGTGCAGTTCAAGAATGTGTTCACCGGCCTCGAGCAGCGACCCTATTCGACCGCGGCGACGGCGCAGAAATGCGTGCGCGCCGGCGGCAAGCATAACGACCTCGACAATGTCGGCTACACCGCCCGGCACCACACCTTCTTCGAGATGCTCGGCAATTTCTCCTTCGGCGACTATTTCAAGGAGCGCGCGATCGAGCTTGCCTGGAACCTGATCACGAAGGAATACGGGCTCGATGCCAAGCGTCTGCTCGTCACGGTGTACCATACCGACGACGAAGCCTTCGGCCTCTGGAAGAAGATCGCCGGCCTGAGCGACGACCGCATCATCCGCATTGCGACGAGCGACAACTTCTGGGCCATGGGAGATACCGGTCCATGCGGTCCGTGCTCGGAAATATTCTACGATCACGGCGACCATATCTGGGGCGGACCTCCCGGCTCGGCCGAGGAAGACGGCGATCGCTTCATCGAGATCTGGAACCTCGTCTTCATGCAGTACGAGCAGATCACCAAGGAAGAGCGCGTCGACCTGCCGCGGCCCTCGATCGACACGGGCATGGGGCTGGAGCGCGTCGCCGCCGTGCTCCAGGGCCAGCACGACAATTATGACATCGACCTTTTCCGCGCCTTGATCGCTGCTTCCGAAGAGGCGACCGGCGTCAAGGCAGAAGGGGACCGGCGCGCGAGCCATCGCGTGATCGCCGACCATCTGCGTTCCTCGGCCTTCCTGATCGCCGACGGGGTTCTACCGTCGAACGAAGGCCGCGGTTACGTGCTGCGCCGAATCATGCGCCGCGCCATGCGCCACGCACAGCTGCTCGGCGCGCGGGATCCGCTGATGTGGAAGCTCCTGCCGGCGCTCGTGGGCCAGATGGGCCGGGCCTATCCGGAACTCGTCCGCGCCGAAGCGCTGATCTCGGAAACGCTGAAGCTGGAGGAAACGCGCTTCCGCAAGACCCTGGAGCGCGGCCTCAACCTTCTGGCGGAGGCTTCGGCCGATCTTTCCGAAGGCGACCAGTTCAACGGCGAGACGGCCTTCAAGCTCTACGACACCTATGGTTTCCCGCTCGACCTCACCCAGGACGCGCTGCGCGCCAAGGGCATTGGGGTCGATACGGACGCATTTACGGCGGCCATGCAACGGCAGAAGGCCGAGGCCCGCGCCAATTGGGCCGGTTCCGGCGAAGCCGCGACCGAGACCATCTGGTTCGAGCTCAGGGATAAACACGGCGCGACCGACTTCCTCGGCTACGACACCGAGTCGGCCGAAGGGGTCATCCTGGCAATCGTCAAGGACGGTGCCGTCGTCGAGTCCGCTGCCAAGGGCGAGAACGTACAACTGGTTTTGAACCAGACGCCCTTCTACGGCGAATCCGGCGGCCAGGTGGGCGACACCGGCGTTATCACCACCGAGACCGGCAAGCTTACGGTGACCGACACGCAGAAGCGTGGCGAAGGGCTCTTCGTCCACTACTGCACCGTGGAAGAAGGCAGCCTGAAGGCCGGCGAAGCGGCCGCCTTGACGGTCGACCATGCACGCCGTGCGCGCCTGCGCGCCAACCATTCCGCGACGCACCTGCTGCACGAGGCGCTGCGCGAGGTCCTCGGCACCCATGTTGCCCAGAAGGGCTCGCTCGTGGCGCCTGAGCGCTTGCGCTTCGACGTCTCGCATCCGAAGCCGATGACGGCCGAGGAGCTGAAGATCGTCGAGGAAATGGCAAACGAGATCATCGTCCAGAATACGCCGGTCGTCACACGGCTGATGAGCGTCGACGATGCGATCGCCGAGGGCGCCATGGCGCTCTTCGGCGAGAAGTACGGCGACGAGGTGCGGGTCGTGTCCATGGGGCAGGGCCTTCGCGGCTCCAAGGCCGGCAAGCCCTATTCGGTCGAGCTCTGCGGCGGCACGCATGTGTCCGCCACGGGCGATATCGGCCTCGTCCGCGTTGTCTCGGAGAGCGCGGTCGGAGCGGGTGTCCGCCGGGTGGAAGCGCTGACCGGTGAGGCGGCGCGCGCCTATCTCGGCGAACAGGACGAACGGGTGAAGACACTCGCCGCCGCACTCAAGGTCCAGCCTGCGGATGTTTTAGGTCGGGTCGAGGCTCTCCTGGACGAGCGGCGCAAACTGGAGCGGGAGCTTACAGAGGCGAAGAAGAAGCTCGCGCTTGCGGGCGATGGCCAGAACGGTTCCGGGGATGCCGCCCGCGACATCGGCGGCGTCCGTTTCCTCGGCAGGGTGGTATCCGGGGTCGAGCCGAAGGATCTGAAGAGCCTTGCGGACGACGGCAAGAAGTCGCTCGGTTCGGGCGTCGTCGCCTTCGTCGGCGTCAGCGGCGACGGCAAGGCAAGCGCCGTCGTGGCCGTCACCGACGACCTCACCTCGAAGGTCAGCGCCGTCGATCTGGTGCGCGTCGCTTCGGCGGCACTTGGCGGCAAGGGCGGTGGCGGACGCCCCGACATGGCCCAGGCGGGCGGCCCGGACGGCGGACGTGCAGCAGAAGCGATCGAGGCTGTTGCGGGCGCGCTCGCCGGTTAAGCCGGGGGCGCGCTGAACTTCCGGAGGGCGCTGCGGCGCCCTTTTTCATGGCACCCGTTCGGTCCGGATGGTGTCCAGCGCCTGCCGCGCTGGACCTGGGTGGTCACCGAGCCAGAGTCGCCGACCACTCAGGTCACCATCGAACTATTTGACCTTCTCGATATCCGGCAACGACCAGGATTTATCGAAGAAGGGCTCGGTCGGTCCGTAGAACCGGAAATACGCGAACCATCCCTTGTCGGCATTTGTCTGCACCCAGTTCGCCTCGTGACCTTTCGGTGCAGTGGGACCGAAATATACGTCAATCGATCCATCTTCGTTTTTCACTATGTCTTCTTTTCGCGACGAGATGTCCGGCCGTCCCTGTTCGGTGACTGGCATCTGCCGGGTCGACTCGTCGTAGGCCGTCACAGACCAGAAGCCCTTGGCCGGCGGATCGGCAGGGACATGAAGCCGATAGTTGTTCTCGCCCGAGAGCCATGCGCCGTCTGCATCCTTGTAGGAGGCTATGTACCGCTGGCCGACGCCCGGAGTTTGGGTGAGCATTGCCTTGGAGATCACGACCGCTTCGTAGAACCAGGCAGCACGCTCATCGAGCTGGTCATAGGTGTTGGCCTTCTGGTCGGTCGCAACCACAAGCGCATGTTTCCAGTTCGTGCCCTCCCAGAAGGGCGGTTCGACGCGCTTGTCTGTCGTATTTGCCTTGGCCATGGCTTCGCCGACGATCGCGCCGTCCTGAAGAATCTTCTTCTGGCGTTCGTCGGGTTGATAGGGTTTCCCTTTTTCAATGCCGAGGAACTTCAACTGCGCCATCATGAAGCGATCACGCTCTTCGACGGGTTCTCGTTGAATGACCTCGTTCAGGCTGTCCCAATAGGCCATTCCATGGGGCGGCATTTGGGTCCACTTGACGTCTCCCGCAGCGCGCACGGGCATCGGCTCGCCAGTTCCGTCAAGCGTCCAAGTGTAGGTCTTGATCTGCGGGATGAGTTCGGCAATTGCCTTTTCCTTGTCGGCATCGAGCAGGCGGAACCCCGCCAGCACGTCCCGGCTCGTGGATTGGATGACAAAGTATCCCTCGGCCTCCACCGGGCCGTATCCGGGCGGGAGGATCAGATACTTTCCGCCCTTGCCCATATCCGGGCCGACCACGCCTAGATCGGCCATGACGCGCTGCCACTGGTCAAGCACCATGCCTGCAATCAGCCCCGGCGGTACAACCACGACCATCGGCCCGGATTCTTTGAGATCGATGAACGTCGCGATGTAAGGCGTGGTGTAGTTCGGCGTCAAAATGCCAAGCTTCTCGGCAAAATCGAGATAGGAAAGCATTTCACCGTTCTTGGCCTTGAAGACGTTGAAATGGGCCTTTCGCCATTCGTTGAGGCCGACGGCAGGAATGCCCCACAGGTAAGCTTGCGACGCTCGCTGGAAATCCATTTCGTCGTAAAGCTTGGCCACGGTTTCCTTCGAGGGGTAGCCGCTCTCGAATGTCAGTTTGCCGATGCGGGTATCGAGTTCGTCGGGCGTTTCCTGAGCATGAGCGCCAATGCCTGCCACGCTATAAAGCAGGGCGGCAGTCAGGGTCGTGCGGGCAAATCTTCTCATTGCAGCCTCCATCGAGGGTTCGGGATTCACGGGTGCGCTTGTCGGGGTCGATGACCTATTCAACCTTTTCCACGTCCCCGGGCTTCCAGGTGCCATCGATCGCCGCTTCGGCCGGAGCATAGAGGCGAAGGATCGCGAAGAAGCCTCGCCCCGGCACCGTTGCCAGCCAGTTGCCCTCCTTGCCCGCCGGTGCTTTCGGACCAATGTAGATGTCGGTACTGCCATCTTCGTTCTGCGCCGGCTTGTTGAGTTTGCCGAGCGAGGGGAAAGGCTGGCCGTTATCGAGGCCGGATGCGTTTTCCGCCTCGTAAAGCGTCACGGACCAGAAGAGTTCTGCCGGAATGTCCTTCGGCAGATTGACCTTGTAGCTGTGCTCGCCATCGAGCGGATCGCCGTCAGCGTCCTCGAAAGCGATCATGTAGAACGCGCCCTTGCCGGGTGTCATCGACACCATGCCGGGGCTGATCGAGTAGTAGTCGGTAAAGAACCAGGCGCGGGCGTCCAGTTCCCTGTAGTTTCCGTTGCTTACAAGGAAGCTCAGGTCGATTCCTGCATTCGGCCAGCGCCCGCTCAGATTGTTGATGGGATTGAGCCAGCGCCGATCCTCGTAAACCCGGAAATCCGCGCCGCCGATACCCTTTTCAAAGCCGGTCACGCGGCTCATCTTGTAGCCGGTCTTGGCGGCAGCATCGAGGATCGCGCGCGTTTTCTCGTCCGGCGAGAATGGCTGGTTGGCGGCAATGCCGATACTTTTCAGCATGCCCAGCCAGTCGGGATCCGCCAGAACAGCCCCCTCTGCATCCAGGAGATTCTTGATGTGTTCGAAGGCGCTCACATCGGCGCGGGGAAGCATATTGAGTGAACGGCCCGATGCGTCCGGAAACTCCATCGGTTTCGCCGTCTGCTCTTGCCCGAGCGGATAGATTTTCGATTTTTTCATCACCTCGACGGCCGGCTCGATATTGTCCAGCGACTGGTAGAACGATCGAAGGAAAATGAAGACGCTGTTCGTCCCCGAGCGGTAGACATAATAGCCTTCGGGCACGTCGCCCTTGTATCCTGGCGGAAGCAGCAGGAACTTGCCGCCTTTGCCGCCATCGGGCCCCGGCAGACCGACGTCGCCTGCAAATTTGCCGCTGTCTTCCGGGATGGGTCGTTGCCAGAAATCGAGCAGAATTCCCTGCAGTTTCTCCGGCGATTCAAAAACCAGCGGCCCGGTTTTCGACAGGTCCGCAAAGGCCATGCCGTAGATGAGGTCCGAGTTCGGCGTGGTGACGTGGGTCTTTGCGTCCAGACGTTTGGTCCAGATCGGCATGACGTTGTAGCCGGTGCCGAAAGCCTCCTCCGCGCCGACCTTCATGCCGAGCGTGTTGATGAGCGGCAATGCCCAAAGATAGGTCTGCGTGGCCCGCTGAAACAACAACTCGTCTTTCAGCGTCTGAGCCGTTTCCGAAGTGGGCCGATTTTTTTCGAACGGCAGATTGGCGATACTGTCGAAACGCGACTGATCTGCGAAGGCGGCGCTCAACGGCGCAAGCGACAGGCCGATGGCAGTGGTCAAAGCAAATAGGTGTTTCATCTCGATGGCTCCTTACTTGGTCTTCACGATGCCTCCTCCGGGCTGGAACCCCGGATACGGGAAACATCGACGTCGCGGCTGCACTCGTTTCAATCACTTAACCCGTCGTACCCGTCGTCCAACGCCCATCGCCCGGTGCTGACCCCATTCGCAATCCGCGAAAGGAGCTCGGCGATGCTTTGAGCAACCACAGGGCGATCGGCTTCGTCATAAAGAAACCAGATGATCTGGCCGTATCCGTTGGTAAGTTCGGGACGAAGATCGATACAGTAGTGATCGCCGCGCGGGCTGCCGAAGAGCGGAAGCCAGTTTGGAGACCAAACCACGGTACCTAGAAATTGCCGGCGGTCGCCGCAGGCGGGATAAACCCCGCCCCCGTATCGCAGGCAAAGGTCTTCCCAGGCAATGAGGACAAGATCGAGCGGCAACCACCGTTGATTGAGGTATAGGGCGGGGCTGCCTGCGGGCTGTCCATCATGGGCGGCGTACAAGCGTCGGATATCCGGAGGTAACCTTCTCCCGAATTTGGCCTCGACCCGCTGGATGGTCCCGCAATCCGCGCCGGGTCTCACGAAGGGCAAGCGATCGGGGTGGTGGCGGGCAACCCAGGTATCGATGCGTTTCAGTGCAAGCACGGGTTCAAGCTGGTTCGGCATGGGGTCTCCATGGAGGCGCTAAACTCTAGGTCTTGCCCATCCATTGAATTTCGCGTCGAAGGATATGCGCGCTCCCACTATCCTCAAGACCACGTCCGTGCCAAAAATTGGCTGAGCGTGCCAATCTTGAAGAAACTGTAGGACGAATTTCCTATGAGTGGTTCGGCTATCGAGAGCACCCATTTCTCCTGCCGGGATTTCGATGTCTGGCGGGAGAGCATCAATGTCGTCTTCGACGTCGAGCGGCGTTCGCAAGACGGCAACAGGCCGTTCACGGCGAGCGTCGAGGCTTTCCAGTTGGGCGACATGGTCGTAACTGATGCGGTTCTCGGTGCGCAACGCTACGTGAGATCGTCCGCACGCGTGCGGCGGGACGGCATGGATCACTTTGTCCTCAATCTTTATAGGACGGGTGGCTGGAGAGCTGAAACGGCAAGAGGCGAGTTTGAAGGAAGAGCGGGTCAGGTGTCCGTGCTCGACCTTTCCTGTGAACTGATCAGCGATGAACCGGACTGTCACCTCGTTGCAATGTTCCTGCCGAGGTCGCTGATAGAAGACCGGCTTCCCAATCTGGGAGGCCTCCACGGTTCGGCTCCAACTGGCCCCTACGCCATGCTCCTGGCCGAATATCTGGACATGCTGGCACGGCGATTGCCGTTCTTGCACTCTGGAGACGAGACGGCTCTGGCAGGAGCCGCATGCCAAATGCTTGCGGCCTGCCTGGCTCCGTCACTTGCCAATGTCGAAGCGGCGCGCCCCGGTCTTGAACTGGTGCTGCTACGTCGCGCGAAGCGCTATATCGAAGGTCATCTAAATTCCAGCGCGCTGAACATCGATGCGATCTGCAATATCGTCGGCGTGTCCCGCAGAACGCTTTTCAGATTGTTCGAACAGGAAGGAGGCGTGCTTCACTACATCCAGGGCCGTCGGCTGGAGCGAATCAGAGCCGTTCTGTCGGACCCCAACGAAACGCGTCGCATTTCCGACATTGCTGCGGAGTTTGGATTTTTGCGTGGCGATCACTTTGCACGGGCATTCAAGCACCAGTATGGGGAGACCGCGCGGGAGATAAGAGAGCACCAGAATTTGGACGATCGTCGCGACACCTCGCCGGTGCAGCAGAGCCGACGTCAAGGGTTTGACGACTGGATACGGCGGCTTCCGTCGTAGCGCGCAAGGTGAGAACGACGGTTACGATGGAACGCCGCCGGCTCCCACGACAAAAAGAAACCCGGCGCCAGGCCGGGTTTCCAAAATCTGGCGATAGATCACGCTGATTACGCCGCCATTGCCTTCCTGAGGTTCTCGTCGATCTTGTCGAGGAAACCGGTGGTCGACAGCCAGGGCTGGTCGGGACCGATGAGAAGTGCCAGATCCTTGGTCATGAAGCCGGACTCGACCGTATCCACGCAGACGCGCTCCAGGGTCTCGGAGAACTTCGCGAGTTCGGCGTTGCCGTCGAGCTTGGCGCGGTGGGCGAGGCCGCGGGTCCAGGCGAAGATCGATGCGATCGAGTTGGTCGAGGTTTCCTCGCCCTTCTGATGCTGGCGGTAGTGGCGCGTCACCGTGCCGTGGGCGGCTTCCGCCTCGACCGTCTTGCCGTCCGGCGTCATCAGCACCGAGGTCATCAGGCCGAGCGAGCCGAAGCCCTGCGCGACGATGTCGGACTGCACGTCGCCGTCGTAGTTCTTGCAGGCCCAGACATAGCCGCCGGACCACTTCAGCGCCGAGGCGACCATGTCGTCGATAAGGCGGTGTTCGTACCAGAGCTTCTCGGCCTTGAACTGGGCGGCGAATTCCTCGTCGAACACCTTCTGGAAGATGTCTTTGAAGCGGCCGTCATAGGCCTTCAGGATCGTGTTCTTGGTCGAGAGATAGACCGGAACCTTGCGCTGCAGGCCGTAGTTGAACGAGGCGCGCGCGAATTCGGTGATCGATTCGTCCAGGTTGTACATGGCGAGTGCCACGCCGGCGCCCGGCGCGTCGTAAACGTCATGCTCGATCGTCTGGCCGTCTTCGCCGACGAATTTGATCGAGAGCTTGCCCTTGCCCGGGAACTTGAAATCGGTCGCGCGGTACTGGTCGCCGAAGGCGTGGCGGCCGACGATGATCGGCTTGGTCCAGCCGGGGACTAGGCGCGGCACGTTCTTGCAGATGATCGGCTCGCGGAAGATGACGCCGCCGAGGATGTTGCGGATCGTGCCGTTCGGCGACTTCCACATCTTCTTCAGCTTGAACTCCTCGACGCGACCCTCGTCCGGCGTGATCGTGGCGCATTTTACGCCGACGCCGTGCTTCTTGATGGCGTTTGCGGCGTCGATCGTCACCTGGTCGTCAGTTGCATCACGGTTTTCGACGCCCAGGTCGTAATATTCGAGATCGAGGTCGAGATAAGGGTGGATCAGCTTGTCCTTGATGAACTGCCAGATGATGCGGGTCATCTCGTCGCCGTCGAGTTCGACGACCGGATTGGCGACCTTGATCTTTGCCATTGATATGCCTCGTAGCTTGCGGAACACCGCGCGCGGCATTCCGACGGTGGGAGAAATCCAGAGCCCTATAGCACTGTGAGCCAGCAAGGCAAAGCATGCTTGGCCGAAACTTTGGGCCAAGGCGGCGGGCTCGGAATCGGCTCGTTGCGCCCGGTCTGCAGACCGGGAGCCGCTCACCTCACAGCTTTGAAAAGACCGCGGGAAAGGCTATTCAGAGATCGAGCGGCGGCATGCTTCAACTGTTTTGTGCGTGTCGTCATCCCGGAAACGCTGCACGCTGCGGGCGTGGGGACAGGCGGAGGCGCCATGACGTTCAGGCTTCGCTTGCGGGACTGGCTGCTGGCCAATGATCCGGCCTTTTCCCGGCTGCGGCAGGCGTCCCGCATAACGGCGACCGTGGTGATCTCGGTCGCTCTGCTGATCGCCTTCCATTTCATCGCCACCCCGCTGCCGCCGGCCGCCTACGGACTTGCGATTACCCTTTCGATCGAAGGCGGTCTGGCGGTTCGCGACCGGACGGCATCGGAACAACTGGTCACGCGCATTCTGGCGGTCGTCACCGGCGTTGCGATGGTCACGCTCGCCTCGGCGCTGGAGGGTTACCGGCACGTTTCCGATCTCGTTTTTCTCGTAGTCATCTTCGTGGCAGTCTATGGCCGCGTCTTCGGCCAGCGCTGGTTCGCCATCGGCATGTTCGCCTTCATGTCCTATTTCACCGGAGCCTATCTGCGCCCCTCGCTGGAACAGTTGCCGGCGCTCGTTCTCGGCGCCGGGATTTCAGCGGCTATCGCGCATCTGGTGCGGACCGTCCTTCTCCCGGACGACCGCTACCGCGATCTCCTGCGGGCGATCGCGAGCGTCCAGCAGAGGGTGGATGAAATCCTTCATGGGATAGCGGCGGCTGCGCGCAGGCCCATTCTCAGGGCTGCCGATCGCGGCAAGCTGCATGCGCTGGAAGAGAGATTGAAGGAAGCCGTGTTGATGGCGGAGAGCTTCATTGCGACGGACACCCGCCGCCCGGCGCCGGAACCCGGGGACGTGTCTGCGGACCTCGCCATCGGGCTCTTCGACATTCATCTTGCGGCCGAGAGTGTGATCGTGCTCAGCCTTCAAGCAATGCCACCTGCGGCTGTTGTCGACGCGGTGCTGGCGCATGATGCGGACGAGATGGAACGGGGAATGCAGTCGCTGGGCGAGGCGAACGTCAAACAGCTCGAAGCTGCCAGGGCTCTGTTTTGGCTTCATACGGTTCGAGATCGCCTCAACCGCAGTCTGGCCGACCTGGAGGCGGCGGACCTCGATGAACCGCCTCCGGCGCCATCTCCAGAGCCACCGGCGGCAACGGCTCGCTTTTCCCTCGCCGATCCGGCTTTACGAAGCGCGATCCAGATTACCCTCGCCTCGGGCATCGCAATGGTGTTCGGCCTGATGCTTTCACGCGAGCGCTGGTTCTGGGCGGTTCTCGCTGCCTTCCTCGTCTTCACCAATACGCGCTCCCGCGGCGACACCGCAGTGAAGGCCCTGCAACGGTCGGCCGGCACACTGGCGGGCATCGTCGTCGGACTTGCGGCGGCAAGCGCGATCGGCGGGACCGTCTATATAGTCCTGCCACTGGGTGCGGCCTGCATCTTTCTTGCCTTCTATTTCCTTCCGGTCTCCTACGCGACCATGACTTTCTTCGTCTCGGTCGTCCTCTCTCTCGCCTACAGCCTCCTCGGCGTTTTGACGCCGCAGCTTCTGGAACTGCGTCTCGAGGAGACGCTCGTCGGCTCCGTCGCCGGCGCGGCGGTGGCTTTCGTCGTGTTTCCGACGAAGACCCGCACGACGCTCGATGCGGCGATCAGAAACTGGTGCGACAAGCTCTCCGAGTTGCTGGAGGAGGCAAGGAGGGGGACGTCCGGCCTTGATCTCGTCAGCCGGTCGCAGGCGCTCGACCGCGCCTACAGGGAACTGGCCGCTGCCGCCAAACCGCTCGGCGTTTCCTGGCAGCTCGTCACCCGCCCGGGGCACGTGCGCCAGACGCTGGCGGTGTTCATGGGCTGTACCTATTGGGCGCGCATAGTCGCGCGTAAGATGTCGCAAGACCCGGAAAGCCCGAACGACTTCGCGGCGCAGATCGAGGAAAATCTGAAGCTCGCAAGCAAGGTGCGCGAAACCGGAGCGGACTATTTCTATCGGTCCCGCAGCGTCGCTGCGCCGGTCGAGCGTCATCTGCCGGTATCGCGCGACGATGCCGGCCTTGGACTGGAGATGGTTGCCGTTTCGCTCGAGCGCCTTCATTCGCCGCGCGTTCGGCCCGCCGGGGAGGAGCGCGGGCTTTAAATCCGCGTCCATATATGCGAGGGAAGCGCCGAACAGAAGGCACACAGGCGATGGCAGGCACCAACAGCGAGCGCGAACTTTTGACGGAAGGTCCGGCGATCATTCTCGCCTTTCCCCAGCTCGGCGAGAATATCGGCATGGTGGCGCGCGCCATGGCGAATTTTGGCCTGTCCGAACTGCGCCTCGTCAGCCCCCGCGACGGCTGGCCGAGCGAGAAGGCACGCTCCGCCGCCAGCCGTGCCGATCACGTCATCGACGGCGCCAAGCTTTACGAAACGCTCGAAGAGGCGCTCGCCGATCTCAATTTCGTCTACGCGACCACCGCGCGCGACCGCGACGGCTTCAAACCCGTGCGCTCGCCGATCGTCGCCGCCCGGGAACTCCGCCACCGGTTCAAGGAGGGTGAGAAGGTCGGCATCATTTTCGGCCGCGAGCGTACCGGACTGACCAATGCCGAGGTCGCGCTTGCCGACGAGATCGTGACGTTCCCGGTCAATCCCGCCTTCGCTTCGCTGAACCTCGCCCAGGCAGTGCTGCTCATGTCCTATGAGTGGCTGAAGACCGGCATGACCTCCGAGGACGAGACGTCTTTCCAGGCGAGCCAGCAGCGTCCGGCGACGAAGGAGCAGTTGCATGGGCTCTGCGAGCATCTGGAAGAGGCGCTCGACGCGCGCAACTATTTCCGTTCCGCCGACAAAAAGCCGAAATTGGTCGAGAATCTGCGCGCGGTTCTGACCAGGCCATCCTTTACCGAATCGGAAATCCAGGTGCTGCGCGGCGTCATTTCATCGCTCGACCGTTTCACGCGGGAAAATCCGCGTGGCTCCGCCGCACCGCCCGGGCACAGCAGAAAAGAACAGGGCGGCGGTGACAAAGACTGAGCTGAAGCCCATCCTGGTCTTCGACAGCGGGATCGGTGGCCTGACGGTGCTGCGCGAGGCGCGCGTGCTGATGCCGGAGCGGCATTTCATCTATGTCGCAGACGATGCCGGTTTTCCCTATGGCGGCTGGGAGGAGGGCGCTCTGAAGGAGCGGGTGATCGCTCTTTTCGGTCGGCTGCTTGCCGAGCTTGATCCGGAAATCTGCATCATCGCCTGCAACACGGCCTTTACGCTCGTCGGCGCGGATCTGCGCGCCGCCTATCCGCAGATGACCTTCGTCGGCACTGTCCCGGCCATCAAGCCTGCGGCCGAGCGCACCCGTTCGGGTCTCGTTTCGGTGCTTGCGACGCCGGGTACCGTGAAGCGCGCCTACACCCGCGATCTCATCCAGTCCTTCGCCTCGCAATGTCACGTCAGGCTCGTCGGCTCGGAGAACCTCGCGCGCATGGCGGAAGCCTATATTCGCGGCGACGCATTGGCCGATGAGGCGGTCCTCGCCGAGATTGCGCCTTGCTTCGTGGAGGCGGAGGGAAAGAGAACCGATATCGTCGTGCTGGCCTGCACGCACTATCCTTTCATGGCCAATGTTTTCCGCCGGCTGGCGCCCTGGCCGGTGGACTGGCTGGATCCGGCCGAAGCGATCGCAAGGAGGGCGCGCTCCCTGGTGCCGCTGCCGAACGGGTTCGAACCATTGAACGGCGAGGATCCGGCGATCTTCACGTCAGGCGGGCCCGATTTCGCGACTCGCCGGCTGATGCAGGGCTTCGGGCTGAGAGACATGGCGGATGCCGCATCTGCGGACCGGCGCGAACGGATCTAGATCGGCTGCCGGGCCGCCCGATTATTCCCTGTGGGTTTCGATATTCGGCGGCGCTTGGGGGCACGATCCATGCTAGGTGTTGCCCGTTTTGGCGGTCCAGGCGTGGCTGCGAATCAATCCGCGAAGATGAGGTAATGATGAAAGTCGGCATCGACATGGGAACGACGTCCGAAGGGACTTCGGCCTCGCTCGATATCGAAGAGCTTCTGGCGACACGTCTTCTGGTGCAGGGCAATTCCGGCTCCGGCAAGTCGCATCTGCTCCGCCGTCTGCTGGAACAGTCCGCACCCTGGGTGCAGCAGTGCATCATCGATCCGGAAGGCGATTTCGTCACGCTCGCCGACAAGTTCGGCCATGTGGTGATCGAGGGGGAGCGTACCGATGCGGAGCTCATCGGCATCGCCACCCGCATCCGTCAGCACCGCGTTTCCTGCGTGCTTTCTCTCGAAGGGCTGGATGTCGAGCAGCAGATGCGCAGCGCCGGCGTGTTTCTGAACGCGATGTTCGATGCGGACCGGGAATATTGGTATCCCGTTCTGGTGGTCGTCGACGAGGCGCAGATGTTCGCGCCGTCGGTCGGCGGCGACGTTTCGGAGGAAATACGCAAGGTTTCGCTCGGCGCAATGACCAATCTCATGTGCCGCGGCCGCAAGCGCGGCCTTGCCGGCGTCATCGCCACGCAGCGCCTCGCCAAGCTCGCCAAGAACGTGGCGGCAGAGGCCTCGAACTTCCTGATGGGACGCACCTTCCTCGACATCGACATGCTGCGCGCCGCCGATCTGCTCGGCATGGACCGGCGCACGGCCGAGATGTTTCGCGACCTCAAGCGCGGCTCCTTCGTGGCGCTCGGTCCCGCGCTTTCCCGTCGCCCGTTGAGGGTGACGATCGGTTCGGTCGAGACCTCGGCACGGTCGATGAGCCCGAAGCTGATGCCGCTGCCCGAAGCGCCGCAGGACGTGGCAGATCTGATCTTCACGCCCGACCCGGAGGAATTCACCCGCCCGGTCGTCCGCCGAACCGCGCCGCAGCCGCGCCCCGCGAGCGATATTCTCGCGGAGCTGTCGCGGCCAAGGCCCGAGCCCGCAGCGCCCGCGGAGGCCAAGCCGGCGCAACCGGAAATCTCGGCGGAGGAGAGGGAGGCGCTGATCGGCAGCCTCTTTGCCGAAATCGTCGCAAATCCGGAAGCCGCGTTCAGGCCCGATGCGGAGCTCTACCAGGATTTTCTCGTTCGCTGCCGCATTCGCCGCGTCCCCGGACCGGCACTCTCCTTGAGCGCATTCCGCCGCAAGATGGCCGTCGCCCGGTCGGGAATCGATGCCGAGACGGCGGCAAGCGAGGATTGGGCCTCGGCGCTTGGATTGGCCGACCGGGTGACGGAAGACCTGCAGGCGGTTTTCCTGATGCTGGCACAGGCGGCCCTGCGCGGGCTGCCGTGCCCATCGGACGCCATGATCGCCCGTGCCTACGGAACGCATTCGGCCCGTCGCGCACGGCGATTGCTCGGTTATTTCGAAGAGCAGGGGCTCGTCGTGGTGCATGCGGATTTCTCCGGCAAGCGCATCGTCGCTTTCCCCGATCTCGGCAAGGAAACGGCGCCCGGCGACGCCAATGCTCCGGACACGGGAGATTCAGCGCGCGCGGCCGCCGAGTGAGATTGCATTCGGAAGTAGGCTGAATTTGCCATTGTTCCTGTCATATTCCGTTGACAATTCGCCGCCCAGTGCTTAAAGACCCGCTCAACGCCGGGCAGTGATGCCCGGTGTTTCATTTGACATGTCCCGTGGTTTCTCCGGCAGCGATCGTGAGAGGCCTGTCAGAACCCCTAAAATGGGTTCAGAGGAGGGCGTGTTTCCTTGATCCGGTTTGGCGACAAGCCGGTGTAACACCTTGAAAGGAAATACGATGAGCAAGCGCGAATCGTCCAAGTACAAAATTGACCGCCGTATGGGCGAAAACATCTGGGGTCGCCCGAAGTCCCCGGTGAACCGTCGCGAATATGGCCCGGGCCAGCACGGTCAGCGCCGCAAGTCCAAGCTTTCCGACTTCGGCGTGCAGCTGCGCGCCAAGCAGAAGCTGAAGGGCTACTACGGCGATATCCGTGAAAAGCAGTTCCGTGCGATCTTCGCCGAAGCATCGCGCCGCAAGGGCGACACCCCGGAGAACCTGGTCGGCCTGCTCGAGTCGCGCCTCGACGCGATCGTCTACCGCGCCAAGTTCGTCCCGACCGTTTTCGCCGCGCGCCAGTTCGTCAACCATGGCCACGTCAAGGTCAACGGCGTTCGCGTCAACATCGGTTCCTACCGCTGCAAGCCGGGCGACGTCATCGAAGTCAAGGAAAAGTCCAAGCAGCTCGTTACGGTTCTCGAAGCCGTACAGCTCGCCGAGCGCGACGTTCCTGATTACATCGAAGCCGATCACAACAAGATGGTCGCGACCTTCGTTCGCGTTCCCGCTCTCTCCGACGTGCCGTACCCGGTCGTCATGGAGCCGCACCTGGTCGTCGAATTCTATTCGCGTTAATCGGGCTTCGCCTGAAAGAAATTGGAAAACCGCCCGGAAACGGGCGGTTTTTTTGTACGAAGTTGCCGGACGAATCCCATAAGCTGGAGGGGGCGCAGGAATGACTGTCCTGGCCGAGACCGCTTCCGAAGTGAGAAGTGCCGTATGCGCGAGCCGAAACCGCAAGAAGACCTCCAGGCGATCATCGACGACATCTATCGGGAACTGACGCCGCGCCTCGGCGAAGGGAAGGTCGCGGACTATATCCCTCAGCTCGCACGCGTCGATGCCCGTCACTTCGGCATGGCGATCGTCACGACGGGTGGCGAGGTCTATCGCGTCGGCGATGCGGAGATGCCGTTCTCCGTTCAGAGCATCTCCAAGGTGTTCACGCTCACGCTGGCGCTGGGCAAGCACGGCGAAAACATATGGAACCGGGTGGGGCGAGAGCCTTCGGGCTCGGCCTTCAATTCGATCGTCCAGCTCGAGCATGAGGGTGGCAAGCCGCGCAACCCCTTCATCAATGCCGGCGCGATCAGGATAAGCGACCTCATTCTCGCCGGCCACACGCCGAAGGAACTGATCGGCGAGATCGTTCGCTTCGTCCGTTACCTCGCGGATGACGAGAACATCGTGATCGACCACGAAGTCGCACGCTCGGAGACAGCGACCGGATACCGCAACATCGCGCTTGCGAATTTCATGCGGTCCTTCGGCCGGCTCGATCATCCGGTCGAGCACGTGCTTGGCGTCTATTTCCATCATTGCGCGCTCGCCATGACCTGCAGCCAGCTCGCCAAGGCCGGACTGTTTCTAGCCGCCGGCGGCACCAACCCGCTGACCGGACATTCGGTCGTGTCGCGCCAGCGCGCGCGGCGCATCAATGCGCTTATGCTTACCTGCGGCCATTATGACGGCTCCGGCGATTTTGCCTACCGCGTCGGTCTGCCGGGGAAGAGCGGCGTCGGCGGCGGCATCATGGCGGTGGCGCCGGGCAAGGCATCCATTGCCGTCTGGTCGCCGGGACTCAACGACTACGGCAATTCGCTGCTGGGGTCGCTGGCGCTGGAGATGCTGGCTGCGCGTACGGGATGGTCGGTGTTCGGGCCGTAAGCACGCGGAATGCAGCCGCCCCTCATCCCGCTGCCGCGACCTTCTCCCCGCAGGCGGGGAGAAGGGGACTCGCGGCACCACCTTCGCCACCATGACCATGACCGCCTGCGAACCATCGGGCACGTTCCCTCTCCCCGGCGCGCGCTACGGCATGCACATATCTCTTGTTGTCCAGCCCTTCGCGGACTTACTCCGGAGTGGCGGCATCTGTATTTCCAGCAGTGGCGAGGCTTGCGGATGGGTCCTTGGGATCAAACCCGTAGGCGCTAACATTGGCATTAGCGGTCACCCGCCCCTCATCCGCCTGCCGGCACCTTCTCCCCGCAGGCGGGGAGAAGGGACAAGCGGGCGCGGCATATCCTTTCTCCCCGCCTGCGGGGAGAAGGTGGCGGCAGCCGGTTGAGGGGCAATCCCGACCGAGCGGGGTTGAGGCGGTTGGGTTCCCGAGGGATCCCCTTCATGAGCAGTATCCGCCGCACCGGCGCGCAAGAGATATGTGCATGCCGTAGCCGGCGCGCGGGGAGAGGGTTAGGGTGAGGGGCAAACTGGTTGAGGCCAAGGCTCGCACGCCCGTTTTTTCTTGATCTTCCCGGCCGGACGGGGCAAGTGCTGCTTCAGAAAACAGAGCGCAACCTGCGCTCTGCACAATCCGAGATTGCCGCCATGGAACTCGCACAATCCTCCCCGGACGAGACAGACAGCGTCATTGTCGATGACGCCGCCTTCGAAGGTGCGGCCCATCCGCTTTTTTCGCGCATGCCGTCCTCCGTCTCCTTCAACAAGCTGCGCAAGCGCCTGCTCAGACAGGTGCGCCAGGCGCTCGATGATTTCGGCATGCTCAAGGGCTCCAGGCGCTGGCTTGTCGGGGTGTCGGGTGGAAAGGACAGCTACAGCCTGCTGGCGCTGCTCATGGATCTGCAGTGGCGGGGTCTGCTTCCCGTCGAACTCGTCGCCTGCAATCTGGATCAGGGGCAGCCGAACTTTCCGAAGCATGTCCTGCCCGACTATCTCCGGTCGATCGGCGTCAAGCACCGCATCGAATACCGCGACACCTATTCGATCGTGAAGGAGAAGGTGCCGGCGGGCGCGACCTATTGTTCGCTCTGTTCGCGGCTTCGGCGCGGCAATCTTTATCGCATCGCCCGGGAGGAGGGCTGCGACGCATTGGTGCTTGGCCACCATCGGGAGGACATCCTCGAGACCTTCTTCATGAACTTTTTCCATGGCGGGCGCCTGGCGTCGATGCCGGCGAAGCTTCTCAACGATGAGGGCGATCTGACGGTCTTGCGGCCGCTTGCCTATGCTGCGGAAGACGATCTTGCGAAATTCGCCGCGGCCATGGAGTTCCCGATCATTCCCTGCGACCTCTGTGGTTCGCAGGACGGGCTCGAGCGCAACGCGATGAAGGCGATGCTTGCGGATATCGAGCGGCGCATGCCGGGCCGCAAGGACACGATGCTGCGCGCGCTCGGACACGTGAACGCCTCGCATCTGCTCGACCCGAAGCTTTTCGACTTTCAATCCCTCTCTCCGGAGCCCAAAGAATGAGCCATTCCGTCGACATCGCCGCACTTGCCAATCTGCTGCAGGAAGCGGCGGTAAAGGAAATCCTTCCGCGCTTTCGCAATCTCGGCTCCGGCGATGTGCGGATGAAGTCGGAAGCGATCGACCTGGTGACGGAAGGCGACGAGGCCGCCGAGAGGCTGATCAAGGCGAAGATCGACGCGATTGCGCCGGGGGCCGTGTTCATCGGCGAGGAATCCGTCGCCGCCGATCCGGCGCTCCTCGACAAGCTCGCCGGTGCCGATCTCGCGATCGTCGTCGATCCGATCGACGGCACCTTCAATTTCGCGGCCGGCCTGCCGCTCTTCGGTGTGATGGCGAGCGTCGTCGCCGGGGGAGAGACCGTCGCCGGGATCATCTACGATCCGCTCGGCAACGACTGGGTCATCGCCGAGCGGGGCTCCGGCGCGTGGATGTGCCGGCCCGACGGCACGCAGGAGAGACTGTCGGTCACTGCCGGGGTCACCGTCGAAAACATGGTGGGCGTCGCATCGGCCGGGTTCTACGCGCAGGCCGAGCGCCGCATCGTCATGGGCAATATGGCGAAGGTCCGCATGGCCACGAGCTATCGCTGCGCGGCGCATGAATACCGCATCTTCGCCGGCGGTCATCTGCACTTCCTGATGTATCAGAAGCTCATGCCGTGGGACCACCTTGCCGGCACCCTGATCGCCGAGGAAGCCGGCGCCTATGCGGCCCGTTTCGACGGCTCACGTTATCTGCCCGCGCATACGAATGGCGGGCTGCTTCTGGCGACCGACAGGGATAGCTGGGAGGAGTTGCGGCGGGAGGTCTTCACCGTCTGATCGGAAAAGACCACCCTTTACATGACAGAGGCCGCCCGGTCTTTCCGGGCGGCCTCTGTCATTAGACCCAATGCAATCCGGACGGAAAACCGTTCACATTTTTCCTGGAAGCGCTCTAAAGGTGTCCGCCGCCGTGTTCGTGCGTCGCATCGCTGTCGCCCGGATGGGTGAACAGCTTTCCATTCTCCGCCCAGAGCGTCGCCAGGATGGTCAGCAGGCCGAATAAGGCGTAGCCGCCGAAGAGCGGCTGCAGCGTGCCGTCGAAGAGCTGGCCGACGGCACCGCCGATCAGCGCACCGCCGGTGGTGGAGACGAAACCCGTGACGGCGGTTGCCGTACCCGCCAGATGTCCCATCGGCTCGAGGCTGATGGCGGTGAAGTTGGTGGCGATAACGGCGAAGAACATCAGCAATAGCGAAAACAGGAGATAGCTGATGGCGAAGGCCGGAGTGCCTGCGAGCGACAGGACGTAACCGATCGCAGCAAAGAGGGTGAAGAGGATCATGGCGGCATGCGAGATGCGGCGCATGCCGAAACTGCGTACGAAATAGCCGTTGGCGAAGTTCGCGACCGCTATCCCGCCGGCAGTGCCCGCAAAGGCGATCGGCATCCAGTCGCTGAGGTTGTAGACCTCGCCGAAGACCTGCTGAACGCTGACCACATAGGCGCAAATGACGGCGGTAAACAGGGTCATTCCGATCATGTAGCCGCAGGTGATGCGGTTCGTGAGCACCGTGCGGAATCCGGAAAGGACCGCGCCCACCGATAGCGGCAGACGTTCCTCCTTCGGCAGGGACTCCTTCATCCGTGTCAGCGCCCAGACAAACAGGGCGGCGCCGACGACGCCGATCAGGATGAAGATCCAGTGCCAGTCGGCATAGGCGATCACCACCTGGCCAAGTGTCGGCGCGACGATCGGCACGATCATGAAGACGATCATGACGTAGGACATGACGCGCGCCATGTCGCGGCCGCCGAAACAGTCGCGGACGATCGCCATGGTCGTGATGCGCACTGCGGCACCGCCGATCCCCTGGATGAAGCGGAGCAGGAGCAGCGTCTCGATGCTTTCGACCCAGGAGGCGGCGAACATCGACAGGCTGAAGAGCGCAAGGCCGCCAAGGAGAACGGACCGGCGCCCGAAGGCGTCCGAGAGGCTCCCGAAGAATATCTGGGAGAGGCCGAAGCCCAGGAAGAAGACGCCGATCACGAGTTGCGTATCGTTGGCGTTGGCGACGTCGAGCGTCTGGCCGATGCTTGGCAGAGCCGGCAGCATGCTGTCGATCGCGAGCGCAATGCTCGCGGTCATGACCGCAATGGTGACGATGAATTCGACAAGGCCCATTCCGAGGCGCGCGGCGCCCGAGGCCTGATCGGCGTGGCCCGATGATTGTTCACCGAGCGAAGATTGTTGGGAAACGGAAGTCATGTTGAAAATATCCAAAATGGACTGGGAGGAAAAATCGGTGTGCTGGAGCCAATCCGGTTAGCCGGCCGGATTGTGCGGTTTGA
Source organism: Ensifer sp. D2-11 (assembly GCF_054161295.1). Lineage (NCBI taxonomy): Bacteria > Pseudomonadati > Pseudomonadota > Alphaproteobacteria > Hyphomicrobiales > Rhizobiaceae > Ensifer > Ensifer sp. D2-11. The sequence continues at coordinate 1,328,113 of NZ_CP096433.1, forward strand.
AGAGCTTGCCGCCCTCTGCGATCAGCACGCAGACAAGCGCGACGACGGCGACCGTGAAGAAGCCGACAGCAAGGGGCGTGACGCTGTTATTGAAGGCCTGGCCGATGAAGGCGCCGATGATTCCGCCGCCGATCGTCTGCGTGAAGCCGAGAACGGAAGAGGCGGTGCCGGCCACGTGGCCGAGCGGCTCCATCGCCATGGCGTTGAAGTTGGCGGCGATCAGCCCGAACTGGAACATGGTGGCGGCATGAAGGAGCATGAAAAGCGGCAAAGGCAGCGGCCCGATCAATGAAGCCGACATCCAGATGAAACTCGCCAGCGTGAAGCCGAGAAGTGCTGCATACGACAATGCCCGCATCCCGAACGTCCGGACGAGTCGCGAATTGGTGAAGGAGGCGACCGCCATCATGCCGGCGAAAGCGGCGAAGACGGCCGGAAACCAGACGCCAAGACCATAGATGCCGACGAGAATCTGTTGCGCCGAGTTGATGAAACCGAAGAGAGCGCCGAGGAGGGCCGACGTCGCGAGCGTATAGAACAGCGCCAGCCGGTTCGTCAGCACGATGCGGAAGCCCGCAAGTATGGACGAGGCCGTGAAGGGGCGCCGGTTGGCGGGAGCCAAAGTCTCCCGAAGGCGCAGGGCGACCGGAAGCGCTACGGCAACCGCGAACAGAGCGATCACGACGAAGATCATGTGCCACTCGGAAAAGAGCATGATCAATTGTCCGATGCTCGGTGCGATGACCGGGACGATCATGAACACCATCATCACCAGCGACATGATCTCGGCCATCTGCCGCCCGCCATAGACATCGCGCACGATGGAAACGGTGATGACACGGGTTGCAGCCGCGCCTATGCCCTGCACAAGCCGAAGGAACAGGAGTGCCCCGAAGGTCGGTACGAACACGATCGCAAGAGCGCTGACGCCGTAAAGTGCCAGCCCGCCCAACAACGGTGCCCTTCGCCCGAAGCGATCGGACAGCGGGCCGAAGAAGAGCTGCGCGAACCCCATGCCGAGCAGGTAGGCGGTTATGACGTATTGCCGATGGTTCTCATCCGCCACGCCGAGGCTCGCGCCGATTTCCTGCAGCCCCGGCAGCATGATGTCGATCGAGATCGCGTTGATGGACATCAGCATGGCCATCAATGCAATGAACTGGACTTTCGTCAGTCCGGAGATGGTGGCGGCTTGGTCTATGGGCCTTGTCATTTCATACATCCTGCCGGCTGCAGCTTTCCTGCAGCCGGTTCTTCGCCACGCCGAGCCAGTGCGTGGCACGTTTCGCAATGATTTGGATCTGCTGAATAAACTCAGTCTTTTGTTGTGTCGGATCGAAAAGGACGCAGTACTTGCCGGTGGAAATCGGAGCAGGCCGCACGCCGGACAGGGCTGCATGCGAGACCGCGCGCCCGCTCGTCCATGGCGATTCATGATTGGCGTGAATTTCGCCGCCCGCTCATGAAGCGTATTGAAAATTAGATGCGCGGCATATTGCTTCGGAATCAAAAAAGGCGGTTACCCGCCTTTTCCGATCATCGCGAAGATGCGGTTCGGAAGTGTCAGGCGGCGCCCTTGACGGAGATACCCTGTCCCTGAAGAAGCGACTGCAACTCGCCAGCCTGGAACATTTCCCGCACGATGTCGCAACCGCCGACGAATTCGCCCTTCACATAAAGCTGCGGAATGGTCGGCCAGTTGGAATAATCCTTGATGCCCTGGCGCAGATCGGCATCGGCGAGCACGTTGATGCCCTTATAGTCGACGCCGACGTAATCCAGGATCTGCACCACCTGGCCGGAGAAACCACACTGCGGAAACTGCGGCGTTCCCTTCATGAAAAGAACGACGTCGTTGCTCTTGACCTCGTTATCGATGAAATCGTTGATTCCGCTCATCTCGTCTTCCTTCCTGCGCCGGTTTCAAGGACCGGATATCGATTGGGGTCTAGATAGCACGCATGGACGTGGTTTTCACCACCCAATCGCAAAATTATTGATGGTCCCTCAAAGTTCGGCTTCCGCACCACTCTCGGGGCGGGATGAGGCTTAGAACACGTGATCTAGGCCGAGCGGCGGCGCAGTTTGCTTCGGGAAGCCGCGGTCCGGCGACGGCTCACCTGCTTCTTTGCCGGTTTACGGAAGGCCGCCTCGACGATGTCAGCCAGTATGCCGCCTGACTTGGCTTTCCTGCTTCGCCGTTTCGCCCGCTTGGCCGCGGTTCCGGTCGCTCTGGTTTTCTTGAGGATCTCTTTCAACGCGCTGTCAACGACCCCGCTTACGAGCTCCTTGATCAGGTCGGCCATTTCCGTCTTACTCCGGCGCGCTGGTTTGAAGGGCAAGTGCATGGAGTATGCCGCCCATGTTGCCCTTCAAGGCATTGTAGACCATCTGGTGCTGCTGCACGCGCGTCTTGCCACGAAACGCTTCGGCCACGACTTCGGCGGCATAGTGGTCGCCGTCACCGGCCAGATCACGAATCGTGACCTTTGCGCCGGGAATCCCGGCCTTGATCATGTCTTCGATATCGCCTGGTGCCATGGGCATGATACGCCAACTCCCTTGTTATTCTTGCGGCGCGGCCGCATTGCCGCCGCCCGCTATGAGCTCAAGGGAAACACGATTCAGGGGCCGAAGGCAAATGCTGTTTCGGCCGCCTGCCGGCCGGCGGGTCAATTGTCCGGTGCGAGATCGCCGCCCATGTAATTGGGGAACCACGCTTCATGTGCGGAACGCAATTCATCGACGGATACGGGCCTGGCGTCTCCGAGCTGCACCGCATTCCCGCCTGTCCTGCCGATCACCGGCAGCGCAACGCCGGCGGCTTTTGCACGTGCGGCCACCGTCTCGGCCGAACCCTCGGCCACGGTTACGACATAGCGGCCCTGGTCTTCGCCGTAGAAGACCGGGATCGGGTCGTGTTCCGCAGGTGCATCGATCGTCGCGCCGATGCCGGAAGCGATGGCCATCTCGGCGACGGCGAGCGCAAGTCCGCCCGAGGAACAATCGTGCACGGCCGTAACCAGGCCGTCCTCGATCAAGCCGCGAACGAAATCGCCGACCTTGCGTTCATGGCCGAGGTCGACATGCGGCGCCGGACCGTCGGTGCGGCCGTGTATATCGCGCATGTAGACCGACTGGCCGATATGCGTTCCCCAGCTCTCCGGAGCGCCGGCGAGCAGGATGGTTTCGTTCGCCGCCGCAAAGCGAATCCGCGCCATCTTCGACCAGTCGCGGACGAGGCCGACGCCTCCGATGGTGGGGGTCGGCAGGATCGCCTGGCCGTTGGTCTCATTGTAGAGCGAGACGTTGCCGGAGACGATCGGGAAGTCGAGTGCCTGGCAGGCTTCGCCGATGCCTTTGATCGCATGGACGAGCTGGCTCATGATCTCCGGCCGTTCGGGATTGCCGAAGTTCAAATTATCGGTCGCGGCGAGCGGCAGCGCGCCGGTCGCAGTCAGGTTTCGCCAGCACTCGGCGACCGCCTGCTTGCCGCCCTCGAACGGATCGGCTTCGACATAGCGCGGCGTAACGTCCGAAGAAAAGGCAAGTGCCTTCGTCTCATGGCCCTCGACGCGGATCACGCCGGCGTCGCCGCCCGGCAGCTGCAGCGAATTGCCCTGGATCAGCGTGTCATATTGCTCATAGACCCAGCGGCGCGAGGAATTGTTGGCGGAGCCGACGAGCTTCAGAAGCGCATCGGAAACATCAGCCTGCGGGACGTCGTTGGTGGCGAGCGGCGAGGGTGCCCTTGCCGGCGTCCAGGGGCGGTCGTATTCCGGCGCCTCGTCGCCGAGCTCCTTGATCGGCAGGTTCGCCACTTCTTCGCCCTGGTGCAGGATGCGGAAACGCAGATCGTCGGTGGTCTTGCCCACGATCGCGAAATCGAGGCCCCATTTGACGAAGATCGCCTTGGCTTCCTCTTCCTTTTCCGGGCGCAGCACCATCAGCATGCGCTCCTGGCTTTCGGAAAGCATCATCTCGTAAGCCGTCATGCGCTCTTCGCGCACCGGCACCTTGTCGAGATCGAGTTCGATGCCGAGATCGCCCTTGGCGCCCATTTCGACGGCCGAGCAGGTGAGGCCGGCAGCGCCCATGTCCTGGATCGCAATGACCGCGCCGGTCTGCATCAGCTCCAGGCAGGCTTCGAGCAGGCATTTCTCGGTGAAGGGGTCGCCGACCTGAACGGTCGGGCGCTTCTCCTCGATCGACTCGTCGAACTCGGCCGATGCCATCGTCGCACCGCCCACACCGTCGCGTCCGGTCTTGGCGCCGAGATACACGACCGGGAGGCCGACGCCTTCCGCCTTCGAGTAGAAGATCGCGTCGGTCTTGGCGAGCCCCGCCGCGAAGGCATTGACGAGGATGTTGCCATTGTAGCGCGCGTCGAACTCGACTTCGCCGCCGACCGTCGGCACGCCGAAGGAATTGCCGTAGCCGCCGACGCCTGCAACGACGCCCGAGACGAGGTGGCGGGTCTTCGGGTGATCCGGCGAACCGAACCGCAGCGCGTTCATCGCCGCTACCGGACGCGCACCCATCGTGAAGACATCACGCAGAATGCCGCCGACGCCCGTTGCCGCTCCCTGGTAGGGTTCGATGTAGGAGGGATGGTTGTGGCTCTCCATCTTGAAGACGACGCAGTCACCGTCGTCGATGTCGACAACGCCGGCGTTCTCGCCAGGGCCCTGGATGACGCGCGGCCCCTTGGTCGGAAGCGTGCGCAGCCATTTCTTCGAGGATTTGTAGGAGCAATGCTCGTTCCACATCGCCGAGAAGATGCCAAGCTCCGTAAAGGTCGGCTCGCGCCCGATCAGGTTCAGGATGCGTTCGTATTCGTCGGGCTTGAGCCCGTGCGAGGCGATCAGGTCCGGGGTGATTGGGCGGGTGTTGGAAATCGTCATCGTCGACCGTCAAATCCTTCGGGCGGCGCGCAGCCCTCGCTTCAAGGGAAGGCGCGTGCGTACCGCAACGTAACAGGGGCGCTTTGCGGCTTCTTTAGCCTATGCTGCGGCGCGGCGCGACAGAAAAATACGGCCGATCAACAGGGCGGCAGCCCGGATTTCAGCCAGGCGGACCGGGGATCTAGATCACGATGTTTTCAGGTCGGGTCGACCTGAGTTTATGACGGCTGCTGCGAGATGGATGATGGCGTTGGTGCTCTGGTGGGTTTATCGGCGCGTAGGGCGGTGCGGACAAGGTTGCCGAGCGCGTCGGTCAGCGCGGGGAGGACTGCAATCTCTCCTCCTCATCTCTGTGACGAGCACAGGGATGAGGAAATCAAACAAGTAGCGGCGGGTATCCCAAATCTCAACAGGCCTTAGAACGTGTAGCCCAGCATCAGCCCCGCACGCGTGAGCCCGTCGTTCGGGCCGTCGCAGAGGTTGGCATTGGACGCATGCTCGACCGTGGCCGAGAGATTCCAGTGGTCGTCGAACCGGTAGCCCGCGGCCGCATATTCGCGAAACAGCAGCCGGCAGCCGAGTTTCGGTCCGTCCGATCCATCGTCATTGAGATCGCCGTCATGCACCGTGGCACCGGCGCCCAGCTCGATGAAGAAACGCTCGGTGATGTCGGCATCCCAACTCAAGCCGGCGTAGATCTCGCTCGCGCCGCTCGACGAGGTCGCGACGGAGGCGCCGGCATGGATCCGCGGCCGCAGGATTTTTTCGGCAAGACCGTTTGCGCTGCCGGCGCCGAGTGGATCGAAGAACACTGTAACGGAAGGGAAGACCCCGTCTTCCTGATTTGAGCCGTCGCCGATCGAGGTCGTGGCGCCGAACCGCAATTCATCGAAGACACTTTCTGCTGCACCGGCCTGGGAATTACCGATGAGTGCGCTCGAAAGTGTCAGGGCTGCTGCAATGAATATAAACGGTCCCCGACCTGCAAACGAGCGGAAATCTCTCATGCTCAAACCTTCCAGTGCGAATCAATCTGTGCGGGATCAGAAGCAAGAGTAGATTGCCGAGGCTTGCGCGAAAGTCACCTTTAAAAACTAATCAATCGAAACTGTCGTATCCGGCCCGCCCGCTGTCGAGAAGCCGGCGCAGTATTTCGAAGCCTCTTCGCACCTCGGATCGTTCGGTGGGCGAGGAGAAACCGACGCGGATACGGTGAAAAACCCGGTCGGAGCGTCCGGCCTTGAATTCATCCTCATCGTCGATGAGCACGCCCTCCTGCAGGGCGGCCTGCTTGAAGGTTCCGGAAAGCCAGGGCTCGGGCAGCTTCAGCCAGAAAAACGGGATTTTCGGATGCGAGTTGAAATCGAAGCCCGTAAAGATCTCGCGCGCCAGAGCTTCGCGTGCGCCGATTTCCTCGACGCCACGATTGCGCAATACCGACGCCGATCCGGAGAGGACCAGACGGGCGCAAAGTTCCGCGAGAATGAAAGGCAGGCCGCCGCTCACCATCTTGTGGGCGACGCGGATGCGCTGGCTGAAATGCGGCGGGCAGGCGACCCAGCCGCCGCGTACGCCGGCAGCAACGGACTTCGAAAGACCGCCGACGAGGAAGGTCCGCTCGGGCGCCAGTTCCATCAGCAACGGGAGCGGGTCTCCGGTCATGGAACCGTAGAGATTGTCCTCGACCAGCCAGACGCCGTATTTGCGCGCGATCTCTGCGATTGCCTGGCGCCGGTCGAGCGGCATGACCGCGACCGTGGGGTTCTGCGCGCCCGGCATCAGAAAGGCGAGTTTCGGGTGCTGCTGGGCACAGACACGCTCGAAATCTTCCGGCCGCATCCCGAACTCGTCACTTTCCACCAGCGCGATCCGCCGGCCAATGAGGCCGGCGCTGCGGCTGATCTGGGAATAGGTCAACGTCTCGAAGGCGATGCGGTCGCCAGGGGAGGTGACGGCCGAGATCACCGCGACGACGGCGGCATGAGCCCCAAGCGTCGGAACGACCGTTTCCGGTCCCGGCCGGAAATTGCCGCGTGCCAGCCATTGAGACCCGGCCTCGAACCAATGATCCGGAAAGTTGCGGGCATAGCTCGCAATGTCCCCGTGATGCTCGCGGCTGATATCTCCAAGCAATTGCGCCAGAATGTCGCCCTGTCCGATATCAGGAGCGGCGGTGCTGTCGAAGCGGAGCTTGCCGGCCGGGGCTATGAGCGGGCGTGTCCCTGAAAGCGACGTCGTCAGCGGATCCGACTGCTCCGGCGGCCGGCTTTCCGGATGATCGAGAACGTAGGTGCCGCGGCCGACCTCGCCGCTGACGAGACCACGTTCGCGGACAATGCCGTAGGCACGCCCGATCGTGCCGATCGTCACGCCGACATCGAAAGCGAGATTGCGCTGGGGCGGCAGCTTCGTACCCGCGGGCAGGGTGCCGTTGCCGATCGCCTCTTCGATCTGGTCGGCAATGCGCGCGTAAAGCGGCCCGTGACCTTGTTCAATGTCGGGAAGCCAAGTTGTCATAGTGACAATTCTCTATATTGCGCGACATTCTGTGTCAATTATCTCTAAGGCAGCAGATGCAATGCGAGCAATGGTGATGACAATGGGTGCAATTGATGCAATTCGGCCCTCGGAGCGAAATCCGCGGCCACCGGCCCGCTTCGGCATTGATTCACGATGTGGCGCGGGAAACGTGTTGTCGCGGCTTTGGCAGCTTTATTGCGCGCTCGCGTCCAAAAGGCGCAGCCGGCTGGCGCTCGACGAACTGAGCACGCATCTGCTCGACGATATAGGCGTGAGCGAAAAGGAGGCGCGGCGCGAGTCGGCCGTCCCTTTCTGGCGGTAGGGTGTCCGGCAAATGTTTCCTCCCTCACCCCTGAGAGACACGGGAATGAGGGCAATGAGAGCGTCGCCACGCGGAAGGTGGCGTTGCCGAAGATGGTCGGATCAGCTGCAGCCTTTGCCGCCGGCGGCCCAGCGGCGCACATCCGCGGCGATGCGCGTCCCTACGGGCTCGCTCATCAACGGGCCGAAGGCCTGCAGGCGGGCGGGTTGACCCTCGGCCTCGACCACGGCAAGCGGGCGCGATTCCGGTGATTTGCGCGGGACAATCAGGATGCGCGGGCGTCCGGAGAAGGAGTTGAGTTCGGGGGCGAGGCGATAGGCTTTGAACGCCGCATCACCCGACTTGAACCAGCAGCCGCTCGCGCCGAGAGCGACGCGCTCCATCGTCGGCAGCGCCGCGGAATTTGCGGCCGGTGCGGCGGGACGCCCCGACTGGCAAGCGGCGACAAGCGTCAGGCTTGACGCAACGCAGGCGAGCGCAAGGGAACGTCCGTTAAAAATGGATGACATAGGAGGTCTCGCGGAACTGGTGGGGAATGCCGCCTTCCAGCGGCGACCGGAGCAATTTCAGAAAGTACGAAGCGGTTTTCCACCCGTATTGCTACATGACAAAGCTTAAGCAGCAATTACGTCCAGCGCGGAGGCGAAGAGTCCTCGGCCGTCCGCGCCGCCGTGAGCGGACTCGATCAGGTTTTCCGGGTGCGGCATCATGCCGAGCACATTGCCCTTCGCGTTCAGGACGCCGGCAATGTCGTTGACGGAGCCGTTCGGATTGGTTCCTTCGGCATAGCGGAACACGACCTGGCCATTGCCTTCGATTGCCTTCAACGTTTCAGCATCGGCGAAATAGTTGCCGTCATGGTGGGCGACGGGGCTGCGGATCACCTGACCCTTGGCGTAGGCGCGGGTGAAAGCGGTGTCGGCGTTGACGACTTCGAGCTTCACCTCGCGGCAGACGAACTTCAGCGAGGCGTTGCGCATCAGCGCGCCTGGCAGGAGGCCCGCCTCGACGAGGATCTGGAAACCGTTGCAGACGCCGAGTACGCGCACGCCTTGCTCTGCCTTGGCCTTGATCGCCTGCATCACCGGCATGCGTGCAGCGATCGCGCCGCAGCGCAGGTAGTCGCCATAGGAGAAGCCGCCGGGAATGACGATCAGGTCCACATCCGGGATTTCGGTCTCCGTCTGCCAGACGGTGACCGGCGCCTTGCCGGAAATCTTCGTCAGCGCCGCGATCATGTCGCGGTCGCGATTGAGACCAGGAAGCTGAACGACGGCGGACTTCATGACGTACCTATCTTGCCTTTGCCCCCGGCATATAAGGATTTCCGGGGCTGTTTCAACGCAGTGCAATGGCCGCCCCCGCCGTCAGGCGAGGGAGATGCTGTAGTTTTCGATAACGGTGTTGGCGAGCAGCTTTTCGCACATGGCCTTGAGGTCGGCTTCCGCCTTGGCCTTGTCGGCGGTTTCGAGCTGAAGATCGAAGACCTTGCCCTGCCGCACCTGGCCGATGCCGTCAAAGCCGAGGGCGCCGAGCGCGCCTTCGATCGCTTTGCCCTGCGGGTCGAGAACACCGTTCTTCAGCGTCACGGTTACGCGTGCCTTGATCACTTTTGCTTATCCCCGAGATTACTTGACCAGCACCGGACCCGAACCGCGCGGCGGCTCGTTTTCATTGATGATGCCGAGGCGGCGGGCCACTTCCTGATAGGCTTCGACAAGTCCGCCCATATCGCGGCGGAACCGGTCCTTGTCCATCTTTTCCTTCGTCTCGATGTCCCAGAGACGGCAGCTGTCGGGGGAAATCTCGTCGGCCAGGACGATGCGCATCATGTCGCCCTCATAGAGGCGGCCGCATTCGACCTTGAAGTCGACGAGCTGGATGCCGACGCCGAGGAAGAGGCCGGAAAGGAAATCGTTGATGCGGATGGCGAGCGCCATGATGTCGTCGAGTTCCTGCGGGCTCGCCCAGCCGAAAGCCGTGATGTGCTCTTCGGAGACCATCGGGTCGTCGAGGGCGTCGGCCTTGTAATAGAATTCGATGATCGAGCGCGGCAGTACGGTGCCTTCCTCGATGCCGAGGCGCTTGGCAAGAGATCCGGCAGCAACATTGCGCACGACGATCTCGAGCGGAATGATTTCCACTTCCTTGATCAACTGCTCGCGCATGTTGAGGCGGCGGATGAAATGGGTCGGAATGCCGATCTTGTTCAGATGGGTGAAGATGTACTCGGAAATCCGGTTGTTGAGCACGCCCTTGCCGTCGATGACGTCATGTTTCTTCTTGTTGAAGGCGGTGGCGTCGTCCTTGAAGAACTGGATCAGCGTGCCCGGTTCCGGACCCTCGTAAAGGATCTTGGCCTTGCCCTCGTAGATACGGCGGCGACGATTCATGGATCTGTCTCTGTGGTTGTTGGCGCTCTTGGGAGGCGCATTGGGAATTTTCTCAGCGGGTCCATATCCGAAAAGAAGACAATTAACAATCGGCGTGTCTTTCCATCCCCGGATTAGATTAGGCTATCATGAAAGTCGCCGAAGGCGAAAAGGCGCATTGCACTTTCGAGAGCCTTTTGGTTTATGCGATGGTGCTTCGGGCAGTATGTTTTTGAGGGAGATCGATTGATGACCACGATGCAGGATCGCGAGAAGGCTTTCGAGGCGAAGTTCGCACTGGACGAGGAGTTGAGGTTCAAGGCGACCGCACGCCGCAACAAACTGCTTGGCCTTTGGGCCGCCGGTCTGCTCGCCAAGTCGGACCCGGAAGCCTATGCGAGCGAAATCGTCGCCGCGGACTTCGAAGAGGCCGGGCACGAGGACGTCGTGCGCAAGATCAAGACCGATTTCGATGCGGCCGGCGTTGCCATATCCGAAGACGACATTCGCGTCCGCATGATTGAGTTGCTCTCGGAAGCGGTCGCACAGCTACAGAAAAACTGAACCGATACCGTGAGGCCGTAGCCCTTCATCTCCCCATTTTTGATGAGAGAAGGGGCAAGCGGCCCGCCTTTCGAGTCAAATGGCAAAGGAGCGCCGAGCCTGCCGCGAGTCCCCCTTCGCCCCGCTTGCGGGGAGAAGGTGCCGGCAGGCGGATGAGGGGCATTTTGGAGGACCGGCGTCCAGTCTGGAAGCGCCTTACGCCCGCAGGCGGCTCAGGAACTGGGCGAAGACCATCGAGCCTTCCGGCCAGGGGCCGTGGCCGGACTCCGTGTTGATGTGGCCGGCGTCGCCGGCATCGACGAGCAGCGATCCCCAGGCGTTGGCGATGTCGCCGGCGTGCTCGTAAGAGCCGAAGGAATCGTTGCGGCTGGCCACCATGACCGACGGGAAGGGCAGGGGATCGCGCGGATAGGGGCCGAAGGTCATCAGGTGTTTCGGCCGGATCTTCGGATTGGCGACGTCCGGCGGAGCAACCAGGAATGCGCCGGCAATCTGCCGCGTGCAGTGAGGCAGTGCGTGGATCGCCGTGGCAACGCCGAGCGAATGCGCGACGATGACGACAGGCTTCTCAGCGGCGTTGACCTCCTCGATCATGCGCGCCACCCAATCCTCCCGCACCGGCTTCGACCATTCTGCCTGCTCGACGCGGCGCGCGGTCGACAGTTTGCGCTCCCATCGGGTCTGCCAATGGTTCGGGCCCGAGTTGGTGTAGCCGGGAACGATGAGGATGTGCGTTTCGGAAACCTTCATGATCGTCGCGATTTGAAGTCGAAAAAGGCCGAAGTCAAGGCGGAGGCGACAGAGGCCGCATTTTCTGTATAATCGCACTCACAGCCGCGGTTCGACAGCGGCCCATCTTTTACCGCTGTCGCGGGGCCGTGGCTGCTCTGGTTCGTTGAGGAGTGTGAGCCATGACAACCTTCCATGTTCTGTCGGGGGCAGATCCGACCGTCACGCATCCCGGCATACGAAAGATTGGCATTGCGGATGTGTTCGACGCGTTGCGTCTCGGGCTGGATGACTTCCGGGAAAAGCCGTCGCATTATGTTTTTCTGTGCCTCATATATCCAATCGCCGGCGTCGTGCTGATGACGTGGAGTGCGGGAGCGAACATGCTGCCGCTGCTCTATCCGCTCGCTTCCGGCTTTGCCCTCATCGGGCCTGTTGCCGCCATCGCCCTCTACGAGGTCAGCAGGCGTCGCGAACTCGGCATGGACGCGCGATGGCCGCATGCAATGCGGCTGCATCGCCATCCGGCAATCCCGTCGATCCTCGCGGTTGCCGCTGTCCTCTTCGTGATCTTCGTCGTCTGGCTGCTCGTCGCCCAGGGTCTTTATGTAACCATGTTCGGTCCGACGCCTCCGGCTTCTATCTCGGAGTTCTGGACCAGTGTGACGACCACCGAGCAGGGGTGGAACCTCATCCTCGTCGGCAATCTCGTCGGATTCGTCTTTGCCGTCGTCGTGCTGTCGATCAGCGTCGTGACCTTCCCGCTGCTGCTCGATCGCGACGTCGGTGCGCTGACGGCGATGGAAACCTCCGTCAGAGCGACGCTCGCCAACCCGGTGCCGGTGGCCCTGTGGGGTTTGATCATCGCAGCCGGACTGGTGATCGGCTCCATCCCGATCTTCGTCGGTCTTGCCGTCATCATGCCGATCTTCGGCCACTCCACGTGGCATCTCTACCGCAAGCTGGTGGAACCTGTCGGGGCGGCGCGATAGCGTCTCTCGAGCGGGGCGTTGGACGGCAGCAGCCCTCAACGCCCCGTGCCTCGATCCGGTCCTCCACTCAAGGTCAGCGAAAGAACTTGTAATAGGACGAGATCTGGGCCGCCGTGTTCGAGGACAGGTTCAGCTTGATGCCGATCCTGTCACCGCGAGCCCAGCGCACCATGCCGGAGAGAAAGCCGAGCTCCTCGCTCCGGATCGTCACCTCCTGGCCTGTCCGTGCGCCGATATCGAAGAGCAGCCTGAAGCAGATGCCTTCGTCGGAAAGATCCACCACAATCCCGTTGGTCGAACCCGTCTTGCAGGTGACGGTTCCGGTTATCTTGGTCTCTTCGCGCGAAGAGGCACGCTGAACACTGTCCTTGTAAACCATGGTTTCCTCGAAACCTGATTGAGACAGCTGCAATCTTCACATGGAGCACCTAAAGGAACGCTAAAGACTTCGCCCGCATTTGAGCGAAGGACGTCAAATGCGGGCCATGGAAGGACGCGCGCCAACCAGGGATCGGCGGTTTCTGTTCTACAGCGCCACGCGTCTTATCAGACGCGCAAAGGTCGCTGTAGCACTTTGATCTGCTGCATGTTTTTGTCCTTTAATCGTATACGATTAAAGGAAACATGCAGTAGCTAGACGGAACCGAAAACCCGCCGGAAGATCGTGTCGACATGCTTGGTATGGTAGCCGAGGTCGAATTTCTCCCGAATGTCCTCTTCGGAAAGAGCCGCACGGACTTCCGTGTCGGCGAGCAGTTCTTCGAGGAAGTCCTTGCCCTGTTCCCAGACCTTCATGGCGTTGCGTTGTACGAGGCGGTAGGCGTCCTCGCGCGACACTCCGGCCTGGGTGAGGGCGAGAAGGACACGCTGCGAATGAACAAGCCCGCGGAACTTGTTCATATTCTTCAGCATGTTGTCCGGGTAGACGAGAAGCTTGTCGATGACGCCGGTCAGGCGGGCGAGCGCGAAATCGAGCGTAACCGTCGCATCCGGACCGATCATCCGCTCGACCGACGAGTGCGAGATATCGCGTTCGTGCCACAGCGCGACGTTTTCCATGGCCGGAACGACGAAGGCGCGGACCATTCGGGAGAGGCCGGTCAGGTTTTCCGTCAGGACCGGATTGCGCTTGTGCGGCATGGCGGAAGAGCCCTTCTGGCCCGGAGAGAAATATTCCTCCGCTTCCAGAACCTCGGTGCGCTGCAAATGCCGGATCTCGGTCGCAAGGCGCTCGATCGAGGAGGCGACGACGCCGAGTGTGGCGAAATACATCGCGTGGCGATCGCGCGGGATCACTTGGGTCGAGACGGGTTCAGGCTTGAGGCCGAGCGCCTTTGCCACGTGTTCCTCGACGCGCGGATCGATGTTGGCGAAGGTGCCGACCGCTCCGGAAATGGCACAGGTCGCAATCTCCTCGCGGGCAGCGAGAAGGCGTTGCTTGCAGCGGTCGAACTCCGCATAGGCGAGCGCGAGCTTGACGCCGAAGGTCGTCGGCTCGGCGTGGATGCCGTGCGAACGACCGATGGTCACCGTGTCCTTGTGCTCGAAGGCACGCCGCTTCAGCGCTTCGAGCAGCTTATCGAGATCGGCAAGCAGGAGATCGGTGGCGCGGACGAGCTGAATGTTGAAGCAGGTGTCCAGCACGTCGGAAGAGGTCATGCCCTGATGGATGAAGCGGCTGTCGGGGCCGACGAATTCCGCAAGATGGGTGAGGAAGGCGATGACATCGTGCTTGGTGACGGCTTCGATCTCATCGATGCGGGCGACGTCGAAGGTTGCCGCGCCGCCCTTTTCCCATATGGTCTTTGCAGCTTCCTTGGGGATCACGCCGATCTCGGCCAAGGCGTCGCAGGCATGCGCCTCGATCTCGAACCAGATGCGGAACTTGGTTTCCGGCGACCAGATGGCCACCATTTCCGGCCGGGAGTAACGGGAGATCATGGGCTTCAAGCTTTCGTCGAGAGTGGAGGATGGCTGTGCCTCTATCAAAGATGGCGGTGAAGCTCAACGCCGTTGCCGCGCGTCCGATCGCGCGAGCAGCAGACTCGTTGCTACGAGCGCGACTGCACCGAGGGGTAGGTAAAGGCGAACGCCGAGGACCAGAAACTGGTAGAAGGCGGCAAGCGACGTGAACGCGAACTGGAACAGCCAGGTGCGTGTTCCGGTCATCGCATGCCACTGCGCATAGAAAGTGCGGTAGTCGAGCGCGAACAGGAATGCTGTCGTTCCGATCGTGCCTGCGGCGAGGCACAGGAAAAAGGCCGAAAACCGTGTCTCGGCCGGTCGGTTCTGCGACAAGCAGCGGGCGGCAAACAGAGAAAGCGGCCATGCGACGATGCCGCCCCATGCGTAAAGCCCGAGAATGCTTTTCAGGTGGAACGTGACGTTATTTTCGCGGAACCAAAGTGCAAGCCACGCCGAGAGAGCCATCGCGAAGCCCCAGCAGAGCGCGCCGAGGATCGCTTCCCGCAGGCTCGGAACCGAATGCGCGAGACGGTAGCGCTTCGGCCGGTCCGGGTCTGCGATGAGCACCTTTGCCCGGACCGCGGCCTTCCCCTCCATCAACCGGGAATCCGCACCGGTACCGCGATCCAGCGGCCGTCGGTGGTGCCCTCGAAGCCGAGCGACTCGACCAGGATCATCACTGCATGGACCTCGGAGCCGTCGGCCTTGACATGGGTCACGACGCCGCCGATGCGGTAGCCTGTCGGGCAACGGCGGCTCAAGGGAATGCGCTGATCGTCTTCGAGTATGTCCGATGCGGGCTTCCCGGCCTTTTCGGTCATCGTCAGACGGAAGCCTTTGACCTCTTTCAGAAAGCCCTCGCAGATCCCTTCCGGTTCGAAGACCTTCTCTTCGAGCTTCAGCGCATAGACCTTGCGGAAGGATGCATCGGCGGGAAATGAGGAATAGGTCAGTGTGCGCGGCTCTGCATCGAGCTCGGTCACGGGATTATAGGCGGCGAGCACTCCCGGCGTGTCGTGGAGACGATAGGCATCGATGAGCGGCGCAGAGCGCCTGTGGGCTTCACCGCGCGCCCTGTGCAGATCGGCTCCGTCCTCCTCCGCAACGGCGCGCACGGGAGCGCCGGGCAGGAAGCCGTCGGTATTCGTGTCGAGAACGTAGATCGTCGAATAGGGAAAGCCGGAGCCGTCCTGGATACCATATTCCTCGAAGGCGAAGACATCGCCGTCCGACGAAAAGCCGATCGGTTGGAAGGCGGCGTAGTCGCCGGCCGCAGCACCCGATGCGGCAAGCATCGCCAGAATGATGCCCGCAGTCGCTGCGCGCGCCGTCATCCGCGTGCCTTTTGCGCCTGCGTGCGGAGCACTTCGATGGCGCTGCGATACGCATCGACGGAATCGCCCTTGAAGATGGCGGATCCGGCGACCAGCACATTGGCGCCCGCTTTCGCCGCGACGCCGGCCGTATCGGGCGCGATACCGCCATCCACCTCGATCTCGATCGGGCGGCTGCCGATCATTGCCTTGATCCGCCGGATCTTCTCCTCAGTCGCGCCGATGAACTTCTGGCCGCCGAAGCCGGGATTGACCGTCATCACGAGAATGAGATCGACGGTGTCGAGGACATATTCGATTGCGCTTTCCGGCGTCGCCGGATTGATCGAGACGCCGGCCTTTTTTCCGAGCGACTTCACCGTCTGCAGCGACCGGTGCAGATGCGGGCCTGCTTCGGCATGGACGGTTATGATGTCGCATCCGGCCTTCGCAAAGGCTTCGAGGAAGGGATCGGCCGGCGCGATCATCAGGTGGCAGTCGAAGGTCGCCCGGGTGTGCGGGCGCAGCGACTTGATCACGTCGGGTCCGAAGGTGATGTTCGGTACGAAATGTCCGTCCATGACATCGAGATGGATCCAGTCGGCGCCGGCCTCGGCGACGTCGCGAACCTCCTGGCCGAGTTTGGAGAAGTCGGCCGCCAGGATCGACGGGGCAATGCGAATGGGGTGGGTCATCATCGTGCTCCGGCTCTTTCCCGCGCCATAGCATTCTCGGGCCTCCCGAACAACCGGCGCGAAGATCAGGAGCGTGAGGACCAGGCAGGCATCAGATCGTCTCCGGCATCTCGTGCGTCGTATACGCCGCGCGCGATCGCACGGGCCATGGTGGCGGCTGCCGCGGCGCTGAGATCGATGAAATCCTGAAGCAGTGGCGCCTTTCCGCTCGTGCCCGTCGAAAGCGCAAAGACCAGATCGCCGTCAAGCGGCGTATGAGAGGGCCACAGGGCACGCGAAAAGCCGTCATGGGCCGCTATCGCCAGACGCTTAGCCTCCGCCTTGGTGAGCAGCGCATCGGTGGCGATGACCGCGATGGTCGTGTTCGTCGCCGACGCTTGCCGCTCCCGAAACTTGAAGCGAGGGGTAGCGGCGTCCTGCGGCCAGGGCGTGGGCTGGCCCAGCCCGCCGAACTCATCGTCCATCTCGAAGGGTGCTGCCCAGAAATGACGTGTGTCGCCGACGGTCGCCGAGCCGACGGCATTCACTGCCACGAGCGCGCCGACGGTGATCCCGTTGGACAGCACCGTCGACGCGGAGCCGAGACCGCCCTTGAAGGTCGCAGTAAGCGCGCCCGTGCCTGCGCCGGCGCTGCCGGTCCCGAAATCTGCCGATACCGCACGCGCCGCTTGGTAGCCGAGATCGCGATACGGAGCGTAGCGTCCCCAATCCTTGTCGCCGCCATTTGCCAGATCGAAGAGGATCGCCGCGGGCACGATCGGCACACGATGCGGGCCGACGGCGAACCCGCGCCCCATCTCGCGCAGCGCCGCCTGAACGCCCGACGCGGCATCGAGGCCGAAGGCCGAGCCACCGGAGAGCACGATCGCGTCGACCGCCTGGACCGTATTGTGGGGAGCGAGCAGGTCGGTCTCGCGCGTGCCGGGAGCGCCGCCCAGAACCTGGACGGCAGCCGTCGCCGGCGGATCGCAGAGCACGGCCGTAACCCCGGATTTCAGCCTGATATCCTCGGCATTGCCGACCAGCAATCCGGGCACGTCCGTGATGAGATTTCTGGCCCCTTTCCGCATCATTCCGTACTGCCCGTAGCGGCTGCATCGACGAAACGCCCGTCCTGCCATCGCATCAGCCTGTAAGGGGTTTCGGCCAGCTCGTGCGCACTATTGAACCCGATCGGGCCGAGCACTGTGGGATAGGGTCCTTTCGTCAGGGCGTCGGCAAGCGAGCTGCCGTCTTTTGCCGCCTGGTCCTTTGCCTGCTCGAGGAGCGACACTGCGGCAAAGGCGGGGAGAACATATCCCTCGGGCTCGACCTTGGCGGCGCGCATGGCCTTTGCCACCGCCGCAGCCTCCGACGATCGTGCGGGGTCGGGGATCGTCATGGCAAGGACGCCGTTCTCAAGCGGGACGTCGAGATCGGCAGCGTTCAGCGTGTCGCCGCCAAAAAGGGTTATCGGCACGTTTTCCGCTGTCGCGTCACGCGCGATGACCGCCGTATCGTTGCGGTCGCCTCCGGTGAAGACATGCGTTGCACCGCTCTTCGCCAGTCGCCGCACGAGGCTCACCTGCTGTTCCTGCGAGGGGCGGTAGGTGTCGGTGAAAACCGGTGTTATGCCGATCTCGGCCAACCCGTTGCGCACGCTCTCGACAAGCTCGCGGCTGTGGATCGTCCCGTCGTCGATCAGAGCGAGCGGCCGGCCTTTCCAGTTCGCGACGATGGCATCGGTGATCGCCGCCGCTTCGGCCTTGCCGCTTGGGGCCAGGCGATAGAACGGCCACTCTTTCTTGAGTGCGTCCTCCATGAGGATGTCGGAACGGACGCTGACTGTGATCGCCGGAATGCCGGCTTCGGCGAGCGCCGGCAGTGCGGCTTCAAGGCTCTCGGTGCACAGAAAACCGATTGCCGCTTCCGCGCCGCTTGCAAGCAGGGCTTTCGTCAGCGCCTGGCCGCCGGCAGGATCGCAGTTTTCGTTGATCGGGATCACCTGGCTTCCGCGGTCGCCGGCCTGGAATGCTGCCCCGGCAGAAATCTGCCTTCCGAGAGAGGCGAAAGCCCCTTCCTCTGGAGCCACGACCGCGACCTTCACGCCGGCAGCGAAAGCAGGACCGGTCAGCGCAAGCGCAGCGACGAAGAGGCTGGTGACGAGTGATTTAGGCATGTTTTTTCCCGCTATCGACCGCCATGTTTTAAGGATGTGGCCGCGCCCGTCAAAGGAAAAGATCGAGGCATAACGAGGCTTTGTCGCCGCATCGATTGCAAGCGCCGCTGATCCGCAAGATTCTCGCGCCGCCGGGTTTCATATTTTCCGCGAGAGTCTATGTATGTGCGAGATATCGTTCCGGAGCGAGATGTGTTGGAGAAGACCCGGCTGGACCCGATAACCTACCGTGATGCGATGAGCCGCATGTCGTCGCATGTGCAGCTGATCACGGCGGCCGATGGCAAGGATCGGCGCGGCGTGACGATCACCGCGTCCTGCTCGGTATCCGACGATCCGCCGACCGTGCTCGCTTGCCTCAACGCAGCCAACCGGCGCAACGACATCTTTTCGCGTGGCGGCAGCTTCGCGCTCAACCTGCTTGGCGCCCAGCATCACGCCCTGGCTCACGCCTTTTCGGGCCGCGACCAGCTCGACATGGAACGGCGTTTTGCCCTGGGCCGGTGGACGCAGCGCACGACCGGTGCGCCCATCCTCGTCGAGGCGATCGCTGCCTTCGATTGCCGCCTGATCGAAGTCAAGGAAGTGGCCACACATCTCATCCTTATCGGCGAAGTCGTGGACGTACAGCTCGGCCCGAAGCAGCCACCGCTCATTTATGTGGACCGCGGATATCACACGCTATAGGTTTTCGTCCACGCGGGAGGAAGCATGGCGAGACAGGTGACAGGAAAGCTGCCCCAGTCCATCGACGAGACGAGGGCGATGCTGGAGGCGCAGGATTATCTCGCCGGAACCGCGCTTGCGACCGTTCTCTTCCTGGCCCTCAGGATGAAGCGCCCGCTATTCCTCGAAGGCGAGGCCGGGGTCGGCAAGACCGAGATCGCCAAGGTACTGGCGCGCGCCCTCGACCGCCCCCTTATCCGGCTTCAGTGCTACGAGGGTCTTGATGTCGCCTCGGCCGTCTATGAATGGAACTATCCGGCTCAAATGCTGGAAATCCGCCTGTCGGAAGCGGCGGGCACCGTCGACCGCCAGAGAGTGGAAAGCGACATCTTCTCCGAGCGGTTCCTCATAAGACGGCCGGTGCTGCAGGCGATATCGACGACTGCCGGGAGGGCGCCGGTGTTCCTGATCGACGAGCTCGACCGCACCGACGAAGCCTTCGAAGCCTTTCTCCTGGAGGTGCTTTCCGATTTCCAGGTCACAATCCCCGAACTCGGGACGATCAAGGCCGACGAGCCGCCGATCGTCATCATCACCACCAACCGGACCCGCGAAATCCACGATGCCTTGAAGAGACGCTGTCTCTATCACTGGGTCGACTACCCCAAGGCGGCGCAGGAACTGGAGATCATCCGCCGCAAGGTTCCGGGCTGCAACGCGGCGCTTTCACGCGAGATCGTTGCCTATGTTCAGAGGTTGAGGGCGCTCGACCTCTTCAAGAATCCCGGCGTCGCGGAAACGATCGACTGGGCCACGGCGCTCACCGAGCTCGACGCGCTGGCGCTCGATCCCGAAACGGTGGCCGACACGCTCGGTACGCTTCTCAAATATCAGGACGACATCGCCCGGATCGAAGGTGCCGAAGGCCGCCGCCTGCTTGCCGAGGTGAAAGCCGAATTGCTGGCGCAGGACTGAGCAGGATGACCGGCGGAGCCCATTCGGATGAAGGAAGGCTTGCCGACAACATCGTCTTCTTCGCCCGTGCCCTGAGGCGGGCGGGACTGCGGATCGGTCCGGCCGCCATCGCCGATGCCATCGGTGCCGTAAAGCTGATCGGCATCGGCTCCCGTGGCGAATTCTATGCAGCGCTCCAATGCATCTTCGTCAAGCGTCATGAAGACCAGGCCGTATTCGACGAGGCGTTCCGGCTCTTCTGGCGTTCGCCGGATCTGGTGAACAAGATGATCGCGCTCATGTCGCCCATTGCCATGCCCCGCTCCGGGGAGGATCGGCGTCGGCGCGCCGGCGAAGAACGCGTTCGTGATGCGCTTCTTGCCGGCCGGGACGGCGCGCAGCAGCCGAGCGAAGCGCCGGAGGTGGAGGTCGATGCACGCTACACCGTCTCGGGCCGGGGACTCTTCCGCAAGGCGGATTTCGGCCAGATGACGACCGCGGAGATCGCCGAGGCACGAAAGGCATTGTCCGCGATCCTGCTGCCGCTCGACCGGGTACGAACGCGCCGCTATCGACGGTCCCATCGCCCGGTGCGGATCGATCCGCGCTCCACCATGCGCGATGCCATGCGGTTTGGCGGGGACTTCATCCTGCCGCGCTTTCGCGAGCCGCGGCTCGTCCATCCGCCATTGGTCGTGCTTGCGGACATTTCCGGATCGATGAGCAAGTATACCCGGATATTCCTGCATTTTCTGCACGCGCTGACCGAACAGCGCCATCGCGTCCATACTTTCCTTTTCGGGACGCGGTTGACGAATGTCACGAGGCAGATGCGCAACCGTGACCCCGACGAGGCGCTGGATGACTGCATCGCGGCGGTCAAGGACTGGTCGGGCGGCACGCGTATCGGAGAGACGCTGCACGATTTCAACCGCCGCTGGTCGCGGCGGGTGCTCGGGCAGGGGGCCGTCGTCCTCTTGATGACCGATGGGCTCGAGCGCGACGATACGGCCGAACTGGAGACCGAGATCGATCGTCTGCATCGTTCCTGCCGGCGTCTCGTCTGGCTCAACCCGTTGCTGCGTTTCGACGGTTTCGAGGCCCGCGCCCGAGGAGTGAGGGCCATGCTTCCGCATGTCGACGAGTTCCGCCCGATCCACAATCTCGAATCCGTCGCCGATCTGGTGAAATCGCTGTCCGGCCGCGGAGCTCGCGGTGCCGATCCGCGGCGTTTCCTGAACCATGGACCGCTTGCCGTTGACCGTGCGCCGGCGAATGCGTCACAGTGATGTGACTTGATCCGAAGCAGGATCATTGCCTGAGTGCAGTTTTCGGAGTTGCAGCATGCAGAACGAGCCGAACGTCCTCGATCCTTTGGCTGTCGCCCAGACCTGGCATGGGCAAGGGCGTTCCGTGGCCCTTGCGACCGTGATCGAAACCTGGGGCTCGGCGCCACGCCCCGTCGGCAGCCACCTGGTGATCGACGGGGAAGGTAACTTCCAGGGCTCCGTTTCCGGCGGCTGCGTCGAGGGCGCGGTCATCGCGGAGGCTGCCGACGTGATTGCGTCCGGTACCCCGCGGGTTCTCGAATTCGGCGTCGCCGACGAGACTGCGTGGCGCGTCGGGCTTTCCTGCGGTGGCCGGATCCGCGTCTATGTCGAACGAATTGACGGCTGAACGATGGAACTGAGCACACTGCAGATACTCAATGACGCCCGCGCGTCACGCCGCGCCGCCGTCGTCGTCAGCGATCTTTCGGACGGCAGCAGTCAGGCTTTTGTCGAAGGCGATCGCATTCCCCCTGAATGGGCCGCGCCCGTCTCCGAAGTGCTGCACTCGGGCCGGCCCCGCCTTCTGAACCTCGAGGAAAGAGCGCTTTTCTTCAACGTTCATCTGCCGCCCCCTCGTATCGTCGCGATCGGAGCGGTTCACATTTCGCAGGCATTGGCGCGTCTGGCGCCGGTCGCAGGTTTCGACATGGCGGTCATCGACCCGCGCACCGCCTTTGCAACGGCCGAGCGTTTCCATGGCGTCGAGCTTATTGCCGACTGGCCGGAAGACGTTCTGCCCGCTCGACCGCTCGATCGCTATACGGCACTCGCCGCCCTCACGCACGATCCGAAGATCGATGACTATCCGATCAGCGCGGCACTGGAGGCGGGATGCTTCTATGTCGGCGCGCTTGGCAGCCGCAAGACCCATGCGGCTCGGACCGAACGCCTGCAGACGCAAGGAGTGCCGGGAGAGGCGATCACGCGTATCAAGGCCCCGATCGGCCTCGATATAGGTGCCGCGAGCCCGGCGGAGATTGCGGTTGCCGTGTTGGCAGAGATCATCGGGGCGCTGCGGCGTCGCGACGTGAACCTGCCGGCGGAGGGGGCCAAGTGAGGTTCGGGCCCGTACCGCTTGCCGAGGCCGAAGGCGCTCTCCTGGGCCATTCGGTAAAGATCGGCACGATGAAGCTGTCAAAGGGGGATCGCCTGAGCGCCGACGATGTCGCGGCGCTTGCCGAAGCGGATGTCACGGAGGTCATTGTCGCGCGGCTCGAGCCGGACGACCTGCCGGAGGACGAAGCCGCAGCGCGCATAGCTGCGGCGATCGCTCCGGATCACCTGCGGTTCTCGCGGGCCACGACCGGCCGGGTCAACGTCTATGCTACCGCTGCCGGCCTTTTCGTTGCCAATCGCGCCGTCGTCGATCGGCTGAACCGTATAGATCCGGCGATCACGCTCGCCTGCCTTGCCGATCATGTTGCCGTCGACGCCGGCGACATGGTGGCGACGATCAAGATCATCCCTCTTGCCGTGCCGCAAGCGCTCGTGGAGCGAGCGCAGGCACTGCTTCGGGCGGATCGGGCCTTCGAGGTCAAGCCGTTCACGCCGCGGCGCGCGGCCCTGGTGGCGACTGAGCTGCCTTCGTTGAAGAGCCAGGTTATGGACAAGACGCGCGCCGTCCTCACCGCAAGGCTCCTGCAATCGGGCAGCCGCCTCGATAGCGAGCAACGCGTGGCTCATACTACCGAAGCGGTCGCCGCCGCGATCTCGGACGCTGCCGATTCGCACGACCTGATCATCGTCTTCGGCGCTTCGGCCGTGGCCGATCCGGACGATGTGATCCCTGCCGCCATCCGGCGCGCGGGCGGCGTCGTAGAACACGTCGGAATGCCGGTCGATCCGGGCAACCTGCTCGTCCTCGGGCGATTAGGGGAAATCCCGGTCCTCGGTGCTCCCGGATGTGCACGAAGCCCGAGGGAAAACGGTTTCGACTGGATTCTCGACCGGTTGATCGCGGGCGAGTGGCCGAGCAAAGCCGACATTACCGGGCTCGGCGTCGGCGGGTTGCTCAAGGAAATACCGACGCGTCCGCAGCCGCGGGAAGGGAGCGCCGGCAAGCGGCCGGGTCCCGTCGGGATCGT
Source organism: Ensifer sp. D2-11 (assembly GCF_054161295.1). Taxonomy (NCBI): domain Bacteria; kingdom Pseudomonadati; phylum Pseudomonadota; class Alphaproteobacteria; order Hyphomicrobiales; family Rhizobiaceae; genus Ensifer; species Ensifer sp. D2-11. Next base: position 1,351,682 of record NZ_CP096433.1, read on the forward strand.
GGTGCTCGCAGCCGGCCAGGCGAGCCGGATGGGGCCGGATGGCCGTCACAAGCTGCTTGCGGAGTTCGAAGGCATGCCGCTCGTGCGCCGGTCGGTGGAGACCGCCATCGCGGCGGCTCCGGGCAGAGTGATCGTGGTAACCGGCCACCGTGAAGCGGAGATCCGGGCGGCACTCGCGGGGCTGCAGACCACATTCGTCTCGAACCCCGATTACCGGAGCGGCATGGCCTCTTCGCTGGTTGCCGGTCTCTCCGCCCTGGATGCCGGCGCCGGCGGGATGCTCGTCATGCTTGCCGACATGCCGGGCATTACTTCGGCACACCTGGCAAAGTTGATCGCTGCCTTCGAAGCCGAATCCGGCCGTGCTGTGGTGCGTGCCGTCGCTGGCGGTCAGCGCGGCAATCCGGTCATTCTGCCGAAGGAGACTTTCCATGCCGTCCGGCAGCTCGTCGGCGACGTCGGGGCGAGACACATTGTCGAGCGCTGCGGCTTGCCGGTGATCGACGTCGAACTCGGTGCTGCGGCGCGTCTTGATCTCGACACGCCGGAGGCGATAGTGGCTGCCGGCGGGCTATTGAGGGATTGAGCGATGGACAATGCGGCAATCGAGGAGATCTTCGAAACACTCGGCCCGATCAAGATTCGCCGCATGTTCGGCGGCAAGGGCATCTATTTCGACGGCATCATTCTTGCGTTGGAAGTGAACGGCGAAATTCTTCTGAAGGGGGATGCCGAATCGGCGCCGGCGCTCGAGGAAGCAGGCGCCCGGCAGTGGGCCTATGAAGGCAAGGGCAAGCCGGTGAAAATGCCCTATTGGAGCATCCCTGAGCCGGCCTGGGACGATCCGGATGAAATGGCGCGCTGGGTTAGACTTGCCTACGAGGCCGCGCTCAGGTCCAAAAAGTAGAGATGATCGTCCCGGGTTTCAGGCGAGCGCCCGCACCGCATCTGCCGCAAAGCGGGATAGAGGCTGGGGCAGGGCGGTCAGGTCGAACCAGCGGATGTCGGAGAGCTTGTCCGGCTCGGTGAGACGCGGCTCGCCGGAAAAATTCTCCGTCACATAGATCAGCGAGATCCAATGTTGCCGATCGGCTTCGATCATCTGCTCGCTGACGCATAAAAAGCGGGTCGAATGGATGGAAAGGCCGCTTTCCTCCTCCGCCTCGCGTCGGGCCGCATCCTGCGCGAGTTCCATATGATCGACTTTGCCGCCGACGATGCTCCAGTGGCCGGCTTCCGGCGCCTTCAGGCGTCGGCAAAGGAGGATCTTTCCATCCCGCAGGATTGCCAGACCGCAGCCGAGACCGGGGAAATCGATACCGGGCAGTGCCATGAGCGAGAATCAGGCCTTGCCGACGATCAGCATGAAGGCCGGAATGTCGTCGCCGAAACCAACCGGCGTCGGGCCGTCGTCATGATCGCGGCGGTTGCGCTGGCGACGGTCGCGATTGTCGTCATTGGCTGCATTTTGCGCGCGGCCGGGACGGTCGCTGCGGCCGTTATGACGATCCTTGCTGTCGGCATTGCGTTCGATCTTCACCGCGTCGACCCTTTCCGGGACTGTTTCGAGTTCTTCTGTATTATTGCCTGAGGCTGTGACAGGTTTGCGATCGGCGTGAACCTTGCCGGGACGCTCCCTCTTCCGGTCCTTGCGCCCGTCGCTGCCGCGGTCGCGACGGCTGTCGTGGCTCTCCATCGGCTCGGGAAGCTCCGAAAGGTCGCCGTTGAACCATTCGACCTTCTGGCCGATCAGCTTCTCGATGGCATCGGAAAACTTCGTCTCGCGCTTTGTGACGATCGTGAAAGCGGCGCCGGAACGCCCAGCACGGCCGGTTCGGCCGATGCGGTGGACATAGTCTTCAGCGTGGATCGGCACGTCGAAATTGAAGACATGGCTGACGTCGGGAATGTCGAGTCCTCGCGCCGCGACGTCGGAGGCGACCAGCAGCTTGATGTTGCCGTCCTTGAAGTTGGCAAGCATGGCCATGCGTGAACGCTGATCCATGTCGCCGTGCAGCGCGCCGACCGAAAAGCCATGGCGATCGAGCGAGCGGAAGAGCTCGGCGACATCCTTCTTGCGATTGCAGAAGATGATCGCGTTCTTCAGGTCCTCCTGGGACCGAATGAGTTCACGAAGCACGGCGCGCTTCTCGTAATCCTTGCCGTGTGCGGCGACAAAACGCTGCGTAACGGTTATAGCCGTCGAGGACCGGCGTGCCACCTCGAGCCGCTCCGGATTCTGCAGGAAGCGATCCGCAAGCTTCTGGATTTCGGGCGGCATCGTCGCGGAGAAGAACAAGGTCTGCCGCGTGAAGGGAATGAGCTTCGCGATGCGCTCGATGTCGGGAATGAAGCCCATGTCGAGCATGCGGTCGGCCTCGTCGATAACGAGGATCTCGACCCCCGTCATCAGGAGCTTGCCGCGCTCGCAATGGTCGAGCAGGCGGCCGGGCGTGCAGATCAGCACATCGGCGCCGCGCTCGAGCTTGCGGTCCTGCTCGTCGAAGGAAACGCCACCGATCAGAAGCGCGATGTTGAGCTTATGATTCTTGCCGTATTTGTCGAAGTTCTCGGCAACCTGCGCAGCGAGTTCGCGCGTCGGCTCGAGGATCAGCGTACGCGGCATGCGTGCGCGTGCGCGTCCCTTTTCCAGAAGGGTCAGCATCGGCAACACGAAGGATGCGGTCTTGCCGGTTCCGGTCTGGGCGATGCCGAGAATGTCGCGGCGCTGAAGCGCCGGCGGGATGGCACCAACCTGGATCGGTGTCGGTATCGTGTAGCCCGCATCGGTAACTGCGGAGAGAACTTTCTGGCTCAGGCCAAGGTCAGCGAAATTGGTCAAAGGGGAAACTGTTTCCGTTCCGGTTCTGATGAACTCTGATCGATCGTTGGAAAATGCAGCAGCATGTGGCGGCGCTCATACGACCAAAGGCGCCGAAAGTCAAGAAATCCAGCACGTTGAAACACTGGAAGTTGAATCCGCCCGATTCTCATGCTTTTCGCGTCAGGCGCGGGGAGAGGTAGCTGCCCGCAGGCCCATTGTCAATCGAGATAGCCGGCGAGCTCCGTTCCGGCCCTCAGGAAGCGCGCCGGATCGACGGCGTGCCCGTTCAGGCGAACCTCGTAATGAAGATGCGGACCCGTCGACCGTCCGGTGCTTCCCGACTTGGCAATGACCGCGTCTGCCTTCACCACATCGCCGACATTGACCAGGATGGCGGACAGATGTGCATAGCGGGTCGAGACGCCGTTGCCGTGATCGATCTCGATCATGTTTCCATAGCCGCCCGCAGGACCCGCGGCCGTGACGGTGCCACCCGCGGTCGCGCGGACTCGCGTGCCGGTCGGTGCGCGAAAGTCCGTTCCGGCGTGCAGCGCCGGACGGCCGAGAAATGGATCCAGCCGATTTCCGAAGCCGCTGGAGACATCGGCTGCCGGCGCCGGGCTGGCGAGAGGAAGTCTTTTTGCTGCGTCACGGGTCTGCTCGAGCTCCAGGAGAGCGCTGTCGAGTCCGACCAGCGATCGATCGAACACGTCTCCGTCCTGCGGTTCGACGAAGGGGCCGCCGATTCCGGCTTCCGCGGCCGTATCCGCGTCGAGCGCTTCCCCGGCTTCCGGGAGCGTGAAGCCGGTATCTTCCACGATCGCCCTGATCGTCGCGGACGTCCTTAGTGCGCTGTCCGTCATCTGCCGGAGATGCGCCATCTGTTCGCGCTCCACGCCCTTGAGCGAAAGCGTGACGTTGGAAAAAACCCGGTCGGCCCGGTCGGAAGCGCTTTCGCCACCCACATTCGCGGAGGAGACGGGTGCATAGCCGAGTACGGCGGGGCGGGGAGGCCGGTCGTCATCCTTGCCGGCAATGCCCATGATCGTCTCGATGGCCTTGACGCCGCCCCGAGCTTCTGCGCGCCCGTCATAGGCCAGCGGTTCCGTCGCAGGAAAAGTGTCTTGCTGCCCGGTATGATTCAAGTCCGCACCGTCTTCCGGGAGTGCGCCGAACCGGCCGCTTCTCGAGGTCAGTGCCAGCTGCCGCTGCAGAAGCTTCTCGACCTTCTGCTCGACAACCTGCTGATCCAGCAATTGCCGGCTCGTGACACGGTCCACCTGCGCTCGCAGTGCAGTGATCCGGTCCTCGTATTCATGCTGCATGCGCGCCTGCCGTGCGATCGTTCCGCCGATCAGGTCGTCGCGAAGCACCAGATATGTGGTTGCGGCAAGATATCCTGTGCCGAACATGCCGACGAAACAGATGGCCAGGGTCGCCATCCATGGGCGGACCGTCATGTGCCGGACCCTGTCGCCGCTCGCCAGGATCAGGACGTGACTTTGCCTGCGCTTCCCGAAGGCGTTTACCGAACCAACAGACACCACACCACCCCCGCCGATGCGCCCCAGTTTGCGCGTCCGGAGGCGCGCTGCGCTGTAGTTCGCGTTGCTCGACGGCAATTACACTTTGTTAGGGTTAATAAAGCGTGTGCGCGAGGCGTTTTCTCAGATGTTGGTGGAGGCGGTCATCGATCGGTAGAAAGAGGGGGTCAATCCCGCCTCCGCCCGGGCAATGTCGTTGAACGGAGGTTTCAGCGGTCCGCGGAAATTCGCCCGCACGAGCGTTTGAAAGGTTGCGGCGGGGTCCTTCTTCTGCCGGGCGCAGAGAAAGCGGAACCATTTCGCTCCGACCGCGACGTGGCCCTTCTCGTCCTCGTAGATGACGTCGAGGACGGCAGCGCTCTCATCGTCGCCGGTCTCCCGCATCTTTGCGCGCAATGCCGGAGTCACATCAAGTCCACGGGCCTCGAGAATCAGCGGAACCACGGCCAGGCGGGCGGTCAGGTCGTTGCGCGTGTCGTGCGCCGCCTGCCAGAGGCCGTCATGGGCGGGAAGATCGCCATAGTCGGCGCCGAGGTCGTTCAGCCTTTGCCGTACCATGCGAAAATGCTTGGCCTCTTCGAAGGCAACCTGCATCCAACCGTCAAAGAAGGAATTCGGCACCGGCTCGGATGCAAAGCGTGCGACGATGTCGAGGGCCAGATCTACGGCGTTCAGTTCGATGTGGGCGATAGCGTGCAGCAGAGCGATCCGCCCTTTCAGCGAGCCGAGCGAGCGCCGCTTGACCTGCGTCGGTGGCGTCAGAACGGGCTTGGCCGGCCGGCCGGGCCGCTCGGGCACGGTGCGGTCCAAAGGCGAGCGCAAGGACAGCGTTCGCGCCTGCCAGCGCCGCGCCGCCTTCTGCGCGACCTCTGTCTTGACGGCAAGATCGGCGGCACGGATCGCTTCGACGGCCGCCCCGCGCAGGCTATGGAATTGCAGAAGTCGCGTCATGGTCTTGCCGTATCTGCTCAAAGCGTCTTTGCGGCGGCCAGAACCTCGTCGGCGTGGCCGGGGACTTTGACCTTTTCCCAGACGCGGCTGATCACGCCCTGCCGGTCGATCAGGAAGGTGGTCCGCTCGACCCCCATGTATTTACGGCCGTACATGCTCTTCTCGACCCAGACACCGTAGGCGTTTGCCGCGGCCTTGTCCTCGTCCGCGCCAAGGGTGACCGTGAGGCCGTGTTTTTTTGTGAAACGATCGTGGCTCTTGGCCGAATCGGGCGATATGCCGACGAGCGCAATCCCGGCTTCCTGGAATTCCTTCGCCAGAGCCGAGAAGGAAATAGCCTCCTCGGTGCAGGCTTTCGTATCGTCCTTCGGGTAGAAGAACAGAACTATCGGCTTTCCGCGCAGCGCAGCGAGCGAGATCGAACCGCCGCCATCACGAGGAAGTTCGAACTCCGGGGCGACATCGCCTTGTCCCAATCCTGCCATGATCAAACCTTTCTTACGTCACGTTTTGTGGGCATTCCGCGGTTAATGCATGTCCCCAAAATCGTGCATCGTCTTCGGGATCGAATGCAACGCGCTTGAGGGCATATCGGAGATCGCCGAAGCCCGTCCAGCAGAGTTGTGATAGATTTGACAGGTGCCGGACGGCTTCGTAGCTACTGTATGATCCTTTAACTCGGATTCGAGCGGAGGTGAAATCGTGCAGGCTCAATGCCATAAGCAATCTTGCGCAAAGGGGAAATGGCGAGTCTTCTCGCTCCCGCGAGAGGCGAAGCATGGTGATTTGGTGAGACGAGTATCGATCTAAATGGGGCGAATGAAAGATCCGGCCATCGCTTGCGTCGCGGCGGCCCGATGGGAAACATGCAATGGGGCAATCAGGTCGGACGCTCGTGCCGATGACTGAAATCCGCGGCGAAAAAGTCGACTTTCGCAGGGAAGACATCGTCGCGCTGCATGCGTTGCCCTCGGCTCAAGCGCATGATCCGGTCATTGTGCACACGCCGCGTCCGGGCGGTGCTTGGCGCTTATGCGCACGGCTTTTCCTGTGCTGCTCGCTCCTCGTCTTCATCGCCGTTGCTTCGCTCGTCGCCATCATAGAAAGCGGGATCGTCGACGGACCGTTGAACGCCCGGGCACGTACGGCACTCAATGCGGCGCTGGGTCAGGGATACAGCGCCGATGTGGAAAGCACGGTCATCCGCTTGACAGGCGGCGGCGCTCTTGCGCTCAAGGCGCGCGGCGTCACGCTGAAGGAGAGTGGCTCGGGCCGGCACCTCGCCAGGCTGGGTGCGATCTCGATCGCGCTCGATCCGTTCGCCCTGGCGACCGGCCGCATCGACGTCTCGAGGCTCGAAGCGGAAGGCGGCGAACTCGACACCGGCCTATTGCCGCGCGGCGAGCCGATCGATCTCACCGCCATCCGCATCGCCGATGTGGGCAACGCGCTTGAAGAGCTGTTCGCGCAGGGCGACCGGATGTCACGGTTGACCGCCGGGCGAGCGACGCAGACCGTCGTGCTCTCGAATTTCAGCCTGAAAGTCAGCGGCGTCCGGGGGCGCGTTGTTCCCGTCGAAATCAAGACGCTGGAGTTCAGCCACGATCCGGACAGTTCGATGCGCGTTGACGGCACGATCGCAGTCGATGGGACAGAATCGCTGCTGACGGCAAAGGCCCTCGGCAACAATGGGCGCATTGCCGCCTTCGAGGCTCGCCTCGACGCGCTCTCGCTCTCGCCGTTCCTCTATCACGGCAAATCGGCCAAGGAGGAGGCCTTCGGCATCGAGGCCGCCGCCGATGTGACGCTCAACGCGGCTCGCGCGACGGACGGCAAGAAGCCGGCACTCACGGCAACCGTCAAGACTTCCAAGGGCGCCTTCCACGCCGGCGGACTCGTCTCGACTCTCAATTCCTCTGACCTCAACCTCTCTTACGATTTCGAGCGGGCCTCTGTCGAAATTTTGTCGTCGATGGTCAGGATCGGCCGTTCGAGCTTCCCCTTTACCGGTGCCCTGATCGACCTCGACAAGGTCGCCGGCGCGGACCGGAAGGGCTTTGCGGTCGACCTCCTGCTCAAGAACGCCAGTTCCGATCCCGAGGACCTGCAGGAGCGCCCGCTTGCCTTCGATGCCAAGGCGAGCGGCCGTTTCGAGTCGGACAGCCACCGGCTGATTTTCGATCAGCTGGCAATATCGAGCCCGCTCGGTTCCATGGCGGGGTCCCTCTCGGTCGCTTTCGGCAAGACATCGCCGCGAATCAGTTTCGCCGCACTCAGCGACAGGATGCATTCCAGGGTGGTCAAGCAGTTGTGGCCGTGGTGGCTTGCGAAGGGTGCTCGCCGTTGGGCCCTCGCCAACCTCTACGGCGGCACGGTCACCGATGCCCGCATAGAGGTCTCCATCCCTGAAGGGCGCATCGCCAGCAGCGGCGGTGAGTTGCGGCTGAACGAGCGGGAACTAAACATCAATTTCGCCATCGACGATACGCGCATCAACATCGCGGGAGAGATTCCGCCGTTGCGCGACACGGCCGGGCATTTCAGCCTCAGCGGCGAACGGATGTCCGTCGCGGTCAAGAAGGGTGCCGCGTTTTTCCCCTCCGGCCACTCCGTCGCCTTGAACGGCGGCGATTTCGTCATTGCCGACGTCTATAGCAAGCCGCTCATGGCGGAGATGAAGATCGAGGTCGCGGGCCAGGCGGATGCGATAGCGGAGCTCGTCCGCTACAAGCCGATCCAGGCGCTTCAGAAGACGCCCTTCACTCCGGAGGATTTCACCGGCCCGATGAAGGCGCTGGTCGGTGCGCGATTTGGGCTCATAGCCGACCAGAAGCCGCCACCACCGCTGTGGCAGGTGGAAATGCAGCTCGAGAACGTCACGATAAAGCGGCCGATCGCCGGACGTTCGATCGCCAATCTCGACGGTACGATGCGGATCGACAATGAACGTGCCGTACTTCAGGCGAACGCCCTGATCGACGGCGCGAAGATGCGCATCGCGCTCACCGAGCCGGTGGATGCCTCCGCCGATGTTAAGAGAACGCGGGAAATCTCCGGAACGCTCGATGAGGCGGCGCGTGCGAAAATCGCTCCGGCCCTATCCGGTATGGTCAGCGGGCCCGTCGGCATCGACGTATCGCTTGCGGAAGATGGCAGCCAGTCGGTGAAGGCCGATCTCGGCAAAGCCGTCCTCTCGCTGCCCTGGATCGGCTGGAGCAAGGGATCCGGCATCGCCGCAGAGGCGCATTTCACCATTCGGGCTACCGGCGGCATTACGGAAATAAACGACTTTCATCTCACCGGCGAAGGCTTTGGCGGCAATGGCGAATTGCGCGTCGATGAGTCCGGCCTCGTATCGGCCCGCCTGAGGGGCGTGCGCCTGGCCAGCGGCGACGACTTCGCCGTTACGGTGGATCGCAGCAGGGGCGGCTATTCGATAGACCTCACAGGCACGGCAGCGGATATCCGACCGGCGCTCGCCCGGGTGAAGGGTGGGGCCGCTGCTAAGGATGGCGGCAATGTGAAGATCAATGCGCGGCTCGATCGGGTCACCGGTTTCAACGGTGAGGTTCTCTCGAATGTGAACCTCGCCTATACGAGCCGTGGTCAGCAGATCGACGATGTCGACCTTTCTGCGGTAACGGCAAGCGGTCAGGCCGTCGTCGCCAGATTGGTGAAGGCCGGAGCGGATAATACGCTGGAACTGACAACGAGCGATGCCGGGGCCTTTGCACGCTTCATCGACATCTACCGCAATATGCGCGGCGGTCTCCTCAATCTGCGTCTGCGTGATCGGGGCGCCAATTCCTGGCGCGGAACCGTGGACATCCGCAAGTTCTCGCTCGTCGGCGAACAAAGGCTGCAATCGATGGTCTCGACGCCGGCGGGGCAGGACGGGCGTAGCCTCAATCAGGCGGTTCGGCGCGATATCGATGTGAGTACGGCTCAGTTCGAGCGTGGTTTCGCGCAACTCCTGCTGGATCAGGGCGCGATCCGCGTCGGCAGCGGGGTCGTCCGCGGCGTCGACGTCGGCGCGACGTTCCAGGGTACCGTCCGCGACTCCAATGGCCGCATGGACATGACGGGAACGTTCATGCCGGCCTATGGACTGAACCGCCTCTTCGGCGAGCTGCCGCTGATCGGCGTCCTGCTCGGAAACGGCCGCGACCGCGGTCTGCTCGGCATCACGTTCAAACTCACCGGTCCGTTCAGCCAGCCGAATCTGACGATCAACCCGCTGTCGATCATAGCGCCGGGCGTCTTCCGCAACATTTTCGAGTTTCAATGAAAAGGCCGGCGCTGCGGCCGGCCTCTGGTTACCGAATGTCTCGCCCGCTCATACTGGCCGAACGAGCAGGTGCTTCTTCTTGCCGAGCGAGAGCTTGATGACGCCGTCGCCGGTCACGTCGCCGTTTCCAATGACGCGTCGTTCGTCGCTGACCTGATCGTCATTGATCCGGACCGCGCCGCCCTGAACATGGCGGCGCGCCTCGCCGTTCGAAGCGGCAAGGCCGGCGCGGACCAGAAGCGTCAGCAGGCCAAGCCCCGATTCGAGTTCGGGAGCCGGGACCTCGACCGAGGGCAGGTTCTCGGCAAGCGCACCTTCCTCGAAGGTCTTGCGCGCCGTTTCGGCGGCCTGTTCCGCCGCCGCCCGCCCGTGCAGCATGGCGGTGACCTCGGTTGCCAGAACCTTCTTGACCTCGTTGATCTCGGAACCGCCGAGCTTCGACAGCCGGTCGATTTCAGCCATCGGCAGGGTGGTGTAGAGCTTGAGGAAGCGTGCGACGTCGGCGTCCTCGGTGTTTCGCCAGTACTGCCAGAACTCGTAGGGACCGAGCATATCCGGATTGAGCCAGACGGCGCCGCTCAAGGATTTGCCCATCTTCGCGCCGGAGGCGGTGGTCAGCAGCGGCGAGGTGAGGGCGTAGAGCTGCGGCGTTCCCATCCGGTGGCCGAGATCGATGCCATTGACGATGTTGCCCCACTGATCCGAACCGCCCATCTGGAGCCGGCATCCGGTACGCTCGTAGAGCTCGACGAAATCGTAGGCCTGCAGGATCATGTAGTTGAATTCGAGGAAGGACAGCGACTGCTCGCGCTCGAGCCGCATCTTCACGCTGTCGAACGACAGCATGCGGTTCACCGAGAAGTGGCGGCCGACGTCGCGGAGGAATTCGAGATAGTTGATGCCGAGCAGCCAGTCGGCATTGTTGATCATCAGCGCGTCCTTGGGGCCGTCGCCGTATCTCAGGTAGTTCGAAAAGACCGTCTTGATGCTCGCTATGTTGGCGGCGATCGTTTCGGGCGTCATCAGTTGCCGCGCCTCGTCCTTGAATGACGGATCGCCGACCATGCCCGTGCCGCCGCCCATCAGCGAAATGGGTCGGTGTCCGGTCGCCTGCAGCCAGTGCAGCATCATGATCTGAATGAGCCCGCCGGCGTGCAGGCTCGCAGCCGTGGGGTCGAAGCCGATATAGGCAGTCACGGTTTCCGTACGGAACAGCTGGTCGAGGCCGGCATCATCCGATGTCTGATGGATGAAACCGCGTTCGCTGAGAGTATGAAGGAAATCGGACTTGAACTCGGACATAACCTGTCTCTTTCGGCTGGGTAGAACGTGTGCGCCGGGCCTTTATCATTGTTTCTTCGAAAGTGCACGTTTTTGCTTGCCGGGTGTTTTGCTATGAACGCAGATGCGGGTCGGAGGCGGCGCGCGTTCGGCGGAGGATAATGCATGGGCAGAGTATTGACGGCGATCGGACTGATGAGCGGCACGAGCATGGACGGCATAGATATCGCAGTCGTGCGAACGGACGGCGACAGCATCGTCGATCGCGGCCCGTCTGCCGGATATGCCTATGATCCGCAGTTCCGGAAGCGTCTGAAACAGGGCCTCGAAGACGCCCGGTCGATTCTCAAACGAGAAGAGCGGCCGGGTACCCTCGCAGACATCGAGCGCGACCTGACGCTGCGGCACGCACTCGCGGTTCGGATGTTTCTCCAGGAAAACAATATTTTGCCGGATAATGTTGATGTAATAGGTTTTCACGGACAAACCGTCCTGCATCGCCCTGATCAAGCGTTGACGGTACAGCTTGGCGATGGCGAGCTGCTGGCGCGGGAAACCGGAATCGACGTGGTCTACGATATGCGGGCCAATGACATGGCCCATGGAGGCCAGGGCGCACCCCTCATTCCCGCCTATCACGCCGCCCTGGCGCGCGGTCTTTCCAAAGTCGGGGAGATCGCCACCCCCGTCGTCTTCGTCAATATCGGCGGCATTTCCAATCTCACCTACATAGGCGCAGGCGAAGAAATCGTCGCCTATGACAGCGGACCCGGCAATACGCTGATCGATCAATGGGTGGAGGCTCACGCCGGTATTCCCTACGACCAGGGCGGCATGATCGCGAGCGAGGGCGGCGTCCTGCGGGAACTCGCCGACCGTTATCTTTCTCACCCGTTCTTCAGCGCCGAGAAACGCCGCTCGCTCGACCGTAACGATTTCGCGCCGCCGGCGGCAGGCGATGCCAGCCTCGAGGATGGGGCGCGTACCCTCGCTCATGTAACGGCCGCCGGCATCGTCCGGTCCGCGCGCCATCTTCCGGCAAATCCGGCAGCCTACATTGTCTGCGGCGGCGGCCGCCTGAATTCCGTAATCATGAGCGACCTTCGCACGCTTGCGGAAGCGGAGGGCGCGCGCGTGCTTGCCGCAGAAGCGCTGGATCTGAACGGCGATTCGATGGAGGCCGAGGCCTGGGCCTATCTCGCCGTGAGATCGCGATACGGCCTGCCTTTGACCTATCCTGGAACGACGGGCGTCAGCTGTCCGGTAAGCGGGGGTAGGCTCGCGGCAAAACACGCACAAGCCGAGTCGGCTTAATGAATTCTTCGCGCGCCTTCGCTAACCTAAGCCACGACAGCGGAGAGCCGTGGGCTCGTTGACCGCGGAAGGACTTTCGGAACTTCGATGGGTGGTGCACTTTCACTTCTGGCGGTGAATTTCGTCATTGCCCAGATATTCGCGGCGGCTTTTCTCGTCATCGCCGCGAAACGCCGTCCGGGGCGGCCGGCAGCCTGGTGCGCCGCTGGATTTGCCATAGCTTCTCTGGCTGCGATTTGTGAAGCCGTTCTGCCGTTTACGCCTGTACCCAAGTTGTTCGCCGTCGGGGCTTTCGCAAGTGTCCTTGCCGGCTTTTGTCTTCTGCGTTTCGGCCTCGGGCTCTTTTATGGCGTACCGTCAAAGCCGGGGGCGCTTGCCGTTTTCTTCGCCGCTTCGGTAATCCTCGATCTGTTTATCTACTATCTTCCGCGCGGAACGTTGCAGCACGCCTTCTTCTACCAGGCGCCGTTCTTCCTCATCCAGGCCTGGACCGCAGCCGCGGTTATCCGTTCCCGGCGCCGCTCCTACGCGGACTGGATCCTAATTGGCTTCCTCGCGATGAATGCGCTCCATTTCCTCGTCAAGATCTATGCGGCCGTCGCCGCGGGGGCGGGCACCACGGCTTCGGACTATCTTCAGAGCCCCTTCGCCTTGATTTCGCAGGCGTTCGGCGCCGCGCTGATCGTCGGGACCGGCGTCGCGATGTTGGGCGTCATGGTCAAGGACATCGTCGACAAGGCACGCGCCAGCTCCGAGACCGACGCCCTTTCGGGTCTCCTGAACCGGCGCGGCTTCATCGAGCGCGTCGCCCCTTTGCTGCCGACCCGCAACGCCGAGGGTCCGGGCGCGCTGATCCTTACGGATCTCGACCGGTTCAAGGGCGTCAACGACACCTATGGCCACCACACGGGCGACGAGGTAATCCGCCAGTTCGCGCGTGTGCTTCTCGAACTCATGCCCAGCCGTGCTGCGGCGGCACGCCTCGGCGGCGAGGAGTTTGCGGTGTTTCTTCCTGGCGTGGGCCTGAGCGATGCGCGTGTCGTTGCTCAGGGAATGCGTGCCGCCACCGCCTCAACGCCTATCCCCGGGCTCCCGGAGACGGCGACGATCACCGCAAGCTTCGGTGTGGCGGCGATCGAACCGGGAGAGCCGCTGGAAACGGCGCTACAGAGGGCGGATAAGGCGCTGTACGCTGCCAAAGCCGCGGGGCGCAATCGTGTCGAATCCGCAGAGCCGTCCGCGCTTGTCGTGACCCCCGCTGTTTCCCAGTGGATCAGGCATTAGATCGCCACTGCTTACGACGAAGCTTCGCCTAGGGGAAAACGAAAGACTAAGGCCTGTTCTTGTCACAGGAATCCAGCCAGACCAAGTCCTTGGGCTGAAAGAACGCTTCCCGCGCCGCAGACGCGGGCGCTGCTGGATCCCTGTGACGAGCACAGGGATGAGGGTAGAGAGGGTGCGGCCCCTTGGCGTGTTTCCCTCAACCGTGAAAATAGCGAGGCGACACGGCAGGTCCCGGTCACGCCCGTGTACAGCGTCCCGCTTCGCTTCGATGCGAGAATGTAGACGTGACCTTTCATTGCGTGACAGGTTGACCATTCCCTCGCATATTAGCAAGCTTAAGTTGTGATAGCCGCACATCCCCGATCCTTCATTCCTGTGCTTGTCACAGGAATCCAGCCAGCCCAAGTCCTTGGGCTGAAAGAACGCTCCCCGCGCCGCAGACGCGGCGCTGCTGGATCCCTGTGACGAGCACAGGGATGAGGATGAGAGAGATTGTATGCCGCCGAAAAATTTCCTACAGCGCCGCGCGTCTTATGAGACGCGCAAAGGTCGCTGCAGCACTTTGAGTTGCTGCATGTTTTTGCCATTGATCGGCTACGATCAACGGAAACAGCACGCTCGGTACTCAAGGAATTCAAGCGCATTGCCATGCGTGCCGACAAAACCGACCCGAGCTTCAACGCCATTATCCATCTCGCAGCCTAAACTCAAAATGAATCTCAACAGGCACTAGACGCACGGCAAGCGACAGCCCGGGAAACGTGCAGGATTCCCGGGCTGCCTCATGGAATGGCGCCGTTCAGCGAATGCGCTTCGCTGCCGGCTCAGGTACCAGTTCGCCGTTGAGCCGGCGGTCGAGATAGTCTTCGCATTCGGCCATGAGGGTTTCGACCTGGCCATTGAAGAAGTGGTTGGCACCCGGTACCGTCTTATGAGTGATCAGTATGCCCTTTTGCGCCTTGAGCTTCTCGACGAGCCCATTGACGTCCTTCTCCGGCGCGACCTTGTCGGAATCGCCGTTGATGATCAGGCCGGAGGAGGGGCAGGGTGCCAGGAAGGAGAAGTCGTAGATGTTCGGCTGCGGTGCCACTGCCATGAAGCCCTCGATTTCCGGACGCCGCATCAGCAGCTGCATGCCGATCCAGGCGCCGAACGAGTAGCCGGCGACCCAGCAGCTCTTGGAATCCGGGTGCAGGCTCTGCACCCAGTCGAGCGCGGACGCCGCGTCGGAAAGCTCGCCGGCACCATGGTCGAATTCGCCCTGGCTGCGCCCGATGCCCCGGAAATTGAAACGCAAGGTGGTAAAGCCGCGCTTCTGAAACATGTAGAAGAGCTGGTATACGATCTGGTTGTTCATCGTGCCGCCGAACTGCGGGTGCGGATGCAGGATGATCGCAATCGGTGCGCTCTTCTGCTTCGAAGGCTGGTAGCGGCCCTCGAGGCGACCGGCCGGTCCGTTGAAGATGATTTCGGGCATTGGCTCTCCGGGAGTGCTTTGGTTCAATTCCGTCGTTCTTGGTGCCGATCTGTCTTGACTAAACCAGTCAGCTTTTCTAGAACCTACTTTAGAACCGTTCAAAACTTTGGTGCGGGCGTCCGCATGAGCTTCGTCTCTTAAGGCAAGCGGCGCGGAAAATTCAAGGAAAATGCAACGGGCCGCTCGAAGCGGTCGCAGCAGGCCTAGCGAAGGAATCGATGTCGGGATCGCGCATCTACATGGACTGGAATGCCACGGCGCCGCTTCTGCCGGAAGCGCGCGAGGCGCTCCTGTTCGCGCTCGATCAACTCGGCAATCCCTCTTCGGTCCACGGCGAAGGGCGTGCAGTGCGCGCCCTTGTCGAGAGCGCTCGACGCGATGTTGCCACTCTCTGCGGCGCGCCACCCGCAGCGGTCGTCTTTACCAGCGGCGCGACGGAAGCGGCGAACCTGGTGCTCACGTCCGAGTTCCGCATGGGGCGCACGCCGCTGAAGGCAGGCAAGCTCTATGTTTCGGCCATCGAGCATCCGGCAGTGCGCGAGGGCGGGCGTTTCGCGCGCGAGGATGTTTGCGAGATAGCGGTGACAAACGCCGGGATCGTCGACTGCGCAGCGCTCGAAGATCTGCTTCGGGCCCATGACCGTGAGACCGGTCTGCCGATGGTGGCCGTGATGCTTGCCAATAATGAAACGGGCATCATTCAGCCGGTCGCCGAGGTTGCGGCGATCGTGCGGGCACATGGCGGCATCCTGGTCGTCGATGCGGTTCAGGCTGCCGGCCGGCTGCCGCTTTCGATCTCATCGCTAGGTGCGGACTTTCTGATCCTGTCGTCGCACAAGATCGGCGGCCCGAAGGGAGCGGGCGCACTCGTCGCCCGCGGCGAGATCATGATGCCTTCTCCGCTGATCCGCGGCGGCGGACAGGAAAAGGGACACCGTTCGGGGACCGAGAATGCGACGGCGCTTGCGGGCTTTGCGGCTGCGGCCCGAGCCGCGGCCGGGGATATCGACGGGCGCATGGCCGCCATAGCCGCGCTGCGCGACGGCCTCGAGGCGGAAATGCAGTCCTGCGCCCCCGATGTGGTGATCCACGGGCGCGACCAGTCCCGCCTGGCAAATACATGCTTCTTCACGCTTCCGGGGCTGAAGGCCGAGACCGGACAGATCGCTTTCGATCTCGAGGGCGTCGCCTTGTCGGCAGGCTCGGCCTGCTCGTCCGGGAAGGTCGGGCAAAGCCATGTTCTGACCGCCATGGGCTATGATCCGCGCCAGGGTGCGCTGAGGATTTCGATCGGTGAGGCGACCACGCAAGCGGAAATCGAGCGTTGCGCGGCGGTATTCGCGAAAGTGGCGGCGCGGCGACGCGCGGCCGGACAGGCGGCGTGAGCGGAGAGCATTGAATGAAATTGCGGAAAAGCAATTTTCCGCTTGGCAAATGGGGTGAAAAACGCCTTTTAGCCATTACATAAGCGGTGCGCGAATACTTGCATCGTATTGACAAGCTGCCGGACCTTGGATCCGGCGAGATTGGAGAACGACATGCCTGCCGTGCAGGAAACCATTGATCAGGTCCGCCAGATCGACGTGGACCAGTATAAATACGGCTTCGAGACGACGATCGAGATGGACCTTGCTCCGAAGGGGCTGTCCGAGGATATTATCCGCCTGATCTCGTCCAAGAAGAACGAACCGGAATGGATGCTCGAATGGCGCCTCGAGGCTTATCGCCGCTGGCAGACCATGGAGGAGCCGACCTGGGCGCGCGTCCGCTATCCGAAGATCGACTTCAACGACATCCATTATTACGCGGCGCCGAAGGGCACGACCGGGCCGAAATCGCTCGACGAGGTCGACCCGGAGCTGCTCAAGGTCTATGAGAAGCTCGGCATTCCGCTGAAGGAACAGGAGATTCTCGCCGGCGTCGAGAAGTCGAAGATCGCCGTCGATGCGGTGTTCGATTCGGTCTCCGTCGTCACCACCTTCAAGGAAGAGCTGAAGAAGGCCGGTGTCATCTTCATGTCGATCTCCGAGGCGATGCGGGAGCATCCGGACCTCGTGCGGAAGTATCTCGGTACGGTCGTACCGCAGTCGGACAACTTCTATGCGACGCTGAACTCCGCGGTCTTCACCGACGGCTCCTTCGTCTATGTGCCGAAGGGCGTTCGGTGCCCGATGGAGCTTTCGACCTATTTCCGCATCAACGAGAAGAACACGGGCCAGTTCGAGCGTACGCTCATCATCGCCGACGAAGGCGCCTATGTCTCCTATCTCGAAGGCTGCACGGCGCCGCAACGCGACGAGAACCAGCTTCATGCGGCAGTGGTCGAACTGATTGCGCTCGACGATGCCGAGATCAAGTATTCGACGGTGCAGAACTGGTATCCGGGCGACAAGCAGGGCAAGGGCGGCATCTATAACTTCGTGACCAAGCGTGGCGATTGCCGCGGCAAGAACTCGAAGATCTCCTGGACCCAGGTCGAGACCGGATCGGCCATCACCTGGAAGTATCCGTCCTGCATCCTGCGCGGCGACGGTTCGCGCGGCGAATTCTACTCGATCGCCGTTTCCAATGGTCACCAGCAGATCGACTCGGGCACGAAGATGATCCACCTCGGCAAGAACACGTCGAGCCGCATCATCTCCAAGGGCATTGCGGCCGGTGTTTCGGAAAACACCTATCGCGGTCAGGTCTCGGCGCACCGCAAGGCCGAGAACGCCCGCAACTTCACGCAGTGCGATTCGCTTCTGATCGGCGACCGGTGCGGTGCGCACACGGTGCCCTATATCGAGGCGAAGAATTCGACTGCGCAGTTCGAGCACGAGGCGACGACGTCCAAGATTTCCGAGGACCAGCTTTTCTACTGCCTGCAGCGCGGCATTCCGGAAGAGGCGGCGATCGCTCTGATCGTCAACGGCTTCGTCAAGGAAGTCATCCAGGAACTGCCGATGGAATTCGCCGTCGAGGCGCAGAAGCTGATCGGCATCTCGCTCGAAGGCTCCGTGGGCTAGGGCCCGTCCGAATACCGAACCGGCGCACGGAATTCGTGCGCGATAGAAGATTTCGTTTCCCAAGAGGACGAACAAACATGCTTGAAATCAAGAACCTGCACGCACGCATCGCCGAGGACGGCACCGAGATCATCCGCGGCCTGAACCTGACGGTGAAGGCTGGCGAAGTCGCGGCCATCATGGGGCCGAACGGCTCCGGCAAATCGACGCTCTCCTACATCCTGTCCGGGCGCGAAGATTATGAAGTGACCGAGGGCGACATTCTTTACAACGGCGAAAGCATCCTGGAGCTCGACGCATCGGAGCGAGCTGCGAAGGGCATCTTCCTCGCCTTCCAGTATCCGGTCGAAATTCCGGGCGTCGCCACCATGCAGTTCCTGAAGGTGGCGATGAACGAACAGCGCAAGTACCGCGGCGAAGAGGAATTGACGACGCCGGAATTCATGCGCCGCGTCAAGGAAGCTGCCGCCGAACTGAAGATCGCGCCCGAAATGCTGCGTCGTCCGCTCAATGTCGGCTTCTCGGGCGGCGAGAAGAAGCGCGCGGAAATCCTGCAGATGGCTCTGCTCGAGCCGAAGCTCTGCGTTCTCGACGAAACCGACTCGGGCCTCGACATCGACGCGCTGAAGATCGTTGCCGATGGCGTCAACGCGCTGCGCTCGCCCGATCGCGCGGTCGTCGTCATCACGCACTACCAGCGCCTGCTCAACTACATCGTTCCGGACACTGTCCACGTCCTCTACAAGGGCCAGGTCATCAAGTCCGGCGACAAGACGCTGGCGCACGAACTCGAGGCCAACGGCTACGCGGATATCATCGAGGCGGCAGCCTGACGCCTGTCGAAGGAGTGTTCGAATGAATATGCAACAGGCCATCAAGATGACGGCGGCCGAAACGGCGCTCGTCGATGCCTATACGGCGCAGATCGGTGATCTGCCGGGCGACGGGGCCGTGCTGTCGCTTCGCGACACGCTGGTTCACGAGTTGAAGACGGCCGGTCTGCCGACGCGCCGCGTCGAAGCCTGGCACTATACCGACCTGCGCACGCTGCTGCGAGCGGTGCCGGCGGCCGATCCGACCGCCTTCGCCGATCGCGTAGAGCCGGTCGTTCCGGGCTCGTCTGTTCTGTCCGTGCGCAACGGCCAGGCGGATATCAAGAGCGTTCCCGAGCATTTGACGGCGCGCTCCTATACCGAGAGCCTGCTCGATGGTTCGGCGGTAGCCGGGCTCTCCGTCCTCGGCTCGGACGATGCGATCGGCCGGATCAATGGCGGCCTCGTGCGCGGCGGACTGGAAATCACCGTCGCCGCCGGCGCTGAGATCGAAGCTCCGATCGAAATCCAGGTGGTTCAGAGTCATGGTCAGGCGCATACGCGCTTTCCGGTTTCCTTCGGCGCCGGCGCGAAAGCGACCGTGATCGAGCGCCATCTGTCGACGAATGCCGAGCCGAGCTTCGTTTCCTCGGTAAGCGACGTGACGCTCGCCGACGGCGCCGACGTGATCTGGATCATCCTGCAGCAGCAGGGTCCGGCCGATACGCATCTCGGCCAGATCCGCTTCGATCTCGGCAAGGACGCGAAACTGCACCTCTTCGTCATCAATGCCGGCGGTAAGCTGGTCCGTCAGGAGCTGCATGGCCGTGCGAGCGGCGAGGGCTCCGACCTCACCCTGCGCGGGATCAACCTGCTCGGCGGCGACAGCCACACGGATCTGACGTTCACGCTGAGCCATGACGTGCCGCACACGACATCGAGCGAGATCATCCGCAACGTCGTCTTCGATCGGGCGAAGGGCGTGTTCCAGGGTAAGATCCTGGTCGCGCAGGACGCACAGAAGACCGACGCGAAAATGTCGTGCAACACGCTGCTCCTGTCCGACGACGCCGACTTCTCCGCGAAGCCGGAACTCGAAATCTTTGCAGATGACGTGCAGTGCGGTCACGGTGCAACGGTCATCGATATCGATCACACGCAGCTCTTCTACCTTCTCGCTCGCGGCATTCCGGAAAACAAGGCGCGTGCGATGCTCGTCAATGCCTTCGTCGCCGAGATCGTCGAGGAATTGGAAGACGACGAGGCGCTGGTCGAGGCGCTGGAAGATATAGTCGCGGCCTGGCTCGAAAAGCACGCCTGATTGGATAAAGACATGGAACATCCTGCGCCGCCGGTAGCGGCATACGACGTCGAAGCGGTCAGGAAGGATTTCCCGATCCTATCACGGACGGTCTATGGCAAGCCGCTCGTCTATCTGGACAACGGCGCGTCGGCGCAGAAGCCGCAACTCGTCATAGACGCCGTTGCCCATGCCTATTCCAACGAATACGCCAACGTCCATCGCGGCCTGCATTTCCTGTCGAATGCCGCGACGGAGGCCTATGAACAGGCGCGCGAAAAGGTTCGCCGTTTCCTGAATGCCCCGTCGGTCGACAACATCATCTTCACCAAGTCCTCGACCGAGGCGATCAACACGGTCGCCTACGGCTATGGAATGCCGAAACTCGGCGAGGGGGACGAGATCGTCATCTCGATCATGGAGCATCACTCCAACATCGTTCCCTGGCACTTTATTCGTGAGCGGCAGGGCGCGAAGCTGGTCTGGGCGCCGGTCGACGACGACGGCGCATTCCACATCGAGGACTTCGTCAAGTGCCTGACGGAGCGGACGAAGCTGATCGCCATCACGCACATGTCGAACGCGCTGGGCACGGTGGTTCCGGTCAAGGAGATCTGCCGCATTGCCCGCGAGCGCGGCATTCCGGTGCTTGTCGACGGCAGCCAGGGTGCGGTGCATATGCCCGTCGACGTCCAGGACATCGATTGCGACTGGTATGTGATGACCGGTCACAAGCTCTACGGTCCTTCCGGCATCGGCGTGCTCTATGGCAAGACCGAACGGCTGAAGGAAATGCGCCCCTTCATGGGTGGCGGCGAGATGATCGAGGAAGTGACCGAGGACCGCGTCACCTACAACGATCCTCCGCATCGCTTCGAGGCCGGCACGCCGCCGATCGTCCAGGCGATCGGGCTCGGCTATGCGCTCGACTACATGGAGAAGGTCGGCCGCGAGGCGATCAGGGCACACGAGGCGAGCCTGACGGCCTATGCCCGCGAACGCCTGTCTTCGGTCAATTCGCTGAGGGTCTTCGGCGACGCGCCCGGCAAGGGGAGTATCTTTTCCTTCGAGATCGCCGGCATACACGCCCATGACGTATCGATGGTCATCGACCGTGCCGGCATTGCGGTGCGCGCCGGAACGCATTGTGCGCAGCCGCTCTTGAAACGGTTCGGCGTCACCTCCACATGCCGGGCGTCCTTCGGTCTTTACAATACCCGGGCCGAGGTCGATGCGTTGGCGGACGCGCTGGAACACGCACGCAAGTTTTTCGCTTAGGGAGACGGACATGGGTCTCGAGCAAACACAAGAAAAAGTCGACGTCCGCGAAGGCATCGTTCATTCGGCCATTCCGCCGGAGGAACTGGCGCGCCTCAGCGACGACATCATCGCGGCGCTCAAAACCGTCTATGACCCGGAAATACCGGCGGACATCTTCGAACTCGGTCTCATCTACAAGATCGATATCGAAGACGACCGGATGGTGAAGATCGACATGACGCTGACCGCACCTGGCTGCCCCGTGGCCGGTGAGATGCCGGGCTGGGTCGAAAATGCCGTCGGCACCGTCGAGGGCGTTTCGGGCGTCGAAGTGTCGATGACCTTCGATCCGCCGTGGACGCCTGACCGGATGTCGGAAGAGGCGCAGGTTGCGCTCGGCTGGTATTGAGCACCTGCCGATATTGATCCGTTGGCAAGCGGGCATTACATTCAGTCTGGAAAGCGCCGGGCCTTTAACCCGGCGATACGAAGGAGATGGAGCCTATGGGCTTTGCCGTAATGAGCCTGACCGATGCCGCCGCCAGCCGGGTCCGGTCGATCGTGGAAAATGCCGGAGGCGAGGCCAAGGGCATCCGTATCAGCATCAAGAAGGGCGGTTGCGCCGGCATGGAATATGCCGTCGATCTCGTGAGCGAACCCAATTCGAAGGACGACCTGATCGAGCACCAGGGTGCGAAGGTCTGGGTGGCCCCCGAGGCCGTGCTTTACCTTCTGGGCACGCAGATGGATTTCGAGACCACCACGCTACGCTCGGGCTTCACCTTCAACAACCCTAATCAAACTTCGGCCTGCGGCTGCGGCGAGTCGGTGGAACTGAAGCCGGCGGATCTCGCAGCACTTGCCGAGCGCGGCGACGCGGTGGTCCGCGCCAGCTGATTTCGTAGCCGCTGCGTTTCGAATCGCCCCTCATCCGGCCTGCCGGCCACCTTCTCCCCGTTTTGACGGGGAGAAGGGACAAGCCGCGAGCGCTCGCCCCACATCAAATCGGAGCAAGACAGCAGCCGCGATTCCCCTTCGCCCCGCTTGCGGGGAGAAGGTGCCGGCAGGCGGATGAGGGGCGAGTCTTCGTCTAGGTGTCTAGTCCCGCCGTCACTCCGCCTTGATCTCTCCCATGCGGTTCCAAGCGTCCAAGCCGGCAATCTTGTATGCCTCGGCGAGGGTCGGGTAGTTGAAGGTGTTCTCGACGAAATATTCGACGGTGCCCTTCAGGTTCAGGACGGCCTGGCCGATATGGACGAGTTCGGTCGCACCTTCGCCGATGATATGGACGCCGAGCAGCCGCCGCGTCCTGAGCGAGAAGATCATCTTCAAGAGTCCCGAATCCAGGCCCATGATGTGCCCGCGCGAAGTCTCGCGGAATCGGGCGATGCCGCATTCGTAGGGAATCCCGCGCTCTTTGACCTCTTCCTCGGACAGGCCGCAGGTGGATATTTCCGGCACGGCATAGATGCCGTAGGGGAAATATTTCTGCGGCTCCTTGGCGATTGCGCCGACCGCAACGCGGGCTGCGACGCGGCCCTGTTCCATCGAGGTCGAGGCGAGGCTCGGAAAGCCGACGACATCGCCGGCGGCGTAGATATTCGGAACCGTCGTCTGGAACGTTTCCGGATTGACCTTCAGCCGACCGCGGGCATCGGCCTCGAGACCTGCCGCGGGAAGGTTGAGCGCATCCGTCGCGCCCATCCGGCCGGCGGCGAAAAGCACCATTTCCGTCGTGATCTTGCGGCCGTTGTCGAGGGTAAGCAGCACCTTGCCATTGTCGAGCCGCTCCACTTTCTCCGCCTTTTGGCCCAGGTTGAGTTTCATCGCGCGGTCGCGCAACTGATAGGTGAAGTCCTCGACGATCTCCCGGTCGATGAAATCGAGCATGGTGGTCTTCGGGTCGATGACCGTCACCTGGATGTCGAGGGCGCTGAAGATGGTGGCGTATTCAATGCCGATGACGCCGGCGCCGATCACCACAAGCGAGCGGGGCAGTTCACGGATGTCGAGCAGTTCGTCGCTGTCGACGACCGTCCTGCCGTCGAAAGGCATGTAGTCGGGCCGAAAGGGCTTCGTTCCCACGGCAAGCAGGATGCTGGTGCCGGAAACGAGCATGCTCTCGTCGTCGTCTTTGGAGATCTCGAGCGTCGTCGGCCCGACGAAGCTCGCCCTGCCACGGATGTGCTGTACGCGGTTTCGGGCGAACTGGTGCTCGAGCACCTCCACCTCGTGGTTGAGCGTGATGATGAGACGACGGCGCAGATCTTCGGCGCTGATTTCCTGCTTGACCCGGTAGGAGCGGCCGTAGAAGCCGCGCTCGCGCCAGCCGGTGAGGTTGAGCGCCGTTTCACGCAGCGTTTTCGACGGAATGGTGCCGGTGTGGACGGAAACGCCACCGACCCGTTTTCCCTGTTCGATGACGAGCACCTTCTTGCCAAGCTTCGCGGCCTGGATGGCTCCCCTGCGCCCGGCCGGACCACTGCCGACGACGATGAGATCGTACTGGTTCATGAACGCTTCCCCTGCTCGCGTGAGAATCGTTGTGCGATGCGGCATCTTTCGCGCAGGCACAGCTATATCGTCAATCGCACCGTTTGATGACGTGCAATGCCGTAGCGCCCTGTTCTGGATGCGTCTGCTGCATATTTTCCATCAGAACAATCGAAGCCCTTTGAGGCTGACATGGCCGTCCTTGCCGATGATGACGTGATCGTGAAGCGCAATGCCGAGCGGCTTGGCGGCCTCGGCGATGAGCTTGGTCATGTCGATGTCCGCGCGTGACGGCGTCGGGTCGCCGGAGGGATGGTTGTGCACTAAAATCAAGGCGGTAGCGGAAAGCTCCAAGGCGCGCTTGACCACCTCGCGAGGATATACGGGCGTGTGGTCGATCGTTCCTTGCTGCTGCACCTCGTCGGCGATCAGCGTGTTGCGCTTGTCGAGGAAAAGGATGCGGAACTGCTCCTTCGTCTCATGCGCCATCGCTGCGTGGCAATAGTCGATCACGGCGCTCCAGGAGGACAGAACCTGCTTGTTGCGCAATTCGCTCCTGAGCATGCGGTGGCTGGCGGTGGCGACGAGCTTGAGATCGAGCGCAACGGACTCTCCGACGCCTTTGACTTCCTGAAGGAGGTGCAGGGGAGCGCCGAAGACGGCCGCAAGCGTGCCGAAGCGGTCGAGCAGCGCCTTGGCGATCGGCTTGGTGTCGCGGCGGGGGATGAGGCGGAAGAGGATGAGCTCGAGGATTTCGTAATCCGCCAGCGCCGCATCCCCGTGTTCGCGGTAGCGGGCTCTCAGGCGATCCCGATGGCCGTGATAGTGCGTATCGGTTGCCGGCGCCGGCGCGGTTGCGGGGCTGTTGCGGGTCCGCTTCTCAGGGAAAAACCCGCGTTCGTCCGCGGCGTCGAAAAGCTCGTCGGGTTCGCCGGGCGGGATCTTCGTCACGCGTCGCCCGCGACGTGAATGCCGGGCTTGAAGAGACCGGTCGGTGAGAGCGTGAATATTTCACAGCCGTCCGCCGTGACGCCCACCGTGTGCTCGTATTGGGCCGACAGGGATCGATCGCGTGTAACCGCCGTCCAGCCGTCCGAGAGGACCTTCACATGCGGGCGGCCAAGATTGATCATCGGTTCGATCGTGAAGATCATGCCTTCCTTGAGCTCCGGCCCGTCATTGGCGCTGCCATAGTGAAGGATGTTGGGCGCGTCGTGAAAGAGCCGGCCGACGCCGTGACCGCAGAAGTCGCGAACCACCGAACAACGCTCGGCTTCCGCATAGGCCTGTATCGCCTCGCCGATTGCCCCCGTGCGCGCGCCGGGGCGAACCGCCGCTATGCCGCGCATCAGGCATTCATGCGTCACGTCCAGCAGGCGCTCGGCGGCACGCTTTATCTCTCCGACGGGATACATCCGGCTTGAATCACCGTGCCAGCCATCGACCACATAGGTCACGTCGATATTGACGATGTCCCCTTCGCGCAGCGGCTTGTCGTTGGGGATGCCGTGACAGACCACGTGATTGATCGAGGTGCAGGAAGATTTCGTGTAGCCGCGATAATTGAGGGTTGCAGGGAGCGCGCCGTGGTCCATGCCGAACTCGAAGACGAAGCGGTCGATCTCGTCCGTCGTCACGCCCGGGCTCACGCGCGCCACGAGCTCGTCCAGGCAGCGTGCCGTCACCTGACAGGCCTTGCGCATGCCTTCAAATCCCTCCGGCCCGTAAAGTCGAATGACACCGGTGTTCTTGTAGGGAGCCGCGTCGGCCTCGATGTAAGTTACCATTCCAGACTTCCGTTGTTTCAGGCGATTTTCATAAAACAGCAGGGACCGGTTCGTCCACTACGATCGGTCCTGCCGCCACGATTTGCGCCGGCGATACCGCGCACTTGACCGCATAGGCCTCGACCCCGCGGGCGCTCGCCCTTTCGAAAGCGCGAGCATAAACCGGGTCGAGCTCGCGGCATATGCGGAAGCGACTGCAATCGCCTCTCTGGACAAGATAGAGCATGATCGCGCGGTGTCCCGCCTCGACCATATCGCCCAGTTCCTCGAGATGTTTCGCGCCGCGTTGTGTCGGGCTGTCCGGGAATTCGGCGAGACCGCGGACGCGGCTGAAATGGACGTTCTTCACCTCGACATAGGCGAGGCCCTTTTCCGCATCGCTGAGCAGAATGTCGATCCTCGAATTGCGGCCGTATCTCTGCTCGCGCCGGAGCGTGCCGTAGGTGTGGAGATTGCCCACCTGTCCGGCCATGATCGCCTCTTCGGCGATCCGGTTCGGCAATCCGGTGTTGATGCCGACCAGCGTGCCGTCCGCCTCGACGATCTCCAGCATGTGGCGATACTTGCGTGTCGGGCTGTCGTGTTCCGAGAGCCAGACCGGCGAGCCCGGTGTGGTCAGGCCACGCATCGAGCCGGTATTCGGGCATGAACCGGTGATTGCCGTTCCATCGGCCAGAATAGCGTCGAACAGGAAGCGCTTGTAACGCTGCACAAGCGTCGCAGGGACGAGCGGGCGAGGGAAATTCAAGGGGATTGAACTCTCTGCGGTCAGTCGTTGCGGTCAGGCGCGCACGCGCACGTAGGAGCCGGGCGCTTCCTCGATGGAATTGAGCGGACCTCCGGCCTTCCGCGCCGGAACCCTGCGTTTGTCGAGCCGTTCGACCCAACCCTGCCAATGCGGCCACCAGGACCCGGCCGTCTCCTTCGCTTTACCCATCCAGGTCTCGATGTCGCCCTTCGGCGCCCCTCCCGTCCAGTATTGATACTTGCTTCGGGCCGGAGGGTTGACGACACCGGCGATGTGCCCGGAGCCGGAGAGCACGAAGGTCACCTTGCCGCCGAAGCTGCTGCTGCCGAGGAACACGGATTTCGCCGGTGCGATGTGATCCTCCTTCGTAGCGAGATTGTAGATGGGAATCTTGACGTCGCCGAGGGATACGCGGCGGCCGGCAAGCATCATCTCTCCCCTGGAGAGCCTGTTTTCCAGATAGCAGTTGCGCAGATAGAAAGAGTGGTTGGCCGCGGGCATCCGAGTCGAATCGGAGTTCCAGTAAAGCAGGTCGAAGGGCAGGGGGGCCTGGCCCTTGAGGTAGTTGTTGACGAAATAGGGCCAGATCAGTTCCGAAGCCCGGAGCATATTGAAGGCCGACGCCATCTTCGAGCCTTCGAGGTAGCCGGTGGCGCTCATATTCGCCTCGAGGTGGCGGATCTGGTCGTCGTCCACGAATACCTTGAGATCGCCCGCATGGGTGAAGTCGACCTGCGTGGTGAAGAGCGTCGCGGAGCGAATGCGTTCGTCGCCTTCGGCGGCATGAAGCGCCAGGGTGGCGGCGAGCAGCGTCCCGCCGACGCAATAGCCGATGGAATTGACTTCGCGCTCGCCGGTTGCCTGCTCGATGATATCAAGCGCGAAACCTATGCCTTCGCGTGCATAGGCTTCCCAATCCTTGGAGGCATGGCGTTCGTCCGGGTTTACCCAGGAGATGACGAAGACCGTATGCCCCTGGTCGACAGCCCATTTGATGAAGGACTTCTCCGGATTGAGGTCCAGCACGTAGAATTTGTTGATCCAGGGCGGGCAGATGAGCAACGGCCGCTTCAGCACGGTCTCGGTGCTCGCCTCGTATTGCAGCACCTGGCAGACATCGTTCTGGGCGATCACCTTGCCTGGAGTGATCGCGATGTTCTCTCCGATGGCGAACTTGCTGGTGTCCGTCTGGCGGAGCCGAAGCTCGCCGCGCCCGGCGGCTATGTCTTCCGCCAGCATCTGCATGCCTTTCACGAGATTGGCGCCGCTCGACGCCACGGTCTCGCGATAGAGCTGCGGATTCGTCGTGATGAAGTTGGTCGGGGAAAGAGCGCTGGCAATCTGGCGAACGTAGAAGGCCGCCTTGTGGCGGGTATGATCGTCAAGGCCCTCGGCGTCCTTCACCATGCGCTCCGCCCAGTCGGAGGTGACGAAGTAGGCCTGGCGGATGAAATCGAAAAACGGGTACTTCACCCAGTCTTCGTCGGCGAAGCGCTTGTCGTTGTGCTGAAGGTTGGCCGGGTCCTCCACGGCGTCGCCTGCCATGCGCTGGAGTGTCCGCGACCACATATCGAAGAAGCTGCCGAGAAGATGGGTCTGGGCTTCGAGTGTCCGCCGGGGGTCGGAGAGCCAGTATTCCGAGACCTTGGAGAGGGTCTTGACCATGTCGGAGACCGGCTCGGCGAAACTATCCGTCTTCTCGCCCGCTTCGCGGGGGGCGAGCCATGCGGAAGCGGCTTTTCCGAGCTGCTCTGCCGCGCGAGCCATGTTGATGGCCAGGCTTTCGGGATCCTTGACGATGTAAGGCTCGACCGATTTCGGGTCGAAGCCGGCAAAGCCCGTAGCGCCCTCAGCCTTCTCTGCTGTCACCCGGCGTCCTCCACAGCATCTTGTTTGTTTTGTATTTTTACATTCTGCCCGAAAATGATTACAAGGGCTACTGCATGTTCCCTTGATCGTAGCCGGTCGAAGGACAAAAACATGCAGCAGATCAAAGTGCTACGGCGACCTTTGCGCGTCCCAGGAGACGCGCGGCGCTGTAGCGCATCGTCGCGCCGCAGAAACAGAGGTCATCGCCAGCATGCTTGCCGTCGGAAAACAGCGTTCGCTTTCTTGGATGTCCGCACTGATTCTCGCAGGCGTGCTCGCGGGCTGCAACTCGACGGCGGACCTTGCCACCTATCCCTCTGTTTACGGTCAGAAGCCCGCCGCCATGCAGCAGATGACCAGTGAGGAGGCGCTGAACATGCAGGGCCAGCTGACCGCACTTGCCGGACAGCGCCGGTCCGGCGCGATCTCCGAAGCCGAGTATCAGCGTCGCCTTAAGGAATTGCAGCTTCTGGCCGAGCAGCACGGTGCCGACACGCTGAAACAGATCGAGAATTAGCGCTTGCCTTTCTCGTGATTTGGCCGCAAAGCGTTGAATGGCCGCGATGGCGGCTGTTCACCCCGCGCATGTCGAGCGAAGAGCCCAAGGGCTGGCAAAGACGCGCGCCAAATGAGGTCTGGAGATGGAAGAGTTTCATAAAGTCCGGCGT
Source organism: Ensifer sp. D2-11 (assembly GCF_054161295.1). NCBI lineage: Bacteria > Pseudomonadati > Pseudomonadota > Alphaproteobacteria > Hyphomicrobiales > Rhizobiaceae > Ensifer > Ensifer sp. D2-11. Next base: position 1,380,590 of record NZ_CP096433.1, read on the forward strand.
TTGCCGCCCTACGTTTTCGAACAGGTCAACCGTTTGAAAGCTAGCGCGCGAGCGGCCGGTGCTGACATCATCGACCTCGGCATGGGCAATCCGGATCTTCCGACCCCGCAGTCTATCGTGGACAAGCTGTGCGAAGTCGTCCAGGACCCGCGGACGCATCGTTATTCGTCATCGAAGGGCATTCCCGGGCTGCGCCGTGCGCAGGCCGCCTATTATGCACGCCGCTTCGGCGTCAAGCTCAATCCCGAGACGCAGGTCGTCGCGACCCTCGGCTCCAAGGAAGGCTTCGCCAACATGGCGCAGGCCATCACCGCACCCGGCGACGTGGTCCTTTGCCCGAATCCGACCTATCCGATCCACGCCTTCGGATTCCTGATGGCAGGCGGTGTCATCCGCTCGATTTCGGTCGAGCCGGACGAGAGCTTTTTCCCGCCGCTCGAACGTGCGGTCCGGCACTCGATCCCGAAGCCGCTGGCGCTGATCCTCAATTACCCGTCCAATCCGACGGCGCAGGTCGCCACGCTCGATTTCTACAAGGATGTCATCGCCTTTGCGAAGAAGCACGACATCATCGTGCTGTCGGATCTCGCCTATTCGGAGATCTACTTCGACGACGCACCGCCGCCTTCGGTTCTGGAAGTGCCGGGTGCGACCGATGTGACCGTCGAATTCACGTCGATGTCGAAGACCTTCTCCATGCCCGGCTGGCGCATGGGCTTCGCCGTCGGCAACGAACGACTGATCGCGGCGCTGACGCGCGTGAAGTCCTATCTGGACTACGGCGCATTCACCCCGATCCAGGTGGCGGCGACGCAGGCACTGAACGGTGACGGCAGCGACATCGCCGAGGTGCGCGCCATCTACAAGCGGCGCCGCGACGTCATGGTGGAAAGCTTCGGCAAGGCCGGTTTCGAGGTGCCGCCGCCGCCGGCGACGATGTTCGCCTGGGCGAAGATCCCCGAGAAGTTCCGCCATCTCGGCTCGCTGGAATTCTCCAAGCTTCTCGTCGAGAAAGCGGATGTCGCCGTTGCTCCGGGTATCGGCTTCGGCGAGCAGGGGGACGACTATGTTCGTCTCGCGCTGGTGGAGAACGAACACCGCATCCGCCAGGCCGCGCGCAATATCAAGCGCTTCCTTTCTTCGGCGGACGAGACGATGCACAACGTCATCTCGCTCAACGCACATCGGTAAGGAGCCGGGCTGTGCCCGTTTCCGCACCCAATTTGCCCCGCCCGGTCTGGCGGGGCGCCTCTACGTGTTAGGAACTTGCTATGGCAGATGCCCTCAAAATCGGCATTGCGGGCTTGGGGACCGTCGGTGCCTCGCTCGTGCGGATTCTCCAGGATCGTCATGAGACGATGGCGACCACATGCGGCAGGGCGATCGAAATTACGGCCGTAGCGGCAAGGGACCGGTCGAAAGATCGGGGAGTGAAGCTTACGGGAATTGCCTGGTTCGAGGACGCTGTTTCGCTGGCGTCGGAAGCAGACATCGACGTCTTTGTCGAACTGATGGGCGGTGCCGGAGATCCGGCCTATTCCTGCGTGAAGGCGGCGCTCACGCGCGGCGTTCATGTGGTGACCGCCAATAAGGCACTTCTGGCAGCACATGGTATTGAACTGGCGGAAATTGCCGAGCAGCATGGCGCGCTTCTGAATTACGAAGCTGCGGTCGCCGGCGGCATTCCCGTCATCAAGGCGCTTCGCGAGTCGATGACCGGCAACACGATCTCGCGCGTCTACGGGATCATGAACGGCACGTGCAACTACATCCTGACGAAAATGGAGAAGGAGGGGCTCTCCTTCGAGGAGTGCCTCAAGGAGGCTCAGCGTCTCGGCTATGCCGAGGCCGATCCGGCCTTCGACATCGAGGGCAACGACACCGCGCACAAGCTCTCGATCCTGACGAGCCTTGCCTTCGGCACCGCGATTGCTGCCGACGACATCTATCTCGAGGGCATCACCAACATCTCGATCGAAGATATTCAGGCGGCTTCCGACCTCGGTTACCGCATCAAGCTTCTCGGAGTGGCCCAGCGAACCGATAGCGGCATAGAGCAGCGCGTCCATCCGACCATGGTACCCCACGACACCGTCATCGCGCAGGTCGACGGGGTGACAAATGCGGTTGCGATCGAATCCGACATTCTTGGCGAGCTCCTGATGGTGGGCCCGGGCGCCGGCGGGGACGCGACCGCATCGGCCGTGCTTGGCGATATCGCCGACATTGCCAAGAGCCGGCCCGGCGCGCAGCACGTGCCGGCATTCGGCCGTCCGGCGAAGGCGCTGCTGCCCTATAAGCGCGCCCGGATGCAGAGCCATGAGGGCGGCTACTTCATCCGGTTGAAAGTGGTCGACCGCACCGGCGTCTTCGCCAATGTGGCGAAGCACATGGCGGAGAACGACATCTCGCTGGAATCCATCATGCAGCATTCCAAGCACTATGCCGACCCGGCCGAGCCGAAGACGATCATCCTCGTCACGCATGCGACATCAGAGGCTTCCGTGCGCAAGGCGATCGTCTCGATCAAGGGGGAGGGATATCTCGTCGGCGAGCCGCAGGTCATCCGGATCGAGCGTCCGAAGGCCTGGTGACCGCGCGTCCCCATCAAATCTGTTGAGAAGCCGCTTCGACTCGCGACTTGCAGGCCGAACTGCGCCCCCGCCGGTTTTTCAGTGCCGAAATCTTCGTTAAGAACGGAGGGACTTCGGGCGGGTAGACAGATGGACGTTTTGGCGGATCCGATCCAGCGGGCATTTCTCGGCGTTGAACGCTCGGTCAGCGGTCAGCGCTGGGTGTCGCGCCTCGATCAGGCGGGCCAGAACCGTGCGCTGGCCATCAGTCAGGTCCACGGCTATTCCGAACTCATCGCCCGCGTGCTTGCCGGACGCGGCGTCGGACTGGACGACGCGGCGGCATTCCTCGAGCCCACGTTGCGCGCACTGATGCCCGATCCCGACACCCTGACCGACGGCCGCAAGGCGGCCGAGCGACTCGCGGATGCTATTCGTCGCCGCGAGAAGGTGGTGATCTTCGGGGACTACGATGTCGATGGTGCGGCCTCATCCGCGCTCATGGCGCGTTTCCTGCGGCATTTCGATATCACGGCCGAGATCTATATTCCCGACCGCATCTTCGAGGGCTACGGACCGAACCCGCAGGCGATCGATCAATTGATCGATCGGGGCTCCGAACTGATCGTCACGGTCGACTGCGGCTCGACGAGCCATGAAGCGCTGGCGGTGGCGGCTGAGCGCAGGACCGATGTCGTGGTCATCGACCACCATCAGGTCGGCTCAGTGCTGCCGCCGTGTCACGCCCTGGTGAATCCGAACCGGGAGGACGATCTGTCGGGGCAGGGGCATCTCTGCGCCGCGGGCGTCGTCTATCTGGTACTCGTCAATACATTGCGCGTGCTCCGCCTCAGGGGCGACCCGCGCGCGGCATCCTTCGACCTTCTGTCGCTGCTCGATCTGGTGGCGCTTGCGACCGTCTGCGACGTGGTGCCGCTCAAGGGTCTCAACCGGGCCTATGTCGTCAAGGGACTGCTTGCGGCGCGGCACATGGGCAATGCGGGCCTTGCCGCACTCTTGCGCAAGGCGGCGATCGGCGGACCCGTGACCCCCTATCATCTCGGCTTCCTGCTTGGCCCGCGGATCAATGCCGGCGGGCGTATCGGCGACGCTGCGCTCGGCAGCCGTCTGCTGACCCTCGACGATGCCGCGGCGGCGGAAGCCATCGCCAGCCAGCTCGATGAACTCAATCGCGATCGCCAGGCGATGGAGGCGGCGATGCTTGCGGAGGCGGAAGCCGAGGTGCTGGCGGAATACGGAACGGGCGAGGGCGCGTCGGTGATCGTCACAGCCAGGCAGAACTGGCACCCCGGCATCGTCGGTCTCATTGCGGCGCGCATTAAGGAGAAATTCCGCCGGCCGGCCTTTGCAATTGCGTTCGATCCGAACGGCCGTGGAACCGGATCCGGCCGTTCGATCAACGGTTTCGACATGGGGCGGCTCGTCCGTGCGGCCGTCGACAACGGCCTGCTGGTCAAAGGCGGTGGGCACGCAATGGCTGCCGGGCTGACGGTCGAGCGCGGTAAGCTCGGCCAGCTTCGGCAATTCTTCGAAGAGCGCGCCGAAACTGCCATTCGCGATCTCGTCGCCGTCCAAACGCTGAAGGTCGATGGCGCGCTGGCCGCCGCCGGGGCGACGCTCGACCTCGTCGACCTTCTCGACCAGGCGGGCCCCTATGGCTCCGGCCATCCGCAACCGCTCTTTGCCTTCCCGCAACATCGGCTGCGGGATAGCCGCCAAGTCGGGGCCAACCACGTGAAGGTGACGCTCGAGGGGCAGGACGGCAGCCGCATGGAAGGCATCGCCTTCCGCGCGATGGAGACGCCGCTCGGCGATTTCCTGCTCGGCAACCGCGGCGCCACCGTTCATGTTGCGGGTTCCGTGTCAGCGGATCTGTGGCAGGGGACACGCAAGGTTCAACTGCGTGTGACGGACGCGGCGAAGGCTAACTGAGGCGTGATCCGACGCGGCGGTTCCCAGCCGAATCAGCCTCTTATGAAATTCTCTTAAAGACTTTGAAGAGGAATGGCACGCCCAACGGGAATCGAACCCGTGTTTCCGCCGTGAAAGGGCGGCGTCCTAGACCGCTAGACGATGGGCGCCTGCTGCAGCGTTTTGTGCTCCGAAAGGCGCACGCGCTGTAAGACAAGGCGGCTTATAGAGAGCGCTTCGGATTCTCGCAAGAGACCGCGAGCGGTAAATTTCGATTTTCCTTGGAAAAAGATCGGGAGCAAACGCAGGCGCTATTCGGAAGCGAAATGGTGCGCTTTCAGGGTAAGAAATTGGTACGCCCAACGGGACTCGAACCCGTGTTACCGCCGTGAGAGGGCGGCGTCCTAACCGCTAGACGATGGGCGCCTGCTGGTGACGATCAGCACCATACTATGAAAAACATGAAATGGAAAAGAGGTGGAATGGCACGCCCAACGGGAATCGAACCCGTGTTTCCGCCGTGAAAGGGCGGCGTCCTAGACCGCTAGACGATGGGCGCCTGCTGCAGCAACCTTTGTACCTCTGAAAAGGCGCAAGCCGCTGTAAGACAAGGCGGCTTATAGAGAGGGCATCGGGTTCATGCAAGTGATGAGAGGCGATTATTTTGTTTTTTCGGCAAGAGATTCGCGCAGGTCACCTCGTTCCTATGGGTGACGGAAAGCATAGGCGTCTCATTCGCGCGCAAGGCGAAGTATCCACAAGTATAAGAGGGGAAAGTGGCACGCCCAACGGGAATCGAACCCGTGTTTCCGCCGTGAAAGGGCGGCGTCCTAGACCGCTAGACGATGGGCGCCTGCTGCAGCAACCTTTGTGCCTCCGATAAGACGCAAGTCGCTGTAAGACGAGGCGGCTTATAGAGAGGGCTTCGGATTCCCGCAAGTGGCAGTTTTCATTTTTTCTCGGAAAAATCGCCTCTGATCACGACGGGCCTGGTTTAAAGTAGTGATCGCCGATCAGCCTTTGCGACGGCGACAGCGCCAGTTCCAGTCGCGCTGGGGGCCGATGTCGATATGGACGGAGTTGGTATGGCAGTAGGTGCCGACGCCGCCGCGGCCGGGAACGTTGCGCAGGAAATTCGCGAGCTCCCATTTGCTGACGCCCGCCACCTGGATATCCGCCGCCTCGCAGCGTGTGTGGAGAGACTGGCGCTTGCGGTTGACCTTGATGGCGCGCAGGCCCGAGGTGACCATGACTTTGCGGCCGTAGTGACCCTCCACCGTCTTCAGGATGTCGAGAAGCGCCGGTTTGAAACAGCCTGTTTCCACCTTCTCCGTTTGCAGGATGAGGCCGCTCGGCGTGAGTCGGGCAAGGCCGGAGAGGTTCGCCACTTCCACGGGCGCGTCGTCCTCGTCAGCCTCGTGCGCTTCGTGTTCCATGCTGAAAAGCGGGTTCATATTGACGCCGGGCAGTGAGGTATAGGCGAGGGAAGCCACCTGCGGCTGTCCGGCATTGCTTGCGGTAATCGTCTTCTTTTCGTCTGCCGGCACAGCGCGTGTCGCGTCGGACCGCGGCTTTTCCCTGCGTTTCGGCGCAAACAGGCTTGCGAGGGTCCAGGTCTTCTTCGTCTCTTGAGTCTCTTTCTCGCCTTGTGTGGGGCCCGCCGGTTGGGTGGCATCCGCCGGCGTCCCCGAGGCGACTTCGACCGGCTGCAGGGCGGCCGCCGTCGCGCCTGACAATGCGGCCTGCGCGCTCAAAGGCAACGGAACGGCCGCGGGCGTATCGCTTTCGCCGGTGGCTGCCGGAGTTGCAGCAGAAATCGCTTCGTTTGCCGCTGGAACGTCGCCTGCCGCGCCCTGTTGCGGTTGAATAACCGGTTGGGCCTCGGATTGCCCGTTGCTGAAGAGGCTATTGGCCTTGGCATTCATAGTCGGTAATGCGCCGGCCGGCGGCGTTGCCGTCGGCTGGCTGCTTGGGTCCGGCTGCGCTGCCCCGGACGGGCCTGCTGGCGATTGCCCGTAGATGCTCGATGATGTCGCGCGCAGCGCAGTGCCCTGCATGGCCAGGCCGGGCTGCATGGCGGCGCTGCTTTGGCCCGGTGCGCCGTCGGACGCCTGCGCCGTCGTGCCGGCACCAGGCGCAGCCTCTTGCCCGTCTTGCATCGTCTCCTGGGATGCCGCCGGCGCTGCTTCCGCCACCTGTTGGGATTTGAGCTGGCCGATTGTCTCGTTGTCGGCGACGGCCGACACACAGCCGGCCAGTGCCAGCAGCGATACGGATAGTGCCGCGGCGCGTCCGATCGTCAGGAGCCTGTATCCTGGTTCCAGATGTTGCAACGCCTTTTCCCCGCTCTCCGTGCATGCGGGTGGCCCTGCACCGCGCACACAACACGTCCCGGTTCCGAATACTGTCCGGAACGGCACAACAATTTCACGCGGAGGGCGCTAGGCTCCCCACGGGAAAGGTCAGGCAAGTATAGGGCTATCCCCGCAAGTGACGACGAAGCAGAGCCCCGTTTCAACGTCTGCGCGGCAAGTTAATGAACGCCGCGTGTTTTGTAAACCTGCACCAACCTATTTCAGCTTCGCAAAATATAAGCGAAGGCCCGGCAATAGCCGGGCCTGAAGATCATCCGCTGTTCTATTGATCCTCTTGCTCCGGCCAGTGCCGCGCCGCTCGGCAGAGCCGGCGACGGCTGACGATTAGCCGGTGGCAGTTGTGCGAGGCTTACCAGACCCCCGTATTGGCCATCGAAGCCCAGGGTTCCTGGGCCGCCAGGTGTTCGCCTTTCTGCAGGATCTCGATCGAGATGCCGTCCGGCGAGCGGACGAAGGCCATGTGGCCGTCGCGCGGCGGACGATTGATCGTCACGCCGTTGTCCATCAGATGCTTGCAGAATGCGTAGATATCGTCGACCTCGTAGGCGAGGTGGCCGAAGTTCCGCCCGCCGGTATATTCCTCGGGATCCCAATTATAGGTGAGTTCCAGGCAGGGCGCGGCTTCATCCTTGGCGCGGTCGACATCGCCGGGGGCAGCGAGAAAGACGAGCGTGAAGCGGCCTTTCTCGTTCTCGTACCGGCGAATCTCTTGGAGCCCGAAAAGCTTGCAATAGAAATGAAGAGCCTGGTCGAGGTCTTTGACGCGAACCATTGTATGCAGATACCGCATTGGAGAATGTCCCTGTTTCGTGGAAGATGGCGTATAGTGAGGCGACGGCAAGCCAGACGCAAGGCTGCGTGCCTATAAACGTCTCAGGCCAAAATATGTCGAGGGGCTTGCACACGCGCAGCGGGACGATGTTATTCTGGCCCATAAGAATCAGTTAACCGTATCGAAGTGTTGCGCGTAACGAGGGGCTGCGAGAATGGCTGACAGGACATCTTCGAAAGACGTCATCCATAATGGCGAATTTGGCAACGACGCCCTTGATCTCATCGAAATTACCGGCGTTATCAAGTGGTTCGACGTTGCCAAGGGTTTCGGCTTCATCGTTCCGGACAACGGCATGCAGGACGTTTTGCTGCATGTGACTTGCCTCCGGCGCGACGGATATCAGACCGTTCTGGAAGGTGCCCGGGTCGTCGCTCTCATTCAGAAGCGGGATCGTGGCTACCAGGCCTTCCGCATACTCTCGATGGACCAATCGACGGCCGTTCACCCCTCCCAGCTGCCACCGGTCAGAACACATGTTCAAGTCACCCCGACGAGCGGCCTCGAGCGCGTGCTCGTGAAGTGGTTCAACCGAACCAAGGGATTCGGCTTCCTGACGCGCGGGGAGGGCACCGAAGACATTTTCGTGCATATGGAAACGCTGCGCCGCTTCGGCCTGACGGAGCTGAGGCCCGGCCAGGTGGTGCTCTGCCGTTTCGGGGACGGAGAGAAGGGTCTGATGGCTGCGGAGATTCATCCCGACGGACCGACGCCGACCACGCGGTCGCACTGATGTCCGGAGTCGTCGGCATAGCTGCAAGAAGCGCCCTGACGGCGCTTTTTTTGTTGTTACTGCTCGTTGCCTCAGCCATGGCCGAGGTTTCCTTTGCGAAGGAGCGGGTGCGGCTGATAACGGCGAGCGGACGCACGCATGATCTGACGGTGGAGCTCGCGGTCGACCCGAGTCAGCGCGAGCAGGGGCTGATGTATCGCCGGCAGATGGCGCCGGATCACGGCATGCTGTTCGATTTCGGCGAGACGCGGCCGGTGATGATGTGGATGAAGAACACCTATCTGCCGCTCGACATGCTTTTCATCGCAAGTGACGGCACGATCCGCACCATCCACGAGAACGCGGTTCCGCATTCCGAAGCGATTATCGATTCCAGGGAACCCGTGGCCTATGTGCTCGAGCTTAACGCCGGAACCGTGAAGCGGCTCGGCGTCAGCCCCGGGGACAGGCTCGAAGGCGCGGGACTTCCGGCGACGAAGCGGGCGAACTGAAGCATCCGCCGGCTCCGCGCCAGCCGCGAAATTTGCTGTTGCAGCAGCAGGGCGAAGCGTGTATCTCCGCCTTCGTGGTGCGGAGTGTAGCGCAGTCTGGTAGCGCATCTGGTTTGGGACCAGAGGGTCGGGAGTTCGAATCTCTCCACTCCGACCATCCAATCACGTGAAAACATTGATCTCTTGGTCAACGGGAGCCGTTCGAAACAATGTCCGCGAAGATCTATCGTCCCGCAAAGACAGCAATGCAGTCCGGCAAGGCCAAGACGCATCTGTGGGTGCTGGAGTTCGATCAGGAGAGACCGCGCACGATCGACCCGATCATGGGCTATACGAGTTCCGCCGACACGCGGCAGCAGGTTCGCCTGACCTTCGAAAGTGCTGAGCAGGCGATCGCCTATGCCGAGCGCAACGGCATCGAGTATCGGGTGATCGCGCCCAAGGATGCGGCTCGCAAGAATGTTTCCTATTCGGACAATTTCCGTTTCAACCGGATGCAGCCCTGGACCCATTGAGGCTCACGTGCTGAGACGGCCCCTTAGCTCAGCTGGATAGAGCACCTGCCTTCTAAGCAGGTTGTCGCAGGTTCGAGTCCTGCAGGGGTCGCCAACCACCATCTAAGTTATTGATCTTATTTTAAGGTGCGACCTACATTCTGTTCGCTAGGCGTTCCGAAGCCGCCTTTGCGAGGCGCTTCTTATCGGCTTCCTTCGTGTAGATCTCGGCCATTGCGAGCGGTGGATGTCCAACCTTCGGGGGTCGGTTCATTCGGGCGGGTCTTTTTATTGCCTATAGGGCAGACACTCCCTCCCAAACAGTAGGGCGAAACATGGCTCGGACCCGCGATCAGATCGCGGGTCTAGCTGCGGCCATGTTTACGAAAGTACCGCCTATGAACCTGCTGTTGACTGCTCGAGGCTGATAGACTTGATCGCAGTTAAAGGAAGAAATCGTCGACCCTGAGGCTCGTGGCGCCGTTCACCCTCACCTGGAAATCAGCGTAGCCATCGCCATTGACGTCGCCCGAGATGATTCCGGCGCGGAAGTTGAGCTCTCCAGCCTCGCCCGAGAAGGCATTCCCGCCGATATAGGTGAAGCTCTGGTTTCCGCTCCAGGTCGTGTCCGCATCGATTGTGGAAAAATCGATGACGTCGAATTCCGACCGATGGAAATCGGTGATCACATCGCGCCGGCTGCCTACGGCCGATTCGCTGATTGAGTTGAAATCGAAACTGTCGGTGCCGGTTCCGCCGACCAGGTAGTCGAAGCCGGTGCCGCCGCGCAGGATGTCGGCGCCGGAACCACCATAAAGGTCGTCGTCGCCGCTGCCGCCGTCGAGAACATCATTACCGCCGAGGCCCTCGATAATGTCGTGGCCGCCGAGCCCGCGCAGGGTGTTGGCTACGGCGCTGCCGGTAATATCATCATGGCCGTAATTCGTGCCGGTGGCGTTTTCAATGCTAATGAGGTCCTCACGCCGACCGCTGCCGGTGGTCGCATAGTTATAGCCGAGGTCGATCGTCACGCCCTTGCCGCGCTCCGCGCTCCAATCATCCTGGAACTGGTAGCTGATAGTGTCGGTGCCCGTGCCGCCGTTGAAGTAGTTGTTGAAGCCGACTGAGAAGAAGGTGTCGTTACCGCTTTCGCCGTAATAATCGCTCGCATAGCCTTCGATCTCGAAACGGTCATTGCCGCTGCCGCCATAGACAATGTCGTAGGAGCTGGTATCGCGTGCGCGAATGTCGGCGACATAGACGTCGTTGCCGCCACCAAGGTAGATGTCGTTGCCTCCTTCGTAGGAGTTCACCACGAGATCGTTGCCGTAGCCCGCATCGACGAAATTGTATCCGCCGTAGCTGTCAGTCCGGTTCAGGTAGATGTCGTCGTCGCCATCGTAGGCGTAGATCTCGATCGCGATATAGCCGTTCTGCTTGATGATGTCGGCGTAGTTCGTTCCGTAGATGCGCGTAGCCATTGCTCGACCTTTCGGCAAAACCATTGAAATCTCAGGCTGATCATCGATCAGCATAGCTGAATGGCCGGTGAACTGATTGCGGCGCTTTCGTGATTTTATCGCCGATAGGGCAGGCAGTTCCTCCCAAACGGTAAGGTGGCAAAATTGCCTGGAATACTCTTCCCGTCGCCCCCGACACTCGGGGCGAGGCTGGACTGAAACGTTCCGTAAGCAGGAGCGTTTCTTCGCTAGGGGCGCACCAAAGGAGGAATGCGATGCGTCCTTCCGAACGCGTCAAGGTTATAGAATGGGTCGCAGCTTTCGCCGCAGTCGCTTATATCGCCGCGCTTCTTGTGGCGGTGCTGCCTTGAGGGCGTCTTTCAAGCAAGCCCCGACAATTGCCGCTGCTTGCGAATGTAAGCGATTGCGGCTGCTTCAAGGCTTTTGCACTCCGTTTCGGACCTGAGCAGGGCCCCTTCGTCTTTCGGGGCTGAGCAGCGAAGGAGGTCGCGCCGCAAACACGCATGCTCGTAAGCCTCGCAGAGCTCCCGAAATGCCGGGCTTTGCATCATCCACGCGCTGCCGCGGAGATCTGGGGCTGCCAAAAACAGCCGTGCCATTCCTGCCTTTTGCACATCCATGTCGGCGCTCGCAAACCTCGTCGAGCTAACCGTTGCAACAGATACTGTTAGGAAAGGTTCCACGCGGCACCTCTGTAGCTTCGCCGGCTTTGATTAGGTCGATGCCTCCCATAGGAAGACCGCCAACGCGGTTCCAAGGACAGTCATGACGGCCAGCTTTAAAGCTTTCATTCTGCGTGTTCTTTTGCCGCTCCAGTCGTAATCCATCGTGGTCACCGTGCCAGCGAGGTTGGCCGCCTCGGCGGCGGCAGGCCTCTGACCGCCTTCGTGTCAGCCCCAGGACGAGGCCAGCTGCCAGAAGCGCCCGACCTCTAACCGCCTCCTCCCCGTGCGAGACGGCTGAAAGAACCTAGCGCCTCACGCCTGCTGAGGGCCATTAGCCCATCCGTCGTAATCCCACACCTCATGGTCGTAATCAGGAGATACCAATGAGCGCCATCACCGCTCAGCAGGTTCGCTCTGCCGCAAAGGGCGAAGTGCGCTGGGCGTGACTTTGCGCATGTCGTCAAGCGCGGCCTGGCGATACTGCTTCGGGGAGGTTGACGCCGCGTCCGGCTTATCGAAGTGACAGCCACCTTCTGCCGAGATATTCCAGCGCCTTCAGGCGTCCGGGATCGGCATCGCGGATGACGCCAACCGACTTCCGTCGCTTCGCAATCGTTTTCTTTCCAGTTTCTAGTCCCGTATTCTCTTCGGATGATGCACTTTGCTCCGGCAAGGCGTGGTCGTCTCTGTTTTGCATCAATCAATTCCCCAATGCGCTGTAGTTGGTGGAGCCTCAGAGCTGCGGAGAAGGGACGATCTTTACAGCTCTGAGGCCATCACTCACCCAAGCGGCTGGGTCGCCGCTCGAGGGTGACAACTCCAATATGCGTGAAAGGTTTCGCTCGGCGGCGTGCCTCAGACCTTTGTCATTGATCAACCAGACAAAGGTCCGATACTGCCTCTTGAACCCGCTTTCGCCCTCACTATCTCCATAGCAGAAGCGACGTTCGAAGCGGTTCCCTTGGATGGAACGGGGCGAATGGGCCCAGCTAGATGATGACAACGTCGTAATCGGAGCTGCAGCGGATCCGGCCAATCCAACTGCAGCTCTGTTTGCGTCAGGCCATCTCGCGATCTTGAGGAGCGGGGCTGCCGCCGTCGTCGTCCCCGCCGTCATCGTCAGGCCACCAGCCCTTCCAATCGTCTCCCGGCGCTTCCTTCGCTTGACGTCCGTCCAGACGGGCGATGAGCATCTTCACCAGCTCGTGTTCCGAATCTCTCTGGATCATCGATCGTGTAGCAGGCATTGCGAAACTGCACGTCAGTGGGTTCGCCCAAGCACATCGAGGAGCCAAACGAGGCCGCCGTCCATGAGCGCTGCCTTCGGAGCCACCGCCTGAATGGTGGGCGCGCCGAGATCCAGCGGCAGCTTTGCAGTAGCGACTGCGAAACGCTCCGCATGCATCTCGACGAACCGTTTCGGCAGGACGCAGACGAGCTGCGTCTTGGTGAGGAGATCGAGCGCCAGCATGAAATTCGGCACGGCCAAGGCCACGCGACGGGAAAGGCCACGGCTTTCGAGCAACTCGTCGACGATGCCCGATGGGTCGCCTCTCGGCGCGACGAGCAGGTGCTGCATGCGGCAGTAGTTCTCGAGCGTCGGGTTTTTCAGGAAGGGATGACGGCTCTGCGCGGCGATCACGAAGTCGTCCTCGTACAGCCGTTGGGCGGCGAATCGGGCCGGCAGCTCGTAAAAAGGTGCGATCGCCACATCGATCAGCCGCCCGTCGAGATCGGAAAGCGCCGTCTCCATCTGCATGTGCCGGACGACGAGATCGATGCCCGGCGCAGTGCGGGCGATCTCGTCGAGCAACGGCGGCAGGAAAACCGAAAAGCCGTCGGCCGTGCCGATCGTGAAGCGGCGGCGGGAGCGCGCCGGATCGAAGGGTTCGGCGGTGGAGATGACAGTTCTCACTCGCGCGAGGACATCGCGGATCGGCGCCTCCAGTTCCTTTGCCCGCTCGGTCGGCACCACACCCTTCGGCGTCTTTAGGAATAGCGGATCGTTGAGCAGGCGCCGCAAGCGGCCGAGACCGTGGCTGACGGCGGACGCGGAGAGGTTCAGCCTTTCCGCGGCGCGACCGACATTCCTCTCGTCGAATACCGTTTCGAAGAGCACCAGCAGGTTGAGGTCGGCGCGAGAGAGATCGATTTCGTTCAGCATAATGGTGAAATCATATCAGTTCATTCAGCATCGGCAAAGGCGTAGTCCTTCGGCGTGGCGAGGCCTTGCGGTCTCCAACCAAGCGGAGGAACAAATGAGCGATTTCATCGGCTACATCGAAGCCCTGGCGCTGCGCAACTCGCAGCCTGCAGAGGAGCAAAGCCGCGCGCCAGCACTTGCTGATCGGGCCTTCAACATGCGGCTGCGCGAGGCGCTTGCGGGGAGCGACGAGGCAGCGGCCATCATTCGCTTCTGGCGCGAAGCGGGGCCGACGCGGTGGTTCGCCAAGGAGGCCGAATTCGACCGCGCCTTTCGCGAGCGCTTCCTCACAAGCCATAAGGCGGCGGCACGCGGTGAGCTCCTGGACTGGACGGTTTCGCCGGAGAAGACTCTGGCACTCATTCTTCTTCTTGATCAATTCCCCCGCAACGCTTTTCGCGGCACGCCACGCATGTACGAGACCGACGCACTGGCGCTCGGCGTTGCACGGGCGGCGATCAACGCGGGTTACGATCTCAAGGGACCGGCCGACCTGAAGCTCTTCTTCTATCTTCCCTTCGCCCACTCGGAAAGGCTCGCCGATCAGGAACAATCGGTCGAGCTTGCGCGCCGCCTCGGCGAGCCGAGCCTTTCGCACGCCAAAGGCCACCGCGACATCATCCGCCGCTTCGGCCGCTTCCCGCACCGGAACTGGATACTCGCAAGAGCAATGACGGAGGATGAGCAGCGGTTCCTGGACGAGGGCGGGTTTGCGGGCTGAGGTATAGGTGCCGTGACGGACTTGTGGAGGATCCATAAATCCAGGCGAGCATGGAAAGGAAGTGCAGGGCCATGCGCGACGGGTGCCTCCGGATACCTCCCGGAGGACTGCAATCTCACTCACCCTCATCCCTGTGACGAGCACAGGGATGAGGAGATCAAACAAGCGGCGGCGGGTATCTCAACACGCCCAATCATCAGAACACTGCTACTGCTACCCGAATGGGTGGGTTAACTCCCCGGCAATCGGAGCGTATGCTTTGTAAGACGGCATCTTTCCATGCCGCCATCCTTTTGGGGAGGATGCCATGGCCAGACTTCTGACTGCCATGTTCGCCGTGTTCGGTATTTGCCTCTTCTCGCTCGCCTCTGCCAGGGCCGACCCGGGCGACGACGTAAAGGCCGCCTACTCGGCGTGGGACGCAGCATTCAACAATGCGGACGCAAAAGCCATCGCGGCGTTCTACACGGACGACGCTATTTTCTTGCCTGCCACCCATGACGTGATCAAGGGACCTGCCGGGGTTGAGAAATTCTTTGGCGGGATCTTCGGCATGGGCGTGACAGGCCACAAGCTTGAATTGATCGAGGCGCAAGGCGAGGGCAACCTGCTGATCGGCACAGCGAAATGGTCGGCCAAGGGCAAAGACGCCAAAGGTGCCGATCAGCCATGGGCTGGAGTGGCAACCCATGTCTTTGAGAAACAGGCAGACGGCAGCCTGAAACTCAGAGTGCACACGTTCAACTGAGATCCACGCGTCCCGCGAAGCCAAGTGCGACAGTGTACTATCTTGCAAATGGCCTTCGGCTTCTTTGGAGCCGCCGACAGCCATGACGGGTTCGGACGGCTGGGGCGATGATCGACCCGGTGGGCGGCGCCTCCGGTTCTCGCTCGACCGCAAGTATGCTCATCACGATAGAGATGAGCACGAGTATGAGCACCAGAAAGGCGAGTCCCGCTTTATCCATCCCCCATCATGGCAAGGTGAATGCGAGCAAACCGGGGCAAACATCGACGAAGAAGGTCACCGACGCCTGTCACGGTTAATTTTATCTGAATCAACCTGCTCCTGCCGCAACCGGGCATCTCGACGCCGGACGGCACACAGTTTTCCCGCGAATGCTCCGGACGGCTGCGATCCGTTCCGGCCGATCGTTTGCCACGCCCGCGTCAGGAATGCAGCGTCAGTTTTTTCAGTATCTCGATCCTTCGCTCGCCCGATTGATAGATCGAGATCAATCTTGCGGCCAGCGCCTCCGCCTGGTCGCCGCAGTTGGGTACCTGACGCTCTTCCAGCAGTTGCTCGAACACACGGCCGAGTAAATCGATTTCGCCGGGATGAAAGGCTTGGGGAGAGTAGTTCCGGGATGCCGACACAGCGCGCAACTCCTCGGCTTGGGGCGAAAGCGCTATGATCTCCCGGCCATCGGCGCCCGTGCCACATGCCGATGATCGTGAAGCCTACGCTCATTTGCGCAATTGGCGACGCCTCGGCGGTTGCAAAGGATATCGACAAGGCCGAGCCGCGCAAATTCAGCCCCTAGATCACGTCGGGTCGACCTCAAAACATGAACGTGATCGATTCCAAAAAGTTGAGACGCGGGATGCGGGCGGAAAACCGCACACACTTTTCCTCATCCCGCTCTGGCCTTAAGCTGCGGCGCACCGCGCCTCGGTCACTGCCGCCCGAACATGGACGTGGTGGCGCAGAATGAGCACATAGATCGCCGCGTAAATGCCGATCACGATCACGCCCACCCATTCGATCCTGAACGGCGTGAACTGGTAGGCCATGACCAGGCCGAGCTGAAGAAGGAAGTGCAGCGGATAGTATGCTCTCGCTCCGAGCCGCGACTTCGTCCAGCCGAGATTGAGGCCGTAGAGACGGATCAGGGAGTCGAGCGAATTCACGACGAAGATGATGCCGACCGTGACCATGAACCAGTTCAGCCAAGCCGGGATAACGATCTGCTGCTGGAAATAGATGTAAAGCACCGCGAACCACACCGCCAAGGGGATCGAAGGCAGGAGGATCATGGCGACCGCCAGCCGCCATGTCCTCAGCCCTCCGACGAACATGGAAACGAACTGACCGATCATGATGCTCCAGGAGAACCACCAGAAAAGGTAGAACTCGTGATATTCCGTGATCGGGCTGACGAAGCGGTGCAGATTGGCAAAATAGTCCGACAGCAGGCCCATATTCGACGCAAGGCCGCTGATGCCTATATCGCTGTAATAATAGGCGGCTGCCAAAAGCGCCACGACAGCCAGGGTCACGAACATCCATGTCGAGGTGACGGCCAGCCATTTCATGAAGCTGACGTTGCTGCTGGAATAGACGGACGCCGCGATGACGGCGACGACGATAGCCCAGCGCGCCGGCATCGAGATTCCCTCGATATAGCTCGGCAATGCCGTGAGGAAGAGATAGCAGGTGAATGCGCATGTCGCGATGACCGTGAGATTGTAGACCCATTTGACGAGGGCGATCTCGAAGATTCTGAGCCGAGGCTCGAGCACCACGAAGTAGAAGGCCGAGAGGAAGTACATCATCCAGACCAATGGTCCCCACATGCCGAACTCGATTGCGAGGGGATTAGTGAAGCCGTAGGCGCTATCAGCCGCATAGGCCGGAAACTCGGTCAAGGGGAGCATGACCAGGCCCATATCCAGTCCAGCCGTGAACAGCAGCGCCACGAAGGTGTATATGCCGACAGGAGTTTGCCCGCGACAGTGGACATTGCCCCAGCGGACGATGACGAAGATGGCGCTGAGAAGAACCGCCGCATAGGCGGTGCTGATGATATAGCTCACGGCAGATCTCCCCCTCTTGTCGTCCCGCCGCATCCGATCGGACGGGAGCGGCATGAGGCCACAAGCATGCCGATTTCAAACGTCCATGAGCGACGCGGCGCTAATCGTGAACGACGCGCACCGCGGCCGTTTCGAGCCGCAAGCGATCGACAATGGCCATGAGAGTGCGCAATTCGAGAGGCTCACCGGAGACGCGTCAAATCCACAGGGCGGTTGTCAATGATCGCTTCCATCGAAAAGAAGCCCGTCACGGTGGCGAGGTCGAAATTTGTGATGAGCTTCTGATAAAAGGCGTCATAGCCGGACATGCCCCTGGTGACGACTTTGATCAGGTAGTCCCATTCCCCGCCGATGCGGTAAAAATCAATGACTTCTGGAAGTTTCTCGACATGCGCCCTGAAGCCGTCGCTCCACTCCTTGGAGTGGTGACGGGTGCGAATCATCACGAACACGATGAGATCGAGGCCCAACGCGCCGATATCTATATCGCTATGGGACCCGCGGATCATTCCGATCGAGTGAAGCCGCTGGAGACGGCGCCAGCAGGCATTTTGCGACAACCCTACCTTCTCGGCCAGTTCGCGCTGCGAGAGGTTCGAATCCTTCTGCAGCGCCGCCAGAATCTTCAGATCGAATCCATCGACTTTAGCTTGAGATTCGATCATGTGACACAAAATCCGGGATGAACTGCAGAAAATAGGTGAACATTTCGACGGTGCGGCAGAATACAATCGATGTCAACATCCAAGCCTCGGAGGTGATCGTGCAAGCTGTCCGCTATGAGCCAAAAGACAACGTCACGCCTCTTGAGCGGTTTCGCCGAGGGCTGGACCGCAGCGGTGTTATAGAATTCCTGCGGGATGATCTCGTCGGGGCCACTTCGCAGATCGAGGGGCCCTACGGCACCAGGAACCTGGTCTATGCCGACTATGTTGCATCCGGCCGGGCGCTTCTAACGGTTGAACGCTTCATCCTGGAAGACGTTCTGCCATTTTACGCCAACAGCCATACCGAGGCTTCCTACTGCGGCGGTTTCATGACCCGCATGCGGCGGGAGGCGCGGGCGTTGATCGCCGAATGCTGCGGAGCGGATGAGAGACATGCGGTCATCTTTACCGGATCCGGCGCGACTTCAGGGCTGAACCGCCTCGTCAAACTGTTCGGCGTCACCGAAGCGATCGCGGCAGGGAAGACCGTACGGGTCATCATTGGTCCGTACGAGCACCACTCCAACATACTTCCCTGGCGCGAAAGCGGGGCGGAAATCGTAGAGCTGACCGAGTCGCCCATGGGCGGGCCGGACCTTTTCCTTCTGGATCAGGCACTGCGAACCGGATCTCCCGACCTGACCATCTGTACATTGTCCGCGGCCTCGAACATTACGGGAATCACCAGCGACGTCGCGGCGATTACCGACTTGGTGAAATCGGCCGGGGCCAAGATGATCTGGGATTATGCAGGGGCCGGTCCCTATGTACCGATTTCGATGTCGCCGAGCGGCTCTGCGGAGATCGACGCCATCGTTCTCTCGCCACACAAGTTCATTGGCGGCCCGGGCGCTTCCGGCATTTTGATCGTCCGGCGCGGCGGCTTGGCAACGAACAAGCCCTCCTGGCCGGGTGGGGGGACGGTGAAATTCGTCTCGCCGGAGACGCATGACTACAGCGACAGCCTCGAAGCCCGCGAAGAGGCTGGGACACCGAACGTCGTCGGCGACATCCGGGCGGCCCTCGCCTTTGTCGTCAAGCACGCAATCGGGTTGGAGGAAATGGCGCGGCGCAATCGCCAACTTACCGTTCGTGCCTTTTCCGCGTGGAAGGATGTCCGACAATTGGAGATACT
Organism: Ensifer sp. D2-11; assembly: GCF_054161295.1. NCBI lineage: Bacteria > Pseudomonadati > Pseudomonadota > Alphaproteobacteria > Hyphomicrobiales > Rhizobiaceae > Ensifer > Ensifer sp. D2-11. Next base: position 1,399,749 of record NZ_CP096433.1, read on the forward strand.
TGGACTTCCTGCGCTGGACCGGCTACCGATTTTTTCCTTCCGCATCCGCAACGGCAAGGGGGGATATATGCACCAGCAACTCGTTACTCGCATGCTGAGCGACCGGTTCGGCATTCAGGCCCGTGGCGGTTGCGCCTGCGCCGGGCCCTATGTTCACAGGCTGCTGTCGATCGATGCGCAGCAGTCGGAGCAGATGCGCCAAGCCATTCTCGCCGGCGACGAAATAAAAAAGCCGGGCTTCACCCGGCTGAATTTCAGCGTTCTGCTCTCGGACGAAAAGGTGAAATTCATCCTCGATTCCGTCGCGAAACTGGCTGCCGACGCTCCGGCGTTCGAACCGGATTACGACTTCGATCCGGCACGTGCGATCTTCTTCCCTCGTGTAGCGGCCGAGAACGGAGGGGCACATGCACAGGCCTGATGTAGCTGCCTTTTACGACGCGGCCACGGGCAGCATTCAGTATGTCGTGGCCGACCCGGAAACGGGAAAATGCGCGATCATCGATCCGGTGCTCGACTTCGATCAGAAGTCGGGTTCTACCGCGACGACGAACGCCGACGCCATCCTCGATCATGTGGCCAAGCAGGGTTTGAGTGTCGAATGGATACTGGACACCCATCCGCATGCGGATCATTTCTCGGCGGCACGCTACCTCAGGGATCGAACGGGGGCGCCGACGGCCATCGGCGAGCACGTGAAAGGCGTGCAGCAGATCTGGAAACAGATCTACAATTGGCCGGATTTCGTGTGTGACGGTTCGCAGTGGGATCGGCTGTTTCGCCACGGCGATATCTTCAATATCGGGAATCTCGCAGTCCGCGTACTGCACTCGCCGGGGCATACACTCGCGTCGATCAGCTACATCGTCGGCGATGCGGCCTTCATTCACGACACGTTGTTCATGCCTGACAGCGGTTCCGCCCGGGCCGACTTTCCCGGCGGCAGCGCCGAGAGCCTGTGGAACTCGATTCAGGCCATTCTTGCCCTTCCGGGCGAGACCCGCCTCTTCACCGGACATGACTATCGGCCAGGCGGCCGTGACGCTCTGTGGGAAAGTACGGTGGCGGAACAGAAAGCCGATAATAAGCATGTCGCCGGAAAAACGCAGACCGATTTCGTCAGCCTGCGGGAGGCGCGCGACAAGACCTTACCGATGCCCAAGCTTATCCTCCATGCCCTGCAGGTAAACATTCGCGGCGGAGAACTGCCTGCCGCCGAGGACAATGGCCGCCGCTACCTCAAGATACCGCTGGACGCCTTTTCCGGTGCCGTCTGGGAATGACGAGGGCAGGGACGATCTTCGTCCGTATGGATCCCATGGATCATTAGAGGGGGCACGTATTGTCCCCGCATCGCCGGGGAGCGTTCGCCCCTCATCCGGCTGCCGCCACCTTCTCCCCGCAGGCGGGGAGAAGGGACAAGCGGCGCCAACTGAACCCCGCATTCACCGTCCGCCCGAGGGAGCGAGCGGGCACGGCATATCCCTTCTCCCCGCCTGCGGGGAGAAGGTGGCGGCAGCCGGTTGAGGGGCAACCGAGACCGAGGGGGGTTGAGGCGGTTGGGTTCCCGAGGGATCCCTTTCATGAGCAGTATCCGCCGCACCGGCGCGCAAGAGATATGTGCATGCCGTAGCATCGAAAATGGAGAAGGTGCCGGCAGGCGGATGAGGGGCGGCTCCAATCCAATGCTGTCCATTGGCCTCTGAGTTAGCGGAGACCGGGTTCGCCGTCCTTGGCGAGACGCAGCCGGCAGCCGAGCTTTTCGAGAAGGGCGCGTGCCGATTGGTCGAACTTCGTTCCTTCCATCCGGATCCAATCGGTAAACAGGCGGACCGGGCGGCGGTTGATGTGCCGGCTCGGACAGACGATCCAGTAGGCGGGAAATTCGACGACCTCGAACGCGGTGGACAGCGGCACAAGGCTGCCGCGCTCCAGTTCCTCTTGCGCCAGCGTTGCCGAATCCAGCACGATCCCGGCGCCGTCGCGCGCAAGCTGGATCGCCATCGAGGAACGATCGAAGCGTAACGGGGCCTGCTCCGTCGGCGGGTCGATGTTATGGACGACAAGCCAGACGTCCCATTGGTAAAGCGCCTTCACCGAATGGATGAGCCGCGCCTGGGCAAACTGCAGCACCGGATCGTCGCTGACCGAACGCAGCCGGTCGCGATAGTCGGGGCTGCACATCGGCAGGACGAAATCGCTGATGATGCACTCGGTACGCAGCCCCTCCCAGGCGCCGGAACCGTAACGCAAGTCGAGGTCGATCACTTCGGTCTCGAAATCGGAAAAATCCGGCGTTGCATCGACACGGACGCCCCAGTCGGGATTGGCGTCAAGGAAGCTCTTGAGGCGCGGTGTAAGCCAGCGGACCGCGAAACTGGGGCTGGAGCGCATCGTCAGCTGACGGCTGTTGCGCTGGCGCAGAACTGCCGAGCGGGCGTCGCGGATCATCCGGAAAGCACTCGTCGTCGTCTGGAAAAGCAGCTCGCCGTCGATCGTCAGGCTGAGCCGCCGGTCCTTTCGGCGGAACAGCCGTACGCCCCATTGTTCTTCCAGCTGCTTCAACTGCTGGCTGACGGCCGCTGCAGAGACCCCCAGTTCGGCCGCGGCAAGGGAGACTCGTCCCGTACGGGCGACCGCCTCGAAATAGGCGAGCGAATTGAGGTTGGGATTGATCGGCAAGCTTGCCTCCGGGGCGGAGTTCCGCCGCGCTGACGGAAGGATGATGCGCAGCCATCCGTCAATTGCTGCACGCGCGCCGTTTATGTCAAGTGATGCCGTTCAGGCGTCGATAGGCGGCAATCACCTGGCTGTCGTCCTCCAGGCCATTCCCGCTGCCGCTTTCGGCCAGGAACATCTGATGGGCGGCCGCCGCAAGCGGGAGCGCCATGCTGACCGACCGCCCTGTTGCCAGTGCGATGCCGAGATCCTTGACGAAAATATCAACGGCACTGGTTACGGGCGGCGTTTTCGTGATCATGCGAGGTCCACGGTCCTTCAGCATCCAGCTTGAGGCAGCGGAGTTGGAGACGATTTCGAGCAGGGTCGCGGCGTCGACACCTGCCTTTTCGCCGAGCGCCAGGGCCTCAGCCGCGGTGGCGAGGTGCACGCCGCAGAGAAGTTGGTTGATCGCCTTGACGACGGCGCCCTGGCCTTGCTCCGGTCCGCAATGGAAGACCTTGTCGCCCATCGCCCGAAGCACAGGCACAACCGCGTGGTACGCCTCTTCGGGAGCCCCCACCATGATGGTGAGCGCGCCCGCCTTTGCCCCGACCACGCCGCCGGAGACCGGGCAATCGACGAGGACCCTGCCGCTCGCTTCCACTTCGTCAGCCAGTCGCTTGACCTCATCGGGCGGGCAGGTTGCCATGAGGCAGATATGAGCACCTTGGGGCAGAGAGGAAAGAGCGCCGGATTCGAGGAGCACCGAACGCGCCTGTTCCGCATTCACGACCATCAGCACGAGAACGTCTGCTCCCGAGCAGGCTTCTGCGGGGTTTGCAGACCTGATCCCGCCAGTAGCAGCGAGTGTCTCCATAGCCGCGGCCCGGACGTCGAAGCCGCGCACCGTATGACCCGCCCTGATCAGATTCTCGGCCATTGGCAGTCCCATGGAGCCGAGGCCTACGAATGCAACTCTCTTCTTATCATTCATGATCGGTCCTCAGTAGATCGTCAGAGCGGGAACATATGACATCAGCACCAGGACGGCTGCTGCAACGATGTAGAAGGGCCACAACTCCTTGACCACCGCCCCGATCGGCACGCGGGCGATCACGGCGCCAATGAAAAGCGTGGTTCCGATCGGCGGCGTAAACAGTCCGATCGAAAGATTGATGCAGATCATCACGCCGAGCTGGATTGGGTCCATGCCGATTGCATGACCGATGGCGACGAAGGTGGGCCCGAGCAGCAGGATTGCCGCGGGCAGGTCGAGAAACATCCCCACCACCAGCATGATGAGATTCATCATGAGGATGATCAGGATGGCGCTTCCGAGCGTTTCCAGTGCCCAGTTGGCCACGATGGTGGGCACACGCTCGGTAATGAGGACGTGGCCGACGAGGCTCGATGCGGCGATGACCAGCATGACGACGCCGGTGGTGATCACGGTTCCGACCAGGGCTGCGTAGATCCGCTCCCAGGTCAGGTCCCGATAGAGCAGCAGGCTCACCAGCAGCGCATAGAAGACGGCGATCACGCTGACTTCGGTCGGCGTTGCGATCCCCGCCCGCAGCAACAGGATGATGAAGAACGGCATGGCCAGTGCCGGCAGTGCCGACAGCATAGATCGGCCGAAGGACTTCAACTGCCCGGCATCCGTCAGGCGGGGGAAGTTCCGAATGCGCCCGGACAGGTAGCAAACGATCATCATCCCGCCGGCGAGCATCAATCCCGGCAGGACTGCAGCCGAAAACAGCGATGCGATCGAGGAATTTGCCACCGTCGAAAAGAGGATCAGGGGAATGGACGGCGGGATCAGGCCGGCGATGGTCGAGGAAGAGGCGGTAACGGCCGCCGCAAAGCCTGCCGGATACCCCTCTTTCTTCTGCCAGGGGATCAGCATCGATCCGAGCGCGGAGGCTTCGGCGACTGCCGAGCCGGAGACACCGCCGAAGATCGTGGATCCGACGACCGTGACCTGACCCATTCCGCCGTGGAACCGCCCGACGAGTGCTGCCGCGAACTGCACGAGTTTCTGGCCAAGCGTGCCTGACATCATGAGTGAGCCGGACAGGATGAAAAAGGGTATCGCGAGCAGCGGAAAGCTCTGGGTCGGCTGGAACAGCTTCACCACCGCCAGCACGGTTGGCGTTCCGCCCTGCCATAGGATCGCTGCGCCCGCAGCGATGATCAGCGCGTAACCGACTGGAACCGAGATGGCCAGCAATGCGGCGAAGAGGCCGGTCATGATCGCGGTCATGTCATATGCTCCGTTTCCGGTTTATCCAGCGTCCTCGGGTCGTCGCAAAATGCGACGCGTATGAGGTTGACCAGGGAGGCGAGCGCGATGCCGCCGAAGCCGAACAGCAAGGAACTATAAGCCCAGGCCTGCCCCAGTCCGGTCATCGGAAAGACCTGCGCCCTGGTGATCGAGATCACCTGAAGCGACAGGTAACCGAGATAGGCAAAGGCCACGGCGACCAGGAGATGGATCAGCATCAGCAGGATGCGCAGCTGCTCGGTGGTGAGCAGGCTTCGGAATGCTTCGGCGGCGATATGAGATCCCCGATGCGCGCCGAGTACGATGCCTCCCATGATGAGCCATGGGAACAGCAGGTTCGGCACTTCGTTGGGCCAACCGAGGCTCGCATGGGTGAGATAGCGCACGACGACCTCGGTCATGAGGGCGAGGAAGATTGCGACTATCGAGGCGACGGCAACGACGATCGCGGCCATGTCCAGAACGAGGCCGACCCGATTGGCGATGCGCAAGGCGGGCAGGTCCGCACTTGCGCCGCTATTGCGGACGTTGTCCATCGCCATCACTGGACGGCCGCTGCTTTGGCGGCCCCGACGAGTTCGTCGACGAGGTCGGGATACTGTGCCCGCCATTTGTCATAGACCGACTGCGTCGCCTGGACGAACGGCGCCGGGTCGACGTCGTTGATCTTCACGCCGGCGGCTTCCAGCTCGCCGCGCAGGCGGGTGGTCTGTTCGCCGACCATCTGCCGGTTCAGTTGACCGGCTTCCCGGGCGGCGTCGCGGATGATCTGCTGATCTTCCGGCGGCAGCGCGTCGAACACGATCTTCGAGGCCAGGAACGGCGTCGATTCATATTTGTGGTTGGTCATGGAGATATAGGGCTGCACCTCGTGCAGCTTGGACGAGTGTATGTTGATCAGCGGGTTTTCCTGTCCGTCGACGACACCCTGCTGCAATGCGATGTAGAGCTCCGAGAAGGCCATCGGCGTCGGCGAGGCGCCGAGCGCGGTGAAGATGTCGACGGTCATCTGATCCGGCGGTGTGCGGATCTTCATTCCGGCGAGATCCGACGGCGCTGTGATCTGCCTCTTCGAGTTGGAGGTTTCGCGAATGCCGTTGTTCCACCAGGCAAGCACGACCAGGCCCTGCTGTTCGGCGGCGGCGGCGATCTTGTCGCCGACGGGTCCGTCCATCACGGCCTCGGCCTGTTTCAGATCCTGGAACAGGAACGGCAGGCCAAGGAGCGCGATTTCCGGCACCACGGCCGATGTCGTGCCCTGGGAGTTGGCGGAGAAGGCAATGGTGCCGAGCCGCATGTTGGTAATCGTCTCGGCGTCGTCGCCGAACTGAGCGCTGCCGCCGACGTCGATCTTGAGACGTCCTTCCGATTTCTGTTCGACGAGCTCGGCGAATTTCAGCGATGCAACGTCCTTGGGGTTGCCCGCGGCGGCATTGTGCGAAAGCTGATAGGTCTGGGCGCCGGCGGGGCCTGCGCAAAGCGACAGCACGGCAGCGGTCAGCAGATGACGAAGGTTCATTTTTTCTCCTCCCTGAGAATTTTCTGTCCCGATCGGCGAAGAGAATCGTCCGCTGCTGCACGAAGCCGGCCCTGTGCTCGACATCCCTGGGAAATCGTTCAGAGGCAACTCGCTTTAGCGGCGCACTGCATGCAGTTGAGCGTCCTCCTCGCTCCGCCTGGGCTTGACCATCGCCGATCTTCGCTGGGGCGTCACCTAAGTTTTGCTTAACAACTTGTTCGATCTGCTTAATTGCCGGCGGCCCCTGCCGCGTTCAGTAATTACAGCGCGGACGTCTTTTGCGCCGACAGGTGAGGGGAGGAACCATGACCAGCCAAAGCCCGGCAGTTCAGCTGTCGAACACGAGCCTTGCGCGTCGCGCCTGGGAAATCCGGCGCAAGGCCGTTCGGATGGGCGAGGTTCAGGGACAAGGATATGTGGGCCAGGCGCTCGGCATCGCCGATGTCCTCGCGGTTTCGTATTTTCATGCGTTGACCTATCGAAGGCAGGACCCGGAATGGGAGGGGCGCGACCGATTTCTACTGTCGATCGGACACTATGCCATTGCGCTTTACGCGGCGCTTATCGAAGCGGGAATCCTTCCTGAACAGGAACTCGAGACCTATGGCACAGATGACAGCCGTCTGCCGATGTCCGGCATGGCAGCCTATACGCCGGGAATGGAAATCACCGGCGGTTCGCTGGGCCAGGGACTTGGCATCGGCGTCGGCATGGCGCTCGGGTTGAAGGCCAAGAAAAATCCGGCCTTCGTCTATAACCTGATGTCGGATGGAGAACTGGGCGAAGGCTCGACCTGGGAAGCGGCGATGTCGGCCGCTCATCACAAACTCGGCAATCTGATCTGCCTCGTCGACTTCAATGACCAGCAGGCGGACGGCAAGTCGACCGAGATGCTATGTTCGGAGCCGCTCGGCGCAAAGTGGGCCGCCTTCGGCTGGCATGTTCAACGGGTCGACGGCAATGACATTCCCGCCCTCGTAGCCGCCTTCGATGCGGCACGTGCGCTCGAAGAGGCCATGCCTCGCGTGATCATCTGCGACACCTTGATGTGCAAGGGCGTGCCGTTCCTCGAACAACGCGAGGTGACGCATTTCGTCCGGGTCGACGCAGACGAATGGCAGAAGGCGCTGGCCGCCCTCGACGCGAACCGGCCGGATTGAGGAGAACAGACCATGAGCGTCAACCGCAACTACGACCCGCACCGCAAATGGGAACCGCGCCCGCCGCCGAAGAGCGGCGAGGGAGGGCGCACCTCCGCGATGATCGCCTCGCTGGCGGCGGAGGGCTATGAGACGGTTTCTGCCCCGTTCGGCCATGCCCTGGTCGCGGAAGCTCGCCGCAATGATCGGATCGTGGGCCTCACGGCCGATCTCGCGAAATACACCGACCTGCATGTCTTCGCGGAGGCCTTCCCGGAGCGATTCTACCAGATGGGCATGGCCGAACAGGTGATGATCTCGGCGGCGGCCGGGCTGGCGCGCGAGGGGTTCATGCCTTTTGCCACCACCTATGCGGTCTTCGCCTCGCGCCGGGCCTATGACTTCATCGCCATGGCGATTGCGGAGGAGTATCTGCCCGTCAAGATCGTCTGCGCCCTGCCGGGCCTGACCACCGGCTATGGGCCGAGCCATCAGGCAACCGAGGATATGGCGATCTTCCGCGGCCTGCCCAACCTGACGATCGTCGATCCATGCGATGCCATCGACGTGGCCGAGGCGATACCCGCCATCGCAGCCCATGAGGGTCCCGTCTATATGCGGCTCTTGCGCGGCAAGGTGCCGTCGGTGATCCGCCGGCATTGCCCGGATTACAAGTTCGAGCTGGGCAAGGCGAAGCTTCTGCGCGACGGCACCGATGCGCTGATCATCGCTTCGGGCTTCATGACGATGCGGGCGCTCGATGCGGCGGTCGAACTCGGCGAGCAGGGTATCTCGGCTGCGGTCCTCCATTGCCCGACGATCAAGCCGCTCGATACCGGGACGATCCTTGCCGAGGCTCGGCGGGCGGGCCGGCTGGTCGTTACTGCGGAGAACCACACATGCGTTGGCGGACTGGGCGAGGCCGTGGCGGCGACGCTCCTTTCGAACGGCGCGACGCCGGCATTCCGAATGATCAGTCTGCCGGACCAGTTCCTGGATGCCGGAGCGCTGCCGACGCTTCATGAGCGCTACGGAATCTCGACCAAGTCGATGGTGCAGAAAATCCGCAGCTGGCTTTGACGCGCCGTTTCGACGCATTAACCCCTTCGCTCCGGCGATCTGCGCCGGACCTTCCGGAAAACAGGAGAATTTCAATGGGAACCGCTCTACTCGAGGGGAATTTTGCCGTGATCACCGGTGCTGCATCCAGGCGCGGCCTGGGCAAGGCCACCGCCAGGCTTTTCGCCGAACATGGCGCCACGGTCGCCATTCTCGACCTTGACGAGGCCGATGCCAGGGAGGCGGCCGCCAGCCTCGGTCCCCGGCATGTCGGCATGGCATGTAATGTGACCGACCTCGCGAGCGTTCGCACCGTCATGGATGCCTTGGTTTCGCAATGGGGCCGGATCGACATCCTCGTGAACAATGCGGGGATCACCCAGCCGCTGAAGATCATGGAGATCGCGCCGGAGAACTACGATGCCGTGCTCGACGTGAACCTGCGCGGCACGCTTTACTGCAGCCAGGCGGTGATCCCTCATATGCGTTCGCGCAAACAGGGCAAGATCGTCAACCTTTCCTCGGTCTCGGCGCAGCGCGGCGGCGGTATATTCGGCGGTCCACACTATTCCGCCGCCAAGGCGGGCGTCCTCGGGCTGACGAAAGCGATGGCCCGCGAGTTGGCACCCGACAATGTGAGGGTCAACGCGATCTGCCCCGGTTTCATCGCGACCGACATCACGGGCGGCCTGCTGACGCCGGAGAAACTGGAGGAAATCAAGGCGGGTATTCCCATGGGGCGCCCGGGCACCGCGGATGATGTGGCCGGTTGCGCGCTCTTCCTCGCCTCTGACCTTTCGGCTTACGTCACCGGCTCGGAAGTCGACGTGAACGGCGGCTCGCTGATCCATTGATCGGGAAGCGGCGCCTCGGCAGGCACCTTTCAAACTTTGGAGGAGCCCATGAAGCTCGGACTGGGGAGTTATGCCTTCCGCTGGTCGATAGGCATCAAGGATCTGCAGCCTGTCCGGCCGATGACCGCGATGGAGGTGCTGGAGATCGCCAACGCTCACGGCCTGAGCGTGGTCCAGTATGCCGACAATCTGCCGCTCGACCGCCTGACGCCCGCCCAGCAACTGGCGCTCAGGGAGCGCGCCGACAGCTACGGTATGGCGCTGGAGCTTGGTACGCAGAGCTTCGACGCGGAGGAACTCGGCCGCTATATCCCGATCGGCGAGCGGATCGGTTCCGGGATCCTGCGCGTCGCGCTTGATGCCGCCGATGCGCAGATTCCCGTGCACGAACTGGCTGCCCAGATCCGGGAGATACTCCCGGACGGGAAACGGTCAGGCCTGCGCTTCGCCATCGAGAACCACTTCAACTATCCCTCTCCGCGAATGGTGGAGCTGCTGGAGGCTGTTGCGGACGAATCACTCGGGGTCTGCCTGGACGTGGCAAATTCGATCTGTGCCGGCGAGTGGCCCATGACGACGATCCGGATGCTGGCGCCCTACACGATCAACCTGCATCTGAAGGACTACCGGATTACCCCCGATCCCTATGGCGTCGGCTTCCGTATCCATGGCACGCCGCTTGGCGAGGGCCGGGCGGAGATCGAGGAAATCCTCGCGTGCCTGTCGCATTGCCCGGACGACATGAGTTGCATTCTCGAGCACTGGCTGCCGCAGACGGAGGACATGGAGGCAACCCGCAGGCTGGAGCACGAGTGGCTCGGTCGGACCGTTGCGGCCGCAAGGCGATTGATGCCCGATGCCGATAGGGCCTAGGCTCGACGATGAGACCAGGCTGACGCCGGGTTCATATTATGGACCCTTTTCAACAAGGAATACGGAGTAATGTCAATGGTTTGAATGAACGTGTTGATTGATGTTTTCCTTTCACCTACAAAATGGACCTGATCGAAAGTCGCTGTGGAGGGCGGCGGACGATCTGGAATGTCGATCCGATGCCGCCATTGGTTTCGGTCGACACCTCTGGGGAGGAGCTTTGACGCCGTTCAATCCGCCGTGATGCGCACGACTTGCGCGCGCAACGCGATCGGACGGTTCAAAAGGGAGGAAGGCCGATGACCACCACGACGGAGGGCGTTTCCGAATTCGCCGTGCTCGCAGAGACGATGGAGGCCCGGCCGGGTTCGCGGCTGATGCGCCCCGTCGAAGCGCTATCCGCCGTTCTCCTTGTGGCGATTATCGCCATGCTGCTCTCCGGCGTGGCTTTTCGCTATGGCCTGTCGAGACCGATCGTCTGGATCGATGAAGCGGCGTCGATCGCCTTCCTGTGGCTTGCCATGCTCGGTTCGGCCATCGCGATCGACCGTTGCGAGCATCTGCGTCTGACAATCCTTCTCAATGCTCTCGGCGAAAGGGCGCGGCAGTTCACCGAAACGCTCGGCATGGTCGCCATCATGGCGTTCCTTCTCGTCCTGCTGCCGGCAGCCTACACCTATGCCGCCGGCGAAATGGACATCACTTCGTCGGCATTGAACATCCCGGCGGGTTATCGCGCCGCGGCCATTGCAGTCGGCATGGTCCTCATGGTGCTGCTGGCCGTCGCTCAATTGCTCAGAACCGCCAAGCCGCTCGACGTGGTGGTTTCAGTGGCGTTCGTGCTCGCGGTTGCTTTGGTGCTCTGGTTGCTGACGCCTGCGCTCAGCTCGTTCGGCAACGGCAACATTCTGATCTTTCTCGTCGGCGGTGCCGCCGTCTGCCTCGCGATGGGCGTTCCGATCGCCTTCTGCTTCGGCATTGCGACGCTTCTGTTTCTCGCCTTCACGACATCGATGCCGCTGGTGGTCATGATCGGCCGCATGGATGAGGGCATGTCCAGCCTCATTCTGCTTTCGGTCCCGGTCTTCGTGCTTCTCGGCTGCATTCTGGACGCGACCGGGATGGGCAAGGCGATCGTCGATTTCCTTGCCTCCATGCTCGGCCACGTCAAGGCCGGCATGTCCTACGTTCTGTTGGGCTCGCTCTTTCTCGTGTCCGGAATTTCCGGGTCGAAAGTCTCGGACATGGCAACGGTTGCCCCGGCGCTGTTTCCGGAAATGAAGCGCCGTGGTCACAAGCCGAAGGAGATGATAGCGCTCCTGGCGACCGGGGCCGCCATGGCCGACACCGTACCGCCGAGCATCGTGCTGATCGTTCTCGGCTCGGTGGCCGGCGTGTCGATCGCGGCGCTGTTCACCAGCGGTTTTGCCATCGCACTCGTGCTGCTGGTCGCGCTTGCCGCGCTTGCACGCATCAAGGCAGCCCGCGAAAATGTCGACGGCGTCGTGCGCCCGTCGCTGAAACGCATCGGCGGCACGGCGCTGATCGCGGCGCCGGCCCTGGTGCTGCCGTTCATCATCCGCAGCGCCGTCGCGAGCGGTGCGGCGACCGCGACCGAGGTCTCGACCATCGCGGTCGTCTACGCCTTCATCATCGGCACTGTCCTTTATGGCGGCATCGGCATGCGGCGAACCTACAGGATGCTGGTCGAGACCGCCGCGATGAGCGGTGCGATCCTCCTGATCCTCGGTACCGCCGCGGCGATGGCCTGGGCGCTCACCCAGACCGGATTCGCCTTCGAGCTCACCGACATGATGAGCGGCCTGCCGGGTGGATGGTTCACCTTCATGCTGGTCTCGATCGCCCTGTTCATGCTGCTCGGCTGCGTGCTCGAAGGCCTCCCTGCGATCGTGCTCCTGGCGCCGATCATGTTTCCGATCGCGCGTGCGATGGGGATCCATGACGTCCACTATTCCATGGTCATCGTCACCGCGATGAACGTCGGACTGATGGCACCGCCGATCGGCATCGGCTTCTACATCGCCTGCAAGATCGGCAACGTTTCGCCCGACGAGGCCATGGGAGCGATCTGGCCCTATATCGGAGCGATGGTGCTCGGCCTCTTGCTGATCGCCGCCGTGCCCTGGTTCTCGCTCGCATTGCTGTGAGCCCGCCACCCACATTCATCATCGACGATCAGGAGGAGAACAGAGCGATGAAAATGACCCGTAGGACGATGCTGCTCGGCACCGGAGCAGTGGCGCTTGGGGCTTCGATCCGCACCAAGGCCCATGCAGCGGACTTCACCTATAAGCTGGCAAACAACCTGCCGGTCACCCATCCGCTGAACATTCGCCTGAAGGAAGCCGCCGACAAGATCCTGGAGGAGACGGGCGGCCGCCTGAAGATCAACATCTTCCCGAGCAGCCAACTCGGCAACGACACCGAAACGCTTTCGCAGCTTCGCAACGGCGCAACCGAGTTCTTCTCGCTTTCACCGCTGATCCTTTCGACCCTGGTGCCCAACGCCGCGATCAGCGGCATCGGCTTTGCCTTCCCCGACTACGACACCGTCTGGAAGGCAATGGACGGCGAGCTCGGCGCCTATGCGCGCGGCGAGATCGAGAAGAAGGGTCTCGTGCCCATGGAGAAGATCTGGGACAACGGCTTTCGCCAGATCACCAGTTCGAACAAGCCGATCAACACGCCGGAGGACCTCAAGGGGTTCAAGATCCGCGTTCCGCCGAGCCCGCTCTGGCAATCCATGTTCACCGCCTTCGGCGCTGCACCGACCACGATCAATTTCGCGGAAGTCTACACGGCGCTCAGCACCGGCACCGTCGACGGCCAGGAAAACCCGCTGGCCATCGCCTCGACCGCCAAACTCTATGAGGTGCAGAAGCATTGCGCCATGACCAACCATATGTGGGACGGGTTCTGGATGCTGGCGAACAAGCAGGCCTGGGAAACCCTGCCGGAAGACATAAGGGAGATTGCCGCCAAGCATCTCAACGAGTCGGCCATCGCCCAGCGCACCGATACCGCCAAGGTGAACGACACGGTGCGCGAGCAGCTCACCCAGAGCGGCATGACGTTCACCGACCCGGACAAGGCAGCCTTCCGCGAGACGTTGCGGTCGGCGGGTTTCTACGCCGAGTGGAAGGGCAAGTTCGGCGACGAGGCCTGGGCCATTCTCGAGAAGGCCGTAGGCACCAGCCTCGGCTGACCACCTGAGCATGACGAGGCGGGCGGCCGTTCACCCGGCCGTTCGCCGACCGATGCAGCGACGCGGCGCGTACGAGCGTGTGGCGCCTTCCGAGGTTTCGAAGTGGCAGACCGTCTCAAGGGAAAATCGGCAATCGTCTTCGGCGCAGGTTCCTCAGGCCCCGGCTGGGGCAACGGCAAGGCTGCCGCCGTGCTTTATGCGCGTGAGGGCGCCAGGGTCGCCTGTGTCGACGTCGACATGGAGGCGGCCGAGGAAACGGCGGCAATCATCGCGTCGGAAGGTGGGCAAGCCGTAGCCATCGCTGCAGACGTCACCGCTCTCGCATCTGTCGAGGCGGCCGTCGCGGCCGCACGGCAGGCATTCGGCATCATTTCCATTCTGCACAACAATGTGGGCGTCACGCATATGGGCGGACCGGTCGAGTTGTCGGAAGCGCAGTTCCAACAATCCGTGGATCTCAATCTCGGCTCGGTGTTCCGCACCGCCAAGGCTGTCATCCCGCACATGATCGAAGCCGGCGGTGGCGCCGTCGTCAACATCTCGTCGCTCGCCGGCATCCGGTGGACCGGCTATCCCTATTTCGCCTATTACGCGACAAAAGCGGCGGTCAACCAGGCGACGGTCGCGATCGCGGCTCAATATGCGCCGCACGGGATCCGCGCGAACTGTGTCGTCCCCGGCTTGATCGACACGCCTCTGATCTACAAGCAGATCTCCTCGCAATACGCCTCTGCCGAGGAAATGGTGGCAGCCCGCAACGCGGCGCTTCCGGGCGGGCGCATGGGTGATGCCTGGGATGTCGCCAATGCAGCGCTTTTCCTTGCCTCCGACGAAGCGAAATTCATTACCGGCGTTTGTCTGCCGGTCGATGGCGGCCAGAGCTGCACGATCATGGGGGTACACTGAAACATGGGCGACCCGGCCGACAGGGACATGACCGGTTCGCAGAGCGTCGATCGTGCGGCGAAGCTCCTGTCGCTGGTTGGCCGGCAGTTGGACGGCATGTCCCTGAGCGCCGTCGTCGAGAAGAGCGGTCTCAACAAACCTACGGTTCGCCGCCTCCTGCTCGCCCTGATCAGGGCCGGTCTCCTGGAGCAGGACGACCGCGACCGGCGCTACTATATCGGCGAAGAAGCCTATGTGCTCGGAACCCTCGCATCGACCCGGCACGGGCTCCTGCGCCTCGCGACGGAAAGCCTGCATCGCCTGGCGCAGAAGACCAGCGACTCCTGTTTTCTCTCCGTGCGCCGCGGAGCGTCGTCGGTCTGTCTCCACCGCGAGGAGGGGAGCTTTCCGATCCGCACCCACGCGCTCCAGGCGGGCTTCGTGCATCCGCTGGGCGTCGGCGCCGGCTCTCTGGCCATGCTGGCCGCCTTGCCGGACGAGGAGGTTTCGTCCGTGCTGGAGCAGAATGCCGCCGTGCTCGAGGAGCAGTTTCCGATGCTTGCGCCGGACGAGCTGCGCCGGCGCGTCGAACTCACCCGCGCTCAGGGCCATGCGGTCAATCCCGGCCTTATCCTCACCAACTCCTGGGGTGTGGGCGTCGCAATCCGCTATCCCGACGGCGGCGTCGCCGGGGCCATCAGCATTGCCGCCATCGACAGCCGCATGCAGGAGCCGCGGCAGAGCGAGCTGGCAGCTCTTCTCAGGCAGGAAGCGTCACGCATCGAAAGCAAGCTCGCCGAGCAGTTCCGCGACCGCGGGACGCGACACATAGCCTCCATTGCAAGACCTCTCAAAAGGAGATTGTCCAGATGACCAAGGCGCAGATCGTAGGCTGGGCCCACTCCCAGTTCGGCAAGACCGACCACGCGGACACAGAGGCGCTGATGGCCGCGGTTGCGGCGCCGGCACTTGCCCATGCCGGTCTTGCCGCCTCGGATGTCGACGGCATCTTTGTCGGAGTCATGAATGGCGGCTTCTCCAAGCAGGAGTTTCAGGGCGCACTTGTCGGCATGACCGACGAGGCGCTCGCTCATGTCCCGTCCGTGCGCCTCGAAAACGCCTGCGCGACGGGCTCGGCGGCGATCTATACCGCGATGGATTTCATCGAGGCCGGCCGCGGCCGCATTGCGCTCGTCATCGGTGCCGAAAAAATGACCGCCGTTCCGACGGCAGAGGTCGGCGACATCCTTCTGGGCGGCAGCTACAGGAAAGAGGAGGCCGACGTCGAAGGCGGTTTTGCGGGCGTCTTCGGCCGCATTGCACAGCATTACTTCCAGCGTTACGGCGATCGTTCCGAGGAACTTGCTATGATCGCGGCCAAGAACCACGCGAACGGCGTAGCCAACCCTTACGCGCATATGCGCAGGGATTTCGGTTTTGCGTTCTGCAACACCGTTTCCGAGAAGAATCCGATCGTCGCGGCTCCCTTGCGCCGCACCGACTGCTCGCTCGTATCGGACGGGGCGGCAGCCCTCGTGCTCGCCGACGCGGACACGGCTGCGACGCTGCAGCGGGCAATCGCCTTCCGGGCCCGCAGCCACGTCAACGACGTGTTTGCGCTCAGCCGCCGGGACATGCTGGAATTCGACGGGCCACGGCGGGCATGGAAAGCGGCCCTTTCCATGGCCGGCGCCACGCTGGACGATCTCTCCTTCGTCGAGACGCATGACTGCTTCACCATAGCCGAGATGATCGAATACGAGGCGATGGGCCTGACCGCACCCGGCGAAGGCTACCGTGCGATCCGCGACGGCACCACCACCAGGAGCGGAAGCTTGCCGGTCAATCCCTCCGGCGGCTTGAAATCGAAGGGTCATCCGATCGGTGCGACGGGGGTCTCGATGCATGTCATCTCCGCCATGCAGCTTATGGGGGAGGCGGGCGAGATGCAGATCCCCGGCGCCGGTCTCGCCGGCATCTTCAACATGGGCGGCGCTGCCGTCGCAAACTATGTCTCCATCCTGGAACGGGCGAAATGACGAACAACGAACCCAAGGGCGGCGTCACCCCTGTTTCGACGCGGGTCATGAACCTTGCCAATGTCCTTTCGCAGGCAGCGAGACGCAATCCGGACGAAATCGCCCTCGTTCACGGGGACCGCCGGTGGCGCTGGAGCGAGGTGGAGGCGCGGGTCGACGCCATGGCATACGCGCTCGTCCATGAGTTCGGCGTGCGTAAGGGAGATCGGATTCTCGTCCACTCCGCCAACTGCAACCAGATGTTCGAGTCCATGTTCGCGGCTTTCAGAGCAGGTGCGGTCTGGGTTCCCACGAATTTCCGGCAACTGCCGGAGGAGGTTGCCTATCTTGCCGAATCGAGCGGTGCCAGGCTGGTGATATTCCAGGCCGCCTTCGAGGCTCATGCCGAAGCATGTCGGGCGGCGGGCGAGCAGATCGGATCATGCATCCCGATCGGCTCGTCACGGGTCGGCGAAGACTATGACGCGATCGTTGCGCGCAATCTTGGAAGGTCGGTTTCGCCTGTTGCCGTCGATCGCGATGATCCATGCTGGTATTTCTATACGTCCGGTACCACCGGCCGACCCAAGGCTGCCGTGCTGACGCACGGGCAAATGGCCTTCGTCATCAACAACCATATCGGCGATCTCTTTCCGGCTACGACCCATCGCGACCGGTCGATCGTCGTTGCGCCGCTGTCGCACGGCGCCGGGATCCATCAGCTGTGCCAGGTCGCAAGGGGCGCAACCACCATCCTCTTGCCATCCGAGAAGCTCGACATACCGCAGTTCTGGGCCCTAGTCGAAAAATGGAGGGTCAACAACCTCTTCGCCGTACCGACTATCGTAAAGCTGCTCATCGAGGACCCGTCGGTCGATCGATACGACCACTCGTCGCTGCGCTATGTCATCTATGCCGGCGCACCGATGTACCGTGCCGACCAGAAAAAGGCGCTGGAAAAGCTCGGCGCCGTGCTGGTGCAGTATTTCGGTCTCGGCGAAGTGACGGGAGCGATCACCGTCCTGCCGCCCGCCTTCCACAGCTCGGAGGACGGCCCGGATGCGCGTATCGGCACATGCGGCTTCGAACGGACGGGCATGCAGCTGCAGATCCAGGACGAAGACGGCAACGAAGTCCCGGCGGGCGCAACCGGCGAGATCTGCGTGATCGGCCCGGCGGTGTTTGCCGGCTATTACCGGAACCCGGAGGCCAACGCGAAAGCGTTCCGCAACGGCTGGTTTCGTACAGGCGACCTTGGCCATGTCGATGCGCAGGGCTTCCTCTACATCACCGGCCGCGCCTCCGATATGTTCATCTCCGGCGGGTCCAACGTCTATCCGCGCGAGATCGAGGAAAAGCTCTTGATGCATCCGGATATCAGCGAGGCGGCGATCGTCGGCGTTCCCGATCCGGTCTGGGGAGAGGTCGGCATCGCGGTTTGCGTCGCACGTGGCGGTGCGACGGTCGGCGCGGCGGCTCTGAGGGAATGGCTGGACGGGAAGATTGCCCGCTACAAGCTTCCGAAGAAGATCGTTTTCTGGTCCGAAATGCCAAAATCGGCCTATGGCAAGATCACCAAGAAATTGATCCGCGAGGAACTCGAACGGCGTGGCGAACTGGATATCGGTTCCGCTGGCATCGGAGAGCGCAGGAGTGCTGCCCCGTGAGCGATGGAATGAAATCCGTGCTCATCACGGGAGGCGCATCCGGTATCGGCCTCGAAATAGCGAGGCTTCTGCACGAGCGCGGCTGGAGGGTCTACCTGATGGATCGCAATGCCGATGCGCTGGCGGACGCATGCCGCGCGATCCCGATCGATCCCGCCCAGGCAATCGCCTGCAGCGTGACGGATGAAAAGGAGGTCGAATCGGCCATCGCGACGGCCGCGGCGGCGGGCGCACCGCTGCGGGCGGTCATCAATTCGGCCGGCATCGCGATGGACAGGCCTGCCGTCGAGACCAGCGTCGACGATTTCCGCCGCATTCTGGACGTCAATCTGACCGGCACGTTCATCGTCTGCCGCGAGGCGGCGCGTCATTGGCTGGCGACGGCCACCCCCGGTGCAATCGTCAACATCTCCTCCGTATCGGGCCTTGTCGGCAACAAGGGACGCGCCGCCTATGGCGCCTCCAAAGGCGCGGTCAACCTGCTCACTTACATTCTCGCGACCGAGCTCGGACAGGATGGAATTCGCGTCAACGCCATCGCTCCCGGTGCAATCGACACGCCTTTGTCGCGCGCCGTCCATACGGATGACGTGCGTGCGCAATGGCACGAGCGCATCCCCCAGCGCCGCTACGGTTCGTCGCGGGAAATCGCGGCCAGTGCGGCGTTCCTGATCTCGGAGGAGGCGAGCTATATCAACGGCCAGGTCCTGGCGGTCGATGGAGGGTTCGTCAACGCCGGTCTGGCTTTGAAAGGACGATGATGCGGAGTCTCCGCCAACCTGGTGCACCGTTCACGCCAAGGGTAATCTCTCTCGGGTGCCAGGCCGAAAAGGCGCGATTGACCTTCAAACCGGGCCGGAGCGTGCTCGAAGCCGTCCATGAGGCGCTCGCGGAAAAAGGCTGCGACAGCGCGATGATAGAGGTCAGGGGCGGTGCGTTTGCGCCGCTTGCCTATGTCACACCGACTCTCTCGGATGACGGCATTCATGCCGCCTGGTACAGCGACATACATGCGCCTGATGGCCTCGCACCCATCGAAGATCTGGTCATGACGTTCGGCCGGCGCGACGGGGAGCCGTTCCTGCACGGCCATGGTGTCTGGCGGCACGAGGACGGGTTGCGCGCAGCCGGGCACGTAATGCCGAAGGACTCGCAATTCGCCGAACCGGTGGAGGCGGAAGTCTGGATCATGTCGGGCGCCATCATGGACCAACTGGAGGACAGCGAGACCCGGTTCCGTCTGTTCACGCCTGTGCCTCATACCGCCGCACCGGCCATCACGACGCGGCGCGCCGTTCTCTGCCGTTTGAAACCGAACGAACCGATCCATCCGGCGATCGAGCGCACCGCAGCCGAGCACGGCATCGAGCGGGCGACTTTGCACGGCATCGGCAGTCTCGTCGGCTGCACTTTCGCCGACGGCCAGGTCATGGAATCGGCCGCTTCGGAATTGCTTATTCGCAAGGGGACGCTTTCACCCGATCGAAGCGGACAGGCTAAAGCGAAACTCGATATCGCGATCGTCGATACGGAATGCACCATATTCGAGGGTGAGATAGCCTACGGCGTTGATGCCGTTTGCATAACGTTCGAGGTGCTGATCGTCGAAGAGTGACGGTCGATGGCAAGCCTCACTCCTTCTTCGCTGTGTTTCGCCGCTCGAGCAATTGCTGGAAAATATCGGCTTGCCGGTCTGCCGCCGAGCGTATGGCGGCAAGGTGGTCGAGCATCGCGCCGAAGGCGACGAGGAGAAGGCCGCCGGCAACCGCCGGAAAGGCCCAGGGGAGGACAGCGACAAGGCTTTTCACGTCGGGAGAGGGGACCAGTGTCATCGCCAGCAAAACCAGCGTTCCGATGACGATCGCACCGCCCAAGAACTCCAGAAATCTTCCCATCCTTCCTCCCCGTAGTGTTTCGACGTGCTGCGGTTACATCCCGTCCCGCTTCCGCAACCCGTCTCCTGATGCCTGCTGCTTTCTCATGTCGGAGCCGATATGGCCTTCAGAAAAAACCCGGCGATTGCCGGGTCCTTGATCGAAACTCCTGCGGCGATCAGAACTTCACGCCGACGCCGACGGTAAACTGGTGTTGGTCGAGGTCGACGTTGACGCCGCCCACATCCTTGTCTCCGAAATCGTTGTAACGATATTCTGCGCGTCCGAAGACGCTGTCGGTGAAGCCGTAGTCGACGCCTCCGCCGATAGTCCAGCCGTTGAAGGTTTCCTTTTCCTTGGGCGCGCCGGCGACATCGACGAAGCCGCGCGTTACTGCCCAACCGCCGGTGGCGTAAATCAGCGTCCGGTCGTTTACGGTGTAGCCGAGGCGGGCGCGCACGGATCCGGAAACATCCGTCCCGGCTTCGGTGTCGGACCCGAAGACGGTGACGGTCTCATCGTTCCAGTTGTAGCTGACATCGCCCTCGACGCCGACGACCCAGTCGCCATGCTGATAGTTGTAGCCGGCGAAGGCGCCGAAGAGGCCGCCGCTGAATTTTTCGGAGGCGCTGCCGCCCGGAACGCTGAGGTCGCTGTTCAACCAGCCGCCTCCGCCCTGCAAGCCGAGATAACCGCCCGTCCATACGAAGCTGGATATCGTCTCGACCGTCGGCGCCGGCTCCGGTGCCTGTGCCAAATCGGCTGCATGGGCCGCTCCCCCGAGCAGCGAAGCCCCGAAGACTGCAACAAGCACATTTCTGATCATCACAGATGCCTCCTGTTGTTGCGGCAGAGATTAGCAACATATCGGGTGCGAGTCTGCGAAAAACAACGCCTTCGAACCGCCCGTTCCGAGGGAAAGAAAGAGGGCCGGCGGTTGTTCCGGCCGGCCCTTCCGAAAGTAGCGGAAAAGGGGAACATCATCTCCGAGCGGGCCTGCAAATGCCCGCAAAAGAGATCGATTGCCGGTCGATAATGCCCTAACGCACGTTTGGGATTTGACATATCGCGCATAAAATTTGACGTTATGCGCATGATTGCGAACCGTTCTGCACAATCGTCGATTGAAGTCGTGGTGGTCGTCCTGCCCGAATCATCGATCATGTCCTTTGCCTCGGTCCTCGATCCGATGCGCGCGGCAAATCGAGTGGCCGGGCACGAGGTCTTCCGCTGGCGGCTGCTGTCTGCCGACGGCCAGGCGGTGATGCTGACCTGCGGTGTGCCGATTGCCGTGGACGGAAGTTTCACCCTGCCTGTCGTGGGAGATCTTCTCCTCATCATCGGCGGGTTCAATCTTCACAGGCACGCCGGCAAGCGGTTTCTCGCGACCCTGCAGGAATGTGCACGACATTTCGACATCGTCGCAGGCGTCGAATCCGGGTGCTGGCTGCTCGGCCGTTCGGGGCTCATCAATGGCCGCAAGGCTACCGCCCATTGGGAGGAGCTCGAAGATTTCAGTCAGGCTTTTCCGGAACTGGAGGTGATCGGCGACCGTTTCGTGATCGACGGTAAATACTGGACCTCAGGCGGCGCGTCGCCGACCTTCGACATGATGCTGCATCTCGTCGCCGAGAGGCTGGGGCCTGCATTGGCGCTGGATGTTGCGAGCATTTTCGTCTACGACCAGATGCACGGCCCGACGGATGTCCAGCCTTTCGTTTCGCTCGGCCGTATCGAGGCACGCGACCCGGAGCTTGCCGCGGCCATCAGGCTCATGGAGCGCACGCTCGAGCGTCCGATGACCGTCGCGGCGCTGGCGCGCCGGCTTTCCGTCTCCCAGCGCAAGCTCGAAACGCTCTTCGCCAAAGGCCTCTCGACGAGCCCCGGTGCCTATTACCTGCGCCTCAGGCTGCAGGTCGCCCACCGCCTCGTGCGTGATACCGGAATTCCGATGCGTGACATCGCCCTGCGTTGCGGATTCGACAGTCTCTCGGCCTTTTCGCGCGCCTATCGGCGCGAATACCGGACGAGCGCTTTGAAAATGCGCAGCGCACGTGGCGCAGGCGTTACACCGGACGCGTCAGACAAGGGGTAATTGCGCTGCGCTTACGATGACCTGCAACAAGCGGGAGCAACGTGCCGTAGCGACTTGCGCTTCAAACGGTTACCTTCGTGCGTGTCCGGCCGACCCGGCGCAGGCCTCTTCGAATTCCTTGACCGTCTCCGGCTCGTTGTCCTCCGGCAGCACGGCATCAGCCATGTCGGCGCGGTCCGCCGAAGCGGCTGCATCGCCTTCATAGACATAGGACTGGATGTAGTAGGCCAGCTCGCCCTTCCATACATTCCTGCCGTCTATCTGCCGGCAGGCCACGGCAGTTTCGAAATCGGACTGGAGATCATCGACCGTAGCGGTGGCCGAGACGAGACTCGAAGGCGCCGCGAGTGAGGCAATCAACAAGGCGGTAAACATGGTGGCAGCCCTCCGGAAGCGAACCTAGGGGGAAACGGCGGGATGGTTCCTTGGTTCCCCTCGATAGAGGGCGATTCCGACTTGGAAGGAAGCGGCAATTTTACATGAATGAGTTTTTGCTGAAAAGCGATGTGTATGTGCCACACCATCGGGAAATGCGCGGAAACGAAGGGCGTGAGCATTTCCGCGATTCGAAGAAGCGCGGAAATGCTCTGGACCACGATGATCTCAGGTCGGGTCGACCAAGATCATGAACATGATCTATAAGGTTGAGCGGGATGAGGTCGGAAAAGCGCATAGACTTTTTCCGCACCCCGCTCCAATGCCTCTTACTGAACGACCTGGACGACCGTGTAGGTTCTTGGGTCGACGATCACGCGTTGGTTGTTCACCACGGCGAACGCGTAGGAGGGATTCTCAGGAACAGGCGTCAGAGCCACGGTCCGCGGCAGCGGACGACCGACGGCGATCCGCTCCTGCAGCACGACGGTGTCGGCGGGAACCGGCTGCTGTCGCACATAGGTTACGACCTGCTGCGGCGGAGGAGCGATAACCGCGCCGGCGACGAGCCCGACCGCGCCGCCGATGGCAGCGCCCACGGGACCGCCAACGATAGCGCCGGTAACGGCTCCACCCGCGGCACCCGTCACCGCACCCTGGTTCGTGTCGTTTGCAATAGCGGGCGCGGCAAAGATGCCCGTTGCGATCGCAGTAACAATGAAGATCTTGGCGTTCATCTGTCGTACTCCCTTGATATACGATGGAAGAACGATGTATCTCGTGATTTGTTCCTGTTTTTACTGTAGGACTATCAATCGGATACAGTAACGTTACGTTACCTGAGTGAAATATACCGTGGCGGCAGGCGAGTTGCCGGCGCGACCCAGCGGTTCGGCGAAGCCCCAGAGCGGCGCTGCCCGAAGGGACTACTGGGACGCCGCTCCGGGGCCACTCGCGGGGTCCGCCGTCCAGCGGCGGCTGGCTTCGGACCTCGCGATCTCTCTGCAACAATCGCCGATGGCTTTGCTGCAGCCTTCCATGCGAACAATATCGCAGCCGGCAGCGCAGCGTATCGGACCTTTGGCCAGCCAAGAGCCTTATGACACCGGGACCAAAGTCCGGCAGATTAGTGATATGTCCGCGTCAACTCCCGCATCCGCCGCAAACGGGCATGCATCAAAGCCGCGGCGGGACGTGGAGCTATGGCGATAAAAAAGCCCCGCTCGATGGCGGGGCAGGCACGCATCCGCTTGGCAAACGAAATGCGGGGAAAGATGTAGCTCCAACGGAACTACGACGCGGACGCTATCTCTGAGCCGAACTGGTGGGAAGGTCTGAATCCCGGTTTCCGGTACGCCGCAGCGAATAAATCCACGGCGTCCGTGAGGGAAGCTGCGGAAAAGCCGGGTCGGCTTGGCCGCGACGATGAGCGGATCGTCTCGATTCAGCTCAAGCCGAAGAACGACAAGATGGCTATCACGATCACGACGAGGCCGACGAGGTAGATAATCTGGTTCATCGCTCAACTCCTTTCATCACGGGTGAACGGACACGCCGCGGGTAAGTTCCAGGCCGGCGGTAAACGCGGGCCGGCCTGGCGCCCTATGCGAAGCGTGGGGTGGCCGTTCTGACCACCGTGAGGTCAGTTGATGACCTGAACGACTGTGCGCGACTTCGGCTCCACAATGAGACGCTGCTCATTGACCACCGCGTATGCATAGGTGGGATTATCCGGGACCGGAGTCAGCATAACAGTTTCGGGAACGGGCTTGCCGACCGCAATCGGCTGCTGAACGACCACCGATGGCGGTGCCGGCTGCTGCTGAACATACGTGACCACTTCGGGAGGAGGCGGCGTGAGTGCGCCGCCGAGCGTGGCGCCTACCACGGCGCCGACCCCGGCCCCGATCGGGCCGCCGATAATGGCGCCGGTTGCGGCGCCGCCGACCATGCCGGTTGCCGCATTGGTACCATCGGCTTGCTGCGCGACAGCACCGCTGGCGATGAGCGCGACAGTCGCGGTAATAAATACGAGCTTCTTCATAGCATTTCCTCTCGTTGAACTCGTCACTCAACGGGGAAATAAGCAAGCGGTTCCACTCTTTGGACTTTAGTCCGACTCAATGTCAGACGATTGCCCGATCAAGCGTGCGAACTTCGAGGATATATTTCGTTGATAGTCGATTTTCCTTGGATACGCGCCGTTTCGAGGGCGTTGCGTTGTTCATCAGCGGTTCAGGCATGATGGCTCAAGCTGATAGGCAGCGAGAAGGAGTAGACCATGAAAAAGCTCTTATCCGCCCTCACAGCCGTAGTCTTGGCTGCGTCTTTTTCCCTTCCGGTGAGCGCTGCACCGATATTCGTGCCTATGCCGGAACAAGTGAAGACCGACGCCGTCGAGCAGGTCAATCACCGGCGCCATCGCCATTGGCGCGCGGAGCGCCACTGGAACAGACGGTACGCTTCGCGGTCCTGCCGCTACTACGGCAGGTGCTATCCCCGCCATTACAGGCACTACAGCTATCGTGACTATCACCGCTACCACCGGCGCCCGGGCGTGACGATCTATTTCAACTTCTAGCGACGGTTCACACGGGCGCCAGTCCTTCCTCGAAGCGCTATTCGGGGAGGGATTTCTTTTTGCGGCGGATGGATGTCACCGGTGCCAACGCGCACCACGAGCATTCCTGCGGAACTTTGCCAGCGATCGTCTGAGTTTCGTCATGTTCCGGGCGACTTGCTCTATCGTGATCAAGTGCTTTTCGTTCGCCAACACGATGGCGGTCCCACATCTCCTGCAGGGGAGTTCGTCGTTCGCCTTCACCCAAGCGACAGGCCTGCTGGTCTCATGGCCGCATTCGGGGCAGGGGATGCCGATCTCTTCATTATCGAACATGGCAGCACTCCGGTTGAGTGCGAATTGCAGCACAACCTATTTCGAGGCGCAATGCTTACTCTCTGACTAAAATGGGCTACAAACGGACGTCGCGACCGCATCCTTATGGGCATGAGGGAGAGCGGACGATTCCGTGTCGGGTGCCTCGAATTGGTTGCCCGAGCTGTACCATCGGCCACGAAAAAGCCCCGCACAATGGCGGGGCAAGCCCTCATCCAGTTGCCTTCATTGGATTCGGGGACGCAGCCAGAATGCAGCTGCGCAGAGACGCTATCTGCGGTTTCATCAGCGAGAAAGGTCTGATTCCGCGATTCCGGTACGCCTCTTCAAAAATACATGGGCAGGTAAAGCGCTTTTGCACATTTACATCAAGCGCGATTTTCCGTGTCCTGATCACATCAGCGGCATTGCGGGCGGAACGAGCCTGCCGTCGTGAAGGCGACGGGGCAAATCGGCGCAGATCAGCAGCGTCAATGGACGGTGCGGATCGACTGATCGAGAAAGCTGCGTATTCCGTCGCGATGGACGGTCGCCAGAAATTCCTGGAAAGCATCGCGGTCGGTAGCGAACTGATCATCCCAGACGGTCGAATATCCCTCTTGATCGACGACCTCGAGCGTCCAGTCTGCGTTGCTGCCGGCCGGGCGGTATATGCCGATAGTGACCATGATGTCGTCGTCGACGAATTCGCCGGAGAACTCGGAAAACTCGTACTGCTGTTCGTTTTCGGTCATCGATCTCTTATAGCATGCGAGAGTGCCGAGGGGCAGCCTTCATGACGTCACCCCTGTATGTACGCAGGTATATTTGTTCGGGTCCCAGGTGCCGTCCTGACAGGGGACATCGGCAAATCCGGATACGAGCAGGAACAACAGCAGCACTGCGATCAGAATGGCCGCCAGGGCGAGCAGTCTCATGGCGCGCACGTTACGCTTCAATATCGCTTACTCCAGACCACGTGTTGATGCGAGTGATTTGCTCAATTTTGGTTGTGCAGGGCGATTTGATTTATTGCTTTTTATACGAAGCCCGCAGCACGGATGTAGTGCTACCAAGGCATAAAGACTAACTCGAATCGGCGGACTGGCATAACGGCGTCAAACGGAGCCGCGTTTACGGACCCGCGCTCACCAACTTAGACGTGGCTCCTGTCCAAGCGCCATGCTGATCTTTTCAGCGTTCAACCGAAGGCAAATGGCAGCCACACGAGCACAAAGGCGGAGATGATGATCACTGCCACCGCAATCAATTCACCTCTTCGTCCCATCATCTACGGCCATTCGGAAATTATGTCGCTAACTTGGGGCAAACAGCAGAACCACAGCGATAACGATCAACAGCGGCCCCATCCAGCGAAAGTGCCTTGTGAGTTGAACGAGCCACGGCATTTGAGTGTTCGTCTGAACGAAGCCAAAGCCTGACGCTGTCATCCAGAGACCGGCGCCAAACATGATTATTTGATCGATATTGGCCATTCGTCGCAGGTTCGAACGTGTTACTTGGTCGGCTTCACAAGCGAGATGACCCGCGGCTTAGACGGCGCGTCCAGCCATTCGATCCACGTGTCCCGTTCCTCGATCGTGTCGAAAAACCGCCAGAGCTTGTATTCTTCTTCGGTGGTGTCCAGCATCTCGCCGACGGTCACGAGTTCCAGGGGCAATGTCACCTCGTTGCCGTCGAACCGAACGAAATAGAGTCCCTCGGCAGCAAGACGGATCACTTGACCAGTGGAGTAACTCCCATCGGGGGCGTCCATCGTGAAGTACATGCCGGTCAAGGTCTCGAAAATTTTGCTGTTCATCGGTTTCACATGCCAGTTCAAGAAGTGGGAATCAGAGATTCGCCCAGGCCGCCGGCAAACGCAAGAGATCACTATGATAGGTGAGGGCCGGCAGGCACCGCGCTGACTGGGAGGCAATAGAGCGCGGGAGTATGGCGTCGGCAAGGGCGCAGTGGTGAGCGCGCAGGGATTCGAACCCTGGACCTACTGATTAAAAGTCAGTTGCTCTACCGGCTGAGCTACGCGCTCCCATACCGGGCCTTGAGGCCCGGCGGAGTGGCCGGACATATGCACGCACGCTTTGCGCCGGTCAACCCAAAAATTGCATTAAGGCCTGAGTTTATAACGGCTGCTGCGAGATGGGTAATGGCGTTGAAGCTCCGGTCGGTTTTGTTGGTACGCCTGGCGCGATGCACTTGAATTCCTTGAGTACCGACTGCCTGGCCTAGGAAAGCTTTCGGAGGACTGCAATGTCTCCTCACCCTCATCTCTGTGCTTGTCACAGAGATCCAGCAGCGCCGCGTCTGCGGGCGCTGGAAGAGTTCTTTCAGACCAAGGACTTGGTCTGGCTGGATCCCTGTGACGAGCACAGGGATGAGGAAATCAAACAAGTCGCGGCGGGTATCCCGTATCTCAAGAGGCCTAGACCATGGTTATGGATTCGAAGCGAGCGGCTGCGGGTCGGACCGCTCGTCTTCGGCGCGGCTATGGCTCCGTGCGTCAAAATGATCGCCAAAAGGTGATTGGTTTCGCTCCATACATGCGGGTAAGAAGGCGGCAAGTCGAGTGCCGGAGTTCTGATACCTTGTCGATTGCAGATATTTCCATCTGGACCGCCGTTCTTGCAGGTGCTCTGTCCTTTCTCTCGCCCTGCGTCCTGCCCCTGGTGCCGCCTTACCTGTGTTACATGGCCGGCGTTTCCGTCGATCAGTTCCGGGACGGAAATGCCGTGGCAACCGCAAGCACGCGCAGGGCCGTGCTGCCGGCGGCGTTGTTCTTCACGCTCGGCTTTGCGACGGTCTTCGTGGCGCTCGGAGCAGGCGCCTCTTCGATCGGTCTTTTGCTCAGGCAGCATCTCGATCTTCTTTCGCGCATCGGCGGGATCATCATCATCATAATGGGGCTGCATTTCCTCGGGGTCTTCCGGATCGGACTGCTTGCCCGCGAGGCACGTTTCCAGGGCGGCAAGCCGGCGACCCTGTCGGGAGCCTATGTCATGGGCCTTGCCTTCGCCTTCGGCTGGACACCGTGCATCGGTCCGGTACTGGGCACCATCCTGGGTGTTGCCGCCGCGCGCGATACGGTCGCCGACGGCGCTGCTCTGCTGGCGATCTATTCGCTCGGACTCGCAGTACCGTTCTGGATCGCGGCGGGCTTTTCCAGTGCCTTCATGCGTTTTCTTTCGCGTTTCCGCCGCCATCTGGGGCTCATCGAAAAGCTGATGGGCGCTCTGCTCGTCGCCGCCGGCCTTGCTTTCCTCTTCGGTTTCGTCAGTTCCGTCGCGATCTGGTTCCAGCAGACCTTCCCAATTCTCTCCCAAATCGGCTAAGCACGCCCTGGCTACAGCTTCCGGACGGGAACGTTACCCACTTTTCCGGGAAGCGCTGAGTCTTTGAACAACGCACTTCCGGACGGAAAACCGCCACGCATTTTTCCTGGAAGCGCTTCTGCAGCGGCGAGGGAGATCATGGCGGAAATCACGGGTCTGGTGCTGCCGTTCTTCGGTCTCATCTTTCTCGGCTACCTGACGGCGCGCCTCGTCGACCATCCGGGCGAGGCGATGGGCTGGCTGAACACGTTCATCGTCTACCTGGCGCTGCCGGCGCTCTTCTTCAAGCTGGTATCGCGCACGCCGGTGGAAGAGCTTACCCGTGCCGATTTCATCCTGACCAGCGTGGGCACGACCTATGTCGTCTTTGCGCTGATCTTCGCCATAGGGCTGTTCCTGCGCCGCAATACGGTTGCCGAGGCGACGATGCAGGGCTTCGCCGGTGCTTATGGCAATATCGGCTACATGGGCCCCGGTCTGGCGCTGCTGGCCCTCGGGGAGACGGCGGCCGTTCCGGTAGCGCTGATCTTCTGCTTCGAGAATGCAGCGCATTTCACCGTCGCTCCGGCGATGATGGCGGCTGCGGGCGGCAGCAAGCAGAAGCCGGCAGTCGTCGCACTCGGCATTGCGCGCCGAATAGCGTTTCATCCATTCATCCTGTCGACCTTTGCCGGCGTCGCCGCGGCTTTTCTCTCTTTCGAACCCCCGCTGCCGCTGCAGCGGCTTATCGACTATCTGGCGCAAGCGGCGGCGCCTTGCGCCCTTTTTGCGATGGGGGTCACGCTTGCGCTGCGCCCGCTCAAGCGTATTCCTGCAGAGATCGGCTACATCGTTCCGGCGAAGCTCGTGCTTCATCCGGTGCTCATGTACCTGGCGCTCAGCCTTGGCGGTGCCTACGATCCCATCTGGGTACAGACGGCCGTGCTGCTCGCCTCCTTGCCGACCGCAACCAATGTCTTCGTGATCGGCCAGCAATACGGCGTCTGGCAGGAGCGGGCATCGGCGACGATCCTCATTACGACGTTGCTTTCGGTCGCGACGGTGACCGGCCTGCTTTATCTGATACGCTCAGGCGCTCTTCCGGCGGATCTGTTCCCGTAAACCCTCCTTGAACGCCTGCAGCGCGCTGCCGGGATGTATTCCCTCGCGCATCAAAAGTCCGCGCAACGGCCCCGCAGAGGAGAGGAGATGCAGGCCGGCCGCACGCAGGGCCTGCACCGGCAGGAAATTGGAGAGCAGCGAACGGTTGAGCAGGTCGACGCTCGCCGTTCGGCTGAGAATGTCGGCGCGCCGCCGGCCATCGAAGCGGTCGCCTGTGTCTGCCGGCAGGCGGCTGCCGGTTGGCCGGCCGATGAGATCGACAAGGGTCATGATGTCGCGAAGACTGAGGTTCAGCCCTTGGGCCCCGATTGGTGGAAAGGCATGGGCGGCTTCGCCGACGAGCAGGGTGCGGCCCTTGCCGAAACGACGGGCGGAAAGGCCGGAAAGCGGAAATGATTGCGGCATTCCCTCCGTCGTGACTTTGCCGAGAATCGACTGCATTCGGTCCTCGATGGTGCGCGAGAGGACGTCCGGTGCAAGCGTCAGCGTCTCCTCGGCGTCCCGGGGCTTGCGAACCCAGACCAGGCTCGAGCGGTTGCCGGGAAGAGGCACCTGCGTGAACGGACCGCCCTCGGTATGGAACTCGGTCGAAACGTCCTGGTGCGGCAGTTCGTGGCTGAAATTCAGGACGATAGCGGCCTGCGGATAGGACCAAGTGCGAACGCCGATCCCGGCGGCCTCGCGCACCGCCGAGCGTCGCCCGTCTGCGCCGACCACCAGGTCGGCAGTAATCGAGCGGTCATCGCCAAGACCGATCCGAACCTCTGCGCCGTCGATGTCGAATCTCGTTGCCGCGGCGGTCGCACGCTCGAGCGTCGGCAGTCCCGCTTCGTGCCGTTCCAGAATCTCGAGGAAGGGCGCGTTCGGAATGTTGTAGCCGAAAGCATCGAGGCCTACTTCGGAGGCGCGGAAATTGACCGGAGGCGCCCGAAAAAGCCGCGAGGTCCCGTCGAGGATGCGAATGGCGACGAGCGGCGCAGTCAGCGGCTCGACCTCACCCCAAAGATCGAGCTTCTTCAGATATTCGATCGACTGGTCCATGAGCGCGGTGGTGCGGCCGTCGGCGATGGCAGGCCGCGGGCCGACGAGCGCCACGCGGTGACCTTCGCGGGCAAGAGCGATCGCCGCCAGAGAGCCGGCAAGCCCCGCGCCGATAATTGCGATGTCATAGTGATCCATGGCCGACAGGACCTCCCATGCGGTTGCCCGCTTTCGTCTCGATATCACAGCCTGAAGTGCCCGCATTCATCCCAAGCCCTTCAGCGTGTTGCTTTGTGCCCGCATCTTCGGGCGACATGCATTAGTTCTAGTCGCTTAGCCCATTGAAATAAATGGGCAGATTCAGCGCAGGGGCACGCGCCGCATGTCCACAGGACAATGCCGCCCCAAGGCGACGAACGTTTGGAATTTGCTGGCGATGCTCGGCAAACGGTGCATATTACGGCCAAAGCGGTGCCGGTGCTGAAATAGCGGCTGACCGGCGGCGCAGAGGGACGGGACAAGGGACAGGGCGGCTTCGCACATGAAGTTCTTCAATTACAGACGCGTTCCTTACGCGGAAATACGCGCCTTTTCCGTGCATATCCTCACAGCGTCCGGATCGTTCCTGGCCTTTCTCGGTGTCGTCGCTGCGGCAGAGCACCGCTTCGTCGACATGTTCTGGTGGCTCGGTCTGGCCTTGCTCGTCGACGGCATCGACGGGCCGATCGCCCGCAAGGTCCAGGTCAAGGAGGTGCTGCCCAACTGGTCCGGCGATACGCTCGACAACGTCATCGACTACGTGACCTATGTGTTGCTGCCGGCCTTCGCGCTCTACCAGAGCGGCATGATCGGCGAACCCTGGTCGTTCGTGGCCGCCGGCGCGATCGTGGTTTCCAGCGCTATCTACTATGCGGACATGGGAATGAAGACGGACGAGTATTTCTTTTCCGGATTTCCTGTCGTCTGGAATATGGTCGTCTTCACCCTTTTTGTGATCCAGGCGAGCGAAGTCACTGCATCGATTGTCGTTTTCCTATCGGTGATATTGACGTTCCTGCCGATCAACTTCCTGCATCCGGTGCGTGTGAAAAGGCTGAGGCCGCTCAATCTCGGCATCTTTCTCGTCTGGTCGGTGCTCGGAATGTATGCGTTGCTCCTGCATTTCGAGACCCCGCCCTGGGTAGTGGTGGGCGTCGTGGCAACCGGGCTTTACCTCTACGTCATCGGTTTCATACTGCAGATCTTCCCGAAACTCGGGCGTGCCTGAGCGCGATCGGTAGGCTCGGCGCGAAATCATTGCAATCGGTTAGGAGTTGGACATGGCACAGGCGATCGTCGTTCGCGAACTTGGCGGACCGGAAGTTCTGAAGATGGAGGGCGTTACGCTGGCGGCGCCCGGACCCGGCGAAGTGCAGATCCGGCAGGTGGCGATCGGCCTCAATTTCATCGACGTCTACTTTCGTACCGGCCTTTACAAGTCGGCGACCGGGCTTCCCTTCATTCCGGGCAAGGAAGGCGCCGGAGTAGTGACTGCAGTGGGTGACGGGGTGAGCATGTTCTCGGTCGGCGACCGCGTCGCCTACGCATCCGCTGATGGCGCCTATGCCAGCGAGCGCAACGTAGACGCCTCGCAACTCTTGAAGGTGCCGGAGGGAATCAGCCTGGAGACGGCGGCTGCGATGATGCTCAAGGGCATGACCGCGCAATACCTTCTCAACCAGACCTTCAAGGTAGGCCCGGAGACAACCTTGCTCTTTCACGCCGCCGCCGGCGGCGTCGGGCTCATTGCGGGGCAGTGGGCCAAGGCACTTGGTGCGACGGTGATCGGAACGGCCGGATCGCAGGAGAAGATCGATCTGGCTCTTGCCCATGGCTACGACCACGTCATCAACTACCGCACGGACAATTTCGTCGAGCGCGTCAAGGACTTGACCGGAGGGCGCGGCGTCGACGTCGTCTATGATTCCGTTGGGCGCGACACCTATCCGGCCTCGCTCGACTGCCTGAAGCCGCGCGGCCTCTGGGCCAGCTTCGGCAATTCCTCCGGGCCGGTGGATGCTTTCAACATCGGCATCCTGGCGCAGAAGGGTGCGCTCTATGCGACGCGCCCGACGCTCTTCACTTACGTCGCGACCCGGCCGGCCCTGGAGGCATGTGCAAATTCCCTGTTTGATGTTGTGCAAAGCAACAAAGTGCGTATCAATATCAACCAGACCTATCCGCTCGCCGAAGCCGGTCGGGCGCATACGGATCTCGAAACAAGAAAAACAAGTGGAACGACATTGCTGATTCCCTGACCGAAGCCTTACGGCGCCGGCGTCTTATCGGACGCGAAGGTCGCTGTAGTCTTCACGTTGCTGCAGGTTCCTGTCGATTGATCGGGTACGATCAAAGGAAACGTGCAGTAAGGCGGGCGGGGATCGAAGAGGGGAAAGAGGGCAGCGTGCCTGAAAAGGGACAAACCGCGAGCGGCCCGCTGCTGGCCGTTCGCAACCTTACGAAATTGTTCGGCTCGTTCGCGGCCTGCAATGCAATCGATCTGCAGATAGAACCCGGAGAAATCCACGCGCTGCTCGGCGAGAACGGCGCGGGAAAGTCGACGCTGGTGAAGATGCTGTTCGGCGTGCTCGCGCCGAGCGCCGGCGAGATCATGTGGCAGGGAGCGAATGTCCGCATCGCCAGCCCGAGCGACGCCCGCCGGCTCGGCATCGGCATGGTCTTCCAGCATTTCTCCCTGTTCGAGGCCCTGACGGTCGCCGAGAACATCGCCCTTTCCATGGACCGGGCCGTTTCGCTCGCCCGCGTCGCCGAGGAGGCGTCACGGCTGTCGCGCATCTATGGCCTGCCGCTCGATCCGAAGGCACATGTCGCCGATCTCTCCGTCGGCGAAAGGCAGCGGATCGAAATCGTCCGGGCTCTCCTGCAGAACCCGCAGCTCATCATTCTCGACGAACCGACTTCGGTGCTGACACCCCAGGAGGCGGACCGCCTTTTCGAGACGCTGCAGAAACTGCGATCGGAGGGGCGTTCCGTCCTTTATATCAGCCATCGTCTCGAGGAAGTGCAGCGCATCTGCGACCGCGCGACGGTGCTGAGACACGGCAAGGTAACCGGCGCCTGCGATCCGCGCGCGGAAACGCCCGCCTCTCTGGCAAGAATGATGGTCGGCAGCGATGTCGCGGTCGTCACACCGGAGGGCACGAGCACCAGAGGCGACGTGCAATTGGAGGCGCGGCATCTT
The DNA here is from genome assembly GCF_054161295.1 of Ensifer sp. D2-11. Lineage (NCBI taxonomy): Bacteria > Pseudomonadati > Pseudomonadota > Alphaproteobacteria > Hyphomicrobiales > Rhizobiaceae > Ensifer > Ensifer sp. D2-11. The sequence goes on from NZ_CP096433.1 coordinate 1,433,826, forward strand.
ACGGTCGCGGCGCGCACGCCCTTTGCGGTCTCGCTGAAGGACATCTGCCTGAAGGTCAGGGCGGGCGAGGTACTGGCGATCGCGGGAGTGGCCGGCAACGGGCAGAGCGAGCTTTTCGACGCGCTTTCGGGCGAATATCCGTTGGCCGACGACGATGCCATCCAGATCCGCCAGCGGCCGGTCGGGACCAGGAACATCAATGCGCGCCGTCTGATGGGCGCCGGATTCGTGCCGGAGGAGCGCCATGGGCACGCCGCGGTCTCGGCGCTGTCGCTCTCCGACAACCTTGTGCTCGCGCGCAGCCAATCGGATCGCCGGGCTTTCCTCGGCGGCGGCGCATTGAAGATCATCCGCCACGGCGCCGTCCAGGCGGCCACGAAGCGGATAGCCGAGGCGATGGACGTGCGCAAGAGCGGCGAGGACCCGCCGGCCGGTTCGCTGTCGGGCGGCAATCTGCAGAAATTCATCGTCGGACGGGAGCTCGACCGGCAGCCGGCCGTGCTCGTCGTCAACCAGCCGACCTGGGGCGTGGACGCCGGAGCGGCGAGCCGCATACGCCAGGCCCTCGTGGATCTCGCAAAGGCCGGTTCCGCTGTGCTGGTGATCAGCCAGGATCTCGATGAGATATTCGAGGTGGCGACGGAGATCGCAGTGATCAGCGACGGGCGTCTCTCCGATCCCTATCCTGCCCGCGAACTTTCGCGCGAAAAGATCGGCCTCCTGATGGGCGGCATGCATGGCCAGGCGCAAGGCCAGGCCGAAGGCGAGGGAGCGGCGCATGCGCATTGAACTCGAAAAGCGCGCGAAGGCCTCGACGCTGTTTTCCATCCTTTCGCCGTTCATCGCATTTGCGCTGACCATCGTCTTCGGCGGCGTGATGTTCGCACTTCTCGGCAAGAATCCGGTAACCGCGCTCTACAGTTTTTTCGTGGAGCCGCTGAGCGAGGTCTGGTCGCTGCACGAACTCGCGATCAAGGCGGCGCCGCTGATCCTGATCGGCGTCGGGCTCTCCGTCTGCTTCCGCTCCAACAACTGGAACATCGGCGCAGAGGGTCAGTTCATCATGGGCGCAATCGCCGGCTCGGCCCTGCCGGTACTTTTCTACGATTGGCAGTCGCCGTTGATATTGCCGCTGATGATGCTTCTCGGCATGCTTGGCGGAGCGCTCTTCGCGGCGATACCGGCCTTCCTGAAGGCGCATATGAATACGAACGAGATATTGACGAACCTGATGCTGGTCTATGTGGCCCAGCTCTTTCTCGACTGGCTCGTGCGTGGCCCTTGGCGCAACCCGCAGGGCATGAACTTCCCGGAAACGCGAACGTTCAGCGCGGATGCGATCCTTCCCGAAATGCTCGCCTCGGGGCGTACGCATTGGGGTTTTGCCTTCGCGATCATCGCGGCGGTGCTGGTGTGGTTCATGATGCGCTATACGTTGAAGGGCTTCGAAATCACCGTTCTCGGCCAGTCCGAGCGGGCAGGGCGCTTTGCCGGCTTTTCCTCGCGCAGGATGATCTGGTTCTCGATGCTGTTTTCCGGCGCGCTGGCGGGGCTCGCCGGCATTTCGGAAGTGAGCGGCGCCATGCAGCAGCTGCGTCCGGTGATCTCGCCCGGTTACGGATTCACCGCTATCATCGTCGCGTTCCTCGGCCGGCTCAATCCGCTCGGAATCGTGGCCGCCGGTCTCGTCCTGGCGTTGACTTATCTCGGCGGCGAGGCCGCGCAGCTTTCGATCGGCGTATCCGAAAAGGTGACGCGCGTCTTCCAGGGGCTGCTGCTGTTCTTCGTGCTGTCGTGCGACGCGCTCATTCACTATCGCATCCGGCTGGTGTGGGACCGCTTCGCAGCGGTCAGGACGGAGGAGGCGCACTGATGGGCATAGTCGAAGCAATCCTCTTCAGTGTCATCACGGCTGCGACGCCGCTGGTCCTCGCCGCCCTGGGCGAGCTCGTCGCCGAGCGGTCCGGCGTGCTCAACCTCGGCGTCGAAGGCATGATGATCATGGGAGCTGTCTGCGCCTTCGCGGCGACGCAGCTCAGCGGCTCGCCCTATGTCGGAATTCTTGCCGGAATCGCTGCCGGGGCCGTGTTTTCGCTGCTGTTCGGCTTCCTGACGCTGACGCTTGTTGCCAACCAGGTAGCGACCGGCCTGGCGCTGACTCTCCTCGGGCTCGGCGTTTCCGGGATGCTCGGAGAGAGTTTCCTCGGCATGCAGGGGATCAAGCTGCAGCCGATCGCGATCCCGCTCCTGTCGAAGATACCCGTCGTCGGACCGCTTTTGTTTCGGCAGGACGCCATATTCTATGCGTCGGTCGCGATCGTGGTGGGCGTCCATCTGTTTCTGTTCAGGAGCCGTGCGGGATTGAAGTTGCGGGCGGTGGGCGACAGCCACGCCTCGGCCCACGCCCTCGGCGTGAACGTCATTCGCACCCGCTACCTGGCCGTTCTGTTCGGCGGCGCCTGCGCCGGACTTGCCGGCGCGCAACTGTCGCTCGTCTACACGCCTCAATGGGTGGAGAACATGTCGGCCGGCCGGGGCTGGATCGCGCTGGCATTGGTGGTTTTCGCCTCGTGGCGGCCCTGGCGAGTCGTCGCCGGAGGATATCTCTTCGGAGCCGTATCGATCAGTCAGCTTCATGCCCAGGCCTTCGGCATCGGCATTCCCTCGCAGTTCCTGACTGCGCTTCCCTATCTCGCGACGATTGTCGTACTCATTCTCATATCGCATAACCGGCGCATGACCCTGATCAACACGCCGGCATCGCTCGGCAAGCCCTTTGTGCCGGACCGGTGAAGAACAACAGCCAGACGGACATTTCTCAAACCGACAGAGGTCAAAAATGAAAAAACTACTCGTCGCCCTCGCAACCACCGTCGCCGTGCTCGGCATCGCGCCGGCCGCAAGCGCTCAGGAAAAGGCAAAGATCTGCTTCATCTATGTCGGCTCGAAGACAGACGGCGGCTGGACCCAGGCCCACGACATCGGCCGCCAGGAGCTAGAAAAGGAACTCGCCGACAAGATCGAAACGCAGTTCCTGGAAAACGTGCCGGAAGGTCCGGACGCCGAACGCGCGATCGAGCGCCTGGCGCGTTCCGGCTGCGGCCTGATCTTCACCACCTCCTTCGGCTTCATGGATGCAACGATCAAGATCGCGGGCAAATTCCCGGATGTGAAGTTCGAGCACGCGACCGGCTACAAGACCGCGCCGAACGTCGCCACCTATAACAGCCGTTTTTACGAAGGCCGTTACATCCAGGGCCAGATCGCCGCGAAAATGTCCGAAAAGGGCGTTGCCGGCTATATCGCCTCCTTCCCGATTCCCGAGGTGGTGATGGGCATCAACGCCTTCGTCATCGGTGCCCGGGCGGTCAATCCGGATTTCAAGATCAAGGTCGTATGGGCGAACACCTGGTTCGATCCGGGCAAGGAAGCGGACGCCGCCAAGGCGCTCATCGATCAGGGTGTCGATATCATCACGCAGCATACCGACACGACCGCGCCGATGCAGGTCGCCGCCGAGCGCGGCATCAAGGCCTTCGGTCAGGCATCCGACATGATTGCCGCCGGCCCGCAGACGCAATTGACTGCGATCGTCGATACCTGGGGCGCCTATTACGTGAAGCGCACCAAGGCCTTCCTCGATGGAACGTGGTCGACGACTTCGAGCTGGGATGGTCTGAAGGACGGCATCCTGACCATGGCGCCCTACACCAACATGCCTGATGACGTGAAGGCGATGGCGGAAGCGACGGAGGCGAAAATCAAATCCGGCGAGCTGAAGCCGTTTACCGGTCCGCTCAACAAGCAGGACGGCAGCCCGTGGCTGAAAGAGGGCGAAACTGCCGACGACGCGACGCTGCTCGGCATGAACTTCTATGTCGAAGGCGTCGACGACAAGCTGCCGCAATAGTCGAACGTCCGAAACACGGCAACCCCGCGCCTCGCGCGCGGGGTTTTCTATAGTCCGACCCGGCCTACCTGCAGCTCTCTGCAGGCCTTTCAGGAATCGTCTATTCGATCTAGTGTTGATCGTCGCCGGCAAGAATCACGCTGACGATGAGGAGTTTCCTGGGGAGGATTGGTTGAAGAGCGTGCTTGAGACCGTGATATCCGGCACGCCGAAGCGGACGAGCCATGCACAGGTCGTGGATCAGCTCGGCAAGGCGATCGTTTCGGGCGAGTTCCCGGTCGGCAGCATTCTCCCCGGAGATCCTGAATTGGCGCTGCGTTTCCGCGTCTCGCGGACGGTACTGCGCGAAGCGATGAAGACGCTTGCCGCCAAGGGCATGATCGTACCGCGCGCCCGGATCGGCACACGCGTCACGCCCCGCAAGGAGTGGAACCTCTTCGACAGCGACATTCTCACCTGGCACTTCGCCTGCGGCGTCGACGAGGATTTTCTCTATCATCTGAGCGAGGTGCGGCTGGCCTTCGAGACGCATGCCGCGGCACTGGCGGCAACAAACGCATCGGACGCGGAAATCGCGGGGATGATGCGGCTCGCCGTCGCCATGGGCGAAGCGAATCACACCCCCGAGAGTCTCGCCGTAGCGGACCTCAAGTTTCATCTCTCCGTCATCGAAGCGTCCGGCAATCCCTTTCTGCGTACCGTCGGCGGCTTGATCGAGGCAGCCCTTGTGGGCGTCTTCAAGCTCAGTTCGCCGACCGCCGAGAAAGGCGGTATCGACGAGGTTGCGCGCAACCATATCCGCATCGTCGAGGCGATCGGCAAAAGGGACGAGGCGGCTGCACGCCTGGCGATGGAGCACGTGATCAAGGTGGGGCGTGCGCGTATCCGTCAGGCGCTGAGCGGAGGCAAGGCGAAGGCTTGACCGGAACCTCGTCGCGCACCTTAGCTCCTGCCGTGAAATCCTGCAGGTGACCTTGCCCGAACTTGCGGCTTAGCCTATCTGGGATGGGGGCAGTCGCGAGGCCGCCCCTTTTTCAACGGTGAACCGGAGACTATGTTCGAGCTTCTTGTCATTTTCCTTCTGCTTTTGATCAACGCTTTCTTCGCGTTGTCGGAAATGGCAATCGTCTCGGCAAGCAAACCGCTGCTTCGTCAGATGGTGAAGCAGGGCAACCGGCGCGCGGAGGCCGCGCTCAAGCTCGCCGAGGACCCGGGCAAGTTCCTGTCGACGGTACAGGTCGGCATCACCCTTGTCGGCATCCTCGCGGGCGCCTATGGCGGCGCGACGATCGCTGCCAAGATTGCGCCGTTCCTGAACGACATCGGCTGGATCAGCCCTTACGGCGACACGATCGCGGTCGCACTGGTCGTCACGCTGATTACATTTCTGTCGGTGGTCATCGGCGAGCTCATCCCCAAGCAGCTGGCGCTTAGAAATCCGGAAGGGCTGGCCATGTTCGTCGCCGGTCCGATGGCGCTGCTTTCGCGTATCGTGGCGCCGGTCGTCTATATTTTCGAAACGGCGGCCTCTATCGCGATGCGGCTCATGGGCATGAGGCCGGAAGATTCCGATCGGGTCACCGAAGAGGAAGTGCAGGCCATCATGGCGGAAGGCGTCGAAAGCGGCGCCATCGAGAAGAGCGAGCACGAGATGCTGCGGCGAATCATCCGCCTCGGCGACCGCAACGTCAAATCGATCATGACACACCGCACAGAGGTCAGTTTCATCGACGTTCACGACAGCCTGGAGACGATCGGGCAGAAGATCCGGCAGTTCGGCCACTCGCGATATCCGGTGATCGACGGCCCATCGGGTGATGTCATCGGCGCGGTCCTTGCCAAGGAGATATTGAATGTTGCGCCGGCCGCGCCTTTCAACATCCGCGATTATGTCCGCGAAATTCTTACCCTGCCGGAGACGGCCTCCTGTCTGAAGGCGCTCGAAGCCTTCAAGTCGTCCAGTATCAATATGGCGATGATCGTCGACGAGTACGGGAGCACGGAGGGGATCATCACCACCGCCGACATCCTTGAGGCCATCGTCGGCGTCATCCCTTCGAATTATGATAATTCCGAGCACGCCCTCATTCGCCAGCGCGACGATGGCAGCTATCTCGTAGACGGACGGACGCCGATCGATGAAATCCACCTCCAGATCGGCATCGATGGAATCGACGCGGACGGCGATTTCGAAACCATTGCCGGCTTCCTGGTGCAGCAGTTGCGCAAGACTCCGGAGGAGGGCGACACCGCCCAGGCGCACGGCTATCGCTTCGAGGTGATCGACATGGACGGCCGACGCATCGACAAGATCCTCGTCAGCCGGGCCGGTGAGGCACTCTCATGACGCGGGTTTCCGCGACATTCCGCCTCTCAACTCATCAGAATCGATCACATTCATGATTTCAGGCCGATCCGACCTAAAATCACCGTGATCCGCCTGGAAGTAGTCCAGGATGGATGCGCGCAGGCGATGCAGATGGCAGCGAAGGCGGAGAATCGTAACGGACGCGGGAGACTCTGGAGGAGAGCGGCGTGGGGCGCGGCCGCAGCGCTTATGCTGCTGCCCTTGCTGGCGATGCAAGTCACGGAGGAAGTGGCCTGGGATGTCGCCGATTTCGCTATCTTCGCAGCCATGCTGATCTCCGCAGGCGGCGTCTACGAGTTGTCAGCGAGGTTCTCGGCCAGCAGCGCATACCGCGCCGCCATCGGCCTTGCGCTCGCGACAGCATTCCTCCTGACGTGGGTGAATCTCGCCGTCGGCATCGTCGGGACCGAGGATGACCCCGCCAATCTCCTCTATGGCGGCGTGCTGGCGGTCGGCATCATCAGCGCCGTCATTGCGCGGTTCCGGCCGGCCGGAATGGCACGTGCTTTCTTCGCAACGGCGCTCGCGCAGGCGCTGGTCGCCGCGGTCGCGGTGGCCGCAGGAATGGGTTACCCGGCAAGTCCGCCGCTGGAGATCCTTGCCGTCAATGCCTTGTTCGCAATGCTCTGGCTCGCATCGGCTTCGTTGTTTCGGAAAGCGGCGCGGGAAGATCGCTGATCGTTTTCATCCGCCACCGCGACGTCAAGTCAGGCGGGCTCTCTGAGCCTGAAAACGCTGCATGCCTCTCCGCTCGCGGCTTCGGGAGCCCCCGGTCGCCGCACGATCAGCCCGTCGGACTGCGCGAAAATGCTGACCATGGACGAATCCTGGCGCGGGAAGGGATGTGCTACGAGCGTACCGTCCGCCTCGAGCGTGAGGCGGGCACGTATATAATCCTGGCGCCGGTCATTGGCCGGCAGCGTTGCGGCGAGCCGTGCATCGACCAGTCTCGAACGGGGCGGCAGATGCGCAAGCTTGCGCGTCAGAGGTTCGAGGAAGAGCAGGGCGCAGACGAGGCTCGAAACGGGGTTTCCCGGAAGGCCGAGCACCGTGACGCCGTCGAGATCGCCGACCATCAGCGGTTTTCCCGGTCGCATGGCGATGCGCCAGAAATCAAGCGTCATGCCGCAGCCGAGAAGCGTCGACTGGACGAGATCGTGATCGCCGACCGAGGCTCCTCCGAGGGTGACGAGCACGTCCACCTGGGCTGCCTGCGCCTTGGCGACGGCGCCGGCGATCGCCGTCCGATCGTCGCCGACGATGCCGAGATCAACAACTTCGGCCCCATTGTCGCGGGCAACCGCAGCGATCCCGAAACTGTTCGAAGCGATGATCTGGTCGGGGCCAAGGAAACTTCCCGGCGGCAACAATTCGTCGCCCGTGGCGATGATTGCGATTTTCGGTCGCGCGAAAACCGGCAGGTCCCGATGATTCATGCCGGCCGCGAGCGTCAGGCGGCCGGCGTCGAGTGCGCTGCCGGCGGAAAGCGCGACGTCACCCGCCAGGAAATCCTGGCCCGCCAAACGGATGTGGCGGCCCTTTGCCGGCGCAAACAGGGTGCGGATGCGGCCGTCCGGCAGTTTTTCCGTGTCTTCCTGAATGATGACGGTATCGGCGCCTGCAGGTACCGGCGCGCCGGTGAAGATGCGTACGGCCTCCCCGCCCTTCACGCCGCCGCGAAAACGGCGTCCTGCGGCGGACTCGCCGACAACGGAGAGCTCCGCTCCGACTTCGGCGATATCCTCGTGGCGGACGGCATAACCATCCATCGCGGAATTGTCGAATGGTGGGTGGGTCAGCTTGGCCGCTACGTTCTCGGCAAGCACCCGTCCGAGGCATTCATGCAGCGCAAGGCGCTCCGTCCGTCGCAGCGGATTGGCCTTGGCCAAAATTCTCTGTAGTGCTTCCTCGACCGAAAGAAGCGACATCAGCGCATCTCTCCCGCGCGGTGATAGTCGCCGGAGCGCCCACCCGACTTGCTGACCAGCCGCACGCCGCCGATTTCCATTTCCCGGTCAGCGGCCTTGGCCATGTCGTATATCGTCAGGCAGGCGACGCTGACGGCAGTCAACGCCTCCATCTCGACACCCGTCCGTCCGGTCAGCTTCGCCATTGCCTCGACGCGCAAACCGGGAAGGGCGTCATCCGGCGTGATATCGACGGACACTTTCGTCAGCATCAAGGGATGGCAGAGCGGAATGAGGCTGGATGTCTGCTTGGCGGCCATGATGCCTGCGAGCCGTGCGGTCGCGATAACGTCGCCCTTCTTGGCATTGCCTTGGCGAATCAGAGCCAGCGTCTCCGGCTTCATCCTGACGAAGCCCTCCGCGACAGCGACACGGACCGTCTCGGCCTTGTCGCCGACATCGACCATGCTGGCTTCGCCGGCGCTGTCGATATGGGTGAGGGCCGGCCCGCTCATCACTCTGCCGCCATGATGCTTGCCGAGCCGGTCAGCAGCGCACGCGTCGCCGCCTCTACGTCGTCCTTCCTCATCAGGCTTTCACCTACCAGGAAGGTGGTAATCCCGCTCTTCTCTAGGCGCCGGCAGTCTTCGTGCGTGAATACGCCGCTTTCGCCGACCAGGAGACGGTCTGCGGAAACCATTGCCGCGAGCCTTTCGGAGACGGCGAGATCGACCTCGAACGTCCTGAGATTGCGGTTGTTGATCCCGACGAGCGGAGATGACAGGCGAAGTGCTCGTTCCATCTCTTCCGCGTCGTGTACTTCGACGAGGACATCCATGCCGAGTGCAAATGCGGCTTCTTCCAGCCGGCGCGCATCATTGTCGCCAAGCGAGGCCATGATCAGCAGAATGCAATCGGCGCCCCAGGCGCGCGCTTCGAAAACCTGATAGGTGTCGAACATGAAGTCCTTGCGCAGAGCCGGGAGCGGGCAGGCCTCGCGTGCCTTCGTCAGGAACTCCGGCGCGCCCTGGAAGCTCGGCGCGTCGGTAAGGACGGAGAGGCAGGCAGCGCCGCCCGCGGCATAGGCCTTCGCCAGTCCCGGAGGATCGAAATCCGGGCGGATCAAACCCTTCGAGGGGCTCGCCTTCTTGATTTCGGCGATCAACCCGAACTCGCCTTTGTCCCTCCGGGCCGCAAGCGCGGCGTGGAAACCGCGCGGCGCCGACTGATCGGCGGCCCGTGCTTTCAACTCTTCGAGCGGAACGCGCGCTTTGGCGGCGGCGATCTCCTCTCGCTTATAGGCTTCGATGCGGCGCAGGATATCCGTCATGTCTTCTCCTCAAGCCGCGTTCGAGACGGTGATCAACCGCTGCAAGGCGACCTTGGCGCCGCCGCTCGAAAGCGATTGCCGGGCCAGCGCCATGCCTTCGGACAGGTCGCCGGCGCGCCCTGCTATCATCAACGAAGCGGCGGCATTCGCAAGGGAAATGTCCCGGTAGGCGTTTTCCGCACCGTCGAGAACGGCCTGCAACGCAGCGGCATTATGGGCTCCGTCTCCGCCCTTCAAGGCATCGAGCGACACCCGTTCGAGGCCGAAATCGGCCGGCGTCAGCTCGAAGTTGGTGATCGTGCCGTCCTTGAGCGCGGCCACTTTGGTCACGCCGGTCGTGGTAATCTCGTCGAGCCCTTCGCCATGCACGACCCAGACGCTTTCCGAACCCAGATCGCGGAGCACTTCCGCGAGCGGGTCGACCCATTGCGGCGCGTAGACACCGACGAGCTGCTGCCTGACGCCGGCAGGGTTGGCGAGGGGGCCGAGCAGATTGAAGATGGTCCTCGTTCCGAGTTCCACCCGCGTCGGACCGACGTGGCGCATGGCCGAATGGTGCTGCTGGGCGAACATGAAGCCGAGACCGGCCTCGGCAATGCAGCGCGAGATCACCGCAGGCCCGATATCGAGATTGACCCCGAGGCACGAGAGCGCATCGGCCGTTCCGGACTTCGAGCTGAGCGCACGGTTGCCATGCTTGGCGACCGGTACACCGGCACCCGCGACAATCAGCGCGGCCAGCGTCGAAATGTTGTAGGTACCGGCACCGTCGCCGCCGGTGCCGACGATGTCGATCGCACCGTCGGGCGCTTCAACGGGCAACATGCGTGCGCGCATCGCGCCGACCGCACCCACGATCTCGTCGACCGTTTCGCCGCGCACCCGAAGCGCCATCAGAAAACCGCCGATCTGCGATGGCGTGGCGGCTCCGGACATGATGATCTCGAAGGCCGCGCGCGCATCTTCGCGACTCAGTGCCTCGCGCGCTGCGACCTTGGCGACGAACGGCTTCAAATCACTCATGAGTTCGCTTCTCCGTCGTCACCGTTGCGCCAGTGCCGTTTCGGCAAGCGACTGGTTGATCGAAACGCCATAGGCAGTTTGCAATGTGGAGACCATCTGATCCAGGATGTCGTCACCGCTCGCGCGCGCAATCGCTTCGATTTGGCTGCTGTCGTTGTCGAGGGCGTCGGCAGGCGCTTTCTCTTCGACCGCCGTAACCTGCATGAGCACCTGGCCGTCGCCGCCGATCCCCGGGGCGTTGGCGACGTGGCCGTTCGGACCGCCGAAGGCCGCGATCACCGCGGCAGGGCTCAGGGTCGCATCGTTGGTCGCGCGGGTCAGCCCGGTCTTGGTCTCGACGACAAGGCCAAGTTCGCTTGCGATATCGGCGAGCTTGGCGCCCTTTTCGATACGTTCCTTGAGTTCCTTGGCCTTGGCGGCCAGTGCCGCGCGCTGCTGTTCCGCGGTCCAGTCGGCGGCCACTTCGTCGCGAACTTCGTCAAGCGTGCGGTCCCGGGCCGGAATGATCTCCTCGACGTCGAACCATGCGGAGCCGTCCCGCCCGATATTGACGGCAAGCGTATCCGTTCCGACATCGGCCTTGAAGACTTCCTGGAGAAGGGCGCGCGGTTCCGGAAGATCCTTCACGTCGTCGCCGTTTTGATCCTTGCCGGAAGCGTCGACGGCGTCGACCGTGACGAGCTTGAGCTTCAGCTGTTCGGCGATCTCCTTGACGGACACGCCGCCGGCGCGTTCGTCTTCGATCTTGTCATGAAGACCGACGAGCTGCTCGCGCGCGGCGTCGAGGGCGATTTCCTTGCGCAATTCTTCCTTGACTTCGTCAAAGCTGCGAACGGCATCGGGCCGGATGTTGGTTACGCGCAGGATGACCGGGCCGAATGCACCTTCGACGACGGGCGTGGTGCCGCCATCCTGGGCAACGGCAAAGGCTGCGTCGGCAATCTTTGCGTCTGGCATGCGCTCCTTGGTGAAGTCGCCGAGGAGTACATCTGCCGACGTCTTGCCCTCGGCCTTGACCAGATCGTCGAAGGAGGTGCCGGCGGCAAGCTTGGCGGCCGCGGCGTCGGCGGCCTCGCGCGACGGGAAGGTGAGCTGCTCGACCGTTCTGGTTGCCGGCGTGCGGTAGCTCTCCTTGCGCTTCTCATAATCGGCGCGAAGCTCTTCCTCGGTCACGGCGTCCGGTGCGGCCAGGTCCTCGGGCTCCAGCTTGATGTAGCTGATCTTGCGGTATTCCGGAGCGCGATAGTTCGCCTTGCGGCTTTCGAACCAAGGCGCGAGCACGTCGTCGCCCGGCGTTTTGACCGCGTCGATATTTGCGTTGGAGAGCAGAAGATAGTCGATCGTGCGCGTCTCGTGGCGGTACTTGCCAATGGCGTCGACGAGTACCTTGGGCGCCGTGTAACCGTCCGTGAGCGCATCGACGATCTGCGATCGAACCGCGACCTGGCTGCGGTTGTTGATGTAATCCTGCTCGGTCAGCCCGGCATTGCGCAGCACGCTCGAAAATGTCAGACGGTCGAACTGCCCGTTGGCGCCGTGGAAGGCCGGGTCTTCGCCGATCAGCCGCGCAAGCCTGTCTTCCGAAAGACCGAGATTCATGTCGGTAGCGAGCTGGTCGAGTGCAGCACCCGCGACGAGCTGGGCGTAGACCTGGTTCTCGACCCCGAAGGCTTGGGCCTGCTGGCGCGACAAAGGCGTACCGAGCTGGCGCGAGAGCAGGGCGACCTGCCGTTCGTAAGCCAGGCGAAAGTCGCTCGCCGACACCTTGACGTCGCCGACGGTGACCACCGCGTTGGGCGTGTTTGGCACCATCAATGTCTGACCGCCCCACACCATGAATGAGAGGATGAGAAGGGCCAGCAGGCCTTTGACGACCCGCGTCTGGGCAGCGTTTCTCAGGGAGTCGAGCATGGGGGCAGAAAACCTCGTTGGGATGCGCTGGCATTACGCCGAATGAATTCGTTCCTTAGAACAAACCAGAGAGGAATTGAAGGCCGGTTCGTCGCAAATTGCGGCCGGCGGAGTTGAACTTGCCAACCCGTCGCCATGGCCGCGCGCCTCAGGGCTCCCGGGGCATTCAAGAGTAAAGGCTGCGAAAGGCGCTAACGACGAAGGCAATGTCGGAATTTGTTAGCCGGCAACTTAATGCGAGCTGCAAATTAAGCGTTGGAAGCGCGTCCCGCTGTGGCAAACTGATGGGAATCGTTTCTTCGATACTCGACCGGGACTTTCGATCCGCCGGCCATTACGGGAAATCACCTCCATGCAGTCCACGATCGTGATGGTCAATCTCTTCGGTGCAGTGGCGCTGCTGCTCTTCGGCCTTTCGCTGGTCAAGGACGGGGTGACGCGTGCCTTCGGCGCGCGGCTGCGGGCAGCTCTTGCGCGCGGAACGAACGGTCCCTTCCGGGCTTTTGTGACGGGGCTCGTCGCAACGCTCGGGCTCCAGAGTTCGACGGCCACGGCACTCATGACGGCCTCTTTCGTCGAGAAGGGGCTGATCCGCTCGCAGATGGCGCAGATCGTGCTGCTGGGCGCCAATGTAGGCACCGCGATGACGGCCTGGATCGTCGCACTCGGCATCGGGTGGCTCTCACCGCTGCTCATCCTCGCAGGCGTGGCCACGCACCGTCTGAGCCGGTCGAGCGCGCGCCAGGGCGCCGGCTATGCGCTCGTGGGCATCGGTCTGATGCTTTTGTCGCTCGAGCTGCTCGGCACGGCGACCGAGCCGATGCGCCAATCCCAGGCTCTGGGAGCATTTCTCGGAATGCTCGACAACGCCTTGCCCGTGGCGATGATCATTGCGGCCGGTCTTGCCTTTGCGTCATCGTCCAGCCTCGCCGTCGTCATGCTGGTGCTGTCGCTCTCATCGGCGGGCGTGCTTTCTCCCGTATTGACGGTCGCTCTCGTGCTCGGTGCCAATCTCGGTGGCGCAATCCCGCCGGTCATCACCACGCTCGGCTCGCCGCCCGCCGCCCGCCGGGTCACGCTGGGCAACCTCGTGGTGCGCGGCATCGGCTGTCTCATCGCCCTTCCGGCGGTTGGCGCCAGCGCCGACTTCCTGCAGAGCCTGCCGCTGCCGCGCCAGAACCTGCCCGTCGACGTGCACCTGCTTTTCAATCTGCTCCTGGCGATGGTTGCCTGGCCGTTCGCGGGGTTGCTCGCCCGCACCATGAACCGCTTCTTCCCCGACGACGAAGCGGCGGAGACCGGGCCGCGCTACCTCGATGAGGCGGCGCTCGATACACCGGTCATGGCCCTTTCCGGAGCCACGCGAGAGGTCCTGAGGGTGGGCGACCTGATCGAGGTCATGCTGATGCGGGCCTCCGAAGCGTTCAGCAAGAATGACGTCAACGAACTGGGCGACATCGAGAACATCGAACGGCAGGTCGACCTCCTGCAGCAGGAGGTGAAAATCTTCCTTTCGCGGCTGGGGCGCGATGGCCTGAACGAGGAGGACGGGCGCCGCTCGATCGTGATCATCGACTATGCCATCAATCTCGAGCACATGGGCGACATCATCGAAAAAGGTCTCTGTGAACAGATCGCCAAGAAGGTGAGGGGCGGCTTGCGGTTCTCGGAGGATGGCTATCAGGAGCTGAAGGGCCTTTTCAACCTCACCATCGACAATCTGCGCATCGCACAGACCATCTTCGTCACGCGCAATGCCGACCTGGCGCGCCATCTCATCGAGGTCAAGGTGGACGTGCGGCATATGGAGAAACGCTCCGCGGAGCGCCACCTGGAGCGATTGCGCGATGGCCTTCTGGAAAGCCTGCAAACCAGTTCGCTGCACCTCGATATGCTGCGGGACCTGAAGCGCATCAACGCGCACATCGCCTCCGTCGCCTATCCCATTCTGGAGGAGAGCGGCCTGCTCACCGAAAGCCGCCTGCGGCCGCCGGGCTGATATCATACGGTTTGAACCTGATTAACGCGACGTGATTGTGCGAATTATGGTTCTCGCAATATGTTGCTGATAGGAACGCGCAAAAGCGCGCGGGCAGAGGCGCGAGACGCCGCGTCGGAGAAATGTCCCGAGAGGGTATCAAGGAGATCAGAGTATGGAACGGACTTGCCTGGCGATCATCCTGGCAGCTGGCGAGAGCACGCGGATGAAATCGGCCATGTCGAAGGTGCTGCATCCGGTCGCGGGGCGGCCGATGATCGCCCATGTCGTCGACGCCCTGGCGAGTGCATCGATCTCGGATGTGGCGCTGGTCGTCGGGCGCGATGCGGACGCCGTATCTGCCGCCGCGGCAACCGACGAAGTGGCCGTCACCTCCTTTCTGCAGAAGGAGCGACTTGGCACCGCCCACGCGGTGCTTGCTGCCCGCGAAGCGATCGCGAAAGGCTATGACGACGTTCTCGTTGTTTTCGGAGACACGCCGCTTATCACCGCCGCACCTCTGAAGGCAGCGCGCGACGGTCTTGCGGCCGGAAACGACGTCGTGGTGATCGGCTTCCAGGCGGCGGATCCGACCGGGTACGGGCGTCTCATCGTGAAGGATGGAGCGCTGGTCGCCATCCGTGAACACCGGGACGCCTCCGACGAGGAGCGCCGCATCACCTATTGCAATGGCGGGCTGATGGCGATCGACGGCCGCAAGGCGCTCGATCTCCTGGACCGGATCGGCAACGCCAATGCGAAAGGCGAATACTACCTGACCGATCTCGTCGAGATCGCGCGCTCCCTCGATGGCCGTGCAATCGCTGTCGAAGCGCCCGAGGAGGAACTTACCGGCTGCAACACCCGCGCCGAGCTTGCCTATATCGAGCGCCTCTGGCAGCAGCGCCGTCGTCACGAACTGATGCTGGCGGGCGTGTCGATGATCGCACCCGAGACCGTCTTCCTCTCATGGGACACCGCACTTGCCCAGGACGTTCTCCTGGAGCCGAACGTCGTCTTCGGGCCCGCCGTGCGGGTGGAAAGCGGTGCGGTCATCCACGCCTTCTCCCATCTGGAAGGCGCTCACGTCCGTGCCGGCGCTACGGTCGGACCTTTCGCGCGCCTGCGCCCGGGTGCCGACCTCGGAGCGAAGTCGAAGGTCGGCAATTTCTGCGAGGTGAAGAACGCGGAGATCGGTGCCGGAGCAAAGGTCAATCACCTCACCTATATCGGCGACGCCGTTGTCGGCGCCGGATCCAATATCGGGGCTGGAACCATTACCTGCAACTATGATGGCGTGAACAAGCATGTCACCCGCATCGGCGCGAACGCCTTCGTCGGGTCCAATTCGTCGCTCGTCGCTCCGGTTTCGATCGGCGACGGGGCGCTCGTGGCGTCCGGAAGTGTGATCACGGAAGACGTACCGGCGGATGCGGTCGCTTTCGGCCGTGCGCGCCAGGACGTGAAGCCCGGCAGGGCGCCGATATTGCGCGAGCGCTACGAGGCGGAAAAGGCAGCCAGGAAGCGGGCCAAGGCTGCGGAGTAGATGCATTAAATATTGAAACTGAAAGTGAAATCGAAACGGATTGCGTCGCGGCGCAATTTCGCTACCAAGGCTTTCAACAGGCACCTGCGGCGCCGCGCGTTTGTCGGACGCGCAATGGTCGCTGCAGCATTTTAGATTTGCTGCATATTCCTGTCCTCGAGCCGGTACGATTCGGGGAAACATGCAGTGGTCGTTACATTTGAGCTGATACGCCGCAGGGCGTGAAGAGACGCGGAGAGGGATATGTGCGGGATTGTTGGCATCGTGGGGAATCAGCCGGTATCGGAGCGGCTGGTCGAAGCATTGAAGCGCCTGGAGTATCGCGGCTATGATTCGGCCGGCGTCGCGACGATCGACGCGGGAACGCTGCAGCGCCGGCGGGCCGAGGGCAAGCTGGTCAACCTCGAGAGCAGGTTGAGAGAGGAGCCTCTGGCCGGCACCATCGGCATCGCCCACACGCGCTGGGCAACCCATGGAGCACCCACGGAACGCAACGCCCACCCGCATTTCACTGAAGGCGTCGCCGTGGTTCACAACGGCATCATCGAGAATTTCGCCGAGCTCAAGGACGAGTTGGCGGCAGGAGGAGCGGAATTCCAGACGGAGACGGACACCGAGGTCGTCGCGCATCTTCTGGCGAAATACCGGCGCGATGGACTGGGGCGGCGCGAGGCGATGCATGCCATGCTGAAGCGCGTCAAGGGCGCCTACGCACTGGCCGTTCTCTTCGAGGACGATCCGTCGACCATCATGGCGGCACGCAACGGGCCGCCGCTGGCGATCGGCCACGGCAACGGCGAGATGTTCCTGGGTTCGGACGCGATCGCGCTTGCTCCCTTCACCAATGAAATCACCTATCTCATCGATGGTGACTGGGCCGTCATCGGCAAGACCGGCGTCCATATCTTCGATTTCGACGGCAATGTCGTCGAACGTCCGCGCCAGATTTCGACGGCTGCTGCCTTTCTGGTGGACAAGGGCAACCATCGCCATTTCATGGAGAAGGAGATCTATGAGCAGCCGGAGGTCATCGCCCATGCTCTCGGGCATTATGTGAATTTCATAGAAAACCGTGTCGTTCCGATTTCCGACGCCATCGATTTCGGCAAAGTCCCGAGCCTGGCGATCTCTGCCTGCGGCACAGCTTATCTCGCCGGCCTGATCGGCAAATATTGGTTCGAGCGCTATGCCCGCCTGCCGGTCGAAATCGACGTTGCGTCCGAATTCCGCTACCGCGAGATACCGCTGTCGCCGCAGTCGGCGGCTCTTTTCATCTCGCAGTCGGGCGAGACCGCCGACACACTGGCCTCGCTGAGATATTGCAAGGAGCACGGCCTCAAGATCGGCGCGGTGGTCAATGCCCGCGAGTCGACCATCGCACGGGAATCCGATGCGGTCTTTCCGATTCTTGCGGGCCCTGAGATCGGCGTCGCCTCGACTAAAGCATTCACCTGCCAGCTTGCCGTCTTGGCCGCACTTGCGGTCGGGGCGGGCAAGGCCCGCGGAACGATCAGCGACGAAGAGGAGCAAGCGCTCGTAAAGAGCCTTGCCGAAATGCCGCGCATCATGGGCCAGGTGCTGAACAGCATCCAGCCGAAGATCGAGAGTCTGTCGCGCGAACTGTCCAAATGCCACGACGTCCTTTATCTCGGCCGCGGCACCAGTTTCCCGCTGGCAATGGAAGGGGCGCTGAAGCTCAAGGAGATTTCGTATATCCACGCCGAAGGTTACGCCGCGGGCGAACTGAAGCACGGACCGATCGCCCTGATCGACGAAAACATGCCCGTCATCGTCATCGCGCCGCATGACCGCTTCTTCGACAAGACGGTATCGAACATGCAGGAGGTGGCCGCACGCGGCGGCCGTATCATCCTGATAACCGACGAGAAAGGTGCAGCCGCGTCGAAGCTCGATACGATGCACACGATCGTGCTGCCGGAGGTCGACGAGATCATCGCGCCGATGATCTTCTCATTGCCGGTCCAGCTTCTCGCCTACCATACCGCCGTCTTCATGGGGACCGACGTGGACCAGCCGCGCAACCTCGCCAAATCGGTGACGGTCGAATGATCATCCGACCGGAAACTGCGGCCGATGCCGATGCGATCCGGCAGATTACCGAGGCGGCTTTCGCCGGCCAACCCTATAGCGACCAGACGGAGGCCCGGATCATCGACCGGCTGCGCTCCGAGGACGCGATGACGCTGTCCCTCGTTGCCGAGGAAGAGGGTGAGTTGATCGGCCACATCGCTTTTTCGCCTGTCACGATCACCCCGTTCGCGGTCGGCTGGTACGGGCTCGGTCCCGTGTCGGTGCGGCCGGACCGGCAAGGACGCGGCACGGGGAGCGCACTTGTGCGCCGCGGGCTCGACATGCTGCGCAAGGCAGGGGCTTCAGGCTGCGTCCTGGCGGGCAATCCGGCCTTCTATGAGAGATTCGGGTTCCGCAACGAGCCTGCTCTTGTTTTTCCGGGTTGTGCGCCGCAATATTTCATGGCTTTACCCTTGTCGGGAGGGCTGGTTTCCGGCACCGTCACTTATCATCCCGCCTTCGGAGCGGACTGACGGATCGATGGCAACGGCATGACGGAAAGTTCCAAAAGCGGCATCATCGCGGCCCGGCTGCGCAACTACTTTCTTACCGGGCTTATCATCTGCGCGCCCCTGGCGATTACGGTGTGGCTGGTCCGCTCCTTCATCGAGTGGGCCGACGGTTGGGTGAAACCGTACCTGCCGAGCTTCTATAACCCCGATAATTATCTGCCGATCGCGATCCCGGGTTTCGGGCTGCTCGTCGCCGTGGTGGTCATCACCCTGGTCGGTTTCCTGACCGCGAACCTCGTCGGACGCTCGATCATCAATTTCGGCGAGTCGCTCCTCAACCGGACGCCGCTCGTCCGCTCCATCTACAAGTCGCTGAAGCAGATCTTCCAGACCGTGCTGCAGGACCAGTCGTCCTCTTTCAAGAGGGCAGGGCTGATCGAATATCCAAGTCCGGGGCTGTGGTCGCTGGTCTTTATCGCCACGGACGTGAAGGGCGAGATTGCTGCCAGGTTCGACGAGCGCGGCATGGACATGGTGACGGTCTTCCTGCCTCCGACACCGATCCCCACCGCCGGCTTCCTGCTCTTCGTGCCCCGCGACAAGATCATTCCCCTGCAGATGAGCGCCGAGGATGCTGCGAAGCTGCTGATTTCCGGAGGCCTCGTCGCGCCGGATTACAACCCGCTGGCCAATGCGCCCCCGCGTGCGATCAAACAGCAGGAGAGCGTTTGAGGTCCCGGGGATGATCAGCCGGCCCGCAGGAACCGGATCGCCTCGTCGCGCCGGAAGAGGTAGAGCAGCGTCCTGAGCGCCTGGCCGCGTTCCGACGTCAGTTCCGGATCCCTGTCTATGACATAGGCGGCATCCTTGCGCGCCATCTCCAGGAGGTCGCCATGCGCCTCGAGGCTTGCGATGAGGAAACCCGGCGTGCCGGACTGCCGCGTACCGAGAAGCTCGCCTTCGCCGCGCAGCTTCAGATCCTCCTCGGCGATCAGGAACCCGTCTTCGCTTTCACGCAGGACCGAAAGACGCGCGCGCCCTGCTTCGCTGAGTGGGCTCTTGTACAAAAGGATGCAGGTCGAGGCTTCGTCGCCGCGCCCCACGCGGCCGCGTAGCTGGTGCAGTTGCGCAAGGCCGAAGCGTTCGGCGTGCTCGATGACCATGATCGTGGCATCCGGCACGTCGACGCCGACCTCGACGACCGTCGTGGCCACGAGCAAACGGATTTCACCGTTCTTGAAGGCGAGCATGACGGCGTCTTTTTCCGGTCCTGCCATGCGCCCGTGCACCAGGCCGACATCCTTGCCGAACCGTCGAGCAAGGCTCTGATAGCGCTCATCGGCGGACATGGCGTCGGTCTCCTCGGATTCCTCGACGAGCGGGCAGATCCAATAGGCCTTCTTGCCCTGCCGGAGCGCTGCGTCGAGCCTCTCCACGATCTCGTCCGTCCGTTCGTTCGGAATCGTGACGGTCTGGATCGGTTTGCGCCCCGCCGGCTTCTCCGTGAGCTTCGACACGTCCATGTCGCCGAAGGCGGCGAGCACGAGTGTTCTCGGAATCGGCGTCGCGGTCATCACGAGCATGTGCGGCGAGATACCCTTGGCCGTCAGCCGCAGCCTCTGATGCACGCCGAAACGATGCTGCTCGTCGACCACGGCGAGGACGAGTTGGCGATAGATCACAGCGTCCTGGAAGAGTGCGTGCGTGCCGATGACCAGCTGCGTCTCGCCGGAGGCAATGCGTTCCAGTATCGCGTCCCGTTCCTTGCCCTTCGTCCTGCCGGTCAGGATATCGATCGTGATGCCCGCCGGCGCGGCCATCCTCGAAAGCGTGGCGTGGTGCTGCCGCGCGAGAATTTCCGTCGGCGCCATCAGCACAGCCTGGCCGCCGGATTCCACCGCCGCCAGCATCGCCATCAAGGCCACGGCCGTCTTGCCGGAGCCGACGTCCCCCTGCAGCAGCCGCAGCATGCGGTCGGCTCCGGACATGTCGGCAAGGATCTCGTCGACGGCCGCCGACTGGCTGTTCGTCAAGGAGAAGGGCAGGGCTGCGATCACCGGACCGCTCAACCGGCCGGTCGGATGAATCGGCGTACCGGCGACCTTGCGCAATCGCTGGCGAACGAGGGAGAGCGAAAGCTGCCCCGCCAGGAACTCGTCATAGGCGATCCGGCGGCGCGCCGGCGCCTGCGCATCGATATCGGTTTCGTCCCGCGGTTCGTGCAGGCGCTGGAAGCTTTCTTTGGCGCTCTTGAAGCCCTGTTGGCGCAGAAGTGCCTCATCCAGCCACTCCGGCAGGTCCGGGACGCGTGCCACTGCCGCCTCGATCGACTTGCGAAGGGGCCTCGAGGTCAGGCCTGCCGTCAGCCCGTAGACGGGCTCGACAAGCGGCATGTTCTCCGATTCGGCCGCACGGACCATGTAGTCCGGGTGGACCATGGAAGCCCGCCCGTTGAACCAGTCCACCTTGCCGCTGACGATCACCGTCTCATCGATGGGCAGCGCCTTCTCGAGCCAGTTGCCCCTGACGCGGAAGAAGGTGAGCGCCAGTTCGCCGGTCTCGTCGTGGAGAAAGACGCGATAGGGCACGTTCGATCTGCCACTGGGAGCCGGCTGGTGCCGGTCTACCCGGCCCGTGATGGTAACGATCGCACCGTTTGGAGCATGGGCAATGCCGGGCTGGCGGCGACGATCGATCAGCGAATGAGGGATATGGAACAGGAGATCGACGACGCGGCAGTCTTCAACCGTCTCGCGCCCGAGCAGGCGCGCGTAAAGTTCGCCGGTCTTCGGGCCGATGCCGGGCAATGTGTCGAGGGGCGAAAACAGCGGATCGAGCAGGGCAGGGCGCATAGCAATGAAATTGCGACGATAATTCCGGCTTTGGCAAGGCTGACAACCTGCTTTCCAGCGTTTATAGAGCCCATGATCTCGATCCGCAGAGCGGCGGAGAGCAGGAAGGACATCCCATGACCGGCATTTCGCGCACGAGCGCCGATCTCGACCCGCGTCGGCGCAGGATTCTCTTCCGCGCGTGGCACCGCGGCATTCGGGAGATGGACCTGATCCTCGGCCAGTTCGCCGAGGCGGAGCTCGCCACCTTGTCCGAAGCGGAGCTCGACGAACTCGAAGCGATCATGGCGGAGGAGGACAACGACCTCGTCCGCTGGATCACCGGAGAAAAACCGCTGCCCGAGCGTTATGCGACGGAACTCTTCTTCCGCATCGCTGCCTATCGCCCGGATTTCGACCCGGTTCGCCACGAAACGAAGTAGACATGACGATGATACCTGGCTTCGACCCTAGGAAGATTCTTGCGGCGACGCGGGAAATTACGATCGGCCCGGTGCCCACGGGTGCCGAGGCGCTCGTTCTCGCCGAACTGGCCCGGGCCGGGGCCCCCGTCGCCTATATCCTCTCCGATGGCCAGAAGGTCGCTGACCTCGAACAGGTGCTCGGTTTCGTCGCTCCCGATATCCCGGTCCTGACGCTGCCGGGTTGGGACTGCCTGCCTTACGACCGGGTCTCGCCGAGCGCCGACACCTCGGCGCGCAGGCTTGCCGCGCTGAGCGCGTTGATCGCCCACCGCAGGAAACCGCATCCGGCGATCGTGCTCGTCACCATCAATGCAGCGCTGCAAAGGATCTCGCCGCAGGATGTGATCGAAAGCCTCGCCTTCACGGCACGGCCCGGCAACCAGATCCGCATGGACGACCTTGCCGCCCGGCTGGAGCGAAACGGCTTCGAGCGGGTCCCGACCGTGCGCGAGATGGGCGAATTCGCCGTACGGGGAGGCATCCTCGATGTCTATGTACCCGGCAGCGGCGAGCCTTTGCGCCTCGACTTCTTCGGCGACACGCTCGAGGCGATCCGCTCCTTCGATCCCGCAAGCCAGCGCACGATCGGGCAGGTCCGGTCCCTCGACCTCAATCCGATGAGCGAGGTATCCCTGACGCCCGAGACGATCAGCCACTTCCGAAAGCAGTATCTTTCTCTCTTCGGAGCGGCGACGCGCGACGATGCGCTTTATCAGGCCGTGTCGGAGGGACGGCGCTATGCCGGCATGGAGCATTGGCTGCCGCTTTTCTACGATCGGCTCGAAACGGTCTTCGACTATCTCGACGGCTTTCGCATAGTCACCGACCATCTGGCGCGCGAGGCCGCGGCAGAGCGCTCGAAGCTCGTTCTCGACTATTACGACGCCCGCCTCGCTTCGGCTTCGCCGGGCAAGTCTCAGGTCACCCAGGGCACGCCCTACAAGCCCGTGCCGCCGGACATGCTCTATCTCACTGCGAAAGGCTTCGGCGAAGCCCTGAATGATCGCAATGCGGTGCGCCTTTCGCCCTTTACCGAACACGAGGGCGAAGCCCGCCAGGTCGTGAACATCGAAGCGCGTCAGGGCCTGCGTTGGGCCAAACCGGCGGGCGAGGCCGACAACGACGGCACGCGCACCAATGTTTTCGATCAGGCCGTGAAGCATATCGCCGAGAAGCGGGCAAAAGGCGCCAAGGTCATCGTGTCCGGCTGGACGGAAGGCTCGCTCGACCGGCTGCTTCAGGTTCTGGCCGAGCATGGTCTCGCCAATATCCGTCCGGTCAAGGCGCTCTCGGATATCGGTTCGCTCAAGCCGGGGGAGGCCGCATCCGCGGTCCTCAGCCTCGAAGCGGGATTTGAGACCGGCGACCTCGTCGTCATCGGCGAGCAGGACATTCTCGGCGACCGTCTGGTTCGCCGCTCCAAGCGGCGCAAGCGCGGCGCGGATTTCATCGCCGAAGTGACCGGCCTCGACGAGGGCAGTTATGTCGTACACGCCGAGCACGGTATCGGGCGCTTCGTCGGCCTCAGGACGATCGAGGCCGCCGGCGCACCGCATGACTGCCTCGAGCTCGTCTATGCGGACGATGCCAAGCTGTTCCTGCCGGTGGAAAATATCGAGCTTCTGTCGCGCTACGGCTCGGAAGGAACCGATGCTGTCCTCGACAAGCTCGGCGGCGTCGCCTGGCAGGCGCGCAAGGCCAAACTCAAGAAACGGCTGCTCGACATGGCCGGCGGCCTCATCCGCATCGCTGCCGAAAGACATACGCGCCATGCGCCGGTCCTTGCGGCGCAGGACGGGGTCTATGACGAGTTCGCCGCCCGCTTCCCCTATGACGAGACCGAGGACCAATTGAACTCGATCGATGCCGTCCGCGACGATCTCGGCCGCGGCCGGCCCATGGACCGCCTCGTGTGCGGCGATGTCGGCTTCGGCAAGACGGAGGTGGCGCTGCGTGCCGCCTTCATCGCGGCGATGAACGGCGTGCAGGTCGCCGTGGTGGTGCCGACGACCCTGCTTGCGCGGCAGCACTTCAAGACCTTCTCCGATCGTTTCCGCGGCTTGCCGATACGGATACAGCAGGCCTCACGGCTGGTCGGCTCGAAGGATCTGGCGCTCACGAAGAAAGAGGTCGCCGAAGGCAAGACGGACATCGTAGTGGGCACGCACGCGCTGCTCGGCTCGTCGATCAAATTCGCCAATCTCGGCCTGCTCATCATCGATGAGGAGCAGCATTTCGGTGTCAAGCACAAGGAACGCCTGAAAGAGCTGAAGACGGATGTGCACGTCCTCACGCTCTCGGCGACGCCCATTCCGCGGACGCTGCAGCTTGCCCTCACCGGAGTGCGCGAACTGTCGCTGATCACGACGCCGCCGGTCGACCGCATGGCGGTGCGAACCTTCATTTCGCCCTTCGATGCTTTGGTGATCCGAGAGACGCTGATGCGCGAGCACTACCGCGGCGGCCAGAGCTTCTATGTCTGTCCGCGCGTGAGCGATCTTCCGGAAATCCATGATTTCCTTAAATCCGACGTGCCGGAACTGAAGGTTGCCGTGGCGCACGGGCAAATGCCGGCGACCGAGCTCGAAGATATCATGAACGCCTTCTACGAGGGGCGCTACGATGTGCTCCTCTCGACGACGATCGTAGAGTCCGGTCTCGACGTGCCGACCGCCAACACCCTGATCGTGCATCGTGCCGATATGTTCGGCCTCGCCCAGCTCTATCAGCTGCGCGGTCGGGTAGGGCGCTCCAAGGTCCGCGCCTTCGCGCTCTTCACCCTTCCCGTCAACAAGACGTTGACCGGGCCGGCGGAACGGCGCCTCAAGGTTCTCCAGTCGCTTGATACGCTTGGAGCCGGGTTCCAGCTCGCCAGCCACGACCTCGACATCCGCGGAGCCGGCAACCTGCTCGGCGAGGAGCAGTCCGGTCACATCAAGGAGGTCGGCTTCGAGCTCTACCAGCAGATGCTGGAGGAGGCGGTCGCCGAGCTCAAGGGCGAGGAGGAGATCCACGATACCGGCTGGTCGCCGCAGATATCGGTCGGAACCCCGGTGATGATCCCGGAAGAGTATGTGCCGGACCTCAATCTGCGGCTCGGCCTTTATCGGCGCCTGGGCGAACTGACCGACCTCAAGGAGATCGACGGCTTCGGTGCGGAGCTGATCGACCGTTTCGGGCCGCTGCCGACGGAGGTGCAGCACCTCCTGAAGATCGTCTACGTCAAGTCGCTCTGCCGCACGGCGAATGTCGAAAAGCTCGATGCGGGGCCGAAGGGCGTCGTGGTCCAGTTCCGCAACAAGGAATTTCCCAATCCCGCGGCGCTCGTGGGCTACATCGCGAAACAGGGAACAGTCGCCAAGATCCGCCCGGACCAGAGCATTTTCTTCCAGCGCGAGCTCGCAACTCCGGAAAAACGCCTTTCCGGCGCCGCGATGGTGATGACGCAGCTTGCAGCCCTCGCAAAGGCCAGTTGAGATTCATCTTGAGTTTCTGGCGGCAGCTGCGAGATCGATGATGGCGTTGAAGCTCTGGCCGGTTTTGTCGGCGCGGAGGGCGGTGCGGACAAGGTTGCCGAGCGCGTCGGTCAGAGCGGGGGAGGACTGCAATCTCTCCTTCTCAACTCTGTGCTTGTCACAGAGATGAGAGCAGCGCCGCGTCCGTGGCGCGGGGAAGAGTTCTTCCAGCCCAATGACTTGGGCTGGCTGGATTCCTGTGACGAGCACAGGAATGAGGAGATCAAACAAGTCGCGGCGGTATCCCGAATTTCAACAGAATCCGCGGCGTGCTGCTGCGTCAGATCGCGATCACCAACTTCATAAACCCGTTCTGACCGGCGACACCGTGCCGGACCATTCTCGAAGTCTCGTTCACCCTTCGTCGGCAGCGGGCCAATTGTTGGACGGTTCTTCGATGACCTGCTCGCTGATGTCGTCGGCGGGATCAGGGTCTCGTTCGTAGGCGAGCTGAAGCTGTGCAATCTCGTCAAGAATGGCGGCGTAGACATCCCGTTGGCGCGCGCCGGCAACGACAGCGGCGTCGACCAGTTTTTCCAGTTCGAGGCGCAGCTCGGCGCGCCAATCATTCATCGTCATTGACCTTCCTCCTCAGGACCATCCATGACGTTGTAGTCGCCAGCGAGGATCACCGGAACACCGAATTCCAGCCGCTCCGCCCGTATCCGGCGCTTTCAAGGTAAGTTCGGCGGCGCGATGAAATGGAAATACGCCCATACCAGAAACAAACCCGCTATCACCGCGAGCCAGATGAGTGCTTTCCGTTGCATCGGGCCGACCGACCTTGGCTCCGGCTTCGGTTTCGGTCGCTCGAACTTGGTAATGTTGTCGTCGCTCATGTGATCCCGTTGGTTTGGCGGTGAACATAGCAGGTCCACCTTCTTGTCTCAGCCGATCTGAAACGCCTACCCCTAATCAAGGCTTCCCGCAAAGCGCTCGGACCATCTTTGTCGCTGGAAGGCCTCGACGACGAAGTCCACGAAGACCCTTGTCTTGGATGGCAGCAGCGTCCTGCTCGCATAGTAAATGGAGATCGGGCCTGCGTCCGCGTACCAGTTGGGTACAAGCCGGACGAGTTCGCCGCGCTCCAGATACGGCAGCGCGTCAGGCTTGGCGATCATCGTGACTCCGAGTCCAAGAAGGGCCGCCTTGCACATCGCCGCTGGGTCGTTGACCACCACTTTCCCATTGAAGACGACCGCCTGCTCCTCGCCGGATGCATTTCGCATCTGCCAATGCCGAATACGTCCCGTGCGCGGCGACCGCATGACGATGCCGTCCAGCACTTCCATGCTTCCAGGCTCGTGCGGCGGCACCTTTCCTTCCATGTAGGAGGGCGAAGCCACTGCGATGATGTGAGCCGGCGCGAGCGTTCGCGCGATGACACCGGGTGTCAGCTCGAAGCCACCCCCGATTGCCGCGTCGTACCCTTCGGCAATGAGATCGACCTGCCTGTTCTCGAACATCCACTCGGGCCGGATGAGGGGATAGCGCTCTGCAAACTCGGGCAGCAGCGGCAGGATGTAGCCGATCCCGAATGTCGGACTCATGCTCACCTTCAGCGCGCCCGACGGCGCGGGCTGCTCCGCCGAAGCTTCGGCGATGGCGCTCTGCAGCGCGGCCAGGTTGTCCCGTATTGCATGGAGGAACCGCTCGCCCGCCTCGGTCAATGTCAGGCTCCGGGTGCTCCGCTGGAAAAGTCGTACCCCCAGATTGTTTTCGAGGACCGCGACGTTACGGCTTACGGCAGCGGGCGTCATGGAGAGTCGCCGCGCAGCGGCAGAGAAGCCGCCGAGTTCCGCGCTGCGGACGAAGGATTCCAGGTTTGACAGGGTTTCCATGGTTTCATCTTCAACGGACGCTTGAAATTCAATAAAGCCATTGACGACTAATCACAAGATAATCCGCGAGCGATATTCACTCCATCGAAACACGAAACCTTGGAGTTATCGCAATGACAAAGGTGAACGAAAGACTCTCTGGAAAGACGGCACTGGTCACAGGCGGGTCGCGCTCCATCGGTGCGGCCATCGCAAAGCGGCTCGCTGCCGATGGAGCCGCAGTCGCCATCACTTACAGCGCGTCTCCGGACAAGGCAGCCGCGGTCGTGAAGGAAATTGAAGACGTCGGCGGTCGAGCGATCGCTATCCATGCCGACTCCGGAAACCCGGATTCCGTCCGGGCCGCGGTGGCCAAAACCCAGGAGGCATTCGGCTCGCTTGATATCCTCGTCAACAATGCGGGCATCGCGCTCGGCGGTCCCATCGAGGAGATCAAGTTCGAGGACTACGAACGCATGATCGCAGTCAACGTGACCGGTGTCTTCGTCGGAACCCAGGAAGCCGCCCGTCGCATGAAATCAGGCGGTCGCATTATTCATATCGGCTCTTCCATGGTCCGTTACGCCGCCTTCCCGACTGCCTCTCTCTATACGTTGACGAAGGGAGCGGTTGCGGGGTTCAATCGCAGCCTCGTGCGGGACCTCGGTCCTAAGGGTATCACCGTGAACACCGTGCATCCGGGCCCGACCGACACCGACATGAACCCCGATGGCGGGCCTGTCTCGAAGATCGTCGGTCCCGGCATGGCCATCGGCCGTTACGGCAAGGACTACGAGGTCGCGAGCGTCGTCGCCTACCTCGCCAGCCCCGAGGCCGCCTTCGTCACCGGTGCGGACATCGTCGCGGATGGCGGCTTCACCGCCTGATCGTCAAAACCAATTGGAGTTTACCAATGTCCATCGGCATCATTGGAGCCGGCGAGATCGGCTCCGCCTTCGCCCGCGCGCTTGCCCGCAACGGCATCGCTGCAACAATTTCCAACAGTCGCGGCCCTGATACGCTTCAGGACCTTGCCAGAGAGCTGACGCCCCATATCAAGGCAGGCACCCTCGAAGAGGCGGCAAATGCCGATCTTGTGCTGGTGGCAGTTCCGTGGTCGAAACTACCCGAGGCACTGGTGGGGCTTCCCGATTGGGGCGGCCGCATCGTGATCGACGCCAACAACCCGATCGAGAAACCACTCTTCAAACCCGCCGATTTGAATGGCCGCCTTTCGACGGAAATCTTCGCAAGTCTTGTTCCAGGTGCTCGTGTGGTGAAGGCCTTCAACCATCTCCAGCCGCACCTTGTTTCAGGCGATCCGCGCGCGGAGGGCGGCAGCCGTGTCCTCTTCTACTCGGGAGACGACGCAAGATCGAAGGCCGAAGTAGGTGCCCTGATCTCCAAGCTCGGCTTCGCCGGCATCGATCTTGGCCCGATCTCGATCGGCGGAAAGCTCGTCCAGTTCCCCGGCGGGCCGCTGCCAGCGCTCAACCTCGTGAAATTCGGATGAACACGCTGAGGCGCAACTCCACATGCTCGAGTAAATGATTCGAATGGTTGTGTGCGCGCCGAGACAGCGCGGCCGATAATACCCTCGGCAACGGCACACAGGTCACGCACAAACGTTCGAACCGTTCCCATCGAACGGCCACGCTCAAGACCCCTTCGAGCGAAAATTGCCCCAAGGTCCAATACCCGCTGCACCGCCGCTCCGCTAGATTCAAGCTCGAAGGTGCCCCAACGCGGAGTTGCCGACAAAGAAATCTCAGCGGCCACGAGCATCACCTGAACAGACACAGGGAGTATTGAGATGCATATCGGAGGATATTTATCCAGCCTTTCACTTATCGCTATCGTCGCCGCCGGGACAATTCCCGCCTATGCGCAGGACGCGGCGACCCAAAAGGACGCGACGGAAGCAACGCGCGCCGCAAACGACGCCCTGCTCACCCAATTGCCGTTTGACGACACATCCGACTTTGATGATGCCAAGCGAGGCCTCATTGCTCCCTTGCCGACCGAAATGATTCAAGGTCAGGGTGGCAACGCGATCTGGAACCCGCAGCAGTACAGCTTCATAACCGAGGGAGCCGAAGCTCCCGCGACCGTGAATCCCAGCCTTTGGCGGCAATCGCAACTCATCAATATCAGCGGTCTGTTCGAGGTCACGGAGGGACTTTACCAGGTTCGCAACTTCGACCTTTCAAACATGACCATCATCGAGGGCACCGAGGGGATCACCATCGTCGATCCGCTCGTCTCGTCCGAAACGGCAAAGGCCGCTCTCGACTTGTACCGAAAACATCGGGGCAACAAGCCTGTAAAGGCGGTCATCTACACGCACAGCCACGTCGATCATTATGGCGGCGTACGCGGCATCGTGGATGAGGCGGACGTCACCTCGGGCGCTGTCAAGATTTACGCTCCCGAAGGATTCCTGGAGGCAGCCGTCGCCGAAAACGTGATGGCGGGCACGGCGATGAGCCGCCGCGCAAGCTACATGTACGGCAATTTGCTCAAGGCCGATCCGAAGGGGCAGGTCGGTGCTGGTCTCGGCACGACCACGTCCGCCGGAACCGTGACGCTGATCCCGCCAACCAACATTGTCACGGAAACGGGTCAGAAGGAGACCATCGACGGGCTGACCTATGAATTCCTGATGGCACCCGGTTCGGAAGCGCCCTCGGAGATGCTCTGGTACATCGAGGAAAAGAAGGCCATCCAGACTTCCGAGGATGCCACGCACACGCTGCACAACACCTATTCCCTGCGCGGTGCGAAGATACGCGAGCCGCTGCCGTGGTCGAAGTACCTGAATCAGGCGCTGACGATGTGGGGCGACGAAGCGGAGATCATCTTCGCGCAGCACCACTGGCCGACGTGGGGCAACGACAACGTCAAGGAACTGCTCTCCAAGCAGCGTGACCTCTACCGCTACATCAACGATCAGACCCTGCATATGGTGAACCAGGGCATGACGATGCGGGAGATCGCCGAGGCATTCAAACTGCCCGACAGCCTTGCCAAGTTCTGGGCAAACCGCGGTTATTACGGCTCGGTCTATCACGACGTGGCGGCAACCTATGTGCTCTATCTCGGCTGGTTCGACGGCAATCCGTCGACATTGCACGAGTTGCCGCCGGCGGAGGCCAGCAAGAAGTATGTCGAGTTCATGGGCGGCGCGGACGCAGTGCTGGAGAAAGCGAGGAAGTCCTATGAACAGGGCGAGTATCGCTGGGTGGCACAGGTCGCGAACCATGTCGTGTTCGCCGATCCCAATAACCAGGACGCCAAAAACCTGACAGCCGACGCCTTGGAGCAGTTGGGCTACCAAGCCGAGTCCGGGCCCTGGCGCAACTTCTATCTCACGGGTGCCAAGGAACTGCGCGACGGCGTGACCGAGCTACCGACACCGAACACTGCGAGCCCGGACACCGTGCGCGCGATGTCGCTCGATCTGTTCTTCGACTACCTCGGTGTGCGGCTAAACAGCGAGAAGGCCGGCGACACCAAACTGACGCT
The DNA here is from genome assembly GCF_054161295.1 of Ensifer sp. D2-11. NCBI lineage: Bacteria > Pseudomonadati > Pseudomonadota > Alphaproteobacteria > Hyphomicrobiales > Rhizobiaceae > Ensifer > Ensifer sp. D2-11. The sequence goes on from NZ_CP096433.1 coordinate 1,464,518, forward strand.
CAATTTCGATTTCGGCGAGGAGGACGGAAAATACCTGCTCCAACTCGAGAACGGGGTGCTCAACAACACGGCGGGCCAGCAGGCGGACAATGCCGATGCCACGATCACCCTCACGCGCGACAGCTTGAACGGAATCGTCCTCGGCGAGACGACGCTGGAGAAGGCGATCGCTGACGGTAGCATCAAGGTGACCGGGGACAACGCCAAGCTCGGGCAACTTGTATCCATGCTCGACAACTTCGAGTTCTGGTTCAACATCGTAACACCCTGACGCAAACAAAGTTCTCCTCGTGCCGCCGAGTAGGGTACGAGGAGAACAGCGCGTACGTGGGTACGGTTTCGCCAAGATACGGAAGTGGTCCGATGCAATTAACCATTGTGCTTCTGAGCATCATGTTGACCGTGAACGCGCATGCGGCATTGGCCTGCGGCTATCATTCTTCCCTGGACAGCTCCACCTTTAACGTCGCTCACCCGGGATCGGTGGCCGTGGCGTCAGCCATTTATCACGCGGGAGAGCGCGGCATTCTGGATGACCGGATCACGACTGCGCGTTCCGCTACACTCTTTGGGCAGGGGTATCGAGAAGCTGTAGAACAGCTGAGACGGCTAGAGCGAGGCGTCGCTAATCGTACGGCCGATTTGGGCGACACAGGAAGCCGTCGCTTTGCAGTTTTGTTCGTACGATCACGCCTCTGGACTGACTTCACCGCGCAACCGGGTCGGACGAAAGTAAACATTCATGTCGATGGCCCGGTTCAGGGCGAGCCCATTGTTCTTACCGACGAGAGCGTGCTGAGGGCGCTGTTTTCAAGACAATTGACTTTTGATGTTGCGGTCAATCAAGGTCTGCTTCAGGTTTTACAGGACCACGACGGCAAGATTCATACGCTCCTTCAGGCGGCTTTTGACGGCGGTTCTCTTTGAATACGCCCTGATGGCTCGCGCCGGCCGTGCTCGACGATGTCGTTGGTTATGCTGACATTGGAGTAGTCGACGCATCGATAAGGGGGCGAAGGCGGCGCTGCCGGGCTAGGGGTTGCAGTGCACGGACCTTGCCAGGCTCTCCTCCCTGCACGCAATGTCGGCCGTGTTTCATCTCGTTGCGCCGGATGGCTCGGCGAGTGCCTCGACGTGATGGACGTAATTCCGCCGCGTGTTCTGATCGACAATGGCAGCGGGAGCGGCAACGACCAGTCCCGCCGCTGTTCCGACGGTATGGGCGGCCCCGGCGGTCGCAGCGACGATATGGTCGCCGAGTCCCAGGCGACTGTCGGTCAAGGTCTGGCCGCTGGACAGGCGGCTGCCGATCAGTCGTACGATTTCCGGCGACTCCGCAAACTTGGTGTGATGCAGATTGTCGCCTGCCTTGATTTTGGTGAGGTCGACGACGGTGATCCCATTCGCCGCCAACTCCTCCTTGTAGGGCGACTGCTCCGGATCGATCGCTCCCAACCGGGAGACATTTCCCCAGACGCGGCGGGAAACGGCGAGTGCACGGTCGTCGCGCGAGACGAAGAGTGTAAAGCGCGGCTGTTGCTTGCCCATGTCGGCGATCTGCGATCCGAAGACGTCGACGTCGACGTCCGGCGCCGCCAACATGACATTCCTGAACTTCGCCGGCAGGCCGTCGTTGCGAATGGCCATCTGGCGCAGGGACTCGAGCGCCAGCCAATTGCCCATCGAATGTGCCAGGATCGACACTTCCTTGACCTCGGGATCACGCGCCAGATACTGGAAAAGGCGTTCTACTGCATTGCGGGTGTAATTGGTGCTTTCGCGATCGTAGCCATAGGCCAGCAGGCTCCCGCGCGACGGCCACGTCGCGAGCACCGGAACGCTGCGCGCGCCCGAGTCGTGGATGATCTGCGCGAAGCGGAAGACCGCATCCTCGAAGTGGTTGTTGAACCCATGGATGAAGACGAGGACGCTGCCGTCCGGGCTCTTGCGCACATGCGTGTTCAACCATTTCTCCGCCGCACCGCGATCGACTTCCACCGCCTTCAGTGTTGCGAAATCCGTCTCGGGATTGGGTGGAAGCTTGCTCGGCCAAGCGACTTCACCGGCCTTGCGAACGGTATCGGGCGGAATCGACACCGTCATTTCCGCAAATGTCGGGCTGAGCGCACGCTCGCCGCTGAACATCTCGCCCGGTTTTTCCGCCCGGCTTCGGGTGGTCGTGACCAGCATCTCGACTTGGGCGGCTGACGGATTGGCCGCTACCGGCTCGAGGACCCCTGTCGGGCGGCCCGCACATCCGTAGAGCAGCACAAAACTCCAGGCGGCGCACGCCAAAAGCGGCCGTATTGGTGGTACGCCGGCTTTGGCGTTCCGGGCGAGGTGCCGCTTCAATCCAATCACTCCTGTTGAATGCCGTGTGTACGCCGGCGGAAAGAGGAGCGGCGAACTGGGAGTTCGCCGCTCCTCCGAGCGCCCGGCGAGACCGATGCTTACTTCAGATATTCGACTTTCAGGCTTTCGATCTTGCCGTTGAAAGCAAACGGCTTGCGGTCGAAATACGCAAGGGCGACTGGAGAATAACTGTCTTTGCCCACGTCGAAGGCGTCGTTGGCGGTAAAGGCAAGTGGAGCGGAACGCGGCACGTGTCCTTTGGTCACCTCTTTGCCATCGATGCGGATAACGACGTCTAGCGGTGCAGCGTGATCGCTGCTGGCCTTACGTGTTTCGACCTCGATGTTGACCTTGCCGCTCGGCAACGGATCGGAGGATTCGAGACGCGTCCGCTCTATCTCGAACAGGTTGTACTCGTAGGTGAGCTTGCCGTTCTCGACCCACAAAGCGACACCGCCCGAAAAAGCCCCCAGAGCATACAACACGCCTTCGGAGTCCGGCCGCAGTTCCGCCTCGATGGTCACAAGGTTGCTGCGGGCTCCGACTTTCGGTGCCGTGAACTCGGGAACACCGACCACATCTTGGGTGAATTGGAACTCGGTCGCGGGATTGGACGGCGCATCTTCAGGATGGAAGACGGCAGACCACAATCCTCCCCCGACCGGGAACACCTTATTGGCTTCGGCCTGCACGCCAAAAGCCTTCTTCAGCGCCTCGACCTTTTCCGGATGATCGGCCGCGACGTTCTTTGCCTGGGAGTAGTCCTGGCTGAGATCATGGAGTTCCCATAGGTCATTATCCGGCGACCATTTGAAGATGGCGGGATCGAGGCCGGCCTTCCATGGTATCCGGGGTCCGAAGACGGATGCGATCCACTCGTCCTGATAGATGGCACGGCTGCCCATGATCTCGAAGTACTGCTCCTTCTTTTGGCCCGACGCCTCGGGAGAGTCGAAGGTGTAGGTCATGCTGACACCATCGAGGGGATCCTGGCTGATGCCGTCCACGAGCTTCGGCGGCTGGATGTCCAGGACGTCGTAGATCGTGGGTACGATGTCGTTGAGATGATGGAACTGGGAGCGCGGGGTCTGGTCCGGTTTGATTTTACCTGGCCAGGAGACCACGAGCGGCGTTCGCGTGCCGCCGAAATGGGCCGCGACCAGTTTGGTCGACCGGTGCGGCGTGGAACCGGCCCATGCCCAACCCGCATGATACATGTTATCGGCCTTGGGTGATCCGAGTACGTCCATCCCGCCCAACTCGTTCATCGCACGAATGTGGTCCTTGATCTCGGTGCGGATGCCGTTCTGCGCCAGAAGTTCGCTGATGGTGCCATTCTGGCCCTCCGCGCTGGACCCGTTGTCGCCCCAGACATAGAAGATCAGGGTGTTGTCGCGAATTCCAAGTTCGTCGAGGGCCTCGAGCAGGCGCCCGGCCTGAACGTCCGCATGCTCCGTATAGCCGGCAAAGACTTCCATGAGCCGGCGCTGGAACGGCTTCTCGTCTTCCGGAATATCCTCCCATCCTGACAGCGTATCCGGACGGGGCGTCAGTTGCGTGTTCTGCGGTATCCATCCGAGTTGTTTTTGGCGGGCATAGATGCGTTCTCGCATGGCATCCCAGCCGTCATCGAATTTGCCTTTGTACTTGTCCGCCCAGTCCTTGAAGATGTGATGCGGACCATGCGCGGCGCCGGGCGCCCAGTACATGAAGAAGGGCCGGTCCGGCGTCAGCGCGTGCACCTGCTTCATCCATGTGACCGCCTTGTCGGTCATGTCCTCGGTGAAGTGGTAGCCTTCCTTCCCGTGAGACGGGTCGACGCGAACGGTGTTCTCGACCACTGCGGGCTCCCACTGCGAGGACTCTCCAGCAAGGAAACCATAGAAATAATCGAACCCGATACCTTCGCCCGCGGGCCAGTCCGTATACGGCCCGACGGCTGTCGTTTCATTGGCCGGGGTGTTGTGCCATTTGCCGAATGCTGCGGTCGCGTAGCCATAATAGCCAAGGACTTTCGCGACGGTGGCGGAGGTGCGTGGTATCCTGCCGGTGTATCCGTCCCAGTCGTTTGCCAATTCGGCGATCTGGCCGTTCCCGACCCGATGGTGATTGCGCCCGGTCAGCAATGCCGCCCGCGAGGGAGAACACATGGCCGCATTGTGGAAGCGATTGTAGGACAGTCCGTCTTGCGCAAGCCGGCTCAATGTCGGCGTTTCGATCACTCCGCCGAAGGTGTCCGGCAAGGCCGGACCAACGTCGTCGAGCATGATGACGACGATGTTCGGAGCATTCGCGGGGAGATGCGGCTGCGCGGGCAACGGACTGTAAGTGGACTGAGCTATTGTCGGGCCGGCCTTGCTCCCTGAGGGCTTCGGCGGAAAAGGCAGCGATTCCTGAGCCGTTGCGGGCGCTCCCAAAAGCAGGATTGCCGTGCTTAGCGCCAACAAGCGTATTCTCGCGAGCTTAGGTGACTTCATGCGACCCTCCTGGTGCCGACAACGCATCTGAACCCTGCGTGATATGTCGACGTTTCTATCGGGTCGGCATGCCGCACACCGGCGTGCCGACGGACCCAGCCGCCGGCGCAAACACCGGCCGCCGTGAGTTCACGACGCGTAATGTCCATTCTTCCCTCCAGCAAAAGATTAGTCCAACGCGATGTACTGAATTGGCGAATGTAAACGGCCACGCTCCGCCCGTCGTATATTGCTGGCGAGCCTTCCCAAACGGTTGCATACTGCTATAGTGCTCAACTTATTTCTTGCCTTTTCATGCCAAGTTTGCTGCTCGGATGTCACATTCTGCACCCTCCATCAGGGTTAGGGCCTTCCTGCCGATGGCGCCCTACCTCGCCAAGCACGATGTTTCGGCCATAGAGTTCTGTGCGCGCCTCGGCATCTCACCGAACGTGTTCCGGAACGCCGACGGCTGGCTTCCGCGCGCCCAATGCTTCCACATGGCCAACGAAGTGGCTGCCCTCCTGGGAGATCCATTCGCGGGTGCGCATGTCGGGCGCTTGACCGAACTGCATGATCTCGGCCCATGGGGCCAGTCGCTTCTGGCAGCGGAGAGCGTGGCTGAAGCATGCGTGCTCGCGGTAGCGAACGTGTCGTCGATCCATCAGGGATCGGATATACGCTTCGTGGTGGAGGGCGGAACCGCTCGCATCATCTTCCGTTTCGTCGATCGTTTCGAGTTCGATCCCCGGCAATTCATCCTGGGCAGCCTCGCTGTCCTGCGGAAGGTGCCGCTTCTGGCGGGTGAACCCGCTGCAATAAGGGTTCGGTTGACGGCTTCGAGGACGCATGGAAGCACGGCACTGGAGGAGTGTTTCGGTCCCAAGATAGAAACAGGGTGCGACTACGATGCGATCGAGTTCGATCGAGATTTGCTCGATCTTTCTCTGAAAACCCCTGGAAATCGGCCATCGAACGTCACAGAGTCACTGGCCTCGACGATAGAGGCGGCAAAGATGCTCACGAAAGGCTGTCCGATGGTCATAAGCTTGGACTACAGACCGTAGCGAAAAGCCTCGGCATGTCGGTTCGCACACTGCAGCGGCGGCTGAAGTTTTGCGGCGTCGATTTTGAAGAGTTACTCGACGACACGCGCCGCAACGAGGCAATCCGGCTGATCTGTGAAGGTGTTCATAGCATGACCGACATTGCCTTAAGGCTGGGCTACAGTGATTCCGCGCATTTCACCCGCGCTTTCAAACGCTGGACGGGAGTAGCGCCATCCCGCTTCCGGACCGACCGGATATGACCGGCGGTGGTTATCCCCGCGGAAAGAAGCTTTTCACCCGATGCAGTGAAACGCCGTCGTTCCAGGCGGCATTTGCTCTGCTGTCGGGCGTCAGTGAGCCGGATGCTCGGCCTTCATCTGCGCGATCTCGCGCAAAGCGCTGGTCAGCACTTCGACCGATTGCGCCCCCATGACCGCATACTGCTGCTCGATGATGAAGCAGGGAACGCCGGTCACGCCGATTTCCCGGGCCATGTCGATTTCCTGCCTTACGGCGTCCTTGTCGGCGTCTGAAGCAAGGAGAGCCGCGATCACCGGCCTTTCGAGGCCGGCCTGTTCGGCGATGTCGAGGAGTACGGCTTGGTCGCCGAGGTTGCGACCCTCCTCGAAGTTCGCCTTGAACAGCAGGCTCACCACCGCGTCCTGCGCCGCTTCGCCGCCGGTCGCGGCCCAGCGGATCAGCCGGTGCGCATCGAGCGTATTCGGGCTGACCTTGACGGCATCGAAATCGAAGGCGATGCCGTCTTCCACACCGAGGCCTTCGAGCGTCCGGTGCGCCTCGTCGACCGCGGCCTGTCCGCCGAGCTTGGCCGCCAGGTGCTCTTTATGGTCGATGCCTTCCGGCGGCAGATCGGGATTGAGCTGGTAGGGACGCCATTGGATAGCGACGTTGATCTCGCCGGCGACATTGGCGATCGCCTGGTCGAGGCGATTCTTGCCGAGATAGCACCAGGGGCATACGACGTCCGAGACGATATCGATATTGACGGTTTCCATGGTGCCGGCCTTTCGGTTTACCAAAACTGCGACATAGGCCGGCCGGAAACATCTTTCAATGCGTTAGCGAACGGATGCCAGCTTACTGAACGCGCTCGTCCCACCAACTCGGCAACTGATAACCGTAAAGCGGTACCGTCGTCGGCCGGCCGATATGCTTCCAGCGGGCAATCCATTGCGCGTCGAGATGGTAAAGCGGAACCAGATAGGAATTGTTGACGAGGAGCCGGTCGTGCGCGCGAACGGCGGCGGTGAAGTCCTCGGGGTTGCGCGCCTGCAGGATGTTGTTGATCAGCTTGTCGACGTCCTTGTCGGCGACGCCTGCGAAGTTGTCGCTGCCTTGCCTGTCCCGAGTTTGCGAACTCCAGCGGTTGATCTGCTCGAGACCGGGAGAGAGCGACGAGGGGAAGGACTTGATGATGACGTCGTAATCGAAGGACTGGCTGCGCAACTGATATTGTGAATCGTCGACGGTCCGAACCCGCGCTGCGATGCCGAGCGGCGCGAGAAAGCGCTGATAGGCAAGCGCAACCTTCTCCTGGCCGGCATTCTGGCTCATGATCTCGAAGGCCAGCGGCGTCCCCTTGGCGTCGACCATCTTGCCGTCCTTGATGGAGTAGCCCGCTTCGCGAAGAAGGGTCACCGCTTCCCGGAGCACATTGCGATCGCGGCCCGAGCCGTCCGTCACGGGGAGTCGATAGCTTCCGTCGAGGATCGCCGGATTGATGCGCTCCCTCACGTCGCCCATGAGGTCCAGTTCACGATTGTCGGCTGCCACGCCGAGGAAGGAAAGCGACGAATTCTGCCAATAACTCTGCGTACGCGTATAGGCGCCGTCGAAGAGATTCTTGTTGACCCATTCGAAGTCGAAAACGAGAGCGAGCCCCTGCCTGAGCTTGATGTTGTCGAACATCGGTCTGCGCGTATTGAAGACGAAGCCGAGCATGCCGGACGGTGTCTTCGGCTTGAACGTTTCCTTGATCACATTGCCGCTGCGAACGGCGGGAAAATCGTAGGCCCGGGCCCATTTCGTCGCGCTGCCTTCGGCGTAGATGTCCACCACACCCTTCTTGAAGGCTTCAAAAAGGGTGTTCTCCTGCAGGAAATATTCGACGGAGATCTCATCGTAATTGTCGAGGCCCACCTTCGAGGGCAGATCCTTGGCCCAATAGTCGGGGTTTCGGCGATAGACGATCCGCTCGCCAGGCCTGACTTCCGCGACCCGGTAGGGGCCGGAGCCGAGCGGCGGCTCCAGACTCGTCCGATCGAACGTCTCGACGTTGATCGCATGCTTCGGCAGCACGGGCGAAAGCCCCAGCAGAAGCGGAATCTCGCGATCGGCCTCCTCGGTGAAGGTGAAGCGCACGCTACGTTCCCCGACCTTCTCCATCTTCGCAACCTTCGAGAGGCGGTTGCTGAAAGGCGCACGCCCTTTGTCGCGCAACAATTCGAAGGTGAAGATCACGTCTTCGGCGGTCACCGGCCGGCCATCGGCCCAGCGCGCCTTGGGATTGAGGTTGAACTGGATGAAGGTGCGGTCATCGTCCCATTCGACGGTTTCGGCGAGCAGGCCGTACATCGTGAAGGGCTCGTCCTGTGAGCGCTGCATGAGGGATTCATAGACCAGGTTGCCAAAGCCAGGGTCCCACATGCCGCGCGCGGTCGTGCGCATGCTCTTCAAGATGAACGGATTGAGGCTGTCGAACGTACCGACGACCCCGTAGGCGATCTTCCCGCCCTTCTTCACCTGCGGATTGACGTAAGGGAAGTGCTTGAAATCGGCAGGCAAGGCGGGGTCGCCATGCATGGCGATCGCATGCACGGGCGCGGCCAGAGCACCAGTGGCAAAACTGCTGGCTGCCAGGAGCATCACCAGGCCGGAAACAACTGCGCGCAACTTCACCTCCCGTGGGGATTCAACAGGCCGATTCCGCGCAAGGTATCAATGCGGGAGCGCATTTCCAACCGGCGCCGGGTCGGGAAAAGAACAAAGCAGGCTCCTGCCACATCCCGCACCGGTTCGAAAGGGCCGCTCAAAGCAAATGATTGCACAAAATCGCAACAAACACTGGATAAACCGCACAAGCCAATGTAACAGGTGTTTCCGGAATCGGGGCCATTCAAATGCCTCATTTGGCCAACAGGACAACGGCGGCTGACGATACTCACTCTGCGGAACTCTGTTCCGTGACCGGATTTCAGGAGACGGAATCACAATGATCTTCAAGTCGAACTTCACCACACGCGCGGGATTGGCAGCGCTGGCGCTTTCTTTCGCAGCAGCCGGTGCGCCGAGCGTCGCATCCGCGCAGCAGGCGGGAGGCAAGCCGCCGCAGGGTTGGTTCAAGGTCTGCACCAAGCAGGAAGACAACGATGTCTGCATCGTCCAGAACCTGCTCACCGCCAATAACGGCCAGCTTGTGACGGCCGTCGGCCTCATTACCGTCTCCGGCAAGGTCAATCGCAAGGTCATGCAGGTTTCCGTACCGTCCGCGCGCATGATCCCGCCCGGCGTTCAGATGCAGATCGACGGTGGCAAGGGCGTCAAGCTCGACTACGCGATCTGCATGCCGGACAAGTGCGTTGCCGAAGCGCCGCTCTCCGACGCGCTTATTGCGCAGCTGAAGAAGGGCAACGAGGTCGTCTTCACCTCGGTCAATTTCCAGCGCGCTCCGAACCCAATCAAGATGTCGCTCGAAGGCTTCACCGGCGTATTCGACGGCGAGCCGATCGAGCAGTCCCAGCTTGAAGAGCGTCAGCGCCTCCTGCAGGAAGAGATGCAGAAGAAGGCAGAAGATGCCCGCAAGAAGCTGGAAGAGGCGCAAAAGGCTGCCAAGCAGCAGTAATCATTAGCTTCTCTGAGTAAAGAAAGACGCCCGGATCAACGATCCGGGCGTCTTTTTGTACCTGCATCCGCCGACAATTGCGGCGACTCCACGTTTTCAGCCCGGCGCCTGAGCGGACGCGGCAGCTATCCGCACGCACCCTTTCCTCATCCCGCTCTAATGCTGATAAGTGGCCTTGGGCTTGTAGTGTCCGGCGTCGGCCTTTTCGAACAGAGCGTCCACCTGGGGATGGCGGATCGGCCTGTCGCTGTCATCGGAAACGAGGTTCTGTTCCGAAACATAGGCGACGTATTCGCTTTCGTCGTTCTCCGCAAACAGGTGATAGAAGGGCTGGTCCTTTTCGGGCCGGATCTCCTGCGGAATCGCATTCCACCATTCCTCGGTGTTCGCATATTCCGGGTCGACGTCGAAGACGACGCCGCGGAACGGGAACATCCGATGGCGAACCACCTGTCCGATCTCAAACTTGGCGTTTCTTTGTTTCATGACGCAACACATCCTTTCAGACAGTTATCTGGGTTGTCGCATATGGAACATCAAGAGGCGCGCGCCTCCGGGGGCGAGCCTTCCATCGGCGTCGAACTGAAAAGGCGGGTTTCGGATGAAACCCGCCTTCCTCGTTTCATCTTGCATGGACAGAACCTGTGAGGGCCGTCCGCTCCGCCATCAGACGGAATAGTACATGTCGAACTCGACCGGGTGCGGCGTCATTTCGAAGCGCATGACTTCCTGCATCTTCAGTTCGATGAAGGAGTCGATCTGGTCGTCGTCGAAAACGCCGCCGGCGGTCAGGAACTTACGGTCCTTGTCGAGGCTTTCGAGCGCTTCGCGCAGGCTGCCGCAGACGGTCGGGATCTTCTTCAGTTCCTTCGGCGGCAGGTCGTAGAGGTCCTTGTCCATGGCCTTGCCGGGGTGGAGCTTGTTCTTGATGCCGTCGAGACCGGCCATCAGCATCGCGGCGAAGGCGAGGTAGGGGTTCGCCGTCGGATCGGGGAAGCGGACTTCGACGCGCTTCGCCTTCGGATTGGTGCCGAAGGGGATGCGGCAGGAAGCCGAGCGGTTGCGGGCCGAATAGGCGAGCAGGACCGGTGCTTCATAACCCGGGACGAGGCGCTTGTAGGAGTTCGTCGACGGGTTGGTGAAGGCATTCAGCGCCTTGGCATGCTTGATGATGCCACCGATGAAGTAGAGGCAGGATTCGGAAAGCCCGGCATACTCGTCGCCGGCAAAGGTCGGCTTGCCGTCCTTCCAGATCGACAGATGCACGTGCATGCCCGAGCCGTTGTCGCCGAAGATCGGCTTCGGCATGAAGGTCGCGGTCTTGCCATAGGCATTGGCGACCTGGTGCACGACATACTTGTAGATCTGCATCTTGTCGGCATTGCGCACGAGGGCATCGAACTTGACGCCCAGCTCGTGCTGCGCCGCTGCCACTTCGTGGTGATGCTTTTCAACCGTCACGCCCATTTCGGACAGCACGGTCAGCATTTCGGAGCGCATGTCCTGGCTGCTGTCAACCGGCGGAACCGGGAAATAGCCGCCCTTGACACGGGGGCGGTGACCGAGGTTGCCGGTCTCGTAGTCCGTGTCGTCGTTGGAGGGCAGTTCGGAGCTGTCGAGCTTGAAACCGGTGTTGTACGGATCGGCCTTGTACTTGACGTCGTCGAAGACGAAGAATTCCGCTTCCGGACCTACGAAGACCGTGTCGCCGATGCCGGAGGCCTTGAGGTAGGCTTCTGCCTTCTTGGCCGTGCCGCGCGGGTCGCGGTTATAGGCTTCGCCCGAAACCGGATCGAGAATGTCGCAGAAGATGACCATCGTGGACTGGGCGAAGAACGGGTCCATATGCGCCGTTTCCGGATCGGGCATCAGCACCATGTCGGATTCGTTGATAGCCTTCCAGCCGCCGATCGAGGAACCGTCGAACATGACGCCGTCGGCGAACATGTCTTCGTCGACGCAGACGACATCCATCGTCACGTGCTGCAGCTTGCCCTTGGGGTCGGTAAAGCGCAGGTCTACGAACTTGACGTCGTTTTCCTTGATCTGCTTCAGAACTTCATTCGCAGTCGTCATTTGTTGCAATTCCCTGTGTGATGACGAGGATTGGAAAGACGGGGCCGGACGGCCCCCGGATAGGTGAGATCGCCAGACGCGATCAGATGGCGTCGAGGCCGGTTTCGCCGGTACGGATGCGGATCACTTCTTCCACATTGGATACGAAAATCTTGCCATCGCCGATGCGGCCGGTTTGCGCGGCGTTGCGGATGGCTTCGATCACGGCCTCCGCATTTTCATCCGCCAGCACCACTTCGACCTTCACCTTCGGCAGGAAGTCGACGACGTATTCTGCGCCGCGGTAGAGCTCCGTATGTCCCTTCTGCCGCCCGAAGCCCTTGGCTTCCGTGACGGTGATCCCCTGCAGGCCGACCTCCTGAAGGGCTTCCTTCACTTCGTCGAGCTTGAAAGGCTTAATGATCGCTTCGATCTTTTTCATGAGAAAATGTCTCTCCGCTTCTCCCTTTAAAGCAGGTTCTGCCCGCTTGGCCTCACACTATGCACGTAGCGTGCCACTTTTGTAGAGGAATGACGCGCAGATTGCGAAATTTCCAGTGGTAACGCGATAGGTGCCGATGGGGCAGTGGCTTCTGCAATGGCATTCTGCCTATTTTTTATGAGGTTTTGAGTGTTCGGCGCCGGCGCGCGACGGAGGATCGCTGCGTTTCGTGCTCGAAGCATGTTATTTGAGCACTTATAGTGTGCAAATGCACATTTCTTAGTCACGTCGCTTTCCGTCAACGCTGCTCTTGTCTTGCGCTTTCGGTCGGGATTAGATCGCTTCCATGCTTCAAGCGCTTTCGAATGTCCTCGTGACCCCGGCGGAAATGACAGCGGTCGACAAGGATGCCGCGCGTTCGGGGATCGATAGCTTCTCGCTCATGCGTTCGGCGGGAACGGCCGTATCGGCCGCCGCCTTGCGGCTTTACCCGGAAGCATTGCGCTTTGTGGTGCTTTGCGGCCCGGGCAACAACGGCGGCGATGGCTATATCGCCGCTGCCGCGCTCGCCGATACCGGCGCAAGCGTCGCCGTCTTTGCGCTCGGCGACGCGGCGATGCTGAAGGGCGACGCCGCGCGGGCGCGCGATGCCTTTGCGCTTGTACCGCGACCCCTCGACGCCTACGGGCCGCAATCGGGTGATGTCGTCATCGACGCACTTTTCGGGGCAGGGCTTGCGCGCGATGTGCCGGACGAGGCGAGAACAGTCATCGAGCAAGTGAATGCGAGCGGAGTACCGGTCCTCGCCGTGGACCTGCCATCCGGCATAGACGGGCGGACGGGCGAAATCCGGGGCTTGAGTTTCGTTGCGGCCCACACGGTGACGTTCATGGCGGCCAAACCCGGCCATCTGCTGATGCCGGGTCGCGCCCGCTGCGGCACGCTCGAAATCTTCGATATCGGCATTCCGGCAAGGCTCGTTGCGGATAGAGCCGGCGATCTTCACGTCAACACACCCGCGATGTGGGAGCAACACCTCGGCGCGCTCGATCCCGCGACCCACAAATACAAACGCGGCCATCTCGCCGTGCTTTGCGGCGGACCGGTTTCCACCGGGGCCGCGCGGCTGTCGGCGGCGGCGGGCCTGCGCGCCGGCGCGGGGCTGGTGACGCTTGCCTCTCCGGCGGAAGCGCTCGCCGTCAATGCGGCGCACCTCACCGCCGTCATGCTCAAGGAAATCAACAACGCTGCCGGCCTTGCCGCCTGGCTCAAGGACAGACGCCTGAATGCCTTCGTTCTCGGACCCGGCTTCGGCGTCGGCAAAAAGGCGCGGGATTTCGTGCTCATGCTCTGCGGCCGCGCACTGGTGCTCGATGCCGACGGGATAAGTTCGTTCCGAGAGGGCAGGGAGCAACTCTTCGACAGGATCGCGGCAGAGGGCGATGAGGTGGTGATGACGCCGCACGAAGGGGAGTTCGCCCGGCTCTTTCCGGATATCGCCGAGGATGCGGCGCTGTCCAAGATCGAAAAGGCTCAGGCCGCAGCAAGGCTCAGCCATGCCGTGATCGTCTATAAGGGGCCGGATACGGTCGTTGCCGCGCCGTCCGGCCGGGCCGCCGTCAATGTCAACGCGCCGCCCTGGCTCGCGACGGCAGGTTCGGGCGACGTACTTGCGGGGATCATCGGCGCCCACCTGGCACAGGGCATGCCTGCTTTCGAGGCGGCAGCGTCCGCGGTCTGGCGCCACGGCGAGGCCGGTGTCGTGGCCGGCCGCACGGCAACGGCCGAGAGCCTTGTCGAGAGCATAGCGCCGCTTCGAGGGAATGCTTAGAACGCCGAGCGTTCTGTCAGGAGAGCACTTCCAGCAAAGTGTTGGGGTGTTTCACTTTGTCAATGAAACAGTGAAACACGCTAGCCGCGCGTGCCCTTGGCAATCGGTTCCTGGTAGGTGAAACCGAGGTCCCAGGGGAAGTAGATCCAGGTATCCTGGCTGACTTCGGTCACGAAAGTGTCGACGAGGGGGCGACCCTTCGGCTTTGCGTAAACCGCAGCGAAATGCGCCTTCGGCAGCATCGCGCGAACCTCGGCGGCAGTCTTGCCGGTGTCGGTCAGATCGTCGACGATGAGAACGCCTTCGCCCCCATCCTTTGCGATCTCAGGCGAGATGCTCTTGAGCACCTTCATCTGGCCCTGCGTGTCGTAGTCGTGATAGGATGCGATGCAGACCGTTTCGATCATCCGGATGTTGAGTTCCCGGCTGACGATAGCGGCCGGAACAAGGCCGCCGCGCGTGATGCAGACCATCGCGCGCCATTCCTGCCCGTTGTCGGCCAGCCGCCAGGCCAGGGCGCGGGCGTCACGGTGGAACTGATCCCAGGATACAGGAAAGGCTTTCTCGGGAAGAGACATGGCGGACTCCGGCTTCTTTGCGCTGTCGGCGATAAGCGTTGCTGCAGTTCGACGGCCACGCCGCCGACACTAGTTCATGCCTGATGCAATAGCGGCAATGAAGCCGAAAGTGCAAGAGCCAGTCCAGCCGCGAGCACCGCGATCTGCAATGATTTCGCCGACGCGGAGTTCAGGGCTGGTGTTTCTCGCGTGATCGGCCGATCGCCTCGATCATCGCGATCACCTCGGTTTCGGCGGCGCCAAGTACCGCGGCATCGCGTGCCCGGATCACGATATCCGTCGAGAAGCTCTTGCCGTCGAATTTCGGATAGGAGCCGATGCTCGTTTCGGGATGGTTCTTCTGCACCTCGGTCAGCGGCGCTCCGATGTCGCCCTCGCCATAGGGGGAGCGAACCGTACGGGAAAGGACGGGCGTGCCGGTCTCAAGGCTCGGGAGCAGCGCGTCGAGCATCGCCTGGAACACCTGGGGCACGCCGGCCATGACATAGACGTTCTCGATGGCGAAGCCGGGTGCGGTCGATACCGGATTGGGAATGTGGGTCGCGCCTTCAGGCATGCGGGCCATCCGCTTGCGCGCCTCGGTGAACTCCATGCCGCGGCGCTCGTACATCGCGGCAAGCAGCTCCATTGCCTTCGGCTCGTGAATGCACTCGACCCCGAAGGCCTTCGAAATCGCATCGGCAGTGATGTCGTCATGGGTCGGACCGATGCCGCCGGAAGTAAACACGTGGCGGTAGCGGCTGCGCAGGGCATTAAGCGCCTCCACGATCGCGTCCTGGTCGTCGGCGACGATGCGCACCTCGCGCAGATCGATGCCGACCATCGTGAGCATATCGGCGAGGTGGCCGATGTTCTTGTCCTTGGTCCGGCCGGAGAGAAGCTCGTCGCCGATGGCGAGCATGGCGGCGGTGACGATCGTGGGGCTGGTCATTGGCGCTCCAGGCGTATTCGGATCGCGAACGCGATCTCGTCAGTGTTGAAAAAAGCTGAACAGTCTGTCGACCATCCCTGCACTGGCAGTGGTATGCGTTTTGATAAATCCTGCCGGCCGCGGCGATCAAGCGGAATTGCCGGACAACAAGGAGTATCGTTTTGGCTAGAGTACTGGTTCTTTACTATTCGGCCTATGGGCATATCGAGACGATGGCCCATGCGGTCGCGGAAGGTGCAAGATCGGCCGGTGCCGAAGTAGCCGTCAAGCGCGTTCCGGAACTCGTGCCGGAGGACGTGGCGAAAGCTTCGCATTTCAAGCTCGACCAGCCGGCACCGGTCGCGACCGTCGAGGAACTGGCGGATTACGATGCAATCATCTTCGGCGCGGGCACCCGCTACGGGACCGTCGCTTCGCAATTGCGTAACTTTATCGACCAGACCGGCGGCCTCTGGGCAAAAGGGAAGCTCGTCGGCAAGGTGGGCTCCGCCTTCACCTCGTCGGCGACCCAGCACGGCGGCCAGGAATCAACGATTCTCGGCCTCATTCCCACGATGATGCATCACGGCATGGTCGTCGTCGGACTTCCCTATGCCTTCCAGGGTCAGATGGGCGTTGAGGAAGTCAAGGGCGGATCGCCCTATGGCGCCTCGACGATCACCGGCGGTGACGGTTCGCGCCAGCCCTCCGCGGTCGAACTCGAAGCCGCCCGCTTTCAGGGTGCGCATGTCGCGCGGATTGCCGCAAAGCTCGCGGACTGACGACCTTCAACCTTCGTGCGCGGCTCCCGATCGAGCCGCGCCCTTTTTTGCGGGCGATTCGGATCACAGTCCGCCCCTCGGCCAGGTCGCGGAATATCGGCCCGCAAGCCTTCGCAAATGTGGCCCAATGGGGCAATTTTGTGTTAACATCGCCGCATTCGGCATCAGAAATGCCCGACGGCGACGTGCTTTTTTAGCAGGCAAGGTCGCTACAGCACTTTGAATGGCTGCGTGTTTTTCTCAGACCGGCTCCGATTCAGGGAAGCATGCGGCAGCAAGGAGGAACTAAAGGGCCCGCGCGGCGCGGCCCGTCGAGGGCAGGGACTGCCCTTGAACATCCATGGGAGTGAAGGATGGTGCAGATCACTTATTTCATCGTTCCACACGATGGAGGCTGGGCCTACAAGGCAGCCGATGCATATTCAGAGCCCTTTCCCAGTCGCGAGATGGCGCTGGCGGCCGCCAAAGCTGCAGCAGCCGAACAGCAGGTCGGCGGCGACGACGAGGAGATCAGCTTCCAGGATGAGAAGGGAAACTGGCATTTCGAACATGCCGACGGCGGAGATCGACCGGAAGCAACCGTAGAGGATGGCTGACGATGCTGCGTTGGAGGGCAATTGACGCGAAGCCGTTGTCCTTGGTTATGCGACCCGCGCAGGCGGCGACCGAAAATGGAGAATTTCCATGCATTACAATGTTCAGATCTTTACCTGGACTGCACGCCTGGGCGTTCACCAGGTCGGATCGGTCATCGAAATAGACGCGCCGAATCCCAAGGCGGCGGCGATTTCGCTGCTGGGATTGCGGCTTGACGAGACCGGCGAGTCGTCAAAGCTGGCCGTCAGGGTGTGGAGAGGAGAGGACGCCACGCGAGCCGACTGCGACTGTTTCTACTATCATTGAGCCGGTCATTGCCGGCGCCCTCGTCGCACAGCCGGGCCTGTGTTCAGGCCAGTTTCTTTTGTGCATTGGCCTGACTGACGAAGGCTTGTCCCGCTCGCAGAAGAAGTCCCTCATCTCTCGTGCCGGACTGATATTCCCGGATCAGCATCCTCCCGAACCGCCGAGCCTGCGCGCTCTCGCGCGGCCATCTATGTTCGCGGCACAGCTTGTCGAACACGCGCTGCAGCGTGTCCAGGTCTTCGGGAAGCAAGGCTATGCCGCCGAACGCTTGCAGTGAACGCACGCCCCACCCTCCGTAATCATCATCAAGGATGCCCTTGAGCCCTGCATTATCTTGCCATTGACATGCCGCGATTGAACCCCTGGCGAATCAGGGGTTGCAAAATTTCTTGGGCAGATGCCATTCCCCGATCCTCGAACGGGCCGGCAGGGCCATGAGGAACCTTCAGAAATGTCCGGGGTTGATCTGGCGAGACCGAAAGGAGCGAGCCATGAGCAATCCCAAATATGACGATCTGACGGACCAGCCGATGCCGTCTCCCACATGGAAACCGGAACCGAAAGAAATGGACATGGAGCCACAGCCGCTCCCGGATCAGGCGGCGGAATCCGGCACCGACGAGCCGCCGGCCAGAAGTGGCCAAACCACAAAGAAAGAGAAACCGGCCGAAGGCGCAGGATCGGACAATCCGACCCATCACACCGGCCGCGTTCCTCCAAAGGTGACCGATGGCGAGCTTTGATCGCGTCGAGCGGCTGACCCAACTTCAGGCGCGCGATTGGTGCGCGCCCCGTTAGAAGCCGGGCTTGCCCGCGCGCTGCAGAAACGATCTAATCGCTTCGATTCATGAGGTGCGGTTCCTCGGAATCGTTTCGCATCCGCGTGACTGTTTCATGCATGTCGTTGTGCCTGACCCGGGCACCGTATGGGGTTTTGGAGAGGGATCCATGTTCTACGCGATATTGGCCTATCACGAGGAAGAGGTGGTCGAATCCTGGACCAGGGAGGCAGATGCCAAGCTGATGGACGATCTGCTGCAGGTCAATGATCGCCTCGTCCGGGAAAAGCGATTGGGGCCGGCCGCACGGCTTGGCTCGACCAGGGATGCCGTGACGTTGCGGGGCGATGGTGCCGGCATGATCATCGACGGTCCCTTTGCCGAGACCAAGGAGCAGTTGCTCGGCCTCTACGTGGTCGACTGCCCGAACCTTGAAGCCGCCGTCGAGACGGCGCGCGAATTGCGCCGGGTCAACCCGACCGCCGTATACGAGATCCGACCGATTTCGCTCTACCTGCCCGGTGCGGCGCTTTCGGCGCCCGACGCGGGTCCGGCTTGACGTGAGGCAGGGCGGCGGCAAAACATCCCCTTGACTGAATCGCCTATGTGCCTGATTTAAGCTGCGGGCGGACGTGGCGAAACTGGTAGACGCAAGGGACTTAAAATCCCTCGGGAAACCGTACGGGTTCGATTCCCGTCGTCCGCACCAAAGCTGCAAGATCGGCATTCCCTCAAGGGCCGGAGATCTCGAATGGTTGATCGACGCTTGCGCTCCTGCCGCTGTTGGTGTCGTTGAAGCGGTAGCGCAGCACATAATTCCCTGATGGTGCCCCGGCGACGTCGATCCTCAGCGTCGCATAGATTTCCTGGTTGCGCTGATAGCCCTTGAAGGTGAAATCGCCGAACGCCTTCTGGCTGGCGAGGACCTCTCCCTTCGGATTCAGGATGTCGAAGTCGACCGTGAAGCGTGTCTCGAGCTTACCCTCGTCGCTTGCCTCCTTCCAGGTAAGCCCCACGGGCTCGACATAGGATATGAGCGTTTCGCCGGCTTCGAATACCGGATCGGGCCGGGGCTCGTACATTGCAAAGCCGGCCGGTGCTGCTGTGACGAAGACCGCCTTGCCGATGGCGAAGGGAAGGGTCTGCGAAAAGTCGCTCATGGCCTTGCGCAAGGTTTCCTGGGCGCCGGCGGCATCGCCGGAGCTCGCCTGCTGTTCGGCCTTCGCCGCAGCGTCGGCAAGCGGACCCGCCTCTGCCTGCGTGTCGGCGAGGATGACGGTGGCGTTCGTGAGTGCCGCCAGCAGGAGCAGGTATCTCGGCATCGCGCTTTCCAAATGCCCGATCGCTCTGAGCTTTCGGCATTTGGCACACCAAGTCAAGGCAAGGCTGCAGCCGAGCGGCGGCTGTTACTGCTTCCAGAAGATCGGAGTGAGCACGACGAGGACGGTCAGGACCTCCAGACGCCCGAGCAGCATCATCAGCGACAGCAGATAGAGCTCGGGATCCTGGAGTGTCGAGAAATTGCCCGCAGGGCCGATAAGGCTGCCGAGGCCGGGGCCGACATTGGAGAGACACGTGATGACGGCCGACACGGCCGTGACGAGATCATAGCCGAGGGCACCCATGACCAGGCTGCCGAAGACCCAGAGCAGGATATAGGTGATGAAGAACAGCAGAATGGCGCGCTGCACATCCGCGTCGACCGTATTCTTCCCGTACCGGACCGCGTAGATCGCATTCGGGTAGACGAGCTTGTTCAGGGCAGACCGGATGGCGTTGAAGAGCACGACGAACCGATAGGCCTTCATGCCGCCCGCCGTCGAGCCTGAACAACCGCCGATGAACGTGCATATGAACGCGACCATGACCACGAACGGTCCCCAAAGGCTGTAATCTTCGCTCGCATAGCCCGTGGTCGACAATATCGACGTGATGTTGAAGAAGGCATAGGTAAGCGCGAGGTGGAACTCGACGCCGTTGGCGAGCCGGTGATAGGCCGCGACCGCAACCGAGAATGCGGTGAGATAGCCCAGAAATACGATGATCTGAGGATCGCGAAGGGCGTCCAGGCGCCCGCGCACGACGAGCACGATCAAGATGGAGAAGGGCAGGCTGCAGACCGTCATGAAGAACGTGCTGGCCCAGAGCAGGGGAATGCTGGAAAAGTAGCCGAATGACGCGTCGTGCGTAGAAAAGCCGCCCGTCGCGACGGTCGTCATCGCGTGGTTGATCGCGTCGAACCTGTTCATCCCGAGCATGGCATAGCTGATCGCGCACAGCAGAGTGATCGACACGTACACGACGAGGAAGGCGCGGCCGAAGCTCGCGAGCCGGGCAAAGGGTTTGTCGCTGGTGTCGGAGGATTCCATCTTGAAGAAGGACATTCCGCCGACACGCAGATAGGGGATGATGAACAGGCCGAGAACGACGATGCCGATGCCGCCGAACCAGCTCAGGAGCGACCGCCAGAGCAAGAGGCCGGGCGGCGCGTCATCGAGCCCGACGATTACGGTCGAGCCGGTCGTCGTTACCGCCGAGACGGACTCGAACAGGGCCTGGGCAAAATCCAGCTTTACCGAGGAAAGCCAGAGTGGAATGGCGCCGACGATCGAAAACACGATCCACAGGACATTCACAACCAGGAAGCCGAATTTCTTCGAGAAGGGCGGGGGGCCTGCGCGGGTCGCCATGAACGTCGTCGACGAGATTGCGCCCGACATGAAGGCGGTCACGGCGAAGACCTGCCAGTCCGGGTGACCATAATAGAGATCGACCAGGGCCGGAATCAGCATCGCGCCGGAGAGATAGAGCCCCAGGATCGCCGCGAGATGGACAGCATGCCGGATCAGATTCGCGTTCAAGCTCTTGATTTCCTGCAAGCGGTTTGTCGGTGGGCCGGCGATCGCACGAAGCGGCCGCGATAGTGCCGTGCGTGACCGATTCGTGTCAAATCGATGGTCTCCGGCGCGGCAATGTGCAATAGCGACTGCCATCGGCAAACTCAACGGGTGAAGTCACGTGATGAAGCAGGATGTTGAAAAAGCGGCAGCGGCGATGCGCGAGATCTTTCCGCCGACGCCGCTTCAGCTCAACGAGCACCTGAGCGCGCGCTATGGGGCGACCGTCTTCCTGAAGCGCGAGGACCTTTCGCCGGTGCGCTCCTACAAGATCCGCGGCGCCTTCAATTTCTTCCGCAAGTCGCTCGGCTCCGGAGCGGCCGGGAAGACCTTCGTTTGCGCTTCCGCGGGCAATCACGCTCAGGGCTTTGCTTTCGTCTGCCGCCACTTCGGCGTTCCCGGAGTCGTCTTCATGCCCGTGACGACGCCCCAGCAGAAGATCGACAAGACGCGCATGTTCGGGGCCGAATTCATCACGATCCGCCTCGTCGGCGATATTTTCGATCAATGCTACAAGGCGGCGCGCGAGCATGTGGAAGCGATCGGCGGCGTCATGGTGCCGCCCTTCGACCATGACGATATCATCGAAGGCCAGGCCACGGTTGCAGCGGAGATAGCCGAACAATTGCCGGCCGGCCTCGTTGCCGATCTCGTCGTCCTGCCCGTCGGCGGCGGCGGCTTGGCCGCGGGCGTGACCGGGTATTTGGGCGACAGCCTCTCGGCCGACCGTTTTCTGTTCTGTGAACCGGAGGGGGCGCCGAGCTTCAGGCGCAGCCTGGAACTCGGCGGCGTCGTCACGCTCGACCAGGTGGACAATTTCGTCGATGGCGCGGCGGTCGCACGGATCGGCGACCTGAACTTTGCTGCGCTCCGGAGATTTTCGCCGGAACAGGTGATGCTGCTGCCTGAGAATGCGATCTGCCTGACGATCACCGAAATGCTGAATGTCGAGGGCGTGGTTCTCGAACCCGCCGGCGCACTTGCAATCACCGCACTGGAAGCGCTTGGCCGCGATACTCTCGAAGGCAAGATCGTCGTAGCGGTCGTTTCCGGAGGCAATTTCGACTTCGAGCGCCTGCCGGACGTGAAGGAGCGGGCCATGCGTCATGCGGGGCTCAAGAAATACTTCATCCTGCGCATGGCGCAGCGTCCGGGAGCGCTTCGCGATTTCCTCGGTCTCCTGGGAGAGGAGGACGATATCGCCCGGTTCGAATATCTGAAAAAGTCGGCTCGAAACTTCGGCTCCGTGCTCATCGGTATCGAAACGAAACACGCGGAGAATTTTCCCGTTCTCAAACAGCGTTTCGATGCGGCGGGTCTTCGCTACCAGGACATCACCGAGAACGAGATGCTGGCCAACTTCGTCATTTGACAAGGCCGGCAAGTGGCCGGCGCCGGGCTCACCAATTTTAGCTTTGACAGGGCCGGCGAGCACGGCTAACTGTGAGGCATGGCATCGTTTTTCTCGAAATTATTCGGTCGCTCCAGCGGCTCTGAAACGCAGGCACAGCCTGCGGCAGGCAAGACCGAGAACTATGCGGATTGCGTGATCCGGGCGACGCCTCAGCGCGAGGGATCGCAGTACCGGCTTGCCGGCAGCATCGAAAAGTCGATGCCGGACGGTGCAACGAAAGTGCGCAGCTTCATCCGGGCAGATCTCTTCACCTCCGAGCAGGACGCGATCGACTCGGCGATGCGCAAGGGGCGCCAGATCATCGACGAGCAGCGCGCGGCCCTCTTTTCCGACGACGCTCAGTCGCGGCCTGTCTGACGTCCGGCGACGGTAATCGCCAGTCCAAACAATATCCTACGGGTGATTCCTCATATTCCGCCCTAAGGCCCGCTTGATCTCCTCATTCCTGTGCTCGTCACAGGAATCCAGCCAGACCAAGTCCTTGGGCTGAAAGAACGCTTCCCGCGCCGCAGACGCGGCGCTGCTGGATCTCTGTGACAAGCACAGAGATGAGGGCGAGGAAGAACGCCATCATTCATCTCGCAGCAGCCGTCATAAGCTCCAGATGAATCTCAACAGGCCCTTGGGGCGTGAGGAAAAGTATGTTCGGTTTTCCGCCCGCATCCCGCGTCAGAGCTTGATTCTGAACCGGGCGAAACCGTCGCTGCCGTCGCCGGCATTCTCGATTTTCACCGCCTTGACCTCTGCCAGAAACTGCCGCGCCCTCGGGCCGCTATCGAAGAGCACGCTCGTGTCCTTCTGCGGCGCGAAGGTCCAGTTCGCGTCAGCCGAGGGGTTGATCGTTCCCTGTTCGACGATGTAGCGCACGATGACGTCGCGGTTGGTGTCCGGCGCGACGAAGACGACCTTGTCGCCGGCAATGCCCGGAAAATTGCCGCCGCCGCCGGCGCGGTAGTTGTTGGTCGCTACGACAAATCTCTGCTTGGGATCTATCGGCCTGCCATCGAATTTCAGATCACGGATGCGGCTGGCCTCCGGGTTCGCCACGTTGCCGTCCTTGTCGTATTTCGCAGGCTGCGAAAGATCGATCTGGTAGGTGACCCCGTCGATCACGTCGAAATTATAGGAAGGGAAGTCGCCATTGATCAGGCTTGCATCGACCGATCCCGGTGCAATCCGGTTGAAGATGCCGGCGGACATTTCGAGCCAGTTGCGCACCTCTTCGCCGGTGATGACGACCGCCTGCACCGTATTCGGATAGAGGTAGAGATCGGCGACATTCTTGATGGCGATATCGCCCGCTGGAACATCCGTATAGTACTCGGCGCCGCCGCGCCCGCCGGCCTTGAAAGGGGCTGCGGCGGACAGGACCGGCAGGTCGCTGTGCTCGGTGTCCTTGAGCATTTCGCGGATATACCACGTCTGGGCCTGGCTCACGATCTGCACCGACGGATCGTCCGCAACGAGCGCGAAATAGGAGTATAGCGGTGCCGAAGTTTTGCCGACGGGGGTGCGCACATAGGCAAGCGTCGCTTCGTGGTCCTTCTGCGCGGCTGCGAGCACTTCCGGCTTGTCACCGACCTCGGCGATTACCTTCTTTTCTTCCCGGCGAAAGATCGGCCGCGCCTCGCTTGTCGAACCGATCACACGCCACTGGCCGCCGTCGCGTTCGAGCAGCAGATCGATGAGGCCGAGATGGGATCCCCAGAAGCCGCCCATGACGCCGGGCTTTCCCGAAATCAACCCTTTGGCATTGTCGACGCCCGGAGTTCCGTCGAACTTGGGTCCCGGAAAGTCGAGGTGGCTGTGGCCGGTGACGATTGCGTCGATACCCTCGATTGCCGCCAGGGGTACGGACGCGTTTTCGAGATTTTCGGCATAGGCCTGCTGCCCTATGCCGGAATGTGAGAGGGCGATGACGATGTCGGCGCCTTCCTCGCGCATCTGCGGCACCCAGGCTTCCGCGGCTTTGACGATGTCGCGCGCATTCGCCTTGCCTTCGAGGTTCTTGGCGTCCCAGGTCATGATCTGCGGCGGTACGAACCCGATGAGGCCGATGCGGATGGGGTGTTCCTGACCGGCGCCGTCCTTCACTTTTCGATCGAGGATTACGTAGGGCTTGAGGAAAAGCTCGTCCTGGCGCGGGGCGGCGGCCATGGCGCCTTTGGTCAGGTTGGCGCAGACGATCGGAAAGTTTGCGCCGTTGATCACATTGAACATGAAATCCAGGCCGTAGTTGAACTCGTGATTGCCGAGCGTGCCGCAGTCGTAGCCGAGCACGTTCATCGCGGCGATGACCGGATGCATGTCGCCTTCCTTCATGCCGCGCTTGTAGGCGATGTAATCGCCCATCGGATTGCCCTGAAGAAAATCGCCATTGTCGACGAGGACCGCGTTCGTCGCCTCGGCGCGGATGGCGTCGACGATCGAAGCGGTGCGCGCTAGGCCAAGCGTGTCGTTCGGCTTGTCGGCATAGTAATCGTAGGGAAAGACATGGACGTGCAGGTCCGTGGTTTCCATGATCCTGAGATGCGCCTGGTTGGCAGCCGCGCGGGTCGAGAAGGGATGCAGCACGACAAATGCCGACGTGGCGGCAAGACCGCCGATGAGGGTCCGGCGCGAAATGGGATGCAAAGCAGTCATCGGTGATCTCCCCTCGAAAGCGCGTTCGATGCGTTCAGACAAGCGCGACTATGGCGGAATGGCCCGGCCACGCAAAGCGGCTGATTTTTGCAGACGGGATTGCCGCCGCGTCTCGCTGCATCACGGTCTCAGATGCCGACATTGGGGCGATCGATGACCTCGCGAAGCGAAAAACTCGAATTGATCTTTACGACGTGCGGCAACGCCGAGAGCCAGTCGCGATGGATTCGCTCATAATCCTCCAGATCCTTCGCTGCCACGCGCAGGATGTAATCGTATTCCCCGGACATCAGGTAACACACGAGCACATTGGGGCAGAGCTTCACGGCGGCTTCGAACTCCGCAAGGGTCTTGGCGAACTGCCCGGAGAGCGAAATATGCACGATGACCATGATCCTGTAGTCGAGCGCCTTGTGGGCGATGCGCGCATGGTAACCGGCGATCGTCCCGGACTTTTCGAGAATATCGACCCGCCGCGAACAGGCCGACGGGGAGAGGCCGACCCTCCCGGCGAGGTCCGCGTTCGAAATTCGGCCATCCTGCTGCAGAATGCGCAGAATCGAACGATCGATAGCATCCAAGCCAGTCATTCGCATCTTCTTTCGAGCAGTGGCAATTTTGTGCAATAATCACCGAAATCAATGCATGGATGAGCACTTCTTTGCAAGGACATTCTGGATGCCATCTGCTTTGCTGGACCCCTCATCAACGCGGCGGAAAGCCCATAAATAGGAGAGGAACGCAAAGATGCGTGTCGGTTGCCCGAAGGAAATCAAAAACCATGAATACCGTGTCGGCCTTACGCCCGGATCAGTACGGGAATATGTAGCCCACGGCCACGAGGTCGTCGTGGAAACCAAGGCCGGGGCAGGGATCGGGGCCGATGACGACTCCTATCGCGCAGCCGGTGCAAGGATCGTACCGACAGCCAGAGAAGTCTTCGAAAAAGCGGACATGATCGTCAAGGTCAAGGAGCCGCAACCGTCCGAATGGGCGCAACTGCGCGAAGGCCAGATTCTCTACACCTATCTTCACCTCGCACCGGACCCGGAACAGACCCAGGGACTTCTCAAGTCCGGCGTCACGGCGGTCGCGTATGAGACCGTGACGGATGAGCGCGGCGGACTGCCGCTGCTTGCGCCGATGTCCGAGGTCGCGGGACGGCTTGCGATCCAGGCTGGCGCTACCTCGCTCCAGAAGGCAAATGGCGGCCGCGGAATCCTGCTCGGCGGGGTACCGGGGGTTCTTCCGGCCAAGGTCGCGATCATCGGTGGCGGCGTCGTCGGCCTGCATGCAGCCAAGATGGCTGCGGGTCTCGGGGCCGATGTTTCTATCCTGGACCGGTCGCTGCCGCGTCTGCGCCAACTCGACGATATCTTCAACGGCCGTGTCCATACGCGCTACTCGACGATCGATGCCTTGGAAGAGGAGGTCTTCTCCGCCGACATGGTGATCGGAGCGGTACTCATTCCCGGCGCTGCTGCGCCGAAGCTCGTCACACGCGAAATGCTGTCCGCCATGAAAAAAGGCGCCGTCATTGTCGATGTCGCGATCGACCAGGGCGGCTGCTTCGAGACGTCGCATGCGACGACGCACTCCGAACCTACCTATGAGGTCGAAGGCATCGTGCATTACTGCGTTGCGAACATGCCGGGGGCGGTGCCGATCACGTCGGCGCACGCGCTCAACAATGCGACACTCCAATACGGACTGCAGCTCGCCGACCGCGGCCTCAAGGCGATTGCCGAAGACCGGCATCTGCGCGCCGGGCTCAATGTCCACCGAGGCCGCGTCACCAATGCCGCCGTGGCCGAAGCGCTCGGCTACGACGCCCACGCTCCCGAGGCCGTCCTCCACGTCGCCTGACGCGCTGAACCGCCCGGCGCCATCATGCGCCGGGCTCCCGCTCAGGCCGCCTCGATGCGGCACTGGTAGCAGTTGTATTTTCCCGAGCGAACATGCACGAAGGCGACGTCCGGCCGTGCCAGCAATTCCATGGCCCGCTGCTCGAGGTACTCGGCATCAACGGCCCCGCCCGTGCCGTAGACGATGCGCTCATCTCCCCCGTAGCCGCGCAGAAGATAGCTCTTGCTGGATGCGAGTATCGGCGGCATGGCGTCACCGTCGTGAATGGCGCAATTTTCAGCGTGGATGAAGATCGGTCCCGTTTCGGCATAGGCCTGAACCGACGAAAACGGCCGGTAGGCGAGAACGAGATAAGGCTGGCCCTCATCGACATTGCGAAGGCAGTGCCGGCACGGCACGCCGTCGCCGTCCGAAATGCGCCGTTCGGGCTGGTCGCCATAGGCGTCCGGCCCGCCTTGCCTTAGCCGCTCCGCCTCTTCGACGGGCATTGCAACGTAGTTGAGTTTCATGGCGCTTCTCCCGATTGACTGAATTCAGGAGAAAGATGCGCACTTGTGTCTGGGAACGACACCCGATACTTGCCGAGCTTAGATCCGACATCCGAAAGCGTTCAGAGCTTCTTCGCGAAGGTGAGAAGTTCCTCGTCGCTCAGCGGCTCGACCACCGTCTCGCGCGTCGCGACCGGAGAAAAGCCGAACTGCTGGTAAAGCTGCAGCGCCCGGGGATGATCGAGATTGTTCGTCGTGACCGTAACCTTGCGCGGGTTCATGGCCCAGGCCGCAAACAAGGTCTGCAGCAAGAACCACTTGCCGAGTCCCAGGCCGAGCGCGTGCTCCATGAGCCCGAAATGGGTGAGGTCGATGACGTCATCGTCCAGTTGCTGGAATTCGAAGAAACCGGCCGGCGCACCGTCCACGTAAAGCACCATGACCGTCGTTCGCTTGTCGTGGAGAATAGCCGACAGATCGTCGTCGCTCATGCGCAGGCGCTCCGCCCAGTGCCAGCGCTTTCCGACACGCAGATAGAGAAAGCGGTAGTAGGCAAGCGGAATGTCCGAGACGCGCAGGATCGCCGTGTGGATGTTGATCGGCATCGGCAGGCTTTGCTTCGGCGGCGATGTCATCTCGAGTTCGGTCACGTGCGCCGTGATCGCGGCAGGCTTCGACCTTGGCATGGCTCTCACTCTTTACCAATTGCAACCGGGGTATCCGGCCGGCTACCCCATTCCGACCAGGAGCCATCATAAAGCGTATTGTCCTTATGTCCCAAGGATTGAAGCGCAAGCGTGATGATGGCGGCGGTTATGCCGGAGCCGCAGCTCGTGACGACCGGCTTCGTCAGGTCGATGCCGGCATCCTCAAAAGTTCGGCGCAGCGCATCGAGATCCTTGAACCTGCCCTTGTCGGAGAATACGCCCGAGGGCAGGCTCCTTGCACCTGGCATATGGCCCGACCGCATGCCCGCCCGCGGCTCCGGTTCCTCGCCGGCGAAGCGCCCGGCGCTGCGCGCATCGGCAATCTGAGAGAGCCGATGCTCGACCACATCCCTCATGCGCTCGAACGAGGTGACCGCGTTCGGGTTGAAGACTGCGTTGAAAGCCTGCGGGCTGGGTTTCGCAACCTCGGTCGTCGTTGGCCGGCCGTCCGCTTTCCAGCCGTCCATCCCGCCATCGAGAACGAAGACGTTCTCGGCGCCCATGATTCGGAACATCCACCAGACCCTCGGGGCGGTGAAGATCCCCGGGCCATCGTAGACGACGATCGTGTCGTTCTCGCTGATTCCCATTGCGCCCACGGCCTCGGAGAATGCCTCGGGAGAGGGCAGGGTGTGCGGCAGCGCGCTCGTCCGATCGGCGATCGCGTCCTGGTCGAAGAAGACCGTCCCGGGAATGTGCGCGGCGGCGTATTCGGCTTTCGCGTCGCGGTTCTGCGCCGGCAGATACCAGGCGGCATCGATTATCTTGACCGACGGATCATCGAGGCGCTGTTCAAGCCAATCCGCAGAAACGACAAAGCGGCTCTTGTTTTCGTTCTCACCATTCATCGTCGTCACTCCACTGGCTTGCTGATGTAAAAGAACAGTTCGCTGCCCGCGCTAAGGCCTGTTGAGATTCAGGATACCCGCCGCGACTTGTTTGATTCCCTCATCCCTGTGCTTGTCACAGGGATGACGGGAGGAGAGATTGCTGTCCTCCGGCACGGTTCCTAGGCCGCGCAACCGGCACTGAATCCCAACGGGCGCTAGACCGCAACCCCGTCTTCGGGCGTCGCGAAGCGTATACGGAAGCGCCTGTTTTCCTTGCCCTTCTTCTCGATCTTGGCAATGTGGATCGCACCCACTTCCTGCGTCTCGGAAACATGCGTTCCGCCGCAGGGCTGGCTGTCGATCGATGAATTCTCGCCGATGCAGACGAGACTGACCCGGCCAAGGCCCATCGGCGGGCGGACATTCTTCGACTTGACGATGCCCGGATTGGCGGCCAGCTCCTCGTCGGTGATCCACTGCACGTAGACCGGATGGTTCTCTTCGACGAGTTTCATCAGCCCTGCCGTGACCTCGTCCTTGTCGATCGTTTCGCTCATGTCGAAGTCCACGCGGCTTTCCTCCTCTCCCACGGCTGCGCCGGTGATCGGGAAGGGGCAGACGACCGACAGCAGATGGCAGGCCGTGTGCATGCGCATCAGCCGGTAGCGGCGCGGCCAGTCGATGTGCAGCACCAGCTTCTCGCCGACCGCCGGCACGGGCGCGCCATCGGCGGACATGTGAACGATGACGTCCTTGTTCGCGCCATGCCGTGTTTCGACGATGTCGATGCGGCTGCCGTCTTCGCGCTCGAGGAAACCCGTGTCACCCGGCTGCCCGCCGGATGTCGCATAAAAGCAGGTCTGATCGAGCTCGATGCCGCCGCCTTCCAGGATTGCCGTCACGCGTGCTTCGCAGGTCGAGAGGTAAAAATCGTCTCGAAAGAGGGCGGTGACGGTTCCGGTCATGGCAATCCTATCCAGCGGGTTCGTATGGCACTGCTATGTTCGAAGTGGTCTTCAGCCAGTCCGGAACCGGCAGCCCCTTGGAGGTCAGGAAGTCCGGATTGAAGAGCTTCGACTGATAGCGGTTACCATAGTCGCAGAGGATCGTCACGATCGTGTGTCCCGGCCCGAGGTCCCGGGCAAGCCGCACGGCGCCGGCGATGTTGATGCCGGTCGAGCCGCCGACGCAAATGCCTTCCTTTTCGATGAGATCGAAGACGTAGGGCACCGCTTCCGCATCCGGAATCTGGTAGGCGAAGTCCGGCGTGAAGTCTTCGAGGTTGGCGGTGATTCGGCCCTGACCGATGCCTTCGGTGATCGAGCTGCCGCTCGACTTGAGTTCGCCATGGGCATAAAAATTGTAGAGTGCGGCCCCCTCAGGGTCGGCGATGCCGATCTTGATCGCCGCATTGCGGGCGCGCAATCCTTCCGCCACGCCGGCAAGCGTGCCGCCGGAGCCGACGGCGCAGATGAAGCCGTCGACCTTGCCGTCGGTGTCGAGCCAGATTTCAGGCGCGGTCGTCTCGACATGCGCTTGCCGGTTGGCGACATTGTCGAACTGGTTCGCCCAGATGGCGCCGTTCGGCTCGGTTTCGGCGAGTTGGGCCGCCAACCGGCCGGAGATCTTCACGTAGTTGTTGGGATTCCTGTAAGGCACAGCCGGAACTTCGACCAGTTCGGCCCCAAGCAGGCGCAGCGCGTCCTTCTTTTCCTGGCTCTGGGTTTCGGGAATGACGATGACGGTGCGGTATCCAAGTGCGCTGCCGACAACGGCAAGGCCGATCCCCGTATTGCCGGCCGTACCTTCGACAATCACGCCGCCCGGCCGCAACTGGCCGGCCTTTTCGGCCTGGCGGATGATCCAGAGCGCTGCCCGGTCCTTTACGGACTGCCCGGGATTGAGGAACTCCGCTTTGCCGAGAATGTTGCAGCCGGTCGCTTCGGACACGGCCTTGAGCCGGATCAGCGGCGTATTGCCGATTGCTTCGAGCACGGACGGAAGAACAGGCATATTGAAAACCTCGCGCTGGACGGAACGGATGCCGGCATTAGCCAAGCACTAACCTCGGTCGACGGCAAGCCGATGAACATTTGGTTTCATGGGCAGGATCGCCGAAATATTGGCGTGTTTTCGGCTCAGTCTGTCCTACAGGCAAGGAATAGCGTTTCGCAGCTTTCCTGTCCCGGGCAAAAAACGTCTCTGCCGTCAATCGACGGGCGGGAAGCGGAGATTGCGGGGCAGGCGCTTGCCGTCCGGAGAGGTATAGGGACCGACCGCTTATGCGGCGGCCCCGGTGAGAACCCCCGTCGACGAGCGAGGAAAAGATGACAGCTGTATTCACCGCCCGCCCCGAACATGGATTGGCATGGATCACCGGTGCAAGTTCCGGCATCGGTCGCGCCGTGGCGCTTCGATTGGCCGAGGAAGGCTATTCCGTGGTCGTCACGGCGCGAAGTCACGAGAAGCTGGTAGACCTTCAGCACCAGGCGGCCGGACCGGGGCGGATGATCGTTCTCGATGGAGACGTCACCGATCCGAAGGACATGGAGCGGCTGCTGGCCAAAATCGAATACGAGCACGGGCAGGTGGCACTCGCCGTCCTCAACGCCGGCGTCGCCCTCCCGGTCCGTGGCGACGACCTGCGTCGGGAGCCCTTCGACAGGAGCTTCGCCGTCAATCTCAACGGCGTCGTCAACTGTCTCGTACCGCTTGTCGAGCATATGAAGACCAAGGGGCATGGACAGATCGCGATCATGTCGTCGGTGGCCGGCTATGGCGGCTTGCCGATGAGCGCCGCCTACGGTGCGAGCAAGGCGGCGCTCATCAACATGGCGGAGAGCCTGAAATTCGACCTCGATCGCATCGGCATCCGCTTGCAAGTCATCTGTCCCGGATTCGTGGATACGCAGGCTGCACCGAAAGGCGGTTTCCCGAGACCCGCGCTGGTGAGCACGCAGGAGGCGGCAGACCGGATATGCGCCGGCCTGAAGTCTTCGCGTTTCGAGATCACCTTCCCCAAACGATTTACGTACCTGGTCAAATTGCTGCGTATCCTGCCCTATGGGCTTTATTTCGCGCTTCTCGACCGGCTGGTACCGGGAAGGGCAGCCGTGGCTGCGGTTCCAAAGAACAAGCGCTCAGGCTCCGACGGACAGCCGCGTCAGGCGGTATGAAGCACCAGCACCGCGCCGAAAATCAGTGACAGTCCAAGCCAGCCGACCGGTTTCAGCCTCTGGCCGAAGAAAAGGCGGCCGCAGATGGCCGTACCGAAGATTCCGGTTGCGCCGAGAAGGGCATAGGCGACCGCCAGGTCCATATCCTTGATCGCTTCCGCCAGCAGCGCGAACGCCGCAAGCACCAAGACGATCGAAAGGGCACCCCAGCCGCGGCGGGCAAAGCCGTTCGACTTCGTCGAGGCGAGATTCGCCGCCACATCGAGCACGCCGGCGGCGATCGCGAATGCGAAGGAGAGACCCGACGCGCTCATGCGGCGGCTTCCTCCGCATCGCTCCTGCCGGCATTGAGGAGAAGTATTCCCGCAACAGCCATCGCGAGGCCCAGCATCTCGCGGCCGGAGAGCGCATGGCCGAAAACGAAAACAGAGACGAGCGTTATCACGGCGACGCCGGATCCTTCCCAGACGGCATAGGCGACGCCAACCGGAATGGTCTTCACCGCTCGTGCCAGGAAGACGTAGGAGAGCGCGATCGAGGCATACATGACCACATGCCCCCAATAGGAGCCGGAGCCGGATGCCGCCTTCATCACGGTCAGGCCGACGACCTCGGTCGCGATCGCGAGGACCAGGAAAAGCCATGCAAGACGCATGAGGAAACCTACGAGAAATCAGCCCGACAAAATGAAAAGAGCCATTCGGGCTTTGCCGCGAATGGCTCTTTCGAAACTGGCTCCCCGGGCCGGATTCGAACCGGCGACCTATCGATTAACAGTCGAGTGCTCTACCGCTGAGCTACCAGGGATCATCTGCGCCGCAGAAGTGAGGCTGCTAATACAAATGCTTTTCCGATTTGCCAAGCGGTTTTTCAAAAAAAATGACGGTAGGCGGTTGCCGCCCTGTGGAGAAGGCACCAACTGTGGGGTCATTGGTACGAAAGAAGAGTGATGGCGACCGAAGGCAAGAAGAAGCATTTTGGCATCGATCCCAAGACGCGTGAGATCGTGCTTGGCAAATGGCGGATGAGCCTGCCCAATTCGCCGGCATTGCGCGTCCTCATCGGCGTTCTGCTCGTCTTCGGCGGTGTGCTCGGTTTTCTACCGATCTTGGGCTTCTGGATGGTTCCTCTGGGCCTGCTCGTGCTTTCGCACGACATTCCCTCGATGCGCCGACGGCGGCGCAAGCTGGCCGTATGGTGGGCCCGATGGCGGAGCAAGCCGAACTCGTCCGGCAAGTCCTGAGAGGTGGACCTCGCGAAGAGTCCACCAGCATGCGGATGCAGCGCATGTTAGTCGTCGGAATTGCCCGGCTTTCGACGCCGTTTGGGCAGGAGGGCGACAATGACGCAGGCGAGGACCAAAGCGACCGGCCAGAAGTCGGTCGCCTGATCCCAACTCCACCTCCACATTTCATAACCCTCTAGGTGAGGCGGCGGCAGCTTTGCGCTGATCTCGAAATCACGTTTTTCGCGGCCGTGAAAGTGTCCGATGGCGAAGGCGAGGCCGATGATCAGCGCCAACCTTCTCGGTGCAATCACCATGAACAGCAGGGCGACGACTGCTGCAATACAGACGCCCTCGGCCACATGCCCGAGCCAATCGAAGTGGCGCTGAATGTAGCCCCAAGGAATATCCATCACATCGCGCTGCGAGTGCCGCCCTCCCGATGAGGCCGGCCGACGGGACGCTATAGCACAACCGCCGATCACGAGACCACATGGTCCTCCGGGTATCTCTCTTCGTGGACGTCGTCCGGAGCGTGGGCAACCTCTTCCGTCTTTCAGCATCCGGACGCGGAACTTCACCGGAAAGTACAACCTGTAGTTAATCCGAAGTGGTCAATGGACAGGAACATCGCGTTCGGCAACATTAGAGCACTTTCAGGAAAAGTGTGGACGGTTTTCCGTGCGGAAGGGCGTATTTTCAAAGCGTTAGCCCGCTCGTCACTCCGACGAGGCCGGACGAGATCGACGCCCCCAAGGCCGTCCGGGTCCCCAAGACGAGCATCACCTGCTTTGCAGCACTGTGGAGAGAAAAATGGCGCATCTGATCGGTGGCATCGCCCCTTGGCTCGGGCTCGACAACCACATCTTCGGCACGAACGATCCGGACATTGTCTTCGGAGACCCATTCACGACCGACAATAGCCTGGGAGTCTTCGAAATCGGCGGCTTCCTGTCTTCGGGGCAGGGTGGCCGCGACAGCCTTGACGGGCACGGAGGCGACGACACGCTCTTCGGCGACGCTTGGGCGATCTCCGATCAGGGGCGTGGTGGCGACGACCAGCTCGACGGCGGCGCCGGCGACGACACGCTGTACGGCGATGCCTTCTCGATCGATGTGAGTGACTCCGCGATCGTCGCCGGAGGGAACGATCGTCTCTCGGGCGGCAAAGGCAACGATACACTCTACGGCGATGGCTACAATTGCCTCAGAGGACGTGGTGGCGACGACTGGCTCGACGGCGGCGCCGGAGACGATATTCTCTCGGGCGACGCTTTCTCCCTCGGCGATTTTTTCGTTGGCGGGAACGATCGGCTCCAGGGCGGAGAGGGCCATGACAAACTCTACGGAGATGGCCTCGACCAGGGCGTCGTGGAATCCGGCATCGGCGGCGACGACCACCTCTATGGTGGTTCTGGCAACGACTTTCTTGTTGGAGATGTTCTTTTCTCACGTGGCGGCAGTGGCGGCAACGACCTGCTCGACGGAGGCAAAGGCGACGATGTCCTGTATGGCGATGCAGAGGTCGGCGTGGACACCGCGGGTGGGGACGACCTCTTGATTGGCGGCGCCGGTAACGATCAGCTCTGGGGCGATGGCCGACTTACCGCAGCCTTCGCGGTCGAGACCGGTGCCGATCAGTTCCTGTTTGCGCGGAACAGTGGGCGGGATGAGATCTTCGACTTCGAATTGGACAAGGACATCATCCAAATCGCCGGCTATGGCTACGACGACTTCGCCGATTTTCTGTCCAACATCGGCGACGATGCTGACGGGAACGCTGTCCTGCAGCTGAATGGCACGGTCGATCAGGTCACTCTGATCGGCATCCACGCTGCCGACCTCAGCGCTGCCAACTTCGTCTTTGCGAATGCGGATTTCGCCCTCGTCTGACGAGGGGAAGTTTGTCGGTAACAAAGCTGATCAGGTGTGGCTTTTGGAGGCCTCGGCCGGAATTGAACCGGCGTACAAGGATTTGCAGTCCTCTGCGTCACCACTCCGCCACGAGGCCTCTACGATTTGCGTTTTCAAATCGTGGCGCGGATTTAGAATGATTGACCGCAATCCGCAAGAGGGTACATTTGGAATAGGGACTTTTTTATTCTGTATAAATGTGTCTTCCGTTCTATGACCGGGCGTGGTCATAGCGTCCCAAGGCGCAATACTCCCACGTCAGCGCTTTGAAATTGCGTACTTTCGTAGGAAGCGGCTGCGCACCTGGTCAGGAAGCTCTAATGATAGCGCCGGATGAGGCCGACGAGCCTGCCTTGGATCTTGACCCGGTCCGGACCGAATATGCGTGTTTCGTAAGCCGGATTGGCGGCCTCCAGCGCAATAGAGGCGCCCTTGCGACGGAATCGCTTCAGGGTTGCTTCCTCGTCGTCGATCAGCGCGACGACGATATCCCCGGGGCTGGCGGTGCTTCCGTTCCGGATGATCACCGTATCGCCATCGAGGATGCCGGCCTCGATCATCGAATCGCCCTTGATCTCGAGAGCGTAGTGCTCGCCGCTGCCGATCATTTCAACCGGTACGGATATATCGTGCATATTGTTCTGGATTGCCGAAATCGGCACACCGGCGGCAATGCGGCCCATGACCGGAACGGCGACCGATGCGGCCTCGGCCGGCGGCGCCGGTTTCGGTGCGGGGGGCGGCGCAGCAGGCTTGCCCAGACTGCCTTCGATCACGCTCGGCGAAAAGCCGCGGCGGACCTGCGAAGCGCCCGCATAGGCCTCCGGCAGCTTGATGACTTCGAGGGCCCGGGCGCGATTAGGTAGCCGGCGAATGAACCCACGCTCTTCGAGTGCGGTGATCAAACGGTGGATGCCCGATTTGGACGCAAGGTCCAAGGCGTCCTTCATCTCGTCGAAGGACGGCGGGACCCCGGATTCCTTCATTCGTTCGTGAATGAACAGAAGCAATTCCTGTTGCTTGCGGGTCAGCATGGCGTCACTCCAGAATCGCGAAACAAATCAAGAACAGAACCTATCTGTTCCATATGTGTTCCGCAAGTGCCTAAAATTCCGTGAATTTCGCTTGCTGTTGAATGCCGATCCGCCCCGCGATCCGGCGTGTCGATGGCGATCGCTCGGAATTCGGGGCAGGGGCCGATACGCTCTCGCATGTTTTGGGCTTACGGCGGGCGGCGCAGTCGGTCGCCTATGCAATGCTAATAGGCAAGGCGCAGTCCGCCCGGCGTAAGAACGTCGAATTCAGGCTCGGGATAAGGCCCGTACCACTGGGTGTAGGTCGTGTTGGTCGAGCCTGTGCTGGCGCACCCCGAAAGGGCGAAGAGGGAAAAAATTACGGCTGCCACGAAAGATTTAACAGGCATGTTTTTCTCCACTCGCGGGAGTTGCCCAGACCTCGAACGGGTCAGACTAAAACTTTCTCTCAAATCAGCTTTTTTGGCAAGCAGCGAGCCGGCAGGGAGGACTGGTGGATGGTGGAGCCGAAGGGAGTCGAACCCTCGACCTCCGCAGTGCGATTGCGGCGCTCTCCCAACTGAGCTACGACCCCACTGGTCAACGATTGTATAAGAGTTTTCGGCCGACCGCGCCAGTGCATTCCACTTGCCGAATGCATCGCAATACAAAGATGAGACTGACAACTGCAAGCCGCGTCGGTGCCCGCCGGCCGGCAGATAGGGCGGAGTGCAAGATCACGAACACACAACGCCACTATCGGCTTTCAGCACTGGCTATTGAGCGATCGCGGGCGGCTGCCAAGAGCCATCGAGAATTGCCTCTTTGCCCCAATAGGCGCGGATGTAGAGCGAGAACTTCCCGTCCGGCGCGGGCAGCCAGTTGTTTTCCTTGTCGCCCCCAGGCGACTTCGCGCCTGCGTAGAGGGTAAGCGAACCGTCGGAGTTGCGCTTTAGGTTCTTGTTCTTGGTGCCGAGTGAGTAGCGTTTGAGGTCGTTCGCGTGGAAGAGATGCTTGTCGTTGTACAGGGTCAATGACCAGAAGCCGTTGACCGGCGGCTCCTGCCCGGCCGGGAAGGTGATTGCATAGCTGCCGCTGCCGCTGAGTTCTCCGCCCGCGCCGTCGTGGTCGGTGTAGAAATATTGCGTCTCGTTCGGCCGGTTGTCGAACATGTTCGATTTTGCCGTTCCGGTCCGGTTGAAATAGTCGACGCCGAACTGCGCATTGTTGGTCGAACGGTTCCATCCGTTCCCGGCCGGACGTCCGTTGTGCTTCCACTGGAAGAACGGCTGGATGACCTTGTCTTCGGTCTCGACCGCGGTCGCAACCAGCACCTTTTTCAGTTCGGGGTCCTTGGACGCTGCATCGAGCAGCAGGCGGAATTGGCCGTAGAGAGCCTCCTCGCCCGGCAACGGATCGACAGTGTCGAGAACCTCGCCGAACTGATCGAAGAACTTATCCGGAACCACCCATTTGGTTTCCTCGCCAGACGATGCCGGTCCGGGAATGTCCGGGACCTTGGCCCATTCGATCGTCTTCATCTCTCCGTCGAAATCCTTCAGCGGATAAGCGACGACCTGGTTGATGACCTCTTGAATCGCTTTCCTGTCCTCGGGCGTGTCGTCCTGGAAGACCCTGGGAATGGCGTTGGCGAGCGAGGTAGGGGAGCGCAAAACATCTGTGATCCCGTCCGGTTTCAGGCCGCTCCACCTCGGACCGGCGAGCAGGTAGAATCCGGGCTTCGAGCCATATGGTTTGCCTAGATGACCGAACTGGTCGGTGCGTGCGTCGTACAAAGCATAGACCCAGAAACGGTCGCCGAAATCCGGCACCTGAATCACGACCGGCTCTTCATCAAGCGCGAAGAAGCCCAAGCCGTAGACGACATCCTGGTTCGGGCACGTGACGAAAGTTTCCGACGGCTCAATGTAGTCGTTGAGCATCGCGATCTGGCCCCGCGGTGCGGCGGGCAGGACGCCGTTGAGGTGGCCCGGTTCCGGTGCCTGAGTGATCGCCGCCCTGCGGTTGATCATGTTAACCATCGGCCAGCCCCAGACGTAGGCCATCTGCGCAACCGTTCTTGCATAGTCGGGAGACATCACGATACCCGTGGCGGGTTGCGTAACAGTTGCGGATGCGGCGTGCTGCTGTGCCTGCGCCGCATTGGCCGTGACGGCGACCGAGGCCGCCGTCACGGCGGCGGGAACCGCCGCTCCAGCGCTCACCGCTGCCAGCGATGCCGCACCCATGCCGCCCTTCATCAAGTCGCGCCGGGTGATGTCGAGTTGATCATTGAAACTCGTTTTCATAGCATATTCCTCTGTTGAATCGCTCCGGTTGGGCACTTGGACATGGGCGCGTTTCGTTGGGGACGCGCCCCGACCTCACTCCACCCTGACCACATCATCCGGCTTCCAGGTCTGATCGAAGAACTCGACGCCGGTTCCGTAGAGACGCAGCGCTATCAGGAAATTCCGGCCGCCGAC
The DNA here is from genome assembly GCF_054161295.1 of Ensifer sp. D2-11. Taxonomy (NCBI): domain Bacteria; kingdom Pseudomonadati; phylum Pseudomonadota; class Alphaproteobacteria; order Hyphomicrobiales; family Rhizobiaceae; genus Ensifer; species Ensifer sp. D2-11. The sequence goes on from NZ_CP096433.1 coordinate 1,503,176, forward strand.
GGTCTGGATCCAGTTCGAGTCCTGCGCGTCGGCAGGTTTTTCCGGTCCGAACCACAGGTCCACCGAGCCGTCCTGGTTCGTCGCGACCTTGTTGAAGCCGTTGATGGACGGCATCAGCTGCGGCGCTTCCACCATCGTGCCGTCGGTGATGTTGTAGGCGGTAACTGCCCAGAACAGGGCAGCCGGCGGATTGGGTGGCAAATGCAGCCTGTAGGTGCTGGTGCCGCTGAGGAACTCGCCCGCGGCATCTCGGTATGCAACCGGGTATTTGGAACCTGCCCCTAGCGTCCGCATGACCATTGCCGGAGCCGATGAATAGGCAACCTGGAAATAGCCAGCCCGCTGGTCGACATCGAGATAACTGTCCTGGAGCCATTCGGACGTGCCGCTGGCCCAGACATTTTCATACTGCCTGTCGGTGTAGTAGCGATTGCGTCCGTCCGGTCGGCCGAGCTGGCGCTGCGCCAAGATCATCTTGGGCGCTGTCTCGACCGCCTTTTTCAAGAGTTCCTGCTGCTTCCCGGTCGGCTCGAAGGGCCCTTGATGATGCCGATCGATGCCAGCACACCGCGCAGTTCGGAATCGATCGCCGAGACCGGCTCGTGGTCGACGAACTCCTTCAACTTGGTCCAGTAGGCGTTATCGACCGGATACATCATGTTGATGCGCTTGCCGCTGCCGTTAGGAAACTGCATCGGCTTGACGTCTTTCTCGGGCGTCCAAAGCGGATAGACGCGCGTCTGCTCCGCGAGCGCCACGGCGGGCTTGGGGTCCGGACCGTTTTCGCCCTTCACCATGATCGTCCGGAAGAACAGAAAGACATTGTAGGTCTTCGCTTTGAACGCGAAGTAGCCCTGCGGAACCTCGCCGTCATAATCAGGCGGCAGCAGGAGGTAGAGGCCGCCGCGCGCGCGATCCGGTCCAATCAGTCCGACATCCGTGATCGTACGCTGGAAGAAATCGGTAAACATGCCGATGACGTTGGGTGGCGCGGCGACGACGAGCGGGCCGGTTTCCTTCAGGTCGAGATAGCTCATCGAGTAGATTACGTCGGCGTTCGGTGTCGGCACCCACGTGCGCGAGTCCATCCGGTCCTTCCAGATTGGCAGGATGTTGTAGCCTTTACCGAATGTCGCCTCCGAACCGTCGCGCATACCGATCACGTTCAGCGCCTGAAGCATGGTTATGTAGGCATGGATCGCGCGTTGATAGTAGAGTTCGTCGCGCAGCGACTCCGCTTCCTCCTGCGGAAGCCAGTTGCCGTTGCCGATCTGCGTCACAAGCGGTGGTGCGGCCTGATCCTGCGCATTGACAGAGGAGGTGACGACCGTCGCCGAACAAAGCATTGCAGCGACGATCAAGTTCGCACGTTTTCTGGTCATGATTTCAACCTCGGTCGACTCCGGAAGACGCCACTGGGACGGATCAACCAAAGACTAGTACGAGCGCGAACCGTCTGGCAGTTGGACCATGGGGCAATGCGGCAGCTGGTTCGCATAGCGCGAGGGCGGGTAGCCGCCGAGAAATCCGCTTCCGTAGACGCCAGTCGCTTGTGATTGCCGCGCGGAAGACGTGGGGCGGTGTAAAGTTGATCGACTCCGCCACTGCATAGCGGCACCCCCATTCGGGGATTTTTTGTCTGAGCCGAAAACTCCAATGTGCGAATTCAAGTGCGTGGATGGAAACAGCAACTGCTGAATGACGTCGCCCAGCTTCAGCGCCCGATGGCGGGCAATGCTGAGGTGTTTGCAGGCATAGCGAACATTGAAGGCGGATAGGGCGGAGCTTTTGAACGACAGTCCGGCACGCCCGCCAACAATGCCACGTCGGCGAGTGAGCGTCACGTTGATGGCGGACAGGGTGTCCGCTGTTCCGCCGTTTTCTTGGAACATTCGGCCTGTATCCTGCTGTTGTTTCTCATAAATTCCGTATGTTCCGTTTGTCCGTTATGATAACCGTTGCAGAAATATGGGTTAGGCGGAGACTTTTATGGCGCGTAATAAGCTCTCAGAGACGAAAATAAAATCGCTGGCCAAGCCCGGTATCTACGGCGACGGCGAGGGCCTTTATCTGCGGGTCCAAAAGGGCGGCAGCAAGAACTGGGTGTTCATCTTTCGACGCGGAGACAAACGCAATGAGGTCGGGCTAGGCGGCTACGGGCAGGGCACTGCACCCGTCTCGCTGTCGCTTGCGCGAGAGAAGGCGGAAGCTATTCGGCAACAGCTTGCTCGAGGCGAGGATCCCCGGGCAGATCGCATCTCGACCAAACCCAAGACGTTTGCAGACTGCATGGAGGCATTGATCGAGACGAAGGAAAAGGAGTGGACGAACGACAAGCACGCGGACCAATGGCGAATGACCCTACGGGAGTACGCAAAGCCGCTGCACGACATGCCTGTGGCGGACATCGTCATGGGCGACGTCAAGGACTGCCTTCTGCCGCATTGGCACGAGAGGCCAGAGACGGCTGACAGGCTGCGGTCGCGGATCCAGGCTGTGATTGACTATGCAATCGCGCACGAGTGGCGAACTGCGGGGAACCCAGCGCGCTGGAAGGGGTTGCTCGACAAGGTTATGCCGCGCCGCCAGAAACTCCAGCGCGGGCACCATGCAGCGCTCGCATACGCGCAAGCTCCGCAGTTAATCGCAAAGCTAAAAGAATCATCTGGTACGGCAGCGAGGGCAGTCGAATTCCTGACTCTGACGACCACCCGCACACGTGAGGGTAGGGAGGCGCTATTTACGGAGGTGGATGTCGAGGCGAAGACTTGGACGGTGCCAGCCGAGCGAATGAAAGCTGGAAAGGAGCATGTCGTCCCGCTTTGCGATCGCGCGTTGGCGATCGTCGAAATCATGCGGCAGCAAGCGACTGGCCCGTATATCTTCGGCGGCGAGAGGCCGGTGTCCAGTACGGCGATGACGAAGGCCTTGCGGCTGGCCTCCCCAGACAAAGCCGCAACACTCCATGGCCTGCGGAGCATGTTTCGAGACTGGGCAGGCGACTGCACAGACTATCCACGCGAGATTGCTGAGGCCGCACTTGCCCACTCTGTTGGAAACGAAGTCGAGCAAGCTTATCGTCGAGGCTCGGCGCTGGAGAAGCGCAGGTCTCTGATGTACGACTGGGCGACATACCTCGGTTGTTGACGAGCGCTGTAAACAAAATCGGTCAAGTTCTTTATTTCGCGTATTTTTCAGTCGAACACTTGGACTTTTCGGCTGTTTACAGTTATATGTACTGCATCAGGACGTTGTGGTGGCGTTCTTGATGCGCGGGGTGGTGCCCGCACAAAGTGCCGGTCAAATCCGGCTTGGTCCTTCGGGGCCAACATCGCGGCCAAGGCCGCCGGCAAAAGCGCGTCCGTGTCGCGTGGCGTCTTAGACGTCGATCAACGTCAACCCGGCGTTCCGCCGGTCACCGAACCTTCTCAATCAAACCGATCGCAACGACGCTTGGAATCCGTTCCGCGTCGAGAAGAGGAGACACCATGGTCGCTGCAAATGACAATTATGCGCTTATCTCGCTCAAGGACACCTGTTTCCTTACGAGCATGTCGAAGACGATGATTCATCGCCTTCGATCCGAAGGCCGCTTTCCGGCCGCCGTGCCCTTGGGTGAGAAGCGAATCGCGTTCGTGCGCACGGAAGTGCACGATTGGATTAGCGGCCGGATCGCTGCCCGCGCCTAATCGCTAACGATCGCCGGCCGACGCCGGTTATTTCCCCAGCAACACACCACAATTATCAACCATTGCCGACCGGCCGCGCGCCGGCGAGGAGGATTTTTGCGTATTTCTACCGCAACAAAGGGGCCATCCCTGACCGAAGTTCTCGCATTTACAATCATTGAATCAGCGGAGGATGTCGCCCGAGTCGAACGCGCGGCCGCAAACCGCATGGCGTCTGTCCGCGGATGGGTGGGATGGCGTGTCGTGACAGTTGATGTCGAGAACGATGCTGATGAGCTCGTTCGTTTAAAGGTCTATGCCGAGCCTGTTGGTGCAGGATATCGCCCCGACGCGGTGACTTATGAGTTTCTCGTTGACGAGAGGGGCACCCGGCGGTCTGCGCGCTTGGACGCGTTCTTTTGTGCCTGCGGCATCCGCGAACGCGTCGAGGACACTCGCGAGATAGAGGGCAGGTACTTCGCTACGCGAAATCGTGGGCGAGCGGCATCCGACTTCGGTCGGCTCGGTCTGGCGATAGGTTGATCCATGCGAATCCTCGACATCAAACCTGCCGCCAATCCGGGCGGCGGGCAGGTGAGGCTCATTGCAAGCTTTGACCTGCAACTGACTGACGACGTTGCATTCTATGGTATGCGCCTTTGCCGCACACCGGATGGTCGGCATGTCACCTACGCCCCCACGGCCTTGGGCGGCAGACGGTCCGCCACGTTCGCCCGCCCGCTTGCTGAAGCAATTACTGCCGCAGCCCTTCAATCATACACGGAGCGCGACACCGCCAATGCAGACCAGACCCGCCGTTCAGCTTAACCCCCGAGCGATTGCTGCCGCGCTTGGCGGCACAGCCCGCGGCAACCAGATCTCCGCCCCCGCACCAGGCCATTCAAAGCGCGATCGCTCGCTCCGCGTCCTTCTCGACCCTGCTGCCCCCGAGGGCTTCATCGTTCATCCGCTTGCAGGTGAGGATCCGATCGAGATGCGAGACTACGTGCGCACCAGGGCCGGTTTGCCCGACTGGGAGCCGGAGCGCGCGGAAAGACCGCAGCCGACGGCGCACCTGCGCTTGGTCAAGAAAGCCGAGCCACCGAAGGCGTTCTCGGATTGGCACCTGACTTCCCGCGGGTTCAGCCACGTTGCCACTTACGACTACACGAGCGCTGACGGCGAGGTACTGTTTGAGGTTCTTCGGTACGAGCATCCAACCCAGCCAAAATCCTTCTTGCAACGTCGACCAGATGGAGACGGCGGTTATTTCTCTGGTCGCGGGGAGCCAGTGCTTTATCGGCAGCACGAACTCGCCTCAAACACCGACGATCCAATTTTCGTAGTCGAGGGCGAAAAGGACGCCGATCGCCTGGCGGCCTTTGGGTATCTGGCGACAACGGTTCCAAATGGATCGTGGCCAGACGACTTGTCTGTTTTGATCGGGCGCGAAGTCTTTGTGCTCGCAGACAACGACACGGCCGGGGACAAAAAGGCCAAAGCGGCGATAGGAAAGATGCAGGGCCTCGCAACGGTCGCGCGCATTGATCTCCCAGGCTTGCAGCCGAAGGGCGATGTAAGCGACTGGCTGGATGCAGGTCACACCTCGGAAGAGCTCAAGAATTTGTGTCTCGCATCGGTTCCGGTCGCGGCAAACGATAACACCCCGGAAGTCGTTTCGGACGACAACCTCTTGCCTTTTGTCTTTCCAAGCAAGTGGCAAGGCGAGGCCGTCCCACCACGGAAGTGGCTGATTGACAGGCTTGTCCCGATGCGCACGGTTACGCTTCTTTCGGGTGACGGTGGCTTAGGGAAGAGTCTGCTCGCCCTGCAGACTTCTGTCGCGACAGTACTTGGCGCGAAGGTTGCGGGTCTCGAGCCTGCTAAGGGGAAAGTGCTGTACGTCGGTGCCGAGGACGAAGTCGATGAATTCCATCGACGAATTGACGATGTTTTGGCGGAGCACAGTGCAAGTTACGAGGATCTCGGAAAGGACTTTTTGCTTCTGCCCCTAGCCGATCGTGACGCAACACTTGCTGTGCCGGAAAAATCAGGTCGGATGACCCCGACGCCATTGTTTGAGAGGCTTCAGGAGAGAATTGCAGACTTTGGGCCGACGCTGATAGTTCTCGACACGAGCGCCGACCTGTACGGCGGCAACGAAATCGACCGGACGCAGGTTCGGCAGTTCGTCGCGATGCTGCGATCCATTGCCATCGCGCATGACTGCGCGATTATTCTCCTCAGCCATCCAAGCGTGGCAGGCATGCAGAGCGGTAGCGGCACGTCCGGCAGCACGGCATGGAACAACAGCGTGCGTGCCCGTCTGTATCTCACTGCTGAAACAGGGGACAGCGCTGACCCCGACGGTCGCGTACTTACGAATATGAAAAGCAATTATGGCGCCAAGGGTGATGCAATCAAACTGCGATGGGATCAAGGCGTCTTTGTACTCAACGACGGGAGCCGTCCCAATCCGGCGAAACGGATAATCGAGCGAAAGGCAGAAGATGTGTTTTTGGCGCTTCTTTCGAAATTTAATCGCCAGGGAATCAACGTCAGCCATGTCAGCGGTACGAACTATGCCCCGGCCAAAATGGCGTCGCATCCGGACAGTGACGGTGTTGGAAAGAAGGCCCTCGCATTAGCAATGGCCCGATTGCTAGACGCGGAAACAATCAAGATCGTTGAAGAAGGCCCACCATCGAAACCAAGAAAGAGGCTGATCATTTCTGCCGAAGATTATGGGGCGAAATAGTTCCACCAGAGCTTCCACCGGCCTTCCACCACCTTCCACCAGACTACCTACCACCACCCCCTATAACCCCGGTGGGCGGTGGAACCCGCCGACCACCCGCTGGAAGCTGGTGGAACGGGATCACCGCCAAGAAGGAGAATCAAATGACCGCAGCAGCATTCATCGAAAAGCACAATCTAACAGCAGCGTCTGAAGACGTGAGGCGCGTCAAAGCCCAACTTTCGTCGTTCTTTACGGCCGTCGAGAATATCGAACGTCCCGGTAATTATTACATCCAACTTTATCATGGCGATTCCATCCGCGCAGAACTCGCCAAGCGTTCGGACTTGTGGGGAGGCTTCGGCGCTTCCATGGCAATGGCGGAGATGCCGGTAACCTGGCCGACAAAGTACCGGGCGAGCGTCGCCTACCATCTCGCGCCACTGCTCGACGATGTGGTGAACTCGTGAACATTTCGTCGTTCCTGATGCGGAATCCTCGCCAAAAAGGTGAGGATCTCCGCGACTTCGTCCTCCGCGTCGTTCTTGAAAGTCTCCAAGAGAAGAACGAAAGCGTGAGAGCTGAGCTCGTCGACGAAGCGCTCTCGTTCTACCGAGGTAGGATAATCGATAACGTTGAGGAGGCCGCCGAAGCGAAAGCCGGATCGGAACTGCGTCGAGCCGAAGCAGAACTGAGTGAACTGCAAACAAAGCACCAGGCACTGCAAGCTACACACCAACGCCTCGTCGCCTCCTATCCCACGTCAGTTTCCGTGCGTGAGGCAGAAGAAGCCAGGTTGGCCACGGCAAGGGTCATGAGGGCAAAGGCAGCGGCGATCGCAGAAGGCCCCCATGGCATCCCCAGCAATATCTCCGAAGCAATCGACAAACTTCCAGATCCGAAACCGAAGTGGAGCAAGTAAGCCGTGACAGCTACTGATTTCATCAACGAAAAATTTGCGTCCGCTGAGTTCGAGGCGACCGTCAACGACCGGTTGGCAGACGGTGATCCCACGGTGCCCATCGAGCCGCTGCGCTTGCTTGCCAACCTGGCTGCATCAGGAGCCCTCACGGCGGACGAACGCGATGCAGGCGAGATACTGCACCGTCTAGCAATTGCAGGCCGGTCACCGCTTCAAGGTCCCGCTACGGTCAATTGGCGAGACAAGGACGGGAAGTGGTCGACAGTAAGCAAGCCGCGCCTAGCTCTGCGCCAGATGATGGACCAGGCAATGCAGTCCATCAGAACTCCGAAGCGCGAGCGGGCGGTGCGGATGGCACTTGTGACGGAGCGCCCGAGAGCGAACCTCGACGCCACGCATCAACTCACCGCCGGCGTTGGCGATGTTGCCCGCGCATGGTGGGGCGTTAAGGCCAAAGCCACCGCCCTGTCTGGGAATGTGAAGGTGGCAAGGGTCTCATTGGGCGAGCATGATGCCACGACCGAGCGGCTGGTCGCCGCCAACGATAACTTCGAAACCGTGGATGGCGTGCGCCGGCTCTTTGACACGGCATTCGACGTCATGGCCAAGCGTAGGCAGCTCGACGAGGATCCCGAGGTGAACGAGCTCCTGTTTACGGCCGGCCGTTTGTACCAGCAGGATCACCACGCAGCTGGATTTGAGCCGCTCGGCGCGATCGACTACTCACGGCCGATGGTCGATGGATCTGGTGGCCAAGCCGTGTCCGAGAGGTCTTCGATCGCCAAGGATCGATTCCGCGCGGCGAGACGGGCAATTGGATCCCGCTATGGCGCGGTCGTCGATGCCGTTGTGCTCGAGGGGAAAACGCTGCTTGAAGCGGGCAGGGCGCATTGTGGCTACACTGGCAAAGATACGGCAACGGCCGCAGCTAAGGAACGGCTGAATGCCGGCTTGCGCATCCTGGCCCAGATCTATGGCCTCACTCGCCTAGCAGCGTGAGCATCTCCGGATATCGCCGGACGCATTTGCTATACTTATATTCAAGATCAGAAATTTAACCCGGCCACAGAGCCGGGTTTTCTTTTTCGGTGCGCAGCCTAATTGCGACCGAGCCCGCGTCAGCGATGAACGCGGGATAAATTACGGAGCGAGCTATCATCAAGCATTCCGCAAGCTGACCATTATCGCTATCACACAGCCGACAATCCAAACCCAAGCTGTCGTGGACCACTCCATGACATTCGTGGTCGTGGTCTCCCTCACGACGTCGGCCGCGCTGAGTTTTAATTGTTCCCACCTGTTGGTGGCCCAAGCGACGAGATCGTTGAGCATCAGACGTCCTCCGGTATTCGCCAACGTCGCACGATCAATATGAGCCGTCAATTTCCCATTGCCTGGCGCTGCCTCCTCTCGGCGACGGGCGATCATGCGGCCGGCTCCCTTCGGGTTGAGCTGGCCGCTTCTTGCTCTACGAAGTCGGTGAGGGCGTTAAGCGAGCGAGCCGCTCATTTTCGCGACAGACGGCAATAGTTTTAGCTTCAGCGTAGTCTGCTTGTCGCAATATCCAGTTGCTCACGCAAGTATGACTCATTCCTTTCGCGCACCGTATGATGTGTCGTAGGGCCTTTGGAGGACCCGGCATCTTTTTTCCGCGCAACTCCGCGTACGCGCAGTTCAGAAGAAATTGGCGTCGAATTTCTTCGGTCCTTTCCGGAGTGAAGCGCTCCAGCCTCGTACCATTGACGCTCGCCTCAGAGAATCTTCGCTCCCCAGAGTTGAAGTCGATATCCTTGAGCACCGGCCTGCTGTGATTGAGTTTCGACATGTGCACCCCCTCTACGCATGTTGTTTGGAAGATGGCTCCTTGTCCATGGGGGAATTTCGATGACCGACCATCGTACCGAAGAAGCAGCGCGATATAGGCGCTTGTATAAGCTGGCAATCTGGCGAGGCAAGAACGGCCTAAGGGAGCGGCAGTTGATGCGCCAGCCGCTATGCGAGCGATGCTTGCTCGCAGAAATTGTTGAAGTCGCTACGGTTGTGAACCATCGGGTCCCGCACAGAGGCGATTGGGATTTATTTATCGACCCCAACAATCACCAAAGTCTCTGCAAACCCCATCACGACAGCGATGCTCAGTTGGAAGACCACGGCAAGACGGTGATCTCATTTGATGCGAACGGCTGGCCCCTCTGACCGGGGTGCCGACAAAAGTCGCAAGTCTTTCGCCTTCGGTACCGGCGGCACCCAAGAACGCACGCATCTGCAATTCAGATTATGACCCTATTTTGAGGATTTCCCCAAATGGCAAAGCCGAGAAATCCCCTCGGCAAGGCTAGGATCGAGGGGCGAGACAAAGTCAACGCTGGCCGCTTCAAGGACCGCGCCGAACCTAAGGCGAACGGCCCTCTTGGTACTCCACCGAAGTGGATCGCCGACACAGATCAGTGCAAGGCAAGGGCCGCATGGCTGCTTTTCCAGAACGAACTGCCGTGGCTGAACCAGTCGCATAGGACACTCGTCGGCATGGCTTCGAATATTCAGGGTCGCATCATGGCTGGCCAGGAGGTTGGCGTTCAGGCCATGAACCTCTTGCGGCAGATGCTTGGACAGATGGGCGCGACTCCTGCGGACGCCACAAAAGTGACGGTGCCGAATGAAGAGGACGACGAGGAAGACGGCCTCGACTAAGTGGCCGACTGTGGCTGACGACGAAACTCCGGCACTGGATAGGGTTAATGCATATGCGCACGCTGTTCTTGACGGCTCTATTGTGGCTGGGCCTCACGTACGCAACTCCTGCCGCCGGCACCTCGACGATTTGGCAAACGCGGCCGATCGCGGCCTTCATTGGGATGATTCCGCCGCTCGCCGCTTATTCAACTTCTTCGAGCGCAAGCTTCGCCTCTCTGAGGGGCAGTTCGATAATCAGCCGTTCGTTCTGCAGCCCATGCAGGAGTTCATTCTAGGCTCCATTTTCGGATGGAAGCGAGCCGACGGCACTCGGCGTTTTCGTCGCGCATACATCGAGGCGGGTAAAGGCTGCGGCAAGTCGCCACTAGTTGGCGGTATCGGCTTGTACGGCCTAGTCTACGACAACGAACCTGGCGCACAGATTTACGCGGCGGCAGCGACGAAGGAGCAGGCATCGATTCTGTTCCGAGACGCCGTCAAAATGATGCGGCAGTCTCCGGACCTTTCGAAGAAGATTAAGCCGAGCGGAGGCTTTGAGAGGGAATACAACCTTGCCCATCTAAAGACCTCATCGTTCTTTCGACCGATGTCGAAGGAAGCCGGTAAGACGGGCTCGGGGTTGCGTCCGCATTTTGCACTCTGCGACGAGGTGCACGAGCACCCTGGACCCGAGATCATGCGCATGCTGGAGGCGGGCTTTAAGTTCCGACGCCAGCCGCTGTTGATGATGATCACGAACAGCGGCAGCGATAGGCTTTCGGTCTGCTGGCGCGAGCACGAGATGGCCTGTGCTGTTGCAGCGGGGACGCAAACGCCAGACGAAGAGTATGCCTACGTCGGAGAGACGTGGCCTGGCTCGGATGAGCTATTCTCGTATGTTTGCGCCCTGGACAAGGGCGATGACCCGCTGGAGGACGACTCCTGCTGGGCCAAGACGAACCCGCTTTTGGGCGTAACGGTCAGTAAGGAGTACATCGCGTCTCAGGTGGCATTCGCTAAGAATTTTCCCAGCGATGCTCCCGGTATTTTGCGCCTGTATTTCTGCGTTTGGACCGATGCGCATTCGTCTTGGATGCCGAGAAAGACTGTCGAGTCGGTGATGTCTGATTTCGACATCGAGGAGCACGAAGGAAAGCCGGCGTTCCTAGGAGTCGACCTTTCGTCCCATAAGGACATGACTTGCGTCGCCTATGTCGTGCCGACAGGGCACAAGGAAATGACGAGGCCAGACGGAAGCACGTTCCTTGCGCCAACATTTGACGCATGGGTTGACAGCTTTACGCCGGCAGACACGCTCAAGGAGCGGGCCGACAAGGACAAGGCGCCTTACCTCCAGTGGGTGGCCGATAAGCATCTGATTGCAATACCCGGCGAGCGAATCCGCTACGACTATGTGGCGTATAGCGTCCTCCAGTCGTCCAAGAGCCTAGATATCAAGGCCATTGCGTACGATCAGTATGCTTATGCCGAATTCATGGAGGAGTGCGGCAAACTCGGCCTCGATCTGGTGCACCGAAACCATCCGCAGGGCGGCTTGCGGCGCAGCAATCCAGATGAGGCTCTTGTCGAGCAGGCGCAGGCGGAAGGGCTTCCGGAACCCGGTGGGCTTTGGATGCCCGGATCAATCCGCGAGGCCGAGTCGCTTATCGTGGACGGCAGAATCAGGCTGAGAAGCAACCCGCTTCTCATGACTGCGATGATGGCGGCTACTTTCAGCAAGCCTGACGCGCTTCAAAACAAATACCTCGTCAAGTCTCTCGCGCATCGACGGATAGATTCCGCCGTGGCCCTGTGCATGGCGGTTGGAGCTGCGGTCGACGGTGCAGCCGCACCGGATGCGAACCTCGACGACTTCGTCAACAACATGATCACCGTTACTTGGTGAGTAAGGAGTGGCCATGGGCCTGTTGCAGTGGATAGGAAAGCCGTTCGGCCTCCTATCTGGCCCTTGGCGGGCGTATTATGGAACGGAGACCACCAGCGGCGAAACGGTGACCTACGACAAGGCCATGCAGCTCGACGCTGTGTGGGCCTGCGTCAACCTGATTGCCAACTCCATCAAGACGCTGCCGTGTCTGGTATACAAAGACGACGGCGTCACCGTTGATCGCGAGAGCCAACTCTATGAGCTCTTGCACGACATGCCGAACTTCGACGATACGGCCGCAGATTTCTGGGCCATGGTGGCGATGTGTCTATGCCTAGACGGCAATTTCTTCGCCGAGAAGAAGATGCGCGGCAGTTCCTTGTCCTCGCTTATTCCGTTCGACCCGCTTTGCGTTGAAGTTTGCAGGGACGAGCGCAACGCACGCTACTACGAGGTGACAGAGCGAGTTAACGGCCGAAGCAAGGGCGGCAAGCGCAAGATTTCTGCGGAGAATATGCTGCATATCCGCGGCGCCCTAATGCCTGGTTGCGATCGTGGGCTTTCGCCGATCAGCGTCGAGAGAAACGTGATCGGCAATGCGCTTTCCGGCGAGAAGACGGCCGGCAAGATGTTCAAGAACGGCCTGCTGTCGTCTCTGCTTGTCAGTTCCGACCAGATTTTGAAGACAGATCAGCGGAAGCAGATATCGGATACGCTGACGCAGTTCGCCGGAGCCGATAAGGCGGGCGGTGTGACCGTTCTTGAGGCTGGGTTTAAGCCTTACCCGCTGAGCATCAATCCCAAAGATGCGCAGATGCTGGAGAGCAGGCAGTACAGCGTCGAGCAGATTTGCCGCATCTTCGGTGTTCCGCCAGTGATGATTGGGCACGCCGCCAACGGCACGACGACTTGGGGGAGCGGGATTGAGCAGTTGATCCTGCAGTTCACCAAAACATGCCTCGTTCCGATGCTTCGCAGCATCGAGTCGTCCATTTACCGTGACCTTCTGACACCGCAGACGCGCAAAACTACCGTAGTAAAATTCTCGATCGAAGGCCTTCTCAGAGGTGACAGCGGGGCGAGGGCAGATTTCCTGTCCAAGATGGTCACCAACGGCATCTACACGCCAAACGAAGCCAGATCCTACGAAAACAAGGCTCCAGTTGATGGCGGAGAAGCCGCGATAGTCAACGGCACGATGACGCCGCTCAATAAGTTGGGTGAGTCGACGGAAAGTGCGCCGAACTCGCAAGAACAGCCGCTAAAACGCGCTGCATAGGGAACAAATCATGAAGTTTGAGCACGTTTTGACGGCTTTCATGGCCGAGCCATGGGCTATTCAGCGCGAAAAACTTGCCGTTTTGGCAGACGTTCTGGTCGCCAGGGCGGAAGGCGAGAAGCTGTTCTCGACCGAGTTCGCGGCGGCTGTATCCGACGCAAGAGCCAAGGAAATTGCCGAAATCGACGGCAATGTTGCTGTCATTCCGGTTTATGGCGTCCTGGCGAACAAGATGGATGCCTTTTCCGCGATGTCAGGCGGCACGTCTTACGCAGGTATCCGCCGCTCCCTGCATTCCGCCCTGTCCAATGAAGATGTCAAGGCGGTCATCTTGGACGTTGACAGTCCTGGCGGGTCTGTCCCTGGAACGGAAGAATTGGCCACCGAAATTCGTCGCGTTCGCGGGGGCGACAAGCCCATCGTCGCGCAGGTGAACAGCCTTGCGGCGAGCGCGGCATACTGGATCGCGTCTGCGGCAGACGAAATCGTCGTTACGCCTTCCGGTCGCGCGGGATCCATCGGGGTTTATACGGCCCATGATGATGTTTCCGCTGCGCTGGAGAAGCGCGGCGTCAAGCGCACGTACATTTCAGCCGGAAAGTTCAAGGTCGAGGGTAACGAGACCGAGCCGCTTGGCAAGGAGACGCTGGAGCACATTCAGGACGGCGTAAACCGGTCGTACAGCCGCTTTATTTCCGCTGTTGCGGAGGGGCGAGGCACCACCGTCGGCAAGGTCGAAGATGGCTTCGGGCAGGGTAGGGTGTTTTACGCCGAGGCCCTGATGGACCGCGGCATGGTCGACGGCATCGCGACGCTGGAAGAAACGCTGGAGCGCTTCGGCGCCGAGACGCAGCCGGCATACGTGCGGCGTGTAAAGGCGCAAAATCAGTCTCGTGCCGAATCCGCCGAAGTATTGGTCGCCAAGATGCGATCAGGCGAGATCGTAACAGTTCGCGAGTTCGAAAACGGCATCAGGGGACTGATGGGTTTGACGGGCTCTGAGGCAGAGCGGGCCGCTCGGCTCTACCTCAAGAAGGATCAGGGGGAACCTGATGTCGATGCGGATGCTGCCGCTTTGGCAGCGGTCGAAAGGCTTCTGACCGAAGCGCGTTCATTCACAATTACACGGTAAATCCCCAACAATCAGGAGGACTTCATGTCCGATAATGCACTTGCCGAGAAGATCGGCGAGCTTGGCCAGTCTTTGGCCTCCATTAAGGAGCAGGTAGGCAACCTCGGCTCTGACTTCACCGAAAAGCTGAAAGCAACCGGCGAAGTTTCTGCGGAACTTAAGGGTAAGGTCGACAAGGCTCTTTCTGAGCTCGGCGAGACCGTCACCCGCGTTCGCGAACTCGAGAAGGCTGCAGACCGCGTCAGCGAAAGTGGCGATCCTTTGGCTCGTGGAATTGGCGACCACATTGTCGAAAACGCCTCCTTTGAAAATGGCCGTCTCAGCCTGAACGAGCGTGGTCGCTTCCGCGTCAGTATGGAACGTGCCGACATCACGTCCGCAAACACCACGGTTGGAGCTGGCCGTTCCGCCGGCACATCGCTTGTGCCTGGGGCTCGTGTTCCCGGCATCGTCACGCCTCCGAATCGTCAGTTCACGATCCGCGACCTCATCGCGCCGGGACGCACTTCCTCGTCCAGCGTTGAATACGTCAAGGAAACTGGCTTCACCAACTCCGCCGCTCCGGTTGCAGAAACTACGCAGAAGCCGAAGTCGGATCTAACCTTCAACCTGCTCAGCACCCAGGTTCGCACAATTGCCCACATCTTCAAGGCTTCTCGCCAGATCCTCGACGATGCGCCGGCGCTTGCGTCCTACATCAATGCGCGCGGCACCTATGGCCTGAAATTCGTTGAGGAGAACCAGCTTCTCAACGGCGACGGCACTGGCCAGAACCTTCACGGCATCCTGCCGCAGGCAACCGCGTTCGCCCCGGCGTTTACTCCGGCCGAAGAGACGGCGATCGATCGCCTGCGCCTCGCTGTTCTGCAGGTTATCCTCGCGGAATACCCGGCCAGCGGCTTTGTCCTTCATCCGACGGATTGGGCGAAGATCGAACTGACCAAGGATCTTGGCGGTAACTACATCGTCGGCAACGCTATGTCTCCGATGGGGCCGACGCTCTGGGGCCTCCCCGTCTCCCAGACCCAGGCGGTAACGGCCGGCAAGTTCCTGACCGGCGCCTTCAACCTCGGTGCGCAGATCTTCGACCGCATGGACGTCGAAGTGCTGCTTTCGAGCGAGAACGTGGACGACTTCGAAAAGAACATGTTCACGATCCGCATCGAAGAGCGCCTTGCTCTGGCCGTTTATCGTCCGGAAGCGTTCGTCACTGGCGACGTAAACCCGGCGCCGTAACGAGACTGATGGGGCGGCTTAACGGCCGCCCCTATCACTCACTGGATTAGACATGAAGATAAGAGCACTCAAGGCGCTTGTTGGCGACTATGGACGCCTGAACGAGGGCGATGAAATCGATCTGCCAAAGCATATCGCGAGCCAGCTCCTTGCATACGGCTATGTTGAGCTAGTGACCGAGCCGGAACCGATAGTGCGCAGAAAGGGAAAGAAAAATGGTTAGTGCATCTGCCCGCAAGAGGCGGTTCGCGAGCTACCTTGGCGCGGGCGTGGTCGTCGGGATCGGCGCTCCATCAAATAGCGTCCTTCCAGCCATTTCAGGCACCGCCCAGGTCGGCCAGACGTTGACGTCGACGACTGGCACGTGGTCAGGATCGCCAACCTTCACTAGGCAATGGAACGCAGACGGCGCGGCTATCGTCGGCGCCACGGCGGCAACCTACGTTCCGGTTGTCGGCGATGTCGGGAAGGTCATCACGGTAACCGTAACTGCCACCAATGACAGCGGCTCTGTTTCGGCAACCAGCGCGCCCACGGCCGCAGTCATTGCGGCTTAATTCATGGCGCTCGTTGATCTAGCCACCGCAAAGCGGCACCTTCGCGTGCTGCACAGCGATGATGACGCCGAGATCGAGCTTTACACTTCGGCCGCGGAAGACATCGTCGTTGAGTATCTGGATAGGGTCGTTTTGCCGGAGGGTGAGACGCTCCCCGCAGATGACGACACCGCCATGCACGTCAAGCCGTCTATCGTTGCGGCTATTCTACTCATGCTCGGTGACCTTTACGAGAACCGCGAGGCAGACAGAGAGCAAAAATCCGATGCGGTAATGCCGCCATCGGTTCGGGCGCTCCTGGCTCCTTGGCGCGTCTGGCGCTTGGTTCCGGAAGAGACAACCGCCTGACCCACCAATATTTTGACGCGGCGCTTAAGGCCGGAAGGAAACACACATGGTTGACATAGTTGTAACGCCCGGATCGGTAGTGGCGGGAACGAACTCCACACGCGACATTGGCACTGCCGGCGAGACGATTACCGCTGGGCAGCCGATTTACCTCGACGCAACCACGAATAAGTGGATGAAGTCGGACAACAACGACACTGGCACACGTACCGTTCACGGCATTTCGCTGAATGGCGCGTCGCTGAACCAGCCCGTGTCGATCCACAAGTCTGGTGACATCACGATCGGCGCAACGGTGGTCGCGGGCACCGATTACTGGCTCAGCGGGACCGCTGGCGGAATCTGCCCCCGCGCAGACCTTGTGGCCGGAATGGACACGATCCAGATCGGCATTGCGAAGAGCGCGGCCGTGCTTTCGGTCGACATCCAAGATCCTGGCGTGACGCTCGCCTAATGGCTTGGGTGAGGTTCAGCGCCAACTTCAATTGGGTACAGCCCGGCTTCACCATCGCCTACAAAGCCGGAATGGCGCTCAACGTCACAAGGGCCTGCGCCGACGAGGCCATCAGCAAGGGCGCCGCAGTAAAGATTGCGGCGCCTCGTAAGGAGAACACGGATGGCCAAGAAACAAAGCGCCGGCCGCATGCATCAAAGGCTGCACTTTCAAAAACGTCAAATCGTTGATGATTCTTACGGCAATGAGGTGGCGGGGCCGTTCGAAACAGTCTTCACCGCGGCCGCCGAACTGATTCCGCTGCGAGGTGGTGAACCTGTGCAGGCGGCCAGGCTGGTTGGCGTGCAGCCCTACACGGTTCGAATTCGCAGTTGCGCTGCTGCGCGTGAGGTGACCCCCTCATGGCGCATTGTGGACGCTCGCAACGCGTCGCGCGTCATGAATATCAGGACCGTCACCAACCCAGACCAGAAAAACGCGTGGCTCGACCTGCTGGTTGATGATGGGGTGGCGACGTAATGGCGCTCAAGGCGAAGGTTTTGGGCCGCTTGGCTCTTACGCGAAGGCTGAATGAGTTGGCGCCCGCTGTCGAGAAGTACGCAGCGGAGGCAAAGCTCGAGATCGCGAAGGAAGCCGCCACTCGGATTGCCGCTAAGGCGCCACGCGGCGCAACTGGCGACTATGCAGCCAGTATTCAAGGCGCAAAACTGGTCGACAACCCAGACAAGCGGCAGGTCGGCGTGACACAGACGAAAGACAAGGACGCTGCCGGCATCTTTGCCAAGTTCATTTGGCGCTTTTTGGAGTTCGGGACTGCTCCGCACAATGTCGCCCCCGGTGGCGGCAACATCAGTTTTAGCGGCGAAGCGCACATGCATCCCGGCACAGCGGCGCAACCGCACGTCTTTCATACATGGCGAGCCTATCGCAAGGCGGCGCGACGCAAGCTGTTGGCAGCCGTCAACAAGGGCGTGCGGGAAGCACAGGGTAGCCGCTGATGGCCAGTCCAGAATTGGAGCTCCAGGGCGCTATTGTTGCGCGCCTAAAGGCTGACGTCGGCCTGATGGCGCTGGTCAACGGCGTTTACGATCAACCACCCGATACGGCATTCGCCACACCAAAAGAATCGTATGTCACGATCGGCGAAGCGCAGTTTCTACGCGACGACGCAACATGCGTGAACGGCGGCGAAGTCTACCTGACGCTTCACGCATGGTCGCGGAAAGTTGGATACCCAGTAGCAAAGCAGATAGCCGACGCAGTCGCGGAAAGCCTGCATCTGGCGCCGCTCACGCTCGCAACTAATCGCCTGATCTCAATCATGCACCGTCAGACGCGGGTCTTCCGCGATACGGATGGGCTGACTAGTCACGCCGTCATCGACTTCGTGGCCAACGTCGAAAAGCCCTAGCGGCAAACACGCAGCACACTGCGCTGCGGCCAGCAATCATCACACCACCATCCCGGCCATGTGCCGGGTTTTTCATATGAAGGAACCTAACACATGGCAACTGGACAGCAGCTTGGCCGCTCTCTTTTGATCAAGATCGGCGATGGCAACACGCCGGAAGTTTTCAGCAACCTCTGCGGCCTCAAGACGCGCAGTTTCAACATGTCGGCAAACGAGGTCGACACGACCATTCCGAGCTGCACGAATCCCGGCGGCCCCGTGCAGAAGACCAGCCGTCCCGGCATTTCGAACCGCACGTTCAGCGGCTCCGGCGCATTCGTCGCTGGCGCGGCCATGAGCGCGTTTATGGGCTACGTCCGCGGCTCCACGGCTTTCAATGCGCAGGTCGTCGTTCCTGGCGACGGAACTTACGAAGGAAGCTGGATGGTCACGGATTTCGAATTCTCTGGCGATGTCGAGCCGAACATGGAGTTCAACGCGACCTTCGTTGCTGCCGATGAACTGACGTTCACGGCTGAGGTGTAATCCATGGCTGAAGAGGAGAAGAAGTCGATGAAGCCGTTCCCGCTTGAGGTAAATGGTGCGCGCGGCGAAGCTTCGCTCAAGATTGACGACGTCGAACTCGTCGTTGCTGCGACGATGTCTGGCTTGGCCAAGGTATCCACGCGGCTGGAGTGCAAGTCGTTCCAGGAGCTGTTCATGCGCCTCTCTGGCGTTGAAGCGGCTGCCGTTCTTGCCGGAATTGAGCTTCTGACGATCAAGGGCGATCGACTCGCAGCGATCCAGAAATTGAAACTGAAGCACTTCAAGGACTGTGCTGAGGCATTCAACACTGCTCTTGCGCATCACTTCGATGGTGACGAGGGAAACGCCGAAGCCGTCGACGAGACGGCCAACTAGAGCAAGGTGAGCCGTTCCCCTGGCGTGAGTGGATGCGCATAGCGCTCGGTGGTCTTGGCTGGCGTCCCGTTGATTTTTGGGACGCCACGCTGACCGAGTTTTTCGAAGCAATCCACGGACGTAACGAGGCCAACGGCGTCGACGAGGGACCGAATCCGCCGTCGAAGGGCGAGATGGACGCTCTGCTGGCGAAATATGGTTAGATAAAACCGAGCGCCCTACAGTTGCGGAGTGTCTGAGCCGCAAAATTTTTGTTGCTGAATGTGTCCGGCTTTTCTCGAATGACGGAGCACATCGCGCGAACTTTTTCCGGCTCACTCTCGCCAGCGCTAGCAAGCATGAACAGTTCATTTCGAACGCGTTTCATCAGTTCCGTTTTCGCCGACCGCTCGCGATAGTCGGAATACTCTCCCCAAGCGTACCAGCCACCACCTGCGATCACTACAACGCAGGCGCTGGCTACAAGCGTCTTCAGCCATCCATCCATTTGCCACCCCCTCGGCCCGCCACCACGCGGGCTTTTCTATTTCTAGGATATTCGCCTGATGGTTGAAAAGACAGATGATCTTGTAATTTCCATCAGCACTGACCTAGCTACGGTCAAAAGGAGCCTGAAGCGGCTCGAGGCAGACATATCCTCGACCACAGGCAAGGTCGAAAAGCAGTTCAACGATCTTGGTCGCGGTATCGACAATACCATGTCGTCTGCGCTGCAAAAGCGCATAGACGGCATGGTCGGGATCGGCACGCGAGGCGCCAAGGAGTGGAGCGGCGCTCTTGCCGACCAGGGCAAGGAACTTGAGCGCCTTCGCGCTCGTTACTCGCCGCTGTTCGCAACAATCAACAATTACAAGTCAGCCGTTGCCGACATTAAGCGGGCTCACGCCCTCGGCGCCATCTCTGCGAATGAAATGACAGCGGCCATCCAGCGCGAGCGGCAAGCCGCGTTGGCGTCTACTGC
The DNA here is from genome assembly GCF_054161295.1 of Ensifer sp. D2-11. NCBI lineage: Bacteria > Pseudomonadati > Pseudomonadota > Alphaproteobacteria > Hyphomicrobiales > Rhizobiaceae > Ensifer > Ensifer sp. D2-11. The sequence continues at coordinate 1,523,342 of NZ_CP096433.1, forward strand.
TGCGATCAAGGGCAGGAACGCGGCCTTGGCGGCTTCGCCTTCAGGTGGCCGGGGAGGGATGGGTGCTGGCGCATTCAACACCTCCAATTTGGCGGCGCAGGGTTTCGACATTGCGGCCACGGCTGCATTTATGCCTTGGCAAACGGTCGCCTTGCAGCAGGGTCCGCAAGTCGCGCAGGTCTTCAACGACATAAGAGCGAGCGGACAGCGTATCGGTCCAGCGGTCGCTGGCGCGTTCATGCAACTCGTCAATCCCATCTCGCTGGTGACGATTGGCACAATCGCCGCAGGCGCTGCTGCTATCCAGTACTTCAGTTCGCTCGAATTGGGAGGCGCCAAGTCAGAGGAAACTCTGAAAAAGGAAGCTGAGCTCGTACAGGCGGTTGTCGCCAAGTGGGGTGACGCGCTCCCCGCGCTGAAGGCGTACAACGACGAGCGGCAAAGGCTTACAGACGCCAAGGATCTGCAGGCCGCCGCCGAAATCGGCGCCGATGCGCAGTGGGAGGAACTTCGCAAGACTCTTGGCGACGTAGATTCTGAGATCGGCGACATTGTTACGCGTCTGTCGCAGATGGGCGAAGACACCGACAAGATTACGAGCCTTCAGCGAGCGTTCAACGAACTCACTGCTGGCATTGAAGACGGCAACGCCACGTCGGATATGGCCAAAAAGGTTCAGCAGGAACTGGCCGCGGTCATCAAGGACAATGCGACGCCGGAGCTGCAGAAATACCTTGAGATTTTCGACAGGCTCGTGCCGGCAATCGACAAGGCGGCCGCGAGCGCTTCGAAATTCAAGTCTGAGGCTGCGCAGGCAGCCAGCGCCTCTCGCGGCTTCCGCATCAACAGCCCTGAGCAAGACGCCTACTTCGAGTATCTTGACGAGCAGCGCCGTAAGGCGAACGAAAACCCGACCGTCATCAACCCAGATGGTAGGCGCGTAGCTGTTCCGATACCTGGCACAAAGCCGATTCAACTCGGCGATGAACCGGCAGACACCAAAAAAGCAGAAACGGCCGCGCAGCGTGCTGCGAACGCCTATCGCGACCTGGTCAAGAGCGCCGACGACCGTATCGCCCAGTTGCAACTCGAGACAGAGCTAACGGGTGAATACGGCGTCCAGACCGATGCCGCACGCTTCCGGCTCGAGCTACTGCAGCAGGCGGAAGACAAGGGTCGGTCGCTCAGTGCCGAGCAGCGCGCCGAGATTGAGAAGAAGGTCGAGCTATACAGCAAGTATTCGCAAGCCTTGGCCCAGGCCAAGCTGCATCAGGACTTGCTGGACGACTCCGCCTTTGCCGGACTTTCTAAGCAAGAGCAGGCAGTCAAGCTGCGGCTGCGGTCCTACGGACTTGATGAGGATCTTGGCGGCAACAATGCCGCGATGATCCGCAACAGGTTCCAGCAGGAGGAACTTTCCGACCTAACGCAGTCATTCCTATCGGAATTCAGCAGCGGCATTCTCACTGGCGGCAAAAGCATCGGCGAATCCTTCGCTGATGCGGTTAAGAACGCCGCAGCCAATGCCATGCAGAAGTCGCTGGATAGCTTGTTTGAGCAAATCGGCGGCGCTCTTGCTTCGGCTCTCCTTGGCGGTGGCGGCAAGAGTGGTGGCGTAGCTGCCGTAGCTTCTTCTGCTGCGAATACGTTCGCGGCCCCTGTAGGGGCTGTGACGCGGAGTGCATTGCCTGCGGTTGGCAACATCGGCATGTACGCCAAGGCCATCCAGGCAATTGAGAGCGGCGGCAACTACGGCGCACTTGGCCCGGTTACCCGCAATGGCGACCGAGCGTACGGCGCATATCAGGTCATGGGCAACAATATCGCCCCTTGGTCTGAGGCCGCCCTCGGAAGGCGACTATCGGCAAGTGAGTTTCTTGGCGACAAGTCGGCACAGGACGCGATATTCAATCACCGATTCGGTGGCTACGCGCAGAAGTACGGCGCGTCTGGCGCTGCTCAGGCTTGGTTCGGTGGCCCAGGCTCCGTCGGAAAAGGCGGCATGGGCGCGGACATTCTGGGAACGACCGGCAACTCTTACGTTGCCAAGTTCAACACCCATATTGCCAAAATGGGAGAAACCGCCGCGGGCGCCGTTAACGGGCTTGGCGGCTTCAATTCCGGCTTGGCAGCGATCACCCAGAATATGGGAGCCGCCGGCGGTTTTGGCGGGCTAGCAGGCGGGTTCAACTGGTCATCTCTGTTCAGCCCATCATTTAAACCGACGACGACGCTAGGCAACTTTCTGCATGGCATTCCTGGCTTTGCGGCGGGAACCAATTTCGCTCCAGGCGGGCTGGCAATAGTCGGCGAAAAAGGCCCTGAGTTGGTCAACCTCCCACGCGGATCAAGTGTGACGCCGAACCATCGGCTGAATGCACCTCGCGCGCCTCGCCTTAACGGTCGCGGCATGGCCGCCAACAGCAACGCGCAGCCTGGAATCCTGCAGGTGCAGATCAGCGGGGCCAGCGGCGACGAGCACATCCGCACGCTAGTCAAGCAGGGCGTCGGCGAAGGACTCAGCCAGTACGACGAAAATCAGCGCCGTGGCGGCTTCGGCACCATGCAGAGCAGGTACACTAGCCAGAAGGGCTGATCGATGGCGGTCTACATAAACCAGCCGACACTGGAAGCGAACTTTTTGGCTCCGGTGAAGACGATTTACGACGTCACCGGATCCTCGATCGATGGTGGTCGTAACGGCGTTGGCGAGGGGCAGACGATTGAAATGAGCGGTGGCGGTATCGTCACCGCGACTTACGAAGACTGCAAGATCAAAAACCCCGAGCATTATGAATACGTGAATTGGCTTGGGGCACGCCTTAACGGCGGGTTTCGCTTTATCAACGTGCCGATCATTACCGATTGGTTCGGGCCTTTCCCGACGGTCAACCGACTGCCCGCACCTATTGTCAGCGGCATCACGCACTCCGACGGCTCGTACTTCTCCGACGGCGCAGGCTATAGCCAGGCAACGGTTTACGGCGAGATCACCGAAGCGGCGGCACTGAACGCAGGCGTCATCAAGATGCGCGTCCACGGCCTCAATAGGCCGCTGCGATGGTCCGATTGGTTTTCGATCTATCACACGACGAAGGGCTGGCGCGCTTACCGTTATTGGCAGGTGATCAGCAAGACTTCGGAAGAAAATCCGATCTACACACTGGCGATCGCGCCGCCATTACGCGAGGCAGTCGCCGCCGGCACACGAGTCGAGTTCGCGCGCCCGCGGTTCGTCGCAAAGTTCAAGTCTGAATTCACGCTGCCGTCTGTGGTCGAGGCGTTCTTCGTCACGCAGCAGTCGATACAGTTCGTTGAGGCGTTTTGATGGGCTGGGTTCCGGACAACGTCATAGGTGAACTGCGCGGCAGCCATCAGCTTGGGATATTCCTTCGCATCGGCACGACACCGTCGCTGCATATGTGGTTCGGGATCAACGATATTCCGGCCAACTTCGACAGCATCGATCCGACGGGAACGGTCTACTTGGGCGGCGGCAAGCTTGTCGGCGTGCCTACGCTCGAGGTGCTGGTGAATGGCACGGCCGATAGCGTGGAGTTCACGCTTTCCGGTATCGACCCCACGTCCGCCGCAAGGATGATCGACAGCCTGCCTGCCGTGCGTGGTGCGACAGTGCAGATGGGCATAACGACGCTGGACCAATACTACCAGCCGATGAGCAACGTCATTCCGATTTGGACGGGCACCGCTTCGCATGTGTCGGAATCGTCGCCAGCCACGCCTAGCGGGCAAACTGTGACGCTATCCCTGTCTCTGGCTGTTGTTGCCGGCGAGGCCACGCGTTCGCGCGGAGCGCGCTCTGTTTGGTCTACCCCGCACCAAAAGGCGATCTCGCCAACTGACAAGTTCTGCGACGGCGTCAGCAGACTAGCCAGGGGCGTCCAGCCGGTCTGGCCAAACTTCTAGGTCGCAGCGCCCGAGGTATTCATGACACTGCACGATTTTTTGGCCCTGCCACACCGTTTTCGGTGGGGCGGGATGGGCGGTGACGACTGCACGACGTTCTGCGGCACATGGCTGCAGGAGAGCGTGGGGGTCGACCCGGCAGAGGAGTACCGCGGCACCTACAGCACGGCAAAGGGCGCCCACGACATCCTGACGAGGGCAGGGGGCGTTGTTGCGTTCGCCGCAGCTGCATTGGAGCCGGTGGGCTTCAAGCGCGTCCAGCACCCGCAAGACGGCGACGTTGGCGTTGTCAAAGCGCCGGCGGGGCTGGACGGCGAAACCAAGGAAATCTGCGCAATTCGTTTCGGACCACTTTGGGCACTGCTGTCGCCCTCCGGCGTCATCGCCAAGAAACTTGACCACGTTGCAGCCTGGCGCGCGCCGGATGGAGATCTGAACGTATGAGTTTCCATTACCGCATGATGCTGCAGCGCTATGGGCTGGGCTGCACGACGTCGCTCTACAGCGAAGTTCTGTTCGATCCGATCTTCACGCCGATCTTCACGGCTGTGTTGGGCACCGGCGGCTTCGCGATTGGCGCCACGACTATCAGTTACGCGTCAATCGCTTCCGCGATCGCAACGACGGCCATCTCGATCGGCTTACAGGCGGCTCTGGCGCAGTCTCCGAAGCCGCCAAAGCCGGAGGACGGCCGGGCGCCGCTCAACCAGGCAATACCGTACCGCATCTATGCCGTCGGCCGCACACGACTAGCCGGCGCTCGGATGATGTGGGAAGCCGTAGGGTCTAACCTCTATTCAGTGCAGGCTATCGCTGGCCACCGGATTAAGTCGTTCAACCGCTTCTACCTGAACGACGACGAGGTGACGGTTGTTGACAACGTCGTAACGCCACTGACGACGGGCGGGAGATACGGCGCAGGCTCCGCTAACGTCAGGCTATACACGCGCCTCGGCGCAACACCGGAAACGCCCTACGCGGAGCTTGTCTCGGCACTTGGCGCTGACGGCATCTGGACCAATGCCCATCGGGGCGACGGTCAAGCTTCACTGGCAATGCGGGCGCACAATGCGGATGCGCAGGACCAGCAGACGGCATTTCCGTACGGGGCGCCGTCGCCATCGGTAGAGATCGATGGCGCCTATTGCTGGGACTTCCGAGATCCAGCGCAGAGTCCGACGAATCCGAACACTTGGACGTGGACCCGCAACTCAGCGGTCATCTGTGCCTGGCATCTCTGCTTCAACGAATTCGGTTTCGGTCTCGATTACACGAAGGCGCTGCTTCCAGTCATCGATCTGTGGAAAGAAGAGGCTGACGTTTGCGACGAGCTGGTGCCGCTGAAAGGCGGCGGCACAGAACCGCGCTACGAGTGCAACGGCTGGGACACGACAGAGAACGGCCCGAAGTCGGGGCTGAACGCGATTCTCTCGACCTGCGACGGCCACTTGGTCGCGCGTGGAGATGGCGCCCGCATCTTGACGGTCGGCAAGTTCCGCGAAAGCAGAACGGCAACGCTGACCGATGCCGACATTGTCGGGCATCAGATCCAGTACGACGTGCTTTTCGAGGACGAGTGCAATCGGCTTGTGCCGAAGTTCACTTATCCGGCCACGAATTACACGAGCTGCGACACAGACTTTTTCGAGGACACAGCCGCGCAGCTAAGCGCAGGCCGCGTTCTGACGCAGGAAGGCAGCTATGAATGGTGCCATCAGTGGCGGCAGGCCAGGCGTCTCGGCAAGCGTGATTGGCATCGGCTTCGCCAGAAGGTCAAAGGCAGCCTCGATATTCGCCTTTCCGGTATTAATGCTGTTTACGCGCGCTGGGTCAGACTGGAGACACCGAAACGGCTCCCACGGTTGAACGACAAGCTTATTGAGAACCGTCGATCTGTGCTGGCTCTTACCAAGGGCGGGTTCTCGATGGATTTCGTTGAGCAGCCTGACGGCATCGACGATTGGGATCCAACAACAGAAGAGGGGCAGCAGCCTCCAGTCCCTCCGGCCGTGAATGCTTCGAACATTCCGACGCCGGTCATCAATCTTATCCAGGCGAAGGCGAGCAACAACTCGGTTTACATCCGCGTCGTTGTCATCGACCCGGCTGACGATAGCTTCATCCCGGTAGTCCGCTACCGTGTAGCCGACATCGGCGCCGGGACGCCAGGTGCCTGGATTGAGCAGGCTTTTCCGAGGCCCAACCCGTCTGGCGGATACATCAATCTGAACACGAACACGGTTCCCGTAGATCAGGAGCTCGAGGTGCAGGTCGCATTCAAGGCGGCCAACGGAAAGTACTCAAACTGGTCGGTTACGGAAGAAGTGACGTCGACAGCTGATCCGACTCCGCCTGGTGTCGTTACCTCGCCGAGCGCAACTGGCGGCGTAGGTACAGCAACGTTCAACTGGACCGCTCCGAATAGCAGCAACTACGCTGGCGCGAAGATCTACTGGAACACGGTCGATAACTTCGGCACGGCGAGCTACGCGGGACCGCCAGAATATGGCGCGTCATCGAGCGCTGATTCGACCTCCAGGTCATTCGCCGCAGGCACCTATTACGGCTGGATAGTATCCATCAACCACTCCGGCATTGAAGGCACGGCCGCTGCGACTGGCACGTTCACAGTGACCTAACGCCGACTGCCGGCCTTTGCGGCGCCTACGCCACACCACAGCATCAACTTTCAAGCCCTGGCTAGCGCCGGGGCTTTTTCTTTGCAGGAGTCCTACGTGGCATTCTCTCCGAACGCTGAAACAGTTTACGCAGATGGGCCGTTCGGGTCTCCGCTGCAGCCGTCAAAGCCCGAAATCCGCTCGCTCCTGGCTCAATATGAGGCGGCGATTGATGCGTACTCCTCGGGGGCTGGGTCCATCGCCAAGCCGACGCGCGCGCTTTTGTTCGCCGATCTGGCGCACACCGCCGACAAGACGGCATGGGTTTATGCTGATCCTACTGTTGCCTTCAACGGCATCTACCGCAAGTCTGGCGCCTCTGGCGCAGGTTCTTGGACGCTGATCCTGCCGCTGCCTTTTAGTTTTATCGTCGCGAGCGACGTAGGCGCTGGCACTCCGAACGCCATTCAGGCGACGACGAGCATTCCGGTATCATCCAGCGCGCTGGTCTGGATGAACGTCTTCGAGGCGAACACTGCTTCGCCCGTTTCCGTCTCCTTCAACGGCGGCTCCGCGCTCACGATCGAGACGAACAGCGGAAATAACGTCTCTGCTGGCGGCCTGACCGCTGGCATGATTGTGCTCGGCATCGTTTCGGGCAGCACTTTCCGGCTTGTAAGCGACCAGGCTAGCGCCGCAATCGTTGCTGCAGCTGAGGCTGCCGCCGATCGCGCTGAAGCAGCATCTCTCTACGTCACCGGCATCGGTACGTTGGCGACGGCAGAAGCCGAGACTTTCTCGTCTGCCGTTCGCTTCCTTCAGCTCCTCGGTCGTAACACATACGGCGATGGGGGCGCCTTCAAGGCGGTTGAGATCACCGAAGACGGCAGTCCGCTTGGTCCAGGTCAGTTCAAGACCAACGTCAATCTGAAACGCTGGGAAAATGCGGAAGATGTCATCACGCCCGCGATGTTCTCTGACTTCGGTGAGATGCTGACCTTCACCAAGGCGCAGATGCGGATTCCTGCGGGCAACTACGAGTTCGACGGATTCATCACGGTACGTGACAACGCCGTTATGCGCGCCGAGGAGGGTGCGACGTTTATCCCGACATTCGAGCCGACGGGGACAGACCGCGCCAACCCGCTCATAGACTTCGGCAACGGCGCTGACGTCAACTATCTCAAGCTGCAGCTCGACGCGGGCATCAACACGATCCGCAAGGGTTTCCGTTTCGGCGACTACAGCCAAATAGGATACGTCGAGTGCACGTCTTCCGACCTCAACAACAATCGCACCGAGGCGGGTTCGACCGATCTGATCTCAGGTGCCGTGCTGATCGACGGCGATCATGTCCGTATCGGAATGATCAACCTTGCTCGTTTCGATGCCGGATGGACAGTAATCGACAGCACTGACGTCATCATCGGCAAGATCCGGAATCTTGAGACGGTACGCGGCGGTTACATCCACGGCACTCGGGATTTGCATATCTTGGCGGGCTATACGACCGGGCCGACCAATCCGAACGAACCTAATAGCTTTGTGAATGGTCGCGGTATCATGACGCCAGGTGCGAACAGCCTGCTGCTGGCCGGGTGCTCAGATAGTTCGTTCTCGAATTGGCAGGCGTTCGACACGCTCGAGCACGCCATTCGGGTCGGCCAGGTTTCCTCTGGAACGACTGTTCCCAACCATCGGCTCACTTTCAGCAACCTGCGGCTCTACCGCCCCTATGGCTGCGGCTTCAAGTGCGATGACGCCGACGATTTCAACATTAAGCGGATCGGCGTTCACGGCGTCTATACGGAGGACGTTGGCCACGACAATTGGTTCGGCAATCCTGGCTACCAGAACTGGTCCAGCGGCAGCGTAAACAACCCTGCCTCCGACAATGACGGGAACAAGGTAGCGCTGGCCTTTCGCAATTCGCAATACGTTACGTTCTCAGATTTTTCGAACAAGACGAACGCTTACGCCGCAAGCGGCTACTTTGGTCTTTGGATCGAGCGGTCCGGCTTTGTCCAAGGCTCCAACATCGACACCGAAAAGTCGCGTCGCCATGGCGTCGTCATCCAATCTGGAGGCGCACGAGTGCCGGAGCGCATCGAACTGAGGGGCGTGGCAAGCCGCGAGAATACCGACAGTGGCGTCCTTCTCGATGCAACCCCAAGCGATGTAAGCTGGCGTGGTGTCCAGGTCCTCGACATCGATAGCCAGAATAACGGCGGCTACGGCGTCGAAGTCACCTCCAGGCTGGATGGTGGCACTCCCTATGCGACGCTTGCCTCTCGTATCGAGGGGTTTGTCCGCGGTAACACGGCCGGCCAAGTGTCGATCAATGCCAATGTCGCCGCCGACGCAGACTTCGTGAACGCGATCAAAGAGCGCGGCACCTTCACACCAACGGCCGCATTCGCGTCGGTCGGAACCTCGACGTGGGCTTATTCGACCCAGAGCGGCCGCTACTGGGTGGAGGGTGATCGCTGTTTCGTCGAGATCAGCATTGCCATGACGCCGACTATCGGAACCGGCTCCGGTAATCTTCGCATTGCGGGCCTGCCTTACGCATCTGTTGGTGGCATCAACAACATCAACATCATTGAAACCGACGCGGACTTCTCATCCTGGAACAGCCGCGTCGAGCTGGTACCGTCAGTGCAGACCGGGCAAACGTATATTGAGATACGCGGGCTCGCAGCCGCCGCCGGAACGGCACCGATCACCGCCAGTAACATGACGACGGGAGCGGAGCATGTTCTCAAGATGGCGGGTTGGTATAGGGTTTAAGGCTGGCAGCCCTTTTGCTCTCAGGCGCAGTCGATGGCCGCGCTCTACACCTACGACGCCATCCATGCGAATAATGGCTCTTGTGGGAAGATCGTCGCATCCGGTGGTGGCTCGTGGGCGCGCTTAGCTTCCGCGCGTGGGGGCACAATCTCCAACGTATGCGACGGCACAATTCGCCTCATAAACCGTACGGGCGGCACGCTCTCGATTCGGGTGAGCTTTCCAAGGGAAATCATTAAGGAGCGGCATGGCGACATCGCTGTGCCGCTTTTTGCGACATTGTGGAAACGGACCAGGTTACTTGCTCGAATCTCAAAACTGCTCAACAACTTCTTGGTTGAATTGCAAGAGGTTGGAGTGGATGGGCAAGCTGAAGATTCCAGTCAGGCCAAAATGCATTTTTTGCGAACAGCCAAACAAGGTCAGCTACGAGCACCTTTTCCCGAGGTGGCTGAAAAAGGAGTTTCCAAACAGCCGCGGTGACACATGGATAAAATCGAACTGGCGGTTGCCCAACGATATCGCGGACAACACCATCATCGATTTTTCCGACAAGACGAAGCCCGGATCGACATTGGATTTCAAGATCCGAGGCGTATGCGTCCCATGCAACAACAGTTGGATGAGCAAGATCGAAGAGGAGTGCAAGCCAATCATTCGATCTCTGATGAGCGGTGAGGCTTTGAAGGTTAGCTGTGCGGCACAAGAAAAACTCGCGCAGTGGGCCGTACTCAAGACCATGGTGTACGACGCGAGCAGCTATGAAATTGGCCTTGCGATCTCACAGGCAGATCGTAACGAATTTCTAGAGAGTAGAATTCTTCCAGCAACTTGGAGAATACGCATTGCTTGGTCTGCTGATCCAGAAGTTGGTAAGTGCACTTCCAACAAGGTTTTCTGCTGGCATGAAGAGATGGATGGACCATCAGTAGAAGCACATGACGTTCGACCACCGAACACAATCGTCACTCAACTGATCCTCGGCAACCTCACGGTTATCGTTATTGCTAGCGAATCCAAGATGGTCCAGGAGCTTTACCTTCCGCTCCACCTGCGCGCGGTCATTAGGCAGATTCACCCTTCAGATGGCTACGACTTCACTTGGCCGCCGATTCGGCGGCTGACTAATAACGAATCGGAAGGGCTCGTTAACTGGTCCCGCAACGTGCGGTTTCTTGGGGATTAGCGCGAACTTTCTCCTGGACTTTTCATCGCAGCCGGACTTCTCGGGTGTATAGCCGTTCTCCTAAATTCCCGGTTGATCAACGTACGAAAAATCCCTAACGCTAGGTGCATACTTTTGCACTTTTGGAGGGTAACGTGGCGACGCTTTCAGTTTCTGCAGATTATGGCCTAGATATGAGCGAGTTCGATTTCAGCTCGCTTTTTTATGCCTATTCCTACACCCGCACATCGACAACATTTACAGCGGATTACGGCGGCTGGGCCGACCAGTTCCGCGGCAGTGGTTTCAGATACGACAGCGGCGGGGTGCCGGTGGCGGGCACGGTGACGAGCTATGCCATCCTCTATTACGGCAGCCGCATGGCCGAAGTTTCGGGGATTTCAATTGCCGCTACAAGGATCGTCGACGCCGCAAAAACGAGTTGGACCTACGATGACGAGGCGATCATCCAGGATGCGCTGCGCGGCAATGACGTGATCAAGGGTGGTGATTCGACCAATTTTCTTTGGGGATATGCCGGCCACGACGTGATGTCCGGTGGCCAATCGTGGGATCAGCTCCACGGCGGTGAAGGAAACGATACGCTCCATGGCGGAGCAGGCTACGATGATTTGTGGGGCGACAATGGAAACGACACGCTCTACGGTGGTACCTACGACGACAGCCTTTATGGGGGCGACGGCAATGACATTCTGAACGGCGGTGAGGGGCAGGATGACCTCAACGGCGGTGCTGGAACCGACACGGCTTCCTATGCAGGTGCGACCGAGGGCGTCTTTACGAGCCTGATTCACGGCGGCACCAGTCAATTCGATGACGCGTACATGGACCGCTATACATTCATCGAAAATCTCACCGGATCGAGCTTTGCCGACCAACTTTATGGCGATACAGGAAATAACGTTCTCAGCGGCGAAAAGGGTGATGATCGACTCTTCGGTGATTATGGGAATGACACGCTTGTAGGTGGCGCTGGTGCAGATTGGCTCGATGGCGGCCGCGGAGCCGACACAGCATCCTATGCAACTGCTTCGGCAGGTGTTGTCGCAAGCCTGGTGAATCCGAGATCCAACACCAATGATGCGGCGGGCGACACTTACGACCTGATCGAGAATATTCTCGGATCTCGGTACGTAGACGTCCTCATCGGAAACCATGTCGACAATGTTCTCAACGGCGGTGATGGGAACGACAACCTGGTTGGGGGCGCCGGAGCCGACAAGCTCTATGGCGGCAACGGCAAAGATAGCGCCTCGTATGCAACGGCAACTGCCGGTGTGGTGGTCAACCTCGGCAACACCAGCGTCAATGTCGGTGAAGCCAAGGGCGACGTCTATTCGTCGATCGAGGACCTGATCGGATCGAACTATGCGGATCAGTTGCACGGCAGCACCGTGGCCAACAGCCTTATTGGCGGAGGTGGAAACGACCTGCTCTCCGGCAACAGGGGCAATGACTGGATCTATGGCGGTGCGGGCGCCGATCGTCTTTACGGCGGCGCGCACGCCGACAGGTTCGTCTTCAAAGCGCTCTCCGAGTCGGCCGGGGCAACGTTCGATACCATATTCGATTTCCTGCCTACCGAGCAGGACAGGATCGATCTTTCGGCGATCGACGCGAACTCAGTGGCATCAGGCAATCAGACGTTCTCCTTCGTCGGAACGGCGGCTTTCAAGGGCGTTGCCGGCGAACTCCGGTACGAGAAGCAGGCGTCCGACACGTTCATCTACGCGGATGTAAACGGCGATAAGGTTGCGGATCTCAAGATTCACTTGGACGACGCTGTTACGCTGACAAAGGACTATTTTATTCTCTAACTGCGTCCACAGCGACTGCACAATTACCCCGCTTCGGCGGGTTTTTTTATGGTCGTAGGGCGAGCACATGCTTCCCCAACAGAGCTCGCCCCACCACGTACCTTCCCACCATAGGACTCCAAATGACCATCACGACCACGTCACCACGTGGGCGCGCCTTTATGCGTGGCCACGAAGGCAACCCGCTGACTTGTTATCTGGATCCGGTTGGCGTTCCGACAATCGGCATTGGCTTCACCATGCGATCTGCTGCGGTGCGCCGTGCATTGGCGAAGCTGGGCATTACGAAGCTCGTGCCAGGCAAGACGAAGATCACGGCCGCACAGTCAGACGACATTTTCGCCGAGGTATTGGCGGAAGAATTCGAGCCGGCCGTCGTTGCGTCGTCCCCGAAGAATCGCAGCCAGCACCAGATGGACGCCGCAGTAAGCGCAACCTACAACCTCGGGACCGGCGCGATGGAGTGGACGTGGGCCGACCTTTGGCGCGCTGGCGACATAAAAGGTGCTGCAGCCTACCTCGGCGGCCACTACAACACCGCCGACGGCAAGAAGTTGCCGGGTCTTGTACGGCGCCGGAAGGAAGAGGCTGAACTGTTCCTGAACGGCCGCTATGCGTCTGTTGGCGGCGCGGTGAAAGAAGCCACGCCGAAGCCACCCCGCAAGCCTGACGCTGCCGTCAAGGAAGCGCAGGAAATTCTCACCAGCAAGGGCTTCAATCCTGGCGCCATCGACGGCTGGATGGGGGAGAAGACGCGCGAGGCTGTAATTGCCTACCAAAAGGCGCATCCGCACCTCGTCGCCGACGGCATTCTCGGACCGGCTACCCTGTCGCAGCTAAGGCGCGACGCCAAGGCGCTGAAGGACGCTGCCACCAAGGGCGCGGGCTCTGCAGTCGGCTCGGGCGCGCTCGCATTCGCTGCTGGCTTGCCGTGGGGCTGGATTGCGGCGGGTGTTGCGGTACTGGCCATGGGATACGTCGCTTACCGCTATCGGGACGTTCTCGAGCGCCGCTGGAATACTTGGCGCGGCAAGGAGGTGAAGGTGTGATCGCCCTGTTTTCATTCCTAATCAAAATCGGCCTCAGCGGAGTGGTCGAGCGCGGCATCAAGTTGATGGAGCGGCGCGCCGAACTCGAGGTCGACAAAGAGAAGCTGCGCACCGAGCTCACCGCGGAATACATGCGCCAGGTCGTCGAAGAGACCCGCATCATGGCGGATCTCAACAAGGCGAAATTCGCCTTTCCGTGGTTCTGGATGTTCGCCGCGCTTTTCGTCCTGCCGCTTGGCTTCTGGTGGTCTGCGGTCATCCTCGATTCTGTGTTTGGCTTTTCGTGGAATGTGGCGGACTTGCCGACGCGCGAGATGAAAGACGCGGCGGGCAGCATGATCGAGTGGCTATTCTACGTCGGCGGCGGCGTTGCTGGCGTGAAGGCGGTGCTGAAAAGATGACGGGCGCTGAGATCATGTACGCGGTTGGCTTTTTCGTCGGGCTGTTCGGCACGATCTTCGGCGTATGGAAGTACGTTGACGGGAAGATCGGCGCGGTTCGGGATGACCTCGCCTTGCACAAATTACACATCGCCGAGCACTACGTTTCTAAGCAGGGCCTACGCGAGACGACCGAGCAGATCATGGCGGCGATTGGCGGCGTGAAGGATGCCGTCGACAATATGACGCTGCGTGTCGATCGCATTGTTGAGAACCAGCCGCAGAGGCGGACGACGAGGGCAGGGTAGGGATTTGTTGACGCTAGAGCGATTAGAAAGAACCATCCGCTGTGGCCAACTGCGCCTGTTGCGGCCTCCCGGAGCCGTCCCCCTTGTCCCTGCCGACCTACAGTTTCAGAAGCCACCGTCTCCTGCCGATTCGTCGGTGGACACCTTTCTAATGCAACTTGCAAAATGGGGTGTCCGTCCTAGGCGGCGTTAAGAGGCTTCCAATCCTTTTTGTGTTTTCGACAAAACTGCTTAATGCACTCAAACGTGTGAGGCTTGTGGATCGCTCTAACAGTGCATTCCAGCAGTTTATCGTTCCTCTCGACAGAAGCGAGAATGTCTTTGATGAACTCGGTTGCGATTTTGCCGGTGTGCCCTCCAAGCTGGCTATCGAGGTAGAGAGAGCAAGAGAATTCGATCTCATTAAGTAGCCCGCAAGTCGCCTCGTATAGCCCTTGCTCGCTGTCATGGGCGGCGACTTCGTCAATACGGAGCTTTATGTTTGAGAAGATTGTTGCGGCGGCGGTTGCCGAAGCATTTATTCGCGCTTGGCGTACCTGATAGGCAGCATACGGCAAGGCGACGATAGCGGCCACGCTGGCCGCCATGCTGAGCGCATCAGACCACGTCCACGGGGCTGTCGGTTCAGCCACGGTTATGCGGAGTCTTTGTCTTTGTTGCCGCCTGAGCTTGGCTTGGGATTTCCAGCCGAAGTGAGTTTGTCGTCAAGATAACTCGTCGAAAGGGATTTGATCCTCTCTTCGTTGATCTGAGGCAGATCTTTGTGCTTGATTGTTTTGTCTTCGGTCTTCGACATGGTAGCCCCCTCGCTGATGGCCAAATGTAGTTCGTTCATCGACCGATTTGCAAGATGCTGAGATCACCAGAGATTACTCCCAAATCGACAGCGCAGCGCCGCCTCTATGATGTCCAATGCGGTCTGCCAAAAGCGTTTTGTCGCTCAGGATATCGCCCGAATAGAGGCCGAACAGCTAAGGGGCGCTTTTCCAGAGAGGCGGCCGGCGCTCACGTTTTTCGGACAACCGCCCTCTATTGACGATGTGACGACCAACTTGCTACCGACCCCTCACCCTGACTTGGATCAGCCCAGAGTTATCGCCGTAGTTGCTGTCATTTACAGCAACCCAAATCTCGCTGCCAGAAGGGCCTTCGAGGGCAAAGCTCTCGACTCCTCCAATATAGCGCCTGCCCATGCCAAAAATAAGCGAATTCAACGGGTATGCTGGGAAGGCCCCGCCCCTTCCGCCACCTGGATTGGGGGTCGTGATCGGTGTCGCGCCGCTTGCTGGTTGCCAATTAATGACGAGGGATTTAAAGAAAACTACCGTCGAATAGGGAATGTTAGCCCCGTTGATGGAGATGATATTCACCGCGCGAGGATCGCAAGTCCAAATGTTTCCGCCAGAGACGTCAGGTTCTATGCGCTTAACAATAGGAGCCGAAGGCGGTTTGAGGTTGTAAATTGTAGCATCAAGCTCGGCGGCTGAAAGCTGCTCAGAGTTGGTCCAATCTTCATCGTCGGTCATCTTGCTACTCCTTTCGTCCAGGGCGTTTCCGCGGAGCAGCCCCGACTTCCGTGCTGCTCCGCGGCTTTACTCACTGCATTAAGGGCAGTTTCCAGACCATGCTTGGATACGGGTGGCGTTCGGGCAATTTGCTCCGATCGGCGCCCCATGTTGCCAACACACCCATCCATCGTTCGTGCCGACGAACAGACGATCCGACCCAAGCGGCTGAATTGTGCGATTCGTCGTACCGGCGTTGTCAAAACGCCAACTCATGTAGAGGGTCTGTGTGCTTGAGTGGTTCCAGGAGCAAGCCCAACGCTTATCGCCCGTAAGCACCTGCGCCGGTGCTTTCTGCGGAGATTCCAAACTGCTGGTGTCTTCGACATATGGCTTGGAGGCATCCATTGCCCATTGCGCTGTTGCGGGAGTGCTCACTCCGAGCGAAGCGACTGCCAATAAAACTGAAAGACTTAGTTGTTTCATGATCTTACTCCCCCGATTGATGGCATAGACCGAGCGGCCGCAAACAGGCCACCGGTCTGCGATGCAAATTCAAATTTACGATGAACACGCACGTCTCGCTCGCAGGCGGATCGCGTCGCGAGGATACACATTAAAGTAGCACGCTTATAAAATGCATATTTAGGATACATTAAAATACAGGTATCTCAAGTAGAAACTTATGAATCACTCAATCTGGGTGAGGCTTGACATACGGCCCGGTCCGGTGGGGCCCTGCGCCCCAGTTCATCGTCATGGCAACTGGCGGGCATTAGCCGGGATAGCAACTCAAAGCGTGGCGCGCCTTCGCGAGGGGATGACGTCGGTTCGCCAATGTACCTGGACTATGCTCTCGACATGCTGCCGCTCGTCGCGACGCGCAGCCGGACTCGTGTTTACGCCCGTCGTAGCAGGGAAACTGGCGGCGAGGGTGGCTTGATGTCCTTAAAACTCGAATTGTACTCGTCGCGCAAACGCGAGTTCATCGACTAACCCGCTCTTGCCTATTCCAAGTCGGTAGCAATGAACGGGAGATGCGGTTGTGAAGTCATGCGCTCTTATATGCCGTATGTTGCGCATACTGCTTGTACCATCCCGGAGAATTCAGCCTTTGCGGATTTCATATCGTCAATTCTGAGCTTCATTAGCTCCTGTATGAGTGGATCGGCCTCTTTCAGTCGAGCGACTACGTTATTCAGGGCGTCAAGATGCTCCACCTTTCGCGCGACGAGTTGTGTCCGCGAGGTATCATTGAGATTTAGTATCTTGACCGTAGTTTCAGCCACTACATCGCTGGGCGACCAGCACACGATCGGGCCGTGATGTACGACTCGGGCCTCTACGCCTCCGAGATAAGGGTCGAGGAATGGCTTTACCACGTCATAGTAGGCGCTCTTTCTTCGGTTGCACTCAGTGCATGCGATCGTCAGATTTTCCCACTCGAAATGTTTGGTGCGGTCCAATGAGCTTGGTACCTTGTGTTCGACGTCCCCGGGTGTGTTGTGCCCAATTTTGCTTTCGCAATATACGCATTTGTCGGACGTTTCAGTTTTGAGGGCGGCTTTGATGTCCGGGTGCCGGTAGCGATATTTTTTTGTTTTATTGGCCGGATCGGCTGCATATTCGGCGGTCCATGTGACCTTGTTAGTGAGGAGAACCGCAGGCTCCTCTGCCTTGACGATGCTTCTCATTTAACGCTCGCGCTTATACTCAACTATTGCGTCAGAAATCCCGAGCTTCTTTAGTTTTTGCATAATGTGTCTTGCCCTTTTTTCTGGAGGCATTTTGCTTGCGCGCTCTATAACTTTCTCAATTTCTCCTTCCACCCACAAAGGAAGGTTCGAGCTGACATCAAGAATTTCTCTGAGCACCTCGTTCGGCGTGCCTGATATATCCTTGAGGTCCAACTCCTCAGAAATAATCCGCTGACCTTCACTTCTCGTAAGGGCGACTACATTTGCTTCGGGGAAGCTTGACACTATAAACGGGCTATGGGTTGCCGTTATAATGCGGCACTTGGGAAAGGCCTTTGCCAGCTTTGGCAAGAAGGTTCGCTGCATCGACGGGTGCAAATGATTTTCAGGCTCATCAATCGTGATTGAAAAGCTCGATTTGTCGTGGCCAAACATATAGATCTGCCAAGCGATGCTGAATATCGCACTTATCCCCCCCGACATCGCATCAAGCGCGAAAGTACCAGAATCTGTGACGAGCACTACTTCTGGCATTCGAATTTCTATTCGGCGAAAACCAAGGCTGCTCGGGAGCACTTCTCGTAATACGGCTTGGAACCCCTTGAAGACGCGCTTCATTTCCGGATTTGGAGTGACGTGCGAGTTACCCTCGCCGAGGAGGGCGAGGGAGATGAGAGACTGCTTCTGTATCCGACCAGCGTTATCTGCTCGGCCACCCCCGTATGCCTGAGTTAGCAGTTGTTGGAATTGTTGGTATTGTTGCGCCGACGTAATCGGCTCTGTCGGAATGTTGCTGACATTACTGTAAGTCGTTATTCCCCTGTGCGACGGGATGTGCATGCCATCCACAGTGTTCATTGCGCTGTAATCTGGCATATACTGAATGCTTGTCAGCGTATTTGTAAAGAGCTCACAAATTTGTCCATCGTCGTAGGAAATTGAACCGATACTGACGCGGCCGTTAGCGACATTTTCGAAATCGCTGCTCAGGTCGTCATAAATATCGGACCAGAGGCGCTTTGCTGTTTTCTTTCCAATGTATGGTGTCGAGACGAACTGCAGGTTCCAACCAAAATGACGGCTCAGCAGATTTAGAATCGTTGTTTTTCCGCAGCCGTTCTGTCCGGTAAGCACCGTGATCTGCTTGCTTAAATCGATATCCACATGCTCAAACTGTCGCCAATTATTGACCGTCAATCTTGAGAAGTTGGCCATTATTCTTGTTTGCTCGCTTCGCTAAATTGCCGACGAGGTATCATCCCGCCATCTGATTGCCATCGCGAGCGTACCCACGTATGGCATAATTGTCATTATGTCGTGCCGCTACTGACACCCCTTCGCCTTGATCGAAGACTCGATCGCATTGACCTTGCCCTTCGACACGGCGACTTGCCCTTCCTTGTCTCCGCCGAAGGTGCTTGACGCAGGTACGCCGACCAGGAATACGCCGATCGCGTCGCCTGTAGCCGCCTGGTTCTGTTGCTTTGAAACAGCGGCAAGATTGGCCTGCTCCTTCATCAGCTCTTGCGCCAGACCCTGACAGCTTTGGTTGCTGTACGCTGCCATAGGGATGTCGACCGGCACGATTGCGTCAGGACGTTTTGCGCAGGAAGCCACAGCCAGCGCGGACGCCAGCACGATCAGACGGATTTTCATGTAATGCCCCTCAAAGAAGAAATTTAGCCCACGCGCAACTAAGCATGGTCAGCGGCGGCAGGGAAGGGCGGGGGTGCGGAACTCCACAGATGGTTGCAAATTCCATACGCGGCATCGCATATTCGGAATCCATGGGAATCCTTTGGAATCGATCTTCGCAAGGAACATTATGTTGCTGAACTGGAAGCCGTGGGTCGCGGTGTGTGTGTCGACGTGGTCGTTGCTTGCGTTCGTCGCCTGGCATTACGAAAGCACATGCGGCGTGTTTTTGAGTGGAGCTTGCTTCGGTCAATATTGGGATGCTCTCCGATGGTTAGTGTTGCTCAAGTGGGTCCATCCTTACCAAACGCTAATCGGCGGAGCTGCCGCAGTGGCAGCCGGCACCTTTGTTCTAGTTGCTGCGAAGCAAACAGCTGAGCACGCGAAAGATATAGAGAACGCTAATAGACGTCAGAACGCTATTGTTGCCTGCTCCATCATTGCCGATGAGTTTCGAGATGCAAAGATTCACATGAGTGACTTTGGACTAGGATATGCGAGCTATATTCGCCCAAAGTATTCTTTCGTCCACTCGTCGACATACATGCCTTCGTTACATTCGATCGATCCAATGCTTGGTTCGGTCGTTTCTGCGGCTAGGCGGGATATTGAAGAACACTTTGCGACAAACGCGATGTCCCCCTCCTTCAAGGCAAACGATGTCGCCTCTGCAAAATGCCTTGCCATCTGGCATCTACTCATTTCTGTGTCCGACAGACTTTCTCCTGACGGGACCTTCGATCTGCGCGCCGGGATAAAAATTCCGGCCGGCGAGTTAAGTCGTCTGCTCGAAACGCTGAAAGTAAGGCCCAAGGAACTCACAGGGCTCTACTACTTGTTCGAATGGCAAGCGTGACGCCCTACGCCATCGGATCTACCGTCGGGCATTCAAACCAGAATTCAAATAGCGGCCTCTAAAGGAGATATCCGCGCGTGACCTTAAAGCCGCCGCGGCCGGTATTCGAGAGGTGCTGCGCGGCTGCCTCCTTGCGGCCGATGAGGCGAGGGGACGTGGTCACGGCGCAGGATCTCCCCATTTGCTTTTGCGCTTCCTGTTGCGATCCCTCTTCCACAAGCCCAACCTCTCCTCGCCGTCTGGAGCGGCCGCTGCAAAACCGGCAGTGATACCGAAATACCCTTCGTAGAATCTCCGCACCAGCGGCACTGGTCGACCGTCGTGCAACGGATCGATTCGTGGGAAGCCCTTCCTTTCAAGCTGCGGGATGACTGTCTTCACCCACATCGACGCGCGATCCTTGCCAACGATTGCGACGGCCAGTTGCTGGTCGGTGGCGAAGAGCGGCAGCTGCGAGAGAGGATCGATAGTCATCAAGCCGCCCTCCACACTTCGTTTAGAATCCGCGCCGCCAGTGCAGCCTTATCCTCCGGCAAAAAACGGCCGTAGTGGTTGCGGATCATTTCTGGCGTGTCTTGAATTGCGTAACTAGCCTGTTCGTATGAACCAGTTTTCTTCAAGATGTGCGTCGCCAGCACGTCCCGCACGTTGTGCGGGCCATGAGGAAGCAGGCCTTTGATCGCGCCCCGGCCTGTATAGGGGTTGTAGATGCCGTACCGCTGAATCGTCAGCCGCCAAGCCTCGTAGATGGCGATTTGGTCGTAAGCTGCGTCCTTAGTGTTGACCTTTGTCGTCTTGACGAAGAACGTGCCGGGATCTGCGATGTCGCCTAAGAGGGCGGCCCTGTGACGATCCACGTAGGCATCGATGTACTTGTAGAGATCCAAAAGGTCGGGAAGTACGAGTCGAAACGGTTTCTGACCGAAGAACGACGAACTCGCGTTCTTGAACGCATTTGCCGGAATCAACACCTCCCACCCTCGGTCGCGATCGCTCCATCGCAGCTCGCCGCGCCTTAAATCCTCGAGCCGGCGCTCTGACGTCGGGAACTGGCCGCGAGGGCACACAAGCAACTGACGCAGGTTCTTCTGGCGAAGACCGAGGTGCAAACCAAGCCGCAGCAGCAGAAATGATCGCACAGCCTCAGCGGCCGCTCGCGGGTAGCGTCTCTCATCAGGCATCCGAGCGACGATCTCGTCGGTGATTTTCCGGTATTCGGAGAGTGGGCTATCCGTCTCAAGCACACACATGATCGGTTCAAAAGGGTCGCGATGCACGCGCGCGACGCGCTGAATCTCCTTGGAACGGCTTGTCAGATGACGGTAGAAGGTATCGCAGAAACCATCCCAGTCATTCGATGCCGCAGCGATCTCGCTTTCGGAGATAAGGCCGGGGATGGGGCGCACGCGTGCGAGCAACTCCGGGTGCTGCCGAAGCCATCCGGTTTCGCGCCGCGTTAGAGCGAGCGCGACCGCCAGCATGTTGACCTCCCAGATCGTGTAGAACCCGCGCCGGCGTTCGCGCCAGCGCAGATACCAATCCCAAACCCCAGGGAATGCGAGAAGGCCGAAAGTCAGTCGCGTGAAGGGGAGACCGTAGCCTTGCACGCCTTCGATAGGCGCCGCAGACAGTGCGCCAAACATAAGCCCAAGGTGCTCGATCTTTTGCGCCGCCGTTTCGTCTCCCCATATGCCGTTGCGCTGGAAGCCGAGGTCGGTGAGCGTCGATGTTTTAAACCGAACAAGATCTTCCATCTCCGCCGCCAGGGTCGCCGGCGCATCCAAACTACCGGACAGGAGGTCAGGATCGTCGATGTCGGGATCCTCGTCCTCGGCTTCCCAAACCGGCGATGAGGATCGTCCCGTTAGAGCAGGAAACCTGATCGCATAGCGCTGTTTGCTCGCCGCAGCTTGGAACCGGCGGTATTCGGTCGTGCCGCTGATGATGACCCGTCGCACCCATTCAATGATTTCTTCTCGCTTCTCAAATGGAAGTGAGTTGAAATCATCGGGCAGATGCCACGCCAGCCGCCGGCGTTCGGCATCTCCAATGTCGTCACCCACAATATGCCCTCTTGCTGCACGCGCTGTCGGGGGTAGCTTGTTCTTGAAATAGCTTGCGGGAAGTCGATACCGGCGCTCTATGCGCCCGAGTATCTCCAAGCTCTGGACGCTTCTCGGCGGCTTTTCGCCGTTGAACCAAACCACTATCGTTTTTCGGTTGAATGCTTCGCCGGGACGGACGATGGAGCGATGCAAGTGCCAGCATGTGTCGCCGTGTCGCCGCATATGCAGTTGCAGTGCTTCGGCGAACGTTGGAGGGTCTTCCCACTCATCGAAGAGAGGGTCAGGGAATTCCACGATCGGCCGCGGTTTCTGACCGCGCTTCTGTCGGGCGTCTGCGGATTCGGTTAGAGCTTCGGCATGCGCCTGTGCCGCTGAGCGGTTTGGCGTGGTTTCCCGGATAGTCTGTTTTGTCACGGTGGAGCGTCTCTCGCGATTCGTGGAGGCGCGGTGATTGAGCTATCTGACTCTACTGGTCAATAGGCGAAAATCGATATTTTTGACAAATTTGTAAAATAATATCAACAACTTGGCGGGTCCTGTCGGGTCGCGAATTAATGAGCCGCGGGTTCGGCAGCTTCGATAAGAACAGGGACTTGTCGCTCGATGAAACTTGCTAGAGAGTTCGGAATGTTCAAGTTTCTTTTTTAGGCATCCGTGAGTTCCTCACGATTGACGATCGCGCAGACGGACGCCTGGGCCGCCTGAAGTCGTTTCGCCGTCAGAGAGGAAGATGACATCCCTCTCCAATGCTGCCCGCAACGCGTCCAAAGTCGATTGCTTCGCGTCCGCTCCGTTCTCAATGCGGGTGATCGTATTCGCTGTTACCCCTGCCAACTCGGCAAGTTCGCGAACCCCCAAGCCGACCGCGGCGCGCGCCATTTTCAATTGAATAGGCTTCATGTTTGGTACCCTGTACAAATGCATGTTGACACTGCACCAGAATCGGCTATTGTGTCGGTACAGTGTACAAACACACTGCTACAAAAGCAACAACGAGGAGCCAACCATGACCGCGAAGATTGCAAGATTAAGACCCGTTCCGACGATCGCCTTTGAACCCGAAGAGGGCATGAGATTAAGACGCCAGTCCGCTGAGACTGGCCGCGAACAGGTGCAGGGCGCTGATGACAGCAGCCCGCACCGCCCTTGGTCGCAGGATGCCTACGATCTCCAGATGCAGGCGAAGGTCGCCGTTACCCTGGTCGGAGAGCTATTCAGCAACCTGCACACCTTGGAAGACATCCTGGATTTCAAGCTGCTGGAACAGTCGGGCATCGAGGAACTGGCGTTTCAGATCCATCAGATCCAAAAGGCCACGGAGCGACTGCAGCCCGCCTAAGTTTCAGGCGTGCCGACCTGCGGCAGCCGAGACCAAGACTCGGCGCCGCCGATCCATGAAAACGCCGACCAAATGGAGGCAGCGATGGACACCCGCGCTGTACGGTATTTCAGGTGGCTTCTGTTCTGGCAGCAGCAAGGGCGCTGCTGCTACTGCGGAGAGCACGTCGTGTTGACGTACCGACCATACGACGCTGCCCGGCCGTACGCAGCCACACTCGAACACCTGCATCGCCGCGCTGACGGCGGCACGGGCCATCCGTCCAACCTGGCTATGGCGTGCAGGCGATGCAACCACAGCCGCGGCGATCGCGACTGGCTTTTTTACGCGTCCTGGCGGCGCAACGAATTTTAAACGAATACCCGAGCGCAGAATGCCACCACCAGCCGCACGGCTGCCGGCTCACCACCGGACCAACGCGCTCACGGCGACGGCCTACGCTGGCGCCAGCCCCTCGCTCTTCGCGGGCGAGGGGCTTTTTCTGTGATGCGGACAATCATTCATCGGCGGTTCAGGCTCCAAGGTCCAATTTCGTTGGCACCGAGGAGGATACCTTCATGAGCAAGTTCATATCCGCTCTCACAGGCGTAGTTCTTGCTACGTCTTTCGCCTTGCCGGTGACGGCTGCGCCCATCTACGCGCCTCAGCCGGCGCAAGTGCAGACGGGTTCTGTAGAGCAGGTCAACCATCGACGCAATTGGCGAGACAACCACTGGAACAGGCGACACGCTTGGCGTTCGTGCCGTTACTACGGCAGGTGTTACCCCCGCCATGACTATGGCCGGGACTACGGCTACAGCGGCGATTACCGCTACGACCGTCGACCAAGCGTCAATATCTATTTGAATTTTTAGCGGCGGCCGGAGCCGGATTTGCGAGTGCAGCGCTCCAGCAGCCCTCAATGCACCGGCCCACTTCGCCGCTTGATATAAAGCAGGTTCAGCAGGTCGACTAGATCGTCGGCCTGCTCCATTTCCAAGCCGACCTGCTCCACGTCATTTACGCGCGCCGGCAAGCCCGTGAAGATATCGAACACCGTCCACGTGCCGTCGTCTTCCTGGCGGAGATTATAGCGATTCTCTGACACGGTTGGTTGCCTCAGTACCGTTAGGTAAACGGTTATGATAGCCGTCTTTATAATCTAGAAAATACAACAAAAACAACGAGGTATGGCGGACAGGGTGGGATTCGAACCCACGGTACGGTTTCCCGTACGCTGGTTTTCAAGACCAGAGCCTTAAACCACTCGGCCACCTGTCCATGCCGGTGCCATACGCGATTCTTCGCGGCTGACATTTTTGGTTTTTGCGCACGCCAAAATGCGGTGAGTTTCGTGAAATTCGTTTCCGAGTTCTCGATAGACCGGCGATCGCTACCGGGCTTGCTGCCCATTCACCAACGGCTGGCTTTTTAGCAGCTTTGATCGCAGCGTCAACTTGCTCCGGAGCATTTGCGTGCATTCCAGGCGTGCCGCGCCGGCAGAGAATCGGGTGCTGTCGTGGATCCCTGATGATCATTGTATGCGACGGTTGAGAATTATCCTGAGGCGGGGGCTGGTCCGGTCGCGGCCGGATTGTTCATCCAGTCGTTCCTCCGGCGCAAATGGCGGCCAGTCGAAGTCTTCGTCAAGCGCGTCTCTGGCCTGCAGCCCATCGAGGCGATGGAGCAGGGCGATGATCATCTCGCGGTCGCTGATGCCGCTGCCGGGCGCCAAATAGGCGAACAGGTCCCTGCGACAATCCTCTATGAGCATTCTCATCTTCTCGGTGTTCATGAGCGTCCTTCCGAGGGTGCACTTGGCCGCATACGCCCATGACACGGTTGTGGGCCATCGTCACGGGCGCTGTCCGGTGTCAGGCGCTGCAGTCAGACTTCCGTCGCCTGCCCGGGGGACGTCGTACGCCGCGACGTTCCGACTTCTGCCCTCCAGAAGCGCCGCTCCGGCAAGCAGATAAACGGCAATCGCCAGCACCGACAGGAGCATTACGCCCAAGGGCAGGCCGGTTGCCGCCCGTCGCTCCGGCGGCCCATAATCGTCTCTATCGTACATTGCGATATCCTCTCGGACGCCGGGCGGAACACGGGCAGCACGCCAACCGGTAACGGAGCCTCAGAGTTGCACCGACGGGAAGCTTCGGCCAGCTCTGAGGCCGCCGCACCCCGCGGCTGACGAGCCGTGCGGGTGCTTATTACGATATGTGTCGGCAGGGATACCCGGCAACGGGTTTAGGACCTTTGGCAGGCTCTCTCGGACTATGGTCCAGCGGCTCATTTACGTTCCGTAAACCATAGCGAGCGTTTTTTGGCGCCCCTTCGTCCTCCGGTTCGCAATTTCGCCTTGTTGTTGTCATGATTGTTCGACTGTTCCGTTTCGGGACGGCGAAATTCTCGCGGGGGGAATTACTGCACGATTGCGCCGATCCTTGCGCGTCCGGTCGGAAGCGTGAGCGCTGCAGGAGCGGAATTCGGGTGTGGCTTTGCGAATGATCTTGTGGGACAGATGACATCCAATAACGGTGCGGCATATCTTGTGAGGGGGCTCCGTCTCGCAGCGGTTCCGTTGCTTTGCGCGGTGCTTGCGGCCTGCGGATCGACATCGAGCGTCAAGAAGACCAAGTCGCGGAGCAAGGAATACTTCGCGGAGTCCGTCTATGGCGTCAAAGCCAGTCCCAGGGTCGCTACCGGAAACAACATCCCGAAGGGCGGCGGCCGCTACCAGGTAGGCAAGCCCTATCAGGTCAAGGGCAGGTGGTATCAGCCGAAGGAGGATTTCGGCTACAACAAGAGCGGGATGGCCTCCTGGTACGGGTCGGCCTTCCATGGCCGTCTGACGGCAAATGGCGAGGTCTACGACAAGCATCACCTTTCGGCCGCTCACCCGACCTTTCCGCTGCCGAGCTATGCGCGCGTGACCAACCTGGAGAACGGCACGTCTGTCATCGTGCGTGTCAACGATCGCGGCCCCTATGAATACGGCCGGATCATCGACGTCTCTTCGAAGACCGCCGACCTGCTGGACATCAAGCGCAAGGGCAGCGCCAATGTCCGCGTTCAATATGTCGGTCGTGCGCCGCTCGAAGGCAATGACATGCCCTACCTCATGGCTTCGTACGTCAGGAAGGGCGACCGTGGCCCGAGCGTGATGCCGGAAGGGCAGATCGCCTCAGGCGTGATGGTGGCTTCCAACGAGCCGCTGCGCGACATGGTTCCGAATCTCCGCGCCGTCCCGGTTCCGAATAAATCGATGCTCGATGCCGGCGTGCCGGTGAACGCGCTCGCCAAACCGGCGCAGGCCCCGGCGGCAACAAGCGCCTTCGGCGAATTCGTCGTTCTGCCGCAGATAGGGCCCATGCCGACGTCGCGCCCGCAATTGATCCCGCTGCCGGACGGCAGCATGGCCTATGCCGCGGCATATGTCGAAGTCCGCGTCAGCGACAAGCCTTCGCCCTTCGAGGCGATCATGGTCGATCGCAATCCGCTGACACCCGATTCCATCCTCGCCTATGCGAAGCGCCAGCACCGAAACGCCGACTCGCGCTGATGCCGGTTGAAGAGGGCTTTTCGCGCTGATATGCCCATGAAGAACCGGAGTTTCTCATGCGCATGAAGTGGCTTGCGGTCGTAGGTTTCCTCGCGGCCGTCGTTTCGGGGCAAGCGGTCGCCCAGACGCCCGCCTTCGACACCAAAGCGAAGCAGATATATCTCGTCGATGCCGAAACGGGCACGGTGCTCTTTTCACGCGACGAGGATGCACCCGTCCCGCCTGCCTCGCTCGCCAAGCTCATGGCGATGGAGGTGGTTTTCGAGGCCCTGGATAAGGGCGAACTGACGCCCGAGACGAGTTTCGAGGTTTCTGAACACGCGTGGCGTACAGGCGGGGCCCCCTCCGGCACGTCAACGATGTTCGCCGCGATCAAATCCAGGATCCGCGTTGCGGACCTCATCCAGGGCGCAACGGTGCAACTCGCGAACGACGCATGCATTGTCCTAGCTGAGGGAATGGCTGGCAGCGAGGCTGCTTTCGCCGAACTGATGACCAAGCGGGCACGCGATCTCGGGCTGCCGGTCGCCACCTTCAAGAATGCCACGGGGCTGCCGCATCCCGAAAACAAGGTCACGATGCGCGAACTCGTCGCCCTTACGCGGCACCTATACGAGGCGCACCCGGATTATTACCGGCTCTATTCGCAGCCGGAATTCGAGTGGAACAAGATCCTTCAGCGCAACAAGAACCCTCTAATCGCCGCGAATGTCGGCGTCGATGGGTTGGCGACCGGCTTTGCGGAGGGTTTCGGCTTCTCGCTCGCCGTCTCGATGCAACGCGGCGACCGCCGCGTCTATCTCGCGATGGGGGGCCTCGAGAGTGAAAAGGAGAGAATCGAGGAGAGCCGCAGGGTCCTGGATTGGGCGATGACCGCTTTCGAGAAACGGCGCATCTTCGCCGATGGTGAAACCATCGGAGAGGCGAGCGTCTACGGCGGTGCGGATTCCCGAGTGGCGCTCGTGGCGGGCAGCCCGGTCGACGTTCTGCTGCCGGTCAAAAATCCTGAACGGCTGACGGCACGCATCGTCTACAAATGGCCGCTCAACGCACCCGTCGCTGCCGGTCAGCAGGTCGGCGTCGTCAAGCTCTGGAACGGGGACAAGCTGCTGCGGGAAGTTCCCGTGAAGACGGCGAGGGCGGTCGAGCCCGGGACGCTCACGAGCCGGGCGATCGACGCGCTGCAGGAACTGCTGTTCTTCTGGCTGTGACAAATGCGCGTCGCGACGGTTCCTTCCGCCGGACCGATCGGCTAAACAGGGACGATAATGCACGCCGATCCGGGAATTGAAGTGTCGCTGGCCAAGGGTTTTTTCATAACATTCGAGGGGGGAGAGGGGGCCGGAAAGTCGACCCAGATGCGCCTTCTTGCGGAAGCGCTGAGCGCGCGCGGCTACCGCGTGCTCACCACGCGCGAGCCGGGAGGCTCCGTGGGCGCCGAAGCCGTTCGCCACGTGCTTCTTTCCGGCGCGGCCGAGTCCTTCGGAGTCCGCATGGAGGCGATCCTCTTTGCGGCCGCACGCAGCGATCATGTCGAGGAGGTGATCCGGCCGGCGCTTGAGCAGGGAACGATCGTCCTTTGCGATCGGTTCATGGATTCCTCGCGTGTCTATCAGGGCGTGACGGGCAATCTGGAACCGGCTTTCGTCGAGACCCTGGAACGCGTTGCGGTGAACGGTGTCATTCCCGACTGCACCATCATCTTCGACCTTCCCGCTTCGGTCGGGCTGGAGCGCGCCCGCCGCCGCGCCGCAAACGACAGTCCCGACCGATTTGAAAAGGAACAGCTGGAGACGCATGAAAAGCGGCGCGAAGCCTTTCTCGATATTGCTGCGGCCGATCCGGAGCGTTGCCGCGTCGTCGATGCCAACCGTCCGCCGACCGCGATCGCTGCCGAAGTATTGAGTCTCGTCGAGGCGCTATTGCCCCTCGAGGGCAAGCCGCAACCCTCCAATGCGGAAGCGACGTCATGACCGCGGAGCAGCCAGGTGTGCTGGAGGGGGCGCTTGCTCCCGCGACGAACAGCAAGCTCTTCGGTCATCAGGAGGCGGAAGCCTTTCTCGCGCAGAGCTACAGGTCCGGAAAGGGGCATCACGCGGTCCTGATCGAAGGGCCGGAAGGGATCGGCAAGGCAACTCTCGCCTTTCGCTTCGCCAATCATATTCTGAGCCATCCGGATCCGGCAGACGCCCCCGAAAGGCTTGCCGACCCTGATCCAGCCTCGATGGTCACGAGACAGCTTGCTTCGGGCGCATCGCACAACCTCCTGCATCTCGCGCGCCCAGTGGACGAAAAGACGGGCAGGGCGAAGGGCGCGATCACGGTCGACGAGGTTCGCCGCGCCGGCAAGTTCTTCGGCCAGACGTCGGGCACCGGAAACTGGCGCATCGTCATCATCGATCCGGCCGACGATCTCAACCGCAACGCCGCCAATGCCATTTTGAAGATGTTGGAGGAGCCGCCGCGCCGTTCGCTGTTCCTGGTGCTCACCCATGCGCCGGGAAAACTCCTGCCGACCATCCGTTCGCGTTGCCTGCCTTTGCGGCTGAAGCCTCTGGATACACAAGCCCTGCGCCAGGCACTTGCGCATCTCGGGCTCGATCTCGCCGGTCCTGACGCCGAACGGGTCCTCGCCGCGGCGAGCGGCAGCGTTTCGGAGGCGCTGAAGCTGATCAACTATGGCGGACTGGAGATCGCCGGGGCTTTCGACGACATCCTGGCAGGGCAGGGACCGGCCGCCCGCAAGAACATGCACAAGCTCGCTGACGTTCTTTCGGGAAAGGACAGCGAGACGATTTTCGATTTCTTCTCGTCGCTGCTGTCGGGACGCATCATGCAGCTGGCGCGCGAAGCGGCGATCGCGGGCGACGTGGGCAGGGCCGAACGGTTCGCGAGACTCTCCAGCATCGTTGGCGAACGCATGGCGGTGAGCAATGCCTACAACCTCGATCGCAAGCAGACCATCCTTTCCTTGCTCGACGATCTCAAAGAGGCTCTATAGGCAATAGGGAATGAGGAAAAGTGTGCGCGGTTTTCCGCGCATCCCGCGCCTCGACTTAATGAAACGATCACGTTCATGATTTTAGGTCGGTCCGGGCCTGGTCATCACGACTAGGCGCGAATTTCCATTTTCGCTCTATCGCCGCAGCGAGATCGATGTCGTTGTGGTGGGCGAAGAGCAGGACATGACCCAGAATATCTGCCGTTTCGTCGGCAAGCGACTGCTGCAGCGTGTCCGGCGGGGCCTCCCGATTGCGCCCGCGGCCGGTTGCATTGTTCCATGCCTGCGTCAGTTCCCCCACCTCTTCCTGCAGTTTCAAGATATACCAATCCGGGTCACGTCTGATCGCATGCCTGGCCGCATAGATCGCGGACGCTTCCTCGAATTTTCGTTTGAGTTCGCCGAGCACGCACGCCTCCCTGAAGCACTTCCAGGACACGGTCTTCCGTCCCGGAAGGGCGTAGTGTGAAATGATCTAGTTGTTTTTGTTTTGTTCCCGTTTTCCGCTCCTGTCAACCGGGACCGATTCCCGGCGAGGTCACGCGACGGAGGGCTTTTTCTTGCCCCGGCAGTTTCCTACCTGAAGCCTATGCGCTAATAGCACCCTTAGTTCCGATCCCGAGGATATCGAAGCCCGCTATGAGAGATACGTCCCCGTTCTACATCACCACCGCGATTTCCTATCCGAACGGCAAGCCGCATATCGGTCATGCCTATGAACTGATCGCGACGGATGCAATGGCACGCTTCCAGCGGCTCGACGGGCGCGAGGTCTTCTTCCTGACCGGGACGGACGAACATGGACAGAAGATGCAGCAGACGGCGAAGAAGGAAGGAATTTCGCCGCAGGAGCTTGCCGCCCGCAATTCGGCCGAGTTCCAGAACATGGCGCGGCTGCTCAACGCCTCCAACGACGATTTCATCCGCACGACCGAACAGCGCCACCACGAGGCATCGCAGGCGATCTGGATCCGCATGGGCGAGGCGGGCGACCTCTACAAGGATTCCTACGCCGGGTGGTATTCCGTTCGAGACGAGGCTTACTACCAGGAGAACGAGACGGAGCTGCGCGGCGACGGCGTACGTTACGGACCGCAGGGAACGCCCGTGGAATGGGTGGAGGAAGAGAGCTATTTCTTCCGGCTCTCCGCCTACCAGGACAAGCTCCTGAAGCACTACGAGGAAAATCCCGACTTCATCGGCCCGGCGGAACGGCGCAACGAGGTCATCTCCTTCGTCAAGTCGGGCCTGAAGGACCTCTCCGTCTCGCGCACCACATTCGACTGGGGGATCAAAGTTCCGAACGATCCCTCCCATGTCATGTATGTATGGGTCGACGCGCTCACCAACTACGTCACGGCCACCGGCTGTCTGACCGACCCGACGGGTCCGCGGGCGAAGTTCTGGCCGGCGAACATCCACGTCATCGGCAAGGACATCATCCGTTTCCACGCCGTCTATTGGCCGGCATTCCTGATGTCGGCCGGCCTTCCGCTCCCCAAGCGCGTCTTCGCTCACGGCTTCCTGCTCAACAAGGGCGAGAAGATGTCGAAGTCGCTCGGCAACGTGGTCGATCCGTTCAATCTGGTCGAGCACTTCGGTCTCGATCAGATCCGCTATTTCTTCCTTCGCGAAGTCTCGTTCGGCCAGGACGGCAGCTACAGTGAGGAGGGGATCGCGACCCGCATCAATTCCGACCTCGCCAACGGCATCGGCAATCTCGCCAGCCGTTCCCTGTCGATGATCGTCAAGAATTGCGACGGCCAGATGCCGCTCTGTGGTCCGCTGACGGACGAGGACAACGCGATGCTCGCCGCCGCCGACTCGCTGATCGGCACCGCACGCGAAGAAATGGGCAAACAGCTCATCCATCGCGCACTTGCGGCGATCATCGCTGTCGTGTCCGAGACTGACCGCTACTTCGCAGGCCAGGAACCCTGGGCGCTGAAGAAGAGCGATCCGAGCCGCATGGCAACGGTGCTCTACGTCACGGCGGAGGTCGTTCGCCAAGTCGCGATCCTTCTGCAGCCCTTCATGCCGGAATCGGCGGGAAAACTCCTGGATCTCGTCGCCGTCCCGACCGACCGCCGCGATTTTGCGCATCTCGGCGAAGCCGGGCGCCTCGTCTCCGGAACGCCGCTCGAAGCACCCAAGCCGGTCTTCCCGCGCTACGTCGCGCCGGAAGCCTGAGTGAAGACGAAACCATGTTGATCGACACCCATTGCCACCTGGATTTTCCGGATTTCGAGGCCGAGCGCGACGCCATCATCGAGCGCGCGCGCGAGGCCGGCGTGGGGCAGATGGTGACGATTTCGACCCGGGTGAAACGATTTGACACGATCCTCGCGATCGCCGAGAGATATCCGAACGTCTTCTGTTCCGTCGGCACGCATCCGCATAATGCCGATGAGGAACTGGACGTGACGGCCGACGATCTCGTTCGGCTCTCCGCCCATCCCAAGGTCGTCGCGATCGGCGAGGCGGGGCTCGATTATTTTTACGACAACGCGCCGCGCGACGCGCAGGCGGAGGGCCTGAGGCGGCATATCGCGGCAGCGCGAACAACCGGACTGCCGCTCGTCATCCATAGCAGGTCGGCCGACGACGATATGGCTGCCATTCTAACCAAGGAATCGGGGAAGGGCGCATTCCCCTTCCTTCTCCATTGCTTCTCGTCCGGCCCGGACCTCGCCCGGATCGGCGTCGAGCTCGGCGGCTATGTGTCCTTTTCGGGGATCCTGACTTTCCCTAAATCCGAGGAACTGAGGGACATCGCCATGACGGTCCCGCGCGATCGGATGATCGTCGAGACGGACGCGCCCTATTTGGCGCCGAAGCCGTTCCGAGGCAAGCGCAACGAACCGGCCTACGTGGCGCACACGGCCGAGGTGCTGGCGCAAGCCATCGGGGTCTCCAGGGAGGAGATTGCCGAAATCACGACCGAAAACGCCTTCAGGATCTTCTCGAAGATGCCGAGGCTTTGAAATGGCGTTTCGGCGGGCCTTCACCGTTCTGGGCTGCGGCTCGTCGCCGGGCGTGCCGCGCATCACCGGTGATTGGGGCGCCTGCGATCCGTCGAACCCCCGCAACCGTCGCATGCGGGCGGCCCTGCTCGTAGAACAGTTTGCGCCGGACGGCGGCAAGACGACCGTCGTGATCGACACCGGCCCGGATTTCCGCGCCCAGATGATCGCGGCGAATGTACGCCACATCGATGCCGTGCTCTACACCCATGCCCATGCGGACCATCTGCACGGGATCGACGATCTGCGCGGTTTCGTCATCGAAAATCGCAGGCGCGTGCCGATCTGGGCCGATGCGTTCACGATGGCCCGTATTCGCGACGGCTTCCGCTATTGTCTGGAGTCGCCGCCAGGCAGCGGCTATCCGCCGATCGTCGAGCCCTATGTGATTCCCGACGACCTGCCGCCGTTGACCATCCATGGAGCCGGCGGGCCGATCTCGTTCGAGCCGCTGATGCAGTTTCACGGCAACGTCCATTCGCTCGGCTTCCGCATCGGCGATTTTGCCTATTGCAGCGACGTCAGCGACTTTCCGGTGGAAACGGTCTCGAAGCTCGGCGGGCTCGATCTGCTCGTCATCGACACGCTGCAGTACAAGTTTCACCCGAGTCACTTGTCCCTGGTGCAGTCGCTCGTGTGGATCAACCGTCTGCAGCCGAAGCGCGCCGTACTCACGCATATGCATGTGCCGATGGATTACGAAACCGTATGCGGCGAGACGCCGGATCACGTCGAGCCGGCTTACGACATGATGCGCCTGGAGTTCGATATCGACCGGCCGACGGTGGATGACGCATAAAGTCTCATATCAGCGATTTTCTCTAAGGCACTGATCCGATGCGGCTTACATCGGCTCTAAGTCATGTCGAGATTCATCTTATGACGCCGGTTGCTGCGAGATGGATGATGACGTTTCTCCTCGTCCTCATCTCTGTGCTTGTCACAGAGATGAGAGCAGCGCCGCGTCTGCGGTGCGGGAAGAGTTCTTTCAGCCCAAGGACTTGGTCTGGCTGGATCCCTGTGACAAGCACAAGGGATGAGGAGATCAAACAAGCCGCGGCGGGTATCCCGAATCTCGACAGGCCTTAGTTCCATAATCTATCTTATGCGACGAAAATATGTAGCCGCAAAGTTAAACTGTCCTGTTTCTGCAAAGTTGGAATGTCACTCTCCCCGGGTTTTGATGACCTGGGAGATTGCGGATGGGATTGATTGCGATGAGCGAGCGTGATCTGCAGCGGATTGAGGTTTTGTCGAAAGTGATCGCCGGGCGCATGACGTTGGTTTCGGCGGCGCATGTGCTTGAGCTGAGCACCCGCCAGGTTCGCCGATTGCTGAAGCGGATTGAGACGAGCGGCGCGGCGTCGATCCGGCACAAGGCGATTGGCCGGCCATCGAACAATCGGATCAGCGACGGTGTTCGGGATTATGCAGTGACGCTCGTTCGCGAACGCTATGCGGACTTTGGTCCGAGCTTGGCAGCAGAGAAGCTTGCTGAACGCGATGGGTTGCGGGTATCGCGCGAGACGCTGCGCAGCTGGATGGCGAATGCCGGACTTTGGTTGTCGCGCAAGCAGCGACGGACGTTCCATCAGCCACGATTGCGACGCGAGGCCTATGGCGAGCTGGTGCAGATCGACGGGTCGGAGCATCGCTGGTTTGAGGATCGCGGGCCGCCGTGCTCGCTTTTGGTGTTCGTCGATGATGCGACGGGCAAGTTGATGCAGTTGCGGTTTGTGCGCTCGGAAAGCGCGTTCACTTACTTCGAAGCGCTGGCGCTGTACCTTAGGCATCATGGGGCACCTGTCGCCTTTTACTCCGACAAGCATTCGGTGTTTCGGGTGGCGAAGAAGGATGCCAAGGGTGGCCAGAGCATGACTCAGTTCGGGCGTGCACTTTGCGAGCTAAACATCGAGATTCTTTGCGCAAATTCCAGTCAGGCCAAAGGTCGCGTAGAGCGGATGAACCGGACGCTGCAGGATCGCCTGGTCAAGGAATTAAGGCTGGCGGGTATCGACGACATGGAGGCTGGCAATGCATTTCTGCCTGGCTTCATAGAGCACTACAACGCGCGGTTTGCGATCGTCCCTGCCCGACCCGATGATCTGCATCGGCCAATGAATCTGGCGCCCGATCGGCTCAACGAGATCCTGTGCAAACGCGAGCAGCGCTATGTCGGATCGCAGCTGACGTTTTCGTTCGAGCGCCAGCGGATCATGCTTGAGGAGACCGAGGTGACGCGCGGTTTGGCTGGTCGCTATGTCGAGACCTATGCCTATGCGGATGGTCGATTGGACGTGCGGTGGAAAGGCCATTGCCTGCCCTACCGGGTGTTCGATAAGAACCAGCGGGTGACGCATGCGGCGATCACCGAGAACAAGCGGCTGGGTGATGTCCTGGCCTACATCAAGGAACGTCAGGAGCAGCAGACGAAGCCGGCCGTGAAGACGAACAGCGAGAAGATTGGCTACAAACCGCGTGGCCGCAAGCCGGGTAAGCGGACGGATTTCACGAACGATCCAGCGGTCATTGCCCGACGGCGACAAGCGCTCTCTGAGCTCGATGCGGCGGAATGATCCGCCATCGCAAGGTCTCAAAGCTAAAGCCGAAGGGTGCCCTTCACCCGCCCCCTCCCTTCCCTTGCAACCCGATCCAGCCGGTCCGGTCGGGGGCTTGCCTCAGTGCCAGTGGGGATGTCGCGTGTCGCATTTCTAAATGGTTGGTGACGCACTCAAAGTGACATTTCAACTTTGCCCAACGGCGGACATTTCAACCTTGCCGCCACAAAATATGTAGCCGGGTACATTCTATTTCCAAGTGCGACATGCCAATAAAAACAATGAGCCTTGAGGATTTTTGCATGTGTCTCAAGAGACGGTAATCTCGGCTTGGGTGTCGGATTCCAACTCTAAACAGGCCCCCCATAGAGGTGTTTTGTAATAGGTACCGTCCTGCAGAAATCTTAGCCCTTCGCGCTCTTCCCGCAGCAATCCCAGCCAGCACAGGGGCCGCATGATGTCGTGGCGGAACTCCGCTCTGACCATTGAAGCTTGCGTCACTGAGTACGACTCGCTCGGGTATAACTCGTTCACCAGGTCATCCAGCGAACAGCCCTTTCTCGCCTTGATATTGATAAGATTGAGAAAGACGTGCCACCACCGCATCCGCTCCCGCACATCGTCCTGTGCCTGCCCGTAGTCGATATAGGCATAAAGATAGTCTGTCGCGATCTGATCGAAGAAGGTGTGGGGTCTTGCGAGAAAGTCCCGACCGCGTTTGGTGGGAAGCAGTCGGTCTTTGTTTCGCCGCACAAGCCTCAGGTGCTTGAGCATGTCGCGGACCACCCAAAGCGGCGGCATATCAGCTTCGTTCAGAACCTTGCTGATGCTGTACAGATCCTCCGACGTGTAGTCGGGCCAATCGAAGTGAACGGCGGCCCAGTGCACGAACTTGCGGTTCATCGCACCAGACGCAGTCAGGCCGATGCCTCCTTCGGTGTCGGCATAGGATACGGCCATGACCATGCCGCGAACCAGTGGTGACATGGCCACTACATCGACGTCGGCAACGAGCTCAATTTCTGGAAGCATTGCGCGCTCCTGGCGTATCCGGTGGTATGAATTCATCCGGAACCATCTCCCAAGAGCGAGGTGATTGAAACTCCAAAATGCTAAGCATTGGATGGCCCCTCACCCGACCCACCTGACCTTGCAAGCCGGACCAGCCCGTCACATTCTACATGGGCCAGATAGAACTGCGACAAGCCGCGTCGCTCGTGGCGCTGGTCAACGTCAACGCTGGACCGCTTGATTCGAAGGAGACGCAGTATGGATCGATTCCCAGGCGGTTGCCTGTGCGGCAACGTGCGATTTGTGGCGACGGGACGACCATACCGGGTAGGCCTCTGCCATTGTCTCGACTGCCGCAAGCATCACGGGGCCCTTTTCCATGCGTCCGCCATTTTCCCTGAGAACTCTGTGACGATCGATGGCGAGACGCGCGATTACGCCGGTCGGCATTTCTGCCCCCGCTGCGGCTCGACCGTCTTCGCACGCAGCGGAGACGAAATCGAAGTGAACCTCGGATCCTTGGACGCCCCTGATCAATTGATGCCGACCTACGAAAGCTGGACCGTCCGCCGCGAATCCTGGCTGCCGCAGTTTCCCCTCAAGAGACGATACGAGCGGGACCGTGACGAAACGAGTCGCTTCGAGGAATAGGCCGCACGAACGAACGATCGATTCGCGTCACTCCGGAAGGCCCGCCTTACGGTAGCCGTCGACAAAATGCGCAAGCGTCGCAGCGTCGCGGAACGGCTCCGTATCCGCCCAGTGGCGGGTTGTAAAATGCGGGTTGCCGACGAGGAACAGTTCGACCTCCGCGCGCGCCTCGTCGAGCCGGCCCAGTTGGGCAAGGCTTGCCGCCAGGAAACGTCGCGAGCTGGTGCGATAAGTCTCGTCCCGGCGCAGTGTCTCGACGGCGGCTTCGTATTCGCCGGCGGCATATTGCGCCTGGCCGAGCGTCAGATAGTACCAGCTTGCCGGAAACGGGTTCAGCCGGAACGCCTTGCGGATGTGCTCAAGGCCCTCCTCCACCCGCCCGGCCAGGACCGCGATGTCGGATAACGTCGCCCAGGTATCGGCCTCGTTCGGATCGAGCTCGATCGCCTTGGCGAATTCCGCATCCGCCTCGGCGAAGCTGCGCTCATAGGCAAGCAGGTTGGCCAGCACCCAGCGGCAACCGGCATCGTTGGGATCGATCGCCACGGCTTTGCGCGCCAGCTCCAAGGCAACGCTACGGTTGGGTTCGACCGGTTCGCCCCAATGCACCCATCTCATCCAGTGGTTCATGGCGAGCCAGCGATAGGCCTCGGCGTATTCCGGATCGAGCGAAACCGCGCGCGTGAGCATCAGATGCGCTTCCCGCGCCGTCTGAGGCGAATCATCGATCAGCTTGCGCGCCCGCACGCAGAGATCGTAGGCCTCGAGATTCTTGGGGCGGTTGCGCGGCGGCTGTGGGCGCAGCCGGCCGAGCAACGCCTCCACGATCTTGCCGGTGACCTCGTCCTGAACGGCAAAGATATCTTCGAGGCTGCGATCGAAGCGTTCCGCCCATAGATGATTGCCACTCACCGCATCGACCAGCTGTGCGTTGATGCGCACGCGCCCCGCGGCGCGTCGTGCGCTACCCTCCAGCAGATAACGCACGCCGAGGTCCTCAGCGATCTCGCGCACGTCCCTCGCCTTTCCTTTAAAGGCAAAGGCCGAGTTTCGCGCGATGACGAACAGGCCGGAGATCCTGGACAGGTCGGTGATCAGGTCTTCGGTCAACCCGTCCGCGAAGGATTCCTGCTCCGGATCGCTGCTGAAATTAACGAAAGGCAACACGGCTATCGATGGTTCGTTGGGCAGCGGCAGTGGACTTCGCTTCGCGCCACCGGCCTTTTCGACAGGCCCCGTGAAGCGGTAGCCGACCCGCGGAATCGTGGCGATCCATTCGCCGCCGTCGGGGGGCGCACCAAGCATCTTCCGCAGTTGCGCGATCTGGACGGTGAGGTTGCCTTCCTCCACCGCCCTGCCCGGCCACGCCGCATCCATCAGCTCGGCTTTTCCCAGGATCTCACCAGGCCGCCCGACGAGCGCCTCAAGCAGCTTCAGCCCGCGATAACCGACGGCAACGGGCTCATCGTTCCGAACGAGCGTTCCCGCACCCGGATCAAGGACGAACGGACCAAAGACGAAGCGCGATCCCTGCATAGGGCGCATCTATAGTCCGTTTGGGAATTTTTGAGAACTTTTTGGAAGAGCTTAATTACCACGCTGTCCGCATCGCGCAGAATTCATCCTCTTTCGGGTCGAGGGCTCTGCCCCTCAAACCGTGTGGAGGTTACCATGAACGATATCCCCTCCGTTGTGACGGAAACGCCGCGTCGGCCCTACCGCCCCGCCACAATTCGAAGCATTATCGCGACCTGGGACGAGCGGAAGCGCTTTCGCTGCGAACTTGAGCAAAAGTTGAAGGACGATCCCCATTTGATCAGCGATATCGGTCTGACGAAGCTTGAGGCCGAGGCGGAGATCGCCAAGCCCTTCTGGCAAGTATAAGGCGAGTCTGGATGACGGCTGAAAGCACGACATTATCGCGACAGGACCAGATCCCGTGGGCCGCTATGGCCGGCATCATCGCGACCGTCACGGTGTTCGCCGTGGCACAGGGGCTGACCTATCCCCTGCTCAGCTTCATTCTGGAGCGGCAGGGGACGACGCCTGGCCTGATCGGCTTGTCGGCGGCGATGACCCCGCTGGGTTTCATCGTATCCGCCCTCTTCATTCCGGCACTGGCGCGGCGCGTGGGCGGGGCGCGGCTTGCGATCTTGTGTTCGGGCCTGGCCGCGCTCACGCTGATCGCGATCGGCTGGACGCAGGAGGTCTGGGCCTGGATGCCGCTGCGTTTCCTGCTCGGGTTCTTCGCCAATCCGCTGTACGTGATCAGCGAGACCTGGCTGCTCTCGATCACGCCCGCGCGGCGGAGGGGCCGAATCATGGGCCTCTATTCGTCGATCGTCTCGGGCGGCTTCGCCATCGGCCCGCTCTCGCTCGGTCTGGTCGGCACGCAAGGCTGGCC
The DNA here is from genome assembly GCF_054161295.1 of Ensifer sp. D2-11. NCBI lineage: Bacteria > Pseudomonadati > Pseudomonadota > Alphaproteobacteria > Hyphomicrobiales > Rhizobiaceae > Ensifer > Ensifer sp. D2-11. The sequence goes on from NZ_CP096433.1 coordinate 1,562,764, forward strand.
GCCCTTCATGGTCGGCATCGTGGCCTTCCTTCTCTGCGGTCTGATCGTGCTTGCGGTCGTGCCGCACCTGCCGAAGATGCCACATGAAGGCGAGGCGACATCGGTCGGCGGCTTTTTCGCACTGGCGCCGCTCCTCTTGTTCGCGGTTTTCGCCGCAGCCGCCTTGGAGCAGACCCTGCTTTCCCTGTTCGCGGTCTATGGCGCGGCGCTTGGCAGCACAGAAGGGCGTATCGCCTCGCTCATCACCTGTTTCATCGCAGGCAACGCCGTGCTGCAGATATTGCTGGGACGGGTGGCCGAACGATTCGGGTCGCTGCGGACCATGATGCTCTGCGCCTTGGCTTCACTGGGTGGCTGCCTGCTGCTGCCGGCGATCTTCGAATCATGGCTCATCTGGCCGCTCTTTTTCGTCTGGGGCGGGGCCTCGTTCGGCATCTACACCATGTCGCTGATCCAACTCGGCGAGCGATTCACGGGTCAATCCTTGATCGCCGGCAACGCGGCCTTCGCCTTCGTATGGGGCATCGGCGGCATCGTGGGCTCGCCCGCGACAGGACTGGCGATGCAACTGATCGGACATCAGGGGCTGCCATTGTCCCTTGGCCTGCTTTGCTTTGTGCTGGCGGTGTTTCTAATCCCGCAGCTCAACAGGCCTTAATGCGCCGTAAAAGCTCCGTCGACCGGATGATAGCTGCCGGTGATGAAGCTCGCCTGTTCCGACAGCAGGAAACAGACGAGAGCCGCGACTTCCTCCGGTTTTCCCCGCCGGCCGAGCGGCTGCAGCGCTTCCAGGCGTCGTGTCTTCGCCAATTCCGAATGTCCCGACAGAAGCGGCGTTTCGATCCAGCCGGGGCCGACCGCGTTGATGCGAATCCCCATTCTTGCATATTCGATCCCGGCCGCCTTGGTGAGCCCCACCACCCCGTGCTTGGCGGCGGTGTAGGCGGACGCGGTAGGCAATGCAACCGCACCGAGAATCGAGGACATGTTGACGATGGCGCCGCCGCCCTTTCCGAGCATGGCGGCGATCTCGTATTTCATGCAGTAGAAGACGCCGTTCAGGTTGACTTCGATCAGCCTGCGCCAATCTTCGAGCGGGTAGTCCGCGGTCGCTTGGCGCGGGCCCTCTATGCCTGCATTGTTGACCGCAAGATGCAATCCGCCGCATTCCCGCACGGTGAAGGCGACCATTTGCTCTACCGCCCCCGCGTCGGTGACGTCGACGGTGAAGTCTCGCGCCCTGCCCCCGGCAGAGCGAATCTCGGCCGCGACGCTGCGCGCCGCATCGGCGTCGCGGTCGGCGACTATCACTTCCGCACCCTCGCCGCCAAGTTGCCTGGAGACGGCGGCGCCGATGCCGGAACCCGCGCCGGTCACGATTGCGATTTTTCCTTCCAGGCCGAGTTTCATCGTGCCGCTCCTTGTCTCCGCTGCTTCCCCGAACCAGTCGATCAGACGCCGGTTCCGGTCGCAAGAGGTTTCATCCTTGCGGTCGTATCCGTTGCAAGGCTTGGCCGACACGCGCTTGGGTGTTAAACACGAAATCGTAGGGACTCACAATTTACTCAGCAGGTGAGAATGGAGAAGGATCGCATTACGCGCCGGGTACTCGTGCTGGGTAGCCTGGCTCTCTTCGCCTCTGGCTGCAGTTCGTTGCGCTCGGCGGACAGCCCGCAATCAGCCAGGACCCGTATAGACCCACGATACCGCAGGCAGGAGGTCGCCTATTATGGCGGCGAATCGCCTGGAACGATCGTCGTCAATACGGAAGAACGTTACCTCTATTATGTTCAGGGAGGCGGTTCGGCGATTCGCTACGGGATCGGCGTAGGCGAGGAAGGCCGCACCCTCAAAGGCCGGGCGAAAATCGGCCGCAAGGCGGAGTGGCCCTCCTGGACGCCGACTGCAAACATGATTCGCCGCAAGCCGCATCTGGCGCAATATGCCGGCGGAGTGAGCGGAGGGCTGCATAACCCGCTTGGGGCCGCCGCGCTCTATCTCTATCAGGGCGGAAACGACACCATGTTCCGGCTGCACGGGACGAATGAGCCCTGGACGATCGGCCAGGCCGTATCGAGCGGTTGCATTCGTTTGACGAACGACGACATCGTCGATCTCTACAGCCGCACCCCGGTGGGTGCGACCGTGCTGATCATTTGATGGCGTTTTCCGTTACATTTCGGTATAAATGACTAAGCCCCGTGTGTTCCGACGCGGTTGATAACCCGGTAACCATAAAGCGGTTATCAACTGTGTCCTTTCTGCACTAGGCCCCGGCGCAAATCGCCACTATTACTTGAAGTGTTGCCTTCGATAACCCATTCCGACTATTGAGGAAAGGACTACTTGATGAGCCGAATTCTAGTTGTGATGATTGCGTTGCTTTCTGTTGCCGGCCTCACCGCGTGTGATACGATCGGCAAGGGTAAGGGTAAGGCCCCGCCGCCTGCTGCCGTCGATACGGTAGAACCGGCGCCGGTATACAAGTAACAGTGACTTTGCGCCGTGGGAGAGCTCAACGACCGCCCTCCCACGGCGCGTTATTCAGGCTAGACCGGCTGTGAGACTGACGGCATAGTACGCGTCAAGAACTCCAGAGAGCCGGCCCGAGGTCTGGATTGTCAGACTCGGAAGACAATCTAAGTGGTGTGATGACGCTTGCACGAGGCCGCATATCCCTTGTGATCTTGGTCGCACTGGCAGCAGCTGCATGCCAGACACAAGACAAAAATCCCGAACCCCGCTACGTTTCCAGCAGCCTGAAAGGGCCGGCGAAACTCGAATCTCAAGCGAGAGAGCAGGGATATTTCATCGAATTTCGCTCCCGCTACGCGCTGAGCTATGGCCACACCTACGTTATCTACGGGCGCACGAACAAGTCTGGTGCGGTCGTTCAGCGCCAGGTTGCCGGCCTTGCACCGGCTACGCTTGATCCGACACCGTATGTCCTTGGCCATTTCGTGCCCGTTCCGGCTGAAACCGGCGCGAGCGACGGTGACCTTGAGGAAGAATACCGCTCGGCAAGCTGGCGCGTCATGCTGACGCAGGCGGAATACAACAAGGTTGCGGCTTTCATCGACAAACTGAAAGCCAAGTCGAAGTTCTGGCACGCGTCGCTCTACAACTGCAACGCCTTCGTGGCCGAAATCGCCCGCTCCATGGGCTATAAGACACCCGGCATCTGGCTTAGGCCGCAGGAATTCATTACAAGGCTTCGGGAGATGAACGGAGGTTGAGAGGCGACGGGCACAGAGCTCGCGATCCAACCGTCACCGTTCGAAATAGAATCACGCTGCGAAGCATCGGCTGAAGAAGGTTCCCGCCCGATCGTTGACGCCAGGCGCAGGCTAAGGACTTGGGGAACTAGACATGTCGGTATCCTCCATCGGCGAGATCGCCTGGGTGCTCGGAATCGTTGCCTGGTACTTCATTCGCCGCCCTTATGAACGCCGCGCGAAGCGCGTGCGTGTCGTCAGCCACCGCCGCTCAACCTCCGAAAAGCTGGGCCTGGCGGCGGCCCTGCTTGGCCTCGCGATCATTCCCGCTTTTTATGTCGCTACCGGGATCCCGGAGGGGGCCGACCACCCTGCCCGGCTCTGGGCCGTCGTGCTCGGTGCCGTGATTTTCTGTCTGGCCATGTGGGTCTTTCGCAGAACCCACAAGGAACTCGGTCGCAACTGGTCGATCACGCTCGAGATTCGCGACAAGCACGAACTGATTCGCCGCGGTCCTTACGCCCTGGTCCGCCATCCCATGTATACTTCGTTCCTGCTGATGGGCGTAGGCCAGGCGTTTCTTTTGCCGAACTGGGTCGCAGGGCTGGCGGGTCTTGCCGGTTTCGCGGTCCTCTTTCTTCTGAGAGTGGACAAGGAGGAACGCATGATGATGGAAATGTTCGGCTCCGAGTATCGCGACTACATGGCGGACACCAAGCGGATCATTCCTTACATTTACTAGAGGTGCATGATGCGAGGCCGAGCCCTCAAGCTTTCAGCGTCTCGGCGCCTGGTCGGGGATCTCATGCGATTTTCGATGAAGGTGCCGCGGGTGAGCGTGCAGCGGCGGATGAATCTCGGGCCGTTGCTCGAGGCCAGAACATCGCTTGAAAGCAGGCCATCCTGGACGGCGCTCTTCCTAAAAGGATACGGCCTTCTCGCTCAGGAGACGCCCGAGTTGCGGCGCGCTTACGTCAAATTTCCCAGACCGCAGCTATACGAATATCCGGGAAGCATCGCTTCCATCGCGCATGAAAGGGAGCACGAGGGCGAACGAATCGTGCTGCTGACGACGATCAAGAATCCGGAGCGCCGTCCGATCGCGGAGCTGGGGTCCTTGATGCAGACGGCGCGAACCAGTCCCGTGCTGGAGGTCAAGGAATTCCGGCGCGCCCTGAAGATCGCCCGCCTCCCCGGTCCGATCAGATGGCTTCTCATGTGGCTCGGATTGAACATCGGCCGGCAAAGGGCGCGCCGTTTCGGTACATTTCAGCTGTCGGTCTATTCGGGCCTCGGCGCGGAATCGCTCAACCCCCTCACGCCGTTAACCTCGCTTCTCAATTACGGCCCGATCGACAACGATGGCTCGGTCACCGTGCGCATCCACTATGACCACCGGGTCATGGATGGCGCCAACGTCGCGCGTGCCCTCGAGCGGTTCGAGAGGATATTGAACGGCGAAGTCACCGCGGAGCTGGAAGGGCTTGCATCCGGGCGCGACGTAACCGCTGCGGCAGGTTCCGGAGCGGCGCGATGAGGCCGGGCGATCAACTTCGTCCCGCTGTCGTCGTCGTCGGTGCCTCCCGGGGAATCGGCAAGGCAATCGCCGAAGTGGCCGCGAGGGATGGTGCACCGGTCGTACTGGTGGCGCGTTCGGAAGTGGCGCTGGCGGCGGCCGCCGACGATATCCGGAACGCCGGAGGCGAGGCGTTCACGGTCCCGCTGGATTTCCTGGCTGATGATGCGGCGCTCGGTCTCGAGGACTTCCTGTCCGCAAACGGCCTGTTCTGCGACGTACTCGTCAACAGCGCCGGTTATGGATTGCGCGGCGGCGCGACGGTCCTGCCGCTCGATGAACAGCTCGGCCTCGTCGACCTCAACATCCGCGCCCTTACCGAACTCACCTTGCGCCTCCTGCCGGGCATGGTCGCGCGCCGTCGCGGCGGCGTCATCAATCTCGGTTCGGTCGCGAGCTTCACGCCGGGTCCGTATATGGCGCTCTACTATGCCAGCAAGGGCTTCGTCCGCTCCTTTTCGGAAGCGCTGCACCAGGAACTGCGTCACACGGGCGTGACCGTCACTTGCGTGGCGCCGGGCCCGGTCTCGACGGAATTTCTGGCAACCTCAGGCGCCAATCGCGTGGCACTGTTCAAGATCTTGCCCAAGCTTGAGGCGGGCTATGTCGCTGAAAAGGCGTGGCGCGGCTTTAAAACAGGCCGCCGCCTCGTCATACCCGGCCTCTCGGCCAAGCTGACGATCCTGTTGGCGGCGCTGGTGCCCTCCGCGATCATGCTGCCCCTAATCGGCCGATTGCAGCGCAGGAGCAAGGATCCGTGCCCCTGCGGCTCCGGCAAAAGTTTCACGTCGTGCTGCGGTGCCCGCGGAAATTCGCTCGAAACCACCACGCAAAGTCGGTAGAGAAGCATTCGCGGAATAGGAGCGGCCACGAAACATCGCCCTCTCCGATGACGTCGAGTCGTTATGGTCTCTGAATATAGACATTAAAAAGTTTCAATATCTTATTGATATTCAATCTCAATCTTCGATAATCCCCTCTAGCTAAGTCCAGGGAGGAAGCACGTCCCGGCAGGAAAACTGCTACGGCGATCAGCTGATTTCCAGATCCGAGACGTCCCATGGACGACGAGCGGCCTTTCCTTGACACGGGGAAGAACAAAGGCACCGGTTCCAGAAAGACCGAATGCTCTGTCTCCGCCTCACGGATTAGGCGTCTCCGAAGCCACTCTTCGCAGCGTTATCAGTCCTTGCTGTAGTCAGCGCCGTACCATTTGGTCGTCAGTTTTCCAAGCGTGCCGTCAGCCTTCATCGCTTTGATGATTTCGCCGATCCTAGCGGTCCATTCCGAGTCGCCCTTATCGGCAATGACGACCGCAGGCGACCGAAAGGGATACACGCCCTCGAGGATACGAACGGGATAGCCGTTTCTGACTGCATTCTGGGCGGTCTGCTCGGGGGCGATGACAGCGTCCAATCGAACCCCGTTTCCAAGACGCAGGTCATCGAAGGGCATCATTGAATCCGGAAACGTGCGCACTTCGCCCGGTTCGAGATTGTATTGGACCGGCGGCAAGCCCGGCGCATCGATCTCCAGGCGACGGTTGATGAAGTCCTCGGATGCCGTACCTGTTTCGACGCCGATAATCTTACCATCCAGATCCTCTTCCGATTGAATGCTGCTCTCGGCATGAACGACGTAGACATAAGGGCTGTAAATAATAGATTCCGGCGAAATCGATGACCTCTGCCCGCGCCTTGGTTGGAGCAACGGAACCGACCCCGAGGTCGAAACGTCCCTGCCAGTGGCCTCCCGTCATGGTTGCCCATTCCGGGGTTTCGAAACGTACATTCGCGCCCAACCGTTTGCCGATTTCATTGGCGACATCGATGTCAAAGCCGACAAGGACGTTGTTCTCATCGAGAAAACCCTGCGGAGGCCAGCCGACATTGGTGGCGACGACCATCTCTTTTCTTTCAATGACGCGATCAAGCGTTGAGCCTGCCATTGCCGAACTGCAGAATATAAACAGCGATACCGATGCTATAGCTAACACTCTTTTCATGTTGTCTCCTACCCCCCGTTGAACGGTCAACAATGCCCCGGACGTTTTTTGCTGGGATAGTTCTACAAGCGGACGACCTCCGCAAACCTATTTATTAGAATTCTGCTATCGGAATTTCCGATTCCGACTTCCAGAATAGTGCGATAAACTCAGATTGCTGAAATGAAACCATCGCCGCCGGCAAGCTCATTTCGTTTCCGTCGGTGGAGGTCGTCGGCGACGACGTGGCTCAGGAGGCGCATAACTTTCGGGCGCGCAGATTGCCGTTACCGGCTCAACGGCGTGGTCGTGGTTGAGGCGGCGACAGCCGTGGCCTCTATCCTTCGGCAGAACGTTGTGTGCAATCGTCGCTCGACTGCGCGGCGTCGGACGGACATTCCTATGAATGTTAAAGGGATGGAGCATTCCCGCGAACCCGAAAAAGAATGGGAATGCTCTGGCCGTGAAGCTCACACCGGTGGCAGATCGCCGCGTTGCCAGCCTTCCATGGTCTCCGCCATGAAATCGGTATAGCGTCCTTCTTCGATAGCCTTGCGGATGCCGGCCATCAGCTCCTGATAATAGGCCAGATTGTTCCAGCTGAGCAGCATGCCGCCGAGCGATTCGTTTGAACGAATCAGGTGGTGCAGATAGGCGCGCGAATAGTCGCGAGTCGCCGGACAGGAAGACTGTTCGTCGAGCGGGCGCGTGTCTTCCGCGTGTCGGGCGTTGCGCAGATTGATGCGGCCGTAGCGCGTGAAGGCGAGGCCATGGCGTCCGGAGCGGGTCGGCATGACGCAGTCGAACATGTCGATCCCATGCGCGACGGACTTCAGGATATCGTCCGGCGTCCCGACGCCCATCAGATAGCGCGGCTTGTCGGCCGGCAGGACGGGGCAGGTCACGTCCAGCATGCCGAGCATGACCTCCTGCGGCTCACCGACGGCGAGACCCCCGACGGCATAGCCCTTGAGGTCGAGATCCCTGAGTGCCAGGGCCGAGCGTTCGCGCAGTCTGGGAATGTCGCCGCCCTGTACGATCCCGAACATCGCCTTGCCAGGCTGATCGCCGAAGGCGACCTTGCAGCGCTCCGCCCAGCGCAGCGACATTTCCATCGCACGTTCGATTTCGTCGGGTTCCGCCGGCAGCGCCACGCACTCGTCGAGCTGCATCTGAATGTCGCTGCCGAGCAGGCCCTGGATCTCGATCGAGCGTTCCGGCGACATGTGATAGAGCGCGCCATCGACATGGCTCTTGAAGGTCACGCCCTGTTCGTTGAGCTTGCGCAAGCTCGACAGCGACATGACCTGGAAGCCGCCGCTGTCGGTCAGGATCGGACGTTCCCAGCGGATGAACTTGTGCAGCCCGCCAAGCCTGGCGACCCGTTCGGCGCCCGGGCGCAGCATCAGGTGATAGGTATTGCCCAGAATGATATCGGCGCCCAGATCGCGCACCTGGTCGAGATACATCGCCTTGACCGTGCCGACGGTACCGACCGGCATGAAGGCAGGCGTACGGATCGTCCCGCGGGGGGTCACGACTTCGCCGCGGCGCGCATTGCCGTCAGCCGCAAGCAGTTTGAATTGGAACGTCTCGGTCATTTAATCTTTCCGGAAGAGCAGGCTCGAATCGCCGTAGGAATAGAAGCGGTAACCCGTTGCGATCGCGTGGGCATAGGCCGCGTGCATCGTTTCGAGCCCCGCAAACGCCGAGACCAGCATGAACAGGGTCGATTTCGGCAGGTGGAAATTGGTCATCAGCATATCGACTGCGCGAAAGCGATAGCCCGGCGTGATGAAAATCCCGGTTGCGCCCGACCAAGGACGGATGTTCCCGTCTTCGGCGGCTGCGCTCTCGATCAGCCGAAGCGATGTCGTGCCGACACAGACGATGCGGCCGCCGCGTTCGCGCACGGCATTGAGCTTCGCAGCGGTCACCGGGTCGACGTGGCCGATTTCCTCGTGCATCACGTGGTCGGCGGTATCGTCTGCCTTGACCGGGAGGAAGGTTCCCGCACCTACATGCAGCGTGACGAAATACCGTTCGATCCCGCCTTCGTCGAGTTTGGCGAAAAGGCGGTCGGTGAAATGCAGCCCTGCAGTCGGCGCGGCTACCGCCCCCTCCTCGCGCGCATAGACGGTCTGGTAGTCGGTCCGGTCCTGCTCGTCGTCGGCACGCTTGGATGCGATGTAAGGCGGCAAGGGAATGTGTCCGACGGCCATGATCGCCTCATCGAGCGAGGGGCCAGAGAGATCGAAGCGAAGCGTCACCTCGCCGGCATCGCCTTTTTCCTCGACCACGGCCTCCAGCGAACCGAGCAGGCAGGCATTGCCGCCATGTCCGAAGCTGATCCGGTCCCCGGGCTTCAATCGGCGGGCCGGGCGGGCGAAAGCTTTCCAGCGACTGGGTGCAACCCGCATATGCAGCGTCAGCGACACGGGCGTGCTTATATCCTCACCCCGGTAGCGAACGCCTTCGAGCTGCGCCGGTATGACCTTGGTGTCGTTGAAGACCAGCGCATCTCCCGGCCGCAGGAACGACGGCAGATCGAGGACGCCGCGATCTTCGAGAACCGGTGCGCCGTCGGGGCGAACGACGAGCATGCGGGCGCTATCGCGCGGGCTTGCGGGCCTCAGCGCAATGGAATTTTCCGGCAGGTCGAAATCGAACAGGTCTACGCGCATCTATGGTATCAATTAAAAGCAAACCCGCCCCGGCGGCTCGCGCGATCGGGGCGGGCAGGTCAGTGCGCTACAGCGCCGCGCGTCTGACAAGACGCGCAAAGGCCGTAGCACTTCGAACCGCTGCATGTTCCGTCCTTGGATCGGGGACGATCCAAGGAAACATGCAGTAGCCCAGATCAGGCGTCGGCGGCAACCCGCATCGAAACGATGGTATCCGGATCGCGGACCGGTTCGCCGCGCTTGATGTTGTCGATATTCTCCATTCCTTCGACGACCTGGCCCCAGACAGAATACTGCTTGTTGAGCCAGGGAGCATCGGTGAAGCAGATGAAGAACTGGGAATTGGCCGAGTTCGGCATCTGGCTGCGCGCCATGGAGCACGTTCCGCGCACGTGTGAAACATCGGAGAATTCGGCTTTCAGGTCCGGCTTGGAGGAGCCGCCCATGCCCGCACGGGACGGGTTAAACTGCTCGCCGCCGGTCTTGCCGTATTGCACGTCGCCGGTCTGGGCCATGAAATCCTCGATCACGCGGTGAAAGACCACCCCGTCATAGGCGCCTTCACGCGTCAGCTCCTTGATGCGGGCGACATGGCCCGGAGCCACATCCGGCCGCAGCTCGATCACCACCCTGCCCTTTGTGGTTTCCATGATGATCGTGTTTTCCGGATCCTTGATCTCGGCCATGATTCTTCTCCTTCTGTTTTCAGTCTTACCTGCCGACCTTAACGCTGATCATGCGGTCTGGATCGGCGACGGCACCATTATTGGCGTCATCGCCGAGCTTAATCTTGTCGACATTCTCCATGCCTTCGACGACCTTGCCGACGACCGTGTATTGGCCGTTGAGGAAGTCACCGGGCGCGAGCATGATGAAGAACTGCGAGTTGGCGCTGTCGGGATCCTGCGCGCGGGCCATTCCGACGGTGCCGCGCTCGAAGGGAACGTCGGAGAACTCGGCCGGAAGGTTGGGCTTGGACGAGCCGCCGGTTCCGGCGCGGTCGCCCTGGAAACCGTCCTTCATGTCGCCGAATTCGACGTCGCCGGTCTGGGCCATGAAGCCCTTGATGACACGATGAAAGGCGACATTGTCATATTCGCCTGCCGCGGCCAGTTCCTTGATCTGCTGGACGTGCTTCGGGGCGATATCCGGGCGCAACTCGATGACGACGGGGCCGTCCTCGAGCTGAACCGTCAGGATATTTTCGCCGGACTGCGCCAGCGCACCTCCCGTGAAGGCGGCGAGCGCCAAGGCTCCGGCAACAGCGAATTGGAGAATCTTCATTGGGACTCCTTGCGTGATGTAAAGCTTATTTGCGCTTCGCCTGCAGCGCCTGGTGAACCGCCCCAGGGACGAAAGCGCTGACGTCACCGCCCATAGCCGCGATCTGCCGAACCAATGTGGCCGTAATGGGCCGGGAGGCAGTACCTGCCGGCAGGAACAGGGTCTGAATGTCAGGGGCCATCTGCCGGTTCATGCCCGCCATCTGCATCTCGTAGTCGAGGTCCGTTCCATCGCGGAGCCCCCGGACCAGCAGCCTTGCGCCGTGCTCGCGGGCGGCATCCACCACCAGGTTGTCGAAAGAGACGACGGATATGTCGGCTGCCCTCTCCGGCAACGTCTCCTCAAGCGCGGCCCGGATGAGATCCGCCCTTTCGTCGAAGGAGAAAAGCGGTGCCTTGCCGGGATGAACGCCAATCGCGACGATGACTTTGGCTGCGACGTTCAATGCCTGCACGAGTACATCGAGATGCCCGTTGGTGATCGGATCGAAGGAGCCGGGATAGAAAGCCGTGGTCATCGCGCCTGTTTCCGTTTGGTGAAGCCTTTTGTCACGGACGGCCGCGGACCGCAAGGGTTGTACGATCCTTGCGCCCTGTTCCCCGGGAAACAGCGGCGGCAAAAGGCTGAATGCTAGATGAATGCAACGTTCAAGAGGGTTTCACACTGCAAGCCGTAACGTGAACCCAAGTTAACGGGAACTTTTTTGAGTACATGCCGTTTAAACCGACGAAAGGAGACGGCCATGGGACTTGCTCTATTTTCGATGGCGATGTTCTTCGCGATGGTCGTTGCGACGATCCATGGGCTGCGAGACGAGGACCGTGACCGCGCGACCGTACTGTTGCCGCTGGCCGATAGACGCAGGCGGAAATGACGAGTTCGAGTGTCGTCGCTTGCCACAGCTGAAACCAATGCCTCCAGGAAACTTCTCGCCGGAAGTTTCACAAGCGATCCCATTCTTCCCCTGATGCGATCGCTTCTACAAGCCGGACGGTCTCCCCTGCCCGTCCGGCTTTTTCTTTGCGCAGCTGCATATAGAACAGCACCGTGTGCCCAATCCGTCAGAGGATCAAGGTGCCGCCATGAACAGGAACGACGCAATCAGAAAGCTCCAGCAACACGCCGATGCCGTTCAGAGCATGGGCGCGACTGCCTTGTATCTTTTCGGTTCGACGGCTCGCGATGAGGCCTGTGCGCCGAGCGATGCGACTGGTTGATATGTTCATGTGCAGCCAAGCCGGCCCTTACCCCGTCTCCGCCTTGGCCGTTAAGCGGACGATCTGATCACCGGGACGAATGGACGATACGCGGTGGGTCACGGCCAGGATGGTGAGATCATCCGCCAGATCGCGAAGCCCGTCCATGATCTGCCGCTCGGTGTCATCGTCCAATGCCGAGCTCGCCTCGTCCAGAATGAGGATAGCAGGCTCGCCATAAAGCGCCCTCGCTATCGCGACGCGCTGACGCTCCCCGCCCGATAGTTTCAGTCCCCGCTCGCCCACCACTGTTTCGAAGCCCTCGGGCATAGCCTCGATGCGCGAGAGGATCGAAGCCTGCATCGCCGCCTTGTGTAATCGATGCAGATCGAACGGACGGCCCAGCACGATGTTGACCGCCAGCGTGTCGTTGAGGAGGGCCACATCCTGCGGTACTACGCCGACATGTGCGAACCAGTCATCGCTCGTAATTCGGGCAAGGTCGGTTTCGTCCGCCAGGATACGGCCGTCTATAGGTTCCAGTCCCTTCAGCAGCAGCCGCAGAACGGTGGACTTGCCGGAGCCCGTCTCGCCGACCAGAAAGGTTGGTGTTCCGCGGCGGACGGCAAAAGAAAGGCCCGAGATGCCGCGTCCATTCGGGTAGCGGAAAGTCACGTCTTGAAAGACGAGCGAGCCTTGCGAAGGATGATAGGGGACAGGGTCGGCGGGCTCCGCCACTTCCGGGGCGATCCACATAGCCGCTAGCGGGCGAAACCGTGCCGCCGCCTCAACCATCTCCTTGATTGCCATGCCGACGAGGTGGAAGGGTTCATTGAGTTGGAGCAGGAGCGTGTTGAACAGCACGATATCACCGATCGACAGGAGACCGGCCTGGTAACGCGGCACGAGGATCAGGAATGTCACGGCGAGCTGAAGCGCGGCCACGACGCCAAGGACGCCGGAAAAGGCACTGCTCGCGAGTGCGTAGCGCCGCCAATTTTCGAAGGCCTCGGCCGCGCCCCGGTAGAACCGCCCCGCCATCCATCTCTCACCTCGTGTCTGGCGGAGAGTGTCGATGACGGCGACCGCGTTACCGACGAGGCTGGCGTTCTCTTGACTGCGTTCCATCGCCGCGTCGAGGAACGGTTTGACGCGCCCTATCCGTACATAGTCCAGAGCAATAACGATGACTCCGTAACCAAGGACGATCAACGCGAGTTCCCAACTCACCAGATGTCCAAGAAGGGCGGCGCTGAGAGCAATTTGTACGACACCGGGCAGGAGACCGCCGATCCCGAGCTGCGTGATGATGTTGAGTGTCTGCTCGCCCTCCTGCCCCGCCGTGCCAATCGCGGCTGGGTTGTGGTCGAGAAAGAACGCATGCGTTTTGCGGAGCAGGCGAGAGAAGAATGCCAGGTTGGCGATGAAGCAAAGCCGCACGGCGCATAGGAATATCAGGAAGCGGGACGCTTGGCCGAATGCTGCCGCAGCACCGAACAGGAGGGCATAGATTAGAAGAATTTGTAGGCCCTCACCCGCACCGCGTCCAAGCGTGAGGTCGTCGATGGCGCGAGAGAAGAGGTAGGGCGCAGCAACGGAAGCCACGGCGCCGACCAATGTGGCGGCTATGACAAGCACGGTGATACCGCGAGCGTCCCGCCAGTAATCGAGCAGAAGCGAGCGCAGGATCGGCATTATTGCTGGGTACGCTTCCGTCATGAACGGCTCCTGCTGCCTGAGGGCTGAATTACCTCTAGTTGCAATAGGTGAGCCAATTGTCAACTTTACAGCGCGCATGTGATCCGCTTCATCGGCGCCACAAGGTCAAGGACGATCCGTCGATACGAGAACGCTGACCAGGCCCGCGGGATCGACATCTACGATGTCGCCGCCTGAGGAGGAGGCCATCATTCCTGCCTTTCGCTAGCCCCTACGCGGCCGGCGCCGCGCTCACCCTACGGAGCAGACGGAAGAAGCGCCAATTGAGCAGCAAGGCCGCAGACGCGAGCCCCAGGACAAAACCGAACCAGACGCCGACGCCGCCGAAACCCAGCGGAAAGGCAAAAGCCCAGGCGCAGAAGAAGCCGATCGGCCAATAGGCTATCATCGCCAGGATCATAGGTATGGTCGTGTCCTTGAGGCCGCGCAGCATGCCGGCGGCAATGGCCTGGAGGCCGTCGACGAGCTGGAAGGCGCCCGCGATGACGATCAGCGGTCCTGCAAAGGCGAGAACCTCGGCTGCATCGGGCCGCCTCGTATCGAGGTAGAGGCCCGCAAGCTCATGCGGGAACAGGGCGAAGATGGTGCTGCCGACGGCAGCAAAGCCGACGCCGAGCGTCAGCACGGCAATTGCGGCACGCTTCACGCCTACCATGTCGCCGCTGCCATAGGCCAATCCAATGCGCACCGTTCCGGCCTGCGCCAGGCCGAGCGGGATCATGAAGGCAATCGATGCGAACTGGAGTGCTATGCCATGGGCAGCCAGTTCGATGGTTCCGATCGTGCCCATGAGCAGCGAAGCCACGGTAAACAGGCTGACTTCCGCGAGAATCGTCACCGAGATCGGAATGCCGAGATAGACCACCTCTCCGAAAGCCGGCCAATCCGGCCGCCAGAAGCGGACGAACAGCTCGAAGCGATGCAGTTCCGGTTGCCGGCGGATATAGCCGATCGTCAGGGCCGCACCGAGCAGCGCCACGCCGAGAGCGGCGACGGCCGCGCCGAAGATGCCCAGCTCCGGAAAACCGAAATGGCCGAAAATAAGGACATAGCAAAGCGCGGCGTTCAGAACCAATGTCACGAGCGTCACGTAGAGGATCACCCCTGCCCGCTCGAGCCCGCTCAAAAATGCCCTGAGGACCATGAAAATGAGGCTGGGGAAGATCGCCCACTGGGCGATATGCAGATATTCTCCGGCGAGCGCAGCGACCTCGGGTTTCTGGCCGGCAAAGAGCAGGATCGGCTCGGCCATCCAGAGGACCGGCGCAGTCAGCACGCCGTAAAGCAGCACCACCCACATGCCCATTCGTACCGAGCGCCGCACGGAGACCTGATCGCCCCGGCCCTGCGCCTGAGCGACCATGGGAACCACCGCATTGGCAAATCCGCTGCCGAAGATGAAGATCGTGAAGAAGACCTGCGTCGCGAGGATGATTGCCGCCAGCTGAGTGGCACCCAGCTGGCCGACCATGAGCACGTCCGTCGTATTGATCGCCAATTGGGCGAGCTGGGCGCCGATGAACGGCACGCCAAGATAGAGGCTCGCGCGAAAATGCGTGGGCCATGAATTGTCGCTCTGCGCAAGCACGAGGTCTTTGGTCGCGGTCAGCATGAGGAATCCTGGCTCTGCACCGGCAATGGGCAAAGGGAAAAATGAAGAAGAGAGAACGAATTAGAGCACCACCAGGGCTTGCGCCAGCGGTAAAGGCCGAACTGCTCAATTTTTCATCGATTGATCAAGAAAATTGATCAATCTGCAGGCATGGAAGCAACGGACCGCCAAGCCTCGTCACGCTCGCACGGCACCGCGGACGGCGCCTCGGCCGGCGCCGACCTTGGCAAGGAAGATCACCAGCGCGGCGACGATCAAGCAGCCTGCCAGGGCATAGGGAGCGCCGGCAAAGCTATAGGCGGCTGCAGGGTCGGTGAAAAAGGCGAAAATCTGCGTGAACATCAGAGGTCCGAGGATCGTCGTAATGCTCGATATGCTGGTGAGCGCACCTTGCAGCTCGCCCTGTGCCGACGGCGGGACATGGACGGAGGCTATGCTGCGGAGCGGTGGATCGGCTAGGCTTTCGAGCGCGGTCGCGACGATCACCGCGTAGACCATCCACCCCTCCCAGGCGGCCGCATAGCCCGCCATCCCGAGGGCCGTGAAGGTGAGCCCGAGTGCCGCCGTTCGCCTTTCTCCCAGTGCCGGCACGACACGCGGGAGCACCAGCGCCATCACGATTGCGCCGCCCACGCCGAAGATCCCCAGCGAAAGCCCGATCTGCCCTTCGCTCCACCCGTAGCGATAGGAGCCGACGAAGGACCAGACGGCCGGGTAGACGGCGTGAGCCAGCCAGTAGAGGAAGAAGACGAGGCCTACCCAGCCGATGCCCGGGTAATGGCGCATCTGCTTGAGCGCGCCGAGCGGGTTTGCCCGGTGCCATTCGAAGCGCCGCCGGTTGGCCGGGGCGAGCGTCTCGGGCAGGAGAAAGACCCCCATGATGAAATTGAGGAATGAAAGCGCTGCCGCACCATAAAAGGGCACTCTCGGGCCCAATTCGCCGAGGAAACCTCCGATGACCGGGCCGAGCGCAAAACCGGTGCCGAAGGCAATGCCGATCAGCCCGAAGTTCTTGGCGCGGTTCTCATCGTCGCTGACATCGGCAATGTAGGCGGATGCCGTGCCGAAGCTCGCGCCGCTGATGCCGGCAAGGCTGCGCCCGATGAAGAGCATCCAATAGCTGGTCGCAAGCGCGCAGATCAGGTTGTCGAGCGCAAAGGTCAGCACGGACGCAAGCAGGACCGGCCGACGCCCGAATCGATCGCTCAGATTCCCGATAAGCGGTGCGAAGAGAAACTGCATCGCCGAGTAGACGAGCAACAGCCATCCACCGTCGACCGCGGCCTCGCCGATATCCGCGCCGGTCAGTTCCTCGAGATAGGCCGGCAACACCGGCACGATGATTGCGATGCCCATGATGTCGAGGAAGAGAATGAGGAAGACGAGGAACAGACCGCGTCTCACGAATTTCTTGTCGAGCATGAAGCTCTCTCCCCGCTTTCCGCCGGAGCGGAGACAGAACGTGAACGACGTTACCAGAATAGGTGTAACGGCTTGCCTGGTCCGAAACAATACGTGAACATGTCAAAGTTTCTGATCATACCGATCGGTTGTACTTATAGCTCGCATTCGCCTCCGCGTGCATCATTTGCCTCGCCGCTCCGACTTCAGGAAGTCCACGAAGGCGCGCAAAGGGCGCCAGGAGGTGCCGGCGACCCGCATGGTAGAGGAATGGTCCGGGAAAGCCGCTTCGGAAGCACAGCTCATGCACATGGACAGTGAGCGGCGGAAATGACGGAGAACCGCAGGACGGGCTGCCCGGTCCGGCGATGTGATCAGACAGCGCCGGAGAAGGTGTCGCAATCCGACATCTTGCCACTGTCGAAGCCCCGCTGGAACCACCGCATCCGCTGCTCCGACGTGCCGTGATTGAAACTTTCCGGGACGACATAGCCCTGCATGCGCTTCTGCAATGTGTCGTCGCCGATCTGGGTCGCAGCGTTTAGCGCCTCCTCCAGATCGCCTCGTTCCAGGAGCCCCTTCTGCTCGGTGTATTTGCCCCAGATCCCGGCGAAGCAGTCCGCCTGCAGCTCGACCCGGACCGACATCTGGTTCGCCTCGGCCTCGCTCATGCGCTGCCGCATCTCATTGAATTTGGGCAATACGCCGATCAGGTTCTGGACGTGATGACCGACCTCATGCGCAAGCACATAGGCCTGGGCGAAATCGCCGGAAGCTTCGAATTTCTGGGCCAGCTCGTCGAAGAAACTCATATCGAGATAGACCTTGCGGTCGCCGGGGCAATAGAAGGGACCCGAGGCGGAAGAGGCAAAGCCGCAGGCCGAACGGACCGAGCCGTTGAACAGCACCAGCCTCGGTTCCTCATATTGCTCGCCGCTCGCCTGGAAGATGCCGTTCCAGGTGTCTTCCGTTTCGGCAAGAACCGTGGCCATGAAGGCCTTCATCTCTTCTTCCTCGGCCGTGCCCTGCGGCGCCCCCGACCCGTCGCTCTGCTCGAAGCCCGGCATGTTCGCCGGACCGCCGCCTTCGAGCACCTGAAGCATGTCGATGCCCATTGCCTTCAGGACGAAATAGAGAATCACGAGGAAGATGAGCGTGCCAAAGCTCATGCCCCCGCCGGCGCGACGCATTCCGCCGCCGCCACCGGGCAGGCGGAATCCACCGCCACGACCGAAAGGGCCGCCTCCCCGGGGGCCGGCCCCGCGCTGATCCTCGATGTTTCCGGACTGGCGGCGGCCCTTCCATTCCATGATCTGTCCTCCAGAAGGCGTCGCCTCTACTTTAGCGCGCTGAGTGATTTTATAAGCCGGGGCGGCGATCCTTGTAAAACGCAATCGCCGCCACCCGGTTGCATCCGGCGCATCGTTTTGTCGAGCGGAGCTGCCGGCCTAAAGGGCAAGGCGGCAGGATTGACGCTCGCGCCGTGTTCGGCTCCAATGGAAAACAGGCGGCGGGAGGAACAGATGAAGGCAGTGCGTCTGGAGTCGGTCGGCAATATCTCCGTTCGGAACGTTGGGATTCCTGAGCCCGGGCCTGACGATCTGCTCGTCAAAGTGGAAGCCTGCGGCATCTGCGGGACCGATCGTCATCTCCTTCATGGAGAATTTCCGTCGACGCCGCCGGTCACGCTCGGCCACGAATTCTGCGGTATCGTTGTCGAGGCCGGGAGCGCCGTTCGAGATATCGCACCGGGTGCGAGGATCACCGGAGATCCCAACATCTCCTGCGGCTGCTGCCCGCAGTGCCAGGCGGGCCGGGTCAATCTCTGCCGGAACCTGCGCGCGATCGGCATCCATCGCGACGGCGGCTTCGCCGAATACGTCCTGGTGCCGCGGAAGCAGGCCTTCGAAATTCCGCTTACTCTCGATCCCGTGCACGGCGCTTTCTGCGAGCCTCTCGCCTGCTGCCTGCACGGTGTCGATCTTTCGGGAATCAAAGCGGGGTCGACGGTGGCGATCCTGGGCGGCGGCGTGATCGGCCTGCTGACGGTGCAACTCGCAAGGCTCGCCGGCGCCACGACGGTCATTCTCTCGACGCGCCAGGCAACGAAGCGTCGCCTGGCCGAGGAAGTCGGCGCCACCGCAACGGTCGACCCGTCGGCCGGCGACGTGGTCGAGGCGATCGCGGGTCCGGCGGGTCTCGTCCCCGGAGGTGTCGATGTCGTCATCGAGTGCGCCGGAGTCGCGGAAACGGTGAAGCAGTCGACGCGCCTCGCCAAGGCGGGCGGTACGGTCGTGATCCTCGGCGTGCTGCCGCAAGGAGAAAAGGTCGAAATCGAACCGTTCGACATTCTCTTCCGCGAGCTCCGCGTGCTTGGTTCCTTTATCAATCCCTTCGTCCACCGCCGCGCGGCCGACCTGGTTGCGACAGGCGCGATCGAGATCGACCGGTTGATTTCACGGCGCATATCGCTCGATGAAGCACCTGATGTCATTTCAAATCCCGCCGCTGCCGGCGAGGTGAAGGTATTGGTGATCCCGTCCGCCGAGCGGGTGGCGCAGCAGTAGTGTTTCTATCGGAGAACCGTAGGTTCGAGAGGCGGAACAAATATCTTTGCTTTCTTGTCGATTCCCGAATTTTCGGGGTTCCGCTGGCGAAAACATTTGCCTATAAGCCGCTTCTAGCCTGAAAAGACCATCAATGCGCGACCCGGCCGGTGACCTCCCAACCTGGCCGGTTTTTCGCGCAGCTAGAAACGGATGATTGCCCATGCCGAAGCGCCAAGACATCAAATCGATCCTCATCATCGGCGCGGGGCCGATCGTCATCGGTCAGGCATGCGAATTCGACTACTCCGGCACCCAGGCGTGCAAGGCGTTGAAGGAGGAAGGCTACCGCGTCATCCTGGTCAACTCCAATCCGGCGACGATCATGACCGATCCGGGTCTGGCGGACGCGACCTATGTCGAACCGATCACGCCAGAGGTCGTCGCCAAGATCATCGCCAAGGAACGCCCCGACGCGCTGCTGCCGACCATGGGCGGACAGACGGCGCTCAACACGGCCCTGTCGCTGCGCCGCATGGGCGTGCTCGACCGCTACAATGTCGAGATGATCGGTGCGAAGCCCGAGGCGATCGACAAGGCGGAAGACCGCGCCCTGTTCCGCGAGGCAATGGCGCATATCGGCCTCGAGACGCCCAAGTCGCGTCTGGCGAACGCCACGGACATCAAGGACCACGACCGCAAGTCGCACGAGGCGGAGCGCTCAGCGCTCAAGGCGAAGCTTTCCGGTGACGAACTCGACAAGGCGCTGGACGAACTCGAAAACCAGTGGAACCTCGGCGAAGGCGATCGCAAGCAGCGCTATGTGAACCACGCCATGGCGATCGCCGCACAGGCGCTCGACGATGTCGGCCTCCCCGCGATCATCCGGCCGTCCTTCACGCTTGGCGGCACCGGGGGCGGCATCGCCTATAACCGTTCGGAGTTCTTCGAGATCGTCGGCAGCGGTCTCGACGCGTCGCCGACGACGGAAGTCCTGATCGAGGAATCGGTCCTCGGCTGGAAGGAATATGAGATGGAGGTCGTCCGCGACAAGGCGGACAACTGCATCATCATCTGCTCGATCGAGAACATCGATCCGATGGGCGTCCACACGGGCGATTCGATCACCGTTGCGCCGGCACTGACCTTGACCGACAAGGAATATCAGATCATGCGCAACGCCTCGATCGCGGTGCTGCGCGAGATCGGCGTCGAAACGGGCGGCTCGAACGTCCAGTTCGCCGTCAATCCCGAGAATGGCCGCCTCGTCGTCATCGAGATGAACCCGCGCGTCTCGCGCTCCTCCGCACTCGCATCGAAGGCCACCGGCTTCCCGATTGCCAAGATCGCCGCCAAGCTCGCAGTCGGCTATACGCTCGACGAACTCGAAAACGATATCACCGGCGGCGCCACGCCGGCATCCTTCGAGCCTTCGATCGACTACGTCGTCACCAAGATCCCGCGCTTCGCCTTCGAGAAATTCCCGGGAGCCGAGCCGACGCTCACGACCGCAATGAAGTCGGTGGGCGAAGTCATGGCGATCGGCCGGACCTTCGCCGAATCGCTGCAGAAGGCGCTGCGCGGCCTCGAGACCGGACTGACCGGACTTGACGAGATCGAGGTGCCTGATTTCGACGACAATGGCGACGGCCGCAATGCCATCCGCGCCGCGCTCGGCACGCCGACGCCGGACCGCCTGCGCATGGTCGCACAGGCGCTGCGTCTCGGCATGAGCGAAGCCGAAGTGCATGAAGCCTGCAAGATCGACCCCTGGTTCATTGCCCAGTTCAAGGCGATCGTCGACATGGAGGCGCGCATCAGCGAGCACGGCCTGCCCGCCGACGCCGAGAACCTGCGCATGCTGAAGGCAATGGGCTTCTCCGACGCCCGGCTTGCCACGCTCACCGGCAAGCGTCCGAAAGAGGTGGCCGAGCTCCGCAACGCACTGAACGTGCGCCCCGTCTACAAGCGCATCGACACCTGCGCGGCCGAGTTCGCATCGCCGACCGCTTACATGTATTCGACCTATGAGACGCCTTTCGTCGGTGCCGCCCGGTCGGAGGCGCAGGTTTCCGACCGGAAAAAGGTCGTCATCCTCGGCGGCGGCCCGAACCGGATCGGCCAAGGCATCGAATTCGACTACTGCTGCTGCCATGCCGCCTTCGCACTGAAGGACGCCGGCTACGAAGCGATCATGATCAACTGCAACCCGGAGACGGTTTCGACCGACTACGACACCTCCGACCGGCTCTATTTCGAGCCCCTGACGGCAGAGGATGTGATCGAGATCCTGCGTGCCGAACAGGAAAACGGCACGTTGCATGGCGTCATTGTCCAGTTCGGCGGCCAGACTCCGCTGAAGCTTGCCGAAGCGCTGGAAAAGAACGGCATCCCGATCCTCGGCACCGCGCCGGACGCGATCGATCTCGCCGAGGACCGTGATCGCTTCCAGAAGCTCCTGATGAAGCTCGATCTCAACCAGCCGAACAACGGCATTGCCTACTCCGTCGAGCAGGCCCGCCTCGTTGCCGGCGAAATCGGCTTCCCGCTGGTCGTGCGCCCGTCCTATGTTCTCGGCGGCCGCGCCATGCAGATCATCCATTCGGAAAGCATGCTGCAGAGCTATTTGCTCGACACCGTTCCGGGGCTGGTTCCTGAAGATATCAAGCAGCGCTATCCGAACGACAAGACCGGCCAGATCAACACCTTGCTCGGCAAGAACCCGCTCCTCTTCGACAGCTACCTGACGAATGCGATCGAAGTGGACGTCGATTGCCTTTGTGACGGCAAGGATGTCTTCGTTTCGGGCATCATGGAGCATATCGAGGAGGCCGGCATCCACTCGGGCGACTCCGCCTGCTCGCTGCCGGTGCATTCGCTCGGCACGGACATGGTCGACGAACTGGAGCGTCAGACGGGGGCGCTCGCCAGAGCGCTGAATGTCGGCGGCCTGATGAATGTGCAGTTCGCCATCAAGGACGGCACCATCTATGTGCTCGAAGTAAACCCGCGCGCCTCACGCACCGTTCCCTTCGTCGCCAAGACGATCGGCGCGCCGATCGCCAAGATCGCCGCCCGCGTCATGGCCGGCGAAATGCTCGACGAGGCGATCGCCGCCTATGGCAAGAAGCCGGATCCGCGCAACCTGAAACATATCGCCGTCAAGGAGGCCGTCTTCCCCTTCGCCCGCTTCCCGGGCGTCGATACGCTGCTCGGGCCGGAAATGCGTTCGACCGGCGAGGTCATCGGGCTCGACACCGATTATGCGCTGGCCTTTGCCAAGTCGCAGCTCGGCGCCGGCGTCGACCTGCCGCGCGACGGAACGGTCTTCGTCTCGGTTCGCGACGAGGATAAGGAACGGGTGCTGCCCGCGATCCGCATTCTCTCCGACATCGGCTTCAAGGTCATGGCGACCGGCGGCACGGCGCGCTTCCTCGGCGAGCAGGGCATCGTTGCAACCAAGATCAACAAGGTCCTGGAAGGACGGCCCCATGTCGAGGACGCCATCCGCAACCGGCAGGTCCAGCTCGTGATCAACACGACCGACGGCAACAAGGCGATCTCCGACTCGAAGTCGCTTCGCCGCGCGACGCTGATGCAGAAGGTGCCCTACTACACCACGATGGCCGGTGCCGAGGCCGCGGCACTCGCCATCAAGGCACTGAAGGCGGGCAACCTCGAAGTGCGTCCGCTGCAGAGCTACTTCGAAACCTGACCATTGCGGATTTACGCTTGTGAACGCAGCCTGAATGTCCGATTCAGGCTGCGTTCCATTGCGGCATGGTTCCATGTCCAACATGCGGAAACGGATCACCCGTGAACGCGCATGGTTGGGGCAACGACATGCAGCTATATTTCTTCGATCTCCATTGGGACGACGATTGTTTCACCGATGACGAGGGTATCCTTCACTTCGATGAGGGATCGGCGCTCTATTACGCCCAGCGTATCGCCGACAGGATCGGCCGCGACGCCGATTATGGTTCCCTGAAGGTCAGGATACGCTCGCAGACAGGCGCGCTCCTCGCAACCGTCACGCCCACGCTGGGCCGCGTCGCCGAACAGGATGCCCTGCTCGGCCGCCGCCGCCCCGGCCTTTTCCCGCATCCGTTCAAAGCCGGCCTTGCGCCGTCCGCGGCTCGGTGAACGCTACTGGATGGTTGCCCTGCCTTCGCATCGCGCCAGCCGCAGGGTCCTGATCCCGAAGACGAGCGACGCGGCGGCGAGAACGCAGCCGAGTGCGAAAACACCCAGCATTGCGGCCGAAATCACCCGGGCGCTGACACCTTCGTCGAATCCTCCGGCGTTGGCGACCGCTCCGAAAACGGCCGCGCCGATCGCGTAGCCGGCTGATTGCAGCGTCGGCAGCAGCGCCGAGGTCTTGTCGCGTTCCTCAATGGACGAGACGTTCATCAGCAGCTGGCTCAGCGTTCCCCAGCAAAGGCCGAATCCGGCTCCGACAGCGCTCTGGCTGACGAAGACAAGGCCGTATTCGCCGGAGGCGACGGCGAGCGTCAATCCGCCGAGGCCGAGGCAAAGGAACAGCGGCCCGGTCCAGACCAGCCGCACGCGCGTCTCGTGGGAGCGCAGGCTCGCGACGATGATCGCCGTCAGGCTCCAGGATATGGCCATCAAGGCGTTTGAAAAGCCCGCGGCGGTCGGGCCGAAGCCCCAAAGATGTTGCAGCGCGTAGACGAGATAGACGGAACCCGAGGCTTGTGCCAGAGGCATCAGCAGCACGACCCAAAGCCCTGTTCCGAGCGGGCGATCGAACGAAAACGCGCCGAATGGAAGGATGGACTGCGGCGATCGGCGGTCGAAGTGAACGGTCGCGACGAAGACCGCAAGTGCCGCCGCCAGCAGCGCCGACATGCTGTAGCCGTCGACAGCCGTATTCGAGAGCGAGATCAGCATTATGCCGAAGCCGAACGCCACCAGCCGCAGCAAGGGTACCGATCCGGCCGCCCTTGGACTTTGCTTTGGTTGACGAAGGATCGCGACGACGAGCGCTATGAAGATTGCGGCTGCCGGTATGTTGACGAAGAAGGCGGCGCGCCAAGACCAATATTCCGTGAGCAGGCCGGATATGAGCGGCCCGCCGAAGGCGGCGGCAGCCCATACGATCGCTTCTGCGCCGAAGATCTTGGGCACCAGCCGCTGCGGAAAGAGCTCCGGTATCAGTGCGTAGCACAGGGCGGCAATGATACCCTCCCCAAATCCCTGGAGCACCCTCCCGGCCAGAACCTGCGGCATGCTGCTCGCCATCGTCGCGATGGCCGTCCCCGTTGCGAAGACGAGCGCGGCAACGATCAGCGTGTTGCGCGCGCCGAACCGGACCTTCAGGCTCGCCGCCAAGGCGCCACCGACGATGGCGAAAACGAGGTAAAGCGTGAAGGCCCAGGACAACAGGGCGGCTCCGCCAAACTCCGCGACGGCCGTCGGCAGTGCCGTCGAGACGAAGAACTCGTTGAAGGCAAAAAGCGCGACGCCCAGGCACAGCGTCACGGTTGCCGCGAGGTGGCGCGGGCGCAGGAGCTCGCTCCAGCTCCCCTCCTCCAGGTCGACCTCCGTCTGCGGCGCCGGATCGGCCACTTGTGATTCCTCTTCGACTAAACTCATGATTCGGCCCCGTGTAATTGGTATGGAGCCGGCACTGATACGACCTCAATCGCGGTTGAGGTAAAGAGGCTTTACTGCAGAATTGCACCTTTACCCCAACCCGCCGGAGGCCGCGGATCGATATGAAGTGCCGCGCGAGGATCGCGAAAAATCTGGCTTTCGGACTTCCGATTCTGTTATAAGATCGGTTCGGTTTGTTAGGACGGTTCCGGTGCTTGCGCTCCGGAGGCCGTTTTCTTTTGCGCTGGCGCCGCCGAAAGGCGGCGCCGCGTGCTTGATGAAGGATGATGAAATGGTCGACAAGGTGCCCATGACCCAGGGTGGATTCGTCAATCTGCAGGAGGAGCTGCGCTGGCGCCAGCAGGAAGAACGGCCGCGCATCATCGAAGCGATCGCCGAGGCCCGCGCCCATGGCGACTTGTCGGAGAACGCCGAATATCATGCGGCAAAGGAAGCGCAGAGCCATAACGAGGGAAGAATTTCCGAACTCGAAGACCTGATCGCGCGCGCCGAAGTCATCGATCTTTCGAAAATGTCCGGATCGAAGATCAAGTTCGGCGCAAGGGTGAAGCTCGTCGACGAGGATACGGAAGAAGAAAAGACCTATCAGATCGTCGGCGATCAGGAGGCCGACGTCAAACAGGGACGCATTTCCATCTCCTCTCCGATCGCCCGCGCGCTGATCGGCAAGGAAGTCGGCGATTCGATCGAAGTCAATGCACCCGGCGGATCCAAGGCGTATGAGATTCTCGCCGTTCAATGGGGCTGACCTGCCTTTCGGGGCGCGCGCGCGGTCCCGCGCCGCCCCTCCTCCCTTGAATTGATTGTCGCAGGCGCAAGGAGAGCGCACAGGTGGTCGATATCCGCGACGTCGAAGTGATCGCGCCCAATTTCAAGCAGCGTCTGTCCGGCGTTACCTCGACAATCATCCAGCTGGTGCCTGTGCAGCGTGCCCTTGGACAGAAGATCGCGGTTCTCGGACCAGGCCTTCCCAAGAACCTTCCGTCGGTTCGCTTTCGCGATCTCATTCATCTCTGGAAGAGGCCCGAGGGCCGGTCCTGCCGCGTTTGGCACGCGCGTCGAAACGTCGAAATGCTCCCGGCGATCCTTCTGCGCGACCTGCTGCGCATGAAGATCCGGATCGTCTTTACCTCCGCTTCGCAACGCCGGCATACCGGATGGAGCAAGTTCCTCATCCGCCGGATGGACGCGGTTATCGCCACCAGCGGCAGGACGGCCGCCTATCTCGATGTACCGAACACCGTCATCCTGCATGGGATCGACACCAAGCGCTTTCAGCCACCCTTCGACAAGACGGGGGCGAAGAAGGCGCTCGGCCTCGATCCCGCGAAGAAATTCGTCGGATGCTTCGGGCGCGTACGCCATCAGAAAGGGACCGACCTCTTCGTCGACAGCATGATCGCCCTTCTGCCCTGCCGCCCGGACTGGGGTGCGATCGTTGCCGGGCGAGCCACCGGCCCTCACCTCGCCTTCGAGTCGGAACTGAAGGAGCGCGTCGCCAAGGCCGGGCTCGCCGACCGTATCCTGTTCGTAGGCGAACACACGAATATTCCCGACTGGTACCGCGCTCTCGATCTCTTCGTCGCCCCGCAACGCTGGGAAGGCTTCGGCCTGACGCCGCTCGAAGCAATGGCGACCGGGGTCCCCGTCGTGGCAACCGATGTCGGCGCGTTTTCGGAACTGGTAACCGGCGGCTCCGAGGAGACGGGCCTCATCATTGCGGCCGACGATCTCAAGGCGATGGTCGATGCGGCAGCCGCCTTCATGGACGACCGGCCGCGGCTTGCCGCCGCAAGCGCCAATGGTCTGGCACGGACCTCCAAAAACTTCGCCATCGAGCAGGAAGCCCGCGCGATCGCAGCGGTTTACGAAAGCCTGATGCGTTGATCTTGGCTACGGCTTCGAGGCAAACAGCTGCAGATAGGCGTCAGTGATCGCTTCTCTGGAAAACTGCCCGACAAGCGTCTCGTGTCCGCGCTCGGCCAGGCGCGTTCTTAGGGAATTGTCGGCCACGATCTGCTCGATGGCGCGGGCGAAACCCTCGGCATCGCCGATATCGACCATCAGACCGTTTTCGCCGTCGCGCATGAACCATTGCGGCCCTTCGGAACGGGTCGATACGACCGGCGTACCCTGGGCCCAGGACTCGAGGATGACGTTGCCGAGCGGCTCGTGGCTGGACGACATCACAAAGACATCGGCCGCAGCCAGGAAAGGTCTCGTGTCGTCCTGCCAGCCGGCAAAGCGAACGCGGCCGGAAACGCCGAGGTCCGTCGCGAGTTTGTGCAGATTGTCACGCTCCTCTCCATCGCCAAGCAGCCAAAGATAGACCCCCGGCAGTCTGGCGACCGCTTCGATCAGCGTATGAAACCCTTTCCGCTCGACGAAGCGGCCCATGGACATCACGACGGGCGCATCGGCGGGCGTATCGAGCTTTGCGCGGTCAACCGCCACGACACGCCCGGTCCCGGTGAAATTGGAGATGACCCTTATCTCCCGTTTCCAGCCCAGGTCGCTGACGCGCTCGGCAATGCCCGGCGTGTTGCACACGATGCAGTCGGTGTTTCTGAAATAGCTCAGGCGGGTCGGATAATCGCCAAGGCGCGAGATCTTGAATGCGCCTTTGTAGTTCGGCATCAGTTCGCTTGCCCGGGGCGCCCAAGCCATCAGGACATCCGGCTTCTCGCGCCGGGCCATGTGCTTCACCTTCAACGGGAGCAGGATTCGATCGAGCGAGAGGTTGCGAAAATGGCTTTCCCGGATCTTCGCGGCGCCTTCGATGTCTCGCCGCCAGCCGCGCCCGGGGCGGATGATCGCCGTCTGCTCGACGCCGCGTTCCGCAAGCGCATTGACCAGGTGTACGAAGAAGCGCTCGGCGCCGCCGTCCTTGCCGAAGTGAAAGTGAGTGACTTTCATCGCTTTGCGACACCTCTGTCGAACAGGTCGAGATAAGCGTCGGTGATCGCTTTTTCGGAGAAGCGCGTGCGCAAGGTTTCGCTGCCGCCGGCGCTCAGCCTCTCGCGAAGCGCCGGATCGTCGCGCAGCCGGCGAATGGCCTCCGCAAGACCCACGTCATCGCCGCAATCGACCATGAGAGCGTCGCTCTCATGCGTCATCACCCAGGATGGCCCCTCAGCGCGAGAGGCTATCGTGGGCTTTCCGGCGCCCCAGCCTTCGAAGCAGACATTGCCGAGAGGCTCGTGCGACGAGTTGATGACGAAGGCGTCGCCGGCGGACAGAAAACCATAGGCGTTCGTCTGCCATCCGGTGAAGCGTACGCGATCACGAAGCCCGAGTTCGCCGGTCAGCTGCTCGAGCTGCTCTCGTTCCGGGCCATCTCCGACAAGCCAGAGATAGGTGTTCTCCACCTCCTTCACGGCGCGGATGAGCCCTGCGAAACCCTTACGCTTGACGAAGCGGCCCATGCCGACCACGACGAAGGCGTCCGCCGGCGTCTGCAGGTCGGCCCGCGCTACGGGCGGTGCAGGCCTTGCGCGGGTGAAGTTCGCAATCACCTCGATGTCGCGCTTCCAGCCAAGCTCACGAACCTTGGCGGCCATATCCGGTGTGATGCAGACGAGCGTCTCGACATTGGTATAGTAGCCGAGATGTTCGGGATAATCCCCCAGCCGGGAGATGCGAAATGCCTTGGCATGAGCCGGCATGAAGCGGCTCGCCCGCAACTGCCAGGCCATTATGACGTCCGGTTCGAACTCGCGAAGGACCCGGTTCATCCGCCATTTCAGGAGGAAGCGAGAAAGCGAAATGCGCCGAAAAACCCCTTCATAGATCGTAGCACCGTTCTCCAGGTCCTTGCGCCAGCTGCGGCCCGGTCGGATCAGTGCCCGTTGTTCGACGCCCCTCTCGTGCAGCGCATTGACGAGATTGACGAAGAACCGCTCCGCACCGCCCTCCGTGCCGAAGTGAATATGCATGACCTTCATGCCGAACCCCTTGATCGATCAGTGCGAAAGCGCATCATCCACATTCGGGCGCGCCTTCAGAGCGTGCCGCTGGTAGATCTTCGCCGCCGTCAGGAAGGCATAGACCGCCCCGGTCATGGCCTCGATGAAGCCCGACAGGCCGCAGCGCCAGAGACCGTTGCGGAAATAGAGCCTGAGAAAATAGATCGGCGGGGTGAAGATGAGCTTGTAAAAGCGCGGCCGTTTTCCGGACTCGACCTGCTGGTCCGCCTTCAGCGTCGAATATTTGTTTTCCTTCAGAATCTGCTCGTCCATGACCAGCGGGCGGAAATGAAGGAGACTGCCGGTCCGGGCATTGCCGACATTTCCCTCGGGCACGATGCCTTCATGGACTTTCTGACTGAGGTCGTAACGTCCCTTGCCGCGCCGGATCAGCCGCAAGTTCCGGCGCTCGCGGACGTTTTCTGGGGTATAGCCATAGCCGATCAGATAGGGGCGACGCGCCACCCGCCAGCCGACGATCTCGTCCGATGCTGCGAGCAGTTCAGGCAGCAGTTCTCGCAGCGCCTTGTCCAATCTCTCGTCCGCGTCGATGTTGAAGCACCAGGGCTGGCTGCATTGCTCGAGCGCAAACTGCTTCTGCCCGGCATAGCCGCGCCACGGCTCGTACATGAAACGGATGGGCCAGCCCGCGTCGATATAGGATTGCACCAAAGCGGCGGTGCCGTCCGTCGACCCGGAATCGACGATCACGATTTCCGCGCAGCGCTCGAGACTCTCGATGCACTTGCCGAGATAGGCCTCCTCATTCAAGCAGATGATGAAGGCTGAAAGGGGAAGCTTGGGGATCATATGGCCGTCCCGCGTCGCCGGAAGCGGCAGGGCTCCCTCGCTCTCGTCGTGGAAATTGTTCAATTCATTCGGTCCGCGAGGCGTTTGGTTGCGATGCGCGGCGGCCGGGCCGCCCTGCACATCAGATTTCTACCTGACATGCGTCCTTCACTTGACGGATCGTCAGCATCGTCCGCACCGTGTCGACATTCTCGGTGGCGGTCAGTTCTTCAATAACAAAATCCTGAAAGCTCGCAAGGTTTTCGGCCACGCACTGCAGCAGAAAGTCCGATTCCCCGGACACCATCCAGGCCTCGCGAACAAGCGGCCACGAGGTGGTGCGGGCGGCAAACGCTTTGAGATTGGCGTCGGACTGGTGCTTGAGGCCGACCATGCAGAAGGCGACGAGGTCGTATCCCAACGCGGACGCATTCAGAAGCGCACGATAGCCTCTGATGACGCCGGCCTCCTCGAGCTTGCGCACGCGGCGCAGGCACGGAGGAGCCGAGATCCCCACTCTCTCGGCCAATTCAACATTCGTGATCCGGCCGTCGTCCTGCAGTTCGCGCAGTATCTTCATATCGATGGCATCGAGCTCGACGCGTACGACCATTGCCCAAATCCCCAATCCTGTCGGCCTTGCGGGGAAGGCCTTATTTTATCCGCCGATCAACTGCACGACAGGCCGAAACCGCAGCGCCGATCCGTCCGCACCAAGAGCCGCCCGGCGGCGGCCTTCACGGCGCTTTCTCCGTGCTTGGGTAGCACGTAACCGAATGCCGATACGAGAGCGCTTGCAGTTGCATGCACAAAAACCTTGTGCGCACGGGCCCTGGAGCGTCTTATGACGGTACTGCGGGTCAAAACCGATGCAAATATGCCCGATCTGGTGTCAAAACGACGCTGACCACGCAACCACTTGTGTGTATCAGAGCGCGCGCCCTTGAAAGTGCGCGCCGTGAATACCTAAAGTAAGGCAATATTTGCATTATCGGATTGCACCGGAGGACGCTCCCGGCTCTCTCCGGCGGACGAAGGACAAAAGCATGACTGCGCGCCACACGAAAGTGCTGATTATCGGTTCCGGACCTGCCGGTTATACCGCTGCCATCTATACCGCGCGGGCCATGCTTTCGCCGGTCCTCATCGCCGGCATGGAACAGGGCGGCCAGCTGATGATCACCACGGATGTGGAGAATTATCCGGGCTATGCCGATCCGGTCCAGGGACCCTGGATGATGGAGCAGATGCTGAATCAGGCGATCCACGTCGGCACGGAAATCGTCAACGACCTCGTAACCGATGTCGACCTGTCCGTCCGCCCCTTCCGGATCAAGACGGATAGCGGCACGGATTGGACGGCGGACGCTTTGATCATCGCCACCGGCGCCAAAGCGAAATGGCTCGGCATCGAAACCGAGCCGACCTTCATGGGATTTGGCGTTTCCGCCTGTGCTACCTGCGACGGGTTCTTTTACCGCAACAAGGAAGTCATCGTCGTCGGCGGCGGCAACTCCGCCGTGGAGGAAGCGCTTTATCTCTCCAATCTGGCGAAGACCGTCACCGTCGTTCACCGCCGGGATGCTTTTCGTGCTGAAAAGATCCTGCAAGAGCGCCTTTTCGCAAAGCCGAACGTCAAGGTGATCTGGGACCACGAGGTTCTGGAATATCTCGGGACGCCTGCAAAGCCGCCGATGCCGGCCTCGGTCAACGGCGTGAAGCTTCGCAACACCAAGACCGGGGAAACATCCGACATGGCAATCGACGGTGTTTTCGTCGCGATCGGTCATGCGCCTGCGGTCGAACTCTTCAAGGGCAAACTTCGCCAGAAGCCGAACGGGTATCTCTGGACTGCGCCGGATTCCACCGCGACCGACGTCCCGGGCGTCTTCGCCGCCGGCGACGTGACCGACGACATCTATCGCCAGGCGGTTACCGCCGCCGGCATGGGTTGCATGGCTGCGCTCGAAGCGGAGAAATACCTTGCGGGTCATATGCCCGTCGCAATTGCAGCCGAATAGAAGCTGCTAAACAGGGCGCGCGCCGGGATCGGGGGCGCGGCTCTGAGTGGGAACATGCATCGGTCGTCTCCGGAGAAAAGTGGCAAGCTTCTCCGGCTGAGCCTTTATGGGGGATTCTATGTCGCTGGACTGGGACAAACTGCGCATTTTCCATGCGGCGGCCGAGGCTGGCTCGTTCACGCACGCGGCAGACAAACTCCACCTTTCGCAGTCGGCGATCAGCCGGCAGGTCAGTTCGCTCGAGCAGGACGTCGGCATCAAGCTCTTTCATCGGCACGCCCGCGGCTTGATCCTGACCGAACAGGGCGAAATGCTCTATCGCACGGCGCACGACGTGCTGATGAAGCTCGAAAGCGTCAAGGCCCAGCTTAGCGAGACGACGGACAAGCCGAGCGGCAAGTTGCGGATCACGACCACTGTCGGCCTCGGCCAGGGGTGGCTGACCGACAAGATCCAGGAATTCATGTCCTTGTATCCGGAAATCCAGGTACAGCTCATCCTCGACAACGAGGAACTGGACGTGAACATGCGTCATGCGGACTGCGCCATCAGGCTGCGGCAGCCGCAACAGTCGGATCTGATCCAGCGCAAGCTCTTCACGGTGCACATGCATGTCTATGCCGCGCCGTCCTACATCAACAAATATGGCGAGCCGCAGTCGCTTGACGATCTCGACAATCACCGGATCATCACCTTCGGCGAGCCCGCCCCCAACTATCTGCTCGACGTGAACTGGCTGGAGATTGCCGGACGCGATTCCGACAATCCGCGCATATCGCATCTGCAGATCAACAGCCAGACATCGATCAAGCGCGCCTGCCTGCTCGGCATCGGCATCGCCATGCTTCCGGACTATATCGTCGGTCGCGATCCCGGCCTCATTCAACTGCCGATAAGCGCCGATATCCCCTCTTTCGATACCTATTTCTGCTATCCGGACGAACTGAAGAACGCAGCGAAGCTGAAAGTCTTCCGCGATTACATCGTCGCTAAAGCGAGAAACTGGAACTTCTGACGGTCCGTTCAATTGCCCGATTTGTGAGCAATTGCCAAAATCTTGCGTAAGTCTTTGTTATTCCTCGACTGTTTTCAAGGGAAAGCGACGCTCTTCGCAGACCGAATCCTTGTGCGCTGCAAAAATGAGCAGCGATGCGCAAACGGCATGGCTGTCATGCATATTAAATGATTGCCGATAGCCCAAAAAAGCAGCATACCACACTCAGCTGATGCATCTTTGGTGGCTTCTCCTCCCAGTGCCACCGCAGCAGCTGTTCCCCTCTGGAGGTTTTAATTACCTTCACAACTACAAGGGCCCAAGTTTTTCTTGTGGCCCTCTTTTTTTGCCTGGCGGAGCCCTACAGCCCTCAGTTGCGAAAATCTTGGGAACGGCTATTGAAAGCGGCTACGGCCCTACCCATATCTTTTTCAGCTGGTGCATCTAGCGGCTTTCTCCTCCCCAGCCGCTGCAGCAGCTGTTCCCCTCTGGAGGTTTGAAACCTTCACAACTGAAAGGGCCCAAGTTTCTTGTGGCCCTCTTTTTTTGTCCGCATTTTGCCCGGCGTTTATGGCCACTTCCTTTGTAGCCCACAGCATTCACGACGTTGTGACTTCCCATATCGAATTTTAGCGATATATATATCGAGAAAACTGAATACGCCGAAATACGATGGATAGAGACGAAATTCTGAAAGCACTGGCGCATCCGACGCGCATGGAGATCCTGACCTGGCTGAAGGAGCCGCAGGCGCATTTCTCCGGCCAGGAGCATCCGCTCGACATGGGCGTCTGCGCAGGGCAGTTCGAAAGATGCGGCCTTTCGCAGTCGACGGTTTCATCTCATCTCGCCGTGCTGCAGCGCGCCGGTCTGGTGACGACCCGCCGCGTCGGCCAATGGGTCTTCTACCGGCGCAATGAGGAGACCATCGCAGCGTTTCTGAAGTCCATCGGCGATCTCTGATAACCCCCACTTCCTCCCAAGTCTCAACCGCAATGGAAAGGACAATCCATGGCCTCTCTCTTCGACCCGATCACGATCGGCGATATCAGCCTCAGCAACCGCGTGGTGATGGCACCTCTGACCCGGAACCGTTCACCCCAGACAGTGCCCAATGATCTTAACGTCGCCTATTACGAGCAGCGCGCATCCGCCGGCCTGCTGATCACCGAAGGGACGGCAATAAGCCACCAGGGCCAGGGCTATGCCGACGTGCCGGGGCTTTACAAACCGGAGGCCCTCGCCGGCTGGCGCAAGGTCACGGAATCGGTCCACAAAGCCGGTGGCAAGATCGTCGTGCAGATGTGGCATGTCGGGCGGATATCCCACGACTCGCTCCAGCCGCAGGGCGGCAAACCGGTCGCCCCTTCGGCTATCCGCGCCAAATCGAAGACCTACCTCGTCAACCCCGATGGGACGGGCAGCTTTGCCGAAACCTCCGAACCGAGAGCGCTCGAACCGGCGGAGATCGCCGGCATCGTCGAGGATTACCGCAAGGCCTCTCGGGCCGCGATCGAAGCCGGATTCGACGGCGTCGAGATCCATGCTGCCAACGGCTATCTGATCGACCAGTTCCTGCGCTCCGGCTCCAATGAACGCACGGACGCCTATGGCGGCTCGATCGAGAACCGCGCCCGCTTTCTCGTCGAGGTGGTCGATGCCGTTACCAAGGAGATCGGCGCTGGCCGGGTCGGGATCCGCATCTCTCCCGTGACCCCCGCCAACGACGCCTTCGATCCGGACCCGCAGCCGCTCTTCACCTATGTCGTCGAAGGCCTCGCCCGATATCCGCTCGCCTATGTGCACGTCATCGAAGGCGCCACCGGCGGAGCGCGTGACCACCAGCAGGGCGATCGCCCCTTCGACTACACAAGCCTCCGTGCCGCCTACGCAGCGGCCGGCGGCAGGGCGGCCTGGATGACGAACAACGGATACGATCGCGGTCTGGCGCTGAAGACGGTCGAGAGCGGCGAAGCCGATCTGGTTGCTTTCGGCAAACCCTTCATCGCCAATCCGGATCTCGTTCGTCGTTTGAGAGACAACGTGGCCCTGAATGCACCGGACCAGGCGACCTTCTATGGCGGTGGCGCCAAGGGTTATACGGATTATCCGTCGCTCGAAAACGTCGCCTGAAATCGATAAGGAGGAAGGAGCCCCGCCCAATGCGCGGGGCTCCTTCCGCAGCGAATCGATTATGCTGCCCCGATGTTCACGTCTTTCATCGATGAATGGTCTCTCGAGCCCGCGGGCGACCCGATCCTCACGAGGACGAGCCGGCTGCTGCCCGTTCGCTGGCGCGGCCTGCCGGCGATGCTCAAGGTGGCAGACGAGCCGGAAGAAAGGTCTGGCGGGCAGTTGATGCGATGGTGGGACGGTCACGGCGCCGCCCAGGTTTACGCCGCAACCGATAGCGCCATCCTCCTCGAACGGTCGGAGAGCCGCCGTTCGCTTTTTCATATGGCGATGACCGGCAGCGACGACGACGCCACCCGGATCGCCTGCCGCGCCGTTGCCATGCTGCATGCACCACGCCCCTCCCCGCCGGCGGGTCTCGCACCGCTCGAGCGCTGGTTCCAGGCGCTGGCCCCCGCAGCCCGCCTCCATGGCGGTATTCTCAGGACCTGCGCAGACGCTGCCCAACATCTCCTATCCACGCCCGATGTCCCGGTCGTCCTGCATGGAGACATTCACCACGGCAACATTCTCGACTTCGATGCCCGGGGCTGGCTGGCCATAGATCCCAAGGGCCTCTGTGGCGACCGCGGTTTCGATTACGCCAATCTCTTCTGCAATCCGGAGCTTCCCGTCGTAACCGCTCCGGGGCGCCTAACCAGACAGCTTGCAATCGTCGCCCATGAGGCGCGGCTGGAGCCGAAGAGGCTCCTGCAGTGGATCATCGCCTATGCCGGCCTGTCGGCGGCCTGGTTCCTTGGCGACGGAGAAAGCCCGGAAAGCACTTTAGCAGTGGCCGCGATTGCCGACGCGGAGCTGAGGGGTTAGAGCGGGATGAGGAAAAGTGTGTGCGGTTTTCCGCCCGCATCCCGCTCTCACTTTTTGGAATCGATCACGTTCATGTTTTTAGGTCGACCCGACCTAAAGACATCGTGATCTGGTGGACAAAAAGAGATTCGGCTGTTGAGCTGAAAAGTCCGCTGGACCCGGAGGAAGAGTATGGAGATCAGAGACGCCGCCGAAACCGATCTTCCGGCGATATGCGCGATCTACAATGACGCTGTGGCGAACACGACGGCGATCTGGAACGAGACCCTTGTCGACGTCGCCAATCGGAAGACCTGGTTGAAAGCACGCAATGCTGCCGGCTTCCCGGTGCTTGCCGCCCTTTCCCTTGACGGCGAGGTCGTCGGCTACGCCTCCTTTGGCGAGTGGCGCGCCTTCGACGGATACCGGCACACGGTCGAGCACTCGGTCTATGTGCGGGCGGACCAGCGCGGCGGCGGCATAGGCCGGGCGCTGATGCTCGAGCTCATCGATCGGGCCGAAGCACTTGGCAAGCACGTGATGATCGCGGGGATCGAGTCGGGAAACCTGCCGTCGATCCGTCTCCATGAGCAACTCGGTTTTCGCGAGACCGGCCATATGAAGGAGGTCGGCACGAAATTCGGCCGCTGGCTCGACCTCACCTTCATGCAACTGATCCTGCGCACCGGTTCTCCCGACTGAAAGCTTTGCAGCCCGATTTCTCGTCCGCAACGAAGATGCTATCTATATGCACTCGTTGGTCGCCGAGGGCCGCATGGTCGAGTACGAAAAGGCAGGCACAAGCCGCATCCGGAGCACCCTGAAAGGACATCTGGCACGCGTCGCCGCGGCCGTATTGTCCGTGGTCATGTGTTTTGTCTCCGCTCATTCCGGGACCGCGGAGGCACGCACCGACGCGCCGGCTCCGCCGCGGAAATGCCTCTACTCGGGGGTGTCCACAGAAAACCCCTTCCTCCGTCTCTGCATCACCCCCGACAATTTCGCCCGGGACGTCTGCGGCATCATCGAACATTATGCCAAGGCGAACGACCTGCCCGCCGCTTTCTTCGCCCGTCTGATCTGGCGCGAAAGCCTTTTCCAGCCGGACGCCATCAGCCCGAAGGGCGCAGAAGGAATTGCCCAGTTCATGCCCGCGACGGCAAAGCTGCGCGGCCTGTCGGACAGCTTCAACGCGGTGGCGGCGCTGGGCAAATCCGCCGAGTATCTGAGCGAGCTCAAGTCCCGTTACGGCAATCTCGGTTTTGCGGCGGCGGCCTACAATGCCGGCGAAGCAGGCCTGGAGCGCTTCCTGGAAAAAGACCGCTTACCCTATGAAACGCGGGATTACGTGCTGGCGATCACCGCCTATTCCGTCGAAGACTGGCGCGACAATCCACCGAAGTCGCTCAACATCGAACTCGACAAGGACAAAAGCTTCCTCGATGGCTGCGTCGCGCTCGCCAATACGCGGCGCTTGCGCGAGCTGGTTATCGCCGATGAAGCCGTCTGGGCGCCCTGGGGCGTTCAGCTTTCGGCCCACTATCAGAAATCCATGGCGCAGCGGCTGTTCCTGAATGCCGTGAAAAGATTGCCCGCTCCGATCAACAGCGAAAAGGCGGTTCTGGTGCGGGAGCGCAATGCCAGCTTCGGATCCAGGCGCCGCTACGCTGCCCGCATCGGCCGGCAGACGCGCGCCGAGGCCGATCAGCTTTGCGCCGCCATACGAAAAAGCGGCGGCGCCTGCGTCGTTTTCAAGAATTGACGGCGCCTTTCGGCGGTACCACGATGGAACGAGGATGTGCTTGATCTGCTTATCCCTGTGCTCGTCACAGGGATCCAGCCAAGCCAAGTCCTTGGGCCGAAAGATCATTTCCCCGCGCCGCAGACGCGACGCTGCCCTCATCTCTGTGACAAGCACAGAGATGAGGGCGAGGAGAGATTGCAGTCCCGGATACGTTTCCTAGTAGGCCGCGCAGTGTAGGCCGCGCAGTCGGCACTCGAAGAACTCAAGCCCAACCCCGAGCGCATCTTCTGAAGGTGACCTTTGCACATATGATAAGACCCGCCGCTGGATAGCGGCGGGCCTGAAATCGTTCCTGCGCTTCGATCACTCGTCCGGTGTCGACGTGGTGTCCGGCGGCGACTCCGGTTCGGCCATGACGCCTTCGGCACCTACGGCTTCGATCTCCTCGTCGCCATCTGGCTCGGTGATCCGCTCGACCGAAACGACCTTCTCGTCCTTGGCGGTGGAGAAAATGGTCACGCCCTTGGTGGCGCGGCTCGCCAGGCGAATGCCTTCCACCGGCACCCGGATGAGCTGGCCTCCATCGGAAACGAGCATGATCTGGTCGTTGTGCTCGATCGGGAAGGCGGCGACGAGTTCGCCGATTTCCGCCGTCTTCGAGGTATCGGTGGCGCGAATGCCCTTGCCGCCGCGGCCTGAAGTACGGAAGTCGTAGGACGAGGAACGCTTGCCGAAGCCTTTCACCGAGACCGTCAGGATGAATTGCTCGCGCGCCTTCAGTTCCTCGTAGCGCTCGTTGGTGAGTTCGCCGCCATTGGTGACCTCCTCGCCGACAAGCACGATTTCCTCTTCTTCACCGGTCAAGGCGCGACGCTCCGCGGCCGATCGCTTCAGATAGGCGGCACGCTCCCACGGCTCGGCTTCGACGTGAGCGACGATGGCCATCGAGATGATCCGGTCGCCGTCGCCGAGCGAAATGCCGCGAACGCCGATCGAGTTGCGGCCCGCGAAGACGCGGACATCGGCGACAGGGAAGCGGATGCACTGGCCGAGCGCCGTCGTGAGCACCACGTCGTCGAACTCGGTGCAGGTGTCGACCGAGAGGATCTCGTCGCCCTCCTCCTCGAGCTTCATCGCGATCTTGCCGTTGCGGTTGACCTGGACGAAGTCGGAGAGCTTGTTGCGACGGACCGTGCCGCGGGTCGTCGAGAACATGACGTCGAGGTTTTCCCAGGTCGTCTCGTCCTCGGGCAGCGGCATGATCGTGGTGATGCGCTCGCCGGGTTCCAGCGGCAGCATGTTGATCAGCGCCTTGCCGCGCGACTGCGGCGTCCCGATCGGAAGCCGCCAGACCTTCTCCTTGTAGACGATGCCGCGGGAGGAGAAGAACAGAACCGGCGTGTGCGTATTGGCGACGAACAGCCTGGTAACGAAATCCTCGTCGCGGGTGGCCATGCCCGAGCGACCCTTGCCGCCGCGGCGCTGCGCCCGATAGGTCGTCAGCGGCACACGCTTGATGTAGCCCAGATGGGACACGGTCACCACCATGTCCTCCTGCGCGATCAGGTCCTCGTCGTCCATGTCCGGACCGCCTTCGGCGATCTCGGTGCGGCGCGGCGTGCCGAACTCGTCTCGGACTGCGGTAAGCTCGTTCTTGACGATCTGCATGATGCGGAGCCGGGACGACAGGATGTCGAGGTAATCCTTGATCTCCTCGCCGATCTTGTTGAGTTCGTCGCCGATCTCGTCGCGGCCGAGCGCGGTCAGGCGCTGCAGGCGCAGGTCGAGGATCGCGCGGGCCTGTTCTTCGGACAAGTTATAGGTAGCGTCGTCGTTGATCCGGTGGCGCGGGTCGTCGATCAGCCGGATGAGCGCATCGACGTCGTGCGCCGGCCAGCGGCGCTCCATCAGCTGTTCGCGCGCGGTCTGCGGATCCGGCGCCTGGCGGATGAGCTTGATCACCTCGTCGATATTCGCGACGGCAATCGCGAGACCGACCAGCACATGCGCCCGCTCGCGCGCCTTGCGCAGCAGGTATTTCGTGCGCCGGCTGACGACGTCCTCGCGGAAGGAGACGAAGGCGCGCAGCATGTCGAGCAGCGTCATCTGCTCCGGCTTGCCGCCGTTCAGCGCCACCATGTTGCAGCCGAAAGAGGTCTGCAGGGGCGTGTAGCGGTAAAGCTGGTTGAGGATGACTTCGGCGTTGGCGTCGCGCTTCAGTTCGATGACGACGCGATAGCCCTGGCGGTCGGATTCGTCGCGAAGATCGGAGATGCCCTCGATCCGCTTCTCGCGGACGAGCTCGGCCATCTTCTCGATCATCGTCGCCTTGTTCACCTGATAGGGGATCTCGGTAATGATGATCTGCTCGCGATCGCCGCGCATCGGCTCGATATGGGCACGCCCGCGCATGATGACGGAGCCGCGGCCGGTCTCGTAGGCCTGACGGATGCCCGAACGGCCGAGGATCAGCGCCCCGGTCGGAAAATCCGGTCCCGGAATGATCTGCATCAGCTCCGGCAGCTCGATCGCGGGATTGTCGATCAGGGCGATACAGCCGTCGATCACCTCTACGAGGTTATGCGGCGGGATATTGGTCGCCATGCCGACGGCGATGCCACCGGCGCCGTTGACGAGCAGGTTCGGGAACTTTGCCGGGACGACGACGGGCTCGTGCAAGGTGCCGTCGTAGTTGTCGCGGAAATCGACCGTGTCCTTGTCGAGATCGTCCAGCAGCGAATGCGCCGCCTTCTGCAGCCGGCACTCGGTATAACGCTCCGCCGCCGGCGGATCGCCGTCCACGGAGCCGAAGTTGCCCTGACCGTCGATCAGCGGCAGCCGCAGAGACCAGTCCTGCGCCATGCGTGCGAGCGCATCGTAAATCGCCGTGTTGCCGTGCGGATGGTATTTACCCATCACGTCACCGGTGACGCGGGCGCATTTTACGTATTTCTTGTTCCAGTCGATGCCGAGCTCGCTCATCCCGTAGAGGATGCGGCGGTGAACGGGTTTGAGACCGTCGCGCACATCGGGAAGCGCACGCGACACGATCACGCTCATGGCGTAATCGAGATACGACCGCTGCATTTCCTCGATGATGGAAATCGGCTCGATGCCTGGCGGATTTTTTCCGCCGCCGGGGGTGCTTTGCTCAGTCAATGGTGATCACGATCTTTGTTCAGAATCAGTCGGTTTTTTATAGCCGAATGCGGCTCGGAGCGCCAATTTTCGGCCGGTGTTTTGAACAGTCTTTTGCCGCAGGAACAGGCTTTTCTAGGGCAAGGAAAGGAGCTCGCAAGGAAAGCTGCGCGCCTCGGGGATGGCGCTGGTTTAAGCCATTGCGTTGCGCTTGGCTACCCGCTCTTTCCAAGCTCGCATCGCTTGCCTAACAATGCGGGCCACACCACCGGGAATAGCCGGGGTAAAATCCGGAAGGGGACACGGATGTTCGACGTCGATCTCTTGATCAATGCGCTGACGACGCTGCTCGTCACGCTTGATCCGCCCGGCCTTGCGCCGATCTTCCTGAGCCTGACCGTCGGCTTGAGCCGGCAGCAGCGCTTCCAGGTCGCGACCCGCGGCTCGCTCATCGCTTTTTTCATCCTCGCCGCCTTTGCGCTTTTCGGCGACGGCATCCTCGGTCTGCTCGGCATCTCGATCGGCGCCTTCCGGATCGCCGGCGGCATGCTGCTCTTCTGGATCGCCTTCGAGATGATTTTCGAGAAACGCCAGGAGCGAAAGGAGAAGGCCGGGGAAACGGCGATCACGAAGGACCACCTCCACAATATCGCGGTCTTCCCTCTCGCACTGCCCCTGATTGCCGGGCCGGGAGCGATCTCGGCAACCATCCTTCTCGGCAGCTCATTTCCCTCGGCACTGGAGCGGGTGCAGCTCATCGTCGTCATCGCCGCATCGATGGCGATACTGTTCCTGGCGCTGGTGATCGCCGAGCGTATCGACCGGTTCCTGGGCGTCACCGGCCGGGCGATCCTCACCCGCCTCCTCGGCGTCATCCTTGCCGCACTCGCCGTTCAATTCGTCGTGGACGGCGTGCGTTCGGCGTTTCAGGTCTGAACGCACAACGAGAACGGCCCGCAACGAAGCGGGCCGGATGGTCTCGGACTGGCTGGCGCAGTCGATCAGAACGGAATGTCGTCGTCGAGATCGCGCGAGAAGTTGCCGCCCTGGTTCGGCTGGTTCGATTGACCGCCGGACCGGGCGCCGCCCGAGGAGGGCCGCGACTGATCGTATTCCTCGTAGCCGCCACCGCCGTAGTCGCTGCCGCCGCGACCTGCGCCGCCGCCCTCGCCTCCGCGGCCGTCGAGCATCGTCAGGGTCGAGTTGAAGCCCTGAAGGACGACTTCGGTCGAATAGCGGTCATTGCCGGTCTGATCCTGCCACTTGCGCGTCTGCAGCTGGCCTTCGATGTAGAGCTTGGCGCCTTTCTTCACATATTGTTCGACGACCTTGCAGAGGCCTTCGTTGAAGACGACGACCGTGTGCCACTCCGTCTTCTCGCGGCGCTCGCCCGAATTGCGGTCGCGCCAGGTCTCGGACGTGGCAATTCTGAGGTTGGCGATCGGCCGGCCGTCCTGCGTGCGCCGGATTTCCGGGTCGGCCCCGACGTTTCCGATCAAGATCACCTTGTTGACGCTACCAGCCATATCGCTTTTCCCGTTTTTGCCGCCGGACCGCTCGGCCGGCTCTCCAATGTCTCATGAGCGAACACCTTAACGGCCCGCCGCCGCCGATACGCCCCGTATCGCGCATAATCCACAGCTGATTTGGCGTGGATATGGCAGAGTTTGTTCTTTTTTTGTTCTAATATTCCTCTATGATCCTGTCAACCGAATCGCAATTGAGCCGCCTCTTTTGCCGATTGCGCCTCGACATGGGCGCGGCCGTCATTACATAGGGGGCTTTCAACCGACATACAAAGCTGGCCTTCCGATGAGCGAACTCAAGACCATCTCCATTCGCGGCGCTCGCGAGCACAATCTCAAGGGCATCGACCTTGATCTGCCGCGCAACAAGCTGATCGTGATGACCGGCCTTTCGGGCTCCGGGAAATCGTCGCTCGCCTTCGACACGATCTACGCCGAGGGCCA
Source organism: Ensifer sp. D2-11 (assembly GCF_054161295.1). Taxonomy (NCBI): domain Bacteria; kingdom Pseudomonadati; phylum Pseudomonadota; class Alphaproteobacteria; order Hyphomicrobiales; family Rhizobiaceae; genus Ensifer; species Ensifer sp. D2-11. The sequence continues at coordinate 1,605,221 of NZ_CP096433.1, forward strand.
GCGGCGCTATGTCGAGAGCCTCTCGGCCTATGCGCGCCAGTTCCTGGAAATGATGCAGAAGCCCGACGTCGATCAGATCGACGGGCTCTCGCCGGCGATCTCGATCGAGCAGAAGACCACGTCGCGCAACCCGCGTTCGACCGTCGGAACCGTTACCGAGATCTACGACTATCTGCGCCTGCTCTTCGCGCGCGTCGGCGTGCCCTATTCTCCCGCCACAGGCCTGCCGATCGAAAGCCAGACCGTCAGCCAGATGGTCGACCGGGTGCTGGAGTTCGGCGAGGGGACGCGCCTCTACATGCTGGCCCCGCTCGTGCGCGGGCGCAAGGGCGAGTACAGGAAAGAGCTCGCCGAGTTGATGAAGAAGGGCTTCCAGCGCGTAAAGGTAGACGGGCAATTTTACGAGATTGCCGACGTGCCGGCGCTCGACAAGAAGTACAAGCACGACATCGACGTGGTCGTCGACCGTGTCGTGGTGCGGCCCGATATCGGAACCCGTCTCGCCGACAGTATCGAAACCTGTCTTACGCTCGCCGACGGCTTGGCGATCGCCGAATTCGCCGACCGCCCCCTGCCTCCGGAAGAGACCTCCGCCGGCGGCTCGGCCAACAAGTCGCTGAACGAAACGCATGAGCGGGTGCTGTTTTCCGAGAAGTTCGCCTGTCCCGTCTCGGGTTTCACCATTCCCGAGATCGAACCGCGGCTTTTCTCCTTTAACAATCCCTTCGGAGCCTGCACGACCTGCGACGGGCTGGGCAGCCAGCAGAAGATCGACGAGGCGCTGATCGTTCCGGAGCCGAACCGCACCCTCAGGGACGGCGCCATTGCACCCTGGGCGAAATCCACGTCGCCCTACTACAACCAGACGCTCGAGGCCCTCGGCACGGTTTTCGGCTTCAAGCTCGGCAGCCGCTGGAGCGAGCTTTCCGAGGAAGCACAGGAAGCTATTCTCCACGGAACGAAGGACAAGATCACCTTCCACTATCAGGACGGCGCCCGATCCTACAACACGACGAAGACGTTCGAGGGCATCGTGCCGAATCTCGAACGCCGCTGGAAGGAGACCGACAGCGCCTGGGCGCGCGAGGAGATCGAGCGCTATATGTCGGCGGCCCCCTGCCCCGCCTGTGCCGGTTACCGGCTGAAACCGGAAGCGCTTGCCGTCAAGATCCACGCGCTGCATATCGGCGAGGTCTCCGAAATGTCGATCCGCGCCGCACGCGACTGGTTCGAGGTCCTGCCCGAGCATCTCAGCACGAAGCAGAACGAGATCGCCGTGCGCATCCTCAAGGAGATCCGCGAGCGCCTGCGCTTCCTGAACGACGTCGGCCTCGAGTATCTGAGCCTCTCGCGCAATTCCGGCACGCTTTCGGGCGGCGAAAGCCAGCGCATCCGGCTCGCGTCGCAGATCGGCTCAGGGCTGACGGGCGTTCTCTATGTTCTCGACGAGCCCTCGATCGGCCTGCACCAGCGCGACAATGCCCGCCTCCTGGATACGCTGCGGCATCTGCGCGATATCGGCAACACGGTCATCGTGGTGGAGCATGACGAGGATGCGATCCTGACGGCCGATTATGTCGTCGACATCGGCCCGGCGGCCGGCATTCACGGTGGCGAGGTCATTGCGGAAGGGACCCCTTCCGATATCATGTCCAATCCGAAGTCGTTGACGGGGAAATATCTCTCCGGCGAGCTTTCCGTTGCCGTGCCCGGCGAACGGCGCAAACCGAAGAAGAAAAAGGAAGTCACCGTCGTCGGCGCGCGTGCCAACAATCTGAAGAACGTGACCGCGTCGATCCCGCTCGGTGTCTTCACCGCCGTCACCGGCGTATCGGGCGGGGGCAAGTCCACCTTCCTGATCGAGACGCTCTACAAGGCTGCCGCCCGCCGCGTCATGGGCGCGCGCGAAAATCCGGCCGAACACGACCGCATCGACGGCTTCGAGCATATCGACAAGGTGATCGACATCGACCAGTCGCCGATCGGGCGCACGCCGCGCTCCAACCCGGCGACCTATACCGGAGCCTTCACGCCCATTCGCGACTGGTTTGCCGGGTTGCCGGAAGCAAAGGCGCGCGGCTACCAGCCGGGCCGCTTCTCCTTCAACGTCAAGGGCGGCCGCTGCGAGGCCTGCCAGGGCGACGGCGTCATCAAGATCGAGATGCACTTCCTGCCGGATGTCTACGTCACCTGCGACGTCTGTCACGGCAAGCGCTACAATCGCGAGACGCTGGACGTTCACTTCAAGGGCAAGTCGATCGCCGATGTGCTCGACATGACGGTGGAGGAAGGCGTCGAGTTCTTCGCGGCCGTTCCGGCGGTGCGCGACAAGCTGGTGACACTGAACCAGGTGGGCCTCGGCTATATCAAGATCGGCCAGCAGGCGAACACACTTTCAGGCGGCGAGGCCCAGCGCGTCAAGCTCGCCAAGGAGCTGTCGAAACGCTCAACCGGGCGCACGCTCTATATTCTGGACGAGCCGACAACCGGCTTGCATTTCCACGACGTAGCCAAGCTTCTTGAAGTTCTGCATGAGCTCGTCAATCAGGGTAATTCCGTGGTGGTCATCGAGCACAATCTCGAAGTCATCAAGACGGCCGACTGGATCATCGACTTCGGCCCGGAAGGCGGCGACGGCGGTGGCGAGGTCATTGCGCAAGGGACGCCGGAAGAGGTCGTGAAGGAGCCGCGCTCCTATACCGGCCAGTTCCTGAAGGAGCTTCTGGAGCGCCGGCCGGTGAAGAAGGTGGTTGCGGCGGAGTGATGCGTGGCCTCCTGAAGCGGGTGGCGTCTCTGATTCGCCCCGGCTACAGCGGTTTTGCGTGTCTGAGTGAGCATCGAGGAGGAAGAGGATGGCAAATTCGGGACAGATCCGTGTCGGCATCGGCGGATGGAACTTCGAACCCTGGGAAGGCACCTTCTATCCGGACGATCTTCCGAAAAAGCGGCAGCTCGAATTCGCCGGCAAGGAATTGCGGACGATCGAGGTCAACGGCACCTATTACAGCTCACAGAAGCCGGCGACTTTTGCCAAGTGGGCGGCGGAGGTTCCCGACGGCTTCATTTTTTCGCTGAAGGCCAGCCGCTTCGTGACAAATCGCAGGGTCCTGTCCGAAGCCGGTGAATCCATGGAGCGGTTCCTGACGCAGGGGCTGACGGAACTCGGCGACCGCCTCGGTCCCATTCTCTGGCAGTTCGCGCCGACCAAGAAATTCGATGCGGAGGATTTCGAGGGATTCCTGAAGCTCCTGCCGGAAAAGCAGGACGGCCTGAAGCTCCGCCACGTGGTCGAAGTCCGCAACCCCAGCTTCAAGGTTCCGGACTTCGTCAAGCTCATTGAAAAATACAAGGTTGCCGTCGTTCTCGCCGAGCATGCGGACTACCCGATGATCGCCGATGTCACGGGTGATTTCGTCTATGCACGGCTGCAGAAGGGCAGCGACGAGGTGAAGACCTGCTATCCGCCGAAAGATCTCGATCGCTGGGCCGAGCGGCTGAAGACCTTTGCCGCCGGCGGTGAGCCGGACGACCTGGAGAAAGCTGCGCCGGAACGCCAGCCCGAGACGGCACCCCGCGACGTCTTTGCCTTCTTCATCACCTCAGGCAAGGTCAACGCTCCCAACGGCGCTAGGGAACTGCAGAAACGCGTGGGCTAAGGCCTGTTGAGATTCGGGATTCCCGCCGCGGCTTGTTTGATTACCTCATCCCTGTGCTCGTCACAGGGATCCAGCCAGACCAAGTCCTTGGGCTGAAAGAACGCTTTCCGCGCCGCAGACGCGGCGCTGCTGGATCTCTGTGACAAGCACAGAGATGAGGCAGGAGAGATTGCAGTCCTCCGATACGTTTCCTGAACCTAGGCGCCCCGCAACTAAAATCGTTAACGTGATCGATTCTAATGAGTTAAGACGCGGGGTGCGGGCGCCAGGGGAGTCCCAACGTCGCCCCTCGACTTGATACTGCTGGTACCGCCGAATCACCAAAACGGGCCGCATCACACACCCACCTGATTCGCAATCGCGAGTAGCGCTAGGCCGCGTCTTGTACCCGCTTTTTCATCCATAAAAATTTGAATTTGGGCCTGCCGCTAGCTCATCTTCGCAGGCAAGCGGTGGAAGTCCCTGTTTTTCAACGGATTGATCGATGTCCCCGTTTTCCACAGTCGACCCACACAAGATATAGCGCTCAAACTTCCGTCACAAACCACCCCTTGACGCCCCGAGGCGATTCACGGTTAATGGATTTCACGTTGCGACGGCGGCGGACCGGGAAGTTCAGAGGCCGGTTCACACCCCCAAATCGTCGGTTCCGACATGCGGCCCGGGCGGATGACCCCGAGCGGCTGCAGTGGCGGAATTTTGCGCGAAATTTGGGTCGCTCAAGCGGCATTTCGAGCTGGCGTAAAGAGCCTGTTAATACTATATTTAGTGTTTGCAGCCAGCATCATCACAAGATACAGGATTACCCAGGAGCTGGGTTTCCTCACATCGACAGAAATTTTCAGGCTGGCTGCGAGATCCATCGCGGCCGGGCGAGGTTAACTGCGCTTTAGCGCATGGCAACAAAGGACGGGACAATGAAGATCGAGCGTCGTTTCACGAAGGCAGGGCAATCCGCCTATGCCGAGATTGAGTTCCGCAAGGCGACGAGTGAGATCAAGAACCCGGACGGGTCCGTGGTCTTCCGCCTTGCGGATATCGACGTGCCGGCGCAGTTCTCGCAGGTCGCCGCCGATATTCTCGCCCAGAAATATTTCCGCAAGGCCGGTGTGCCGGCAAAGCTGAAGCGTGTCGAGGAAAACGACGTGCCGTCCTTCCTCTGGCGCTCGGTTCCGGACAACGACGCGCTGAAGGCGCTGCCGAAGGAAGAGCAGTACGGCTCCGAAACCGATGCCCGCCAGGTTTTCGATCGCCTGGCCGGCACCTGGGCCTATTGGGGCTGGAAGGGCGGCTATTTCGACACGGAAGAGGACGCCAGCGCCTTTCGCGACGAGCTCGCCTACATGCTCGCCACCCAGCGCGTTGCTCCGAACTCGCCGCAATGGTTCAACACCGGCCTCCACTGGGCCTATGGCATCGACGGCCCCGGCCAGGGCCATTTCTACGTCGATCCCTTCACCGGCAAGCTGACGAAGTCGAAGTCCGCTTACGAACACCCGCAGCCGCACGCCTGCTTCATTCAGTCGGTCGCGGACGACCTCGTCAACGAGGGCGGCATCATGGATCTCTGGGTGCGTGAGGCGCGCCTCTTCAAATACGGCTCCGGCACCGGCTCCAACTTCTCGCATCTGCGCGCCGAAGGCGAAAGGCTCTCGGGCGGCGGCAAGTCCTCCGGGCTCATGAGCTTCCTGAAGATCGGCGACCGCGCCGCGGGCGCCATCAAGTCGGGCGGCACGACGCGCCGCGCCGCCAAGATGGTCGTCGTCGACATCGACCATCCCGACATCGAGGAATACATCAACTGGAAGGTCAAGGAAGAGCAGAAGGTCGCCGCCCTCGTCACCGGCTCCAAGATCGTCGCCAAGCACCTGAAGGCGATCATGAAGGCCTGCATCAATTGCGACGGCAGCGACGATGCCTGCTTCGATCCCAAGCAGAACCCGGCGCTGAAGCGCGAGATCCGTGCCGCCAAGCAGGCGCTGGTTCCGGAAAACTATGTCAAGCGCGTCATCCAGTTCGCGCGGCAGGGCTATAAGGACATCCAATTCAAGACCTATGACACGGATTGGGATTCGGAGGCCTATCTCACGGTTTCCGGCCAGAACTCCAACAACTCGGTCTCGATCAAGGACGACTTCCTGCGCGCCGTGGAGGCGGATGGCGATTGGCACCTGACCGCCCGCAAGGACGGCCGCGTCATGAAGACCCTGAAGGCGCGCGACCTCTGGGAGTCGATCTCCCACGCCGCCTGGGCCTCGGCCGATCCCGGCCTGCACTTCAACACGACGATGAACGACTGGCACACCTGCCCGGCTGCAGGCCCGATCCGCGCCTCCAACCCGTGCTCGGAATACATGTTCCTGGACGACACGGCCTGCAATCTCGCCTCGCTCAACCTGATGCAGTTCAAGGATGCCGCGACCAAGCGGATCAATATCGGCGACTACGAGCATGCCGTCCGTCTCTGGACCGTCGTTCTCGAAGTCTCTGTGATGATGGCGCAGTTCCCGTCCCGCGAGATCGCCGAGCTCTCCTACGAATACCGCACGCTCGGCCTCGGCTATGCGAATATCGGCGGCCTGCTGATGTCGTCAGGCATTCCCTATGACTCCCCCGAGGGCCGCGCCATCGCCGGCGCGCTGACCGCGATCATGACCGGCGTCGCCTATGCCACCTCTGCCGAGATCTCCGCAAAGCTCGGCCCCTTCCCCGGCTTTGCGCCGAACCGCGACAACATGCTGCGCGTCATGCGCAATCACCGCCGCGCGGCTCACGGCGAGACCGCCGGCTATGAGGGCCTGTCCGTCAACCCGGTCGCGCTCGTCCACGGCGATTGCCCGGACCAGGACCTGATCGCCCATGCCAAGGGCGCCTGGGACAAGGCGGTCGAGCTGGGCGAGAAGCACGGCTACCGCAACGCCCAGGCCACCGTGATCGCGCCGACCGGTACGATCGGGCTCGTCATGGATTGCGACACGACCGGCATCGAGCCCGATTTCGCCCTGGTGAAATTCAAGAAGCTCGCCGGCGGCGGCTATTTCAAGATCATCAACCGCGCGGTTCCCGAGGCGTTGCGCACGCTCGGCTACTCGGAAAGCCAGATCGCCGAGATGGAGGCATATGCCGTCGGCCACGGTAACCTCAACCAGGCCCCGGCCATCAATCCCACGACGCTCAAGGCCAAGGGCTTCACCGACGAGAAGATCGAAGCCGTCAATGCGGCGCTTAAGGCTGCCTTCGACATCAAGTTCGTCTTCAACCAGTGGACGCTCGGCGCCGACTTCCTGAAGGAGACGCTGAAGGTCAGCGATGAGCAGCTCGCCTCGATGGACTTCAACCTGCTCGAGCATCTGGGCTTCTCCAGGAAGGACATCGAAGCCGCCAACATCCATGTCTGCGGCGCGATGACGCTCGAAGGGGCACCGTTCCTGAAAGCAGAGCACCTGCCGGTCTTCGATTGCGCCAATCCCTGCGGCAAGATCGGCAAGCGCTATCTCTCGGTCGAAAGCCATATCCGCATGATGGCGGCAGCCCAGCCCTTCATTTCTGGCGCAATCTCCAAGACGATCAACATGCCGAACGAGGCGACCGTCGAGGATTGCAAGAACGCCTACATGCTCTCCTGGAAGCTCGCGCTGAAGGCGAATGCGCTCTACCGTGACGGTTCCAAGCTCTCGCAGCCGCTGAACGCCTCGCTGATCGAGGACGAGGAAGACGAGGACGCGATCGAGGAGCTGATGCAGGCGCCGGCAGCCGCCCAGGCGGTCGCCGTCACCGAGAAGATCATCGAGCGCGTCATCGAGAAGGTGGTGCGCGCCCGCGAGAAACTGCCAAACCGCCGCCAGGGCTATACCCAGAAGGCGATCGTCGGCGGCCACAAGGTGTATCTGCGCACCGGCGAATTCGGCGATGGACGGCTCGGCGAGATCTTCATCGACATGCACAAGGAAGGTGCGGCCTTCCGGGCGATGATGAACAACTTCGCCATCGCCATCTCGCTCGGCCTGCAATATGGCGTGCCGCTCGAGGAATATGTGGAGGCCTTCACCTTCACCAAGTTCGAGCCGGCCGGCATGGTCCAGGGCAACGACGCGATCAAGAACGCGACGTCGATCCTCGACTATGTCTTCCGCGAGCTTGCCGTTTCCTATCTCGGCCGCCACGACCTTGCTCACGTCGACACCTCCGACTTCAGCAATACCGCGCTCGGCCGCGGCATTCAGGAAGGCAAGACCAACCTCGTCTCCACCGGCTGGACCCGCGGCTACAAGCCGTCCATCGTCGGCGGCACCGGCGAGCGCTCCGAACCGAAGGGTGCGTCGACGGCCGCCCCGGCCCGCGCCTCGGCCGGCGCTTCCGTAACCTCGATCTCCGGCAATGCCGTGCGCAAGCTGGAGCCGGCAATCGCCGCCGCCACTTCCGAAGTCGTCGCCTTCAAGCGCGATTACGAGGAACGAGCCGTCGAACTCGCCGAGGAGATTGCCGAAGAGGCGGAACAGGAGGTGACTGCCCTCTTTTCCGACAAGGCCGCGGCAGAGGCCGCTGCGGCGAAGTCCGAGGCAAAGAAAGTCGAAGCCGAACGCCGCGCCCGCTCGATCATGCAGGGCTATACCGGCAACATGTGCTCCGAGTGCCAGAACTTCACGATGGTCAGGAATGGCACGTGCGAGAAGTGCGACACATGCGGCGCCACGAGCGGGTGCAGCTGAGACAGCGGCAGAAGTTGTAGTAGTCAGCCATTGGTTACGACGCACAGCCACTGAAATGACGCAGTAATCGATATGGCCGCCTCCCTGGAAGCGGCCATATCTATGTTCTGCACAGGGATATCCGCGGGCTTCACGGAAGAGGAAACTCAGGCTATGCGGGCCGCGTCTCCATCATCGAGCGCCTCACCGACATCCGCGCCCACCACGCCGCCAGCATCTCGTGCTCCCGGAGCATTTCCTGCCCTTCCGGCGCCCTGAGGAAGTAGTCGAATATCGGGGCGGCATAGAGGTCGGCGAGCGACATGGTCTCGCCTGCGAGCCATGGCGCCGTTCCCATAATTTCGGAAATCGCCTTGAGGCAGGTCCTTGCTTTCGGCAGCGCAGCGGCGATTGCGTTCTCGTCAGCGGCCGCGCCGCTCGCCGGCTTTGAGAAGCGTTCCACGTAGACTCCCCAGACCAGAGTGGGATAGGCGTAGTTGTCGGCGATACTCATCAGCTGGTTGCAGCGGGCGCGCTCCCGCGGATCGAGAGGTTGAAGCCTCCTCCCGTCGAACACGTCATCGACGTAGCGCGTTATCGCGCCGGTCTCGTAAAGCCTGAAGCCCTCATATTCGAAGGCAGGGATGCGACCGAAGGGATGCCGCTCCAGATAGTCCTGTGGCGGGCCATCGCTCGCGAAGATGTCTACGGGGACGAGTTCGTAGTCCGTTCCCTTCTCGGCCAGCGCCAGCCGCACGATCCGCACGTAAACGCTGTACTCCGCTCCGAACAGGCGCGGCCTTCCGGTCATTGCAGCCCTCCCCGTTGCCTGAAGATTTCGACCTGATGATGTAGCACCACTTCCAGGCATCAATGTGCGGAAGCGGCAGCCGGCTGTCACTCCGAAAGGAAAAAGCAAAAGAGTCAATGTGAAAGCGATGGACGGGCGGCTCAGGATACCGCAATTTATGCGCGTCTGACGAAGCAGAATCGGAGAGTTCATGCCCCTCAAATATCTGACCGCCCTATTGGCGCTTGCCGTCCTGTCGGGGTGCACCAGCACCGGCGGAAACAACACGACCTATGCTCAGTGGTACGGGCCGAATCCCGTTCCCAATTTCAGCGCCGCGAGCCCCGGTGGTGTTCGCGTAGGCTATTAAGCACCCGGACCGGCCAAGGACGCTCGCGGAATTGCGCAGCGGCCGATGTTCTTCAAGGTGTGGGTGAACCGGTTCCCTGACGGAGGCGGCGCAGTCGCAGCGCCTCCGTTTTTGCCGTGCGAGCCGGCGCCGCCGTTTGGCTCGCAATGGAATTGGCCGCGCAGAGGTGACACTCACCTCGGGAGGTGACACTCACCTCGGGAGGTGACACTCACCTCGGAGGCGGCGATCACCTTGGAGGTGACGATCACCTCGGAGGTGACGATCACCTCGGCGGGACGAGACCTTGATAGTAATCCCCGTCACCGCCGACCACCCGGTCCCCGGTGTGCGAGCACGCCGCCAGCGTGGCGAGTGCGAGCAACAACACGATCTTGCGCATAGGCCCCCGTACCTTTTCTAACAGTTTGACGGCCATTGATATTCTGCCATTCGCGCAGGATCAATTCCCAACCGCGCAATCTACACGGTCCTGCGGCAGCGCTTCTTACACCATCCGGGCTCCTACATCGGTCCCGAGAAATCGGAACCGATTGTCGGAGGCGCGATGCCGCATGCAACGTCTCATCAGCGCTTCGGGGGTATCAAGCCGGGATAGTATTGCCCGTCCCCTCCATAATACCGTTCGGCGCTGGGCGTCGCCGTTTGTGAGCACGCGCTGAGAACGAAGACCGCCACCAACATTCCGATTGCCCGCATAGAGTATGTCCTTTCGCATATAGATTTCCGCAACCGGGTCGCGCCGACGCGCTGCATCGGCTCTCCGTTGCACCTGCAATTGTATATGCGATTCAACCGACGATGAACACGATTCCGTGATCTCTACCATCAAGTGCAGCTCCCGTATTCCCCCAACCGGCCCACTTGGGTGTCGAACCGGTCAGGTACCGCAAGCCGGTCGCTATGATGGCTGCGCCCGGAGTGAGCGTTGCCGCAGCGGTGCCGACCGCCAGGACGTCACGGGCACGGTGCGCGGGCGCCTCTCGTGAGGCATGCAGCGACAGCCCTCTTGCGATGCGACGGAAGCGGGTTCGTGCGCCGCATTTGGGGCTTCGATTGATGCGTGTCGTTCTTAAAGCCGCTATAGACCTGAGCGACATGCTTCAGAGAGGCGTCGGGGGTACGACGCCGCTATAGTATTGGCCTTCTCCCGTATAGTACCGTTCGGCGCTGGGCCTTCCTGTTTGCGAGCACGCGCTGAGAGCAAAGATCGCCAACAACAATACGATCGCGCGCATAGACTTACGTCCTTTCGTGAGTGAACTTCTTCAATATGACTTTTATGAACTAGATTTTTTCCGGCGCAGAAGCCGCGCCGGTTCTCGGTTACGGCTGCGATTGTACATGCCGTTCAACCGACGGTACACAAAATTGCGCAATGTTCAGCCCCGCAGCCCTCGAATCGTTACGATTTTCCTAAAATCCGATCACCCGATTTCACCTGCTCGCAAGCGCAGTCTGGCACAGGAAAGGATTATCATGCCCGAGGACTGACAGGATGACCCAGGTCGTTACCATCTCCGCGACGACGGCGGCCTATGCGGCGGATGCATTGAAGCCGCCCACGCGCTTGCGTGGCGATGGACCTGCCGACGAGGCAATCACACTGCTTTGCGCGCGCGGCCAAGAGCAGGCGCCGGTCCCGAAGGTCAGAAGCGCGCTGCCGCTGCACCTCATGCTGATCGCTGCAGAGCGCCGTCTGCCGCAACAGACGCAGGCCGAAACGCTGCGCCGCTATCTCGAAAACGCCGAGAACGAGGACGAGGACGGGGGCGGAGGCGATCGCCGGCGGGAAGACAAGCCTGCCGGCGATGAACAGGAACTGGACGAAATCACCGAAATGCTCGACCGGCTCGTTCAGGGATCCTGAGCCGGTCGACGCGCTTTCCTGTCAGTGTTCTATTGATGGCTGTGGCCGGAGTGAGCGTTGCCCGCGGCGGTGCCGACCGGCAGGACATAGTCGACCTCCCCCGCCTTCTCGAAGGTGAGCGTCACGGGCACGGCATCGCCTTCGGCAAAGGGCTTCTTCACCTCCATGAACATGAGATGCAGGCCGCCGCTCTTCAGCTCGACGGTTCCGCCGGCGGGAACGGCAATGCCGTCCTCGAGCTTGCGCATTTTCATGACGTCGTTCTCCATCGTCATTTCATGGAGTTCGACCCGGCCCGCGGCCGGGCTCTCGACGGCAAGCAGCCGGTCGTCGGCACTGCCGCCGTTCCTGACCACGAATCCGCCGCCGCCGACCTTGGCGCCGGGCAGCATGGCCTTCACGGCTCCGCCCGAGATCTCGAGATCGCCGAGCCTCACCGTTTTGGGCGCGGACTGATGATGCCCGCCGTGACCGGAATGCTCGTCGCCCGCCGCCATGGTGACGGTGATCGTCGGCGCCGGATGCTCGAGGGAATGGGCGTCCTCGCCCTCCGCCGCCACCTGATCCCAGACCACCTTGCCGTCGGCGCCGCAAAGCTGCGTCGTCGGAAAGGCAAGCACGGTCTCCTTGTCGAAGCCCGCGAGTTTTCCGCGCACGACGAAGGTGTCGTAATGTTCGTCGGGAAGGTTGCCGCCTTTCCAGCGAATTTCCAAGGGACCGGAGGAAACCTTGGTGCCGTGATCGTCATAGGTTTTCCGGTAGTCGCCCTTGATGATCTCCAGCTCCCAGCCGGGCTTAGGCTGGGGCTTGGCAAAGACGAATCCCTCCGGCAGCTGCACCCGCACTTCGGTCGTCGCCTTGCCGTCGCAGCCATGCGGCACCTGAAGCGTGGCGTTGACGGTCGTTTCGGCCGGCGCGCTGCCCGTCTCGAATGTCGCATGCGCATGGGCGAGCCCTGTGGCGGCGAATGTGAGGCCGGTGGCAAGCAAGGAAAGTCTGATCGTGTTCATGTCGTAATCTCCGAACCACGTGCCGGAACGCGGCCTTCGTGGGTCAATGCCGCATAGCGGCGCAAGAAATTCTGGGTTGGATTCGAGGAGATTTACGGCTGGGCCGGCGGGCCGCGCGGTGGCGGCAGCAGGCGCAGGGGCAGAAGCACCGCCTCGGCGGCGACGATCGGCGTTCCGGCAGTCCAGTCGCCGTTTTCGGCCGGCAGGCTTTCATCGGGCGCCGCCGGCAGGAGCACGGAGGCGGCGAGCCGGCAGGCTTCGCAAACGGGAGCAGATGACGACGACTTGCCGTGGCCGGCGTCATGATCGACGCCGCCCGTGCCGAAGCAGATATCGGCGAAGGTGCCGTCGGGGAGAAGATATTCGCCGGAAATCGCCGGGCCGGCCGCTTTCGCAAGGGCTGGCTTATGGGCGAAGGACAGGAATAGGAGTGCGAAGGCTGCGAGCAGCCGCATCGCAATTCCCCATTTCCGCTCGCGCCCTGTCATGGCCACCTCTCTTCGGTCTTCCCTATCCGCTGCCCAAAGAAATTGCAAAGGCCGATTTTGCCGCACTTGTCGCGGAGGATGAAGTCAGGGCGACAAAAATATGTTTGGTCGCGACATAGGCCCTTGCCAAAATCCGGCCTTCGCCGTTATCTGGATTCGACCTCGTTGGGAGAAACCGGTTCGATCCGGTGCCGAAGGAGCAACCGCCCCGGAAACTCTCAGGCCAAAGGACCAGCAAGGTGCCGGTAGGACTCTGGAGAGAAGCGTTCGCGCTCGCCGAAGGGATAACAATCTCAGGCAAAGGGACAGAGGGGGCTCGAATTTGTCGGCGCATGACGCCGGTATTGTGAGCCGGCGCGAAAACGCGCCAGACCTGGAGGCCGGACTTGGAAGACGTTTCCACCTTGAAACACACGCCTTTGCACGCGCTGCACCTTTCGCTCGGTGCACGCATGGTGCCCTTCGCCGGTTACGACATGCCGGTCCAATACCCGGAAGGCGTATTGAAGGAGCACCTGCATACCCGCGCCGCCGCCGGCCTCTTCGACGTGTCCCACATGGGACAGATCGTCGTGCGGCCGAAATCGGGAAAAATCGAGGACGCGGCGCTGGCGCTGGAAAAGCTCGTGCCGGCGGATGTTCTCGGCCTCGCGGAAGGCCGACAGCGCTACGGCCTCTTCACCAATGCCGCAGGCGGCATTCTCGACGACCTGATGATCGTCAATCGCGGCGATCATCTCTTCCTCGTCGTCAACGCGGCCTGCAAGGATGCCGATCTTGCGCATCTCAAGGACGGTCTCGGCAGCGTCTGCGACGTGACCATGCTGACCGACCGTGCCCTGATCGCCCTTCAGGGACCCCGGGCCGGAGCGGTCCTCTGCGAACTCTGGGCGGACGTCTCGTCGATGCGCTTCATGGATGTCACCGAAGCCGACCTTCACGATGTGAGCTGCATCATCTCCCGCTCCGGCTACACCGGCGAGGATGGCTTCGAGATATCCATTCCCGCGGAAGCGGCTGTGGATGTGACGCAGCGCCTGCTCGAACATCCCGACGTTCTGCCCATCGGGCTCGGCGCGCGCGACTCGCTCCGCCTCGAAGCGGGGCTTTGTCTCTATGGCAACGATATCGACACGAATACGAGCCCCATCGAAGCAGGCCTCGAATGGGCGATCCAGAAAAGCCGCCGCGCCGGCGGTGAGCGCGCCGGCGGCTTTCCGGGCGCCGGCCGGATACTGGCCGAGCTAACCGACGGAGTTTCCAGGCGGCGTGTCGGCCTGAGGCCCGAAGGCCGGGCGCCGGTCCGCGGCAATGCCAATCTCTTCGCCGATGAGGAGGGCAGGACGGCGGCAGGAACCGTCACCTCCGGCGGCTTCGGTCCAAGCGTGGATGGACCGGTCGCCATGGGCTATGTCGACGCCGAGCACGCCGAAGTCGGCACCAGACTGTTCGCAGAGGTGCGCGGCAAATACCTGCCCATCGCCGTCACTGCCCTGCCCTTCATCAAACAAACCTACAAACGCTGATCAGGAGAACCTGCGTATGCTGAAATTCACCGAGGAACACGAATGGCTGAAGATCGATGGCGACGTCGCGACCGTCGGCATCACGGAGCATGCCGCTGGCCAGCTCGGCGATCTTGTCTTCGTGGAACTGCCGGAAGCGGGTGCCAGCTTCTCCAAGGGCGACTCGGCCGCGACCGTCGAGTCCGTCAAGGCGGCTTCGGACGTCTATTGTCCGCTTGATGGAGAAATCGTCGAGGTCAATCAGGCGATCGTCGACGATCCGTCGCTCGTCAACAGCGATCCGCAAGGCGCGGCCTGGTTCTTCAAGCTGAAGCTCGCCGATCCGGACGCTGCCAATGCGCTCCTGGACGAAGCGGCCTACAAGGAGTTCGTCGCCTGATGAGCATGCCCAAGGATTTTACCTTCACCGATTACAAGCCTTACGACTTCGCCAATCGACGTCACATCGGTCCTTCGCCGGCCGAGATGGACGAGATGCTGAAGGTCGTCGGCTATCCGAGCCTCGACGCGCTCATCGATGATACCGTGCCGCCGTCGATCCGCCAGCGGACGCCGCTTGCCTGGGGCGCGCCGATGACCGAGCGCGAGGCACTCGACAAGCTGCGCGAGACGGCGAACCGCAACCGGAAGCTCGTCTCCCTGATCGGTCAGGGCTACTACGGGACCATCACCCCGCCGGTCATCCAGCGCAATATCCTCGAGAATCCGGCCTGGTACACCGCCTATACGCCCTATCAGCCGGAAATCAGCCAGGGGCGGCTGGAAGCCCTGCTCAACTACCAGACCATGGTTTGCGATTTGACCGGACTGGACGTCGCGAACGCCTCGTTGCTCGACGAGGCGACGGCGGCAGCCGAAGCCATGGCCATTGCGGAGCGCGTCGCAAAGTCCAAGGCGAAGGCGTTTTTCATCGATGAGAACTGCCATCCCCAGACGATTGCGCTCCTGAAGACCCGGGCGGAGCCGCTCGGCTGGCAGATCGTCGTCGGCGATCCGTTCGAGGATCTGGACGCTGCCGGCGTCTTCGGCGCGATTTTCCAGTACCCCGGTACCTACGGCCATGTCCGCGACTTCTCGGGCCTGATCGCCAAGCTCCATGAGCAGGGGGCAATCGCCGCCGTCGCGGCCGATCCGCTGGCGCTGGCGCTTCTGAAGTCTCCCGGTGAAATGGGCGCCGACATCGCGATCGGTTCGACCCAGCGCTTCGGCGTTCCGGTCGGCTACGGCGGACCGCACGCCGCCTATATGGCGGTCAAGGATGCCTATAAGCGCTCCATGCCCGGCCGCCTCGTGGGCGTGTCGGTCGATGCGCGGGGCAACCGCGCCTACCGGCTGTCGCTCCAGACCCGTGAACAGCATATCCGGCGCGAAAAGGCGACATCGAACATCTGTACCGCGCAGGTGCTGCTTGCCGTCATGGCCTCCATGTATGCGGTCTTCCACGGTCCGGACGGAATAAAGGCGATCGCCCAGAGCGTGCACCAGAAGACGGTCCGGCTTGCCATGGGATTGGAAAAGCTCGGCTATACCGTCGAGCCGGATGTCTTCTTCGATACGATCACCGTCGAAGTCGGCAAGCTGCAAGGCATCATCCTCAAAGCCGCCGTGGCCGAGGAGGTAAACCTTCGCAAGATCGGCACGACCAGGATCGGCATCAGTCTCGACGAGCGTTCGAGGCCTGTCACGCTCGAGGCCGTCTGGCGCGCCTTCGGCGGCGACTTCAAGGTCGAGGAGTTCGAGCCGGACTACCGCCTGCCGCAGGAACTGCTGCGCACCAGCGCCTATCTCACCCATCCGATCTTCCATATGAACCGCGCCGAGAGCGAGATGACGCGTTACATGCGCCGCCTCGCCGATCGCGATCTTGCGCTCGACCGCGCGATGATCCCGCTCGGCTCCTGCACGATGAAGCTCAACGCGACCGCGGAGATGCTGCCGATCACCTGGCCGGAATTTTCGGAAATCCATCCCTTCGTGCCGGCCGACCAGGCACTCGGCTATCAGCATCTCATCGAAGACCTGTCGCAAAAGCTCTGCGCGATCACCGGCTACGATGCGATCTCGATGCAGCCGAACTCGGGTGCCCAGGGTGAATATGCCGGTCTGCTCGCGATCCGCGCCTACCATATCGCCAACGGCAACGAGCATCGCGACGTCTGCCTGATACCGACCTCGGCGCACGGCACCAACCCGGCCTCGGCGCAGATGGCCGGCATGAAGGTGGTGGTCGTCAAGGTGAGCGACGCCGGCGAGATCGATATGGACGATTTCCGCGCCAAAGCGGAGCAGTATGCGGACACCCTCTCCTGCTGCATGATCACCTATCCCTCGACGCACGGCGTGTTCGAGGAGAACGTCCGCGAAGTCTGCGAGGTCGTGCATAAGCACGGTGGCCAGGTCTATCTGGACGGCGCCAACATGAATGCGATGGTTGGCCTTTCCCGCCCTGGCGACATCGGCTCGGATGTCAGCCATTTGAACCTGCACAAGACCTTCTGCATTCCGCATGGCGGCGGCGGTCCCGGCATGGGCCCGATCGGCGTCAAGTCGCATCTCGCCCCCTTCCTTCCGGGACACCCGCAGACCGACGGGCACGAGGGCGCCGTATCCGCCGCACCGTTCGGGTCGGCCTCGATCCTGCCGATCTCCTGGAGCTACTGCCTGATGATGGGCGGCGAAGGCCTGACGCAAGCGACCAAGGTGGCGATCCTCAACGCCAATTACGTCGCCGCCCGGCTGAAGGGTGCCTATGACGTGCTCTACAAGTCGGCGAAAGGCCGGGTCGCGCATGAATGCATCATCGATACCCGTCCGCTCGCCGAAAGCGCCGGCGTCACGGTCGATGACGTCGCCAAGCGCCTGATCGACTGCGGCTTCCATGCACCGACGATGAGCTGGCCGGTCGCGGGCACACTGATGATCGAACCCACGGAATCGGAAACGAAGGCCGAGCTCGACCGCTTCTGCGACGCCATGCTGGCAATCCGCGAAGAGGCCCGCGCCATCGAGGACGGCCGGATGGACAAGGTCAACAATCCGCTGAAGAACGCGCCGCATACGGTCGAGGACCTCGTCGGCGACTGGGACCGGCCCTATTCGCGCGAGCAGGCCTGCTTCCCACCGGGCGCCTTCCGCGTGGACAAATACTGGTCGCCGGTCAACCGTGTCGACAATGTCTATGGCGACCGCAATCTCGTCTGCACCTGCCCGCCGATCGAGAGCTACGCGGAAGCGGCGGAATGATGACGTGATCCGATCGGGCGCGGTTCAAGCGCCGCGCCTGCCTGCCACGTCCTGAAAGCAAAAAGCCCGGCTACTAAGCCGGGTTTTTCGTTGGCCTACTGCATGTTTCCTTTAATCGTATCCGATTAAAGGACAAAAACATGCAGCAGATCAAAGTGCTACAGCGCCGCGCGTCTGATAAGACGCGCGGCGCTGTAGACACTTCCAGGAGAAGTGCGGAGCAGCTTTCCCTCTGCAGAAAAGAAAAAGCCGCCCGGAGGCGGCCTCTTCGTGTCCTGAGAGATGCGATTACTCGGCGCTCTCGTCCGCAGCCTTCTTCTTGGCCGGGGCCTTCTTCTTCGGCGCGGCGGCTTCTTCGCCCTCGCCGGCTTCGGCCTTGGCGGCTGCCTTCTTCTTGGAGGCCGTTTTCTTGGCCGGCTTTTCGTCGGCTTCGTCGTCAGCCGTCAGCTCTTCCTTCGAGACCTTCTTGTCGGTCACCGAAACCTCGGTGAGCAGGTGGTCGACAACCTTCTCTTCGAAAAGCGGTGCTCGCAGCGAGGCGGCAGCACCGGGCGTGTTGCGGAAATATTCGAGGATTTCCTTTTCCTGGCCGGGGAACTGGCGCAGCTGCTCGAACAGCGAACGCTGCATCTCGTCATCGCTGACCTGAACGCCGGCCTTTTCGCCGATCTCGGAGAGAACCAGACCGAGGCGGACGCGACGCTCGGCGAGCTTGCGATATTCGGCTCGCGCTTCCTCTTCCGTCGTGTCTTCATCGGCGAAGGTCTTGCCGGCCTGCTGCAGGTCGGTGTTGATCTGGCGCCAGATGTTCTCGAACTCGGCATCGACGAGGCGCTCGGGCGTATCGAACTGATAGAGTTCGTCGAGCTGGTCGAGAAGCTGGCGCTTGACCTTCTGGCGGGTGATCGAGCCGAACTGGCTTTCGATCTGGCCGCGGACGATTTCCTTCAGCTTGTCGACGGATTCGAGGCCGAGCTTCGTTGCCAGCTCGTCGTTGATCTCGATCGGGGCAGCGGCAGCGACGTCCTTGACGGTGATGTCGAAGGTCGCTTCCTTGCCGGCAAGGTTGGCTGCCGGATAATCGGCCGGGAACGTGACCGTGATGGTCTTTTCATCGCCGGCCTTTACGCCGACAAGCTGCTCCTCGAAGCCCGGGATGAAGCGGTTGGACCCGAGCACGAGCTCAGCATCTTCGTCCTTGCCGCCGTCGAAGGCTTCGCCGTCGACCTTGCCGAGATAGTCGACCGTGACGCGGTCGCCATTGGCAGCCTTGCCCTTCTTCGATTCATAGGTGCGGGCGCTCTCGGCGATGCGCTGGATCTGCTCGTTGACTTCATCCTCGCTGACGTCGACGACCTCACGGGTGACCTTGATGCCGCTTGCATCCTTGAGTTCGATCGGCGGAATGATTTCGTAGGCGACCGTGAATTCGAAATCGGCTTGGGCGTTCAGGATCTTGTCGGCTTCCGCCTCGTCCTCGGTCATCGCGATTTCGGGCTGGGTTGCCGACTTCTCGCCGCGGCTCGTGAGGATTTCCGTCGGCTTTTCACGAACGATCTCGTTGACGAGATCGGCCATGATCGACTTGCCGTAAACCTTCTTCAGGTGCGCAACCGGCACCTTGCCGGGACGGAAGCCGTTGATGCGGACACGATCCTTCACCTCGACGAGGCGCTCGTTCATCCGAGCCTGCATTTCGTCGGCCGGGATAACGACCTTGAGTTCGCGCTTCAGCCCTTGAGCGAGCGTTTCGATAACCTGCATGTTAAAACCTTCACTTCACGTTGACAGTGCTCTTCCCTTGAAAGGCTAGGCGAGCACGTGAGCCGATCCATTTGCCGGGAGTGGCTTTACGCAATTCCGACCGCTTTGCAAGCAAAATGGCGCCTTGCCGGCCCTCCTCAGCGCCGAATACCGACGCGTGACTGCTATATCGTCCTGGTGCGGGTAGAGAGACTTGAACTCCCACGCCTTGCGGCACCAGAACCTAAATCTGGCGTGTCTACCAATTTCACCATACCCGCGTTCAGACGATCGCACCGCCCAATCGCATTCCTCACAAGATTTCATCAGCGGAATGCCGCGGATATTCTTGGGCCATGCGAAAGGTTCAGGGCTCCCGAGCGCGGCGTCTCTATAACACTCGTTTTCAACGGATCAAAGGGAAAATGCTCGCGCCCGTTGCCCGCTCGCAGCCCGCGCTTCGAACGGCAAGCTTGAGGCTCCTTAGCAGAGGATGCCGGCAGAAACGTGATGCCGCGCGTCCCGACGCATAACAGCCACTGGATCCGCGCCATCCATTGTCGGGACGGCGGACGGCCATCCGCGTTGCGCAATCCGCATATCTTCCATGTGGACATTGCACTGCACAAATCGATTTGAGGCCACTATATTCCAATCATCGAGGCGCCGTGGTGATAGCCGGACGGGCGCCGGCGGGAATGATCGCCCGCGGCGGGAAGTCCCGCAAAGATCCGGGCTTAAGCTCGACAGAATTCGAAGCAGCGCACTCCTCCTCCCATCGCCGCTTCGATGGATTGGCAACACTCCTCCTCCCGGTTGCCAATCGCCTTTATGACGCCCGCCGGTCCTCCTCCCCCGACGGGCGTCATTTTCCCTCAGATATCCCGGCGCATTTTGTATAACGATCCACTTGCCCATTATTTCGGCATTCTGTGATCATTCGGCGCCTGAGCCATGCATCACTTGCATAGGTGCCATTCGCGGCAGCCCCTGGTAAAATCCGGGGGTTCGGCCTATATTCCAATCATCGATCGGGCAGCGCACTCCTCCTCCCAGCGCGCCCGATACGGATTGGCGACACTCCTCCTCCCGGTTGCCAATCAGATCAAGCAACGCCCGCTGGACCTCCTCCCCCAGCGGGCGTTGTTTATTTCTGCCTCCCCCCATCGCAGTGAAACCGAGAACCACACTACGGCGCGGCGCGTTCTAAGGTCTGTTAAGATTCGGGATACCCGGGGCGGCTTGTTTGATTCCCTCATCCCTGTGCTCGTCACAGGGATCCAGCCAGACCAAGTCCTTGGGCTGAAACAACGCTTCCCGCGCCGCAGACGCGGCGCTGCTGGATCTCTGTGACAAGCACAGAGATGAGGAGAGGAGAGATTGCAGACCTCCGATACGTTGTTTCCTGGGCCATGCAGTCGGCAATCTTGTCCGCACCGCCCTGAACGCCGACAAACCCACGAGAGCCTCAACGCCATCATCTATCTCGCAGCAGCCGTCATAAACTCCAGATGAAATCTCAACAGGCCCTAAAAGACCGCCACGGTCCTTGGAACGGTCTGGAAATGCGCAGGAAGCCCGCATCGGCACCAAAAGGTTAAGCCGCGGTTAACGCCGTTGAAAAGCTTTGCACGTCGCGCATGGGTGCGATGCAGCATTATCTCTGTAATCCCGGCTCAAACCGATTATATTCCGGTTCATAAGATGATGGCCAGCAAGAGAGATAGAGCGCTGGCGAACGACCTAGAAAGGAATAGGATCATGAACCTCGCACGTTCTTTCAACAACTGGCGCAAGTATCGTCAGACCTGCAACGAACTCGGCCGCATGAGCGACCGTGAGCTGACTGATCTCGGCATCGGCCGCGCAGACATCCCCTACGTTGCCCGTCAGGCAATCAAGTAAGCATCAAAGCTTTCGCCAGATTATGGCCTTTCAAACGCCTTCCGGCTCCGCCGGTGGGCGTTTTTTTATTCTGCTGGGCCGTTCTGATCTCGTGCAGTAGTCCCTGAGAAAGCAACTTAACCGATACTTGATCGATGGCGCATTTTCGAGCCGGGCGAAATGCATGCTCACGAAATGATCGATGCACTGCACAAATGCATAGCAGATGCATCTACTTTGCACTCCATCTCCCAGTTAGACAAGCGTATAAGAACCTCAACGACGCAGACAATCACTGTCGCGAGCGATCTTCTTGAGGAAACGACCATGAACCCGATTCGCATTGCAAAAAGCTGGATCAACTACCGCCGTACCGTTGCCGAGCTGGGCAGCCTTTCCAACCACGCTCTGAACGATATCGGCATTACCCGCTACGACATCCGCAACATCGCGGCTCGCTCCTTCCGCTAATCGGATCGAGTATTGCTTGGCTTGAAGACGGCGCCCTCGGGCGCCGTTTTCGTTTCTTGGAAGCGACGGATGCCTGTGGTAGGAAGCCGCCCATGAACAAAACGACGTCCTCCCATTCGCCCATCCACGTCATCGGCGGCGGCCTCGCCGGGTCGGAAGCCGCCTGGCAGATCGCCGAAGCGGGCGTGCCGGTCATCCTGCATGAAATGCGCGGCGTGCGTGGCACCGATGCGCACAAGACCGAGAGCCTCGCCGAACTCGTCTGCTCAAATTCTTTCCGCTCCGACGATGCGACCAGCAATGCCGTCGGCGTGCTCCATGCGGAGATGCGTCTTGCGGGCTCGCTCATCATGCGATGCGCCGATCTCAACCAGGTGCCTGCAGGCGGTGCGCTCGCGGTCGACCGCGAAGGCTTTGCCGAGGCCGTCAGCGCAGCGATCGCAGACCATCCGCTGATCACGGTTCTTCGGGAAGAGATCCGGGGCCTGCCGCCGAGGGATTGGGATCTCGCCATCATTGCGACGGGCCCGCTGACAGCACCGGACCTCGCCGAGGCGATCCGCGCGGAGACCGGCGCCGATGCCCTCGCCTTCTTCGACGCCATCGCACCGATCGTCCATGCCGACACGATCGACATGGATATCTGCTGGCACCAATCGCGCTACGACAAGGTCGGCCCGGGCGGCACGGGCAAGGATTATATCAACTGCCCGCTCACACAGGAGCAGTATGACGCCTTCGTCGATGCGCTCATTGCCGGCGACAAGGCCGGCTTCAAGGAATGGGAAGGCACGCCCTATTTCGACGGCTGCCTTCCGATCGAAGTGATGGCAGAGCGCGGCCGAGAGACCCTGCGTCACGGGCCGATGAAGCCGATGGGCCTCACCAACGCCCATAATCCCTTGGTCAAGCCCTATGCCGTGGTTCAGCTTAGGCAGGACAACGCGCTCGGCACGCTCTACAACATGGTAGGCTTCCAGACGAAACTGAAATACGGCGCGCAAGGCGAAGTCTTCCGGATGATTCCGGGGCTCCAGAATGCCGAGTTTGCGAGGCTCGGCGGCCTGCACCGCAACACCTATATCAACTCACCGACGCTCCTCGATCATTCGCTGACGCTCAAGTCACGTCCGGGACTGCGCTTTGCCGGTCAGATAACCGGCTGCGAGGGCTACGTGGAAAGCGCGAGCATCGGCCTCCTGGCGGGCCGCTTCGCCGCGGCGGAACGCAAAGGCGCGTCTCCCGTGCTACCGCCGGTGACCACGGCCTTCGGTGCTCTCCTCGATCACATCACCGGCGGCCACATCGTCTCCGACGACGAACCGGGCAAGCGCTCGTTCCAGCCGATGAATATCAATTTCGGGCTGTTTCCGCCGCTCGAGCCGGGCGCCCTGACAAGGCCGGAGGGTGCCAAACGCTTCCGGGGCAAGGAGAAGGCGCTCGCCAAGAAGCAGGCGATGGCATCGCGCGCGCTGAGCGATTGCGCAAGCTGGCTCGACCAAGCCGTCTGACGAGAGATGACAACTCCGGTTTCAACCGGTCAATCCAGACCCTGCGCCGCGTCACCCGCTACTTCCAACTCCGATTTCGGACTGAAAGTGCCGAGCAGCCAGAGCGAAACCTCGGCTGCCTCGGCGGCCGTCCGAAACTCGAAAGCATTGTCCAGATAGGCGAAATCCGGGAAGTGGACGATTAGTCCCCGCCCACTCTCGGACGTGTTGACCCGCACCTTGCCGGGCTGAATGACGTGGCAGACATAATGCGTGCCGTGCGATTGTATGAACCCGGCCTTGCCATCGTGCAGCCGCAGGAAGATCGCCGTTCTGTCGACGGTCGAATGCAGCGCCCGGATCGCTTCCTCGGGGAATGCCCGGCCGAATTCCACGATCGCCGACCCGGCATCCGGATTGTCGGCATCGCGCTCTGCACGTGCGTTCATCCGAATATAGAACAGGCAGACGGCGGCGATCGCCACCAGGAGCAGTAACCAAAGCATTGCGTGGGTCCCTTGATAGCGACGGGATTCCGATTGAGGAGGGTCATATCCCGCGAGACTTGCGCCAGCGTGACGGCCGGGCGGCTAGCGAACGCTAAAACTCCCGGCGCCGGCTCGCCCGCCACATCCGCCATTGCCGCTGCCATTGCGGCGGCTGCAGTGGCTGACGAAGGATTCGTGCTCCGGCGGCCTCCGCGCGATCGAACACCGGTTCGGCGAGGGCAACGGGAATGAACGCCGAGAAATTCCGGCCCGAGATCGCGCCTGCGCCTTCACGTGCCTTGGCGAGATGATCGCGGCCGAGGCCGCAGAAGGCGCGAACGGCCCTTTCGATCGCACTCTCGTCGGTCCCGGCAAGAAGCGTTTCCCTGTCGAGGCCCGTTGCGCTCAAAAGCTCGGCAGGAAGATAGACCTGGCCACGCCCGACATGAACCGGGAGAAGCAGTAGGAGACCGGCAACCGTCTGAGCAACCCCGGCATGGCCGGCTGCGTCTGCAGACCTCGCTGCGTTGTCGGGGTCCAGGATGAGAGATGAAAGCTGAATGAGTGCCGATGCGGTTTCGCCGGCATAACCCTCCAGCGCCGCCCTGTCCTGCATCGGGTCGTCGTAAAGATCGAAAATGCGTGCATCGATCATGTCTTGAAGGACGCGAACCGGAAGGTGATGCTCGCGAATGCAACGCAGGAGCGCTTCGGCCAGCGGATGCCCCGCGCCGTCGGACTGCTCGTTTTCGAGAGTGTCACGCCACCATTGCAGCCGGATCTCGCCCGGGAGCGGCTCCTTGACCATGTCGCGGACACGGGCGATTTCCGCGTAAAAGGCATAGAGCGCCGCGAGCGAGTGGCGCTTCTCTGCCGGAGAAAGCAGACAGGCCAGGTAGCGATCGCGGTCGGTGTCCCGCAAGGTTGCGAGAATCTGATCATCGGACTGTTGCACGCCGAGCTTCCTTCGAACGCCTCACACCGCGATCAATGCCGCGGCGACGGCGCGCGATTCCGCCAGCATCACGTTATAGGTCCGCACCGCCGCCCCGGTGCTCATCGGATCGGACGAGATGTTGGCGGCCCTGAGCGCTTCCTTCAGGTCTCCCGGCAAGGGACGGATTTCCCGGCCGGTGCCGACGAGCAGCACCTCGACGTCACGCGCCTCATCGAAGATGCGCTGGAATTTCGCGACCGCGAGCACGTCGCCTTCGGCAACGTCCCAGGCGTATATGCCGGAAGGCAGCATCAGAACCGACCCGCGATGCGACATATCGGCGAAGCGGAAGCCGCCATTGCCGTAGGCGTCGACAGGTGCGCGTCCTGGAAAGTGCGCTTCGCGCATTTCGATCCCTTTTGCCATGATCACACCGCACCCTTTGCTTCCGTCTCCGACGACGCATCCGGCTCCGCCGGGTCCTGCGTGCCTCCAAGACGATTGTTTCGGCGATTGAAGAGGATAAGCAGCGGTCCCGCGACATAGATCGAGGACACGGTGCCCACAAGCACACCGAATATGAGTGTCGCGCTGAAGGATTGGACGAGACCACTGCCTCCGAACAGATACAGCGCAACGAGAGCAAGGAGTGTCGTCACGGCGGTCAGGACGGTCCGCGACAGGGTCTGGTTGATCGACGTGTCGATCAGGACAGAGAGCGGCATCCTTCGATAGCGCACCAGATTCTCCCGGACTCGATCATAAATCACCATGGTGTCGCTCAGCGAGTAGCACACGATCGTCAGCAGCGCTGCGATGCTGGCGAGATTGAATTCGATGCCGGTCAGAACGAGGAACCCGAGCGTCAGCAGCACATCGTGCAACGTCGCGACGATGGCTCCGACGGCAAATCGCCGGCCGAACCGAAGCCACACGTAAAGCAGAACGGCCAGCACGGCTGCGGCAACGGCGAGCGACCCTGCCCGCGTCAACTCTCCGGAAACACCGGGGCCAACCACCTCGACACGCCGGAAGACATATTGATCCTCAAGTTCGGAGCGAACCAGCCCGACGGCCGTCTGCTCGGCATTGTCGCCGGCTTCCTGCGACGGGATACGGACGAGAACGTCTCGCGCCGATCCAAGTTCCTCGACTTGAACGTCTCCGAGGTTCAATTCGTCGAGACGGGCACGGATGTCGGCACCATCGGCGACGCCGGTCCGTGCTCTCAATTCGATGACGGAGCCGCCCCTGAAATCTGCTCCCATGTTGAGCCCGAGGCTCGTCAGGAGAACCAGCGAAGCAAGCGACAATGCCGTCATAAGAATAAAGACCGGATTGCGGATCGCCATGAAACGGAAATCCGCCCGGCTGAAAAATCCGGTCCGAATGCCGCGCGGCAGACGCTGCGGCAGCCGGCGGCGAAACCATCCGCGAATAAGGCGGCGTGTCAGGCTGTGCGCCGTCAGAATGGTGGTGACACTGCCGATGGCAAGCGTAACCGCAAAACCTCGAATAGCGCCCGACCCAAGATAGAGGAGGATGGCGCCGGCAATGAATATCGTCAGGTTCGCGTCGACGATGCTCCTCAAGACGCGCTCGAATCCCTCGTCCAGCGCCCTTCGCAAGGGTTTGCCGCTGGTGCGCGCTTCTTCCCTGAGCCGCTCGTAGATGAGAACGTTCGAGTCGACCGCAATTCCGATCGTCAGGATGATCCCGGCAATTCCGGGCAATGTCAGCGTGGCGCCCGTGACGGACAGGACCGCGATGATCAGCACGACGTTGACGATGACGGCAATGACGGCCACGACACCGAAGAAGCCGTAGAAGCCGATCATACAGGCTGCGACGGCAATGGCCGCGATCAGGCCCGCCGTGAGGCCGCTTGCCACCGCGTCGGCTCCGTCCTCGGGACCGACGGTACGCTCCTCGATGACGGTCAGTGAAACGGGAAGCGGGCCGGCCCGCATCAGGGCGGCAAGATCGTTCGCCCCGTCCTCCGAGAGATTTCCGGAAATCCGGACGGTATCACCGGAAAGCGCGCCATCCAGAACGGACGTCGAGATAACCTGTCCGTCGAGCACGATCGCGAACTGCTTCCGCGGATCCGACTGCAGGAACGGCGCGACCCGCGCGGCAGCCCCGGCTGCAATCCTTGCATTGACGACAGGTTCGCTCGTTGCCGGATCGAAGCCCGGCTGTGCCTCGACGAAGTCCGGCGCCGCAGCAAAAGCGCGTCTCTCGACGAGGTAGGGTATCGGCGGATCGTCCAGCGAATAGAGGACCTCGGACCCCGCATGCGGCCTCGTATCGACGGCCTGTTGTGCTGGCATCGAGGAATCCAGCCACTTCAGGGCGACATCTCCTCGCTGCCCGAGGAGATCCTTCAATCTTTGCGGCTCGTCCAGACCGGGGACCTGCACGCTCAGCCGGTCACCGCCGCGACGCTCTATGATCGGCACGACCGCGATGACTTCGCCGACACGCCGGCGTACGACCTCGATGGACTGGGCGACGGCATCTGAGACCCTCAGATCTATGCCCTCGTCCGTCAGGCGAAGCCGAAGCGTGTCGCTGGTCGCGCTTTCCTCGTAGACCAGTTCCTGGATGGAATTCCCGAAAAGGCCGCCCTGTCGAACGGGGGCGACCAACGCCTTCAGCGCGTCACGCGCCGCTGGTGCTTTCGTTGCATCGCGGAGACGAAACTGCAGACCCTGCCCGCTTCCGGACAGCCCCGTATAGCGGATATCCGCCTGTCTCAGCGCATCGGCGATCGTGTCGATGGTTGATTGCAGGCGCTCCGCGACGATGTCTTCGCGGCTGACCTTGAGGACGATATGGGAACCGCCCCTGAGATCGAGCCCGAGCAGCACCTGCCGATGCGGCAGCCAGGTCGGCCAGTCCGCAAGCTGCTCTCTGGAAAGGAGATTCGGCAGTGCGAAGGCGAGGCCCGCAAGGACGACCATCCAGATGAGAATGTTCTTGAACGGCGACAACCTGGGCATATTTCGAAATGCTCCATCCGCCGGTCTCTGCCGGTCGCGGCCCTTGCCCTAACCACGGTGATTTTGGCCTCGCGTCGCTCCAAAATCAAACCGTGATCGATGCCGATTGAAGGCGCGGTATGCGGGCGAAAACCGCGCACGCTTCTTCAAGTACCCGCGCCGGGGTTACTCCTTGACGGGCTCGCCCTTCACGCGAACCTCGGAGACGCCGCTGCGCACGACGCGGACCTTGATGCCCTCGGCGATCTCCACTTCGAGCTCCGTATCGTCGACGACCTTGGTCACCTTGCCGACAATGCCGCCGCCGGTGACGACCTGGTCGCCGCGCCGGATGTTCTTCAGGAGCTCTTCGCGGCGCTTCATCTGCGCACGCTGCGGCCGGATGATCAGGAAATACATCACCACGAAGATCAGCAGGAAAGGCAGGATGGACATCAGAATATCGGCGCCGCCGCCCCCAGGGGCCGCCGTCTGCGCGAAAGCTTCGGTAATAAACATCGATCACTCCTTGAGTTCAAATTGCGCGCTTGCCCCCGCGGCAAACCTGCCGGAATATAGGCAAGCCGTCCCGTAACACAAATCGTCGGTACACTTCCCCGTTTCTCCTGCCTCTGGCACAAATTCCGCAGCAGGAGAACCCCCTGGTTGCAGGCTGCCGGTCTTTTCCAGCGCAAACCGCCGTGCTACCGAGAAAAACGCCGCCGGCGGCAGCTTCAACGGATTCGACCGGAGGACGAACGTCGCGGCGATTCAAGGATTTGGGTGGGCTGACGCACGCCCGTTATCGCGCGGGTCGGCCGCCCATGTTCGAAATTCAGCCTGCCGGAGACACATGAAATGCCCGAAAGCAAGATCGACGTCCTGCTCACCGAAATACAGAAGCTTTCGGCCGCGATGGAGCGCATCGCCGGACCGGCATATGCCGTCAACAATTGGCATGAGGCGGAGTGTTTCGTCTGGGCACCGGCCACGCGCCACCTGCAGCCCGTCCCGAGGCCGAATCGCATCGACCTCGCGCTCATCGCCGGCGTCGACCATGTCCGCGACATTCTCTTCGACAACACGCTCCGCTTCGCCGAAGGCTATCCGGCGAACAACGTGCTCCTGTGGGGCGCCCGCGGCATGGGCAAATCGTCACTGGTCAAGGCGGTCCACGCAAAGGTCGCCCACGACACCGGCAGCGCAATCAAGCTTGTCGAAGTACACCGGGAGGATATCGCCACCCTGCCCGTGCTGATGGAAATCCTGAAGGCGGCGCCGATGCCCGTGATCGTCTTCTGCGATGATCTCTCCTTCGATCACGACGATACCTCCTACAAGTCGCTGAAGGCGGTTCTCGACGGCGGCGTCGAGGGGCGCCCGGCAAACGTTCTGCTCTATGCGACGTCCAACCGCAGACACCTGCTTCCCCGCAACATGATGGAAAACGAACAATCCACCGCCATTAACCCCTCGGAGGCCGTCGAGGAAAAAGTGTCGCTATCCGACCGCTTCGGGCTATGGCTGGGTTTCTACAAGTGCAGCCAGGACGACTATCTGGCGATGGTCGACGGGTATGCGCAGTACTTCAAATTGCCTCTCGAGCCCGAAGCGCTGCATGCCGAGGCTCTTGAATGGGCGACGACGCGAGGATCGAGGTCCGGCCGCGTCGCCTGGCAATTCATTCAGGATCTGGCCGGTCGTCTGCGCAGACAGCTCGACACTCCTGCGTAATAGCACCTGCCGCCAGGTGGCGTGATCGCACAAGCGCCGCGCGTCTTGCCAGACACGCGGCGCTTTCGATTTGCCTACCAGCCGGACACAGCCGGTGCCATGGCTTATTCCAGATAGGTCGCAGGGTTGACCGGGGTCGCATTCTTGCGCACCTCGAAGTGAACTTGTGGCCGGGTCGCTCTGCCTGTCATGCCGGAGGATGCGAGCGTCTGGCCGCGCTGGACTTTCTGACCGCGTTGGACCTTGAGTTCGGCAGCGTTGCCGTAAACCGTCACCGTACCGTCGTCGTGGCGCACCAGAACGGCATTGCCGAGTTCTTTCAGGCTGCTGCCCGAGTAGATCACGACGCCGTTCTCGGCTGCCTTGATGGGGGTCCCCTCCGGCACCGAGATGTTGATGCCATCGTTTCGGTTGCCGTCGACATTGGCGCCATAGGCCGCGACGACCGCGCCACGGACCGGCCAACGGTACTTTCCGATGCCGGTCGATTTCGGAAGATCCTCGTTACCATCCGACCGGATGGCAACCTCCGACACGCTTTCCTTGGCGGCAGGCGCCTTGGTTTCAGTCAGCTTGCCCTGCTCCGTCGAAGCCGCCTGGGCCTCGTTCTTCTTGGCCGAAACAGAAGCCGTGACCACCGCATCGGTCGCCGGTGTTTTCGCCGAGGCACTCGGGATGTTGAGTTTTTGCCCGATGCGGATGGCTTCTGTCGAAAGCCCGTTTGCCTGCTTCAGGGCAGCGACCGAAACGCCGTTCGCCTTCGCGATACGGTTGAGCGAGTCGCCCGGCTTGACCGTATAGGCACCATTTCCACCGCCCTCGCCGGCGCTGTTGAGCTTGCCCGCCGCGACATCGCTGCGGCTTTCGCTCTTTTCACGCGATTGGGACTGGCCGGGGAGGATCGCCACCTCGCGCTGATCGGTCGGCAGCGGAGACGGACGCTTCTTGCCGCCCTCCACGTCGGCGATCGAACCCGATGCAGCCGCTTTCGCGGCGCTGCCTGCGGTACCGAATGTCGGAATAACGAGGCGTTGGCCCGGCTCTACCTGGCTTGCCGATTTCAGGCCATTCGCCTTCAGTATCTCCTTCTCGGGGACGCCGAACCGTCTGGCGAGGACCGTAACCGTGTCGCCTTGACGGACCATGATCGTCGGCGCGTTGGAGGCGCTCCAGCCCCCCTTGCCCGACATATCCTTGGCAGCCCCCGCCAGCGGCTCCGCCTTCGGGAGGGCCGCAGCCTGCGATTCGAGGGAAGCGGTCTGAACCTGCGGCTGCCGGGATGCGGCCGACGGCTCATCGAGGCTCGTTCGCTGAACGCTCATCGGCGTCGATGCGACACGGGCGCTGGATACCGGCGCGGCCGCCGTATTGTAGCCTCCGTTGCCGTCGCCGGAGGGATAGGATTGACCGAGCGCTGCGCTGTTCCCGTAGGAGGGCGCCGCACCGCCGCTCGCGACATCGCCTCGCGGTACCGTACTCGAGCCCTGCGGGATCGAACCCGTCATTATGTCGTCGGACCGCGAAAAGAGCCCGCCGAAGCGGCTGGCGTCAGAACTGCAACCGGTCGCTACACCCGCAAGCAGGATCGCCGCACAGAGACGGATCACGGACTTGCCTGCCTGGGGAGATACAAATTTACGCATGACGCTTTACCCACTCCGAACGCAACTCGCTGTAGAATGATTAAAGCGCATTAGAGTTACCGCCCGGTTAAAGGCGGCACCATTTTGGCGAAATGCTAACCATAGCCGCGCCGAAGGGGGCGTTTTCCGGTCATATATGCGCTGCTGGACCCGGAGACGGATCGTTATAGCAGCTCGGAATAAAGCCGTTCGATTTCGGTCATCGGTCTCGGCTCGGGCGCATCTACCTCGTAGCTGATGTTGGACGCATCCCAGGCGAAAAAGGCGCGTTCTGCCGGCGACATCGTGATTGTGGTCGGCGAAGGGGCAATCTTGTCTTCCTCGAGAAAGACGCTGACCAGGTTCTCGAATTCGGCATCCATGTCGAGGCCGCTGTCGGCATCATAATCGAGCGACCGCAGGCCCGCGACCGCCGCTTCGCGCGTCCCGAAATAGCGCAGGCTGTTCTGATCCTCCGGGCGAAGGCCGTCATAATAGTCGATGAAGGCCCGGTAATATGCCCTGTAGTCACCGGTTTCGGCGAGCCTGCCGAACGCCTGGTGTTCGCGTGCCGCTAGTTGCGGCGAAAGACGATTGTTCCACTCGTCCTTCGTGAGAGGCGGCAATTTCTCAGGCGTTCTTTTGGCCCGGCCGAGATAGAGCAGCGCGTCGGCGGAAAGCGAAATGCGCGGTGTCGGATCGACGAAGCCCGTAGGCGGAACCGGCACCCCGCTCTCGCCCTTGTCTGCGGCACCGGTCGGGTCAGCCGAACGCCCGGCAAGATTGCCCAAGCCGTCGCCTGACGCAGCGGCAGCGTTCAACCTGTTCTCGATCTGCATATGCCGTCTCCGTCTATCGCACGACGACCGCGATGCGGAGCAAATGCACACTACGCGCCATGTTCATGCTGTCCCGGCCTGGATCACGATGATTTCAGGTCGGGTACCTAAAGCGGGAAGCTTGCACGGGGCTGGAGCGGGTTAAAATTGTCTTAACGCACTCATCCCGCCCTAAAGGAACGACGCTACCTGTGGGACGATCGGGAGGTAAGGCGCGTCGAACAGATCTTCCCGGTCGAAGCGGCTACCGGTACGGTTGACGCGAACGATGCGGCAATGCGTTTCGCTCATCATGATCGGCACCAGCAGGGTGCCGCCCGAAACGAGATGATCGGAGAACGTCCGGGGAAGGCTGTTGAATGCGGCGGTAATGAGAATCCGGTCGAAGGTGCCCTCGCCCGGCACTCCTGCGCTGCCATCGGCCTGGCGGACGACGACGTTGCGCAGGCCCGCCTTCTCCAGGTTTTTCTGCGCCGATGCGACGAGTGTCTGATACCTGTCGATCGTCAGCACGCGCTCGGCGATCCGCCCCATCACGGCCGCGGTAAAGCCGCTGCCGGTTCCGACCTCGAGTATGCGCTGGCCAGGCTTGAGATTGAGACAGTGCAGGAGCCGGACGGCCATGTCGCAGCCCTCCATGAAGGAACCGCACTCGAGCGGAATGAGCCGTTTGGAGTAGACCTCGTCCTGGTATTGCGGCGGAGCGAAGAGCGTCCGCGGCGTCTGCTCCACAGCCTTCAGCAGCTCATGATTGACGATGCCGCCCGAGCGAAGCCGCAGCGCCATCGCTGCAAACCCCTCCTGCTGCGAAATTCGTCCGTTCAAGCGACACTTCCTTCCCGCAATGCCTGCGCGATGCGTTCCTGAGCGGCATGATCGGTCATGTCCAGTTTAAGCGGGGTTACCGAAATCCTGTTGTCGCGGAGAGCCCTGATGTCGGTGCCTGAACGGAAATCGCCGGCACGCTCGCCGAAACGGAGCCAGAAATAGGGAAAGCCGCGTCCGTCCGTGCGCTCGTCGATGCTGAGACCGAATTCGAGCTTGCCCTGCGATGTGACTTCAACGCCCGCAACGGCATCGACGGCGCAGTTCGGAAAGTTCAGGTTGATGAGCGTTCCGTCCGGCAAGTCGACACCCATCAATGTGCGGATGAGCGCCGGTGCGTGCGTCTCGGCTACATCCCAGGGAACGTCGCGGCCGACGGCATGTTGATAGGCCTGGCTGAGCGCGATCGAACGAATGCCCTGCAGCGTTCCCTCGATGGCGCCGGCCACCGTTCCGGAATAAGTGACATCGTCAGCAAGATTGGCGCCGACATTGACGCCGGAAAGGACGAGGTCGGGCTTGCGATCAAGGATCTTCTTGACCGCCATGATCACGCAATCGGTCGGCGTGCCCCGGAGCGCGAACCGCCGTTCGGAAACCGGGCGCAGACGCAGCGGCTCCGAAAGCGTCAGAGAATGAGCAAGCCCGCTCTGGTCCACTTCCGGCGCCACCACCCAAACGTCGTCCGATATCGTCCGGGCGATCCGTTCCAGCACGGAGAGGCCCTCGGCGTGAATGCCATCGTCATTCGTCAGCAGGATGCGCATTGCCGGTCTTCTTCCGCTTCTTCGTGCTTAGGCCGATTTCTCGATCCGCCGCAGGCCGCCCATATAGGGCACAAGGACGTCCGGCACCGTGATCGAGCCGTCATCATTCAGGTAATTCTCGATCACGGCAATCAGCGCCCGGCCGAGGGCGACGCCGGATCCGTTGAGCGTGTGGACGAACTTCGTCCCCTTCTCTTCTTTCCCGCGGTAACGTGCGTTCATCCGGCGGGCCTGGAAATCGCCGCAGACGGAGCAGGAGGAAATTTCGCGATAGGCGTCCTGGCCCGGCAGCCAGACCTCGAGATCATAGGTCTTGCGCGCGCCGAACCCCATATCGCCGGTGCAGAGCGTCATGACGCGGTAGTGCAGGCCGAGGCGCTTCAGCACCTCCTCGGCACAAGCGGTCATCCGCTCGTGCTCGTCGATCGAACTTTCGGCGTCGGTGATCGACACCAGTTCGACCTTGTTGAACTGATGCTGGCGCAACATGCCGCGGGTGTCACGACCTGCGGAACCGGCCTCGGAGCGGAAGCACGGGGTCAGCGCAGTGAAGCGCAACGGTAGTTTTTCACCGTCGAGAATCTGCTCCCGCACCATGTTCGTCAGCGGCACTTCCGCGGTCGGGATCAGCCAGCGCCCGTCGGTCGTACGGAAGAGATCGTCG
Source organism: Ensifer sp. D2-11 (assembly GCF_054161295.1). NCBI lineage: Bacteria > Pseudomonadati > Pseudomonadota > Alphaproteobacteria > Hyphomicrobiales > Rhizobiaceae > Ensifer > Ensifer sp. D2-11. The sequence goes on from NZ_CP096433.1 coordinate 1,639,310, forward strand.
GAGAATTTCGGCAACTGTCCGGTGCCGTACATCGCATCGTCGCGGACGAGCAAAGGAGGCTGAACCTCGATGTAGCCATGCTCCCCGGTGTGCAGATCGAGCATGAACTGGCCGAGTGCCCGCTCGAGGCGCGCAAGCTGGCCCTTCAGGATGGTGAAGCGCGAGCCGGCAATCCGGGCCGCTCCTTCGAAGTCCATCAGTCCCAGCGCCTCGCCAATCTCGAAATGCTCGAGAGGCTTGTGGTTCCAGCCGGGCTTGGCGCCGACGACTCGGGTCACGACATTCGCGCTTTCGTCCGCACCGACGGGCACGTCGGCGAGCGGCGTGTTGGGGATGCGCGACAGCGCATCCGAGAGCTCGGCCTCGATCCGGCGGCTTTCCTCTTCGGCCGCCGGCAACGCATTCTTGAGGTCGGCGACTTCGGCCTTGAGCCTGTCGGCCAGCTCGCTGTTCTTCTGGGCCATCGCCGCGCCGATCTCCTTCGACGCAGCATTGCGCCGCGACTGCATGTCCTGCAACGACTGGAGGACTGCGCGGCGGCGTTCGTCAAGTGCGATCAGGGACGCCGACAATGGCTCCGCACCCCGTTTCGCCAGGGCTTCATCGAGCGCGTCTGCATTCTCACGGATCCATTTGATATCGAGCATAGTCGTTCCACGCGTTGGTTGCTGCATGACATCGGAGCCGTTGACGACGAAATCCTGCAGCGATTCAGAATGCCACAGCGCCCCTCGCGCGTCCGAAGAGCGCGGGCGCTGCAGTAACGGCGCAAGAACTCCGCGGTCAGCCCTTGGCGGGGTCAGCCGTCTCGGACGAACTTTCCTGCTCGGAGGCAGCCTCGCGCTCGAGGGCCTCGGCAGCCCTTCGCCTTTCGACGATTCGCGCCGTGTAGATTGAAATTTCGTAGAGAAGGATGGCTGGCAGCGCAAGGCCGATCTGGGAAACCGGATCCGGCGGCGTCAGAACCGCTGCGACCACGAAGGCGATCACGATCGCGTATTTGCGCTTTTCGGCGAGCCCCTGGGAGGTGACGAAGCCGACACGCGCGAGGAGCGTCGTAATGACCGGCAACTGGAACACCAGACCGAAGGCGAAGACCAGAGACATGATGAGGCTGAGATATTCGGACACCTTCGGCAGGAGCTGGATGGCGACCTGCCCTTCGCCGCCGCCCTGTTCCATGGCGAGGAAGAACCACATGACCATCGGCGTGAAGAAGAAATAGACCAGCGCGCCGCCAAGCAGGAACAGGAGTGGCGAAGCGACGAGGAACGGCAGGAAGGCAGCGCGTTCGTTCTTGTAAAGGCCGGGTGCAACGAACCTGTAGACCTGCGACGCGATGACCGGAAATGCGATCACCAGCGCACCGAACATCGCGACTTTGATCTGCGTGAAGAAGAACTCCTGCGGCGCCGTGTAGATGAGCTCGACGTTGCGGTGGCTGAGCCCGGCCCAGCTCACGGCCCACTTGAACGGCAGAACAAGGAGGTTGAACAGCTGCTTGGCAAAATAGAAGCAGACGAGGAACGCCACGAAGAATGCGCCCACCGCCCACATCAACCGCGTGCGCAGTTCGATCAGATGCTCGATAAGCGGCTGCGGCCGGTCCTCGATATCGCGGCTCATGCATCACCTTTCTTGCGCGAAGCCGCGCGCGTCTTCGACTTGTTCGCAGCCGGCGCTTCGCCCGGCGCCTTGCGCGCCGGCGACTTCTTCGGCGCCGTTTCGCCCGCGGCCTTCTTCGTGACGGAAGTGCCTGGCTTCTTCGACTGCGCTCTGGGCTTGGGCGCAGGTTTCGGTTCGCTCGCCTTCGGCACGTCGGCGGCACGGTCCATCTGCCTCGATGCCGAGCTCACCGCTGCCGCCGCCACCTTTTCCGTGGCTTTTGCCGCCGTTTCGCCGACGGCGTCGGTATGGACCGGTTCGACCAGTGGTTCGGGCGTTGCGGAGGCTGGCGGTCTGTCGGGCGTGGTCGCCTTTTGCAGATCGGATTTGATCTCGTTTCCGAGCTGCCGCAGCGGGTTCATCGCATCCCGCAATGCCGCGGTCGGATTGAGACTTTGCGCATCGCTGATCGTCTTGCGCACGTCGTCGAGATCGGCTTCGCGCAGCGCCTCGTCGAACTGCCGCCGAAAATCGGACGCCATTCCGCGCATCTTGGACGTCATCCGTCCAAACGCGCGCAGCATCGGCGGCAGGTCCTTCGGACCGACGACGATGATCAAGACGATTGCGATAACAACAAGCTCGGTCCAGCCGATATCAAGCATCCGACGCGCCCTAAAAACCCGTGATGCGGGCTACCGGGTGCCTGTCGCACCCAGCCCCGTCAGCTTCCGACCGTCAGCGGACTTCGTCAGATTTGTGGTCGACGGTCTTGCCGTCGATCGATTTGTCGGCCGAAGCGACCTCGTCGTCGCCCATGCCCTTCTTGAAGTTCTTGATGCCTTTGGCAACGTCGCCCATCAACTCGGGGATCTTGCCGCGGCCGAACAGCAGCAGAACCACCGCCAGAACGATCAGCCAATGCCAGATACTAAAGGAACCCATCCACTTACTCCCTCGAGACCCTAAACAGATTAGAGCCCAGCACGTTGTCATTTTTCAGGCGCACCCCTCAGGGGACGCCTCCTCTTGGCGGACCCTAAGGTGTTGATGCGTCTTTTTCAAACACCAATATGTCGCGCTCGTTAACGGAAAGCGTGACGTCACGCAATCCTTGCGGCAGCAAATCGGCGCGGATGCGGGCGCGAACCGTGCGTTCGGACTGCGGCACGGCGAGTTCCAAAAGCTCCACGACGCCCAGGAAGCGCCGGGACACGATGCGCGCCGGAATTTCTCCACCGGTCTCGTCGAGCCGGATGCCGGAAAGACGCACGGCTACGCTCAGTGGCTGCCCCTCCGTATATTGCCCGGTTGCCACAACCCCCAGCGGCGTTTCGACATGACCGTCCCGCACGCGCGCATCGAAGACGTTTATTTCGGAGAAGAAGCCGGCAGTGAAGAGATCGCAGGGCCGGCGATAGAGCTCGTCCGCCGTGCCGACCTGCACCAGGCGGCCGTCCTTCAGGAGGGCGATCCGGTCAGCCATACGCATCGCCTCCTCGGCGTCGTGCGTTACGACGATGGCGGTCGCGCGCGTCTCGCGCAGTATGGCCAGCGTGTCGGCGCGGATAGAATCCTTCAGGCGGGAATCGAGGCCGGAAAAAGGCTCGTCCATCAGCAGCACCGCCGGCCGCGGCGCAAGTGCACGGGCAAGCGCCACGCGCTGCTGCTCGCCGCCGGAGAGCACATGCGGATACCGCTCGGCATAATGCAGAAGGCCGACCCGCTCCAGCGCGGCATCGGCCTGCAGCAATGCCTTCTTCTTCGGCAATTCGGTCAAGCCGAAACAGACGTTCTCACGGATGGTCATATGAGGGAAAAGGGCGAAGTCCTGGAACATCAGGCCGACGCCGCGTTGCTCGGGCGGAACGAAGATGGAAGGGCCGGATATTTCCTGTCCATTCAGCAGAAGGCGCCCGCCCGTCTGCTTCTCGATGCCCGCGGCGATGCGCAACAGCGTTGTCTTGCCGGAGCCGGACGGTCCGAGCAGGCAGAGCACTTCGCCGGCTTCGGCCTTGAGCGTTACGCCCTTGATCGTATCCTTGGAATGGTAACGATGGCTGATGTTCTCGAATGCCAGGTTCGCTGCGAACGACACACCCGAGCGCCTCGTCATCGTGACGGCGCCGTTACGCGCATCTGAAACCATGCTTGCATTCCTCGACCCGAAGATCCCGCTCTATACCTAAAGCCGATATCCATACTCAGGATTTTTAATCGTCTTCTTCAGGCTTCGGTGTCAAGAGGCCCAGTTCTTCGAGGTCCATCTGGGTGATGGGATCCTCGTTTTCGGCAAACTCATCGTCGCCGATCGGAACCGGAATGTTCAGATTGGAAGGGACACGCCCGGACAGCAGGCCGGCCCCCTTCAGTTCCTCGATGCCGGGAAGATCGCGGATCTCTTCGAGGCCGAAATGATCGAGGAAGTCTCTCGTCGTGCCGAACGTCACCGGACGCCCGGGCGTGCGCCTGCGACCGCGGAACCGCACCCATCCTGCCTCCATGAGCACGTCGAGGGTACCCTTCGAAGTCTGGACGCCGCGGATATCCTCGATCTCTGCCCGTGTCACCGGCTGGTGATAGGCGATGATCGCCAGCACCTCCAGCGCCGCGCGCGACAGTTTGCGGACCTCCTGCTCGTCCGTATTGACGACGAAGGACAGATCCGCGGCAGTGCGGAAGGCCCAATGGTCGGCGACCTGAACAAGGTTGACGCCGCTGCCCGCATAACGGTTCTTGAGCCGCGCCATCACGCTTCCGACGTCCACACCGCGCGGCAGGCGCCCGGCGATATAGGCTTCTGAAACCGGTTGGGCGGAGGCAAATACGAGGGCCTCGGCGATCCGCTCGGCTTCCTGCTCGAGCCTCGGATCGAAAGAAAATTCTTCCTCGTAATCCTCGTCACCGGGCAGGAATTTCTGGGCTTCAGCCACGCGCCGCCTCCATCTCCGCCAAGGTTGCCGCATCGAACGGATTTGGCCCGCGCCGCAGATAGATCGGCGTGAAGGCCCCTTCCTGACGGATTTCCAACCGCCCTTCGCGCACCATTTCGAGTGACGCCGCAAAGGAGCTCGCAATCGCCGTCGCGCGCTCCTTCGGGCTTGTCATGTAGCGGATCAGGAAATGGTCGAGCGCCGTCCAGTCGTCAAGGCTGCCGACCATTCTCGCCAGGATCAAACGCGCATCGCCGAGCGACCAGACATGCCGCTTCTCGATCGTCACCTGGGTTATCGCCTGACGCTGCCTGAGCGTCGCATAAGCTGTCAGCAGGTCGTAGAGCGAGGCGTCATAATCGGACTTCCTCTCCGTGACGATGTGCTCGGGCGCACCGCGCACGAAGATGTCCCGGCCGAGGCGGTTCCTGTTCACGAGTTTCATCGCGGCGTCGCGCATCGCCTCCAGACGTTTCAGGCGGAATGCAAGCGCCGAGGCCATCTCCTCGCCCGATGGGCCTTCATCCTTTGCCGGCTGAGGGATGAGCAGGCGCGACTTGAGATAGGCAAGCCACGCCGCCATGACGAGATAGTCGGCTGCAAGCTCGATACGGATAGACCGTGCCCGCTCGACGAAGGCGATATATTGTTCCGCGAGCGCCAGCACCGAAATGCGGGAAAGATCGACGCGCTGGCTGCGCGCAAGGTGCAGCAGGAGGTCCAGCGGACCTTCGAAGCCGGCGATGTCGACGACGAGCTCGTCCTCGTGCAATCCGCGACGGGCAGACTCGTCCTGCCACAAAGGCTCCATCGGCGCCTTCGCGGAAGGCATTTCCTGCCTTTCGTCCGATTTGCTCACGACCCTGCCCTTTCAGCAACGGACCCGCCCGCCAGGCTCAAGAGCCTAGGCGAGCGCAAACATTGCGTTGAACTCCGCGCGCAGTGCAGCTTCGACTGCGTCGTCCGGTTCCCGGAAAGCGGCCTCGGCAGCCCTCGCCCGGCGGAGCCTCTCCCCGGAGAGAACCGGAACGACATCTGCCACGGCCTTCATTTCTTCCATAATGCCGTGACAATGCAAGACGAGATCAAGACCGGCGGCGATTATTCCGCCGGCACGTGCCGTCATGTCGCCGGCAAGCGCATTCATGGAGACGTCATCGGACATCAGCAGACCGTCGAAGCCGATGTGGCCCCGGATGATCTCGCGCACGACTTTCGCAGAGGTCGTCGCCGGGTTGTCCGGATCGATAGCAGTGAAGACCATGTGCGCCGACATTGCCATCGCCTCGTCCTTCATTGCCGCGAAGGGCAGAAAATCGCTGCTCTTCAACTCATCGAGACCGGCGCTGACGACCGGCAGGTTGTGATGCGAGTCGACGAAGGTCCGGCCGTGACCGGGCATGTGCTTCATCACCGGCAACATGCCGCCCGCCTTCAAACCTTCGCTCATCGCGCGACCGATCGCGGTTACCGTCGCCGGGTCATGCCCGTAGGCACGATTGCCGATCACGTCATGGCTGCCGGGTACCGGCACATCGAGTACCGGCAGGCAATCGACCGTAATGCCGAAGCGCATCAGGTCGAAGGCATGCAGGCGCCCCATGAGCCATGCGGCACGCAGGCCGAGTTCCCTGTCCCGCCGATAGATTTCGCCGATCGCCGCGCCGTTCGGATATTGCTGCACGAGCGGCGGGCGTATGCGCTGAACGCGACCGCCCTCCTGATCGATCAATACCGGCGCCCGGGGGCTGCCGATGCTCTCACGCAGGCTCGCCACCAGGTCGCGGATCTGCTCTTCCTCGCCGATATTGCGTCCGAAGAGAATGAAGCCCCATGGGCGCTCGCCCGCAAAGAAGTCGCGTTCTTCCTGCGTCAGCTTAAGGCCCTTGCAGCCGGATATGAATGCTTTTGATTCGCTCATGCGAAAAGCATACTGCATGTTTCCCGGAGCGGGAAAAGTGTGTGCGGTTTCCGCCCACTCCCGCTCCAGCCCTTTGCACAACGAAAACGGGCGCGGCATCCCTGCCGCGCCCGTTTTCGTTTCGGACTTTGCCGTGTTTATTTCGTTACCAGGCAGCTTCCGCCGGCGCTTTTGTAGCGAGAGCAAAGCGAATTGGCCTCCTCGCGCGAACCGACGGGGATCCTGACCCGGAAATACGTGCCCTTGCCGGCGATCTCTGCCTTGCGGATGTCCACCCCGCGACCGCCGATCACGCTCGCGAACTTCGAGGAGAGATTGTTGTAGCTCTTCTGCGCCTCGGCCTCCGAAGGCAGAGAGGCAATCTGGATCACGTAGCTGCCGGCGGGAACCGAAGCCGTCGCCAGCGGTGCGGCTGCCGTTTCGGTTGCCGGCTGGCCTTCCGCGGGGACCGCGGCGGGAGCAGCCGCCTGCGGCTGAGCGGCCGGGCGTGCCTGCGGCAGCGCGGTCGTCTTTACGCTTCGAACGGAGGTGACTCCTTCGGACGCCGCAGCGAGCTGATCCGGCGGCGCGGCAGCGGTTGCTTCGGCTTGTGAACCGGCGGCAACCGCTTCACCGGACGCACGGGCCGGGATCGGCGCCGCACCGCCGGCTGCTACCGCCGCGCTTTCCGGTTGCGGAGCCGGTTCCTCCCGAGGGACAAGCGTACCGTCCGGCTTGACGATCATGGTGCGGACCTTGCGCGGTGCAACGGCGGGAACCGCTTCCTCTTCATCAGTCGCATTGCCGGCATCAGCCCCCGGCAGCAAGCGGGCGACCTCGTCGTCGTCGGCGGGCGAAGCACCCGGCAACATCTCGACGTCTCCACGTCCCTCGAGCGGCAAAGTCTCCGGCGTCAGCGTCCGCTGCACCACGTCCATCGGCTCCTCCGTCGAGGAGACCAGGCTCTGCTGGAGCGGCGCCTTGCCCGAGACGCCGGCAACGCGGTCGTAAACCGCCTTGTCCTGGTTCGGCACAGTCTTGCCGCCCTTCTCCTCGGGTACGACCTTCACCGGCGCCTTGTCCGCCAGGATGATCTTCGGACCATCGCCGGAAAGCACCGCGTTGCTGCCGCCCATCCAAGCGTAGACGGCGGCGCCGCCGACGATGATGATCCCGGCAACGCTGGCGGCCAGCAACATCGAGCGCTGAGACCGCCGGCCATAACCCTCTTCACGATATTCCTCGGCCCGAGCATGGGGCATCGCCGTCATGCGCTCGGCTTCCTGCGTTGCGCTCCGGCGCTCCGCCATCGAGCGCTGGAAGTCTTCCTCCATCGCCTTCTCGAACTCGTCGAAATCATCGGCCGGTGCGAGTGCAGGACCCGCCTTGTCCGCCGATACAGACACGGGCTCGAGGTCTGCGCCGTTCTTGGCAGCAGGCGTCGGCGCGCTGAACAGCTGCGCCATCTCGGCGTCGATATCCAGATCGTAATCGGCCGGATAAGCCGCTGCTTTTTCCTCGGCCTCGACCGGAGGGAGCTGTGGAACGTCCAGTTCGCCGATCGGTGCGACGCCGCTTTCGGTCTCGCCGATCATCGCCGGGTCGAAAGGCAAGGCTACGTCGGCGGATGGCTTTTCGGGCTCCACCGGCACAGACATGTCCCGCGCTGATACCGGCGCTTGATGGACGAATGTCTCCGGCTCGCGTGGCGCGGCCATAGCCTGCAGATACGGCTGCGCAGGCGTTTCCACGAGCGCCGGGTGCGCTACGGCGGCTTGCGTAGCGACAACGCTCGCCGGCGCCTCGGCAACCGGGCTGTCCGCAAGATCGAGGTCGAGCGCTATGTCGGCCAATTCGAGTTCGAAGTCCTCGATGTCGAAGCTCGGCTCGACTTCCGCTTCCGGCATCCTGTTTTCGGGGATCTGGGGCGCTGCTTCCGCACGCGTCTCGGGCGCACGTTCAGGCGACACGCTCTGCGCGACGACCGCCGGGCTTGTGGCAGCCGCGCTTGCGACAGCCGTCTCGACGGTCGGTGTGGCAAAAGCCCGTTGCTGCGAAACGCCGCCTGACGACGCTACCGGAGTCGCGCGGCTGAACGTCGGAGTAAAGGGATAGTTGTTCTTCTTCACCGCCGCCGGAGCGGGCCGATCCTGAGTTTCGGCCACGGCCGGCGCAGCGGCTTCTGCGGCGGCAGGCACCGGAAAACGCTCGACATCGGTCAGGAGCCGGTCGGCGTCAGTGGAAGCTGACGGTTGCGACGGCATTTCCGGGGGTGCGACGGCAATGTCCGCCAGCTCGTCGCTCTCGACCGCACCGGCGAGATCGCCGGCCATGTCGACATAGACGGGCTCCGCAAGCCCGGCCTGCTCGGCGAGTTTGCCGGCTACGGCCAGCTTGGCGGAAAGCGGCTCCTGCCAGTCGGAAAAGATAGGAACATCGCTTACGTCGGCAGGTACGGAACCCGGCTGGGCAGCGTCGGTCGCATCCGGCGACGCATCGTAGCCAAGCGACAATTCGAGCTCGCGCTCCAGGTCCACGGCCGGTTCGTCATGCGGCGCCGCGACCGCAGCCAAATCGTCGTTCGACGTCCATTCCACCGGGGTCTCGATCGAAGGCAACGCGGCGGCCTCGGCGACCTCCTCGGGGGCCGGAGCAACATCGGCGACGACTGCATTCTGAGCAGCCTGCTCGTCGAAGACAGAGTGCGGGCCATCGGTCGGCACTGCGGCAGACGGATGTTCGACAAGGCCGCTATCGGGCCGAACAGGCGCCGCATGGGGCGTATCGTAGCTATCGAAGGCGCGGAGGAGCTCCTCCTCGAGATCGAAGGCCGGCTCGCGCCGCATCGCCTCCTGATGGCGCTGAAGTTCCTGCAGTTGCTGAACGGCTGGCCGAGCATCGTAACCGACAATGCGGGCAAGTTCGCTCAACGGATCATCATCGGCCAATGGTTCGAATTCTGCCGGCCCGCTTCGTGCGAATTGTTTGTCTGCCATACTCTCCACTCACAACTGCCTGCGTTGAATTGCCAGTGCATTGTGGGGAATTGGTGACACGACTTACCGCATCTCATCCGGTGCAGAAGTGCCTGTGATCGACAGGCCTGACTTCAATACCGAGGCGACAGCATGCACCAGCCCGAGTCTGGCAATGCTTAATTCTCTATTCTTATCGTTAACAAAACGTAATTCCGGGTTTTCCTTACCTTTGTTCCAGTGTCCGTGGAAGACCGCGGCAAGATCATACAGGTAAAAAGCGATCCGGTGAGGCTCGTGCGAGAGTGCTGCCGCCTCCACCACACGGGGATATTCTGCAAGCTTGGCGACGAGCTGCATTTCGGTGGGATCGACGATCGCGCCGGCCGCGGCCGCGAAATCGACTGAGGACAGATCAAGATCCGGGAATGCTTCCGCAGCCTGGCGGAAAACGGAACGGCAGCGCGCATGGGCGTATTGAACGTAGAAGACCGGGTTGTCCTTCGACTGTTCCGTCACCTTTGCGAAGTCGAAGTCGAGCGGCTCGGAGCTCTTGCGGTAGAGCATCATGAACCGCACGGGATCGCGCCCGACTTCGTCGACGACGTCGCGCAGCGTCACGAAATCGCCCGAGCGCTTGGACATCTTCACGGGCTCGCCGTTGCGATAGAGCTTCACGAGCTGGCAGAGCAGCACCGTCAGCTTCGCCGTTCCGCCGGAGATCGCGCGCGCAAGGGCTTCCAGCCGCTTCACGTAGCCGCCATGGTCGGCGCCGAGGACATAGATCATCTCGTGGAAACCACGATCGAACTTGTCCTTGAAGTAAGCAACATCGGCCGCGAAGTAAGTATAGCTGCCATCGGACTTGATCAGCGGGCGATCGATGTCGTCGCCGACCTCGGTCGAGCGGAAGAGCGTCTGCTCCCTGTCTTCCCAGTCTTCCGGCAGCTGCCCCTTCGGCGGCGGCAGCGTGCCCTTGTAGACGTGACCCTTGAAGGTCAAATCGTTGATGGCCGTGCGGATCCGCGCTGCACCGTTGTCGTGCAGGGCCCGCTCGGAAAAGAACACGTCATGGTTGACGTTGAGTGCCGCCAGATCCTCACGGATCATCGCCATCATCGCGTCGATGACGCGCTCCTTGACGAGCGGCACCCATTTGTCCTCCGGCATGATCCTGAGGCTCGTGCCGTACTCGTCCGCGAGTGCCTCGCCCACCGGCACGAGATAGTCACCGGGGTAGAGTCCCGCCGGGATTTCGGCGATATCCTCGCCGAGCGCCTGACGGTAGCGCAGGAATGCCGAGCGGGCGAGCACCTCGATCTGCGAACCCGCGTCGTTGATGTAGTATTCCTTGGTCACGTCATAGCCCGCAAAGGCCAGCAGGTTGGCGAGCGCGTCACCGACGACCGCGCCGCGGCAATGGCCGACATGCATCGGACCCGTCGGATTGGCCGAGACATATTCCACGTTGATCTTGCGGCCGGCGCCGAACGTGCTGCGTCCGTAATCGACGCCGGCACGGGTGATGGCTGCCAGAAGCTTCTGCCAATAGGAAACCGACAGGCGGACATTGATGAAACCGGGACCGGCAACGGAGACGCCGGCAACCTCCGGATCCTGCCCGAGCTTGTCGACGATAAGGTCCGCAAGCGCCCGCGGGTTCATGCCCAGGGGCTTGGCGAGCACCATTGCGGCATTGGTCGCCACATCGCCGTGACTTGCATCACGCGGCGGCTCTACATTGATGCGCCCGAAATCCAGCTCGGATCGCTTTTCACGAATAATCTCAATCGATTCCAGAATTCTGTTAATTCTTGCTTCGAAGTCTGTGAAAAGGTTCATCTAATCCGTCCGCTTTTTCCAGCCACACTGGAGAATGGCGCAAATTCAAAGGAGGCCGGGTCCATCGAGAACCTGCAGCCTCCACGCGGGGGCGTCACTAGCGCAAATCGGGCGTATGGTCAAACAAGCGCCTATGCACGCTTATCGCGAAAGTATCGGTCATACCGGCGAGATAATCCCCGACGTGACGCGCCCGGGCCGGCTCCGCCATACCGGCGATCTGGTCGATCCAGTAATGCTCCTTCATCAGCGACGGATCGTCCATGAAGGCCCGGTAGAGGTCCGTTACGATCGATGCCGCTCCCTGCCGTACCCGCATCACCTCCGGATGCCGATAGATGCGCGTCATCAGCAAATTCTTGATCTGGCGGTCCGTCTCGCTCATCTCATCCGAGAAGGTGGCCATGACCCTGCCCGCGCATCGCACGTCTTTCGCGCTTTCCGGCCGGACTTCACCAAGCCTTTTCTGCGCCACGGCGATGACGTCCTCCACCATGGCGGTGATCTGCCGCCGCATGATCTCATGCGTGAACCGGCTGCTTTCAAGGCCCGGATATCGGTCGTGGACCTCGCGCATCAACCGGGCGAGAAACGGTATCTCTTCCAGCATTTCGAAAGTGAGATAGCCGGCACGCAGACCGTCGTCGATATCGTGGGTATTATAGGCGATATCGTCGGCAATTGCCGCCACCTGCGCCTCGAGGCTCGCAAAGCTCGCAAGCTCGAGGTCGTGAAGCGCGCAGTAATCGAGAATCGGCTGCGGAACCGGGCCGCGGAGGCCCTGCCCGTCGGCCGTCATCAGCGGGCCGTTGTGTTTGACGAGCCCTTCGAGACTCTCCCAGGTGAGATTGAGGCCGTCGAACTCCGCATAGCGCCGTTCCAGCTTGGTGACGATGCGCAGCGACTGGGCGTTGTGATCGAAGCCGCCATAGGGCTCCAGCACCTCGTGCAGTGCGTCCTCGCCGGTGTGCCCGAACGGCGTATGGCCGAAATCGTGGACGAGCGCCACACCCTCGGCGAGATCCTCGTCCAGTTTCAGCGCCCTGGCGAGAGCGCGAGCGATCTGAGCGACTTCGATCGTATGCGTGAGCCGCGTGCGGTAGTGGTCTCCGTCGGCGGCAATGAAGACCTGCGTCTTGTGCTTCAGCCGCCGGAAGGCCGTGGTATGAACGATGCGGTCGCGGTCGCGCTGGAAATCGGAACGGGTCGGGCTCGATGCCTCGGGATAAAGTCTGCCACGGGAAGCCCAGGGGTTCGATGCATAAGCTGCGTGTTCACCGTAACCGAAACCAAGGGCCTGCCTGTCGACTGTCATTTCACACCTGCGCGCGTCATCCCATTGACGGGACATTCAAGCCTTCATACCTATAGAAAGCGCTACAGGAAAGCGACGCCGGCCGGCGACTCCGTCCCCTCGGGGCGGAACAGCGGCTTGCGGCAAGCCTGAAGATCGCCTGTCATGGCATGCGATTATAGCGTCAGAGCGAAGGCGAATCTCTCCGGTTCTTGACCCCGGCAGGAGGCAAATAAGATGCAGGAAACAGTTACGCTTTCGGATGCGGCGGCCAGACGCATTGCCGCCATTCTCCAGGCGGAGAAGGACAAGAGCGCGATGCGCGTCTCCGTCGAAGGCGGCGGGTGCTCGGGCTTCTCCTACAAGTTCGATTTGGTGGACGCGGCAAATGCCGACGATCTCATCCTCGAAAAGGACAACGCCAAGGTCCTGATCGACAGCCTGTCGCTGGTCTATATGGGCGGCTCGGAGATCGATTTCGTCGACAACCTCCTCGGGCAGTCCTTCCAGATCAACAATCCGAACGCCGTCGCAAGCTGCGGATGCGGAACAAGCTTTTCGATCTGACGCCTCGCGCTGTATAACGCCACAGCTAAAGGTAGGGCGATCCGAGCCAGAGCAATCGGTTTGCCAGACGGTTTACGAGCGGCTGCGCGCGGAGCCCTGCAAGGGTCACTTCATCCGCGGCCGCGCGTATGGCACAGACCTTTTCGCCGATTGCGCGTGCGAAGGCTTCGTCGAGTATTTCGAGGTCGAACTCGAAATTGAGGCGCAGGGAGCGGGGATCGAGATTGGTCGAACCGACATAGGCCCAGCGATCGTCGATGACCATCAGCTTGGAATGGTTGAAGGCGCCCTTTGCCCGCCAGACGCGGCAATGACCTTTCAGCACCTGGTCGAACTGTGCCGTCATCGCGCGGTCGACGAGTGTCAGATTGTTGACAGAGGGCACGACGATGTCGACTTCGACGCCCTTCCTCGCCGCCGTCACGAGCGCGCTGACCAATTCCTTGTCGGGCAGGAAATAAGGCGACATCAACCGGATATGTTTTCGCGCCATCGAAAAGGCGCCCATAAGCATCTTGTGATTTGTCTCGTTGGTATTGTCAGGACCTGAGGGAACGGCCCGCATCAGCACCGATCGCCCGTCCGGCTCCGCCGGAAGGTCGGCGAGCCGCCAGCCGTCGCCTGTCAGTACCTCCTTGCTCGAAAACTGCCAGTCTTCCGCGGCAACCTGAAAGATATCGGCGACAACGGGTCCGGTCACGCGGAAATGCGTGTCGAAAGAAGCAGCCTTGCCTGCGATTTCAGCGGCAAAGCCCGCGCGGATGTTCATGCCGCCGGCGAAAGCGACCGCGCCGTCGACAACCATGATCTTGCGGTGTGTCCTGAGATTGGCATAGGGCAGCCTCAGGCCCATGATGATATTGCCGTTGAAGACGGCGGTCGGCACGCCTCCTTCCTTCAGATAGCCCACAATGGACGGCACGGAATAGCGCGCACCCACGGCGTCGATCAGGACGCGCACGGCGACGCCGCGTTTCACTGCGGCGATCAGGGCATCGGCGAAACGCATGCCGATGGGATCGCGGTCGAAAATATAGCTCTCGATGAGAATGCTGCGACGGGCGGAGGAGATCTCGTCGAGCATCGCCGCATAGACCGCGTCGCCCCCCTCGAGCATGGTGATGTGGTTTCCCGCCGACATCGTGAAGCGCGCAACGCGGTCTCCAAGCATCTTCATTGCCGCGAAACGCTGTCCGAAACGGGCCACCACCTGATCATGCGTGACATCGAAGCGCCCGAAAGGGTCCCGCTCGGTCGAGCGCAGCAGCGAGCGCTGCAAGCCGATAGACGAGCGGCGCATCCGATTGATGCCGGCAACCGCGTAGATGACCGCACCGATGACCGGTGAGAGCAGCACAACCCCGACCCAGCCGGCGGCCGCCCGCACATCGTCTTTCGTCATCGCCGCATGGATGATTGCCGGGACGCCGAGGACGACCGAAAGCAGCGCCAGAAAATGCGGCCAGTAACTCTCTATGAACACGATCATGCGCGGGACTATAGACGGACGCGGTGCGGAATCAATTCGGCTACTTAAGGGTGAAATCTAGCGCGGGGAAGAAGCGGAAGATGCGCCGGAACGGCGGCCGCCTGATCCGGACCCATGTGGCGGATCCCGGATTTGTCAAAAGAATTTCCAGCGGCTAGAACGAACCGACCGAACGGACTCAAATCTCGTGAGATGCAAGGCTGCCCAATGAAGATTGCCACATGGAACATCAATGGCGTCAAAGCGCGTCTCGACGGCCTCGTTGGCTGGCTCAGGGAATCGAACCCCGACATCGCCTGTCTGCAGGAGATCAAATCCGTCGACGAAACATTTCCGAGAGGCGAGATCGAGGCGCTCGGCTACCATGTGGAGACGCATGGACAGAAAGGCTTCAATGGCGT
Organism: Ensifer sp. D2-11; assembly: GCF_054161295.1. Taxonomy (NCBI): domain Bacteria; kingdom Pseudomonadati; phylum Pseudomonadota; class Alphaproteobacteria; order Hyphomicrobiales; family Rhizobiaceae; genus Ensifer; species Ensifer sp. D2-11. The sequence continues at coordinate 1,654,316 of NZ_CP096433.1, forward strand.
CGCCCTGCTCTCCAAGGTGAGACCGGACGAGATCAATCGCGGATTGCCGGGAGACCCCGCCGACGAACAGTCGCGCTTCATCGAAGGCGTGTTCTCCGTCAATGGCGGAGCCCTTCGGGTCTGCTGCCTCTATCTGCCCAACGGAAATCCGGTAGAGACGGAAAAATACCCCTACAAGCTCGCATGGATGCGGCGCCTGGCCGCCTTTGCGGAACAGAGGCTCGTCCTCGAGGAACCGCTCATCCTGGCCGGCGACTACAACGTCATTCCGGAGGCGCACGACTGCTGGGACGTAAAGGTCTGGCGGAACGACGCTCTCTACCTGCCGGAGACACGTGCCGCCTTTCGGCGGCTGCGCAACCTTGGCTTCACCGACGCGGTGCGCGCGACCTCCGACGAGGCGCCGCTCTATTCATTCTGGGATTATCAGGCCGGCTGCTGGCAGAAGAATTTCGGCATCCGCATCGATCACCTGATGCTGTCGCCGGAGGCGGCAGACAAGCTCGTGTCGACCTCTATCGAAAAGCACGTCCGGGCCTGGGAAAAGCCGTCCGACCATGTGCCGGTAACGGCTGAATTCGCGTTCGAGACAGCCTGAGGCGAGCCGACCTTCCCTGCCCTAAGGTCGCCATCCTCGGGTCAGGCCGCACACGGGACCTCAATCGTCGTCGTTCTGCAGATGCATGTTCTGGGACATCGTTATCGCTACCCGGCGGTCGTCTTCGGTGGCGAGCGAGAACGCCTGTTCCTGCATGGCCTGGAGCCAGGGCCGGTCCTTGGGGGAACATTGGCCGAGCGCCGCCGTCATGTATGCGAGGCCGCGAGCGGTCTGACCTTCCTGGAAAATGACGTTGCCGAAAACGCCCATGGCGCCGGCATGACCATTCTTGCGCGCCCGGTTCAGCCATTTCTTGGCCTGCTGGACATTGACGCTTCCGCCCTCGCCCGAAAGCAGCATGCGCGCGAGCTGAAATTGCGCTTCCGCCACGCCGAAAGTGGAGGCCGCCTGGAAATACAACTGCCTGGCCTGCGACAGATCGGACCTTACCGGGGTATCGGGAATGCCGCGCCGGTAGTAGCCGGCAAGCGAAATCAATGCATTGACGAAGTAGCCGGTGTCTTCCGAGCCGGGCTCGACGCCCTGTTGTGCGATTTCGCTGTAGATCTTGAAGGCTTCGAGATCGTTCTCCGCGACCCCATCGCCATAGGCGTACATATTGGCGAGCGCCCAGCGAGAGCCCGTGTGCCCCTTTTCGGCCGCATACCGGTAGGCCTCTACCGCTTCGTCTTTCCGGCCGCTCTTATAGGCGGAAAAACCGAACTTGAAGAGCGCGAAGGGGCCTGACTCCTTGGTCACGCCGGCTCCGGGATCGAAAGCCCGTGCTGGCCCGGCCGCGGTTGCGCCAACCGCCAGCGACATGCCAAGCACCGCAACCCTAAGCGACTTCAATTCACCCGCGCGCATAACAATCAGTTTCTTTCGTTCGAGCCGGCCACGCCGACCCCATCACCGTCGCGAAGATGCTGTACGCACTGGCTCCTGCGCCCACCGGTGCTCCGGCTGCGTGCCTGAGGCCAATTGCTACGGAATATCATGACGGCACACAAACTCACTTCACCTCAACGCGGGCATGGAACTCGACTAGCCTTCGTCCCTATATCGCTGCTCTCATTTTGTGGCGGGAAATGGACATAATCGATCCGGCCCGGATAGTAGCAAACCGTAGCAGGAAATGTGTTGCTGAATCGTCACATTCACAACCGCTTATAAGCGTGGTTACCAGATACAAAAAAGGCCCGGGGAGACCGGGCCTTTTGGAGTAATTGCGGAAAGGTCAGAACCTGACCTTCAGAGAGGTTGAGATCGCCCCGACGAAGTCATTGCCGAAGTCGTAGGAGACGTCGTCGCCGATCACCCGCCCCTTGTAGGTGACCTCGCCAGAACTGCCGCTCGTCAGGATACCGACGCTCCCTGCGAGACGGATCTCGACATGCTCCGTAGGCGTATAGGAGACGCCGGTACCAAGCAGCCAAGTGTCGGTCTGCGTGCCGTAGCCGTGGCTCGTACCGCGATCCCAGGTTAGACTGACGGCCCCGCTCCACTGATCAGTAAACTTGTGACCGATACCACCTGTAACGGTCCAGCCGTCGCGATAAAGGAGGTCAAGACTAGTGGGAAACTTAAAGGGTCCGGGTTCATTCGGAACAAAGTCCAACACCTGCAATTGGCTCCAGTCTGTCCACTTGACCGAGCCGAACGCGAGCCACCCGGGAGCAATACCAGATTGGACCTTCAGTTCCAGCGAATCCGGCATGGATGCTGAGCCGTGCACATCGTATTTTGTTAGCCCAAGGCCACGCAGATCAATGAACCCAGCAAGGTTGTCGAGATCGACGGCACTGTTGTACACAAGGCTCGCCCGCATTGCATACTCTGGAATTTCGTAGGCTACACCCGCGCGCCAACCCCAACCGCTGTCTTCAAGCTCGAGCCTTCCAACGCCCAGAGGAGACGCAGGACCAAAGTCCTGAACAAGGCGCTCCTTAAAGCCGCTCACTTCCTGATAGAACACGCCGCCGATAATGCGTACGACGCCGGGGCCCGCCTCCCATTTGTAAGAGCACGTCGCCGCGTAGTTGTCGCTCTCGACCTTGGTTTCGATATTGTTGTTCGCGCCGGCCCAGTTTTTGCCTGGGTTAGTGTGGGCGCCCCAAGGCTGCGAGTAGTCCGCCATACAGTCAATACTGTCACCCAAGGCAGCCTTCATTCCGATGCGGGGCGCCCAATAGCCTTCCGTGTCGTCTACAGAGTTGGGACGGTAGTTCAGATTGCCTCCGCCAAAAGACGGGGCAAGTGGATCGGTGTTCGCAGGATTCGTATCCCGAACATTCTTCAACTCACGCTGCGGATTGACATAGGTCGCCGTCGCTTCTGCCGCATAGTCCGACGGGTCGAACAAAAGATCGATATTATAGCCGCTGCGTTCGAGCCCTCCCGCCTGCGCAGCCGAGGCCACGAGCATTCCGGCAACCGCAGCCAGAACACCCTGCTTCAATCCAATTCGAGCCATCAAGCTCCTCCCCTGCATTCCAAATCATGCGGCCACCCAGCTCGATGCCGCGCTTGAGGGAAGTATCCTCACGATTGCGTGAAATGGCAAACTGCAAACCCCGGGAAAGGCCCGGCGGGCACGGTCACCGGATTTACGTAAGAATTCCCATTTCTCGCCACAATTCGAACTCCAGTAGAATTTCATTTCCTTTAAGGCCAGGATTTCGATCACCCGGAGGAACTAATTTCTATTTATGGCGGCGTGTGTGACGCTTGAACAACAACATGGCTTTTTACGCGAAACCCTTGCGGAGCACTATTGAAACGCCGGCACGTAAAACCTAGGCGTGCATTGTCGGCGGCCCCCACCTCCCATTACCTCGCGCAGTGACCAAGCATCCGATTCGCGGCACGGGCGAGAAACTAGAAAATCCGCGGCATTGCTGCCGCGGATTCCATTTCACCGCGAACCTGCCTGGGCGATGAAGCTTCAGCCCGCTTCCGAAACGCGGGACAAAGCAACGCCGAGCGATTCTCTTTGCAGGTCGAGTTCGACCAGCCGCTCGCGCTCGGCCTCGACCAGTTCGGGCTTGGCATTGGCGACGAATTTTTCGTTGGCGAGCTTGCCGAGGATCCGCTCCCGCTCGACGTCGACCTTTGCGATGGCCTTTTCCAGGCGCAACTTTTCGGCCGCGAGATCGATGAGACTGCCGAGCGGAAGGCAAGCCGTCGCTTCGCCGACCACGATCTGAGCGCTGCCGCGGGGCGCCACTGACGCGTGCTCGATGTTCTCCACCCTCGCCAGACGCTTGATCGCGGAGGCGTGCCTGTCGAGCCGCTCGCTCGTCAGCGCCTTCGCCCCGACGATGACCAGTGGTGCCATCGCCGCCGGAGGGACGTTCATTTCGGCGCGAACCGAACGAATGCCGGAGACGAGGTCGATCAGCCAGTTGATTTCGTCCGCGGCCGCGTCATCCGCATAGAAGGCGGCAGGCCATTCGGCATGACAAAGGAGCGTCGTACGCTCTCGCCCGGGACCGGTCGTCTTTTCCCAAAGCTCTTCCGTCATGAAGGGCATGAACGGATGCAGCAGCTTATAGATCTCATCCAGGACATAGGCCGTGCAGGCCTGGGACTCGCGCTTGGCCGCCTCGTCGTCGCCGTTGAAGACAGGTTTCAGGAGTTCGAGATACCAGTCGCAGAACTGGTTCCAGACGAAGCGGTAAAGGGCTCCCGCCGCTTCGTTGAAGCGGTAATCCTCGATCGCCTCGCTCACGTCACGAATGGTGCGCGACAGTTCCGTCAGGATCCAGCGGTTGATCGTCAGCGACGCGGCCTCGGGGATGAAGCCTTCGCTGCTTATTGCCCCGTTCATCTCGGCAAAGCGGGTCGCATTCCACAGCTTGGTTCCGAAGTTGCGGTAGCCTGCTATCCGGGCCGGGTCGAGCTTCACGTCGCGCCCCTGAGCCGCCATGATCGCCAGCGTGAAGCGCAATGCGTCGGCGCCGTATTCGTCTATCAGCTCCAGCGGATCGATGACGTTGCCCTTGGACTTCGACATCTTCTGCCCGTTCTTGTCACGGACGAGCGCATGGACATAAACCGTATGGAACGGCTCGACTGGCGTGCCGTCCGCATCCTTCATGAAATGAAGGCCCATCATCATCATCCGGGCGACCCAGAAGAAGATGATGTCGAAACCGGTTACCAGCACATCGGTCTGATAGTATTTGTCGAGCTCGGGCGTCTCCTTCGGCCAACCGAGCGTCGAGAAGGGCCAGAGCGCCGAGGAGAACCAGGTGTCGAGGACGTCCTCGTCGCGTGTCAGGATCTCACCCGGCTTGAAGTTTTCGAGCAGGTCTTCGACATAGGCCTTCATCGGTCCTTCATGGGCGATGTAGTGCTGGATCGCGGCATGCAGCGCTTCCTCCTCGTTTCGCTCAACGAAGATCTGCCCGTCGGGACCGTACCAGGCGGGAATCTGATGGCCCCACCAGAGCTGGCGGGAAATGCACCAGGGCTGAATGTTCTCCATCCACTCGAAATAGGTCTTTTCCCAGTTCCTCGGGACGAAGTTCGTCCTGCCTTCCTTGACCGCCGCAATCGCCGGCTTCGCCAAAGTCTTGGCGTCGACATACCATTGCTCGGTCAGGCGCGGCTCGATCGGCACGCCGCCGCGGTCGCCATGGGGCACCATGTGCTTGTGGGGCTCGATATGATCCACGAGGCCGGCCTCTTCGAGCATCTCGACGATCAGCTTGCGGGCTTCGAAGCGATCCTTGCCTTCCAGCCGGTCCCAGGCGCCATGGAGCGCCGCCGGATGGTCGAGACCTTCGAGGAAATCCTCATTGTTCTTGATCGTTATCCGGCCGTCTGCCGTGAGAACGTTGACCTGCCTCAGTCCTTGGCGCTTGCCGACGTCGAAATCGTTGAAGTCATGGGCAGGCGTCATCTTTACCGCGCCGGTGCCGGTCGTCGGGTCCGGATACTCGTCGGCGACGATCGGGATGCGGCGCCCGACGATCGGCAGGATGACATGCTTGCCGACGATGCCTTTGTAGCGGACGTCATCCGGGTGCACGGCAACGCCGGTGTCGCCGAGCATGGTTTCCGGACGCGTGGTCGCGACGACGAGATAGTCGCGGGTCTCCCATTCCGCCGCATTGCCGTCCTCATCGAAGGCGACAGGATGCTGATAGGTCACGCCCTCTTCGAGCGGGTAGCGCAGATGCCAGAGATGGCCGTTGACCTCGACCGGCTCGACCTCGATGTCGGAAATCGCTGTCTGCAGCTTCGGGTCCCAGTTGACCAGACGGGTGTCGCGATAGATCAGGCCCTCCTTGTAGAGGCTGACGAAGACCTCGATGACCGCCTCGGACAGGCCCTCGTCCATCGTGAAGCGCTCGCGCGACCAGTCGCAGGAGGCGCCGAGCCGCTTCAATTGATTGAAGATCAGGCCCCCGGACTCGGCCTTCCACTCCCAGACCCTCTCTATGAAGGCCTCGCGGCCCATGTCGCGGCGGCTCGGAAGCTGACGTTCCATGAGCTGGCGCTCGACGACCATCTGGGTCGCGATACCCGCATGATCCATACCCGGCTGCCAGAGCACATCCTTGCCGCGCATGCGCTCGAAGCGGACCATGATGTCCTGCAGCGTGTTGTTCAGCGCATGACCCATGTGCAGCGAACCCGTCACGTTCGGCGGCGGGATCACGATCGTGAAGGTCTCCGCGTCCGGCTTCGCGTTGACACCGGCGCGGAAGGCATCCGCTTCGTCCCAGGCCTTGGCGATCTTCGGTTCTACCGCTGCGGAATCGTAGGTTTTATCAAGCATTCTTTGGCCGATTTCTGGAGATTGATGTCAGCGTTTGTAAACCGGAAGGCCCGGGGCAAGTCAACCTGAACGGGGAAAAAGCCGCAGCCATCGTGCATGCGGCTTCCATCTTAGAGCACTTCCAGGAAAAGTGTGTAACGGTTTTCCGTTCGGAAGTGCGCAGGTTCAAAGACTTAGAGCACTTCCAGGAAAAGTGTGTAACGGTTTTCCGCCCGGAAGTGCGCAGGTCAAAATCGCTTTCGGGAAAAGTGCGCAGCGATTTTCCCGGGATTGCCACGACGGCAGAAGCAATTCCTGCCTGTCTGCCGTTTACGTCAGCGCCGGGGCCCGCGCGCAACGCGCTCGATCTCTTCGCGCACCAGTCTTTCGACCAATGTCGGCAAGTTGTCGTCCAGCCATTCCTGCAACATCGGACGCAGCATCGCCTCGGCGATCTCGTCGAACGAACGCCGGGGTCCGTTCTCGACGGCATGTGCCAACTCGTCGAAGGCGCGCGCGACCTGACGGCTGACAGCCGGGGAAACGATCGTTCCAGGCGTGCTTTCCGGCGCCGTCGCCTCGTCCGAGGCCATCGCATGCGCGGCCGCCGACACATCCCCGGCCACGGGAGCCGACTCGGCGTTCGCGGCCGCACTCGTCGGAATGGCCGACGAGGGGAAAGCAGCGATGCGGGACATCATCGCCGGGCTATCCGCTGGCGACCGCGCCTCCTCGGCTCCTGCTTGATCCCTCGGAACCGTATGCACCGCCTGCCGCTCCGTAGCTGCCCTCACCCTTGCCGCGACATCGGCAAGCGAAAGCGGCGCAGACGGCGATACCGGCGCGTTGGTACGGGTGTCGACTGCGGATGGTGACGTCCTGACCGAGGAAAACTGGTCCTCGACGGATCCGAACGCATCCGCTTCGATCTCCGAATCTATCGACAGTTCGATATCGTCGCCGCCATCGTCCTCGAACGTCTGCCGCGCGGAGGTTCCGGCCGGACCAGGCTCGTTACTCTCTATGATCTTGCGAATGGATGCCAGAATCTCATCCATCGAAGGTTCACGTGCGACGTTGAGCTGCGCCATTTCAATCCCCGTTTGCTGCGGACGAACACGGAAAAAAGCCCTCCGTGTGCCGATTCGAACAAACCTTAAGTGAGTTCGCCGACGAAACAAACGCCGCGAATCAGCTCGGTAAATTCTTGCACAGATTTGTTTTTTTCGGCAGGGGCAATGGCACTTGCGCTCTAACACAAAACGCCGCGGCCAGGGCACGCGGCGTTCTGTGTCGAATTGGCTGAGGGCCGCTTAGCGCCCGTCGACGGTGCGCAGGCCGAACCACTTGTCCTTGACGGCCTCGTAATGTTCCTCGGCCCGATACTCGGCCACCTGCAGGCCCTGGCTCCTGACGGTCAGGTGGCCCATTGCGGCGAGCAAGGCGTAGCTTGCAACCACGGCGTCGCGCTGCGCTCCGGCCAACGACTCCTGCGCGTCCAGAACGTCCTGCTGCGAAATGAGAACGTCGAGGGTGGTGCGCTGACCGACCTTGCGTTCCTCCACAACGCCTTCGAGCGCCAGATTGGCGGCGGCGATCTGCGACCGGCTGGCCTTGATTCTGGCGAGTGCGGATTCGAGCTGCGCGTGGGCCGAGACGACCGTCTGCTGCACCGAGGCCCGCGCCGAGTCGACGAGGATTCGCTGCTGCCCCAGGATTTCCTTCGCCTGGCGAATCTGTCCGTATTCGGCACCGCCCTGATAGATCGGAACTTCCAGCCGAGCCGTGACGCTCGCGGTGGTATCGTCGAGGCCTTGACCGGCATTACCGGTGTTGCGGGTCACGGCGCCCTGGAGAACGACGCCCGGCAGCATCGTGCCTTCCGCCGATTTCACCTGGTAACCGGCCGAATCGACGGCATATTGCGCCGCCAGGATTTGCGGGTTCTCCCGCAGCCCCGTCGCAACGGCCTGATCGAGGGACCTCGGCATGGCCTTCGTGGCCGGTCCGGGCTGTCTGATGCCGGTCGGCGCTGCGCCGACGATCTGCACATAGACCGCTTCGCTCTGCTTCAGCTGCGCGATTGCAGCGACGAGCAGCGACTGTGCGTTGGCGAGTTCGGCTTCCGCCTGGCTCACATCCGTCCGCGTGCCTTCGCCCACTTCGAGGCGGGCCTGTGCGGCGCTCAACTGTTCCCGAAGGAAGGCGAGGTTCTGCCGGCGAATGGAAACGACCTGCTGATCGCGGGCTATGTTCGCATAGGATTGCGCGGCCGAAAGAAGGATCTGAATCTCATTGGCCTTCAGCGTCTCGCGGCTCGAAAACACGTCCGCTTGGGCCGCCCTGACATTGTTCAATGTCTGAAATCCATCGAAGATCGTCTGCGTGATGGAGATGCCGACCTGTCCTGCGTGAAGGTCCTGCGCACGGCTCTTTTCCTGGTCCAGCCGCGTTAGCGTTCCAGTCGCCGACGCGGAAATCTGCGGCCGGTAGCCGGCCTTCGCAATCGGCACCCCTTCGTCGGTCGCGCGCAGGCCGGCGCGAGCGGCGTTGAGATCCGGGTTGTTCGCATAGGCCTTGGCCATCGCCCCGAAAATCGTCTCCGCGAGAACGGCGTGGGGCGCGAGCAGCACACTGGTCGAGACAGCCGCCCACAAGGCTGCTTTGCGGACAATCGACACCATCTTCCCTCCGATCAATCGGGGCAGCGTCGCCACCCCGCATTTTTCAGCAGACCGTTTGGCGGCCTGCACAAACACTGCAGTGAAGCCCAGCGCCACCCATGGCGGGCAAATCACCGCTTCCAGGCTCTTTTGAACTCCGGATTCGGTTCTACGACAACTGCGCACCGACCCTCTACACGGCCATTTCAAAAAGAAACAAATAATACGTTGCCGATTGGCAACATTGCAGTTTTAGCTTCAGCACTCATATGTTGAGCTACCTCAATAAGAGGCACATCAAAAAACAAAAGAACGGTCGCGGCGGAAGCCGGGAAGCGGCTTCACGGCGGTGTTGAAGTCAGCTCGCTCGGACGTCATGCCCGATTCGCGCACGTAAAGTTTCGCACGAGATGCGTTACCAAAACCTTCCACGGCCACGAGCCGGCCGCCGTCGCGAAGCTGCTCGAACAGCTCGGCAGGGAGCATCTCGACGGCACCGTCGATGAAGATGACGTCATAGGGCGCTTCCGCCGCATATCCCTTGGTCAGATCGCCGCTCACCACGGCGACGTTGTCGTAACCGAGGCGTGCCAGCGTTGCCGTGGCCGTGGCGGCCAGGGCTTCGTCGCTCTCCAGCGCCACGACGGAACCGGCGAGAAGCGAAAGCAGGGCCGAGGCGTAACCTGTCCCGCAGCCGATCTCGAGGACCAGATCCGATTTGGAGATCTCCGCGAGCTGGAGGAGCTTTGCCAACGGCGACGGCTCCATCAGGTAACGCGGCTGGGAACCGCCGACGAGCTCGATATCGGTGTCGATATAGGCCAGCTCCCGCATCTTGGCAGGCACGAACTCCTCACGCGGGACCGACAGGAAAGCAGACAGGACTGAATGGGAGGTCACATCCGTGGTCCGGATCTGATTGTCCACCATCTTGATGCGGGCTGCTTCGAAGTTCATGATATTGCCTCGTGTCGGAATGGGCGCGGCGCCGGAAAGACCGTGCGATCTTGCGTCCGGCGGCGGCCAGCCTGTTGCCTGAAGCGCAACGCACCGATCGTATGCATGCGACGCGCCCTAGGTTGTTGTCTCTGTGCATGTCGTTGGCCCAAAACCGCTCCGCGCTTTCGGACGCATGCATAAAGCTCATAGATCGCCGCACGGCCGGTTTCAAGCGACTGCGCATCTGTGCACGCAAAAAGGCACCGCCAGCCCGCATCGGGACCGGCGGTCGGGACATGAGGAAACCTGCCGAGACGCGGGATGCGGTGGGGGAACCGCACTCCCTTCCCCTCATCCCGCTCTCTAAGGCCTGTTGAGATCATAGGCGAAGGTCAAACCACTTGTCGTCTCCCCGCATGCGGGCTTACGGCATGCACATATCTCTTGCGCGCCGGTGCGGCGGATACTGCTCATGAAAGGGATCCCTCGGGAACCCAACCGCCTCAACCCCGCTCGGTCGGGATTGCCCCTCAACCGGCTGCCGCCACCTTCTCCCCGCAGGCGGGGAGAAGGGATATGCCGCGCCCACTCGCTCCCTCGGGCGGACAGTGAATGCGGGGTTCAGTCGGCGCCGCTTGTCCCTTCTCCCCGCCTGCGGGGAGAAGGTGGCGGCAGGCGGATGAGGGGCGGGGGACCGCTAATGCCAATGTCAGCGCATACGGGTTTGATCCCGAGGACCCTTCCGCAAGCCTCGCCACTGATGGAAATACAGATGCCGCCGCTCCGGAGTGCCGTGGCATCGTTTTGGACATGCGAAGGTCTAGCCGTTTATCGTGCTCGTCACAGGGATGAGGAGAGCAAACAAGCCGCTGCGGTTTGCCCGAATCTCAACAGGCCTTAGCGGGCAGGCGCGGCCTCAAGGCCGACGAGTGCGATCTTGCCGTAGCCGGCATTCTGAATGAGGTTCATGACCGTCATCAGTTCGCCGTAGTCGACCAGCCGATCGGCGCGCAGGAGCACGCGCGTTTCCGTGTTGCCGCCGGTTATCCGGTTGAGTTCGGCAACGAAAGCTTCGCGAGGCGCCTCTTCATTGCCGATGGCAAGCGTGAGGTCGGCCTTCAACGTCACGAAGATCGGCTTGTCGTCGCGCGGCGTCGGCTTTGCCACGGATTGCGGCAGATCGACCTTCATGTCGACCGTCGCGAGCGGCGCAGCCACCATGAAGATGATGAGCAGCACGAGCATGACGTCGATGAAGGGGGTGACGTTGATCTCGCTGTTCTCGTCGAGATCGCCGCTGCTCTCGGAAATTCTTCCAGCCATTTTCGCTTATCCGATTCTGGCGATCGAGTCGGGGGCGTGGGCGAAGCCGTCCTGGCGGCGCGGCGGCGCTCTGCGGGCGTGGCGATGATCGAGATCGCGGCTTACCAGTCTTTCGACGGCTGCCGCCGCATCTGCCAGGATGAGCTTGTAGCCCCCGACGGACCGAGCAAAATAGTTATAGATCACCACCGCCGGTATTGCCGCGACGAGGCCGATCGCAGTCGCCAGCAGCGCCTCGGCGATGCCCGGCGCGACGATGGCGAGGTTGGTCGTCTGCGCCTTGCTGATGCCGATGAAGGAATTCATGATTCCCCAGACGGTGCCGAAGAGGCCGACGAATGGACCGACGGACCCGATCGACGCCAGGATTCCCGTACCGGCGCTCATCCTCTTGCCGGCGCGAACCTCGATACGCGTGAGCAGAGAAGAGACGCGTTCCTTGACACCCACTGCCGGCGCAAGGTCCAGAACGGCTTCCGAGCGTGTCATTTCGTCGATCGCTGCGGCGACCATCTCCCCAGCCACACCGGCGCGGCGCTCGAGCTTTGGCTGCACCTCGGCGAGACCATTCGCGGAAACGAGCGCAGCCACGGCGCGCTTGAGGCGCGACTTGGCATATATGAGTTCCAGCGTCTTCACGAGGAAGATCGCCCAGGTGGCGACGGAGGCGAGCGCCAGAGCGACCATCACCGCCTTTACGACGATATCGGCAGCGAGGAACATGCCGACCGGCGAAAGATCATGCGGAAGCACGGGGTTGACTTCCGTCGCGTCGCCCGCCGTTGCGTCGCCCGCTGCTGCCTCGAGCGGCGCCGGTTGCGCGCCCGGGTCATCGGCGCCGGGAACGTCTGTCGCCGGCGGCTGCGCATCGACCGAGACGGACGAGGGCTGTTGTACGGTCTGCGCGAGGCCGTGCGCGACCGGGCCGGCAAGGAAAACAGCCAGCGTTGCCGCCAGCAACACGTTCAATTTCGGCCGGATCCGATCAAACATCTCGTTCCTCTTTTCCCGCATTCGCCCGAGCGTCACGGGCCTGCAATCGATTTCAACCATCAGGTGGGCGCGGGATGCAAGCCGCAGCCGCTTGCGCCTCCCTTGTCGGTGAAGCGCCTTCGCAACGCTCTTTACGACAAACAATGGCGGGATGACAAGATTGTGGAGTACAATAATCAAGAATATGCGGCAGATGGGGCGATGAGGAATGCGCGGGCCGTCAGGGGGGTGAACCTTGCGGCGTAAAACTGCCCGTCCGCCAGTCGTAGCGGCGATGACGCTGCCAGGGGCGCTCAGTGGAGGAGAACGACGAGACGACGCGCATGCGAGGCGGCGCGCCCGGTTGTTCCTGCTCGGCATGGATCTCGTCTCGGTGCTTATGACCAGCGATCCGCCGGGCGGGCAGCCTGCAGACGGGCGGCGGCTGGCGACGACGACCAGATCGACGCGACCGCACAGGAAGGAGAGCGATTCGGCCTTTTCGATAACAGCCACTGTCCATCCCTCGCGGCTGCGCCCGGCGCACCCTGTTCCCTTTCTGCAGGCGAAGACGCCAGCTCGAGCCGAGGTCAGGAAAGCTGATGTCCCGGCGGCGGTGTCCGGTTCCGCTGCAAGGTCGACCGGTGCCTTATGTGCTGCGATCGCAAGCGCGCGCTGCCATTGCGAGAAGATGAACTCCGGCGGACGGCTCCGATTGGTCGCGATTGCATCCGCGGCGACCAGACCGACCAGTTGAGCATCCTCCGATATGGCGATCGATGGGCGCTCCTTCCGCGGCTCGAGCACGATCGCGGATGCACCCAGAGCGATCAGCCCCGCACCGACGAGCGCCAGCCGCGTTCTCAGCACGCAGAGCAGGATGCCGCCGAAGGCAATAAGGAAGAACTGCACGTCGCCCATGCGACCGGTCGTCCACTCGCCGTCGAGGGATGCGACATATCTCGCGACCGCCAGCATCCAGTCCAGCCCCTGCCCCATGACCACGAGGGGGTAATATTCGAGCCCGAAGGGCATAAGCAGCATCGCGAACAGCGCGAACGGCATGATGAGCACGCTGATCAGAGGCGTCGTGAGAACGTTTGCGGCCAGCCCGTAACCGGGGAGCCGGTGGAAATGGGCAGCCGCGTAAACCGCCGTCGCCAACCCGCCGATGACGGAGGTGGCGACAGTACCGATGGCGAGGCCGGACACGACCCCCGCGCCCCCCCGGTTCCTCGGGGTTTCGCGATCCTTTCTCCTGTGGTCGCGCCAGCGGGAATAGCCCGCAACGAGGGCCAGCGTCGCCGCAAAGGACATTTGGAACCCTGGTCCGGCTGCCGCCGATGGCGTCCAGGCGAGGATGACGAGTGCGGCAAGCGCCACGTTGCGCAGGCTGATCGAAACGCGGTCGAAGAACAATGCGACGAGCATGATCGAGATCATGATCCAGGATCTGAGCGCCGAGACCGCGCCGCCGGAAATCAGGATATAGAAGAAGACCATGAGAAGAGCGCCGACGGCGGCGATCTTCTTGACGGAATATCTTTCGGCCAAGCCGGGAACGAAGCTCAGCAGGGTCCGGGCGCCGATGAGAAACGTGCCCGCCGCCAGCACCATGTTGAGGCCCGAGATCGCCAGGACGTGCGACAGGCCGGCGGCGCGCAGCATCTCGACGGCCTCGCGGCTGATCGCGCGCTCCTCGCCGGTCACCAGCGCCGCAGCGATTGCACCGGTATCGCCGCCGATCGCTGTCCGGATACGGTTGCCGATCGCCTCGCGGACCAGTGCCAGATATGCGGCCGCCTTCGCCGGCAGCGAGGCCTGGGACCGATCCGTGACAGCGCCGGCATCCACCGGCGCTCGCGGCGCGCCATAGAAATACCCGACCGCGCCTACGCCTTTGAAGTAGGCGCCGAACGCGAAGTCATTGAGACCCGGCAGAGCCGGCCCGGAGGGCGGCGACAAACGCGCCTTGCCTTCGATCGTCGCCCCGACCGGAAACGCCTCGTGACGGCTCCGCGCCAGGAGCGTCGCCCTTTCCGGAGCCCTGCGAAGACGCGGGCCGGAGGTTTCCTGGATGCGAACGAGATAGCGCCAGCGCCCCCTGTCGTCCGGATCCCGCGACAGCACGGTTCCGCGAACGGTCGTCGTAACGGGAGTATCGAGAATGACCGTGTCGCGCCTTGCTGTTTCGGCCGCGGCGAGCAGCATGCCGGCCGTAAAGAGAGCAGGCGCGATCAACAGCGGCCGCCAGTTTCGCAGGTCTCCCCGGCAAAGCACCGCAGATATGCCGAAAACGCAAAGCAGCGCTGCAAGTTTGGCAGTTCCGACGGTTTCGGGCAGCGCGAGCCATGCAAGCGAGCCGAGCGCAAGCACGACCGGGATCAGGACGAAGCCGTGGCCGTATTCCTGCTCTTCTGCAACTGCAGCGCCTATCCGGAGGGAAACCGCCGTGGCCGCCGAGCGTATCCGATGGCGAATGTGTATCGCATGCCGGCCGGCAGGCGCCCGGCGGCCGGAGCCGATGACGGGCAAATCGCCAGTGAGAACCTGCGTCGCCTCGCTCTCGGGCCACGCGCTGCGTTCCCCATCGCGCACGACCGCTTGTGCCCCGCTCTCCCCCATTCCGCTCCGCCCGCGCCTGTTTTCGCGATCCTGCAGCCAACCATGCAATCTTGCAACTCGAAGGCTGATGCTCAAAAAAGAGGCAGACTAGATAGAATGGTACCGCATTATCAGCTTGCCGATCATTGATCTCTTCGAACGAATTGCCGTAACATGCGTTTGTTGCGTTGCCATATGCGTTTTCGCATCGCACAAGTTTGCCTTTGGTACTGCTTGGCAGTCGAAAATAAATCATATAGCAAATTCGCAACGCTCAAATTCGCGGCACAGAGCTATGCCACGATGTCACAAAAACGGAGGGTCCCATGTCAGAGAAAAGCGCGACAGTAACATTCGGCGGAAAATCCGCGGACCTGCCGGTGCGATCGGGATCAATCGGTCCGGACGTCGTGGACATCGGCTCGCTCTACAAGCAGACGACGATGTTCACCTACGATCCGGGCTTTACCTCCACGGCATCGTGTGAATCGAAGATCACCTATATCGATGGCGACGAGGGCGTCCTGCTTCACCGCGGATTTCCGATCGAGCAGCTTGCTGAGCACGGCGATTTTCTCGAAGTCTGCTACCTGCTTCTCTACGGCGAACTGCCGACAAAGGCTCAGAAGGCCGATTTCGATTATCGCGTCACGCATCACACCATGGTCCACGAGCAGATGTCGCGGTTTTTCACCGGCTTCCGCCGCGATGCCCATCCGATGGCCGTCATGTGCGGCTGCGTCGGTGCCCTTTCCGCCTTCTACCACGACTCGACCGACATCACCGATCCGCATCAGCGGATGGTCGCATCGTTGCGCATGATCGCCAAGATGCCGACGATCGCCGCGATGGCCTACAAGTACCATATCGGCCAGCCCTTCGTTTACCCGAAGAACGATCTCGACTACGCCTCGAACTTCCTGCGCATGTGTTTCGCCGTGCCTTGCGAGGAATATGTCGTCAATCCGGTCCTGGCGCGCGCCATGGACCGGATCTTCATCCTCCACGCCGACCATGAGCAGAACGCATCGACCTCAACCGTTCGCCTCGCCGGCTCGTCGGGTGCCAATCCCTTCGCCTGTATCGCTGCCGGTATCGCCTGCCTTTGGGGGCCCGCCCATGGCGGCGCCAACGAGGCGGCGCTCAACATGCTCGCCGAAATCGGCACGGTCGACCGCATTCCGGAATACATCGCCAAGGCCAAGGACAAGAACGATCCGTTCCGTCTGATGGGCTTCGGCCACCGGGTCTACAAGAACTACGATCCGCGCGCGAAGATCATGCAGAAGACCACGCATGAGGTTCTCGCCGAACTCGGCCACAAGGACGACCCGCTCCTGGAAGTCGCGATGGAGCTCGAACGCATCGCCCTGACGGACGAGTACTTCATCGAGAAGAAGCTCTACCCGAACATCGACTTCTACTCCGGCATCACCCTGAAGGCCCTGGGCTTCCCCACCACGATGTTCACGGTGCTCTTCGCCCTTGCCCGCACCGTCGGCTGGATCGCCCAGTGGAACGAGATGATCGAAGATCCGGAACAGCGCATCGGCCGTCCGCGCCAGCTCTATGTCGGCGCACCGCTGCGCGACTATGTGCCGATCTCAAAGCGATAAACGCGGGACGACCTCGAAAGCCTACCCCACCAACCGTCATCCTCGGGCTCGCCCCGAGGATCCAATCACGAACGTCGTTGGTATCGGGAATGGAAGATCGAGCTCATCGAGAAGTTGAACCCGATCGGCACGCATATGGATCCTCGGGTCAAGCCCGAGGATGACATGTGGTGGGTTTGCGCGTAATGACTGCGGCGAGGTTCTTGCACGAACCGCAGATCGGCCTTGCGAAGGCTGAGGCAGTCTTTAAGGATCGTAGCGACGTCCCTTCCCAGTCCCCTCGACTCCTCTCCCGTCATCCTCGGGCTTGACCCGAGGATCCAATCACGAGCATCGTCCGCATATGGCGGGCTATGTCTATATCGTCACGAACCACAAGCGCGGAACGCTCTATATCGGCGTTACGTCCGATCTCGAGCGCCGCATCTTCGAACACCGAGAAGGCTCGACGCCGGGCTTTGCGTCGAAATACGGGTGCAATCGACTGGTGTGGTATGAGGAGCACCTGCAGATCGGTACGGCCATTCAGCGCGAGAAATCGCTGAAGCGCTGGTATCGCGAATGGAAGATCGAGCTCATCGAGAAAATGAACCCCGACTGGCGCGACTTGTATTTCCAGCTTTGGTGAGCTCGCATATGGATCCTCGGGTCAAGCCCGAGGATGACATGCGGTAGGGTTCGTAAAAACTAGGGCGAGGTTCTTGCACGAACCGGCTGATCGGCTTTGCGAAGGCTGAGGTTAAGGGTCACAGCAACGTCCCTTCCCAGTCCCCTCGACTCCTCCCCGGTCATCCTCGGGCTTGACCCGAGGAAGCACCCGCCTCTCCTCATCCGGCCCGAATGCAAGCGAGGACGATATCCGCCGCCTTTTCGCCGGGCGGCCGATCCGTTTCCATTCGCTGTTGAACGAGGGCGAAGCCGTCGAGCATCGCACGACGTTGCGCCGTATCGCTCGAAAGCCGTTCGAACCAGCGCGTCAGAACGGCCGGCCGGATCGACTTGTTGAAATATTCGGGCACGACCGGAAAATCCGCGATGAGGTTCGGAAGCGCCGCGGTCCATATCCGAATGCGGGAATGCAGGAGGCTGACGATCCAGTCGGCAGAGTAGGTGGACACGACCGGAACTCCAGCGAGCGCCAGTTCGAGGATCACCGTACCCGAGGCGGCAATGGCCGCGTCGGCTTGGGCAAAAGCCTCCCATTTCCCGTCCGCCGTTACGCTTATCTCGGGCTGGATCCTCCAGGATGCCGTCAACGCCCTCACACGCTCTTCCTGGCGCGGCACGGTCGGCAACAGGAAACGAATGCCTTCGTGCCGCTCCGCGAGTTCTTCGGCTGCTTCGCGGAAGATCGGAAGCAGGCGGCTGACCTCGCTCCCGCGCGATCCGGGCAGCAGGAGACAGGCCTTCGGCTCGCGCCGATCCTGCATCTGCTGTCTAAGCCGCTGCCGCTCCCGGACAGCGAGGACATTGCCGTCCGATGCGAGCCGGTGCCCGACATAGGTCGTCGGCGGACCGCCGAGCTTCGCCATCGCTTCCTGCTCGAAGGGCAGAACCGCGAGCACGTGATCCACATAAGCACGCATGCGCGGCGCCCGCTCCGGCTTCCACGCCCAGACGCTCGGGCAGACGTAGTCGATCACGGGCAAGTCCGGCAATGCGGCGCGGACGCGTTGCGCCACGCGGTGGGTGAAGTCCGGGCTGTCGATGATCAACAAAGCATCCGGACGCGCAGCGGCGATCGCGCGGGCGGTCTGCCCAATCCGCAACAGAAGCTTCGGCAGGTTCGCCAGAACCTGCGAGAAACCCATGATCGACAGTTCGGAATAGTCGAAAAGCGACCGGAGCCCTTCGGCTTCCAGCCCCTCGCCACCAACGCCCACGAGTTCGAGCGGACCGCCCAGACGGTCACGCAGCGCCCGTACCAGGTCGGCCCCGAGCAGGTCTCCGGAAACTTCTCCGGCGATAACCGCCAGCCTGTAGGCCCTGCCCGTCATCTCCGGTCCCTGCGGCCGTCGCGCTCGATACCGAGAATGAACAGCCCGCTCCTGTCGGCCTCCTCCACGAGACGCGCGCGCTCGAGAACCAGCGCGCGTCCCGCCTCGACGGCGATGCCCGCGAGACCGGCTGCATGCGCTCCTGCGACCGTCGACGGACCGATCGAGGGCAGGTCCGCCCGTTCGTCCTGTTGCGGCTTGCAGAGCTTGACGAGAACGCCGCGACGACGGATTGAAATCCGCCCGTCTTTCCTGAGGTCGGCCACTCTCGCCAACATGGCGTCCGTCCCTTCCGCCCCCTCCAGCGCCACCACCCTGCCGCCGACTGCAACGGCGCCCTGGCCCACATCCAGCGCCCCCAGCGCGTTGGCTGCGGCGATGCCGGCTTCGATGTCACGCCGGTCTTCGTCCGTCGGGGCATGGGCGCCGAGCGGACCGGTATCGGCAAGAAGCCCCGGAACGACCTCGTGCGCGCCGATCACATGGGCGCCACTTGCCTCGATCAATTCGATCACCATGCGCAGCACGGCGTCGTCCCCGCCGGATATCAAGGTGCGGAAAACCCGCGGCACCTTGGCCAGCGTCTTCAGCGTAGGACGGATATCGCGCCACTCCGGCCGTCGCCGCACCGCACCGGAAAGGACGACCCGGTCGATTCCCTCGGTCTCGAAAGTGCGGCTGATCGCGGCAAAGTCTCCGATTGCGCAAACGGCATGGTCGAAGCCGGTCCAATCGGTATCGGCCTCACGCGAAAGCGCGATGATGAACGGGTCTTCACCCTGAAGGCGTGCGGCCTCGGCCACGTGATGGGGAAGCGTTCCGGCGCCGGCGATGATGGCGAGCCTGCCTTTTGACTGCGGCAGGCGATGAATCGCCACCGCCATCAGCCCTTGGCGCCGCGATTCGGCGACGACAGCGCGCGGTCGCTCTCCGCGGCGATGAAATCCAGGATCTCGATTGCCGGCGCGCAATCGAGATATTCGTTGCGGATAGCGGCTGCGTTCGCGCGGATCGAGCCGTCTCCTTCGAATATCTGCTTATAGCACCGCCGAACGCGATGAATCGCGGGACGATCGATCCCCGCACGGGTCATCCCGACCACGTTGAGTCCGCTCAAAACGCCGGGGTTGCCGTTGAGCATTCCATAGGGAATGACGTCATAGCTCACCGCCGACAGGCCCCCGATGAAGGCCTGACGCCCGATGCGGGTAAACTGGTGAACCGCGGAGCCGCCCCCGAGTATGGCTCGATCCTCGACGGTCACGTGCCCCGCAAGCATGACATTGTTGGAAAGGATGATGTTGTTGCCGAGGCGGCAGTCATGCGCCACGTGCGAATAGGCCAGGAACAGGTTGTTGTTGCCGACAATGGTTGCGCCGCCATGCTCCACCGTACCCGTATTCATGGTCACGCCTTCGCGGATGGTACAGTTTTCGCCAATCACCAGTTTCGTATTCAAGGCGCTGTGGTGCACACTCTGCGAATCGCCGCCGATGACGGCACCCGGAAAGATCTTCGTGCCCTTGCCGACGCTCGTATGGCCGATGACCGCGACGTGACTCAGAATTTCGACGTCATCCGCAAGAACGACATTCGGCCCGATGTGGCAGAACGGGCCGATCTTCACGTTTTCGCCGATTACCGCACCGTTCTCGATGGCCGAGGACGGGTGGATCTTCGCACTTGATGCTATCATTCTCAGGCGTCTTCCTTGCTGACAATCATCGCGCCGATATCAGCTTCCGCGACGAGTTGCCCGTCAACTTTTGCATCGCAGTGAAATTTCCAGATATTGCCGCGCTGCTTCTGCTTCACGACATGGAACTCCACCCGGTCGCCCGGCACGACGGGTTTGCGGAACCGTGCATTGTCGATCGTCATGAAATAGACGAGATTGCTTCCGATTCCCGTCTTGCGCGCACAGATCGCGCCGGCCGTCTGCGCCATGCCTTCGATCAGAAGAACGCCCGGCATGATCGGCTTCTCGGGAAAGTGCCCGGTGAAATGCGGCTCGTTGGCCGTCACGTTCTTGATCCCGATGGCCGAATTGTCGTCATCGATCTCGATGATGCGGTCCACCAGCAGGAAGGGGTAACGATGGGGAAGAAGCGTCAGGATTTCCTGTATGTCCGCCGTGCCGAGGACCGTTGCAGCCTCATTCATCCTTGCCACCCTTCTTCTTCTGCCTCTCGCTCGACCTGAGGGCCATTTCGGCGACATCGCGCAGGAAATCCCGCATCGGTCGCGCCGGAATCCCGCCATAGCGCTCGCCGGCCGGCACATCGCTCGCCACGCCGCTCATCGCGGCGATCTGCGCTCCGTCTCCAATGGTGATATGCCCGTTGACCCCGACGCCTCCGCCGATCATGACGCCGTCGCCGATCTGCGTGCTGCCGGCGATACCGACCTGGCTTACGATGCCGCAGTAGCGGCCGATGCGCACGTTATGGCCGATCTGCACGAGATTGTCGATTTTCGTCCCCTCGCCGATCACGGTGTCATCCATTGTGCCGCGGTCGATCGTCGTGTTCGCACCGATCTCGACGTGATCCTGGATGATCACCCGCCCGACCTGGACGATCTTGATCATTCCGCCCTTCGGGCCCGGTGCGTAGCCGAATCCGTCCTGGCCGATGCGGGCGCCCGGATGAATGATGACGTTGTTGCCGATCAACGCACAAAGGATGCTTGCACCGGCGGAAATGGTGCAATCCCGACCGATCCGCACGCCCTGTCCGATCATTGCTCCCGCTGCGATGCGCGTTCCGCTTCCAATCTCGGCGCCGGCTCCGATCACAGCCATCGGCTCGACCTCGACGCCCGCCTCCAGGCGCGCCGTCGGATCGACGAAGGCTCCCGGCGCTACGCCCCTCTCGCTCGTATTATACGAGGGCCGCATGGCCCTTTCGTGAAGCAGGGTGCCGGCAAGCGCGAAGGCCGTGTGCGGCTTCGATGTCAGCAGCACGGGAATAGTGTCGGGGACGAGCGACGAAATTGCTTTGTCGCAGATGATCGCGGCGGCGCGACAGGTCTGCAACTCTTCGCGATTCTTGCGCGACAGCATATAACAGATGTCGCCCGGCTTGGCGCGATAAACAGGCGCGACCGCACGCACGGTGCGGTCGGCGGCGCTTATATCCAGCAACTCCGCCCCAATCTGATTCGCGAGGTCGCCCAGACGAATCCCCTGATGGGGCGGAAAAAACCAATTCTGTTCCATGGACACTCCAGAACGATTCTCTGGCAGTTCTGGACTGCTCTTTATCAGAACGACGAGTTGATAC
Source organism: Ensifer sp. D2-11 (assembly GCF_054161295.1). NCBI lineage: Bacteria > Pseudomonadati > Pseudomonadota > Alphaproteobacteria > Hyphomicrobiales > Rhizobiaceae > Ensifer > Ensifer sp. D2-11. The sequence continues at coordinate 1,676,079 of NZ_CP096433.1, forward strand.
CGAACTTGAAGTTCTGGACCTCGTCGAAGTCTTCCTTCGCAACCGGCACGGCGTAGTCCACACGCAGCGGACCGAAGGGCGAAGCCCAGATCAAGCTGACGCCGACCGAGGCGCGCAGCGAGGCATTGTCCCCGCGTACCGATTCACCAGGACCGATCTCGACGTCGTTGCCATAGAGCGTGCCCGCATCGACGAAGAGCGCGCCGCGGAAACCGCTGTCACGCGGAAGACCCGGCAGCGGGAACGTCGCTTCCGCAGACGCCGTGAAATAGGTCGTACCGCCCAGTGCGTCGCCGTTGTTCATGCGCGGGCCGAGACCGTTGCGCTCGAAGCCGCGGATATCGTTGCTGTTCAGCTGGAACTGGTCGAAGACTTCCAGCGAACCGGACGTCTCGAACAGATGACCGGCGCTACCGGAAAGCGAACCGATGATGTCGGCCTCGTCATGCAGCGTGTAGTACCACTTGGCTTTACCCGTCAGCTTGTAGAAGTCCGACGTGCCGCCAAGGCCGGCAAACTCCTGCGTCACCGAAGCGAGGATGCCCTCGTGCGGCAGTTGAGCATCATCCAGCGTGTTGTAGGTGATGGACTGCGAGATGGACGAGCGCGTCCAGGGGCTGCCGTCGATTACACGGTCGTAGGGAGACGAGAGTTCGTCCCGGTCGCCGAAATATTCGAGCTCCGTGTAGTTGTAGCGCAGCGTGGTCGACAGGTTCTCGGTGATCGGCGCGGTCACGCGCAGGCTGAAGCCCTGATCGTTGTAGCTGTAGTTGTCGTCGTCGAAGTCGTTTTCGTTCTTGAAGAGGTCGAAGCCTGCAGCGAGACGATAGCCGAGGAAATAGGGCTCGGTGAACGAAACATTGTAGGTCTGGCTGTCCTCGCCCTTGCCGGCGGCAAGACGAATATACTGGCCGCGGCCCAGGAAGTTCTTCTCCTCGATCGAAGCCTCGACGAGGAAGCCGCCGCCGTCGCCGGCGGAATAGCCGGCGCCGATGCCGAACGAACCGGTCGACTGATCCTGCACGTCGACGACGATGACGACGCGGTCAGCCGCGCTGCCCGGCTGCGTCGAGATGTTGACCGACGAGAAATAGCCGAGCGCCTCCAGGCGGCGCTTGGCGCGAGCAACCATTTCCTGGTTGAAGGCATCGCCTTCGCCGACATCGAACTCGCGACGGATAACGTAGTCACGCGTCCGGGTGTTGCCGCGAATCTCGATGCGCTCGACATAGGCGCGCTCGCCCTGGTCCACGAGATAGTCGACGGCGATCGTGTGGTTGGCGAGATCGCGGTTGCCGCGCGGCGTGACGCGCGCAAAGGGATAACCCTCCGACGCGACGCGCTTCGAAATCTCGCTCATCGTGCTCTGAATGTCCTTGGCCTTGTACACCGTGCCTTCCCGGCTCTGAACGAGACCCCTCAGTTCCTCGGCGTCGATGCCTTCGACCGTCGACTCGATATTGACCGGACCGAAGTCGTATCGAGGACCTTCCTCGATGGTGATCGTCACCGTGTATTCGTTGGTCGCCTCATTGAGCGCCGCTTCGGACGAGACCACCTGAAAATCGGCGTAGCCGCGGTTGTAATAAAACTGCCGCAGCAATTCCTCGTCGGCCCGCAACTTATCCGGATTGTAGACGTCCTTGCGCGTGAGGAACGAGAAGATGCCCGATTCCTTGGTCGCAATCACCGACTGCAGACGGCCGTCGCTATAGACCTCGTTGCCTACGAAGTTGATCTGCGTGATCTTCGTGCGTTCGCCTTCATTGATGACGAAGGCCAGGTTGACGCGGCCTTCGGCAATCGGAACGACCTGGGTCGTCACGGTCACGTCGCTGCGGCCGATGGCGGCATAGGCGTCCCTGATGGCCTGAATGTCGGTTTCGACGGTCGCCTCGCTATAGGGACCGAGCGGCTGGGTGCGAACGACACCCTGGAGCTTGTCATCCTTGATCTTGCGGTTGCCGTTGAAGACCACCTGGTTGACGAGCTGATTCTCGCTGACGGAAACGACAAGCGATCCGCCGGAAACCGTGATGCTGACATCGGAGAAATAGCCGGTGGCATAGAGCCGCTTCACGGATGCGTCGATATCGGCATTGCTGAAGCTCTTGCCGGGAACGATCGTGATATTGGCGCGAACGGTTTCCGCGCTGACGCGCGTTGCCCCACGCACTTCAACCCGATTGATGACCGCGGCTTGCGCGACTGAGGTACCAGCAACAAGTCCTACCCCGGTACCCGTGGCGACCATGCTTGCTGACAGAGCAAACGCCGACACCGCGTTCAAAAACCTTGAACCAGCTTTCATGTCAAAATCTTACCTTTTCCCAACGTCCCGCGGCAGTTTCGTGCCGACTCCGGTCACGGTTGCCGTTTTAACCGCTTTTCCCATACAAGCAAGTCAGCTCGTTAATTTCTGTTTACTTCAATTCCAACCGTGGCTTAACAGCCACTACGGCCTCTTATTATCGTAAACAAACCGTTATCGAGCAGCCGGCGAAACTCACTCGCTCCCCGAATCCTTAACGATGTCCGCTCCCGCCCAAGACTCCGCCCCTATCCGAAGAGCCAGTTGATATCGTTCCAGGCCGCAAAAACCGTCAGCATGAGCACCATGGCAAAGCCTATGCGGAATGCGAGATCCTGTGCGGCAGGACCGACCGGCCTGCCGCGCAACGCTTCGACCGCATAGAACATCAGATGGCCGCCATCAAGCACCGGCACGGGCATTAGGTTGAGCAATCCAATGGAAACCGAAAGCACGGCCGCGAAATTCAGCACCTCGGCAATGCCGAGTTTCGCCATCTGACCGGACATCTGGGCGATACGGATCGGCCCGCCGACCTGATCGGCGCTCATCCGGCCGACAAAGAGATTCGAAAGATAGTCGAGCGTGCCCGTTACGATCCGCCAGCTCTGCAGTGCCCCCTGCCCCACCGCTTCGAGAGGTCCGTAGGTCTCGACCCGGAAATTGCCGGCCTCCTGGTTCGTTCCGATGCCGATCTTGCCCTCTTCCATCTTGTTGCCGAGCGGGTCGACGGATTCGGTACGTTGGGGCACCATCGGCAGGTCGATCGCAGCGCCCTCGCGCTCGATCCGAACGGTGATCGGCAGCTCGGGACGGACGCTAACATAGCGGCGCACGTCGTCGAAGGTGGCGATCGGCTTTCCGTCGATCGAAAGCAGCCGGTCTCCCGGCAGAACACCCGCCTTTTCCGCGGCACTGTCCGGCGCCACGAAAGCGACGACGGGATCGGCGACGGCACGGCCGTAAATGGAAAAGAGGACTGCGAAGATCGCAATCGCCAGAAGAAAATTCGCGATGGGACCGGCCGCGACCGTCGCCGCGCGTTTCCATAGCTTTGCGCCCAGGAATGTACGGCCCCGTTCTTCCGGCGCGATCGTCTCCAGCCGCCGGTAGTCGGGCGTGCTCGCCGCATCCTCGTCGCCGAAGAACTTCACGTAGCCGCCAAGCGGGACCGCGCAGAATTTCCAGCGGGTGCCGTGGCGATCGGTCCAGCCGAAGAGCTCGGGTCCGAAGCCGACGGAAAAGGCCAGGATGCGGATGCCCGACCAGCGCCCCACCAGGTAGTGTCCCATCTCGTGAACGAAGACCAGCAACGTCAGGAGGAACAGGAAGGTGGGGATCGTGTACTGGAGATTGTCAAGCAGTAGGCTCATAGTCATTCCTAACGCGTCCGCTGCCACGTCCGCCAGTTCAAATTGCAAGGTCGGGGCCGTGCCGCCATGGTTCGCACCGCCGCATGATAGTCCCGCTTCGAGCCCGATATAAGGACTAGGACCTGTGGACACTTATGGATAGGGATTTGACGGCCCATATTGCGAGGGACTTTCGTGGAAAATCCGGCGCCGCAGGCCGTCCGCCTGCAAGCCGGATTTTTCGCGACAAGGCACCGCAATATGGGCCGCCCGAAGGGTTTTGCACAAATCGCCCACTGCCGGCGGCTTTTCCCTTGCAAAGGGGGCAACCCTTTGCTGCGGAAAAATCCTTGGCATTGACCGATTTGTGCAAAATCAAACCCCTATCCATAAGTGTCCACAGGTCCTACACCGGCAGTCTTCAAAGACCCAGCAGAATCGCGCCGAAGGCGACTTCCCGGCCGCCCGCCAGCAGGAACTGCCCAAGCACCAGAGCCAGCGCGGCAATGCAGGCGAATATCAGCCCATCCACCCGGTCCATGACGCCGCCGTGGCCCGGGATTAGTCTGCTCGAATCCTTGACGCCGAAGCGGCGCTTGACGAAGGACTCGAACAGATCGCCTATCTGGCTTGCGACGGACAGGACCAGCGCGATGACGGGGATGCGCAGGTCCTCGAGTGAAAAGTGAGCCATGAAAACGGCGACACCCGCAAGAACGCCGAAAATCGCGCCGCCGATCGCGCCCGACCAGGTCTTGCCCGGCGAGATTGCGGGCGCCAGCTTCGGCCCGCCGATCGCCCTCCCCGTGAAGTAGGCGAAAATATCCGTTGCCCATACGACGGCGAACACGAACAGCATTGCCATCAGCCCGAGATAGTCCGCTCCGCGGATCGCCGCGAGCGAAATGCTCGTCAGGCCCGCATAGACGATCCCGCCCGGCAGCCACCAGCTGGTTCCCTTTATCAGTACCCAAAGCGCTGCCGCGAGCACACAGAGGGCAAGTCCCGGCAGGCTGATATGCATATAGTCGAGGAGGACGAGGCCGGCGATCACCACCTGCGCCAGCCAGCCGAGGGCATTGCCCTGAAAGTCCCGCTCGGGGAGCTTGGTGATGGTGGACCACTCGTAATAGACGAGCAGGCCGATCGCGACGGAGAGAAGCTGGAAGGCGAAGCCGCCGATCCAGGTTGCAGCAAGAACCACCGCAGCCAGAACCAACCCGGAGGCGATACGAAGTTTGAGTTCGGCCTGCATCAGGAGCCGACCGCCAGAGTCGGTTGGGTCAGTCCGCCGAATCGGCGCTCGCGGCAGGCATATTGTTCGATCGCCGCAAAGAATGTCTCGCGCGTGAAATCCGGCCAGAGGTCCGGAATGAACAGCAATTCGGAGTAGGCCCCCTGCCAAAGGAGAAAGTTGGAGAGACGCTCCTCGCCGCTCGTCCGGATGATGAGATCGGGATCGGGAATGCCCGCCGTGTCGATCGTCGAGGATATCCGTTCCGCGGTAATCTCTTCCGGCCGCAGACGACCGGCAGCCACGTCCCCCGCCAGGCGGCGCATGGCTCTCGCCAGCTCGTCTCTGGCGCCGTAATTGAACGCGATGACCACCGTGATGCCGGTGTTTGCGATCGTCGTCTCCTCCGCTTCGATGAGCAGAGGCAGGATATCGCCGCTCAGGTTCGAACGGTCGCCGATCACCCGGATGCGGACGTTCTCACGGTGGAGATCGGCGAGATCCCGTCGGATGAAAGCCTTGAGCAGGCCCATGAGGTCGCTGACCTCGTTTTCCGGCCGGTTCCAGTTCTCCGACGAGAATGCGAACAGCGTCAGGTAACGGATGCCGATCTCCGCCGCCGTCCTTACCGCCCCGCGGACCGCCTCTACGCCCTTGCGGTGGCCCATGGTACGGGGCAGTCCACGCGCATTCGCCCAACGACCGTTGCCGTCCATGATGATGGCGACGTGAGCCGGTACGTTAGCGGGATTGAATTCTTGCATGGGTTGTCCGGACAAAGAGACTCACCTATCCGCAGGTCAGACCTGCATGATTTCCTTTTCCTTCTCCGCGAGCAAGCGGTCGATTTCGGAAATTACGTCATCGGTCATTTTTTGGACCCGCTCGGACTGAGCACGGCTCTCGTCCTGGCCGATCTCGCCGTCCTTTTCGGCTTTTTTCAGGTCGTCCATACCGTCACGGCGAACGTGGCGGACGGCAACCTTGCTTTTTTCGGCATAGTCGTGCGCGACCTTGACCAGCGATTTGCGGCGCTCCTCGTTCAGTTCCGGCAGCGGAATGCGCAGGTTCTGCCCGTCGACGATCGGGTTGAGCCCCAGATTGGACTCCCGGATCGCCCGCTCCACGGCACCGACCATGGACTTGTCCCACACCGAAACCGAAAGCATCCGCGACTCCGGGACCGTGATGTTTGCCACCTGGTTCAGCGGCATGCGCGAACCGTAGGCTTCGACGGTCACCGGATCGAGTACGTTCGCCGAAGCGCGACCGGTCCGCAGCGACGCGATGTCGTGCTTGAAAGCAGCGATCGCCCCGTCCATCCGACGCTTGAGTTCCTTCAGATCCACACCTTCACTCATGGTTCAAGACTCCCGTTCCTATCAGCGGCCCTTGCGGGCCCCAGCAGCTTGTCAATTATCGGTCACGATGGTGGCACGGCCGCCACCCGTCAATATCTCCGTGAAGCCGCCCTTCTCGTGGATGGAGAAGACGACGATCGGAATGGCATTCTCCCGCGCAAGCGCCACGGCGGCAACATCCATGACCGCGAGGCCCTTTTCGAGAATCTCGCTATGGGTCAGGCGGTCGAAACGGGTGGCCGAGGGGTCCTTCTTCGGATCCGCGGAATAGATGCCGTCGACCTGTGTTCCCTTGAAGATCGCCTCGGCGCCCATCTCCGCCGCACGAAGCGCCGCAGCCGAATCCGTCGTGAAGAACGGATTGCCCGTGCCGCCGGCGAAGATCACGACACGGCCGAGCGAAAGATGATAGAGCGTCGCGCGCTGCGAGAAACTCTCGCAGATTTCCGGCATGGCGATGGCCGACAGGACGACGGTGTCGATATCGAGCTTGCGCAGCGACGTTGCCAGCGCAAGCGCGTTGATGACCGTCGCCAGCATTCCCATGTGGTCGCCGGTTACGCGGTCGCCGCCCTTGGACGCGACAGCGACACCGCGGAAGATGTTGCCGCCGCCGACGACGACGCCGACTTCGACACCCATCGCTCTCGCTTCCGCGATATCGGAGGCAATTCGGTCGGCTACGGCAACATCGATGCCGAACCCCTGGCTTCCCATAAGCGCTTCACCGGAGGCCTTGAGAAGAACGCGCTTGTAGATTGGCTTGGCCGACATTGTCACTCCTGAAATAGATCGGCGCGCGTGTGCAGGCATCTGGCGCACACCGGCGTAAAGGCAAAATCCGCTGCGTGGTATCAACCGCTCCGGCGGGTCCTACGCATCGACTGGAGCCGGATACACGAAGGGCACCGCGTTGTCACGCGATGCCCCCACGTTTTCCCATTCGGGGTGAAGAAATCAACCCTTCGCGGCGGCTGCCACTTCAGCCGCGAAGTCGCTCTCTTCCTTTTCGACGCCTTCGCCGAGCAGGAGACGAGCAATGCCGGCGACTTCGATCGGCGCGCCGACGGACTTTTCCGCTTCCTTGATCGCGGCTTCCACCGTCTGGTCAGGGTTCATGACGAAAGCCTGCGACAGAAGGGCGACTTCCTCGAAGAACTTGCGCATGCGGCCATCGACCATCTTCTCGATGATGTTGTCCGGCTTGCCGGAAGCGCGCGACTGCTCGATGAAAACGTTGCGCTCGCGCTCGGCGACCGCCGGGTCGATTTCGCTCGAACGGACGGCGAGCGGGTTGGTCGCGGCGACGTGCATGGCAACCTGCCGGCCGATCGCGTTCAGAGCTTCCTTGTCGCCGGTCGACTTCAACGCGACGAGCACGCCGAGCTTGCCGATACCTTCGCCTGCGGCATTGTGTACATAGGTCGCGACGACGCCGTCCTCGACCTCGAGCAGTGCCGAGCGGCGCAGCGTCATGTTCTCGCCGATCGTGGCAATGGCGTCCTTGATCGTGTCTTCAACGGACTTGCCTGTCGCCGGATAGGTCGCCTTGGAAACGGCTGCAACGCTGCCGTCGGTGCCAAGCGCGACGTTGGCGACGCCGCGGACGAGCTCCTGGAAGGCATCGTTGCGGGCAACGAAGTCGGTTTCGGAGTTGATTTCGACGACGACGGCCTTGGTGCCGGAGCTGGCAATGCCGATGAGGCCTTCGGCAGCAGTGCGGCCGGACTTCTTGTCAGCCTTGGCGATGCCCTTGGCGCGCAGCCAATCGATGGCGGCTTCCATGTCGCCATTGGTCTCGGCAAGCGCCTTCTTGCAGTCCATCATGCCTGCGCCGGTCTTTTCGCGCAGCTCCTTCACCATTGCGGCGGTAACAGTCATCTTTGTGCCTCTTGTCTGTTTGCTGGCGCGCCGACCGGGATTGGCGCAGTGCCAGAAGGTTTGGCAGGAAATGGCCTTTCTGTGTGACATCGTGATGAAGCCACTTTAGCGATGTTCGCGGGCTCACCGCGCGCGATCGGCCGGGCCATTTCCGGCTGATAAAGAACAAGGCCGTTCAGATTCTACATCACAAACGGCCTCGTCCCGATATTTCATGCGTACGGCAGCGCTTCGTCTGCCGGTCGGGCCGATCAGGCTTCGGACGCTTCCTCGAGAGCCGGCTCGACCGGAACCTCTTCGGATGCGCCGAGATCGCGGCCAGAGGCGCCCTGCTGACGGGCAATACCGTCAATGGCGGCGCGGGCGATGAGATCGCAGTAAAGGGCGATAGCGCGCGATGCGTCGTCGTTGCCCGGGATCGCGTAGTCGATCTGGTCCGGATCGCAATTGGAGTCGATGACGGCAACCACCGGAATGCCAAGACGCTTGGCTTCGTCGATGGCGATCGATTCCTTGTTGGTGTCGATGATGAACATCAGATCCGGGGTACCGCCCATATCGCGGATGCCGCCGAGTGCACGGTTGAGCTTCTCGCGCTCGCGCTCGAGGTTCAGGCGCTCCTTCTTCGTGAAGCCGGAAGCTTCCGAAGCCAGGATCTCATCGAGCTTGCGCAGGCGCTGGATCGAGTTGGAGATCGTCTTCCAGTTCGTCATCATGCCGCCGAGCCAGCGGGCATTGACGTAGTACTGAGCGGAACGCTTCGCTGCGTCCGCGATGATCTCGGAAGCCTGGCGCTTGGTGCCGACGAAAAGCACGCGGCCGCCGCTGGCGACGGTGTCGCTGACGACCTGCAGGGCGCGCGACAGCATCGGAACGGTCTGGGCGAGATCGATGATGTGAACGTTGTTACGGTCGCCGAAGATGTACGGCTTCATCTTCGGGTTCCAGCGGTGTGTCTGGTGGCCGAAGTGCACGCCCGCCTCGAGAAGCTGGCGCATAGTGAAATCAGGCAATGCCATGCCTTTGTCTCCTTTTCCGGTTGAACCTCCGCAAGGCGTCGAGCGCACTTTAATGCGCCCACCGGCGGAACGATCCGGATTTCTCCCGGAAAATCCCATGCCTTACGTGTGGAATGGCCAGCCCCTTAGCGGCAACCGCCCGAGAAATCAAGCCTTGATGTCGTTTTGGAGTCGTTTGCCGGCGCTTACTTGCACTCTTCGGTGTTGAAGACCTCGAGCTTGGCGAGTTTTCCGCTCAGGACGAAGTCTCCGTAGTCCATGGTGAGATCCCGCGTCACGCCGTTCTCGTAGAGCTTGAACGCCATGCGATAGACGGGCAGCGCGTCGCCGTTCGCTTCGTCGTTGAAATAGGTGATCGTCACCGGCCAATAGTTCTCGCCAGCAAGCTTTCCGGCCTTGCCGACATCCGCGTCGTCAGGAGCGGGCTTGCGCGGCTTGCCCACGAAGGTCGAGGTGATCAGCGTCTTGTCGCCCGAATCGGAACCATCGAAGATACGCGCCTCGAAAAAGCTCTCTCCTTTTTTCGCACGTTCGATGACTTCGAGCATGTGTTCGGTCGGAAACCGGCTGGCCGCGAGCGCCACCTGGCGCTTGTCCGGAGCGGTCAGCTCGACCTTGACGCCCGATTTATCGTCATGCGCGCTTCCGCGCACCTCCTTGTCCAGCTTCTCGTCGGTGAAGGAGCGGGTGAGGAAACGAAAATTGCCGTTCTTCATGTCCTCATAGGTGGTGGTCTGCTGATCGGTGAGGCGAACCTCCTCGCCCGTATCGACCTGGGTGACGAAGCGGAAGCTGACGGTATAGCCTTCGCAGGAGGAGCCGTTGAACTCATAGACCATGCGGCCATACATGCCGGAGATGCCGGACCGCTCGGAGGCGTCCTTCAGCTCCAGATCGTAGACGGCGCGATGGGGAACGAGGGCAGTCGCCTGTGCAGCGCCCGCCGTCATGACCACGACACAGACGCTTCCCAGAGTGACGAGACCGAAGCCTTTACGAAACATCCGTTTCCTCCTGTTGGACTCGCCGCCAATGCGATAAACAAGCTTTCGGCAGAAACAAGGCAGATCGGTTCTGGTCCACGCCTGTCACGATCTGCTTTGCATGCCGGATTTTAGCACAAAAGACAACAACGGAGCCTTTCCATGTCCGCAGAGATCGAAACCCGCCTCACCGAACTCGGCATCGTCCTTCCGCAGGCAGTTGCGCCTGTCGCGAACTACGTGCCTTACGTCGTCTCCGGGTCGATGCTCTACATTTCCGGGCAGCTGCCGATGGAAAACGGCAAGGTCGCCGTCACCGGCCATGTCGGCAAGGATGTCGATGTCGCCGGCGCGCAAAGAGCCGCCGAACTCTGCGCGATCAACATCCTCGCTCAGGCCAAGGCGGCTCTTGGCGAGCTCGGCCGTATCCGCCGCCTCGTCAAGATCAACGGCTTCGTCGCTTCCACGCCGGACTTCGTCGAACAGCACCTGGTGATCAACGGTGCCTCCAACCTGCTTGCCAATGTGCTCGGCGAGGCCGGCAAGCACGCTCGTGCGGCTGTCGGCATGGCTTCCCTTCCCTTCAACGCGGCTGTCGAGATCGACGCCGTGATCGAAATCGCGTGATCAGGGACGTCCAATGAAGGATATTTCCTGGCTCAAGGCCCAGCCGATCGCCCATCGCGGCTTCCATGACATGAATCGCGAAGTCTGGGAGAACACGCTCTCGGCCTTCGCCCGCGCGGCCGAAGCCGGTTTCGCGATCGAATGCGATCTTCAATTCGCGGCCGACAGCGTTCCGGTCGTTTTCCACGACCACGACCTGCAGCGTCTCTGCGGGATCAGAGGCGACGTGCGGGCGAAAACGTCCGCCGAGCTCGGGCTGTTGTCCATCGGCGGCACCAGGGACAAGGTGCCGACGCTCAAGCAGATGCTGCGCCTCGTCGCCGGCCGGGTCCCGCTCATCATTGAACTCAAGGGGCGGAAGGGCGACGACGAGGGCTTTGCCGCGGCCGTGCTCGAGACGCTGGAAGGCTATGACGGCCACGTTGCGCTGATGAGCTTCGACCATTGGCTGCTCAGGGACCTGAAGGAGCTGGACGCGCCCTACCCCCTCGGCCTGACTGCCGAAGGCTCCAATCCGGAGACCTTCTTCGTGCACGAGGAGGCGATGCATCTCGGGCTCGACTTCATTTCGTACCATTACGGCCACCTTCCAAACCCCTTCACGGAAAAGGAGCGCGCGCTCGGCCGCACGCTCATCACCTGGACGGTGCGGGACAGACAGGCTCAGGAGCACACATTCGCCAATGCCGACCAAATGACCTTCGAGGGTTTCGATCCGCGGGAGATCATGATTTCGTAGGCGCATGACAGACGCGATCACCATCCGCATAGAGCATTCGTTCACGTCGATACCGCCGGCGAGCTGGGACAGGCTTGCCGGCGCCTCGAAGGGGCATGCCGGCACGCCCTACAACCCCTTCGTCTCCCATGCCTACCTTTCCGCACTGGAAGAATCCGGATCGGCAACGGCGGAAACGGGATGGCTCGGGCAGCATCTCCTGATGGAGGACGCGGACGGTTCCCTGCGGGGGGCGCTTGTCTGCTACGTCAAGAGCCACAGCCAGGGGGAGTATGTTTTCGACCATGGATGGGCGGATGCCTTCGAGCGTGCCGGCGGCCGCTACTACCCGAAGCTGCAATGTTCCGTGCCCTTCACGCCGGCAACAGGGCCGCGGCTGCTTGCGGCCGAGGGGAGCGACCGGCAAACGGTCGGCAATGCGCTCGCGGCCGGTCTCAAGGAACTCACGCGCCGCCACGGTCTTTCCTCGGCCCACGTGACCTTCGTCCCGGTTGACGAGATGGCGGCCTTGGAGCAGGCGGGCTTCCTGCACCGTATGGACCAGCAGTTCCATTTCATCAATCAGGGCTATGGATCGCATGACGACTTTCTCGCCACGCTTGCCTCGCGAAAGCGCAAGGCACTGAAGAGAGAGCGCCGCGCAGCCGTCGAAAACGGCATAACCATCGACTGGCTGACCGGCAGCGACCTCACGGAAGAGATCTGGGACCAGTTCTTCGCCTTCTACATGGACACCGGCGGACGCAAATGGGGCCGCCCCTATCTGACCCGCGCCTTCTACTCACTCATCGGCGAGCGGATGGCCGACGACATCTTGCTGGTCATGGCCAAACGCGGCGGGCGCTACATCGCGGGTGCGATCAATTTCATCGGCGGCGATGCGCTGTATGGCCGGCACTGGGGCTGTATCGAGGACCACCCCTTCCTGCATTTCGAAGTCTGTTACCATCAGGCGATCGATTACGCGATCGCGAAGGGATTGAAACGCGTCGAGGCCGGCGCGCAGGGCGAGCACAAGCTCGCGCGGGGCTACATGCCGGTGACCACCCATTCCGCTCATTTCATCAGCCATCCGGGGCTTGCGCGCGCCGTAGCCGATTATCTGGAACGGGAGCGCCGGGATGTGGAAGAAACCGGCGAGTTTCTTGCGGAGCACGGGCCTTTCCGCAAAGGTGAGCGCCAGGACGACTGAGACACCGCGAACGCGTGCCAGGAAAAGGAAACGACATGAGTGCATATGACACAAACAATATCTTCGCCAAGATATTGCGCGGCGAGATACCCTCGCACCGCGTCTACGAGGACGAAGCTACGGTCGCCTTCATGGATGTGATGCCGCAGGCCGAGGGCCACGTTCTGGTGCTGCCGAAGGCACCGTCCCGCAACATTCTCGACGCCGACCCGGCCACCCTCACCAGCCTGATCGCAACTGTCCAGAAGATCGCCGTCGCCGCCAAGGCCGCTTTCGACGCCGACGGCGTCACGATCATGCAATTCAACGAGGCACCGGCCGGACAGTCGGTCTTCCACCTCCACTTCCACGTCGTCCCCCGCCGCGAGGGCGTTCCGCTGAAGCCGCATTCCGGCAAGATGGAAGACGGAGAGGTGCTGGCTGAGAACGCGGAGAAAATCCGTCGGGCGCTTTAAGGCCTGTGGAGATCCGGGATTCCCGCAGCGGCTTGTTTGATTTCCTCATCGCTGTGCTCGTCACAGGGATGAGGACGTTGGGGAGGCCCAGACATCGCTTCAGCCCCGTAGAGATCGGACTGTTTGCTATGTGCTCACCTGAAATCGCGGAGACGGCCGCCAGAGAAAGACTCAGGCAAAGATCCTCATCTGATAAGGTAGTCTTGATTCAAACGTTTATGGCAATCTGTCATATCAATGCTTTAAATCGTCAAAACCCCAGCCACCAAAGACCCGCGGCCAGGGCGGCGATTGCCGTTGCAATGCCGGCGGCGGGCTTCTGGCGGGCGGCGAAAAACACGATCGCGCCTATCACGACGGAGCCCAGCCGAAGCCACAGTGGCGACTGCGCAAGAACGCCGGTCGGGTAAAGAATAAGCTTTGCGATGACCGCTGCGACCAGTGCCGTCGCCACCGCCCTCACCCAGTTCAGCGCCTCCGAATCGTCGCGCAGGCGATTGCCGGCGAGGACCCCTAGCCATCGCCAGATATCGGTCGCGAGCCAGCCGGCTATCGCGATGAACGCATAGGCCCACCATCCGTCCATCCAGGTCACGCGCTCTTCTCCCGCCTCGCGCGCCATAGGCGCTCGCCCGCCCAGGCCAGCGTTCCGCCGCCAAGGCCGGCGAGCAGGATGTCGAACTCGGGTGCGATCCAGTAGCAGAGCGGCCCTGCGACGAGCCCGATAGCGAGGGCCGCGTATACGACCGGATGGCGCGCGGAATTCCAGATCGAGGCGAGGAAATAGACCGGCGTCAGAAAGAAGAGACATCCGGCGACGATCGGCGTGAAATCGGCGACGAGCCGATAGACGATCCCGACCAGCGCCATGTTCGTGGCGACCAGCGTGATGCCGAAGCCGGCGAAGAAGGTCGCGCGGTGCTGGCGCGGAACCGCATGCACGCGCTCCATCGCGAAGACCCAGGCGGTGATGGCGATGAAATGCGAAAGCACGAGAAGCAGCCATGTCGGCGTCTTCGGCGTGCGCAGCTCGGGAACGAGTGCGGCGACCATCGGCATCAAGCGCACCGACGAAAGCGTGACCGCCAGGAACGCCGTCGCAAGACTGGCGCCGCTGAGGATCGAACTCACGAGAATGACCTTTGCCGGCAGGGCCCAGACGATGCCGGTCATGAACACGACCTGCGCCGGCGGGATCCCGGCCTGAACCGTCAGCGAGCAGAAGCCCACGAAGGAAAGCATGAGGATTATGGCCGGAAGGCTGAATATCCCGCGCGCACCCGCCAGAAACCAGCCCAGAGGCGATCGCTCCTCTTCGATACGGTTTGTGGAATCCACCCGCTATGCTCCACGCTCACAAGAAAGTGCCGGGTAACTCACCCGGCACCGTCACGTCCAGTCGCGATCGCGTTATTTCTTGCGCGGCACCTTCGGAACCGTCCGCCCCCTGAGGGGAGCCGCGCCGGAGCTGCCGCCGCTCTTGTTCGAGGACTTGGCGGTCGTCTTCTTCGACTTGGCTTTCGCGCCATCTTCGGCTGCGGCTACGCTTTCCTTTTCGGCAGCCTTCTTGGGTTTCGCGCCCTTGCCGGCCGGACGCGAGACCTCGGCCTTGGGCTTTATCGGAGCAGTTTCCGGCACGGCTTCGAGCATGAGCCCCTTCGTGCCGTCTTCCTTGTTGCCGATCGTCACCTTGACGACACCGCCCTTCTTGAGCTTGCCGAAGAGGATCTCGTCCGCGAGGGGCTTCTTGATGTTTTCCTGGATGACGCGTGCCAGCGGCCGTGCACCCATCTTCTCATCATAGCCCCTCTCTGCAAGCCAGGCGATCGCATCAGGCGCAAGGTCGAAGGTGACATTGCGCTCCGCAAGCTGCGTTTCGAGCTGCATGACGAACTTCTGCACGACCTTGTGGATGACCGGGGTCGGCAGCGAGTTGAACGGAATGACGGAGTCCAGACGGTTGCGGAACTCCGGCGTGAAGAGGCGATTCAGCGCCTCCACGTCCTCGCCGGTTCGCTTGGAGGAACCGAAGCCGATCGCCGCCCGAGCCATGTCGGACGCGCCGGCATTGGTCGTCATGATCAGGATGACGTTCCGGAAATCGATCTTCTTGCCGTTATGGTCGGTCAGCGAACCGTGGTCCATGACCTGCAAGAGGATGTTGAAGAGATCCGGATGCGCCTTTTCGATTTCGTCGAGGAGCAGCACGCAATGCGGATGCTGGTCGACGCCATCGGTCAGGAGGCCGCCCTGATCGAAACCGACATAGCCGGGAGGCGCGCCGATCAGTCGGGAGACCGTGTGGCGTTCCATATATTCCGACATGTCGAAGCGCAGCAGCTCGACGCCGAGCGAGGTGGCGAGTTGCTTCGCCACTTCCGTCTTGCCGACGCCGGTCGGGCCGGAGAAGACGTAGCAGCCGATCGGCTTGTTGGGCTCGCGAAGGCCTGCGCGCGCCAGCTTGATCGACGAGGCGAGCGCCTCGATCGCCAGATCCTGGCCATAAACGACGGAACGCAGTTCCTGCTCGAGATTGGCGAGCACGGCCTCATCGTCCTTGGACACGGTCTTCGGCGGGATGCGTGCCATCGTTGCAACGGTCGCTTCGATCTCCCTTTCGGTGATCAGCTTGCGGCGTTTGCTGACGGGCAAAAGCATCTGAGCGGCACCCGACTCGTCGATGACGTCGATCGCCTTGTCCGGCAGCTTCCGGTCATTGATATAGCGTGCCGAAAGCTCCACCGCCGCCTTGATGGCATCGTTGGTGTATTTCAGCTGGTGGTAGTCCTCGAAATACGGCTTGAGGCCCTTCATGATCTCGATCGTGTCCGCGATCGTCGGCTCGTTGACGTCGATCTTCTGGAAGCGGCGAACGAGAGCCCGGTCCTTTTCGAAGAACTGGCGGTACTCCTTATAGGTGGTCGAGCCGATGCAGCGGATCGCGCCGGAAGAAAGCGCGGGCTTCAAGAGGTTCGACGCGTCCATGGCGCCGCCGGACGTGGCGCCGGCACCGATGACCGTGTGGATCTCGTCGATGAACAGCACTGCACCGGGATAGTCTTCGAGTTCCTTGACCACCTGCTTCAGGCGTTCCTCGAAGTCGCCGCGATAGCGGGTACCGGCCAGCAGGGTTCCCATGTCGAGCGCGAAGATCGTTGCGTCCTGCAACGCCTCGGGCACCTTCTTCTCGATGATCCGCTTGGCAAGGCCCTCGGCGATCGCCGTCTTGCCGACGCCCGGATCGCCCACGTAAAGCGGGTTGTTCTTGGACCTGCGGCAAAGCACCTGAATGGTCCGGTTCACTTCGGCGTGACGCCCGATCAACGGATCGATCTTGCCGGACTTGGCCTTTTCGTTGAGGTTCACGCAATAGGCCGTGAGCGCATCCTGCTGCTTCTTCGGGCCGGCCTCCTCGCTCTCGCGCGAAGCCTTCTGTTCGGAGTCCTGGTCTTCCGCCCCGCGCACCGGCCGCGCCTCGGAGCTCCCCGGCCGCTTGCCTATGCCGTGCGAAATGAAATTGACTGCATCATACCGTGTCATCTCCTGCTCCTGCAGGAAATAGGCAGCATGGCTCTCGCGCTCGGCGAAGATCGCCACGAGCACGTTGGCGCCCGTCACCTCCTCGCGGCCCGAAGACTGCACATGGATGACGGCTCGCTGGATCACGCGCTGGAAGCCGGCCGTCGGCTTGGAGTCCTCGTCGTAACCGGTGACGAGGTTCGACAATTCGTTGTCAACGTAATCGGTCACGGTCTTGCGAAGCGTGTCGAGATTGACGTTGCACGCGCCCATCACAGCCGCCGCATCGGCATCATCGATCAATGCCAGCAGCAGGTGCTCGAGCGTCGCATATTCGTGATGGCGCTCGTTGGCAAAAGTCAGTGCCTGATGCAGCGCCTTTTCGAGGCTGGGCGAAAATGTTGGCACGTTAGTTCCTCATTTCTTTTCCATGACGCATTGCAACGGATGTTGATGCTGCCTGGCGAAATCCATCACCTGCGTCACCTTGGTTTCGGCGACCTCGTAGGTGAAGACGCCGCATTCTCCAACGCCGTGGTTGTGGACATGTAGCATTATGACGGTCGCCTCTTCGCGGTTCTTCTGAAAGAAGCGCTCGAGGATGTGAATGACGAATTCCATCGGTGTGTAATCGTCATTCAAAAGCAGAACGCGGTACAAACTCGGCTTCTTGGTCTTCGGCTTGGTGCGCGTGATGACGGACGTGCCACGACTGGGGCCGCCTCCGTCTCCTTCGCTTCCCTGCTGCATCCGGACCGGCATGGCGATCATTCTTGTTCATTCCTTTACAGCCGCGGATCCATTCGCATTCGGCCACGACATGCTTGCCTTTATCTAATGGTTCGTTCTTGGATTTTAAGACCGAACCCACGCACTGCAAACATATTCGCACGGCGAAACACAAGATTGATCAAATTTCTTCGGCGGCGGTGGCAACTTTCACGGGTTGCGGCGGGATCAATGAGCCGCGGCGCACGAACAGACGAAGGCCGGCCGCGGCATCCGCGACCGGCCTGTTCTGCAATAGCGATGAGGCTGATGGTCAGGCGGCGGCGGCTGTCTTGACCGCAGCGGCCGCCTTGGCAACCGGTGCCTCGTACGGCTTGTAGGCGTCCTTGGCGAGGTCGGCATACATCTCACCGATCTTCGTCGCCTCGGTGAAGAAGCCTTCGTAGCTTGCCTTCAGATAATTCGTCTGAAGCTCGAACGCTGCTTCGAGGCTTTTGACGCTGGTAAGCTTTTCGAGATGAGCAACGCTATCCTCGAAGGACTTCTTCGAATAATCGGCCGCTTCGGTCGCAATAGCCTGGAAGCCTTTGGTCATGGCGGAGTAGCTCTTCACGGCCACGTCGAGGGCTTCCTTGCTCTTCTTGTTCGCATCGTCGAAGTTAAACATCGGGTGTCTCCTTGTGACGGCTCGGCTAGGAACTCGGTTTAGTCTATGTGCACTGCACAAAAAGTCAAGTTCAGTGTGCAATGCAATAAAACACAGTTCTTGCAACGACTTGATGAAGACCGGACGCCTCCGGACAAATTCTTCGAAAAGTATGATTTAACAGCAGAAAACCCGGCCTGATTGCTCAGAGCCGGGTCTTGCAACGCGCGATTACCACCGATCCCGGTGGGATCGAGCGCTCTCAGAGATCGATGTCGAGGATCGCCATCGAGAAATTATAGGAGAGCTCGCCGTCCTCTTCGTCACGGAAGACGACACCGAGAAATTCGTCGCCGAGATAGACTTCAGCGGATTCGTCCTTCTTCGGGCGAGCCTTGACGACCATAGACTGGTTGAACGTGCGCTTAAGATAGGCCTCAAGCTTGCGGATTTCTTCGGGCTTCAAAACTCTTCTCCGTAGCCGATTGATTTGCCGCGCTTGTTGCACGGGCCATTGCCAGGTGTAAACCCATCAGAGCGCCAAGCGTTCGCCGAGAGGCGAAGAAATGCTCGCAACGCCTTGAATTGCTGCACTGATTTTTCGCGGCGTCGATGCCCGGCACAGCCGGGTTTCAGGCGCCTTGATCAGATATCGAACGACGCCAGGATCTGGTCCATTTGACGCGACGGCTCGGAACAGCCGGCCTCGCCGACGACCTTCGCCGGCACCCCGGCAACCGTCGATTTGGGAGGGACCGCCTTCAGCACGACGGAACCGGCGGCGACGCGCGAGCAGTGGCCGATGTGGATGTTGCCGAGAATCTTTGCGCCGGCGCCGATCAGCACGCCGTTGCCGATCTTCGGATGACGATCGCTGCCTTCCTTGCCGGTGCCGCCAAGCGTCACGCCATGCAAGATAGATACGTTGTCGCCGATGACCGCGGTTTCGCCGACGACGAGCCCCGTTGCATGATCGAGGAAGATGCCGCGCCCGATGCGGGCGGCCGGGTTGATGTCGGTTTGGAAAACACTGGAGGAGCGGCTCTGGAGATAGAGCGCAAAGTCTTTCCGGCCGCGGTTCCACAGCCAGTGAGCCAGACGGTGCGTCTGTATGGCATGGAAGCCCTTGAAATAAAGCACGGGCTCCATGAAGCGCGTGCAGGCCGGGTCGCGGTCGTAGACCGCCTGGATATCGACGCGCAGGACGGCGCCCCATTCGGGCCAGTCCTCGAGCATTTCGGCGAAGGTCTGGTGCAGGAGGCTCGCCTGTAGGTCGGGATGGTCCAGCCTCTCGCAGATCCGGTAGATGACGCAATCTTCCAGGGAATGCTGATTGACCACCGTCGAATAGAGAAAGGCCGCCAGCATCGGGTCGCGCTCGGCCGCCAGACGCGCCTCCTCGCGCAGGCTGTCCCAGATCGGATCGATCGCTTCGAGCGATTCCGTATGACGAAGTTCTGTCTTGGCGACCATGGTCGCTCTCCTTCCTGGGCGGTCCCTCAGCGGGGTCGTCTTTGGCTTGCCTGTTTAGGACGGGTCGTTGTTCCGGCATATATAGGCCAATTCCCGGCCGACATAAATGGCCTGACCGGAATTCACCTCTCGTTACAGCGCCGCGCGTCTTATCAGACGCGCAAAGGCCGCTGTAGCACTTTGATCTGCTGCATGTGTCCTTTAATCGGATACGATTAAAGGACACATGCAGTAGTGGCACGGACGGGAGCAACTCGAGGAAAAGTGCGCAGGGTTTTCCGTCCGGACTGGCCTCACCCAACCCCGGCAAGGAACTCCAGGACCGCCTTCTTGAACACCCGGTCGCCGACCGCCAGCATGTGGTCGCGCCCGGGAATGTCGAGTGCCACGGCATGCTGCATCAGCGCGGCGAGCTCCTCAGCCGATCCGGCGATGTCATCCTTTGTCCCGACACCGATCAGCACCGGCACGTCTATGCGGCCTACCTCGTCGGCGGTAAGCAGGTCCCGCGATGTCGATATGCATGCGGCGAGCGCCTGACGATCGCTTTTCGTCTGGTCTGCGAAGGCGCGGAACGTCCGGCCCCGCTCGTGCGTAACGTCCTCCAAAGAAGGTGCAAGCAGCGCGTCGGCGATCGGATCCCACTCCCCCACCCCCGTGATCATGCCTATCCCGAGACCGCCGAATACCAGCGAACGGACGCGATCCGGGTGCTGCAAGGCCAGGAATGCCGAGATCCGCGCGCCCATGGAATAACCCATGACATGCGCTTCGCCGATGCCGAGATGCACCAGAAGTGCCGCCGCATCCCCCGCCATCTGCGGCGGGTGATAGAGCGAGGGATCATGGGGCTTGCTGCTTTGCCCGTGCCCGCGATTGTCGAGCGCGATGACGCGGTATCCGGCGTCGCCGAGCGTCTTCAGCCATCCGGGAAAAACCCAATTGACATTGGCGCTCGATGCAAAGCCGTGAATGAGCAGGATCGGGTCGCCCGAGGGGTCACCTTCGTCGAAATAGGCGATTTCCAGTCCGTCGTGCGTGAAGCGGGAAAATGGCGGAGGGTTCAAGTCCATCTGGTTTTCCTGGTATTGTCCTGTCGGCGCGGACGTTAGTTGGTAAAGCAACGGCCGGAAACCCCAACCGCTCCAAAAACCATAGGGCGCGGCATGTTTGCCGCTACACATTTTCGCCAAAGCTCACTATGGTGCCGGCAAAACCGACACCCCAACCGACACCTAAGACTTGCATATATCGGAGTACGACATGGCCGGCCACAGCATCCCCCATTTTCAGAACGACGGCGGGCACCGGGTCATCGAGATCGGCGTCAAGGAATTCATGTGCACGGGTGCTTCCGTCCCGTTCGACCACCCTCACATCTTCGTCGACATGGGCGACGAGAACGAGAAAGTCTGTTCCTATTGCTCGACCCTCTACCGCTACAATCCTTCCCTGAAGGCGACGGAAACGATCCCTCCGGGCTGCCTTTTCACGACTAAAGCCGCCTGATCCTGCGCAGGCGACGGCGCGATATCCATGCAAAAGGCTGATCCGGTTGCGATCGTCGGTGCCGGCATCGCCGGGCTGACGGCTGCGCTCTGCCTTGCACGGAAGGGGTTCCGGACGGATATCTTCGAGCAGGCCGATGCATTGGAGGAAGCCGGTGCCGGGCTTCAGCTTTCGCCGAATGCATCGTGCATCCTCATCGAACTCGGGTTGCTGCCCGCTCTCGAACGCGTCTGGAATGAACCGGAAGCGATCTCGCTTACCGATGGCCGCTCGCTGCGGCCGCTTGCCAGCGTGCCTGCCGGCGCACGCGCCCGCGAGCGCTGGGGGGCGCCGTATGGCGTCCTGCATCGCGCCAGCCTGCAAACGATCCTTCTGGATGCCGTCCGGGCCGAGCCGCTTTGCCGCCTTCATCTGGGGAGGCGAATCGCGGACGATCCGCGAACAGTCATCACCGAGGCGAGCAAGCGCTCACCGGCCGCGATCATCGGCGCGGACGGGATCTGGTCGCGGATTCGCTCCTCTGTTCCCGGCGCCGGCACTGTCCGTTTTACGGGCAATGTCGCCTGGCGCTTCACGCTGCCACGCACCCGGGTGCCCGCCTGCCTGTCGGAAGATCGCGTCACCGCCTTCCTCGCGCCGAAGGCCCATCTCGTCGCCTATCCGATCCGGAAGATCGACGGCTTCAACTTCGTCGCGATCGTTGCCGGAAAGGCGTCGGGCGAAACCTGGGAGGGGCGCGAATCCGGCGATCGCCGGCGCGAGTTCGAGGCGGCCTTCAGGGATTGGCATCCCGACCTGCGCTCGTTGCTCGGTCACGCCGGCTCGGCGACCTACTGGCCGCTCTGCACGGTTGAAGACGGGGCTTGGCACAATGGACGCGACACCATCCTCATCGGCGATGCTGCCCACGCCCTGACGCCATTTGCAGCCCAGGGCGCGGCGATGGCCATCGAGGACGCCCGGGAACTCGCCCGATGTATGGCCGATTCTCCCGACCTTCCCTCCGCCTTCGCACGCTATGAAGACGCACGCAGGGCGCGGATCGGCCGCGTTCGCAAGCGCGCCGCCTTCAACAGCTTCGCCTACCACGCAGCAGGTCCGGTGCGGATCGCGCGCGATCTCGTTCTCTCATTTAAGAAACCCGAGGCGCTCGCAGCCGATTTCGACTGGCTTTACGGCTACGGCCCTTAGTTAGCGCAGGATGACGGGACCGAATTACCGCCTCCCTGTCGCTTCGTTCGGACCTCAGACGGCGTTTGCCGCAGCAAGGCCCGCCTCGATATCCCGGCGGATGTCCGGTACATCCTCGAGTCCGATCTGCAGCCGGATGACCGGCCCTTCGGACGGTGCCTTCGCGACCTTGCGATCGGAGAGGTTCACGTGAACGGCGAGGCTTTCGAAGCCGCCCCAGGAGTAGCCGAGCCCGAATAGCGAGAGCGCATCCAGGAAGGCATGCGCCTTTGCCTTGCCGTCTTCCGGTTCCGCCTTGAGCACGAAGGAGAATATCCCGCTCGCGCCGCCGAAGTCGCGCTTCCACAATTCGTGTCCGGGAAAGCTCGGCAGTGCCGGATGAAGCACGCGCGCCACCTCGTCTCGGCCCTCCAGCCATTCAGCGATCGCGAGCGCGCTTGCCTGATGACGCTCCAGGCGAACGCCCATCGTGCGCAGGCCGCGCAGGATCTGGTAGCTGTCGTCCGGCGAAACGCAGACGCCGAGCGTAACCATCGCCTCGCTGAGTGCCGGCCAATGGGCCGCATTGGCCGAAACGGTTCCGAGAAGAACGTCCGAGTGACCGGAGGGGTACTTGGTCGCCGCATGGATCGACACGTCGACGCCGTGGTCGAGGGGCCGGAAGTAGACCGGCGTCGCCCAGGTATTGTCCATGGTCACGATACAGCCGTGCCGGTGCGCCGCGGCAGCGATTGCCGGAATATCCTGCATCTCGAACGTATTCGAGCCCGGGGCTTCCGTATGCACCAACCGCGTGTTCGGCCTGATCAGGTTTTCGATGCCGGCGCCGATCGTCGGGTCATAATATTCGACCGTGACGCCGAGCCTGGAGAGCATCGTGTCGCAGAAGTGGCGGGTGGGGAAATAGACCGAATCGACAATGAGCACATGGTCGCCCGAGGAGAGATAGGCGAGGAACGGCACCGTGACCGCAGCGAGCCCGGAGGGAACGAGGATCGTGCCCGCTGCGCCCTCCAACTCGTTCACGGCCTCGCAGAGCGCGTCGGTCGTCGGTGTGCCGCGCGTCCCATAGGTATATTTCTGCGCCCGCGTCTCCATCGTCCTCGCATTCGGGAACAGCACGGTGGAGGCGTGAACCACCGGCGGATTGACGAAGCCATGGAAGTCGGAGGGGTTGTTGCCGGTGTGCGCGAGACGGGTATTGATGCCCTGCTCCGCCTTCCCGATCTTGTTGTCTGCCATTGAAACATCCGCTGTTGATTTTCGCTGCCGACTCATCGAACGGGCCACCGGCCGGGTCAAGGAAAAATTCAAGCCGGCCGCCCGTGAATCACGAAGGAGGCGCAACTGGCGGTTTTTTATTCATGACGGGCAATTCTGTCGCGAGACCTGCCTAAACTTCTGGCGAGCTTCACGTTTTTCACATGGAAGATCATAAAATCGGCAACGTCTCTTGACCCTTCCAGATTTTGAGCATGAGATAGTTTGTACTCAGGCCAGGAGGGTGGCCGAGGCTGCACGCGCCAAGAGAGCGCAACCGTGCAGACGCGAAAAACGACAACCGAAAAGGTTAAAAAAAATGGCAAGAAGAATTCTGACAGCTCTCGTTGGCGCTGCTGTCGTGGGGATTGGCACACATGCGGCATCCGCCGCTACGCTTGACGACGTGAAGGCCAAGGGCTTCGTCCAGTGCGGCGTGAATACCGGCCTCGCCGGTTTCGCAGCCCCTGACGCCTCGGGCAATTGGAGCGGATTCGACGTCGACTATTGCAAGGCGATTGCGGCCGCGATCTTCGGCGACGGCAGCAAGGTCAAGTATACGCCGCTCTCCGCCAAGGAGCGCTTTCCGGCGCTGCAGTCCGGCGAAGTCGACGTGCTCGCACGCAACACGACCTGGTCGATCAACCGCGACACGGCGCTTGGCTTCAACTTCCGTCCGGTCAACTACTACGACGGCCAGGGCTTCATGGTTCGCAAGGAACTCGACGTGAAGTCCGCCCTCGAGCTTTCCGGCGCCGCCGTCTGCGTTCAGACCGGCACGACGACCGAGCTGAACCTCGCCGACTACTTCAAGGCGAACAATCTGCAGTACAACCCGGTCGTCTTCGAGAAACTCGAGGAAGTGAACGCTGCCTACGACGCCGGCCGTTGCGATGTCTATACGACCGACCAGTCCGGCCTCTATTCGCTGCGCCTCACCCTCTCGAAGCCCGATGACCACATCGTTCTGCCGGAGATCATCTCCAAGGAGCCGCTCGCACCGGCGGTCCGCCAGGGTGACGATCAGTGGTTCGACATCGTCAGCTGGGTCCATTACGCCCTGGTCCAGGCCGAAGAGTTCGGCGTAACCCAGGCCAATCTCGAAGAAATGAAGAAGTCGACGAACCCCGACGTTCAACGCTTCCTGGGCGTCGAGGCCGACAGCAAGATCGGCACGGACCTCGGCCTCACCAACGAATGGGCGGTCAATATCGTCAAGGCAGTCGGAAACTACGGCGAAGTGTTCGACCGCAACATCGGCGCAGGCAGCCCGCTGAAGATCGAGCGCGGCCTCAACGCTCTCTGGAACAAGGGCGGTCTCCAATACGCACCGCCGGTCCGCTGATCGGACGCTATGTCGGGGGACGGCCGCGGCCGCTCCCCCGATCAACGATAAAAACCCGATAAGGGGAACATCCGAAAGGATGGACAAGGGGAAAGAGGCATTGCATGGCCATCGGCGTCACCAACGCGCCTGAACGAAGCAGGTCCTCAGGGTCGATCATCAACGATCCTCAGGTGCGCGGGATATTCTATCAGGCAATCACCATCATCATCCTCGCAGCGCTCATCTACTGGATCGTCGACAACACCGTCGACAACCTGAGACGCGCGAACATCGCATCCGGCTACGATTTCGTTAGAAGCCGCGCCGGCTTCGATGTCGGACAGTCGCTGATTTCATTCACCAGCGATTCCACCTATGGCCGCGCCTTGCTGGTCGGCTTCATCAATACGTTGCTCGTCGCAATTACCGGAATCATCACGGCGACGATCATCGGCTTTATCGTCGGCATCGGACGCCTTTCGCACAACTGGATCATCGCCAAGCTCTCGCTGGCCTATGTCGAAGTGTTCCGCAACATCCCGCCGCTGCTCGTTATATTCTTCTGGTACAGCGGGGTGCTGTCGATATTGCCGCAGGCACGGGATGCGCTTGCCCTGCCCTTTGATATCTTTCTGAGCAATCGCGGCGTCGCCTTTCCGAGGCCGATTGCCGAAGAGGGTGCAGAATACACGCTCCTCGCGTTTGTTATCGCCGTCGCCGCAAGTGTGTTCTTTGCCCGTTACGCGCGCAAGCGGCAGTTGGCGACCGGCGAGCGCCTTCCCGTCCTGTGGACCGTGCTCGGGCTGATCATCGGTCTGCCGCTGGTCACATTTCTCGTGACCGGTGCGCCGATCACCTTCGACATTCCCGTGGCGGGCAAGTTCAACCTTACGGGCGGTTCGGTCGTCGGACCGGAGTTCATGTCGCTGTTCCTCGCGCTTTCCTTCTACACGGCAGCCTTCATCGCCGAAATCGTCCGGGCCGGCATCCGCGGCGTTTCCAAAGGCCAGACGGAGGCGGCACATGCGCTCGGCATACGCCCGGCGCTGACGACGCGCCTCGTGGTCGTGCCGCAGGCGATGCGCATCATCATTCCGCCGCTGACCAGCCAGTATCTCAACCTCACCAAGAACTCCTCGCTGGCGGTTGCCATCGGTTATGCCGATCTCGTTGCCGTCGGCGGCACCATCCTCAACCAGACCGGACAGTCGATCGAGATCGTAAGCATCTGGCTCATCGTCTATCTCAGCCTGAGCCTCGCGACGTCGCTGTTCATGAACTGGTACAACGCCCGAATGGCGCTGGTTGAGAGGTGAGATCATGAGCACGAATCAGGCCTCTTTCGTTCGCGCTTCGATGATCGAAGCTTCGCCTGCCCCGTCACTGGAAAGCGGTGTCGTCTCCTGGCTGCGGAAAAATCTGTTCGCCACGCCCAAGGACACCGCCCTGACGATCATCAGCCTGCTCATCCTGGCATGGCTGGTGCCCCCCGCAATCCAGTGGCTCTTCATCGATGCCGCCTGGAGCGGCGGCGGCCGCGGCGTCTGCGCCACGCTCTCGCAAGGCGGCTCGCAGCCGGAAGGCTGGAGCGGCGCCTGCTGGGCCTTCGTCAATGCGAAATTCGCCCAGTTTCTTTTTGGCCGCTATCCGCTCGACGAGCGCTGGCGTCCGGCGCTTGTCGGCATCCTCTTCGTGTTGCTCCTGGTGCCGATGCTGATACCGAGAATCCCGTACAAGGGATTGAACGCACTTCTGCTGCTGGTCGCCCTGCCTATCCTTTCGGCGATCCTCCTCCCCGGCGGCTGGTTCGGCCTCACCTATGTCGAAACGCCGCTCTGGGGCGGCCTGATGGTCACCCTGGTCCTGTCCTTTGTCGGAATCGCGGTTTCGCTGCCGCTCGGCATCCTGCTGGCGCTCGGGCGCCGGTCGAACATGCCGGTGATCAAGATGCTCTGCACCGTCTTCATCGAGGTCATCCGCGGCGTTCCATTGATCACGGTGCTTTTCATGGCCAGCGTCATGCTGCCGCTGTTCCTGCCGCAGGGCGTCACCTTCGACAAGTTCCTGCGCGCCCTGATCGGTGTGTCGCTCTTTGCCTCCGCCTACATGGCGGAAGTCGTGCGCGGCGGCCTGCAGGCAATTCCGAAGGGCCAGTATGAGGGCGCCGATTCGCTGGGACTCAGCTTTTGGCAGAAAATGGGCTTCATCGTCCTGCCGCAGGCCCTGAAGCTGGTCATTCCCGGTATCGTCAACACATTCATAGGCCTGTTCAAGGACACATCGCTCGTGTCGATCATCGGCATGTTCGACCTGCTCGGCATCGTTCGCCTGAACTTCAGCGATACGAACTGGGCCACCGCCGTCACGCCACTGACCGGCCTTATCTTCGCGGGCTTCGTCTTTTGGCTTTTCTGCTTCGGCATGTCGCGCTATTCAGGCTTCATGGAACGCCTGCTCGACAGAAGCCAGCGGTAAAAAAGGGGAAAAAAGAAAATGGCAAATACCGCCACTGCACCGAAATTGGCCGTCTCGACGACGGATGTCGCGATCGAAATCACCAACATGAACAAATGGTACGGTGATTTCCATGTGCTGCGCGACATCAATCTCAGGGTCATGCGCGGCGAGCGCATCGTCGTCGCCGGCCCGTCGGGTTCCGGCAAGTCGACGATGATTCGCTGCATCAATCGGCTCGAGGAGCACCAGAAGGGCAAGATCGTCGTCGACGGCATCGAACTCACCAACGACCTGAAGAAGATCGACGAAGTGCGCCGGGAAGTCGGCATGGTCTTCCAGCACTTCAACCTCTTCCCGCATCTCACGATCCTGGAAAACTGCACGCTGGCGCCGATCTGGGTGCGCAAGATGCCGAAAAAGGAAGCCGAGCAAGTCGCGATGCATTTCCTGGAGCGCGTCAAGATTCCGGAGCAGGCGCTCAAATATCCGGGCCAGCTTTCGGGCGGTCAGCAGCAGCGCGTCGCCATCGCCCGCTCGCTCTGCATGCGGCCGAAAATCCTCCTCTTCGACGAGCCGACCTCTGCGCTCGACCCTGAGATGGTCAAGGAAGTGCTCGACACCATGGTCGGACTCGCCGAAGAAGGCATGACCATGATCTGCGTCACCCACGAAATGGGCTTCGCCCGCCAGGTCGCCAACCGCGTGATCTTCATGGACCAGGGCCAGATCGTCGAACAGAACTCGCCGGCCGAGTTCTTCGACAATCCTCAGCACGAGCGGACCAAGCTGTTCCTCAGCCAGATCCTGCACTGATCCGGAACAGTTCGAAACGACGGCGGCCCGCCTTCATGGCGGGCCGTTTCGTTTTGTGTTCCAAGCCAAAACCTCACAGAAGCCTTCCATTCTAAGGCCCGTTGAGATTCGGGCACCGCCGCGGCGTTGCAATAAAGTACTATTTCTGGTACTGAAATAGGCATCATCAATCGTTTGAAGATGGCATTATGCAGCGTGTAGAAGCCTCTGTGGCCGTGAGCGTTTCCGACTTGAAGAAGAGTCCGACGGCAGTAATGGGCGAGGCTCAAGGCGAGCCCGTGGCCGTGCTGAACCACAATCGTGTCATGGCCTATCTGGTGCCTGCCGATGTCTACGAATCCATGCTTGAGCGGCTGGACGACCTCTATCTTGCCGAGCTTGTGAAAGAGCGGGCGGACGAGCAGGGCGAGCCGGTCGATATTGATGCCCTATAGCCTCGAATTCCTGCCGTCTGCTCGAAAAGAATGGGACAGGCTGGGCGCAACGATCCGGCAGCAGCTTGTAAAGAAGCTGCGTGAGCGTTTGGAGCGCCCCCGCATTCCGAGCGCCGCACTACACGGGATGCCCGACCACTACAAAATCAAACTGAGACAGCTTGGCTATCGTCTCGTCTACCGGGTCGATGACAGCGTTGTCACTGTGCTGGTCGTGGCAGTTGGAAAGCGAGAGCGGGGTGACGTCTACAACTTGATGCGAGCACGCGGGCGTTAGATCGCCGGACCGGGCATCATAGGCCACCTAAACGCTCCAGCCCGCACGCGGCGAGAGGGGACATGCCCTCCAAAATGCTGGTGACTATGGCAGCCGAGGCGCCCGCCACGAGTCCCTTCGCCCCGCTTGCGGGGAGAAGGTGCCGGCAGGCGGATGAGGGGCGGCCGCAAATCGGCGTAAAATATCTTTAAGAGAACGCTATCGCCCTCGGCGCCATGGATCAGCCGACGAATGCACGTTCGATGACGAACTCTGCCGGCTTGTTGTTGGCGCCTTCCGTCAGGCCGGCGGCTTCGAGGATTTCCTTGGTATCCTTCAGCATGGCGGTGGAACCGCAGATCATTCCGCGGTCGATCTCGGGATCGAGCGGCGGCAGGCCGAGGTCTGCGAAGAACTTGCCGTTGGTCATCAGGTCGGTGATCCGGCCCTTGAAGGGATATTCTTCGCGCGTAACCGTGGCGTAGTGCCGAAGCTTGTCGCCGACGATCTCGTTCAGGAACTCGTGATTGCGGATTTCATCGACGAGATCGAAGCCATATTTCAGCTCCGCCACGTCGCGGCAGGTATGGGTAAGGATGACCTCCTCGAACTTCTCGAAGGTCTCCGGGTCGCGGATGAGGCTCGCAAAGGGCGCGATGCCCGTGCCCGTCGAGAACATATAGAGCCTGCGGCCGGGGACGAGCGCATCCAGCACCAGCGTGCCAGTCGGCTTCTTCCGCATCAGCACCTGGTCGCCGGGCTTGATCCCCTGCAGATGCGACGTCAGCGGCCCATCGGGCACTTTGATGGAGAAGAATTCCAGTTCCTCGTCCCAGGCCGGGCTCGCGATCGAATAGGCACGATAAACGGGCTTGTCGCCGACCATCAGTCCGATCATCGCAAATTCGCCCGAGCGGAAGCGGAACTCCTGCGGGCGTGTCATGCGGAAGCGGAAGAGCCGGTCGGTATAGTGTTCGACGCTCGTCACCGTTTCAGCGAAGACGCCTGCCGGAGCCTGTACCGCGAAATCTTCTTTTTTTGCCGGAGCATTCATCGTGACCACAGTCCTGTAAATGGTGACGCTGTTTATCAACTACAAGCGGATATTCCAACCCATGCCGAATTGAAAGGAAATCCCTTCCAAATATAGTCGCTTTCGAGGATTTCGGCTTGCTTCACACTGTCGCGGCCCGCACCTTTCAAGAGACGCGGCGCCAGCTGTAGGAATTGATGTTGGCGGACGGCTTTGCCGTCGGCTGGTAGTGGTTGGAAATGCCCGGCAGCCGGCCCTCCGAAAGCCGTTTGATCGCCGTGGCGTTGGTTACGGCGAAGCTGTCGACGCCGCAACGCAGCATAAGCGGGATCGGGTCGATCAGCACGTCGCCGACGGCGCGGATTTCGCCCTGGTAGCCGAGCCGCGAACGCAGCAGCGAAGCATGGCTGAAGGACCGGCCGTCGCTGAAAGCCGGAAATGCCACCGCCACCAGCGCGATCCTTTCGAGATAGGGCTGAAGACGCATCACGTCGTCTGCGGGGTTGATCAGAACGCCAAGCTCCGAGGCATCGCTCTCCGCAACCGCCGCCAGGAAGCCGTCGATGTTCAGAATCGCCTTCTCGTTCGACCCGGCCTTGGTCTCGTCGGTTTCGATCACCCAGGGATCATCGTTCACGAAGCCGGTTTCTTTCCAGATTTTCGTCATCTTTTGCTGTCCTTGGATCACGCGGCTGCCTGGGCACCGCCGCCATAGAGCGCATCCTTGAAAGGCTGCGGCCCCACCCGGCGATAGGCTTCGAGGAAGGTCTCCGACTTGTCCCGGCGCAAGCCGAGATAGGTATCGACGATCGTCTCCACCGCGTCGGTCACTCTTTCTGGCTCGAAGCCGCGACCGATGATCTCGCCGATCGATGTATGTTCGTCGCCGGAGCCGCCGAGCGTGATCTGATAGAGCTCCGCGCCCTTCTTTTCGACGCCCAGAAGACCGATATGGCCGACGTGATGGTGCCCGCAGGCATTGATGCAGCCGGAAATCTTGATCTTGAGCTCGCCGATTTCGGCCTGCCGCTCGGGCGAGCCGAAACGGTTCGAAATCTCCTGGGCGACCGGAATCGAGCGTGCATTGGCAAGCGCACAGTAGTCGAGCCCCGGACAGGCAATGATGTCGGTGATCAGCCCCGCATTGGCGGTGGCGAGGCCGGCGGCGACCAGGGCGCGGTAGACAGGCTCGAGGTCGGCAAGCGCCACATGCGGCAGGATCAGGTTCTGCTCATGGCTGACGCGGATCTCGTCGAAGGCATATTCCTCGGCGATATCGGCGACCGCATCCATCTGTTCGTGGCTCGCGTCGCCCGGAATGCCGCCGATCGGCTTCAGAGAGATCGTCACCATGCCGTAGTCGGGATGCTTGTGCGGCTGGACGTTCTGGTGCACCCAGCGGGCAAATTCCGGATCGGCCTTCTTCCAGCGGGCGAGACTGCCCCAGCCCTCCGGCCGGTTCGGCAGCGTCGCGGGCGCAAAATAGGCAGCGATCGCCTGGATATCCGCGTCCGGCAGCTTCAGTTCCGTGTCCTTCAGATTGGCGAATTCGAGCTCCACCTGACGGGCCAGTTCCTCGGCACCGGTTTCATGAACCAGGATCTTGATGCGCGCCTTGTACTTGTTGTCGCGGCGACCATGGAGGTTGTAAACGCGCATGATCGCGGTCGTGTAGGAGAGCAGATCCTCTTCCGGCAGGAAGTCGCGGATCTTCTTGGCGATCAGCGGCGTGCGGCCCTGCCCGCCGCCGACATAGACGGCAAAGCCAAGCTTGCCGTTCTCGTCCTTCTTCAGGTGCAGGCCGATGTCATGCACCTGAATGGCGGCGCGGTCGCGCTCGGCGCCGGTCACGGCGATCTTGAACTTGCGCGGCAGGAACGAGAACTCCGGATGGACGCTCGACCATTGCCTGAGGATTTCGGCATAGGGGCGCGGGTCGGCGACTTCGTCAGCCGCGGCACCGGCGAAATGGTCCGCCGTCACGTTGCGAATGCAGTTGCCGGAGGTCTGCAGCGCGTGCATCTCCACGCTTGCCAGTTCCTGAAGGATATCAGGCGTGTCGGAAAGGCGCGGCCAGTTGTACTGGATGTTCTGGCGGGTCGTGAAATGTCCGTAGCCGCGGTCATATTTGCGGGCGATATGGGCGAGCATCCGCATTTGCCGGCTCGAGAGCGTACCATAGGGAATGGCGACGCGGAGCATATAGGCATGGAGCTGCAGATAGACGCCGTTCATCAGGCGCAGCGGCTTGAACGCATCCTCCGCGAGTTCACCGGACAGTCGCCGCTGGACCTGGTCGCGGAACTGCTCGACGCGTGCGGAAACGAAGGCGTGGTCGAATTCGTCGTAACGATACATGGCTTCTCAGGTCCTCAGGCAGCAACATTCTTCGGGCCCGCAAGCCCGCTGTATCCAGGAGCGTAGGGGATCGACGGCCCTTCGGCACGGATCCGCTCACGCATGCGCAACGGCCGCAGCGTACCGTCTACTTCCTCGACGTCGATAACGTTGACGTCCACCACTTTATTCTCGTCGAACGAGCGCTTTCCGGTCGCCTCCAGGGCCGCGACGGCCTCCGCATGGCGAGCGACGAAGGCATCCTGCAACGACTCCACCCAATTGCCGGAAGCGTCGAGCCAGACGGAGATGCCATCCGCCAGACGGTTTGCCGTCAGAACCTTTTCCACCATCGCGTCGTCCTCAATTCCAGATCTGTTCGGTGCGTTTCGCTGAAACTTTGCCGGCACCGCTATACTTGGTGCGGCCGGCCGCCAGCGGCTCGGACCGCTCGAAATTCGCGCCCGCAACCGCTTCGCCGATGATCACCATGACCGGCCCGTCCAGTTCCGTGCGGGCCTCGAGGTCCGGCAGATCGCGGAGCGTTCCGTGCAGGAGACGGCGCTCGGCACGGCTCGCATTCTCGATCACCGCGACGGTCGTGTCCTGCGGCAGACCGGCCTGCATGAGCCGCGAGGCGACGGAGGCCGCAACGGTGCGGCCCATATAGACGGCAATCGTCGCGCCGGAAACCGCCAGTCGCGCCCAATCGGGAAGAACGCTGCCTGTCAGATCGTGCCCCGTCGTGAAAACCAGCGACGATGCCACGCCGCGCAGCGTCAGCGGCAGTTCGAAATCGGCGGCCGCGGCAAAGGCGGATGTGATCCCCGGCACCACCTCGTAGCTGATGCCGGCTTCACGCAGTGCCGCCATTTCCTCGCCTGCCCGGCCGTAGACCAGAGGGTCGCCGGACTTCAGCCGCACGACGCGCTTGCCTTCGCCGGCAAGCTTCACCAGCAACTGATTGATCTCGTCCTGCGACTTGGTATGGCAGCCCTTGCGCTTGCCGACCGAAAGCCGCTCGGCGTCGCGGCGGCCCATGTCGACGATCGCTTGCGGCACCAGCGCATCATAAACGATGGCGTCCGCTTCCATCATCACGCGCTGCGCCCGGAGCGTCAGCAGGTCTTCGGCGCCCGGTCCGGCGCCGACCAGCCACACATGGCCGGCCACGCCCCCCGCGACATCCAGAAGCTTCGAGGCCTCGCGGCGCGCGGATGCAAGATCGCCGAGCGCTACTTGATCCGCCACAGGGCCCGAGAAGAAGCGGCGCCAGAAGACACGCCGCGCGACGCCGCGCGGCACGAGGCGGTCGACGGCGTCGCGATAGCTCGCAGCCAAAGAGGCAACGATACCCAAGGACGGCGACAACAATTGATCGATCTGCGCGCGGATCATCTGCGCCAGAACCGGCCCTGCCCCTTCGGTGCCGATCGCAACTGCGACGGGCGCCCGGTTGACGAGTGCCGGCGTGAGGAAATCGCAATAGTCCGGCTGATCCACGGCATTTGCGGGGATTTTCCGCTCGCGCGCCGCAGTCACGACAACGCGGTCAAGCGCCGCATCGCCGGTTGCGGCAAAGACGAGGACGGAGCCTTCGACCTGATGAGCCCCAAAGGGTTCGCGCACGGTCTCGATATTGTTGGCATCCAGAAAAGCCTCGAATGCCGGTTCCGGGCGATCCGCATAGGCGACGATGCGCGCCTCGGTGTTCAGCAGCAACCGCACCTTGGCGAAGGCCTCGTCCCCATTGCCGAACACCGCCACGCTTTTCTGCGCGACGCGAAAGAATGCCGGAAAGACGGACAATTTCTGCGACATAACGAGGGGACGGCTCCTTTTGCAGGCTGCGGCGAATATCCCCTATAGGCCGCAACATTTGAAGGAACAGAAATTTCAATGCTTTTCCGGTCACGTATTGTTTTGCTCGACAGCCAATCTTTTTGAGCAAATATCTCCGGGACCCTGATCCGCCCGTTGGCTCGGCCATTGCGCCGATCGGCCGACCTCCGTTAAATGCCGGCTCAAAGCAGGAGACCGAGACATGAAAAAGACCGAACTGGCAGAGCGCCTGCTGACCGTCATCGAAGAGGACATACTGCCGCTCACCGAGAAGGGCGTAGCCGACGGCAACAAGGTGTTCGGCGCCGCTATCCTGCGCAAGTCCGACCTGTCGCTGGTGCTGGCCGAAACCAATAACGAGACCGAGAACCCGCTGTGGCATGGCGAGGTGCACACGCTCAAGCGCTTCTACGAGATGGCCGAGACGCCGGACACGCGCGAGCTGATCTTCCTCTCGACGCATGAGCCCTGCTCCATGTGTCTCTCGGCGATCACCTGGGCAGGTTTCGATAACTTCTACTATTTCTTCAGCCACGAGGATTCGCGCGACAGCTTCGCTATCCCGCATGACCTGAAAATCCTGAAGGAGGTTTTTCGCCTCGAACCGGGCGGCTACGCCCGGCAGAATGCGTTCTGGCAATCGGCATCCATCGCGGCACTGATGCAGGAGGCCGATCCGGAAACGCGGCAGCGGCTCAGCGGCCAGGACGCCCGCATCCGGGCACGCTACGATCGTCTGTCCGATACCTATCAGGCGAGCAAAGACACCAACGCCATACCGCTGAATTGAGCCATGGAAGCTTCCCGCGACATTCAACGCCTGCTCGACATCATGGCCGCGCTCCGCGATCCGGAGACGGGCTGCCCCTGGGATATCGTGCAGACCTTCGAGACGATCCGGCCTTATACGATCGAAGAGGCCTATGAGGTCGCCGACGCGATCGAGCGTCATGATATGGACGACCTGTGCGACGAACTCGGCGACCTTTTGCTGCAGGTGGTCTTTCACGCACGCATGGCCGAGGAGGCCGGCGCGTTTTCCTTCGGTGACGTCGTCGAAGCCATCACGCGCAAGATGATCCGCCGCCATCCGCATGTCTTCGCCCGCTCCGACGCCGACACCGCCGAGGCGGTGAAGCTGCAATGGGAAGAGATCAAGCAGGCCGAGAAGGCCGACCGGCGGCAACGGCGCCTGCAGCGCGGCGTGTCGCAAGAGGAGCATGCTGGCCATCTCGGCTCGATCCAGCGCAGTTTTCCGGCGCTGGTCGAGGCGCTGAAGCTGCAGGAACGGGCGGCAAAGGTCGGCTTCGACTGGTCCGAGCCGGAGCCGATCCTCGACAAGGTCGAGGAGGAAATCGGCGAGCTGCGGCAGGCACTTAAAGACGGTGACCTCGGGAAGGTCGCGGACGAGCTCGGCGACCTGATCTTCGCGCTCGTCAATATCGGCCGCCATGTCGGCACCGATCCGGAAATGGCGCTGCGCGGCACCAATACCAAGTTCCGGCGCCGTTTCGGCCACATAGAGAAGGAACTGGAAGCCGGAGGCGAAACGCTCGATGCGGCGTCGCTGGAGCGCATGGAAGAACTCTGGCAGGCGGCGAAGGCTATCGAAAGGCAGCTGACGTAGGCTCGTGCGTTACCCGCTGTGTCTATGCTATTCCTCATCCCTGCCCGTCAAGGAATCCAGCCGGGCGAAATCCTTGGGCTGAAAAGACTCACCCGCGCCGCAGACGCGGCGCTGCTCTCATCCCTGTGACGATAACAGGGATGAGAGTGGAGCGGGTGAGGTCCCTCGGCGCGTTTCGTAAGCCGTGAAGATAGTGAGAGATGTCTTCCCATTCGGGGTTCAGTTCCTCTATCAAATTGAGCTTCCACTTCCTCGGCCATTTCTTCATCGTCTTCTCCCGCATGATGCAGGGCTGTCCGGGGAAAATTCATGCATAGTGGAAGACCATTTGGTTTGGGATGGTCCGGGGTTTTGGTCGGCTTGGATTGACCTGCGGCGGCTTGTGGATTTCGGCGATGCTTTTGCGCTGGAACAGGCACTGGGTGACGAGGTCGGTGAAGCGCAGGATCGGTAGAGGGACGCGGGCGAGGCGGGCGGCGATGCGCAACAGTGCATAGGCGATCATCGCCGCGAAGATCTGCAGGCGGATGGCGTTGTCGTTGTTGCCGAGGAACTTGCGGATCTTGAGGTGCTGTTTGATCCAGCGGAACAGAAGCTCGATCTGCCAGCGATCCTTATAGAGCTGGCCGATCTCGACGGCGGAGCGCTCGAGGTCGTTGGTCAGAAGCGTGATCGTATCGCCGTCCTGGCGCTTGACGATTACCCGGCGCAAGCCGATCGGCAGCTTGGAATCGCCCTTGCTGGCGAGGCTGACCTGGCTGTCTTCGAGGACCAGGAAGCCATCGCCTTGAGGTTGCTCAACGGGGCGTTCAGCGACCAAAGCCAGTCCCATGTTGGTCTTCGGCCGGGTGACGAAACTGGCGCCGGCTTCGGCGATCGCCGTCCACCAGCCGTAATGGCAGTAGCCCTTGTCGAAGGCATAGGTTGCGCCCTTTTCGATGGTGATCGTGCGGCCGATCTGGGCGTCGTTGACGTTGGCGTCGGTGATGTCGAGGATGCCTGGACAATCGGCCTTGGGATCATAGACGACATGCAGCTTCATGCCGCGGATGCGGCCGTTCGACTTGGCCCAATCGTACAGCTTACCCAGCGGGATCGGGGTCGAATCGATCAGCCGCAGCATCTTGGTGCCCTCCCGGCGCGTCTGCCGGTCGAGCTGACCGGCCAGAAGCGCGAAGGTCTCGGCGAAGACGGCGACCGGGCGGCGGCGGTTGGCGTCCGACAGCGTCGAGCGCATCAGCCGGCCACTGCCGAGATGGTAATGATGCTGACTGTTGGCGTTGAAGCTCGCCTCCAACCCGCGCAGGCTGGTCGTGGCGCTCAACTGGGCATAGATCAGTGCCACCAGATGATCCCAGCTGGTAAAGCACTTGTCGTAGGCATCCCCGGCATGACGATCCACAATCGCCTGAAAGCTGCGGCGATCAATCGCTTTCAGCAGCTGGGCGAAAATGCTAGGGGTGAACCGCATGCTCCGTCTCCTTTTCTGAGTCTCGACAACCAGAAAATAGACGGAAAAACGCCGTCTGACGGGGCATGCGCCTGCGACATTTCGATTCACCCGGAACTTTCCCCGGACAGCCCTGCGCATGATGGCGGAAGTCAGCAGGTCGAACTCCTCGAACCACACCAATGTCTTCACGCCGTATCTGGATGTGAATCCAGGCGTCAGATCATTCTGGTGCTCGAGGAGGCGGCGCGGCAGGTCACGGGTCACGCCCGTATACAGTGTTCCGTTTCGCTTCGATGCGAGAATGTAGACGTAACCTTTCATTGCGTAACAGGTTGAACATTCCCTCGCGTATTCGCAAGCGAAAGCTGCATCGGCCTTACATACCACAATCCCTCATTCCTGTGCCTGTCACAGGAATCCCACCAGGCCAAGTCATTGGGCTGGAAAGGACTTTCCCGCGCCGCAGACGCGGCGCTGCTGGATCCCTGTGACGAGCACAGGGATGAGGGTGGAGCGGGTGCGGTCCCTCGGAATAGTTCTTATAGGTGCGCGGATATCAAAGATATGGCGCGCAGTCCCCAAACGAGGTTGCGGGAGCGCCCGTGCTTCCCCGCCTCCCTCATTCCTGTGCTCGTCACAGGAATCCAGCCAGACCAAGTCAATGGGCTGAAAAGACTCACCCGCGCCGCAGACGCGGCGCTGCTGGATCCCTGTGACGAGCACAAGGATGAGGGTGGAGCGGGTCCCGATCCCTCGGAATAGTTCTCATAGGTGCGCGGATATCAAAGAGATGGCGCGCAGTCCCCAAACGAGGTTTGCGGCAGCGCCCGTGCATCCCGCCTCCCTCATTCCTGTGCCTGTCACAGGAATCCAGCCAGACCAAGTCATTGGGCTGGAAAGACTCTTCCGCGCCGCAGACGCGGCGCTGCTGGATGCCTGTGACGAGCACAGGGATGAGGGGAGAGAGGGTCCCGGTCCCTCGGAATACTTCTCATGGGCCGTGCGGAAGGAGATGGCGCGCAGTCCCCAAACGAGGTTGCGGGAGCGCCCGTGCATCCCCGCCTCCCTCATTCCTGTACCTGTCACAGGAATCCAGCCAGACCAAGTCCTTGGGCTGAAAAGACTCAGCCGCGCCGCAGACGCGGCGCTGCTCTCATCCCTGTGACGAGCACAGGGATGAGGGGGAGAGGGTGCGGTCCACTCTTATAACCTGTGCGGAAAGTCAGGAAATGGCGCAACACTCCTGGCTGCTACCAATCCTCTTCGACGGCCTTCGGGCCGTTGCCCAGCCGCCTCTCGAGCTCCGTGGCCTCTCCCTCCGTCAGACGCAGGTCAAGGCTCACGCGTCCATCCTCGAGGTCTTCGCGGCCATCGACGATCGCATGCTGGTAGACCCAAGGCAGCAACTGCAGCTGATCGAGACCCAGAACGACGGTGCACTCGGTCATGACGCCCGAAAGACGCCGGCCTATTTCAGTGAGAAGATCGTCGACACCTTCGCCTGTCATGGCCGAAACGGCGACCGTGTTGTCGGCGCTCGCGGCCTTCTTCACCAGCGCTTCGCGCACTTCCGGCTCGACCTTGTCGATCTTGTTCCAGACCTCGACAATGCGCTCGGCACCCTCCTTCTCGTCGATGCCGAGATCGGCCAGGATGCGCAGCACGTCGCTTGCCTGGGCCTGATTGTCCGGATCGGACAGGTCGCGCACATGCAGGACCAGGTCGGCCTCGAGTACCTCTTCCAGCGTCGCCCGGAAGGCGGCGACCAGATGCGTCGGCAGATCGGAAATGAAGCCGACGGTGTCGGAGAGGATGACCATACGCCCATGCGGCAGTTTCAACCGCCTCAGCGTCGGATCCAGCGTCGCGAAGAGCATGTCTTCGGCGAGCACGCCGGCCCCGGTCATCCGGTTGAAGAGCGTCGATTTGCCCGCGTTCGTATAGCCTACGAGCGCGACGATCGGATGCGGCACCTTCTTGCGCTTCGACCGGTGAAGCTGGCGCGTGCGCCGCACCTGCTCCAACTCGCGCTCCAGCTTGACGATCCTGTCCTGCAGCAGCCGGCGGTCGGCCTCGATCTGCGTTTCGCCGGGCCCGCCCATGAAACCCGCGCCGCCACGCTGCCGTTCGAGGTGCGTCCAGCTGCGAACCAGGCGGCCCTTCTGATAATTGAGATGTGCGAGATCGACCTGCAGCGTGCCCTCCCTGGTGGAGGCACGCCGGCCGAAGATTTCCAGAATGAGGCCGGTGCGGTCGATGACCTTGGCGTTCCATTCCTTCTCGAGATTGCGCTGCTGGACAGGCGTCAGCGGGTGATCGACGATCACGAGCCCCGCATCCTTCTCGCTCAGGACGTGACCGATCTCCTCGATCTTGCCGGTGCCGAGCAGCGTGCCCGGTTTTGGCTGGGCGACGGGAACGATCATGCCGTGAACGACGTCCAGGTCGATGGCGAGAGCCAGGCCCGTCGCCTCCTCCAGCCGGCTTTCGTCCGAACGCGTGGCGGGCTGCGCAACGATGTCGGCAGAAGCCTTCCCGGTCTTTTTCAGGATCGGAACGACGACGACGGCACGCGAATCATCGCGGAGCCTCTCGAGCTCCGGAATGATCGACGACGATTTTGAATCACGCTTGGTAATGTTCCTCACATCCCGTCAGGAGGCAGCTTCCTCATTCTCGAACATCTGCAACGGCTGGCCCGGCATGATCGTCGAGATGGCGTGCTTGTAGACGAGCTGAGAATGACCGTCGCGGCGCAGCAGCACACAGAAATTGTCAAACGATGTTACGACACCCGTCAGCTTGACGCCGTTGATGAGGAATATGGTCAAAGAAATCTTTTGCTTGCGGACCGTGTTGAGAAAGAGATCCTGCAAGTTTTGAGAACGTTCCGCCATCGCGCCGCTACTTTCTTATTTGCCGGCGTTCTGGCGCCGGTGCATTTTGTTAATTTTTAAGGTGTCACGTACGATCCCGGCACCTCCGCAGGGTTTGGTATCAAATCACCGTCTTTTCCGCAATGTCGAAAAAGGCCTCGCGAATATTCTGTGCTATGCTTCCTGGATGACCGTTGCCGATCGTCTTTCCGTCGACGGAAACGACGGGAAAGCAGATGCTGGTAGCAGCGGTGATGAAGACCTCCCGCGCTGCGAGCATTTCTTCCACGGAGAAGGCCGTCTCCTCGATCGCAAGGCCCAGCGGCTTGGCCACGTCCATCAGGGTGGTGCGGGTCACGCCGCGCAGAATGCCACTTTCCGCCGGGCGGGTGCGTAACGTCCCTTCGCGGTCCACGATCCATACATTCGTCGCCGCCCCCTCTTTGACCATGCCGTCCACGTCGACGAAGATCGCCTCCTGCGCGCCCGCTTCCTTCGCCTGCTGACGGGCAAGCACATTCGGGAGAAGGCCGACGCTCTTGATATCGACGCGATCCCACCGGTTCTCCGGCACCGTTATCGCCGATATGCCCTCGGCATTCTTCCGGGCGATCGCCCCGGGATCCGTGCGCTTGGCGGTGACGACGATCGACGGCGGCGTGTCCGCATCAGGGAAAACATGATCCCGCCGCGCGACGCCGCGGGTCACCTGCAGATAGAAGAGCCCGTTGCGGACCCTGTTTCGGCGCAGCACCTCCCGGATGACATGGACGAGCGCCGCACGGCTCATCGGCCAGCCTATCCTGAGCTCGCCCAGGGACCGCCCGAGGCGATCGAGGTGACGGGTCAGGTCGATGATGAAGCCGTGCCGCACCTCGCAGACCTCGTAGACGCCGTCGGCAAACTGGTAACCCCGGTCCTCGACGTGAATGGCGGCTTCGGCGTGCTGGACGTAAGTACCGTTGACATAGGCGATTCTCGGCATGGCTGAGGCCCTCAGAAATATTGAATGCTCACGCGGAAGAGCTGTTCGACATCGCGGACGGTCTCGGCGGCCGCGAGGAGGACCACGCGGTCCTTCGCCTTGATCCGCGTGTTGCCGTCTGGGCGCACATAGGCTTTGTCGCGATAGAGCGCGCCGATGCGGATACCCTCCGGCAATTCGAGCTCGCGCAGCGCCTTGCCGACCAGCGGAGAGGTTTCGAGCGCCTCTGCCTCGATCACCTCCGCCATGCCGTTCTGCACCGCGTAGACCGACCGGATGCGGCCCTTTCGCACGTGCTGCAGCACACGCGAGATGGTGACGGCGCGCGGATTGATATAGGCGTCGACGCCGGCGGCGCCGGCGAAGTCCTGATAGGCCGGTTCGTTGATCAGCACGAGGGTCGACTTCGCTCCAAGCCTCCTGGCAAGCATGCTCCCGAGGATGTTGATCTGGTCGTTATTCGTCAGCGCGACGACGAGATCCGCCTCCTGGACATCCGCTTGCGCCAGGATCCGCTGATCCATGGCCGAGCCGTGGAGGACCACCGTGCTGTTGAGCTTGTCGGCGACGAGCACGGCGCGATCCCGGTCGTTTTCGACGAGTTTCACCCGCATGCGCGGCTGCTGTTCCTCGATCGTTCGCGCGACGAAATAGCCGATATTGCCGGCGCCGAGGATGATGATCCGCCGCGCCTCCTGTTCTTCATGGCCGAAGAGCGCCAGCGTGCGGCGGGCATGGTCGCGGTCGCAGACCACATAGGCGAGATCGCCGGTCTTCAACTGGTCGGAGGAATGCGGAACGATCAGCTTACCGTCCCGGAAGATACCGGTCACGGTCGCGTGCAGATCGGGAAAGAGCTCGCTCAATTGCTGCAGCGGCGTGTCGACGACGGGGCAGTCTTCCATACATTCGATCGCAACCATCGCGATCCGATCGTCCGCGAAGCGCACCACGTCGGTGGCGCCGGGAAAGGATATGCGGCGAAGTACGAGCCGCCCTACCTCGATTTCCGGAGAGATCGTCACGTCGATCGGGACGTTCTCGCGCGAAAAGAGGTCGGAATATTCGGGCGCAAGATAGCTCTGCGCGCGGATGCGGGCGACCTTGGTCGGTACGTTGTAAATCGCATGGGCTACTTCGCAGGCGACGATGTTGACCTCATCGTACAGCGTTACCGCGATGAGCATGTCGGCCTGGTCGGCGCCCGCCTTCGCCAGTACATCCGGATGTGCCCCGTGGCCGACGTAACCACGCACGTCCAGCGTCTCGGTTATGTAGGCAATCAGCGCGGCCGACGTGTCGATCACCGAAACGTCGTTATTCTCGCGCGACAGCCGCTCGGCGATGCCGTAACCGACCTGCCCTGCCCCGCATATGATCACCTTCATTGCTATTCCTTACGTATGGGACGGATCTGCCGATGGCTCGTTATGGGTTTCTGATCACACGCCCAACGATTTCAGCTTGCGATGAAGGGCGGAGCGCTCCATTCCGACGAATTCGGCGGTGCGCGAGATATTGCCGCCGAAGCGATTGATCTGGGCGATCAGATAATCGCGTTCGAACATCTCGCGAGCCTCCCGCAGCGGCAGGGTCATGATGTGCTGATCGCCCTGCGCCGAGATCTTCGGCAGGGTGTCCCCAACCTCGTTCGGCAGCATGTCGGCGGTGATCGGCGTATCGGGACCGTCGCTGCGCGCAAGGATCATCAGGCGCTCGATGTTGTTGCGCAGCTGGCGGATATTGCCGGGCCAATCATGCGCCTGCAGCACGGCCAGCGCATCCTCGCCGATCTTGCGCGGACGGATGCCGGCCTGTTCGCTTACCTGTCGCATGAACATGTCGACCAGGAAAGGAATGTCCTCGCGCCGCTCCGCAAGAGCGGGAACGCGCACCGGAATGACGGCGAGCCGGTGATACAGGTCCTCGCGGAACAGGCCCTCGGTGATCATGTTCTCGAGATTGTAGGCGGTCGAGGAGATGATGCGGACATCGACCTTGACGCGCTTGGAGCCGCCGACCCGCTCGAACTGCTGGTCGACGAGGACGCGCAGGATCTTGTTCTGCGTTTCGCGCGGCATTTCGCCGACCTCGTCCAGGTAGAGGATGCCGCCGTGGGCCTCCTCGAGTGCACCCGTTCGACGCGGCTGCCCCGTCGTTCCTTCGGTACCGAAAAGCGCGATCTCCATTCTGTCGGGCGTGATCGCAGCCGCATTGAGAGCCACGAAGGGACCGTTGGCACGCGCGGACTTGCGATGGATCATCCGCGCGACGAGTTCCTTGCCGGAGCCGGACGGTCCCTGGATCATGATACGGCTGTTGGTGGGCGCCACTTTCTCGATCATCTGGCGCAGCTGCGACACGGCAACGGAGGTTCCGATCAGTTCCACCGGATCGCCCGACTTCCGTCTCAGCTCTGAGTTTTCGCGCTTGAGCTTGGAATTCTCGAGCGCCCGCTCGGCGATCAGGATCAGCCGGTCGGCCTTGAACGGCTTCTCGATGAAATCATAGGCTCCGCGCTTGATCGCGGAAACGGCGGTTTCGATGTTGCCGTGACCTGAGATCATCACCACCGGCAAGTCGGGGTGCCGGTTCTTGATCTCGTCGAGCAGTGCCAGGCCGTCGAGCTTGCTTCCCTGCATCCAGATGTCCAGGAAGATCAGGCGCGGCACACGGTCGTTGATCGCCGCGAGAGCGCTCTCGCTGTCGAAAGCGGTCCGCGTTTCATGGCCCTCGTCCGAAAGGATTCCCGAGACGATCTCGCGAATATCCTCCTCGTCATCCACAACCAGAATATCAGCCGCCATTGGTATTACCCTTATCCTTCAAATTATCTTCGCCCCCGGTCTCGCCGGCGGGCGGCAGAACCACCCGGATCATCGCCCCGGCGCCACCGTCGAAGTCCGGCGGTGCGTCGTGCAGTTCCAGTTGCCCGCCGTGGTCCTCTATGATCTTCTTGACGATAGCGAGGCCGAGACCGGTGCCCTTATCCCGCATCGTCATGTACGGCTCCAGAATTCGGTGCCGGTTCTCGGTCGGAAGCCCCTTGCCGTTGTCGATGACGTCGACCACGAAACGGCCGGTGGTATCATCGCGACGGGATCGGATGACGACTGTGGGCGCGCCTCGTGACGTTCCCGCGGGCACGGCTTCGATCGCCTCCACCGCGTTCTTGACGAGATTGCCGAATGCCTGACCCAGCATGCGGCCGTCGAACTGCCCCTCGAGCGGTTCGTCGCCGAAATCGCGGACGAAGTTGATGTGGCTGTTGCCCATCTCGCGCAGGAATACGGCGTCCTTCAGGATCGCCCGCAGGTCCGACTTCTCCTTCGTCGGCTTCGGCATCCGCGCAAAGGCGGAGAATTCGTCGACCATCCGGCCGATGTCCTCGACCTGGCGCACGATCGTTTCGGTGCACTGGTCGAAGACCGCACGGTCCTCCTGATCGATCTGCTTGCCATAGCGGCGTTTCAGCCTCTCGGCCGAGAGCTGGATCGGCGTCAGCGGGTTCTTGATCTCGTGTGCGATGCGGCGA
Source organism: Ensifer sp. D2-11 (assembly GCF_054161295.1). Taxonomy (NCBI): domain Bacteria; kingdom Pseudomonadati; phylum Pseudomonadota; class Alphaproteobacteria; order Hyphomicrobiales; family Rhizobiaceae; genus Ensifer; species Ensifer sp. D2-11. Next base: position 1,720,535 of record NZ_CP096433.1, read on the forward strand.
GCGACGTCCGCCCATGCGGTGGAGCGCTGCGCGATTACCAGATCCGTGATGTCGTCGACGGTGATGACATAGGAGCCATGCGATTCGTCGCCCTCCTCCCGCGTCACCTGAACATTCATCGTGCGCTCGGTGCCGCCGCGCATGATATTGATCTGCTTGCGGTAATCGTTGCGGTAGCGGCTCTCGGCCTCGACCAGAACCGCTTCGATTTCCGGGGCCACGTCGCTGAGATTCGCTCCGATGAGCTCCGGCGCCGCCTTCTTGAGCATCCCTTCCGAAGACGGATTGAAGATGGTGATGCGGCGATCCCTGCCGACACCGATGACTGCCGCCGTCACGCCGGAGAGCACTGCCTCGATGAAGCGGCGGCGTTGGTCGACCTCGTCCTTCGCCACCAGGATCTGATCCTGCTGGGTCCGAATTTCGCTCACCATCTTGTTGAACGTGCGCGACAGGTTGCCGACGTCGCCGTCGACGGCGCGCACGGGAACGACGACGTCGAGATTGCCGGAAGCGACGCTGTCGGCGGCGCCGATCAGCTGCCGGATCGGCCGGACGATGCGGTCGGCGACCGCAATGGCCGTCCAGATCGCCGCCAGCAGCACGATCAGGGCAAAACCGATGTAAAGGACGCCGAAGGCGATCTGCAGGGAGGTCCGCCCAGCCTCGAGCGTCTTGTATTCCGCAGTGTTCTCTTCCATCAGCCGCATCGATCGCATGACTTCCGGATCGACGTTTCGGACGGTGTAAAGATAGGTGCCCGGAATGTTTTCGAGCGGAATGACGGCTCCCACCAGATTGGTCACGCCCGGAGGAATAAGCGTCGGCTGACCGGCAATGGTGCTCTTCAGTGCGTCCTGCGGGATCGCCGGCAGCGGACGATCGGTCGAAATATTGGCCTGGAGTATGGCGCTGCCGTCAGCGCGCACGAGGAATGCGCCGAGCATGCCGCGCCCCCTCGCCTGCCGTGTCATCAGCTCGACGAAGCCGGTACGGTCGAGGCTATAGAGCTGGCGATTGCGCTCCAGGTCGTTGGCCATCGACACCGTCTGACCCTGAAGGTAGCTGGCATTCTCGAGGACGTAGGCCTGCGCGACATTCAGGGAGGAACGGACGATCGCCTGCGTACGCAGCGAGAACCAGCGATCGAGGCCGACATCGAGGGTGATGCTGGCGAAGATCGCGACGAGAATCGCCGGAGTGATCGCGACGATCGAGAAGAGCGCGACGATGCGCACATGCAGGCGCGCTGCGGCTCTTCCCTTGCTGCGCGCCCTGAGCAGTCTGAATATCTCGCGAGCGATGAGGTAGATCAGGCCCACGACGAAGAGGCCGTTGATGCCGGCGCAGGCGATCACGATGTTTCTCTCGGGCCGGATCGGGGTCAGACCGAGAAGAACGAGCAGCGACAAGGTGGCGCAGATCAGGGCACCGGTGGCGAGCATAAGCCCCGGCAAGGCAAAGGAGGCTCGCCGATCCTGGGCAGCAGTGACTCCGTCCTCCGTGCCCAATGGCAAGGCCATTCCATCCACCATGAAAAGTGCTACCCCCAACCGGCGTACCGACGACACCGGCATACGCCTGCGTTTCGGACCGAGACATTGAACCTTAAAGCGCCGCGTCGCCTTTCGGATAGGCAAAACTCCCCGCCCGCACCGGTCTGATCGACCGGCTGCGACCGAGCGCCGGCGAATCGACGCTTATGCGCGGTTCAAGCAACGCATTGTGGCGAAAATGCAACGGTGTTGCATCTCAGTCAAGCGCTACGCGAGCTGCGGTACACCGAGACCCCGAGTTCGCGGATCTTCTTGCGCAGCGTATTGCGGTTTAGACCCAGGAGGTCGGCCGCCTTGATCTGGTTGCCGCGGGTCGCCGTCAGAGCCGCGAGAATCAGAGGATATTCCATTTCCGCAAGGACGCGGTCGTAAAGGCCGGAGGGCGGTAAGGCATCGCCAAAGCTCGCGAAATACTGCCGCATGTTTTCCTCGACCGCCTGCGATATCGACAGCGAGCCCGAGCGCGCCGCGGCCTTCTCGATCGGGCTGTCCGGGATCTCCGAACGCAGTTCGTTCTCGATGATTTCGCGGGTAATGACATCCTGTGGATAAAGTGCCGTCAGACGGCGAACGAGGTTCTCGAGCTCGCGCACATTGCCCGGCCAGGGATGCGCCTTCATCAATTCGAGCGCCTCCTGATCGAAGCGCTTGACGTCGAGCCCTTCCTTTTCGGCCTGCTGGACGAAATGGCGGACAAGGTCCGGGATGTCTTCGGCGCGGTCTCTCAGGGGCGGCAGACGCAGGGGCACGACATTCAGGCGATAGTAGAGGTCTTCGCGGAAAAGGCCCTGATTGATCGATTGTTTCAGGTCCTTGTTGGTGGCAGCGACGATGCGGACATCCGAGCGGATCGGCGTGCGTCCGCCGACGGTCGTATACTCGCCCTGCTGCAGCACGCGCAGGAGACGCGTCTGCGCATCCATCGGCATGTCGCCGATTTCGTCGAGGAAGAGCGTCCCCCCTTCGGCCTGCTCGAAGCGCCCGGTGGAGCGCGTCTGGGCGCCGGTGAAAGCCCCCTTCTCATGACCGAACAGTTCCGACTCGATGAGGTCGCGCGGGATCGCCGCCATGTTGATGGCGACGAAGGGGCCATTTCTCCGCTTGCCATAGTCGTGCAATGCACGGGCAACGAGTTCCTTGCCGGTGCCGGACTCGCCGGTGATCATCAGCGTGAGGTCGGTCTGCATCAGCCGCGCAAGCACGCGGTAGATTTCCTGCATGGCGGCGGAACGGCCGACCAGCGGCATCCCGTCCTGCGAATCGTCCTCGAGCTTGGAGGGCCGCCGCTTCGGTTCGGCGAGCGCCCGGCCGATGATGCCGATCAGCTCCGTCAGATCGAAAGGCTTCGGCAGATAGTCGTAAGCGCCCTTCTCCGAAGCCTTGATGGCCGTCATAAAGGTATTTTGAGCGCTCATCACGAGAACCGGCAGATCCGGCCGTGCCTTCTTGATCCGCGGCAGGAGATCGAAGGCGTTTTCATCCGGCATCACGACATCGGTCACGACCAGGTCGCCGTCGCCGGCTGCTATCCAGCGCCAGAGGGTTGCGGCATTGGAGGTGATGCGCACATCGTATCCGGCACGGCTGAGCGCCTGGTTCAGCACGGTGCGAATGGCTGCGTCGTCATCCGCGACGAGGATCGTTGCGCCCGTCATCCATTGGTTCCTTTTGTCATCGGAGTTTCGTCATCGGCCGCCAGCCCCTTGGATGCCGGCATGAGAACGCGGAAAGTCGTGCGGCTATGCTGGCTGTCGCATTCGACGATGCCGCCGTGGCCGCCGATGATCTTGGCCACAAGCGCCAGGCCGAGACCGGACCCGTTCGTCTTGGTGGTGATGAACGGGTCGAAAAGATGCGGCAGCAGATCGGGAGGGACGCCCGGACCGTTGTCATGCACGCAGAATTCCAGAGGCAGCGAGATCTTTTCGCGCGTTCCGGCGACCGAAAGGCGAATGCCCGGCCGATAGGCCGTCGTCAGCAAAATCTCGCCGTCCGCCCTGTCGCCGATCGCCTCGGCCGCGTTCTTGATCAGATTCAGGAAGACCTGAACCAACTGGTCGCGGTTCGCGAAAACCGGGGGAAGCGACGGATCGTAATGTTCCGATATCTTGATTCTCCGGGCAAAGCCGGCCTTGGCGATCGCCTTGACGTGGTCGAGCACCGCATGGATGTTGAGCGGCAGGCGGTCGACCGGGCGCTCGTCGGAGAAGACCTCCATCCGGTCTACGAGCGAGACGATGCGGTCCGTTTCGTCGCAGATCAGTCTCGTCAGGGCGCGATCCTCGTCATTGACGGAGGTTTCCAGGAGCTGCGCGGCGCCGCGAATGCCCGAAAGCGGATTCTTGATCTCGTGGGCGAGCATGGAAGCAAGGCCGGTGACGGACCGCGCTGCGGCACGGTGGGTGAGCTGGCGGTCGATCTTGTCCGCCATCGACCGTTCCTGAAAGACGATCACCACCGATCCGGGTTGCGACAGTACCGGGGCCACATAGAGGTCGACGAGCTTGTCGGCTCCAAGGCGCGGAGAGCTGAGGTCCACCCGGTACTCGTTGACCGCCGCCCGACGCTCGCGAACCTGCTCGATCAGCGTGAGGAGCGGGCTGCCGAACGGAATGAAAGCGCTGATATCGTGGCGCGCAAGATGGTTGGCGCTGGCCCCGAAGAAGGATTCGGCCTCCCAGTTCGCAAAGGCGACGAAGCCGTTCTCGTCCACCAGGATGACCGGATTCTGGATCGCGTTCAGCACGGCCATGGAAAGATCGTTGGCACCTTCCACCGGTGCCGTTGCCTTCTCGGTCATGCCGCAATCTCCTCCCTCGCCGCCGCCCCGCCGGAGCGAACAATGGCGGCTACCACGCTGTCGCGTACGAAACCCGTCTCGGTCGATGTCAGAATCGCGGCTTTCTCCGAAGCGGGAAGCTCGGGCGCGAAACGATCGAGATACCAGCCCGCATGTTTGCGGGCGGTCCGCAGCCCGACCTCCACGCCGTAGAATTCGAGCATCATCTCGTAATGCTCCGCGAATATGCGGGCGACGCCCGACGCATCCGGGTGAGCAGCAGCGCCGGCGAGAACGCCAGCATGCCACGGCCGTCCCTGGCACGATCGACCGACCATGACGGCGTCCGCGCCCGACCGACGCAGGATCTCATGCGCATCCGCAACCGAATCCACATCGCCATTGGCAATCAGCGGGATGGAGACCACCTCGCGGACGGCCCGGATCGCATCCCAATCGGCTTTGCCGTTGTAGAATTGCATGCGTGTTCGTCCGTGAATGGTGATCGCCTTCACGCCTGCCTCCTCGGCCCTTCGGGCAATCAGCGGCGCATTGATCGAATTCTCATCCCAGCCGAGGCGCATCTTGAGCGTTACCGGGACCGTGGCTGCTTTGACCGTCGCTTCGATCAGCGAAAGCGCATGATCCGGATCGCGCATCAGCGCAGATCCGGAATAGCCGCCGGTGACCTTCTTCGCGGGACAGCCCATGTTGATGTCGATGATATCGGCGCCATTGGCCTCGACGATCCTCGCCGCCTCGGCCATCCAGTGCGCTTCACGCCCGGCGAGTTGCACGATGTGCGGATCGATGCCGGAATTCTTCAGCCGCGCCCAGGATTCGGCGGCGTTACCGACCAGTTCGCGGCTCGCCACCATCTCGGTCACGACGAACCCCGCGCCGAAACGCCAGGCAAGCATGCGAAAGGGCAGATCCGTCACGCCGGACATCGGCGCGAGCGCTACGCGATTGCGGATTTCGACATTCCCGATCAGAAGCGAGGGTGAAAAAGCCGTCGAGGGCAAATGCATATCTTTCAGGCACATGAAAATCTTGCACTATTTTTAGACATTGTTCTTCTGCTTGCCAAGCCTTTTCGACGCGCGGGACAAAATTCCTCGCATGGCTGGCCATGGCAGGACCTTCGCGGTACATCACGGCGAATATTGGCGAATGCGGGACCACATACAGAAGATGCAAGGCGAAGAACAGTTCTCCTGCGGCGTCGTGATCGTTGCGGCCGGCCGCGGCGAGCGCGCCGGCCAGTCGGCCGAGGGACCGAAGCAATACCGCACGATCGGTGATCGGCCCGTTATCGCCCATACGCTTGACATTTTCGCGACATGGCCCGGAGCGGGACCTGTCGTCGTCGTGATCCACCCCGATGACGAAGAGCTGTTCGCGGCGGCCCGCAAGCGGATGGCCGGGACCTTGGAGCTGACGGTGGTCCACGGCGGAGCGACGCGCCAGCTTTCGGTGCTCGCCGGGCTGGAAGCGGTCGCCGCTACCGGCGTGGAATACGTGATGATCCACGACGCGGTGCGCCCCTTTTTCGATCACACACTGCTCGATCGCTGCGGTGCGGCGCTTCGTGACGGCGCCCAGGCCCTCCTGCCGGCAATTGCGGTCGCCGACACGCTGAAGCGTACGAAGGCGGCCGGCCTCGTTGCCGAGACCGTTCCGCGAACCGATCTCTACGCCGCACAGACGCCGCAGTGCTTCCGCCTCGAGCCGATCCTCTCCGCTCATCGGCGAGCGGCGGCAAGCGGCAGGTCCGACTTTACGGACGACGCCTCTATCGCCGAATGGGCCGGCATCCCCGTCCTTCTGGTGGAAGGAGCCGTGGACAATTTCAAGTTGACACTCCGGAGGGACCTGTCGATGGCAGACGAGAAACTGACCCGCATGGCCATTCCCGATGTGCGCACCGGCAACGGATATGACGTGCATCAACTCGTGGACGGCGACGGCGTCACCCTCTGTGGTGTCTTCATCCCCCACGACCGCAAACTCTCCGGCCATTCCGACGCGGACGTAGCCCTGCATGCCCTGACGGACGCCCTGCTCGCCACTTGCGGCGCCGGCGACATCGGCGACCACTTCCCGCCATCCGACCCGCAGTGGAAGGGCGCGCCTTCGCGCATCTTTCTCGAGCACGCTGCGCGGATCGTCCGCGAGCGCGGCGGCACTGTTACCAATGCCGACATATCGCTGATTGCCGAGGCGCCCAAGGTCGGGCCGCATCGTCAGCAGATGCGCGAAAACCTTGCGGCGATACTCGGTATTTCGCTCGACCGCTGTTCGATCAAGGCGACGACCAACGAGAAACTCGGCTTTGTCGGGCGGAACGAAGGAATTGCGGCGATCGCCACCGCGACCGTCGTCTATGCATCACGGAGCAAGCCCGATGTGGACGACCGATACTGAAGAGAAAGCGCGGGCCATAATCCAGGATTTCACCTCCCGCGGACTTAAACTGGCGACCGCGGAGTCCTGCACGGGCGGCCTGATCGCCAGCGCCTTGACGGAAATCGCAGGCTCATCCTCCGTCGTCGACCGCGGCTTCGTCACCTATTCCAACGAAGCGAAGGTCGAGATGCTCGGCGTGAACCCCGCAACGCTTGCCGCACATGGCGCCGTCTCGCGTGAGACGGCAATGGAGATGGCCCGCGCCGCGGTTTTGCACTCAGCCGCCGATATGGCCGTGGCCGTCACGGGCATAGCCGGGCCGGGCGGCGGCTCCGCCGAGAAGCCCGTCGGCCTCGTTCACCTCGCCGCTGCCGCTCGCGACGGCACGATGATTCACCGGGAAATGCGCTACGGCGACATCGGCCGGGGTGCGGTGCGGCTTGCCACCGTGCACACGGCGCTCGATCTGGTCGCAGAGCTGGCTTACGACCCGTAGATCACATCCGCCCGCTTTTCGAATGCTTCGGAGAACATGCGGAAGGCGCGATCGAACATCGAGCCCATGAGCGCGCCCAGAAGGCGGCTCTTGAATTCATAGTCGATGCAGAAGTGTACGATCGACTGGCTTTCGTCCACGGGCTCGAAACGCCAGACATTGTCGAGGTACTTGAACGGACCCTCGATATAGTTGACGTCGATGATCCGCTCTTCCCGTTTGAGAAGCACCTGGGTCGTGAATGTTTCCCGGATCGCCTTGTAGCCGACCGTCATGTCGGCAAGCAGCAGCACCTTGCCGTCGCGCTCCTTGCGCGAGCGTACGCTCAGCGCTTCGCAAAGGGGCAGGAACTCCGGATAACGCTCGACATCGGCAACGAGAGCGAACATCTGCTCGGCCGAGTGCTTGACGACGTGGTTGGTTTCGAAATGCGGCATGAATTTGAGTTAAGGCCCCAGCGCCGGAAGATCAAGGAGGCGGCGCATTTGTGCCCGGCTTCTTGTCGGTGGCAGTGGAGTGTAGCCACGAATCTCCTTCGCCCCACTTGCGGCCGCCTGCGGGGAGAAGATGGCCGGCAGGCCGGATGAGGGGCGGACTACTCCGCCGCCGCAAGCTTCCTCTCCCGCGCCGCCTTCAGCCGGGCGAAGTCGTCGCCGGCATGGTGGGAAGAGCGGGTCAGCGGGCTTGAAGAAACCATCAGGAAGCCCTTGGTATAGGCGACCGTCTCGTAGGACTTGAATTCTTCCGGAGTGACGAATTTCTCGACCTTGTGATGCTTGCGGCTCGGCTGCAGATATTGGCCGATCGTCAGGAAATCGACATCGGCGGTACGCAGATCGTCCATCAGCTGCAGCACTTCGTTGCGCTCCTCGCCGAGGCCGACCATGATGCCCGACTTGGTGAACATTGTGGGGTCGAGTTCCTTCACGCGCTGCAGAAGCCGGATCGAATGGAAATAGCGCGCGCCCGGCCGGACCGTCAGGTAGTTGGACGGAACCGTTTCGAGATTGTGGTTGAAAACGTCCGGCTTGGCGGCCACGACACGCTCCAGCGCGCCGGGCTTGCGGAGGAAATCGGGCGTCAGGATTTCGATCGTGGTTTCCGGCGAGGCTTCCCGGATCGCGAAGATGACCTTCTCGAAATGCTCGGCGCCGCCGTCGTCGAGGTCGTCGCGGTCGACTGAGGTGATGACGACATGGCTCAGGCCCATCTGCTTCACCGCCTTGGCGACATTTGCGGGCTCGTCCAGATCGAGGGCATTGGGCTTGCCGGTCGCGACGTTGCAGAAGGCACAGGCACGCGTGCAGATCTCGCCCATGATCATGAACGTCGCGTGCTTCTTGTCCCAGCACTCGCCGATGTTCGGGCATCCGGCTTCCTCGCAGACCGTCACGAGCTTGTGGCTCTTCACGATCGAGCGGGTCTCCTGGTATCCCTTCGAGGTCGGTGCCTTCACACGGATCCAGTCCGGCTTGCGCAGGACCTCGGTGTCGGGCCGGTGGGCCTTTTCCGGGTGGCGAACACGCTGCGCCCGATCCGAGACGGCGTCGAAAACCGTTACCATGTGTCTTCCTTCATAGTGACGGGCAAGCGGCAGCAAGGCCGCCCGCACCTTGTCGCCTTATATAAACAGCCGGACATGAAAAGTCAGGCCACCATTTGCATGGCAGCCTGACGGCAAACGAATGGTGAATGGCCCTACCCTCGAACGGCGCGGCCCGCCGCGATCAACAGGCATGCGCCGATGAATCCGATGATGAGATAGGCGATCCAGCCGGTGTAAGCCATGCCCAAGGCCGCGAGAATGAAATTCAATACCACGGCGCCGATAATGCCGAGGATGATGTTCGCGAACAGCCCCATCTGGCTGTTCATGAATTTTTCCGCCAACCAGCCGGCAAGCCCGCCGATGATGATCGCCGCCAGGATACCTACGCCATTCAAGCTCATGAGGACCTCCCCGCATTGTAGATGCCATGCAATCAATGCGTGAAAAAGCCGAAAGTTCCGGACGGCCGCGCGTCATCAGGCGTTCAATACTCTGCCGTAGGCATCGAGCACGCTTTCCTTCATCATCTCCGAAAGGGTCGGGTGCGGGAACACCGTGTGCATCAGTTCCTCTTCGGTCGTCTCCAGGTTCATGGCGACGACGAAGCCCTGGATGAGTTCCGTCACTTCGGCCCCTACCATGTGCGCGCCGATCAGTTCGCCGGTCTTCTTGTCGAAGATGGTCTTGATCAGGCCCTGGTCTTCGCCGAGCGCGATCGCCTTGCCGTTTGCGCCGAAGCTGTATCGGCCGACGCGGATGTCGCGGCCGAGTTCCTTGGCCTTCGCTTCCGTGAGGCCCACGGAGGCGACCTGCGGGTCGCAATAGGTGCAGCCCGGGATCTTGCCCTTGTCGAGCGCGTGCACGCCGGGAACCCCGGCAATCTTCTCGACGCAGATGACGCCCTCATGCTCGGCCTTGTGCGCCAGCATCGGCGGCCCGGCGACGTCGCCGATCGCATAGATGCCCGCGACATTGGTCTTTCCGTAGCCATCGGTGACGATGCAGCCGCGGTCGGTCTTCACGCCGAGAGCCTCGAGGCCGAGGTTCTCGATGTTGCCCTGAACGCCGACGGCGGAGATCAGACGGTCCGCCTTGATCGGCGTGACCTTGCCGTCCTTCGTCTCAACATGCGCCGTGACGTCGTTCGCGCCCTTCTCGACCTTCGTCACCTTGGCATCGGTGATGATCTTCAGGCCGCGCTTTTCGAGCTGCTTACGGGCGAAAGCGGAAATTTCCGCATCCTCGACCGGCATGATCTGCGGCAGCAGTTCGACGACGGTCACGTCGACGCCCATCGAGCGGTAGAAGCTCGCGAATTCGATGCCGATCGCGCCGGAGCCCATGACGAGCAGCGACTTCGGGAATTCCTCCGGCTTCATCGCCTCGAAATAGGTCCAGATCAGCTTGCCGTCCGGCTCGATGCCGGGGAGCGCGCGCGGGCGCGCGCCGGTTGCGACGATGATGTGCTTGGCCGTATAGGTCCCCTCTCCCTTGACGCCCTTCGGAACCGGGTTCTGCGGCTGGACGGCTGGCTTGGACGGCGCGCCGACGACGATCTCGCCGGGTTTGGTGAGCTTCGCCTCGCCCCAGATCACGTCCACCTTGTTCTTCTTCATCAGGAAGGCGACGCCGCCGTTCAGCCGCGCAGAGACGCCGCGCGAGCGGGCAACGACATCCTTGACGTTGGCGGTGATCTTGCCTTCGAGGGTCAGGCCGTAGTTCTTGGCATGGTTGGCATGGTCGAGAATTTCGGCGGAGCGCAAAAGCGCCTTGGTCGGAATGCAGCCCCAGTTGAGGCAGATCCCGCCCAGATGCTCCCGCTCGACGATCGCCGTCTTCAAGCCCAGCTGCGCCGAACGAATGGCGGTCACGTATCCGCCCGGACCCGAACCGACAACGATAACGTCGTAATTCTCAGCCATGTTTTTCCTACCTTTGGTCAAGCGGCGTTGCGGGTGAAAAGCACCCAGTCGTGTTTTCTGCTGTCTTCGAAAAGCGGCACGGCCCCGGCGCGCGCCACCTCCTCGAAGCCGTTCAGCCTGTAAAGCGCCTGCGCCGTTTCATTGTGGCTTTCGGTGATCAGGCTCACCGGCGCCTGCCCGGCGCGGGAAAACTCGTTCTCGAGCAGAGCGCGGCCTATGCCTTTACCGCGGTAATGGCGGTAAACGCCGAGGCTATCGATGAACCAGTGACCGACCACCTGCTTCTGCAGGAAAAGCAAGGGCGCAAGCACGGGATGTTTCGGCTCGATCTCGAGGATCGATGCATCGATGCCGTAGGAAACCGACACGCCGACGATCTCGTCTCCGATTTCGGCCACCACCGCATCGCGCCACGTACCGGGCCCGGCATCCCGACGCAGCACGTTGCGGCCATGCTCGAAGGCGGTTTCCGCGGATTTGCTCAGAACGCCGCCGTACCAGAGCCAGGAGGCAAAGCCGTGTGAGGCGATGTCGATCAGGATCGCAAGTTCCGCTGCCTCGCTTCGCTTAGCAGGCCTGAGGGTCGCGCCAGCCGTCATCGTCAAAGCCCGAGCATCATCCGCACGACAGGCTCCAACCCTCTGCCGACCGCCCGGGTGTTCTCCGCGTCGAGGTGGACACCGTCGATCGGCGTCGTCCTGGCCACCGATCCGCCGTCGAAGAAGCCGCAGTCGAGCTCGTCGGCGAGATCGCGATAAAGCGGCGCCAGCATTGCGGATTGCTCGACCCCGCCCGCGAACATGGCGGCAAAGGCGCTGTTGGCCGTCTCGCAGAGCGGCGGCGGCGAGACGATGAGAATCTCGGGCCCCTCCTCCGTTTCCGTCGGCCAGTCGTGCCTGCGCACCAGATTGACGAGGCGCTCGATGCCCTTCACCGCACCGAAAGCGGTGCCGTGAATGATCGGCTTCATGTCGTTCGAGCCGAGCATGAACACGATGAGATCGAGTGGCGCGTGGGTGTGCAGGACCGTCGGGAGGACACGCGCGCCGTTCCGGTCGCAATCGGCGAGATGGTCGTCATAGGCGGTCGTCCGCCCGTTCAGCCCTTCGGCGATGACATGCACGTTCGAACCGAGCGCCTTCTGCAGCACGCTCGGCCAACGGTCCTCCAGCGCATGCCGGCCGGAACCGGTTGCATCGTATCCCCAGGTCAGACTGTCACCGTAGCAAAGGACTGTCTTCATCTGCCTACTCGCTTTTCATGGGGAAAGGACCGGCTGGGAAGCCGGTCCGGATCGCATCAGACGAGCATACCCATCGGGTTTTCGATGTAGCGCTTGAAGGCGGCGAGCAGTTCGGCGCCGAGCGCGCCATCGACGCAGCGATGGTCGGTCGAAAGCGTGACGGTCATCATATTGGCGATGACCATTTCCTTGTTCCTGACGACGACACGGTCCTCGCCGGCGCCGACCGCGAGGATCGTCGCGTGCGGCGGATTGACGACGGCGGCGAAGTCCTTGACGCCCATCATGCCCATATTGGAGACGGCCGTGGTGCCGCCCTGATATTCTTCCGGCTTCAGCTTGCGCTCCTTCGCGCGCTTGCCGAGATCCTTCATCTCGTTGGAGATCGCCGAGAGGCTCTTCAACTCCGCCTGGCGGACGATGGGCGTGATCAGGCCGCCGGGGATGGAGACGGCAACGCCGACGTCCGCGTGCTTGTGCTTGACCATGTTCTGATCGGTCCAGGACACATTCGCATCCGGTACGTCGCGCAGCGCCAGAGCAAGCGCCTTGATCACCATGTCGTTCACGGAAAGCTTGTAGACCGGCTTACCATCCTTTTCAGGTGCTGCGGCATTCAGCTGGGCGCGCAGCGCCATAAGCGCGTCGAGCTCGCAATCGACCGAAACATAGAAATGCGGGATCGTCTGCTTCGATTCGACGAGGCGCTTGGCGATCGTCTTGCGCATGCCGTCATGCGGCACGAGTTCGTAGGAGCCTGGCTCGAAGAGCTTGAGGACGGCGTCCTCCGACATGCCCTTAGCGAGCGTCGCCGGGGCCGGAGCTGCTGCCGGCGCGGCGGCGGGCTTGGCGGCGCCACCGGAAACGGCTGTCTCGACGTCCTTCTTGACGACGCGGCCATGCGGTCCGGAACCGGCGATCGCCGAAAGGTCGATGCCTGCCTCCTTCGCGAGGCGGCGTGCCAGCGGCGACGAAAAGATGCGCTTGCCTTCGCCATCGGCGGGCGCAGGAGAAGCCGGAGCAGCAGCTTGCGGTGCCGGCGCTGCGGCGGGTGCCGGAGCCGCGGCCGGTGCCGTTTCGGCCGTTTCCTTCGGCTTCGGTGCCGGGGCTGCTCCCGCTGCACCGTTGCCGCCCTTGGCGGCAGTCGCGACGTCTTCGCCCTCGGCGGCGAGAACCGCGATCAGCGCATTGACCTTGACGCCTTCAGTGCCGGCGGGAACGACGATCTTGGCGACCGTGCCCTCATCGACGGCTTCCACTTCCATCGTCGCCTTGTCGGTCTCGATCTCGGCGATCACATCGCCGGACTTGACCTTGTCGCCTTCCTTGACCAGCCACTTGGCCAGATTGCCTTCTTCCATGGTCGGAGAGAGGGCCGGCATGGTGATGTTGATTGGCATCGAACGACCCCCTTATTTGTAGCAGACGGCTTTCACCGCATCGACGACTTCCGCGACATTCGGCAGAGCAAGCTTTTCAAGGTTGGCCGCGTAAGGCATCGGCACGTCCTTGCCGGCGATCGTCAGGATCGGCGCATCGAGATAGTCGAAGGCCTGCTGCATGACGCGGGTGGCGATCTCGGTGCCGACGGAGGACTGAGGATATCCTTCCTCGACGGTGACGAGGCGGCCGGTCTTCTTGACGGACTCGATGACGGTCGGCAGGTCCATCGGCCGGATCGTGCGAAGGTCGATGATCTCGACGTCGATACCCTGCGCCTCGAGTTCCGCCGCGGCCTTGATCGCATAGGTCATGCCGATGCCGAAGGAGACGAGCGTCGCGTCCTTGCCGGTACGATGGATGCGTGCCTTGCCGATCGGCAGCACGAAATCGTCGAGCTTCGGCACTTCGAAGGACTGGCCGTAAAGGATCTCGTTTTCGAGGAAGATCACCGGGTTCGGATCGCGGATGGCGGCCTTGAGCAGCCCCTTCGCGTCCGCCGCCGTATAGGGCATAACGACCTTCAGGCCCGGAATGTGGCTGTACCAGGCGGCATAGCACTGGGAGTGCTGCGCGGCGACGCGGGCTGCAGCACCGCTCGGACCGCGGAAGACGATCGGCGCGCCCATCTGGCCGCCGGACATATAGAGCGTCTTGGCGGCCGAGTTGATGATCTGGTCGATCGCCTGCATGGCGAAGTTGAACGTCATGAACTCGACAATCGGGCGCAGACCCGTCATCGCCGCGCCGACGCCGACGCCGGCAAAGCCATGTTCCGTGATCGGCGTGTCGACCACGCGGCGCGCACCGAATTCCTGCAACAGGCCCTGCGTGACCTTGTAGGCGCCCTGGTATTCGGCGACCTCTTCGCCCATGACGAAGACGTCCTCATTGGCGCGCATCTCTTCGGCCATCGCGTCGCGAAGCGCTTCGCGGACGGTCATCGTCGCCATTTCGGTTCCGGCCGGAATTGCCGGGTCGGAAGGAACGTCCGCCTTGGGCTGCGCCGCGACGGGCGCCGCGGAAGCAGCCGGCGCTTCAGCCGCGGCCGGCTTAGGCGTTTCCGCTTTCGGGGCTTCGGTTTTCATGGAATCGATGTCGCTTGCGGCTTCGCCATCCTGCAACAGCACGGCGATTGGCGTGTTCACCTTCACACCCTCGGTGCCGGCTGCGATCAGCAGCTTGCCGATCGTGCCTTCGTCTACCGCTTCCACTTCCATCGTGGCCTTGTCGGTTTCGATTTCCGCGATGACATCGCCGGAGGACACCTTGTCCCCCTCGTTCTTCAGCCACTTGGAGAGCGTGCCTTCCTCCATGGTCGGGGAAAGGGCAGGCATAAGGATTTCTACAGGCATGTTTGTCCCTCCCCGGATCAAAGCAGGATATCGGTATAGAGCTCGGAGACATCCGGCTCCGGATCAGACTGGGCGAAATCGGCACTGTCCGCAACGATGTCGCGAACCTCCTTGTCGATCTGCTTCAGTTCGTCCTCGGTCGCCCAGCCTTTATCCGTCAGGCGGGCCTTCACCTGCTCGATCGGATCATGCTCCGAACGCATCTTCTGCACTTCATCCTTCGAGCGATACTTCGCCGGATCGGACATGGAATGGCCGCGATAGCGGTAGGTCAGCATTTCGAGGATGATCGGGCCCTTGCCGGAACGGCAATGTTCGACCGCCTCGTCGGCTGCGGCCTTGACGGCGCGGACATCCATGCCGTCAACCTGATAGCCGGGAATGCCGAAGGAAGCGCCGCGCTGGGAGAAATCGGTCTGCGCCGATGCCCGCGACACGGAGGTACCCATGGCATAACGGTTGTTCTCGACGATGTAGATCACCGGCAGTTTCCAGAGAGCGGCCATGTTGAAGCTCTCATAGACCTGACCCTGGTTTGCCGCACCGTCGCCGAAATAGGCGAGGCTTACATTGTCGTTGCCGCGGTATCTGTTGGCGAAAGCGAGGCCGGTCCCGAGCGAGACCTGTGCACCGACGATGCCGTGCCCGCCATAGAAGTGCTTTTCCTTGGAGAACATGTGCATAGAGCCGCCCTTCCCCTTGGAAAGACCGCCACGGCGCCCGGTGAGCTCCGCCATCACGCCGCGCGCACTCATGCCGCAGGCGAGCATATGGCCATGGTCGCGATAGCCGGTGATGACCTGGTCGCCCTCTTTCAGCGCCAGCTGCATCCCGACGACGACGGCTTCCTGACCGATATAGAGGTGACAGAAACCACCGATGAATCCCATACCGTAGAGCTGGCCGGCCTTTTCCTCGAAACGCCGGATCAACAGCATTTCCCGGTAGGCCTTGAGATCGTCTTCCTTGGAGAATTCGGCGATCGTGCCGCCGGCAAAATCTTTCTTGGCCGGCTTGGCAGCGGTCTTGCGGCTGGAAACGGACGCGGATTTTCGCGGAGCCATTCGTTCCTCCCAATGGTTAGCCTTTGGCGGCTACCATAGGGAAAGAAAAGCGCGGCAGCAATGCCATATTTGCATGGCTATTATTCGCGCCAACCGTTTGAAATTTAACGTCTTTTTTAATTTAACCTATTTTCAGTTAATTCGCAGGGTGGTGGAAAATAACGATCTCGTCGCTGCGCGACATGTTGAGCGCGAGGCGAGCCTTCTCATCCAGCATGTCTCTCTCCAGCGAACCGTCGCTCATCAGCTCGACTTCCTTTTCCAGGATTTTTCGCGTCTGAGTGAGCTCGTCCAGCCGTGCCTGCCGCTCGGCAATCTGGCGGTCGAACTCCTTCGTCGCCTCCAGACCATAGCCGCCATGGATCGAATGATAGCCGAAATAGGAAAGGAAGGCGACCGCCAGCAACGGCACCACCAATCGCCCCAGTCTTCGCTTCTTGTGATGCCGTGTCCACATCGCTCATGCCCTGAATTGAGTTGGAGCGGGCTGCAGGAGAAACTGCAAACCATAGTCCCGCGCCCGCTCCAATACGCAGTACGAATATGAAGACTAGCGTCGATTGATTAACCGACGGTTGACCATGAATAATTTGCGAATGGAGAGGGAATTCGGAGGGACGGAGTGCCGTCGGCCGGCCATCGGCAATGAAATCGCGGCGGCCCCTCATCCGCCTGCCGGCACCTTCTCCCCGCAAGCGGGGCGAAGGGACTCGTAGCGCCGCCGCTTGTCCCTTCTCCCCGTCAGAACGCTACGGCATGCACATATCTCTTGTTGTCCAGCCCTTCGCGGACTTACTCCGGAGTGGCGGCATCTGTATTTCCAGCAGTGGCGAGGCTTGCGGATGGGTCCTCAGGATCAAACCCATATGCGCTAACATTGGCATTAGCGGTCACCCGCCCCTCATCCGCCTGCGCCACCTTCTCCCCGCAGGCGGGGAGAAGGGACAAGCGGCGCCAACTGAACCCCGCATTCACCGCCCGCCCGAGGGAGCGAGCGGGCGCGGCATATCCCTTCTCCCCGCCTGCGGGGAGAAGGTGGCGGCAGCCGGTTGAGGGGCAACCCCGACCGAGCGGGGTTGAGGCGGTTGGGTTCCCGAGGGATCCCTTTCATCAGCAGTATCCGCCGCACCGGCGCGCAAGAGATATGTGCATGCCGTAGCGTCAGAACGGGGAGAAGGTGCCGGCAGGCGGATGAGGGGCGGAAAACTACCCCCGCCCCGCCTTCAATCAACCGCGCAAGATCGAGCGGCCGGCATATTGCGCCTGCGGGCCGAGCTGTTCCTCGATACGGATCAACTGGTTGTACTTGGCGAGCCGGTCGGAACGTGCGAGCGAGCCGGTCTTGATCTGACCGCAATTGGTGGCGACCGCGAGGTCGGCAATCGTCGAATCCTCGGTCTCGCCGGAGCGGTGCGACATGACGGCGGTATAACGCGCCTTGTGCGCGGTCTCGACCGCATCGAGCGTTTCCGAAAGCGATCCGATCTGGTTGACCTTGACGAGGATGGAGTTCGCGACGCCCATCTTGATGCCGTCGCGCAGGCGCGCAGAATTGGTGACGAACAGGTCGTCGCCGACAAGCTGGCACTTGTTGCCGACGAGGTCGGTCAGGGATTTCCAGCCGTCCCAATCGTCTTCAGCCATGCCGTCCTCGATCGAGATGATCGGATATTTGCCGGCGAGCTCGGCGAGATACTCGGCCATGGCGCCCGGCTCCAGCGTACGGCCCTCACCCTCGAGCACGTATTTGCCGTCCTTGAAGAATTCGGTCGAAGCGCAGTCGAGGGCGACATACATGTCCTCGCCAGGTTTGTAACCGGCCTTCTCGATCGACTTCATGATGAAGTCGAGGGCTGCAGGCGCCGAAGCGAGGCCCGGCGCAAAGCCGCCTTCGTCGCCGACATTGGTGTTATGGCCATCCGCGGCGAGCTGCTTCTTCAGCGTGTGGAAGACTTCCGAACCCATGCGGACGGCGTCCTTCAGGGTCTCGGCGCCGACCGGCATGATCATGAATTCCTGGAAGTCGATCGGATTGTCGGCGTGCGCGCCGCCATTGATGATGTTCATCATCGGAACGGGCAGGAGATGCGCGTTCGGGCCGCCGACATAGCGGTAGAGCGGCAGGCCGGAGGCTTCCGCAGCGGCCTTCGCGACGGCGAGCGAAACGCCGAGAATGGCGTTGGCGCCGAGGCGCGACTTGTTCGGCGTGCCGTCGAGCTCGATCATGGTACGGTCGATCTGGATCTGGTTTTCAGCGTCGAGACCGCCGATCGCCTCGAAGATCTCGCCGTTCACCGCATCGACGGCGCGCTCGACGCCCTTGCCGAGATAACGCGTGCCGCCATCGCGCAGCTCAACCGCCTCATGCGCACCGGTGGAGGCGCCCGAGGGAACCGCCGCGCGACCGAAACTGCCATCCTCGAGATGGACATCGACCTCGACGGTCGGGTTGCCGCGGCTGTCGAGGATTTCTCGGCCGATGATGTCGATGATTGCAGTCATGATCTCTTCCCTTGTGGACGATGATGATGGTCGGCCTGTCTTAATTCACGGCCTTGAAATTACAATGGCGTCGGGATCGCAAAATCCGGACCGCTGGGCCGCTTCATGAAAAATTCACGAAGCGCGGCACCGGCTCACGCTTTCGCAACCGCGTCAAAGGCGAGCAGTTTCTCGAGCAGCCGCGGCATGTCCTTCAGCGGCACCATGTTCGGACCGTCGGAGGGAGCATTGTCGGGATCCTCATGGGTCTCGACGAAGACACCGGCGACACCGACGGCGACGGCCGCACGCGCCAATGTCTCTACGAACTCACGCTGGCCGCCCGTGGAGCCTCCCTGGCCGCCCGGCTGCTGCACGGAATGGGTCGCATCGAAGACGACCGGAGCGCCGAGTGCCGCCATGATCGGCAGCGAGCGCATGTCGGAGACCAGCGTATTATAGCCGAAGGAAGCGCCGCGCTCGCAGAGAAGCACGTTCGGGTTGCCGCTCTCGGTGAACTTGGCAAGGACGTTCTTCATGTCCCAGGGGGCGAGGAACTGGCCCTTCTTGACGTTGATCGTCCGCCCCGTCTTCGCGGCCGCGACGAGCAGATCCGTCTGCCGTGACAGAAAGGCCGGGATCTGCAGGATGTCGACGGTCTCGGCCACGGCAGCGCATTGCTCTTCCGTATGGATATCCGTCAGCACCGGAAAACCGAACTCCCGCTTGAGGTCGGCGAAGACCTCCATCGCCTTGTCGAGCCCGATGCCGCGTTTGCCGGAAAGCGAGGTGCGGTTCGCCTTGTCGAACGAAGATTTATAGACGAGTCCGAGCCCGAGCGATCTGCAGAGCTCGACGAGCTCCCCCGCAATCATGAAGGCGTGTTCGCGGCTCTCCATCTGGCAGGGTCCGGCGATCAGTGTCAGCCGTTCCTTCTGCGAGAACACCACCTGGCCGGCACCTTCGCCGACGACGATCCTTGAATTGGTTTCCATCATCATCCTCCAAAGGCGAAGACTACACCCTGACCCGGCGCTTCCGGAACAATGAGGCGTCCGCCCATTTCTGCAAATTCAATATCGTTCTGCGCGAACAGCGCCCGCGTGGCCTCCAGATCGCTCACGCGGAAGACCACGGCGCGACCCCGCAAGCCGCGCTCCGCACCCTCGATCGAGCGACCGAAGAATGCCTCCACGCCGGCCGGGGTCAGGACGTTGATTTTGGCACTGCCTGCCTGGATGTCCATGCCGAAGGAATGGGCCGAGACCTCGCGCTCGTCCACGGCTTCCTGCAGAAGATACTGGAAATCCGTCGGGTTCTGCTCCGAAAGCACGACCTCGGCAATGCCGAGCACGCCGTTTCCATGGCGGTGAAGCGAGCTGCTGTCGACCGGCAGCGCACGCAGGCGCTGGCAGGCAAAAAGGAAAAAGTCCGGCGAACGCAGGTCCGCGGCAAAGGAAAGCCGGAAGGAACCGAGCCCTTCGCGCCCGTCGGGCAGCCGCAAAGGCCGTGAGAATTCGAGCATTTCGCCGCCGGAGATGCCGCGCGAGCGGAAACGGATGTGATCTTCGGCAGCGTCCGGCGTCCCGAGCACGACGGCGGACAGGCCCTCCGCCCCCTGGCGAAAACGAAACGCCTGGTCACGCGCCACGAAGGCGTTGCCTTCAAGCGCGGCTGCCTCGCATTCCTCCCGCGAAGCGACCGCGAGCGGCTCCAGATATGTGTCGTCCGAGAAGAAGACGCAGGCATTTGCGGTGCCGAAGGGGTGGCGCGCCTCATCGGCAACCGTGAAGCCGAGCGCCGCCAGGCGCTGCCTCGTCCGCGCGAGATCGGCCACCGGCAGCACGAGATGATCGAGCGGGCGGGCGGTTCGCTTGGATTGGCTCATGGCGGATTCCCTGATGACCGGTTTGCCGCTGTTTGCAACTTTTGACCGCCGATTGCAAGCGCGGCGGCGGGGCGCCCGGCACCGTGACCGGAAATGCGAACGGCCGCCTCTTGCAGGCGGCCGCAGAAGTGATTGCCCGTTCGGTGATCCGGCTACACAAGCCGGGACTGTTCGAGCGCTGCCTCGATGAAGCTCGAAAAGAGCGGGTGCGGATCGAGCGGACGCGACTTCAGTTCCGGATGGTACTGAACGCCGATGAACCAGGGATGGTCGGGATACTCGATCGTCTCCGGCAGAACGCCGTCCGGGGACATGCCGGAGAAAACCAGGCCACAGGATTCCAGTCGGCTCTTGTAATCGACATTGACCTCGTAGCGGTGGCGGTGACGCTCGGAAATATCGGGGGACCCATAGATGCCGGCGATCTTGGTATCGGGCTTCAAGGCTGCGCGATAGGCGCCGAGGCGCATGGTGCCGCCGAGATCGCCCGCGGCGGACCGCTTCTCGAGTTCATTGCCCTTCACCCACTCGGTCATCAGGCCGACGACCGGCTCCTTGGTCGGGCCGAATTCCGTCGAAGACGCCTTTTCGATACCGGCGAGATTGCGCGCCGCTTCGACGACCGCCATCTGCATGCCGAAGCAGATGCCGAAATAGGGCACCTTGCGCTCGCGGGCAAAGCGCGCCGCATTGATCTTGCCTTCCGAGCCGCGTTCGCCGAAGCCGCCCGGAACGAGAATGCCGTGGACCTTTTCCAGATAGGGCGCCGGGTCCTCCTTTTCGAAGACCTCCGACTCGATCCACTCGAGCTTGACCTTGACGCGATTGGCGATGCCGCCATGGTAGAGCGCCTCGATCAGCGACTTATAGGCATCCTTCAGGCCGGTATATTTGCCGACGATCGCGATCGTCACTTCGCCTTCCGGCGTGCGGATCCGGTGCGCCACATCTTCCCAGGCTTCCATGCGCGGCTTCGGCGCCGGCTCGATGCCGAAGGCGGCAAGCACTTCGTTGTCGAGCCCTTCCTTGTGATAGGCGATCGGCACGTCATAGATCGAAGCGACGTCGAGCGCCTGGATGACCGCGGACTGGCGGACATTGCAGAAGAGCGACAGCTTGCGGCGTTCCGCTTCCGGGATTTCCCGGTCGGCGCGCACGAGCAGGATGTCCGGATGAATGCCGAGCGCCTGCAGTTCTTTCACGGAATGCTGGGTCGGCTTGGTCTTCAGCTCGCCCGCGGCCGGAATGTAGGGCATCAGCGTCAAATGGACATAGACGGCGGTGCCGCGCGGCAGATCGTTGCCGAGCTGGCGGATCGCCTCCATGAAGGGCATCGCCTCGATATCGCCGACCGTGCCGCCGATTTCGCAGATGACGAAATCGTAGTCCTCATTGCCTTCGGTGACGAAGTTCTTGATTTCATTTGTGACGTGCGGGATCACCTGGACCGTCGCGCCGAGATAGTCGCCACGCCGCTCCTTGTCGATGATGTTCTTGTAGATCCGGCCCGTGGTGATGTTGTCGGTCTTGGTCGCCGAGCGCCCCGTGAAACGCTCGTAGTGCCCGAGATCGAGGTCCGTTTCCGCGCCGTCGTCGGTGACGAACACCTCGCCGTGCTGGGTGGGGCTCATGGTGCCCGGATCGACGTTCAGGTAGGGATCGAGCTTGCGCAGCCTCACACGGTAGCCACGCGCCTGCAGCAACGCTCCAAGAGCGGCCGCAGCGATGCCTTTTCCGAGGGAGGAGACCACGCCGCCAGTGATGAATACATATCGCGCCATGGGAGTCACCGGATACCTTTTCACAAACGATTCCGCCACCGAAAAATTCGTCTTTCAGAATTTTCCGTGCGGAATGGCAGATTTCACACAAAACAAAACCGGCGGATGAAGGGCATCCGCCGGCAGATCTTCTGATTTGCGGCCTTACTGACCGCTCGGAACTTGCGATCCCGTATTGCCGTTGGCGCCATCAGCCGGGGCTGCGGGGGCCGGAGCGGCAGGTGCGGCACCTGCCGGGGCCTGAGGCGCGGCAGTGCCACCTGCCGGTGCGGCGTTATTGGCGCCGTTGCCATTGGCCGGAGCCTCGGTGTTTCCGCCGGCCGGTGCGGGCTGACCGCCACCGAGCGAATCGAGTACCCCGCCGCTCGAGCTCGTTCCCGGGATACGGTCGAGAATGTCGGTCGCCTGCGGCTCGTAGCGCGACAGGATGCCCATCGCCAGCGCCAGGGCGAAGAAAAGGAAGGCCAGAACCGCGGTCGTTCGGGTCAGCGCATTGGCCGTGCCACGCGCGGACATGAAGCCCGAGCCGCCGCCGATCCCGAGACCGCCGCCTTCGGAACGCTGAATGAGAACGACGCCGATCAGGGCGACGACCACCATGAGATAGATGACGAGTAGTACGGTCTGCATCAGCTTCCAGTCCTGCCCTCTGCGGGGCATGCGAATCGAACGACGCCGGCCTCACCGTGGGGCCGCGTCAATTTGGCGCCTCTTTATACCAAGCCGCCAGCTATTCCAAGTCCCGCGGCAATCAGGCAGTCAATTCTTCATAGGCCCTGTAGATGGCGAGGAAATCATCGGCTTTCAAGCTCGCGCCGCCGATCAGGGCGCCGTCGACATTGGCAACGCCCATGAGTTCCTTCGCATTCGAAGGCTTGACGGAACCTCCATAGAGGATCCGCATCTTGCCGCCTTCCGGGCCGAAGCGCGAGACGAGCTCGCGGCGCATGAAGGCGTGCGCCTCCTCGACGTCGGACACGGTGGGCGTCAGGCCGGTGCCGATCGCCCACACGGGTTCGTAGGCGATCACCGTATTTTCGGCCGTCGCCTGATCCGGCAGGCTCTCGGCGAGTTGGCGCTTCAGAATATCGAGCGTCCGGCCGGCCTTGCGCTCCTCTTCCGTCTCACCGACGCAAACGATCGCGACGAGATCCGCTCCATGCGCTGCCTCCGTCTTGGCACGCACCAGTGCGTCGCCTTCGCCATGATCGGTGCGCCGTTCGGAATGGCCGACGATCACATGCGTGCCGAAGCAATCGGCGACCATTTCAGCCGAGACTTCGCCGGTATGGGCTCCCGACTGTTTCTGGTGGCAGTCCTGCGCCCCGATCATCAAAGGGCTGTCGTCGCAAAGCGCGGTCGCAACGTAAAGCAATGTGGCGGGCGGGCAGATCAGGGCGTCAACCCTCGCGGAAAGGTCGCCTTTGACGCCCTCGGCCATTGCCTTGATCTGGTCCAGAGACGCACGTGTTCCATTCATCTTCCAGTTGCCGGCGACGAGCGGGCGGATATCGGGCGTCATGGGATCTCCTCCAGATCAGGTCTCTTCGTCTCGGCAAGCGGCGTAGCAAATCGCTCGCGTAAAAAAAAGCACCCAGGCGGATTATTCCGGCGCCGGCGGTACAAGCTCTGCGGAATACGTCGCCCCATAACGCTTTGCCGGCTGTCCGGCCCCAATGGCGAATCGACCGGGCGA
Organism: Ensifer sp. D2-11; assembly: GCF_054161295.1. Lineage (NCBI taxonomy): Bacteria > Pseudomonadati > Pseudomonadota > Alphaproteobacteria > Hyphomicrobiales > Rhizobiaceae > Ensifer > Ensifer sp. D2-11. The sequence continues at coordinate 1,744,194 of NZ_CP096433.1, forward strand.
AAGCGAATAAAAACGAGGCCGCGGGCGTCTAATGCGGAGACGCTCTACCATCACGTAGACGTACGCGCCGGGCGTCGGAGTCTGCCATGCTGCGCAACAGCGACAACGGGTTCGGAACGGTGACGATCGCCCTTCACTGGACGATCGCGGTTCTGATCCTCGGGCTCATCCTCGCCGGCTTCGTCATGCGGCGCATCGAGATCGACCCGGCTCTGCAGTTCTCCCTTTACCAGTGGCACAAGTCGTTCGGCTTCACCGCTTTGGGACTGGCTGCGTTTCGGATGCTCTGGTGGCTCGTGGAAACCAGCCCGGCAGCTTCTCCGACCCTTGGCCCGATGGAGCACATGGCCGCACGGGCCACGCATCTGTCGCTCATCGCGCTCGCACTCCTCGTGCCGCTGTCCGGCTGGGCGGTCGTGTCCGTCTCGACGCTGGCGATCCCGAGCTTCTATTTCAACTTGATCATCATTCCGCATCTGCCGCTCCCGAAATCCGGGACTTCGGAAGCGTTCTGGGCCCTCGCCCATGCCATGCTCGCCTATGTGACGCTTGGCCTGGTCGCGATCCACGCGGCGGCAGCATTCTATCACCATCTCATGAGGCGCGACTTGGTGCTCATCCGCATGCTTCGCTCCGGGTCACTGCCGCGCACCGGCAGCACCGTCAAGACTTCCGAAAAGGACGACACCGTTGTCGAGAGGAAACGAACATGACCAGCCCAGGCAAGCAGTCCATGGCGGTGGCCCTGCCGCTCGCGCTTCTCGCCCTTGCCCTCGCAGGGACGCCGGTTGCGGGGGCGAAAGCGCCGGCACTTGCGGACGCCGCCGGGAACTACCGCATCGCGAGTTCCTCGAGCATCCAGTTCAGCGTGGGACAAGTGGGTGGCAGCGGCGGCATTGCCGGCCGCTTCACTAAATTCTCGGGCATATTCCGGATCGATGGCGATGACGTCGGGCGATCCTCCGTGGAGTTCACGCTTTTTCCGGAGAGCGTAAGGTCCACTGAGCGCCGGATCGAGGACTTCCTGCGCTCCAGCGCAGTGTTCGATGCAGCCAACCACAGGACCGTGACCTTCCGCTCTACCGGCGTCAGCCAGACCGGCCCGGATACCGCAACGATCGAGGGCGTTCTCACCGCCCGCGGCAAGAGCCGCAAGGAGCGCTTCGACGTGAGGCTCACCGATTGGAACAGGCGCTCGATTTCCTTCACGATCCGCGGCAGCATCCGCCGCTCGCCCTACGGCATGACCGTCGGGACGCCCATTTACTCCAACGTCGTGGAGTTCGACATGAACATAAGGGGGCAGAAGCGTTAGGTTTGCCCGGGCGCCAGGGCCGTGCGCCGCCAGAAGTCCGAGACCATTGCCGGATCGCGCAGCGCCTCCAGCCTTTTCCAGGCGGGAAATGATGCTTCGAAGATGGCTGGGCTCATGCGGAAGTCCTGGCACGGATTGACTGCACCGCCGGCCACGACGGCAATCTGGTCGAGAGCGTCGAGCAGCTTGACGGTGGCCTCGCCTTGATTGGCAAAGTCCATGGTCAGGGCGAAGCCCGGCCTCGAAAAGGAGAGAAGCCCTGGGGAGGCTATGCCACCGAAACGGTGCAGCTTCGTCCGTACGGACCCATGACCGGCACGGCGGGCTGTTTCGAGCAACCGCGCCGTGGTCTCCGGCGCGGTCGCAACGGGATAGACGCTTTGATGCTGGCAGAGGCCACGCCGCCCGTAGAGCCTGCGCCACCCGCCGATCGCGTCGAGAGGGTGAAAGTAGGAAGTCCACGTCTGCGTCGACACGGTCTCACCACGGTCGTGCTTGCGAAAGCGGTATTCGTTCAGCATTTTCAGCGTCACGCTGTTGAACAGACTGAAGGGCGGCGAAAAAGGCACGGCGAGCCTCGGCCCCTTCGGGATATCAGGATATTCGCAAGCGCCGTCGGCGTGATCCGCGGCGAACAGGACGCCCCTCCCCATGCGCCGTCCCGTCGCGAACTGGTCGAGCCAGGCTACGGCATACTCGTGCTCCTCTTCGGCCCGTTCGGCCAGTGTGAAATATCGATCGAGACTATCGAAGCGAAGCACGTGCCGCTGGACATGCGGCGACGGCACCTTCATCAACCGAAGCTCGACGTCGAGGATCAGCCCGGTCAGTCCCAGGCCGCCGATCGTCGCAGCGAAGAGTTCCGCATTCTCCTCGGGCGAGCAGACCAGGCGTTGGCCCGTCGAGCGCAGCAAGGTCAGGCGCCGGACGTGATTGCCGAAGGAGCCGCGCGCATGGTGATTGCCGCCGTGGATGTCGTTGGCGACGGCGCCGCCGACGGTGACGAGGCCCGTCGCCGGCGTCACGGGAAGAAAGAAGCGATGCGGAACGGCGCGCGCCAGCAGGTCGGCAAGGATAGTGCCGGCCTCGCAGCGAATGGTCCCGCTCCCCGGATCGAAAGACAGGATGCGGTTATGCTTCCTGCTTTCGATAAGCGTCCCGAGTTGGTTGCGGCAAACATCGCCGTGGCTCAGGCCATTGCCGACGGGAAGAAACGCCATGGCGGCCACCGAGCTTATGCCGTCCTCGTAGTCATCGGGTGAAACGGTCGGTCGAGACCGGTTTCCAAACCGACCCGCTTCCTCGAAATCGTCCATTCTCATTACCGCCGTCAACTCCACAACCGATCGCCTAGCGGTCAAGGATCCAGTTCAGCGCCTCTCGCCAGTCCGTCATTCTGATCGGAGTTCCATGCGAACCTGTTTCGAACAGGACGAAACGGGCAGGATAGCCCTTCGATCTGAGGCTGCGGTAGAGCGCGATCTGGGACTCGGCCGGATAGACGCTGTCGCGGCTGCCGTGGCTGAAGAGTATCGGCAGCCGCGCGCCGTAGGCGGCACTCTTGCGAAAGTCTGGGTCGGCGGGGCCGCCCATGATCATCACGCCGCCAAGGGCCGAGACGGCTGCCTCTTGGCGGGCTATGCCCCAGCAGATGAAGCTTCCCATGGAGGCACAGGAAAGGATTACCGGCCTTCCGCCGGAACGCTCCGCTGCGAAACGGATCAGTGCCGAAACATCCGCTACGCTCGCAGCATCGAAGGACCTAACGCTTGGAGCGTAATAGGTTCCGCCATTGACGACAGCCAGATTTTTGAGGCGATTGAAATTGCCTCCGAAGGCGAAATCATTGGCACCGAGACGGCGGTCGCCGCCGCGACCATGAATAAAGATCACGGTGAATGCGGCGCCGCGATCGGGGCCGACGCGGGTGACGTCAAGCCCCCGCTCGCCGAGACCGAGCGTCTCGTTCACCTGCACGCCCTTGACACCGAGCGACACGTAAGCGCGCTTCACCCGCCGCTCGGGTATCTGGTCGCGCTCGTTGATGTCGCGTAGTTCCTGGTAATCGACAACGCGGAAGTCGCCGCCATCCGCCTCCTGAAGCAGTTTGCTGTAGCGAAACAGCGCATCCTTGTAGGGCTTAACGGGTTCGGCCCTTGCGGAAACGGCAAGGCTCGCGAAAAGAAGCGCGCCGATCAGATGCCGTATGGAGAAAAGAATTGTGGACATGGACACCCGATCGGCTCCCTCGTTCGGCGCCTGCCTTGCCACCGGCGCCTCGGCCAAGCAACACTGGCGCGGCAAATCTGGCTCATTAAAGGGTATTTCTTCCTCCGGGGCATCGAAATTCGCCTTTTGTTCGCCCTTCGGGCGAGACTCTGGCAGAATTCCGGTGATTCGCGCGACAAAGGATGGCGGCCGCGCCGCGGTCTTGCTATGGCCTAGCCGACAATTAGACAGGAACGATCTGAACGCTCCATGGACGACAGCAGCGACCTTTTTTCCGCTATGCCCCAACAGCCGAAGCCGGCGGATGCCGCGCCACGCAAGCCCGCGGCCCCCGCCGCCGGTAACGAAGCGTCGCGCCCCGCACCCAAGACGAGCGACGGCAGCGACTACGACGCCTCGGCAATCGAAGTGCTGGAAGGTCTGGAGCCGGTCCGCCGCCGTCCGGGCATGTATATCGGCGGGACGGACGAAAAGGCCCTGCATCATCTGTTCGCCGAGGTCATCGACAACTCGATGGACGAGGCGGTCGCGGGACACGCCAACTTCATCGACGTGAACCTGGACGCCGACGGCTATCTGACGGTGACCGACAACGGCCGCGGCATCCCGGTCGAGAACCACCCGAAATTTCCCGGCAAGTCGACGCTCGAGGTGGTGATGACGGTGCTGCATGCCGGCGGCAAGTTCGACGGCAAGGCCTATGAGACCTCCGGCGGCCTGCACGGCGTCGGCGTTTCCGTGGTCAACGCACTGTCGGACGACCTTGAAGTCGAGGTTGCCCGCAATCGCCGGCTCTATCGCCAGCGCTTCTCCCGCGGCATCGCGCAGGGCGGCCTCGAAGACCTGGGTGACGTACACAACCGGCGCGGCACCAGGGTCCGTTTCCACCCCGACCCGCAGATCTTCGGACCGCATGCCCGCTTCGAGCCGGCGCGGCTTTTCCGAATGGCCCGCTCCAAGGCCTATCTCTTCGGCGGTGTGGAAATCCGCTGGTCCTGCGATCCGGCGCTCCTGCCGGAAGGTTCGGAAATCCCGGACAGGGCCGTGTTTCATTTCCCCGGCGGCCTCAAGGACTATCTCGCCGCCACGCTCGGCAAGGAATTCACGGTCACCCGCGAGATTTTCGCCGGCAAATCGGAAAAGTCCGGTGGCCACGGTTCGCTCGAATGGGCTGTCACCTGGTATGGCGGCGACCAGCAGATCCATTCCTACTGCAACACCATCCCGACGCCCGAAGGGGGAACGCACGAGGCGGGTCTGCGCATTGCGCTGACGAAGGGGCTCAAGAACTACGCCGAGCTCACACAGAACAAGCGCGCTGCGATCGTCACCACGGACGATGTCATGATCTCTGCGGCAGGCATGCTCTCGGTCTTCATTCGGGAGCCGGAATTCGTCGGTCAGACGAAGGACAAGCTGGCAACGGTGGAGGCGCAGCGCATCGTCGAAAACGCGCTTCGCGATCCTTTCGACCATTATCTCGCCGACAATCCGGCAGAGGCGGCCAAGCTTCTCGACTGGGTGGTGGAGCGCGCCGAGGAGCGTGTACGCCGGCGCAAGGAAAAGGAAGTCAGCCGCAAGACGGCGGTCCGCAAGCTGCGCCTGCCGGGCAAGCTCGCGGACTGCGCCCAGAATACGGCGGAAGGTGCCGAACTCTTCATCGTCGAAGGGGACTCGGCCGGCGGTTCGGCCAAACAGGCGCGCAACCGCGCCAACCAGGCGATCCTGCCGCTGCGCGGCAAGATCCTCAACGTCGCCAGCGCCGGCCGCGAGAAGCTCGGTGCCAATCAGCAGATCGGCGATCTCGTCCAGGCGCTCGGCTGCGGCACGCGCTCGAAGTATCGCGAAGAGGACCTGCGCTACGAGCGCATCATCATCATGACCGACGCCGACGTCGACGGTGCGCACATCGCCTCTCTTCTGATCACCTTCTTCTATCAGGAGATGCCGGAGCTCATCCGCGGAGGCCATCTCTATCTCGCCGTGCCGCCGCTCTATCGCCTGAGCCAGGGTTCCAAGACGCTTTATGCCCGCGACGACGCGCATCGCGAAGAGCTGATGCGGACGGAGTTCAATGGTCGCGGCAAAGTCGAACTCGGGCGGTTCAAGGGCCTCGGCGAGATGCTGCCCGCGCAGCTCAAGGAAACCACGATGGACCCGGCCAAGCGGACGCTCCTCAAGGTCGAAATCGACGATGTCGACTTCGAGGGCACCCGCGATGCCGTCGACAGCCTGATGGGAACGAAAGCCGAGGCCCGCTTCCGTTTCATCCAGGAGCGCGCCGTCTTCGCGGACAACCTGGACATCTGAAACTCGCGATCGCCCCTCACGCCTCCTGCCGAACCGGTTTTTCCATGAACAAGCTCAGCGGATCAGGTAGATAGCTGCCGAACGGCGCGCACTCCACGTAGCCGGATGCCTTATAGAGACCGATCGCTTCCGGCTGATAGATGCCGGTCTCCAGACGGATTGCCGTGAGACCGAGCTTTGCCGCTTTGGCTTCGAGAGCCGATAAGAGCAGCTTGCCAAGCTTCAGCCCCCTCGCCTCCGGGTCGACGAACATCCGCTTGATCTCGGCCGTACCGTCGCCCGCTTCGACGAGGCCACAGCAGCCGACGACTTCGCCGTCACGGCGGGCCACGAAAAAGGATACGGTGGGCTGCTCCAACTGAGACAGATCGACCAGATGATTGCTTTCGGCCGGATAGAGCGATGCCGCATAGGCGTCGGACAATTCGAGCAGGCGGATGACGGCCGGCTGGCGCGGCGACTCTTCGGCGATGGTTACGGCGGTCATTTCAGTCTCTCCATTCGGTCCCGTCCGGAAGCACATGATTTCAACGCTCTAATGCCGAAGATCGCCGGGACCAATACGCCAAACGACGCAATTTCGCAGCTACTACAATCAATCCGCGTAACGGGGAGAAACAATTTGTTTCGGCGCCCGCCGGCTTTTGCCCTTCTTTGGAAAGAATCGGACGGCCATAAACAAGCGTCGTCATCATCTGAACGGAAGAGTGACCATGAAAGCCGCCCTGATCGTCATGACCATTCTCGGTTGCGACGACAACGTTACCCAATGCCATTACATCTCGACCGTGAACGGCGACTGGCCGTCGATCGCGCAGTGCGACACGGAATCGCAAAAGGAACTGCCGCGGTTCTCCGACAGGAACTACCCCGTCGTGGTGGCCGTGTGCGAGAGCTCAGGGCCGGGCATGACGGCGGAAAGCGAGCCGGTTCCGGAGCTGAATGCAACGCTTCCGGCTCAGCCGGGCGTGCAGCAAAACACAACATCAACGGCAGAAGGCGGAGAACCAACCTTGCCGAGGCGCGCCCTGGCATTGATCAGCGGCGCCGTACCCGACCGGGAGAAACTGAAGGCGATCGTCAGTGCGCCGGTCCACTACGTCGAAGACGGCTATTCCTGGGTGGCGCGCCGATTCGGCAATTGAGGTAATCAAGCCGTCTTACGCGGCCTGGCGGGAGAGCAACAAGGCGTAGTTGCGCGCCCTCTGCCGCTGCTCGGCAAAAGCCAGCCGCTCCGCGAGTTCGGCGACGGCGTGATATGCGCCGAAGCTTCGGCGGCGAAGGCGATCCGAAAGTCTGGCGGCCACGGAGAGGGAGGCTCCATCGTGATCCGCATCTGCCTCGCATTGGCAGAACAATACGGCCTCCGAAAACATTCCGCTCACTTCACGGCCAAGCCCCGCAGTTTCGAGGAGAGCCCTGATCGAGTGGAATCGCCCGCCCGAAAGGATCGACCGGACGCGCTTCTCCGGGACTCCGGACAGATCCACGATTGCCGCAGAAAAAAACTCCGTCCTGCCGCTGCAAAGCGCCGTCAGCAGCAGAGCCGGCGTCAGGCGGCCGGTTTTGCGGAGAGCGGCAATCATCCGCTGCAATTCCTCCCTCGCGGAAGCCGACGAAAGCGTCAGCGCTGCCGCGTCGCAAGTCTCCCGCACGACACGCTGCGCCCGGTCCTCGCCGATAACGGCGCGTACCAGGTCGGACGCCGCAAGCGCCGCGCCGGCTTTTTCGGCGAGGGTCTGGCGCGCGTCGCTCGGCAGATCATGACGCTCGAGCAACAGGCCGCGGGCGGCCACGCTATCGCCGAGGCGGTCGGCAATTCGCCGCAACGAGCCCGGAGAAAGCCTGGCCCCCGGATTTTCCAACAGGATGAGCACCTCTTCCTCGCCGCCGATCTCGGCGATGGCAGCCGCAACCGCGCATGAGACGGCGCTGCGGGAGGCGATCAGCGCCCGCATCTCCGCGCCGCCGTCCGCCGCCATGTCGACAAGATCGTCGTCATTCAAGACCGGTGAGCGGGAAATCGCAATGTAGGCAATCTCGGGCTGGTCCTGCGCAAGCGCCTTGATGATCGAGCGCGGCACAATCGGGCAATCCGCCAGCGCCTCGGCAAGAGACCGCCGCACCTTGGGCGAAGGATCGTCGAGGAGAAAGGTCATCGCCATTTCGACCGCCTGCCGATCGATGCCGTTCACATCGGCCTGAGCAAAGGCGCGACCAAGCGCACTGGCAGCACTGGCGCGTTCGCTGGCTTTCGCCGTTTCCACCCAGCGAAGAAATGCTTGTATGATCACCTATGCCCCACTAGTCACCCGAGCAGCCCCATGCTCGAAGCCTAGCGGCCAAAGGTTTAAGATTGGTTCACCATGTCTGTTAACGGCGCGCAAACCATCCTACCGTTCCTGTATCTGCCGGCCGGCGAACCGGTGCCTCGCAGGGAGATCCTGACCGCCTTCCGAGCGGTCGTGATTGCCGGGAGCGAAACTGGCCTGCCGCCCTCGGATCTGCCTCGACAGGACGCCGGCTGCCTGTTGCTCGCCCGAATCGAAACGAGTGGCGATCCTGGCGAAGACGAACTTGCCGCTTTGATCGGCACCAGCTTCGACGGCGTCGTTCTGGCAGGATGCCGCGGCCCCGCAGACATTCAACGGCTCGATGTGCTGCTCAAGGTCGCCGAGGCGGCGGCCGGCAAGCCCCAGGGACGAACGGTGATTCTTGCGGAATACGCGACGACGCCGGAAAGCGTCCTGTCGCCTCACTCGCTGGCGGGTGCCTCATCGCGCCTCTCGGCACTGGTGTTCGATGCCTCAGCCCTGGCCGAAGCGTGTGGTTGCAGGCGCGTGACCGAAACTGGCGACGTGCCGGCCGTCGTTCGAGCCGGCCGTGCTGCGGCAGTCCTGAGAGCCTGCGAGGCCCGCATCGCGGCTTACGACATGCTGCCGGTCGACGCCGATGACGAGGCGACCGTGCGGCGCCTGTGGAAAAACAGCGTGGAGAACGGCTTTTCGAGCATTGCCCTCCGCTCGCCGCAGCAGATCGATCTTCTTGCCGCTGCAGGCGTCGTGCCGGAAGTCTAGAACCTGATCTAGCGAACAGGCCGCATCATCTCGAAGACGTCGCCGCCATCGCAATAGTCCATGTAGCCGAGCCGGGCGAGCGGCTTGACGGTCGCCATGTCGAACCGCCCATCGCGGATGGCCTCCTCGCGGATGTGAATGCCGACCACTGCGCCGATGACGACATAGCTGTCGGAAACGACGCCGTCGATACCCTTGGGACGGAAGATCTCCGTCATCCGGCATTCCAGCGCCGCGAATGCCTCGCCCACGAAGGGAGCCTTCACGAGCCTTCCCTCTACGGGCGTCAGTCCTGCGATCTCGAACTCGCTTTCACCATGCGGGGCAGCCACCGAGGTGAGATTGACCGCCTCGCTCAGGTTGCGGCTGGCAAAGCTCGCGGTGAACTCCCCGGTCGCCTCGATGTTGCGTACGGAATCCTTGTAGCCGCTCGAGGCGAACATCACGAGCTTCGGCCGGTCGCTGATGGCGTTGAAAAAGGAATAGGGCCCAAGGTTCAGCGCCCCATCGGCCGCGCGCGTGCCGATCCAGCCGATCGGTCTCGGCGACACGATCGCCTTGAAGGGATCGTGCGGCAGGCCGTGCCCGTTTCCGGCGGTGTCGTAGAACATCAGTCGCCCTCCCCGACCCAGGTGACGATCTCCTCGAGTTCGGGCCTGGGGCGCTCCGTCGGCGGCACCATTGCAGTGCCGATGTGAATGAAGCCCGCAATCTTCTCGCCCGGCGCCACGCCGAGCAGCGGATAGGCCCGTTCCTCGAAGGCATACCATTCGGTCAGCCAGTTCGATGCGTAACCGAGCGCATTTGCGGCCATCAGCAGATTGAGGCAGACGGCACCAGCCGACATCTGCTGCTCCCATTCCGGAATCTTGAAATGCGGCGCCGCCTTGCTGACCACGGCGACCACGACCGGCGCGCGCGTCAGCCGCGCCTCCTCGACCTTGATCATCTCTTCCGGCATGTCCGGCTTGGCGGCAAGCGCCATCTTCTTCAGTTCGGCGCTGATGCGCGCCCTCTCCTCGCCCCGATAGACAATGAAGCGCCACGGCGCCAATTTGCCATGATCCGGCACGCGCGAGGCGAGCTTCAGCATTTCCGCGACTTCCGCCTTGCTGGGTCCTGGCTCACCCATCTGAAAGGCCGGGATGGACCTGCGGGAGGCAAGATAGTCGACAAGCTTTATTTCGGTTTTCATATCGAGCGAATTCCACTAGTTTGCCGCCGGATCGGCAGCCACGAAAATGCCATACCGGCGTCCCAAGTGGAGTCACCCAGTCAAGAAGTCAACTGCTCTCATGCGTCTCCCTCTTCGTATTTTCCTGAGAACCGTTCTGGCGATCACACTCGCCGGGGCCGGTGCGGGACGCGCGCTTGCGGAGGATCCGACTGACGCCTTCAAGAGCTTTCCCTCGATCTCCGGCACGCACAAGATGCCGAAGCTTACCGGTTTCAGCCCGCTCATCACCGATCCGACGCAGGGCGGCCAACTGAAGGACGTGGAGCTCGAGGCGCTGCTGACGGATAAGGGAAAGCCGGTCCAATCGGGCCTTACCTGGCGGGTCTTCAGCCCCATTCCGGGCAGCGACGGAAAGCTGCCGCTGCTCGCGACCTCCGAGGGCGGCTCCACCGCTTTCAATCTCGTGCCCGGCGAATATTTCGTCAACGTCGCCTTTGGCCGGGCGGGCGCGACCCGCAAGATTCGCGTGCCCGAAGACGGCCCGCTCGACAAACAGGTGCTCGTGCTCGATGCCGGGGGCGTCATGCTGAACGCCGTCTCCGGCAGCGATGTCCGCATCCCGCCGAACGAACTCAGCTTTTCGATCTTCTCTTCCGACGTGAAGGAGGATGGCGAGCGCGGCCTCGTGGTCGCCGACGTCAAGCCCGGTACGGTGGTTCAGCTCAATGCCGACACCTACCACGTCGTGTCGAACTACGGATCGGTGAATGCCGTCATCCGTGCCGATATCCAGATCGAAGCCGGCAAGCTGACCGAAGCGACGATCCAGCACCGCGCCGCGAAGCTGACCCTGAAGCTCGTCTCGGAAGCCGGCGGCGAAGCCATTGCGGATACCGCCTGGTCGATCCTCACTTCCTCCGGCGACGTCGTCAGCGAGAGCGTCGGCGCCTTCCCGACCCTCGTCCTTGCCGAGGGCAGCTACACGGCGGTGGCCCGCAACAAGGACAAGATCTACCAGCGCGATTTTGCCGTGAAGGCCGGCGTCAATACCGACGTGGAAGTGCTGCTCAACGGCAACGGCGAAGCCGACCAGGCCGCGGAAGCGCAGGACTGAAGCCCGCCCCTCATCCGCCTGCCGGCACCTTCTCCCCGCAAGCGGGGCGAAGGGACAAGCAGCGGTCGCCCGATCATCTTTCACGCCGGTTGCTGCAGCGGGACGAGCGTGCCGCTTGTCCCTTCTCCCCATCAAGATGGGGAGAAGGTGGCGGCAGCCGGATGAGGGGCAGCCGCGTCATGAGCGCGCACTTACGGAAAACCGTTACACGCTTTTCCTGGAATTGCTCCTGCGCTTGAGGTCCGGTGCCATGGCTTCGGCGGAGAGCGAAGCAACGGCCTCGTCCAGCGACATTGCCGTCTGCGCCTGAGAACCCAGGCGACGGATGTTGACCGAGCGCTCCTCCGCTTCGCGCTTGCCGCACACGACGATCACCGGAACCTTCGTTACCGAATGCTCGCGGACCTTGTAGTTGATCTTCTCGTTGCGGAAATCGGTCTCGACCGTCAGCCCCGCATCACGCAAGCGTTCGGCGACTTCGCGGCCATAGTCGTCCGCTTCCGAGGTAATCGTTGCGACCACCACCTGCAGCGGCGATATCCAAAGCGGCATATGGCCGGCATAGTTCTCCAGCAGAATGCCGAGGAAACGCTCCATCGAACCGCAAATGGCACGGTGGATCATCACCGGCTGACGCTTCTCGGATTCGCTGTCGATGTAGAAGGCGCCGAAACGCTCCGGCAGGTTGAAGTCGACCTGCGTCGTTCCGCACTGCCATTCGCGGCCGATCGCGTCCTTCAGCGTATACTCGAACTTCGGACCGTAGAATGCGCCCTCGCCCGGCAGGATGCCGGTCTTGATGCGGCCTTCGGACTGCTCCTCGATCGTCTGCAGGACTTCCGTCATCACGGCTTCGGCGCGATCCCAAAGCTCATCGGAGCCCACACGCTTTTCCGGCCGCGTCGACAGCTTCACGACGATTTCCTTGAAGCCGAAGTCCTCGTAGACGGAAAGGATCAGGTCGTTGATCTTCAGGCATTCGGCCGCCATCTGCTCGTCGGTGCAGAAGATGTGCGCATCGTCCTGCGTGAAGCCGCGGACGCGCATGAGGCCATGCAGCGCGCCGGAGGGTTCATACCGGTGGACTGCGCCGAATTCCGCCAGCCGAACGGGCAGTTCGCGGTAAGACTTCAGACCATGCTTGAATATCTGGATATGCCCGGGGCAATTCATCGGCTTCAGCGCGAAGACGCGATCATCGTCCGTATCGTCGCCGGCGACAGTCACCTTGAACATGTTGTCGCGATACCAGCCCCAGTGACCGGAGGTCTCCCAGAGCGACTTGTCGAGGACCTGGGGAGCATTGACCTCCTGGTAATCGCCTTCGAGCCGGCGGCGCATATAGGCGACGAGACTCTGGAAGATCCGCCAGCCCTTTCCGTGCCAGAAGACCACGCCAGGCCCTTCCTCCTGGAAGTGGAAGAGGTCCATCTCGCGGCCGAGCCGGCGATGGTCGCGCTTCTCGGCTTCGGCGAGCACGTGCAGATACTGATCCAGCTCCTCCTGCGTGTGCCACGCAGTGCCGTAGATGCGCGTCAGCATCGGATTGTTGCTGTCGCCGCGCCAATAGGCGCCCGCCACCTTCATCAGCTTGAAGGCCGTACCGATCTGGCCTGTCGAGGCCATGTGCGGCCCGCGGCAGAGATCGAACCAGTCGCCCTGGTAATAGATCTTCAGGTCCTGGCCCTCGGGGATGGCGTCGACGAGCTCCACCTTGTAATTCTCGCCCTTGGCGGCAAAGACCTCCTTGGCCCTGTCGCGTGACCAGACCTCCTTGGTGAAGGGCTTGTTGCGGGCAATGATCTCCCGCATCTTCTTCTCGATGACGGGCAGGTCGTCCGGCGTGAAGGGCTCGTTCTTGGCGAAATCGTAATAGAAGCCGTTGTCGATGACCGGACCGATGGTCACCTGCGTTCCCGGCCACAATTCCTGCACGGCCTCCGCCATGACATGGGCCGCGTCGTGGCGGATGAGCTCGAGCGCGCGCTTGTCTTCGCGCGTGACGATCTCGATCCTGCCTTCCGTCACGGGATCCGAGAGATCGCGCAGTTCGCCGCTAATGGCGATCGCGACGGCCTTCTTGGCGAGCGACTTCGAGATCGATTCCGCGACGTCGCGACCGGTCGTGCCCGGGGCGAATTCTCGAACGGAGCCATCAGGAAATGTAAGGGAAACGGATTGCGACATCATGATCTCCTATCCAGTCCCGCCAACGAATGCGGGTGGTATGGTTTGCCGGCCGGGGCCGGTTCGCGGGCCTGATAAAGCTTTTTCACCGTGGAGTAAAGGCGCGGCCGCTCAACCGGCGACCATTCCACGCAGTCCCTTCACCGTATTCCAGTTGCGCACCGTCCCGATGCCGAGCCGCTTGGTCGTTAGCGCCCCGAGCAGCTTCGATTCGCTCGCCTTGCCGGCAAAATCGACCCAGAGATCGCCGTCGACTATGGCCACGCGCTCGCCCCTGGAGCAATAGCCGAGCAGTTTTTCCCGCATGTCGACCTCGAGAGGCGAGCGCATCACCCGCACGTGGACGCTCGCAGGGTCCCTTTCGCTTTCCGCGAGAAAAGGGTTGCCTGCCGCAAGTCTCGACCAGTCCTCCGCGGAACGAACGATGATGTCGACGTGACGGCCGAAGGTCTTCTCGAAAGCCTTTTCGAGTTCGGCCTCCAATTCCGCGAGCGGCTTTTCCGGCGCCTCGAACAGGAGATTGCCCGTGGCGACAAGCGTGCGCGGCGCCCTGTAGCCGAGCGCTTCGGCCATCGCCTTCAAGTCGGCCATCACGACGCGCCGGCCGTCGCCGAGAACGATGCTGTGGAGCAAGGCGACGTAAGCCTTCATTCGCTTGAAGCCTGCCAGAAATCGACAGCGCCCGCCGGCAGCCGTGCAAGCACACGATCGAGCAGGGTTTTGTCGACATTCCGCCGCAAAGCCGCGGCTACATCTGCAATCGCCGTTTCCGGAGAGACGTTGTGGTTGCCGCGGAAGGCCTGCACCTCGCGCGTCATCGCCCGGCGCTCGGAGAAGGGGAGCGTCGGCTCCTCCAGATCCCAATCGGCGACGAAGATCGCACGAAGGACCGGCGGCAGCGCATTGGCGAAAAGCAGGCCGTCGGAAATTTCGAGGCGGCGGCGGAAAGTGTAAAGCACCGCCTGCACCATCGTATAGGCCTGATTGGTTGTCTGAAGAGCGGCGATATCGCGCGCGTCGACGATGAACCGGTCGAAATCCGCAGAGGCCTGCCGGTACTCCATCGGAATGGTCACGGCTCTCATGCGTCCTTTCGGCGTGGCTGCCAGTAGCGCCATGGCGTGTACCAGCGCTGGCGCGGTGCGAGGCTGTCCGGCACCGGATCGAATCCGTGGGTTCCGCCCGGGCCGCAGCGGACGACCCGGAACAAGGTCAGCCACCCGCCGGCCCAGAGGCCGTATCGGGCGATCGCCTCGAAGCCGTACTCCGAACAGGTCGGCAGGTGCCGGCAGGAATTGCCGATGAAGCTCGACAGCGTCAGTTGATAGGCGCGGATCAGGGTCATGCCGACGAGCCGCCCCGGCGTCTTGCGGAAAGGCCCGGACCAATTCCGCCCCCCGGCGGCACCGGTATCGCCGCGGGTGATTGCATGATCGGCATGGGGCTGAGGGCACATGGCTCAGACGGCCGCAGCGAGGCGCCTGGCCTCGATCTGCCCGATGGCATCGACGACGGCATCGAAAGTCAGCATCGTCGATGCATGGCGCGCCTTGTAGTCCTTGACGGGCTTCAGAAAGCGCATGTCCTCGAAACGGTCCGACGGGCCCTCCCCATCGGCCTTCAGCATGGCCAGCATATCCTCGCGGGCCTGCCGGATCTCGTCCGCATGGGCACCTACGACATGCCGCGCCATGATGGATGAGGACGCCTGGCCGAGCGCACAGGCCTTGACGTCATGGGCGAAGTCGGTGACGACGTCGCTGTCCATCTTCAGCCAGATTCTCACCTTCGAGCCACAGAGCTTGGAATGCGCGGCGGCTTCGGCGTCGGCGTCGGCCAACATTCCGAGGCGCGGAATATTGCCTGCGAATTCGAGAATTCTGCTGTTGTAAATGTCGTCAATCATTTAGGAATCCGGTGGATTTTTCGCGGTTTCTGACGTTCGGCGCATGATTTTCCCCAGGCGGCGGGAAAAAAGCAAGGCGTGGCGCATTCGGGCTCTTTTATCCATGTGGCACCATACTATATGCTATGTCGTGTTGGGGTGACAGTTCCGCAAGGGGATCAAATGTCGCCTGTTGTTTGGGAAACCGTGCCGGACGGTCCAGTGCACTGCTAAGCCGAGACCCGAAAGCCCCGGAACCCGCCAACGGAACCCAAGCCTGCAGGGTTAGGCGTATGGCCAATGGCGAGTTGTCCGAAAAGATAAAACGTCAGCAATTTCGTATTGCTTGAAGGGGCCATATGGACGCCATAGTGAAGAATTTTCCTGTGCTCGACGACACAGGTCGTCCGACGCAGAAGGAAGCCGAAGAAGCCGTTCGCGTCTTGTTGCGCTGGGCAGGTGAAGATCCGGCACGAGAAGGCCTGAAGGACACGCCTTCGCGTGTCGCCAAGGCGTATCGGGAAATTTTCGGCGGCTACGATCTCGTGGCGGAAGACGTGCTCGGGCGAACCTTCGAGGAAGTCTCCGGCTACGACGATATCGTGCTCGAAAAGGACATCCCGTTCTATTCGCATTGCGAGCACCACATGGTGCCGATCATCGGCAAGGCCCATATCGCCTATCTGCCGAACGGCCGCGTGCTCGGCCTTTCCAAGATCGCCCGGGTCGTCGATATCTACGCCCGTCGCCTGCAGACGCAGGAAGCGATGACGGCGCAGATCGCAAAGGCCATCGACGAGACCCTCATGCCCCGGGGCGTGGCGGTGATGATCGAGGCCGAGCACCTGTGCATGGCGATGCGCGGTATCAAGAAGCAGGGCGCGACGACGCTGACGACCACCTTCACCGGTGCGTTCAAGAGCGAGCCGGCCGAACAGGTCCGCTTCATGACGATGCTCAGGGGCTTCAAGTAAGCTCCGCCACCGCATGTTGAAACGCATGCAGCAACCCCCAAGTGCTACAGCGGCCTCGCGCGTCTGATCAAGACGCGCGGCGCTGTAGTGGAGCTCAGACGATGACGCTCACTTTTGCATCCCCCCCGCAGGACAAGGCCGAACTGGAAAGCGGCCCGGCCTTCACCCCGCGTTTCGACGAGAAGGGTCTGATCACGGCCGTCGTGACCGATGCCCGCGATGGCGAATTGCTGATGGTCGCGCATATGAACGCCGAAGCGCTGTCCCTCACGCTCGAGACCGGATTCGCGCATTACTACAGCCGCTCACGCGACCGCCTCTGGAAGAAGGGCGAAAGCTCGGGCAATTTGCAGACCGTCCGGGAAATACGAACCGATTGCGACCAGGACGCCGTCTGGTTGAAAGTCTCGGTGGCCGGCCACGATGCCACCTGCCATACCGGGCGCCGCTCGTGCTTCTATCGGACGGTCGGCGTCGCCGATGGCGAAGCAAAAGTGGCGATCACCGACGACCACAGGCATTTCGATCCGGCGCAGATCTACGCCGGCAACTGAGCATCTGCTTTTTTCTGGTTCGCCTGGTTGATATATTCATCTTTTGGCAACCAAACGGGCATCTAATCATTAATCTTGTAAGTGGTTCCCGCGGTAACGGCGGAGCACCAAAATGTGTTGCAGGCTGTATCCAATGTTTATCGGGCGGGCCGCATTTGTAGCCGGTTCAGTGCTATATCTCGATCATGGTGTCAGTCTTTCAGCGACCAGATGTGAGGCCGGCACCGGCATGTTTCGATGGCCGAATCGCTTCGGTTCAAGGAATATTCGGTAGTAGGGCTCGGCAGGGCTTTCTGCAGGGCCGTGTGCTAGAAGCTAATCTATTCGGCGGTGTCGGAGGTGCCGGATGCTGAACTGGACATTCACGCGTAACAGTCAGATTGCCGATCTTTCCGGCGCGAACGGGTCGTCGATCACGACCACTCCTCCAGCACTACCCATTTCTCAATCCGTGAAACCCAGGATTGCGCTGGCGCTCGGCGGCGGTGCTGCGCGGGGCTGGGCCCATATCGGTGTCCTGAAAGCCCTCGACGAGGAGGGTATCGAAGTCGGAATGATTGCGGGCACATCGATCGGTGCGCTGGTGGGCGGCTGTTACCTCGCCGGCAAGCTCGATGAATTGGAGGCTTTCGCCCGCTCGCTTACCGTGCGCCGCATTGCCGGCTTGCTCGATTTCGCGATCGGCGGCGGTGGCCTCTTCGGCGGTCTGCGGCTCACCAAGCGGATGCAGGAACATCTGCAGAACCTCAGTATCGAGGATCTCGACCGGCCCTTCGTGGCCGTCGCCACGGAGGTCTACAGCGGTCACGAGGTATGGATCGAGAAAGGATCCCTTATTACCGCCATTCGCGCATCTTACGCCTTGCCTGGCATTTTCGAGCCCGTCAACGCCAATGGCCGGACTCTCATCGACGGCGCGCTGGTCAACCCCGTTCCCGTTTCGGTCTGCCGCGCACATGAGCAGTTGCACGTCGTCGCCGTCAACCTGAACTACGATGTCTACGGGCGCTCGGCGGTGGTCAAGCACAGCGCCGGCATGGAAACGCCCGATGCGCCGGCAACGGAGGCAAACCGCTTTTCAGCACGGCTCGGCATGACCAGCGTCATGGTCCAGGCCTTCAACATCATTCAGGACCGCATTTCGCGCG
Source organism: Ensifer sp. D2-11 (assembly GCF_054161295.1). Taxonomy (NCBI): domain Bacteria; kingdom Pseudomonadati; phylum Pseudomonadota; class Alphaproteobacteria; order Hyphomicrobiales; family Rhizobiaceae; genus Ensifer; species Ensifer sp. D2-11. The sequence goes on from NZ_CP096433.1 coordinate 1,762,164, forward strand.
CCCGGCTGGCTGGCGATCCGCCGGATCTGTCTCTCCACCCGAAGCTGAACGATATCGGACTTTCGGAATTCCACCGCGCGGGCGAAGCAATCGAGCGCGGCTATCAGGAAGCCAAGATCAAGCTTTCGGAAATCCGGCGCATGCAGGAACCGCTGTCCCGTTGAAAGGCCGGGAGAACTTGCGGATCGGCCCAAGTGTTCCAAGGCCCGTTGAGATCCGGACACCCGGCGCCGCTTGTTTGATTTCCTCATTCCTGTGCTTGTCACAGGAATCCAGCCAGACCAAGTCCTTGGGCTGAAAGAATGCTCCCGCGCCGCAGACGCGGCGCTGCTGGATCCCTGTGACGAGCACAGGGATGAGGTAGAGGAGAGATTGCAGTCCTCCGAAAAGTTCCTACAGCGCCGCTCGTCTTATGAGACGCGCAAAGGTCGCTGTAGCACTTTGAGCTGCTGCATGTTTTTGTCCATTGATCGGCCACGATCAATGGACACATGCAGTGGCGCACGGTCGGTACTCAAGGAAATTCAAGCGCATCGCCATGTGTGCTGACAAAACCGAGCAGGGCTTCAACGCCATTATCCATCTCGCAGCAGCCATCATAAACTCAAGATGAATCTCAACAGGCCCTAGCCGGCGATATAGGCCTTGATCTGTTCGGCCTCGTTCTCGATGGCGCGGATGTGATATTTGACCACGTCTCCGATCGAGATAATGCCGGCCAGCCTGCCTTCCCGCTCCACGGGCAGATGACGCGCGCGAAATTTACTCATCATCTCCATCAGCGAGTCGACGGACATTTCCTCGCGACAGCAATAGACGTTCTGCCACATGACGGAAGAAACCGGCTTGTCGAGGCAGGCGGCACCATATCGGGCAATCGAGGCAACGATGTCGCGCTCCGTCATGATGCCAACGATATGCTCCTCCGGATCGACGACGACAACGGCTCCGATATGATTTTCATGCAGTAAAGACGCGGCCTGCTGAACCGTCACCTGCGCTGTGACCGTGATGACGTTGCTGCCTTTTTCATTGAGAATCGCTTTCACCGACATGCGCACATCTCCCGTTGCGACAAAACCGGGCCGACGGGAAGAGTTTCCGTCCGTGCCGGTCACTGCACTTTCTTCCGGCGGAAGGAAGACCGCGAAGACAGTGCAGATGGCCGCAGGAAACCCGTACCCATTCCGGCGCCTGCGCAGCCCTTTGCCGCTCCTCGAGCACAAAGCTACGCCGGCACCCGGCCTTTTCCGCGGTCGCCTCGAGCAGTTCGGCGGCCGTGATGAATGGTGCTCCAGCGACTTCAGGAAATCAAGGCTTCTGCAGAAAGCCTGCCGCCTCTGCGGCGAAATCAGGCATCACGAAAATTCTGCGGTTGATACAATCGATTATCGCACTCTCGCCCGAAGGCGGCCGAGGCTTCTTCCCGGCTGGCGGCGCCTCACCCAACCTACCTTCGGGGATCGAAGAATGCGAACAGAAGGAAGCCGAAGAGGAAACCGCCGATATGCGCCTCCCAGGCCACGCTTCCTGCCCCTCCGATCGACAGAAAGCCAAAGCCCACCAGCAAATTGGTCAGAAACCATATCCCGGTGAAGACGAGCACGGACCGGTTGGTGAGCGTCTCCGCAAACGACAGCCGTCGATTGAGATGGGCAAACTGGCGGCTGATGCGACCGCTCGGGGAAAATACGAAACGGGCCGCCGCCCCCATCAAGCCTGAAACGACGCCCGAAGCCCCGATCACCACGGCCATCTCGCCCCAGTGGAAGATGATGTGCAAGCCGACGGCGGCAGCCGCCGACAGGCACCAGAACAAGGCGAGCCGAGCCATCCCGATCCGTCTGACGACGGGTGCGCCGAACGCGACCATCCAGAAGACATTGAAGATGAGATGCTCCCAACTGCCGTGCAGGAAGGAATAGGTTACCGGCGTCCAGAGCCAGACCAGCCCCTGCTCACCGAGCGGAAGCGTGTAGCGCACGGGCAGAAAGGCAAAGTTGAGGATCAGTTCCTGGTCGATCTCGGCCGGCAGGACATAGGTCCTCAAGACATGGACCGCGATCAGGAACGAAAGGATTCCGGTCAGCCCCGGCGGAAGATTGAAGGCGGGCTCGCGACTGCGGACGTCGGTACTGTCGACATCGGTTTCCGGTGACGTTGCCGCCTGATCCCGTTCCATAGCTGCCTCTTCCCTTCGGTCGCTGCGGTTGCGCCCAGACGGCGGCGAACCGCCCGCAGTAGCGCGCAAGGGATAAGCAAACAAAAAAACGCCGTCCAGTGAAAACTGAACGGCGTCACGCGCCGTTGCGCGCGCGTCAGTCGATGTGCTGAAGGCAATCCTTCGTGAAGTGCTGCCGAATGACATGGCAGCCGCCGGCGTCGAGCGCAATCGAAACCGGCCGTTAACCTTAATTTCGCCGTGGCACGAAAATCGCTCCATGCACTCAAGGACCACGCAATATGCCGCCGGCTATCTCGATCTGGGACGGTCTGCGCCGCAACAACGACCGATCGGGCAAGATGCGCAGCAGAACGACAATGGAACTGTTTCAATACTGGAACGAAGTTCGCGGCGGCCGCGATCTCCCGCGCCGTGACGAAATCCAGCCCGCCGATATTCGTTCACTCCTGCCCAACGTCTTCATCCTCCAGGCGCAGGCGGACGGTGGAATACACTTTCGTCTCGCGGGCACCCACATCTGCGGCTTGTTCGGCGACGAACTCCGCCACCGTCAATTCTCCGCCTTGTGGCTCGGCGGACAGCAGGAGGAGGCTGCCCGTATCGCCGGTCAGGTCGTGAAGCGATGCATGCCGATGCTACTGGCTGCGTCCGGCGCAACCGCAACCGGGGATCGGTTGGAAGTGGAAATTCTGCTTACCCCCCTCGCCTCTCCCGATGGAACGGGCGACCGCATACTCGGCGCTCTGTCGCCGCTGTCCCGTCCGATATGGCTGCACATGAAGCCATTGCAGCACCTTGTCCTGGAAAGCCGCTGTGCCGCATTGCCTGCGTCCGAATGCTCCACGACTGCCGGTCTGACCGGCAGCCGCATCGATGCCTGCGATCGCCCCTTCCGCATGGCGCAGCACCTGCGCGTCTTCGAGGGTGGAAGGCGAAACTGAGCGAACCTTCTGTTAATCGGTGCGGTCTATACTTTCGCCTGCAAAATATATCCATCGTAGAGTGATCATGTTCTCCTTCCAGCATGCGCAGAACAGCGCCCCGAAACCACATCAGGAAAGCGCATTTCAGCGCGTTTCGGTCAATCTTTCGGGACGACTGATGCTTGCCAGTCACGAGGAATATGACTGTACCGCCCTGGAGATGTCGCCGGGCGACGTTCTGTTGACCTCCCCCGCGCGTCCGCGCGGCGGAGAGCGTATCATTGCCTATGTCGACCATGTGGGTCGCCTCGAAGGCACGGTGTCACGCGTTGCGGACGATGCGTTCGTGATCCAGCTCAACGCCACGGAACGCAAGCGCGAGAAGCTTGCGGCACAGCTGACCTGGATCGCCAACAAACACGAACTCGGTCTGCCGGAAGACCGGCGCCATGACCGGCTGGCACCTCGCAAGACATTGACGGAACTCACAGTCGATACCGGCGAGAGATACAGCTGTCGGATCATCGACCTCTCGCTTTCCGGCGCGGCGGTCGACATCGACACACGGCCTGCCGTAGGATCGCCGGTCAGGCTGGGTAACATGAAGGGCAGGATCGTCCGTCATTTCCAAGAAGGCGTCGCCATCGAATTCTCCGGGATACAGTCCCGCGAGGCACTGACCGAGTTTCTGTAAGCACTAAGGCGTGTTGAGATTCATCTTGAGTTTATGGCGGCTGCTGCGAGATGGATAATTTCGTTGAAGCTCTGGTCGGTTTTGTCGCTACGCATGGCGCGACGCGCTTGAATTTCTTGGATACCGACTGCGCAGCCCACTGCATGTGTCCTTTGATCGTTGCCGATCCAAGGACAAAACATGCAGCAGATCAAAGTCCTACAGCGACCTTTGCGCGTCTGATAAGACGCTGCAATCTCTCCTCACCCTCATCTCTGTGCTTGTCACAGAGATCCAGCAGCGCTGCGTCTGCGGCGCGGGGAAATGTTCTTTCAGCCCAAGGCCTTGGTCTGGCTGGATCCCTGTGACGAGCACAGGGATGAGGAGATCAAATAAGCCGGGGCGGGTATCCCGAATCTCAACAGACCTTAGAGGCGGCGCTTGCGTCAGCGGACCGCCTTGACCAGGCCTCTGCCCTCGCCTAGTCCAAAATCAACTCTTCCGCAGCGGGCCGGCAACAGAAATAGCTTCTGGTAAACCGGGCGTTACGCTTCTCGGCGATCCGACACTATTTCCTGCTGGCTCCGATGGGTCCCACCGTCACCGGCTGCATGGCTGACGGGACGCGCAATCGCGGCTCTGCTACGCTCGCCGCACATAGTATTCTCACCTATATTCAATGGCTTACACGGATTTGCACCGTCGTCGCTCCCGGTGGCCGCCGACAAGCAGCATGAAAATCGATAAAATTTGAATCGAATTTTATTACAGATCTCCTCAATTTTTATTCTTATGTTATTCGAGTTTGTTCTTGTTTTTACTTCCGATCTTCGCCGCCGGTAAAAAACTCTGTGCCAATGTCGAACCACAACGGGGAGACAGACATGCGCACAATCATCACCATGGCGATCGCTGCCGCAGCCCTTGCCACCGGCCTCATCGCCGGGCCAGCTTACGCGGTGCCGGCGAACATGACGGTCGGCGGCGCGACCAACCCGCCGATCGGACATTACGAGTTCTGCAAGGCCAATCCCTCCGAATGCGCGGCCATTGGCGCGGACCATGGCCCATCCGTGCTGACGCGCGACAGCTGGAAGAAGATCCTCGAAATCAATTACGAGGTGAATCAGGCGATCGCCCCGATGACCGACATGGAAATCCATGGCGTCGAGGAAAACTGGTCCTACCCGGACGCCGTCGGCGACTGCGAGGATTACGTGCTGCTGAAACGCCGCAGGCTGATCGAAAGCGGCTTCTCCCCCGCCGATCTTCTGATCACCGTCGTCCTGCAGCCGAATGGCGACGGTCATGCCGTCCTGACGGTGCGCACCGACCGCGGCGATTTCATTCTCGACAACATGCGCAGCAAGGTGCTGCTCTGGTCGGACACGGAATATACCTACCTGAAGCGGCAGTCCTCGGAGCATGCCGGGCGCTGGGTGAAACTGCAGGATGGCCGCGCTCTCGCCGTCGGCAGCGTCAGCGCGCAATAACGGATGAGCAGGCGCCGGCCATGGCCCGCGCCTCTGATCGGCCCCGGTCGGCACTACCCCGTCCGGCCCGGGCCGATTTTCTCCGGGCGGCGCAGACCCGCCACGCTTCACCCAATATTAACCAAGTTGGACGAGCCTTGGCTGCGAGCGAATTCCGCGCGGCGAGGTCATCCAGTGGCCTTCGAGCGGATAGAACGCGCGCCCTGATCAGCTACCCTACGGCGCAGCCATGAACCCGCCCCACATTCCCGAACCGGAACTCCTGCCGCTCCTTTCGTCCCGCTTCGTCTACAAAGCGGCCGCAGCCGTCGTGATCCTCCTTGCGCTGACAATCACCCTTTCCTTTTCCGGGCGCTGGTTCGGCCGACATCTCGCTGAGGCCGGCCACACGGCAAGCCGCGAAACCTACGACATCTTTATCGGCCAGGACCATTTGCGCCTGCCGGCGAATGTCATTCGCTTCGAAAACCAACGTAGCACGAGCATCGTCGGGCGCGTGGATCTCTATCTCACCTGGCCCGGGCTCGAAGGCTACGCCGAGGAGACGCGGCCCTTGTTCGACGATGTCAGCCGGCCGGAAAACCTGATCTTCCTGCAGGTCGCGCAGAGTACGATGTCTCGCGACATGTCGGGGCGTCTCGCCCCCGTCTACCGCCATATCCTGCAGGACGCGCCGCAAGCCGGCCCCGAGGGCCTGACAAGGTACGACGCAAAGCCGGATTCGAGCTATGCCGGCGAAGTCTTCTTCATCGCCGAGAGAGATGAGCGCCCTGCCTACGTGCTGCGCTGCGTACTCCCCGAGACCACCGCGGCTTCGACCAGCGCCGATTGCCAGCGCGACGTTCACATGGGCAAGGACCTCATCGTTCTCTACCGTTTCTCCAGCAGGTTGCTGCCGCAGTGGCGTGCCATCGAAGATTCGATGGAAACTTACATCAGCACGCATCTCGTGCCGTGATTTTGACGAAGAGTCGTGATGCAGCCAATGCGCCGGCTAGAACGGGATGGGGGAGTATGCGCGGGGTTTTCGGCCAAGCCTACCAAAACGTCATGATCTAGCGCGGGCTGAAGGTGCCGATCCTGAACAAAACGACCTGTGGCGGGCAACCAATCATTCATCATAAACCGATTGGTAACGCTATCCCGATACTGTCTCGGGAAAGGTCGTATCCGGAGACGGCATCCGGACGGCACCCCTGATATGAGAATGAAGAGCGATACAGTGTCTCAATCCGTTTTTTTTGATCTCGCGAAACGCCCGTTCGGCGTCTTTTCAGAAGTTATGGGGCGGATTTTTCTCGCCGGCCTGATCGCCGTGCTGACCTTTTCGGCGCCCGCCTTCGCGAATTCCAAATATGCCGGCATCGTCGTCGACGCGAAAACCGGCAAGGTTCTTTACGGCGAAGACGCTGATCAATTACGCTACCCGGCCTCGCTGACGAAGATGATGACGCTGTATCTGACGTTCGAGGCGCTCGAAGCCGGACGGATCAGCAAAAGCACGCCTGTTCCCTTTTCCAAGAAGGCGTCGGCAGAGCCGCCGTCGAAGCTCGGTGTGCGCGCCGGGCGATCGATCACCGTCGAGCAGGCGATCCTCTCGCTGGTGACGCGCTCCGCCAACGATGCGGCGACGGCGCTTGGCGAGCTCCTGGGTGGTTCGGAACAGCGCTTCGCCCGGATGATGACCAACAAGGCCCGCGCGCTCGGCATGACGCGCACCACCTATCGCAACGCCCATGGCCTGCCCAATTCTGAACAACGGACGACGGCCCGCGACCAGGCCCGCCTCGGCATCGCGCTCCGGCAGCATTTCCCGCAGTATTACGACTACTTCTCCACGCGCAGCTTCCGTTTCGGCAAGCAGACGATCGGCAACCACAACCGGCTGCTCGGCAACGTCCGCGGGGTAGACGGTATCAAGACCGGCTATACGCGCGCTTCCGGCTTCAATCTCGTAACCTCGGCCCAGCTCGACGGGCGCAGCATCGTGGCGGTCGTCATGGGCGGCACGTCGGGCGGCGCCCGCGATGCGCAGATGCGCAAGCTCGTCGCGAAATACATGCCTTCCGCATCGCGCCGCGGCAGCGGCAATCTGATCGCCGAGGTCCCGGCCGAACCCGTGACGACGGTAGCCGAAGCCGAAGTACGGCCGGCAACCGCCGCAGCCGTCGCGTCGGCGGCAATGGACCTGCCGAATACCGGCCCGGTCCCGGATTTCCGCTACACCGGCGAAAGCGCCGCCGGCGTCGCAATGGCCTATGCATCGACGAAACCGGCCTCGGACAATCCCGTGCTCGCAGCCAAGATCGCGCCGAACACGCTCGACTCGCAGATCGCCAGACTTGCCCAGGAGCCGGAAGCCGCTGGCGACGTCGATACGCAGATCACCAATTCGGTCGCCACCGCTGAAACCGCACCTGCCGCGGCCGAAGCCAGCACCGAAGCGAATGTCGGCATGCAGGGCTGGGTCATCCAGATCGGCGCCACGCCCGACAAGACGCAGGCCATGACGCTGCTCGACAATGCCAAGGAAAAGGGCGGCAAGGCACTGCGTAACGCCACCCCCTTCACGGTCGCCTTCAGCAATGACGGAGCTCAGCTCTACCGCGCCCGCTTCGGCGGCTTCGACGATCAGGACAAGGCCGTCAACGCATGCAGGGCATTGAAGAAGAAGGGCTTCGCTTGCTGGGCGAGCCAGCAGTAAGAGACTCTATGAATGGCAGCCGGGCGCGTTTCTCCGGCTGTCCTCCTCGGTTTTGTACAGCGTAACGAGGTCAGCATGGCAATGAACGAGAACGTCCCCGGCGACACGATGATGGCGGACAGAAGAGCCAGACCATCGCGAATTCGGCTGCATCCGTTGCACGAGGCGGCCATGCGCATCGCGGACATCGGCCTGAACCGATCCAAGGCAAAAACGCGCGACCTGGTTGGCATGCTCCTTACGCATGGCGCGCGCGCCTGGCGTTCGACCCAGCCTCGGGCGGGCATCCATTTGCACGTCGCGGCACCGGGGCGCAGCCGCCCCCTCCGAATTCGCCTGCATTAGGCTCGAATTTGGAATATCGCATGCGGCTTTCCGCGCGCAGCCCAGCGTTTCAACGCTTTAAACTCGATCATGCGGGCAGGTCATGGACCGCCCCTCATCCGCCTGCCGGCACCTTCTCCCCGCAAGCGGGGCGAAGGGAACTCGCGGCGCCCCACCGCTTGTCCCTTCTCCCCGTCATAAACCTACGGCATGCACATATCTCTTGCGCGCCGGTGCGGCGGATACTGCTCATGAAAGGGATCCCTCGCGAACCCAACCGCCTCAACCCCGCTCGGTCGGGGTTGCCCCTCAACCGGCTGCCGCCACCTTCTCCCCGCAGGCGGGGAGAAGGGATATGCCGCGCCCGCTCGCTCCCTCGGGCGGGCGGTGAATGCGGGGTTCAGCCGGCCCGCTTGTCCCTTCTCCCCGCCTGCGGGGAGAAGGTGCCGGCAGGCGGATGAGGGGCGCGTGACCGATAATGCCAATGTTAGCGCATATGGGTTTGATCCCAAGGACCCATCCGCAAGCCTCGCCACTGCTGGAAATACAGATGCCGCCACTCCGGAGTAAGTCCGCGAAGGGCTGGACAACAAGAGATATGTGCATGCCGTAGCATCAAAATGGGAGCAGCCGTGGTCATGAGCGCGATTTGTCGGACGCGTCCGCTCTCGCCGGCGAAGGTGGCCGCCGGCTATAAAAGGCCGAGTTCGGCAAGTTCACGCCGCAAGTCGAGCGGCATCTCCCCGCCATCGGCGAGCGAGGCAAGATCGCGCGGGGCTTCCTTCTCCTCGAGATAGCGCCAGCCCTGAAAAGCCCGACGCGGCTGCGGTTCCGTCTCCATGACTTCCGGACCGAGAAGGAGATTGCAGCGGCCGATGCCCTCGCCGTCGGTGAAGGTCTCGATGCCGATCAGCGGCTGACGCGCCTGAACGTATCCCTTGATCACCCAATAGAGCGAACCGCCGGCGAGAAGCTCTTCCGTACGCTTCGGGACCATCCGGGTCGTGTGGAAGGAGTGCGGCTGCTGCCCGGCTGCGATCGCCGCCAGGGCCTTGCGCGCTACCCATTCGCGCAGGTCCTCGATCGATTCGGCACCGACACAGAGTTTGATGAGATGCAAAGCCATGGCGAACCTTGAACACCCGGCCGGCGGCTGCGGTCAAGCCGTCCGGGCGTATTCGTCCACAGCCCCATCGGCTTCGGACTGAGCGCTCAGCACTCGACCACGTTGACGGCGAGACCCCCGGTCGATGTTTCCTTGTACTTCTCGTTCATGTCCGCGCCGGTCTGGCGCATCGTCTCTATACAGGCATCGAGCGGCACGAAATGCTTGCCGTCGCCCTTGAGTGCGAGCGAAGCGGCCGTAACCGCCTTGACGGCCCCAAGGGCATTGCGTTCGATGCACGGCACCTGAACGAGACCTGCGACCGGATCGCAGGTCATTCCGAGATGGTGTTCGAGCGCGATCTCGGCCGCATTCTCGATCTGCTCGGGCGTTCCGCCCATGACGGCAGCAAGACCCGCCGCGGCCATCGCCGACGCCGATCCGACTTCGCCCTGACAGCCCACCTCCGCGCCTGAAATCGAGGCGTTGTGCTTGATGATGCCGCCGATCGCCGCTGCGGTCAGCAGGTAATCCCGGATGCCTTCCTGATCGGCATCGTCGTGGAAATGCAGATAGTAGCGGATCGTCGCCGGAACGACGCCGGCCGCGCCGTTGGTCGGCGAAGTCACCACCCGGCCGCCGGCAGCATTCTCCTCATTGACCGCCATGGCATAGACGCTCAACCAATCATTTGCGAGGAGAGGATTGGTCTTGTTGGAGCGCCATTCCTCCTGCAGCTTGTCGTGGATCGCCCGGGCGCGCCGGCGCACCTTCAGCCCACCAGGCATGATGCCGTCCTGGCTGAGGCCGCGATCGATGCAACTGCTCATCGCCGTCCAGATGCGGTCGAGCCCGGCGTCGAGCTCGTCCGTCGACATGCTGCACTCTTCGTTCGCCCGCTTCATCTGGGCGATCGTCAGCCCGGAGCGCGCGGCCATGTCGAGCATCTGCTGGGCCGTGGCAAAGGGATAGGGCACCTTTACGCCGGCGGGCTTGTTCTTCTGGGCCCTCATCGCGTCCAGTTCCGTATCGGTCACCACGAAGCCGCCGCCGATCGAATAGTAGATGCGTTTCAGAAGGAGCCGGCCGTCCCGGTCGAAGGCGGAGAAGGACATGCCGTTTGCATGACCCGGCAGCGGCGTCTTCTTGTCGAAGACGAGATCGGTTTTCGGCTGGAACATATAGCCCGCGTGACCGGGCGGGGTGATGCGGCCCGTACGCTCCACCTGCTCGATGATCCCGTCCATCCCGTCCGGCTCGACGAGATCCGGCCGCTCGCCCATCAGGCCGAGAATGACCGCCCTGCCCGTTCCATGGCCGATGCCTGTATGCGCCAGCGAACCATGGAGGCTTACCTTGATGGCGCCGACAGCCGCGTGAGACGGTCGCGGCCATTCATCCGACAGGATGAGATCGAGAAACCTGTTGGCCGCCGACATGGGCCCCATCGTGTGAGAGCTCGATGGACCGATACCGATCTTGAAAACGTCGAAGACGGAAAGAAACATGAATTCCTGCCCAGAGCCTGACGCCACGTTGCTGCCGATGAGCTCCGCGTTCGCGTCGATGATAGGACCGAAACCGACCGTTTTCCTGCTCGGGCGGTGTCGATCATTCCCTAATATAGGATCGAACCCTAAGCGATCCTATGCCGATCCATCAGGCGACCGACCGACATTGGATTCTGTTCGTGCGACATGCCACTGAAGAACTGCGCATGTGTTCGGCGATCAAAAAAAAGCGATGCAGCCCGTGGACTGCATCGCCTGACATTTCAATCTATCTTCAGAAGCCGCCGAAGAGATAGGCGAGAACGAGAACACCCCCGAAACCCGCCACGGCGCGAACCGTCACGCCCCAGCACGACTTCTCTACTGTTTTGTCCATGATGTCTCCGAATACCGAAGCCCGGTAACCATTAAGTCGTGTGGCCGTTCAATAGCGAAGAATCTGTTAACACGCAATGGTGAAATATGGCGAAATAGTGTCAGAGCGATGCGGGACACCTTGGGCGCGGACACGAAGCCGTGTGCAAGCGGCGGAATCCCGGAGCGCCCGGCTCGATGCTCGCGCCTCGATTTCGCCGTGAGTCTTAAGACAGGCCAACATGGGCCCATCTTGCATTTTCGGACGGCCGTGCCAAAACACCGCTATGACCTCTGAAGATTACGTCGCGCTCGCCATCTTCGTCCTCCTCTGGGCCGGCTTCAGCTGGGCTTCCGACGGGGGGCGCGGCTTCGACCGCGTCAGCCTTACGCGTTTGATGAACGAGCACAGGGCGCGCTGGATCCGCAATTCGCTCAATCGCGATCTGAAGATGATCGACACGCAGATCATCGCCGGGCTGCAGGCCGGTACCGCCTTCTTCGCCTCGACGACGATCTTCGCGCTCGGCGGTTGTTTCGCATTGCTCGGCGCAACAGACCAAGTGCAGATGATCTTTAGCGATCTGCCACAAATATTCCGAAGCGGGCGGACGGCCTTCGAACTGAAAGTCGGCGGATTGACCTGCCTCTTCGGCTATTCTTTCTTCAAGTTCGGTTGGTCATACCGGCTGTTCAACTACTGCTCGATTCTGATGGGCGGCATTCCGATGACGGCGGACATGAAACGCGACCAGAAGGCCGCCGAGCGTGCCGCAGAGCGTGCGATCCGCATGAACATACTTGCGGCCAAGCACTTCAATGCCGGCCTTCGGGCGATCTTCCTGTCGATCGGCTATCTCGGCTGGTTCATAAGCCCCTATGTGTTCATGGTGCTGACCGCCCTCGTGATCTTCGTCCTCGCGCGCCGGCAGTTCTTCTCCGAAGCGCGCGCCGCGCTGATCGAGAATGCGCAATAGGCTGCAGCAACCGATTGCACCCGGCCCGCGGTTTGCGGTAACCGACCGAATAACTGGCGGCCCTCATTTCAACATATTCGCGACGCGACTGAAATGAGGCGCCCTCGTAGATCCACCTCCAGCAGCAGAGCGATTCTTCGATGTCCGAACAAAGCGCGACGACGACCCCTGAAGCGCAAATGCGCACGGAGGCGACCGGAACCAACCGGATGGTTCTCCTGGATGCGCTGCGCGGCCTGGCACTCGTCGCCATGGCCCTCTATCACTTTGTCTGGGACCTCGAATTCTTCGGCTATGTCGCGGCCGGCACCGCCGGGACCGGCGGCTGGCGGATGTTTGCACGCCTGATTGCCAGCAGCTTCCTGTTTCTTGCCGGTTACAGCCTCGTGCTCGGCCAGCTCCCGAAACTCCGTCCGCGCGCCTTCGCCATACGTTTCGCGAAGATCGCCGGCGCAGCCGCGCTGATCAGCATCGGGACCTGGTTCGCCTTCCCTCAGTCGTTCATCTTCTTCGGCATTCTCCACGCCATTGCGGCGGCAAGCCTCGTCGGCCTCCTGTTCCTGAAATTGCCGGCCGCCGTTTCCTTTCTTGCGGCTGCCGCGGCCTTCGCGGCTCCCCTCTATCTGCGCTCGTCGTTTTTCGACATGCCGGCGCTCTGGTGGGTCGGCCTCTCGGAAACGATCCCGCGCTCGAATGACTACGTTCCTCTGCTCCCCTGGATTGCCCCTTTCCTGTTCGGCCTCGGCACCGCGAAGCTGCTCCACCCGTTATTTTCCGCCCGCCGCAGCCGAAGCGCCGGGACCCATAAGCACTCGTGGATGACGCCTCTCGCCTTTGGCGGCCGTCACAGCCTTTTGATATATCTCATCCACCAGCCGCTGCTTATCGCGGCAGTCTATCTCTTCTCTCTCGCCGTTCCCGCCCCGGCACCGGATCCGGCACGGGTCTATCTGCTGAACTGCGAACGGGCCTGCAGCAACGAAAATTCCGGGATCTCCTGCAGTACCTTTTGCGGTTGCACGCTCGCCGGCCTGAAGGAACAGAACCTGTTCGACGATCTGAACCTGGGCAAGATCGACGTGAACACGGATGAACGCATTGCGCGAATCGCCGGTCAGTGCACAATGGATGCACAATCAGGAGAGGCACAGTCAGGGGACTAGGACATGAATGCCTTTCGTGCCAAGCCGCTGAAGTTTCCATGGCCGCCTCTGCTCTATGGCGCGGCCGTCCTGATCGCGCTGGCCCTGGGCCACCTTTTCCCGATTCCGGTGGCGCACGAGCACAGTTGGATCCTCTCGCTGGTGGGCTACGGCCTCGTGGTGCTGGCGATCACCATCGATCTCTGGGCCGTCAAAACCCTCCTTGACCGCCATACAGCCGTACTTCCGAACCGGTGCGCCACCTGCCTCGTCACCTGCGGCCCATTTCGTTTCACCCGCAACCCGATCTATTTCAGCTACACGCTGGCGATGACCGGTCTCGGATTGGCGACGATCAACCCCTGGTTCTTCATCACGGCAATTGCGGCGGTCGGATTGACCACCCTTTTCGCGATCCGAAAGGAGGAGCGACACCTGCTGTCGCGCTTCGGTTTCGAGTTCGAGCGATATTGCCGGCACACTAGCCGTTGGATTTGAGCGGACATGGAAGAGTCTGCCTTTTCCTCATCGTGCACGTACAGGGATCCAGAAGCGCCGTCTGCGGCGCGGAAGCGTCCGTTCAGCTGGCTGGATTCATGTGACACGCAGGAATGGGGGAGTTTTGGGGGGCGGTACGCGAGCGTTCGCGCGCGGATTATGCGAGCCGTCTTTCGCTGATTGCATTGGCTTGCGAAACGAATGGGCAAAAACTCAAACGGACCCTCAGGTGCCGACACCGATTTCGGCAAGACGCGTGAGGCAGGCCTCTTCGACATTGTCGAGTTCGCTAAGTGTGTCTTCGATGTCCTTGCGCTTCTGCCGCAAGTCCTCGCGCTTCTCCTCGACGCGTTTGATCAAGAGCTGCAACTGGCCCATTTCACCCGGCGGATCCTTGTAGACCTGAATGATCTCGCGAATTTCGGCAATGGTGAAGCCAATGCGCCGGCCACGCAGGATCTCCTTTATGAGGTGCCTGTCGGCGGGGCGGAACAGACGCGTGCGGCCACGACGCTCCGGATGAATCAGTCCCTCATCCTCATAGAAGCGCAGTGTCCGGGTCGAGATGCCGAATTCCCGGGTCAGCTCGGTAATGCTATAATATTTGTTCACGCAGCCATTCCATCAAAGACGCGCCCTAACTATTGTTGACTTTGACGTAAAAGTCAAACACGGCGCGCCCGCTTGCGTCGCAACTCAGCTGATACTGAACCACCATGTCGCGATGCCGAGAAAGCTGAAGAAGCCGGTTATGTCGGTGACGGTCGTCACGAAGACGGCGGAGGAGACCGCCGGGTCGGCACCGTATCTTTCGAGCAGAATCGGGATCAGGATGCCGGCGAGTGCGGCGGCCATCATGTTGATCAGCATCGCGGTCGCGATGATGCCGCCGAGGTCGGGATTCTGGAACCAAAGTCCCGCAACAAGACCGATGAACCCACCGAAGATCACGCCGTTCAGGAGTCCGACGCCCGCCTCGCGGCGGATGATTCTCGGCGCGTTGTGAATATCGAGCCCCCGGGTCGCGAGCGCACGCACCGTTACGGTCATGGTTTGCGATCCGGCATTGCCGCCCATTCCTGCGACGATCGGCATCAGGACCGCAAGTGCGACGATCTGCTGGATCGTGGCGTCGAACAGGCCGATGACCGAAGCAGAAACGCAAGCCGTCATCGAGTTGATGAAAAGCCAGGGAACGCGTGAGCGTGCGGCTTCCGCGACCGAGTCCGACAGTTCTTCGTCACCGACGCCGCTCAGGCGCAGGAAATCCTCTTCCGCCTCTTCCTGGATCACGTCGACCACGTCGTCGATCGTCAACACGCCGACGAGCCGGCCGTTTTCATCGACGACGGCGGCCGAGAGAAGGTCGTACTGTTCAAAAAGCTGCGCCGCCTCCTCCTGGTCCATTTCCGCCGGCACGGAATGGCTGGTATCACGCATGATCGCATCGATCTTTACCGAGCGCTTCGCGCGCAGCACCCGGTCCAGATCGACTGCCCCGAGCAGCTTGAAAGTCGGATCGATGACGAAGATCTGCGTGAAGCTTTCGGGAAGGTCGTCGTCCTCGCGCATGTAATCGATCGTCTGGCCGACGGTCCAGAAAGGCGGCACCGCGACGAACTCGGTCTGCATGCGCCGCCCGGCGGTGCTCTCCGGATAGTCGAGCGAGCGGCGTAGGCGGACGCGCTCGGTAAAGGGAAGCTTGGCGAGGATCTCTTCCTGATCCTCCTCGTCGAGATCCTCGAGAATGTAGACCGCGTCATCGGAATCCATCTCGCCGATCGCCTCGGCAATCTGCTCGTTCGGCAGATGTTCGACGATGTCGAGACGGATTCCTTCATCGACCTCGGTCAGCGCAGCCAGGTCGAAGTCCTTGCCGAGCAGCAGAACCAGAGCGATACGCTGCTCCGGCTGGATCGCCTCGATAAGGTCACCGAGTTCCGAGGCATGGAGGCCGGCGACATGCTGGCGAAGATAGATGGTATCGCGATCCGCGATCGCGGCGCCGACATGCATCAGGAAATCGGAGCGTACCGACCCGTCTTCGGCGTAGATGTCCGAGCCGTCGTGGACAGCGATTTCGTCGGAACCGCGGTCGTCGTCGCCGGTGCTGCTCATGGACCCGCCCCTCCAGAGATTACCGCCGTCCGAGCCCGCGCCGGAAACGGCTCCTCTGCCCTGCTAGCGCAAAGCTCCGCCTGCGTCCACAGTCGAGACGAGATCGGCGATCCGCCTCGGAACATTTATCCAAGCTGTTGCAAAAACATATGAAATGATGAAACGAATGTGAGGATCCTAACGGGCGCCGGCCCGACCACTGACCCGAGCAGAGACATTCCTCATGGCCGTCCGACCGATCATACGCTTTCCAAGCCCGCTGCTGACGACGTCAGCCGAACGGATCGGCCGGTTCGATGGCACACTTCGCCAGCTATCAGACGATCTCGTCGACACGATGCGCGCCGCCCCCGGCATAGGCATCACCGCGTCCCACGTCGGCATCCTGCAGCGGCTGACGGCCATCGAAGTCGATCCGCAAATGGGACCGCGCAGCTTCGTCAACCCGGAAATCGTCTGGCAATCGAGCGAGATGGAGCGGCACAGCGAGGGCAGCGTCTCAATGCCGGGTGTCGCCGAAGAAGTGGAGCGGCCGGTGCGCGTGCGCGTCAGCTTCCAAACTCTGGACGGCGAGACACGCGAGGAAGAAGCCGAGGGACTGATGGCGGTCTGCCTGCAGCATGAGATCGACCAGCTCAACGGTATCTTCTGGATTCGGCGGCTTTCCAGGCTAAAGCGCGAACGCGCCGTCAAGCGGTTCGAAAAATTTAACCGAGCCGAAGCTTTTCCCGGCACGCAATGATTGCGGCACCCCTTCGATCTGCCGTAAACCGTTTTCCGGTCGGCCACCGGCTCCAAAATAGCAAGGCGAAGGACAATCGATGAAGAAAATAGCCCTGATGCTTCTCTGCGTGGTTGCGCTTGCAGCCTGCACCGCAACCCCTCGCGACCTGGAGCCGCTTCCCGGAAGCCTCATCTATGGAGAAACTGCCTCCTCTCGGAAGACCCGTGCCGCCCCGGGGACCATGATCCAGAACCGGTTCCTCCATAAGGGCACCATGGTCTTCGAGACCTATGAGGTTCAACCCGACCATACATATAAGCTCGTTCGCCGCAGCGTGGCCGACTCCTGGCCGCCCGGCGACTGATCACGGAACATTGTCGGCCTCCGCTCCGTTCCCTACTGCATGTATCCTCGGATCCTAGCCGGTCCAAGGACAAAAAATGCAGCAATTCAAGGTGCTACACCGACCTTTCGCCTCCTTGAGGCGCGGCGCTGTAGATAGCCAGTGGAGTCAAAGCGATGGCCAAATATCTTGACGAACGCGGCGATCCGGCCTCGGCAACGCACGGAGCGGATCGAGAGAATTTCACCGGTGAGGAAGCCAAGCAGGGACGCACGGGCGTTCCGGTGCTTGGGGTCCTCGTCGGCGGACTGTTCCTAGCCCTCCTCGCCTGGGGCGCCGTCGAAATCTGGGGTGAAAGCACCGACAACGACCGCCTCACGGAAACGGAACAGGTTCAGCCGGCGCCCTCTCCGGAGCAGACAGGCAGCGTCGGCACCGGGCAGCCCGTCCCGACCGACCGGGATCCCACGGCACAGACCGGGACCGGCGGCGAGTCGCAGCAGGTTTCCCCGGAGGGGACCGAGAAATAATTGCCGGGTCGACCTGAAATCATGAGACGCGGGATGCGAGCGGAATACTTGTCCCGCCCCAAAGCGCATATCGGAGGACTGCAATCTCTCCTCTCCTCATCTCTGTGCTTGTCACAGAGATCCAGCAGCGTCGCGTCTGCGGCGCGGGAAGCGTTCTTTCAGCCCAAGGACTTGGTCTGGCTGGATCCCTGTGACAAGCACAGGGATGAGGTGATCAAACAAGCCGCGGCGGTAATCCCGAGTCTCATCAGGCCTTAGCTAGTCCGACAGTTCCTCAGTCGAGCACTCGTAGAGCGTCTCGCCGCTCTCCATGTCGACGCTGGCGAGGCTCACCTCGTAGCCCCACAGACGGCGGACGTGGCGCAGAGTGGCATCGCGGCTGTTCTCCTCTAGGAGCACCCCATTCTTCACATTGTGCTGCAATCGCAGGTGCCGGTCGCCCAGCAAATCGACATCCATGACCTGGATATCCGGCTGGCTGCTTCCGATGTCGTAGCTGCGGGCGAGAGCGCCGCGTATCGTTTCGTAGCCGCGCTCGTTATGGATGGATGCCACTTCGCAGAAATTGTCGTCCGCCTCGTCCGTCAGCAGAAACAGCCGAAACTTGCGAATCAGCGCAGGGCTCAGGAACTGCAGGATGAACGACTCGTCGCGGTGGTTCGCCCAGGCATCGAGAAGCGTCTCGCGCCAAAGGCCGGTGCCGGCGATTTCGGGAAACCAATCGCGATCCTCCGCCGTCGGCGCGACGCAGATGCGCTCGATGTCCTGCATCATGGCAAATCCCAGCGCATAGGGGTTGATCCCCGGAAAGCGGGGATCGTCGAAGCCCGGCTGAAAGACGACATTGGTATGACTCTGGAGAATCTCCAGCATTGCGCCTTCGCTTATTTTACCCTGGTCGAACAGATTGTTCATGATGGTGTAGTGGACGAAGGTGGCGCATCCCTCGTTCATGACCTTCGTCTGCCGCTGCGGATAGAAGTACTGAGCGATCACGCGAACGATTCGCAGTATCTCCCGCTGCCAGGGCTCAAGGATGAGGCTGGTCTTCTCCAGGAAATAGAGCAGGTTCTCTTCCGGGAGGTTCAGTGATTTTTTCCGCTCCGAGAGCTCCCGTTCCAACTGCGTCGGATCGTTGTTCTCCCCCGCGGGCGGAAGCGTTCTCCACAGGTCGCTGAAGGTCTGCTCTTCATATTCCAGCCTCTCGCGCATCCGCTCCTGCTCTTTTTCGGTCGACAGGCGCGGCGGCCGTCGGTAGCGGAAGACGCCCTGCTCCATGAGTGCATGGGCAGAGTCGAGGATCGCCTCGACTGCCGGCGTTCCGTGCCGCTCTTCGCATTTGCTGATGTATTTCTTCGCGAAGTCCATATAGCTGAGGATTGCGCTGGCGTCGGTCCACTGCCGGAAGAGGTAGTTGTTCTTGAAAAAATGATTATGGCCGAAGGCTGCATGTGCGGTCACCAGGGCCTGCATGGCCATGGTGTTCTCCTCCATCAAGTAGGTGATGCAGGGATTGGAGTTGATCACCAGCTCATAGGCGAGGCCGCGCCGGCCCCTGCGATAGAGATGATCCTCGAAAACGAAGCGCTTCCCGAAGGACCAATGCTGGTACATGAGCGGCATGCCCACCGACGAATAGGCATCCAGCATCTGCTCGGAGGAGATGATCTCGAGCTGATTGGGGTATACGTCGAGACCGAGATCTTCGAGCGCGATCTCCTCGATGGCATCGTAGGTGCGCGCCAGTGTCTCGAAATTCCAGTCGGAACTCTGGAACAGAAGGTTTGAGGCGGCGCCTTTTGACATCCCGGTCCCTTTTCACTTGCGCAATTGCATTTCCGGCTGCTTGCCGAAGAGTTTTCGGAAAACGGGGTAGATATCCGCCGGTTTCGCGATGCGGGTCATCTGGAAATTCGGCCATTCGCCGTCGACGGTGCGATAGGCCCGCCAGAGCGAAGTCCCGTTATCGGTAGTGCCGAAAATCTCCGTCTCTCGCTCATCGATAATCTCGACATAGGCGTAATATTGGCAAAGTCCCATCAGTTCGTCGTGAAGAAGGGAAGCGCAGCGTTCGGAGTCGCCTGAAATATTCTCGCCGTCCGACGCCTGCGCGGCATAGATGTTCCATTCGTGGGCAGGATAGCGCTCCCGGATGACGCGCAGCATCTCCTCCAGCGCGGTGGAAACGACCGTGCCGCCGCTCTGCTTGCTGTAGAAGAAGGTATTCTCGTCGACCTCGCCGGCCTCGTCGGTGTGCCGGATGAACACGATGTCGATCCGCTCATAGCGGCGCTTGAGGAAGAGGTGCAGCAGCACGAAAAAACGCTTGGCGAGGTCCTTCTCCCGCTCCCCCATCGAAGCCGAGACATCCATGAGGCAGAACATGACCGCACTCGCATTGGGCAGCGGCTGCGGCTCGAAACGATTGAAGCGAATGTCCACGGGATCGACATAGGGAATCCGCCGGCGCCGGCGCTCGAGCCTGTCGAGCTTCTGGCGCAGCTCCTCTAGGCGCTGCCGGTGCTTGATGCGGCCACGCGGCTCCGTCTCGAGCTCTGCAATCTCGTCGGCTAACGCCTCGATTTCCCGGCGCGACGGCCGCCGCAATGCGATGCGGCGTCCGTAGCTGTTGCGCATGGTGCGGCCGACATTGATGTTCGTCGGCGAGCCGCTTGCGCTGAAACCGGCGCGCCGTCGCTTGAAGGTAACCGATTCCTTCAGATTGAGCTTCACCATGTCGGGGAGCTCGAGGTCCTCGAAGAAGAGATCGAGCACCTCCTCGCGTGAAAGGACGAACTGAAACTCGTCTTCGCTTTGGCCGGTGCCGGCACCGGCATTGCCCGCACCGCCACCTGACCCCCTTTTGGGAATACGGTCTCCCGCCGCGAACTCCCGGTTTCCCGGTAGGACGTGGCGCCGCTCGCCGCTGTTGGAGTCCGGCTGGAAAGCGGGCTCGTTGACGCCACGTGCGGGCATGGACACGTTCTGTTCGGCATCGACATCCGCGATCTTGCCCGACTTGACCCGCTCTTTGATGGTTCGCTTCAGTTCCTCTCGTGCCCGTTTCAGGAAGCGTTGCCTGTTACCGAGACTTTTGTCCTTCGGATTGAGGCGACGGTCGATGAAATTCGGCATTAGCTAACCCCCGCATCCGCAGCCTCAACCCGCCTTGTTTACACGCATGTACCAGTCGACGAGACGCCGCACCTGCCGTTCGGTGTACCCGCGCTCCTTCATGCGCTGTACGAATTCAACATGCTGCTTCTCCGTGGAGCTGTCCTTCTTCGACCCGAAGCTGATGACCGGCAACAGGTCCTCGACCTGGCCGAACATGCGTTTCTCGATGACCTCGCGAAGTTTTTCATAGCTCGTCCAGGACGGGTTCTTGCCATGGTTCTTGGCCCGCGCCCGCAAGGTGAACTTGACGACCTCGTTGCGGAAGTCCTTCGGGTTGGCGATGCCCGCCGGTTTTTCGATCTGAGACAGTTCGCTGTCGAGGATCTTGCGGTTGAGGATCTGGCCGGTGTCGGGATCCTTGAAGTCCTGGTCCTCGAGCCAGGCATCGGCATAGGCGATATAGCGGTCGAACAGGTTCTGGCCGTATTCGCTGTAGGACTCCAGATAGGCCTTCTGGATCTCGTGACCGATGAATTCCGCATAACGGGTGGCGAGTTCCGACTTGATGAAGTCGAGATAGGCTGCCTCCGTTTCCTTCGCAAACTGCTCGCGCTTGATTGCCTGCTCCAGTATGTACATCAGATGTACGGGATCGGCCGCGACCTCCTTGGTGTCGTAATTGAAGGCCTCGGACAGGACCTTGAAGGCGAAGCGGGTGCTGACGCCGGTCATGCCCTCGTCGACGCCGGCAGCGTCCCGATATTCCTGCACCGATCGCGCCTTCGGGTCGACATCCTTGAGGTTCTCGCCGTCATAGACGCGCATCTTGGTGTAGAGAGACGAGTTCTCGTGAGGAACGAGCCGGGTGGAGACGGTGAAGCGGCTCAGTATCTCCAACACCTCGGGTGCGCAGGGATTGCTGACCAGTTCGCTCTCGCGAAGAAGCTTTTCGTAGATCTGCTTCTCCTCGGTGACGCGCAGGCAATAGGGCACCTTGACCACCAGGATGCGGTCCAGGAATGCCTCGTTGTTGCGGTTGTTCTTGAACTGCAGCCATTCCGATTCGTTGGAGTGGGCCAGAATGGTGCCCTGAAACGGGAATGCGCCGAAGTTTTCCGTACCGTTGTAGCTGCCTTCCTGGGTCGCCGTCAAAAGAGGATGCAGGACCTTGATCGGCGCCTTGAACATCTCGACGAATTCGAGCAGCCCCTGCGTCGTGCGATTCAGGCCGCCGCTGTAGGAGTAGGCGTCCGGGTCGGCCTGGCTGTAGTTCTCGAGCTGGCGGATATCGACCTTGCCGACAAGCGAGGAGACGTCCTGATTGTTCTCGTCGCCCGGCTCGGTCTTGGCGATGCCGATCTGACGCAGGCGCGACGGCATCAGCTTGACGACGCTGAACTTGGATATGTCGCCACCGACCTCGTCCAGCCGCTTGGAGGCCCAGGGAGAGATCAGGCCTGTCAGCCTCCTACGGGCGATGCCGTATTTGTCTTCCAGGAGATCGGCCATGCGTTCGGGATGGAACAGGCCGAGCGGCGATTCGAAAACCGGGCTGATCTTGCCGTCGACCATCAGCGTGTAGATCGGTCGCAGTTCCATCAGCTTCTTCAACCTTTCGGCGAGCGAGGACTTACCGCCGCCGACCGGCCCCAGAAGATAAAGGATCTGCTTGCGCTCCTCGAGACCCTGGGCGGCATAGCGGAAGTAGCCGACGATCCGCTCGATCGTGTCTTCCATGCCGAAGAAGTCGGAGAAGGCCGGGTAAATTTTGATCGTTCGGTTTGCGAAGATCCGACCTAAACGCTCGTCAGCGCTGGTATCGACGAGAATCGGGTCTCCAATTGCGTCCACCATTCTTTCCTGAGCGGTGGCGTACATGCTTTTGTCATCGCGACATGCGAGGAGATATTCCTGTAGACTTATCTCTTCTTGCGCTGCACTCGTATAAATCTCCGAAAAGAGATCGAAGACGTCAGATTCACTCCTTTGCATCGTGCTCTCCCGCGGCGGGCCGCTTGGTTGAAACGGGCTCGCTGCCTTTCGGCATCTGCTTCAGGTGAACGGTTTTCCTAGCTTCAAAGTTCCTTCACATAACCGACACTGAAACGGATACCGAAGCAGCAGCCAGCGACGAACATCCGCTTATCAGTTCGGGACCGACCGATCGGCGCCTCGTGAAAGTTGTGAGGCGCACTCCGCAAGACTCGTCGCTCTGTCACCCCATCATGCCGGCGCTTCTCGCGAATCCGTCATGACAAGCGAATCATAACTTGTCCCTGCTCATTCGCCGACTTTTTTTTTGCGATTCCACGAATTTAGCCATCAACAACATCATGCAGGACGGTGATTTCGTGATCGGGCACCGCCATATCGATGCGTTGGCGGGCGCTCCGCATCGGCACGGAGCAGAGACCTGGACGACGCTGCGGCCCGAGGCATGACGCCGAGCCATTATGCGCCGTAGTTCAGAGGATAGTCCTCGCGTCCTACCGCGTCCAGCAACAACGTCGTGAAGGAGGATTAAAAATAAAAAAACCCGCGGAACCATCTGGTTACGGGGGCTTCTTCATCTTAGATGGTGCGGTCGAGAAGACTCGAACTTCCACGGGTTGCCCCACAGCGACCTCAACGCTGCGCGTCTACCAATTCCGCCACGACCGCATCGTGGTAGGTGCCGATTGCGTCGGCGGGGCTGCATGTAGCAAAAGGATTCCGGGTGCACAAGTGCATGACGACAGAAATTTGACGAGAAACAAAACTATTTCGATCGGCTCCCCGCGAACCACTGGAAACGCTGGACTCTTGCCGTCGGCGACCCCATGTACAGGCCGGAAAAATCAGCATTCGCAAGGTTCCCATGCAACGCGAAGACCTTATCCAGAGCATGTTCGCTCCGCCGGATGCACCGCCGGTGCGGTGGCGCATTGCGCCTTCCCTCGTCGATTATCCGGAGGCCGTCGAGACGATGGAACGCGAGGCTGCTGCGATCGCGGACGGCACCGCCGACGAGCTGGTCTGGCTGGTCGAGCACCCGCCGCTTTACACCGCGGGAACCAGCGCCAACGCCGCCGACCTCGTGATGCCGGATCTGCTCCCGGTTTTCGCAACCGGAAGAGGCGGCGAATACACCTATCACGGTCCCGGGCAGCGGGTCGTCTACGTCATGCTCGACTTGAAGCGCAGACGCCAGGACGTCCGCGGATTTGTCGCCGCACTCGAGAGCGTCATCATCGCCACGCTCGATTCCATGAACGTCAAGGGCGAACGCCGTGAAGATCGTGTCGGCGTCTGGGTGCGCCGCCCGGAGAAGCCGCCGCTCATGGACGGTTCGATGGCAGAGGACAAGATAGCGGCCATCGGCATTCGCTTGCGCAAATGGGTGAGCTTTCACGGGTTGTCGTTGAACGTCGATCCGGACCTCGAGCATTTCGGGGGCATCGTGCCTTGCGGAATTCGCGGCTATGGTGTCACCAGCCTCGTCGATCTCGGTCTGCCCGTCATGATGGCCGACGTCGATATCAGGCTGAGGGAAGCCTTCGAAAGGGTCTTCGGCCCGACCCGCACCGAGAACGAATAGCAGGGTTCCACGGCACGTTGCTCGGTCCGGAAATGGCGGCAAAGCCGCTTTTAGCCGTCTTTTTGCCGCTTCACATTGCCCCATCCGCAAGGAAAAGCCTATAAGCTCCCTTCACCTTCGCCCCACCGCGGGCAGTCAGGGTGCCTCGGCACCCGACAACGACAACAGGCGAAAGGAGCTACCATGCTGTTATCAACCGAGAATGCGATTGCACGTCTGCGCGAGACAGGAGACGGCGATACGCTGGGCGGTCGTATCTGGAGAGCCCGTGACGCGACGGGGCTCTCTACGAAGGAGCTGGCCAGCAAGCTCGGTGTCCGCAACGACACCATTTCTTCCTGGGAACGCGATCGCGCCGAGCCACGGGCCAATCGCCTGTTCATGCTGGCCGGCGTGCTTGGCGTGACGCCCGCCTGGCTGATGGCCGGTATCGGACGCGCACCGGATGATAGCACTGGAGATGCTTCGGGGGACGAACTTCGCAAGCAGCTAGATCTCGTAAAGAAGCTGCATGAGCAAACCGCCGAGGCCATTGCGGCGCTCGAGATGGAATTCGAACGCCTCGACCAGGACGTTCGGTGATCGGATAGGATTTTTCCTCTTGCCGGTGGCGGCCGGCGCGATATGACGGTCGCCCCGCCTCGTTGTTCTTAGTTTGATGGAGTAGAGAAATGGACGTACGCGCCGCCGTGGCCTTGGAAGCCGGCAAGCCGCTGGAGGTCATGACCGTGCAGCTCGAAGGCCCGCGGGCCGGCGAGGTGCTGGTCGAGGTGAAGGCGACCGGCATTTGCCATACCGACGATTTCACGCTGTCGGGCGCGGATCCGGAGGGGCTGTTCCCGGCGATCCTCGGTCATGAGGGCGCCGGCATCGTCGTCGATGTCGGCCCCGGCGTCACCTCGGTGAAGAAGGGCGACCACGTCATCCCGCTCTATACGCCGGAATGCCGCTCCTGCCCCTCCTGCCTCAGCCGCAAGACCAATCTGTGCACCGCCATCCGCGCCACCCAGGGGCAAGGGCTGATGCCGGACGGCAGCTCGCGGTTCTCGATCAACGGCGACAAGATCCACCATTATATGGGCTGCTCGACCTTTTCGAACTTCACCGTGCTGCCGGAGATCGCGCTCGCCAAGGTCAATCCGGACGCCCCCTTCGACAAGATCTGCTATATCGGCTGCGGCGTCACCACCGGCATCGGCGCGGTGATCAACACCGCCAAGGTCGAGATCGGCGCCACCGCCATCGTCTTCGGTCTCGGCGGCATCGGCCTCAACGTCATCCAGGGGCTTCGCCTTGCCGGCGCCGACATGATCATCGGCGTCGACCTCAACAACGACAAGAAGCCCTGGGGCGAAAAGTTCGGCATGACCCACTTCGTCAACCCGAAGGAGGTCGGCGACGACATCGTCCCCTATCTCGTCAACCTGACGAAGCGCGGTGCCGACCAGATCGGCGGCGCCGACTACACCTTCGACTGCACCGGCAACACCAAGGTCATGCGCCAGGCGCTCGAAGCCTCGCATCGCGGCTGGGGCAAGTCGGTGATCATCGGCGTCGCCGGCGCCGGCCAGGAGATTTCGACCAGGCCGTTCCAGCTCGTCACCGGCCGCACCTGGATGGGCACCGCGTTTGGCGGCGCGCGCGGCCGCACCGATGTGCCGAAGATCGTCGACTGGTACATGGAGGGCAAGATCGAGATCGATCCGATGATCACCCACACCATGCCGCTCGAGGACATCAACAAGGGTTTCGAGCTCATGCATTCCGGCGAGAGCATTCGCTCTGTCGTCGTCTACTGAGTTCGCAATCTCACTCAGGAAAGCGCCGGAGATCATTGAATCCGGCGCTTTTTCTCCCGCCGGAAACTACTCGATGATCTATGTCGATGCCGATGCATGCCCGGTAAAGCCGGAAATCCTGAAGGTGGCCGAGCGCCATGGTCTCGAGGTGACCTTCGTCGCCAATTCCGGCCTGCGTCCCTCGCGTGATCCGATGGTTCGCAACGTCATCGTGTCGGCCGGTTTCGACGCAGCGGATGATTGGATCGCCGAACGCGCCAAGGACGGCGATATCGTCGTCACTGCCGACGTGCCGCTTGCCGTGCGCTGCGTCGGCGCCGGGGCACTCGTCACCGGTCCGACCGGGCGCGTCTTCGACGAGACCAACATCGGCATGGCATCCGCGATGCGCGATCTCTCGGCCCATCTCAGGGAGACCGGGGAAAGCAAAGGCTACAACGCCGCCCTCACCTCCCGCGACCGCTCCGCCTTTCTCGAAACGCTTGACCGACTCTGCCGACGGGTAAAAAGGTAGAACCGGCGAACGGAGGCGACGAATGGATCGGAAGGCAGGCCTGCGGCACTGGCCGTTCTATCTCGCCCTGACGGGCGGGTTGCTCAGCCTGCCGATCGGTTTTGCATTCTTCCGCGCAGAAGCAATCGAGGTCGCCGCCATCCTCTTTTTCCTTATCTATCTGTCGATCACGGCTTTGCGGCTTCCCAAACTGACTGGCAGCTATCTCGAGGCCAATGCGCGCGACACGGGCGAGCCGGAGCCGATCATCTTTCTCGTGACGCTCGTTGCCGCGGCAACTTCGCTGGTGGCCCTGTTCCTCGCGCTGAACCGCGCCGGGGGCGGCGGCACTGTGGGGCTGTCCATCGCCTTCGCAGCGGTTGCGCTCGGCTGGGCGACGATCCACACCATGGCGGCGCTGCATTATGCTCATCTTTACTGGCTTGCCGGCCGCAATGATCCCGCCAGCATTCCCGCAGCGCGCGGTCTTGCATTCCCGGAGACCGACAGCCCCGGCGGATACGATTTCCTCTATTTCGCCTTCGTCATCGGGATGACGGCGCAGACTTCGGACGTCGCCATCACGACAACGGCGATGCGCCGCGTCAACCTGATGCACGCGATCGTCTCGTTCTTCTTCAACACGGTGCTCGTCGCCGCCGCCGTCAATGCCGCGGTTCAGCTTGCAGGCGCCACCCCATGAAATTCAGGAGCCAAGAATGAAAGTAATCTCGCAAAACACGGCCTTCGGCGGCATGCAGGGCGTCTACGCTCATGATTCCACGGCCTGCAAGGGCGAAATGACCTTCGCCGTCTTCGTCCCGCCGCAGGCGATCACGGAGCCTCGCCCCGTTCTCTGGTATCTCTCCGGCCTCACCTGCACCCACGCCAATGTCATGGAGAAAGGCGAGTACCGGCGTATGGCCTCGGAGCTGGGGCTCATCATCGTCTGCCCGGATACGAGCCCAAGAGGAGCGGATGTTCCCGATGAGCTCACCAACTGGCAGATGGGCAAGGGCGCCGGCTTCTATCTCGATGCAACGGAGAAGCCCTGGGCCGAGCACTATCGGATGTACAGCTATATCACAGAAGAACTCCCGGCCCTCGTCGGCCAGCATTTCCGCGTGGATATGGGCCGCCAGGGTATCTTCGGCCACTCGATGGGCGGGCATGGCGCCATGACGGTCGCTCTCAAGCACCCCGAGCGTTTCAAGAGTTGCTCCGCCTTCGCGCCGATCGTCGCGCCGTCTTCCGCCGACTGGTCGGTCGGTGCCTTCGAGAAGTATCTCGGCCCCGATAAGGCCGCCTGGCGGGAATACGATGCCTGCGCCCTCGTCGAGGACGGCGCCCGCTTCCCGGAATTCCTGATCGACCAGGGCAAGGCGGATAGCTTCCTCGAAAACGGTCTGCGCCCCTGGCTGTTCGAAGAAGCCGTCAAAGGAACGGACATCGGGCTTACGCTCCGGATGCACGAGCGTTACGACCATTCCTATTATTTCATCTCGACCTTCATGGACGACCATCTCAGGTGGCACGCCGAGAGGCTCGGCTGACATGATGCAGCCTTCTCGGATCGGAACGATTTGATGAACCATATCCTCCTCGTCGGTGCCGGCGGCGCCCTCGGCTCCGTCCTGCGCTACCTCGTCGGCCTCTGGATGCTGCAGCGCGCCGGTCCCGCCTTTCCCTGGGGGACGCTGTTCGTGAACGTCACTGGCTCCTTTCTGATCGGTTTTCTGGCGGAGTTCATCATGCACAAGATGGGTGCCTCGCCGGAAATGCGCGTGTTCCTGATCACCGGCGTGTTGGGGGGCTACACGACGTTCTCGGCCTTTTCGCTCGACGCGATCGCCCTTCTGGAACACGGGCAGACGATGAGTGGCCTCGCCTATATCGTGGCGAGCGTCGGTCTTTCGATACTTGCCGTGTTCGCCGGGCTGGCCCTGATGCGCGCAATGGTCTAAAGCCAGCCTTTAAGGAAAAGAAGGCGGATTTCTGCAAGATGGCGGGCATAGAACACAGGCAGGTTGACAGCGACGAAGCGGGAATGCGTCTCGACCGCTGGTTCAAGGTGCATTTCCCCGGACTGGGCTTCGGTCCGCTGCAGAAGCTGCTGCGTTCCGGACAGATCCGCGTGGATGGGGCGCGGGCAAAATCCGACACGCGCATACAACCCGGTCAGACGATCCGCATCCCACCGCTGGGCGTCGATCCGAAGGAAGCGAAATCCGGGCCGATCGGAGGCCGTGACCTGCGCCAATCGCCGGACGGCGAGCTTCTGTCGCGCATGGTGCTGCATGAGGATGCCAAGGTCATCGTGCTCAACAAACCGGCCGGCCTTGCCGTTCAGGGCGGCTCGGGCGTCAACCGGCATATAGACAAGATGCTCGAGGTCTGGACCAGCCAGAAGGGCGAAAAACCGCGCCTCGTCCATCGTCTCGACCGTGATACGTCGGGCGTACTTGTCGTCGCCCGCACGCGCGGGGCTGCGCAGCAGCTGACCGCGGCGTTTCGCGAGCGCGACACCAAGAAGACATACTGGGCCCTGGTCAGGGGCGTGCCGCGCAAGCGGGAAGACAAGATTTCCACCTGGCTCGTAAAGGAGCCCACGCCCGATGGCGACCGCGTGCGGATTGCCAAGCACGGCGAGGATGGCGCCGACCACGCCATCTCCTATTACCGGATCGTCGAGCAAGCCGGTCAGAACCTCGCCTGGCTGGAAATGGAACCCTACACCGGCCGCACGCACCAGCTGCGCGTCCACGCCGCCCATATCGGCCATCCGATCATCGGCGATCCGAAATACTTCGAAGCCGACGTCAACTGGACCTTCCCCGGCGGCATGCAGAACCGGCTGCATCTTCACGCGCGGCACATAGACATTCCGCATCCGAACGGCGGGCGGCTGAAGATCACCGCTCCCCTGCCCCAGCACATGGTGCAGAGCTGGAACCTGCTCGGCTTCGACGAGAACGCCGCCGGCGAGGAAGAGTGATGAAGCTCGTCCTTTTCGATTGCGACGGGACGCTCGTCGACAGCGCGGGACTGATCCATGAGGTAATGGCCCGCACCTTCGAGGCGTTCGATCTGGATCGCCCGACATCGGACGCGACCAAGGCGATCATCGGCCTCACCCTCGATATCGCGATTGCCCGGCTCATGGGGCAGGAACACGTCGACCAGCGGGCGACCGCAATGACGGCGCATTACAAGTCTATATTCGCTTCGGTACGAGGCGAGCCCGGCTGCAGCGAAGCGCTGTTTCCGGGCATTGCGGAGATGATGCAGACTCTGGCCGGACGCGACGAACTGCTGATCGGTGCCGTCACCGGCAAATCGCGGCGAGGTCTGACGCATATCGCGGCGACGCATGGATTCGACAAGATTTTCTTCGTCTCCCGCACTGCGG
Organism: Ensifer sp. D2-11; assembly: GCF_054161295.1. Taxonomy (NCBI): domain Bacteria; kingdom Pseudomonadati; phylum Pseudomonadota; class Alphaproteobacteria; order Hyphomicrobiales; family Rhizobiaceae; genus Ensifer; species Ensifer sp. D2-11. The sequence continues at coordinate 1,792,163 of NZ_CP096433.1, forward strand.
ACGACTGCCCCTCGAAGCCGCATCCCGCCATGGTGATGGAGTGCTGCGCGGAAGCCGGAGTCGATCCCCGCGACACGATCGTGATCGGGGACGCGATCTATGACATGCAGATGGCGAAGGCCGCCGGCGCCGATGCCCTGGGCGTCGCCTGGGGCTACGCCAGTGTGCCGGAGCTGATGGTATCCGGCGCGGATCACATCGCCCGCGAGCCGGCAGACATAATCGAATGGATGGACCGCAACCATGCCTGATATTCGCGACGAACTGAGTGGTACGCTGAGCCACGACGATCCCGTGCGCCGGGCCCAGATCCAGATGCAGAAACCGCTGCCGAAACGCTTCTACAAGCAGGCGAGCGCCGCACCGGCGGATGACGGCGGATACGCCGTGCTTCTCGACGGAAGGTCGGTGCGCACACCGGCCAAACGGGCGTTCACCGTTCCTACCGAAAAGCTCGCGGGGCTGCTGGCAGCCGAGTGGGACGCCCAGACCGAAGTCATCGATCCATCGGCGATGCCGCTCACGCGGATCGTCAACACCGCGATCGACGGGGTTGCGCTCGACGATCGTGCGGTCTTCGACGACATTCTCCATTTTGTCGGCAGCGATCTCCTCTGCTATCGGGCCGATAGCCCGAAGGAACTCGTCGCTCGGCAGAACGAACACTGGAATCCGATAATCGACTGGGCCGCCCGGACGCTCGGCGCCCGGTTCATTCTCGTCGAAGGCGTCATCCATCAGGAACAACCGGCGGAGGCGGTCTCGGCCTTTGCCGAAGGCCTGCGCGGCTTTGCGACACCCCTCGGCCTCGCCTGCCTGCACACCGTCACCAGCCTGACAGGATCCGCGCTGCTCGCCCTTGCCCTCGCCATGGGCAGGCTCTCCGCCGAACAGGCATGGGCTGCCGCTCATGTCGACGAGGATTGGCAGATCGAACAGTGGGGAACAGACGAAGAGGCGTTCAGACGCCGCGAAAACCGCTGGCGGGAAATGCTGGCTGCCGCGGTCGTGCTCGACGCGCTGAAGTGACGATGAGGGTGGCTCGCCCCTCATCCGCCTGCCGGCACCTTCTCTCCGCCAGCGGGGCGAAGGGGACTCGTTGCGCCAACGGCTTGTCCCTTCTCCCCGTCTATAACGGGGAGAAGGTGCCGGCAGGCGGATGAGGGGCAAAATTTCAGCAGTCGAACCCGTCAGCCGACGAGCTTCAGACCGGCGATGCCCGCGACGATGAGGCCGATGCAGCCGAGGCGCATCGCCGTTGCGGGCTCTGCGAACAAAATGATGCCGAGAATGACCGTACCCACGGTGCCGATCCCCGTCCAGACGGCATAGGCCGTGCCGAGCGGCAGCGAACGCACCGCTATTCCGAGCAGAACGACGCTCAGGATCATCGACCCGACCGTCAGCACAGTCGGCGTGAACCGCGTAAATCCATCCGTGTATTTGAGACCGATCGCCCAACCGATTTCGAGAATTCCGGCGAGCAACAGCGTGAACCAGGCCATTTCGAACTCCTTCATGTGGAGCGAGGCCGTCCCCGCGGAAGTTCGGATCCATTCGATCCGTGCAGCCGTCTGCGATGTGATCCTTCTATGCCACGGGCTCATCCGGACAGCAAGGCATCCTCTGGCACGGCAGCCCTGCTGGCGTGACAGAGCTGGATCGGCCCTCACGAATTCCGGTCGCGCCGAAGCTTGTTCCACCACTCCAGCCGCTTGCGGATCTCGCGTTCGAAGCCGCGCTCCGGAGGGTCGTAAAAGGTCTTTCTGCCCATCTTCTCGGGGAAATAATCCTGGCCGGAAAATGCGTCGGGCTCGTCATGATCGTAGCGATAGCCCTCGCCGTAGCCTTCCCCCTTCATGAGCTTCGTCGGAGCGTTGAGAATGTGCTTCGGCGGCAGCAGAGATCCGTTCTCCTTGGCCGCGCGCATCGCCGCCTTGTAGGCGGTATAGACCGCGTTGGACTTCGGCGCCGTGGCGAGATAGACGCAGGCCTCTGCAAGAGCCAGTTCCCCTTCGGGGGACCCGAGATAATCATAGGCATCCTTGGCGGCATTGCAGATCGCCAGTGCCTGCGGATCGGCGAGGCCGATATCCTCGACCGCCATCCGCACGAGCCGTCTACCTATATAGAGCGGATCCTCCCCGGCATCGAACATGCGGCAGAGATAATAGAGCGCCGCGTCCGGATCGGACCCCCGAACGGACTTATGAAGCGCCGAGATCAGGTTGTAATGACCGTCCTGGCCCTTGTCGTATACCGGCGCGCGGCGCTGGACGATCTCCTGAAGCCCGGCGGAATCGAATATCTCGTCCCGGCGCGCCGCCCGCCATACCTCTTCCGCGAGCGTCAGCACCGCGCGGCCGTCCCCGTCCGCCATGCGGATCAGGCTGGCGCGAGCCTCGTCATCCAGCGGCAGCGGTTTGCCCTCGGCCGCCTCCGCCCGCTTCAGGAGTTCCTCGAGGCTGGCTTCGTCATGCGGCTTGAACGTCAAGACGCGGGCCCGCGACAAAAGCGCGGCGTTAAGCTCGAAAGACGGGTTCTCGGTGGTGGCGCCGACCAGGATGACGGTGCCATCCTCCATGACCGGCAGGAAGCTGTCCTGCTGCGCCCGGTTGAACCGGTGGATCTCGTCGACGAAAAGCAGCGTCTGGCGCCCCGACATGCGCCGGGCGCGGGCTGATTCGAACACCTTCTTGAGGTCCGCAACGCCGGAGAAGATTGCCGAAATCTGCTCGAATGCGAGACCTGCCTCGCCTGAAAGCAGGCGGGCAACCGTTGTCTTGCCGGTTCCCGGTGGGCCCCAGAAGATCATCGATCCGAGGGATCCGGAAGCGATCATCCGTGTGAGCACGCCGTCCGGGCCGGTCAGATGCTCCTGGCCCGTCACCTCCGCCAGCGTGCGCGGGCGCAGGCGATCCGCAAGCGGCCTTGCCGAGGCCATTTCCGGAGGCTCATGGGGGGCGAAGAGGTCGCTCATCGGAAGAACTGACGGATGATCTGACCGTTGCGCTCGATCTCGACACGCCAGAAGGAGGCATCCTCGGCGACGACGCTTTCCAGCGTCTTCGAACTGTCGATTGCCGTCCCATTGACCGAACGAACGATGTCCTTCGGTTCCAGGCCGATACGCGCAGCCGGCGAGCCGCGATTGATCTCCGTGATGACCACGCCCTGCAGCGACGTGGGCATGCGCAACTCGTCCGCAAGCCGGGGCGAGAGATTTGCCACGACAGCGCCGGCGAAGGGATTGCGCCCCTCGATCAGCCGTTCGTCTCGTGGCTGCGTTTCCGGCGCCCGCTCAAGCTTGAGGGTGATTTCGCGCGAACCGCCGTTTTCCGAAATCGTCACACGCGCCTCGTGACCGATCCCCACGGTGGTCAGACGATAGCCGAGCGCATCGGGGTGTTCGACCGGTATGCCGTTGACGGCGGTGACCACCTGTCCGGGGCGCATGCCGGCGCTCTCGGCCGGACCGCCTGCGACGACCGCCGTCACCAGCGCCCCGCGCGCCCGCTCAAGCCCAAGCGCCTCGGCCACGTCGGAGGTCACCGGCTCGAAGGTCGCGCCGACGAAGGGACGGATGAACGAGCCGTTGCCTCCTTCAGCGGAGGCAACGAAAACCTTGACCAGGTTGGCGGGGATCGCAAAGCCCACACCGTTGGAACCGCCGCCTCTCGAAAAAATCGCAGTATTGATGCCGATCAACTCGCCCTTCATGTTGATCAGGCCGCCGCCGGAATTGCCCGGATTGATCGCCGCATCCGTCTGGATGAAAAAGCCGAAATCGCCGTTGGAGATCTGGTTGCGGGCGAGCGCCGACACGATGCCGCTCGTCACCGTCTGCCCGACGCCGAAAGGATTGCCCATCGCCAGCACCAGGTCGCCGACCTCCACCGCGTCGGAATCACCGATCGGGACGATGTCGAACGGACCGTCCGACTGGATTTTCAGGACCGCCAGATCGAGGCGATCATCCTTCAGGATGATCTTGCAGGGAAACTCACGCCCGTCGGCCAGCGCCACCTTGATATCGTCGGCCCCCTCGATGACATGGTTGTTGGTCACGACCAGGCCATGGCGGCCGACGATGACGCCCGACCCCAGAGACGACTGCTTCTCGGTGCGATTCGGCATCCGCTGCCCGAAGAATTCCTCGAAGAAAGGGTCCCCGGCAAAGATCGAGCGGCGCTCCACCACGCGCTCGGCATAGACGTTCACGACTGCATTCGCAGTCTGTTTGACGAGTGGCGCGAAAGAGAGCTGCATCTCCGACCGCGACTGCGGCACGGTCCGGGCATCCTGGGCCATCGCAGGTGTCGAAATGGCAACAGCAAGCGCGAGAGCCGCGAGAGCTCGATGGCCGAAGATCATGAAGCATTCTCCCTTTCGTTGCTGCTACGTTCAGATAGGATTTCGCACGGAAAAAGGCAAACCTGCCGCCCGACAATTCAGCGTAACGGAGCCGCAAGGACGGATCGTTTCATCAGGGAATTCATGGGAGTACACACTGCGCTCCGATGCTCGGCCTACTGCATGTCTCCTTAAATCGACCTCGATTTAAGGACGAAGACATGCAGCACTTCAAAGTGCTACAGCGACCTTTGCGCGTCTGATAAGACGCGCGGCGCTGTAGGCCTCCCAAGGACGCAGGCAACGTTCACGAGTCATGCACGAAAACGTGGTCTCGCCAGCCTTTTCCGGTGAACGAAACTCTGCTCATTTGCGTATTAGAAAAAGCCGAATGACACCGAGGAGACCCCATGCCCAGCTATCGCGCGCCGAAGATTGCCGCTGCCGAAATCACACCGGAGCGCTTCTTCCTGGATCGGCGGACTTTCATCGCCGCCGCGGCCGGAAGCCTGGCCCTCAGCGTACCCAAGCCAAGCCGCGCGGCCGCACTCGAGGCGTCCAAGAGCACGTACAGGGCCGATGACCCCGCAACGCCGGAAAAGGACGCCACCACCTACAACAACTTCTATGAATTCGGGACGGGCAAAGGCGATCCGGCTGCCAACTCGGCAAACTTCAAGCCGGCGCCCTGGACGGTGAAGGTCGACGGATTGGTCGGCAAGCCGCGGGAATTCGGCCTGGAGGAACTCCTGGCCTTCCCTCTCGAAGAGAGAATTTACCGGATGCGCTGCGTCGAAGCGTGGTCAATGGTCATTCCCTGGATCGGCTTTCCATTGGCCGCGCTCCTCGACAGGGTCGAGCCGCTCGGAAGCGCGAAATATGTCGCCTTCGAGACCGTGGTCCGGCCCGAGGAAATGCCGGGCCAGTCCGGTTATTTCCAGCCCCTGGAATGGCCCTACCGGGAAGGCTTGAGGCTCGACGAAGCGCGCCACCCGCTGACGATCCTCTCCGTCGGGCTCTATGGCAAGACGCTGCCGAACCAGAACGGCGCACCGATCCGCCTGGTGGTCCCGTGGAAATACGGCTTCAAGGGGATCAAGTCGATCGTGCGCATCTCGCTCACCGAAACGCCGCCGCCGTGCACCTGGAATCTCGCCGGGCCGAGTGAATACGGCTTCTATGCCAATGTGAATCCGGCCGTCGATCACCCCCGCTGGAGCCAGGCGACCGAAAACCGTATCGGTGAAGGCGGCTTCTTCGGCGCCAACCGCCGCGATACGCTCCCTTTCAACGGCTACGCAGAGGACGTCGCGAGCCTCTACGCCGGCATGGACCTCAGCGTGAATTTCTGAGGATGCGGAGCCTTCCTGCCCTGCCGAAGCGATTGCACGGCCCTTCGATCTGGGCGCTCTATATACTCGGCTTCCTACCGGCAGTCTGGGGGTTCTATCTGGGAGCCACCGGTCGGCTGCCCGGAAATGCGGTCAAGGAATTCGAGCACCTGCTCGGCATCTGGGCCCTGCGCTTTCTGATTGCCACGCTGGCGATCACGCCGATTCGCGACCTGTTCGGCGTCAACTGGCTCAGATACCGCCGCGCCCTGGGCCTCCTCGCCTTTTATTATGTGATGATGCATTTCCTCACATATATAGTGCTGGACCAGACGCTCCTTCTCCCGGCGATTGTCGCCGACATCGCCCGTCGTCCCTTCATCACCATCGGCATGGCGGCCCTCGTGCTGCTCATCCCGCTGGCGGTTACATCGAACAACTGGTCGATAAGGCGCCTCGGGCAACGATGGAACAAGCTTCACAGGCTCGTCTACGTGATCGCCGCGGCCGGAGCGCTGCATTTCGCCATGTCGGTCAAGGTCGTCGGCCCCGAGCAAATGCTGTATCTCTTCCTTGTGGCGGTCCTCGTCGCCTGGCGCGCCGTTAGAAAGCGGTTTCTGCGGTGGCGGCGACAGGGCACCGCACCCATGCGGTCGCAAGCCAGAGCGGGATAAAGGCACAACGGGCCAGTGGGGAAGAGCACCGGCCAAGGTCTCGCAAGCCAGGCCACGTCCTTGGGCTCAAAGGGATCTCCCGCCCCGCAGACGCGGCGCTGCTGGATCCCTGTGACGAGCACAGGGATGAGGGGGGCGGAGAGGCACAGTCCACTTCTCATAGCCGGTGTGGAAAGTCCGGAGTTGGCGTGCATATTCGCAAGCGAAAGTTTCCGTTGCGCCCTCGCACTCCCTCTCCCTCATTCCTGTGCCTGTCACAGGAATCCAGCCAGCCCAAGTCTTTGGGCTGAAAGGACTTCAGCGCCGCAGACGCAGCGCTCTTCCCTGCGACAAGCACAAGGGATGAAGACCTACTTCCACTTTCAAATAGAACGAGAAAAAGCGGCCGGGTGAAATTATCACCCGGCCGCTTTCATTCTTTGGTCAGCTCTGACGAAATCAGGCCGCTTCGGCTGCTTCAGCTTCGGCAGAAACGCGGGCGCGGTCCTTCGAACCCTTGGCGTCGACGTCGCGGTCGACGAATTCGATGACGGCGAGCGGGGCATTGTCGCCCTGGCGGAAGCCTGCCTTCATGATGCGCAGATAGCCGCCGTTGCGGGTGGCGTAGCGCGAGGCAATCGCGTCGAACAGCTTCGAGACGACGGCAACGTCGCGGATCTGCGAGATCGCCTGGCGGCGGGCATGCAGATCGCCGCGCTTGCCGAGCGTGACGAGCTTTTCCACGATCGGGCGGATTTCCTTGGCCTTCGGCAGGGTCGTGACGATCTGCTCGTGCTCGATCAGCGAAGCTGCCATGTTGGCAAACATCGCCTTGCGGTGGCTGGCGGTTCTATTCAGCTTGCGGCCGGCTTTACCGTGGCGCATGGCTATTCTCCTTTACTTGCAGGCATCCGCCCGCAGTCTAATAGGTTAGTACTGGTCTTCGTAACGCTTGGCGAGGTCTTCGATGTTCTCCGGCGGCCAGGACGGCACTTCCATGCCGAGGTGCAGGCCCATGGAAGCGAGAACTTCCTTGATCTCGTTGAGCGACTTGCGACCAAAATTCGGCGTACGGAGCATTTCTGCTTCGGTCTTCTGAATGAGGTCGCCGATATAGACGATGTTGTCGTTCTTCAGGCAGTTGGCCGAACGGACGGAAAGCTCCAGTTCGTCGACCTTCTTGAGAAGCGCGGGGTTGAAGGCGAGTTCGGTGACCGCCTCTTCCTCGGTTTCCTTCTGCGGCTCGTCGAAGTTGACGAAGACCGACAGCTGGTCCTGAAGGATGCGGGCCGCGAAAGCGATCGCATCTTCACCGGTGACGGAGCCATCGGTTTCGATGGACATCGTCAGCTTGTCGTAGTCGAGAACCTGGCCTTCACGGGTGTTTTCCACCTTGTAGGAGACCTTCTTGACCGGAGAGTACAGGCTGTCGACCGGAATGAGGCCGATCGGCGCATCTTCCGAGCGGTTGCGGTCAGCCGGTACGTAGCCCTTGCCGTTGTTGACGGTGAACTCCATGCGGATTTCCGCGCCCTCGTCGAGGGTGCAGATCACGTGGTTCGGGTTGAGGATCTCGATGTCGCCAACCGTCTGAATGTCACCGGCGGTCACGACGCCTGGACCCTGCTTGCGCACGACCATGCGCTTTGCGTCGTCGCCATCCATCTTGATGGCGATTTCCTTGATGTTGAGCACGATGTCGGTCACGTCTTCCCGGACGCCCGGGATAGAAGAGAACTCATGCAATACGCCGTCGATCTGAACCGCGGTTACGGCAGCACCGCGCAGCGACGACAATAGGACGCGGCGAAGCGCGTTGCCGAGCGTCAGGCCAAAGCCGCGCTCAAGCGGCTCCGCGACCAACGTTGCCTTGGTGCGGCCGGAGGAGGCGAACTCCACCTTGTTCGGCTTGATCAATTCCTGCCAATTTTTCTGGATCATGTTTTCTGCCTTCCGTTCGTTGCCACCATCCAATCGTGACAACCGAGCCCCGAAGACCGGGAGGACACCGGAAAGTCCTCACCGGAATGTTGAATACAGATGATCAGACGCGGCGCTTCTTGCGCGGACGGCAGCCATTGTGCGGGATCGGGGTCACGTCACGGATCGACGTGATCATGAAACCTGCAGCCTGGAGCGCGCGAAGAGCGGATTCACGGCCGGAACCCGGACCGCAAACTTCCACTTCCAGCGACTTCATGCCGTGTTCCTGGGCCTTCTTGGCGCAATCTTCAGCGGCGATCTGCGCGGCGAACGGGGTCGACTTGCGCGAACCCTTGAAACCCTTCGCACCGGCGGACGACCAGGCAATAGCATTGCCCTGCGCGTCGGTAATGGTGATCATCGTGTTGTTGAACGACGAATTGACGTGTGCAACGCCCGACGTAATGTTCTTGCGCTCGCGACGGCGAACGCGGGTGGCTTCCTTGGCCATAGGATCCCTTTCTTAGATCTCTGCACCGCCGTAATTCCAGCGGCTCCACCGGGAAAAGGATTTGTCGTCCCCTGCCCTGCATCTTACGAATCGCAACAGCCGGCGCACCGGCCTCGCGAGCATTCCGAGGAACCGGTAACGGTCCTCGCGTTGGTCGGACACTTGCCCTTCCCAAACTGCAAAAGGAGGCCGGCGCGTGCGCCAGCCTCCCGTTTTCCCTTTTCGGGAAATTACTTCTTCTTGCCGGCGATCGCCTTTGCCGGACCCTTGCGGGTGCGGGCATTGGTGTGCGTGCGCTGACCGCGCACCGGCAGGCCGCGACGATGGCGAAGACCGCGATAGCAGCCGAGATCCATCAGACGCTTGATGTTCATCGAGGTCTCGCGACGCAGGTCACCTTCGACCTGATAGTCGCGGTCGATCGTTTCACGGATCTGAAGGACCTCAGCGTCCGTCAACTGGTGAACGCGACGTTCGGCCGGAATACCGACCTTCTCGATGATTTCCTGTGCGAATTTCGTGCCGATCCCGTGAATATACGTCAGCGCGATGACGACGCGCTTTGCGGTCGGGATGTTGACGCCAGCGATACGTGCCACGTCTATTCTCCTTGCGTTCCAGTTGCCTACCGGCAATAGGTGCTTCGTTACGCGACCTTAAGAGCCGCACTTTGATTGAGGTTCGAGACACGTCAAAAACGACCGTACCCGGACTTCATTTCGTTGAAGACCGCGCCGATCGCTTCTCTTGTCGCGAGTTGACGCAGTCTTTGGAGGAATCGGCCGGAAAAGTCAACTCCCCGGCGCTCCCATTTTGGCAAAGGCAGCGCCTATGCCAGAATCTTCTCGATCTCGGCGGTAACCGTATGCACATCCGCCATGCCGTCCACGGTCTTCAACCGACCGGTTCGGGCGTAGTGTTCCGAAAGCGGAGCGGTCTTTTCCCGATATTCCTGCAGACGACGCCGGAATGCTTCCGGATTGTCGTCGGAGCGTACGGTGCCGCCGGCCGCGACGGTTTCGGTTACGCGATTCTCCATGCGCCGCACAAGGGCTGCCTCATCGACCTTCAGCTCGATGACCGCATCGAGTTTCAGGCCTTTTTCCTCAAGCATCCGGTCGAGCGCTACGGCCTGCGGGACCGTGCGCGGATAGCCGTCGAGAATGAAGCCCCTTGCGCAATCCGCAGAATCGATGCGGTCGGAGACGATCTCGTTGACGATTTCGTCGGAGACGAGCTGGCCGGCATCCATCACGGCTTTCGCGCGCTTGCCGACCTCGGTCGCCTGAGCTACCGCCGTCCGAAGCATATCCCCCGTGGAAAGCTGCGGAATGCCGTATCTCTCCGTCAGAAGCTTGGCCTGAGTACCCTTGCCAGCGCCCGGCGGTCCCAAAAAAATTAGCCTCATCGTCCCCTCTTTCCTCCGCGCAGCTTCGACTTCTTGATCAGTCCCTCATATTGCTGGGCAATGAGGTGACCCTGGATCTGTGCTACCGTATCGAGGGTCACGCTGACAACAATCAAAAGCGACGTACCACCAAGGTAGAACGGCACGCCTGTCTGCGAGATGAGTATCTCGGGCAGGATGCAGACGAAGACCAGGTAGATCGCGCCGATGACGGTGATGCGCGTCAATACGTAATCGATGTATTCGGCCGTGCGTTCACCGGGGCGGATGCCTGGAACGAACCCGCCATGCTTCTTCAGATTGTCGGCCGTATCCTTCGGATTGAAGACGATGGCCGTATAGAAGAAGGCGAAAAAGGCGATCATCGCACCGTAAAGGATCATATAGAGCGGCTGACCGTGAGCGAGCGCACCGACGATCGCGGTTGCCCAGCCGGGCATGGTCGCGGTGTTGGCAAAGCCGGCAAGCGTGGCCGGCAGCAGGAGAAGCGACGACGCGAAGATCGCCGGGATCACACCCGAGGTGTTGAGCTTCAGCGGCAGGTGCGACGTGTCGCCCTGGAACATGCGGTTGCCGACCTGGCGCTTCGGATACTGTATCAGCAGGCGGCGCTGCGCGCGCTCGACGAAGACGATCAACGCGATCACGCCGACGACCATGACGATGATCGCAAGGATGAGAGGCGTCGACAGAGCACCGGTACGGCCGAGCTCAAGGGTCCCGGCAAGCGCCGAGGGCAGAGCGGCGACGATGCCGGCGAAGATGATCAGCGAAATACCGTTGCCGATGCCGCGGGACGTGATCTGCTCACCGAGCCACATCAGGAACATCGTGCCGCCGAGCAGCGAAATAACGGTGGAAATCCGGAAGAACCAGCCCGGATCGTTGACGAGGCCGCTGCCGCTTTCCAGACCGACAGCGATACCGTAGGCCTGCATCGCACCCAGCAGCACCGTGCCGTAGCGGGTGTACTGGTTGATGACCTTGCGGCCCTGCTCGCCTTCTTTCTTCAGCTGCTCGAGCGCCGGAACGACCGACGTCATGAGCTGCACGATGATCGATGCGGAAATGTAAGGCATGATGCCGAGGGCGAAGATCGCCATGCGCTCGACCGCGCCGCCCGAGAACATGTTGAAGAGGCCGAGGATGCCCCCCGACTGTCCCTGGAATGCCTGCGCGAATGCGTCCGGGTTAAGGCCCGGCAACGGAATGTAGGTGCCAAGTCGATAGACCAGAAGCGCACCGAGAGTGAACCAGAGGCGTTTCTTCAGATCTTCCGCCTTGGCGAAAGTCGAAAAATTCAGGTTCGAGGCGAGCTGTTCCGCTGCAGAAGCCATGCAATTCTCCGCGTACCAAGTCTCGGAAACACGGGAAAACCCGGTCGTTCCGGATGGAATCAGTTTTCGTCGTTGAAAACCAGGCGCGAGGCGATTGTCGCTGCAATCGGATGCCTCACCGTGGTTTCCGTTATGTCCCGTCGCGGCAGGCGATTCGCTGCGCTTGGACGTGAGGCTCACATATGGGAGCAAAACCGCCCGGCGTGAAGCACCCCGGGCGGTTCATCAGTCATATTTATTCAGCGGCTGCGGAGAGCAGCTTGATGGAACCGCCAGCCTTCTCGATCTTCTCGATCGCGGGCTTGGAGGCGCCGGCAACTTCGAGCGAAACCTTCGCCTTCAGTTCGCCGTCGGCGAGAACGCGCACACCATCCTTGACGCGGCGGATAACGCCGGCCGCCTTGAGAGCAGCGGCATCGACGGTCTTGGATGCGTCCAGCTTCTTGGCATCGACTGCGGCCTGAATCCGGCCGAGCGACACGACAACGAACTCCGAAGCGAAGATGTTGTTGAAGCCGCGCTTCGGCAGGCGACGGTAGATGGGCATCTGACCGCCTTCGAAGCCGTTGATCGCGACGCCCGAACGCGCCTTCTGACCCTTTACACCGCGACCGGCCGTCTTGCCGGAACCGGAGCCGATACCGCGGCCCAGGCGCTTGCGGTTCTTGGTCGCGCCTTCGTTGTCCTTGATTTCATTCAGTTTCATATCTCGATCCCCCTCACTTCTCGTCGACGACGCGAACGAGGTGCTGGACGGCCCGGATCATGCCGCGAACGGCCGGAGTGTCTTCCAGCGTGCGTACCCGGTGCATCTTGTTGAGGCCCAGGCCGACGAGCGTCTGACGCTGCACGGCCGGACGGCGAATGGGGCTACCGATCTGCTCGACGGTAACCGTCTTCTTGGCAACTTCCTTCTTAGCCATCTGTCAGCTCCCTTATTCTTCGGAAGCAACGCCGGCGGAAACGCGACGGGACTGGAGCGTGGCGTACTTCATGCCGCGCTGTGCCGCGATATCCTTCGGGTGCATCTGGTTCTTGAGCGCGTCGAAGGTTGCGCGAACCATGTTGTAGGGGTTCGACGAACCGGTCGACTTGGCTACGACGTCGTGAACGCCGAGCGTCTCGAAGACGGCGCGCATCGGGCCACCGGCGATGATACCGGTACCGGGCTTGGCCGAGCGCAGCAGCACCTTGCCGGCGCCATGACGACCGTGCACGTCGTGGTGCAGAGTGCGGCCACCGCGCAGCGGTACGAAGATCAGGTCACGCTTGGCGGCTTCCGTTGCCTTGCGGATGGCTTCCGGCACTTCGCGTGCCTTGCCATGGCCGAAGCCGACGCGGCCCTTCTGGTCGCCCACAACGACGAGAGCGGCGAAACCGAAACGACGACCGCCCTTCACCACCTTGGCGACGCGGTTGATAGCGACGAGCTTATCGACAAACTCGCTGTCGCGCTCTTCGCGGTTCTGGCGATCTTCGCGAGAACCTCTTCTTTCTTGTGCCATTGTCCTCTTCCTTTTTCTTTTCCGGGTGCAATCGGCAGATTGACGAAAGCCGCCTCGCTTCCTTGGAAATCGAAGCGGCCGGGGATTTGCGAAGCCGGGTTACGCCCGGGCATTGCTGCCCGGGCGACGAACCTTAGAAGTTCAGGCCGCCTTCGCGAGCTGCCTCGGCCAGCGCCTTGATGCGGCCGTGGTAGATGAAGGCGCCACGGTCAAAGACAACGTCCTTGATGCCCGCCTTGGAAGCACGTTCTGCCAGGAGCTTGCCGACAGCCGTAGCGGCTTCGGTATCCGCTCCGGTCTTCAGCGAAGACCGCAGATCCGTGTCGAGGGTCGATGCCGAGGCAATCGTCTTGCCGGCAACATCGTCAATGATCTGCGCATAGATGTTCTTCGACGAGCGATGAACCGACAGGCGCGGGCGGCCATTGGCAACCGCCTTGATTTGACGGCGCACGCGGCTGGCGCGACGCACAAGAGTATCTTTCCTGCTAGCCATTTCGCGTGATCCTTACTTCTTCTTGCCTTCTTTGCGGACGATCCGCTCTTCGGCATACTTGACGCCCTTGCCCTTGTAGGGCTCGGGGCCGCGGTATTCGCGGATTTCCGCGGCAACCTGGCCGACCTGCTGCTTGTTGATTCCGGATACGACGATTTCCGTCGGCTTCGGCACAGCGATCGTGATGCCTTCCGGCGTCTGGTAGACGACGTCGTGGCTGAAACCGAGCGCGAGCTGCAGGTTCTTGCCCTGCATGGATGCGCGGTAACCGACGCCGTTGATTTCGAGCTTGCGCTCGTAACCGTCCTTCACGCCCTTGAGGATGTTCTCGATCATCGTGCGGGACATGCCCCACTTTGCGCGAGCATCCTTGCTCTCGTTGAGCGGCTGAACGACAACCGTGTTGTTTTCGAGCTTCACCGAAACTTCGTCATTTGCGACGAAGAACAGTTCGCCCTTCGGGCCCTTTGCCGTTACCTTCTGGCCATCCACGTTAGCCGTGACGCCTGCCGGAACTTGAACGGGCTTCTTACCGATACGAGACATTTTTATACCTGTCTGTTCGCTATGGAGATTCTGCTCGATCTTAGAAGATCGAGCAAAGAACCTCACCACCAACATTCTGTTCGCGTGCCTGGTGATCGGCCATCACGCCCTTCGGAGTCGAAAGGATGGTGATGCCGAGGCCGTTCGCGACCTGCGGAATGGACTTGACCGAGACATAGACCCGGCGGCCCGGCTTGGAGACGCGCGCGATCTCACGGATCACGGAGGCGCCTTCGTAGTACTTCAATTCGATGTTCAGCTCGGCCTTGCCGTTGCCGAATTCGACTTCTGAGTATCCGCGGATGTAGCCTTCAGCCTGAAGGACATCCAGCACGCGTGCGCGAAGCTTGGAAGCCGGCGTCGAAACGCTCGACTTGCGGCGAGCAGCGCCGTTGCGGATACGGGTGAGCATATCGCCCAAAGGATCAGTCATTGCCATGTACCCGTCTCCTTACCAGCTCGACTTGACCACGCCCGGCACCTTGCCGAGATTGCCCAGTTCGCGAAGTGCAATACGCGACATGCGCAGCTTGCGATAATAGGCACGCGGACGACCGGTGACTTCGCAACGATTGCGGATGCGGGTCTTGGACCCATCGCGGGGCAGTTCAGCCAGCTTGAGGGTGGCCTTGAACCGCTCTTCGATCGGCAAAGACTGGTTCATGATGATTGCCTTCAGGACCGCGCGCTTGGCGGCGTGATTGGCAACCAGTTTGCGGCGGCGCTTGTTCTTTTCAACTGCGCTCGTTTTCGCCATAACAGTTATCCTTCTTTACGCTTGCCGTTACGGATTACTGACGGAACGGGAAGTTGAACTCTTTGAGAAGAGCGCGTGCTTCGTCGTCGTTAGTTGCCGTCGTGCAAACGATGATGTCCATGCCCCACATCTGATCAACCTTGTCGTAGTTGATCTCAGGGAACACAATGTGCTCCTTGATGCCCATGGCAAAGTTGCCACGACCATCGAAGGACTTCGGATTGAGGCCGCGGAAGTCTCGAACACGCGGAAGAGCGATGTTGATGAGACGATCCAGGAACTCATACATCCGAACGCCGCGCAGGGTAACCTTGGCACCAATCGGCATGCCTTCGCGAAGCTTGAAGCCCGCGATGGAGTTGCGAGCGCGGGTGATGACCGGCTTCTGGCCGGCAATCGCAGCGAGGTCGGCAGCAGCAACCGTCGGCTTCTTGGAATCGCCGGTCGCTTCGCCAACACCCATGTTGATGACGATCTTGTCGAGGCGCGGGATCTGCATTTCGTTGGCGTAGGAGAACTGCTCCTGCATCGCCTTGCGGATGCGCTCTACATATTCCTTCTTGAGCCGCGACTCATAAGCGGACTTAGCCATCGATCACATCTCCCGAACGCTTGGCCACGCGGACCTTCTTGTCACCATCGATCTTGAAACCGACACGGGTCGGCTTGCCGTCCTTCGGATCGGCGATCGCGATGTTCGAAAGGTGGATCGAGGCTTCCTTTGTGATAATGCCGGCTTCCTGGTTCTGAGTCTGGCGCTGGTGACGCTTCACCACGTTGACGCCGCGCACGAGAGCCCGGTCTTCCTTCGGCATGACCTGAATGACTTCGCCGGTACGGCCCTTGTCCTTACCGGTCAGAACGACGACCTTGTCGCCTTTGCGAATCTTTTGCATCTCTGATCGCTCCCTTAGAGTACTTCCGGAGCCAGCGAGATGATCTTCATGTGGTTCTTGGCGCGGAGTTCGCGCGGAACCGGTCCGAAGATACGGGTGCCGATCGGCTCTTTCTTGTTGTCGATGAGAACGGCTGCGTTGGTGTCGAAACGGATGACGCTGCCATCCGCACGGCGGATGTCTTTCGCGGTGCGAACGACAACAGCCTTCATGACATCACCCTTCTTCACGCGGCCGCGCGGAATGGCTTCCTTGATCGAAACGACGATGATGTCGCCGATCGACGCGTATTTGCGCTTGGAGCCGCCCAGCACCTTGATGCACATGACACGACGTGCGCCGGAATTATCCGCCACGTCGAGGTTTGTTTGCATCTGAATCATGTCAGGTCGCCTTCTTGTTGTTACCAGGCCGGTTGGGTCGAAACCCCCTCGCCCGGCTTATTGTGCTCATCTCAAAGCAAAAGAACGCTCGAACTCGAGCGTTCCTCGGCTTTAATTGCGTGCTTCATACAGATATTTGCCCGAGACGCAAGGGTCCGGCGGACAAAACCTGCAGAAATCAAGACTGGGCGGAAACGACCGTCCAGCGCTTGTCCTTGGAAATCGGCGCGCATTCCTCGATGGAAACGAGGTCGCCGACCTTGAACTGATTGTTCTCGTCGTGAGCCTTGTACTTCTTGGAACGACGAACGGTCTTCTGAAGGATCGGGTGCGCAAAGCGGCGCTCGACCCGGACGACGACGGTCTTGTCGTTCTTGTCGCTGACGACGGTGCCCTGCAGAATGCGTTTCGGCATATTGTTCTGGTCCTTAGGCCTTGGCTTCTGCCGCCTTCTGGCGGGCAATGGTTTTGATGCGTGCGATGTCCTTGCGGACCTCGTTGATACGCGAAGACTTCTCGAGCTGGCCAGTCGCCTTCTGGAAGCGCAGGTTGAACTGCTCCTTCTTCAGCTTGGCAAGCTCTTCCTTGAGTTGGTCGGCGCTCAGAGCGCGAACATCTGCGGCTTTCATGAGCTTCACTCCTTACTCTGCGATACGCTGCACGAAGCGCGTCTTGACAGAGAGCTTGGCAGCGCCGAGGCGAAGTGCCTCGCGGGCGAGCTCCTCGTTGACACCGTCGATCTCGAACATCATGCGGCCGGGCTTGACCTTGCATGCCCAGTATTCGACCGAACCCTTGCCCTTACCCATGCGGACTTCGGTCGGCTTTGCCGTGACCGGAACGTCGGGGAATACCCGGATCCAGACGCGGCCGGCGCGCTTCATATGACGGGTGATCGCACGGCGGGCCGCTTCGATCTCGCGAGCATTGACGCGGTTGGGCTCCTGGGCCTTCAGACCGAATTCGCCGAAGGCGAGGTCAGAGCCGCCCTTCGCGACGCCCTTGATGCGCCCCTTGAACTGCTTGCGATACTTCGTACGCTTTGGCTGCAACATTTTTTTACTTCTCCGATATTGGCTGCCACGCGCGAATGTTACGCGTTCTCGCGGCGACGCTCTCTGCCGCTACCGCCCTGGTTGTCACTCTCGGTCGCGCGGCGCTCGGAAGCCATCGGATCGTGCTCAAGGATTTCGCCCTTGAAGATCCAGACCTTGACACCGCAGATTCCGAAAGCGGTTTCGGCTTCGGCCGTACCGTAGTCGATGTCGGCGCGCAGCGTATGCAGCGGAACGCGGCCTTCACGATACCATTCGGTACGGGCGATTTCCGCACCGCCGAGACGGCCGGCGCAAGTGATCTTGATGCCTTCGGCGCCGAGGCGCATCGCCGATTGAACGGCACGCTTCATCGCACGACGAAACGCTACGCGGCGCTCGAGCTGCTGAGCGATCGACTGCGCAACGAGCGTTGCGTCGACTTCCGGCTTGCGCACTTCGACGATGTTGAGGTGCGTTTCCGAATTGGTCATCTCGGAAAGCTTCTTGCGAAGCTTTTCGATGTCGGCGCCCTTCTTGCCGATGATCAGGCCCGGGCGAGCCGAGTGGATCGTCACGCGGCACTTCTTGTGCGGACGCTCGATCACGACCTTGGCGATACCGGCCGACTTCAGCTCTTCCATCAGATAGGCGCGGATCTTCAGGTCTTCGTGAAGAAGCTGGCCGTATTCCGCGTTATCCGCGAACCAACGGCTATCCCAGGTCCGGTTGATGCCGAGACGGAAACCGATCGGATTAATCTTCTGGCCCATTATGCGGCCTCCCCTTTGGCTTCCACTTCACGAACAACGATCGTCAAGTGCGCGAACGGCTTTTCGACGCGCGATGCACGGCCGCGACCACGGGCGTGGAAGCGCTTCATCACGATCGACTTGCCAACAAAAGCTTCTGCGACGATGAGCGAATCAACGTCGAGATCATGGTTGTTCTCTGCGTTGGCGATCGCAGATTCAAGCGTCTTCTTGACCGTGCCTGCGATGCGCTTGCGCGAGAACTCGAGTTCGGCCAGAGCCCGGTCGACCTTCTTGCCGCGGATCAGCGCGGCAACGAGGTTGAGCTTCTGGGGGCTGACGCGGATCGTGCGCGCAACTGCCTGCGCCTCATTATCCTTCAGCCGGCGTTCGGCTTTTGCCTTGCCCATCGTTACTTCCTCTTCGCTTTCTTGTCCGCGCCATGACCATAATAGGTCCGGGTCGGAGCGAATTCACCGAACTTGTGACCGACCATTTCTTCGGACACCGAGACGGGAACATGCTTGTTGCCGTTGTAGACGCCGAAGGTCAGACCGACGAACTGCGGAAGGATCGTGGAGCGACGGCTCCACATCTTGATCACTTCGTTGCGGCCGCCTTCGCGGACCTTCTCAGCCTTCTTGAGAAGATAACCGTCAACAAACGGACCTTTCCATACTGAACGAGCCACTTGAGACTTCCTCTCTTACTTCTTGCGCTGGTGACGCGAGCGCATAATGAACTTGTCGGTCGACTTGTTGGAGCGCGTGCGCTTGCCCTTTGTGGGCTTGCCCCATGGCGTGACCGGATGGCGACCACCGGAGGTGCGGCCTTCACCGCCGCCGTGCGGATGGTCAACCGGGTTCATGACGACGCCGCGTACGTGCGGACGCTTTCCGCGCCAACGCGAACGGCCGGCCTTACCATCATTGATGTTGCCGTGATCGGGGTTCGATACAGCACCGATCGATGCGAGGCAAGAGCCGTGCACCAGACGCTGCTCGCCCGAGTTCAGGCGCAGGATCGCCATGCCCTGGTCACGGCCGACGAGCTGAGCGTAAGTTCCGGCGGAGCGGGCGATCTGACCGCCCTTGCCCGGCTTCATCTCCACATTGTGGATGATGGAGCCGACCGGAATGAACTGCAGCGGCATCGCATTGCCGGGCTTGACGTCGACGGCCTTTTCCGAGGCAATCACCTTGTCGCCGACAGCCAGGCGCTGCGGCGCCAGGATATAGGCCTGCTCACCGTCCGCGTAGTTGACGAGCGCGATGAACGCCGTGCGGTTCGGGTCATATTCCAGACGCTCGACCGTGCCTTCGACGTCGAACTTGCGACGCTTGAAGTCGACCAGACGGTAGGTCCGCTTGTGACCACCGCCCTGGAAACGAACGGTGATGCGACCCAGGTTGTTGCGACCGCCCTTGGAGGACAGGCCCTCGGTCAGCGTCTTGACCGGCTTGCCCTTGTAGAGGCCAGCCCGGCTGACGATGACCAGTTGACGCTGGCTCGGCGTCGTCGGATTGAAACTTTTCAATGCCATTTTCTTGTTCCCTTTTGGGTTTTTACCCTAATGGGCCTATCCGTTAGAGACCGGTGGAAACGTCGATGGACTGACCGTCGGCGAGCGTTACGATCGCCTTCTTCACGTCCTTCTGCTTTCCGGCGAAGCCGCGGAAGCGCTTCAGCTTGCCCTTGCGGACGAGCGTGTTCACGGCCGTAACCTTCACGCCGAACAGCGCTTCGACGGCAGCCTTGATCTCAGGCTTCGAAGCACCCTTGGCGACATTGAAGACGACCTGGTTCTGTTCGGAGACCAGCGTCGACTTTTCGGTGATCGAGGGAGACACGATCACGTCGTAGTGGCGAAGATCCGTCATTTGAACCGCTCCTCCAGAGCTTCCACAGCAGCCTTGGAAAGCACGAGCTTGCCACGGCGCAGAATGTCGTAAACGTTGATGCCCTGAACCGGCAGAACGTCCACATTCGGGATGTTCTGGGCGGCGAGCTTGAAGTTGCCTTCGATCTCGGCTCCGCCGATGATCAGGGCGTTGGTGAGGCCGAGCGAGGCGAATGCACCGGCGAGCGCCTTCGTCTTTGCTTCGTTGGCTACGAGATCGTCGATGACGATGATGTCCTCGGCCTTCAGCTTGGCCGACAGCGCATGGCGCAGGCCCAGCGCGCGGATCTTCTTCGGAAGATCGTGCGCATGGCTGCGGACCACCGGACCGTGAGCCTTGCCGCCGCCGCGGAACTGCGGAGCACGAGCCGAATGGTGGCGGGCGCGGCCCGTACCCTTCTGCTTGTACATCTTGGCGCCGGTGCGGGAGACTTCCGCACGGCCCTTGGACTTGTGCGTACCCTGCTGGCGCTTTGCGAGCTGCCAGCGAACGACGCGGGCAATGATGTCTTCACGAGGCTCGAGACCGAAAATGGCGTCGGAAAGGGAAACCTTTCCCGCGTCCTTGCCCTCGAGGGTTTTGACGGTGAGATCCATTATTCGGCTCCCTTACTTCGATTCTGCGGCGCGCACTGCGGCAGGGCGCGGTGCGCCTTCCGGAGTACCCGACTTGATGGCGTCACGGACGACGATCCAGGAACCCTTGGAGCCGGGAACTGCACCCTTGACCAGGATCAGACCGCGGTCTTCATCGGTCGATACGACTTCGAGGTTCTGCGTGGTGACGCGCGTCTGGCCCATGTGACCAGCCATGCGCTTGCCCTTCCAGACGCGGCCCGGGTCCTGGTTGGAACCTGTCGAACCATGCGAACGGTGCGATACGGACACGCCGTGCGTTGCACGCAGGCCGCCGAAGTTGTGGCGCTTGATCGCGCCGGCAAAACCCTTACCGATGGTGGTGCCGGTAACGTCCACGAGCTGCCCGGCGACGAAATGGCCCGCCGTAAGCTCGGCGCCAATGTCGATCAGGTTGTCGGCGCTCACGCGGAACTCGACCAGCTTTGCCTTCGGCTCAACGCTGGCAGCGGCAAAATGGCCGCGCATGGCCTTCGGCGTATTCTTGACCTTCGAACGGCCGGCACCCAGCTGAACTGCGGTATAACCGTTCTTCTCTTCGGTGCGGTGGGAAACTACCTGGCAGTTCTCCAGCCGCAATACTGTTACCGGGATATGCTCGCCGGCGTCGTTGTAGACGCGGGTCATTCCCACCTTCTGTGCAATCACACCTGAACGCATCGGTTCACGCCTCTTGTTTAGGGTTCCCGTCCGGTGCTTCACACACCTTCCGGTTTCCTGTTCCTGGAAGCCGTTGGAGAAACTCCACGTACCTTCCTTGTTATTTCGGCTTGCGCCGGGTCTTACAGCTTGATCTCGACGTCTACGCCGGCGGCCAGATCGAGCTTCATCAGCGCGTCCACCGTCTGCGGGGTCGGATCAACGATATCGAGAAGGCGCTTGTGCGTGCGCATCTCGAACTGTTCGCGGCTCTTCTTGTCGACGTGGGGCGACCGGTTGACCGTGAATTTCTCAATCCGGGTCGGAAGCGGCACGGGCCCGCGCACACTCGCACCGGTGCGCTTGGCCGTCGACACGATTTCGCGCGTGGAGGCATCGAGGATCCGGTGATCAAACGCCTTGAGGCGGATGCGGATATTCTGGCCGTTCATTCGACTTGTCCTTGCTCGTGTTTTCCGGTGTGCTCACGAAGCACACACTTGAAGTATTCGTTTCGCTTAGCCGCTTCTTTTCAAAAATCGCAGGGACATGGCGGACCATGTCCCTGCCGAAACGGCTCAAGCCGTTTTCTTGTTACTCGACGATGGAGGCGACGATGCCTGCGCCGACGGTGCGGCCGCCTTCGCGGATAGCGAAGCGCAGCTTTTCTTCCATCGCGATCGGCACGATCAGCTCGACGTCAACCGTGACGTTGTCGCCCGGCATGACCATTTCCGTGCCTTCCGGAAGCGTCACGATGCCGGTCACGTCCGTCGTGCGGAAGTAGAACTGCGGACGGTAGTTGGTGAAGAACGGCGTGTGACGGCCACCCTCTTCCTTCGTCAGGATGTAGGCTTCAGCCTTGAACTTGCGGTGCGGCTTGACCGAACCCGGCTTGCACAGAATCTGACCGCGCTCGACGCCGTTGCGGTCGACACCGCGAAGCAGCGCGCCGATGTTGTCGCCGGCCTGGCCCTGGTCGAGCAGCTTGCGGAACATTTCAACGCCCGTGCAGGTCGTCTTCGTCGTCGGACGGATGCCGACGATCTCGATTTCCTCACCGACCTTGACGATGCCGCGCTCGACGCGACCGGTCACGACCGTACCGCGGCCCGAGATCGAGAACACGTCTTCGATCGGCATCAGGAACGGCTGGTCGATCGGACGCTCAGGCGTCGGGATGTAGGCGTCGACCGCAGCCATCAGCTCGCGGATCGCGTCTTCGCCGATCTTCTTGTCCGAATCTTCAAGCGCGGCCAGAGCCGAACCCTTGACGATCGGAATGTCGTCGCCCGGGAATTCGTAGGACGACAGCAGTTCGCGCACTTCCAGCTCGACGAGCTCGAGCAGTTCCGCGTCGTCGACCTGGTCGACCTTGTTCAGGAACACGACGATCGCCGGAACGCCGACCTGGCGGGCCAGCAGGATGTGTTCGCGCGTCTGCGGCATCGGGCCGTCAGCGGCCGAAACAACCAGGATCGCGCCGTCCATCTGCGCCGCACCGGTGATCATGTTCTTGACGTAGTCGGCGTGGCCGGGGCAGTCGACATGCGCATAGTGACGGTTCGGCGTCTCGTATTCGACGTGCGCCGTCGAAATGGTGATGCCGCGGGCCTTTTCTTCCGGCGCAGCGTCAATCTGGTCATACGCCTTGAACTCGCCGAAATACTTCGTGATCGCTGCCGTCAGCGACGTCTTGCCATGGTCAACGTGGCCAATCGTGCCAATGTTGACGTGCGGCTTATTGCGCTCAAATTTGCTCTTTGCCATTTCCGGCTCTCCGTTTCCTGTCCCCTAGAGGGGAAATCTTTTCATTCTGTTTCAGCGCGAGGCTATTCCGGTCACTTCTGACCGGAATACTTCGCCTGGATTTCCTGCGCGACGTTCGACGGAACCGGCGCGTAGTGATCGAACAGCATCGTGTACTGAGCGCGGCCCTGCGACATCGAGCGCAGGTTGTCCACGTACTTGAACATGTTCGCGAGCGGCACGTGGGCATTGATCACAACGGCGACGCCGCGCGCTTCCTGACCCTGGATCTGGCCACGGCGAGAGTTCAGGTCACCGATAACGTCACCGACGTAATCTTCCGGCGTCACGACCTCGACCTTCATGATCGGCTCGAGGAGCTGAGCTCCAGCCTTCTTCGCGGCTTCACGGAAGCATGCACGGGAAGCGATTTCGAAGGCCAGGACCGACGAGTCGACGTCGTGGAATGCACCGTCGATCAGCGTCGCCTTGACGCCGAGCATCGGGAAGCCCGCGAGCGGACCCGAGGACAGGACGCTTTCGATACCCTTCTGAACGCCGGGGATATATTCCTTCGGAACAGCACCACCGACAATCTTCGATTCGAATGCGAAGTCTTCGCCTTCCGGGTTCGGTTCGAAGACGATCTTGACGCGCGCGAACTGGCCGGTACCACCGGACTGCTTCTTGTGCGTGTAATCTTCCTCGTGCTTGCGCGTAATGGTCTCGCGGTAGGCAACCTGCGGAGCACCGACCGAAGCTTCGACCTTGAACTCGCGACGCATGCGGTCGACGATGATGTCCAGGTGAAGTTCGCCCATGCCGGCGATGATCGTCTGGCCGGACTCCTCGTCGGTCTTGACGCGGAAGGACGGATCCTCGGCAGCCAGGCGGTTGAGCGCGAGGCCCATCTTTTCCTGGTCGCCCTTGGTCTTCGGCTCGATCGCGATCTGGATGACCGGCTCCGGGAATTCCATGCGCTCGAGGATAACCGGCTTCAGCGGATCGCAAAGCGTATCGCCAGTGGTGGTTTCCTTGAGGCCGGCCAGAGCAACGATGTCGCCAGCGAAGGCTTCTTCGATGTCTTCACGCGAGTTGGAGTGCATCTGCAGCATGCGGCCGACGCGCTCGCGCTTTTCCTTGACCGTGTTCATCACCGACGTGCCCTTTTCGAGCTTGCCGGAATAGATGCGTGCGAAGGTCAGCGAACCGACGAAGGGGTCGTTCATGATCTTGAACGCGAGCATCGAAAGCGGCTCGTTGTCGTCGGCCTTACGGGTGATCTCGCCTTCGGTCTTGACGTCGATGCCCTTGATCGCCGGAATGTCGATCGGCGACGGCAGGTAATCGACGACGGCGTCGAGCAGAGGCTGAACGCCCTTGTTCTTGAAGGCGGTGCCGCAGAACATGGGGTGGAACTTGACGTCGATCGTACCGCGGCGGACCAGTTCCCGGATCTTGTCGTTATCCGGGTAGCTACCTTCCAGGTAGGCTTCCATTGCCGCTTCGTCGATCTCGACAACCGTCTCGATCAGCTTCTCGCGGTATTCTTCCGCCTTTTCCTTCATGTCGGCCGGGATTTCGACGACATCCCACTGGGCGCCGAGCGATTCGTCGCGCCATACGAGAGCATTCATCTCGATCAGGTCGATAACACCCTTGAAGTCGCTTTCAGCGCCGATCGGCAGCTGCATGACGACGGCCGTCGCGCCGAGGCGCGTCTTGATCATCTCGACCGAGCGGTAGAAGTCCGCACCGGTCTTGTCCATCTTGTTGCAGAAGATCATGCGCGGAACATGATACTTCTCGGCCTGGCGCCAGACGGTTTCCGTCTGCGGCTCGACACCGGCATTGGCGTCGAGAAGCGCGATCGCACCGTCGAGAACGCGCAGCGAACGCTCGACTTCGATGGTGAAGTCGACGTGGCCGGGAGTGTCGATGATGTTGAAGCGGCGCGTCTTGCCGTCGCGGCCCTTCCAGAAGGTCGTCGTCGCAGCAGACGTGATCGTGATGCCGCGCTCCTGCTCCTGCTCCATCCAGTCCATGGTCGCGGCGCCGTCATGGACTTCGCCGATCTTGTGGGACTTGCCGGTGTAGTAGAGGATACGCTCGGTCGTCGTCGTCTTGCCGGCGTCGATGTGCGCCATGATACCGAAGTTTCGGTAGTCTTCGATTTTATATTCGCGAGCCATGAGAGACTGCCTTTCGGAACCTGTTCTGATTACCAGCGGTAGTGCGAGAACGCACGGTTGGCATCAGCCATCTTGTGGGTGTCTTCGCGCTTCTTCACTGCGCTGCCGCGGTTGTTCGCTGCGTCCATGAGTTCGCCACACAGGCGATCGACCATGGTCGTTTCATTGCGCTTACGGGCAGCTGCGATCAGCCAGCGGATAGCGAGAGCCTGACGGCGC
Organism: Ensifer sp. D2-11; assembly: GCF_054161295.1. Lineage (NCBI taxonomy): Bacteria > Pseudomonadati > Pseudomonadota > Alphaproteobacteria > Hyphomicrobiales > Rhizobiaceae > Ensifer > Ensifer sp. D2-11. The sequence continues at coordinate 1,817,383 of NZ_CP096433.1, forward strand.
TCCGGACGAACGTCGACCGGAACCTGGTAGGTAGCACCACCGACGCGGCGCGAACGCACTTCGACATGCGGAGCGATGTTGTCGAGCGCGGAGTGGAACACGGCGACCGGCTCCTGCTTCAGCTTCGACTGGACCGCATCGAACGCACCGTAGACGATGCTTTCCGCAACGGACTTCTTGCCGTGCAGCATGATTGCGTTCATGAACTTCGTGACGACCAGATCACCGAACTTCGGATCCGGGTTGATCTCACGCTTTTCTGCTCTGTGACGTCGGGACATACTTCTCGTCTCTCAACTTTAAATCTTGTGACCAGCGAAATGGCGCCGGTTGCGATGTTATTTCGGACGCTTCGCGCCGTACTTGGAGCGGCGCTGCTTACGGTTCTTCACACCCTGCGTATCGAGAACGCCGCGGATGATGTGGTAACGAACACCCGGAAGGTCCTTCACGCGGCCGCCGCGGATCATGACCACGGAGTGCTCCTGAAGGTTGTGGCCTTCACCCGGAATGTAGCCGATCACTTCGAAGCCGTTCGTCAGGCGGATCTTGGCGACCTTACGCAGAGCCGAGTTCGGCTTCTTCGGGGTCGTCGTGTAGACGCGGGTGCAAACGCCGCGCTTCTGCGGGTTCTCCTGCAGTGCAGGAACCTTGTTGCGCTTTACCTGTGCCTGACGTGGCTTGCGGATCAGCTGGTTTACGGTAGGCATCTAACCATCCCTTACAAAAACTTGTCTCGTTACCCTTTCGGGCGGATCGCTTGCCGTCGCCGGCAACAACGAACGCCTATGAAATGCGCAAAACGAGGGCCGATCCGCTTTTCCGCAGATGGCCCCACAAAAAGCAGAGGACGCACTATCTCGCGCGTCTTGCGTGCAGCATTATGTCGTCAGCGTACGTTTTGAACCTTGTTTGAGGCGAACTCCAGAACGCGTCGTTCCGAACCAGCCAGCCTCACATGGGCTCTGATGCGGCGGGGTGTACTGATTTCGGGGCGATCCGTCAAGGGCAATTAGGAAATAATCTGGGCGTTGCAGCCCTGATATGCCCGAGAAACAAGGCTTTGCGCGCTCGCTATGCCCACGGGCTGGCGCGACGTCGGTTCGTGCCGCCGCATATTCCTTCGCACTTAAGGAATCAGCAACCTCTTTCTGTCGTTTTCCACGACCGCGAGTCGCGCCGCGCCGATGACCGAAAATGTTCAAGCGATCTGGCTGATTCTGGAACGGGTTTCGATCTGGCGCAATATGCAGTAGAGCAGGATGAAGGCAAAGTGTATCCGGTTTCCCCGCATCCCGCGTCTCAACGCTTGAGAATCGATCGCGACGGTTTCGGCCTCTTTCGACCTAAAATGAACGCGATCGCCCGTTACTATTCTTCAAAGAGGATGTTTCCATGTCTGTCACACCGGATAACGACAACGCACCCGACGAACCGCTGATCTTCATCGTTATCGGCAAAGCCTACGAGACCGACGGCGATGCCGAGGGCGTCGACATCCATGTGATGCTGCGGGCGCCGGATGACGATACGGCTGTGCGCGAAGCGCTGAATGCACTGGCCGAGGAGGGCTTCCTTGAAGCCGATCTCGACCAGATCGGCACCTTGGACGGCATACCGGACGAGGAGCCGCACGCTTCCGCCTATCAGGGCGCACTCGAGGGCGAAGTCGCCATCATTCGCTTCGGTTGAGCGATCCGGCGGCATCTGGTGCCGCCTTGGATCACGATGTTTTTAGGTCGGGTCGACCTAAAAACATGAACGTGATCGATTCCAAGAAGTTGAGACCCGGGATGCGGGCGGAAAACCGCACACACTTTTCCTCATCCCGCTCTACTGCATCTTTCCTTTAATCGTATCCGATCTAAGGACAAAAACATGCAGCAGATAAAAGTGTTACAGCGACCTTTGCGCGTCTGATAAGACGCGCGGCGCTGTAGCGCATCGACGCCAAACACATCGACCTGAAAAAGCCGCCCGGATCGCTCCAGGCGGCTTTACTGTTTCACCAGGGAGGGCAGATACCCTCCCCTTTCCGCTTATTCCGCCGCGGCGGGATCGTTCGCCATGTCGGCGAGCATCGGCGTGGCGCTTTCCGCACCGGTGCCCTTGCGTCGCTCTTCAAGGATCAACTCGTCGCGGGCCGTAGCGATGCGGCGGATCTGTGTCATCGTGCCGCCCGTACCGGCCGGGATGAGACGACCGACAATGACGTTCTCCTTCAGGCCCTGCAGATTGTCCGTCTTGCCTGCGACCGCAGCTTCGGTGAGGACCTTGGTGGTCTCCTGGAACGAAGCGGCCGAGATGAAGGACGGGGTCTGCAGCGATGCCTTGGTGATGCCGAGCAGCACCGGCTCGCCAAAGGCGGGCTTCTTGCCTTCGGCAAGCAGAGAGTCGTTGACGTCCTCGAGCTCGATGCGATCGACGTTGTCGCCGACGATATAGGTCGAGTCACCGGCGTCGGTGATTTCGACCTTCTGGAGCATCTGCCGGACGATCACCTCGATGTGCTTGTCGTTGATGACAACGCCCTGCAGTCGGTAGACTTCCTGGATCTCGTTCACGAGATAGGAAGCAAGTGCTTCCACGCCCTTGATCGCCAGGATGTCATGCGGCGCCGGATTGCCGTCGAGGATGTAGTCGCCCTTCTCGATGTAGTCGCCATCCTGAAGATGGAAGGGCTTGCCCTTCGGGATCAGGTATTCGACCGGCTCGACACCGTCTTCCGCCGGCTCGATCATCACGCGACGCTTGTTCTTGTAATCGCGGCCGAAACGGATCGTGCCATCGATCTCAGCGATGATGGCGTGATCCTTCGGACGACGCGCCTCGAACAGTTCGGCAACGCGCGGCAGACCACCGGTGATGTCCTTGGTCTTGGCGCTTTCGAGCGGCGAACGGGCAAGAACGTCGCCCTGGCTGACCTTCTGTCCCGGCTCGACGGAAAGGATCGCGTCGACCGAGAGCATGAAGCGGGCTTCGCCGCCGCGGGCAAGCTTGGCGATGTTGCCGTTCTTGTCCTTGATGACGATCGCCGGCTTCAGGTCGGTACCGCGTGGCGTCGAACGCCAGTCGATGACCTGGCGCTTGGTGATGCCGGTCGACTCGTCGGTCGATTCCAGAACCGAGATGCCGTCGACCACGTCTTCGAAGTGAACGGTACCTTCCACTTCCGTCATCATCGGACGGGTGTAGGGGTCCCACTCGGCGAAACGCTGGCCGCGCTTCACCTTGTCGCCATCGTCGACGAAGATCTTCGAACCGTAGGCAACGCGCTGCGAGGAGCGCTCGACACCGCGTTCGTCGAGGATCTGGATCGCCATGTTGCGGCCCATGGCGACGAGTACGCCATCGGAATTGCGCAGCATGTTGCGGTTCTTGATCTGAACCGTGCCCTCATAAGAGGCTTCCAGGAACGACTGGTCGACCACCGTTGCCGTACCACCAAGGTGGAACGTACGCATGGTCAGCTGCGTGCCCGGCTCGCCGATCGACTGAGCCGCGATGACGCCGACGGCTTCGCCCATGTTGACAGGCGTACCGCGAGCGAGGTCACGGCCGTAGCAAACGCCGCAGACGCCGGTCTGGATCTCGCAGGTCAGAGCCGAGCGAATCCGGACGGACTGGATACCGGCCTTCTCGATCGCGACGACGTCCGGCTCGAGAATCATCTTGCCGGCATCGACGATACGCTCTCCGGTGACCGGGTTGTCGATGTTGTCGAGCGCCGTACGGCCGAGGATACGCTGGCCGATCGAGGCCACGACCTGACCGGCATCGACGATCGCAGTCATGGTGAGGCCCTTGTCAGTGCCGCAATCCGTATGCGTGACGATGCAGTCCTGCGCCACATCGACGAGACGACGGGTCAGGTAACCGGAGTTCGCAGTCTTCAAGGCGGTGTCGGCGAGACCCTTACGGGCACCGTGCGTCGAGTTGAAGTACTCGTTCACGGTTAGGCCTTCCTTGAAGTTCGAGATGATCGGCGTTTCGATGATCTCGCCCGAAGGCTTTGCCATGAGGCCGCGCATGCCGCCAAGCTGACGCATCTGGTTCGGCGAACCGCGGGCGCCCGAGTGCGACATCATGTAGATCGAGTTCATCGGCTTCTGGCGGCCGCTGTCGTCGAACTCGACGGCCTTGATGCGCGCCATCATCTCTTCGGCGACCTTCTCGGTCGCCTTGCCCCAGGCGTCGACGACCTTGTTGTACTTTTCGCCCTGGGTGATGAGGCCGTCATTGTACTGCTGCTCGTATTCCTTCACGAGCGCTTCGGTGTCGCCGACGATCTTCACCTTCGTGTCCGGAATCACCATGTCGTCCTTGCCGAACGAAATGCCGGCGCGGCAGGCATGCGAGAAGCCGAGCTGCATGATCCGGTCGCAGAAGATGACCGTGTCCTTCTGACCGCAATGGCGATAGACCGTGTCGATCATCTTGGAGATGTTCTTCTTGGTCATTTCCTGGTTGCAGGTTTCGAAGGGGACGTTCGGGTTCTTCGGCAGGAGTTCGCCGATGATCATGCGGCCAGGCGTCGTTTCATAGATCTTCGAAACCGGGTTGCCCTCGGCATCGACGGTCTTGTAACGGCCACGGATCTTGGCGTGCAGGGTGACGGCCTTGGTCTCCAGCGCATGGTGCAATTCGCCCATGTCGGAGAAGGCCATGCCTTCGCCCGGCTCGTTCTGGTTCATGATCGAGAGATAGTACAGGCCGAGAACCATGTCCTGCGACGGCACGATGATCGGGGCACCGTTTGCCGGATGCAGGATGTTGTTCGTCGACATCATCAGCACGCGTGCTTCGAGCTGCGCTTCGAGCGACAGCGGCACGTGAACGGCCATCTGGTCGCCGTCGAAGTCGGCGTTGAAGGCCGTGCAGACGAGCGGGTGCAGCTGGATCGCCTTGCCTTCGACCAGGATCGGCTCGAAGGCCTGGATTCCCAGGCGGTGCAGGGTCGGCGCGCGGTTCAGAAGAACCGGGTGCTCGCGGATGACCTCGTCGAGGATATCCCAGACTTCCGGCTTTTCCTTCTCGACCAGCTTCTTCGCCTGCTTGACGGTCGAGGAGTAACCCTTGGCGTCGAGGCGGGCGTAGATGAACGGCTTGAAGAGCTCGAGCGCCATCTTCTTCGGCAGGCCGCACTGGTGCAGCTTGAGTTCCGGACCGGTCACGATGACCGAACGGCCGGAATAGTCGACGCGCTTGCCGAGCAGGTTCTGACGGAAGCGGCCCTGCTTGCCCTTGAGCATGTCGGAGAGCGACTTCAGCGGACGCTTGTTCGCACCCGTGATGACGCGGCCGCGGCGGCCGTTGTCGAACAGCGCGTCCACGGATTCCTGCAGCATCCGCTTTTCGTTGCGGATGATGATGCCGGGCGCACGCAGTTCGATCAGCCGCTTCAGGCGGTTGTTGCGGTTGATGACGCGGCGATAGAGATCGTTGAGGTCCGACGTTGCGAAACGGCCGCCGTCAAGCGGCACGAGCGGACGCAGGTCCGGCGGGATCACCGGAACGACCTTCATGATCATCCATTCCGGACGATTGCCGGATTCCATGAAGTTCTCGACGATCTTCAGCCGCTTCATCAGCTTCTTCTGCTTCAGATCGGACGTCGTCTCGGCCATCTCCGAACGCAGATCGCCCGCGATCTTCTCGAGATTCATCGATGCGAGCATCTCGTAGATCGCTTCGGCGCCGATCATCGCGGTGAACTGGTCCTCACCGAACTCGTCGACCGCGATCATGTATTCTTCTTCGCTCAGGAGCTGGTTTTCCTTGAGCGACGTCAGACCCGGCTCGGTGACGATGTAGTTCTCGAAGTAGAGGACGCGCTCGATATCCTTGAGCGTCATGTCGAGCAGCGTTGCGATGCGGCTCGGCAGCGACTTCAGGAACCAGATGTGAGCAACGGGCGCGGCGAGCTCGATATGGCCCATGCGCTCGCGGCGAACGCGCGAAAGCGTGACTTCGACGCCGCACTTTTCGCAGATGATGCCCTTGTACTTCATGCGCTTGTACTTGCCGCACAGGCACTCGTAGTCCTTGATCGGACCAAAGATGCGGGCGCAGAAAAGACCGTCGCGTTCCGGCTTGAAGGTACGGTAGTTAATCGTCTCCGGCTTCTTGATCTCACCGTAAGACCAGGAAAGAATCTTCTCCGGGGACGCTATCGAAATCCGGATGGAATCGAAGGTCTGCGCAGGCACCTGCGGATTGAAAAGATTCATGACCTCTTGGTTCATGCCTGTCTCCTTTGCGGGCATTTAAGCCCTGAGCTTGGCGAGAGTGCCGGCAAATCCCGGGCGCCGGCCCCTGCCCCATAAACAGCTAAAACCGCATCGGGTGCGGCCCTGTTCCTGCCGCGGACAATCAGGTGCCCGACGGCGGAAACGGTGCGCGCCGCTTAGCGGCACGCACCTGATGACTCTTATTCGGCCGCGTCCGGCAGCTGCGCCGTGCTACCGACGTCGTCGACCTTGGAGTTCTCCAGCTCGACCGAAAGGCCCAACGAGCGCATTTCCTTGACGAGAACGTTGAAGCTCTCCGGAATACCCGCTTCGAAGGTATCGTCGCCGCGGACGATCGCCTCGTAGACCTTGGTGCGGCCGGCCACGTCGTCCGACTTGACCGTCAGCATTTCCTGCAGCGTATAGGCGGCACCGTAGGCTTCCAGAGCCCAGACCTCCATTTCGCCGAAGCGCTGACCGCCGAACTGCGCCTTGCCGCCCAGCGGCTGCTGGGTAACGAGCGAGTAAGGACCGATCGAACGGGCGTGGATCTTGTCGTCGACCAGGTGGTTGAGCTTCAGCATGTAGATGTAGCCCACGGTCACCTGACGGTCGAAAGTCTCGCCGGTACGGCCGTCATAGAGCGTCGACTGACCGGTTACCTTCAGGCCAGCCTGCTCCAGCATCTCGTTGACGTCCGCTTCGACGGCACCGTCGAAGACCGGTGTCGCGATCGAAACGCCGCGGCGGGTCTGCTCGGCAAGCCGGACGATCGATTCATCGTCGTACTGCTTGATCGGCTCGCCCTTCGGGCCAGATCCGATGACGCTGTCGATGGTATCGCGCAGCGGCTGGATATCAGCGCCCGCCTTGTATGCATCGAGCATCGCTCCGATCTTCTTGCCCATGCCGGCACAAGCCCAACCGAGATGGGTCTCGAGGATCTGACCGACATTCATGCGCGACGGCACGCCGAGCGGGTTCAGAACCACGTCGACATGCGTGCCGTCTTCCAGGAACGGCATGTCTTCGATCGGCACGATCCGCGACACGACACCCTTGTTGCCGTGACGGCCGGCCATCTTGTCGCCCGGCTGGATCTTGCGCTTCACGGCGACGAAGACCTTGACCATCTTCATGACGCCCGGAGGCATCTCATCGCCGCGCTGAACCTTTTCGACCTTGTCCATGAAGCGCTGTTCAAGGCGCGACTTGGATTCGTCGTACTGTGCGCGAAGCGCTTCGATCTCGCCCTGCGCCTTCTCGTCCTCGATAGCGAACATCCACCACTGCGAGCGGGGATATTCACTGATGACGACGTTGGAGAGCTCGGTGCCCTTCTTGAAGCCCTTCGGACCGGCAACGGCGACGTGGCCGCGAAGCATGTCGACCAGACGCGCATAGACGTTGCGGTCGAGGATCGCCTGTTCGTCGTCGCGGTCCTTCGCGAGACGCTCGATTTCCTCGCGCTCGATCGCCATCGCGCGCTCGTCCTTCTCGACGCCATGGCGGTTGAAGACGCGCACTTCGACGACCGTGCCGAAGGTGCCCGGGGGCATGCGCATCGACGTGTCGCGAACGTCCGACGCCTTCTCGCCGAAGATGGCGCGCAGAAGCTTTTCTTCCGGCGTCATCGGGCTCTCGCCCTTCGGCGTGATCTTGCCGACGAGGATGTCGCCCGGCTGAACTTCGGCGCCGATGTACACGATACCGGCTTCGTCCAGGTTTTTCAGCGCTTCTTCCGAAACGTTCGGAATGTCGCGGGTGATTTCTTCCGGACCAAGCTTGGTGTCGCGCGCCATCACTTCGAATTCCTCGATGTGGATCGAGGTGAAGACGTCGTCACGCACGATCCGCTCGGAGAGCAGGATCGAGTCTTCGTAGTTGTAGCCGTTCCAGGGCATGAACGCGACGAGGGCGTTGCGGCCGAGCGCCAGATCGCCGAGGTCGGTCGACGGACCGTCCGCGATGATATCGCCCTTGTTGATCACGTCACCGACGGTGACCAGCGGGCGCTGGTTGACGCAGGTGTTCTGGTTGGAGCGCTGGAACTTCTGCAGCCGGTAGATATCGACGCCCGACTTGGACGGATCCAGGTCTTCGGTGGCGCGGATAACGATACGGGTCGCGTCCACCTGGTCGACGATACCGCCGCGGCGGGCAGCGATCGCAGCACCGGAGTCACGCGCGACGACCGGCTCCATGCCGGTGCCGACGAAGGGCGCTTCCGCACGCAGCAGCGGCACGGCCTGACGCTGCATGTTCGAGCCCATCAGCGCGCGGTTGGCGTCATCGTTCTCGAGGAACGGAATGAGCGCGGCCGCGACCGAGACGAGCTGCTTCGGCGAAACGTCCATCAGGTTGATGTTGTCGCGCGGCGCCAGCATGACTTCGCCGGCGTGGCGGCAAACGACGAATTCTTCAGAGAAGGAGCCGTCGTCATCCAGCACCGAGTTTGCCTGTGCAACGTGATACTTCGCTTCTTCCATCGCCGACAGATAGACGACGTCGTTCGTCACCTTGCCGTCGACGATCTTGCGGTACGGGCTCTCGATGAAGCCGTACTTGTTGACGCGGGCGAAGGTCGCAAGCGAGTTGATCAGACCGATGTTGGGGCCTTCCGGCGTTTCGATCGGGCAGATACGGCCGTAATGCGTCGGATGCACGTCGCGCACTTCGAAGCCGGCACGTTCGCGGGTCAGACCGCCCGGACCCAGTGCCGAAAGGCGGCGCTTGTGGGTGATTTCCGAAAGCGGGTTCACCTGGTCCATGAACTGCGAGAGCTGCGAGGAACCGAAGAATTCGCGAACGGCTGCGGCAGCCGGCTTCGCGTTGATCAGGTCCTGCGGCATCACGGTGTCGATCTCGATCGAGGACATGCGCTCCTTGATCGCACGTTCCATACGCAGGAGACCCAGACGGTACTGGTTCTCCATCAACTCGCCGACCGAGCGGACGCGGCGGTTGCCGAGGTTGTCGATGTCGTCGATCTCGCCCTTGCCGTCACGCAGTTCCACGAGCATCTTGACCACGGCCAGGATGTCTTCCTTGCGCAGCGTGCGAACCGTGTCCGGAACGTCCAGATCGAGGCGCATGTTCATCTTCACGCGGCCGACGGCCGAGAGATCGTAGCGCTCGGCATCGAAGAAGAGCGCATTGAACATGGCTTCGGCCGAATCCATGGTCGGCGGCTCACCCGGACGCATGACGCGGTAGATATCGAACAGCGCGTCCTGACGGTTCTCGTTCTTGTCGGCCGAAAGCGTGTTGCGGATATAGGCGCCGATATTGATGTGATCGATGTCGAGCACCGGGATCTCATCGAAGCCGGCGGAAAGGATGACCGGAAGCGTCTTCTCGTCGATCTCGTCACCGGCCTCGAGATAGATCTCGCCGGTCTCGAAGTTGACGACGTCCTCGGCGAGATAGTTGCCGTAGAGATCGTCGTCGGTCGCCTTGAGCGCCTTCAGGCCCTTTTCCTGCAACTGCCGGAGCAGGCGCGGCGTCAGCTTCTTGCCGCTCTCGACAACGACCTCGCCGGTGTCGGCGTCGATCATGTCTGCCAGTGTCTTCTGGCCCTTCAGCGCATCCGGCTGGAACGGCACGCGCCAGCCCTCGCCGTCGCGCTGGTAGAGCGACTTCGTGTAGAAGGTGTCGAGGATTTCTTCGCCGTCCATTCCGAGCGCCATCAGAAGCGACGTCACCGGAATCTTGCGGCGCCGGTCGATACGCGCATGGACGATGTCCTTCGCGTCGAACTCGATGTCGAGCCACGAACCGCGATAGGGGATTACGCGCGCGGCGAAGAGCAGCTTGCCGGACGAGTGGCTCTTGCCCTTGTCATGGTCGAAGAAGACACCCGGCGACCGGTGCATCTGCGAGACGATGACGCGCTCCGTGCCGTTGACGATGAAGGTACCGTTGTCCGTCATGAGCGGCATGTCGCCCATGTAGACGTTCTGTTCCTTGATATCCTTGATGGACTTGGCGCCGGTGTCCTCGTCGATATCGAACACGATCAGCCGCAGCGTCACCTTGAGCGGCGCCGCATAGGTCAGGTCGCGCTGACGGCACTCCTCGACGTCGAACTTCGGTGCCTCGAATTCGTAGGAAACGAACTCGAGCATCGAAGCGCCGGAGAAATCCTTGATCGGAAATACCGATTTGAAAACGGCTTGAAGCCCCTCATCCGGCCGTCCGCCTTGGGGCTCGTCCACCATGAGGAACTGGTCGTAAGACGCCTTCTGAACCTCGATGAGGTTCGGCATCTCCGCGACTTCGGGAATTTTACCAAAAAACTTGCGTACGCGCCTACGACCGTTAAACGAAAGGGTCTGAGCCATCGTCGCTCCTTGTCAATCTTGCATCCGGGCCTGCAACGGACGGGAACCGATGGCCAGTCGACCCCGTCAATCAATGGGTAGTTCAATCTCGTCCAGCATTCGAAAGACGCCAGCGCGGAATGCTGTGCTGTCCTTCGATCGGGACCATCCTCTTGAAGAACCCATTACCCAAAAGCCGTTTTCGACAGGCTTTTGGGTAATATGTTCTAAAAACGGTCAAAGAGAGGCGGCCACGAGGGCCACCTCCCTTTCGCATTTCGTCGAATTACTTGACGTCGACCTTCGCGCCAGCGTCTTCGAGCTTCTTCTTGAGGTCAGCAGCTTCAGCCTTGGAAACGGCTTCCTTGACGGCCTTCGGAGCGCCTTCGACGAGGTCCTTGGCTTCCTTGAGGCCGAGACCGGTGATGGCGCGGACTTCCTTGATGACGTTGATCTTGTTCGCGCCGGCATCCGTCAGGATGACGTCGAACTCGGTCTTTTCTTCTTCGACCGGAGCAGCAGCGCCAGCAGCACCACCGGCAGCAGCAACGGCTACCGGAGCAGCGGCGGAAACGCCCCACTTTTCTTCGAGAAGCTTGGAAAGCTCAGCAGCTTCCAGGACGGTCAGCGAGGAGAGGTCTTCAACGATCTTTGCGAGATCAGCCATTTTACTTTTCCTTTTGTTCGGTTCGAACTGGTTTTAAATACAACAGCGAAATTCCGCCTCAGGCGGCTTCGTCCTTCTTGGCATAGGCCGAGAACACGCGGGCAAGCTGGCTTGCCGGTGCTGCGACAACCGTCGCGACGCGGGTTGCCGGGGCGTTGATGAGGCCCAGCAGCTTCGCGCGCAGCTCGTCGAGCGAAGGCAGGGTCGCAAGCGACTTGACACCTTCGGCGTTGAGCGTGGTTGCCCCCATGGCGCCGCCCAGAACAACGAGCTTGTCGTTGGTCTTTGCGAAATCCATGACGACCTTCGGAGCCGTTACGGGGTCTTCGCTGAAAGCGATCAGCGTCTGCCCCTTGAAGAGATCGGTCATCCCTTCAGACTCCGTGCCCTGAAGAGCGATCTTGGCCAGGCGGTTTTTCGCGACTCTGACGGTGCCGCCAGCAGCGCGCATCTTCGAACGGAAGTCGTTCATCTGCGCAACTGTGACACCAGCATAGTGGGCCACGACAACCGAACCGGAAGCCTTGAAGACTTCGTTCAGCTCCGTGACGAATTCGCGTTTTTCCGCTCTTTCCACTGTCTGTCTCCAGTTGGCAGGGTTGCTCATCGCAGCCCTGCCGGGTTTGCCTTTGTCACCCGGGATCATTCTCGATCCCAAGCAACGCTTGAGGATCCTGTCCCTTGGCGTTCCCGGGGAGCCGGGTCTGACACAAGGCAAGCGAGGTTCGAACCGAATTCCGACGCGTCCGCGTCTTCGTGAAATTCAGATCTTACCCGTCTCATGCGGGCCAGGTGATTAAGGTAAAACCACCCGCAATCTCGGACAGGAGTTCCGGGCGGTAGGCCCGGAATTTCCGGCCCCGAAAGGCCGGAAATCTGGTTACGGGCCGAAGCCCGTCAAACTATCTATCAGGCAGCGCTGATCGTTGCCGGGTCGACCTTGAGGCCGGGGCCCATCGTCGAAGAAACAGCTACGCGCTTGACGTAATTGCCCTTGGCGCCGGTCGGCTTTGCCTTGATCACGGCATCTGCGAAGGCCCGGATGTTCTCTTCGAGCGCCTTGGCATCGAAGGAAGCCTTGCCGATGCCGGCGTGAACGATACCTGCCTTCTCCACGCGGAACTCGACCGCGCCGCCCTTCGAAGCCTTCACGGCTCCGGTGACGTCCATGGTGACGGTGCCGACCTTCGGGTTCGGCATCATGCCACGGGGGCCGAGAACCTTACCGAGACGGCCGACGAGCGGCATCATGTCGGGGGTCGCAATGCAGCGATCGAAGTCGATCTTGCCGCCCTGGACGATTTCGACGAGCTCTTCCGCACCGACGACGTCGGCGCCGGCAGCCTTGGCTTCGTCAGCCTTCGCGCCACGGGCGAAAACGGCGACGCGAACCGACCGGCCGGTGCCGTTCGGCAGATTGACCACGCCGCGGACCATCTGGTCGGCATGGCGCGGATCGACGCCGAGATTCATCGCGACTTCGATCGTTTCGTCGAACTTGGCCGTCGCACGCTCCTTGACCAGCGTCACGGCTTCGGTGAGGCCATAGAGCTTCGTCGGATCGACGCCCTCGCGGGACTTCTGTACACGCTTTGCAATCTTCGCCATGGTCTTAGCCCGTCACTTCCAGGCCCATGGAGCGGGCCGAGCCCTCAACCATCGCCATTGCGCCATCGATATCGGCCGCGTTGAGGTCCTTCATCTTGGCCTCTGCGATCGTGCGGATCTGAGCCTTGGAGATCGAGCCGGCCTTGGCCTTGCCCGGGGTCTTGGAGCCCGCCTGGACCTTCGCTTCGCGCTTCAGGAAGTAGCTGACCGGCGGCTGCTTCATGACGAATGTGAAGGACTTGTCCTGGTAATAGGTGATGACGACCGGGATCGGCATACCCTTTTCCATTTCCTGCGTGGCGGCGTTGAACGCCTTGCAGAATTCCATGATGTTAATGCCACGCTGACCAAGCGCAGGACCGATCGGCGGCGACGGATTCGCCGAGCCGGCCTTTACCTGCAGCTTGAGCTGGCCTGCAACTTTCTTAGCCATTTCTCTCTGCCTTTCACTGCTCCTTTGCGGCGAGGCCGAAAAGGGAGCTCATCAGCCGGTTGCCCGGCCATTTGCCGATCGATCGATCGGCGGCTGCGGTTGCGTGGTGCGGATGAACCGACCCGGCTTAAGGTCGGAAACCTCCCACGCGATGCGGATCGCTCCGCCGAACAGGCCGATGAATCGACCTGCCCATTCCTATTGGCTTACGCTCTATCAGACCTTTTCGACCTGGCCGTATTCCAGCTCGACAGGCGTCGCGCGGCCAAAGATCGACACCTCGACCTTCAAGCGCGACCGCTCTTCATCGACATCCTGAACGGTGCCGTTGAACGATGCGAAGGGGCCGTCGGAAACGCGGACCTGCTCGCCGATCTCGAACGAGACCGAAGGCTTCGGGCGCTCGACGCCGTCCTGCACCTGACCGAGAATGCGATCGGCCTCATGATCAGGAATCGGCACCGGCTTGCTGTCCGTACCAAGGAAACCCGTCACTTTCGGCGTGTTCTTGATAAGGTGATAGGCCTCGTCGGTCAGATCGGCGCGAACGAGAACATAACCCGGAAAGAACTTCCGCTCCGCATCGACTTTTCGTCCGCGACGGACCTCGACCACCTTCTCGGTCGGCACGAGAATCTTCTCGAACAGATGTGTGAGGCCCTTCTGCTTGGCCTTCTCCTCGATCGATTCGGCGACCTTCTTTTCAAAATTCGAATAGGCGTGAACAATATACCAGCGCGCAGCCATGCTACTCTCCACCCAATCAAGCGCCAACGTTGAGGATCAGGCTCATCACCCAACCCAGCAACTGGTCCGCACCAAAGAAAAAGGCGGCGGCAAAAGAGACCATGACGAAAACCATCAGCGTCGAGATCGTCGTCTCGCGCCGTGAAGGCCAAGTCACTTTCGACGTTTCAGCGCGCACCTGCTGCAGAAACGCAAATGGATTTGTTTTGGATGCCATATAATGCTCACGCCATTACGGCGCGTAAAGCCGACGTGTCAGCCCCACGCACCGCGTGTCTGTTTGGACCCTACATAAAGACCGATTGCGAAAACCACAAGAGCCAATCAGCCTTTTTTGTGAATATACAAAGACGGCCGTGCCGCCTTCCCACGCATCCCAACACGGCAGGATCGGGAGAATGGCAGGGGCAGAGGGGCTCGAACCCCCGACCTGCGGTTTTGGAGACCGCCGCTCTACCAACTGAGCTATACCCCTACGGTGCCGCGACGCAACCCGAACCGGCTGCGTCCCAAGTCAGCGGCTTAATATTCAGTTTGCCGGACGCTTTCAAGCGCATTCGCAGCAAAAGCCAAAAAAGAATCGACAAAATTTCAGCGGACGCTCGATCGGCGGCTGCGACGCAGAGTGTGTGCGGTTTTCCGCTGCATCCCGCGTCTCAACGTACGCCATTATCCATCTCGCAGCAGCCGTCATAAACTCAAGACGAATCTCAACATACCCTAGTCGTTCAGCCGCACATATTTACGCCAGTCATGCTCTTCCTTGAAACCAAGGACCTCGCGGATCTTGCGATTGGAAAGCAGCCCTTCGAATTCGCCGATCTCGCGCGTGAAGGGAACATTCGGATAGAACTGCCTGGCCAATTCGCGCGAAGGCGTGTTGGCCGAGACCGTGTCGTTCGCGGCGTTGAATATCGCGAAGCCCAGGCCATCCTTCTCAACGCAGAGCTTCACGATCTGGCCGAGGTCGCGGGCATCGATATAGCTCCAGGCGATCCTTTTGCGGATCTCCGGATGGGCGAAATAATGCGGGAAGTCTGCATATTCATGCGGCTCGATCACGTTACCGATGCGCAAGGCGTAAATATCGAACCCGGAGCGCTCCGCGAAGGCCCTCGCCGTCTTCTCGTTCACCACCTTGGAGAGCCCGTAGGAATCCATCGGATCGACGTCGTAATCCTCTTCGAGAGGAAAATGATGGAAGTCACGGTGCCCCTCCGCAAAGCAGACGCCATAGGTCGTCTCGCTGGAAGCGACGATGATCTTTCGGATGCCGAGCTTCACCGCCGCCTCGATGACGTTGTAGGTCC
The DNA here is from genome assembly GCF_054161295.1 of Ensifer sp. D2-11. Classification (NCBI taxonomy): domain Bacteria; kingdom Pseudomonadati; phylum Pseudomonadota; class Alphaproteobacteria; order Hyphomicrobiales; family Rhizobiaceae; genus Ensifer; species Ensifer sp. D2-11. The sequence continues at coordinate 1,832,700 of NZ_CP096433.1, forward strand.
CCATCACGTTGACCCGGAAGGTTTCGTTGTCGGGCTTGATGAGGATGCGCGGAATGGCCGCGAAATGCACGACGGCATCGAAGGGCTGCGTGCCGCGGTCGAGATCGGGGAAGTCCCGGTGCATCGACAGCGCATTGAACATCTGGCCGCTGTCGGTGATGTCGGCGATCAGATTGGTGACGCCGGGGCTGTCGAGCGGCACGAGATCGACATTGTGCACGTCATAGCCGGCCTCGACGAGATAGGGCACGGCGTGCCGCCCGGCCTTCCCCGAGCCGCCGGTAAACAGAATTCGCTTTTTCATGATATATCCCCACGCAGAAGAAGACGTGCTGCAGCGACTGTACTGTATGCGCCGCTCCGTAGGTTAGGTACTTTGCGCCTTTGCGCAAGATCGATCGTGCGTGCCACCGGGTGTTCCTGCCGGATTCACCACTTCAGACTATAGCGGACATCGACCACGCTCCGCGGCGCCAGCAACGGATCGGCGACCGCCGCGCCGAGGCGCAGATTTCCGAAATTCTGTTCCACCCCAATCCGGCTCACACCACTGATGCCGTCACGCGAAACCTGGCTCTGCACGGTGAGCGACGTTCGGCTTGCGGGAGACACGAGCTTGGCGGATTGCGTCAGCCTCGGTTCGCTGCACCGGTTCTCATAGGCGTTGCATTGGAGAGCGATGCTCCTGTGGACCTCCGCATCGAGCGTGGGCGTGACGATCCAGCTGCGCGCGGTACCGGCGCCGAAGTTGCCGGTCCCTCGCAAGGCATTGTAATCCACGCTGACCTGAGAGGAACGCGTGACCGCCCCTCGCCCGCTCCCGCGCGAAACCGTTCCCCAGAGGCGGACCGGCGCGCCGGGCGGATTGATCTTGCCCGAGCGTGTCGCGTCCATCGAGACTTCGGCGCCGGCGGACGTGTTCCACCGCCCCGTCCGGCGAACGCCGAACCGGAATTTGTAGGCGTTGGCGCCGGTCTTGGAAGGCGACCAGATAAGCGGGCGGTCATCGGCGGCCGAGGCGAATTGCGGGGACTTCCCGACGCAGATCAAAACGATGCCAGCCGCGGCAAGCCGCGTGGAAATACGTCTTCTCATTGGATTCCGATCCTGCTGCATATGTCCTTTGACCGGAACCGATCGAAGGACAAGACATGCACCAATTTCAACGCGCTACGGTGAAACCTTTGCGCGTTTGGCAAAGACGCGCGGCGCTGTAGGCCGCAACCGTTGCCATTCGCAAGTCGTCAGGACCGGAAGGTAACACGGACCGGCGGCAAGGTCCCGTGATAATCGGACGTCGCGTGTGGGACTATGCAAACACTGTTGCAGACATCACACGCGAAAGAGATCGCCCCACCGCTTCAAAAAGCGTTGATTTGGTAATCCGCCATAAAAAAACCCCGCGGTTGCCCGCGGGGGTTGGAAGTCCGATCCGAACCGGAATTACTCGACGATGGAGGCGACGATGCCTGCGCCGACGGTGCGGCCGCCTTCGCGGATAGCGAAGCGCAGCTTTTCTTCCATCGCGATCGGCACGATCAGCTCGACGTCAACCGTGACGTTGTCGCCCGGCATGACCATTTCCGTGCCTTCCGGAAGCGTCACGATGCCGGTCACGTCCGTCGTGCGGAAGTAGAACTGCGGACGGTAGTTGGTGAAGAACGGCGTGTGACGGCCACCCTCTTCCTTCGTCAGGATGTAGGCTTCAGCCTTGAACTTGCGGTGCGGCTTGACCGAACCCGGCTTGCACAGAATCTGACCGCGCTCGACGCCGTTGCGGTCGACACCGCGAAGCAGCGCGCCGATGTTGTCGCCGGCCTGGCCCTGGTCGAGCAGCTTGCGGAACATTTCAACGCCCGTGCAGGTCGTCTTCGTCGTCGGACGGATGCCGACGATCTCGATTTCCTCACCGACCTTGACGATGCCGCGCTCGACGCGACCGGTCACGACCGTACCGCGGCCCGAGATCGAGAACACGTCTTCGATCGGCATCAGGAACGGCTGGTCGATCGGACGCTCAGGCGTCGGGATGTAGGCGTCGACCGCAGCCATCAGCTCGCGGATCGCGTCTTCGCCGATCTTCTTGTCCGAATCTTCAAGCGCGGCCAGAGCCGAACCCTTGACGATCGGAATGTCGTCGCCCGGGAATTCGTAGGACGACAGCAGTTCGCGCACTTCCAGCTCGACGAGCTCGAGCAGTTCCGCGTCGTCGACCTGGTCGACCTTGTTCAGGAACACGACGATCGCCGGAACGCCGACCTGGCGGGCCAGCAGGATGTGTTCGCGCGTCTGCGGCATCGGGCCGTCAGCGGCCGAAACAACCAGGATCGCGCCGTCCATCTGCGCCGCACCGGTGATCATGTTCTTGACGTAGTCGGCGTGGCCGGGGCAGTCGACATGCGCATAGTGACGGTTCGGCGTCTCGTATTCGACGTGCGCCGTCGAAATGGTGATGCCGCGGGCCTTTTCTTCCGGCGCAGCGTCAATCTGGTCATACGCCTTGAACTCGCCGAAATACTTCGTGATCGCTGCCGTCAGCGACGTCTTGCCATGGTCAACGTGGCCAATCGTGCCAATGTTGACGTGCGGCTTATTGCGCTCAAATTTGCTCTTTGCCATGGGTACGCTTCCTGTGGTCAAATCGGATGGATCAGCCGGCGGGGCCGGTTTGTCGAGCCGTTTAAGGGTTTCGTCGGATTTGCGCAAGACTTAATTGCGTGCGCCGGAACGGCAAGGTCTCGCCTCCTTAGAAAGGCAGCGGCAAGCGGCGGCAGAAGCACCCAAAGCGCAACGCCTCAGGCCGGAAAACAGAACGTAAACAGGCGCATGCGGCACAAACCTAAAGTGCAGCGGAATTTTTGTTATGCTTTGAAAAAGAAGCTGGAGCGGGTAGCGGGAATCGAACCCGCGTATTCAGCTTGGAAGGCTGCTGCTCTACCATTGAGCTATACCCGCGGGCCTTCGATCCTGAAGCAGAATGGTGGAGGGAGTTGGATTTGAACCAACGTAGGCTGAGCCAACGGATTTACAGTCCGTCCCCTTTAACCACTCGGGCATCCCTCCATTTTTCTGTCGGGATCAATCGACCAAGCATTTGAGATCGCGTAAGAACCGGCGCCGTTTGTCGCCGCCCCTCGATCTGCGCCGGGTATATGACCGCCTGCATTCGTCCTGTCAACACGGCGAAATGCAAATTTTCAGAATTTCTCCACAGCCGGCCGCAGCGGCGATTTTCCGAAATCAGTTTCAACCCGGGGCGAAGCTCACTATAAGACCGGCATGAGCAAGGACAAGACCGGCGACAAGAGCGCCAGAGACACCCATTATGCAAATCTCCGCCGTGCGCACCGGGACGCAAGGCGCGAACGCGGGGAGATTCCAACCCCGCGTCAGGACAAGCGCGCAAAGCTGTCCGCCGACTGGAAGCCGCCGGCACTCGCCCCGGACCAGGTGCTCCTCTACGGCCTGCACACGGTCCGCGCAGCCCTCGACAATCCGGAACGCCGCATCATCCGCCTCTCGGTCACGCAGAACGCCGCCGCACGCCTGGATCTCGGAGATCTCACGGCGCTCCCCTTCCCGACCGAGACTGTAACGCCGCAGGAACTCGACCGGATACTCGGGCCCGATGCCATTCACCAGGGCGTGATGCTGGAGACGCAGCCTCTGCCGCACCGCAAGCTCGAGGCTCTTCGCGACTGCCCCTTGATTCTCGTTCTCGATCAGGTGACCGACCCCCACAATGTCGGAGCGATCATGCGCTCGGCGGTCGCCTTCGACGCAGGCGCACTCATTACGACGATGCGCCACAGTCCGACCGAATCGGGTGTTTTGGCGAAATCGGCCTCGGGTGCGCTGGAACTCATTCCTTATATCCAGATCACCAATCTCGCCGACACCCTCGAAGAGCTCCACGAACTCGGCTTCATGACGATCGGCCTCGATTCCGAGGGGCCGCAGCCGCTCGAAGGCACATTCGCCGGCGACAAGATCGCGCTCGTGCTCGGATCGGAGGGCAAGGGCCTGCGCCAGAAGACGCGGCAGACGGTCAAGGCGCTCGCCCGGCTCGACATGCCCGGCGCGATCAAGTCGCTGAACGTGTCGAATGCCGCCGCCATCGCGATGTACGCGGCGAGACATCATCTTAAGGGATAGGAGCCGACGGGACGATCGTCACGGCGAGCCCCGCCGTCGGGCAGCCGTCCTGCAATCTTTTCCATGTCGTGACGTTGAGGTTCATTTCGCAGCGCGCGAGATAGGAGATATCGCCGATGCGGATGCAGGCAGTCTGCCCGAGTTCGTATTTCGCTCCGTCGCGGTGTCGGCAGGTGCAACGCCCGCCCGGCGCAGACGCGGAAACACTTCCGGCCACCAGGGCGACGGCCGCGAGCGACAACGCCAGAAACCGCAGGGCGCGCACGCATTTCATGCCCGACAGAATAGCGCAGTTTCGACCCGATCAGAAACGGAGAATGCCGGCTGATCGCTCGGCCGGCATCCTCCGCAACGAACCGGCGCCACAGCGCCGGCCGAATGGTTAGCTCGCGAGCTTCAGAACGTTGCCCTCGGCAATCGTCTTTTCGGCTTCGGCGATGGCGAACTGCTTCTGGTCGGGGCCGAGATTCAGGCCCTCTGCGCGGATGAACTCGATGTCCGTTATGCCGAAGAAACCGAAGACCGACCGCAGATAGGTTTCCTGGTGGTCCATGGCGGAAGCCGGGGCGACCGAATAATGACCGCCACGGGTGGAGGCGACGATCAGCTTCTTGCCCTTGGCGAGGCCTTCCGGTCCTGCTTCGGTGTAGCGGAAGGTTTTGCCGGCAACGGCCAAGCGGTCGATCCACGCCTTGAGCTGGCTCGGGATCGAGAAGTTGTACATCGGCGCACCGACGACGACCGTGTCCGCAGCCAGGAATTCCTCGAGCATCTGGCGGCCGATGCGAACATCAGCGGCCAAAAGGGCGTCGACACCTTCGAGATCTGCAGGCGCCATGATCTGTGCGCCGGTCAGGTGCGGAACGCGTTCGGATGCGAGATCCCGATAGGTGATCTCCGCATCGGGCCGGTCGGCCTTGAGCTGCGAGACGATTGCCGATGTCAGGCGGCGGGAGACGGAGTGTTCGCCGAGAATGCCGGAGTCGATGTGAAGGATTTTCATGGGAAGCACCTTTGCTTACGTTGCGGTGCATCACATATGATCTGCAAACAATCCTTCGATAAGTCAGCGAATATTTGACATTCCGTTTCCCCAGGGAAACAATTCGGCATATATCGCGAACAGGTGGCCGCCTGGGCTCCAATCGTCGCCCTCCAATGGACGACGAGCTGCACCGATCGTCGATACCGCCTTTGATGGGAGGCACTCATGCAGGATCTCAACGATATCGCGCTCTTCGCCGCAGTCGTCAAACACAACGGCTTCAGCGCCGCCGCGCGCGACCTGAACGTGCCGAAATCCAAGCTCAGCAAACATGTCGCACGCCTGGAGGAGCAATTGGGCGTGCGCCTGCTCGAGCGCTCGACGCGCAAGCTTCGGATGACCGAGGTCGGCCGCATCTTCTACGAGCACGCCCAGGGGTTGCTCGACGGCGTGGCCGCAGCCGAAGCCGAGATCGCCGCAGTGCGCGCCGAGCCGACGGGCGTCGTCCGGCTCGCCTGTCCTATCGGCTTCACACCGATGCTCGCCGACATCCTGCCCGCCTTCCACCGCCGATATCCGGGCGTCCGCCTGCTGATCACCGCCTCCAACCGGCGGATCGATCTCATCGAGGAAAGGATCGACGTGGCCTTGCGCGCGCGCGACCAGCTCGACACCGACAGCCAGCTGATCGTCCGCAAATTCGGCGAGGTGCGCCAACGCCTCGCCGCCAGCCCGACGCTTCTCGCGCGCCTCGGCGAGATCACGACCGACAATCTTTCGCAAATGCCGACGCTGTCGATGAACGAGCAGCACCCCAATGATGTCTGGCGGCTCGTACACGCAACCGGGGGAGCGATCGAGATCGCTCACCGGCCCGTCGTCGGCTGCAGCGATTTTCTCATCCTCGAGCGCGCGGCCATCGAAGGCATGGGCATAGCGCTGCTGCCCGACCATATTTGCGAGCGCGCCTTCCGAACCGGCGCCCTGGTTCCGGTCCTGCCGGAGTGGACCTCCGGCAACGTCATGGTCCACCTCGTCTTCCCCTCGCGCCACGGCCTGCTGCCCGCGACCCGCGCCCTCATCGACTTTCTGGCGGAAAATCTGATCAAGGCGCTGGAGCGCTGCCGCGAGGTCGATCCGAGGCCAGCGGCATCGTTCGAGATTTGATGCGACGGGTCAGGCGGCTACAGCCACTTCGGGCCGATGGAATTCTGCCGGAGCCCCAGGGTTCAATCGGATGAAGCTTGTACGGGCGTGTTTATTTTTGGGATTATGGTGCCCCCAGAGAGACTCGAACTCCCGACCTACTGATTACAAATCAGCCGCTCTACCAACTGAGCTATAAGGGCATATTAGCGCTGGGAGTTACCATATTCTCCCCCGGTGTAAAGCAAAAATGCAGCTTCTCCCAATTTTTCGGATGCGTTCGCGCCGAGGCCGTGCCAGAAAAAGCGACCGTGGCGTCTACAGCGCCGCCCGCCTAAATTGATGTGAAAACAAGCGGAAGCGCCCCTGCCCCCGCGATGACAGACGGACTGAGTTCATGGCCCGCAAGTTCAACTCCCTTGCCTTCATCGCATCGCCGGCGGAGGAAGCGCAGAAGGCGGCCGAGGATCTCCGGGCCGTCTATGGGGATCATGATCCGGACAAGGCCGACGTGATCGTTGCGCTGGGCGGCGACGGCTTCATGCTGCACACGCTGCACAGGACGATGAATACCGGCAAGCTCGTCTACGGGATGAACCGCGGCTCGGTCGGGTTCCTGATGAACCGCTACAGCACCGAGAACCTGCATCAGCGCATCGCCAATGCCGACGAGAACGCATTTCATCCGCTCGAGATGCGCACAACGGACGTCAACGGCGATAAGTTCGCCGCGCTTGCCATCAACGAGGTTTACCTTTTTCGCCAGTCCTACCAGGCCGCGAAGCTGAAGGTCATGGTGGACGGAAAGACGCGGCTCGACGAATTGACCTGCGACGGGCTGCTTCTGGCAACGCCTGCGGGCTCCACCGCCTATAATCTGTCTGCGCACGGGCCGATCCTGCCGTTGGAAGCGCCGCTTCTGGCGCTGACGCCCGTCAGCCCCTTCCGGCCGCGGCGCTGGCGCGGGGCGCTGTTGCCGAATCACGTAACAGTGGACATCGAAATCCTCGAGGCCGACAAGCGACCGGTCAACGCCGTGGCCGATCACCAGGAAGTCAAGTCCGTCGTGCATGTCCGCATCGCCGAATCGGAGAAGCTCACTGCGCGGATCCTTTCGGATCCGGACCATTCCTGGTCCGATCGAATCCTGGCCGAGCAGTTCTCCAATTGAAATCACACGTTGCACGAGCGATATGGTATGATCACGGGCGGTAGCGTGCCTCGCGGTCCCGGCGTTCGGTTGCGAAGGATATCCACATGCACAAGGCCCTGCTGATAACGCTCTGCCTGACCCTGCCCCGCAGGCGGGCTATGCGCCCAGGAAAGCGACCTCCTGCCCCCGAATGTCATCTTCGTGACGAGCACGGGCTTTTGGGAGGAGAGCGGCGGCGCGCTGCAGCCGGACGAAAACAGCGACGGCGACAAGAGTGCGAAGTCTGCTGCGCCCGGGGGACGGCGCGGCTATTATAAACTGATTGCCATTCGACAGGAGGACGGCACCGCGCAGGTCCATCTGCAACAGATCGCCTCAACTCCGACCGGCCCCGAGGTGGTTTCCTCCGCGGAACTCGAGGAATTCACGGCGCTGAAACCCTATGTCACCGATATTCGCCCCGAAACCTCGACGGGGATCACGCCGCAGCCGGGCATGTTCGCGACGGTTTATCTGAAGACCGACGCTGGCGCGACCGAGCCCGAGTCCTGGACGGTCCTCATCGATGAGCTCGGCGACATCAAAGTCGAGCGGGCGACGAATTGAGGGTTAGATGTGAGCACCGAACTTCGCCCCTCATCCGCCTGCCGGCACCTTCTCCCCGCAAGCGGGGCGAAGGGACAAGCCGCAAAATCCCAGCCCCCTCTCCATCGTAGAAGGAGCATAGGACGGGCGTAGAACGAGCACAGGGAGGAACCCGCATGTCCCTTCTCCCCGTCAGAACGCTACGGCATGCACATATCTCTTGCGCGCCGGTGCGGCGGATACTGCTCATGAAAGGGATCCCTCGCGAACCCAACCGCCTCAACCCCGCTCGGTCGGGATTGCCCCTCAACCGAGGGGCGGCTTTCAGCGTAGGCCGCACGCCGCGCATGCCCCCTCAACACCGGAGCACTGGCAATCAGCTCAGGTCGTCGACGGCCGCATCCGCGCCGCCGCTGACGCGATGCGCAAGGGCTGCCTCCATGAATTCATTCAGTTCACCGTCGAGCACGTCGCCCGGGCTGCTGCTTTCGACTCCCGTCCTCAAATCCTTCACCAGCTGGTAGGGCTGCAGGACGTAGGAGCGGATCTGGTGACCCCAGCCGATATCGGTCTTCGATGCCGCCTCGGCGTTGGCCGCCTCCTCGCGCTTCTTCAGTTCGGCCTCGTAGAGCCGCGCGCGAAGCATGTCCCATGCCTTGGCGCGGTTCTTGTGCTGCGAGCGTTCCTGCTGGCACTGCACCACGATGCCGCTCGGCATATGCGTGATGCGCACGGCCGAATCGGTCGTATTGACGTGCTGACCGCCGGCGCCCGAGGAGCGGTAGGTATCGATCCGGCAATCGCTTTCGTTGATGTCGATCTGGATCGATTCGTCCACGACGGGATAGACCCAGATGGACGAAAAGGACGTATGACGGCGAGCGTTGCTGTCATACGGAGAAATGCGGACGAGGCGATGCACGCCCGATTCCGTCTTCAGCCAGCCATAGGCATTGTGCCCCTTGACGAGGAGCGTGGCCGATTTGATGCCCGCTTCTTCCCCGTCCTGGATTTCCATGAGCTCGACCTTGTAGCCCTGGCGTTCGGCCCATCGGGTATACATGCGAAGCAGCATGTTCGCCCAGTCCTGGCTTTCCGTGCCGCCGGCGCCCGAATGGACTTCGAGATATGTGTCGTTCTGGTCGGCCTCGCCCGAAAGCATGGCCTCGACCTGCTTTTTCGCCGCCTCGCCGCGCAGTTGGCGAAGCGCTTCCTCGGCCTCCGCGACGATCGCCGAATCGCCCTCCTCTTCACCGAGTTCGATGAGCTCGATGTTGTCGTTGAGCTGCTGCTCGAAGCGGCGCAGGCCATTGATGCCGTCATCGAGCTGCTGGCGCTCCCGCATCAGCTTCTGCGCCTCGGCCGCGTCGTTCCAGAGCGACGGGTCTTCCGCCTTGTTGTTCAACCAGTCCAGTCGTCTTACCGCCTGGTCCCAGTCAAAGATGCCTCCTCAGCAGGCTTATGGCCTGCTTGATTTCGTCGACGATGTTCTCGATTTCGCTGCGCATGATCCTGCTTCTTCAGGTGATTTTTCGAACGTGACGGTCAAATAGCGATGCCCGCCGCCGATGTAAAGGCGACGGGCATTGCGTGCAATGGAAAGGGGTCAGAACAGTCCGTTGGAGCCGGAGGTTACCGCCTGGTTGGCCTGCGGAGAGGTTCTCAATATCTCTTCCGGCGGCGCATATTCGTCGAGGTCGCCGATGACCGAGAAGGTGTCCGCAGGGCCGGTTCCCGGCTTGAAGGCTTCGATGATCGTGTCCGGCTCGCCCTCGACGGCCGCCATGCCGGTCTTGCGGTTGACGGGAATGAGGCTCATGCCTTCCGGCACCACGAACTTGCCGGGACGAGTACCCTCCACGGCCTTCTGCATGAAGGCGTTGAAGATCGGCGCCGACAGGCCGCCGCCGGTCGCCCCGCGCCCGAGCGGTGCCGGATCGTCGAAGCCGAGATAGAGCCCCGCGACGAGGTCGGGAGTGTAACCCACGAACCAGGCGTCCTTCTCGTCATTGGTCGTGCCGGTCTTGCCGGCGACAGGGCGATCGAGCTTGATCTTGCCTGCCGCGGTCCCCCGCGCGACGACGCCTTCCATCATGGAGGTGATCTGATAGGAGGTCATCGGATCGAGGACCCGCTCACGATTGTCGATCAGCACCGGCTCTTCCTGCGCTTCCCAATCGTCGGCATTGCAATTCTCGCAGGCCCGGTCCTCGTGGCGGAAGATGGTCTTGCCGTAACGGTCCTGGATCCGGTCGATCAGCGACGGCTTGATCTGCTTGCCGCCATTGGCGATGACGGCATAGGCGGAAACGAGACGCAGCACCGTCGTTTCGCCGGAACCGAGCGACATCGCAAGAAGCGGTGCCATCTTGTCGTAGATCCCGAAACGTTCGGCATATTCGGCGACGATGTTCATGCCCAGGTCGTTGGCAAGCCGGACCGTCATCAGGTTGCGCGATTTTTCGATGCCGAGGCGGAGCGTCGACGGTCCGGCAGAGCCGCCGCCGTAGTTTTCGGGGCGCCAGACCTGACCGCCCGCGACGATCTCGATGGGCGCATCCAGAATGACCGATGCCGGCGTATAGCCGTTGTCGAGGGCGGCCGCGTAGACGAAGGGCTTGAAGGCGGAACCGGGCTGACGCATCGCCTGCGTCGCGCGGTTGAACTCGGACTGTCCGTAGGAGAACCCGCCGACCATCGCCAGCACGCGGCCGGTATGCGGGTCCATCGCGACCAATCCGCCCTGAACCTTCGGCGGCTGGCGCAGCCGATATTCGCCGGCCTCCTCCAACGGCTCGACATAGACGACGTCGCCCGGGCCGAAGACCTCTTCCGGCGACTTGGCGCTCTTGCGCTTGCCGCCGGCGGAGCGGTGGGCCCACTGCATGTTCTTGGCGGCAATGCGCCCGGTCACCCGTTCAGGAACGATCTTGCCCGAGACTTCCTTGTCCGGCTGGATGCCGATTTCGGCGCCTTCGCTGTCTACCGAGAGCACGACCGCCAGTTTCCATTCCGGCACGTCGCTGAGCATGGGGATCTTGCTCAGCGGCTCGCCCCAGTCGCCGCCGATCTCGATCGTTTTCACCGGTCCGTGGAAGCCCCGCCGCTCGTCGTAGCTCAAAAGCCCGTCCTGAAGCGCCTTGCGCGCCGCAATCTGCAGCCGCGGATCCAGCGAGGTACGCACGGAAAGCCCGCCCTCGTAAAGGGCCTTGTCGCCGTATTTCTGGATGATCTGGCGGCGCACTTCCTCGGCGAAGAAGTCGGAGGCGAAGAGGTGCGCGCCGCCGCGGCGCGGCTTGACGCCGAGCGGTTGCTGCTTTGCCTCCTCGCCGTCAGCCTTGGTGACGTAACCATTTTCGACCATCCGATCGATCACCCAGTTGCGGCGCTCGATCGCAGCCTCGACCTTGCGGAACGGGTGATAATTGGCCGGCCCCTTGGGCAGGGCCGCAAGATAGGCGGTCTCGGCAATCGTCAGTTCCGTCACCGACTTGTCGAAATAGGTCAGCGCCGCGCCGGCGATTCCGTAGGAATTCAGCCCGAAGAAAATCTCGTTGAGATAGAGCTCGAGAATGCGGTCCTTGCTGTAGGCCTGTTCGATGCGGAAGGAGAGGATCGCTTCCTTGATCTTGCGATCGAGCGTCTGGTCGGAGCTCAGAAGGAAGTTCTTGGCGACCTGCTGGGTGATCGTCGAGGCGCCGACGGGGCGCCGACCGGAGCCGAAATTCTGCAGGTTGACGGCGATGGCGCGCGCGAGGCCCGTCACGTCGATGCCCGGATGTTGGTAGAAGTTCTTGTCTTCCGCCGAGATGAATGCGGCCTTTACGCGATCGGGTATTGCCTGAATGGGCAGATATAGCCGGCGCTCGCGCGCATATTCGGCCATCAGCGCGCCGTTACCCGCATGGAAGCGTGTCGTCACCGGCGGAGCATAATTGGCCAGAACCTCGTAATCGGGGAGGTCCTTCGTGATGGCGCCGAGATAGATCGCGACGGCCGCGGCTGTGCCAAGCAGCAGAAACGCACCAATGCCGAAAAAATATCCAATCAGTCTGATCATCAGTCAGGTACCGGTATCTAATTATCGTCCCATTGCGAGGTCGCCGAATGCCCGAACGCTCGTTTTCCGCGAAGGAAGCCGACCTCGCCAAACTCTTCCAAAGAAATCGTCTGGCATTTGCAGTTATACGCGTTTGGGCTCCCTCATATGGCCAGGAACCTGAAGCATCAACACCGTTTCCCAACAAATCGGGACGCCCTCCCCCTAAGGGGCCCGGATTGTGAGTAAAATAGGGCTGTTATCGGATTATACGGTGCGCATCTGCTGAAAAGCATATCGCTGTTACCGGGTCGACACAAATCACATCCCCACTCAGTGGCGTCGGGCAGGCGCGAAATCAAGGATCCCGGAACGCCCTGCGCATTCAACCGCCGTTTGCAACCGCGGAGTTCCGGTAGCGCTGCACGGCGTCCGCAAGCAGCGTGGATACCTTCTTCCTCCATTCCGCATCGAGCAGTTGCTTCTCATCTTCCTTGTTCGACAGGAAACCGAGCTCGAGCAGCACCGAGGGCACGTCCGGCGCCTGCAGGACGCGGAACCCCGCATGACGGTGGGGATTGTTGATCAGCTTGATCTGCCCTTCGAACGAGGAAATGACGCTTCGGGCGAGATTGACCGAGAAAGCCTGCGTTTCGCGGCGGGTGAGATCGATGAGGATATCCGCGACTTCGGCCGGCTCGCTTTCGAGCGGAATCCCGGCAATCTCGTCGGAGAGATTCTCGCGTGCGGCAAGATCGGCCGCGAGGTGGTCGGACGCCTTGTCGGAGATCGTGTAGACCGTGGCGCCCCGAATTTCCTTTTGCCGCAACGTGTCGGCGTGAACCGAAATGAACAGGTTGGAGCCTCGCTGGCGTGCGATCTGCACGCGTTGAGGCAGGGAGAGAAATTCGTCGCGCTCCCGCGTCAGAAACGCCTCGATGCCGGGTTCGTGATTGAGCCGTTCCACCAGCTCCTTCGCGAAGGCAAGGGTCACATGTTTCTCTTCGGTTTTCGTGACGCCGCCGATCGCACCGGTATCGATTCCGCCATGCCCGGCATCTATCGCAACCACGAAAACGCCGGCCTTCGGGGGCGGCGCGGCGGCCGGCCGGTCGGTCTTGGCGGAGGGCACCGTGCCCGTCCACTGCTGCTCGGCCAGGAGCTTGTCGAAGCGGTCCTGGCCGATCCTCTCAGCATCGAGCACGAGGCGAAAGCCCTTCCCGTCCTCCACCGGCTTCACTTCCGCATGGGTCACCTCCGTCGGCCCGTTGGCGGAGAGCACGAGCCGCGAGGCCCCTGCCCCCATTCCGCCATAGCGGATGGCGTCGAACAACCCGCGAGGCTGCAGGCTCTCCGGCTTCAGTCCGAACGACGTTTCCGGCAGGTCGACGATGACGCGAACGGGATTGGCGACGTAGTGGATGGAGAAGGCCGGCTCGCGATCGAACTCGATGACCAGGCGCGTGCGGGCATCGTCGCCGGCAATCCGCGCGGCATAGGCGAGGAGAGGCACCGGCTCGCCGGCGCGCACGACCGCCACGGGTGACAAGAGAAGCAAAACGGCACCAAAGGCAGCGACGAACATGCGCATGCCGCGATGACGCCCGATCGCCTCCATTGAACACAGCCTAGTCGCCGAACGCTTCACCTGAAACCCCGCATCCATCCAATCAATATACCGGCGAAGGTCTCCCCGGCTGCCCTTATCCGCCCCTCAACCAATGAACCCTCAGGGTTAACCAAAGCTTGACACGGGGGCCGCGGCACCGCCCCTCAGCCGGCGCAGTCTTCTCCTGAAGGTCCGGTTACACCCGCGCAAGCGAATCGATCAATATTGTGGCGGCAAAGGCTTTTCCCTTGCCAATGTGACATGGAAAACATAAAAGCGTCACAAGGAGAAAGTGTTGACGGGATAGAATCGTCGGCCGGGCAGCCGGAGCTTTTAGACGAGCTTGGCGCCAGGGAGTGATCGAGCCGGAACAACCGGTTGCAACCGTATCAAGCTTCCGCGGCCGCAGGAATTCATCCGCCGTCGCCGCATTTCCTCCTCCGTATACTGGTTCGCAAATTTCCGGCGGTGGCCGGAGTTCTTGATGGTGAATTTCACCGGATGCCCGCAAGCGGGCGCATTCATCGGGCCTCTTCCAGAGGTCCAGGACATTGGCATTCTTGTTTGGTCTTTGATGTGACTCAGCAGTATCGGTCAGAAGTAGAGCGGCCCCGGGACCTTAGCGTTCCGGCTGCCGTCTGGCTGCTGCACCATCGCTTGCGCCAAACAGGACCTTTTATATCCGGCGCAGCCTCCGACGTCTTCGACAGCCTTCTTGAAAAAGGCACTCTGTCTGTCGTCCCGCCGCGCCGAGGAGCACAGCTTAGATGGCAGAGAAAATGCTTATCGATGCGTCTCACTCAGAGGAGACGCGCGTCGTTGTCGTACGCGGAAACCGCATAGAAGAATTCGATTTCGAATCGGAACATAAGAAGCAGATCCGCGGCAATATCTACCTGGCGAAGGTAACCAGAGTGGAGCCGTCGCTCCAGGCGGCCTTCGTCGATTACGGCGGCAATCGCCACGGGTTTCTGGCCTTCGCCGAAATCCATCCCGACTACTACCAGATTCCCCTCGCCGATCGTCAGGCCCTGTTGAAGGCGGAAGCCGAAGAGGCTCGCCGCGACGATGACGAGCCGAACGAGACCGTGGCGGAACAGAAATTCGCGCCGGCTGGCGATACGGTTGCCGAAGTCGTGGCACAGGCCGAAGCCGCCGAGGCAGCCGGAGAAGCCGCTGAGGCCGCTGCGGAGAAGCCCAAGGCCAAGGCCAAGCCGAAGCGTACCCGCCGCGCGAAGCCGAAGGCCGGCGAAGAGGCCGTGGCGCCTGAAAGCGGCCCGTCGGAAGACGGCGAAGGCGACAAGAACGAAATGGCCGCGGTGGTCGATACCGACTCGATCTCCGAGGATATCGACGCGCGCCGTCAGCGTGACGACGACGATGACGACGACAATCACGACGGCGAAAAGGAAATCATCGAATCCGTCGGCGCCGAAGATGCCATGGAAGAGGTGGCGGATCGTCATATCCGCAAGCCGCGCAAGCAGTACCGCATCCAGGAAGTGATCAAGCGCCGGCAGATCCTGCTGGTGCAGGTCGCAAAGGAAGAGCGCGGCAACAAGGGTGCGGCACTCACGACCTATCTTTCGCTCGCCGGCCGCTACTCCGTTCTCATGCCGAACACGGCGCGCGGCGGCGGTATTTCGCGCAAGATCACCAACCTGCAGGACCGCAAGCGTCTGAAGGAGATCGCCCGCGGTCTCGACGTGCCGCAGGGGATGGGTGTGATCCTGCGCACCGCCGGAGCCAATCGCACGAAAGTCGAGATCAAGCGCGACTTCGAATATCTCATGCGCCTGTGGGAGAACGTCCGCACGCTGACGCTGAACTCGACTGCCCCCTGCCTCGTCTACGAGGAGGGCAGCCTTATCAAGCGATCGATCCGCGACCTCTACAACAAGGACATCAGCGAGATCGTCGTTTCGGGCGAGGAAGGCTACAAGGAAGCCAAGGGCTTCATGAAGATGCTGATGCCGAGCCACGCAAAGGTCGTGCAGCCCTATCGCGACGTGCATCCGATCTTCTCCCGCTCCGGCATCGAAGCACAGCTCGATCGCATGCTGCAGCCGCAGGTGACGCTGAAGTCGGGCGGCTACATCATCATCAACCAGACCGAAGCTCTGGTTTCCATCGATGTGAACTCCGGTCGTTCGACGCGCGAGCACTCGATCGAGGATACGGCTCTCCAGACGAATCTCGAGGCAGCCGAGGAAGTAGCGCGGCAATTGCGCCTTCGCGACCTTGCCGGCCTGATCGTCATCGACTTCATCGACATGGAAGAGAAGCGGAACAACCGCTCCGTCGAGAAGAAGCTAAAGGATTGCCTGAAGAACGATCGTGCCCGTATCCAGGTCGGCCGCATCTCGCATTTCGGCCTGCTCGAAATGTCTCGCCAGCGCATCCGCGCCTCGGTGCTGGAAAGCACAATGCAGACCTGCCCGCACTGCAACGGCACGGGCCACATTCGCTCGCAATCCTCCGTTGCCCTGCATGTCCTGCGCGGCATCGAGGAACATCTGCTCAAGAACACCACGCACGACATCAGCGTGCGGACGACACCCGATATCGCGCTCTACCTGCTCAATCAGAAGCGCAGTTCGATCACGGACTACGAGCAGCGCTTCGGTGTCTCCATCTTCATCGAAGCGGACGCCCATGTCGGTGCGCAGCACTTCGCGATCGATCGCGGTGAACCGGTCGAAAATCCGGTGAGGATCGACCAGATCCTGCAGTTCGAGCCGGAGCCGGAAGACGAAGAAGAGGTCCTCATCGAGGAGGAATCCGACGAAGAGGAAGTGGAAGAGATTGCTGCCGAGCGTCAGGACCCGAAAAAGGGGCAGACCGACGAACAAGGCGGCCGCAAGCGCAAGCGTCGTCGCCGCCGGCGCGGCAAGGGTGCGGGTCAGGGGGCGGACGAAGCCTTCGCTGACGCCGCCGACGCGGCTGAGGACGAGACCGGCGACGAAGCCGCCGTGGACGATGCCGAGGATGAAGGCGAAGCTACGGATGCCCTGAATGGCGATAGCGAGCAGAAGCGCAAGCGTCGCCGCCGCGGCAAGCGTGGCGGCCGCCGCAGTCGTCAGGACGAACTGGCCGAAGCCGAGGGCGAGACCGGCATGGCTGCAGACGCCGGCGAAGGAGCCGGCGACGACGCAGAGGCGGAAGTCGCCCCAGCCGCGGCAGCCGAGGAGACGTCACCGGATATCGCGGCAGCCGCTGCCGTCGAGGCAGCAGCGGAGGAGCCGAAACCGGCAAAACCCCGGCGCAGCCGCAAGAAAGCAGTCAAGGCCGAGGAGCCGGCCGAGAGTGTCGATGAAGTAGCCGAGAAGACCGTCGAGGCCCAACCCGAAGCAACCGAAGCCGCCCCCGAGGCCGTGGAGGAAGCTGTTGCCGATCTGGAAGGCGCAAAGCCCGCGCGCGCAAACCGGGATCTGTCGGCGATCGCTACCGAGCCGGTCGTGACGTCCAGCAAGGGCGAGGGCGAAGAGGAGCCGACAAAACCCAAAAAGGGCGGCTGGTGGCAGCGCCGCGGCTTCTTCTAAGAAGAATAGGAAAAAGCCCGGAGCGATCCGGGCTTTTTCATGGCTGGGGCCGCGTGGCGGCTCAGTTGTGACCTGCCTCTTTGAAAACTCCGCACTTTCGGGACGGAAAGCGGCACACGCTTTTCCTTATCCCGCTCTATACTTTCCCGCAGGGAGGACGAGGCCATGCGCAAGTTCACAGTCATCGTTACGGAAGAGTTCGAAGCCGACACTGCCGAGGAGGCCGCCTTGCTCATGTATCAGCAACTGACCAACGGGCCGGCACCTCTGCATTATTCGGTCACGGATGAAACGAAGATTGCAACCAGCCTGACACTGGACCGGAAAAAGGCAGATGAATTTGCCAGTGTCGATCACACTGCAGACCCCGGCAATTGGTAAGCCACGCGTAACCGGCCGATGTGCGGATACCCATGTCTGGAGCAGAGCACTTCCACGCAAAGCATGACAGCTCTCCGTCCGGAGGTGCTTGGTCCAACGACCGAAAGCGTTTCGCCGTCCAGTGAAACGTGAAGCGCTCTAAAGGCCTGTTGAGATCCGGGATACCCGGGGCGGCTTGTTTGATTACCTCATCCCTGTGCTCGTCACAGGGATGAGGTGAGGAGAGATTGCAGTCCTCCGATAGGTTTCACAGGCCGGTTAGAGCCAGGCCATGCGCGCCGACAAAACAGCCCAGAGCTCCAACGCCATCACCCATCTCGCAGCAGCCGTCATAAACTCCGGATGAATCTCAACAGGCCTTAGAGCGGGATGATGAAAAGTGTGTGCGGTTTTCCGCCCGCATCCCGCTCTAACCTATTGGAATCGATCACGTTCATGTTTTTAGGTCGACCCGACCTAAAAACATCGTGATCTAGGCCAGCCAGCGCGCGATGCGGTTCATCGCCTCCTCCATCTCGGTAGCCGCGCCCGCATAGGAAAAGCGCATGGTGCGATGCCCTTCGAGGGGATCGAAGTCGAAGCCGGGCGTTGCCGCAACGTCGATCTCGGCCAGCATCCGACGGGCGAAGGCCATGCTGTCATTGGTGAAGCGGCTGACATCCGCATAGGCGTAAAATGCGCCGTCCATCGGCGAGGCGATCGAAAAGCCGATCTGCGGCAGCCGTTCGAGCAGCAATGCGCGGTTCGCGGCATAGGCGCGCTTGTAGCCGTCGAGCTCCTCATGCGCGCCGAGAGCCGCCTCTGCGGCAATCTGTGATAGCTCCGGCGGCGAAATATAGAGGCTCTGCGCGATGCGCTCGAAGGCACGCACCCGCGCCTCGGGCAGAACCATCCAGCCGATGCGCCATCCGGTCATACAATAATATTTGGAGAAGGAGTTGATCACGACGGCGTCGTCGGCGACTTCAAGCGCCGTCGTCTCCTCCCCGGCGAAAGTAAGGCCGTGATAGATCTCATCGGAAATGAAGGCGATCGAGTGGTCCCGGCAATAGTCGGCGAGCGCCTTCAGCTGCGCCTTGCCGGTCACCGTTCCCGTCGGGTTCGCGGGGCTTGCGAGAAGCACACCCTTCAGCGGTTTTCCGGCACGTGCCGCGGCGCGCTCGAGGCTGTCCGGGGTCAAAGTGAAGCCGGCCTCGGCATTGGCTTCGATCTCGACCACTTCGAGGCCGAGCGCGGCCATGATGTTGCGATAGGCGGGATAGCCCGGCCGGGCGATGGCCACGCGATCGCCCGGATCGAACAGGGCGAGAAAAGCGAGATTGAACCCGGCCGACGATCCGGTCGTCACCGCAATCCGCTGCGGATCGAGCGTGATGCCGTGCCGGCTGTGATAATGAGCGGCAATCGCCCTCTTCAGGGAGAGTGTGCCAAGAGCGTCCGTATAGCCGAGCCGACCGTGATCGAGCGCCCGCTTTGCAGCATCGAGTGCCGCTTTCGGCGCCGGATGCGCGGGCTGACCGACCGCCATGGATATTACCGGGTGGCCGCAATCGCGCCGCCGCGTGGCTTCGGCCAGCACGTCCATGGCGTGGAACGGCTCGACTGCGCTGCGTTTCGACATCTGTGCCAAATGACTGGTCCTCACGAGTTTCCCTATGCCCTTTGCCCCATCGCTTACGGCTTCACAAGTCCGCGAACGCCGCAATTCGGCCCATTTTGCCGTTTCGTTTGCCCGCGCCAGGTCCTATGGTTCAACCAATCGGCGCAAGCCGGGACTTGTCGTCGTCTTCAAACTGGCGCATTGACGCAAGCGTGCGGACTCTACGACCGACATAGAACAGCAGACCACGAGGAAAGAATGACGCTCAAGATGAAGATGATTGCCGCAGCATCCCTGATCGCGCTTGCTGCCGGCGTCGCCCTGCCCGGGCCGGCGGCGGCGCTCGATGCCAAGCAGAAGGAGGAATTCGGCGCCTTCATCAAGGAGTACCTGCTCGCTAATCCGGAGATCATGCTGGAAGTGCAGGAAGCGCTCACCTCCAAGCAGCGGGCCAAGCAGCAGGAAACCGCCCAGGCGGCAATCGCCGACAACAAGAAGGCGATCTTCAACTCTGACTACGACATAGCCCTCGGCAATCCGGATGGCGATGTGACGATCGTCGAATTCTTCGATTACAACTGCGGCTATTGCAAACGGGCCATGTCCGACATGGACGACATCCTCGCCAAGGACAAGAATGTCCGATTCGTTCTCAAGGAGCTCCCAATTCTCGGACCGGATTCGCTCGCGGCCCACAAGGTCAGCGCCGCCTTCCGCGTGATCGCACCGGAGAAATACGGCGATTTCCATCGCGCCCTGCTCGGGGCAGAGGAACGGGCGACGGAGGAAACCGCGATCGCCGTTGCGGCCAAGCTCGGGGTGACGGAAGCGCAGTTGCGCGAAAAGATGGATGACGGGCCGTATGATGCCTCGGTGCGCGAAGCCTATACGCTCGCCAACGAGCTCGGCATCACGGGAACGCCTTCCTATGTCGTCGGCAACGAGGCGGTCTTCGGCGCTGTCGGGGCGCCTGAGATCGAACAGAAAGTCGCCAACATGCGTGCGTGCGGCAAGACGGTCTGCTGACGGCCGGCCGGCACGCCGGCGGCTTTCGCCCTATCGGAACAGCACGACTTGTGGACAAATCCCGCGGGAACCCAGGGGGCTTTTCCTCGGGGAACCATCAGTCTATAGGTAACCCTCCATCACCGGACCGGAATCCCTTATGCCTTCGACTATCTTTGTGCTGAACGGCCCAAACCTGAACGCGCTCGGCAAACGCGAACCGGGTATCTATGGCGGCAAGACGCTTGCCGACATCGAAGCCATGTGCAAGGAGGAGGCCAAACTCCTGGGCTTCGACGTCGACTTCCGGCAGTCAAACCATGAGGGCACCTTGGTCGACTGGTTGCACGAGGCTGGCGAAAAGGCAGTCGGCATCGCCATCAATCCCGCCGCCTACGGACACACCTCCATCGCCATGCACGATGCCATTCGGGCGATCACCGTCCCCGTGGTGGAGCTGCATCTTTCCAATATTCATGCGCGCGAAGAATTCCGGCACAAGTCGATGATCGCGCCGGCCGTCAAAGGCGTTATCTGCGGTTTCGGCGCACAGAGTTACATTCTGGCGCTGCATGCGCTAAAGAACCTGACGGAAAAATCCAAATAAGAAGAACACGAGGCTCATATCCCATGGCTGAAAAGAAACCGGGTATCGATCAGGCGCTGATCCGTGATCTCGCCAATATCCTCAACGATACCGACCTGACCGAGATCGAAGTGGAACAGGACGATCTGCGCATCCGCGTTTCGCGGAACGGCACGCCTGTTGCCATGTCCATGCCGGCGATGCCCGCCTACCAGGTGCCGCCCGCCATCGCCGCCGGCCAGCCGGCTGGTGCGCCCCAGGGTGCCGCCGAAGGCGGTCACAATGCCAAGAACGCAGTGACGGCCCCCATGGTCGGCACCGCCTATCTCGCCCCGGCTCCGGGTTCCCGCCCCTTCATCGAAGTCGGTGCGGTGGTAAAGGAAGGTCAGACGATCCTGATCATCGAGGCAATGAAGACGATGAACCAGATTCCCGCCCCCCGCTCCGGCAAGGTGACGGAAATTCTCGTGCAGGACGCCGCTCCGGTCGAATATGGCGAACCCCTGATCGTGATCGAGTAGGGCACGGTGGCGATGATCTCGAAAATCCTCATTGCTAATCGCGGCGAAATTGCTCTGCGCGTTCTGCGCGCCTGCAAGGAGCTCGGCATCGCGACCGTAGCCGTGCACTCGACGGCGGACAGCGACGCCATGCATGTCCGGCTCGCCGACGAGAGCGTCTGCATCGGCCCGCCGCCTTCGCGCGAGAGCTATCTGAACATCCATCAGATCGTTGCCGCCTGTGAGATCACCGGTGCGGATGCGGTGCATCCGGGTTACGGCTTCCTCTCGGAGAACGCCAAGTTCGCCGATATCCTCGATGCGCACGGCATCACTTTCATCGGACCGACTGCCGAGCACATCCGCCTCATGGGCGACAAGATCACCGCCAAGAAGACGGCGGAAGAACTCGGCATTCCGGTCGTTCCGGGCTCCGATGGCGAAGTGAGGCCGGAGAATGCCCTGGAGATCGCCCGCCAGATCGGATTCCCCGTGCTGATCAAGGCGACGGCGGGTGGCGGTGGCCGCGGCATGAAGGTCGCCCGCACCGAGGAGGAACTCGAAAATGCGGTTGCGACGGCACGTTCCGAAGCCGCGGCCGCATTCGGCAACGACGCGGTCTACATGGAGAAGTTTCTCGGCAAGCCGCGCCATATCGAAATACAGGTCGTCGGGGACGGCGAAGGCAATGCGATCCATCTCGGTGAACGCGACTGCTCGCTGCAGCGCCGCCATCAGAAGGTATGGGAAGAAGCCAACTCCCCGGCCCTGAACGTCGAACAGCGCATGAAGATCGGTCAGGTCTGCGCCGACGCGATGAAGAAGTTGAAGTATCGCGGCGCCGGCACGATCGAATTCCTCTACGAGAACGGCGAGTTCTACTTCATCGAGATGAACACGCGCCTGCAGGTCGAACACCCGATTACCGAAGCGATCACCGGGATCGACCTCGTGCACGAGCAGATTCGCGTGGCGTCCGGAGCCGGCCTCTCCGCCAAGCAGGAGGATATCGTCTTCTCCGGTCACGCCATCGAATGCCGCATCAACGCCGAAGATCCGCGCACCTTCGTCCCTTCCCCGGGCACGATCACGCATTTCCA
Source organism: Ensifer sp. D2-11 (assembly GCF_054161295.1). Classification (NCBI taxonomy): domain Bacteria; kingdom Pseudomonadati; phylum Pseudomonadota; class Alphaproteobacteria; order Hyphomicrobiales; family Rhizobiaceae; genus Ensifer; species Ensifer sp. D2-11. Next base: position 1,855,086 of record NZ_CP096433.1, read on the forward strand.
CGCCCCGGGCGGCCTCGGTGTGCGCGTCGACAGCGGCGCCTATCAGGGTTACCGCATACCCCCCTACTATGACAGCCTGATCGGTAAGCTGATCGTCCACGGCCGGACGCGCGTCGAGTGCATGATGCGGCTGCGCCGCGTGCTTGACGAATTTGTCATCGACGGCATCAAGACGACTCTTCCCCTTTTTCAGGACCTGATCAACAATCAGGATATCGCAAACGGCGATTATGATATCCATTGGCTGGAGCACCATCTGGCCACAACATCCGCATAGGATACGACATTGAAGGAGACGCGCAGCAAACAACCGGATATCACGCCGGACATGTTGTTGCGCGCCTACTCGATCGGCCTCTTCCCCATGGCCGACTCGGCCGACGATCCGGAACTTTTCTGGGTCGAGCCCGAGATTCGCGGCATCATTCCGCTGGACCGGTTTCACGTCTCGCGCAGCCTCGCCAAAGCGATCCGCAGGCGCCCCTTCGACATTCGCTTCGATACGGCCTTCGCTGAAGTCATGGAGGGGTGCGCGCAGCCCGCACCGGACAGGCCGACGACGTGGATCAACGACACGATCCGCTCCCTCTATGCGGCCCTGCACAATATGGGCCATGCGCACAGCGTCGAGGCCTGGGAGGGAGATGCGCTCGTCGGCGGCCTCTACGGCGTTTCACTCGGCGCAGCCTTTTTCGGCGAGAGCATGTTCTCGCGCCGCACCGGCGCATCCAAGATCTGCCTCGTCCATCTGGTCGAGCGATTGAGGTCGAAGGGGTTTCAGCTCCTCGACACGCAGTTCACGACCGAACACCTGAAGTCCTTCGGCGCAGTCGACGTGCCGAAGGCTCAGTACGAAGTTCTGCTCGCGAAAGCGATCGCCTCGCCAAATCTCGAATTTTGAGGATTATGCCTTCTCAAGGGAAGGCTTACGCTTTGCGTCGCTCCAGTGACAGGCAAAGGGCGAAGGATCGCAGGAGGCGCCCTGTCAAGTGCTCTATTGCTTTGCCGCAGTGTCGGGCGGCGGAACTTCGGAGGTGGACTTGCAGGACTGCAGCCAAACGTCATAGACGGGGTGCTCGACGGCGTTGAGCCCCGGGCTGTCGGCAAACATCCAGCCGGTAAAGATGCGGCGGATCTTCCGGTCGAGCGTGATTTCGTCCACCTCCACAAAGGTGGTCGTCTTCGGCGCTTCCGTTTCGTCGCGGCTGTGGCAAACGCGCGGAGTTACCTGCAGCGCACCGAATTGCACCGTTTCGCCGATATAGACGTCAAAGCTGGTGATGCGGCCGGTGATCTTGTCGATGCCGGAGAAGACCGCCACGGCGTTGGAAAGGCGTGCCGCCTGCGCGGTTTCGACGGCAGACGTCACCGGAGCGGCAAGGAGAAGGGCAATGGCCGCAAACCGCCCTCCCCGGCCAATCAAATCCCGCAGACAGAAACCCGCCATTACCGCCAATCCCCCGCACATTGCTGTTAGTCCCGGATGGACTTCAGGCGCTAAACCCGAAATGTGGCTGCGCCGTGATCGTCCCGCAAGTCGCGGGACGATGCCCGAGAAGCCCGGCTCAGGAGCGCGGCGTCCAGGCGTCGTAGTCGCCGGTCACACGCGGGCGCTTGCCGGCACCGGCAATCGACCCCTTCGGCCGGTAGGCATTGGGCGTACCGGTCGGGTTGGCGCGGTGCGGCTTCTGCCATTCGCGGACCGCATATTTCTCGTCGGCGGGGGAGACGTCGGTGCGATGATGCATCCAGCCATGCCAGCCCGGCGGGATCGCAGACGCCTCGGCGGGACCGTTGTAGATCACCCAACGCCGCGTCCGTCCCTCGGAGTCCGTGCCGCCCTGATAGTAGACGTTGCCGAATTCGTCTTCCCCGACGCGCTGGCCATGGCGCCAGGTGTGAAACCGGGTACCGATCGTCTGTCCATTCCACCAGGTGAAAATCTGCAGCAGGAGCTTCATATGCATCGTCCTTTACCGGCCGGTGGGAGCCGGCCGGATATCAAAATCTCGCCCCCGCTTATGCCGCGCCGCTTTCGCGTTGTCCAGTGATTCCGCTCCCGGCTCGGGTCTTTCACCCGCATCTCGAGGCCGAAGCGCCTGTGTTCGCATCGATGCGGCGTGGAAGGTCAGGAAAGGCGCTTTTCCAGGATGAGCGCCGGTATGCCGGACTGCTCGTCGCCGCAACTGGATGTTTTTGCGACTTCCACAAATCCGTGCGCGCGATAAAAGGCGAGCGCGTGCAGGTTCTGCGACTCCACCTCCACCCGCATGCGTTCCGCATCCGGGAAGCAGGTCTCGAGCTCCGCGAACATGTCGCGGCCGACGCCATGGCGTTGATGCTTCGGCAGCACATAGAGCTGGTGCAGCACGGCTGTCTTTTCCAGCGACTCGGACATGGCGGCATAACCCATGCCGGCAAGCTCGCTGCCGTTGTCGGCGACGACAAACTCGGAATGCTTGCGCTGCAGGCGCGCGCGAAGGGCCTCGATCGAATGCCACTTCGCCGTCAGTTCATTGACCTTTTCGGCACCGTAGAACGTATCGTAGGTCGCGTGCCACGTCTCGGCGAGCAGAGCGCGAACCTTCTCGAGGTCACGCTCGCTCGCGGTTCGGACGAAGAACATCGTCACTCCTCGATGCCGAGTTTGGATTTTACCAGGGCCTGCACCGCCTGCGGATTGGCCTTGCCGCCGGTCGCCTTCATCACCTGCCCGACGAACCAGCCGGCGAGCGACGGCTTCGCCTTGGCCTTTTCCACCTGGTCGGGATTGGCGGCGATGATCTCGTCGACCGCCTTCTCGATCGCACCGGTGTCGGTGACCTGCTTCATACCGCGGCTCTCGACGATTTCGGCCGGGTCGCCTCCCTCGTTCCAAAGGATTTCGAAGAGGTCCTTTGCGAGCTTGCCGGAAATGGTGCCATCCTTGATGAGATCGATGATGCCGCCGAGCTGCGCCGGCGAGACCGGCGTTTCCTCGATGGTCTTGCCGGCCTTGTTCAGCGCGCCGAGAAGATCGTTGATCACCCAGTTCGCCGCCGCCTTGCCGTCACGGCCTTCGGCCACGGCTTCGAAGTAATCGGCAATCGCCTTTTCCGAGACGAGAACGGACGCATCGTAAACGGACAGGCCGAGATCGCGAACGAAGCGTTCCTTCTTGTCGTCCGGCAATTCGGGAAGGTCGGCCTTGAGCGCTTCCACGAAGGCATCGTCAAACTCGAGCGGCAGGAGATCCGGATCGGGGAAGTAGCGGTAGTCGTGCGCCTCTTCCTTCGAACGCATGGAGCGGGTCTCGCCCTTATTGGCATCGAAGAGCCGGGTCTCCTGGTCGATCGCGCCGCCGTCTTCAAGGATGGCGATCTGGCGACGGGCCTCGTACTCGATCGACTGGCCGACGAAGCGGATCGAGTTGACGTTCTTGATTTCGCAGCGCGTGCCGAAAGCTTCGCCCGGACGGCGAACCGAGACGTTGACGTCCGCGCGCATCGAGCCCTCGTCCATATTGCCGTCGCAGGTGCCGAGATAACGCAGGATCGAGCGAAGCTTGGTGAGATAGGCTTTCGCCTCGTCCGACGAACGCAGGTCCGGCTTCGAGACGATCTCCATCAGCGCGACGCCCGACCGGTTGAGGTCGACGTAGGACATGGCGGGATGCTGGTCGTGCATCGACTTGCCGGCATCCTGCTCCAGGTGCAGGCGCTCGATGCCGATCTCGACGTCTTCGAACTGCCCCTGGCGGTCCGGACCGACGGAAATGATGATCTTGCCCTCGCCGACGATCGGGTCCTTGTATTGCGAGATCTGGTAGCCCTGCGGCAGGTCCGGATAGAAATAGTTCTTCCGGTCGAAGATCGAGCGATTGTTGATCTTTGCCTTCAAGCCCAGGCCGGTGCGCACGGCCTGCTTGACGCATTCCTCGTTGATGACCGGAAGCATGCCCGGCATTGCGGCATCGACGAGCGAAACATTGGCATTCGGCTCCGATCCGAACTCCGTCGACGCACTGGAGAACAGCTTCGAATTGCTCAGCACCTGCGCATGGACCTCCATGCCGATGATGACCTCCCAGTCGCCGGTGGCGCCTGGAATGAAGCGTTTCGGATCAGGAGTGCGGACGTCGACGATGCTCATGTCATGCTCTTCTTTGAAGCCTGAATTCGTGGTTTCTCGGTAGAGCAATTGATCCCACGGTGCAAGCTTTCAAGGCGCGGCCGCACACATGGGGCACTGGACAATGCCGGCTCTGGCAGCCGGTCTTTGCAACCTTGACGATTGCGGGGCGATCTCCTAGAAAGCGCGAGATCCGACAGGAGTCTTTATGTTCCATCAGTCTGAGTCCCGGTAAGGGCCCTGCCCGCTTCCACTGAAAAGCGTGCATGGGCCGGAAACGTAAACCCCGCTCTTCTCACGAAGAACGGAACGTTTTCCTGCGTTCTGATGAACGCTATTCCGGAATACTCTAACGATGGACATTTCGCGCGCCGAACAGCGCATTCTTCACCATTTGGCCCAGGGCGGCCGCATTGAAATCACCCGCGAAGGCAAGGCGATCGCGGAAATTCGCTGCTTTACGAGAGACGGCTGGGTCTATCCCGGCGTCGATCTCGAGCTTTTCCGTAAGCTGAAACGGAAGAGAGCGATCAAGTCATCCGCCGGTAAGCCGTATCGCATTACCGAACGCGGACTGCATCTGGTCAGATCGGAGCTCAACAACCGCTGAGCGCCGGCGATCCGCATCGCATCGATACCGGAGATATCGTCTCCGGTGTTCGATGCGGTCGGTATTGCAGCGATTTCCGGCACCTTGCGGTCTCTTTACGCCGTCACCACCATTTGGACGGCGTGAAGCGGCCGGCTGCCTGTTCGATGACATGGGCCGTCTTGAACAGCGTTTCTTCCTCGAAGGGTTTGCCGATGAGCTGCAGACCGAGCGGCAGCCCCTTGCGGTCGAGCCCGCCCGGCACCGCAATGCCCGGAAGGCCGGCCATGTTCACCGTCACGGTGAAGATGTCGTTCAGGTACATCTTCACCGGATCGGATGCGAGGTCCTCGTCGGCAATGCCGAAGGCGGAGGACGGCGTGGCCGGCGTCAGGATCGCATCGACGCCCGCCTGAAATGCGAGCTCGAAGTCGCGCTTGATCAAAGTCCGGACCTTCTGCGCGCGCAGGTAATAGGCATCGTAATAGCCGGCGGAAAGCACATAGGTGCCGATCATGATGCGACGCTTGACCTCCTGGCCGAAGCCGGCGGCGCGCGTCTTTTCATACATGTCGATGATGTCCTTGCCGTCGACACGCAGGCCGTAGCGAACGCCGTCGTAACGCGCGAGGTTGGACGACGCTTCGGCCGGAGCGACGATGTAGTAAGCGGGCAGCGCGTATTTCGTATGCGGCAGCGAGATATCGACGATTTCGGCGCCGGCGTCCCTAAGCCAGGCGATACCCTGCTGCCAGAGCGCCTCGATATCCTCCGGCATGCCGTCGACGCGGTATTCCTTGGGAATGCCGATCCGCATGCCCTTGATCGACTGGCCGATCGCGGCTTCGTAGTCCGGCACCGGCAGATCGACGGACGTCGTGTCCTTCGGATCGATGCTCGCCATCGACTTCAACAGGATCGCGGCATCGCGCACGTCGCGGGCGATAGGGCCCGCCTGGTCGAGCGACGAGGCGAAGGCGACGACGCCCCAGCGCGAGCAGCGGCCATAGGTCGGCTTGATGCCGACGGTGCCGGTGAACGCCGCCGGCTGGCGGATCGAGCCGCCGGTATCGGTCGCGGTGGCGCCGGCGCAAAGACGCGCCGCGACCGCGGCCGCCGATCCGCCGGAAGAGCCGCCCGGAACCAGGTCCAGATTCGAGCCCTTAGCGCGCCACGGGTTCTTGACCGGTCCGTAATAGGAGGTCTCGTTAGACGAGCCCATGGCGAACTCGTCCATGTTAAGCTTGCCGAGCATGACGGCGCCGTCGTTCCAGAGGTTCTGGGTCACGGTCGACTCGTAGCGCGGCTCGAATCCGTCGAGTATGTGGCTGCATGCCTGCGTGTGGATGCCCTCCGTGCCGAAGAGATCCTTGATACCGAGCGGGATGCCCTCGAGCGCGCCGGCCTTGCCGGCTGCGATGCGGGCGTCCGAGGCCTTCGCCATCTCGCGCGCCTTTTCCGGCGTAACGGCGACATAGGCGTTGATCGTCTCGTTGGCTGCCTCGATCGCGCCAAGATAGGCGTCGGTCAATTCGACCGCGGTGATTTCCTTGGCGGAAAGCTTCGCGCGGGCTTCGGCGATCGTGAGGCTCGTAAGGTCGGTCATGGTGCAATCGGACTTTCGCATTCGGAACGGCGGGACGGGCGGCGGGTGGTTACTCGACCACCTTCGGAACGAGGAAGAAGTTGCGATCCGAATTCGGCGCATTGGCGACAATGTCGTCCGCCTTGTCACCATCCGCGACGATGTCGTCGCGCTTCTTCATCTTCATCGGCATCACCGACGTCATCGGCTCGACTCCGTCGACATCCACTTCGGAGAGCTGCTCGACGAAGCCCAGGATACCGTTGAGTTCGCCGGTCATCCGCTCGGCTTCCTCATCGCTGACGGCGATGCGGGCAAGGCGCGCGACGCGCTTCACGGTGGCAAGGTCTACGGACATGATCGTCTCCGGTATCGCAAAGTTTCCCCCGCTATAAAGGCGAGTTGCACAACGTGCAACTCGCGAATGGCGCCGACCGGCTTCGGGCGGGGCTGCGCCCTTCTTTATAGGGTTACCGCGCCACCGACCTCGGGGGTGGCGACCAATGTCGAGGCGCCGTCCATGCCGGCAATGAAGGTCTCCGGCGTCTGGTCGATGATCGGGAAGGAGCCATAGTGGCAAGGGATCGCCGTGTTGAACTTGAAGTAACGCTGGCACGCGAGCGCGGCCACGGCACCGCCCATGGTGAAACGGTCGCCGATCGGCACGATGCCGATTTCCGGCTCGTGCAGTTCCTGCACGAGCGCCATGTCGGAGAAGATGTCCGTGTCGCCCATGTGATAGAGCGTCGGCTCGTCGTCGAAATGAAGAACGAGGCCATTGGCATTGCCGAGCGAATGCGAAACGCCGTCGTCGGTGATCTGCGCCGATGAATGCAGCGCGTTGACGAATGTGGCGGTGAAGCTCCCGAGCTGGATGGTTCCGCCCGTATTGCCCGGCTCCAGCTTCGAAATGCCCTGCCGGCCGAGCCACATGCAGAGGTCGAAATTGGCAAGGACCGTCGCGCCGGTTTCCCTGGCTATGGCAACGGTGTCGCCGACATGGTCGCCGTGGCCGTGGGTCAGCAGAATGTGGGTCAGTCCCGCCGTTGCGGCCTTGCGCTCCTCGTCCCGAAAGGCCGGATTGCCGGTGAAGAACGGATCTATCAGGATTTTGGCTTTCGCCGTTTCGATATGGAAGGCGGAATGTCCCAGCCATTTGATGTTCATGATGTTCTCCTCAGATCGCGCGCGGCACCCCAGGCGAGTCGGGCGATAAAATTGATCGATTTATGTCTAGGACAAGCATATGGATCAGACCAGCGCACTGGAAAGATCGAATCGGTAAATCCCATGGCAATTCTCACGATGGAGGAACTCGCGGAGCGGCTGCCGCCCTATCAGTCGGTGGCAGGCCTGGACCTCGGGACGAAAACGATCGGCATTTCGGTTTCCGATCTGGGGCGGCGCTTTGCGACGCCGCGCGAGGTGATCCGCCGCGTCAAGTTCGGCGCCGACGCGCAGGCGCTCCTGTCTTTTGCGGAGAAGGAAAAAATCGCCGCCTTCATCATCGGCTTGCCGGTGAATATGGACGGATCGGAAGGGCCGCGCTGCCAGGCGACGCGGGCCTTCGTGCGCAATATGGGAGAAAAGACCGATATCCCCTTCGTCCTCTGGGACGAACGCCTGTCCACGGTGGCAGCCGAGCGGGTACTGATCGAAATGGACGTATCGCGGAAAAAGCGGGCCGAACGCATCGATTCGGCCGCCGCTTCCTTCATCCTTCAGGGAGCGCTGGATAGATTGGCATCGCTGGCGAGAGGCGCTTCCGGCGATCGGGACGCGCCGTAACGGCGCCGATACCAGGCCGCGATCTGCCTCCGCTTCCTGAGCGCGACAAGGCCGAACACGATCAGGCTGTCGACGATCATGGCCCGGGCGACGAGCGGCGGAATGGTTTCCGGCGGGATTCCCAGGATACTCCCGTAAACCCGGAAGACGAGCTCATGCGCCTCTCGTGTCAGCATGAAGACGCCGAAGCTCATGTCATAGTAGGAGAGCCCGTACCAGCCCGTAAGCAGCATCACGGGACCGCCCCAGAAGATCAGCAACCACTTCATGAAGCGCCCCTCTCCGGCTGGTGACCGCTAAGAAGCGGAAAGATTGCACGATCAAGCAGGACGAACGTGGTCAGGACGGCCGCGAGGCTCGCTATGTCGAGCGCCAAGCCGGCGAAAAAGATCACCATGATGATCAGCAAGGCAGCTCTCACCGGCCGCTCCGTTCCATCCTTAAAAAATCACACCGCCAGTATCTCCGCCTCGGAGGCAGAAGCGCAACGTAAACCATTTGTTAAGGTTAATATTCACAGTGAAAGCCGGCTTGCGGCCGCCTGTCCAGCGCTCTACAGCGAGTTCTGCGCACCTCATAGGGCGCGCGGCGCTGCGTGCGTGAACCTCCGTCTGCCTGGAGCCCTGATGACCATCGTCTTCGAAAGCATTCTGCCGGTCTTCCTGCTCGTGATCCTTGGTGTCGCGCTCCGGCGCTCGACGCTTGTCGACCAGGGGCTATGGATCGGGCTCGAGCAGTTCGGCTATTATTTTCTCTTTCCCGCTCTGCTCTTCTCGACGCTGGCGAAGGCGGACCTGGCCGGCCTCGAGGCTGATGCGACGGCCGTCGCTACGGTCGGCAGCGTCACATTGATGTCGGCCGCCCTCCTCTCGGCCTGGCCTCTGCTGCGCCGAGGCGGCATTTCCGGCCCCACCTTTACATCGGTGTTCCAGACGGCCACGCGATGGAATGCCTTCATTGCACTGGCGGTCGCTGAAAAACTATTCGGCACGGCTGGACTCAGCCTGACGGCTCTCGTCATGGCACTGCTCATCATCCCGATCAATTTCTACAATATCGCCGTTCTGACCTGGTTCGGCGGCGGCAGCCGTGGCATCGGTTTTTTCTTTTTGAAGATCATCACCAATCCGCTGATCATCTCGTCGGCGCTCGGGATATTGTTCAACTTGACGGGCATCGAACTGTATGAGCCCGTGATGACGGCGGTCGACATGCTGGCGAGCGCTTCGCTCGGGCTTGGGCTGATCCTGGTCGGGGCCGGCCTCAAGATCGCCGACGCCTTGAACCCGAGCATCCCGGTCCTGTTCGCGGTCGTGCTCAAGCTGATCGTCATGCCGGTGTTCATGGTGGGCAGCAGCGCGCTTCTCGGCATCCGGGGGGATGCCCTGCTCGTCATCGCCGTGGGTGCGGCCGTCCCGACCGCCATGAACGGCTATCTTCTGGCCAAGCAGATGGGGGGTGACGCGGAGCTTTACGCGTCCGTCGCCACGATCCAGACGGCGGCCTCGTTCCTGACGATACCGCTCGTGCTCTTCGTTACGGGCTATGTTGCGGCCGGGTAGAGCAAATCGAGGACATAGGCCGAATCGAAGCGCGAATCGAGCATGCCGTAAGTCGAGCGCCAGCCGGCGGCCAGGCGCGATTCCAGGAACGCATCGGCGATGCGCCCGGCCCCGAGCCTGTAGAGTTCGGCAGCAGCCGCCGCCAGCGCCAGTTGCTCGACCAGCATGCGTGCCGCGCCCTCGTCGCGCTCGCAGAGCGACATGGCGGCACGCAGAACCTCGATCGTCTTGCGCCCGGCGGGGCCGAGATCGCGGCCGATCGTTGCGAAGAGCTGTTCGAACAGTTCCTTCCGGCGCCCGAGCACCCGCAGGACGTCGAGCGCCATAACGTTGCCGGAGCCTTCCCAGATCGCATTGACCGGGGCTTCGCGGTAGTGGCGCGCAAGCGCCCGCTCCTCGACATAGCCGTTGCCGCCCATGCACTCCATCGCCTCATAGATCAGCGCGGGGGCGATCTTGCAGCACCAGTATTTCGCGACCGGCGTCATGATACGGGCGTAGGCGGCATCCTCCGCGCTGCTATGGGCATTATCGAAGGCTTCGGCCAGGCGGAACGACAGTGCGCTTGCGGCCGCGACATCCAGGGCCATATCGGCGAGCACCCTGGTCATCATCGGCTGGCTGACAAGCGCCTTGCCGAAGACCTTGCGGCCGCGGGTATGATGCACGGCTTCGGCGAGCGATGCGCGCATCATCCCGGCCGAGGCCAGCGCGCAGTCGAGCCGGGTCAGCGTCACCATGTCCAGGATCGTGCGGATACCGGCATCCGGCGTACCGAGCAGGAAACCGAAAGTGTCGGAAAACTCGACCTCGGAGGAAGCATTGGAACGGTTGCCCAGCTTGTCCTTCAGGCGCTGGAAACGCAGACCGTTGGCCCCGCCGTCCTCCAGCAGCCGCGGGACCAGGAAGCAGCCGAGCCCCTCCCGGGTCTGTGCCAGCATGACGAAAGCGTCGCTCATCGGCGCGGACATGAACCATTTGTGTCCGGTGAGGCGATAAATGCCCTCCCCCACCCGTTCGGCCGTGGAGGTATTGGCGCGCACGTCGGTGCCGCCCTGCTTCTCGGTCATGCCCATGCCGATGGTGACCGCGGATTTCTGCATCCACGGCCGATTGGACGAATCATATTTGCGCGAGAGGATCTTCGGCGCCCATTCCTTCTGGACGGCGGGGGAAGCGGTAATCGCCGCGACCGAGGCACTGGTCATCGTCAGCGGGCAGAGATGGCCGCATTCGAGCTGCGCGGTCAGATAGAAGCGGATCGCCCTTACCTTGTGCGAGCGGCCGCGCTCATCGGGCAGGTTCTCCCAGGCAGAAGAATGCAGACCGGTCGTCATGGAGCGGCGCATCAGCGCATGCCAGGCGGGATGGAACTCGACGACGTCGAGGCGCTCGCCGCGCGGCCCGTGCGTCTTCAGCTTCGGCACGCCTTCATTGGCCATCCGGGCCAGTTCCTGTGCCTCGGGCGAAGTCACATAGCGCCCAAGCCCATCGAACTCGTCGCGCAGCGTCTTCGGCATGCTGGACGTGATGTCGACCACCAGCGGGTCGGAGCGAAAGGCGTTGACACCGGACCAGGGCTTGGGCTGGTTCAGTTCTGCAAGTTTTTGTTCTGTCCGGTTCATCTGATTCATGGGCCGGTTTTAGAGCCTTTCCTGTCCAAATGGAAACAATTCTGTTGGCCCAAGTTTTCTTCGGAACGGGCGGCGCGCCGCTTGCCGCGCCGGGGTCCACGTTCTATAGAGCGACCGAATTCCAGAAATGCAAGGGCGGCTCATGATCACCTTCCCGCATCGCCACCTGCTCGGCATCAAGGGGCTGACGGAACAGGATATCACGCTCCTGCTCGATCGCGCCGACGAGGCCGTCAAGATCTCTCGACAGAGGGAAAAGAAGACCTCCTCGCTGCGCGGGCTCACGCAGATCAATCTGTTCTTTGAAGCCTCGACCCGTACCCAGTCCTCATTCGAGCTCGCCGGAAAGCGGCTCGGCGCCGACGTCATGAACATGTCCGTCGGCAATTCCTCGGTGAAGAAAGGCGAGACGCTGATCGATACGGCGATGACGCTGAACGCCATGCACCCGGACGTGCTGGTCGTTCGCCACTCGTCGGCGGGGGCTGCCTCGCTGCTTGCCCAGAAGGTCTCCTGCTCGGTCGTCAACGCCGGCGACGGCCAGCACGAGCACCCGACGCAGGCGCTGCTCGACGCGCTGACGATCCGGCGCGCCAAGGGCAAGCTCTCGCGGATCATCGTGGCGATCTGCGGCGACGTTCTCCACTCGCGCGTCGCCCGCTCCAATATCCTGCTTTTGAACCAGATGGGCGCCCGTGTGCGGGTCGTCGCGCCGGCGACGCTGCTTCCCGCCGGCATCGCCGAGATGGGCGCCGAGGTCTACCACTCCATGGCCGAGGGCCTCAAGGATGCGGACGTGGTGATGATGCTGAGACTCCAGCGCGAGCGCATGGCCGGCTCCTTCGTGCCTTCGGTGCGCGAGTACTTCCATTACTACGGCCTGGATGCCGAGAAGCTCAAGGTCGCGAAGGACGACGCGCTCGTCATGCATCCGGGGCCGATGAACCGCGGCGTCGAGATCGCCTCGGAGATCGCCGACGGGCCGCAAAGCGTGATCGAACAGCAGGTCGAGATGGGCGTCGCCGTGCGCATGGCGGTGATGGAAACATTGCTTCTCTCCCAGAACCAGGGGCCGCGCCTATGACCAGACCACTCGTTCTGCAGAACCTCCGCATCGTCGATCCCTCGCGGAAACTGGACGAAATCGGCACCATCATCGTCGGGGACGACGGCCGTATCCTCGCGGCCGGGAAGGATGCGCAGAACCAGGGCGTACCTGCGGACGCCTTCGTCAAGGACTGCGCCGGCCTCACCGCCGTCCCGGGATTGGTCGATGCGCGCGTCTTCGTCGGCGAACCGGGCAGCGAACATCGCGAGACCATCGAGTCGGCCTCGCGTGCAGCGGCAACCGGCGGCGTCACTTCTTTCATCGCCATGCCGGACACCGATCCGGTGATCGACGATATCGCGCTTGTCGAATTCGTGCAGAAGACCGCGCGCGACAAGGCGCTCGTCAACGTCCATCCGGCGGCGGCCCTGACCAAGGGACTGCTCGGCCAAGAGATGACCGAGATCGGGCTGCTTCGCGATGCGGGCGCCGTCTGCTTCACCAACGGGCGACAGCCGGTGCACGATACGCTCGTGCTTCGCCGCGCGATGACCTACGCGCGCGAGTTCGGTGCCGTCGTCGCGCTCGGGACGCGCGACAAGTATCTCGGCGCCAACGGCGTCATGAATGAAGGGCTGCTTGCGAGTTGGCTCGGCCTTCCCGGCGTGCCGCGCGAAGCCGAGATCATTCCGCTCGAACGCGACCTGCGCATCGCCGGCCTGACGCGTGCGGCCTATCACGCGGCTGAAATTTCCGTTCCCGAATCGGCCGAGACCATTCGCATCGCCCGCGAGCGCGGCACCAACGTCACCTGCGGCATCTCGATCAACCACTTGACCCTGAACGAGAACGACATCGGCGAGTACAGGACTTTCTTCAAACTCTCGCCGCCCTTGCGCACCGAGGGCGATCGCGTCGCGATGGTCGAGGCGCTGGCCGACGGAACGATCGATATCATTGTCTCGTCTCATGATCCGCAGGACGTCGACACCAAGCGCCTGCCCTTCGCGGATGCCGCGGACGGGGCGATCGGCCTCGAAACACTGGCGGCAGCGGCGCTGCGGCTCTATCACAGCGGCGAAGTGCCGCTGATGCGGCTGATCGATGCTCTGTCCACCCGCCCGTCCGCGATCTTCGGCCTGGATGCCGGCACGCTGAAGCCCGGCGCCCGAGCCGACATCGCCGTCATCGACCTTGACGAGCCTTGGGTTCTCCACAAGGAGACGCTCGTCTCACGCTCCAAGAACACGCCTTTCGAAAATGCACGCTTTACCGGACGGGTCGTCCAAACCTATGTTGCTGGCGAACTCGTGCATTCGGCATAACCGGCGCGGGTCAGCGGAAGGGGGGACCGGTGGACATGTTTTCCTGGCAGTTGGGGCTGCCTTCGACTCTCGCATGCCTTGTTTTCGGTTATCTGCTGGGCTCGATCCCGTTCGGCCTCATTCTGACGCGGATGGCCGGCCTCGGTGACGTACGCAAGATCGGCTCCGGCAATATCGGCGCGACGAATGTGCTCAGAACCGGCAACAGGAAGCTTGCCGCCGCCACGCTGCTGCTCGATGCCCTGAAGGGCACGGCTGCCGCAGCGATCGCATCCTACTGGGGTGTCGAAGCGGGCATTGCCGCCGGTTTTGCCGCCTTTCTCGGGCACCTTTTTCCCGTCTGGCTTTCCTTCAGGGGCGGCAAGGGCGTTGCGACCTATATCGGCGTACTGCTCGGCCTCGTGCCGGTAATGGTGCTCCTTTTCGCAGCCATCTGGCTGGCGATGGCAAAGATCACCCGCTACTCCTCTCTTTCGGCACTCGTCGCGACCGCCGCCGTCCCCATCGCGCTCTATGCAGCCGGCAACGGCAAGGTGGCCGGGCTCTTTGCGGTCATGACGGCCATCGCCTGGATCAAGCACCGCGCCAACATCCAGCGCCTCCTGAGCGGCACCGAAAGCCGGATCGGAGAAAAGGGCTGATGCCGCCGGCCGGCGCTCGACGGACCGGGACCGCGCTCAGCGAACGGCAGAAGATCGCATGGTTGCGGCTCATCCGAAGCGACAATGTCGGCCCCGCAACCTTCCGCGATCTGATCAGCCATTTCGGCAACGCAGAGGCGGCGCTCGAGGCGCTGCCGGAACTTTCGCGTCGTGGCGGGGCGGACCGGTCCTTCCGCGTCGCCACGGTGGACGACGCCGAGCGCGAACTCGAGGCCGCACACCGGTTCGGTGCCGTGTTCGTGGGCATCGGCGAACCCGATTATCCGGACGCGCTCAGACAGATCGACGGCGCCCCGCCGCTTCTCGCGACGAAGGGCAATTTGAACGCGACGGCCCGTCCCTCGCTTGGGATCGTCGGCTCACGCAATGCCTCGGTCAGCGGCGCGAAGTTCGCGGCGATGATCGCCCGCGACGCCGGAGCTGCCGGCTATGTCATCACATCAGGGCTCGCCCGCGGCATCGACACCGCCGCGCACCGCGCCAGTCTGCGGACAGGCACGATCGCCGTGCTCGCCGGTGGCCTCGACCGCCCCTACCCGCCGGAGAATCTCGGCCTCCTGCAGGAAATCGTCTCCGGCGAGGGGCTGGCGGTCAGCGAGATGCCCTTTGGCTGGGAACCGCGCGCCCGGGATTTCCCGAGACGAAACCGGCTCGTCGCGGGCATCAGCCTCGGTGTTGCGATCGTCGAAGCCGCGAACCGTTCAGGGTCACTGATCACTGCGCGCTATGCCGCCGATTTCGGCCGGCTGGTCTTTGCCGTTCCCGGGTCGCCTCTCGATCCGCGCTGTCATGGCACGAACGATCTCCTGAAACAGGGGGCGACCGTCACGACCTCTTCGGCGGACGTGATCGAGGCGCTGGCGCCTCTCAGCCGCGACGACCTTTTCTCGCGGCTGGAAGCCAACGAGCCAAGCGCCGAGGAGCCGCGGCCGATGCCGCAGCCGCCGGACGACACAGATCGCTCGCGCGTCGTCGAGGCTCTCGGGCCGACGCCGGTCGAGATCGACGATCTCATCCGACATACCGGCCTTGCCGCACCGCAGATCCATATGGTGCTCGTCGAACTGGATCTTGCCGGCCAGCTCTGCCGTCACGGAGGCAATCTCGTATCCCTCGCGACGGCCGAATGACGGCCAGGACCTGTCGCTCCGCCGCGTCGAAGACAACGGCAAGAATGACGACCACTGGTTGAGCCGATTCGAATGTTGCCGCTTGGTTGCGGTCGAGCGTGATATAGCTATTTTCGATCAAACCCCTTGACCGCGCCCGAATCCCTGTCCATGTCGTGGCGTCGGATTGGCGCGCAGGGTCGCCAAACAAGTTGTTTCAGAGAATGTCGATGAATGTTGTAGTGGTGGAATCGCCTTCCAAGGCCAAGACGATCAACAAGTACCTGGGCCCAGGCTACAAGGTGCTTGCCTCGTTCGGCCACGTGCGTGACCTGCCTGCCAAGGACGGATCGGTTCGCCCCGACGAAGACTTCGAGATGTCCTGGGAGGTCGACGGCGCTTCCGCCAAGCGGATGAAGGACATCGCCGATGCGGTAAAATCGTCCGACGGTCTCATTCTCGCGACCGACCCCGACCGCGAGGGCGAGGCGATCTCCTGGCATGTGCTCGACCTTCTCAGGAAGAAGAAGGTCATCGGCGACAAGCCGGTCAAGCGCGTCGTCTTCAATGCGATCACCAAGAAGGCCGTGCTCGATGCGATGGCCGAACCCCGCGACATCGATGCCTCGCTGGTCGACGCATATCTCGCACGCCGCGCTCTCGACTACCTCGTCGGCTTCAATCTTTCGCCCGTGCTCTGGCGCAAGCTGCCGGGCGCACGCTCGGCGGGCCGCGTGCAATCGGTGGCGCTGCGCCTCGTCTGCGACCGCGAGGCGGAGATCGAGCGCTTCGTCACCGAAGAATACTGGAACATCTCGGCGCTTCTGAAGACACCGCGCGGCGACGAATTCGAAGCGCGCCTCGTTTCGGCCGACGGCAAGCGGCTGCCGCCGAAGGCGATCGGCAATGGCGAGGAAGCCAACCGGTTGAAGTCCCTGCTCGACGGCGCGAGCTACGTCGTCGAGAGCGTCGAGGCCAAGCCGGTCAAACGCAATCCCTCCCCGCCCTTCACCACTTCGACGCTGCAGCAGGCCGCCTCCTCGAAGCTCGGCTTCTCGGCATCGCGCACCATGCAGGTGGCGCAGAAGCTCTATGAAGGCGTCGATATCGGCGGAGAAACCGTAGGTCTCATCACCTATATGCGAACGGACGGCGTGCAGATGGCGCCGGAAGCGATCGAGGCCGCGCGCCAGGCCATCGGCAGCCAGTTCGGAGAGCGTTATCTTCCGGAAAAGCCGCGCTTCTATTCCACCAAGGCAAAGAATGCCCAGGAAGCGCACGAGGCCATTCGCCCGACCGATTTCGACCGCACGCCCGACCAGGTCCGGCGCTTCCTCGACGGCGACATGCTGAGACTGTACGATCTTGTCTGGAAGCGCGGTATCGCGAGCCAGATGGCGTCTGCGGAGATCGAGCGCACCACCGCCGAGATCGTCGCCGACAATGCCGGCAAGAAGGCGGGTCTCAGGGCAACCGGCTCGGTCATCCGCTTCGACGGCTTCATCGCTGCCTATACCGACATGAAGGAAGACGGCGAGCAGGCGGATGACGGCGACGAGGACGGCCGCCTTCCGGAAATCAACGCACGCGAAAATCTTGCCAAGCAGAAGATCAACGCCAGCCAGCACTTCACCGAGCCGCCGCCGCGCTATTCGGAAGCGACGCTCATCAAGAAGATGGAAGAGCTCGGTATCGGCCGCCCGTCAACCTATGCGGCGACCGTCACGACCCTCATCGACCGTGACTATGTGGAGATCGACAAGCGCAAGCTGGTGCCGCAGGCGAAAGGCCGTCTGGTCACGGCGTTCCTCGAAAGCTTCTTCACCCGCTATGTCGAATATGATTTCACCGCGTCGCTCGAGGAGAAACTCGACCAGATTTCGGCAGGCGAACTCAATTGGAAGGACGTGCTGCGCGACTTCTGGAAGGACTTCTTCTCCCAGATCGAGGACACCAAGGAACTGCGCGTCACAAACGTGCTCGATGCGCTCAACGAGGAACTGGCTCCGCTCGTCTTCCCGAAGCGGGAAGATGGCGGCGACCCGCGCATTTGTCAGGTCTGCGGCACCGGCAAACTGTCCCTGAAACTCGGAAAGTACGGTGCTTTCGTCGGATGCTCCAACTACCCGGAGTGCAACTACACGCGCCAACTCTCCTCCGACAGCAACGGTGACGCCGAAGCAGCCGCAACGAACGAGCCGCAAAGCCTCGGCAAGGATCCGCATACCGGCGAGGAAATCACGCTGCGCAACGGCCGCTTCGGCCCCTATGTCCAGCGCGGCGACGGCAAGGAGGCGAAACGCGCCAGCCTGCCGAAGGGTTGGACGCCGGCGGCGATCGATCACGAGAAGGCCCTCGCCCTGCTCTCCCTGCCGCGCGACATCGGGCCGCATCCGGAAAGCGGAAAGATGATCTCCACCGGCATCGGCCGCTATGGCCCCTTCGTGCTTCACAACGGCACCTATGCCAATCTGGAATCGGTCGAAGACGTCTTCTCTATCGGTCTGAACCGCGCGATTTCCGTCCTTGCCGACAAGCAGTCAAAGGGCGCCGGCGGCGGTCGGACCGCCGCGGCGGCCCTCAAGGAGCTCGGGGAACATCCGGACGGCGGCGCGATTACTGTTCGCGACGGACGCTTCGGGCCCTACGTCAACTGGGGCAAGGTGAATGCCACGCTGCCGAGGGGTAAGGACCCGCAATCGGTCACGGTCGAGGAAGCGCTTGCGCTCATCGCCGAGCGCGAAGCGAAAGGCGGCGTGACCAAGGGCAAGGCGGCAAAGGGAAAATCGGCCGGCGGAAAATCGGCCGGAACGAAGTCTTCCAAGGCTGCATCGGCCGGAACTGCGAAAGCGGAGAAGCCGAAATCAGCAGCGAAGACGAAAACGAAAGCGGCCGCGAAGGCCAAGAAGGACTGACCTTGACCAGGATTCCGCGCGACCCGACCGAAACGCCCGCAAAGGGCGCAGGCAAGAAGAACGGCCGCGCGGCCAGGACGGCACCCGCCGGAGAAAAGGAGACGATCGTTCATGGCGTCGTTCCTTCCCGCGAGGTGCTGATGCGCTTCATCGCCGAGAACCCGCAACACGCCTCGAAGCGCGAGATCGCCAAGGCGTTCGGCCTGAAGGGCGAGGCACGGGTAGAACTCAAGGGACTGCTGCGATCGCTCGAGGAGGACGGACTCGTCGAGAAGAAGCGCAAGTCGCTCGTTCGCCCCGGCGGGCTCCCGCCCGTCACCGTTCTTGACATTACCATTCGCGACGTCGATGGCGACCTGATCGGCCGGCCGGCCGAGTGGCTCGACGACGACGGCGTCGCGCCCGCAGTCCTGATCAAGCAATCAAGCGTCGCCAGGGCCAAGGGCAAGACGCCGGTAGGCGGTCTCGGCGACCGGGTGCTCGCGAAGATTTTCCCGGCCAAGGAACGCGGCGGCCCTGCCTATACCGCGCGTATCATCAAGGTGCTCGACAAGCGCAAGGACGCGGTCCTCGGCGTCTTCCGCGCCACGCCCGGCGGCGGCGGCCGGCTGATGCCGATCGACAAGCGCGGCGAGGAGCTCCTCATCGATCCGGAGTTCATCGGCGACGCCAAGGAAGGCGATCTCGTCGAAGCGCATCTTTCGCGGATCGGCCGCTACGGCCTGCCGCGGGCGCAGGTGCAGAACGTCATCGGCTCGGTCGCGTCCGAAAAGGCGATCTCGATGATCGCCATCCATGCCCATGGTATCCCGCACGTCTTTCCGGAGAGGGTGCTGCAGGAGGCGGAAGCCGCGCGTCCTGCAACCATGGCGCATCGCGAGGACTGGCGCACCCTGCCGCTCATCACCATAGACCCGGCGGACGCCAAGGATCACGACGACGCCGTCTACGCGGAGCCGGATTCGTCGCCGGACAATCCGGGCGGCGTCATCGTCACCGTCGCGATCGCCGACGTCTCCTGGTACGTCAGGGCACGCTCGGCACTCGATCTTGAGGCGTTGAAACGCGGCAATTCCGTCTATTTTCCCGACCGGGTCGTACCGATGCTGCCCGAGCGCATATCCAACGACCTCTGCTCCCTGAAGGAAGGCGTCGACCGCCCGGCGCTTGCGGTCCGGATGCGCTTTTCCAAGGAAGGCCGCAAGGCCGGGCATACGTTTCACCGCATCATGATGCGAAGCGCCGCCAAGCTCTCGTACCAACAGGCGCAGACCGCGATCGACGGTGCTCCCGACGACAAGACCGGCCCCATACTGGATACGATCCTCAAGCCGCTCTGGGAAGCCTATCGTACCCTCACCCGCGGAAGGGAGCGCCGTCAGCCGCTCGAACTCGACGTGCCGGAGCGCAAGATCATCCTGAAGCCGGACGGCACGGTCGATCGGGTCTTCGTGCCGGAACGCCTCGATGCGCACAAGCTCATCGAAGAGATGATGATCCAGGCGAATGTCGCCGCTGCCGAGACGCTGGAACAGAAACGTCAGGTTCTGATCTATCGTGTCCACGACCAACCCTCGCTCGCCAAGCAGGAGAGCCTTCGCGAATTCCTGGCGACGCTCGACATCGCGCTCGCCAAAGGCGGCAACATGCGGGCGAACCATTTCAACGGCATTCTCGCCAAGGCCGACGGAAAGCCTTACGAGACGATCGTGAACCAGATGGTGCTTCGTTCGCAAAGCCAGGCGATCTACAGCCCGGAAAATATCGGTCATTTCGGCCTGAACCTGTTGCGCTACGCCCACTTCACCTCGCCGATCCGGCGCTATGCGGATCTGATCGTGCACCGCGCGCTCGTTTCCGCGCTCGGGCTCGGCGAAGGCGGCATAATGCCCGAGGAAGAAGCAGCGCTCGACGATATCGCCGCCGAAATCTCGACCTTCGAGCGGCGCGCCATGGCGGCTGAACGCGATACGATCGATCGGCTGATCGCCCACCATCTGAACGGCCGCGTCGGCGAAGAGTTCGACGGACGGGTTTCCGGCGTCACCAAGGCGGGACTTTTTGTCACCCTCCCCGCCTATGGCGCCGACGGCTTCATCCCTATATCTACGCTCGGGCGCGACTATTTCATCTATGATGAGGCGCATCAGGCCCTTTCCGGCGAGAAATCCGGACTGGGTTACCGTCTCGGGGACCCGGTTCAGGTCAAGCTTGTAGAAGCGGTGCCGTTGGCCGGTGCACTCCGTTTCGAAATGCTGAGCGAGGGACGAAAGATGCCGACGGCAATGCGCTCCTTCCACAAGGCCGGCCGCCGCGACCGGACGGGTGCGCGCAAACGCCCGGGAACGCGACCGCCCCGCGGCAGGCACTGACAGCCGGACGCGCGACGTCCGGCACGAGGATTGGACATGAAGGCAACGGCGACGGACATGCTTCAGCTCGGCGGAGCGGAGGGCGACAAAAGGCCTGTCGGCCGCTCGATCAAGCGTGGCCTTTTCGGGACCTGTCCGGCCTGCGGCCGCGGCCGGTTGTTCCGCGCCTTCCTCAAATCGGTGGACGCCTGCGACGCCTGCGGCGAACGCATGGATCACCACCGCGCCGACGACTTCCCGCCCTATATCGTCGTCACGATCGTCGGCCATGTCGTGCTCGGCGGTTATATGATGACCGATCTCGTGCTGCCGCTTACGACATGGCAGCATCTCGCGGTCTGGGCGCCGGTTACGCTTGCCAGTTCGCTCGCCCTGATGCAGCCGGTCAAGGGCGCGGTCATCGGCCTGCAATGGGCGTTGAGAATGCACGGCTTCGGCGGTCACGACGATCTGCCTGAAGACGTCCTCCCGCCGCGAGATCCTTCGGCATGACCCCGGAGCCGCTTGGCGGCCGCGCTTTCGCACTCGAGGCCGAAGCGGCGAGTTCTCCGACGGTCAGGACGCGCGACGCGGCCTCCATCATGCTTCTCGACAGATCCGGCAAGGACATTCGCGTGTTGATGGGCAAACGCCACAGCGCCCACGTCTTCATGCCGGACCTTTACGTCTTTCCGGGTGGCCGCCGCGATCCCGGCGACCATCGCCTGAGATTTGACGGCGATCTTCATCCGGCGGTTCTGCGATCTCTCAGGGCAGGCGACGGGCGGGCGATCACCGAGGCTCGCGCACGGGCGCTAGCACTTGCGGCCGCGAGGGAACTTTACGAAGAAGCCGGGGTAAGCCTCGGCCGGACGCGCGAGCGCCAAGGCGCGGTGCTTCCGTTTCTTCCCGATCTTTCGAACTTGCGCTATATGGCGCGGGCCATTACTCCTCCGGGACTGCCGAGGCGATTTGACACGCGGTTCTTTGCCGTTTTCGCGGACGAGGCCGAGATCGATCCCTCACTGGTGGCGGAAAGCCGGGAGCTTCAGGATTTGCAGTGGATCGATGTCGACGACTTTTCCGCGCTTCGCGTGCCGGAGATCACCGCAATCATCCTCTCGGATCTGAGAAACGATCTCATGTCGGATCCTTCGCTTCCGCCTGAAAGAACCGTTCCATTTTATTTTACGCGCCATGGGCGCTTTCACCGCACGCTTCTCTGAGGGCCCTATCGCATGTCGAAGCCGCCGCCCGGTACGTCAGGACCGGTTGACGAAATCCACTGGCCTTCATTGATCGCCGCGCTCGCGTCGATCACTGCCGTCGGCATCGCGATCGGCCTGGGGCTCCCGCTGCTCAGCGTCATCATGGAAAAGCGCGGCATCGCGCCCACGCTGAACGGGCTGAATGCGGCAATGGCCGGCCTCGCATCGATGGCCGCCGCCCCGTTCACGATGAAATTCGCCCATCGTCACGGCGTCGCTCCGACCATGCTGCTGGCAATAATGTTTGCGGCCGCGAGCTCGCTCGGTTTCTACTATCTCACGAATTTCTGGCTCTGGTTTCCCCTGCGCATCGTCTTTCACGGCGCAATCACCGTCCTCTTCATCCTTTCGGAGTTCTGGATCAACGCCACCGCGCCTCCCAACAGGCGCGGCTTCGTGCTCGGGATCTACGGCACGGTACTCTCGCTCGGCTTCGCGAGCGGTCCCCTGCTCTTCTCCATCCTGGGCAGCGAAGGCTTCCTGCCCTTCGCCGTCGGCGCGGGCGTCATCCTGCTTTCCGCGATTCCCATCTTCCTCGCGCGCAATGAAAGCCCGGTTCTGGACGAAAAGCCGAAACGCCATTTCATGCGTTATGTCTTCCTGGTGCCGACCGCGACGGCCGCCGTCTTTATCTTCGGCGCAGTGGAATATGGCGGGCTTTCCCTGTTTCCAATCTTCGGGACCCGCGCGGGTTTCAGCGAATCGCAGGCAGCGCTGCTGCTGACGGTCATGGGCGTCGGCAATTTCATCTTCCAGATCCCCCTCGGCATGCTTTCCGACCGCGTGAAGGACCGCCGTACGATCCTGTCGGCGCTGACCCTGATCGGGCTCGTAGGCGCCCTGTTCCTGCCTATGCTGGTTGAAAACTGGTTCCTGATGGCGCTTGTTCTTCTGTTCTGGGGCGGATGCGTCTCCGGTCTCTATACGGTCGGCCTCAGCCACCTCGGTTCCCGTCTTCAGGGAGCGGATCTTGCGGCCGCCAACGCCGCCTTCGTGTTCTCCTACGCCGTCGGCACGGTAGCGGGTCCGCAGGTGATCGGGGCGGCCATGGACGTGACCGGCAATGACGGCTTTGCCTGGGCAATCGCCGGCTTCTTCGGGCTTTATGTCGTACTTTCCCTGGTCCGCATCGTTTTGAAACCAAAACGGCCTTGACTTTTCGGTCGTGATTTGTAGTTTCGCGGCAACTTGACCGTGGCCCGCAATCGGTTGTCCACGGCTTTCAATTTTTCATAAAGGCAGGACGACCATGGCGAAAGCTACCACCATCAAGATCAAGCTGCTGTCGACGGCCGACACCGGTTACTTCTACGTCACCACCAAGAACAGCCGCACGATGACGGACAAGATGACGAAGACGAAATACGATCCGGTCGCGAAGAAGCACGTCGAATTCAAGGAAGCCAAGATCAAGTAAGATCGCCGCTTTCTTCGATCGAGGAGCGCCGCCCGCAGGGCCGGCGCTTTTTCTTTGCGCTTTTCCGTTCTTTGCGCTTTTCCGGCGCTTGAACCCGAAACGGACGGACAAGACGAAAACGCCGCCTCTTTCGAAGCGGCGTTTCGAATGGGGGTCGACTGGTCCGGTTGCAGCACGAGGAATCCGCAAATCCGAGGCCAGCCGACCGACCCCACGACCCAGGAGATGCGGCGGACCTGAGCATCATGGGGTAACCGAATGCTGTGGAAGTTTCCTTCCTCGCTTATCAGCATTGCCTGAAACTAAAAAAAAATCAATGCATTCTTAATCGCCGAAGAGGGGTTGCTCGGCGTTTGGTTAATTCTGTTTCAGAATCGGACAGTGTCGCCTGCGGATGTGCTTACCCCGGCACGAGCCACTTGAAGAAGAACGCAACCTGGAAGAACCCGGGCGCGAGGCCCTGAAAAGCTCAGCATGTGCGGCGGATCACGCAGCGGCAGCGACAACCCGGTTCCGTCCGCCGTTCTTCGCCTGATAGAGCGCCATGTCGGCCCGCTTCAGCAAAGCCTCGGCCGTATCGCCATGCGGCCTCAGGGTTGCAATGCCGAGCGACGCCGTTACGTTCAGGACCGTCGCGGCCTGCGGAATGTCGAAGCCACGGCTCTCGACCGCCAGTCGAAGCCTCTCCGCAACGATTGCAGCCATTTCGGGCGTCGTATCCGGCATGACGATCACGAACTCCTCCCCGCCGAAACGGCAGGCAAGATCCGCGCCGCGCACCGTGGCGCGAACACGGTTGGCAAATTCGCGCAGTACATCGTCACCGGCATCATGGCCGTGAGTGTCGTTCACACGCTTGAAGCGATCGATATCCGTGATGCAGATCGACAGCGGACGCCCCCTTGTGGTCGCGCGATCGATCAGCAGCTTCAGGTGGTTTTCCAGATAACGCCTGTTGTGGAGGCCGGTGAGATCATCGGTCACGGCCAATTCGATCGTCTGCTGGACACTTGCGCGCAGGCGATCGTTGCAATGCTTGCGCCGGATCTGCGTGAGGGAGCGGGCGACAAGTTCGTTCGGATCGACGGGTCGCATGATGTAGTCCGTCACGCCCAGTTCGAGTGCGCGGACGATTCTCTCATCGTTTCCTTGCTCGGTTACCAGCAGGATCGGAATGAAGCGGGTCCGCTCGAGCGAGCGCAATTGCGAACACAGACGCAAGGGATCGTAATCGTCGAAATTCGCGTTGACGATGATCAGGTCGAAACTGCTTTCGGCGGCCTCGAACAGAGCGGCCTGCGGGTCCGATATGACGGCGACATCGGCGATCGGCTTCAGGGCACGGGTGAGCCGTTCCTGTGAAGAAGCGCGGCCATCGACCAGTAGCACGCTGCCGGGCTCGTCCGGCCGATCGACACGGGCCAGTTCCTGCAGCCCGATCGTTTGCGCCGTCTGGGCTCTGAGACGCAGCTCGTCGCTGACGTTCTTCAGGCGTACGAGGCTTTTCACGCGCGACATGAGCTGCAGATCGTTCACGGGCTTGGTCAGGAAGTCGTCGGCGCCGGCCTTCAGCCCGCGCACACGATCGGACGGCTGATCGAGCGCCGTTATCATCACGACCGGAATATGCGCGGTCCGGCTGTTCGCCTTCAGTCTTTCGCAGACCTCGAAACCGTCCATCCCCGGCATCATGATATCGAGCAGGACGAGATCCACCGGCGTCTTTTCGCATGTCGCCAATGCGGCGTGCCCGTCCCCGGCCGTAAGCACGTCGAAATATTCGGCCACGAGCCGCGCTTCCAGGAGCTTCACATTGGCTGGTACGTCATCAACGACGAGGATGCGCGCAGTCATATCGATCTTTCCGGCAGTCAGGCATCGCCCAGGTATGTTTTGATCGTCTCAATGAATTTTGGAACGGAAATCGGCTTGGAGACATAGGCCTCGCATCCCCCTTGGCGGATGCGTTCCTCGTCGCCCTTCATGGCAAAAGCGGTTACGGCAATGACCGGAATCACGTGAAGCTCATCATCTTCCTTGAGCCATTTCGTGACCTCGAGGCCGGAGACCTCCGGCAATTGGATGTCCATCAGAATCAGGTCGGGACGATGCTTGCGCGCGAGTTCCAGGGCTTCCATGCCGTTGCGCGTCTGGATCGTCGCGTAGCCCGAAGCCTCAATCAGGTCGCGGAAGAGCTTCATATTCAGCTCGTTATCCTCAACAATCATTACCTGTTTGGGCATGTCGATCCCTTGCTGTCTGCCGCCGCCTTGCAAGTCTCCGGGAGAGATTTAAGTTGCAACAACGGCGACTCGACCCATTTCGTCGATCGCCAGGCTAGCGCGATTTGGTTGAAAAATAGGTAATTGCGGCCGCCAAACGAGAAGAGAGCGCATATCATGAAGAACGCTGACGATACGGCGATCGCCATCCTCACCTGGCTCGCGAACGAGCCTGAGCTGATGTCGCGCTTTCTGGCGCTTACCGGCACCGATCCCGCCTCCCTGCGCAGCGCCATCGGCGAGCCGGGCTTCATGGGCGGACTCGTTGCGTTCCTGATGGAGCACGAACCGACGCTGATGGCCTTCTGCAACGAAACGCAAACCTCGCCGGAAGAGGTCGTCCGGGCGCACCATGTCCTCTCCGGCCCACGTGACTTCGAGGACTGAATGGTGCCGATACGCGATGTGCGCGGCGCGGTACACCGCCCGACGCCGAATGCGCCCTGACGACCAAACAGTGCCCCGAAGTCCGGCCGGCGATCGGCCGGCACCATCTCAAACTTAACAGCGATATCCAAAACAGCCTCCAGCCGCCGCCTTGAGACTCAGCAGCGTAGAGCGTAAAGTCGCCGCGTTCAACATTTGTTCCGGATATGATCGACAGCGCCGCCCCACCCTCCGGCTTCTGCCGTGATTGCCTCAAGGAGCAAGCCGCCCATTCACGGCGGTGTCTCGCCTGCGGCAGTCCGCGGCTCCTCCGGCACTCCGAACTCTACCGGTTGACCCTCGCGCATATCGACTGCGATGCCTTCTATGCCTCGGTCGAGAAGCGCGACAATCCGGAGCTCGCCGACAAGCCCGTGATCATCGGCGGCGGTAAGCGTGGCGTCGTCTCCACGGCCTGTTACATTGCCCGCATCCATGGCGTGCGCTCCGCCATGCCTATGTTCAAAGCCCTCGAAGCCTGCCCGCAGGCCGTGGTGATCAAGCCCGACATGGAGAAATATGTGCGCGTCGGGCGCGAGGTCAGAGCGATGATGCAGGAGCTGACGCCTCTCGTGCAGCCGCTGTCGATAGACGAGGCCTTTCTCGATCTGAGCGGCACCGAGCGGCTTCACCACGATCCGCCCGCCCGAACGCTTGCCCGCTTCGCCAAGCGTGTAGAGCAGGAAATCGGCATCACCGTTTCCGTCGGGCTTTCCTACTGCAAATTCCTGGCCAAGGTCGCCTCGGACCTTCAGAAGCCCCGCGGCTTTTCGGTCATCGGCCAGGCCGAAGCCGTCGACTTCCTGAAAGCCAAGCCCGTTACCCTCATCTGGGGCGTCGGCAAGGCCTTCGCCGCCACGCTCGAAAGGGACGGAATCCGCGCGATCGGGCAGCTCCAGACGATGGAAGAGGCGGACCTCATGCGCCGCTACGGCACGATGGGCCGGCGGCTCTACCGGCTTTCGCGCGGCCTGGACGAAAGGTCCGTGGAGATCGACGGAGAAGCGAAGAGCGTCTCCTCCGAGACGACCTTCAACGACGACCTGGCGCGCCAGGAGGACCTCGTAGCGCATCTGAGGGGCCTCAGCGAACAAGTGGCATTCCGATTGCGAAAATCCGCGCTGGCAGGGCAGACGGTGGTGCTGAAGCTCAAGACCGCGGACTTCAAGACCCGAACGCGCAACCGCCGGTTGGAAAGCCCCACCCGCCTGGCCGACCGCATCTTCCGCACCGGCCTGCAGCTGCTCGAGAAGGAGGTAGACGGGACGAAATACCGGCTGATCGGCATCGGTGTCAGTGATCTGGTCGATCCCGATCTCGCCGATCCGCCGGATCTTGTCGATCCGCAGGCCTCCCGGCGTGCCGCCGCCGAGGACGCGATCAACAGGCTGCGCGATAAGTTCGGAAAGACAAGCGTCGAGACCGGCTACACATTCGGCAAGGGGCGGCGCTGACAATAGCCGTCACGGTTGTACGACCGGACGGCTCCCGCATCGTATGGGGCAATTCCTTAAAGATTGAACGGTAGCCTGCTTCCACGGCTCCGCCTTGCGGTGCCGCCACTGTCTGAACGAGGGTAGGTGTTGCGTTTCGCTCTCCGGATGGGATTCGCGGTTTTCGTCATGGCGTCGCCGCCCGCGCTTGCGGCCGGCGCCAAGACGCCGTTGCAGGTCGTCGTATCGAGGGATCAGCAGTCCCTCGTCGTCTATGACGGCGACACTGTGGTCGCCACGTCGAAAGTGTCCACAGGAAAGGCCGGGCACGCAACGCCGACGGGCATTTTCTCGATCCTGGAGAAGCGCCGACGTCACGAGTCGAACATCTATTCGAATGCGCCGATGCCGTTCATGCAGCGGCTTACCTGGTCCGGCATTGCGCTGCACGGCTCAAACCATGTACCGGATTATCCGGCTTCGCACGGTTGCGTGCGGCTGCCGAGCAAATTCGCGGCGAGCCTGTTCAAGATGACGGGCTACGGCATGCATGTGGTCATATCGGATCGGCAGATCGCCCCTGTCGAGGTCGCGAGCGAAATGCTTTTCCAGCCAAGCGAGTCGCGACCGCAGGGACCTGCCCTGTCGGACGTCCCCCTGCGGCCGGCGATCGGGGAGTTCAACCAGAGCGCAGTTGAAGTCGCCATGACCGACAAACGCCCCTCGCCCGTCGCATCCGACGAGGAGAAGGTCCCGATACGCATTCTGATTACCCGGCGCGGTACGCAAGAGAGCGTGCGCGACCTCCAGACGCTCCTCAATACGCTCGGCTACGATGCAGGCCTGCCGGATGGCTTCAGCGGTCCGGCGACGGCCGCCGCAATCGAAGCGTTCCAGAGGGCCGAAGCTCTGCCCGTCGAAGGCAAGGTAACGCCGGAGCTGATCGAAGCCGTCTTTCGCAAGGCGGGCCGCAGCGCACCGCTGAATGGCGTATTGCGGGTGCGCCGGCAATTCCAGCCGCTTTTCGAGACCGAGGTCGCCATCGCAGAACCGGAAACGGCGCTCGGAACACATTTACTGCAGTTCCAGGATCTCGACACGAACACCGGACAGGGCAAGTGGTTCGGCATGTCGCTCGAGAACAAGCTGCCGAAAACGACCAAGAAGCGACTTGGCATCACAGCGGAAGGCGAGCCCGGCACGCTGGAGCGAACGCTGAGCCGCATCACCGTACCCAAAGACGTTCGCGAGCGCCTCGCCGGCCTCCTTGCAAACGGCTCGTCCCTCTCGATCACCGATACCGAATCGGGGCTAGAGACCGGCAAGGGAACGGATTTCATCACCGTGACGAGGGAGCGGCGCGGGTGAGGAATGGGGTGATTTCCGCACCCTGGTTTGCCCCTCATCCCCCTGCCGGGACCTTCTCCCCGCAAGCGGGGCGAAGGGACAAGCGGCAAGCGCCCGCTTTTCGACGGAGTGATTTAAGGGCTGTTGAGATTCGGGATACCCGCCGCGGCTTATTTGATCTCCTCATTCCTGTGCTCGTCACAGGAATCCAGCCAGACCAAGTCCTTGGGCTGGAAGAACTCTTCCCCGCGCCGCAGACGCGACGCTGCTGCATCTCTGTGACAAGCACAGAGAACAGACCTTAAACCAGCTCGACGTCCACCACCCCGGGAGCGGAGCGAAGGGCGGCGGCGATCTCGGGTGAGATCCGGTATTTCTCGTTGAGCTCGACTTCGATCTCCCGCTGTCCGTTGTCCTTGATGACGATAAAGGAAACCAGGCCGTCCCCCCTGGCGTTCAGATGCGAGGCGATGGAGCGCAGCGGTCCGCAGTCGCGCACATAGACGCGCAAGGCCTTCTGCATCTGCAGCGATTCCTCCTCGAGCGAACGCAGGGTTCGGATACGAAGGCCGATCCCTTCCGGCCGCTCCTCCGCATCGACCGTCATCACCAGCGATTTGCCGGGCTCCAGAAGATCGCGATACTGGTTCAGCATTTCGGAGAAGAGCACGGCCTCGAACTGGCCTGACGCGTCCGAGAAGGCGACGATCCCCATCTTGTTGCCGGTGCGCGTCTTGCGTTCCTGCTTCGACGTCACCGTACCGGCGAGGCGGCCCGCCGCCGCTCCCTTTTTCACGGCTGCCGAGAAATCCGTAAATGTCTGCACGCGCATCTTCGCGAGCAGATTATTGTAGGTGTCGAGCGGATGGGCGGAGAGATAGAAGCCCAAGACCTGGAACTCGCGATGCAGCTTCTCCGAGGCGAGCCACGGCGTATAGGGCGGGAGCGCTATCTTCTCGGGCCCCGTCGCGGCCCCCGCGCCGAACATGTCGCTCTGGCCGCTCACCTTGTTTTCCTGGGCGCGCTGCGCGAAACCGAGGATGCGATCGAGCCCGCCGATGAGCTCCGCCCGGTCGTAGCCGAAGCAGTCGAAAGCACCGGCGGCGATCAGACTTTCGAAAACACGTCGGTTCAAGAGCTTCGGATCGATCCTCAGGCAGAAGTCTTCGAGACTTGCGAAGGGTCGATCGCCACGCACGGCGACGATGTGGTCGACGGCAGACTCGCCGACGCCCTTTAGGGCGGCGAGCGAGTAATAGATGCGGTTGTCGCCGGTTTCGAAGTGGCGGTGGGAGGTCTGCACGGACGGCGCGACCACCTGAATGCCGAGGCGCATCGCGTCCTGACGGAAATCGTTGATCTTGTCCGTGTTCGACATGTCGAGCGTCATCGACGCTGCGAGGAACTCGACCGGATAATGCGCCTTCATGTAGGCGGTCTGGTAGGAGACGATGGCGTAGGCGGCGGCATGCGACTTGTTGAAGCCGTAATTGGCGAACTTGGCGAGAAGGTCGAAGATCAGGTCGGCCTGCGGCTTCGAGACGCCATTCTTGACGGCGCCATCGACGAAGCGGGCGCGTTGCTTGTCCATCTCCGCCTTGATCTTCTTGCCCATGGCGCGGCGCAGGAGGTCGGCCTCGCCGAGCGAATAGCCCGAGAGCACCTGAGCGATCTGCATCACCTGCTCCTGGTATACGATGACGCCCTGCGTCTCCTTGAGCAGGTAATCGATCTTCGGATGGATCGATTCGATCTCCTCCTCGCCGTGCTTGCGGGCGTTGTAGACCGGGATGTTCTCCATCGGACCCGGGCGATAGAGCGCCACAAGCGCGATGATGTCCTCGATGCAGTCCGGGCGCATGCCGATCAGCGCCTTGCGCATGCCGGCGCTTTCCACCTGGAACACGCCGACCGTCTCGCCGCGCGAAAGGGTCTCGTAGGTCTTCGGATCGTCGAGCGGAATGCTTGCAAGGTCGATATGGATGCCGCGCTTGCCGACGAAGTCGACGGCGGTCTTCAGAACGGTCAGCGTCTTCAGGCCAAGGAAGTCGAACTTCACGAGACCCGCCTGCTCGACCCATTTCATGTTGAACTGGGTGACCGGCATGTCGGAGCGCGGATCGCGGTACATCGGCACGAGCTGCGAGAGCGGCCTGTCGCCGATGACGATGCCGGCCGCGTGCGTCGAGGCGTGGCGGTAAAGCCCCTCGATCTTCTGGGCAATGTCGAGGAGACGGGCAACGACCGGCTCCTTCTCCGCCTCTTCCTGCAGGCGCGGTTCCTCCTCGATCGCCTTGGAAAGCGGCGTCGGGTTGGCGGGATTGTTCGGCACCAGCTTGCAGATCTTGTCGACCTGGCCATAGGGCATTTCCAGCACGCGGCCGACGTCGCGCAGTGCTGCACGCGCCTGCAGCGATCCGAAGGTGATGATCTGCGCCACCTGCTCGCGGCCGTATTTCTGCTGCACGTAGCGGATGACCTCCTCGCGCCGGTCCTGGCAGAAATCGATATCGAAGTCGGGCATCGACACGCGCTCGGGATTGAGGAAGCGCTCAAAAAGCAGCGAGAAGCGCATCGGATCGACATCGGTGATCGTCAGGGCATAGGCGACCAGCGAGCCGGCACCCGAGCCGCGGCCCGGCCCGACCGGAATGTCATGCTGCTTGGCCCATTTGATGAAGTCCGCAACGATGAGGAAGTAGCCCGGAAACTTCATCCGCTGGATGACGCCGAGTTCGAAGGCCAGCCGCTCCCGATAGTCCTCTTCCTTGTAGCCGGGCGCCATGCCGAGCTTGGCAAGGCGTTCCTCCAGCCCCTCCTCCGCCTGCCGGCGCAGTTCCGCTACCTCCGCGCGTTCAGCCTCCTCCGGATCATCCGAAGCGCCGGTAAAGCGCGGCAGGATCGGTCCGCGGGTCTTCAACATGAAGGAGCACCGCCGCGCCACCTCGATCGTGTTCTCCAAGGCCTCGGGCAGATCCGCAAAGAGCGCCGCCATCTCCTTGCGGCTCTTCAAATAATGGTCCGGGGTCAGACGGAAGCGGCTGTCGTCGGACACCATCGCATTGTGGGCGACGGCCATCAGCGCATCGTGGGCATCATAGTCGGACGGCGACGGGAAAAACGCCTCGTTGGTGGCGACGAGCGGAACGTCGAGCCGATAGGCGAGATCGATCATGCGGTTCTCGTGACGCCGGTCGTAATTCCCGTGCCGCTGCAGTTCGACATAGAGGCGATCGCCGAAAAGCTCGATCAAGGCTTGCAGGCGTGCCTCGGCCAGAGCCGGCGAACCCGACTTCAGCGCCATGTCGACCGGGCCGGCTCCCGCACCGGTGAGCGCGATCAGGCCGGTCGTGCCGCCAGCCGCAAGCCAGGAGCGGCTTATTCGCGTTTGCTGGTGACCCTCGCCTTCGAGATAGGCGCGGCTCACGAGCTCGACGAGGCGGGCGTAACCGTCCTCGGTCGCCGCGATCAGCACGATCGCGGGAAGTTTGACGAACTGATGGGCGTGTCCGCGCCGCTCGCCTTCCGCCTCGTCTTCCATATCGATCGAGAGCTGGCAGCCGATGATCGGCTGCAATCCGTCGTCGGCCGCCTTCTGCGAGAATTCGAGTGCCGCGAAGAGATTATTGGTGTCGGCGATGCCGATCGCCGGCTGATCGTCGGCGACCGCCTTGCCGATGATCTTCTTCAGCGGCAAGGCGCCTTCCAGCAACGAATAGGCGGAATGCACCCGCAGGTGAACGAACTGCGGATCGGCCGCAGCCCCTGTGCCGTGCCCGATACCCTGCCCGATACCCTGGTTGCCTGTCATCGCCGCACTCCGATTCTTGTCCGGCGTCGAGGATATCCTGTTTCCCGTCCCAACTGTCCAGTCTCAAGGACGGGCCGCCGGGGTTTTTGCCCGGCGTATGGTGTTTACTGCGCGTTCGACAGGACGCGGAGCACGCTGGATAAATCCCGGTCACAGGCCGAGAGCGATTACCGAGATGCTCACGATGAAAAGGCTCATCGAGGCGAAGGCAGCAAGATCACGTACGAAATCAGCCATAACTTGTCTCCTTTCCGCTAGTGTTCCCTTTTTGTTCTATTTCTGTTCGATAGTCAAGGAAGTCTGCATGGAAGACCCCGCTATTCAGTGGCTATGGTTAATGTGCACCGACGGCCCCCATTCGCGCATGCGTTCCGAGGAGCGACACGCCTCGAACGGAACATGCAAGGAGCGCCAAGCGGTGACCGCGCCTCGAGCGAGGTCGGAGCTGAATACGCGCGGCGGCGGCCGGACTATTTCAGTTCGACCACCTTGCCGTCCTCGATCGTCACGCGGCGATCCATGAGCGAAGCGAGTTCGTGATTGTGGGTGGCGATCAGCGCCGCGAGCCCGGACTGGCGCGCCAGGGCTTCCAGCGCCTCGAATACATAGCCGGCCGTCTCGGGGTCGAGGTTGCCGGTCGGCTCGTCCGCCAAAAGGATGAGCGGCGCATTGGCGACCGCCCTGGCGATGGCGACGCGCTGCTGCTCGCCGCCGGAAAGCTCGGTCGGGCGGTGGCTGCCGCGATGGCCGATGCGCATATAGTCCAGAAGGGCCGATGCCCGCTCCGCCGCCTCGGCCTTGGGCAATCCGGCGATCAGTTGCGGCATCATGATGTTCTCCAGCGCCGAGAATTCCGGCAGGAGATGGTGGAACTGATAGACGAAGCCGATCTCGTTGCGGCGGATTGCCGTTCGCCGGTCGTCGCTGAGGCCGTTGCATGAGGTGCCGTTCACGAGCACCTCGCCCTCATCCGGGTGTTCGAGCAGCCCGGCGATATGAAGCAATGTCGACTTTCCGGTACCGGACGGTGCCACGAGGGCGACTGTCTCGCCGCTTCGCAACGTCAGGTCGGCTCCCTTGAGGATCGGCAGAAACGTGTCGCCCTCGCCATAATGCCGCTCGATGCCGGAGAGCTGCAGTGCCACGCGCGCATTCATTTAAGCTGTTGTCCTTGTTATTCGTACCGCAGGGCCTGCACCGGATCGAGGCGCGAGGCGCGCCAGGCCGGGAAGATCGTGGCAAGGAAGGAAAGCGCAAGCGCCATGACGACGACGGTGACGGTCTCGTCGGCATTCATGTCGGCCGGAAGCTGGCTGAGGAAATAGAGCTCCGGATCGAAGAGCGTGGCGCCGGACACCCAGGAGAAGAACTGGCGGATCGACTCGATGTTGAGGCAGACGACCACCCCGAGGGCGACGCCGGCGATGGTTCCCGTAACGCCGATTGCGGCGCCGGTCATGAAGAAGATGCGCATCACCGAACCGGAGGTCGCGCCCATCGTCCTGAGGATCGCGATATCGCTGCCCTTGTCCTTCACCAGCATGATCAGCCCGGAGATGATGTTCAGCGCCGCGACCAGCACGATCAGCGTCAGGATCATGAACATTACGTTCCGTTCCACCTCGAGCGCGGAAAAGAATGTCCTGTTGCGTTCGCGCCAGTCGGTAATGAATATCTGCCGGCCGGCGGCGTCCTCCACCGGCTTGCGAAGCTCGTCGACCGCGTCCGGATGCTCGGCGAATATCTCGATCGACTGAACGAGGCCTTCGGCGTTGAAATAGAGCTGCGCTTCCTCGAGCGGCATGAAGATGATGGTCGCGTCGTATTCCGACATGCCCATCTCGAAGATGGCCGAGACGGTATAGGCCTTGACCCTCGGATTCATGCCCATCGGCGTCACGTCGCCGTTCGGCGAGGTGAGCGTGATCGTCCCGCCGACCCGGATGCCCAGTTGCTCGGCCATGCGCGAGCCGATGGCGACCCCGCTGCCCGACGCGAAGCCGACGAGGTCGCCGGACTGAATATGCTCGGAGATCGACTTCAGCTTGGTGAGGTCGTCGGCGCGTATCCCGCGAACGAGCGCACCCGTCGACGCATCGCCCAGGCCTTGCGCGAGAACCTGGCCCTCGACGATCGGAATGGCCATGGTCACGCCCGGAACGGCGGAGAATCTGGTGGCAAGATCGGCATAATTGGTGAGCGGGCCGTCCAGGGGCTGGACGATCATATGGCCGTTCATGCCGAGAATGCGTGAAATGAGCTCGGTTCGGAAGCCGTTCATCACCGCCATGACGATGATCAGCGTTCCCACCCCAAGCATGATCCCGATGAAGGAGAAGCCGGCGATGACCGAGATGAACGCTTCCTTCCGCCGCGAACGCAGGTAGCGCCAGGCGACCATACGCTCGAAGGCGGAGAAGGGACGGCTGGAAGATATGCTGGATGGAGCGGCAGCTTGCACTTGCTCATCCGTCGCCGCGGTCATCATCGATCCCTTCGTCTCTGTTATCTCGCCGCGACCAGTTTGTTGATCGCCGCTTCGACGGTCATCGTCTCCCGCGCGCCGGTCTTGCGGTCCTTCACTTCGACTTCGCCGTTCGCGATCGAACGCGGTCCGACGATCACCTGCACCGGCACGCCGATGAGGTCGGCGGTCGCGAACTTCCCGCCGGCGCGCTCGTCGGTGTCGTCAAGAAGAACATCGAATCCAGCCTTGCCGAGATCGGAGTAGACCCTGCCGCAAGCCGCATCGCAAGCGTCATCGCCCGTTTTCATGTTGATGACGACGACGTCGAACGGGGCGATGCCCTTCGGCCAGATGATGCCGTTGTCGTCATGCGAAGCTTCGATGATCGCCGGCACCAGGCGGGTCGGACCGATGCCGTAGGAGCCCATATGCACGGTGTGTTCCTTGCCGTCCGGCCCGAGCACCTTCGCACCCATCGCCTCGGAATATTTGGTGCCGAAATAGAAGATGTGACCCACCTCGATACCGCGCGCGGACAGGCGCTCGCCTTCGGCGATGGCGCCGAAGGCGGCCTCGTCATGCATTTCCGAGGTCGCCGCATAACGCGACGTCCATTTGTCGAAGATCGTCTTCAGGCCGGCGACGTCGTCGAAATTCGTATCCTCGCCCGGAATGTCGAAGCCGAGAAAGTCCTTGTGGCAGAACACCTCGGACTCGCCGGTGTCGGCAAGGATGATGAACTCATGGCTCAGGTTTCCGCCAATGGGACCCGTGTCGGCACGCATCGGTATGGCGCGCAGCCCCATCCGGTCGAAGGTGCGCAGATAGGCGGCGAACATCTTGTTATAGGCGTGCTCCGCCCCTGCCCGGTCGAGATCGAACGAATAGGCGTCCTTCATCAGAAACTCGCGCGAGCGCATGGTGCCGAAGCGCGGGCGGATTTCGTCGCGGAACTTCAGCTGGATATGATAGAGGTTCAGCGGCAGATTGCGGTAGGACTTGACGTAGGAGCGGAAGATGTCGGTGATCATCTCCTCGTTCGTCGGCCCGTAGAGCATCGGCCGGTCCTGCCGGTCCTTGATGCGCAGCATCTCCTTGCCATAGGCGTCATAGCGCCCGCTCTCCTGCCAGAGCTCCGCCGATTGCAGCGTCGGCATCAGCAGTTCGATGGCGCCGGAACGGTTCTGCTCCTCGCGAATGATCGCATTGACCTTGTCCAGCACGCGCTTGCCGAGCGGCAGCCATGTGTAGATGCCGGCGGACTGCTGGCGGACCATGCCCGTCCTCAGCATCAGTCGATGGGAAACGATTTCCGCTTCCTTCGGATTTTCCTTCAAGATGGGCATGAAAAAGCGGGACAGGCGCATGACAGGTTCCAGAACTGGTGAATTCGCACTATCGACGGATTCAGGCAAAATGACGTTGTGCTTCGGCCGCCCCTTCGCCTGAGATCAGGGTAGGCAGCTGTTGCCATTCTAACAGGGCTCTTGATTTTCCCGGCGACGCATCGACGGGAACCTTCGAGTTCAGCGTTCATAGCCGCTTCGCGCACGGAAGGGAACCCTGCCGTAGGGGGTGGCGGGACGCTGCATCGACACATATCCCGGATAAGAAACACCAGGCCCGCCCTGCGGCAAAAGAGCACGCTAGTAACAGGACGAAGACAGTTGGTGTCAACGGAAAAATTTTACCCGACTGTAGCAAAAATGCAAAAAAAGCAGATGACAGCGCCCAAGGTTTGAGCTAATTTCGGCTCACAAAACAGGCAGGAAGACCAAATTCTTGCCGAAATTCGCGGTCAAGTCTTGGGAGGATAAGATCTTAGGCGCGCTTGTTCGCTGCCGCCGGAAACGGATTAAAGATCACGCGACACTTAAAAACAAGGCTTTGGCCTTGTTTTTTTTTGGTTTTTTCAACTCACAGATTACGGCGAAGCAGCTGAACAGTGTCTTTTTGTTGGCTGTCAAGGGCTGGGCCCGCCCGGTCGGCGCCCCGGAACCCCTCGAACGAAATGCCTCGGCAGCCCCGCCACCCCTCTTTCGCCGTCATGCTTGGGCTTGACGCAGACTTGACCCCAGAATCCACACTCAAGCCCCCACCAAAGTTCAAAATACAGCACTCTAAGGCCTGTTGAGATCGGGATTCCGCCGCGGCTTGTTTGATCTCCTCATCCCTGTGCTTGTCACAGGGATCCAGCCAGACCAAGTCCTTGGGCTGAAAGAACATTCCCCGCGCCGCAGACGCGGCGCTGCTGGATCTCTGTGACAAGCACAGAGATGAGGAAGAGGAGAAATTGCAGTCCTCCGAGGTTCCCACAGCGCGCCGCGCGTCTTATCAGTCTAGCCCACGAGATCAGCCGGAGCATGCCGCGGATTAGGGCCGAGGCCGCGGTGGCGGCGCCCGCTCTCAATCTGAGGCTTTGCCCGGTGTCATGCTGCTTGCTCGCGATGCCGGTTCCGTCGCCACCGCAATCGCTCAGTAGAATTTCGGCGCGAAGCGCGGAATGGCGTCGATGTCGTAGCCGAGCTTCACGGAAAGGACGTACCAGCCGAGATGGATGACCGCGGCGATCACCGTCGTGAGCAGCACGACCCTCAAGGCGCGGAAGCGTGCAGGAGCACTCTCGACGGTTCCGGGGACGACATCGTTCTCCTCGGCCTGCGTGCGCACCCCCAGCGGCAGCACGACGAAGAGCGTGATCCACCAGATGATGAAATAGATTGCGAAGGTCGAAAAGACGGACATCGAAAATCTCTGGAGCACTTCCACGAAAAGCGGGTAGCGGATTTCCGTGCGGAAGTGCACAGCTTCAGGAGTTGGAGCGTTCGCCTGCCTTATAACGCCGAGCGGCCGATGCCGCAAACCTCTTCCCCGCGCCCGACTGTCACACCTCTTCGAGCTCGATCAAGGTGCCCTGAAAGTCCTTGGGGTGAAGAAACAGGACCGGCTTGCCATGCGCGCCGATCTTCGGATTGCCGTCGCCGAGGATACGGGCACCTGCCTGCCTCAGCCGGTCGCGCGCGGCGATGATGTCTTCCACCTCATAGCAGATGTGGTGCATGCCGCCGGCCGGGTTTTTCTCGAGGAAGGCGGAGATCGGCGATCCCTCGCCGAGCGGCTCGAGCAATTCGACCTTGGTGTTGGGCAGCGTCACGAAGACGACGGTCACGCCGTGTTCAGGCAGGGCCTGCGGTTCCGTGACCGATGCACCGAGGGTGGAGCGATAGCTTTCGACTGCGGCCGAAAGGTCCGGGACCGCAATCGCCACATGGTTCACTTTTCCCAGCATCGAACACTCCACTCCTTGCCCTGCAGCTGACGCCCACGGCGGGCGTCGCGCACGGAAGTCAGACCTTCGTGATAAAAACCGTCACGACCGGCTTCTTGCCCCAGACCTGGTTCGTGGTGCTGCGCACGGCGCGGCGAACGGCTTCCTGCAGCATCGCGAGGTCCTTCCGCTTTGCCCGCGGGATGCTTTCCACGGCGCCGAGCACCGCATCATAGAGCGTGTCCTCCATCGCCTCGCCTTCGTCGTCGAATTCCGGAAGGCCGATCGGCACGACGTCCGGGTCACCCAGAAAGTCGTAGCGGCTGTCGAGTACGACACTGACGGAGACGTGGCCGGCAAAGGACAGCTTGCGGCGTTCACCGATCCCCATCTCTTCGAAATCGCCGATGAGGGTGCCGTCCTTGTAGATGCGGCCGTGCGGCGCCTCGTCGATGACTTCCGCGGGGCCCGGCGCAAGCCGTAGCATTTCGCCATTGCGCAGCCGCGGCACGCTCGGGATGCCCGATTGCAGCCCGAGCTCCGCATGTGCCGTCAGATGCGCCGCCTCGCCATGCACCGGCACGAGGATCTGCGGCTTCACCCATTGGTACATCTGCTGGAGCTCGGTGCGCCGCGGATGGCCGGAAACATGCACCAGCGCCTCGCTATCCGTGATGATGTGGATGCCTTGCTCGATAAGCCCGTTCTTGATGTCGTTGATCGCTTTTTCGTTGCCGGGGATGGTGCGCGAAGAAAATACGATCGTGTCGCCGGACGAAAACGCCACGTTGCGCATCTCGTCGCGAGCGATCTTGGCAAGGGCCGCGCGCGGCTCGCCCTGGCTGCCCGTCAGGATGACGACGACCTTGTCGCGCGGAATGTAACCGAACTCGTCCTCTGCGAGGAACGGCTTCACGCCTTCCATGAGCCCGACATCGCGCGCAACGTCGACGACGCGCTTCATCGAACTGCCGAGTAGAAGCACCTCCCGCCCCGCAGCCTCTGCCGCTTCCGCAACAGAGCGGATGCGCCCGACATTGGAGGAGAAGGTGGTGATCCCGACGCGGCCCTCGGCATCGGCAATGATCTTGGCGAGACTTTCGGAGACTTGCCGTTCGGACGGCGACACGCCTTCGCGCAAGGCATTGGTCGAATCGCAGACGAGCGCGAGGACGCCTTCCTCCCCGATATGGCGGAACCGCGACTCGTCGGTCAGGGGCCCCAGCGAAGGCTCGAGATCGATCTTCCAGTCGCCCGTGTGCACGACGGTGCCGAGTTGCGTGCGGATGACGAGCGCCATCGGCTCGGGGATCGAATGATTGACCCCCACGGCTTCGACGCTGAAAGGCCCGACATTGATGCGGTCGCCCTGCTTGAAGATCGTGATCGGGATCTCACTGCGGGACTTTTCGAATGCGCGCTTGGCCTCCAGCATGCCCGCGGTAAAGGGCGAGGCGTAGACGGGAACGTTCAGGCCCGGCCACAGATCGTTCAGAGCCCCGTAATGGTCCTCATGCGCATGCGTGATGATGATCGCCTTCAGGTTGCGGCGCTGTTCGGCCAGAAAGGCGATATCGGGCAGAACCAGATCTACGCCGGGCAATTCCGGGCCGGGGAAGGTCACGCCGCAATCGACCATGATCCATTGGCGGTGACCTGGCCTTCCATAGCCGTAAAGGCCGAGATTCATGCCTATTTCGCCGACGCCGCCGAGCGGCAAGAACACCAGTTCTTCATCTTGCGCCATGTCGTGATGCGCCTTTGCTTTTTTTAATCATCCAAAAAATACGTCGCCCGCCGCAATGGTTTGCGGCGGGCCGGAACCCGTGTCGAGTAGAAGCCGGCCGTCCCGATCGATACCTGCAAAGCGGCCGGAAAGCGAGCGGTCCGGCAGGTTGACCGTGATCGCCTCGCCGATGCCCTTGGCCGCGGCGCGCCACTGATCGATGATTGCGGCGACGCCGGCGCCACGGTCCCAAATGGCGAGCGTCTCGGCCATGGTTACGAAAAGATGCGCGAACAGCTCCTCGGGAGAGATTGTCGCGCCCTCGCGCCGAAGCGATGTGACGGGGTAAAGTGCATCTTCAGGCATGACGGCGACATTGATGCCGCAGCCGATCACCAGGGCCCGCCGCCCGTCGGCCAGAACCTCGCCTTCGAGAAGAATGCCGCAGGTCTTCCGCCCGTCGATAAGAATGTCGTTCGGCCACTTGATCGCGGCCTCGGCTCCGCCCGGCGGCATCACCCGGCGGATGGCCCGATGAACCGC
This sequence comes from Ensifer sp. D2-11, assembly GCF_054161295.1. NCBI lineage: Bacteria > Pseudomonadati > Pseudomonadota > Alphaproteobacteria > Hyphomicrobiales > Rhizobiaceae > Ensifer > Ensifer sp. D2-11. Next base: position 1,895,752 of record NZ_CP096433.1, read on the forward strand.
AACCGCTGCCGCAAGCGGCAGCGCATGCAGCCTGTCCACCGGCGCCGGATCGATGAGCAGCAGGGATGCGTAGAGGTTCCCCGGCTCCGAGAACCAGGCGCGGCCACGCCTGCCCCTGCCTCCGGTCTGGCGCACCGCGGTGATCCAGAGATTGCCCGGATCACCCTCGCGCGCCCGCAGAAGGCACTCGCTGTTGGTCGAGACCGTTTCGGCGAGCGCGACGTGCCGGAAATCTTCAGGCGAACTCCGGCCGCCGCTTCGTCCGCCGGTCAAAAGAATGTCCGCGCCGCGGCTTCGGCGGCGGTTCCGAGCGGACCGCCGATGAGCACGTAGCCGAGCACGAAGAGGCCGGACAGGCCGAACACCAGCCTAAGCTCGCCCGCCGTCCGGGCAAACTCGCCTCTCGGCTCCTCGAACCACATCACCTTGATGACCCGCAGATAGTAGTAGGCGCCGACGACGGAAGCGAGCACGCCGATGATTGCCAAGCCATAGAGCTGCGCCTCGATTGCCGCGACGAAGACGAAGTACTTGGCGAAGAAACCTGCCAGCGGCGGGATGCCGGCGAGCGAGAACATGAGGATCGTCAGCACCGTCGCCATGAAGGGGTTGGTCTGCGAAAGACCGGCAAGATCGTCGATGCCTTCGACATGCTCGCCTTCCCTGCGGCGCATGGCGAGGATGCAGGCGAATGTGCCCAGCGTCATGACCATGTAGATCAGCATGTAGAGGATCACGCCGCGCACGCCGGCCATGGAGCCGGCCGCGAGGCCGACGAGCGCATAGCCCATGTGACCGATCGAGGAATAGGCCATCAGCCGCTTGATGTTGCGCTGGCCGATCGCGGCGAAGGAGCCGAGCAGCATCGATGCGATCGAGATGAAGACGACGATCTGCTGCCAATCGGCGACCACCGGCTCGAAGGCATTGATGACGATGCGAACGAGGATCGAAATGGCCGCGACCTTCGGTCCGGCGGCGAAGAATGCCGTCACCGGCGTCGGGGCGCCTTCATAGACGTCCGGCGTCCACATATGGAAGGGAACGGCGGAGATCTTGAAGGCGAGGCCTGCAAGAATGAACACCAGACCGAAGACGAGGCCCAGCGACCGGCCCTCGGCCGTGAGCGCCGCCGCGATCTCGTCGAAGCCGGTATGCCCGGTGAAGCCGTAGACGAGCGACATGCCGTAAAGCATCATCCCCGAAGACAACGCACCGAGAACGAAATATTTCAGGCCCGCTTCCGTCGAGCGGACGCTGTCGCGGTTGATTGCCGCCACGACGTAAAGGGCGAGCGACTGCAGTTCCAACGACAGGTAGAGCGAGATGAGATCGTTGGCCGAGATCATCAGCAGCATGCCGAGGGTGGCCAGAACCAGAAGCACGGGGAACTCGAACCGGTCGATCTGAGCCGAACGCGCGTGGCCGACGGTCATCACCATCACGGTGATCGAGCCGATCAGGGCCAGCACCTTCATGAATTTGGCGAAAGGATCCGACAGGAAGGCGCCGCCATAGGCCTCCCCCTCGCCCGTCTTCAGCACGAGCCAGAGCCCGGCGATGATGAGCACCGCGACCGCAAGGCCGGTTACCGTCGGTGTGGCTCGTTCGCCCGAGAAGACGCCGATCATCAGGAGTGCCATCGCGCCGACCGCAAGGATCAGCTCGGGCATCGAAAGTTGCAGGCTGGCGATAAGGGTTTCAGCAGTCATGTCACATCACGTCCCTTGATCATTGCACCGAAAGCGCAACGTCTTGCGCTGCCTGCAGGGCGGCGGCGTAGTTGTTGACGAGCAAGTCCACGGAGGCCGCGGTCGCGTCGAAGACCGGTGCCGGATAGACACCGAAGAAGATGGTCAGGATCACCAGCGGATAGAGAATGAGCTTCTCGCGCGCCGACAGATCGAGCAACGCCTTCAAGCTTTCCTTTTCCAGCGCACCGAAAATGACCCGGCGGTAGAGCCAGAGAGCGTAGGCGGCCGACAGAATGACGCCGGTCGTCGCGAACAGAGCGACCCAGGTGTTGGCGCGGAAGGCGCCCACCAGCGTCAGCACTTCGCCGACGAAACCCGACGTTCCCGGAAGGCCCACATTGGCCATGGTGAAGACCATGAAGGCGACGGCATATTTCGGCATGTTGTTGACGAGGCCGCCATAGGCCGCGATCTCGCGCGTATGCAGCCGGTCATAGACGACGCCGACGCAAAGGAAGAGCGCGCCCGAGACGATGCCGTGCGACAGCATCTGGAAGATCGCACCCTGGACGCCCTGAACATTCGCCGCGAAGGTTCCCATCGTCACATAGCCCATATGCGCAACCGAGGAATAGGCGATGAGCTTCTTGATGTCGGTCTGCATCATCGCCACCAGCGAGGTGTAGATGATCGCAATGATCGACAGCGTGAAGACGAACGGCGCGAAGAAGTCGGACGCCAGCGGGAACATCGGCAGGGAGAAGCGCAGGAAGCCGTAGCCGCCGAGCTTCAGGAGGATGCCGGCCAGGATGACCGAGCCTGCCGTCGGCGCCTGCACGTGCGCATCGGGAAGCCAGGTGTGCACCGGCCACATGGGCATCTTCACCGCGAAGGAAGCGAAGAAGGCAAGCCAGAGCCAGGTCTGCATTTCACGCGGGAACTGATAGGCCAGCAATTGCGTGATGTCGGTGGTGCCCGCCTGCCAGTACATCGCCATCATGGCGAGCAGCATCAGAACGGAACCGAGCAGCGTGTAGAGGAAGAACTTGTAGCTCGCGTAGACGCGCTCCTTGCCGCCCCAGACGCCGATGATGATGAACATCGGGATGAGGCCCGCCTCGAAGAAGACGTAGAAAAGGATGATGTCGAGAGACGCGAAGACACCGAGCATCAGCGTTTCCAGGATCAGAAACGCGATCATGTACTCCTTCAGGCGCTTCTCGATCGTGACCCAGCTTGCCAGCACGCAGAACGGCATCAGGAATGCCGTCAGCGGGACGAAGAGTATGGAAATGCCGTCGACGCCCAGATGGTAGGAAATGCCGGTGCCGAGCCACTCCCGCTTCTCTACCATCTGGAAGCCCGGGTTCGACGGGTCGAACTGGTACCAGATGTAGAGCGACACGAGGAACGTGAAGACCGTCGTCAGCAGCGAGACGTTCAGGATGTTGCGGCGGCCGTAGGCGCTGTCTTCCCTTGTGAGCAGGAGAAGCAGAACGCCGACGAGCGGCATGAAGGTGACCGCGGAAAGTACGGGCCAATCGGTCATCAGAAGGAACTCCCGAGCATCATCCAGGTAACGAGCGCTGCAATACCGATCAGCATGGCGAACGCGTAGTGGTAAAGGTATCCGGTCTGCAGGCGGACCACCCGGTCGGTCACGTCGAGAACGCGCGCAGCGATCCCGTTCGGGCCGTACCCGTCGATCACCCGTCCGTCACCCTCCTTCCAGAGGAAGGTACCGAGGCGCTTGGCGCTGCGGACGAACAGGAAATCGTAGAGTTCGTCGAAATACCACTTGTTGAGCAGGAACTGGTAAAGCCCGCGATGCTGCTCGGCGAGATATTTCGGCGTCTCCGGCGAGCGGATGTACATGTACCAGGCCGTGAAGAGACCGAGCGCCATGGCCGCGAACGGGCTCCATTTCACCCACAGCGGAACGTGGTGATACTCCTCGAGAAGTTCGTTTTCGGCCGACGTGAACAGAGCGCCCTGCCAGAATTCGGCGTAGTGGTGGCCGAAGAAATAGTCGTGGAACAGGAAGCCCGCGACAAGGGCGCCGGCGGCCAGGATGTAGAGGGGCACCAGCATGACCTGCGGCGACTCGTGGACGTGATGCATGACGTCGGAGGAAGCGCGCGGCTTGCCGTGGAACGTCATGAAGGTCAGGCGCCAGGAGTAGAAACTGGTGAAGAGCGCTGCGATGACCAGCAGCACGAAGGCCAGACCGGAAACGACGCTATGCGACGCGAAGGCGGATTCGATGATCGCATCCTTCGAGAAGAAGCCCGCCGTGCCGATGACCGTACCGGGAATGCCGACGCCGGTGAGCGCGATCGTACCGATGAACATCATCCAGTAGGTGACCGGAATATGCGTGCGCAATCCGCCCATGTAACGCATGTCCTGCTCGCCGTCGACGGCGTGGATGACCGAGCCCGCGCCCAGGAACAGGAGCGCCTTGAAGAAAGCGTGCGTGAAGAGGTGGAAGATCGCCGCGCCATAGGCGCCGACGCCGAGCGCGACGAACATGTAGCCGAGCTGCGAGCAGGTCGAATAGGCGATGACGCGCTTGATGTCGTTCTGGACGAGACCGACCGTCGCCGCAAAGAATGCGGTGATCGCACCGATGAGCGTGACGACCGTCAGGGCGTCCGGCGACAGCTCGAAGAGCGGCGACATGCGGGCGACGAGGAAGACGCCCGCGGTAACCATGGTTGCGGCATGGATAAGGGCCGAAACCGGGGTCGGGCCTTCCATGGCGTCCGGCAGCCAGGTGTGCAGCAGGAACTGCGCCGACTTGCCCATCGCGCCCATGAAGAGCAGCAGGCAGGTGGCCGTCAGGGCATGCCCCTTGTCGAGCTGCATTCCGAAGAGATTGATGACCGCATCCCCCGCCGCAGCACCCTCGGCCGGCAGATAGTTCTGCGCGGCGGCGAAAATGGTCTCGAAATTGATCGAGCCGAAGAGGACGAAGACGCAGAAGATGCCGAGCGAGAAGCCGAAGTCGCCGACGCGGTTGACGATGAAGGCCTTCATCGCCGCCGCATTGGCGGACGGCTTCTTGTACCAGAAGCCGATCAGCAGGTATGACGCGAGACCCACGCCTTCCCAGCCGAAGAACATCTGCAGCAGATTGTCCGACGTGATGAGCATCAGCATCGCGAAGGTGAAGAGCGACAGATAGGCGAAGAAGCGCGGCCGGTTCGGATCGTGGTGCATGTATCCGATCGAATAGATGTGCACCAGGGTGGAAACCGTGTTGACGACGACGAACATGACGGCCGTCAGCGTGTCGACGCGGAAAGCCCATTCGACATCGAAGCTTCCGGACTGGATCCAGCGCAGCACCGAAACCTTGATCATCTCCTCCTCGCCGAGAGCGACGTGGAAGAAGACGAACCAGGAGAGCGCGGCGGTGACGAGCATCAGGCCGCTGGTCACATATTCGGATGCCTTGGCGCCGATCTGCGTGCCGAGAAGGCCGGCGATCAGGAAGCCGATCAGAGGCAGGAAAACGATAGCCTTGACGATGGTATCCATAGCCCTGTCAGCCCTTCATCATGTTGACGTCTTCGACGGCGATCGAGCCGCGGTTGCGGTAGAAGACGACGAGAATTGCAAGTCCGATCGCGGCTTCGGCCGCCGCAACGGTCAGGATGAACAGCGCGAACACCTGGCCGGTGATGTCGTTCAGGAAGGCCGAGAAGGCCACCATGTTGATGTTGACGGCCAGCAGGATGAGCTCCACCGACATGAGGATGATGATGACGTTCTTCCGGTTGAGGAAGATGCCGAAGACGCCGAGCGTGAACAGAATGGCGCTGACGGTCAGATAGTGGGAAATTCCGATTTCCATAAGTGTAGTCCCTCGACCTCGCGTCCCGATTAGATGCCCTGCCCCGGCTTGACCGTAACCACCTCGACGGCGGTTTCGGGGGTGCGGGCAACCTGTTGCGGAATGCTCTGACGCTTGATGTTCTGACGGTGACGCAGGGTCAGCACGATGGCGCCTATCATGGCGACGAGCAGCACGAGCCCCGCGATCTGGAAGAAATAGACGTAATGGGTATAGAGGACATCGCCGAGCGCGGCGGTGTTGGTGCGCTCGCTGGGTGCCGGTATCGGCATTGCGATGCCCTTGGCGATCTCAGGTGAGAAGGCCGAGCCGCCGACAACGACGATCAGTTCGGCGGCAAGGATCAGCCCGATCAGCGCGCCGATCGGCGCATATTCGAGCACGCCGGCGCGAAGCTCGGTAAAGTCGATATCGAGCATCATGACCACGAAGAGGAAGAGAACCGCGACGGCCCCGACATAGACCACCAGCAGGATCATCGCCAGGAACTCGGCACCGGTCAGCAGGAAGAGCCCGGCCGCGTTGAAGAAGGTCAGGATCAGGAACAGAACCGAATAGACCGGATTCCTGGCCGCGATGACCATGAATGCCGACGCCACGGCGATGAAGGCAAAGAGATAGAAAAAAAGAGCCTGCAGACCCATGATCGGTGCCTTTTTCGTCTTGCTGGCGTGAAGGCCCCCAGGCCCGCACTCCATGAGGCAAAGCCGGACCACATGTCCGGCCGATGCCCAAACCCGTTTTGCATGCACCGTCTTCGATCAAGCGGCGCGATGCTGCGTTGCGCGAATGGCCTCAGCGGTAGGGCGAGTCCATCGCAATGTTGCGCGCGATTTCCCGCTCCCACCGGTCACCGTTGGCGAGCAGCTTCTCCTTGTCGTAGTAGAGCTCTTCGCGCGTCTCGGTGGAGAACTCGAAGTTCGGCCCCTCGACGATCGCATCGACCGGGCAGGCTTCCTGGCAGAAGCCGCAATAGATGCACTTCACCATATCGATGTCGTAACGCACCGTGCGGCGCGTGCCGTCGTTGCGGCGCGGCCCGGCCTCGATGGTGATGGCCTGCGCAGGACAGATCGCCTCGCACAGCTTGCAGGCGATGCAACGCTCTTCGCCGTTGGGATAACGGCGCAGCGCGTGCTCGCCGCGGAAGCGCGGACTGACGGGCCCCTTCTCGAAGGGATAGTTCAAGGTCGCCTTCGGACGGAAGAAATAGCGCATCGACAGAAGGAATGCGCCGACGAATTCCTTGAGGAACAGCGAGCTGACGGCGTTCGAAAGACCGGCCATCATTAACCTCCAAACTTGCCGGTCTGGGAGAAACCGGCGGTATGCAGCGAAGCTTGAGCGGCCATCATGCCCAGCCCGTCAGCTTCAGAACGAATGCGACGATGACGACCATCGCCAGCGAAAGCGGCAGGAAGACCTTCCAGCCGAGGCGCATCAGCTGGTCGTAGCGGTAGCGCGGGACGAAGGCTTTCACCATGGCGAACATGAAGAACACCAGCGACGCCTTCAGCACGAACCAGATGATGCCCGGGACCCAGTTCAGGAGCCAGATATCGACCGGAGGCAGCCAGCCGCCGAGGAACAGGATCGTCGTCAGCGCGCACATCAGGCAGATCGCCGCGTATTCACCGAGCATGAACATCATGTACGGGGTCGAGCCGTATTCGACCATGAAGCCGGCGACGAGTTCCGATTCGGCTTCCGGAAGATCGAAGGGCGGACGGTTCGTCTCGGCGAGCGCCGAGATGAAGAAGATGATGAACATCGGGAAGAGCGACAGCCAGTGCCAGTCGAGGAACGAGGCAGGCAGGCCGAGCATGGTGCCGAGACCGTCGTTCTGCGCGTTTACGATGTCCGTCAGGTTGAGCGAGCCGACGCAGAGCAGCACAGTGACGATGACGAAGCCGATCGAGACCTCGTAGGACACCATCTGCGCCGCGGAGCGCAATGCGCCGAGGAAAGGATATTTCGAGTTGGACGCCCAGCCGCCCATGATGATGCCATAAACCTCGAGAGAAGATATGGCGAAGACGAAGAGGATGCCGACATTGATGTTCGCGATCACCCAGTTCGCATTGAGCGGAATGACCGCCCAGGCGGCGAGCGCCAGCGTCACGGAAACGAGCGGCGCGAGCAGAAAGATCGTCTTGTTGGCGCCGGCCGGGATGACCGGCTCCTTGAAGACGAATTTCAAAAGGTCGGCGAAGGACTGGAACAGCCCAAAGGGGCCGACGACGTTAGGGCCGCGGCGAAGCTGCACGGCCGCCCAGATCTTCCGGTCGGCGAGCAGGACATAGGCGATGAAAAGCAGCAGCGCGACCAGAAGCAGGAGCGACTGGCCGATCATGATGGCCGTGGGCCAGACATAGGTCGAAAAGAAAGCGTCCATGATGCTCTATTCCCTCGCGCTCATTCCGCGGCAGCTTTGAAATTGTTGCGCGCCAAGGCCGAGCATTCGGCCATGACGGCGGATGCGCGCGCTATCGGGTTCGTCAAATAGAAGTCTTTGACCGGAGACGCAAACACGGATTTCGCCATCGCACCGGCTTTTTGCGCAAGTGCGGCAATTTCGTCGCTGCTGCCGGCGGCGATCTCGTCGACTGCGGCGAAATGCGGATGGGCCGCATAGAGCTTCGCGCGCAATTCGCCGAGCGAATCGAAAGGCAGCTTCCTGCCGAGCACGTCGGAAAGCGCACGGATGATCGCCCAGTCCTCGCGGGCTTCACCCGGCGCGAAAGCGGCCCGGTTGCCCATCTGGACGCGTCCCTCGGTATTGACCCAGGTGCCGGACTTTTCCGTGTAGGTCGCGGCGGGAAGAATGACATCCGCCGCATGCGCGCCGTTGTCGCCGTGCGAGCCGATATAAACGGTGAAGCCGGCCTTCCTGGCCGAGAGATCGATTTCGTCGGCACCCAGCAGGAAAAGGACATCCATGGCGCCGACCATTTCGCCCGCCGACTTGCCGCCCTGACCGGGAACGAAGCCGAGATCGAGACCGCCGACGCGGGCGGCCGCGCTGTGAAGCACGGCAAATCCGTTCCACTCGGCGTTCACCGCGCCAACGGCAACGGCGAGCTTCGCCGCATTGGCGAGAACGGCCGCACCGCCCTCCCCTGCCAGGGCCCCCTGGCCGACGATGATCAGCGGACGCGCGGCCTTTTCCAACGTCGCGAAGAACGTCCCCTTGCCGGAAACGAGTTCGGCGAGCGTGTCGGTACCCGCACCCAGATATTCGTATTCGTAACGCAGCTCACCCGCCTCGCCGATCACACCGATGGGGAAGTTGGCCATGCGGTAGCGCTTGCGGATGCGGGCATTGAGGACCGACGCTTCGAAGCGCGGATTCGAGCCGATGATAAGCAGCGCATCGGCGCTTTCGATACCCTGGATCGTCGGGTTGAAGATGTAGCTCGAACGGCCGAACGACGGATCGAGCGCTGCGCCGTCCTGCCGGCAGTCGAGGTTCCCGGAGCCGAGCGAGGAGACGAGCTCCTTCAGCGCATACATTTCCTCGACCGAGGCGAGATCGCCGGCGATCGCGCCGATCCTGTCGCCGGACGTGCCGGCAACGGCGGTCTTGATCGCCTGGAAGGCTTCGCCCCAGCTTGCCGGCTGCAGGCGTCCATCCTTCTTGACATAAGGGCGGTCCAGGCGCTGCGTCTTCAGCCCGTCCCATATGAAGCGCGTCTTGTCGGAGATCCACTCTTCGTTGATCTCCTCGTTGACGCGCGGCATGATCCGCATGACTTCGCGGCCGCGCGTATCGACGCGGATGGCCGAGCCGACCGCGTCCATGACATCGATCGATTCGGTCTTGCCGAGCTCCCACGGGCGCGCGGTGAAGGAGAAGGGCTTGGAGGTCAGCGCGCCGACCGGGCACAGGTCGACGACGTTGCCCTGCAGTTCTGAGGTCATCGCCTGTTCGAGATAGGTGGTGATCTCGGCATCCTCGCCGCGGCCGATCAGGCCGAGTTCGGCGATGCCGGCGACTTCCGTCGTGAACCGGACACAGCGCGTGCAGTGAATGCAGCGGTTCATCACCGTCTTGACGAGCGGACCGATATATTTGTCCTCGACCGCGCGCTTGTTTTCCTGATAGCGCGAGCTGTCGATGCCGAAGGCCATCGCCTGGTCCTGCAGGTCGCACTCGCCGCCCTGGTCGCAGATCGGGCAGTCGAGCGGGTGGTTGATGAGCAGGAACTCCATGACGCCTTCGCGCGCCTTCTTGACCATCGGCGTGGTCGTGAAGACTTCCGGCACCTCGCCGTTCGGACCGGGACGAAGGTCGCGCACGCCCATGGCGCAGGAAGCCGCCGGCTTCGGGGGTCCGCCCTTGACCTCTATCAGACACATGCGGCAGTTGCCGGCAACCGAAAGCCGCTCATGGAAACAGAAGCGCGGGACCTCGGCGCCGGCCTCCTCGCATGCCTGAAGCAGCGTGAAATGATCCGGGACCTCGATCTCTTTTCCGTCGACTTTCAGCTTTGCCATCTTCGTACTCAATCCTGTCTTCAGTCCGTCTGCTCTTCTACAGCGCCGCGCGTCTTGTCAGGCGCGCAAGGGTCGCTGCGGCACTTTGGTTTGCTGCATGTTTCCTTTAACCGGCTGCGATTAAAGGAAATATGCAGTAGGCGACGGACAATTCCTTCACGGTCTCGCCGCTTGCCGTGACGACCGCACGGGTCGTCACGTTATTTCTCTCGCGCTCCCGTCAGCGCCTTTGCCTGCCCGATCCAATCGTCGCGGACCACGCGGCCGGCAAGGCCGAGTTCGCTATCCAGTCGCTCCACGTCGGCCCTGCTCAGGGCGGCGATGTCGGCGAAGCGGAAAATGCCTCTGCCGTTCAGCACCTGCTCGAGCTTGGGGCCGATGCCGGAGATACGCTTCAGGTCGTCGTTTGCGAGGCTTTCCGCCGGTGCCGCAGCCTGCTTGACGGGCCTGCGCGATTTGCGCGTCTCGCCCGCGGAGACCGGAGCTTTCCGCGCCTGCGCCGCCTTTTGCGGTCTTGCGACCGGAGCAGGCTTGGAGACCTCCGCCTGATCGGGCGCGGCAACGCTTTTCTGCAGCGTGCTGGCCGCCCCCTGCATCGCGCCGAACATCATGCCGGCGATGTGACTGGACAGACCGAAGCCGAGAGCCGTCGCCGCTGCAACGGCCGCCGCCGGATGCGCCATCAACGGATGCAATCCGACGCTCGGCAAGCCGGCGTTCGACAGGTTCTTCATCCATTCGCCCATGCCGAACGGATCGGCCGGGTCGGCGCCCTGAGGCCATGCGAATGGACCGGCCGCGCTCGCGGCTGTCCTCTCCTGTCCGTCCTTGCGTGCCCCAGCCATGGTTTCTTACTCCGCCGCCTCCAGCACGGCGCCATGCGAGGTCGCATTGCGCGTGTATTCGTCGATCCGCTTCTCCATTTCCGGACGGAAATGCTTGATAAGGCCCTGGATCGGCCATGCCGCCGCATCGCCGAGCGCGCAGATCGTGTGGCCCTCGACCTGCTTCGTCACGTCGAAGAGCATGTCGATCTCGCGCTTCTGGGCGCGGCCTTGCACCATGCGCTCCATGACGCGCATCATCCAGCCGGTGCCTTCGCGGCAGGGCGTGCACTGGCCGCAGCTCTCGTGCTTGTAGAAGGCCGACAGCCGCCAGATCGCCTTGATGATGTCGGTCGACTTGTCCATGACGATGACGGCAGCCGTGCCGAGGCCCGAGCCGAGCTCGCGCAGGCCGTCATAATCCATGATCGCGTCCTTCATCTGCGCGCCGGGCACGCAGGGGACCGAAGAGCCGCCGGGGATGACCGCCAGCAGATTGTCCCAGCCGCCGCGAATGCCGCCGCAGTGCTTCTCGATCAGCTCATGGAACGGGATCGACATCGCGTCCTCGACCGTGCATGGGCGATTGACGTGGCCGGAAACCGAATAGAGCTTGGTGCCGTGGTTGTTGGGGCGGCCGAAGCTCGTGTACCAGCCGGCGCCGCGGCGCAGGATGGTCGGCGTCACCGCAATCGACTCGACATTGTTGACCGTCGTCGGGCAGCCATAAAGGCCCATATTCGCCGGGAAAGGCGGCTTCAGGCGCGGCTGGCCTTTCTTGCCTTCGAGGCTTTCGAGCAGCGCCGTCTCCTCGCCGCAAATATAGGCGCCGGCACCGTGATGCACGTAAATGTCGATGTCGTAGCCGAGCTTGTTGTTCTTGCCGAGCAGGCCGTATTCATAGCATTCGTCGATCGCCGCCTGCAGCGCTTCGCGCTCGCGGATGAACTCGCCGCGGACGTAGATATAGGCGGCATGCGCACCCATGGCGAAGCTCGCAATCACGCAGCCTTCGATCAGCGTGTGCGGATCGTGGCGCATGATGTCGCGGTCCTTGCAGGTCCCGGGTTCGGACTCGTCGGCATTGACGACGAGATAATGCGGGCGCCCATCGCTTTCCTTCGGCATGAAGGACCATTTGAGACCGGTCGGGAAGCCGGCGCCGCCGCGGCCGCGGAGGCCGGAGGCCTTCACCTCGTTGATGATCCAGTCGCGGCCCTTTTCGAGGAACTGCTTCGTGCCGTCCCAATGGCCGCGCGCCATCGCGCCCCTCAGCGACTTGTCCTTGAGGCCGTAGATGTTGGTAAAGATGCGATCTTCATCTCTAAGCATGGGGTATCACCTCTTCACCGCGGCTTCTTCGCGGGCTTCGACTTATCGACCGTTTCGCCCTCGATCTTGACGTTCTTCGCCGCCGCCTTCCTGGCGGTGGCCGGCGTCTTCAAGGTCGGGTTGGTGACGTCCGTCGCGGTCGACGGCTTTGCCGCATTCGACGGAGGCACGCTCACCGCCTGTTCGTCCTTCGCCTTGCTCGCGCGGACCGATTTCTTCTCTTCGACCGGCTCCGGCGCCTGCAACGTCGTCAGGCCGCCGATCGGCGCGGAATAGACGCGGTCGATCTGCGGGCCCGGAACGACTTCCGACCCTTTGCCGGCCTCGAAGCGGTCGATGATCTCCTCGAGCCGCTCCGGCGTCAGATCCTCGAACGTGTCCTTGAAGATCATGACCATCGGCGCGTTGACGCAGGCGCCCTGACATTCGACCTCTTCCCAGGAAAGCGTGCCGCCCTCATTGAGGGTGAACGGTTCGCTGGCGATCTTCTTCTTGCAGATCTTGATCAGGTCTTCGGCGCCGCGCAGCATGCAGGGCGTGGTGCCGCAGACCTGGACATGGGCACGCGTTCCGACCGGCTGCAGCTGGAATTGCGTATAGAAGGTAGCGACTTCGAGGACGCGGATATAGGCCATGCCGAGCATGTCGGCGACCGACTCGATCGCCGCCCTCGTCACCCAGCCATCCTGCTCCTGAGCGCGCATCAGCAGGGGAATGACCGCCGACTGCTCGCGGCCTTCGGGATATTTCTTGATCGTTGCCTCGGCCCAGGCAGCATTTTCCTTGCTGAACGCGAAGGCCGCTGGCTGGACTGTGTCTTCGGCTAGTCGACGAACGGACATTCTAGTGGACACCTTATCAGTTAATCGAACCGCACCGCGATTTCGTCAGCGAGACAAATTCGCAGGCATAGGCTGACTGGTCTTTCTGCAAAAACACGATGTAGCGCGCGCCGTTGTTGACGGCTGCCTTGATCTCGTAGCCCCTCGACAGGAGCGCCGACATGCTGCCGCCCCTGAGCGCAGCGGACGACTCGCTGCCGACGTCTTCCTGGGCCGAAGCCCCGGAGGCGAGCGCAAGAAGTCCGACAGCGACGAGCGGCACCAGACGCATCAGCGATCCACCTCGCCGAAAACGATATCGAGGGAGCCCAGCACGGCCGAAACATCGGCAAGCTGGTGTCCGCGACAGAGGAAGTCCATCGCCTGAAGATGCGCGTAACCCGGAGCGCGGATCTTGCAGCGATACGGCTTGTTGGTGCCGTCGGAGACCAGATAGACGCCGAACTCGCCCTTGGGCGCCTCGACCGCGGCGTAGACCTCGCCGGCGGGCACGTGATAGCCCTCGGTATAGAGCTTGAAGTGATGGATCAGCGCCTCCATCGACCGCTTCATCTCGCCGCGCTTCGGCGGCACGATCTTGCCGTCGAGCGAGGAGACCGGCCCGATCTTGGCATCGCCGAGCAGGCGATCGACGCACTGGCGCATGATACGCGCCGACTGGCGCATTTCGATCATGCGGATGAGATAGCGGTCGAAGCAGTCGCCGTTCTTGCCGATCGGAATGTCGAACTCCAGGTCGGAATAGCATTCATAGGGCTGCGAACGGCGCAGGTCCCAGGCCGCACCCGAGCCGCGCACCATCACGCCCGAGAAGCCCCAGGCCCAGGCGTCTTCGAGGCTGACGACGCCGATATCGACGTTGCGCTGCTTGAAGATGCGGTTGCCGGTCAGAAGCTCGTCGATATCGTCGACGGTCTTCAGGAACGGGTCGATCCAGTTGCCGATGTCTTCGACCAGTTGGTGCGGCAGGTCCTGATGTACGCCGCCCGGACGGAAATAGGCCGCGTGCATGCGCGCGCCGCAGGCCCGCTCGTAAAAGACCATCAGCTTCTCGCGCTCCTCGAAGCCCCAGAGCGGCGGCGTGAGCGCGCCGACGTCCATGGCCTGAGTCGTCACGTTGAGGAGATGCGACAGGATACGGCCGATCTCGGAATAGAGAACGCGGATCAGCTGACCGCGGATCGGCACTTGCGTACCGGTCAATCTCTCGACCGCAAGCGCGAAGGCGTGCTCCTGGTTCATCGGCGCGACATAGTCGAGCCGGTCGAAATAGGGTATCGCCTGCAGATAGGTCTTGGCCTCGATCAGCTTCTCCGTGCCGCGATGCAGGAGGCCGATATGCGGATCGACGCGCTCGACGATCTCGCCGTCAAGCTCCAGCACCAGACGCAGAACGCCGTGCGCCGCCGGATGCTGCGGGCCGAAGTTGATGTTGAAGTTGCGGACGTTATGTTCGGTCATACCGATTGCTCCAGGCCGGATGGCGTCCTTCGCGGACTGCCGCGGGCCGACTTAATTCAGCGTGGTCTCGCCTTTTCGTCGCCGGGCAGCACGTATTCCGTGCCTTCCCAGGGCGAAAGAAAGTCGAAATTGCGGAATTCCTGCTTCAGCTCGACGGGTTCGTAGACGACGCGCTTGGCTTCGTTGTCGTAACGCACCTCGACGAAACCGGTCAGCGGGAAGTCCTTGCGCAGCGGATAGCCTTCGAAGCCGTAGTCCGTCAGGATGCGCCTCAGATCCGGGTGACCGGTGAAGAGGATGCCATACATGTCGTAGGCTTCGCGCTCGAACCAGTCGGCGCCGGGGAAAACTGACGTCGCCGACGGGACGGGCTCGTTCTCGCCGGTCGCAACCTTCACGCGGACGCGCTGGTTCTGGCGCGGCGAGAGAAGATGATAGACGACATCGAAGCGGTCCGGGCGCTGCGGATAATCGACCCCGCAGACATCGATGAAGCTGACGAAACCACACTGGACGTCGTCGCGCAGGAAAGTCAGGAGCGCGATGAGGTTCTCGGCTTTCGCCGTCACCGTCAGTTCGCCGTATTTGACCTCCGCATCGGCGATCAGCGCGCCACGCGCCTCGCGGAGATAGGAGGCAAGCTCGTTCAGGGCTTCACTCATCTTAAGTTCCCCTGCCCTTAGCGCTCGATCGTGCCGGTCCGGCGGATCTTCTTCTGCAGCAGAAGCACGCCGTAAAGCAGCGCTTCTGCCGTGGGAGGACAGCCAGGCACATAGATGTCGACGGGCACGACGCGGTCGCAGCCGCGCACAACCGAATAGGAATAGTGGTAGTAGCCGCCGCCATTGGCGCAGGAGCCCATCGAGATCACGTAACGCGGCTCGGGCATCTGGTCGTAGACCTTGCGCAGCGCGGGCGCCATCTTGTTGGTGAGCGTGCCGGCGACGATCATGACGTCGGACTGACGCGGCGAGGCGCGCGGCGCAAAACCGAAGCGTTCGGCATCGTAACGCGGCATCGACATCTGCATCATTTCGACCGCGCAGCAGGCGAGACCGAAAGTCATCCACATCAGCGAACCGGTTCGGGCCCAGTTGATCAGCTCGTCGGTCGAGGTGACGAGAAAGCCCTTGTCGGCGAGCTCGTTGTTGATCTCGCCGAAGAAAGCGTCATTGCTGCCGATCGGCTTGCCGGTCGCGGGATCGAGGATCCCCTTGGGCTGCGGCGCAACGAGCGTGGTGCCGGATGCTAATTCCATTCCAGCGCTCCCTTCTTCCATTCATAGATAAAGCCGACCGTCAGGACCAGAAGGAAGACCATCATCGACCAGAAGCCGAACCAGCCCATCTCCTTGAACGAAACCGCCCATGGGAAGAGGAAGGCGACTTCGAGATCGAAGATGATGAAAAGGATCGACACGAGATAGAAGCGGACGTCGAACTTCATGCGGGCGTCGTCGAACGCATTGAAGCCGCACTCGTAAGCCGACAGTTTTTCCGAATCAGGCGCCTTGAAGGCGACGGCGAAAGGAGCGACCAGAAGTGCGAGGCCGATCACCAGCGCGATCCCAATGAAAATCGCGATCGGTACGTAGGAACCGAGAAGTTCTGTCATTTTATCCGTCCCTGCCTGCGGAGGGCGCCATGAAAGCGCTTCAACGAAGAATGCCGCAGGCCGAAAAGCATGTTGCAACGCCAGAGTGGTTAGCGCAGCCGGCGCCCGGGCGCAAGCCTCGAAGGGGCATTTAAACCGGTTCGCGGCGCATAGCGGACATGCGCCCACCGCGGGATGCGGGGCAATGCGCGCAATCGCGGGAAACCGCCTCCCGGCGCCAGGAATTCCGCGGCGAGACACTTTGCCGCAATGCAAAAAAAGGAAGTACCGAAAAAGGGAGACGGCCACTCGAGAAGAGAATGGCGCGAGTGACGGGGCTCGAACCCGCGACCTCCGGCGTGACAGGCCGGCACTCTAACCGACTGAGCTACACCCGCGCATTATGGCCATCGCTGGCCATTATCTCATCATCGGCACTTTTTGAGAATGCCGCAGTCTTTCAAGAGTGGCGCGAGTGACGGGGCTCGAACCCGCGACCTCCGGCGTGACAGGCCGGCACTCTAACCGACTGAGCTACACCCGCATCTCTTGACGTTCCAGACGCGCTCGCGCGCCCCTGCCCGAAGCGGCCTTGCCGTTCGATGAGCGGCTAACTAAGCGGTTCGCTTTGGGGTGTCAAGCGCGATTGAAAACAAATCCGTGACGGAACGTTTTTTGGTCCACAGCATGTCTTTTCGGAAGGATTTGGCCGCCTGTGGAAGCACACTCCAAAGGTGAGCACCCGTTCACCCCCTCGGGGGCTCGCCCTCCTTATATATATGCGGGCCCAGCGGAGCGACCAACAATGCGCCGCCTGCCTCGATAACTGCCTCTCGTCGCCGCCCTATTTGTCCACAGGCTTCATAACGGGCGCCCCGGCCCGCGATAAAAAATTCGAAAAAATCGCTCGAACGCTCTTGCGGTTTTCGCCGGTTACGCATAGATCACGCCCACCGACGCGGCGGACACTTGTCCGGCAACGCGAGAGGGCGATTAGCTCAGTTGGTAGAGCGCCTCGTTTACACCGAGGATGTCGGGAGTTCGAGTCTCTCATCGCCCACCATTTTTCCATATGACAGGCAATGTTTGCGCAGACGGCTCCCGCGAGTCGTCTCTTTTTGAAGCCGCAGCGATGCCGGACGCCGCGCTGTCTGCGTAGCGCACGCCCTCCGACCGTCATTCCTGTGCCTGCCACAGGAAGCCAGCAAGGCCAATTCCTTGGGCGAACAGGCTTTTCCGCGCCGCAGACGCGGCGCTGCTGGATCCCTGTGACGAGCACAGGGATGAGGAGGAGAGAGTGCCGTCCCTCAGAGCACCTCCCGTAGGCCGTACGGAAGGTCAGGAGACTGCGCGCGTATCCCCAGGCGAACGTTGATGTAGCCCCGCAACCCCCACTCCCTCATTCCTGTGCTTGTCACAGGAATCCAGCCAGCCCAAGTCCTTGGGCTGAAAAACTCGCAGGCGATGGGCGAGCGGTGACCTGCCGGGAGGCAACGGATAGGGCTGGTTTCGTCGCCCCTCATCCGGCCTGCCGGCCACCTTCTCCCCGCAAGCGGGGCGAAGGGGACTCGCGGCGTGGCTCTGCCCTCAGCCGCTCACGGGGGAGCGGCGGGCCCGAGGCTTGCCCCTTCTCCCCGTCATACGGGGAGAAGGTCGCGGCAGCGGGATGAGGGGCTGCCACGAATCGAAAACACCCGGCGCAGCAGCTCCGTTATCCCTCCCGCCATAAGCGTGGATAAGCTCGGGGACCTTCGACATCGTTACGTAGGACCGAATAATCCGCTACCCGCCCCTCATCCGGCCTGCCGGCCACCTTCTCCCCGCAAGCGGGGCGAAGGGGACTCGCGGCGTGGCTCTGCCCTCAGCCGCTTACGGGGGAGCGGCGGGCCCGAGGCTTGCCCCTTCTCCCCGTCATACGGGGAGAAGGTCGCGGCAGCGGGATGAGGGGCTGCCACGAATCGAAAACACCCGGCGCAGCAGCTCCGTTGCCCCTCCCGTCATAAGCGTGGATAAGCCCGGGGGCCTTCGACATCGTCACGCACGACCCCTACCCGCCCCGATACTGCTCCTCCGTCACATGCTCGAGCCAGTCCACCACCTTGCCGTCGAGCGCTTCCTGAATCGCGATATGCGTCATGCCGGTATCGGACGCGGCGCCATGCCAGTGCTTTTCTCCCGGCGGGAACCAGACGACGTCGCCGGCGCGGATCTCGCGCAGTTCCCCGCCCCAGCTCTGCGCCAGGCCACGGCCTGCGGTGACGATCAGGGTCTGGCCGAGCGGGTGCGTGTGCCAGGCGGTGCGTGCGCCGGGCTCGAAGGTCACGGTCGCGCCGCGTACCCGTGCGGGTGACGGCGCCTCGAAGGCTGGGTCCACGCGCACGGAGCCGGTGAAATATTCGTCCGGGCCGCGCGCCGAGGGTCTCGATCCGCATTCGAAGATTTCCATTGGAGCCTCCTTTGAGGGACTTCGCCGGGCCAGCCGACGGGTGTTGCAGGGCCAAGGCGCATGCAGCTTACCTCCTTCCGGCAAGCGGCTACAACCGGTGGATCGTCACGCCCGGGCAGGCGCTCCGCGCAATGTCGCAAAGATGCTCGTGGTGGGTCAGATAGATCACCTGCCCGACATCGGCCATTTCCGCCATCAGCTCGAAGGCGCGGCCGGCGCGGCCGTCGTCGAAGGTTTCCATGATGTCGTCGGCAATGAAGGGCAGCGTCTCCCGCGTCGCCGCGACCTCGTGGTAGCCGGCGATCCTGAGCGCGAGATAGAGCTGGAAGCGCGTGCCCTTGGAAAGATCGCGGGCGAGCTTCGATCCGCCGGCGGCGGTATTGGCGATGAGGAATTCCTGGCCCTTGTCGGCTTGCGTCGAGAGACCGGAATATTCGCCACCGCTGATATGCATGAAGGTTCGCGAGGCGCGCTGCATCATGGCGCTGCGGTGGCGCTCGCGAAACAGCCTGAGCGCCTGTTCGGCGGCGATCACGCCCGCGCGCAGCCGGAGATAGCCGATCGCCTTGCTCTCGATGTCGAGAAGCAGCGTGCGGCGCCGCTGTTCGAGCTCCGCCACCCGGTCGCCGCCCTCGACGGCGGCAAGCGCCCTCTCCCGGGTCCTGACATCGGCGTGCAGCTCGCTGACATCCCGGTCGGCCGCGTCGATCGCCTCCTCGAGCCGCGCGAGTTCCAGGCCGAGCTCCCGGTCGTCGAGTTCGGCGAGAAGCGCTTCGGCCTCGGCGGCGGTCGCGACGCCGAGCCGCGCGGCCAGATCGCTTTCCATTTCCCAGCATCTCTGCCGCAGCCGCTGCTCTTCGCGGGCGGCTTCCAGGCAGGCGGCCGCTTCGTCGAGAGTCCCGCAGTCGAAGAAGTCGAGGACCCTCTGCCTGTTGGCGGCGTGGAGCCGCTCCTCGGCGCGCAGCGAGTCGAGGCTCTCCTCCATGCGCTCGATATTGCCCTGAAGCGCCAGGCGGCGCTCCTCCTTCTGAAGTGCGGCGCCAACGCGATCGCGCACCGCGGAAAAGAGCGTGAGAACATCGCCGGCCTGTGCTTCGCCCAGTACCGCGGCCAGGCCCACGACGCTTTCAGTGAAGGCCGCCTGATCCCTGCGCATGCCCGCCACGCGATGGTCGAGCTCCGCCTTCTTCTGCATCAGCTTGTCGAGGTCCTGAAGCACGGCGAGCACGGGGCCGATTTCCTGCGGCTGCGGCCGCTCCACCTGCCGGGAAAGCCATGTGCCGGCGAGCGCCTCATCCCATTCCCCGCACCAGGACGCCATCGCAGCCTCCGCGGCCGCAAAGACGGCCCGCCGCTTTTCGAGCGCCTCCGAGGCACGTTGGAACTGCGCCACGGCATTCCGGTAGGCCGCGGATGCGGCCTCGACGCGGGAGGAGACAAGTTCCGCCACCGCGAGCAAGGCGTCGAGCCGCTCCGGCAGCGAATCGGTGATCCCGAGCCGCGCCAGCTCCGCCCGAAGGCTGCAGACCGCCGCCTTCTCTTCGGCGACCGCCCGGTCGCGCTCCTTCAGCGCGGTGCGCAGTTCGCCGCGCAATTCGAGCGCGGATGCGCGGGCCGCAAGCCAGGCCTCCAATTGCGGCAGCCCCGTTATGCAAGGCAAGCCACAGGCGCGTGCGGCGGTGCCGATCTCGGCGCTCAGCCTCTGCCGCTGCTCCTCCGCGGCTTTCCTTTGCGCGTCCAGCGACTGTAGGCGGGCGCGCCGCTCGGTGACGGCAAGCGTCAGGCTGCGTATCTCGGCCACGCGCTCCGCCTGGGCAAGCCGAAGCGCCGTGATTGCATCATGCTCGTTCAGTGCGGTCTCGAATGCGATCGCCGTCTGCTCGCCGAGATCGGCACGATGTCTCTGCCAGGCAGTATCGCGGCGCCGCCTCAGTTCGCAAACGGCCGCGTCATCCACGACGCCGCCATTGGCCGCAATGGCGGCAAGGCGCGCCTCGTCTCCGGCCTGGCGCTCGCTTTCATCGGCGATCCTGTCGGCGAGGCGCAAGCGCCGCTCCGCCTCGGCGTGGTCCTCGGCCCGCCACGCTTCCACGACGGCCGGTGCCGGAGCGGGAAGCGCGGCCAGATCGTCGATCGTACCGGCGAAGGGCCGCAATTCATCCAGTCTGTCGCAAATCGCCGCCTCGAGCCGGTCGATCTCTCTTGCCGACGACTGCTGGCGCAACAGGCAATCGCTCTGCCGGAGGAGATGCACGCGTTCGGCGAGGAACGCCGGGTCGGCCGCCCCCTCCTTCAGCCGGGCGACTTCGCGCTCGGCGTCGCCGTGGTTCCCTTCGGCGGTTTCCGTCTCCTCCCGCGCCGATGCCAGCCTCTCCGAAAGGCTTGCATGCCGGCGCACCAGATCCTGCAGGCGGACGGCGCGCGCCGCCGGCAGCAGGAGCGAGGCGAGATCGGGATTGCCCGCCTCGCCGAGGCGGACGAGGCAGGCATCGATCTCGGCGGCCGTCTTCGCAAGTTCCTCCAGACGCGCCGGCATGTCGCGGTCGGCCGTCAGATAGCGGGCTTCGAGGGCGGTTTCACGCAGAGCCCCGAACCGTTCCGCGATCGCGAGCGCCTGCTCGTCCCGAGGCAGCCCGGCAAGCTCTTCGCGCCGCCGGGTGAGTTCCTCGTGCACCTGCCGGAGCGCCGCGGAGATTTCCGCATCGCGCCGGCGAAGAACCGGCAACTCCTCCTGCCACTCCGCCGGCGGCACCGGCAACGAGTCCCGCCCGGCAAGCTCCTGCCTTGCGCCGCGAAGCCGCGCGAGAAGCGGCAGGGCGTCGCGCTGACCGCGCATCCTGTCCCGGTCGGCGCGCAACTCGTTGCGCAGCCTCGCCGCCGCCTCGTGGCGTGCGCGCATGCTCGCCAGGGCCTTGCGGAGTGCTGCATATTCGCGTGCATTCACGTCGATCTCGTTCCGCTCCGCCTTCAGCGCATCGAGCTCAGCCTTCAGTTCGGCAAGCTGGTGCTTGCGCGCCTGCGGGCGGAAGAAGGAATCCGCTTCGGCTCGAAGCCCGGCAAGCACGGCGGTGCTGTCCGGCAGACCGGAACTCGCGGAAAACAGAAGGGACCCGAGTTCGCCCTCGCTCTTCAGTATGGCTTCCCCGCCCTCTTCGATGCTGTCGTCGTCGAGCGAGAACATCGTGCTGTAGGTTGCCCGGTCGATGGAGCCGAGGGCTGTGGAAAACAGGCCGTCGGGCAGCGGCTGCTCGTCCGGGCCGATCAGGCTGTTGGCATTGCGCTTGATGCGGTAGGCGTGATGCAGGCGGTTACCGGCCGCGACGATGCCGCCGATCCGCATCGTCTGATAGGGATGCAGGAAGCCGTAGGGGCTCGAACGTTCTATGCCGAAGATGAGATCGAGGAAGCCGGAGAAGAGGGTCGACTTGCCAGCTTCGTTCGGGCCGTAGATAAGGTGAAAATCCGGCTCGCCCAGCTTCGCCTCGCCGAAATCGAGATGCCGCTCCGTGAATTTGCCGTAGCGGACGAGCTCCAGTCGCTGAAGCCGCATCAGTCGGTGCCTCCGGCGCCGGCACGGCCGTGAAGATGCGCCAGCACATCCGCACTCCCCGCAAGCGCTGCCTCCAGCGCCAGCCGCTCCAGCGCCTCTTCGTCGCCCGCCAGCACTTGCCTGAGTTCAGGCGGCAATTGCTGCAGGAGCTCCTTGGCAACGCCGCTCAGTTCGGCGCGAAAGCCGAAGGAGGGCAGAACGTCGTTTTCGACGAGTGCCGCCAGTTCGCCGACCGGATCGGCCGCATTTTGCTCCGCATTGCCGGTTGCCTGGCAGCTCATTTCCGTGTTCTCGATCCAGCATCCGCCGATCCCGGCCGCGATGTTGACGATCTCCGCCTCCAGGAGATCCGCGTCGCGCCTGAGGCGCCAGGCAAGCGGCGTCGCGCCCGTCAGCGTCAAGCGCAGGATCAGATTGTCCGCCGCCACGTTCTTTCGAAGGAGGATCAATTCACTGGTCACCGCATCCAGCATGTCGCGCCAGTCCGCAATCCCGCTCACGTCGATCTCGTGTCGCTCGAACGCGGCGGTGCCGGTCGGCCGTTCATCCAGCGCAACCAGCCCTTCATCGTCGATCGTCACGACCGTGACGCCCTTCGTCCCCGCTTCGTTGATGTCTCGGCCCTGCGGCATGCCGGGCATGACGATGAAGGGCTTCTCGCAGTGCACCTGCCGCTGGTGGACATGGCCGAGGGCCCAATAATCGAAACCGTGCCGCTGAAGCTCGGCGACGCTGCAGGGCGCGTAGGGGTCGTGGGCCACCGATCCGGAGAGGCTGGTATGCAGCATGCCGATATTGATGCCGCCGGCGACCGGCGGATGAAACTGGGGCAGCAGGCTTTCCGGAGCGTGGGGGTCGGCAAAGCTCACGCCGTGGACGTGCACCGTGCGGCCGTTCGCAAGCGTCTTGACATGAACCGTCCTGCTCTTGCCGGCAAATACATGCACCGAAGGCGGCAGGGTGAGCTCGCGCGTCACCTGCGACTGGGAATCGTGATTGCCGCGAATGATGAACGTCCGGATGCCGGCCTCGTCGAGGCGCCGAAGCTCGCCCGCCAGGAAGAGCGCCGTGTTCATTGAAGTCTGGCTGCCGTCATAGAGATCGCCGGCGATCAAAAGCGCATCGACGCTTTCGGCAATGCAGAGATCGACGATGCGGACGAGCGCATTGCGCGTCGCGCTTCGAACGAGCCCGGCAAGCTCCGCATTCCGGAGTGCCAGGCTGCGCAAGGGCGAATCGAGATGGAGGTCTGCGGTGTGAACAAATCGGAAGGGCATGGCCGGGCGGACCATGGCCCGGCGCCGCCGCTTTCGTCAATGGCCGCAGGACCGGGTATCCACGGAATGCTTGAATGCGAGCAGCATCGCAACGCCAACTGCCGGCAACTCTTCGCTTCACAAACAAAGGCATCGCGAGCAGGAAGCGTTTCTTACAGCCGGCGGTCATTCCCAAGTTTTAGGTGGTTTTGGTCGACAAATGCGGCAATTGTGACTATCAATAATGTCACTGCCATTTCACATGGCCCCTCATAATAACTCATAAGGTCATGAAGAAGACATTCGAGGTTTCCGACAAGCTGTTCGAGCTCTACCATCGCGTTCATCGGCTGGTGAACGAGTCCATGACGGAAGAAGGCGTATCGCTTGCCAGGAGCAAGTTCCTGTTCTTCCTGAGCAAGCTCGGACCCTGTCGGTCTACCGACATAGCCTGTGCGCTGAATTTCGCTCCGCGAACGGTTACCGAGGCGATCGACGGACTGGAACGCGACCGTCTGGTCATGAGAAAGCCCGACCCCGAGGATCGCCGCGCGAAGATCGTCTCGATAACAGAGACCGGCCGGGCCGTACTTCAGGCTGCAGAACATCCGCGCAAGCAGCTCATCGAAGAGATCTTTTCGGCGCTCGACGACGAGCAACTCGACCAACTCTATGACATCGTCAGCAAACTCGTCGAGAAAACCGACGATATCCGCAAGCGCAAGGAAGAAGCGGAAGCCGCCGAGATTGCCGTCGCGCGCTAGATCACGATGTTTTTAGGTCGGATCGACCTAAAAACATGAACGTGATCGACTCCAAAAGGTTGGAGCGGGATGCGGGCGGAAAACCGCGCACACTTTTCCTCATCCCGCTCTGAGCTTCCTTTCGAATGTCAAACGGAAGAGGCCGGGACGTCATGTCCCGGCCTCTTCCTTTTTCTCGGGGATGGGACGCTTACATGGCGTCCATCGCGCCTATGGAGAAGAACAGCGTTTCGCCGGAGGAATCGTCGACGCCGTCATTGTCGGTGACGACATAGCCGTTGCCGGCCGCGTCGACTGCAAAGCCTTCGACCTTGTCGACGACATAGCCGTTGAGCGACTGCAGGTCCGGAATGAGGTCGCGCACCTCTTCCTTGTTCACGACAGGCAGTTCCCCGCCGAGCGCCGCGGGTTTCAAATCCGCAAGCGCAACGCGGTAGAGCTTCTTGAGCTTGGCGGCTTCGCCGATCAGATTGTCACGCTCGACGATATAGGCGTAGTCTCCATGAACGGAGATTTCCGACAGGCCGACCCAGCCTTCCTCCGACTTTTCAAGCGGATAGCGCACGGCGCCCCATTCTTTGCTCGACGGCTTGTAGGAGACGAGCTTGACGAAGCCCTTCTCGTCATCCTTCCATTCGCGCTGCACAGCCATCCAGAGAACCTGATCATCCCCTTCGCCCACGACTGCGACGCCTTCGAAGCCGTAGCGGATCTCGTTGGCGCGCAATTCCTCCGGCAGCGCGATCTCCTGCTTGATCTCGCCCTTCTTGTTCACGTGCAGCAGCGCGTGGCTGTAGAGCTTGTCGGAATTGCCTTCCGAAGCGAGCCAGAAGCCGCCTTCGCCATCATTGGCGATGCCTTCGATGTCGAGCTTCTGGGCGGGAGCGCCGTCACGGGTGATCGGCAGGGCTTCCGTGATCAGCGCGGGCTTCTGCGTAGCGTCGATCGTGAAGATGGTCGGCTGCGACGAGAAGACGGAATCGTTGACCGCATGCAGGAAGCCGGGCTTGTCGGCAGCGGCAAGACCGGAAAGCGCCCCGAAGCCGATGGGCAGCCCGTCCTTCTCCACGGAACGGATCTGCGGATAGGCAGCCTCCCCCTCGCCGCGCTCGTAGATCATGACATGCGACCGCGCCCCGCCGTCTTCTACGAGATCGACCTCGTTGGCGGTCGCAAACAGGTTGCGCCCGGGAATGGCGACAGCGCCCTCGGGCGAAACGCCGGAGGGCAGAAGCTGCACGAGCTCCGGTTCGCCGCCCGTATCCTTGTAGACGCCGACGATCGAGGCACGCTCGGACAGAACGAAGAAAAGCTTGTCTTCGCCGAATTGCGCCAGTTCCAGGCCTTCCGGCTCGACGCCCTTCGCCGAGGAACGCTTTTCCGGATAGTGGCCGATCGACGCGATAGCGCGTTCGAAGCCTGCTCCCGATTCGTAGAGGACCTTCCCGGTCGTGTCGAAGATCGTGAAGCCGCGGCTCCCGCCCTCATAGTCGCCCTCATTGGCGACGACCAGACGATCGTCGTCGAGCCACTTGATCGCATCGGGCTCGCGCTTGCGGCCCGCCTGCTCGCCGGTGAAGGCGATGGAGCCGTCACGCTTGGTGTCGATAGCTTCGAGATCGACCGTGCCCGCAGGGAAATGCGTCTTCACGGTCGCGGACTTGCCGTCGATGACGACGATGTGGTTGTTCTCCTGGAGGGTGAGTGCAATCTCGTCCCTGCCGTTGAAGGCAACGAACTCCGGCTCGGGATCGTCGCCGGCGACCTCGGCGAGACCGGTCAGCGTCACATGCTTGATCGTCGCGCAATCGGCCGCCCCGTCCTTCAGCGACAGGATCACGAGATCGCCTGCAGGCATCTGAGGGATCTGCCCGTCATTGACGTCCTCGTCGCGCTCGTTCTCGATCGCGATTGCGGCAAGCGTCCGATCCTTGTTCACGGCCACCGAGTCCGGCTGGCCACCGAGATCGCAGGTGGCGTCCACCTTCCTCCCGGCAATGTCGACCACGGCGAGCACGCCGGACGGCTTGGTAAAGCTTTCGCTCGTGTTGACGGCAACGAGCGCTTTGGCGCCGGCTACCGCGACCGAAGTCGGCTCCCCGCTGAAAGAGACGATACCGCCTGCCTCAGGCGCCTTGGCATCGGTGATGTCGATGAACCCGATGCGCTTGCCGGGACTGTCGGAATAGATCAGCGTATTGCCGTCTTCGCTTGCGGTGATGATTTCGGCCGATGTCGGCGCGTTCCGCTCGGCTCCCTCGGGCAAATTCGTGGCCACCGCAAAGGACACGATGCGGTTGAATACCTGTTCGGCCTGAACGACCGACGCCGTCGATGCGGCAAGCGCCGCGGCCAATGCCGTGGTGATGGAAAATGCTTTCATCTGTCCCTCCTTGTCGCGACACGCCTTTGCGCTTCCGCGTGCGTCCGAAAACGTCGGACGGGAGGCTTTTGCAACTGTCCTGTAACAGCTGGATGACAGCGAGGCTTGGAATGAAAAGAGGCCCGGATGACCGGGCCTCAATCAACCTGCCGAATGCCGCCTGGGCGGTATCGCGACAGATGGAACATGAACCAGTAGCGGACGGAGGCACCCGCCGCTCAATCGGTAAATTAGTTGACGGCGTCCTTGAGGCCCTTGCCGGCCGTGAACTTCGGCACGTTGCGTGCCGGGATGTCAACTTCCGCACCCGTCGACGGGTTGCGGCCCTTGCTGGCTTCGCGGCGCGATACGGAGAAATTGCCGAAGCCGACGAGGCGGATGTCGCCGCCGTTCTTCAGTTCGCCCTGAATGGTCTCAAAAACTGCATCAACGGCAGAAGACGCATCTGCCTTCGAGAGTCCGGCCTTGTCGGCTACGGCAGCCACGAGCTCATTTTTGTTCATGTTTCCACCCCTTTCATGCTGGTTCGAAACGACTGTCTTCTTAAGGCGGGGCTGCGAGAGCAATGCCCACGTCTTGCCATTCCCAATTGCGCCTAATCCCTTGGAATGCAAGGGTTGCAGCGTGCTTTTACAACAAAAAAGACCGGCAGAACGCCGGTCTTCCTTGTTTTTCTGGCCGAAGGGCGCAAGCGGGACACACTTACCACCCTATCTGCACTGCCTCAGTGGGCAATCGAAGTGCCCGCTTCGTCCTGCGAATCAACGGACGGCAGGGCGGCCGGCTGGCTTGCCGGATCCCATTCGATGGGCTCCGGAAGCCGCAGCAACGCGTGTGCGATCACCTCGCCCATCCGCGAAACGGGGATGATTTCGAGGCTGTTCTTGACGTTGTCAGGGATGTCGGCGAGGTCCTTGGCGTTCTCCTCGGGGATCAGCACCTTCTTGATGCCGCCGCGCAGAGCCGCCAGCAACTTCTCCTTCAAACCACCGATCGGCAGGACGCGTCCACGCAGGGTGATTTCACCCGTCATCGCCACGTCCTTGGAGATCGGGATACCGGTCATCACCGACACGATCGCCGTCGCCATGGCCACACCGGCGGACGGACCGTCCTTCGGAGTTGCGCCCTCGGGCACGTGGACGTGAATGTCGCGCTTGTCGAACAGCGGCGGCTCGATGCCGAAATCGATCGCGCGCGAGCGGACATAGGATGCCGCTGCCGAAATGGATTCCTTCATCACGTCACGCAGGTTGCCGGTAACCGTCATGCGGCCCTTGCCGGGCATCATCACGCCCTCGATCGTCAGCAGTTCGCCGCCGACCTCGGTCCAGGCGAGACCGGTGACCACCCCGACCTGATCGTCGCGCTCGGCTTCGCCATGGCGGAAGCGCGGCACACCGAGATAGTCGTGGATGTTCTCGGCCGTCACTTCGACCTTCTTGGTCTTGCCCTTGAGGATCTCCGTCACCGCCTTGCGCGCCAGCTTCATCAGCTCGCGCTCGAAGTTGCGCACGCCCGCTTCTCGCGTGTAGTTCTGGATAACCGCCATAAGGGCGCCATCGGTCACGGAGAATTCGTTCGGCTGGAGCGCATGATCGCGGATCGCCTTCGGCAGCAGGTGCCGCTTGGCAATCTCCCGCTTTTCATCTTCGGTATAGCCGGCAATGCGGATGACTTCCATGCGGTCCATCAGCGGCGGCGGAATGTTGAGCGTGTTCGCCGTGGTGATGAACATCACGTTGGAGAGGTCGTATTCCACCTCCAGGTAGTGATCCATGAACGTCGAGTTCTGTTCCGGATCGAGCACCTCCAGAAGCGCCGAAGACGGATCGCCACGGAAGTCCTGGCCCATCTTGTCGATCTCGTCGAGCAGGAAGAGCGGATTGGACTTCTTCGCCTTCTTCATCGACTGGACGACCTTACCCGGCATGGAGCCGATATAGGTCCGCCGATGGCCGCGAATTTCGGCCTCGTCGCGAACGCCGCCCAGTGCCATGCGGATATATTCGCGGCCGGTCGCCTTGGCGATCGACTTGGCGAGCGACGTCTTGCCGACGCCGGGAGGACCGACGAGGCACAGGATCGGCCCCTTGATCTTGGACGAACGGGCCTGCACCGCCAGGTACTCGACGATACGTTCCTTTACCTTGTCCAGACCGAAGTGATCGGTATCCAGCACCTTTTCGGCGTGGTTGAGATCGGTCTTGATCTTCGACTTCTTGCCCCAGGGCAGGCCCAGCAGCCAGTCGAGATAGTTGCGGACCACAGTCGCTTCCGCCGACATCGGGCTCATCTGGCGCAGCTTCTTCAGCTCCGCATCCGCCTTTTCGCGGGCTTCCTTGGAGAGCTTCGTCTTGGAGATGCGCTCTTCGAGTTCGGCCATCTCGTCGCGGCCGTCCTCGCTGTCGCCGAGCTCCTTCTGAATCGCCTTCATCTGCTCATTGAGGTAGTACTCGCGCTGCGTCTTCTCCATCTGGCGCTTGACGCGCGAACGGATGCGCTTTTCGACCTGAAGAACCGAAATCTCGCCTTCCATGAAGCCGAGCGCCTTTTCGAGGCGCATCTTCACGCTCGTCGTCTCCAGCATTTCCTGCTTTTCGACGATCTTGATCGACAGGTGGGATGCGACGGTGTCAGCGAGCTTCGAGTAGTCTTCGATCTGGCTCGCGACGCCGACGACTTCCGGCGAAATCTTCTTGTTGAGCTTCACATAGCTCTCGAATTCGGAAACGACCGAACGGCTCAGCGCCTCGATCTCGACCGGATCCTCGTCCGGTTCGGGCAGTGCATGGGCCATGGCCTCGTAAAAATCGTCACGCGGCGTATAGCGCTCGATCTCGGCACGCGACCGTCCTTCGACCAGAACCTTCACGGTGCCGTCGGGGAGCTTCAGAAGCTGCAGCACGTTTGCAATCGTGCCGACTTTGTAAATGGCGGAGGGTTCCGGATCGTCATCCGTAGCGTTGATCTGGGTCACGAGCATGATCTGCTTGTCGGTACCCATGACCTCTTCGAGTGCACGGATCGACTTTTCCCGGCCGACGAAGAGCGGCACGATCATGTGGGGGAAGACCACGATGTCACGCAGCGGCAGAACCGGATAGGTCGCGCTTTCAGTCGCCGGAGACGTTTTGTTCGTCATATCATTTCCTTTCCGTCCCGATGTTCGGGCCCGTTTCCGGGAGCCTCTACGGCACTCCCGGCTGTCACATTTCGTACATGAAAGTGGAGTGCAAGAGAGGCCTTTTCAAGGTACGGCGCAATCCCCGCCTTCATGGATAATCCCCGACCTTTAAGCTCGGATGCTGTTGCAGACCTTGCGACCTGCCCGGATATCGCGGTCCGCAAATACGCATCCATTGAATCGGCACATCATCGCGTTGTTGCGGCACTTTAGCAACAATCGATTGGTGCGATCACCATGATTTTGAACTGAAACATTCGAGCGAACGGGCCGGAACGGCGCCTGCAGAGCCGTCCTCCAAAACGCCGGTTCCCCACCCCTTCGCCGCCACGATCGCAACGGCGCACCATGAAAAAGCCCGCACGCGGCGGGCTCTTCAAACAATCGTGAGCGGCGTTGCGCGCCCGAGAAGACGCGCGGCACTGTGGCCTCAAGCCGAAACGTTGGTCTTCTCCTCGGAACGCTCCGAGTAGATGTAGAGCGGCCTCGCCGTCCCCTTGACGACCTCGTCCGAAATGACGACTTCGCGAACGCCTTCCAGCGTCGGCAGTTCGAACATGGTGTCGAGCAGGATCTTCTCCATGATCGAACGCAGGCCGCGTGCGCCGGTCTTGCGGACGATGGCACGGCGGGCGATCTCACGCAGCGCGTCCTCGTGGAAGTTCAGTTCGACGTCTTCCATCTCGAAAAGCCGTTGATACTGCTTGACCAGAGCGTTCTTCGGCTCGGACAGGATCTGGATCAGCGCATCCTCGTCGAGATCCTCGAGCGTCGCCAGAACCGGCAAGCGCCCGATGAACTCCGGGATGAGGCCGAACTTGACCAGATCTTCCGGTTCTAGCTCGCGCAGCACCTCGCCGACGCGCCGGTCTTCCGGAGCGCGCACGGTCGCGCCGAAGCCGATCGACGTCTTCTCGCCGCGGGCGGAGATGATCTTGTCGAGGCCCGCAAAAGCGCCGCCGCAGATGAAGAGGATATTCGTCGTATCCACCTGCAGGAATTCCTGCTGCGGATGCTTGCGGCCGCCCTGGGGCGGTACCGAGGCGACGGTACCTTCCATGATCTTCAGAAGCGCCTGCTGCACGCCCTCGCCCGAAACGTCGCGAGTGATCGACGGGTTGTCGGACTTACGGGAAATCTTGTCGACCTCGTCGATGTAGACGATGCCGCGCTGGGCGCGCTCGACGTTGTAATCGGCCGCCTGCAGGAGCTTGAGGATGATGTTCTCGACGTCCTCACCGACATAGCCGGCCTCCGTCAGCGTCGTCGCGTCGGCCATCGTGAAGGGAACGTCGATGATGCGGGCGAGCGTCTGCGCCAGATAGGTCTTGCCGCAGCCGGTCGGCCCGACCAGCATGATGTTCGACTTCGCCAGCTCCACGTCGCTGCTCTTTGCCGCATGTGCAAGGCGCTTGTAGTGGTTATGCACGGCGACCGACAGGATGCGCTTGGCCTGCTGCTGACCGATGACGTATTCGTCGAGGACCTTGATGATCTCCTGCGGCGTCGGAACGCCGTCGCGGGACTTGACCATCGAGGTCTTGTTCTCTTCGCGGATGATGTCCATGCAGAGTTCGACGCATTCATCGCAGATGAACACGGTCGGTCCGGCAATCAGCTTGCGGACTTCATGCTGGCTCTTGCCGCAAAACGAACAATAGAGGGTATTCTTCGAGTCACCGCCGTTGCTACCGCTGACCTTGCTCATTTCCACTTCCTTCCAGCACGCCGGACACCTTCGGAAAGATATCACGGACACTCAGTTCGCCTTGCACGTCGGCTCCAGGCGCCGCCCAAGGCTCTTGGGAGTACTCACCGTCCCGGGCGGAGGCCCGATCACCGGTTGCAACGACTCTCCCCATCAAATCCGAATGCTATGCCCCTTGTTCCAACATAGCATTAAGGATTCATATTAACGGCTTTGCCCCTCGGATAAAGCCCCTTCGCCATTACAAATGTGTCACAATTACATCTGTGGCGACACAAAAGCCCGTGTTCGAACCTATTCCATGCCCTCGACCGCATCGCGCGACGTGATCACCTTGTCGATCAAACCCCAGTCGAGCGCTTCGTCCGCACTCATGAAATGATCGCGGTCGAGCGTCTGCTCGACTTCTTCGTAGGTGCGGCCGCAATGCTTGACGTAAACCTCGTTCAGCCGGCGCTTCATCTTGAGAATGTCGCGTGCATGCCGTTCGATGTCGGACGCCTGGCCCTGGAACCCGCCGGAGGGCTGGTGGACCATGATGCGCGAGTTGGGCGTTGCGAAGCGCATGTCCTTGTGACCGGCGGCAAGCAGCAGCGAGCCCATCGAAGCCGCCTGGCCGATGCAGAGCGTCGAGACCGCCGGCTTGATGAACTGCATGGTGTCGTAGATCGCCATGCCCGCGGTCACGACACCGCCCGGAGAGTTGATGTAGAGAGCGACTTCCTTCTTCGGGTTTTCCGCCTCGAGGAACAGCAGCTGTGCGCAGACCAGCGTCGCCATGTGGTCTTCGACCGGTCCCGTCAGGAAGATGATGCGCTCCTTGAGCAGTCGCGAATAGATGTCGTAGGATCGCTCGCCGCGATTGGTCTGCTCAACAACCATCGGCACCAGCGCCATGGCCGTATCAACTGGATTTCTCATATCGAACCTTCATCAATCGGGACCGCATCCCTTCGCGGACCGGAATCATCGGATAAGCCTCAGACCTTACATAGAGTGTCAATGCCCTTCACTTCAAGACGCGAACATTCGATAAACTGAATAGTCGCAGGCCCGGGGTCCAGAGCTTTTCATCGGCGTGGCGGATTGGCGGTAGAACAATTTTCCAATTCTTGATGCCGTCGCGCATGCCCCCGGCCACCTTCCTCACAGGCATTCGCAATAGCGCGGTAAACGACCGGTAAATTCCGTCGCCTCTCAAAGCTGTGACTCCAACGGCAGAAAGCGGATCACGCCGGCGATCAGCCGCCGGAGAATGCCTGCGTCCGGCTCGCGCCGCAGCAGCCGCAGGGAGCCGTTCGTCCGATCCCGCCATGCGGGCCGGCCGTCCTTCAGCATCAGGCGATAGCTCCGTTCCGGCGCCGTTTCCTCGTCGAATATCGATTGGAGCTCGGCGGCGAGCGCCTCGTCGGAAAAGACGATGCCCATCTCGGTGTTGAGCGACGCGGAACGCGGATCGAAATTCATGGAGCCGACGTAGCCGCAGAGGCCATCGACGACGAAGGCCTTGGTGTGGAGGCTCGCGTTTCGCGCTCCGAACAGCGACATACGGTGACGATCGAAGAAATCGCCGCGCTCCTTGAGCTCGTAGAGCTCGACACCGCCGTCAAGCAGCCCTTTGCGATACTTCACGTAGCCGCCATGCACTGCCGCGACATCGGTTGCAGCGAGCGAATTCGTCAGCACCGCCACCCTCGCGCCCTTTCCCGCGAGGAGCGCCAGCACGCGCGTCCCCGCTGCGCCGGGGATGAAGTAGGGCGAGATGATCCGCAGATCACGGCTGGCGCCCTTGATCAGCGGGAACAGTTCGCGCAGCAGCCAGTTCTGCCGCTTCTGCATCAGCGCCTTTTCCGGCGGGTCGAACGCCATGCGCACATCCGCGCTGCGATGGAGGGTCCGGCTTCCCCAGTATGAGCCGGGACCCGCAGCCGCCGCGTCTGCGACCCTTTCCAGATAGAAGCGCGCGGCCGCCGTGCGCGCCAGCCCGTCCAGCGCCTCTCTCAGCGCCGGAAGGTACTGCTTGCGCGGCGTCCTGAGGGCTGCGATCGGCAGCACCGACGTGCTGTTCCAGTAGAGATCGAACATGGCCGTCGCCTGGTCGACGACCGGACCCGCCATCCAGACGTCGAGGTCACGGAAGTTCGACAGTTCGGCCGCGTCGAAATAGGCATCACCGATGTTGCGCCCACCGGATATCGCCAGCCGGCCATCGGCAACCCACAGCTTGTTGTGCATCCGGCGCGTCGCACTGAAGGCCCGTATCGCCATTTCGAACCCGCGGCGGAAGCGGTCCGTTCGTGCCCGGCTTGGGTTGAAGAGGCGCACGTCGACATTCGGATGGGCGTCGAGCGAAATGCAGAGACGATCATGGATTCCTGCATTGATATCGTCGAGCAGCAGGCGGACGCGAACGCCGCGGTCGGCCGCCCGGATGATCTCGCGCGTCAGCAGAAACCCCGTCAGGTCGTCCTTCCAGTAGTAATATTGCAGGTCGAGGCTGCGCCCCGCCCGGCGCGCCGAAAGCGCCCGCGCAACGAAGGCTTCGATGTTATCGGAAATGAGCGCGACCACGCTCTCGCCGGGGTGGGCGGCACCCAGCAGTGGGCCCAATTGCCGATCGATGCCCGTCTCGTCTCCGCCGATGGGGAGCGCGAATGAGGGTTCGGTCCGCGGCCTGCGGCCAAACCAGCCGTAGACATAGAGGACCGCGACCAGGAAGAGCCCGCAGAGCGCTACGAGAAAAAGTGCAACCCACGACCACATCAGATGCTGCCCTGCCGCATGTTTCACCGGAGCCGGATCAAGGGTGAAACATGCAGAAACCAAAGTACGACGGCGACCATTGCGCCTTCTATGAGGCGTGCGACACCGCTATCCCTGCCCCGCATCGGCCAATCGGGCCTCCTCATCCTCGGGGCCGTCCTTCTGGACAACCTTGAGATCGATCGAGGCCTTGACGGGCAGATGGTCCGAAGCCACGCGCGCCAGCGGCGTGTCGTGCACGGCCACCGAGGTCACCAGATGATGCGGATTGCCGAGAACCCGGTCGAGCGGCAGCAGCGGAAAGCGCGAGGGAAAACTGGCAACGGCTGAATGCGACGGGTCGAATATCGGACTGAGGAAGCTGAGCGAGGAGCGTTTGCCCATGCGCCACTCGTTGAGGTCGCCGATCAGCAGCGTCGGCCGGCCGGCACCGTCCGCCGTCGCCTTCAAAAGCGTTTCCGCCTGGCGCGCCCGGGAATGACGCAGCAGGCCCAGGTGAGCGGCGATCACCCGCAACGGTCCCGCTTTCAGGTCGAGATCGACGACGAGGGCACCGCGCGGCTCGACGCCCGGCAATTTCAGCTGCCGCACGTCGGAAACCGCACCCTCACGGATAAGCAGGACGTTGCCATGCCATCCGTGGCCTTTCTCGCTAAAAGGCGAAATCGGAACGGAGACAAGATGCGCCTCACGGCGCAAGTGCTCGAGATCCAGGAGCCCCGCGCGCTCGCCGAATCTCTGGTCGGCCTCCTGAAGCGCGACGATATCCGCACCGATCTCGGCGATAACCTGCGCAATTCGCGGCGGGTCGAAGCGCCCGTCGGTGCCCACGCATTTGTGGATATTATAGGAGGCGATCACGATGTCGCCGCGGTTAACGGCGGCATCACGGTTGACGACCGTGGGCCGCCGCTTTCGTATCGCCGCCATAATGCCCGCGGATAGATTGCCTTGCGCCTTTGCCATGCCGCTCCCTGCTTGCTGCCGCATCATGCTCAAATAGGTCGGGCGGTGCTACCGAAAAAGTATCTATCGCCGATGTTGTTCCTTCCGGTGCCGAGGCACTTGCAGTCAGCCCTCATGGCGCAATAGAGATGCGGATCGCCATCCGATTGCAGCATTCGAAGAGTCGATATCATGTCCATCGCCCCCGGTATCACCATCGACGGCCCCGCCCGGCGCGTCTCCCTTGACGTCCGCAACCCCCGTTTCTTCCGCAATCCGCTGCCGGCCTACGCGGCGCTCCATGCGCAATGTCCGGCCTTTTTCTGGGAAGAGCCGCAGCAGTGGTTCTTTGCGGGATACGAGCAGGTGAACAGCCTGTTGCGCGACCGTCGCTTCGGCCGACAGATCCTGCATGTCGCGACCCGGGAAGAACTCGGCATGCCGGAGCCGAAACCGCATCTGAAAGATTTCGATGCACTCGAGGCGCACTCGCTGCTCGAACTGGAGCCTCCGGCCCATACGCGGCTGCGCACGCTCGTCAACCGCGCCTTCGTCTCCCGTCAGATCGAACAGCTCAGGCCGGAAATCGAGGCGCTCTCGCATGCGGTGATCGACGGCTTCGAGAAGGATGGCGAGACCGAGCTGTTGAAGACCTATGCCGAGACGATCCCGGTAACCATCATCGCGCGGATGCTCGGCATTCCGGTCGAAGCGGCGCCGCGTCTGCTCGACTGGTCGCACCGCATGGTGAAGATGTACGTGTTCAATCCCAGCCTGGAAACGGAGTTCGACGCCAACAATGCATCGGCGGAGTTCGCCGGCTACCTGAAAGGGATCATAGCCGGGAAGCGGACAAACCCGGCCGACGACCTGCTCACGCATATGATCACCTCGGAGAAAGACGGCGAGCGCCTGTCGGACGCGGAGCTGATTTCGACCACGGTCCTCCTTCTGAATGCGGGCCACGAGGCGACGGTTCATCAGATCGGCAATGCCGTGCGCACGATCCTGCAGTCCGGCCTCTCGCCCGCCGGACTTTTCTCGGACGAGAAGGCGACGGAGCGCACGGTGGAGGAGTGTCTGCGCTTCGCCGCGCCCTTGCACATCTTCCAGCGCTACGCCCTCATGGATATCGAGCTGGAGAACGGCATCGCCCTCAGGAAAGGGGACAAGATCGGCCTCATGCTGGGGGCGGCGAACGTCGATCCGCGCAAATTCTCCTCTCCCGATACGTTCAGGCCGGACCGCAACGAAGGCGCCAATCTTTCATTCGGCGCCGGCCTGCACTTCTGCATCGGCGCACCGCTGGCACGGCTGGAGTTGCAGATTTCGCTGCCGATCCTGTTCCGACGGCTTCCCGGGATGCGGCTCAAGAACGAGCCGCCGGTCAAGGACGCCTTCCACTTTCATGGTCTGGAGCGGCTCGATCTCGTCTGGTGAGCGGCGGCTCGAAATCGCTAACTTCCCCCAACCTCATTCCTGTGCTTGTCACAGGAATCCAGCCACCCCAAGTCCTTGGGCTGAAAGAACTCTTCCCGCGCCGCAGACGCGGCGCTGCTGGATCCCTGTGACAGGCACAGGGATGAGGGCGAAAGGAGGGACGGATGCAGTCCGTCGATACGTCGGTACTATCCACAGGCCGCGCCGCAGTTGAAATATGCCCGCACACCCGCAAGCGGACACTGCCGTAACGCATACCTTCTCCCAACCTCATTCCTGTGCCCGTCACAGAAATCCAGCCAGACCAAGTCCTTGGGCTGAAAGACTCTTCCCCCGCCGCAGACGCGGCGCTGCTGGATCCCTGTGACAGGCACAGGGATGAGGGTGGAAGTGGGGACGGATGCCGTCCGTCGATACGGAGATACTATCCTCAGGCCGAGCCGCAGGTGAAATATGCCCGCACACCCACAAGCGGACACTGCCCGTAACGCATACCTTCCCCCAACCTCATTCCTGTGCCGTCACAGGAATCCAGCCGCCCAAGTCCTTGGGCTGAAAGACTCTTCCCGCGCCGCAGACGCGGCGCTGCTGGATCCCTGTGACAGGCACAGGGATGAGGGTGGAAGTGGGGACGGATGCCGTCCGTCGATACGGAGATACTATCCTCAGGCCGAGCCGCAGGTGAAATATGCCCGCACACCCGCAAGCCGACACTGCCGTAACGCATACCTTCCCCCAACCTCATTCCTGTGCTTGTCACAGGAATCCAGCAAGCCCAAGTCCTTGGGCTTAAAGAACTGTTCGGCGCCGCAGACGCGGCGCTGCTGGATCCCTGTGACAAGCACAGGGATGAGGGTAGAAGTGGGGACGGATGCCGTCCGTCGATACGATTCACATGCCGCGCCGCAAGTGAGATGCCGCCACCCACAAGCGGGCACCGGCGTAAAGCACACCCTCCCCAACTTCCTCATCGCCATGCCGCCACAGGCATCCAGGCGGCCGGCGTCAGACGCGGATCACGTAGTCCTTGCGAGTCGTTTCAACGACTTCCCAGGTTCCCTTGAAGCCGGGTCTCAGCACCAGGCTGTCGCCGGCTCTGAGATGAAGGGGTTTCCCGCCCTCTTCGGTCACGATCGAATGACCGGAGAGGATGTGGAAATATTCCCACTCGTCATAGGCGATGCGCCACTTGCCGGGCGTGGCCTCCCATATGCCCGCATAGAGCCCGCCGGCCTCCTCGAAATTCCAGGTGCGAAATTCCGGATTTCCAGAAATCAGCCTGTCGGGCGCCGGCGCCCCGATCTCAGCCTCGACGGAAGACGGATCGAAATTCAGCATATGGCTCATGGGAAGCCTCCACGCCTCTCAGGCCTTGCCCAGCGCCTGTTCGAGATCGGCAATGATGTCGGCCACATCCTCGATGCCGACCGACAACCGGATGACGTCGGGTCCGGCGCCTGCGGCGACCTGCTGCTCCGGCGTGAGCTGCCGGTGCGTGGTCGATGCGGGGTGGATGACGAGCGAACGCGTGTCGCCGATATTGGCAAGATGGGAGAACATTTCCAGTGCCTCGACAAAGCGCTTTCCCGCCTCGTATCCGCCCGCGAGCCCGAAGGTGAAGACGGCTCCCGCCCCCTTCGGCGAGTAGCGCTTCTGCAGGGCGTGATTCGGATCGTCTTCGAGCCCGGAATAGCGGACCCAGGAGACCTTTTCATGTCCCTTCAGCCATTTGGCGACCTCCAGCGCGTTGTCGCAATGGCGCTGCATCCTCAGCGGCAGCGTCTCGACGCCGGTCTGGATCAGGAAGGCGTTGAAGGGCGAAATGGCCGGACCGAAGTCCCTCAGACCCAGTACCCGTGCGGCGATGGCGAAAGCGAAGTTGCCGAAGGCCTGGTGCAGGACGACGCCGCCATATTCGGGCCTCGGCTCCGACAGCAGCGGATACTTGCCGGATTTCGACCAGTCGAACGTACCGCCGTCGACGATGATGCCGCCCATCGAATTGCCGTGACCGCCGATGAACTTGGTGAGCGAATGGACGACGATATCGGCGCCGTGTTCGAGCGGCCGCATCAGATAGGGCGTCGCCATCGTATTGTCGACGATGAGCGGCAGTCCGTGTCGCCGCGCAACGTCAGCGATCGCGGCTATGTCGACGAAGGTGCCGCCCGGATTGGCGAGGCTTTCGATGAAGATCGCCTTGGTGCGTTCGTCGATCTGCGCATCGAAGCTTTCGGGCTCCGCATCGAAGCTTTCGGGCTCCGCCGAATCGGCCCAGCGGACCTGCCAGTCGAAGGCCTTGAAGGCCTGGCCGAACTGGTTGACCGACCCGCCGTAAAGCTGGCTGGCGGAAACGAAATTGTCACCCGGCCTCATGATCGTATGGAAAACCAGCAGCTGGGCCGCATGCCCCGAGGAAACGGCCAGCCCGGCGGTCCCGCCTTCGAGCGCCGCGATCCGCTCCTCCAGCACCGCCTGCGTCGGGTTCATGATGCGGGTATAGATATTGCCGAATCGCTGGAGGCCGAAGAGTGCGGCCGCATGATCCGTGTCGTTGAAGACGAAGCTGGTCGTCTGATAGATCGGCGTCGCCCGCGCACCGGTCGTCGGATCGGGCTGGGCCCCGGCGTGAATTGCAAGCGTGCTGAATCCGGGTCCGGCTTTCATCGTCGTTCCTCCCTCAATTATCAAGGATCATCCGACCAGTCGCGGATATTCGATTGCCGGGCAACGGTCCATGACGACCTTGATGCCTGCGGCCTCAGCCTTGGCGGCAGCTGCGTCGTCGCGGACGGACAGTTGTCCCCAGATGACCTTGGGCAGGGCCGGCAGCGCCAGGATCTCGTCGACGAGCGCGGGCAAGGCCGAAGCCGCACGGAAGACGTCCACCATGTCGATCGGCTCCCCTATATCCGCGAGGCGCGCTACCACCGGCTGGTCGAGGATCGTACCGCCCGCATGGCCGGGATTGACCGGAATGACGCGGTATCCCTTGCGGAGAAGGAAGGCCATGACGCGATAGCTCGGCCGCTCCGGCTTCGGCGAGGCGCCGACGAGCGCGATGGTCTTCGTCTCGCGCAGGATGTCGGCAAGATAATAGTCCGGGTAGGCGTCGTGGTTCATGCTTGTTGTCCGGGCATGTTCATCATGCGGAGCGATAGTTGGCGTGGAGCGGCCGCGAGTCAACCGAGGCACCTTCCCCCGGCCATGCATTTCAACCGTTTCGTTGCGATCGATCCGTAATTCCGGTTGCATTTCGGCAAATGCGAGCCCACAACCGGCTTTCCCGCCCAATCACCCCGCCGAGGTTCATCTTGCCGCCGGACGTCATTGCGCTCGTACTTCTCGGAGCGCTGCTGCACGCGACCTGGAACGCGCTCGTCAAGGCCGGTACGGAAAAATCGCTCGACGCCGCCATGGTGTCGCTTGGCGGCGCGGTCGTGGCGCTCCCCTTCCTGCCCTTCCTCCCGATGCCCGGTTCCGAGGCCGTGCCTTACATCCTGGTTTCGGCACTTTTCCAGTTCGCCTATTTCCAGCTGGTCGCAGCCGCGTACCGGGCCGGCGACATCGGGCTGGTCTATCCCTTGATGCGCGGCGTCGCTCCTCTGATCGTTGCGGCGACGAGCAGCCTCGTCATCGGCGAGGAACTGACCGGCGGCGCGATGGCCGGCATCATGACGATCTGCGCGGGCGTGCTGACGCTCGCCTTCGAATCCCGCAAGGGCGGCAGGCACGCCATCGTTCTGGCACTGCTCAACGCCTGCGTGATCGCGAGCTATACCTATGTCGACGGAATGGGCGCCCGCATTTCCGGCAATGCCATATCCTACACGCTCTGGATGGCATTGCTGCCGCCGGTCCTGCTCTTCGGCTGGGCCTTTGCCCGACGCGGCGTCAAGCCGGTCGCGCGGCATGTGAGCCGTCACTGGTGGCGCGGGCTTATCGGCGGCGCCGGATCGATCGGCTCCTATGGCCTTGCGCTCTGGGCGATGACGAAAGCCCCGGTCGCCACCGTCGCGGCGCTCCGCGAAACGGCAATCCTCTTTGCCGTGGTCATCTCCTTCGTGTTCCTCAAGGAGCGCGTCAGCGCCTGGCGCATCATCGCCGCCTGCATCATTGCGCTCGGTGCCTTGCTGCTCAGGCTCGCCTGAGGCCTAGGACATAAAGCGCGCCGCGCTGTAGGTCGTTATCATGCATGTCGTATCCAAAACCGCTGCACACTTTTGGGCGGCATGCACTATTCCTCCTTCCATTCCGGCATGCGCTTGCCGAGAAAGGCACCGATACCTTCCTCGGCATCGCGGGCGAGCATGTTCTCGACCATCACGCCGACAGCGAAGTCGTAAGCATCGGCAAGCGGCATTTCCGCCTGGCGATAGAAAGCCTCCTTGCCGATCTTCAGCGCCTGCGGCGACTTCGAGGCAATGATCGACGCATATTTGTCGATGACCTGGCGCAGATATTGCTGCGGTACGATGCGGTTGACGAGACCGAACTCCTTCGCTGTCCCGGCATCGATCGTCTCACCGGTCAAAAGCATCTCCATCGCCTGCTTGCGAAGGGCAGCGCGCGTCAGGGCGACCATCGGCGTAGAACAGAAAAGACCGATATTCACGCCGGGGGTGCAGAAGGTCGACGTGTCGGTGCAGATCGCGAGATCGCAA
This sequence comes from Ensifer sp. D2-11, assembly GCF_054161295.1. NCBI lineage: Bacteria > Pseudomonadati > Pseudomonadota > Alphaproteobacteria > Hyphomicrobiales > Rhizobiaceae > Ensifer > Ensifer sp. D2-11. The sequence continues at coordinate 1,936,960 of NZ_CP096433.1, forward strand.
CTGGCGACCAGCTGGCAGCCAGCGGCGGTCGCAAGGCCGTCGACTTCGGCGATGACCGGCTGCGGCAGCCTGGTGATCGTCAGCATGACTTCGGCTGCAAGGCGAATCGTTCGCTCGAAGAACGCCCGGCCTCCGTCGGGGTCGGCCCTGTGGGAGGTCATTTCCTTGAGATCGTGGCCGGCGGAGAAGAGCTTGCCTGTCGCGGCGATCACGACGACCTTGATCTCTTTCGAGACGGACGCCTCCTCGAGCGCCGCCAGCAATGCTTCCATCAGGGCGGTCGAAAGCACGTTTGCCGGGGGATTGTTCAGTGTAAGCCGCAGGACCGGGCCGTTGAACTCGCGCAGCAAGGGTCCGTTCGACTCTTCTTTCCTGAATGAAACGACGTCCGCCATGGTTCTCTCCCATATCGAAGTTCGTGCCGTGGTACGCCGCCGTCGCCGCTCTTTCAAGCCCGCGCGCCGGTCTGACCCATAACTGCGTAAGACCAATTTCCCGCTTGCGCGGCGCTCCAGGACGTCCTGTAACGGGTGCAACCGAGGCACGTAACATGGAGAGGCGCGATGACCCTGCAGCCGGTCATGAACGTCGATGAGCTCAACCGCTTTCTCGACACCGATTTTCCGCAGGTCCACACGGACGGGAAGGTCTTCTCGGTAACCGAGACCGGACCGGGCTTCGCCACGATGCGGCTCGACCCGAACGAGCGCCACATCCGTCCGGGCGGCACGGTCTCGGGCCCGACGCTCTTCGCGCTGGCGGACGTGTCGGCCTATATCGCGCTCATCGCGCATATCGGTCCGGTCGCGCTTGCCGTCACCACCAGCCTCAACATCAACTTCCTGCGCAAGCCGGAACCGGAACCACTCGAATGTACCTGCCGGATTCTCAAGCTCGGCAAACGGCTGGCCGTTCTCGACGCCTCGATAAAGCCGGTGGCAAGCCCCGATTTGGTCGCCCATGCGACGGCGACCTATTCGATTCCGCCCCGCTGAAGTGTGGTATTATGAAACCACACTATTAACTATTTGATTTTGCTTCGTCTTCTTTAATGACGCGCGGAAAGTCGGCCTTGACCTTGTTTGCGAGCTTCCGTATAAGCTGCCCCAGATCGCGGTCCGACTGGGCCGCCTTCTTTTTGCCCTCCTCGAGGTCAAAGCAAGCAACAAGAAACGCCCGGCTTCGTTCCGGGTCCAAACGAAAGAGTTTAGATATGGCAACCTTCGTTCAGAAGCCTGCAGAGGTGGAGAAGAAGTGGATCCTCATCGACGCCGAAGGCCTCGTTGTCGGTCGCCTCGCTTCCCTCATCGCAAACCGCCTGCGCGGCAAGCATAAAGCCACCTACACGCCGCATGTCGACGACGGCGACAACGTCATCGTCATCAATGCAGAGAAGGCCGTCCTCACCGGCAAGAAGTACACCGACAAGAAGTACTACTGGCACACCGGTTACCCCGGCGGCATCAAGGAGCGCACCGCGCGCCAGATCATCGAAGGCCGCTTCCCGGAGCGCGTCATCGAGAAGGCCGTCGAGCGCATGGTTCCGCGCGGCCCGCTCGGCCGTCGCCAGATGAAGAACCTGCGTGTCTACGCCGGCTCGAACCACCCGCACGAAGCACAGCAGCCGGCCGTCCTCGACGTCGCCAAGCTGAACAGCAAGAACACAAGGAGCGCCTGATAATGGCTGACCTTTCCGCTCTCAAGGAAATCGCCACGACCGCGGAACCGGCTGCTCCGGTTCACGTCAAGAAAGTCGACGCCCAGGGCCGCTCCTACGCGACCGGCAAGCGCAAGGACGCCGTCGCCCGCGTTTGGATCAAGGCCGGTTCCGGCAAGATCACCATCAACGGCAAGCCTTTCTCGGACTATTTCGCCCGTCCGGTTCTGCAGATGATCCTGCAGCAGCCGGTCGTCGCGGCTGCCCGTGACGGCCAGTTCGACATCGATGCGACCGTTGCCGGCGGCGGCCTTTCCGGCCAGGCCGGTGCCGTTCGTCACGGCATTTCCAAGGCCCTCACCTACTTCGAACCGGGCCTGCGCCCCGTTCTGAAGCGTGGCGGCTTCCTCACCCGCGACAGCCGCGTGGTCGAGCGCAAGAAGTACGGCCGTGCCAAGGCACGTCGTTCGTTCCAGTTCTCCAAGCGCTAATCGCTGGCAGACTGCACTTTCGAAGGCCGGGCTCGTCCCGGCCTTTTTTCATGCGCCGTGGGCCAAGGGTTCCCGTGCACATGATTTTGACGCCGGGCTCTTGCCTTGCCCCGATCGATTGGCCAACGTCCCGCACATATGACGGGAGAACAGCATGGCCAACAAGTCGATCGACCACGCGATCACTGCGAAATCACTGACGGCGGCGGCCTCCGATCCGACGCATGCCGGCATCCTTTCCTTCATGCGGCGGAAATACACCAAGGAGCTCAAGGGTGTGGAGGCGGTCGTCTGGGGAATCCCGTTCGATGCGGCCACGTCGAATCGCCCCGGCGCACGCTTCGGGCCTCAGGCGATCCGCCGTGCATCGGCGATCTTCGACAACGATCCGCAATATCCGTTCCAGCGCGACCTGTTTGCCGACATGGCGACGATCGATTACGGCGATTGCCTGCTCGACTACGGCAACCATGCGAGGACTCCCCAGACCATCGAGCGCGAGGCGTCGAAAATCCTGAAGTCCGGCGCCTACCTGCTGACGCTCGGCGGCGACCACTTCGTCACCTATCCCATCCTGAGGGCCCATGCAGCCCTGCACGGGCCCCTCGCCCTCGTCCAGTTCGATGCCCATCAGGACACCTGGCCGGACGAGAAAGGCCGCATCGATCATGGCGCCTTCGTCGGCCGCGCGGCACGCGAGGGGCTGATCGACGTGGAACGCTCGATCCAGATCGGCATCCGGACGCATGCACCGGAGGATTGCGGCATTCGGATCGTCTACGGCTACGAGCTCGAGGAGATGCGCGCCGAGGAGATCGCCGATACCATCATCCGCCATGTCGACAATCGCCCCGCCTATCTGACCTTCGATATCGATTGCCTCGACCCGGCCTTTGCGCCCGGCACGGGCACTCCCGTGGCCGGCGGCCCCTCGAGCGCAAAGATACTATCGGTCCTGCGCAAACTCGGAGCGCTTCATATCGCCGGAAGCGACGTGGTCGAGGTGGCGCCCGCCTACGACCACGCGGACCTCACCGCCATTGCTGGCTCGACCATCGCCATGTATATGCTGGGCCTGCGTGCCGAGTGGCTGGCGGAGAGGCGCGGCTGATCGAAGCGGCTGCGTGCGCTCAAGAAATTGATTCAATTCTATGCCAGACTGATTCCGGAAACGCCGCTAACGGACTGCAGGAGCAGGGAAATCATGAAACCGAAGATCTTTATCGATGGCGAACACGGCACGACGGGCCTGCAGATCCGTGTGCGCATGGCCGGGCGTACGGATCTCGAACTCCTGTCCATTCCGGAAGCGGAGCGACGCAATGCGGCGATGCGTGAGGATCTACTGAACAGCGCCGATATCGCCATCCTCTGCCTGCCGGACGACGCCTCGCGGGAGGCCGTTGCCATGGTTGCCGGAAACAATCGCGTGCGCATCATCGACACTTCGACCGCGCATCGCGTCGCTCCCGACTGGGCCTATGGCTTTGCCGAGATGGACAAGGCGCAGCCCCAGCGGATCCGCGACGCGCGCCATGTCGCCAATCCCGGCTGCTACCCGACCGGAGCGATCGCCCTGATCCGCCCTCTGCGCCAGGCGGGTATCCTGCCGGACGGCTATCCCGTCACCGTCAATGCGGTTTCGGGCTATACCGGCGGCGGCAAACAGATGATCGCGCAGATGGAGGACGATCAGAATCCGGACCACATCGGCGCGCCGCATTTCCTTTATGGGCTTACCCTGAAGCACAAGCACGTGCCGGAAATGAAGATGCACGGGCTCCTCGAGCGCGCACCGGTCTTCAGCCCTTCCGTCGGCAAGTTCGCGCAGGGGATGATCGTGCAGGTGCCGCTCTATCTCGAGGACCTGGCTGCCGGTGCAACGCTCGAAACGATCCATCGTGCCCTCGTCGACCATTATGCGGGACAGTCGATCGTCGATGTCGTGCCGCTTGACGAGAGCGCCAAGCTCGCCCGGATCGATGCGACGGAGCTCGCCGGCAGCGACGCCATGAAGCTTTTCGTCCTCGGCACCAAGGGCGGAGCGCATGTCAATCTGGTCGCGCTGCTCGACAATCTCGGCAAGGGCGCCTCGGGCGCCGCCGTCCAGAACATGGACCTGATGCTGTCCGCCTGACACAGCAAATCGAGACGAAAACCCCGGCAGCGTTCCTGCCGGGGTTTTCGTTCGTTCGATCGCAGGCAAATCAGTCGCGCATTTCTATCGCCGTGTCGCTCGGATAGGTGCCGACGAAGCCGCGCCAATGGGCGATCGCGAAGCCGAGCACGACGAGCGCACCCCCCTGATGCAGCACGCCCCAGCCGATCGGTACCTGCAGAAGCAGCGTCGTGATGCCGATTGCCGCCTGCACCGTCACCAGCGCGAACAGGAGCACCGAGCGGCGGGCATGTGTCGTCTCCGGCGCGGCGCGGAGCGACGCGATCATGTGCCAAAGCGCCAATGCGAACAGCAGATAGGCGCCGAGACGGTGTACGAACTGCACCGTCTTCGGATTTTCGAAGAGATTGATCCAGGCGGGCTGCTGCACGAACAGGCCGCCCGGGACGATCGCCCCGTCCATCAGCGGCCAGGTGTTGTAGCTCAGACCCGCATCGAGACCGGCGACGATCGCGCCCAGATAGATCTGGAAGAGGCTCATGATCGCTATGGCCCCGGCCATCCCTTGCGACCTTTTCGTCGGATGCGCGTCGTCGGAATGCGGACACAGCCCCCGGTAAATCCACATGCAGGCGGCGAAGATCAGGCAGGCGATGGTCAGATGCGTGGCGAGCCGGTACTGGCTGACTGCAGTCCGTTCCGCCAGACCGGAGGATACCATCCACCAGCCGATGAAGCCCTGAAAACCGCCGAGCGCCAGGATTCCGAGAAGCGGCAGCCGCAGACGTCGCTCGATCCGCCCTGTGACCCAGAAGAAGAAGAGCGGCAGGGCGAAGATCACGCCGATGCCGCGCGCGAGCAGCCGGTGCGCCCATTCCCACCAGAAGATGGTCTTGAACTCATCGACCGTCATGCCCTTGTTGATCTGCTCATATTGCGGAATGCGCTGGTAGAGACGGAATTCCTCCTCCCATTCCTCCGCGGAGAGCGGCGGTATGACGCCGTGGACGGGTTTCCACTCGGTGATCGACAAGCCGGATTCGGTCAGTCGCGTCGCCCCTCCGACGAGCACCAGCGCAAACAGAGCGAAGAGAACGGCGGCAAGCCAGCCGCGGATCTGCCGGCGGTTGCGCTCGGTTCTGCCGATCTCTTTGAGCAGCGTCTGTTCTGTTGCCAATTCGGCGTGGGCCATGGCACTTCCTCATCTGTCGCCGGAAACGGTACCGTTATGCCGGCGTTGCCGGTCAGGACGGTCTGAAAGCCGTTGATTTGCACCAGAGTGCCGTGCAAAACAAGGCCGAACCCTTTGCGGCATGCCGTCGCGGGCCGCCCGAGTGCCAGCGTTGCCGCCACCGAAAGAACGAAAAATGCCCGTACGCCTCCGAAAACTGATCGGCACCGTCCTGCTCATCATCCTCGTCGTCGTCTACGCACTTGCGGCCGTTACCTTCGCTTCCCTGCTGCTCGGCGCGTCTCCCTGGTGGGTGCATCTGCTTTATTTCTTCTTCACCGGCCTGCTGTGGGTTCTTCCCGCCATGCTGATCATCAAGTGGATGGAAAAACCCGCCGCCGATCATTGAGGTTTCCAGGTATGAGAATCGCGGTAATCTCCGATATTCACGGCAACGATCTCGCGCTCGAGGCCGTGCTTGCCGACATCGATGCACAGGGCATCGACGAGATCGTCAATCTTGGCGATCATCTGAGCGGCCCGCTGAATGCCGCCCGGACGGCGGAGATCCTGATCGGCCGCCGTACCGCTGCGATACGCGGCAATCACGACCGCTATCTTCTCACGCTCGGCCCTGCCCGCATGGGATTGTCCGACCGCTCCGCCCATGACGAACTCGATGAGCACCACCTCCACTGGCTGGCAGCTCTGCCGGCGACCCTTGTCTATCGGGACGCTCTCTTTCTCTGCCATGGCACCCCGGCAAGCGACGAGACCTACTGGATGGAGGCGCTGACGGGCGATGGCATCGTTCACATGGCGCGGCGCGCGGAGATCGAGCGCTTTGCCGACGGTATCGAGCATCCCGTGATCCTCTGCGGCCACACGCATGTTCAACGCGCCCTGCGGCTTTCGGGCGGGCGGCTGCTGGTCAACCCGGGCAGTGTCGGCTGCCCTGCCTATGACGACGACCGGCCGGTCGCGCACAAGGTCGAAACCGGTTCGCCGGATGCCCGCTACGCCATTGTCGAGCGGGCCTCCGGCGACTGGAACGTCACCTTCCGCTGTGTCGGCTACGATCACATGGCGGCGTCGCTCCTCGCGGCCGAACGCGGCCGCGCCGAATGGGCAAGGGCGCTCGCGACCGGATTCCTCGTCTGACTTCTACCGGGCGCCTTCCAGTGCATCGAGATCGGCGCCGGTGATCGCCGCGATGTTGCGCGTCACCTTGTCGATCGGCCAACGCCACCAGGCAATCGCCTGCAATCGCTCGATCGTTGCATCGGGGAAGCGCAATCTCACCACCCGTGCGGGATTGCCCGCGACGACGGCATAGGGAGGCACATCCTTCGTAACGACCGCTTTTGCCGCAACGATCGCGCCATCGCCGATCGTCACGCCCGGCAAAATGGTCGCCTCCATGCCGATCCAGACATCGTTTCCGACGATCGTGTCGCCACGATAACCGGTCCTGTAGGCGTCAGGGTCGAAGCCATCGCGCCAGGCACCGGGGAAGATGCCGAACGGAAAGGTCGAGAAGCCTCCGGTCGCGTGGTTGGCCCCGTTCATAATGAACTGTATGCCGGTCGCCAGCGCACAGAAGCGGCCGATCACCAGCCGATCGCCCACGAAGTCATAGTGATAGAGAACGCACTTCTCTTCGAAGCGCTCGGGACCGTCCGGATCGTCGTAATAGCTGAACTCGCCGGCCTCGATCAGTGGCGAGCGCACGATGTTCCTGAGAAATCCGATGCGCGGGAACTCGGCGACGGGAAAGGCGGCGCCTGGATCAGGCGCGGAATGGATGGGTGGCATTATTCGCTCCAGGGAAATGGTCGTCCTAGCAGACATTCAGGCCGGCTCTGCGGTCCGGCTGCACAAAACCGCTTGAACCCGGACCTTTCTCGGTGGCGCATCTGCCCCTCCATCGAACGGCAGAGAACTTAACGCGCCTGCGCCGGCAATTCCAGCCGCCGCCTGTTCCGGCTTCATATTCCCCTAACCCTGTTGTCTGCCGGGCACGCGAGTGCCTGCCGGATTAATCAGATCTATCGGAATTTCCGCTTCAATGGCTGCATCACGCATGCGGATCGACAATGATGGCAAGTTCCGATTTCACCCTTTCGCCGGAAACCAGCGCCGGGCGGTATCATTCGGCCGGGAGCCTCGCCCATGGAGGCAGCGCTGCCGACCGGATCACCATCTCCGTCCACGCGGACATGGCCGAGCTCGAAGCGGAATGGCGAGCGCTTGACGAAAGCAGCGGCAATTCGCTGCACCAGAGCTTCGACTGGTGCGCGGCATGGACAAAGACGCATGGCAGCGAGGTGCTCATCGTCCGTGGCGCCGCCGGCAGGGAGCCGCTTTTTCTCCTTCCTTTCGAGATCGAACGCAGCCGGCTTCTCCGCGCGGCGCGCCTGATCGGCTCGGAGCACAGCAATCTCAACACCGGCCTGTTCGGCGCCGGCATCGGCAACGTGCCCGCTACGGAGCTCACGGCAGCGCTGACCGGCGGTATCGGTCGCCAGCTCCGCCGTTTCGCGGACGTGATCGTGTTCGACCGGACGCCGCGGATCTGGCGCGGCGCTCCGCACCCCCTCGCCGTTCTGGCCGGCATCGAGAACCCGAACGCCTCGTTCCAATTGCCGCTTCTCGGCACCATGGAGCGCACGCTCGCCCAGATCAATGCCAAGCGGCGGCGCAAAAAGATGCGCATATCCGAAAGGCGCCTCGCCGAGATCGGCGGCTATGACTATGTGATCGCTCGCGAAGCGCAGGAGGCCCATGCCCTGCTCGAGACATTCTTCCGGCAGAAAGCCGCCCGCTTCGAGACACTCGGCCTGCCGGATGCCTTTCGCGAGGCGGAGACGCGCACCTTTTTCCACGCCCTGATCGATGCCAGGGGCCCCGAGCCCGGCAACCTCCTGGAGCTCAATGCCATAAGGCTGAGGGGCGAACACGCCGGCCGCGTTGTCGCGGTCGCCGGTCTCTCGCGCAAGGGCGACCACGTCATCTGCCAGTTCGGTTCGATCGACGAGGAAATCGCCGCGGATGCCAGCCCGGGCGAGTTGCTTTTCTACAGAATGATCGAGCGTCTTTGCGCAGAAGGCGTCGCCCTCTTCGACTTCGGCATCGGCGATCAGCCTTACAAGCGGTCGTGGTGCACGGTCGAGACGCCGTTGCGCGACATCGTTCTGCCCCTGACGTTCCGCGGCCGGCTGGCCGCCGGCGGTTTCAGGGCGATCGCCCGGGCGAAACGGTTGGTCAAGGCCAACGAAACGCTTTATGCCTTCATTCAACGGCAGCGGCAGCGGCGACAGACATCGGCTGCCAACGCGGATGAAGCGTGACGTTATGCAGCGCGGCGGTCGGGAAAATCTGGGCCGTCCTGCCCCTTCCCGGTCATCAGCACGACGTCGCGATATCCGGCTTCCCCGAAACTCATCAGCATTTCGACGATCTCATCGTCGCTGATCGACGGTGCCGACAGGATGATCTCGGTGCCCTCGTGCCGTGCCACCTTGGCCACGGCCTCCGCGTCGGCCGACCCGCATTCGATCAGGACGAGATCGTAGGCATTGGCGAGCGCATCGATGATGATCTGCAGCCGGTCGATGCCGCGCATCGCCGCATGAGGGTCGGCGTCGCCATGGGGTATGATATGTGCTTCGGACAACCTGTCCGAATGAATCGACTCGGAGAAGGCGACTTCGCCCATGAGCAGATTCGTGACCCCGGCAAGGTCCCGCGATTGTGCCATGAGCCGCGTCGGACAGGCCGAACCGGAAAGGTCGATCAGCACGACTTTCTGCTCGTCCTCGGCCAGAAGGCGCGCCAGCATCACGGTCGCCGTCGATCCCTCGTCGCCGCCGGGGGATACCGAGACCGCAATCCGCACACCGTTGGCACGAAGATGTTCGGCGACCGACTCGATCGAAAAGTCGTGCTTCGATGCCGCATTTTCATCGTCGCCGTTATCCTCAGGCGCAGGTTCCACCGCGAAGAGAGCAGGTGCGGGATTTTCTTCGACGGCACCAGGGACTGAAGGCATTTCTGCGGGCTGACCTGCGGCCGGTGCTTCGGGGACCAAGAGCGGCCTCAGCGCGCGGCCGCTGAAAAGTTCGCCAAGCATGATGACGACGCAACTGACCAGGAGGCTCGCAAAGGCAGCGACGATTGTTATCGGCAGCACCTTCGGGAAACTCTGGCTGGTCGGGACCACGGCGCGCGAAATCACACGCGCATCGGCCGGAGTTGCGTTTGCAACGGTACGCGAGGTCGCCTCGCGGTATCGGGCGAGATAGGTTTCGAGCAGTTGGCGCTGCGCCGTTGCCTCGCGCTCGAGCGCGCGCAGCCCGACTTCCTCCTCGCCCGCCTGCGCCGATTGCGCCTTGAGCGTGTTCATTTGCTGAACGAGCTGCTGCTCGCGCAGTTGCCCGACCTTCGCCTCATTTTCGAGGCTCGCAAGAATCTTCCGGGTCTCCGACCGGATCGCCCCTTCGATCCCTTCGAGCTGGGACTTGAGCCCCTTCAACCGCGGATGACCGTCGAGCAGTGCCGTCGACAGGTCTGCGATCTGCGCCTGGGCGTTGGCGCGGTTCTCCTTGAGACGCTGGATCATCGGCGAACCGACGATGTCGGCAAGCGTGTCCGCCGGACGGCCGTCGGCGAGCGCCGTCCGCATACCCTCGGCGCGCGCAGCCGTGTTCGCCCGCTCCGACCGCACCCGTGCAAGCTCCGTCGAAATGTCGGTAAGCTGGCGCGTGGCAAAATTCTGCGTCTCGCCGGCCGCAAGCAGGCCCGACTCGGCGCGGTACAGCGCGACCTTCGCCTCCGCCTCGCGCACCTTCTCGCGCAGGTTGGCGATCTCCGGCTCCAGCCAGCGGCTTGCCTCGGAGTTCGAGTCGAGCTTGGCTCCGCTCTGCAGCGAAAGATAGACATTGGCCATTTCGTTCGGAATGGCGGCTGCGAGCTTCGCGTCCTTCGAGGTGAAGGCGATGGCGATCACACGCGACTTTTCGACCTGATAGACCTGCAGCTTCTCTTCGAACTCCTTCAGCACCCGTTCTTCCGGCGGCAAATCGAGAGGATTCTTCTTCAGGCCCAACATCACCAGGAGATCGGACGCGGCGGAAGGCCGTGCGGAGGGATCGAACTCGTCGAGTTCGTGAAGCTTCATGTTGCGCGCGACCTGCTTGATCAGGTCCGCCGAACGCAGGACCTGCACCTGGCTGAGGATGCCCGACTCGTCGAACATCCGGTCGGAGCCATTCTGCGAAACTTGATTGGCGCCGCTGAACTCGGGCTCGCGCGACTCAATCAGGACGCGCGTCTCGCCCTCGTAATCGGGAGCGACCATCTTGGCAGCCCCGAAAGCGACGGCAGCGGCCCCAACCGTGGCGAGCAGCACCCGCACGCGGCGCTGCCAGATGGCGCGAAAAAGCCCGCCGAGATCGATATCCACATCCTGCTGCCCGCCGATGCCCGACATGCCTGCACTCCAAAGCTTTCTCGTTTGGCGGGAAGGTAAACGAACATGGTAACCCAACGGTTAATTTCCGCTGCAACCAGAGGGCGGCATGCGTCATGGATCGGAAGGACATTCGATGCCGGAAATTCTCGTGGCGGATTTACCGGCCATTAACCCTAACGGATCGATAACATCGGCGAACGGTGATCGTTTTCGGAGCCCCTAACCGCATGTCGACCGCAGCCAACAAGAGAACAAGCGTCTTCGCCGTTGCGATTTTGTCGGCGCTCGTCGGCGGTTGCACGAATTACCAGCCCGCCCCCAAAGGCTTCAGTCAGGCGACGGTGCAGCCCTATCGGCTGGACAGCGGTGACCGCCTGCGCATCAACGTCTTCGAACAGGCAAGCCTCAGCGGCAGCTATACGGTCGATCAGGCCGGCTATGTCGCCTTCCCGCTGATCGGGGCCGTTCCGTCACGCGGGCATACGCTTCCGGAACTGGAGGGGATGATCGCATCGAAGCTGCGCCAGGGCTTCCTCAAGGATCCGGACGTCACGATCGAGGTCGACCGCTACCGTTCCGTCTTCATCATGGGCGAAGTGGGACAGGCCGGCCAATATGCCTACGTACCGGGGATGACGGTACAGAATGCGATCGCCGTCGCAGGCGGCTTCACGCCACGCGCCAACCAGGCGACCGCCGACATCACCCGCAAGATCAACGGCCGCATCATCACCGGACGCGTTCCGATAACCGACCCGGTTCTCGCCGGCGACACCGTCTATATACGCGAACGACTGTTCTGATCGCCATGAGCGAACGCCCCTTGCGCATTCTTCATTGCTTCAGATCCCCGGTCGGCGGCATATTCCGGCACGTGCGCGACCTTGCCGAGGCGCATGCGAATGCCGGGCATCAGGTCGGGATCCTTTGCGACAGCACCACCGGCGGTACCCACGAGGACGCGCTGTTTGAAGAGGTTCGCCCTCACCTGGCACTCGGCATCATCCGCGTACCGATCCATCGTTCGATCGGGGCATCGGACGCCGCGGCGCTATGGCGCGGCTACAAGGAAATCAGAAGTTTGCAACCGGATGTATTGCACGGGCACGGCGCCAAGGGTGGCGTGCTGGCGCGTATCGTCGGTTCAGCCCTGCGGGTCAACAAGTATCGCGTAGCCCGCCTCTATTCGCCCCACGGGGGCAGCCTTCATTTCGAGCGCCGGTCCCTGGCAGGTTCGCTCATTCTCCGCGTCGAGCGCCTGCAGGAACGCCTGACCGACGCCCTTGTCTTCGTCTGCGAATACGAACGCCGCACCTACGGTGCCAGGGTTGGCCTTCCACTGGCACGCAACGAGCTGATCTATAACGGCATAGACGACGCGGAATTCGAACCCGTCGAGACGGGGCCGGGCGCTGTCGATTTCCTCTATATCGGCATGATGCGGGACCTGAAGGGTCCCGATCTTTTTATCGAAGGATTTGCCGCAGCCGAAGAGATCGCCGGCCGCAGACTTTCCGCCTTGATGGTTGGAGATGGCCCGCAGCAGCGGCAATACGAAGAAATGACCCTGCGCATGGGCCTCGCAGATCGCGTCAGGCTGCTGCCGGCAATGAGGGCGCGCGAGGCTTTCGCTCTGGCCCGCAAGGTCGTCATTCCCTCCCGCGCGGAATCCATGCCCTATATCCTTCTGGAAGCGCTCGCCGCCGGAAAGCCCGTAATCGCGACCCGCGTCGGAGGAATCCCGGAGGTTCTCGGGGCCGATAGCGAGGCGCTCGTCCCACCCGGCGATGCGGGGGCGCTCGCCCGTCTCATGGCCGACGCCATCCGGGACGCCGGCTGGGCTGCCCGGACGATGCCCGACGCGGAACGGTTCAAATCCCGCTTCGCCGCATCGGTGATGACCAGACACGTGATGCAGCTTTATCGGGACCTCACCGAGGAATCGCTTGTGCCGCAGGGGCGGCTGCGTACAACGTAAGCGTTTCTTAGTGGCTTTCTGCTATCCGGGCGAAGGACTTCAGCGCCGGAAAGCGACCATGAACCAGTTTGACAGGCCAGAGACCTTCGATCCCGAAGCGCTTCGCAAGAAGGTCTCGGAGATCCGCAAGACCACCACCGAACAAAAGGACGGGACAAGGGGCAATGCGGGGCTCAACCCGCTGGCGAAGCAGATCGCCCTTCAGTTCCGTGCGGACACCTATACACCGGCGATGATCACCGGACTTATCCGGCTTCTCGACTTCTGCGCGCTTTTTGCCATCGGCTACGGCATCAATGCACAATATGTCGCGCCGACGCTGGAGCAGCTGCCGGTCTATCTCCTCATCCTCGCCGGCGGGCCGGCGCTTGCCGTTGCCGCCATGCAGGTCGCCGACGCCTACCAGGTACCGGCACTGCGCGCCTGGCTCAGGATGACGCCGCGCGTCCTCGGCGCCTGGACGGCTGCCTTCGGCGCGATTGCCCTCGGCCTCTTCTTTCTCAAATCGGGCCACCTCTATTCGCGGTTCTGGATCGGCGCATGGTTCCTCGCCGGCGGGTTTTTCCTCGTCGCGGAGCGCGCATTCATCGCCTATTCGATCCGCCACTGGTCGAGAAACGGCACCATGGAACGGCGAGCCGTCATCGTCGGTGGCGGGCAGCCCGCGAAGGACCTGATCCGGGAGATCGAGCATCAGCCGGACAACGACATCCGCATCTGCGGGATCTTCGACGATCGAGACGAGCGCCGGTCCCCGAATGTGATTGCCGGTTATCCGAAACTCGGGACAGTGGACGAACTGGTCGAATTCGCCCGCCTCGCCCGCATCGACATGCTGATCATCTCGCTGCCGCTGACTGCGGAAAAGCGTATCCTCGCACTCCTCAGAAAGCTGTGGGTGCTTCCGGTCGACATTCGGCTTGCGGCGCACGCCAACAATCTCCGTTTCCGCCCACGCAGCTATTCGCATGTCGGGCAGGTCCCGATGCTCGACATCTTCGACAAGCCGATCGCCGACTGGGATTCCGTCGCCAAGCGCTGCTTCGATATCTTCTTCAGTCTCGTGGCGCTCGCTTTGCTCTGGCCCGTCATGCTCGCCGCCGCCGTCGCGGTGAAGGTCACCTCGCCCGGTCCGATCATCTTCAAGCAGCACCGCCACGGCTTCAACAACGAGACCATAGAGGTCTACAAGTTCCGCTCGATGTACACGCATATGAGCGACCCGACCGCACGCAACGCCGCAACCAAGAACGACCCTCGCGTAACCCCCCTCGGACGCTTCCTGCGCAAATCCTCGATCGACGAGTTGCCCCAGTTCTTCAATGTGCTGAAAGGCGAGCTCTCGCTCGTCGGGCCGCGTCCCCACGCCGTGCTCGCGCAGACGAAGGACCGAACCTATTCCGATGTCGTCGAAGGCTATTTTGCCCGCCATCGCGTCAAGCCGGGAGTGACCGGCTGGGCGCAGATCAACGGCTGGCGCGGTGAGATCGACAACGACGAAAAGATCCGGTTCCGAACGGCATTCGACCTCTACTATATCGAGAACTGGTCGCTGCTGCTCGACCTGAAGATTCTCATCCTCACGCCGTTCCGGCTGCTGAACACGGAAAACGCCTATTGACCGCGGTCACCGCATCGCGGCCGGTTATCCTTCGCCCGCAGCTTGCCGCGATTTCGCTCGTCGGCTCCTGCCTGGTGACGATCGGCGTCTTTCTGTCCGGGTTCGTCATCGCCGAGCCCGCGCCCTACGAGGTCTTCATGGCGGGGCTCATCGGTCTCTGGGCGCTTTTCGGCCTCAGGATCTCCCGTGCCACGGCTCCGCTCACGGTCCTTCTCGTCCTGTTCATGATCGGCGGTATCCTGTCGCTGACGGTGATGGCCGACCTTGGGACCGGTCCGATGTATATGGCCGTTACCGGCTTCCTCTGCCTCACGGCGGTGTTTTTTGCGGCCATCATCGAAGAGAGCCACCAGCGCCTGCCGCTCATCCTCAACGCCTGGGTGGCGGCCGCAGTCATCACCGCCCTCCTCGGCATCCTCGGCTATTTCGGCGCGATACCGGGTGCGGCGAACTTCACGCTCTATGATCGCGCAAAGGGAGCGTTTCAGGACCCGAATGTCTTCGGACCGTTCCTCGTAGCCCCCACCCTCTATCTCCTTCACGGGCTGCTGACGCAGCCGATCAGCCGGGCGCCCTTGAAGATCGCCGGCCTGCTCGTACTCACGCTCGGCGTGTTCCTCTCCTTCTCGCGGGCTGCCTGGGCTCTCGACCTGTTCTGCGTCGTCGCTTTCGTCTTCGTCGTGCTGCTCAAGCAGCGCAGCGGTCTCTTCCGCCTCCGGATTCTCGTGCTGACGCTCTCCGGCGCGCTGTTCGTGGTGGCAGCACTCGTGGTCGCCCTGCAGTCGGACCAGGTCGCGTCTCTCTTCTCGAGCCGCACGCAGCTCGTCCAGGAATATGACGGCGGACATCTTGGGCGTTTCGACCGGCACCGGATCGGCTTTCTGATGGCCATGGAAAAGCCGCTCGGCATCGGCCCCATGGTGTTCAGCACCATGTTTCCCGAAGACGAGCACAACGTGCTTCTGAAGAGCCTGACATCCTATGGATGGCTCGGCTTCGTCGCCTATGTCGCGCTCATCCTCTGGACGCTGTCGCTCGGCTTCCGCTTCCTGCTGCTCGAGAGGCCGTGGCAACCATATCTGATGATCGCCTGGACCACGCTGATAGGCCATGTCGGTATCGGCAACGTGATCGACACCGATCACTGGCGCCATTTCTACCTGCTTCTCGGCATCCTTTGGGGGTGCGCCGCGCTCGAATATCGCCATAGAAGGCAGATCCGCTCCGGAACGCCCGCATGACCACGAGTCGCGAGCCGCCCGACACCCCTCTGCGCCTGCTCGAGGTACTGGAACCCGGCGGCGGAGGGTCCGGACGCCACTTTCTCGATCTTTGCCGCGGCATGCATGTGCGCGGCCACCATGTCGAAGCGATCTATTCTCCCGTTCGGGCCGAAGACGGCTTCGTGCGCGAGCTCAAGGCGCTCGGCCTTCCCGCCATTCATGCGGTCGGCATGCGCCGGGCGCCCGGCCCCTCCGACTGGTCCTGCTTACGCGCCATAAATCGCATCATCCGCACTGCCGGGCCGTTCGACGTCATTCACGGCCACAGTTCCAAGGCCGGAGCCCTGACGCGCCTGCGCCTGCCGGGAAGGCACGTGCCGCGCGTCTACACGCCGCATGCCTTCAGGACGATGGACCCGACGCTCGGGCGCGGCGGCCGACTGATTTACGGGGCGATCGAAACACTTCTCGCCCGCTTCTTCACCGACCATCTCGTCACGGTCTCCGGTGACGAATTCGCCCATGCGCTGTCGATCGGCATCTCGGGAAAGGGCATGTCCGTTATCGTCAACGGCGTCGACACCCCCTCGCCCGATATGGCGCAGACGGTGCGCGCCAGCTTCGGCATTCCGGCGGACGCCTTCGTTTTCGGCTTCATCGGCCGGCTCTCGGCGCAAAAGGCGCCCGAGCGTCTCCTCAACGCCTTCGGCAAGGCCGCGTCGGCGGTCAGGAACAGTCACGTCGTCATGGTCGGATCGGGAGAATTGGAGGAAGAGGTCCGCGCCGCGATCGCCGCAAGCGGCTTGCAGAACCGCATCCATCTGACCTCGGCCTTTACGGGACCTCAGGCGGTACCCGCATTCGATCTCCTCGTCATGCCGAGCCGCTACGAGGCAATGTCCTATGTGATGCTCGAAGCGGCAGCCGCCGGCCGGCCGATCATCATTTCCGACGTCGGCGGAGCCGGAACGGCCGTCGATCACGGAGAGAACGGCTACATCGTTCCGAACAGCGAGGACGTCTCACCGCTTGCAAGAGCGATGATAGCGGCGGCCGACCCGGATATGTTTCGGCACCTTGCCGGCGCCGCCGCGGCGCGCCGGGACCGTTTTACACTGAAACGTATGCTCGACGAGACGGAAGAGGTTTACCGACGAATGGCAGCGCAGCGCCGCCGACAGCAGTCAGTAAGATCGAATCAAGAAGACTGGAAACCGACGGAAATGATGAAAGCCGCTCAATCACTGCATGGGGGCTAAGGGATTGATTTTGATCGTCGGACCGGTGGATTCGAACCCGGGACCCTTGACCCAAGGAGAGAGGGCTACTTTCTGGACGCCCTGATACAAAAGGCATTGCGGCATATCCAGAAGATCAGGTCGGGAATTATTTCGGGACTCGGTGAGCGCGGTTTTGCCTCCGGGCGTTCTGAGGCTAGGGCAGGACGAACACCGCCGCCTGGTCATCTCTCGCGGCCTGTTTCCCACCGCAACCGTTCCGTCCGACAGCGTACGGCGGCTCGCGTTTCTCCGAGATGGGGCGTATACTATCTTCATCATCGGCTCATTTCCACGGGCACCGATGGCTGGGAGATCATCGCGCTTTCGCCCCAATGGTGGAGATTGCGCCATGCGCTCCGATATCCATGTCAATCCAATCAGTCCTTATGACCTCGACGTGATAGACTCTGTCTTTCGGGCTGAGTTACGCAAACGAAAGCTGTCCCGCTGCAGCGAAGAAGCAGAACAACTCGCTGCGAAGCTGATCAGTCTCTACCAGGCAGGTCGCCGGGATGCTCATGAACTCGCGGCCGCTGTGGCGGTCGCCGCCAAGGCAACCGACATCTCTGTTGATAGTTCGTCACAGCAGCACAAGTCAGGCACATCCTGCTGAGACGTCGAATATCTCCCCCCCCCCCCGGTCTTCCCGCTCTCGGATGCCTTGGCCGATGGGTGCTGCAGGTCGCCGTCATCGGTCCGGGGCGCGATACCCAACCCCGGCGACCAAGACCGGCTGAGCGAAAATGGCATTCTTTCAGTCCAGGGCAACCGCCGGCGTATCTTCGTTCCAATACCAAGGTTAATACCGATAATATCCATAGATCGGACGAGCGCCGCGCTTGCACTTGATCTCTTCCTTGTACTCGTCATCGTCCCACTTGCGCTCGATCTTGCAGCCGCCACGGCGATATTCCTCTTTGAAGACCCTTCGCTCATAACGAGGCCCGTCGTAGTAGCCGCGCCAGCGGCCGTGGCCGCTTTCGTCTTTCCAGGGGTCAGCAAAGGCCATACCGGCCATGCCCGTGAGCGCGACGCCAACGGAAATTGCCGTGGTTACGATCTTCATAGTCCTGCTCCTACTGACATCGGAAGCTAACGTTCCTGCGATGCCTTGGTTTCCGGGAGAGGGTTTTCCCACCTGACGGTCGAGGACAGATCAGACGTTAGTCCGGCTCGTTGAAAGCAAAGGTCTTAGGCCGGTGACCGAGCGAAACCTTTGATGCATATTGGAGTTGTCACCCCCGAGCGGCCCCCCTCGTCAGCCGCTCGAGTGTGGTACCTCGGAGCTGCATAATTGTCCCTTCAATGCAGCCCTGAGGCCCACCGCCTTACAGCGCACCGTCGTAGTGGCTTGGGGCCGAAACCGAGAGGATTTGGTTGATGCGCGACAGAGACGATTACGGGCTGCCGAAACACTAAGCATTATACTTTTATCGATTTTGACGATTGCCGTTTACCTGATCGCGCAGACGCATTCTTACAAAATGAGAGCCGGGATGTCGCGGTGTACATTCCGACCGCTTCTGGCCAGAACAACGTTTCGGAATAGTCCGGCGCCGCAGGGCGCGGCCGATTACCGCGAGCAGCACGCGCCTGTCGGTCGAAGATGCCGTCGGCGAGACAAGCGACAGAGCCAGACGCAGGATCTCGTATAAAGAAAGCTATATCTCATCACATTAGCAATCGCTGTATTATACAACTGGCCAAGGGAGGAAGCGCAGATGGACAAACCTCGGGACGAACTGTCTCTCAGCGAAGGAGACAGACGCGAGTTTCTAAAGACTTGCGGCCGCTTCGCTGCCGTCACACCGCCTGCCGTGACAATGTTGCTTTCAACGAGCCTCACCTCCGACGCCATCGCAGCCTCGGGCAGCGGCTCGAGCGGCGGCAAGGGCGGTAGGGGCGGGAATAGCACAAAGGGCGGCAAAGGCGGAAATAGTACCAAGGGCGGAAAGGGCGGAAACAGCTTAAAAGGGAAAGCCAAACCGGGTAAGTGAAATGCGCGCGCCGTGGCACACGAGCCTCTCTTCCTCGGCTCGTCTGTCATCGTATGCACAGTGTGCCAGCAATCAAGTGCTCCCTCGAGGAGGATCGGACTCCTAGCGCAGGATACTGGGTCCAGAAAGGGAGGATGGAACGCAGTCGGCTCGAAGTGAGGCACCCCTCGATCCGACAGACGTCGATTTGCTCCAGCGCGTCTTCGATATTGCTCGCGAGCGCCTCGATTAAAACGACGATGCGCTATGCTCACGTCCTCGACGAGGAGGTGGAGGAAACCCTCGAATCGCTCTTCAACTCGAAACGTGCACAAAGGAAGAACAAATGACGTGGAACGTTTTTCGGGACTATTCGCTTCCGAACAGTGAATCTGAGCGCGTTTCGTTCCCATATTTCCGGTAGGGCTACCGAAAGCGCCAATCGTATCGCGTTGAAACCAAAGCGGAAAATGGTCGGAGCGGCGGGATTCGAACCCACGACCCCTTGACCCCCAGTCAAGTGCGCTACCGGGCTGCGCTACGCTCCGACCCGCTTGGTTACAAGCCCGCTCTCATTAGTCGGAACACACGCCCGGCGCAAGGGGGAAAATGGAGCTCGCCCTTCACTGGAGACCGCCGGCTGTAGCGGAAGCGGCGAAACAACAGTTTTGTGATTTGGATCGATGCCCTGCGCTGGATAAACTGCGCCCTGCAAACCACAGGAGAAGCCCGATGAAGAGCATCCTCGTACTTGCAGCCGCCTTCGCCTTATCGGCGACGGCAGCGTCAGCCGATTGCCTGGGCCATTCCAACACCACGGCATCGATTGACAAAGTGGACAAGGAGATCACGACGGCGAGCGTGGCAAAGGCCGAGCAGTCGACCGCTGACGATCTCCTCCTGAAACAGAAGAAAGAACAGCAGTCGACGGAAGAAGCGGCCGAATAAGTTGGTCACAACCGAGTTGGGCCTCGGCAGCGCTTTCGAGGCCCCCTTCCCGTGCCTTCCCTGCTACCGAACCTGGTCGAGAAGACGCTTGCATTCGAGGAGGTCGTAGAGCGCTTCCTGCAGCAGCGCCCTGTCTTCCTTGCCGACCGATGTCTTGCCGATGGTAATCTCGGTATCGTCGCCTCCGTTGCCGAAAGAGAAGAAGCGCCGGCTCGCCGGCGCCTTCGGGCGGCCGACGATCTGGTCCTCCTCCGCGACGCCCGCCTTGGGCGGCGCCGGCTCTTCGTTGCTGGAAGCGGCAAGCGCCTCGACGGTCGCAAGGTCACCGCTCGCGATGGCGGCGACGAACTTGTTGCCGTTGGCTTTCAAGAGCTTCTGCACACCCTTGATCGTATAGCCGTGATCGTAGAGGAGGTGGCGGATGCCCTTGAGCAGGTCGACATCCTCGGGGCGATAGTAGCGGCGCCCGCCGCCGCGCTTCATCGGCTTGATCTGCTGGAACCGGGTCTCCCAGAAACGAAGCACGTGCTGGGGGAGATCGAGTTCGTCCGCAACCTCGCTGATGGTGCGGAAAGCATCCGGGCTTTTTTCCATGTGGTCCCATCTCCATAAGGCGCTCGCCGGTCAAGATCGGCGGCGCGACGCACGGATCGTCGTGCGATGATTACACGAATCACGCCTACTTCAATGGCTTATGGATGGGTTTTCAACCACATTTGTGGTCGCCGACGGCAGTTCAGCCAGCCGGGTTGGACGGCTTCAGTTTGGACTTGCGGCTCAGATGCGCCTTCAGGACCCGCTGCTTCAGGACATTCGAAGCCTTGAAGGTCATCACCCGGCGCGGAGAAATCGGCACTTCCTCGCCGGTTTTCGGGTTCCGGCCGATGCGCTCGTTCTTGTCGCGCACCTGGAACGTTGCGAAAGAAGACAGCTTCACGCTCTCGCCACGCACGATTGCGTTGCAGATCTCGTCGATGACGGTCTCTACGAGTTCGGCGGACTCCGTGCGAGACAGACCCACCTTGCGAAAAACCGATTCAGCCAAGTCTGCCCGCGTTACTGTTTTTCCGCTCATCTTCCCCCACCGATGTCTGGCATGCCGATCAGCGATTGAAGACTATTGCCCTTGTCTTTTCCGGTCAAGCGCCTGCCGTAATTCATTATTTTCTTACCAGCGAAGAAGAACGGAGCCCCAGGTGAAGCCCCCGCCCATCGCTTCGAGCATTACGAGATCACCCTTCTTGATGCGGCCGTCAGAGGCGGCGGCATCGAGGGCAAGCGGAATCGATGCCGCGGAGGTGTTGCCATGCAGGTCGACGGTAACCACAACCTTTTCGAGAGGGATGCCCAGCTTCTTGGCCGAGCCGTCAATAATGCGGCGATTGGCCTGGTGCGGAACCAGCCAATCGATGTCGTCCGCGGTCGTTCCGGTTGCCTCGAAAGCCGCCTCGATCACGTCGGTGATCATGCCGACCGCGTGCTTGAAGACTTCGCGCCCTTCCATCCGGAGATGGCCGACGGTGCCGGTCGTCGACGGCCCGCCGTCTACATAGAGCTTGTCGCGGTGGGCGCCGTCGGAGCGCAATTGCGCCGTCAGAACGCCCCGATCAGCTTTGGTCCCGGCCGCCTCCTGCGCCTCCAGAACGATTGCGCCGGCGCCGTCGCCGAACAGCACACACGTCGTCCGGTCGGTCCAGTCGAGAAGCCGCGAGAAGGTCTCTGCGCCGATGACAAGAGCGCGTTTGGAGAGGCCGCCGCGAATATAGGCGTCGGCCGTCGCCACCGCGTAGACGAAGCCGGAACAGACCGCCTGCATGTCGAATGCCGCACCGTGCCGCATGCCGAGGCGGTTCTGGATGTTGACTGCGGTTGCAGGGAAGGTGTTGTCCGGAGTGGAGGTCGCGACGATGATCAGGTCGACGTCGTCCGGCGTCAGCCCGGCTCTCTCGAGCGCCGCCCGCGCCGCCGCCTCGCCGAGAGAGGCGCTCGTCTCGCCCTCGCCTGCGATATAGCGCTGGCGGATGCCGGTCCGCTGCACGATCCATTCGTCGGACGTGTCGACCCTGGATTCGATTTCCTTATTGGTCATCACTCGCTTCGGCAGTGCTGCCCCGAAGCCGCGCACGACAGAACGGATCATCTACTCAAACCTCATCATTCATGCCCGCGGAACGGCTTCGGACGGCTGGGCGCCATGATACCGTGCCAGGTCGGCCTCGATCTTCGCCTTGAGGCCGTTCTTCACCATATCGTATCCGACGTCGATGGCCGCGGCGAAGCCCTCGGCGTCCGCGCCGCCATGGCTCTTGATAACGATGCCGTTGAGGCCGAGGAACACCCCGCCATTGACCTTTCGCGGATCCATCTTCTCGCGGAGCCGGTCGAAGGCTCCCTTGGCGAAGACGTAGCCGACCCTTGCAAGAAGCGTGCGCGACATCGCGGCGCGCAGATATTCGGCGATCTGACGCGCCGTTCCCTCTGCTGCCTTCAGCGCGATATTGCCGGAAAAGCCCTCGGTGACGACGACATCGACGGTGCCGCGGCCGATATCATCGCCTTCGACGAAGCCGTAATATTCGATTCCCTCGACGTCGGCCTCACGGATGAGGCGCCCGGCCTCCTTAACCTCTTCCTGACCCTTGATCTCCTCCACGCCGACGTTCAGAAGGCCGACGGAAGGACGCTCGACCTCGAAGAGTGCCCGGGCCATTGCGCCGCCCATCAGGGCGAAATCCATGAGTTGCTGCGCGTCCGCGCCGATCGTCGCGCCGACGTCGAGGACGATGCTTTCGCCCTTCAGCGTCGGCCAGATGGCGGCGATCGCCGGCCGCTGAATGCCCTGCATCGTCCTCAGACAGAACACCGACATCGCCATCAGCGCGCCGGTGTTCCCCGCCGAGACGACCACATCCGCTTCGTCGGCGTTGATCGCGTCGATCGCCTTCCACATGCTCGATTTGCCGCGTCCGCGCCGAAGCGCCTGGCTCGGCTTTTCGTCCATGCCGACGGCGATCTCGCAATCATGGAACGTGCTGCTCGCCTTGAGCTTCGGGTGCTTGGCGAGCAGTTCTATGCATCGCGCTTCCTGGCCAAAAAGAACGAACTTTATGTCCGGGTGACGTTCGAGCGCTCTCGCTGCGCCCGGGATGACGACTTCAGGACCATAGTCGCCTCCCATCACGTCAAGTGAAATTCTGACCACGCGTGTCTTATCCTTTTTTCCCGCCACGCAACATATTTCGCCCCTCAAGCATCAAGCGGCGGCGATCCATGTTCCTTCTGATAGTGGGGCCGGCATGCAATGTCTCGGCGCAACGGCCCCTTGGCTGGAGTCGGGCCAAAATACTGCTTTTCGTCGGCGTGACAACCGAATTGTAAGCCGGGGCCTAGCCGTTTCAATCCTTTTTCCAGTCCTTCAGCACCGCGAACGGGTTCGGTCGTTCGTCGTCCGCTGCGGAGCTTTCGATGCGCTCGCCGAAAGCGGCGCCCGGCTTGCGCGGATAGGGATCGATGGCGAGCGCGACGTGCTCGCTGACGACCACGCCGGCATCGATCGTATCGCCTGTGAAGGTATCGGGCAGGTCGGGCCCGTCCGGATCGACGATCATCTCGCCGCCGTCGGTGTCGGCCTGCCGCGCGAGACGTGATCCCTCCGGCACGAGGATCGCCTCCACCGGCTCCCGGATATCCGACTCGACCGGCTCGAGCGTCACCACGCAGGTCTGCACGATGTGCGCACGAACCTCGCCCTTGATCTTCACACCGTCCTTTTTCCAGCGCGCAATCTGCAGGTCGGCGGCAAGGGAAGAGACGCCGTCCACGCGCCAAAGTTTGGCAAGAGCCCGCAGTTCTGCATCGTTCGCCGACACATGCACGGTGACAGGATTTGCCGAAATATGCCCGACCTTCACCGGATAGGAGAATGCCGATTTGCTCTCTTGCTTCATGTTCAGGTCCTTCCTCGCGCCGGCGCCGCGGCAGGGCGCGGTCGGCACGCTGCCATTCGATCGACGAACGATCGCGGCGCTTTTACGTTCCGTCCTGGGGGATGCGCAACTGACCCGTCTCGACGGCCTCTTCGGCAGTATCCGAGAGCACGGACTCGACCGCAAGGAGGTAGGAGGCGAGGCCCCGCATGGACGGCGCGTCCTCCACGTCGGCGTGAAAATTGCGCCTCAATGCGGCCGCCAATGCGCCGGCATCCCGTCCTTCGAGGGCCGCCGCGTACGATTCGAGGCGGCCATAGAACATGCCGGCAAGTTTCTTCATCTTCTTCGGCACGCTCGCATCGCCCACGCCGAGCTCGCGGATGGAATGATCCACATCCTCGAAGAAGGCGTCGACAATCTCCTGCGCGATTTCCTGGCCGGCTCGCGCCGAGCTGCGCGTGCGGCGGAAATAAAGGATCAGAATCGCCGACAACATCTCGAAGCGCCCCATGACGGTGTCGGGCACATCGAGGTCGGTATAGAGAAACGGCTGGCGCGCCGCCGCGGTCAGTGCCGCATATTGGCGCTTCACAATCGCAATATTGCCGCTTTTTTTCTTGAACAGTCCAAAAATCATCACAGAGGCCGGCTGGCTTTCTCGAAATCAGGGGCAAGCGCCCATGATCATGTTGCATGATAGCCGAAGCTGGTTTACCGAAGCGGGCACGAATTGCAATGGCCGATCTGCCAATCGTTACTCCAGGGGAGCAGTCCTTGACGAAGCGGTATTTGACGACAAACCTCAAAGTCCTGGGCCGTGCCGTGCTCGTGGCTTCCCTTTGCACTACCGCCCTTTCCGCCTGCATGTCCGCAAATGTGGGTGAAGTCCTGCATCAGGGCTATGTCGTCGACCAGGAAACGCTGGCACTCGTGCCGGTCGGCTCGAGCCGCGAGCAGGTACTGCTCTCGCTCGGCACGCCTTCCACGACCGCGACATTCGACAATGAGGTGTTCTACTACATCTCCCAGACCCGCAAGCGGCCGGTCGCCTTCATGAAGCCGAAGATCATCGATCAGTCCATCCTCGCCGTCTATTTCGACAAGGAAGGCACCGTCAGCCAGCTCGCGCACTACACGATGAAGGACGGGAAGGTATTCGACATGCTGACGCGCACGACGCCGACCGGCGGCAAGGAATCGAGCTTCCTCGGCCAGCTCCTGTCCGGCCCCGGTGCCGGACAGGCCGCCGCGCGCAACCTATTCAAGGACTTCGGCAAGTAACCGAGCCGCAACGGCGCGAAAAAGGCCCGCGAGACCAGGTCCCGCGGGCCTTCTGCTTTCAAGACGCCTGCGTCAGGCCAGAACGGCGAGCAGGAGAAGGGCCACGATGTTGGTGATCTTGATCGCGGGGTTAACCGCCGGACCGGCCGTATCCTTGTAGGGATCGCCGACGGTGTCACCCGTCACCGAGGCCTTGTGCGCTTCGGATCCCTTCATGTGGCGCGTGCCGTTGCGGTCGACGAAGCCGTCCTCGAAGCTCTTCTTCGCATTGTCCCAGGCACCGCCGCCGGACGTCATCGAGATGGCCACGAAAAGGCCGTTGACGATCACGCCGAGGAGCGAGGCACCGAGCGCCGCGAAGGCGGACGCCTTCGAGCCGGAGATCAGCAGGACGCCGAAATAGACGACGATCGGCGCCAGCACCGGGAGCAGCGACGGGATGATCATTTCGCGGATCGCCGCCTTCGTCAGCATGTCGACGGCCCGGCCATAGTCCGGCCGATCCTTGCCTTCCATGATGCCCGGCTTTTCCTTGAACTGGCGACGAACCTCCTCCACGACGGCGCTCCCGGCACGGCCGACGGCGGTCATCGCGATGCCGCCGAAGAGATAGGGGATGAGACCGCCGAAGATCAGCCCGGCGACGACGTATGGATTGGACAGGTCGAAGGAGATCGTCCCGACGTCGGCGAAATAGGGATGCTTGTCGCCATTGGCGGCGAAATAGGCGAGGTCGTTGGAATAGGCGGCGAAGAGCACCAGGGCACCAAGCCCCGCTGAACCGATCGCGTAACCCTTCGTCACGGCCTTGGTGGTGTTGCCGACGGCGTCCAATGCATCGGTCGACTTGCGCACCTCGGGCGGCAGATGCGACATCTCCGCGATGCCGCCGGCATTGTCGGTCACGGGACCGAAGGCGTCGAGCGCTACGATCATGCCGGCAAGACCGAGCATGGCGGTCACGGCGATGGCCGTCCCGAAGAGGCCGGCGAACTGATAGGTCGCGATGATGCCGCCGACGATGACGATGGCCGGCAAGGCGGTCGATTCGAGGGACACGGCGAGGCCCTGGATCACGTTGGTGCCGTGGCCGGTAACCGATGCCTGCGCGATCGAGTTCACCGGCCGCTTGTTCGTCCCCGTATAATATTCGGTGATCACGACGATCAGCGCGGTGACGATAAGGCCGATAATACCGCAGAGAAACAGGTTCCAGCCGGTGATGTCCATGCCCGCGACGGTTCCGATCGAACCCCATCCGATCGTCAGCGATGTCGCAGCGCCAAGGCCGAGGATCGAAAGAGCGCCCGTAACGATCAGCCCGCGATAGAGCGCGCCCATGATCGAGGCGTTGGCGCCGAGCTTGACGAAGAAAGTGCCGATGATCGAGGTGATGATGCAGGCCGCGCAGATCGCCAGCGGATAGGTCATGACGGTTGCGAGCACCGGGGCTCCGGCGAAGAAGATCGATGCAAGCACCATCGTCGCCACGACGGAGACCGCATAGGTCTCGAAGAGGTCGGCGGCCATGCCGGCGCAGTCGCCGACATTGTCGCCGACGTTGTCGGCGATTGTCGCCGGGTTGCGCGGGTCGTCCTCGGGGATGCCTGCTTCGACCTTGCCGACGAGGTCGCCGCCGACATCGGCGCCTTTCGTGAAGATGCCGCCGCCGAGACGGGCGAAGATCGAAATCAGCGACGCCCCGAAGCCGAGCGCGACAAGCGCATCGATGACCTCGCGCGCGGCAGGCTCATGCCCGAGGCCTGCGGTGAGTATGAGGTAGTAGACCGAGACGCCCAGGAGGGCGAGGCCGGCCACCAGCATGCCGGTGATTGCACCGGATTTGAATGCGATGTCGAGACCGGAGGCGAGACTGACCGAGGCGGCCTGGGCCGTACGGACGTTGGCCCTGACCGAAACATGCATGCCGATGAAGCCCGCGGCACCTGAGAGCACCGCACCGATAAGGAAGCCGATGGCAGCTGCACCCGACAACAGGAGCCATGCGGCGATGAAGACGACGACACCGACGATGGCAATGGTTGTGTACTGACGCGTGAGGTAGGCCTGCGCCCCCTCTCTGATAAAACCTGCGATTTCTTGCATGCGGGCATTCCCCTGGTCGGCGGCAAGCACCGACTTTGTCGCCCAGATGGCATAGACCACCGAAAGCAACCCGCATGCGATAACGCCCAACAATATGGTCATTTCGCACTTTCCTCCGTTACAACCTGCGGTCTCATCCCTGCCGCAGGCCCCTCTCTCCGCGAATCACGCGCCGCCTCCTCAAGCGACGCGTTTTCGCGGCGCGGCCAGAGTGCTGTTGCCGATGTGGATCGTCAAGCCCCTGAAATTGCCCGCGTGCCGGCCTTTTCAGGGTCCGGGAAGCGTTCGGGTAAAACAGGTTTTCAGGCGGTGGCCTGCTTGCCTGCGCGCATGAGCGGGAGAAGGAGAAGAAGGCAAAAACCGGCCACCGGCCAGACAGCCGCGCTCAGCATGTCCCAACCATAGGCGGAAAGCACCTTGCCGGACGCGAAGGAAGAACAAGCGACGGCTGAGAAGAGAACGATATCGTGAAAGCCCTGGACCTTGTCTGCCTCATGCGGCCGGTAACTCTGCGCGACGATCGCCGTGGAGCCGATGAAACCGAAATTCCAGCCGAGGCCGAGCAGTGACAGCGCGCCCCAGAAATTCCAGAGTGCGACACCGAGGTGAGCCACGGCAGCGCAGGCCATCAGCAGGAGGAGACCACAGGCGACGATGCGTTCGGCGCCGAAGCGGCTGATCAGCCAACCCGTGACGAAACTCGGAGCGAACATCGCAAGCACATGCCATTGGATTCCGAGCGTCGCGAGATCGCTCGAAAAACCGCAGCCGACAACCATGGCGACGGGCGCGCCCGTCATCATGAAGGTCATCAGGACATAGCTGGAAATCCCGCAGATCATTCCCGTCATGAAACGCTGGCTGCCCGCAATCTCGCGCAGCGGGCGCGCGGGTGGCTGCTCGTGATGGGCCGATGCCGTTGTGTGGTCGGGCAGCCGCAGCGGCACGAAGAAGAAGAGCGCGCCGATGCAGACCGGTACGAGAGCGACGAAAGCACCCGCAAACCACACGGGCGCGAAGTAATCGCCCGCGAAAATGACGATCTGCGGTCCGAGGATCGCCGAGACGATGCCGCCTCCCAGAATCCAGGAAATCGCCTTGGCCTTGTAGAAGGACGGCGAAGCGTCGGCTGCGGCAAAGCGGAGCTTCTGCGTAAAGCCGTTGGAAGCGCCGAGAACTGCGAGGCCGCAGGCGAAGAACCAGAAACTCTCCCGGAAAAGTGCAGCCGTGGCGAGCACACCGCCGAGCGCAGCGATCGACGCACCGGCGATGAAGGCGAAGCGTCGGCCAACGAGTCGCGACAACACCGCAACGAGCACGACGCCGAGCGCCATGCCGAGATTGTAGGCGGTGAGCGGCGCCGTCGCGAGCGACTTGTCTTCGCCGAGCAACTGGTGGCCGGCAACGCCGCCGACTGCAAAACTGATCGGTCCGACAACGCCGAGCAGTGCCTGGGCGACGGTAAGCAACTGCACGTTTCGGCGTGCCTCGCGGAGGACCGTTCCCATTTCTGCCGGCTCGGCGGCCATCCGCGCTTACTTTCTCTGGTCGCCGCGAACCTGTTTGGCGATCCGGTCGAGGACGGCGTTGACGAGCTTCGGCTCTTCGTCCTGGAAGAAGGCCTTGGCGATCTCGACATATTCGGTCACGATCACCGGAACCGGCACATCCTTTCGCTCAAGGATCTCGAAGGTGCCGGCGCGCAGGATTGCGCGGACGGTGGAATCGAGCCGGGAAAGCGCCCAATCGTCCTGAAGCGCCGAGCCGATCAACGGATCGAGCTTGCGCTGGTCGCGCACGACGCCCGCAACGATCGAGCGGAACCAGGACGCGTCTGCCCGGAGATAGGTGTCACCGTCCAGTTCCTTGCCGAGGCGATGTTCCTCGTATTCGGCGACAATCTCCAGGACGCCGGTCCCGCCGACATCCATCTGATAAAGCGCCTGAACGGCTGCAAGGCGCGCGGCGCCACGCTGGTTGACCTGTTTCAGCGGCTGATCCGAAGGGGTGTTCGTCACTTCTCTGCGCCCAATCTTTGCTTCAGTTCGATCATGGTCAGGGCGGCGCGCGCGGCGAATCCGCCCTTGTCGCCTTCCGTACGGCGGGCCCGTGCCCAGGCCTGCTCGTCGTTCTCGACCGTCAGAATGCCGTTGCCGAGCGCCAGGCTCTCGCTGACGGCGAGATCCATCAGCGCGCGCGCGGACTCGTTGGCGACGATGTCGAAATGGTAGGTCTCGCCGCGGATCACCATGCCGAGCGCAACGAAGCCGTCATATTCCGCCCCGCCTTCGTCGGCACCATCGAGCGCCATGGCGATCGCCGCGGGAATTTCCAGTGCCCCCGGGACCGTCACAATATCATAAGTGGCGCCGGCCGCATCCAGCGCATGTTTCGCTCCATCGAGCATCGCGTCGGCCATATCGTCATAGAAACGCGCTTCCACAATCAGGATGTGGACGGGCTTGATCTTCGCCATGGATCACCTGTCTTGAAAAATTCGGACCGGACTTGGCCGGTGCAGGCGGCGGTCAAACCATGCCCGGCACGGAATGGCAAGTAAATTCCGTTAACCGAAGGGCATTTGCCGTACCGCAATCTTCGATATTGGTGGAGCCGAACAGCAAACCCGCTTGTAACGGCGTCAACTGTCTCTAATCCTTAAGCGCGCCCAGGCCGATTCCGCGAGGTCGAGCCGGGCATGAGACGCGACCAGGAGGACGACTGCGATGACGGACGCGCAAAGGCCCATCGTCAATCCGAAGAACCTGAAGCTCGACCACTGGCGCCGTGGTTCGTTCTTCGAATCCAGCGACGTCTCTTTCGGGGCGCTTCTCGGTCTCAAGGATATCGGCATCGGCTACGGCGAGGTTCCGCCCGGCAAATCCGGGTGTCCGTTCCATAACCACCATGTCGAAGAAGAGCTGTTCATCATCCTCGAGGGGGAAGGAACGTACCGTTTCGGCAGCGAACGCCATGCGGTCGGACCAGGCGACATACTCGGAGCGCCCGCTGGCGGCCAGGAGACCGCGCATCACCTCATCAATACCGGCACGCTGCCGCTCAAATACCTGTCCATTTCCACCATCGCGGCCACCGAAATCTGCGAATATCCGGACTCCGGCAAGTTCCTGGCAAGGACCCGGCGTCCGGGCGAAGGCCAGGCGTCGTTCGACTTCATCGGCCGCGCGCCCTCGGCGGCCGACTATTGGGACGGTGAACCGGGCTTCTGAACTCTACTCTTCCCTGTCAGAATAAGCGGAGCGACAATGCACAGCGTCCCCACGATCGAAACCGAGCGGCTATTCCTGCGCCCCTACCGGCGCGACGACTTTTCTTCCTATTGCGCACTCTTCGGCGACGAGGAAGTGACCCGCTATACCGGCGGCGTGCCTTACACACGCGAACAATCCTGGACGCGATTCCTGCGCCAGGTCGGCATGTGGCACTACTTCGGCTTCGGCTTTTTCGCGATCCAGGACAAGCAAACCGGCGCCTTTATCGGAGAGGCCGGCTTCCACGAAGCGCATCGCCAGATCACGCCCTCGCTGGAGGGAACGATGGAGACAGGCTGGGCGATTTCTCCAAAAAACCACGGCCGCGGCCTGGCGACGGAAGCCGTGACCGCCGCCCTCGCCTGGGCCGACCGTCAGTTTCCCGCGCTGAGAAAGACCTGCATCATCGAACCGGGCAACCAGGCTTCGATCAATGTCGCCCTCAAACACGGTTTCAAGGAATTCTGGCGCACAACCTATAACGGCCGGCCGATGGTCATGTTCGAAAGGCGGTCGAGGGCATCCGAGGCTTAGAGCTGTATGAGGAAAAGTGTGTGCGGTTTTCCGCTCGCATCCCGCGTCTGAACTTCCTGGAACCGATCACCTTCATGTCTTAAGTCGATCCGACCCAAAACATGGTGATCCAGGCGCCGCGCGGAAAAGCGGAAAGATGAACAATTCTTAATTATTTTCAGCCTTTTACGCCACCGAAACGGCCACATTCCGGTCCACTTTCGTGACCGTTGGCACGGCGCGAGATCCTGGTCGGACACAACAAGGCGCAGTACCAACCAGTCGAAACGGTCCAGCTTTCTTCGCTGCGGGCGACATCACCCGTAAACGACCCGTGCTGGCCTGCAGGCTGCGCCTCAGAGAAGCAAACGGCCGTGGCAGGTCACGTGACCGATCGTCGCTGGGGCAGCCGCAAAACCAAAAGGAGCATGACAATGAACAGCATTGCGAAAATCTCCGTCATCGCCACCCTCTCCGCCCTTACCTTCGCCGGAATCTCCCAAGCGGCGAGCGTCGAAATGAACTGGCCGGACCGGATCGACCAGACCGTGCGCACCTTCAAGGGCGACAATTTCCGCGTTGTCGATGTCGATACGTTGAGCCGCCAGAACCAGACCCGTATGCGGGTAGACAAGGCAACACCGGGGCAGCGTGCCGCATTGCAAGCCGCTGTCGAAGCCAACAGACCGCTGCTCGCTTCGCTTAGGGCACGCAATGTCGAACTGGACAACGTCGCCGCGGCGAAGCAGGCGGCCGATGGCGGACTGACGATCTACCTCCGCTGACCTTTCGGCCGGCTACCCGACAATCTCGTCCGCCCCCACTTTCGGGGGCGGACTTGTTTTGACGGGCGATTTCTTTCAGCCAGACGTTATTCCTGCTTGGGAGCCGGGAATTCCGCCAACCGCGCGGCGTAGCGCGCCATCGTGTCCACCTCGAAATTGACGAGATCGCCGGACTTGCGTTCGCCCCAGGTCGTCACTTCGAGCGAATGTCGGATCAGCAATACGTCGAATTCGACGCCATCCACCTTGTTCACGGTGAGCGACGTCCCGTCGAGCGCCACCGAGCCCTTGGGCGCGACGAATTTCGCGAGATGTTCGGGTGCCCTGAGGCGGAAGCGCACGGCTTCCCCCTCCGCTTCGACGGCAAGGATCTCCGCTTTGCCGTCGACATGGCCGGAGACGATGTGACCGCCCAGTTCGTCGCCGATCTTCAGCGAGCGCTCAAGATTGATGCGCGTGCCCTCACGCCAGTCGGCGATCGTCGTCAGCCTCAGCGCTTCCTCCCATGCCTCGACCTCGAACCAGCGTTCGTTGCTGCCGGCTTCCGGAAGTGACGTGACGGTCAGGCAGATGCCGGCATGCGCGACCGAGGCACCCAGATCGATCGTCTGCGGGTCGTAATTCGTGGCGACGCGAAGCTTGATGCCTTCCTCGAGAGGTGTGACCTTCTCGACCGTACCGATGTCGGTGATGATGCCTGTAAACATTCAGCTATCTCTCTCGTAATCCTCGAAAATATCGTCGCCATAGCGCGCCGTGCGGCGAAGCGTGAAGCCCTCCGGCACCGACGTCCTTTGAAATGGGGATGAAATACCACCTTCGCCAATGGCTGCCGGACCGGTGAAAAGCAGGATTCGATCCACCAGATCCGCATCGAGAAAGGAACGCGCCGCTCTGGCCCCACCCTCCACGAGCAGGGAGGAGATGCCCCGGGATGCAAGTGCGGCCAGGAGGTCTGGGATGGTATCGGCGCTCAGCAGCTCGGCCCCCGCAGCTTCGAGGGCTCCTCGACGGGCGTCGTAATCGGTCCCTGCCTCCGCGAGCGGAGAGAGGACTGGTTCTCGGGTCGAACCCGAGGAGAGGGGCAAACTGCTCTGCCCCTCATCCGCCCTTCGGGCACCTGCTCCCTGCTCGTGGGAAGAAGGATAGCCCGCGTCTCCCGTTACGACGATCAGCGGAACGTCGCGCGCAGTGCGGACCAATTTCGACTCGAGCGGCAGATCGAGGCGGCGGTCGAGCACGATCCGGACCGGAGAGCGCTCCTCCAGCCCTGGCATCCGCACCGTAAGTTCCGGATCGTCGGCAATGGCCGTACCGATACCGACGAGGATCGCGTCCGTCTCGGCACGCAACACCTGCACCTGGGCGCGAGAGACGGCACCGGAAATCCTCACCTGCCCCTCGCCTCTCCGTCCGATCATGCCGTCCGCGGAAACCGCAAGTTTCAGAGTCACATGCGGGCGTTTCTTGCGCTGACGCATGAGGTAGGCCTCGAGCACACGCCCGCCCTCTTCATGGAGCGTGCCTATGTCGACGTCAATGCCGGCGCCGCGAAGCATCACCACGCCGCGGCCGGCAACGCGTTCATCGGGATCGAGGATGGAAACGACGACACGGCCGACCCCCGAGGCGATCAGCGCATCCGCGCAGGGCGGGGTCTTGCCATGATGCGAGCAGGGTTCGAGGGCGACATAGGCGGTCGCTCCCCTCGCCTTTTCGCCCGCCTCCGCAAGCGCCTGCGTTTCCGCGTGCGGTCGCCCGCCCGGAGCGGTCACGGCTCGGCCGACGATCGTGCCCTTGTTGACGATGATGCAGCCGACCGAGGGATTGGTGGAAGTCAGGCCGAGATTGCGCCTTGCAAGCCGCAGCGCCGCCGCCATGAAACGTTCGTCTTCACGTGCCGGCTCGCCCATACCGCTTGTTCTCCGGGTTATTCGCCCGGATCGCGGGCAATCTTGGCGCTTATCTCGGCGATCACCTTTTCGAAATCCTCCGCATGGGAGAAATCGCGATAGACCGACGCGTAGCGCACGAAGGCAACGTCGTCGAGGCTCTTCAACGCCTCGAGCACCTGAAGGCCGATTTCCTCCGAGGGAATTTCGGTTTCGCCCGAGCTTTCGAGCCGGCGGACGATGCCCGACACCGCCCGTTCGATCCGGTCGCGATCCACCGGGCGCTTGCGAAGCGCGATCTCGAAGGAGCGCAGCAGCTTATCCCGGTCGAAAGGAACCTTCCGACCGGTCTTCTTGATGATCATCAGCTCACGCAGCTGCACCCGCTCGAAGGTCGTGAAGCGGCCGCCGCAATCCGGGCAGATGCGGCGGCGGCGAATGGCGTTCCCGTCCTCCGCCGGACGGGAATCCTTCACCTGACTGTCTTCGGAACCGCAATAGGGGCAGCGCATGCAGCCGTCCGATCACATATAGCCGTACATCGGGAAGCGGTCGGTGAGCTTGATCACCTTCTCGCGCACGCCAGCCTCGACTGCGGCATTGCCCTCGTCGGAATTGGCGGCCTTGAGACCGTCGAGCACCTCGACGATCAGATCGCCGATCTCCTTGAACTCCGCCTCCTTGAAGCCGCGCGTCGTACCGGCCGGTGCACCGAGGCGCACGCCGGAGGTGACGAAGGGCTTTTCGGGGTCGAAGGGAATGCCGTTCTTGTTGCAGGTGACGTAGGCACGGCCGAGAGCAGCTTCGGCACGCTTGCCGGTCGCATTCTTCTTGCGTAGGTCGACCAGCATCAGGTGGTTGTCGGTGCCGCCCGAGACGATGTCCAGGCCGTTGGCCTTCAAGGTTTCGGCAAGGGTGCGGGCGTTCTTGACGACCTGGGCAGCATAATCCTTGAAGGAGGGCTGCAGCGCCTCGCCAAGCGCGACGGCCTTGGCGGCAATCACGTGCATCAGCGGCCCACCCTGGAGACCGGGGAATACGGCGGAGTTGATCTTCTTGGCGATTTCCTCGTCATTGGTGAGGATCATGCCGCCGCGGGGCCCGCGCAGGGACTTGTGCGTGGTCGTCGTCGCGACGTGGCAGTGCGGGAACGGCGACGGATGCTGGCCACCGGCCACGAGACCGGCGATGTGCGCCATGTCGACCATCAGCCACGCGCCCACCTCGTCGGCGATCTCGCGGAAGCGCTTCCAGTCCCAGATGCGGGAATAGGCCGTTCCGCCGGCGATGATCAGTTTCGGCTTCTGCTCGCGCGCCTTCCTGGCGACTTCGTCCATGTCGAGAAGGTGATCGTCTTCGCGCACGCCGTAGGAAACGACGTTGAACCATTTGCCCGACATGTTCACCGGGGACCCATGGGTCAGGTGGCCGCCGGAATTGAGGTCGAGGCCCATGAAGGTGTCGCCCGGCTGCAGCAGCGCCAGGAAGACCGCCTGGTTCATCTGGGAGCCCGAATTCGGTTGCACGTTCGCGAAGTTGACGCCGAAGAGCTTCTTGGCGCGCTCGATCGCGAGTTCCTCGGCGATATCGACATATTGGCAGCCGCCGTAATAGCGCTTGCCCGGGTAACCCTCGGCGTATTTGTTGGTCATGATCGAGCCCTGCGCCTCGAGCACGGCCCGTGAAACGATGTTCTCGGAGGCGATCAGCTCGATCTCATGGCGCTGGCGACCCAGCTCCTTCTCGATCGCACCGAAGATTTCCGGATCGCTGTCGGCGAGAGAGCGGGTGAAGAAAGCGTCGTTGGTCTGTGAAAGCATCGGCTCGAGGCTCCTCTGAAGGGTGGCTGTTCTTTAGCTTCCTCGCACGCGGAGAGCAATATCCGCTATGCGGATTGCGTCATTTCCGCCATCCGCCGCGCCGGGTTCGCAGAGCCGCCTCCAATTGAAAAAGCCGCGCGTTCGATGAACGCGCGGCCTCTGATGAGGAATGCGGCACTTTTGCCTATTGCGGCAGGGCGTCTGCGTCGATGGGACCGGCTGACTGCTCGATCCCCGTCGTCGTTTGCAGCGCGAGTTCGGCCGCACCGTCGCGCTGGTAGATGTCGTCGCGGAACTGGACGACCCGGTCTTTTGCCGACCAG
The DNA here is from genome assembly GCF_054161295.1 of Ensifer sp. D2-11. Classification (NCBI taxonomy): domain Bacteria; kingdom Pseudomonadati; phylum Pseudomonadota; class Alphaproteobacteria; order Hyphomicrobiales; family Rhizobiaceae; genus Ensifer; species Ensifer sp. D2-11. The sequence continues at coordinate 1,972,818 of NZ_CP096433.1, forward strand.
GCGGTGATATAGGTGAAGTAGACCGGGACCTCTTCGGCAAGCTTGATCGGCGTGTTGACGCCGGACTTGATCGTCGCCTCGATCTGCTGACGCGCCCAGCCTGGCGTTTCCTTGAGCAGCCAGGTGGAGAGGTCGCGCACGTTCTGAACGCGCACGCAGCCGGACGATTCGAAGCGCATCAGCTTGTTGAACAGGCCCTGCTGCGGTGTGTCGTGCATGTAGACGGCATGCTCGTTGTGGAAGTTGATCTTCGTCGAGGACATCGCGTTGATCTTGCCGGGATCCTGGCGGAACATCAGATTTGGCGCCTTCTCGGCCTGCCAGTCGATCGTTTCCGGCGACACTTCGTTGCCGTTGCCGTCGAGAAGGCGGATCGCGTTGCGCGCGAGATAGGTCGGATCCTTGCGCATCAGCGGCATGATGTCCTTCTGGATGATCGAGCGCGGCGCCGTCCAGTAGGGGTTGAGGATGACCTCGTAAATCTTTGAATTGAGGATCGGCGACTGGCGGTCGATCTTGCCGACGATGGCCGTATGGCGCAGCGCGACGCGGCCGTTCTCCACTGCTTCGATATAGGCCGCAGGAATGTTGACCATGACGTAGCGCCGGCCGAGGTCGCCCGACATCGACTGAAGCCGCACCAGGTTTGTTTCGAGCTGGGCGAGCCGGGTCGAGGCGTCGACGTTCATGGCCTTCAGGGAATACTCGCCGATCACGCCGTCCGCCGGAAGGCCATGGCGCGCCTGGAAGCGCTTGACGGCGCCGTCGACATAGGAGTCGAAGGAAGAGGAAATGCCAGCGGACTGCGGCAGATCGCCGGAGATCATCAGCCGCTGACGCAACTGCTGGACGGAAGGATCGGTAACGCCGATTTCGAGCCTTTGGGTGCTCGCAGGCGTGACCATCGGCCAGCCTCCGGCGGATGCGATCTGCTGATAATCGAAGATCGCCTGCTGCAAATGTGCGATCGTTTCAGGGCCGAAAACCGGCGTGTTGGAGAGAACCGCCGTAGCCGTACGCGAAGCCTTTGCGTCGAACTGGTCGTCCCAGGAGCCGCGACGCGGCGAATTGATGATTTCGTTCAGCGCATCCTGAGCGCCGGCAGCACCCGCCCATGCGGCGGCACCGAAGGTTGCGGCCGAGCGCAGAAATGCGCGGCGCGAGAAAGCATCAATTCCGTTCTTTTTCGACATAGTCCCACCGTCTCAATGCGCCAGAAGCGCGCTGCCCGAGCCCTAAAGCGCATAACGCGATGCGCTTTACGTCTTTGCATTCATGCAAGTCGCGTCCCAAAACCGATGTGCGCTTTTGGGCGACATGCATTAGCACGGCCATGGTTAACAAAGGTAAACCCCCGTGCCACCCGGCCCTCAAATCGCTTCACGTTCCCGCGAACAAGAGCCGCCCCGGCAGGCGAGCCGCGCAACCGACCTCCGCCACATGGACGTAATCGCGCACCTACCGCACCCAAGCGTCGCTGTCACAGCAATATGGCCAATTCGTGTCTCCGCGCCGCCGGCGGGGCGCAGCGCTGCAACTACATGGCGCGAAAAGCAGCAAAGGTCGGACACGCAGGGATTGCGCCCGACCCTTGAGACTGAAGGTAAGCGCCCGATTAGAGGCGATAGAGGATTTGATCGTTCCAGAAGCGGTCGAGACGCTGCAGGAGCTTGTTCATCTGGGTGAACTCGTCGCTGCCGATCCCGCCGACCTTCTGGATCGAACCGATGTGGCGCTCATAGAGCTTGGCGACGGTTTCGGCGATCTCCTGCCCCTCTTCCGTAAGGCTGATGCGGACCGAACGGCGGTCGACACGGGAGCGCTGGTGGTTGATCAGGCCGAGATCGACGAGTTTCTTGACGTTGTAGGAAACGTTCGAGCCCAGATAGTAACCGCGGGAGCGAAGTTCGCCGGCAGTCAGTTCGGAGTTTCCGATATTGAAGAGCAGGAGCGCCTGGACGGCATTGACGTCGCTGCGGCCCTGACGATCGAACTCGTCCTTGATGACGTCGAGCAGGCGGCGATGCAGGCGCTCGACGAGGTGGAGGGATTCCATGTAGAGACCACGGATGGTTTCTTCCTGCGGGTCTCTGGGCGCAACAACCTGCGGCTTCATCTTGGTGTTCATTTTCGTGCCTCACTGTTTCGTTTGGCGGTGTCTCTTTGTCTTCCCGCCTTGAGTGAGACCCTATCGAATACGTATAAAATTCTACTTAAACCGCAGCCTTAACATGAACTTACCGCGGACCGAGCCTGTCTCAGGGTGAATCAACCCTTACCTTCCGCACCTGGCGCAGTCGCTGATAGAGCAGCGCGGCCCGGAAGAGCACGAAGGTGACGGCGACGGATCCGTGGAGCACGATCAGCAACGGACGGTGGCCGAGGATGCCGGGATAGAACTTGTCCATCGCGATCTCCGTCGCGGCGGCAACCACCCAGACGACCGGCCCCCAGGAGACCAGAAGCCAGAGCCCGATGGCAGCGACCGGATAGACGACTGCCAGGGCCGTGGCGGCCGCGCGCCACTCCGGCGACAGAAGATCGAAACGGCCGGCGCCGTTATGGGAAAAGCCGATCAGCATGGCCCAATAGCTCAATGCGAACCAGAAGCAGGACGCGCCGACCAGGCGCAGGAACCAGGCGAAGAGCACCTCGGTCAGCGACGGTTTCGGCACATGAACAGAATCATGAAGCATGACCGGCAAGATAGGCCGAGCGCCGGCGAACCACCAGCGCGAAGGACGGGAATGCGCCGCGATGCACTCGACGGGCGGAAGAAATGCCGCAGGCGGGCGGCGGGCAATGCGGGTTTTCAACCCCTGAAGGCGCATGATAAACCGCCTTCACGCACGATCAGGAAAGAGGGACGCGGCGCGATGAACGACAGGACAAATCTTGTGGACAGGATCACCGGACACCGCCGCATGCGCCGCAATCGCAAGGCGGATTGGACGCGCCGGCTGGTCCGGGAGAACCGCCTGACGGTGGACGACCTGATCTGGCCGATCTTCGTCGTGCCCGGCAGCGGCATCGTCGAGCCGATCGCTGCGATGCCCGGCGTCAACCGCATGAGCGTCGACAAGGCGGTCGAGGCCGCGAAGGAGGCGGCCGGCCTCGGCATCCCGGCCATCGCCACCTTCCCCAATATCGACATGGCGCTTCGCGACGAGACCGGATCCGACAGCCTCAACGCCGACAATCTGATCAATCAGGCGACGCGGGCGATCAAGAAGGCCGTACCCGACATCGGGATCATCACCGATGTCGCGCTCGACCCGTTCACCAGCCACGGGCACGACGGCATCCTGCGGGGCGGCGAGATCGTCAACGACGAGACGGTGGAGGCGATCGCCAGGGCGGCGGTCATTCAGGCCGACGCCGGCTCCGACATCATCGCGCCCTCCGACATGATGGACGGGCGGATCGGCGCGATCCGCGAGGCGCTCGACGCGGCCGGCCACCAGAATGTCGGCATCATGTCCTATGCGACGAAATTCGCCTCCGCCTTCTATGGCCCTTATCGAGAGGCGATCGGCACCGGCGGCCTGCTCAAGGGCGACAAGAAGACCTATTACATCGATCCGTCGAACGGTACGGAGGCGATCCGCGATGCGGCACTCGATGTGGAGGAAGGCGCGGACATGCTGATGGTGAAGCCCGGCCTGCCCTATCTCGATATCTGTTGGCGGATGAAGGAAGCCTTCGGCCTGCCGGTCTTCGCGTATCAGGTTTCCGGCGAATACGCGCAGATCAAGGCAGCCGCCGCCAATGGCTGGATCGATGGCGAGCGGGTGATGCTGGAGACGCTGCTCGCCTTCAAGCGGGCGGGTTGCGACGGGATCCTCAGCTACTTCGCCGTCGACGTGGCTCGAATTCTCGCGAAACGCTGACGCCGGCGGCAGAACGGCCAGTGCATTGTTTTACCGCATTCGCTCCCCATATCTTGGGTGGATAGCAATTTGAGGCACGCGCATGAGCATGCATAATGAAGAACTGAGGCTTCCGAGCGAGGACTGGCGCGCCTATCAGGGCGTACTGTCACGCAGGATATTCGCCTTCATCATCGATTACCTGATCGTCGCGCTGCTGTGGATACCGGCGGCCGTCGTGGTCTTCTTCCTCGGCATCCTGACGCTCGGCCTCGGCTTTCTCCTCTACCCGGTCCTCTTCGCTTTGGTGGCGATGCTCTATTTCGGACTGACGGTCGGCGGCCGCGAGCAGGCGTCACCCGGCATGAGGATCATGGGCGTGGCGATCGCCCGGACGGATGGTCGGCCAATGGATTTCCTGACGGCAATCGTCCATCTGGCGATATTCTGGATCGCCAATGCGCTGTTGACGCCGCTCATCCTGCTGATCGGCCTCTTCACCGACCGCGGCCGTCTGCTGCACGACCTGCTGATCGGCACCGTGGCCGTTCGGCGCGACATGTACTGACGGGACCGTTACGCCGAACGAGTGTGTTGACGTTTTCCATTCTTCGGCCATGCTATTACGATGAGCAACCGCACGAAGAGTGATCCCCCCGCTCGATGAACACGCAGACCGCACCGTCTCCTCAGTTCTACCTGACCGCACCGGCAGCCTGTCCCTATCTGCCGAACCAGATGGAACGGAAGGTATTCACCCATATGGTGGGAGAGCGGGCGCCGGAGCTTAACGACCTGCTGACGCAGGGCGGCTTCCGCCGCTCGCAGAACATCGCCTACCGCCCCGCCTGCGAGACCTGCCGGGCTTGCATTTCCGTGCGCATACTCACCAACGAATTCGCACCCACGCGATCCATGCGCCGCGTGCTTGCGGCCAATGGCGACATCGTCTCCGCGGAATATCCGGCCGAGCCATCGAGCGAGCAGTACAATCTCTTCCGGCGCTATCTCGACTGTCGCCATCAGAAAGGCGGCATGTCCGATATGTCGGTGCTCGACTATGCGATGATGGTCGAGGATACCCATGTGCACACGAAGATCATCGAGTACCGGTTGCGGGTAGAAGGCGACGGCATCAACGACAAGGCGCGAGGCCCCCTGATCGCCACGGCCCTGACGGACCGGATGAGCGACGGCCTCTCCATGGTCTATTCCTTCTTTGATCCGGCTCTCTCCGAGCGATCCCTCGGCACCTACATGATTCTGGATCATATCCGCCGGGCGAAGGAACGCGGTCTGCCGCATGTCTATCTCGGCTATTGGGTCAAGGGATCGCGCAAAATGGGGTATAAGACAAAGTTTTTGCCGCAAGAGCACCTTATGGCCCGCGGCTGGGAGCGCTATTCTGGCGAGCACGATTCCACCAAACCCGCCACGGATTGAAAATTGACCCCATCCACTGACGCCGCCCGGCACCGGCGCGGCCTTGCCATCACCGGCCTCGGCGGCCTTGCGCTCTCCTTCGACATTCCGCTGATCCGGTCGGCAGATGGCGAGGTCTGGTCGATCCTTGCCGTGCGCAGCCTCTCGACCTTCCTTGCCGCACTCGCCACATGGGCGGTGATCAACCGCCTGCTCGGCCGCCGCGTCGCCCTGATCCCGGGAAGGGCCGGCCTGATCGCCGGGATCTTTTACGGCATCAACTCCTTCACTTTCCTGCTCGCCGTCTTCAATACGTCGACCGCGAACGTGGTCTTCATCCTGGCGTTCACTTCGATGTTCGCAGCGATCCTCTCCTGGATATTCCTTGGGGAGCGCCCCTCCAACGCCACCTTCCTGACGATGGCGGTCATGCTCGTCGGCGTCGGTGTGATCGTCAGCGACGGGCTCGAAAGCGGGCATGTCTTCGGCGACGCGATGGCGGCATCCTCGGCCTTCCTGCTCGCAAGCGCGATCACGATCAGCCGCGCCAGCGGCCGCGACATGTCGCTCGTGCCGCTGACGACGGCGATTTTCCCGGCGATCGCCGCCTTCATGCTTTTGCCGTCCGGCGGCCTCACGATCGCCGAACCCGCCTACATCCTCTTCAACGGACTGGTGATGATCCCGCTTGCCTTCTTCTGTCTGGCGACGGGGCCGCGCTACCTTTCCGCTCCGGAAGTCGGCATGTTCTACCTGCTGGAGACCATTCTGGCGCCGATCTGGGTATGGATCGTCTTTGCCGAAACGCCGACGAGCCGAACGCTCCTCGGCGGCACGATCCTCATTCTCGCTTTGCTCGGCCATTCGTTTTGGCAGATGCGGGTGAAGGCGGCGCGGGCGCGCATCGCCTGCGTGGAAGTTGCGGGATAAGAGTGCCCCTCATCCGCCTGCCGGCACCTTCTCCCCGCAAGCGGGGAGAAGGGACAAGCGGCACTCTCGAACACTTGTTTCACCGGTGAAGGGATGCGGAGCACCGCCACGAGTCCCCTTCGCCCCGCTTGCGGGGAGAAGGTGGCCGGCAGGCCGGATGAGGGGCACTTTGCACCGCGCGAGGATGCGAGCGACGACTCCACGTCGCTGTTCGGGCCACTATCGCTGTTCGGGCGTCCCGTCATCCCTGGAGGATTCCTGCATCTGCGACTGCATCGCCCAGAGCTCGCGATTGGTGTCGATCCACTCCGCGGCAATCTCGAGCGGCGCGGGATCGGCCTTGACGAGTTCCTTCCCGGCGTTCCACCGCCGGGCAACCAGCCCCGCTGTCTCCAGAACGGCCAGATGCCCCGCAAGGACATCCTGCCCGATGCCGATGGCCGCAGCGATACCCGCCGCGGGCGTTTCGCCGGCAAACAGGACTTCGAATATGCGGCGGCGCATCGGATCGGCCAGCGCCAGCAACGTATCGTCAAGAGCCGAGGTCATCGCGTTCATCTCGCCGCCGCATGGTCGCTCGAATCGGAGCCGATCTAAGGAACATGCAGGAGATCAAGGAATTACAGCGACTTTCAGGATAGCGAGGACACCGGCCCGCGCTATCCACCAACATTGATCCACGAACGCTCCGCGCTTGCAAGCCCGGTGTTACCGATCTAGCCGCTGAACTTGCCGCTCCGTGGGAAGCCCTTCGGGACGACCCTCCCGGCGCCGGCGCGATCACCCATCCACTCGATCAGTTCGTCCCTGGTCTTGGTGAAGACACGGCCGGCGCTGTCTTCCCAGGTAAGCCCTTCGGCGATTGCGAAAGAGCGGATATCGGAAACGCCGCCATCCTTGTAGCGCTGGAGACGCACGCCCTTGCCGCGCGCCATTTCGGGAACCTGGACCAGCGGGAAGACGAGCATCTTGCGGTTCTCGCCGACGACGGCGAGATGATCGCCCTTGACCGGAACGACGAGCTTGGCCTCGTCGGGCATGGTGACGTTCATCACCTGCTTGCCCTTGCGCGTGTTGGCGACGATATCGCTCTCGGTGACGACGAAGCCATTGCCGGCCGTGGACGAGACGATGAGCTTGCGTGCCGGATCGTGCACGAAGGCCGTCAGCACGTCCTGGTCGTTCTCCATATCGACCATGATGCGCAAGGGTTCTCCGTGACCGCGGCCGCCGGGCAGCTTGTCGCCGCCAAGCGTGTAGGCCTTCCCGCCCGTCGTGAAGATGAGAATCTTGTCCGTGGTCTGGGCGGGAAACGAAACCTTCAGTCCATCGCCGTCCTTGAACTGGAGCGAAGACGTATCGGCGATGTGCCCCTTCAACGCCCGGATCCAGCCTTTCTCCGAGATGACGACCGTGATCGGCTCTTTTTCGATCATCGCCTGCTGAATGGCTTCGACATCCGCGTCGGGCGCGTCGGAGAAGGTGCTGCGGCGCTTGCCGAGCTCGGTCGCCTTGGCGAATTTCTTCTTGACCTCGCCGATTTCCCAGGCGACCGCCTGCCACTGCTTGTCACCAGAGGCGAGCAACGCCTCGATTTCCGCCTTCTCCTTCGACAGCGAATCGAATTCGGTGCGGATCTCGAATTCTTCGAGCTTGCGCAGCGAGCGCAGCCGCATGTTGAGGATCGCTTCGGCCTGGACATCGGTGAGCCCGAAGCGCTCGATCATCACGGCCTTCGGCTCATCCTCCTCGCGGATGATGCGGATGACCTCGTCGATGTTGAGATAGGCGATGAGATAGCCGCCGAGAATCTCGAGCCGCCGATCTATTGCGGCGAGCCGGTGGCGCGAGCGCCGCTGCAGGACCTCCCGGCGGTGCGCCAGCCATTCGCTGAGCACCTCGTTGAGCGCCATGACCCGCGGTACGCGGCCCATCGACAGCACGTTCATGTTCAGCGGAATGCGGCTCTCGAGTTCGGTAAGCTTGAAGAGCGATTCCATCAGGATATTGGCGTCGACCGAGCGGCTCTTCGGCACCAGCACGACGCGGACGTCCTCGGCCGATTCGTCTCTGATATCCTCGAGAAGCGGCAGTTTGCGCGCGATGAGCAGCTCGGCGATCTTTTCTATCAGGCGCGACTTCTGAACCTGATAGGGAATTTCGGTGACGACGATCTGGAAGCCGCCGCGTCCCAGATCCTCTACCGCCCAGCGTGCCCGGACGCGAAAACCGCCTCGGCCGGTCCGATAGGACTCGGCCATGCTGGCGCGGCTCTCGACGATCACGCCCCCGGTCGGGAAATCCGGCCCTTCGATGCCGCCGCGCTGCGGATTGGCCGGATCGAACAGCAGATCCTCCACCGTCGCATCCGGATGCTTGATGAGATGGAGCGCCGCGTCGCAGAGTTCATGCGCATTGTGCGGCGGGATGGAGGTCGCCATGCCGACGGCGATACCGGACGCGCCATTGGCGAGCAGATTCGGGAAGGCACCGGGAAGCACGGTCGGCTCCTGGTCCTCCTCGTTGTAGGTCGGACGGAAATCGACCGCGTCCTGGTCGATCCCCTCCAGGAGGAGGGCTGCGACCTCGGTCATCTTCGCTTCGGTGTAACGGTAGGCGGCAGCGTTATCGCCGTCGATATTGCCGAAGTTGCCCTGGCCGTCGACGACCGGATAGCGCTGGGAGAAGTCCTGCGCGAGGCGCACCAGCGCGTCATAGACCGACTGGTCGCCATGCGGGTGGAACTTGCCGATGACGTCGCCGACGATACGGGCGCATTTCTTGAACGAGGAATTGGGCCTGAGGCCCATCTCGCTCATGGCATGAATGATCCGGCGATGGACCGGCTTCAGGCCGTCGCGGACATCCGGCAACGCGCGATGCATGATGGTCGACAGCGCATAGGCGAGATAGCGCTCTTCCAGCGCCGCCTTCAGGTCAACCGGCTGAATGTTGTCATCCCCGCCAGACGGCGGCAAAAGGCTTTGTCCCATATGTCCTTGCTACCTCAACAGGCGCGGAACGGCAAGAATTCCGGGCTATGCCACTGTGGAGAACGTCACCGGCGGGTGATCCCTGCCCCGCCCCCGCGCGAGTTTGCACTTGGCGGCAGAACTGCGCTTGCGTATCGTCCGGGCATGATCGACGCAATCAGAACGATTTCACAAGGAACTCCGATGATACATACGCGCAAAGTCCGCCTGATGCTGGCCAGCGCCGCCCTCCTTACCCTCGCCGGACCGGCCATGGCTCTGGACGGCGCGGACATGATGCAAAAGCTCAATGCAGCGACGTCGCCCAACGGCACTTCGGTGACCTACGATAAGGCGGAGGCCGACGGCGACGTGGTGACGGTCACCGGCATGAAGCTGCAGGTGGTGGCGAAGCCCGGCACGTCCATCGACATAGGCGAAGTGACGTTCGAAGGCGTCGAGGAAAAAGGCGGCGGCTACTATGCCGAGACCGTCTCCTTCCCGGATATCGCTGTCAGCGACAAGGATGCAAGCTTCTCGGTCAAGGACATCTCGATCGGCGGCCTGTCCATTCCGGGCAATGCGAGCGGTACCACGATCGATGACATCCTGCTTTATGAAACGGCCGGCACCGGCCCCATGACCGTAAACGTCAAAGGCAAGGACGTCTTCACCGCCGAGAGTACGGAAACCAATCTTACGCGGCAGGAAAACGATGCGGGTTTCGACTTCGACGCGACGCTTGCCGGAATCAAGGCGGATCTGTCGCAGATCGAGGATGCCAAGGCAAAGGAGGCGGTCGAGAAGCTTGGGCTGACGACGCTCGACGGCGGAGTCACGATGAAGGGCAGCTGGGAATTGCAAACCGGCAACCTTGCTCTCGACGAATACGCGCTGGACTTCAAGAATGTCGGCCGGCTGAATATCGCGATGGACTTATCCGGCTATACGCTGCAATTCATGAAGTCGTTGCAGGAGGCAGCCAAAGCGGCTGAGGCCAACCCGAACAGGAAGGAAGCCGACCAGGCGATGGCGCTGGCGATGCTCGGCCTCATGCAGCAGCTTACCTTCAACAGCGCCTCGATCCGCTTCGACGATGCATCGATCACGAAAAAGGCGCTCGACTACGCCGGCAGCCAGCAGGGCGTCACCGGCGAACAGCTGGCGCAATCGCTGAAGGGGCTCGTGCCGATCATGATGGCGCAGCTCAATCTCCCGGAACTGCAGAACCAGGTCTCCAGCGCCGTCAACGCCTTTCTCGACAATCCGAAGAGCCTGACGATCAGCGCTGAGCCGGAAAAACCCGTGCCGTTCCCGATGATCATGGGTGCTGCGATGGGGGCTCCCAACACCGTCCCGTCCGTGCTGGGCGTCAAGGTGACGGCGAACGACTGATTGCGCTTATGGCGCGGCCACATGCTGAACCCCCGGCGGCCTTGTCGCCGGGGGTTTTTTTCATCCGCCCGATCGATGATATGATGCGATGCTTGATGCTCGCACGCGATCGCCTATCTATTTTTGCGTGCCGACAGTTTGCGCATTCCCGACCGACCAAGCGGAAGGAGGACGCCATGGGACTGAAGCATTCGGATATCACCGCCATCCTCGGCCCTGTCGACGAAACGCTGATGGCTGAACTTCTCGCGACGGGCGCGACCGCGAGTGAACTTGCCGAAGCAATAGCATGGGTCAACAACGACGAGGCGCTGATCGGCGAAGGCCGCCATCTTCCGGCCGGCCGCGTTGCGGCGCTGATCGATATCCTGACGCCCGAGGACGACGAGGAGTGAATGCAATCGGCAGCGACGGGGGGAGCACGGCATGGCCTGCTCCCCCGTCAACCCGCGGCGCTGCAGGAGGAGCGTGCCGGCGACGCGAAAGAAGCACGAATACATTCGGGAATTCCGTGTGGAGGGAGGCATAAATGGCTGCCAAGGAAGTCAAATTCACCAGTGATGCCCGCGATCGGATGCTGCGCGGAGTGGACATCATGGCCAACGCGGTCCGCGTGACTTTGGGACCGAAGGGGCGGAACGTCGTCATCGACAAGTCCTTCGGTGCACCGCGGATCACCAAGGACGGGGTTTCGGTCGCCAAGGAAATCGAGCTCGAGGACAAGTTCGAGAATATGGGCGCGCAGATGCTGCGCGAAGTGGCGTCGCGCACCAGCGACATTGCCGGCGACGGCACCACCACTGCCACTGTACTCGCGCAGGCTATCGTCAGGGAGGGCGCCAAGGCCGTCGCATCGGGAATGAACCCGATGGATCTGAAGCGCGGCATCGATCTTGCCGTCGAGGCGATCGTCAAGGAACTCAGGAACAATGCCCGCAAGGTCTCCAAAAATGCCGAAATCGCCCAGGTCGCGACGATTTCGGCCAATGGCGATGCCGAAATCGGCCGTTACCTGGCCGAAGCGATGGAAAAGGTCGGCAATGAGGGCGTGATCACCGTCGAGGAGGCCAAGACCGCCGAGATCGAACTCGAAGTCGTCGAGGGAATGGAGTTCGATCGGGGATATCTGTCCCCCTATTTCATCACCAATCAGGAAAAGATGAGGGTGGAGCTGGAAGACTCCTACATCCTGCTTCACGAGAAGAAGCTCTCCAACCTGCAGGCGATGATCCCGATTCTCGAATCGGTCATCCAGTCCGGCAAGCCGCTCCTGATCATTGCCGAAGATGTCGAGGGAGAGGCGCTCGCCACCCTTGTCGTCAACAAGCTTCGCGGCGGCCTGAAGATCGCTGCGGTCAAGGCCCCGGGCTTCGGCGACCGTCGCAAGTCCATGCTGGAAGATATCGCGATCCTGACCGGCGGCACCGTCATTTCCGAGGAACTCGGGATCAAACTCGAAAACGCTACAATGGATACCCTTGGACGTGCGAAACGCATCATGGTGGACAAGGAGACGACGACGATCGTCGACGGCGCCGGGTCGAAGGAGGATATCGGCGGCCGCGTCGCACAGATCAAGGCACAGATCGAGGACACGACCTCGGACTATGATCGAGAGAAGTTGCAGGAGCGGCTCGCCAAGCTCGCGGGCGGCGTCGCGGTCATCCGCGTCGGCGGCTCGACCGAGGTCGAAGTCAAGGAGAAGAAGGACCGTGTCGACGATGCGCTGCATGCAACGCGCGCGGCGGTCGAGGAAGGCATTCTGCCCGGCGGCGGCGTGGCGCTGCTGCGGGTCGCGAGCGCGCTCAACGGTCTTGCCACCGCCAATGACGACCAGCGCGTGGGCATCGAGATCGTCCGCCGCGCAATCGAGGCACCCGTGCGTCAAATCGCCGAGAATGCCGGCGCCGAGGGATCGATCATCGTCGGGAAGCTGCGCGAGAAACAGGATTTCGCCTTTGGCTGGAACGCCCAGACCGGAGAATTCGGCGATCTCTTCCAAATGGGCGTCATCGATCCCGCGAAGGTCGTGCGCGCCGCGCTTCAGGACGCTGCCTCCATCGCCGGTCTTCTCGTGACGACGGAAGCGATGATCGCCGAGAAACCGAAGAAGGACGGGCAGCCGCAGATGCCGCCTGGCGGCGGAATGGACTTCTGAGAAGCGCGCTCGAGCGACGCACGCCCGATGAAGGCCGCCCCTCATCCCGCTGCCGCGACCTTCTCCCCGTACGACGGGGAGAAGGGACAAGCGGCGAGCCCCCGCGAGTCTCATTCGCCCCGCATAGCGACGCGCGGTTCGCCGCACACGGCTCTTCATCCCGCTGCGCGACCTTCTCTCCGTTCACGGGAGAAGAGACAAGCGGCGCGCCCCGCGAGTCTCCTTCGCCCCGCTTGCGGGGAGAAGGTGCCGGCAGGCGGATGAGGGGCGGAGTTCCGTTCGACGTGCGGGCTCAAGCCGGTTCTGTTTCGATACCGCCTTCCGCCAGATCCTTGAAGCCGCCGATGTTGTAGACGGCCGAGTATCCCATATCCTGCAGGGTCTTGCCCGCAAGAGCGGAACGGCCGCCGGAGGCACAATGCAGAAGGATGGTCTTGTCCTTCTGAAAGACTGGATTGTGATATTGGCTTTCCGGGTCTGCCCGAAACTCCAGCATGCCCCGCGAGACGTTTACCGCCCCCTTGATCCTGCCGGTTTGCTGGACTTCTGTCGGATCACGGACGTCCACGATCAACACATCACCGGAGCGCATCTTCTCGGCGGCCTCGGCGGGAGACAATTTCGGGACTGAGCCGTTTGCTTCCGCCAGCAGATCCTTGACGCTCTTGACCATTGTTCCCTCCAACCGATGAGTTGCACGGAAAGGAAACGCCTCGAAACACCCGCTGTCAAGGCGAGCGTCACGTACCGCATTCGGGGACACTCTCCTCCTGCGCTTCGAACAAGGAACCGGACCAAAGAAAAACCCGGCGAGATCGTCGCCGGGTTCGTTCGGTCTCGAAGAAGATCAATCCTTCTTCTGCGGGATCGGTCGGATCGAGAGTTCCCTGAGTTGCGCAGGCGTCGCCTGAGAAGGCGCGCCCATCAGCAGATCCTGGGCCTGCTGGTTCATGGGGAACAGCGAAATCTCGCGCAGGTTCTTGGCGCCGACCAGCAGCATGACGATGCGATCGATGCCGAAGGCCATTCCCCCATGCGGCGGGGCACCGTACTGGAACGCACGGTAGAGACCGCCGAACCGCTCTTCGACGTCGGCCTGGCTCAGGCCGACATTTTCGAAAGCCTTGACCATCAGTTCCGGCGACTGGTTACGGATCGAGCCCGAGGCGATCTCGAAGCCGTTGCAGACCATGTCGTACTGAAACGCCTTGATCGACAGGAGATCGTCGCTCGAAAGTGCCGTCAGACCGCCCTGCGGCATCGAGAAGGGGTTGTGGGCGAAGTCGACACGCTTTTCCTCCTCGTTCCATTCATAGAACGGGAAGTCCACGATCCAGCAAAGCTCATAGCGGTCCCGGTCGACGAGGTTCAGTTCCTCGCCGGCCCTGGTGCGGGCCTCGCCGGCGAACTTGTAGAACTTCGCCGGCTCGCCAGCCACGAAGAAGCAGGCGTCGCCATCTTCGAGGCCGAGCTGCGTGCGGATCGCATCGGTCCGCTCCTCGCCGATATTCTTGGCCAGCGGACCGGCGCCTTCGAGCTTCTCGCCCTCCTTGCGCCAGAAGATGTAGCCGAGGCCCGGCTGCCCCTGGCTCTGGGCCCAGGCATTCATGCGATCGCAGAATGCGCGGGAGCCGCCGGTCTTGGCGGGAATGGCCCAGATCTCCACCTTCGGGTTGGAGGCGATCATGTTGGCGAAGACCTTGAAGCCGGAACCGGCGAAATGCTCCGTGACTTCCTGCATCTCGATGGGGTTGCGCAGATCCGGCTTGTCGGAACCGTATTTGCGGATCGCCGTGTCGTAGGGGATACGCGGGAACTTGTCGGTCACCGGCTTGCCGCCGGCGAAATCCGAGAAGATTGCCCGGATCATCGGCTCCATGGCGTCCCAGACGTCTTCCTGCTCGACGAAGCTCATTTCGAGGTCGAGCTGGTAGAACTCGCCGGGCAGCCGGTCGGCGCGCGGATCCTCGTCGCGGAAACAGGGCGCGATCTGAAAGTAGCGGTCGAAGCCGGCGACCATCAGAAGCTGCTTGTACTGCTGCGGCGCCTGCGGCAGCGCATAGAAGTTGCCCGGGTGGATGCGGCTCGGCACCAGGAAGTCACGCGCACCTTCCGGCGAGGAGGCCGTCAGGATCGGCGTCGTATATTCGGTAAAGCCGATGTCGCCCATCCGCCGGCGCATTGCGGCGATGATCTCGGTGCGCCTGACGATGTTCTTGTGCAGCGTCTCGCGGCGGAGATCGAGGAAGCGGTATTTCAGGCGCACGTCTTCCGGATAGTCCGGCTCGCCGAACACCGGCAGCGGCAGTTCCTTGGCGGCCGAGAGAACCTCGATCTCGCGGGCATAGAGTTCGACCTCGCCGGTGGGCATGTTCTTGTTGACCGTATCGTCGGTGCGCGCCTTGACGGCGCCATCGACGCGAATGACCCATTCGCCGCGCACGGTCTCGGCGGTCTTGAAGGCCGGCGAATCCGGATCGGCGACGACCTGGGTCATGCCGTAATGGTCGCGCAGGTCGATGAAGAGCACGCCGCCGTGATCGCGGACGCGGTGAACCCAGCCGGAAAGGCGAACGGTGGAGCCGACATCCGACTTGCGGAGGGCGGCACAGGTGTGGCTGCGGTAACGGTGCATCGTATAGTCCCGGAATTGCTTAAAGGCCGCGCAGCTCGCAGAACGGCGCAGGGCGGCATGGTCAAAGTCGGGCGGAAAAGCGCATGATGCGCCGGTTTTGTCAAGGCCGCGGCGGCGCCGGCGGCAAGAGCGCTGCCCCGGTCGCACAAGTTGCCCGCTTCGACCACAGCCGCAAGCGGTACGGCGCAAATTTGGACACGAGTGGTCACAAATTGCTACTGTTCCCGCGCGTCAGCCACGGTTAAACAGGGGCAAGGGTCGCGTATCGCGCGAGTCGCGGCCGCAATCGGATGCCTTCTGTTCCATGTCCCAGATTCGCCCGCTCATCCCGCTGCTCGTCACCGCAGGCATTCTGATCGGCGGCAACGGGTTGCAGGGCACGTTCATTTCCTTGAGAGCACTCGAAGAAGGATTCTCGACCTCGCTGATCGGCGTGATCGGCGCCGGCTACAATGTCGGCTTTGCAATCGGCTGCGTCTACGTCACCCGCATTCTGAGGGCGATCGGCCATATCCGCACCTTTTCGGCGATGGCGGCCATCGCTTCCGCCGCTGCGATCGCCATGGTGCTCGTCATCGATCCGTGGTTCTGGTTCCTGATGCGGCTCGTCGCCGGCATCTGCTTCGCGAGCCTCTTCGCCACGGTCGAGAGCTGGTTGAATGCCAGCGTCACCAACGGCAACCGCGCGCGTACCCTTTCGATCTATCGCCTCGTCGATCTCGGCTCGGTGACGGCTGCACAATATGCAATTCCCGGCATCGGGATCGGCGGCTTCGAGCTTTTCGCCATCATCTCAATGGCGCTGACGCTTTCGCTCGTGCCGATCTCCTTTGCCGATCGGTCGAGCCCGGTCGCACCGGAAGCGATACGCTTCGACGTGAAGGCGCTCTGGAACATCTCGCCGCTGGCCACCATCGGCTGCATCGTCGTCGGCCTCACCAATGCCGCGTTCCGCTCGCTCGGCCCTATCTATGCGCAGGAGATCGGCCTTTCGGTGACGGCGATCGCAACCTTCATGAGCGCCGGCATCATCGGCGGCGTCGTGCTTCAATATCCGCTGGGATACTACTCCGACCGGATCGACCGCAGGCTGATCATCCTGATCGCCACCTTCGGCTCCCTTCTCGCGGGGCTCTTCCTCGCCTTCGTCGCCGGGAGCGACGAGTGGTTGAACTTCGCCGGCATCTTCGCCTTCGGCGCATTCGCGATGCCGCTCTTCTCGCTCTGCTCCGCGCATGCCAACGACCATGCGGCCGAAGGCCAGCATGCGCTCGTCTCCGCCGGCATGCTCTTTTTCTGGTCGCTCGGAGCCATCATCGGGCCGCTCCTCGCATCCTTCCTGCTCGAGATCTTCGAACCGCCGGTGCTCTTCATCTACACGGCAGCAATCCTGGCGCTCTTCATGGCCTACACGATCCGGCGCATGACGGCGCGCAAACCCGTTCCAACCGAGGAAAGGTCGATGCGGTTTCGCAGCCTTCTGCGCACGTCGTCCTTCTTCAACAAGCTTGCGGGCGGCCAGACGCGGAAAGAGCCTTGATCCGATAAGACTGCAGCTAGAGCGGGATGAGGAAAAGTGAGTGCGGTTTTCCGCCCGCATCCCGCGTCTCAACTTCTCGGAATCGATCACGATGTTTTAGGTCGACCCGGCCTAAAACATCGTGATCTACGCGCCGCTGCCGAATTGCTGAAAGTGAAAATCAGGTTTAATAACGGACCGGACCGTCTTTCGGGGGCGAAGCGTGCTTGCCGCGCCGCTCCCCTCCCTCCGGAAATAGACACGCAAAGATACCGATGCTCAATCGCCGAATGTTTCTCCAGGGTTCAGCCGCGCTTGGCGGCGCCTTCACGCTCGGCGCCGGTCTCGCCGAGAGGGCGGGCGCAGCCCCCGATCCGCAGATCCTGACGGCGCGGTTCGCCGAGGCGCAGATCGCGGCCGGCGGCGTCACCCCCCGGGTCATGACCTATGATCCGGGCGATCCGGCAAGCACCGCCATGCCGCCCGTTTTGAGGATGCGCAAGGGCGAGCCCTTCGCGGCGAGGCTGGTCAACCGTCTGGACGAGCCGACGACCGTCCACTGGCATGGACTGAGGATCGCCAATGCGATGGACGGCGTGCCGGAAATGACGCAGCCCTATGTCTATCCCGGCGACGGCTTCGACTATCTCTTCACACCGCCGGACGCCGGCACCTTCTGGTACCACCCGCACTGCAATACGCTGATGCAGATGGGGAGCGGCCTGACTGGCGTGATCGTCGTCGAGAACCCGGAGGATCCGAGCTTCGATTCCGAGATCGTTCTCAACCTCAGGGACTGGCGGCTCGGCACGAGCGGCGAGTTCATCGCCCCTTTCAAACCGCGGGATGCGGCGCGCGGCGGGACCTATGGAACGGTGAGAACCGCGAACTGGCAGCGCGAGCCGGTCTACGACGCTCCCGCCGGCGGGCTCGTCCGCGTGAGAATCGCCGCAACCGACGTTACGCGCATCTACACGATCGGGCTCGAAGGCGCAGAGGCCAGGGTGATCGCCCTCGACGGCAACCCGGTCGAAATCCCCTTCGCGCTCGACCGGCTCGACCTCGGCCCCGGCCAGCGCGTCGATCTTGCCCTCCGCATGCCGCAGAGCGAGGGCCAGCACGCACGGCTTGGCAATTTCCGCGGCTCCAGCCCCTGGACGATCGCAGCCTTCCGGGCAGTCGGCACTTCGCTGAAGCGGGAGCTCGGGGATATCGCACCTCTGCCCCCGAACCCCGTTGCCGAAGCCGACATTTCCACGGCCAAGCGTATTCCGATCGACCTGACCGCTACTGCCGAGCACGAGCCGGCCGCTTCGATCTGCGGTTCGCTCGGTTATACGTTCTGGGCGATCAACAAGGTTCCGTGGCCAGGTGACACGCCCGATCCGGTCGCCCCCATCGAGGAACTCAAATTCGGGAAAAGCTATGTGCTGGAGATCGCCAACCGCACGCCGCATGCCCATCCGATCCATCTGCATGGGCTGAGCTTCCGCATCCTCGCCTCTAACAGGCGGAGCGTGCTGCCGCCGCCGACCGACACGATCCTGCTCTTGCCGGACGAACAGGCGCAGCTCGCACTGGTCGCGGACAATCCCGGCGACTGGGTCTTCCATTGCCATATCATCGAACATCAAAAGACCGGGATGTCGGCTTATTTCCGGGTCGCCTGACAATTTCGATTGTGACAGGTGCCGTGAAACGGTACACGGGGAAACTCAAAGCCGCATTTTTGCCACAGTGATTAAAGCCCGATGATTCAAACGACAGCAGATCTTGAGGCCGCCTGCCGAGAGCTGGCCCGTTCAAGCTATATTACGATCGATACGGAGTTCCTGCGCGAAACCACGTTCTGGCCGGTGCTGTGCCTCATTCAGATGGCAAGCCCGGAAATGGCAGTGATCGTCGATCCGATGGCACCCGGGATCGACCTCGCCCCGTTCTTCGCGCTGATGAGCAACCCGGATGTCGTGAAGGTGTTCCACGCCGCCAGGCAGGACATCGAGATCATCCACCATCTCGGAAATCTCATTCCTCATCCGATCTTCGATACGCAGGTGGCCGCGATGGTTTGCGGCTTCGGTGACAGCGTGTCCTATGACCAGCTCGTCAACCGCATCAAGAACGAGCAGATCGACAAGTCGTCCCGCTTCACCGATTGGAGCCGCAGACCGCTCACCGACAAGCAGCTCGACTATGCGCTGGCGGACGTGACGCATCTGAGGGATATCTACCAGTACCTCACCAAGGAACTGGATCGCGAGGGACGCTCCTCATGGCTTGCGGAGGAAATGGCGATCCTCGAAAGCCGGGAGACCTACGATCTCCACCCGGACAATGCCTGGCAGCGGCTGAAGATGCGGGTGAAGAAACCCATCGAGCTCGCCGTCCTGCAGAAGGTGGCGGCGTGGCGCGAACGCGAAGCGCGCGCCCGCAACGTGCCGCGCGGGCGAATTATCAAGGATGATGCGATCTATGAGATTGCGCAGCAGCAGCCGAAGGATGCCGAGGCGCTCGGACGCCTCAGGACCATTCCCAAGGGTTGGGAGCGCTCCAGCGCGGGGACGGCCCTCATCGAGGCAGTCGGCGAAGCCCTTGCGATCCCGAGGGGCGAGCTGCCGCGCCTGCCGCGCCAGAACCACGCACCCGAGGGCGCTGCGGCGGCGAGCGAGCTGCTCAAGGTGCTGCTGAAACTCATCTCCGAAAAGGAGGGAGTCGCGGCCAAGATCATCGCCAACAGCGACGATCTCGACAGGATCGCAGCCGAGGGCGAAGGTGCGGACGTCGCCGCGCTCAAGGGCTGGCGGCGTGAGCTCTTCGGCATGACGGCGCTGAAACTCATCAACGGCGAGGTGGCATTGCGCTTCGTCGACAAAAAAGTCGAGGCGATGGAAATCGGCGGTTGAAAACCGCCGCTCGACGACAACTTTCCGCCCGAATCTGAGCTTAGCCGAGACATTTCGAGGGCTGATCGCCGCCGCCCGGCCCCGCGGGCTTCAACTGCATGTGTCCTTTCAGGACAAAACATGTAGCAACTCAAATTGCTCCGGCGACCTTTGCGTGCCTGATAAGACGCGCGGCGCTGTAAATTCTCGATTTCGAGGCTGTCACATGCGCTGGAGATTTTCCACGCTCGAGATCATCCTGTTGCTGCTCGTCGTCGCCGGCAGCGGCATGGCCTATGCGTGGGTCGTCTACGGCGGCGGCGGCCTGATCGGCGCAACCTATGCACTCTTCATGTGCATGCCGATTCTCGCCTTTGAACGGCACATCATCTTCCGGCGCCTTTACCGGAGAATCCACGGATCGCCGACGCCGGCGTTTCTTCTCTCGTCCCTCGCCGTCTACTTCATATTCGTCAACGTCGGATACGCAGCCGCCGGGCTGCTTTTGCACGTCGCCGGCGTCATGCGTGAAAGCAGGACGGACGCGATGCTGCCATCGCTCAACGTGCTGGTGTACGCACTTGCGACCTCCGGTCCGATCATCTTCGTGCTCAGGGTGCGCGAATTGCTCGGCCGCGACGTTTTCCTGAGTCTCCTGACCGGACGATACCGCAAGCCGGTGCAGGAGGAACGCGTGTTTCTTTTCATCGATCTCGCCGGATCGACATCGCTTGCCGAGCGCTTCGGCGACCTGCGCATGCAGGAATATTTGGGAAAGCTGTTTGCAGCCATGGCTGATCCCGTGCTGCGCTATGGCGGGTCCATCGACGACTATGTCGGCGACGCTGCCGTGATCACCTGGCCTTACGATCGCGCTGTCGCGGATGCAGCCTGCATCCGCTGCGTGTTCGACATTCTGGAGCAGATCGAAGCGGACGCCCATCGCTGGCGAAAAGACTACGGCGAGGTGCCGAGCCTGCGTGCCGCTCTGCATGGCGGCACGATCGTTGCCGCGGAGATCGGCGTCGACAAGCACAAGATCACCTATTTCGGCGACACGGTGAACACGACGGCACGCCTCGAGGGCCTGTGCCGAACGCTCGACCGCCAGGTCTTGATCTCAGCCGATCTGCTGCGGCGCTTGCGCCCGCCCGTCTTCGTGCGCGCCGAGGATCTCGGCGAGCATGAGGTCAAAGGTCGTGGCCAGAAGCTCGCGGTTCTGTCGCTCACGGCCGGTTCGCTCAGCGGCGACGGCGCCACGGAACCAGCCGGGGAGCCCGTTGGCAGTCCGGCCGCCGAGGCTTTCACCTCGCTGTAAGACAAACATCAAACAGTTGTCATCGAAGCCGCCTATCGGGTTCACCTGCACTCCAACCCGAGGTGAACTTATGACGAAATCCATCCTTGCCGCCATGGCGCTGACCCTGCTGGCGTCGAGCGCCGCGCTTGCCGAGGAAAAGGCCTTCCCTGCAAGGCTCGAGGCGCATGCGATCCTTCCCGCAAACACCATCATCGCCGCGCCGGCGGATGCCGCGGACTACCTCAAGACCTCGGGCAAGTTCTCGACCGCCGACCGCAAGCGCGCCGCCGAACTGGGCAGCGTCGCCGGCAAGGATGGCGTTCGCCCGACCGGTTTGTCGCTTCCCTTCAACGGCCAGCCGATGCAGGGCTTCTCCGGCATCAAGGCGATGGAGGACGGCACTTTCTGGAGCCTTTCGGACAACGGCTTCGGCAACAAGCTCAACTCGACCGACGCCATGCTGATGCTCCACCATCTCAAGATCGACTGGGACGCCGGCAGGGTCGAGGCGTTGAAGACCCTGTTCCTGTCCGACCCCGAGCGCAAGGCCCCCTTCCCCATCGTCATGGAAGGCTCGGCCACCCGCTATCTCACGGGCGGCGACTTCGACGTCGAATCGATCCAGCCGGTCGCCGACGGCTTCTGGGTCGGTGAGGAATTCGGCCCCTACATCCTGAAGTTCGACCTTGACGGCAAGCTCACCGACGTCATTGCGACTGTTGTCGGCGGCAAGCCCGTGCTCTCGCCCGACAATCCGGCACTGACGCTGCAGGCAGACCCCTCCAAGAAGGCACCGGACTTCAACCTGAAGCGCTCCGGCGGTTACGAAGGTCTGGCACTTTCGAAGGACGGCTCGAAGCTCTACGGACTGCTCGAAGGGCCGATCTGGGCAGACAGCGAGTCGGTGGAAGAGGCGGAGGGCCGGCCGGCGCTGCGGATCGTCGAGCTCGACGCCGGCAGCAAGGCCTGGACCGGGCGCAGCTGGCTGTATCCGCTGGCCGAAGGCGGTGAAGCGATCGGCGATTTCAACATGCTCGACGAGAAGACTGCGCTGGTGATCGAGCGCGACAACGGCGCCGGCACCGTCGACAAGGCCTGTGCGGACCCCAAGAACCCGCAGCCGGATTGCTTTGCCGTCGGATCGAAGCTGAAGCGTGTCTACAAGATTGCCATGGACGATGAAAACGTCGGCAAGGCCGTGCGCAAGATCGGCTATGTCGACCTGCTGAAAATCGCCGATCCGGACAACCGCAAGCGCCAGGGCGGCGGCGAGGGCTATTACGACATGCCCTTCGTCACCATCGAGAATGTCGACCGCGTGGACGAGACGCATATCATCGTCGGCAACGACAACAACCTGCCTTTCTCCGCCGGGCGTTCCCTCGACAAGGCGGACGACAATGAATTCGTGTTGCTCGAAGTGGGCGAATTCCTGAAGGCCGAATAGAGCGCGGTCCCCTCGGTACGTCCTGTAAGCCGGGCTTGCTTTCCGGCAGCAGACATCGGTGTAACACCCACTCCTCCTACCCTCATTCCTGTGCCTGTCACAGGAATCTAGTCGGCCCAAGTCCTTGGGCCGGAAAGGCTTTTCCGCACCGCAGACGCGGCGCTGCTGGATCTCTGTGACAAGCACAGAGATGAGGGCGGAGGGTGCGGTCCCACTCCGCCCTGACCCTCATTCCTGTGACAAGGCAAGCACAGGGATGTGGGATGAGGTCACAGGGTTGAGGGCGCACGGTTGTGCCGCACGTCCTTGGCGCGTCGAGCGCGAACGTTCGAAAGAGCAATCAGCGCTCGAAGGAGAAGGCGAGCTTCTTGCCGGTAAGCTTGCCGAGCTGCTGGAGCCGGCCGTCGAGGCGTTCGCCCTCGAAGTCGACATAGGCTGCCGGGACGACGAATTCGAGATCGATGTCGGGCTTCGAAGATCGCCGGAGCGTGAGGTGGCGCGCCACACCCGGCATGGAGGCCGAAAAGAGATAGGCGACGCGCAACAGCCCGCCCAGGAGCTTCGCCAGTTCGTGCAGGCGCGGCGTCGTGATGCCGGCGAGCGGGCTCGTGGCGCCGTCGTCGTTGAGCCCTTCGAAGCGATAGTAATTCGCGAGCGCGATATAGGCCCGCCCCGCATGGGTGATGCCCGTGAAGGCCGAGTGCGCAATGATGTTCAGCGCCTGCAGACCGCGATAGTCGGGATGCGCCCGCCAGCTGATATCCGCCAACAAACAGGCGGCCTGACGGTAGCGCCTCTCCTCTTCCGTCTCCTCGACGCCGAAGAACGGCACCAGGCGGCCGGTCCATTCGGCGAGCTCGCGCGCATGCTCGGGCGAGCGGGCGCGAAGGATGGCGAGTTCGTCGGCAGCGGTCAGCAGCGGGTCCTGCCGGCGCTCCTCCTCGGAAAGCAGCGAAAAGAGATAGCCCTCGCGGACGCCGAGCGCGGAAAAGGAGATGCGCTCGGGTTGCATGATGGAGATTGCCTCCTGCATCGTCACCGCCCCGTAGGGCAGCAGGCTCCGGCGGCTCTTGGAAATCGTCGCATAGGCGGAGGGCTTGATATTCTTCGGCTCGATCACTTCGGCAAGGATCGCCAGCGCTTCGTCATAGGAGATTTCGTAACCCTGCATCATGTGCAGCGGGTAATTGTGCATCTCCATGTGCAGCTTGGCGATCGCTCGCCAGGTTCCGCCCACGGCGTAGAACGTGCGTCCGGTCCCCTTCTTCAGGACCTCGGCATTTTTCATGAACTTGCGTACCCAGGTCCGCGCCTTGCTGAGCGAGCCGCTCGAATGTTCGAAGAGGCGAATGCCGCCCAGCGGCAGCGTTATGCCTTTGCCGATCCGCTTGCCGTTTACATCGACAAGCTCGAGCGAGCCGCCGCCGAGATCGCCGACGACGCCATCCGGCTCGTGGTAGCTGCTGACGATGCCCATCGCCGAATAATAGGCTTCCTCCTCACCGCTCAGGATCTTCACCCTTTGCCCGAGGATGGCTTCCGCCCTTTCGATGAAGGCCGCTCCGTTGGTGGCCTCCCGCGCCGCAGCGGTCGCGAGCACATACATCTCGGTCGCGCGCGCTTGGTCGGAGAGCGCACGAAAGCGGTGCAGCGCCCTCAGCGCCCTCGCCACGCTTTCCTCCTCCATTCGGCCGGTCGCATCGATGCCCTTGCCGAGGCCGCACATCACCTTCTCGTTGAAAAGCATCGCCGGCGAACGGCTCAGCCCTTCATAGACGACGAGACGAATGGAGTTGGAGCCGATATCCACAACGGAGACCGGGCGGATACCGGGCAGACGTCCCTGCGCTTCAGATTCGACCATGCAATTCCAGTTTACTTGTGCCAGCCGCTCTTCCAGCCGGCGATCAGCTTCGGTGCACTGGATTTCAGAGCCTCACCCCGGCCCGAAAGGCTCGGATTGGTCATGAAATAATGCTGAGCGTTGAACGGCTCGGCGTCCTTGCCGACTTCCATGCGGCGCGAGGTGCCGTCCGGAAGAATCTCGTAGCTCTGCTGGTTGTCGATGAGATTGCCCAGCATGATCTGCGAAAGAACCTGTTCGTGCACAGTGCGGTTGATGAGAGGAACGAGCGTCTCCACCCGCCTATCCAGATTGCGCGGCATCATATCCGCCGAGCCGATATAGACAAGCGCATTCTCCGATGGAAGTCCATGTCCGTTGCCGAAGCAGAAAATTCTTGAATGCTCCAGGAAGCGGCCGACGATGGATTTGACGCGGATGTTGTCGGAGAGCCCGGGCACCTGCGGCCTGAGACAGCAGATGCCGCGCACGACGAGATCGATCACGACGCCCGCGCAGCTTGCCTTGTAGAGCGCATCGATGATTTCCGGATCCACCAGGGAGTTCATCTTCATCCAGATCGACGCCGGACGCCCGGCTTGCGCATGGACGATCTCCTCCTCGATGTGCTTGAGGATGCGCGGACGCAGCGTATGCGGTGAGACCGCGAGTTTCATGCCCCCTTCCGGCTCGCCGTAGCCGGTGATGAAGTTGAAGATGTTCGCCATGTCGTGGGCGATCACCGGGTTGCAGGTGAAGAACGACAGGTCGGTGTAGATTTTCGCCGTGACCGGGTGGTAGTTGCCGGTACCGAGATGGCAATAGGTCCTGAGCTTGCCCTCCTCCCGGCGCACCACCATCGACATCTTTGCGTGGGTCTTCAATTCGATGAAGCCGAAAACCACCTGCACGCCGGCGCGCTCGAGGTCGCGCGCCCAGCGGATATTTGCCTCCTCGTCGAAGCGCGCCTTCAGCTCGACAAGCGCGGTCACCGACTTGCCGGCCTCGGCGGCATCGATCAGCGCGCGCACGATCGGGCTGTCGTTCGAGGTCCGGTAGAGCGTCTGCTTGATCGCCAGTACGTCCGGATCGCGCGCAGCCTGCAGCAGGAACTGCACGACGACGTCGAAAGATTCGTAGGGGTGGTGGACCACCATGTCCTTTTCGCGGATGGCCGCAAGACAGTCGCCCGCGTGTTCGCGTACGCGTTCCGGGAAGCGCGGGTTGTAGGGCTCGAAGCGCAGATCCTCGCGCGGCGCCTTGGTGATTTCCGAAAGCGTATTCAGCGCCAGCAGGCCAGGCAGTACCGCGACGCGATTTTCGGGAACGCCGAGTTCCTGCACGACGAACTGACGCAGCGAAGCCGGCATTTCGGAATCGGTCTCGATACGGATCACCGACCCGCGACGGCGGCGCTTGAGGGCCGTCTCGAAAAGGCGCACGAGGTCTTCGGCTTCCTCCTCGACTTCGATGTCGCTGTCTCGAATGATGCGGAACGTGCCCGACCCCTTCACCTCGTAGCCGGGGAAAAGCCGGTCGATGAACTGGCTGACGACGTCTTCGAGGGTGATGTAGCGGATGACGTTCTTGACGTCCGGCAGGCGAACGAAGCGATCGAGCGCCACGGGCAGGCGCAGCAGTGCCGTCATCGGGTCGCGCCCGGTCTTGCTGACGAGCTGCAGGCCGATCGAGAAGCCGAGATTGGGAATGAACGGGAACGGATGTGCCGGGTCGATCGAGAGCGGCGTCAGCACGGGGAAGATCGCCTGGTCGAATTCATTCGCGAGCCAGCTGCGATCCTGCGCGGAAAGCGAAGCCGGACGGACGATGAGGATATCTTCCTTGGCGAGATATTGCTGCAGGACGGCAAGCGATGCCTGCTGCTCCATCTGCAGATTGTCGACCTCCGTCAGAATGCTCTCGAGCGTTTCCGCCGGCGTCAGGCCGTCCGGGCTGCGCAGCGAAAGCCCGGAACGGACCTGGCCCTCCAGACCCGCGACGCGGACCATGAAGAATTCATCGAGATTGGCGGCGGAGATCGATAGAAAACGGACGCGCTCCAGAAGGGGATGCGCCGTGTTCAGCGTCTCCTCGAGGACCCGGCGGTTGAACTGAAGCCAGGAGAACTCGCGGTTGACGAAGCGCTCGGGGCTCTTGAGAAGGTCCAGCGCCTCGGCCGGCGCCTCACGCTTCTGCTCGGCAGATGCCTCGTGTTCCGTGATTGCAGACGTTGCGCTGTCCATGCCTGTAAAGCCCCATTACTCCGAACGAACGAGCTAACCCAGTTTGACGACGGAACTGTGACAGTCAATCGGAGAGGCTTGTATTTGCAAGCTCTTCCAGGACTTCCGCCGCCAGGGCGCGGGTCGGCCGCGTTCCGCGCGCAAGCGCCAGATGATCTATCCGCTCGACGATGGTCTGTGCCGCCTCCAGCGAGCGTTCCATCCGCGCGACGACGTAGCCGACCAGGCGCTCGTCGACCAGGAGCTGGCGGTCGGCAAAAAGCTTGGTGAGCACCTGCACGAGCAATTCGTCGTCGGGCTCGCCGATTTCGACCACGGTGGCAGCCTTGAGGCGCGACTTGAGGTCAGGAAGCCCCACCGGCCATGACATCGGCCATAGCCGTGACGTCATCAAAAGCGCCGTGCCGTTCTGGCGCACGCTGTTGATGACATGGAAGAGAGCCGCATCGTCGAAGCCCTGCCGGTCGGCATCCTCGAAGAGGACCGGCTTTTCCGCGGCGATATCGGCGGCGTTCGAGCCGGCAAAGGGATGTATCGGCTCCGCTCTGGCCTTTTCGCGCCAGATGCCCGCAAGGTGCGATTTGCCGGAACCGACCGGCCCGCAGATGATGACCACCGGCGACGGCCAGGCGGGCCAGTGATCGACGATGGAAATGGCCGCGCTCAACCGGTCCGAGACGAGCAGGTCGTCGCGACCGGTTGCGGGCGCATGGCCAAAGACCAAAGGCAATTGTTCGGACAGATGTCTCTTCATGCATTACCCGTGAGCATTCACATTTTGAAGCTACGCACTTCCGCACCGAAAAGCTCTAGCCGTGGCTCTCCGGCTCCTTGTGAACGGCTGTTCTATGCCCGTGATAGAGATCGCTATCAAGGTACCGCTGGATGCCGAAGCGGACAAGCACACCGATCGCGGCCGCCGCGGGCACCGCCACGAGCAGGCCGACGAAGCCGAAGAGCGCGCCGAACGCAAGCAGGGCGAACATCAGCCAGACCGGGTGCAGCCCGACGCTTTTGCCGACCAGTTTCGGCTGCAGAATATTGCCTTCGAGAAACTGGCCGCTGAAGAAAACGGCGAGAACCAAAAGGATCCAGACATAGTCCGGCCAGAACTGAACGAGCGCGACGCCGAGCGCAAGCACGAGGCCGACCAGCGATCCCACATAGGGAATGAAACTGATCATGCCGGCGAAGAGGCCGATCAGGAGGCCGAAATTGAGCCCCACCATCGTCAGCCCGATCCCGTAATAGAGGCCGAGGATCAGGCAGAGCGAGCCCTGGCCGCGGACAAATCCGGCGATGGTCGTATTCATGTCGCGAGCGATCTGCCGCACGACCTCGACGTAATCGCGCGGTATCCAGCTGTCGACCCTGTCGACCATACGGTCCCAGTCGAGCAGCAGATAGAAGGCGACGACAGGGGTGATGACGAACAGGGACAGGATATTGAGAAGTGCCAAGCCGGAGTTCCAGATCTGCTGGAACAGCGTGCCGAGGAAGCTAGCGCCTTGCTCCAAAAGCTTGGCCGAGTTCTGCTTGATGGTCGTCATCTGGCCGGCGAGCCAGTCCGGCAACAGCGTCGACTGGCTGTCGGTCAGGAATTCCTGAAGCCTGGTGATGTAACCCGGCATTTTCTGAATGAATTCGGCAGCCTGCGTGACGACCAGCGGAACGATGATCATCAGCGACAGCGCCAGCACGACGACGAAGGCGACCAGGATGGCGATCGTCGCCATCAGCCGGCTCAGACCGAGCCGCTCCAGGCGATCGGCTACAGGATCGAGAAAATAGGCGAGCGCCATGCCGGCGAGGAAGGGCAGAAGAATGGAACTGAACACCAGCAGGAAGGCAATGAAGCCGACAAGCACCAGCAGCCAGAAAAAGATCTGGCGCTGAAGTCCCATACTGCTGACCCGATCGCCCATGACGGCCCCCGTTGCGCGCGGCACACCGCACCTTCCGCGTCGTTCGTTCGGACGAGATAGGGCTTGGGGCGCGCCAAGGTCAAGTCCGGCAGCGCTCACGGGGCAAACGGCCTGTGGCCGGCAGAAGGTGCTGACCACAGTCGAATTCACGAAAAAAGCAGGATCGGGCGCGCCTCTGCGCTTGCACTCCTCGCTTCTCCGTGCCAATCGCATCCGCAATCAGCGACGAGCCTTGGAGAGCGAGCATGAGCCAGTCGGGAAAGAACGGCCTCACCTACAGCGACGCAGGTGTGGATATCGATGCCGGCAACCTGATGGTCGAGAAGATCAAGCCGCATGTCCGCTCGACCCGGCGTCCCGGCGCCGATGGCGAGATCGGCGGGTTCGGCGGCCTCTTCGACCTGAAGGCCGCCGGTTTCAGCGATCCGGTCCTCGTCGCAGCCAATGACGGCGTCGGCACGAAGCTCAAGATCGCTATCGACGCCGACAAGCACGACACGGTCGGCATCGACCTCGTCGCCATGTGCGTGAACGATCTCGTGGTGCAGGGCGCAGAACCGCTGTTCTTCCTCGACTACTTCGCGACCGGCAAGCTCGATCCCGACCAGGGCGCCGCGATCGTCGCGGGAATCGCCGCCGGCTGCCGCGAGGCGGGCTGCGCGCTGATCGGCGGCGAGACGGCCGAGATGCCGGGCATGTATTCCGGCGGCGACTACGATCTTGCCGGCTTTGCCGTCGGCGCGGCCGAGCGCGGGCAGCTTCTGCCGGCGGGCGACATTGCCGAAGGAGACGTCATCCTCGGACTTGCCTCCTCGGGCGTCCACTCGAACGGCTATTCGCTGGTGCGCAAGATCGTTTCGCTCTCGGGCCTCGCCTGGGATGCTCCGGCACCTTTCGGAGAAGGCACGCTCGCCGACCTCCTGATGACGCCGACGCGCATCTATGTGAAACCGCTTTTGAAGGCGATCCGCGAGACGGGTGCGATCAAGGCACTGGCCCACATCACCGGCGGCGGCTTCCCCGAGAATATTCCGCGGGTGCTGCCGAAGCATCTTGCCGCCGAGATCGACCTCGGCGCCATCAAGCCGCCGGCCGTCTTCTCCTGGCTCGCAAAGACCGGCGGCGTTGCCGCCAACGAGATGCTGCGCACCTTCAATTGCGGCGTCGGCATGATCGCCGTGGTTCCGGCGAGTGAAGCGGAAAAAGTTGCGGCAGTGCTTGCCGGCGAAGGCGAAACGGTCTTCACGCTCGGCCGCATGGTCGCACGCGCCGAGGGCGCGCCCGGCACGATCTACAAGGGCAATCTCGCCATATGAGCATGGTGGCCGGCAAGAAGAAGGTCGTCGTGTTCATTTCCGGCGGCGGCTCCAACATGATCGCACTGGCGAAGGCTGCCGCCGCGCCGGATTTTCCGGCCGAGATCATTGCGGTGATCGCCGACAAGGCGGATGCGGGTGGCCTCGACAAGGCGGCCGGGCTCGGCATTCCGACCTTCTCCTTCGTTCGCAAGGATTTTGCGGGCAAGGAAGCGCACGAGCAAGCAATCCTCGCCGAGCTCGACCGGCTCCAGCCGGACGTGATCTGTCTCGCGGGCTATATGCGCCTTCTTTCTGCGGCCTTCATCCAGCGCTACGAGGGCCGGATCCTCAACATCCACCCGTCGCTGCTTCCGCTCTTCCCCGGGCTTCACACGCACCAGCGGGCAATCGACGCCGGGATGAGGATCGCAGGCTGCACCGTGCATTTCGTGACGGAGGCTATGGACGACGGGCCGATCGTCGCCCAGGCGGCCGTACCGGTCGTTTCCGGCGACACGGCGGATACGCTCGCCGCCCGCGTCCTTACGGTCGAGCACAAGACCTATCCGATGGCGCTTCGTCTCGTGGCTGAAGGCAAGGTGCGGATGGAATCCGGCCGGGTGGTAAGCCATGCCGTCGGCGAGGCAACGGGTACGCTCATTTCCCCCGCCATCTGAGGCAGCGGGTCACCTTCCCATCGCCAGCCGGCGGTCGAGCGCATCGAGCACGCGTCGTGTCAGAGCGGCGTAGTCGCCATCGAAATGATGGCCTCCCTCGATCGGAACCACGTCGATGCCGGAGGACTTCAGATCCGGGCAGGCATCGTCCTCCTCGTCGGTGCCGTAGATGCACTGCACGAGCGCCGGCTCGATCGCCTTGATGTCGTCGACCGGGTCGCCGGCATTCCCCTCTCCGTCGGCGCCGAGCCAACCGAGGACGGAGATCTTGTAGTCGGCGCGATGCGACAGCGCCATGAGCGTTACCTGCCGTATGCGCGCGCGGGTCGCTGACGGAAGCAGGTTGTAGGTGCGTGGCAGGATGTCGGCGCCGAAGGAATAGCCGATCAGCAGTACATTGCGGACGTTCCACCGCCTGCCATAATAGGTGATGACACGGGCGAGATCGTCCGCCGTCGCCTGCGGCTGGCGCTCCGACCAGAAATAGCGAAGCGAATCCACCCCGACGACGGGCACGCCCTGCTGCTGCAGGGCATTGCCGACCTCCTTGTCGATGTCGCGCCAGCCACCGTCGCCGGAATAGATCACCGCCATGGTATCGCGCGCAGGCTTCGCATCGAGAACGGTCAGGGGGAGCCCGAACGGGTTGTCCCCTTCGTCCTCCTGCTGGATGTAGCCCGCAAGCGTGGAGGAAAGTGCGGCATAGACGTCTTCGTCGCTCTCCTGGACTTCGACGTCCGGATGCTTGGCTGCGAGAGCGGCAACGTGCTCGCGTCCGGCAGCCGACGCGGACGGCGAAGAGACGACGGTTACCGGCTCGGGCAAGGCGCCATCGGTCAGGCCATAGACCATGCGGTCGCCTTTCCGGGTCTTTTCGGCAGGAGTGCAGAGCTGCTTCGTCAGGGCGATACCCTCTTCGGGATCGACCGCGAGCGTCCGGCCGATGGTCGCTGCGGGAGATTGTGCGGCGATCGCCAGCGCCATGGCCCCGCCGGCCCCGACGCCGGCGACGATCGGCGGCCGATAGGCGCCGCTGCCGGCCGCGCGCTGCACCTGCTGACTCAAGGATTCGATGTCCGAGACCGTGTAGACGCAGTCCCCGTCATCCCTGCCGAGGGCTGCCAGATAGGCCTTGAGGTCGATGCCGATGACGAGCGCTTTCTCGCTCGAAAGCTTTCGGGCAACGGCATCCTCCCTCTCTGTCCAGCCGCCGGCGTCCGAAAGCAGCACCACGGCGCCGGAAGCCGCCTCTTTCGGGAACAGGATGTGCGGTGCGGGGATCATGCCGGTGTCGAACTTTGCCGCGTCTTCGGCAAAAGACGGAAGGGATGCAGCGCCGGCAATCAGTGCCGCCAGGGCTGCACGCTTCAAGATCCTTTTAATGGGGGTCATTTCCTGATCACTCCCTTCAGACCGCCGCCGATCAGGAATGTCGCATCCATCAGCGCCAGGATCGGGTTGAAGCCTCCGCTCGCCACCAGGTAGCGCGGCTGCCACTGCGGGTGAAACTTGGACTTGAAGGCGCGCAGTCCCTTGAAGTTGTAGAAGCGCTCGCCGTGCTCGTAGAATGCCCGGCCGGCGCGGTCCCAAACGGGCGCCAGCCGGCGCTCCGACATGCCCGACAGCGGCGCCATTCCGAGATTGAAACGCCGATAGCCCTCGTTCTTCAGATATTCCATCAGTTGCGCGAACAGGAAATCCATCGCCCCTTTCGGCGCCTCGGGCGAGAAACGCATGAGGTCGACCGAGCCCTCCTCCTTGGTGCCGGTGATCAGAATATTGGCGAAGGCCACGATGCGACCCTGCCGTTTGAGGATCGCGACAGGCTGCGCCGTCAGGTATCGCGGATCGAAGGCGCCGAGGGAAAAGCCCTTCTCCCTCGCATTGTGGTGGGCGAGCCAAGCATCGGAAACGGCCCCGAGCTCCGGAAGGATCGCCGGTATTTCCGCAGGCGCGACGACCGAGAACTCCAGCCCGTCGCGAATGCCACGGCTCACCTGCTGGCGCAGGTTTGCCCACTTGCCGCCCTTCATCTCGAAGCGCGTGAGATCGACCTCGGCAAGTTCGCCGAGGCGGAAGGCTCTCAAGCCCGCATCCGCGTAATGCGAAAGCCCGCGCGCCGAGACCTGGTAGAAGACGGCGCGGCAACCATTGGAGCGCGCCGCCTCGATGAACTGCCAGATGAGATCCGGCCAGGCATCCACGGGTCCGACCGGATCGAACAACGCAATCCAGGAACGCGCCCAGCGGCCATACATGATGAAGGCCCGGCCGTCGGCGGAGAACATGATGCTCTTGTCACCCATGCGCACGAGGTTGGCGTCGGACATGTCCTGCGCGTCGACGATGGCGACCGCCCGCTCCATTTCCTGTCCGCAGGCGGGGGCAACGGCCGCAGCGGCCGGGCGCATCAGGCTCCAGATCGCTACAGCACTTGCGCCGATCGTCACTCCCAGGAAGGCGCGGAGCCCGCGCGGCGCTTCCGCCGAGAATTCGAACTGCCACCAGAGCTCATGGCTGTATGCGACGTCGCGATAGACAAAGAGCAGGACGACGAATGCGCCGAAACAGATGACGCCGAGCGCGGTAAGCCACGGCAGCGTCAGCGCCTGTCCGAAAAGCGAGGCGGGACGATTGAAGTGCCGCCGACTTGCGAGAAGCCCGACAAGAAGGAAGGCGAGCATGCCGGCTTCCCCGAGCGCCACCGCCTTCACCAACGAAAGCAGGATTGCGGCCAGCGCGATCGCGACCGATGCCCACCAGGCGCCATCGAGGCGCAGCGCCAGCCCCCGCGCGACGATGAACAGCGCCAGACCCAAAAGGCTCGCAAGGAAATGCGCGCCTTCGATGATCGGTAGGGGCACGTAATTCGCAAGAAAGGCCAGGTTCTCGTCCGGCGTCGGCGTCACGCCCGAGAGAACCAGCATCAGGGCGAGGACGAGCGCCAGCGTGGCAAGCAATGGCGGCGTCATCCGGCCGCCGGCGCGGCGAAGGCTGGAGGCTGCCGGGTGGCCCGCCAGCTGGCGGAGTTCGATGCCGATCATCACGACGATGGCGATGAGCAAGGGCAACAGGTGGTAGATGACGCGGTAGAGGACGAGTGCACCGAGCACCGCATCGACGCCGGCTGCGCGGCCCAGGCTCGCAACGATCACCGCTTCGAAAACGCCGAGCCCCGCCGGCACGTGGCTGAGCACGCCGAGGCCGACCGCCACGGCATAGATCGCCAGGAAGGCGGGCCAGCCCACCGTTCCGGAGGGCAAAAGGACATAGAGAACGGTCGCCGACGCCGCGAGATCGAGCGCCGTGACGAGGAACTGGCGCGAACATGTTTGTGAGTCCGGCAGACGCAAGACGAGGCGGCCGATGCGGACCTCGCGACCGCTGCGAGCGGCGATCAGCACCACCAGCAAGCCGGCAAGGACGAAGACGGCGATTGCCCGCAGCCATGCCGCATCGATCCCGGTCAGCGGCGCCACGTATTCGCCAACGGCAAGCAGGCTCAAGCAGGTGACCACCGCGAGACCCAGCCCGAAGGCGAGTGTGACGAAGGCGATGAGACGGGCGATCTCCTCCGGCTTCAGCCCGAGGCGCGAATAGGACCGATAGCGGATTGCACCGCCGCTCAGCGGACCGAAGCCCGCCGTGTTGCCGACGGCATAGGCGCAGGCGGCCGTGAGCGCGACGGCGGGATAGGGAAGCTTGCGTTCGATGTAATCGAGCGCGCTGACGTCGTAGAAGGTGAGTGCGAGGAAGCTCAGGCCCGTGAACAGGATCGCCGTTGCCACCGATCGGCGGCTCGCATCCGAGAGCGCCGACACGACATCGTCATATCGCACCTCGGCCGTCAGGTGAAAGATCGCCGCGCCGAAGAGCGCGATCACCAGGAGTGTGCCTATCGCGGAGAGGTAACGCTGGTTGCGTCTCAGAAAGAGCCGCCATGTACCGCGGTCCTGTTGGTCTTCCGCTTCAAACTCTTCCGTGGAGGACGCCATTGGTTCGCCCGTGCCGTTGAAGGAGACGACAATGGCTTACCGCAGTGCAGCGCAATCAAACAGTGAAATATCGGTAATGTAGAATATTATAGAATATCAGGCGATTACTTGGCGAGCGAGGCACGGTTGAGCATAGCCCACTGCAGAAGCATGATGGTTTTCGCATCGCAGATCTCGCCGGTGCCTATCCTCGCGACGGCTTCGTCGAAGGAAATTTCCAACACCTCGATGTCCTCGCCCTCATGCGCAAGTCCGCCGCCCGCCGCGACCTTCTTTGATATATCGATGAGACCGAGGAAGAAGCTCGTGCGCTCCGTAATGGAGCCGGGGCTCATATAGGCATCGAAGAGATGCATGGCCGTCTCGATGCGGTAGCCGGTTTCCTCCATCGCCTCGCGGCAGATCGCGACTTCCGGGGCTTCGCCGTCGAGGAGGCCCGCCGGCGCTTCGAGGAGATATCCCGTTTCCCCCTGCAGGAAAACCGGCAGGCGCAGCTGGCGGACGAGAACCACCACCTGCCGCTCCGGATCGAAGAGGAGGATCGTTGCGGCTCGGCCGTGGTCGTGCACTTCACGCACGAGGCGCGCGGTGCTGCCGTCGGACATTTCCTGCTCGATCGTGATCTGCTCGAGATTGATGAAGCCATCCCAGACCGTCTTGCGATCGATGATCC
The DNA here is from genome assembly GCF_054161295.1 of Ensifer sp. D2-11. Taxonomy (NCBI): domain Bacteria; kingdom Pseudomonadati; phylum Pseudomonadota; class Alphaproteobacteria; order Hyphomicrobiales; family Rhizobiaceae; genus Ensifer; species Ensifer sp. D2-11. The sequence goes on from NZ_CP096433.1 coordinate 2,008,001, forward strand.
GGAAGCGCGCGTCTGCGTTTTTGGTCATGGGAAGTCCTTTAGGCCTGTTGAAATTCGGGATGCTCGCCGGGACTTGTTTCCTCCCTCATCCCTGTGCTTGTCACAGGAATGAGGGGGCGGAGAGATTGCCGTCCTCCGACACGTTTCCTATGCCGCGCCTGAATTTATTAGAATCGTTCACGATGGTTTTAGGTCGACCCGACTAAAATCATCGTGAACTCGAGAGCGGCGCGGTCAGGCCCGGCGCATCCAGACGCGGTTGTCGTGGAATGCGGCTCCGCCATAGGGTGCCACGGCATCGGCACCGGTCAAAACGTTGATCCCCTCCCCGTCCAGGTGGGCGCCATTGGGCCAAAGCCCTTCGGCGATGACGACGCCGCGACGGGTGCCCCCTCCGATCTTCGCGTGCAGGCGGATTTCACCACGCCCGTTGCCGAGCCTGACGACGTCGCCCTCGGCGATACCGAGTTCGGCCGCATCCTCCGCATGGATCATGACTTCCGGCCGGCCCTCCTTCTGGATCGAGGACGGGGTTTCGGCAAAGGTGGAATTGAGGAAGGAACGCGCCGGCGACGTGGCCAGCCGGAACGGATGCCGCTCGTCGGCCACCTCGATGAGGTCGACGTGATCGGGAAACTCGGGAAGCTGACCGTGCGGCCCCTGAGCCCCCATCGCCTTCGGTGGCCGGTTCGGCGCGGGCGTACCCGTCCAATCCGCCTTGAACCGGAACCTGCCGTCCGGATGCCCGAAACCGTTGAGGAAATGCGCCTCGTCGAAAGCCGGCTGGCAATCGAGCCATTTCCGCTCTTTCATCTCGTCGTAGCCAATGCCGTAATTGGCGAGCAATTGGTCGATATGCTGCCGTTCCGTCAGGCGGAAGCCGGGACAGTCTGCAACGCCGAGACGCTTTGCCAGCTCTTCGATGACGAAAAGATTGGTGCGCACGGTCGGCGGCGGCTCGACGACCTTCGGCCCGAGCAGGATATGCTGGTGGCCGCCACCGCGATAAAGATCGTCGTGCTCGAGGAACATGGTGGCCGGCAGGACGATATCCGCGAGCTGCGCGGTGTCCGTCATGAATTGCTCGTGCACGGCGACGAAGACGTCGTCGCGCAGGAAGCCGCGCTTCACCAGCCGCTGCTCCGGTGCGACATTGACCGGATTGGTGTTCTGGATGAGCAGTGCCGTCACGGGGCCGCGATGGCGAAGCGCTTCGGCATCTCCGGTCAGAACGCGGCCGATCTGCGACTGGTCGAGCATGCGCACATCCGGATCGTGAAAGGCGCTGCCGACGAGTTCGCGCTTGTCCAGCCGGAAAATGTCGTTGTTCGAATGGAAGGCGCCGCCGCCCTCATGTTTCCAGGAGCCGAGCACCGTGGCAACGGAGGCTGCGGCATGGATCGCGACGGAACCGTTGCGCTGGCGGGTGAAGCCGTAGCCGAGACGGAAATAGGTCCGCGGCGTCGTTCCGACGAGTCTCGCGAAGGCTTCGATCTCCTCCACCGAAAGCCCGGTGATCGCGGAGGCCCATTCCGGTCCGCGCGTCTTCAGATGCGCTTCGAGTCCCGCGGGATCTTCGGCGAATTCAGCCATGTAGGCGCGGTCCGCATGACCGTCGCGGAAGGCGACGTGCATGACGGCGCAGGCGAGCGCCGCGTCGGTGCCGGGCTTCAGGACCAGCCCCATATCGGCCTGCTTGATCGTCGGATTGTCGTAGACGTCGATGACGACGATCTTGGCGCCGCGCTCCTTTCGCGCCTTGACCGCGTGGGTCATGACGTTGACCTGCGTCGCCACCGCATTGGTGCCCCAGATCACCACGCAATCGGACTTGGCCATCTCCCTTGGGTCCGGTCCGCGCAGGGTACCGGTCGCCATGGTGTAGCCGGTCCAGGCCATGTTGGTGCAGATCGACCCGAAGAAGCCGGAATAACGCTTGGCGTGGCGCAGCCGCTCGATGGAGTCGCGCTGCACCTGCCCCATGGTCCCGGCATAGAAATAGGGCCAGACCGCCTCCGAGCCGTGTCTCTGTTCGGCCTTGACGAACTGGTCGGCGATCTCGTCGAGGGCCGTCTCCCAGGAAATCTCCTGCCAACGCCCCTCGCCCTTCGCGCCGACCCGGCGTTGCGGCACCATCAAGCGGCCGGGATGATAGATACGCTCCGCATAGCGGGCGACTTTGGCGCAGATGACCCCGGCGGTGTAGGTGTTTTCCGCCGCGCCGCGTACGCGCCCGATCCGGCCCTCGGCGGTGAGGTCGACCTCCAGCGCACAAGCCGAGGGACAGTCATGCGGACAGACCGAATGGCCGATGGTCTTTTCTTGTCTGATAGGGGTCGCAACGTTCATGGCTTTTCTATATGGCATGGCCAGGGACGCTCAAAGCCCCATTCGCCATTCATCGAAACAATTGATCGCGGCCATCGGCAACGCTTATGAACTACCGGCACATCTACCACGCGGGCAACTTCGCCGATGTCCTGAAGCACGCGGTGCTGGCGCGGCTCGTCACCTATCTGAAGCAGAAGAACAAGGCCTTCCGCGTGCTGGACACCCATGCGGGGATCGGCGTTTACGACCTTTCGAGCGAGGAAGCGCAGAAGACCGGCGAATGGCGCGAGGGCATCGGAAGGCTGATCGAGGCCGAGCTTCCCGCCCCGGTCGCCGCCATTCTCGAACCATATCTTTCCGCCGTTCGCGACCTCAATCCCGAAGGCGGCCTCATGCATTATCCGGGGTCGCCGAAGCTCGCCCGCATGTTGTTTCGTCCGCAGGACCGGCTGTCGGCCATGGAACTTCATCCGGAGGATCACGAGGCGCTGCACCGGCTCTTCGAAGGCGATTTCCAGAGCCGCATCACCCGGCTCGACGGCTGGCTGGCGCTGGGCGCACACCTGCCGCCGAAGGAAAAGCGAGGGCTCGTTCTCGTCGATCCTCCGTTCGAAGCCGAAGGCGAGTATGAGCGGCTGGTGGATGGGCTTGCCAAGGCATACCGCCGGTTCACCGGCGGCATCTACTGCCTCTGGTATCCGCTGAAGAAGGGCGCGCCGATCAGGGATTTTCACGAGTCGCTCAAGGCTTTGGAAATCCCGAAGATGCTTTGCGCCGAACTGTCGGTGCGCAGCGATCGCGTTACCACGGGGCTCGCGGGATCGGGCCTCGTCATCGTCAACCCGCCCTTCACGTTGAAAGGCGAACTCGACATCCTCCTACCCTACCTGAAGACACAACTCGCCCAGGATCGTTTCGCTTCGGGACGTTGCTTCTGGCTGCGCGGCGAGGCGCCGCTCAATCGAGGGCCTTGACGGATAAGGTTCTGTGGCTTCAATCTCTTACGACGACTCAGGGAGGTAGCCATGACTTGCAAGCTTGCCGCAATGCTTCTCACCTCGCTTTCCCTCGTTGCCGGCATGGCCAGCAGCGTGGCCGCCGCAGACTTTGCGGAAGTTCCCGTCGCCCGGCACACCTACGACGTCGGCGTTTGCGGCAACCCCTCCGTCCTCGGCTTCATCACCCGACGCTTCGACTACAAGGCGGCGAACTACCTGCGCGCCAACATCGCCATCGCCGAGATCCGCGAAATGGGTCAGAGCCGCTTCGAACCGCGCGATTACACCCATCTGGTGGAACGCGAATATTGCTACGCGACCGCGTTGACGACGGACGGCGTTCGGCGCCCGATGTGGTATCTGATCGAGAGACCATGGGGCTTTGCCGGCGTCGGGTCCAATATCGAGTTCTGCGTCGGCGGCCTCGACCCATGGTATGTCTACGGCGCCAACTGCGCTTCGCTTCGGTGATCAGCACCTGACGCATGTCGCCCAAAAGTGCGCAGCGGTTTTGGGACAACGACATGCATGAGTACAAAAAGCTGAAGCGCATCTCACGAATTCGATCGAACGCGACGCGTTTCTGGCTGCTGCCGGCAATCGTCGTCCTTGGTACCCTTGTCGGCTGTGGCGGTGAAGACGGCAGCCAGACTGCCCCGAACCCCTCGAAAGATTTGGCGAGAAGTGCGTCAATCGCGCCTGTGCCCGTCGGCACGGGCTTCGACTTCTACGTGCTTTCCCTCTCCTGGTCGCCGACCTGGTGCGACGCCAACGATCCCAAAGGCAAGTCCGATCAGTGCGAAACCGGCAGCGGACATGGCCTGATCGTACACGGACTCTGGCCGCAGAACGAAAACGGCTATCCGGAATATTGCCGGACGCGGCACTCGGACCGCGTGCCCGAATCGCTCGGACGGCAATATTTCGACCTCATCCCCTCTATGGGCCTTATCGGCCACCAGTGGCGCAAGCACGGCACCTGTTCTGGCCTCAGCCAGAGGGATTATTTCGCGGTCACGCGCGCCGCGCATGAGAGGCTCACCATTCCTCCGGAATTGACGACTGCGGACGGCGCGGAGAGCCTCTCCGTCCAGGCGATCGAAGCGGCCTTCGAGAAGAAAAATTCCGGGATGACGAGCGAGTCGATCGCTGTTACCTGCGAAGGCAGGCTACTCGAAGAAACCAGGATCTGCTTCGACAAGGAACTGAAATTCAGGGCTTGTCCTCAAGTCGACCGACAGGCCTGCAGACGAGACACCGTCTCGCTGCCTCCAGCACCATGATGGAAAGACATCGGATGAAGATACTCTACTCGCCCGCCTCCCCCTATTCGAACAAGGTCCGCATGGCGGCTCATCATGCCGGAATCGCGGCGGAAAGCGTTCTCACGGAAACCAATTCCAATCCGCCGCAGCTGATCGACAACAACCCGCTGGGCAAGATTCCGACGCTGATAACCGCGGACGGCCTGGCAATCTACGACAGCCGGGCGATCATGCATTTCATCGATCGTGAAACCGGGGGCAAGCTCTATCCGAAGAATCACGAAAAGCGTACCCGGATCGAGATCTTCGAGGCGCTTTGCGACGGCATTTGCGACAGCCTGCTCGCTATCGTCTACGAGAAACGCTTCCATCCGCCTGAAAAGGTGCACCAGCCCTGGATCGACCGGCAATGGGACAAGGTGGAACGGGGGCTCGACCACCTCGAAGCGAACCTGCCCAAGACCGGCAGCAAGCTCAATGCCGGTCACTTCGCGCTCGCCGCCACGCTGCGCTACATCGAACTGCGCTTCGCCGGCGAATGGCAGAAGGGCCGGCCCAAGCTGAAGAACTGGCCTGCCAAATTCGAAAAGCACTTCCCTGATTATTCGAAGTTCAAGGCTTGAGCTTTTGCGCGTGCCCCTCATCCCTCTGCCGCGACCTTCTCCCCGCAGGCGGGGAGAAGGGACACGCAGCCCCGCCTTGCCCCGAATTCAACGGCGAAAGAGGCCTGGCGCTTGCCGCTTATCCCCTTCGCCCCGCTTGCGGGGAGAAGGTGCCGGCAGGCGGATGAGGGGCACGTAAAGCAGCCCACAATACAAAAAGGCCGGGTCGCCCCGGCCTTTTTTTCGATCGTGTTGGACGGATCAGAACTTGACGCCCATACCGAGTTTGACGCTGTGCTCGTCGTAACCGGACGAGATCGTCGAACCGCCGGCGCGGAAGTCCTTGGAGCCGTAATCCGTGTAGCGGTATTCGGCACGCGCAGTGATGTTGTCGGTGACGAAGGTTTCGGCGCCGACGCCTGCGGTCCAACCGACAAGGGTCTTGTCGTCGGAGCCTGCCGGAGTCGAAAGCTTGGCATTGCCGAGTGCGACACCGGCCGTGCCGTAGACGAGGACCGGGTTCAGGTCGACACCGACGCGACCGCGGACCGAGCCGTTGACACCCTGCTTGACGCGGCGGCCGCTGGAGCGGGAGTCGTTGCCGGTGTAGTTTACGTCGGCTTCACCGCCATAAACCATCTGGCCGTCCTGGACATTGTAACCGCCATAGAGACCGCCACCGAAACCGACCGACTTATTGTTGCCGGTCGCATCGGCCTCGCCATGGTGCCAGTCGATGGTGCCGCCGACATAGGCGCCGGACCAGTTGCGCACTGCCGGTTCGGTATATTCGGCAGCCGGAGCAGCCGGAACTTCGTCGACCACGTCAGCGGCGTGGGCGGCCTGGAAGGCAACGAGGGCCATGGCCGAGGCCATGAGGGTGGTGGTGAGCGTACGCATACTATTCTCCTTTCGAACCGGCGTTCCGTTTTAGTTGTTTCTCAGCGGAACACCGGACATCTGCAATTAACCCGCCCGGTTGACCCGAAATTGATCAGGAAATGAGGAATCTCAAGAGCCAAAATGTGAAATTTTAGTGGCGGCAACGCGACTGAAATGCGATGTTGCAGCGCAGACACAGGTACTTTATTAACCACGATTCAAGATTAACGAAAGATATACTATAGCAATACAAACTGATGCAAATTACGGCTTCCGCGTTAATTTTTCAGAAATGAATCGTCCGGCGAGAGTTTCGGCGAGCGTTTCCAGCCTATATCTTCTGCCACTCGGCATCAGGATTCGAAGAACGGGACGAAACGTTGAAAAGGACACTCAAGGCGGCGCTCGTTACCGGCGGCGCCCGACGCATCGGCAGGGCAATAGTCGAGGATCTGGCGGCGCACGGTTTCGCGCTCGCCATTCACGCGAACGGATCGTTCGCAGAAGCGGAGGCGCTCGCCGGGAAGCTTGGAAAGACCGGCGCGAGGGCGGTCGCGCTCAGGGCCGATCTTACCGAGGTCGGCGCCGCCTCCGGGCTCGTCGCGGAGGCAACAGCCTTGCTCGGTCCGCTGGATCTCCTCGTCAACAATGCCTCGGTATTCAACAAGGACAGCCTCGCCGAGTTCGACGAAGCGGTCTGGGAGCGGCACTTCGCGCTGCATGTCAAAGCCCCCTCCCTGCTCGCCCGCGATTTTGCGCTGCAGCGGCCGGCCGACGTCTCCGGTCTGATCGTCAATGTCATCGATCAGCGCGTCTGGTCTCCAAATCCGCGCTTTTATTCCTATATGTTGTCCAAATCGGCGCTGTGGACGGCAACCCAGACGATGGCCCAGGCGCTCGCCCCCGACATTCGCGTCAACGGCATCGGACCCGGGCCGACGCTGCCCAACGAGCGACAGGATCCGCGTGATTTCGAGGCCCAGGTCGAGGCGCTCATCCTCAGGCGCGGTCCGGCGCTCGAGGAATTCGGACGCGCGATCCGCTTCCTTTTCGACACGCCGTCGGTTACCGGACAGATGATTGCACTCGACGGCGGCCAGCACCTTGCCTGGGAGACGCCGGATATTCGGGAGATAGTGGAATGAACGGGCAGACGCCCACCGATGGCGGCATCCTTTACGACGCCACGGAGACCGACGACGAAGACGATCTGGTCGAAGTGACCGAGGCCGAACGGCCGGCGCCGGCAATAGGATGGGCGGAGAGCCTGCCGGAAGCGGCGGGCCTCAAGGGAGCCGAACTCATCCAGGCCTTCGTCAAGCGCCTGCCGAACGGGCCCGGCGTCTACCGGATGCTCAACGAGGCCGGCGACGTGCTCTATGTCGGCAAGGCCCGCAGCCTGAAGAAGCGGGTGAGCAACTATGCGCAGGGGCGAGGCCACTCGAACCGCATCGCGCGCATGGTTCGCGAGACTGCGCATATGGAATTCGTGACGACGCGGACGGAGATCGAGGCGCTGCTGCTCGAAGCAAACCTCATCAAGCGCCTGCGCCCGCGCTTCAACGTGCTTCTGCGCGACGACAAGTCCTTCCCCTATATCGTCGTCACCGGCGATACGCGTGCGCCGGCGCTCTACAAGCATCGCGGCGCGCGCAGCCGCAAGGGCGACTATTTCGGCCCCTTCGCCTCGGCCGGAGCAGTCGGACGCACGATCAACTCGCTGCAGCGCGCCTTTCTTCTCAGAACCTGCACCGACAGTGTCTTCGAAACACGCACGCGCCCCTGTCTGCTCTATCAGATCAAGCGTTGTTCCGCGCCGTGCACGAACGAGGTCAGCGATGCGGATTACGCGGAACTGGTCAGCGAAGCCAAGGATTTTCTCTCCGGCAAGAGCCAGGCGGTGAAGGCGACCATTGCCTCCGCCATGGCCGAGGCTTCGGAGAACCTCGATTTCGAGCGGGCCGCGCTTTACCGCGACCGGCTGGCCGCGCTGAGCCACGTCCAGAGCCACCAGGGCATCAACCCGGCCGGCGTCGAGGAAGCGGACGTCTTCGCCATCCATCACGAAGGCGGCATCTCCTGCATCCAGGTGTTCTTCTTCCGGACGGGGCAGAACTGGGGCAATCGCGCCTATTTTCCGAAAGCCGATCCTTCGATTCCCCCTGCCGAGGTGCTCAGCGCGTTTCTTGCGCAGTTCTATGACGACAAGCCCTGTCCGCGGCAGGTCCTGCTCTGCGCCCCCGTCGAGGAACAGGAACTGCTTGCACAGGCGCTCAGCGAGAAATCCGGCTACAAGGTCTCGATCCTCGTGCCGCAGCGCGGAGAGAAGAAGGATCTCGTCGAGCATGCGCTCGCAAACGCCCGCGAGGCGCATGGCCGCAAGCTCGCCGAAACGGCTTCGCAGGGGCGCCTGCTCGAAGGCTTTGCCGCAACCTTCCAACTCCCTTACGTGCCGCGCCGCATCGAGATCTACGACAACTCGCATATTATGGGCACCAATGCGGTGGGCGGCATGGTCGTCGCCGGCCCGGAGGGCTTCGTCAAAGGCCAGTACCGAAAGTTCAACATAAAATCGACCGACATCACGCCGGGCGACGATTTCGGCATGATGCGCGAGGTCATGACGCGGCGCTTCTCCCGCCTCCTGAAAGAGGAGGGCAAGCCGGATCGGTCCGCAGAGCCGGTTGAGGATGCCGGTTTCCCCGCGTGGCCCGACGTCATCCTGATCGATGGCGGCCAGGGCCAGATGACGGCAGTTCGTACGATTCTCAAGGAACTCGGCATTGAGGACTGCGTGACGGCGATCGGCGTCGCCAAGGGCGTCGACCGCGACGCCGGGCGCGAGCGTTTCTTCGCCGAAGGCCGGGAAAGCTTCACTCTGCCGCCGCGCGACCCCGTCCTCTACTTCATCCAGCGTCTGCGCGACGAAGCGCACCGTTTCGCGATCGGCTCGCACCGGGCTCGCCGGAAAAAGGAAATGGTCAAGAATCCGCTCGACGAGATCGCCGGAATCGGCCCGACGCGCAAACGCGCGCTCCTCACCCATTTCGGAACCGCCAAAGCCGTGTCCCGCGCCGGCATCAACGACCTGATGTCGGTAAACGGCATTTCCGAAACGGTCGCCCGTATCGTCTACGAGCATTTCCACGAGGACGCCGCCAAATGACGGGGCGGCGCGGTTCAGCCTGCGTTCAGGCGAAATCCGCCAAATATGACAGGCGTCACGCAATGATCTGTTGACCTTATGGTCGCAAAGTCATTCTGTACAGCTGAACCCGGAGGGGATGAGGAAAGGCGTTCGGCGTTTCCGCCCGCATCCCGCTTCGACCACTAGAATCGATCGCGCCGAGACCCCAGATGGCGGGAAATGAGGACTGTCGTGTCCAGAGAAACCGAATCCATGCCAACGCCCATAGCCTATAGCATCCCAAATCTGCTGACCTATTTCCGCATCCTCATCGTGCCGCTGATCGTCTTCTGCTTCTTCATCGAAGGCCGGCTTCACAGCTCGGATTTTGCGCGCTGGACCGCGCTCATCCTCTTTGTCGCGGCTTCGATCACGGATTTCTTCGACGGCTATCTCGCCCGCATATGGAAGCAGACCTCGAATATCGGCCGCATGCTCGATCCGATCGCGGACAAGCTGCTGGTCGCCTCGATCCTGCTGCTCGTGGCCGCCGACGGAACGATCGCCGGCTGGTCGATCTGGGCTGCCATCATCATCCTCTGCCGCGAGATACTGGTTTCCGGCCTCCGCGAATATCTTGCAGCCCTCAAGGTCAGCGTTCCGGTGACGCGGGTTGCCAAATGGAAGACGACGATCCAGATGGTCGCGATCGCCTTCCTGCTCGCCGGTCCCGCCGGCGACAAGATCGTGCCCTATGTCACGGAAGCCGGTATCCTGCTGCTGTGGATCGCCGCGGCCATCACACTCTATACCGGCTACGACTATTTCCGCGCCGGCCTGAAACATGTGGTCAACGAATGAGCACGGTAAACCTCGTCTATTTCTCCTGGGTTCGCGAGCGCATCGGCAGGCCTGAAGAAACACTGGACCTGCCGGAGAATGTCGTCACGATCGCCGACCTGCTGGGCCATCTGAAGACCCGCGGTGAGGAATATGCCGCGGTTTTCGAGCACGCGAACGTCATCCGCGCGGCGATCAACCAGGAACATGTGGAGCACGGCGAGCCGATCGCCGGCGCCCGCGAGATCGCCCTCTTCCCGCCGATGACGGGCGGCTGAAGCCATGGCCGCCCCCGTCACCGTGCGCGTCCAGCGCGACGACTTCGACATCACCGCCGAAGTCTCGGCGCTTTGCCGTGCGCGGACGGACATCGGTGCGGTGGTCACGTTTTCGGGGCTGTGCCGGGACGAGGCCGGAGCCCTCAGTGCGCTCGAGCTCGAGCATTATCCCGGCATGGCAGAGGCGGAGATCGAACGGATATGCCACGAAGCGGTCGAGCGCTTCGGCCTGCAGGCTGCAACCGCCATCCATCGCTTCGGCCGCATGGAGCCGGGAGCGAATATCGTCCTGGTGGTAACCGCCTCGCCGCACCGGCAGGCGGCATTCGATGGCGCGAATTTCATCATGGATTTCCTGAAGACCTCGGCCCCCTTCTGGAAGAAGGAACATCACGCCGACGGCAGCGCAGGCGATTGGGTCAGCGCGAAGGATGCGGACGACGCGGCACGCGATCGCTGGACGCGCCGCTGATCTCTCACGCCGCCTGAATCACGAAGTTTTTAGGTCGGGTCGACCTAAAAACATGAGCGTGATCGATTCCAAGAAGTTGAGACGCGGGATGCGGGCGGAAAACCGCACACACTTTTCCTCATCCCGCTCTGATCAGGGAATGATCTTTTCCCGGCGCGTGACCACGAGCACGATCACCAGAAAGCCGAATATGGCGAAGTCCCGCCAGAGGATGGGTCCATAGGCGCTCCACAGCGTCTCCATGAGGCCGATGCCGGCCGCGCCCAGTGCCGCGAATAACGGCGAAGTCTGCCCGCCGATGGCGGCGATGAACAGGACCTTGACCCCGAAGGTCAGCCCGGTGCCGAAATCCATGTTGCCGTAATAGGAAGCAGCGAGAATCCCGCAGAACGCAGCGATCAGCGACGCCACGCCATAGGCGGCGATATAGACCGCTCCCGGATCGATGCCGCAAAGCGCGGCGGCCTTGCGATCCTCGGAAACGGCGCGCCAGTAGCGGCCGGCATAGGAACGGGTCAACAGCCAATGGCCGCCGGCGACAAAGGCCATCATGAGCGCGGTGTTGACGAGTTGCACGACCGTCAGCGCGACCGGAAAGGCAGGGTTCGGCCAGAACACCACCACGTCGTTCAGGAAGGGCGGCAGCCAGAGGCTTCTGGTGTCGGAGGCGAGCCGGGCCGTTTCCATCAGCACCAGCAGGCTTCCGAGCGAGGCGACGACCACGGCATTGGCGGAGGAAAAAGCCAGGGGCCGCATGACGTAGCGGCCGGCAATAAGACCGGCACCGAGCCCGAACGCGAGCGCCGCTGCCGCCCCGAGCCCGAGCGCCGCCGGCAGTACCAGCCACAGCCGGTTCCAGCCGACATCCGCGAAGAGCACGAAGATTTGCCCGGCAAAGGCGAAGAGCGCGCCATAGGTCAGGTCCGCCCGCCGCGTGACAGCAAAGGCGATCGCGTATCCGAAGGCGAGCGCCGCATAAAGCGCGGCCACGGGTACGGCATTGGCGATCTGCTGCAGAAAATAGGCCATGGCACATCCGCGTGATGACAAGCGTACTATAACTGGTAAAATGGCTTTTACCAGTTAGGATTTTCGCATGAGCTTCACCTGGACCGCACATCGATTCTCCGGCGGCGCGCTCGCACTGGACGTCGCCAATTCCGTGGTCATGCGCTTCGATGCGGAGCGCAGGACCGATCGCTTCGACGACCCGGTCGCGATCGACACCTTCGCCGAGGCCGCAAATCTCTACGGCGCCGAACGGAACCGTTTCGGCACGCTCGTCCCGGCAAAATCAGAGCGCCGAAATGCATTCATCGGATTGCGCGAGGCGACGGACCGTCATTTCCGCGCCCTGGTGAGGACTGAGGACCGGCCGGATCTCCTGGCCGACCTGCTCGAGGCGATCGCCACCGTCCTGCGTCAACCCGCAGACACGCGCAAAGGCACGCCGCTCGATGTGGCCACGGCGCATTCGGTACTTGGCCTCATTGCCGGACCGGAGAGGGAACGCCTCAAAATCTGCCCCAACTGCGCGTGGCTGTTTCTCGACCGCAGCCGCAACCGGAGCAGGACGTGGTGCGACATGGCGGTTTGCGGCAACCGGACGAAGGCCAGGCGGCATTATCGCCGCAGCAGGGAGGAACCGAAGCCATGAAGAGAGCCATGATATCCGCTCTGCTCGCCGCAGCGGTCGCTGCCGGCTGTCAACGCGAAAGCGGCAGGGATCCGCTCGAACTGACCGGCAAGATGTTCGTGTTCAACTATCGGCTGGCCTATGCGACCTATATGGTCACGCTCAACAAGACGGAGCCGGTTCCGGATGGAAGCACTGTCGTCGCAACCTTCGAAAACCCTGCCGGCGGCAATCCGCTGACGCTTGAACGGAAGCTTTTCCCGAAGCTGAACAAGGTGGTGCTGGAAAGTCCGGACATCACCTGCGTGAAGAAGCAGAGGCCCTATGCCGTGACCATCGAGGTCAAAGGACCGGACGGGATATCGCTTCAGAGGCTGGAGACGACTGTCGTTTCGGACATCGATCAGGACGTGATGCCGGCGAAGCCCCTTGTGGAAGGGCCGGCTTACGACAAGAACCCGGAGGTCTTCAAGGACGGCAAGGCGCCGGCGCGCTTCGAGACCGCCACCTGCCCGACGTAAAAAGCCGGGGCGTCGCCGCCCCGGCTTGAAAATCACTCCGCTGGTTTACCGATCAGCCGACGATCTCGGTGCCGGAGAACCAATAGGCGATTTCCTCGGCAGCCGTTTCCGGGGCATCGGAACCGTGAACCGAGTTTTCGCCGATCGAAAGAGCGTGGACCTTGCGGATCGTGCCCTCGGCAGCGTTGGCCGGATTGGTAGCGCCCATGACTTCACGGTTCTTGGCAATGGCGTTTTCGCCTTCGAGAACCTGAACCACGGTCGGACCCGAGGACATGAATTCGACGAGCTCGCCGAAGAACGGGCGCTCCTTGTGCACGGCATAGAAGCCTTCGGCTTCGCGGCGGCTCATCCAGACGCGCTTCGAGGCGACGACGCGCAGCCCGGCATCCTCCAGCATCTTGGTGATGGCGCCGGTCAGATTGCGCTTCGTCGCATCCGGCTTGATCATCGAAAAGGTACGTTCAATCGCCATTGGCTCAATTTCCCTTGCTCTTGAGAAGTGGCGGTTCATTAGCCGCCAATTCCGCGCAAAACAAGGGGGCGCGGCGATGATTCGCCCCCTTGCGCCGTAGTTTCACGCCGCTGTCACGCTGCGGCCCAGGCCATCGTGAAGGTCAAGGCAACGCTCGAACCAATCGGTGACGACGTCGTCCGCGGCAAGCAGGCGATGTGGCGAAACGATGCGTGCCCATTGCAGCGCGCCGAAGACGATATAATCGGCGAAGAGCGGCCTGTCGCCGCCGAGGAACGGCTGAAACTTCAGCATGTGGCGGATCGGTTCGAGCTTCGCCGAGAAGGTTTCGAGGTCTCCTCGCCCGGCCTCGGCGACCGCCTCCAGCGGCCTTCCGAAGCGCTCCTCGCGGCTCGCCCGGAAATAAGCCCGGTCGATCGGGTCGAGGCTGTCATGAATGTCCATGATCGCGATACGCCCGATCGCCGTGTGCAATGTCGTTTGCGACCAGCCCTCGACGAAGCGCGCCATGGCCTTGCCGCCTTCGCCGGAAAACAGGGGCGGACGATCGGGATAGGCCTCTTCGAGATAGAGAGCGATATCGAAGCTGTCGCTGACGAGCTTCTCTCCGTCGCGCAGCAGCGGAACGATCTTGGTCGCCCCCTGCTCCAGCCTCGGAATCTCGGTGAAGCCGACCGGCGCGATGTCGAAGGTTAGGCCCTTGTGGGCGAGCGACAGCTTCGTCTTCCACACATGCGGCGAAAAGGGGCGGCTCGTGTCGGTTCCGGAGAGTGCGTAGAGTTTGCGGGTCATTCAGGCTCCTGTACTTCGCTACCGGGCGACATAAGGGGAGCATCGCTTGCGGATCAATCATTAAATTTCATGAGTGGCATTTGCCACCGGAATACGAATTCGCGATAGGTTGCCGACCACACGAGGAGATTGCCGATGCTCGACCATTACCGGATGTTTGCTGATTACAATCGCTGGGCGAACCGGCGTGTCTACGCCGCCGTCTCGGAACTATCGGATTCGGAATACCGGGAAGACAAGGGAGCGTTCTTCGGCTCGCTGCACGGGACGCTGAACCATATCCTCGTGGCGGACCGGATCTGGATGAAGCGGTTTACGAAAGAGGGCGAGGCGCCGTCGCGGCTCGACGCCATCCTGCACGAAGATCTCAACGGTCTGACGGCGGCGCGGGTGGCCGAGGACGAGCGAATCATCGCCTGGATCGACAGCCTCGACGAGGAGCGTCTTGCGGGGCACTTCACCTATTCTCCGCTCACCAATCCGGTCGAGGTCACGGAACGGCTCGCACGGACGCTCGCTCACTTCTTCAACCATCAGACCCATCATCGTGGCCAGGCGCATGCGACCTTGACCGCGCTTAAGCACCCCTCACTGACGCTGGACCTGGTTTCCTTCCTGCGGACCGAGGGCAAGAAGTGGGCCGACTGAGGCGAGTCCAGGCTCGAGCCGGCCCGCCGGGGCAAGCGAGATGCGCCTGTCTCGGGTCCCGGCGAGCCACGCGATGAGGCGACGCTGTCCGAGCCAGGCGGCAATCCCGAGCGCGATGCCGCCCAGGATGGAGCAGAGGGCAAAGGCGAACGGCGAGAGCAACGGCCGGATCGGCAGCAACAGCAACTCCGGCACGAAACGGTGCAGGATGTAGATGTGGAAGCCCGCTGCGGAAAGCGGCAGGATCAGCCGCCTACCCCATTGCGGCATGCGAATGCGCGGCAGGAAGAGCAGCGCGGCCAGAACGGCGATCTGCAGCAGATATTTGACTTTCGTCCCGATCCAGACGCCCTCATAGAGCCCGAGGAACAGGAATACGCCTGTCCCTGCCAGCATCACCATCGAGCGCTCTTTCCACGTTTCGGCAATTGCCGCACACCAGCCGAGCACCGCCATGTAGAAGATCCATGGAAGGGTGAATATCTGGCGGTTGCCGATATCGATGAGAAGCGGAAACGCCATCCGCGCAGCGAAGGCCGCGGCGAACAGCGCCATGCCCACGGCAAGGGGTCTCTTGGCCGCGGCGCGCCGGACGAACGGAACGGCAAACAGTGCGCCAAACACCAGCAGCATCTGACAATAGGCTTCGATGAACCAGTAGAGATAGGGCACCATGCCGTGGAGCCCGGGATCTGCGATGCCGAAATTCCCGACGAGAAAGACCGAAGCCCAGGGCACGTCGCCCCAGGCGAGCGCGTAGCCCGCCACGATCAGATAGTAGGGGACGAGTATCTGGGCGAGCGGCCGCAGCAGCTTGTCTATCGCGCCGGAGAGCAGTGCTCCGCTCTGGAATCGCGCAAGACCGAAGCCGGCGAGAATGACCATGGCGGCCGATCCCCCCGGAATCGGCCAAAGCGTCTCGTGGTGGACAACGACCAGCAGGATCGCCAGCGCCCGGATCAGGAAATCCGCACCGATCCGGCGGCTCTTGCGCTCGCGGCCGTTATGGGCGGCGAGTGCGCCGACCGGCATTTTTTCCCAGCCCTCCGGCAGTTCTCCGAGCCTCTTCTCAAGGCCGATCGAAAGCTGGACGAAACGGAGCGAATCGCCACCAAGCGACAGAAAGCTGTCCTCCGGTCGAACCTTCTTCGGATAGAAGAGCTGGGCAAAAAGCGCCTCGACGTCCCCCTCTTCCGAACTGCCGCACGTCGCCGCGGCCGGCCGCATGCGAAGGGCCGGGTAATCGATCTTGCCGGATGTCAATCTCGGCAACTTGTCCAGGCGGGAAGCCCCTACATGCATCAAGGTCAAGCCGCTCGCCTCGACGAGCAGGCGGCGAACTTCATCCGGATCGCCGCTTCCCACATAGTAGGCGTGGATTTCGGTGTCGTTGCCGACGACGGCGGCGGCGACGCCGTGCTGCTCCAGTGCCGCCTCCAGAGCGTCGTGACCGATTCGCAGGCCGGAAATCTTCGAGATCCGCTTTGTTCGTCCGACGATCCGGAAGACGCCGTCCGCGTCTCTTACGGCCAGATCGCCGGTCCGCAATTCCGACAACTCGGCCCCTCGCGCGAGATCGGCGCGTGACGACGCGTAGCCCATCATCACATTCGGCCCGCGATAGACAAGCTCGCCGGGCTGATCGGCGCTGGAGATTATCCTTCCATCGTTATCCTCGATCGTCAGGCTCCCGCCCGGGATCGCAATGCCGATCCGGTCTTCCCTGCCCCGGAGACGGTCCGGCGGCATATAGGCCATGCGAGCCGTTGCCTCTGTCTGGCCGTACATCACGAAAAGGCGCGCATTGCGCGCGGAGAGATGCTCATTGTAGCGGCGCACGAGTTCCGGCGCCAAACGTCCGCCGGCAACAGTCATGAAGCGCAGCGCCGGAAAATCCCGCTCCCGGAACCCAGCCTTTTCCAGGAGGTCGTAGGAATAAGGGACGCCGGCGAAATTGGAGCTGGCGCTTTGCGCAAGTTCATCGAGGAAGCCCTCGTCGAGGATGGAACAGCCCGGCATATAGACGCTCGCGCCCACGGCGAGGTGGGCGTTAAGGACGGAAAGCCCGTAGGAATAGTGGAGCGGCAGGATGAGGCAGCCTCGGTCCGCTGCCGTCAAGCCGAGATATTCCGCGATCGATCGTGCATTGGACTGGATATTCATGTGCGACAGCCGCACCCATTTTCCATGCCCGGTGCTGCCGGACGTCGAGAGCAGGACGGCAAGTTCGGGATGCGGCGCGATCGCGTCTCCCTCCAGCCGCTCCATGCGCCAACGGCCGTCAAAGCGGCGGTAGCAATATTCCGGTCTGAAGACCTCGCGGTCCCGGAGCATGGAAGCGGTGCCGCACAGGGCGACCGCGTGGCCCGCCTCGAGTGCCGCGAGATAAGCGACGACAGCGTGTTCGGAAAGATCGGCCTCGATTGTGACCAGTCCGCGATCGCCGCGCCACCGAGAAGCGAGCCGGTCGATGCGCTCGGCAAGTTCGCGGTAACTCACGATCCGCCCGCCGCGCAAAAGCAGCGCCGGCCGGTCGCCCCGCGCAGCCAGACTTGCAACACCGAACGGAGAGACCGAAAGTTCGCCTGAGCCGCCCAAAACCACCTCCATTTTAGCAAGGCGGCATATTATTGCTGACTTTGATCGTCAAGTATAAAGGCGAAGCGAATACAGGACTTTGTGCGAAACCGATTTCCGCGCGGGAGTACGCCGTTTCAAAAGGCCATCCGGGGCACGAAAGGCCCGGTTCGAGGAAACCGGGCCTTTCGTTCGGGCGGAGCAAAGAGGCGCGTGGGAGGCCGCGCCTGCTCCGTGACTCGTCAGCTGCGGCTTAGCGGCTGAGGCCCTGGTAGTATTCGCCTTCACCGCCGGAAACGACCTTCGGCTGCGGAGCATAGCCGACGGAGCCGGTGGACGTACGGTCGAGGGAGCCGTCAGCACGGCGAACGGCCGTCTGGTCACCGGCTCGCGCTGCGCGTTCGGTGTAGAGCGGCTTGTCGCTGACACCCTGATAATAGCTGCCGCCGGCAAAGGCTGCGGATGCACCGCCGAGAACGGCTGTGGCAACGAGGGTGGCGGCGAGAGCAGTATGGATTGCGTTCCTCATGATCATCACTCCTGATCGGTCGTTCGCTTGAACGAAGGTTTCGTCGCGACCGTTTTGATCGGCACCATTCCGGACGCGGTGGCCTCGCCGATGGCGCCCGGTCCGATCAAAGGGTCAGAAGAGCATTCTCGTGCTCTCCGTCCGAAGATGTGGGGCCTCATCATGAGGATGGGAAGTATTGATTATCGGAACACGTTGTCCATGAATCCATAACAATCCTCACTTGAAAATGCCCTCGGCATCCTTATTCGAGCGATCGCGGCAGCAGTGGCGCGAGCCTCTTGCCTTCCCGAAAAAGTCCGGGCAAAAGGCCCGGATGATCCAGATATCCGGCCTCTCCGCCCGCATTGCGGGCCGTTTGCTCATCGATAACGCTTCCGTGACGCTTCCGGCGGGCACGAAGGCCGGGCTCGTCGGACGCAACGGCGCCGGCAAGTCGACTCTGTTCCGGGTCATCACCGGCGAGTTTGCGGCGGAAGCCGGCAGTGTTTCCTTGCCGAAGAACGCGCGGATCGGACAGGTCGCACAGGAAGCGCCGGGGACGGAAGAACCTCTGATCGAAATCGTGCTCAAGGCCGACAGGGAACGCACGGCGCTCATCGCGGAGTCGGAAACGGCGGTCGATCCGCACAGGATCGCCGAGATCCAGACGCGGCTCGCCGACATCGGCGCCCATTCGGCGGAAGCGCGCGCGGCAAGCATTCTCGCCGGTCTCGGCTTCGACCACGAGGCGCAGAAACGCCCCGCCTCCTCCTTTTCCGGTGGCTGGCGCATGCGCGTGGCGCTTGCCTCGGTCCTTTTTTCCGAACCCGATCTGCTGCTCCTGGACGAGCCGACCAACTATCTCGATCTCGAAGGAACGCTGTGGCTCGAGGACTATATCCGCCGTTATCCGCACACCGTGATCATCATCAGCCACGATCGCGACCTCCTGAACACCGCGGTGAACGCGATCGTTCACCTCGATCAGAAGAAGCTCACCTTCTACCGCGGCTCCTACGATCAGTTCGAGCGGCAGAAGGCGGAAGCGGACGAACTGCAGATGAAGGCGAAGGCCAAGAACGAGGCGGCCCGCAAGCATCTGCAGAGCTTCATCGATCGCTTCAAGGCCAAGGCTTCCAAGGCCCGTCAGGCCCAGAGCCGCATCAAGGCATTGGAGCGGATGGGCACCGTGGCAGCCGTCATCGAAGACCACGTCCAGGGCTTCACCTTCCCGGATCCGGAGAAGCAGGTGGCCTCACCGATCGTCGCCATCCAGGGAGGCGCGGTCGGCTACGAACCGGGCAAGCCTATCCTGAAGAGGCTCAATCTGCGCATCGATGCGGACGACAGGATCGCGCTGCTCGGGTCCAACGGTAACGGCAAATCCACCTTTGCGAAGTTCATCGCCGGACGCCTCCGCGCGGAAAGCGGCGAGGTGCGGATCGCCCCGGGACTGAAGGTGGGCTTCTTCGCCCAGCACCAGCTCGACGATCTCGTGCCGACGCAGAGCGCCGTGGAGCACGTCCGCCGCCGCATGCCGGAAGCGCCGGAAGCGAAGGTGCGCTCCCGCGTGGCGCAGATGGGGCTTGCGACCGAGAAGATGGACACCGCGGCCAAGGATCTCTCCGGTGGCGAAAAGGCGCGGCTTCTCATGGGCCTTGCCGCCTTCGAGGCTCCAAGTCTGCTTATCCTGGACGAGCCCACCAACCATCTGGACATCGACAGCCGCAACGCACTGATCGCCGCCCTCAACGATTTCTCCGGCGCGGTCATCCTCATCTCCCACGATCGCCACCTGATCGAAGCGACGGCCGACCGGCTGTGGCTGGTGCGCGACGGAACCGTCGCGAACTACGACGGTGACCTCGAGGACTATCGCGGGCTGATCGTCGGCGGGCCGAAGCCGAAGGACGACAAGCCCAGGGTGAACGGATCTGATGAGGCGCTTTCCAAGGCAGACCAGCGAAAGGCCAATGCGGACAGGCGAGCCTCACTGGCACCGCTCAGGAAAAAGATCAATGAGATCGAGTCCTTGACGGGCAAACTGGAGAAAGTGATTCAGGCACTTGATGCCGAGCTTGCAGACCCGGCCCTTTACGAGAAGGCCCCGGCAAAAGCGGCTCAACGCGCCAAGGAGCGCGCCGATGCCGTCGAAAAGCTTGCGGCTGCGGAAGAGCAATGGCTGGAACTGTCGGCGGAATACGAGGAAGCGATGGCGGGCTAGCCGACCGGCGAACCTGTTTTCAGCCGAGTTCGAAGGTCGTAATCCCGTAAATGCGCGCAAGCGGCAGATCGGGCGCCGGTCCGCGATACATGCGGGCGGTCTCGAAAACCGGCTTCATGTTGTAGCGCGTGCAAAGTGCCCGTGCCGACGCATTCGGCTCGGGGACATCCAAATAGGTCCGTTCCCCGCCGGTGCCGGTTGCGAGCTTGCGAAACAGGAGATCGGCACCGGTCTCGCTGTCGGCGAGCAGCGGACCGATCTTGTAGCCTTCGCGGCACTTGCGGATCGTTCCGTAACCGGCGATTGCCCCGTCACGCAGCAGGACCACGCTTCTGCGCGTCTGCAACTGCTTGGTCCATTCGCGCAGAAATGCCTCGCGCCGCGTTGGATTGAACCTCATGTCATAATCGATCAGTGACGCCGCATGCACCGGCGCCACGTCGACAAGCTCGGTGCCGGGCGGCTCGGTCACGTTCACCACGCCGCCGTAGCGGATGTTCGCATGCGACCAGCCGAAACCCGACTTCCGATAGTTTTCCTGCTGGCCCACGACCCCGTCGAGGCCGATGGTCCGCCCCTCGGCCCTTGCAACTGCCCACTTCCAGAGATCGAGGCCGATGCCCCTGCCCCGATACGCCTCATCGGCGATGAAAAAGCCGAGAAATGCGTAACCGCTGCCATAGCGCACGAGCGAAATGGCAGCGGCAAGTCGCTCTTCCTCGACCGCGACCCAGTAGCCTTCGGGATCGGCGGCCCAGAAAGCGTTGCCATCGTCAATACCGGGATTCCATCCCTCCCTGGCGGCCCAGTCGATGATCGTGTCGAGCTCGGCCCGTGTCGCAAGACGAATATGTGGCATTCTGAAATCCTGACTTCGCTCCGAAGAACCCCCCTCGAGAGGCAAGAAGACGGACAAGATAGATTTGCGTTCCATCTTGTCCACCCAAGCGGCTAGGCTAATTTTTGCAACGGGAAGCCGGCTTGTCGGTATTTCCCAATCTGCTAAAAGGGTCCGGAATAAATCATACTAATCAGGGCGGAAGACACCATGTCCCCAATCAACATTGCCATCGTTGGCGTCGGCAAGATCGTGCGCGACCAACATCTGCCGGCGCTTGCGAAGAACGCGGACTACCGCCTGATCGCAGCCGCAAGCCGCCACGGAACGGTGGACGGCATCGACAATTTCAAGTCGATAGAGGCCATGATCGACGCCGTGCCGGCGGTCGAGGCGGTTTCGCTCTGCATGCCGCCGCAATACCGCTACGAGGCGGCGCGTACCGCACTTGCCGCGGGCAAGCATGTCTTCCTCGAAAAGCCGCCGGGCGCGACCCTGAGCGAGGTCGCGGACCTGGAGGCGCTGGCGGAGGAGAAAGGCGTTTCGATTTTCGCGAGCTGGCACTCGCGCTATGCGCCGGCAGTCGAAGCCGCAAAGGCGTTTCTGGCGTCGGCCGCGATTCGCAACGTCCGGATCATCTGGAAGGAAGATGTCCGCCACTGGCATCCGAACCAGGAGTGGATCTGGGCAGCCGGGGGGCTCGGCGTCTTCGACCCGGGCATCAATGCACTCTCGATCATGACCCACATCCTGCCCCGGCCGGTCTTCATCACCTCCGCGACGCTGGAATTTCCCGAGAACCGGGACGCGCCGATCGCCGCCACGATCGCCTTCAGCGATGCCGAAAAGCTCGATGTCGCTGCCGAGTTCGATTGGCGCCAGACGGGCAAGCAGAGCTGGGACATCGTCGCTGAAACCGACGCGGGCGGGATGGTCCTCTCCGAAGGCGGCGCCAAACTCGCGATAGACGGCAAGATCGTCCACGAGGAGCCCGAGCAGGAGTACCCCATGCTCTATCGGCGTTTCGCCGAGATCATCAAGGCCGGCAGATCGGACGTCGACCTGGCGCCGCTCCGGCACGTGGCCGACGCCTTCATGCTCGGCCGACGCAAATTCGTCGAGGCGTTTCACGATTAAGTATGGCGTGTGCGGACATCGTATTGGTCCGCTCACCACCGCTGCTGACGCCCCTCTCCTCGGGTTAAACCCGAGGACTAACCCTCTCCCCGCGCGCGGGGAGAGGGGACGAGTACGACGCCCCCGCGAATCACCTTCTCCCCGCCTGCGGGGAGAAGGTGGCCGGCAGGCCGGATGAGGGGCAACCGGTCACAGGCCATCGATACTCGACCGATCACGCCTTCTTTTCCCACCTTCCGTCACGGTTCTGCTGCCAATAGGTGAGATTGTGCCCCTCGCCCTTGAGCCGCTTCCACTGATCGCGCGCCGCCTCGAGCTGTTGCTGGTCGTAGCCGTCGAACATGAAAACAACCCGCTCATATTCGGAAACCGGCGGCGGCTCGGCGCCGTCGACGACAAAGCGCACAGTCGCGGCATTCCGGTTGCCGTCATCGGCAACGACGAGAATCGGTTGCTCCGCCGCGAACTCGCCGGCGTCCGTTCCGTGCGGCAGGAAGCTGTCGTCCCGATAGACCCATAGATGCGTATCCAGCGCATCGCGCCTTTCGGCGTCTATCGTCTGCACGACCACCCGCCAGCCGCGCTCTATGCTCTTGTCGAGCAGCGGCGGCAGGGCGTCTTCGAGCTTCGATTCCGTCAGGTGGTAAAAAAGGATCTCGGTCATTCCGATCTCGGGCGAACGGTCACGATTCGTAGTTCGCGCGCACCAGCTGGTCGAGGAGACGAACGCCGAAGCCGGAGCCCCAGGACTGGTTGATCTCGTCGGTCGGCGAACCCATGGCGGTGCCGGCGATGTCGAGATGCGCCCAGGGCGTGTCCTTGACGAAGCGCTTCAGGAACTGAGCCGCGGTGACCGAGCCGCCGTGCCGGCCGCCGGTGTTCTTCATGTCGGCGAACTTGCTGTCGATCATCTTGTCGTATTCCTTGCCGAGCGGCATCCGCCACAGTCGCTCCTGCGTCGCCAAACCGGCGGCGAGCAACTGCTCGGCCAGCCGGTCGTCGTTCGAGAACAGCCCGGCGTAATGATTGCTGAGCGCCACCATGATCGCGCCGGTCAGCGTTGCGAGATCGATCATCAGCTGCGGCTTGAAGCGGTCATTGCAGTACCAGAGGGCATCGCCGAGGACGAGCCTGCCTTCGGCGTCGGTGTTGATCACCTCGATCGTCTGCCCGGACATGGACGTCACGATGTCGCCAGGCCGCTGGGCACTTCCGTCCGGCATGTTCTCCACGAGCCCGATGATCCCAATGGCATTGACGGCCGCCTTGCGCGCGGCAAGGACATGCATCAGGCCGGTCACTGCCGCCGCCCCGCCCATATCGCCCTTCATTTCCTCCATGCCGGAAGCGGGCTTGATCGAAATGCCGCCGGTGTCGAAGACGACCCCCTTGCCGATGAAGGCGACCGGCTTTTCCTTGGCCTTTCCGCCCTTCCATTGCATGACGACCAGCCGCGGCGGACGAGACGAGCCTTGCGCTACGCCGAGGAGTGCGCCCATGCCGAGCTTCTTCATCTCCCGCTCGGTCAGTATCTCGACGTCGACGCCGAGTCTTTCCAGTTCCTTCGCGCGCGCCGCGAACTCCACGGGGCCCAGCACGTTGGCGGGCTCGTTGACGAGATCGCGCGCCAGAAACACGCCTTCACCGACCGCCTGGGCCGTCATAAAGGCCTTTTTCGCTGCGATCACCGTGCCGGTGACGATGGTGACCTTCACCGGTTTCTGCGCCGCCTTCGGTTCGTCATCCGATTTCCGGGTCTTGTAGCTCTCGAAGCCGTAGGCGTTCATTTCCATGCCAAGGGCGAAATCCGCGGCTGCCTTGCCGGTGACTTCGAGCCCCGGCGCATCCAGGAAAACCGTGATCTTTTCGGCAGACCGCAATTTCGCAGCCGCGGCGCCACCGGCCTTCAGCCAGTCGTGATCGCCGACGCCGCCCGCGTCCCCGAGGCCGAGCAGGACAATCCGATCGGCCGGCGAGCCGTGCGGCGCAATGACGTCGAGGGTCGAGAGCGCCTTGCCCGTGAACTTCCCGATCTTCGCCGCCTTCGCCAGGACGCCCTCCGGATCGACGACAGCCGCCCCGGCTGCCTCCTTGGCTCCTGCAACCTGCAGGAGAACCGCGGCGCCGCCGGCCGGGCGGTGGGATTTGCTGAAAGAAAATTCGAATTTCATCGGCATGCAGGACTCCAGGCACTTTCTGACGGTGGCGCCCGGCCTGTTACCGGACGGCTACAGTGACCGACATTCGCGACGTCGGCGGTGATCGAAGCTGTGGGGCGCACCCTTCTCGCTTTTCAGGCGCTTGGCAAGATGCTCGCACATGTTTACATGCGGTTAACCGAAGTTCTTCGGCTTATATTTTCCCTGTTGTCGCAGATTCCGATTCGCGGCACGGGGACGAAGACGGTTACATCGGCCGGCAAGAAATTGCACACTCGTCCGCAACCGAACGGCATACGAATTTGAGCAGGACCTTGGACCGGATACGGCTATGAAGCTCATCGAACGCTACATATTCCGGCGCGCCACGATCATGTTCCTGGCGACGCTCCTGCCGTTGATGGGCATCGTGTGGACCACGCAGGCGCTCACCAATGTGAACCTCGTTACCGACAGCGGTCAGTCGATCATCGCCTTCCTGAAGCTCGCGACGCTGATTCTGCCGTCGGTCGTACCGATCATTCTGCCCTTTGCCCTCGTGATCGGCGTGACGCAGACGCTGAGCGCGATGAACACCGATTCGGAGCTTACGGTGCTCAGTGCCGCCGGCAGTTCGCGCATGTCCATCATCCGGCCGGTGATGTTCCTCGCGGCAGGACTGAGCGTCCTCTCCTTCGCCATCGACAATTTCGTCGAGCCTTATTCGCGCGTTGCCGTACGCAAGATGATCGCGACGGCCCATGCGGACCTGCTCGCCTCCGTCGTCCAGGAGAACGCATTCCGCAAGATTACCGACGGGCTTTACGTGCAGGTCGGCGCCCGCCGAAGCGGCGGCGTACTCCAAGGCATCTTCGTCGCCGACGCGCGTGATCCGAATTTCGAGCTCGTCTATTATGCGCGCGAGGGGGCCGTCGACGAGGAACGCTCCGCGCTGGTGATGAAGGATGGGGAGGTCCACCGCAAACTGCCGGACGGCGACGTTTCCATCATCAAGTTCGACTCCTATGCCTTCGATCTGACGGACCTGACCAGGATGGCGGGGGAGGCCAATATCCGCGCCAAGGATCGCGATCTCTTCTATCTGCTTGATCCCGATCCCGACGACGAAGCCTACAAGCGAGCTCCGCTCGCCTTTACGGCGGAGCTGCACCGGCGCTTCACCGAATGGACCTTTCCGTTGCTCTTCGGCCTCATTGCACTTGTGGTCAGCAGCGATGCCCGGTCGCACCGCGAAGCACGGGTGCACCCGATGGTCAGCGCCCTTGGAGCGGCTCTGGTCATCCGGTGGATGACGTTCTACGCGGCCAACAGCGCCGAAGATTCGGTATGGTTCGTGCCGCTCATGTATCTGGTCCCGCTGGTGACGGGAGCGCTTGCCATACAGCAGCTTGCCAGCAACCGGCGCCTCGACATCCCCATGACCTGGCAGGAAAAGCTCACGGACCTCATGGTCAGGCTTCGGCTCGTGCGGCCGGCCGGTGCCGACGGGGAGCAGCCCTCATGATTTTCAACACGCTCGGACGCTATTTCTTCAAGCGCTATGCACGCACTACGTTTTGGTTCCTCGTCGGAATTTTCGCGCTGATCTTCATCATCGACTTCAGCGAACTGACCAGCCGCATGTCGAACCTGCCACATTACACGGTGTCGGGCGCGCTACTGATGACCACGTTCCGCATTCCGACGATCCTGCAGCAAACGGTTCCCTTCGTTGCGCTCTTCGCGGCGATGGCTGCATTGATCTCCCTTAACCGGCGCTATGAACTCGTCGTAACCCGGGCGGCGGGCATTTCCGTCTGGCAATTCCTGCGTCCGTTCGTCGTCGGCGCCCTGCTCTTCGGCGTGCTTGCCGTGGTCGTGATCAACCCGCTTGCCGCCTGGGGAACCAAGAAGGCGGAAGCGCTCGAAGCGGAGTGGGGCTCCACCCGTTCGGCTGCCGCGAACTCGATTCCCTGGCTCCGGCAGATCTACGACGGCACCGACACGATCATCGGCGCACGCTCCGTCCAGAACGGCGGCACCGAGCTGATCAACGTGACCGTTATCCACTTCGATCCACAGGGCGCAATCACGCTCCGGCAGGATGCGAAGTCGGCGAAACTCGAAGATGGTTACTGGCTTCTTAACGGCGTCGTCGAGACGGAAGTCGGGCGCCTGCCCCGTCGTATGGAAACGGCACAGCTTCGCACCAATCTGAAGCCGGATTTCGTCCAGGAACGTCTGGCAAAGGCTGATTCCATTCAGTTTTTCGACCTTCCGCGGAAAATCGAAGTGGCGCGGTCCTTCGGCTTTTCCACCAACGGCCTGGAAACGCAATTTCACTCTCTCATGTCGCTGCCGCTGCTCCTCGTCGCGATGACGCTGATCGCCGCCTGCGTCTCGTTAAAATTTAGCCGGTTCAATCAATCTCGGTCGGTGATTCTCGGTGGAATCCTGTCGGGCTTCGTGCTTTATGTCGTCACCGTGCTTGTCAAAGCATTCGGGAGCAGCGGCATTGTGCCTCCGTTCGTTGCAGCCTGGCTGCCGGTCGTTGTAGCAATGGCGCTGGGCTCGACGATTCTACTGCATCAGGAGGATGGCTAGTGGCGGCAGGCAACCGCAAACGCATGAAGCTTACCAACGCTGCCCTGCTTGCAGGCGTGGCGCTGCATATGCTTGCCATCGGAATGAATGCGCCAGCCAAGGCGCAGGATGCAGCGGCGCGAATCGACGATCTGCAGCCGAATATCCCTGCCGACGCCAAGCTGCTGCTGACCGCCAATGAGCTTGTCTACAATCGCGACACGGAAAAGGTGACCGTGCGCGGCAATGTCCAGATCGAATACGGCGGCTACAAGATGGTCGCCCGGCAGGTAGATTACGACCAGAAATCCGGTCGTATCCTCGCGACCGGCGACATCCAGCTCATCGAGCCGGGCGGCAACATCGTCTATGCCGACAGGATGGACGTCACCGACGACTTCGGCAACGGCTTCGTCCAGGCCCTCAGGATCGAAACGACCGATCTGACGCGCCTGGCGGCGGAGACCGGCGAAAGGCGCAATGGCGAGGAATTCATCCTCAACAAGGCCGTCTACACCGCATGCACTCCGTGCAACACCAAGCCGGAACATCGCTCTCTGTGGCACATCAAGGCCCAGCGCATCATTCAGAACGGACGCACCCGTACCATTCGGCTCGAGCACGCCTATTTCGAACTCTTCGGCAAGCCGATCGCCTACATTCCGGTGATGGAAATCCCGGACCATACGGTCAAGCGCAAGAGCGGTTTCCTTTTCCCGCAGTTCCGCTACACGCAAAAGCTCGGCGCCGGCGTGGGGGTACCCTATTACTGGGCGATCTCGCCTCATATGGACGCGACGATCACCGGCACCGGACTGACCCGCCAGGGCTTCCTCCTCGAGGGTGAGTTCCGGCAGCAGTTCCACAACGGCCTGCATACGCTGAACGTCGCCGGCATCAGCCAGTTGGACAGGGAGCAGTTCACGCCGGGCACCGTCGACGCGCTGGAAACCAATCGCGGCATGATCGCCTCGCGGGGCAAATTCGAGATCAATCCCCGCTGGAGTTTCGGCTGGAACGTCCTCGTCCAGTCGGACAACAACTTCGCCAAGACCTACGATCTGTCGACCTTCGACGGCACGACCTATGTGAACCAGGCCTATCTGACCGGCCTCGGCAAACGCAATTATTTCGACCTGCGGGCCTTCTATTTCGACATTCAGGATGCCGACCCGGACAGCATCGACGAAAACAAGCAGCCGGTCGCGCAAGTCCTCGACTATTCCTACACTGCACCGGAGCCGATCCTGGGCGGCGAACTCAACGCCGATTTCAACCTGACCAACATCAAGCGCAACCGCCTCGACAGGGTGAATGTGCTGGGGGTCGAGCGCTTCCGTGGGCTCGAGGGTACCTCGCACAGGCTCACCGGCGAACTCGAATGGAAGCGGACATTCATTGCGCCCGGCGGACTTGTGCTGACCCCGCTGCTCGCGGCACGGGGCGATGCCCTCGGCATGAATGTGGATGACCCGGTCGGTTATACCGGCAACTTCACCAGCAGCGATGCCGAGACGCGCAGAATGTTGACCGCCGGACTCGAGGCGCGCTATCCGATGCTCTTCGCTGGAGAGACGAGCACCCACGTTCTCGAACCGATCGGCCAGCTATATGCGCGCCCGGACGAGCAATATGCGGGCGGACTGCCGAACGAAGACGCGCAGAGTTTCGTCTTCGATGCGACCAACCTCTTCGATCGCGACAAATTCTCCGGTTACGATCGCATCGAGGGCGGTACACGCGCGAATATCGGTCTGCGGTATACCGGAAGCTTCGACAGCGGCTACGGCCTGCGCGCCATTGCCGGCCAGTCGTTTCAGCTTGGCGGCCTGAACTCCTTCGCGACGGACGATCTCGTCAAAGCCGGGGCGGATTCGGGCCTCGAAACCGACAGTTCCGACTATGTCGCCATGCTGGGTATCGACGCCCCGTCCGGTCTGATGGCGAGCCTCTCCGGACGGCTGGACGAAAGCGACTTCTCGCTGCGCCGGGCCGATGCCACGGTCGGCTATCTCGGGCTGAACTGGCAGGCCGCTCTCACCTATACGCGGATCGAAGCGCAGCCGACCTATGGCTCGCCGTTCGATCAGGACGAAATCCAGACCGCTGCCGCCTACCGGTTCCACGAATATTGGTCGGTATTCGGCGCGGTGACCTACGACATCGACGCGGGCGTCGTCTCCCGCAACGGCCTCGGCATCACCTATGACGACCAGGACACGCTGTTCTCGATCGTCTACAAGCAGGAGCGGGATACCGACAGTTCGCTTGCGAACGACTGGTCGATCGGCGCCCGCATCAGCTTCCGCACGCTCGGTGACGTCTATGTCGGCGACACGAGATTTGACGAGCTGGACTACTTCTAAAGTGGCCCTGACCCGCCCTTACCGCATCGATCATGCGGTCTTGTCATTGTTTGGCCGCATGTATTATGCATTTGCCTCACATTGACACCTACGGCGCCGCGCGTCTTGCGTGACGCGCAGAGCTCGCCGTAGCGAAGTCGGCAGTGTGGCAACTGAAGCCGCCGGCAACGGGAGGCAGAACGAGCAGGGGAATGATGATGGGCGGGAAAAACGCGATCGTGAGGTTGCTTTCGGCGGTTGCACTGGCGGGTGCGCTGAGTGTCGCAGCGGGTACGGTTACCACGGCAATGGCGGCGAGCACGGTCGAGGTGGTCGTCAACAGCACCGTGATCACCTCCGGCGACGTCGCCAAGCGGGTCGCCTTCCTGAAGCTTCAGCGGCAAAGCGGCGGCGCCGCCGAAGCCAAGCAGCAGCTCGTCGACGAGGTACTGAAGCGCGCCGAGATCGCGCGCGTTCAGCAGTCCGTCAGCACGGACGAGGTCGATGCCGCCTTTGCGCGTTTCGCCGCCGGTAACAAGCTTTCGCCGGAGCAGCTCGGCAAGATCCTTGACCAGGCCGGCGTCGGGGTCGACCATTTCAAGCAGTATATCGCAGTCCAGATGAGCTGGCCGCGCGTCGTCAACTTCCGCTACGGCAGCGCCAGCCGCCTTTCCGGCGGCGACCTCGTCAAGCGCATGATGCAGGGCGGCGGCAACAAGCCGGTCACGACGGAATATTTCCTGCAGCAGGTCATCTTCGTCATTCCCGAATCGAAGCGCGGCGCCATCACGGCGAAGCGGCAGGCCGAAGCCAATGCCTCGCGCTCGCAGTTTCCAGGCTGCGATACCTCAAAGGCCTTCGCGGCGAACTACCGCGACGTCTCGATCCGCAGCCTCGGCCGCATTCTTGCACAGCAACTGCCCGAAGACTGGAAGCCGCTCGTCGAAAAAGCCGGCGACGGCATGACCACGGGTACGCGGGTTACCGAGAAAGGCGTCGAATATCTGGCAATCTGCAAGAAGCGTCAGGTCAACGACGACGCCGCCGCCGAGATCGTCTTCCGTGCCGAGGACCTCGGCAAGAAGAAGTCCGAGGGGGAAGACCCGAACAGCGCCAAATATCTTGAAGAACTGCGCTCGAAGGCGCAGATCGTCAACAAATAACGAGCCAGCATGAGCGAGACGAGCATCGGGCCGGTCGCCCTGACCATGGGCGATCCGGCCGGGATCGGTCCGGATATCACCCTTTCCGTATGGGCGAAGCGGGCCGATCGGCCGACGCCGCCGTTTCTCTATGTAGGCGATCCGGCGGTGCTTGCCGCCCGCGCCAAGCTCCTGGGCCAGACCGTGCCGATATGCGAGACCGATTGTCCCGGGGCCGTCGCCGCTTTCCGGCAGGCGCTGCCCGTTTGGCCGGTCCGCTCCCCCGCCCCCGTGATTCCCGGTAATCCCGATGCGGCAAATGCTTCCGCCGTGACCGATGCGATCGACACCGCCGTCCGGCTCGTGCTGGCGGGAGAAGCGTCCGCCCTCGCCACCAATCCGATTGCCAAGGCAGTGCTCTACGAGGCGGGGTTCCGCTTTCCGGGCCACACCGAATATCTCGCGGACCTCGCTGCGCGCGCAACGGGGGTTGCCGCCTTGCCGGTGATGATGCTGGCAGGACCGAAGCTGCGCGCGGTCCCGGTCACGATCCATATCCCGCTCAAGGACGTTCCAGCCGCGCTGACGCCGGATCTGATCTACGAGACCTGCACGATCACCGCGGCCGACCTCAGGAGCCGCTTCGGCCTGCCGGCGCCGCGCCTGGCGATTGCCGGTCTCAATCCGCATGCGGGCGAAGGCGGCGCGCTCGGCCGCGAGGACGATGCCGTCATCCGGCCGGCCATCGATCGCCTGCGCGCCGAGGGGCTGGACGTCGTCGGACCCTTGCCGGCGGACACCATGTTCCACGATCGCGCGAGAGAGACCTACGACGTCGCCATCTGCATGTATCACGATCAGGCATTGATACCGGCCAAGGCGCTCGGTTTCGATGACAGCGTCAATGTCACGCTGGGCCTGCCCTTCATCAGAACCTCGCCGGATCACGGGACCGCCTTCAGCCTGGCCGGGAAAGGGATCGCGCGCGAGGAAAGCCTTCTTGCGGCCTTGCGGCTTGCAGCAGAACTTGCCCGCAATGCCGGCGGGACGAAGCGCTGATGGCGGCTCTCGACGGTCTGCCGCCGCTACGCGACGTCATCCAGCGGCACGGTCTCGACGCGAAGAAGGCGCTCGGCCAGAATTTCCTCCTCGATCTCAACCTTACCCAGAAGATCGCGCGCACCGCCGGTCCGCTGGAGGACGTGACAGTGATCGAAGTCGGTCCGGGTCCCGGCGGCCTTACACGGGCGATCCTCGCTCTTGGGGCAAAGAAGGTCGTCGCGATCGAGCGCGATTCGCGCTGCCTGCCGGCACTCGCCGAGATCGGCGCCCATTATCCGGGGCGGCTCGACATCATCGAGGGCGACGCACTGAAGGTGGACTTCGAAGCGCTTGCCGGCGGACCGGTGCGCATCATCGCCAATCTTCCCTACAATGTCGGCACACAGCTTCTCGTCAACTGGCTGCTGCCGGGGCACTGGCCGCCCTTCTGGCAATCGATGACGCTGATGTTTCAGCGCGAGGTCGGCCTCAGGATCGTCGCCGGCGCCGATGACGATCACTATGGCAGGCTCGGCGTCCTTTGCGGCTGGCGGACAAAGGCGCGTCTGGCATTCGACGTGCCGCCGCAGGCCTTCACACCGCCGCCCAAGGTGACATCGACGGTCGTCCATCTCGAGCCTGTCGAGGCTCCAATTCCCTGCCCGCCTGCGGTCCTCGAGAAGGTCACCCAGGCAGCCTTCGGCCAACGGCGCAAGATGCTCCGCCAGAGCCTGAAACCCCTCGGTGGCGAGGCGCTGCTTGCAAAGGCGGGCATCGATCCGCAACGCCGCGCGGAAACGTTGACCGTCGAAGAATTTTGCCGATTGGCCAATTGTCTGTAGAGCCGGACGCTTAACCCACCCTCGCCCTCATCTCTGTGCTTGTCACAGAGATCCAGCAGCGCCGCGTCTGCGGTGCGGAAAAGCCTTTCCAGCCCAAGGACTTGGGCTGGCTGGATTCCTGTGACAGGCACAGGAATGAGGGTAGGAGGAGCGGGCGTTACACCCATGTCTGCTGCGGGAAAGCAAGCCCGGCTTATAGGACGTTTCGAGGGGACCGCGCTCTATTCGGCCTTCAGGAATTCGCCGACTTCGAGCAACACGAATTCATTGTCGTCCGCCTTGTCGAGCGAACGCCCGGCGGAGAAGGTCGCGGCAGCGGGATGAGGGGCCGCACCTCGGCGCACGTCCAAGGCCTCTCCATCCGCCTGCCGGCACCTTCTCCCCGCGAGGGGCGAAGGGATAAGCGGCGCGCTCAGAGAGGATTTTCCGTCAGCAGTCCGTTGACGAATTCGAAGAGGCCGGGGCGCCGGTCGCGGCGAAGGCGCTCGGCTTCGACGATCGCCCTGACGGAGGAGAAGGCCCGGTCGAGATCGTCGTTGACCACGATGTAATCGTATTCGCGCCAGTGCTCGATTTCGGCGCGCGAATTGGCGAGCCGCGTCGCGATGACCTCTTCACTATCCTCGGCGCGCCGGTGGAGCCGCGACTGCAGCTCCGCCATGGACGGCGGCAGGATGAAGATCGATACCACGTCGCCCGCCATTTTTTCCTGCAGCTGCTGGGCGCCCTGCCAATCGATGTCGAAGAGCATGTCCCGCCCTTCGCCCATCGCCTTTTCGACGGCGTCACGCGGCGTGCCGTAGTAATTGCCGTGCACTTCGGCCCATTCCAGCAGCGAGTCCGTTGCCCTCAGCGCCTCGAACTCTCGGATCGACTTGAAAAAATAGTGCCGCCCCTCGATCTCGCTCGGCCGCCGCGAACGCGTCGTCACGCTCACTGAAATGCTCAAGTCCGGATCGGCTTCGAGCAGGTTGCGCGCGATCGTAGACTTCCCCGCACCCGAGGGCGAAGAAATCACGAGCATCAGCCCGCGGCGAGCGATCTTGATGGGCGAAACGGTCGCCGGTTTCATATCCTACTCCAGATTCTGAACCTGTTCGCGGAACTGGTCGATCACGACCTTCAATTCGATACCGGCGGCAGACACGGCGGCGGCATTCGATTTCGAACAGATGGTATTCGATTCGCGGTTAAATTCCTGTGCAAGGAAATCGAGCTTGCGTCCGACCGGCCCGCCCTTTGTCAGGAGGTCGCGGGCAGCCGCAATATGCGAGCCCAGCCGGTCGAGTTCCTCCCGAAGATCGGCCTTCGTCGCAAGCAGCGCGACCTCCGCATGCAGCCTTTCGCGGTCGATGCCGGACGCGTTGGCCATGATGACCGAAACCTGCTGCGCCAGCCTGTCGGCGATCGCCTGCGGGCTGCGGGACGGATCGTTTTCGACTACCGCGGTCAGTTTCTCGATGCGATCCACCTGGGCTAGCAACACCTGCCCGAGCGCCTTGCCCTCTTCTTCCCGCATCGTCCGCAGATCGGCGAGCGCGCCTTCCAGGCCGGCGAGTATCTCGGCGTCGCGTTCCGCGCGCTCGTTCTCGCTCTCCTCCGGCTCGCGGAAGTCGACAATGCCGCGAATGGAAAGCAACGTATCGAGTTTGAGCGGCGCCGGATCGATGACATCGCCCAATCGTTCGCGAAGCTTCAGGACGGCGGCGAGTGCTTCCTCGTTGAGAACTGCCTCCGTCGAAGCTTCAGCACCGCTCAGCGAAAGGCCGACCTGCAAGTTCCCTCGCGAGAAATACTGCGAGGCGAGGCGTCGGCAGTCGGGCTCGATACGTTCCAGTCCCGGCGGCAGGCGAAGCCGCATGTCGAGACCTTTGCCGTTGACCGAACGGAGTTCCCAAGCCCAGCGATAGCGTCCGCTGCTCCCCTCTTTCCTGGCAAAGCCGGTCATCGATTGGAGCGGCATCGTTTCCTCCGTTGGCAGTGATTCGATAAAGCACAACGATCTCTGCACCTCCGAGCGGAGGCACGACATTGTCATTGAGGGAAGCACTATGGCGACAGCGCCGAACTCCGCAAGGAATATCCGCGCGGCGGCGAGTCCGTCCACATGAGGCTGAAGCGCGCCGCATCAATGTATGCGACGTGCCTCAGGTTTTGCTTTCGTGCATGTCGTCCCAAACCGCTGCGCGGTTTTTGGCGACATGTATTATTGCTGGGTCCCGGTCTGCGTGACGGCATCCTGTGCAGCCTCGGTGGCCTTGGCCGCCTCCGCTGCCCTTTCCGCCTCGAGCTTGCGCCAGCGCCGCACATTGGCATTGTGCTCGTCGAGCGTCTCCGCGAAGACATGCCCACCGGTGCCGTCGGCGACGAAGTAGAGCTCGGGCGTGCGCGACGGATTGGCGACGGCTTCGAGCGCTGCCCGGCCCGGATTTGCGATCGGCGTCGGCGGCAGGCCTTTGATGAGATAGGTGTTGTACGGCGTCTGCTTGTCGAGGTCGGACCTCAGGATTGCCCGGTCGGCGGGTTTGCCGTCGCCGCCGAAGATACCGTAGATGATCGTCGGATCCGACTGCAGCCTCATGCCTTTTTCCAGGCGATTGATGAACACCGAAGCGACCCGCGGTCGCTCGTCCGCGCGGCCGGTCTCCTTCTCCACGATCGACGCAAGAGTTACGAATTCCTCTATGGTCGATACGGGAAGGTCCGGATCCCGCTTCTCCCAGATCTGCTGCACCAGCGCCTTCTGGGCAGCGGTCATCTGCTTGACGATCTCGTTACGGTCGGTTCCCCGGGTGAACTTGTAGGTGTCCGGCTTGAGGGAGCCTTCGGGCGGCAGCTCCGCCGGCAGATCGCCGACAAGAACCGGGTCGTCGGCAAGCCTGTGGAACATCTGCTTCACGGTCAAACCCTCCGGCAGCGAAACGGAGTAGAGGATCGACTTGCCGGACTTCAGAAGCTCCATGATCTCCTGCATCGATGCATGCGCCTTGATTTCATACTCGCCGGCCTTGAGCGTGTCATTGCTCAGATAGGCTTCCGAAACGAACCGGAATACGCGGCTGTCGGTAATGATCTCGTTGCGCTCCAGGTTGCTGGCGATTTCGCTGATGCCCGCGCCGCTGCGAACGATGAAATTCTTGTTCGCCTCCAGCGGCCCCGGCTTCTCATATTCGTGCATCGCGTAATAGACGGCCCCGGCGGCCGCGAGCGCCACGAAGACGACCACGGTCATGACGAAGTTGAGAAAGATGACGACCTGGCTGCGGGCCTTGCGCGAACGCTTCGGCGGATGGGGAACTCTTTCGGGACGCAGCGCTTCGTTGGCCGACTTCGGAATGATCGGCCCGTTGCTCCCGGTTTCATTGCGGCCGAATTGCACCGCGCTGTTATCGTTTGAGTCGCTCACGATTGTCCCGATTCCGAAATTCGCAACCTTATCAAACCGCCGCCGGTGCGAATTTCGGATTAGACCGGCGACCAGTGAATGTTACGGCGGCCTCTGCGGCTCCGGTGAAGGAGCGGCTGCCCAGCGATGAATATCCTACAATTACCAGATGTGGCTTGCGCGAACATGCCCCTTGGCGGCGTCCCCGAGTCGTCGCCACTCCAGCGACAGCTTGTAGTGAGCATTGCGGCAAAAAGCGGGATCGCGGGTCGATGCAGATCGGAAGATGTGCCCGAATTCCGCTTACCTTGGCAACCCGTTTCGCAACACGCCCGCCCGAGGGATCAATGGCCGGTGTAACGGCGCAGAATCAACGACGCGTTGGTGCCGCCAAAACCGAACGAGTTCGACAGGGCCACATTGATCTCGCGCTTGCGCGCGACATGCGGCACGAGATCGATCTTCGTCTCGACGGAAGGGTTGTCCAGGTTGAGCGTCGGCGGGGCTATATTGTCGCGAATTGCGAGCGCCGAAAAGATGGCTTCGACCGCGCCGGCTGCGCCGAGCAAATGCCCGATGGCCGACTTCGTCGAGGACATGGAGATCCTCGACGCGCTGTCGCCGACCAGCCGTTCGACCGCGCCGAGTTCGATCGTGTCGGCCATCGTCGATGTTCCGTGAGCGTTGATATAGTCGATGTCCGCAGCCGTGACGCCCGCGCGCTTCAGCGCCATCTGCATGCAGCGGTAAGCGCCTTCGCCGTCTTCGGACGGAGCAGTGATGTGGAAGGCGTCGCCGGATAGGCCGTAACCGATCACCTCTGCGTAGATATTGGCACCGCGCGCCTTTGCGTGCTCCAGTTCTTCCAGAACGACGATGCCCGCACCCTCGCCCATGACGAAGCCGTCACGATCGGCGTCATAGGGCCGCGAGGCCTTCTCGGGATTGTCGTTGTGCTGTGTCGAGAGCGCCTTGCAGGCGGCGAATCCTGCGAGCGATATCCGACAGATCGGAGATTCCGTACCACCGGCCACCATCACGTCCGCATCCCCGAGCGCGATCAGCCGGCTGGCGTCGCCGATCGCATGCGCGCCGGTCGAGCAGGCCGTCACGACGGAATGGTTGGGACCCCGCAGCTTGTGGCGGATGGAAACCTGACCGGCTGCGAGATTGATCAGCCGGCCGGGAATGAAGAACGGGGAAATACGCCGCGGGCCCTTGTCGCGCAGGGTGTAACCCGCATCGACGATACCTTCCAGCCCGCCGATGCCGGAGCCGATCAGGACGCCGGTCGAAATCTGGTCTTCGTCGCTTTCGGGTTTCCAGCCGGCATCCGCCAGCGCCATGTCGGCAGCGGCCATCGCATAGACGATGAAAGGATCGACCTTGCGCTGTTCCTTGGGCTCCATCCAGTCGTCGGCATTGAACGTGCCGTCGCTGCCATCGCCGAAGGGAATGCGGCAGGCAATCTTGGCGGGAAGGTCCTCGACCTCGAACTCGGTGACCTTGCGGGCCGCGTTGTCGCCGGCCAGAAGACGCGCCCAGCTGACTTCGGTTCCGCAACCCAGAGGAGATACCATGCCGGTACCGGTGATAACGACACGTCTCATACCCGTGACCCACCCTGACTGTTCAATTCAACCGCCGGACCGGACCACGCGACGATCGCGACCCGCGCATGCATTGCAAATCTCATTACAGCGTCGTGAAGACGCGCAAAGGTCGCTGTGACCTTATGGTTCCTTGCATTTTCTTGTCCCTGGACGGACTCCTATCAGGATACATGCAGTAGTGACGACCAGAGGGAAAGGCGGGACGCTTTGCCGATCGCAACCCGCAGTGCATGCGGGCCAGCCCACTGCCCCAGGGCTGAACGGGCCGCGAGTGCGGCCCGCCAATGACTCAAGCCAAAAGGTCAGGCCTGGGCTTTCTCGATGAACTTGACGGCGTCGCCAACGGTGAGGATCGAATCTGCTGCGTCGTCCGGGATTTCGACACCGAATTCTTCTTCGAATGCCATGACCAGTTCGACGGTGTCGAGCGAGTCCGCGCCGAGGTCATCGATGAAGCTTGCGCCTTCGCTGACCTTTTCGGCGTCGACGCCAAGATGATCAATAACAATTTTCTTCACGCGTTCTGCGATATCGCTCATGTCGGAGTTCCTCGACCTTATGTTTCTCTACGGCGCTGTTACCGGCACCGGCACTCTATCACGCCTGATAGACCAAGTTGGTCCAACGGGCAATCCATCCAACCGAAACCGCGGAAACCCAGGGCAGCAAGAGCTGCCGGACACCTGGCCGGAACGGTCGACTGCGCGCAGTCATGGCCCGATTAACACGGTTTATGCCTGCCGCAAAGGGCGAAAATGCCCGTTATTCCCTTGGTCAACATTGAATTTCAGGCATTTGGCACAAACAAACGAAGAGGCTGATCGGAGGTCGCGGCACAGGCCGAAGCCCAAGGAGCCGCACACTCCATCGCCTCGTC
This sequence comes from Ensifer sp. D2-11, assembly GCF_054161295.1. Taxonomy (NCBI): domain Bacteria; kingdom Pseudomonadati; phylum Pseudomonadota; class Alphaproteobacteria; order Hyphomicrobiales; family Rhizobiaceae; genus Ensifer; species Ensifer sp. D2-11. Next base: position 2,046,121 of record NZ_CP096433.1, read on the forward strand.
AGATCATCGCCATGCCGCCGTTGACGTGGATCGTCTGACCGGTGACATATCCCGCTTCGTTAGAAGCGAGATAGGCCACGGCGGAGGCGACTTCCGCTCCGCTTCCCATCCGCCGCATCGGGATCGCAGACATGATCCCTTCCTTCTGCTTGTCGTTCAGCTTGCCCGTCATCGCGCTTTCGATGAAGCCCGGGGCGACGCAGTTGACCGTGACGTTGCGGGTGGCGATTTCCTGTGCAAGCGACTTGGAGAAGCCGATCATGCCCGCCTTCGAGGCGCAGTAATTCGCCTGCCCCGGATTGCCGGTGACACCGACGACCGAGGTTATGTTGACGATGCGGCCGAAGCGACGGCGCATCATCGGATGCGTGAGCTCGCGCGTCAGCCGGAACACGGCCGTGAGATTGACTTCGATGACGTTGTCCCAGTCCTCGTCGCTCATGCGGACGAAGAGCCCGTCCTTGGTAATGCCGGCATTGTTGACGAGGATATCGACGCCGCCGAGATCGGCTTCCGCCTTCTCTCCGAGCGCCTTGACTTCCGCGCGGTCGGAGAGATTTGCCGGGAATATCTGAACCCGCTCGCCGAGGGTGTTGGCAAGCGTTTCGAGCTTCTCGACGCGGGTACCATGGAGTCCGACGACGGCGCCCTGGGCATGCAGCATGCGGGCGATTTCCTCGCCGATACCACCGGAAGCGCCGGTAACGAGAGCCTTGCGGCCTGAAAGATCGAACATGGATTTCTCCTTATAGTAGGGCGCTCAGGCCAAGAGGACGGCAAGCGCCGCATCGATATCGGCGGGCGAATTGACGGCGATGCCCGTGACGGTCTTGTCGATCCTCCGGGCAAGTCCCGTCAGGACCTTGCCCGAGCCGATCTCGTAAAGCGTCGTCACTTCATGGGCCGCAAACCACTCGACCGTCTCGCGCCAGCGCACCTGCCCGGTCACCTGCTCGACAAGCAGGCGCGCGATCTCGCCCGCATCGCTTACCGGCGCAGCAAGCACGTTCGCGACGACCGGAACCACGGGATCGCGCTTCTCGACCGTCGCGAGCGCCTTGCGCATGGCCTCGGCGGCCGGCGTCATCAAGGCGGAATGGAAGGGGGCGGACACGGGCAGCATAAGCGCGCGCTTGGCACCCTTTTCCGAAGCGAGGGCCGCGGCCTTCTCCACAGCAGGCTTCTCGCCCGAGATCACCAGCTGGCCGCCGCCGTTGTCGTTGGCGATCTGGCACGAGCCGAACGATGATGCGTCACGGCAGACCGCTTCGACATCGTCATGCTCCAGACCGATGATCGCCGCCATCGCGCCCTTGCCGACGGGGACGGCCGCCTGCATCGCATTGCCGCGAATGCGCAGAAGACGCGCCGTGTCGGCGAGCGAGAACGTACCGGCGGCACAGAGCGCCGAATACTCCCCGAGCGAGTGGCCCGCGACGAAGGAAACCTTGCTCTTGAGGTCGAGGCCCTTGGCCTCGAGCACGCGGATTACCGCCATGGACACTGCCATCAGCGCCGGTTGCGCATTCGCCGTCAGCGTCAGCGTCTCCTCAGGCCCGTTCCACATGATGTCGGAAAGCTTTTCGCCGAGCGCGTCGTCGACCTCGGCAAAGACAGCCGCGGCCTCCGGAAAGGCTTCGGCCAGATCCTTGCCCATGCCCACGGCCTGGCTGCCCTGGCCGGGGAACGTGAATGCGATGCTCATCAAGAGTGCCCCTTCCCTGGATCGCGGCTGGCTCGGAGCAACCAAATAGCCGTGATCGTTTCAATTGCGCGAGCAGGTGCAGATGAACCGCCCGGACCCTGCTGCCGCCGCGTATTTTCCTCTCCATTCACATTCCTGAACAGCAAGTCAAGCGCGGAAGCCGCGCTTGGCCGGTTGCTTACGGTCTTTTGCCCTTGATCTTCGCCAATCAAGGCTTAAGTTTGCCCCGCTTTGCCGCCGCGTCGTTCCGGAACTTCCCGGGCTGCGGCCAACCGTCATTTCCAAGGCGGAGCGCCTTCCTCCCATGGCGCGAACCCGCTCCACAAGGAACGTCATGCGCTACAACAAACTCGGCCGCACCGGCATCAAGGTTTCGTCCATCTGCCTCGGAACGATGACGTGGGGCTCGCAGAACACGCCGGCCGAAGCCCACGAACAGCTCGATTATGCTTTCGACCGCGGCGTCAACTTCATCGATACCGCCGAACTCTATCCGACCACGCCGCTTTCAGCGGAGACCTACGGCAACACCGAGCGCATCATCGGCGATTGGCTGGCTGCGCGCGGCCGACGCGACGACGTGGTGGTTGCAACCAAGGTCGCCGGCTCCGGCCGTGCCTACATCCGCAATGGCGGCCCGGTCACCCCGGAAGGAATCGGCGAGGCAGTCGATGGGAGCCTCGCGCGGCTCAAAACCGACTATATCGACCTTTATCAGCTGCACTGGCCCAATCGCGGTCATTACCACTTCAGAAACGCCTGGTCCTATGACCCCTCCCACCAGAACAAGGAGGAGGTTACGGCTGATCTCAAGGCCATTCTGGACAAGCTCGGCGAACTCGTCAAAGCGGGCAAAATCCGCGCTGTCGGCCTTTCGAACGATACGGCCTGGGGCGCGATGAAGATGATCGACCTCGCCAACAGATACGGCTTCCCGCGCGTCGCGACGATCCAGAACGAGTACAATCTGCTCTACCGCAGCTACGATCTCGACCTCGCGGAAGTGTCGCACCACGAAGATATCGGCCTGCTCGCCTATTCGCCGCTGGCGGCCGGGCTCTTGAGCGGAAAATATCTGGACGGTGCCAGGCCGGCCGGATCCCGCCTGTCGATCAACGGCGACCTCGGCGGCCGCTACACGCCGCATCAGGAGCCCGCCGTTGCCGCCTATGCCGCACTCGCCCGCGAACACGGTCTTGACCCGGCCCAGATGGCAATCGCCTTCTGTCTCACGCGCCCCTTCATGGCCTCGGCCATCATCGGCGCCACGTCGATGGAGCAGCTGAAGAACGACCTCGGCGCCGCCGACGTCACTCTTTCCCAGGACGTGATGAACGGCATCCGGCGCCTGCATCGGCTCTATCCGGCGCCGATCTGAAACACTCTCGCGCCGGAGCGGCGGCTTCATGCCGCCATCTGGCGGCAGCTCTCGGCACACCGCCTGCAGGCGTCGACGCAATCGCCCATGTCGCCGATGCGTTCGCAATCGTCCGCGCATTCCGCGCAGATCTCGGCGCACTCGCCGCACAGGTGCTTGTGGTGCGGCGTGCCAAGCAGCATGAAATGCGCCGCGTCCCTGCAAATCTCCGCGCAGGCCATCATCAGCCGGAAGTGCGGCGGCTTGGTATGCTCGCCGCCGGCTTCGAGGCAATGAGTCATCGCCGTCGAAAGGCAGACGCGATAACAGGCAAGACAATTCTCGATGCATTCCTGCATCTTCGGATCGAAGGGGGCCATTTTCTTCTCCCGGATGGGTGGAAGTCCACTCAACAGCGCAAGGGCGCTTTTGTTCCGGCTGAGAATACCTGCTCGTGCGCGTCGCGAATCCCCGCTTGCCACAAGGAAACGGCTCCTTGCAGCTGCCGCTGGTCACGCAAGCAGCCCCCTAAGGCGCGCTGCGACGACTGCGGATGCGCGCGATGAAGCCTTCGATATCGTCCTTGGAGTAGCCTAGCAACGTGCCGTCCAGGCGATGTAAATCATCCGCAGAGAAGACGGATCGGAACGCTGGATCATGTATGTGCTGTCGGACGAACAGCATTAGCTTCGCCCGCCATTCCTCCGTCGGCAGGCAATATATCCGCGTCTCAAATCGGTCCCCATCCAGGCGTTGGGAGAACTTCAAGACTCTGCCTGATTGAACATAAGGCTCGAAGTCGACGTCCCCTACAGCCTCCGGCGTCATGTTGTCCTCCGCAGAAAACAACGCCAGTGGCTTGACACCTTGCAGCATGAGTTCGAGTTCTTTGCCGTTGTGGGGTCCAATAGCGGGGTCCCTCATTCTTCTCCCTCCAATTCACTAATGGCAGTATCCGCACAATAGAGTCAGCCAAAGAGGAAAGCGTGCACTTTACCGATCCCCGCTACGCAGCAGATCTGGCCAATCCTGCGAAGGCGGCTTGCATTTCGGCAGAAAACCCGTATAAGCGCGCTGTTCGAAACGCCCGGTCTTCTGGCTGGTGGCTGAACGGAGGGCCGGTTTCCATTCGGAAGCCGCGAGGAATGTAAAGGCATTCCGGCCTCCCGTGTCTCCGCTCTCGACCGTCTCGATACAACACTTTCTTGCCGGCTCTCATAGCCTTTAAGAACAGTCGTTGAGGCTTAGCCGCCGAGGTCCGGGCTGATTAACGCAAGAAAGGCAAGCCACAATGGCTCTTTATGAACACGTATTCCTCGCTCGGCAGGACATCACGCCGCAGCAGGTCGACGCTCTCGTCGAGCAGTACAAGGGTGTAATCGAAGCGAACGGCGGCAAGGTCGGTCGGGTCGAAAACTGGGGCCTGAAGTCCCTCACCTACCGCATCAAGAAGAACCGCAAGGCTCACTACGTCCTCATGGACATCGATGCCCCGGCACCGGCCGTGCACGAAGTCGAGCGTCAGATGCGCATCAACGAAGACGTCCTGCGCTACATGACGATCGCCGTCGGCAAGCACGAGGAAGGCCCGTCCGCGATGATGCAGAAGCGCGACCGCGACGATCGCCCGCGCCGCGACGGCGACCGTCCGGACCGTGGTGGGTTTGGCGACCGTGGTCCGCGTCCGGACCGTGGCGACCGCGATGACCGTCCGCGCCGCCCGCGCGAAGACCGCGCTTAACAAGAAGCTTTAGGAGATAAAGACAATGGCTGAAGTTTCTTCCGCTCCGGTACGCCGTCCGTTCCACCGTCGCCGCAAGACCTGCCCCTTCTCGGGTGCAAACGCTCCGCGGATCGACTACAAGGACGTCCGTCTCCTGCAGCGCTACATTTCCGAGCGCGGCAAGATCGTGCCCTCGCGCATCACGGCCGTTTCCCAGAAGAAGCAGCGCGAACTCGCCCAGGCGATCAAGCGCGCCCGCTTCCTCGGCCTGCTGCCCTACATCGTATCGTAAGGCGGCCGGCGCTCCGTCGATCGGCTGACTCGACGGAAACCAGCTTCGATCGAGGCGCTTTCTCAAGGGTGCCTCGATTCCTCCCTTCCGCGGTGGGCGCGGATCGGAAACGCGCCGGAACGGCGCACAAATCCCATGTTGGGGCAATGGCCGGATGGCCGCCCCTAACTGCCTCTCAAGCAGGACAGCGAACGTGAAGAACTGGAACAGGACATCGCTGCTGACCGGCGTTCTCGCCGGCATTACCGCCGCCCTCTTGTCGATGGGCGCGAATACGCAGTCGTCTCTTGCGATCGTTCTCTACGCCGCCTCCGCGCTGCCGATCCTGATTGCGGGTCTCGGTTGGGGAAACGCCGCCGCCATCGCTGCCATCGTGGTCGCGGGCGGGGCAGCAGTGGCACTCGTGTCACCCTATTTCGCACTGCTGATCGTCGTCGTGACGCTCGTCCCGGCCGGCTGGCTCAGCCACCTCTCCAATCTTGCGCGCCCGGCTTCCGAACTCGGCGGTCCCGAGGGTTCACTCGCCTGGTATCCGCTCTCCGACATCCTCGTGCATCTTGCCGGACTGGTGACGGTCGGCATGGTCATCGTCGGCTACATTGTCGGGTACGACTCGAGCGTCTCCGACATCATGGTCGACATGGTGATCGAGGCGGTGAAGGCGCAGGAACCGCTCTACAATCCGGATGCCGCGGCGATCGCTCAGCTCAAGTCGATATTCACGCTGGCGCTGCCGCTCGTGCAGGGTGCGATCTGGGTATTGATGTTGTTCGCCGCCTACTACCTCGCGACCCGCATCGTACAGCTATCCGGCAAGGCGCTTCGGCCGCGGGAGGACGTTCCCTCGTCGCTCAGGATGCACCGCAACGCCATCTTCGTTTTTCTCGGCGGCCTGGCCCTCACCTTCTTCGGCGGTGCGCCGGCTGTGATAGGTGCGCTCGTCTGCGGCACCTTTGGCGCCGGCTTCCTGCTCTCGGGCTTCGCCTCCTTCCATTTTCGCACGCGCGGCAAGTCCTGGCGGCTTCCCGTGCTGTGGATCGCATACCTGTCGGTATTCGTCTTCACGATTCCGGCTTTCTTCTTCCTCCTGTCCGGTCTGATCGATACGCGCCGCGCCATCGCACTCACGCCCACGGGAAAAAACTGACCAACGAAACAAAACAAAACTGAAAGGAAATCAAAATGGAAGTCATTCTCCTCGAACGCATCGCCAAGCTCGGTCAGATGGGCGAAACCGTAAAGGTTCGCGACGGCTTCGCGCGCAACTACCTGCTGCCGCTCGGCAAGGCGCTCCGCGCCAATGCCGCCAACAAGGCGCGTTTCGAATCCGAGCGCTCGACGCTCGAAGCCCGTAACCTCGAGCGCAAGTCGGAAGCCCAGAAGGTCGCCGATTCGCTTGACGGCAAGTCCTTCATCATCGTCCGTTCCGCTGGCGAGACCGGCCAGCTTTACGGCTCGGTTGCCGCCCGCGACATCGTCGAGACGCTGGCTGCCGAAGGCTTCAACATCAACCGGAACCAGGTCGACCTCAACCAGCCGATCAAGGCTATCGGCCTGCACAAGGTCACGCTGCACCTGCACGGGGAAGTCGACGTGGCGATTGAAATCAACGTTGCCCGTTCGGCCGAAGAAGCCGAGCGCCAGGCCAAGGGCGAAAGCCTGACCTCGGCCGACGCCATCTACGGCGTGGACGAAGACGCGCTGAAGCCGGAAGACTTCTTCAACCCGGAAGCCGAGCTCGAGTCCGAAGAAGAATAAGACCCAAGCGGACTTCAAGGAAAGAAGCCCGGATCGGATCCGGGCTTTTTGTTTGCGGGCAATTCCTCGCGGAACCTGGAATTGCTCTATCCGGCGGACGCGATTGCCGCCTGCGGTTCGGCCGCCTTGTCGACCCTCACCACGACCGAGAGCCCGGGAGCAAGGCGATCGGCCATCGGCTGTTCGGGGTCGACGGCGATGCGCACGCCGAGACGTTGCGCCACCTTGGTGAAATTGCCGGTGGCGTTATCCGGCCGGATGATGCTGAATTCCGATCCTGCAGCGGGAGAGAAGCGCTCGATGTGGCCTCTCAGCACCTGCCGGTTCAAGGCGTCGACTGAAATGGTGACGGGCTGACCAACCCTCATTCCGTCAAGCTGCGTCTCCTTGAAATTGGCGACGATCCAGACCTCGTGCGGCACGACCGAAAGCAGCTGCGTGCCGGCGGTGACATATTGTCCGACACGGGCGCCGATCTCGCCGAGCCTGCCGGCACGCGGCGCAACGATCCTGGTGTTGTCGAGGTCGATCTCGGCGAGCTCCACGGCCGCCTCTGCGCCGGCTACCGAACCCTCGAGGCCGGCGCGGGCGCCGAGCGTCGTCGCAAGCGACTGGCGCGAAACCTCGAGATTGGCGATCGCCTGCTTGACGCCCGCGTCCGCCTGCTCGAAGGCCGCCCGGGCCTGGTCGGCGTCGCTCCGCGTCGCGACACCTTTGTCGGCGAGCGGACGAATGCGGTCCCAGGTGGCTCTCGCCGTTGCCAGAGCCGCTTTGGCCCCGTCGAGCTGGGCCTCGCTCGCAGCGATTCCGGCCTTTGCCGACAGCTCCTGTTCGAACGAGTTCGCCAGCGCCGACCGTTGTGTCGCGAGTGTCGCTTTTGCCTGCGCAAGCTTCTGGACGTAAATCCGGTCATCGATCCTGACGAGGAGCTGACCGGCCCTCACCTCCTCGTAGTCACGCACCGGCACCTCCGCGACATAGCCGGAAAGTTGCGGGCTGATGGTCGTGACATAGCCGCGGACATAGGCGTTCTCCGTGGTTTCGACGGAGCTCGCGAAGGGCGGCAGACGCCAGGCGTAGAGGACGAGCGAAAGACCGGCGAGGCCGGCAAGAAGAACGATAAGCGTGGTGGGAGAGCGGAAATTTTTCAGCATGATAACGACTTCATTGTTCAAGATGTGGCCGCCGGTACGATGTCGGGATCGTGCCTGGCGAGCCGTTTGACTGCGATTTGGATGAGCAGCACCGCGAGCGCGAAAAGCGCTATGATCGCCGCCAACAGGAAGGCATCGTTGTAGGCGAGGATGTTGGCCTCGCGGGTGATCGTCTGTCCGAGCAGGGCCACGCCCTCCCCGTTCAGCAACGCCCTGTCGCCGATTGCCTTCGCGTAGGCGCCCGACAACTGCCCAATGCGCTGCGCGACCAGAGGATTGCTCAGAACGATCTGCTCGGCCAGAATGTTGGCGTGGAACTTTTCCCGCAGTGTCACGAAGGTTCCGAAGGCGGCCGAGCCCATCAGGCCGCCGATGCTTTGGGTGAAGAGAAAGACGACGATGAAGCTCAGGATGTAGCTGGGGCCTTTCGCGAGTGCCGCCGTGAAACCGCGGGCCATGGCCGGCGGCAGGAAAAGGGCCGTGCCGGCGGCGACCAGCGCCTGGCTCGCATACATCTGTTCCGGACGCGTGAGGCTCGTGGCATGGCTGTCCATATAGGCGCCGGCGGCGAGCATGCTGAGGGCGAGCACATGGACGATGTCCGCATGGCCCGGCTTCATCAGCGCCGCACAAAGCAATCCGCCCCCCACCGATGCAGCCAGGATGATCCAGTAAAGCGTCGCAAGCTGATCGTACTGCAGGCCGAGCAATTGGTAGAAGTTGGTGGCGATCGCCGACTGTTCGGAAGCGACGAGGCGGAAGATCAACAATACGGCGGCAAAATGCACGATCTCCCGCGAGGCCAGCCACCGTATGTCGATCAAGGGTTGCTCGCGACTGAGCTCGATCAATATCACGGCCGTGAGGGTCACGACCGACAAGGCGAGCAGCATGCCGAGCCAGGGTGCCTCGAACCACCAGTAGAGCCTCCCCATCACAAGAACGACGGCAACGCAGCCGAATCCGACGGCGAGCAGCAGGTAGCTGAGGATGTCGGTACGCTGGATGACCTTGGCATGGGGCACCGGCGTCAGCGGCAGCAGATAGATGATCGGCAATGCCATCAGCGCGAGCGCCATCTCGAGCGTGTACAGCCCATGCCATTGTCCGATCTCGATGAGCTCAGGCGAGATCAGCCGCGTGATCGGAGCGGCCAAGGTCGTGCATGTCAGGGCGAGCGCGATGCCGACCGTCAGCTTTCTCGCCGGCGGAAAGGCTTCCAGCATGTAGAGGAAGCCGAGCGTCGACATCGGCGCGGCCGCAATGCCGCTGATGAAGCGGACGACGACCGCCGAATGAAGGTCCGAGACGAAGACGTTCATCAGTGAAGCGATGACGAATCCGACTATGCCGATCTCTGCGAAGCGGCGCAGCCCATACTGGGCGCGGATCTTCACGAGAGCGGCCGAAAGGCTGACATTCGGCGCCATATAGGCAGCGGCAAGCCAGGCAGCCTCCACCGACGTGGCCGAAAGCGATCCCTGAACCTGCGCAAGATTGGCCGACGCCAGATTCATGCCAAGCCCCTGCGTCAGAAAGAGGAGAACGGAGCCGCCGATATAGAGAGCCGATTTGCCGATACGCATCGGGTCGGGAGCGGCAACGGCATTCATCGGTCGCCACTCCGCCCGATCGACTGGATGTTCGTCGCGATCTTGGAGACGACCTTCAGCGCGACGGCGATTTCCTGCGGCTGCAGCCCGCCCAGAACCTCTTCGCGGATGTCGCTCGCGAGCTTCTGGATCTCATCCGCCACGGAGCGGCCGACGTCCGTCATGTGAATCTGCTTCGCACGCCGGTCGGACAGCTCGACCCGGCGCTCGATGAACCCCTGCTTTTCCATGCCGTCGAGAAGACGAACGATGGTCGGCGTCTCGATGTCGAGCTCTTCGGCCAGCTCGCGTTGATTGAGGCCTTCTTTCCTGGCAAGCGCGAACAGCATCCGCGCACGCGGCAGCGTCAGGCCGCGCTCCTTCACCCGTGCGTCGAACACCGACCTCAGCTTGCGATTGACTGTCGCAAGCGCGTCGAACAGTTGACGATTGTCGCTTGATTTCGGCATTTAGTATCATTTCCATATTACTAGTATGCTAACTATCTGAATACTATTTAATCCGCCCATGGACAATTTTCAAGAGGCCTGTCGAGGACGCAGAGATGCGAATCAGGTAGTTTTATCGATAGCCACGGCGTCAACCAGCATCGCGTGAGAATGTATTTTTTTACAACTTCTCCCTTGTCCCCCTGTGGATCAGTCGAACAACGGGCAAAGGCGATGGGCGGGGTTGTATGGCACGCCACTGTTGCGTGCCTGCACTAGACGCGGCGCGCAACAGTCAGCAAACCGGGTGCCTCACGGGATCATAAGCGGAAACGGAAAACGATGAACGACGCAGCGCGAAAGCTCGCCCCTTTGGCCAAGGATCAGGCGGAACAGCACTATCGCGAGGCGCCGAACAATCTGGAAGCGGAGCAGGCCCTGCTCGGCGCCATTCTCGTCAATAACGACGCCTTCTACCGCGTCTCGGATTTCCTGAAACCCGTACACCTTTATGAGCCGTTGCATCGCAGGATCTTCGAGATCTCCGGCGAAATCATCCGCATGGGCAAGACTGCCAACCCGGTGACGGTCAAGACCTTCCTCAAGGCCGACGAAAAGGTCGGCGACCTGACGGTTGCACAATATCTCGCGCGCCTTGCCGCCGAAGCCGTGTCCATCATCAATGCGGAGGACTACGGCCGCGCGATCTACGACCTGGCGCTCCGCCGATCGCTGATCACCATCGGTGAAGACATGGTGAACATCGCCTATGACGCACCGCTCGACATGCCGCCGCAGAGCCAGATCGAGGACGCCGAACGGCGGCTGTTCGAACTCGCTGAAACAGGGCGCTACGATGGCGGCTTCCAATCGTTCAATGATGCGGTAGCGCTCGCGATCGACATGGCCGGACAGGCGTTCGAGCGGGACGGTCATCTCTCCGGCATTTCCACCGGGATCCATTCCCTCGACGGGAAGATGGGCGGACTCCAGCGATCGGACCTGATCATCCTCGCCGGCCGTCCGGGCATGGGCAAGACCTCGCTCGCGACGAACATCGCCTACAACATCGCCGCCGCCTACGAGCCGGAAGTACAGCCCGACGGCTCCTTCAAGGCCAAGAACGGCGGCGTGGTCGGCTTCTATTCGCTCGAAATGTCGTCCGAACAGCTCGCCACCCGTATCATCTCGGAGCAGACCGAGGTCTCCTCCTCGAAGATCCGCCGCGGTGATATTTCGGAGGCGGATTTCGAGAAGCTCGTCGCCTGCTCCCAGATGATGCAGAAAGTGCCGCTTTATATCGACCAGACCGGCGGTATCTCGATCGCCCAGCTTGCCGCGCGCGCTCGCCGATTGAAGCGGCAGCGCGGCCTCGACGTGCTCGTGGTCGACTACATCCAGCTCATGACCGGTTCGAAGAAGTCCGGCGAAAATCGAGTACAGGAAATCACCGAGATCACCACCGGCCTCAAGGCGCTCGGCAAGGAGCTGAACGTGCCGATCATCGCGCTTTCGCAGCTCTCGCGCGCGGTGGAAAGCCGCGAGGACAAGCGGCCGCAGCTCTCCGACCTGCGTGAATCGGGCTCGATCGAACAGGACGCCGACGTCGTCCTCTTCGTGTTCCGCGAGGAATATTACGTGAAGAACATGGAACCGCGCGACGAATTCGATCCGAAATACGAAGAGTGGAAGATGCAGATGGAGAAGGTGAAGGGCACGGCCGACGTGATCATCGCCAAGCAGCGCCACGGACCGACCGGCACCGTCAAGCTCGCCTTCCAGTCGGAATTCACGCGCTTCTCGGATCTCGCCGATCCGTCGTTCACGCAGTACGAGCATTGACAGGCTGTTTGCGGCCCCTCATCCCGCTGCCGCGACAAGGATTGAGACGGCGCCGCGAGTCCCCTTCTCCCCGCCTGCGGGGAGAAGGTGGCCGGCAGGCCGGATGAGGGGCGGATTTGGCCTCTCTACCCCACGAACACCCTCGCAACCGCCACGACAATCACGCCGGCCGCCACGGCCGCGAGCAGCGGCAGCCTCGTGGCGACAAGCGCTGTGGCGAGGGCCGCGAGCGTTTCGGCCGGCCCGGTGACCAACGCCGTCGGCGCGATGACGGCCATCAATACGGCCGGCGGGATCGCCTCCAGCGCCCGCTTCTGCTTCGGACCTATCGACACGAAACGGATGAGGACAAGACCCCCGAGCCGGGTCAGCACCGTCGCAACGGCCATCGCGGCGATCGCAAGAAACGTGTGCGGATCGAGCGTCATGCGCGGGCTTCCCGACGTTCACCGGTGAAAAGCGCCGCAACGACGCCCGCCGCCGCACCGGCTGCGATGTACCAGACGCCGGGGAGGAACTGGTGTGCGAGGACCGCGGCCGCGGCGCTCGCAGCGAGGACCGCGCCGGTTTCGCGTCCCTTCCAGAAGCCCATGACCAGGACGATGAAGACCGCGGGAAACGCAAAATCGAGACCGAGCGCTTTCGGGTCTCCGAGGAACGCGCCGGCGAGCGAGCCGGCAAGACCGGCAAGCACCCAGACCAGATAGAACGGCACCGCAAGGCCCGCATACCAGGCAGGTGTGAGGCGTGACTCACCTGCCCGGACCTCGGCCATGGCCCAGATCTCGTCGGCAAGGAGAAGCATCGCGGCATATCTCGCCGGCCCCGAGAAGGCCGGCATCTTCGTGCCGATCGATGCGCTCATCAGAAGATGACGGATATTGACGAGCAGCGCCGAAAATCCGAGAGCGGCCCAGGAGGCGGGATGAGTCCAGATGTCGAGCGCAACGAATTGCGAACCGCCGGCGAAGACCAGCGCGCTCATCATCACGACTTCGAGGCTCGACAGGCCCTTGGTCGCGGCAACGGCCCCGAAAACGAGCCCGATGGGCATCACCGCCACGATGAGCGGTGCCATCGCCCTGAAACCTCCCCAGAATTCCTCGACTGCCCGCGACTTCTTCACGCCAGGGATCTCCCGTACCTGCAACACTAACCTTCTGAAACTACGCACTTCCGGACGGAAAACCGTCACACGCTTTTCCTGGAAGTGCCCCAGGAAGTAACCAGGCAGAAGACCGCCGTCTTGAACGAAAGTGATCAGGCTGAGCGATAGGCACCCGGCGTGACGCCGGTTCGAGCCTTGAAATGGCGGCTGAAATGCGCCTGATCGGCGAAACCGCAATGATAGGCGGTGTCCGCCGCAGACCAACCTCTGCGCAGGAGCGCCTTTGCTTCCCGCACCCGCTTGTCGGTGAGAAAAGCATGCGGGGTGATGTGGAATTCCTTTCGGAAGGCGCGGATCAGATGGGCGCGGCTGAGGCCCGCCAGCTTCGCAAGCTCCTCCAGCCCGATATCGTGCGTGTAGTTTTCAACAAGATAGTCGCGTGCCCGGTGCACGGCTGAGCTCTCGCGCGTCTGCAGGGGGACGATGATAGCGTTGCCGTGGCGCTCGAAGAGCCCGGCCAGGAACCCGAACATGCTCTCGTCCGCTTCCAGGGTACCGACCTTGCCTTCCAATGCGCGGTGCGCACGATGAAAGCCGAGCGCAAGCTCTCTATCGGTGAGAAGCAGCCGCGAAAAGGACGGCGTTCCCCTGAAGGAGCGGCCGGTCACATCCTCGAGGATCTCGACCAGCAGGTCCCTGGATGGATAGATCATCCGGTAGCGGTAGCCTTCGTGACCCGGATGCCCGTCGTGGATTTCATCCGGATTGATGAGATAGAGATCTCCCGGGCCCGTCTGCGATCGTTCCCCCTTGATCGTGCTGATCTGGGAACCCGCTTCGATCGCACCTATGCTGAAGGTGTCGTGCGCGTGCGGCGCGAATTCATGCGTGATGAAGGTCGCGCTCAGGCACTCCATGCCCTTGAAGCGCGGGTCGCGCCAGAAACGGGTCCGCTCGGCTCCCTCGAGCGGCATGGCCTCGATGGCCTTTTCCTGTGAGATCGTTTCCATCGGCCGATCTTATCGGGCGAGGAGAGCCTCGTCTTGCATGAAAGTGCTTTTGGCCAGAGCATTGCGTCGGCCGTTTGCGGCGCGGGGCACTTGGATGTATTGCTGCCGATATCGCCCACGCAGAGTTTTCGGTATGCAAAGCCCCGAGTTTCTTTCCGCCTCCAGCAGGCTCATCGTCGACCTCACCGCGCTCGCCGACAATTGGCGGGCGATGAACGAGCGGTCCGGAAAAGCCCGCGCCGCCGCCGTTCTGAAGGCCGATGCCTACGGTCTCGGCGTCGTGCATGCCGCTCCGGCTCTCTATGCCGCCGGCGCGCGCGATTTCTTCGTGGCCAGTGTCGAAGAAGGGGCCGATCTTCGCCCGCTTGTTCCGAATGGGCGAATCTACATTCTCGCGGGAATGTGGCCCGGCAACGAGGAGCTCTTCTTCGAGAACGATCTCGTGCCGATCATCAACTCGGAAGAGCAGCTGGCGGTCTTCATGGCAGCGCTTTCCGAACGGGGCGACCACCCCTGCGTTCTCCACGTCGACACGGGCATGAACCGGCTCGGCCTGTCGCCGGAGGAGGCCATTGCCCTCGCCCACGACCCTGCGCGGCCTGCGAGTTTCTCGCCGGTCCTCGTCATGAGCCATCTGGCCTGCGCCGACGATCCCGGACACCCGATGAACCGCTATCAGCTTCAGCGTTTCCGCGAGGTGACCGCCGCCTTCGAGGGCGTGCCGGCGAGCCTTGCAAATTCCGGCGGCGTGTTCCTCGGCGCGGACTACCACTTCGATCTCACCCGGCCCGGCATCGCGGTCTATGGCGGCGAGGCGGTGAATGGCGCGGTCAATCCGATGAAAGCGGTCGTCACCGCCGAAGCGCGCATCGTGCAGGTCAGGACGGTTCCATCCGGCGAAACGGCAAGCTACGGCGCCTCGGTCCGCTTCGGCCGCGACAGCCGCATTGCGACGGTCGCGATCGGCTATGCCGACGGCTACCACCGTTCGGTTTCGGGCGGCGGCGTCACCCTCAGACAGGCGATGCCCTCGGGCGCCTTCGGTTTCCTGCATGGTATGAAAGTGCCGCATGTCGGTCGGGTGACTATGGATCTGAGCCTGTTCGATGTCACGGACCTGCCGGAAGCGGCCGTACGTGCCGGCGACTATATCGAGGTCTTCGGGCGCAATGTCGCCATCGACGACGTCGCGCGCGCCGGTGGTACCATCGGCTACGAGCTGCTGACGAGCCTCGGCCGGCGCTATCATCGGACCTATGTCGGAGGCGCTTGAACAAGGCGCAAAGGAATATCGTCCTTTCAAACAGGATTTCGCGGCATTATGTGACCGCCAAGAGTGATTCTCGGGCGGCGGCAATTCCGCCATCTGCCCGCAAACATCCGAAAGCCGACATCTATGGCGAAAGCCCGCACCCAGTTCGTCTGCCAGAATTGCGGCACAGTCCATTCCCGCTGGGTGGGCAAGTGCGACGGCTGCGGCGAGTGGAACACGATCATCGAGGATAATCCCACGGCGGGGATCGGCGGCGGTCCCATGCGCACGCCGAAGAAGGGGCGTCCCGTCGCACTTACGACGCTGTCCGGAGAGATCGAAGATGCGCCGCGCATCCAGACCGGCATTTCGGAACTCGATCGCGTGACCGGCGGCGGCTTCGTTCGCGGATCCGCACTGCTCGTCGGCGGAGATCCGGGCATCGGCAAGTCGACCGTGCTGATGCAGGCGGCCGCGGCACTTGCACGCCGGAAGCACCGGGTGATCTATGTCTCGGGCGAAGAAGCGATCGCCCAGGTCCGCCTGCGTGCTCAGCGGCTCGGCGCCGCCGACAGCGACGTGCTCCTTGCCGCCGAGACGAATGTCGAAGATATTCTCGCGACGCTTTCCGAGGGCAAACGCCCGGACCTCGTCATCATCGATTCCATCCAGACGCTTTGGAGCGACATCGTCGACTCCGCACCCGGCACGGTGACGCAGGTGCGCACCGGTGTGCAGGCGATGATCCGCTTCGCCAAGCAGACGGGCACGGCGGTCGTGCTGGTCGGCCACGTGACGAAGGAGGGCCAGATCGCCGGCCCCCGCGTCGTCGAGCACATGGTCGATGCCGTCCTTTATTTCGAGGGCGACCGCGGCCATCATTACCGCATCCTCAGGACGGTGAAGAACCGTTTCGGACCGACCGACGAGATCGGCGTTTTCGAAATGTCCGACAAGGGCCTGCGCGAGGTCGCCAACCCGTCGGAGCTGTTTCTCGGCGAACGCAATGCGAAATCGCCGGGTGCAGCGGTTTTCGCCGGCATGGAAGGCACGCGCCCCGTGCTTGTCGAGGTACAGGCGCTGGTCGCGCCGACATCGCTCGGAACGCCGCGCCGCGCCGTGGTCGGCTGGGACTCGGCCCGCCTTTCGATGATCCTCGCCGTGCTGGAAGCCCATTGCGGCATTCGCCTCGGCCAGCACGACGTCTACCTCAATGTCGCGGGTGGCTATCGCATTTCCGAACCGGCGGCCGATCTCGCTGTGGCTTCCGCACTGGTTTCGTCGCTTGCCGGGCTTGCCCTGCCGCCCGATTGCGTCTATTTCGGCGAAGTCAGCTTGTCGGGTGCAGTCCGGCCGGTTGCGCATACCGCCCAACGTCTCAAGGAAGCCGAGAAACTCGGTTTCTCCCAGGCAGTCCTGCCATCTGCATCGACCGAGTTGCCGAAGAACGGCAACGGCCGCTGGAGCGAGATGGAAAGCCTGCCGGATCTGGTGGCGCGTATCGCGGGATCGCGGCGTGCCCTGCAACAGACGAATGACGAGGACTGACGGAATAGCCGCGCCCTGGAGCATCAACGGGATGTGCCGCCTGGCGGTGGAGTCGGAGTAAGGACAACATGCCCATCACAATTCTCGACGGTATCGTTCTCGGCGTCGCGCTGTTTTCAGCCGTCCTCGCGATGGTTCGCGGCTTCTCGCGCGAGGTTCTGTCGGTGGCGAGCTGGGTCGGCGCAGCCGCCGCGGCCTATTTCCTCTATCCGCATCTTCTGCCCTACGCCAGCCAGTACACGACCAGCGGAACGGTCGCGATGATCGGCTCGGCGGCCGTGATCTTCCTGATTGCACTGATCATCATCTCCTTCATCACGATGCGGGTGGCCGACTTCATCATCGACAGCCGCATCGGCGCGCTCGACCGCACGCTCGGCTTCCTGTTCGGGGCCGCTCGCGGCATTCTGCTCGTCGTCGTCGCCATGCTGTTCTTCAACTGGCTCGTGGCGCCGCAGCAGCAGCCCGTCTGGGTGACCCACGCGAAGTCGAAACCGCTGCTCGACAATCTCGGCAATCAGTTGGTAGCGCTCCTGCCGGAAGAGGCCGACGCCACCATTCTCGACCGCTTGCGCGGCAAGGATACGACCGGCGAAGGCGAAAGCGAGACGCCGCCGGCTCAGACGGAACAGGCGCCCGGCGAGGAAGCACCGGCGACGAACGGCTGAGATCGACAGGAAAGTTTGCAATAAAGCCCGCTGTGCGGGCTTTATCCATTTGGAATGACGCTTGTCAGTGTTTTCGGGTAAGATCGCTTGAAGACTGGCGGCCCGATCACGATATGCGCACCGGCACGTAGCAAAGGCGAATTGCGATGACCGATCTCAGATCCAGCGAAATCCATGACGAACTCGACGGCGACACCCTCCATGAGGAGTGCGGCGTTTTCGGAATTCTCGGCCATCCGGACGCCGCCGCGCTGACGGCGCTCGGCCTGCACGCTCTCCAGCATCGAGGGCAGGAAGCCGCCGGTATCGTCACCTTCGACGGGCGGCAGTTCTATTCGGAGCGCCGGATGGGTCTCGTCGGCGACCACTATACCGATCCCACGACGCTCGCGAAGCTGCCCGGTTCGATGTCGATCGGCCATGTACGCTATTCCACCACCGGTGAGACGGTCCTGCGCAACGTCCAGCCGCTGTTTGCCGAGCTGCAGGAAGGCGGAATCGCAATCGCGCACAACGGCAACTTCACGAACGGCCTGACGCTGCGACGCCAGATCATCGCAGACGGTGCCATCTGTCAGTCGACATCCGACACCGAAGTCGTGCTGCACCTGATCGCGCGGTCGAAACACGTCTCTTCCAGCGATCGCTTCGCCGACGCTATCGCCCAGGTCGAAGGCGGCTATTCGATGCTGGCTCTGACCCGCACCAAGCTGATCGCCGCCCGCGACCCGAACGGCATTCGCCCGCTCGTCATGGGCGAACTCGACGGCAAGCCGATCTTCTGCTCGGAGACCTGCGCGCTGGATATCATCGGCGCCAAATTCGTTCGCGATATCGAGAACGGTGAAATCGTCATCTGCGAAATTCAGCCGGACGGGTCGATCACCATCGATGCCCGCAAGCCGCAGAATCCGCTGCCGGAACGCCTTTGCCTTTTCGAGTACGTCTATTTCGCCCGGCCGGATTCGGTCGTCGGCGGCCGCAACGTCTACGTCGCCCGCAAGAACATGGGAAAGAACCTCGCCATCGAGGCCCCCGTCGAGGCGGATGTCGTGGTGCCCGTTCCGGACGGCGGTACGCCGGCTGCAATCGGCTATGCGCAGGAAAGCGGCATTCCCTTCGAGCTCGGCATCATCCGCAATCACTATGTCGGGCGGACCTTCATCGAGCCGACGCAACAGATCCGCGCCTTCGGCGTGAAGCTCAAGCATTCTGCGAACCGGGCGATGATCGCCGGCAAGCGCGTCGTGCTCGTCGACGATTCCATCGTCCGCGGCACCACTTCGGTCAAGATCGTCCAGATGATGCGCGAGGCAGGCGCCCGCGAGGTGCATGTGCGCGTCGCGAGCCCGATGATCTTCCACCCGGATTTCTACGGCATCGACACGCCCGACCGTGACAAGCTGCTCGCCAACCAGCATGCCGACCTCGCCTCGATGTGTCGCTTCATCGGCGCCGATTCCCTCGAATTCCTCTCGATCGACGGGCTTTATCGTGCCGTCGGCGGCGAGAAGCGCGACCCGCAGGCGCCGCAGTTCACCGATCACTATTTCACCGGGGACTACCCGACCCGCCTTCTCGACCAGGGGGCAGCGAGCAACGTTCGCAAACTCTCGGTTCTCGCCAGCAACGGATAACGAACAACAACATGACGCCCAATCTGAAAGACCGGATCGCCGTCGTCACCGGCGCATCGCGCGGGATCGGCTACTTCACTGCTCTTGAACTCGCCAAGGCCGGCGCCCACGTCGTCGCCTGCGCCCGCACCCTCGGCGGTCTCGAAGAACTGGACGACGCGATCAAGGCTTTCGGCGGTTCGGCAACGCTCGTCCCGTTCGATCTCTCGGACATGGCCGCCATCGACAAGCTCGGCGGCGCCATAAACGAGCGCTGGGGCAAGCTCGACATCATGGTCGCCAATGCGGGCGTCCTCGGCACGATCTCGCCGATCGGCCATGTGGAAGCCAAGGTCTTCGAAAAGGTGATGGCGATCAATGTCACCGCGACCTGGCGCCTGATCCGGTCGCTCGAGCCGTTGCTCGTCCGTTCGGATGCCGGCCGCGCCCTCATCCTCTCCTCGAGCGCTGCGCACAAGTGCAAGCCCTTCTGGGGGCCCTACTCCGCCTCCAAGGCTGCGGTCGAGGCGCTGGCACGCACCTGGGCCTACGAGACACAGCGCCTGCCGCTGCGCATCCTCAGCGTCGATCCGGGCGCCACGCGCACCGCCATGCGGGCGCAGGCCGTGCCCGGCGAAGATCCGGAGACCCTGCCGCATCCCTCCGAGGTGGCTCAGGCGCTGTTGCCGCTGCTCGGCCGCGAGCAGACCGAGACGGGGAAGCTCTTCATCGTTCGGGAAAAGAAGATCGTCGACTACCGCATGCCGGAATAGGCTGGCGGCACCTCCCCCTCATCCGGCCTGCCGGCCACCTTCTCCCCGCAAGCGGGGCGAAGGGGACTCGCGGTGATGCTCCGCTTCTCGGGCGCTCAAGAGGAAATGGCCATCCAGCAGCTTGTCCCTTCTCCCCGTCACAACGCTACGGCATGCACATATCTCTTGTTGTCCAGCCCTTCGCGGACTTACTCCGGAGTGGCGGCATCTGTATTTCCAGCAGTGGCGAGGCTTGCGGATGGGTCCTTGGGATCAAACCCGTATGCGCTAACATTGGCATTAGCGGTCACCCGCCCCTCATCCGCCTGCCGGCACCTTCTCCCCGCAGGCGGGGAGAAGGGACAAGCGGCGCCAACTGAACCCCGCATTCACTGTCCGCCCGAGGGAGCGAGCGGGCGCGGCATATCCCTTCTCCCCGCCTGCGGGGAGAAGGTGGCGGCAGCCGGTTGAGGGGCAATCCCGACCGAGCGGGGTTGAGGCGGTTGGGTTCCCGAGGGATCCCTTTCATGAGCAGTATCCGCCGCACCGGCGCGCAAGAGATATGTGCATGCCGTAGCCATGAAATGGGGAGAAGGTCGCGGCAGAGGGATGAGGGGCATTCGCCCTATTCGCTGTCACCCGGCAAACCATCGTTCCCGTGACCGCCCGGCCAGTCGCCGTATTTGCGCTGCCAGGAACGGGCGCCGAAGGGCAGGCTCACCAGATAGGCCACCGCAGTCACGACCATCGTCTCCCAGGTGTAGGTCATCAGCGTCGCAACGTAGAAGACGACGACCAGAATGACGGGAAGGACCAGATCCCGGCGGACGCGGTTCTCCGACTTGCCGGACCAGACAGGAAGACGGCTGACCATAAGGAAGGCGATCAGGACGGTATAGACCGACGCGATCAGCGCAAAGGTCCTTTCCGGCGCAAGACCGAGCAGGCCAAGATAGACGGGCAGCAGAACCAGCATCGCACCGGCCGGCGCCGGAACGCCGACGAAATATTCCGACTGCCAGGACGCCTTGACCTGGCGCTCCGCCATGACGTTGAAGCGCGCCAGCCTCAGACCGACGGCAATGGCGTAGATCAGGGCCGCAATCCAGCCGAGGGAACGCGCCTGATCGAGCAGAAACACGTAGAGGACGAGGGCGGGCGCGACCCCGAAATTGATGATGTCGGCAAGCGAGTCCATCTGGACCCCGAAACTCGAGGTCGCCTTTAGGAGACGCGCGATGCGCCCGTCGATGCCATCGAGGAAAGCGGCAAGGAGCACCATCGCAACCGCGAGCTCGAATCGATTCTCGAATGCCAGCCGGACGCCCGAGAGGCCGGCGCAGATCGCCAGGACCGTGATCATGTTCGGGACCATCAGCCGGAGCGGAATCTCCCGCAATCGGGGCCCCCGGGCCTTGTCGTGCGTGCCGGTGGCGCCCACGTGCTCAGCGGCTTCCGGGCTTCCTGCGGATTGTTCGTGGCGGGGCTCTTCCATGACCTGTCCTCACGCGCGCCGGCTGATGACCGGGCCCTTCGCCGATCCGAATTCGGCGAGCACCGTCTCGCCGCCCGTGGCCGTCTGACCGACCGTCACGCGCGGTTCCGCACCGGCAGGCAGGAACACGTCGAGACGCGAGCCGAAGCGGATGAGGCCGAAACGCTCGCCCGCCTCTAGCGACGCGCTCTCGCGCGTCCAGCAGAGGATGCGGCGCGCGACGAGACCGGCGATCTGGACCACGCCGATCTGCCCGTGTTTCGTCTCGATGACGAGGCCGTTGCGCTCGTTTTCCTGGCTCGCCTTGTCCAGCTCGGCATTCACGAACTTGCCGGCACGGTAGGCGATTCGGCGTACCGTGCCGCCCATCGGCGCACGGTTCACGTGGCAGTTGAAGACATTCATGAAGACCGAAATGCGCAGCATCGGCTCCGAGCCGAGGCCCAGTTCCTCAGGCGGCATCACGGTGGCGACCGACGATACGGTGCCGTCCGCCGGGCTGATGACGAGATCGTCGTCGATCGGCGTCATGCGCTCCGGATCGCGGAAGAAATAGGCGCACCAGGCGGTCAGAACGAAGCCGATCCACATCAGCGGCTCCCAGAGGAAGCCAAGCGCCAGCGAAACGACAAAGAAAATCGCGATGAAGCGGTAGCCTTCCCTGTGGACCGGTACGAGCGTGTTGCGCACTGTGTCGATCAAACTCATGAACTCTACTCTCCATATTTGCTTTGCGACGTGAACTAGCGCGAATCAGACAGCCCGGCAATGTCGAAGACCCGGAGACAGAGGACTCGCGGCAACCTCGCTGTGGTCAGAGCGCCGGCATTCCCCGGTCGACGATGCCGAGATCGTCGCTCTCACGCACGCGCTTCAACTGTTCCTCGGCCTGCGTTGCCTCGCGCTGGCGGCTCCACATGGAAGCATAAAGTCCGCCGCGGTCGATAAGTTCGCCATGGGTGCCGCGTTCGGCGATCACGCCGTCCTTCAGGACGATGATCTCGTCGGCGTTGATGACCGTCGACAGGCGATGGGCGATGACGAGGGTGGTGCGATTGCGCGACACGATATCCAGCGCAGCCTGGATTTCCTGTTCCGTCTTCGTGTCCAGCGCCGAAGTCGCCTCGTCGAGGATCAGGATCGGCGGCGCCTTCAGGATGGTTCGCGCGATCGCGACGCGCTGTTTCTCGCCGCCCGAAAGCTTCAGCCCGCGCTCGCCCACCATGGCGCGGAAGCCTTCCGGCAGGTCGCGGATGAAATCGGCGATCTGCGCCGCCTCGGCGGCTGCCTCGACCTCCGCATCGCTCGCAGTCACCCGGCCGTAGCGGATGTTGTAGGCGATCGTATCGTTGAAGAGCACCGTGTCCTGCGGCACCATGCCGATCACGGAGCGGAGGCTCTTCTGGGTGACGTCACGCACGTCCTGACCATCGATGGTGATCGATCCTTCCTGCACATCGTAAAAGCGGTAGAGCAGCCGCGACAGTGTCGACTTGCCGGCTCCTGAGGGGCCGACGACTGCGACCGTCTTTCCGGCGGGCACCTCGAAGCTGATCCCTTTCAGGATCGGCCGTGCCGGATCGTAGGCGAATTGCACGTTCTTGAAGGCGATTGCGCCTTGCTCGATCTTGAGCTCCTTCGCATTCGGCCGGTCGACGACCTCCGCCCGAACGTCGAGCAAATCGAACATATGTTCGATATCGGTCAGGCCCTGGCGGATTTCGCGATAGACGAAACCGATGAAGTTCAGCGGAATCGCGAGCTGGATCAGCATCGCGTTGATGAACACGAAGTCGCCGATGGTCTGCTCGCCGCGCTGCACGGCGAGCGCCGATATCGTCATCATAACCGCCGTGCCGGCACCGAAAATCAGCGCCTGGCCGAAGTTCAGCCAGCCGAGCGACGTCCAGACCTGCGTCGCGGCCCGCTCGTAACGCTCCATCGACTTGTCGAAGCGCTTCGCCTCCATCTCCTCGTTGCCGAAATATTTGACGGTCTCGAAGTTGAGCAGCGAATCGATCGCCTTGGTGTTCGCATCGGTGTCGCTGTCGTTCATCGAGCGCCGAATGGCGATGCGCCAGTCGCTCGCACGTACCGTGAACCAGATGTAGAGCCATACCGTGACAGCGGTCACCAGGAGATAGGTGAAGCCGTAGCCCCACCAGAAGATCACCGCCGTCAGCAGGAACTCGATGAGCGTCGGTACGCTGTTGAGGATCGTGAAGCGGACGATCGTCTCGATGCCCTTGGTGCCGCGCTCGATGATGCGCGAAAGCCCGCCCGTGCGCCGCTCGAGATGGAAGCGCAGCGAGAGCTGGTGCATGTGAACGAAGGTCTTGTAGGCAAGCTGCCGGACGGCATGCTGGCCAACACTGGCGAAAAGCGCGTCGCGCAACTGGTTGAGGCCCGCCTGCAGCAAACGGGCGAGGTTATAGGCGAGCACCAGCATGACGGCGCCGGTCAGGAACTGCGGCAGGAAACCGAGCGCGTCGGGCTTGTTGTTGAGCGCATCCGTCGCCCATTTGAAGAAATAAGGGACGAGAACGAGCACCGCCTTGGCGATCACCAGGATCACCGTCGCCCAGACCACCCTCAGTTTCAGATCGATGCGGTCCGCCGGCCACATGTATGGCCACAGATTCGCTATGGTTTCGATCGGATTGGCACTGTCGGCGGAAACCGTCTTCTTCTGCGCCACGTCTCTGTCCGCTTCATTTTTGTTGACGAAGACCGCAGGCGAGCCGCAGCCGAGATCACGTTTTTCTCTAGCGCGTCTTCGTCCCACACCAGCTTCAATGAAAAGCGGCGCCTTTTAAGGAAGACGCCGCTTTTCCTGACAGATAGGCCCGGCTTCCCGCCGACGCAATGGAAGCGCCGGCAAAAGAAGGGCGAAACTCAGTGCCGCATATGCTTGCGGTGGACTTCCCGCGATTCCTCCTCGGAAAGCGCCTCGTCCGGAACCCCGAAGACCTGGCCCGGACGGATCAGGTCGGGATTTTCGATCTGCTCGCGGTTCGCAAGGTAGATCGTGGTGTAGCGCAGACCGGCACCGTAGACGCGGCGCGAGATCTGCCACAGCGTGTCCCCGCGGCGGATGATCACCGACGTCTTGCTTTCCTTGAGCGGTGCCTGCTCGATGGTGGCCGGCTGTTCCTTCGCCGCATCCGAAGCCGGCGCCGCCGCCTGTTCGACCACGGTTGCGTCTGTCTCGCCCGCTGCCGAAGGCTCCGGCTGCTTCGAGGCATCGTTCGCCTGCACCGCCAAGGGCTCGGCGGATGCCACCGAGGTGCCGACATTCTGGCGCGTCAATGCGGACCCAAGAGCGCCATCGACCTTCTCCACCGCCGCTGCGACGCTTGACGGGTCCTGCGGCGCAGCCTTGAGCGCGTCCAGCGCCGTTGTCGCCGCCTTGGACGCTTCAGCGGCGGCCGCCGCCAAATCGGCATCGGAGCCGTCGGCCGGCTTGAATTCGGCCAGCGACTGGAGGGCGAATTCGGTTGCCGAGCGGGCCGCGGCGAGTTGCTCCATGGAAGGCTGCTTCCCGTCGGCAAAAAGCGCTTTCAAGAGGGTCAGTGCCTTGCCCGCTTCCGCCTTCAAACGGTCGAGACCCGTCGTGGGTGCTGCAAGCGTCGAACCGGCGATGGCGGCAACCTGCGCACCTGCCGGCCGGTCGAAGGGCACGGAGGCACGCATCGCCACCTTGCTCGCATCTTCGTTCATCATATCGGCGCGGATGATATGGCTGCCGACCGAGAGCTCGATCAAGCCGTCGACGACGAAATGCCCCTTGTCGTCGGCTTTCACCTCACCCAGCAGCTTGTCGTCCGCGTAAATGCGGACAAGGGCGCCGGGCTTGGCGTTGCCTGCGACATACATCATGCCGCCTTCGATCTCGACCGCCGTCACCTGCAGCCCGGGAATGGTTGCCGGAGAGGCGGGAGAAACGGAAGCCCCGCCGGGCTCGCCGGCCGGTACCGTGCCCGGCTCGGCGGCTGCCTGCATCGGCTTCGGCTCAGCTTCCGGCGTCGTGATCAGCCGGCTCGCCTTGCCCGCCTTGGACACCATTGCCAGCAGCTGCCCGCTCGAATCCTTAGGAACCGAAACAGTCGCAACCTCCTCCGACGTCTTGCTGTGTCCGCCTGAGCCGACGCTTCTGAGCGTCAGTTGGTGGTCGCCTGCCGAGAGCGGCCTGTCGAAGACGGCGGCAAAATCGCCGCCCGCGCCGACATTGGCGGTGCCGACGACCGTGTCGCCGCTCAGGATCTCGAGCTTCGTGCCGGGCTGGGCTCTGCCCGCGACGACCGTCGAGCCGTCCGGTTCGACGCGCAGGACGTCAAACCCCGGAACCGTCCAGTTCGCCACCGGGTCGGATGCGGCCGCATTGCCGCCGGAGGCCGCCGTCGCCTGTTGCGCTGCGTTGCCTTGCAGGGCGGACGGATCGGTCTTCGTTGCCGCCGCCGTTTGGCCGGGCTGCTCGCCTGCGCCGGATTGGGCCACCGCCCCTTTGTCGCTGTCACGCAGATTCGGCTGAACCACAAAGATCATCAATGCGGTCGCGATTGCCAGGACGCCAAGGGCCACCCAGCTGGCCTTATTCTTAATCATGCCACTCTCCACAGGGCGGAGCGCCTTTATGCTCCCCGCATGCCCCACCGGCCGGCGCTGCGGCGCCAGGTGCATTATAGCGCAACCGCAGCACACTGTCCGAATTCTTCAATGTATTACTGAAATTGCTAACGTTTCTTATAGTTCTATACAAGCGCTCACTATGATTCCGACGCTCGACAGCCGGAGATTTTTCGTCCATTTTCCTTGACCCGTGCTGCACTGCAATCTCTGGTGGGACCATGAACAAGGAAACCACGCCGATTCTATCCGTTTGCGTTTATTGCGGTTCTCAGCCCGGGCGTGACGACGCCCACATCCAGGCCGGCCGCACCCTCGGCAAATCGATCGCCGATCATGGCCTGCGCCTCGTCTATGGCGGCGGCACGCGCGGGATCATGGGCGCCGTGGCAAGCGGCGTGCTTTCATCCGGCGGACACGTCACCGGCATCATTCCGGAATTCCTGATGGACAAGGAAGCGACGCGTCACTCGCTGGGCCAGCTGAACGAACTGATCGTTACCGCCGACATGCACGAGCGCAAGCACAAGATGTTCGAGCGCGCCGACGCCTTCGTCGCCCTTCCGGGCGGGATCGGCACGCTCGAGGAGATCGTCGAAATCATGACCTGGGCGCAGCTCGGCCGCCACAGGAAGCCGATGGTCTTCGGCAATGTCAACGGCTTCTGGGATCCGATGCTGGAGCTGATCGACCACATGCGCGACCAGGGATTCGTCCACACGGCGCATCTCGTGCAGCCGCTGGTGATCGACCGGGCGGAAGACATCGTCCCCGGCATCCTTGCCTCGGTTCGCGCCAACGGGCGCGAGGGCGAAGCCGAGATCATCTCCAGGCTCTGATCTAGTGCGGGATGAGGAACAGTGTGTGCGGTTTTCCGCCCGCATCCCGCTCTAACTTCAAACTCTGCCGATCATTCGGCCGGCGTCGGTTGAGCCGCTCGCCGCGCCCTGCTCTCCGCAAGCATCGCTCCCGAATAGATGAAGAGCGCGGCCCAGATCAGGGCGAAGGCGACGAGTTTTGCCGTTCCAAAGGGTTCGTGGAAAACGAAGACGGCGATCAGGAAGATCATCGTCGGAGCGATGTATTGCATGATCCCGATCGTCGAAAGCCGGAGCAGCTTCGCGCCATTGGCATAGATCATCAGCGGCACGGCGGTGACGATCCCGCAGGCGAGGAGAAGCAGGACATCCGTCATGTTGGAGTCGCCGAGGAAGTGGCCCTGCCCCGTCGCCTCGAGCCAGATGACGTAGCCCGCAGCCGGGATGCTGAGCAGCAGGACTTCGAGGAAGAAGCCCTGGTTCGGCCCGACCGGCAGCGTCTTCCGGAAGAACGCGTAGAAACCCCAGGAAAAGCACAGCCCGATCGAAACCCAGGGAAGACCGCCCGCGTCGAAGGCAAGCACGCCCACGGCGAGCGCGGCGAGGCCGATCGCCACCATCTGCGCCGGATTTGGCCTCTCCTTCAGCAGCAGCGCACCGAGGAAGATGGAGAACAGAGGGTTGATATAGTAGCCGAGCGCCGTCTCGATCGCCCGGCCCGCGCCGATCGCCCAGACATAGATGCCCCAGTTGATCGTGATGAGAGCCGCCGTGACCGTGGCCATCATCAGCACGCGTGGAGAGCGCAGCGCAACCTTCACGTCCTGCGTGCGGCCGAGCCACACGAGCACGAGGCCTGCGAGCGGCACCGACCAGACGATACGATGCGCCACGACTTCGGCCGCAGGGATATGCGAAACCGCCTTCATGAAGAAAGGCAGGAAACCCCACAACAGGTAGGCTGCCAGCGCGAAGGCGAAACCTTTCGGGGAATCGACATTCTCTGCGGGCAAATTCGCGTTCGGCTCAGCCATGATTTTGATCCTGAAATTCCACCGGAGCTAAGCGGGAAGCGCTCCGGTCGCAATCGACGGCCAACCCTCTCGGGAGCAATTGCCGTCAGTCCTCCTGCGTCCTACTCCAACGGACGGTGATGCACCAATTCATTTCCGTGAACCGATGGATGAACGGCGTTGATGCGGACGGAGCTGGATATCCCGCGCAACCCAACATCATCGTGATCCAAACTACTCGGCCGCGATCGATCCGACCTGATCGCGGTTTTTGAGCAGCTTGTAGACGATACTGTCCATCAATGCCTGAAATGAGGCGTCGATGATGTTGTCGGATACGCCGACCGTCCACCAGCGCGCCCCTGAGCGGTCCGTCGATTCGATCAGGACGCGGGTGACGGCCTCGGTGCCGCCGTTGAGGATGCGCACCTTGTAATCGGCAAGTTCCAGATCGGCGATCTCGGACTGGTACTTGCCGAGATCCTTGCGAAGCGCGAGGTCGAGCGCGTTGACCGGGCCATGCCCCTCGGCGACCGACATCATCGTTTCGCCGTCGACGATCACCCTGACCACGGCCTCCGATACCGTCTTCAGCTTGCCGTTCGCGTCGAAGCGGCGCTCGACCATCACCCGGAAGCTCTCCACCCGGAAAAAATCGGGCACGGTGCCGAGAATGCGGCTCGCGAGCAGCGCGAAGCTCGCATCCGCACCTTCATAGGCATAGCCCGTCGCCTCGCGTTCCTTGACGATCGAGATCAGCTTGTCGAGCCGCGGATCGTCCTTGGAGACCGTGATGCCGCGCCGCTTGAGAGCATTGATGAAGTTGGCCTTGCCTCCCTGATCGGAGACCATGACCTTGCGCAGGTTGCCGACGCTTTCCGGCGCGACATGCTCGTAGGTCCTCGGATCCTTGAGCAACGCGGAGGCGTGAATGCCGGCCTTGGTGGCAAAAGCCGAAGCGCCGACATAGGGGGCCTGGGGATCCGGAGAGCGGTTGAGCAACTCGTCGAAGGCATGGGCGAGCTTGGTCAGTTCCTGGAGCCTCTCGGCATCGATCCCCGTCTCGAAACGGCTCGAATAGGTTTCCTTCAGGGCAAGCGTCGCAATCAGCGTCACGAGATTGGCATTGCCGCAGCGTTCGCCGATGCCGTTGAGCGTGCCCTGGATCTGACGAACGCCGGCTTCCACCGCAGCCAGCGAGTTGGCCACCGCCTGCCCCGTATCATTATGCGCATGGATGCCGAGATTTGCACCGGGCACTCCCTCCGCAATCACGGCCGAGACGATCTCGCGGATCTCGGGAGGCTGCGTGCCGCCATTCGTGTCGCAAAGCACGACCCAGCGCGCGCCGGCCTCGAAAGCCGTTTTCGCGCAGGCGAGCGCATAGGCGGAGTTCGCCTTGTAGCCGTCGAAGAAATGCTCGCAATCGACCATCGCCTCGCGGCCGGAAGCCACGACCGCCTCCACGGAAGCGCGGATATTGTCGAGATTTTCCTCGTTCGTACAGCCGAGCGCCACCTCGACATGATAATCCCAGCTCTTGGCGACAAGACAGATCGCATCGCTCTTGGCGCTCAGCAGCGCGCTCAGGCCCGGGTCGTTGGAGGCGGAGACGCCGGCGCGCTTGGTCATGCCGAAGGCGACGAAGGAGGCCTTGTCGGTGCGCCGGCACTTGAAGAACTCCGTATCCGTGGGATTGGCGCCGGGATATCCGCCCTCGACATAATCCATGCCGAATTGATCAAGCAGCGACGCAATCGCGATCTTGTCCTCGACGGAAAAGTCGATGCCGGGCGTCTGCTGCCCGTCCCGAAGCGTCGTGTCGAAGAGATAGATGCGTTCCCTGGTCATGTCTCGATTTCCAACGTACAGATCACTGATCGTTTGCGGGTCTTCCTACCCGCCCTATTCGGCCTTGCCGGCGAATTTATCGGTCGCCCGGATGAGCCGGTCGAGAATGCCCGGCTCCGAATAGGCATGCCCCGCCCCCTCGATGAGGTGGAATTCGGCTTGCGGCCAGGCCTTGTGCAACTGCCAGGCATATTTCGCCGGGCACGGCATGTCGTAGCGGCCGTGCACGATGACCCCCGGAATTCCGTGGAGCTTGTGGGCATCGCGCAGCAATTGCCCCTCTTCCAGCCAGCCGGCATTGACGAAGAAATGGTTTTCGATGCGGGCGAACGCATGAGCGAATTCGTCTTCCTCGAAGGGCGTACTGGTGGCCGGCTCCGGCAGAAGGGTGATCGTCTCCCCCTCCCAGATGCTCCAGGCCCTGGCCGCCGCAAGCCGCGTCGCACGGTCCTCGCTTGTCAGGCGGCGGTGATAGGCCCGCATCATCTCGTGGCGTTCTTCCGGCGGGATCGGCGCGACGAAGCGTTCCCACTTTTCGGGGAACATTTCCGAGACGCCGAACTGATAGTACCAGTCGAGCTCGGCCTTGGTCAGGGTGTAAATGCCCCTGACGACGAGCTCGGTTACCCGCTCAGGATAGGTCTCGGCATAGGCCAACGCCAGCGTCGAGCCCCAGGAGCCGCCAAAGACGAGCCACTTGCCGACCCCGGCAAATTCCCGCAGCCGTTCGATATCGGCCACGAGGTGCCAGGTCGTGTTGGCCTCTATCTCTGCATGCGGCGTCGACCTGCCGCAGCCGCGCTGGTCAAACAGCATCACATCGTAGAGCGACGGATCGAAGAGCCGGCGGTGGTTCGGCGAAATCGTACCGCCCGGGCCGCCGTGGAGGAAGACCGCCGGCTTGGCGCCGGGCGTGCCCACCCGTTCCCAATAAATCGAATGGCCGTCGCCGACATCGAGGTGCCCGGATGCATAGGGCTCGATCTCGGGATAGAGGGTACGCAATGGAGAACTCACGATAGATCTTCCTCGGGCGGCCAGTGCACCGTGTCGTAGTCGGGATGCTGGCGGTTGGATTCCAGGACTATGAGATGGCGCTCGGCAGCCGCTTCGCTGCCGTCGTCCGTCTCTTTTTCGGGGAGCTGCGGCAGATGCGAAAACCAGAACATCCGCGACTCGACGCCGGCCTGGTAGACCGGCTGGACGTCATCCGGATCGTCGAGCGAACCGAGCGCGATGTTCAGGAAGCTCGCATCCGGCATGTCGTAGAAGAGCGGCGTCCCGCAATCGCGGCAAAAGCCGCGGCGCACGAGATCGGACGAACGGTACCAGGCGGGCTGGCCGCGCGTGATGCGGAAGCCTTCGCGCGCGATATTGGCGAGCGGCAGAAAGTAGTTGCCCGCCGCTTTCTGGCACATGCGGCAATGACAGATATGCGGATCGCCCAGCGTGCCCTCGGCGCGGTAGCGCACCGCGCCGCACTGGCAACCGCCGGTGAAGATGCGTCCGATCATCGTGCCCAGACTCCGCCCGGAGGCCACTGCTCCGTCTCATGGTCCGGATGCTGAAACGAGATGATCTGCTCCTGCCGCCCGTAATAGTCGGGATCGTCGTGAACCGGCTGCTCGAAGATCGATTCGACCCAGGGAAGCCGGGACTGGTAATTGACCTGGATTTTCGGCGCGAGATCGGAGCGGTCGTCGAAGGCGCCTATGGCGATTTCGAGGCCGCCGGGATGCCGATAGGTCAGCGGCGTGCCGCATTTCGGGCAGAAGCCGCGATCGATATTGACTGACGACTGAAAGTAGCTCGGCTCGTCACGGGTCCACTCGACCCCGTCCTTCGGCGCCGTCACCAAGGCGGAGAAGAATGAGCCGAACTGCTTCTGACACATGCGGCAATGGCAGATCGAGGGGCGCCCGAGCTCTCCGCGGATGCGGAAGCGGACGGCCCCGCACTGGCAACCTCCAGTCCTGACGGCAGTGTTCATCCTCTTTCCTCCGGTGGCCAGGTTTCGGTGTCGTGGTCGGGGTGCTGATAGGAAACGAGATCGGCAAGAAACGAGACAGCCTCGGGGTCGGCCATGGTCTCTTCGCCGGGCAGCTTGGATACGTGATCGACATAGGGCAGTTTCCCTTCGACGCCCCATTGGATGGTCGGCGCGATGCCTTCCGGCCCGTCGAATGCAGCGATCGCGAGCGCCATGCCGTCCGGCGCCTCGTAGGTCAGCGGTGTTCCGCAGTCGCCGCAGAAGCCGCGCCAGACCGCGTTCGAGGACCGGAAGCGCTTGCGCTCGCCGCGGGTCCATACGAGCTTCGCGCCGCGTACGGAAACGAGCGGCAGGTAGAAATTGCCGCTCGCCTTCTGGCACATGCGGCAATGGCAGACGGAAGCATCGCCCAGTTTGCCCTCGACGCGGAAACGGACCGCGCCACACTGGCATCCGCCCGTATGGATCTCGTCAGCCATATCGCCCTCCTCTTTCCTCCGGCGTGCCGGCAGCGCCATCATCCTTAAAACTAGACCTGAGACCGCTTCACCTCCCAGGTGGTCACCCTTTCGCCGGTCTCGGGATCCTTGCCGTCCTTGAGCTGGATGCCTCTGGCCAGGAGATCGGCACGGATGCCGTCGGCCTCCGCGTAGTTCTTGGCCTTCAGAAGCTCCAGGCGCTCACGTACACGGCCGTCGATCTCGTGAACGACCGCCTCGTCGAGTTCGACCTCCTTCGGCACCACGCCGAGAAGCGCCGCGCTCGCGGCGAAGGTCCCGAGATGGCGCGAGTCGGCGGAAGCCTTTTGCGCCAGCGCATGCAGCGCCTGAATGGCGGCCACGGTATTGAGGTCGTCCGCGAGGGCGGTGACGACGGCCGGGTCCGCCTCGCCTGCAGCGTCGCCGTAAACCGGCCATTTCGACAGCAGATGCTCGGCCTCCTCCAGCCGCTTGATCGAGAAGTCGATCGGCTCGCGGTAATGGGTCATCAGCATCGCCAGCCGAAGCACCTCGCCCGGCCATTTGCGGCCGCCGAATTTTTCCGTGTGAAGAAGCTCGTAGATGGTGATGAAATTGCCCTCGGACTTCGACATCTTGCGGCCTTCGACCTGCAGGAAGCCGTTGTGCATCCAGACATTCGCCATCACCTCGGTGCCGTGGGCGCAACGCGACTGGGCGATCTCGTTCTCGTGATGCGGGAAAATCAGGTCGATGCCGCCGCCGTGGATGTCGAAGACGTCGCCGAGATAGCGCCCGCTCATCGCCGAGCATTCGATGTGCCAGCCGGGTCGCCCGCGACCCCAGGGGCTATCCCAGCCCGGCTCGTGCTCGGCGGAGAGCTTCCAGAGCACGAAATCGCCCGGGTTTTTCTTGTGCGCTTCGACGGCGACGCGGGCACCGGCCTGCTGCTCGTCGAGATTGCGCTTGGAGAGCTGGCCGTAATCGTCCATCGACCGCGTATCGAAGAGGACTTCCCCCTCGGCCTCGTAGGCATGGCCCTTGGCGATCAGCTTTTCGATGATCTCGATCATCCCGGCGATGTTTTCGGTCGCGCGCGGTTGCACGGTGGGATCCAGGCAACCGAGCACAGTCGCATCTTCGAGGAATTGCGTCTCGGTCTTCTCGGTCACATGACGGATCGCCTCGTTCAGCGGCAGCCCGGGATAGTCGCGCAATGCCCGCGCGTTGATCTTGTCGTCCACATCGGTGATGTTGCGGGCATAGGTGACGTGATCCGCGCCATAGACGTGACGAAGCAGCCGGAACAGGACGTCGAAGACGATGATCGGCCGTGCATTGCCGATATGGGCGTAGTCGTAGACCGTCGGGCCGCAGACATACATGCGGACGTTTTGAGGGTCGATCGGCCGAAAATCGGCCTTTTCCCGCGTCAGCGTGTTGTACAGCTTCAAAATCGGCATTCCGCCCATCCCAGATCTCCAAGTCTGCATGCAGCCGTCGCAATATAGTCGCCGGGTGGCCCCGCGCGTTTGTCATCTTGGATTTATGGAGACGAAAACGGCCAGGCCAGCGGATCGCTAGCGAATAATGTTCCGGCAAATAATGCAGATAACCGTTTTCATGGCGACCCTTATCGCGCGTCGCCCGGCGCCGGTCAAGAGGCGAGCCACGTGCAAGCGAAAGTCGTCAATCTGCAACCATGACGGCCATGGATTTGTCACGATTTGGCTTATCTGGAAATCATCGGAGGGGAAGGAGATTCGCGAATGCAGCCGGATACTGCATCAGGTCCTGTTTCCCGAGGAACAACAGGGACATGGTTTTCGTTGAAAATTCACGAGGGCTAATGTTCCCAATAGGGAAAACACCAAGGAAGACATGCAATGAAGGCCGCCAAAATTGCCGAACGCAAGCCGCCGCCGTCCGATCTGCTGACGAAATACCGCCCGCTTGGCCTGAAGGCCGTCCTCGCAGCCGCGCTGCAAGTCAGGGCGAAACCGGCGGACAAGAAGATCGCGAAGCGTTCGGCTTAGTTCCGATCTGGGCAGCCCCTCATCCCGCTGCCGCGACCTTCTCCCCGTTCTGACGGGGAGAAGGGACAAGCCTCGGCTTCACCGCTCACTCTTGAGCGGCTGAGGGCAGAGCGGGGCCGCGAGTCCCCTTCGCCCCGCTTGCGGGGAGAAGGTGGCCGGCAGGCCGGATGAGGGGCGGTCCTTGGCTCAAAACAGCGACATCTGCCCGCCGTCGTCCCGATCGTCAGAGCGCCCCCTCTTCGGGATCGGCGCTATGGGCGCGACCTCGTCCTGGAGCTCAGGGCCGGTGTTGCCGACCTTGTTGACCTTGTCCGAAACGGGGATTGCTTCGAAATAATCCTCCGCCGCCGGGACCATGAGGTTGGCCACCTCGCGGGGTTCCTGGCTCTTGCAGTCGAGCCAACGGGAAAAGTCTTCGGGCTGGATCACGACCGGCATGCGGTCATGGATGTGACTGACGGCGCGGTTCGCATCGGTCGTAAGGATCGCCGCGGTGTCGACCTCCGAACCGTCGGCGGAAGACCATGTCTCCATGAGCCCGGCGAAGGCCACGATCCCGCCCTTTTTCGGCCGGACCCAAAAGGCTTGCGAGGCCTCCCGGCTGCCCTTCACGGGACGGCGCCATTCGTAGAAACCGGACGCCGGCACCAGTACACGGCGATGGCGCATTGCGGCGCGGAAGGCGGCCTTGCCGATCGCGGTTTCGGCCCGAGCGTTGATGAGCAGCGGAAACTTGCTCGGGTCCTTGACCCAGCCTGGGGTGAAGCCCCAACGGACGAGCACGGCCTTGCGCTCCGGCAGGTTGCTGCCCGGCTCCGGCCGATCGGAGGCCACGATCACGATTATCGGCTGCGTCGGCGCGATGTTGAAGCGCGCAGGAAATCCCTCCGCCTCAAGCAGGCCAAACAGTTCCAGCAATTCCTCCGGCGTGGCCGTAAGCGCAAAACGTCCGCACATGACATCGATGTGGCACTTCACGTAGTATGGGTCAACGACCGAGGTGATTTTCGATTCCATGATGACCAAACAACCCGAGCGCGCCTCCTCCGCCATTCTCGAACGGAACGGCCGCTATCTTCTTGTCCGGCGGGCCAACCCGCCGTCAGCAGACATGTACGCTTTTCCCGGCGGCAGGGCGGAGCCCGGCGAGACGCCTGCGCAAACGGCATTGCGCGAACTCGCCGAGGAAACCGGCATCAGCGCCCGCGATCCCGTGCTCTTCGAAATCTATGACCTGCCCGGGATAGGCCCGCAGGAGCGTCATTTCCTGCTCTCGGTCTTCACCGTCGAAGCCGATCCTGATTTGGTCGCGATCGCCTGCGATGATGCCGCCGGCGTTGGCTGGTTCACACCGGAGGAGATCTTCACCTTGCCCATTCCGGAAAGCGTGCGCGACTGCCTGGAGAAGCTGGCGGCCGGCGGGTCAAGGCGTATTCCCGGGTCAGCGACGCGCGTCAGTTCGGATTTGAGGGGCGCATGATCGATACGCGACTCCCGTCCAGACTGTTGCTGACAGGCATCCTCCTCGCGACCGCCGCGGGCGCGGCGGCTCAGGAAAAGCAGCCTGCCCCGCAGACGACCGCTCCCTCTCCCTCCCCGGCGCAGGAGGAAAAGCCGACCCCCTACGACCAGCGGCTGATCCGCCTCGCCGAAATTCTCGGCTCGGTGCATTATCTGCGCAATCTCTGTCTCGACCAGTCCGAGGACGGCTGGCGCCGCTCCACGCAGGAACTGATCGACAAGGAGGCGGCCGGAGAGCCGAAACGGCGCGAGCGCATAACCGCCGCTTTCAACCGGGGCTATCGGACCTTCGCCTCGGTCTATACCAGGTGTACGGAGCCCGCGACGCTCGCGGAAGAACGCTACCGTGCCGAAGGTGCAACACTCGCTTCTGAAATCGTCGCCCGCTTTGGAAATTAGGCAGATATTAACCTCTTTTTCCCTGACCCCGTGTCGTTTCGGGAAAAGGCTGCTAAGTTTGTTAAGAGAGTGATAAGAAGTAACCGGCCTGTCTGCCCGTTCAGTTGCGGTTCAGCGGATAGGCGTTAGGTTAGCCACGTGCACGTATTGGAAGCCGCATGGAACGAATGATGGAACCAAGCCTGACAGACATCGACGACATGATCGTCCACGAGAAGATGCAGGCGGCGCTCGAGCACCAGAACGAGGCTTGGGCGGATGGCATGGCCGACGGCATCGAGCCGGAAATCATCGCCGATGCGGCGATTGCGCTTGCCATGCGCGAAACCGTCCGGCTTCATGGCGAAGAAGGTGCCGAGGCAATGCTTAATTCGCTTCGAGAGCGCATGCTCGCCGGAGAATTCTCGCCAGAGCGGACGATTCAGTAACATCAGGACTGCCCGATGAACCGGAACCCTGCAAACCGGGCCCTCCCGGTTGGTCTTGTTGTGCTGCTGGCGGGTGCGACTATGACTGCCACGCCCGTGCTGGCTCTCAGTGAGTTTCAGGGCGCCCCTGCTCCCATTGCCGGCGAGCAGAACGCAGCCCCAGGCGATGAGGCCGAAGAGGCCGCGCCGGAAGAACGGACCCCCCTTGAAATTCCGATGCCCGACCCTCTCGTCGACAGGACGGCCGTCGAGTTGAAGGACGATGAGATTGCCGCGCCGGACGTGGTGGAGCCTGTCGAAGTGCTGACGGATGTCTCGAAGATCCCGGTGCCGGTGGCACGCATGCGCGAACTGATCGTCGAGGCGGCGGCTTCGGGTGACATCGAGCGGTTGCGCCCTCTGCTCGGCAAGGGCCCCACCCAAACCCAAGTCACCGCCACCGCCGGGGAAGACGACCCGATTGCCGCACTCAAAAGTCTTTCCGGCGACCAGGACGGCATCGAAATTCTGGCCATCCTCCTCGATGTCATGTCGACGGGCTTCGTGCTTGCGGACAAGGGTACTCCCGAGGAGGCCTATGTCTGGCCCTATTTCGCCGAGAAGCCGCTCTCGTCGCTGACCGCCCCGGAAAAGGTCGACCTCTTCCGACTGGTGACCGCCGGCGACTTCGCCGGGATGGAGGAGTTCGGCACCTATAATTTCTACCGCGTCGGCATCACGCCGGATGGAAAGTGGAAGTTCTTCGTCGCGGGAGATTGAGCGCGTCTCGTGCCGGAGAGACGGGAATGCCGGCGGATCCCGCTCGGGCATGCTTGCCCTTCCCCGGCAGACATCCTACCTCTTCAGGATAGAGAATAGGACTCGACATATGCCAATGGTTTGCCTCGACGACCGCGCAATCATCCGTGTCTCCGGAAAAGACGCGGAGACCCTTCTTCAGACGCTGATCACGACGGACATCGCCGCGCTGACCGCGGATGAGGTCAGGCCCGGTGCGCTGCTGACGCCTCAGGGCAAGATCCTTTTCGATTTCCTGATCTCCCGCGACGGCGAAGCGTTGCGTCTGGAGACGACGGAGGATCAAGCCGAAGCGCTCGTCAAGCGCCTGACGATGTACAAGCTGCGATCGGCAGTGGACCTGTCGCTCAATTCGCCGGCGCCGGTCACTGTCGTGTTCGGAGAAGACGCGCCTGCCGAGAGCTATCGCGATCATCGGTTCGAGAAGGCGGGCGTATCCGTTTTCCGCCTCTATCGCGACGTGCCTGCAGCGGAAGCGGGCATCGCCGACCTTGACCGGCTGAGAATCGCGGCGGGCATCGCCGTTGCCGGCCGCGACTACGACCTGCAGGACGCCTTTCCGCATGACGTGCTCATGGACCTGAACGGCGGCCTATCCTTCCGCAAGGGCTGCTATGTCGGGCAGGAGGTCGTTTCGCGAATGCAGCACCGCGGCACCGCGAGACGCCGCCTCGTCATCGTCGCCGGCGCGGCGACGCTGCCGCCGAGCGGAACGAACATTTCCGTCGACGGGCGGCCGATCGGTTCTCTCGGCACCGTCCTGGATCGGGACGGCCTGGCAATCGTCAGGATCGACAAGGCGGGCGAAGCGATCGCCAAGAGTGAGGCCATTCTTGCAGGCGACGTGCGCCTTACCCTGACGCTGCCCGCCTGGACGGGGCTTGCCTTTTCGAGCGAGGCAGGAGAGGCGAGCGCATGATGAGTGCGCGTGCGTGGCAGCGTATGCTTTCCGGGCGGCGGCTCGATCTTCTCGACCCCTCACCGCTCGACGTCGAGCTTTCCGACATCGCCCACGGACTTGCCCGCGTGGCGCGTTGGAACGGGCAGACTTCCGGCGACCACGCCTTCTCCGTTGCCCAGCACAGTCTCGTTGTCGAGGAGATTTTCCGTCGCACCAATCGCTGCGACGCCCAGGATTGCCTGATGGCCCTGCTTCACGACGCGCCGGAATACGTCATCGGCGACATGATCTCGCCGTTCAAGGCCGTCGTCGGCGGCGGCTACAAGACCGTGGAGAAGCGCCTGGAGAATGCTGTCCACCTGCGCTTCGGGCTTCCGGCACACACGCCCAGGGAACTCAAGGAGCGGATCAAGAAGGCCGACCGTATCGCCGCCTATTTCGAAGCGACGGAACTTGCCGGCTTTTCCGCAGAGGAGGCCCGCAAGTTCTTCGGCCAGCCGCGCGGCATCACCCGCGAGATGTTGCTGATCGATCCCCTGCCCGCGGTCGAGGCGCAGCGCCTCTTCGCCACGCGCTTCAATGCGTTGGAGTCCGAACGCGCCAAGGCGAGGCAGGAGGCGTGACCATGACGGCAATCGTCGTCTCGCCGCTTCAGCGCATCGCGGAAATGGCCGTCCGGCACGGCTGCCGCGAAATGCTGAGCCTGCTTGCGAAGGGCCAGAATTTTCATCGCCCGGCCGTCATCGACCATGCGAAGCATCTGACGATCGGCGTCAACGACATCAGCTTCGCCGGTACGGGCGGCCTGATTGCGCCGCAGGAAGAACACGTTCATCGGATCATCGATTTCGCCCGCAAATGGGACCGGACGCGGCCGATGCTCATACATTGCTGGATGGGCGTCTCCCG
Source organism: Ensifer sp. D2-11 (assembly GCF_054161295.1). Lineage (NCBI taxonomy): Bacteria > Pseudomonadati > Pseudomonadota > Alphaproteobacteria > Hyphomicrobiales > Rhizobiaceae > Ensifer > Ensifer sp. D2-11. The sequence goes on from NZ_CP096433.1 coordinate 2,085,190, forward strand.
CTCGCCTGCGGCCGCGCTGATCGCCGCACTCGCCGTCGAACCGGACCAGGACGACCACGCGCTCGCCAAGCGCCTCCGCGCCGCCTCGCCCTTTGCGACGCCGAATGCGCGGCTCGTGGAAATCGGCGACCGGGCGTTGTCGCGCAAGGGTGCGCTCGTCGCCGCGGTGCGAGCCATCGGCCGCGGCGCGGATGCCGACGGCAATGCGCCTTTCGTCCTGCCCCTGCAAGACGTGCAACATGCCGGGTGAAGCGCAGCCGATCACGGTCGAGATCGGGCTCAATGCCGTGATCGTCGCGGTCGTCAGCCGCAGCCCGCGCATCCTCGCCGTCAGCGAGGCGGACGGCGACGCTCGCGACAGCCTGCCCTTCGGCCCCTTCGATCCGGCCCGCCACCGTACTTTCGAGGCGAGCCTGCGGGCGCGCGTCGAGAAGCGTACGGCGCTCAAGCTCGGCTATATCGAGCAGCTCTACACCTTCGGCGACCGTGGGCGCCAGCGTCTGCCCGGCGAGGAAGGCAAGCACATGGTGTCCGTCGGCTATCTGGCGCTGACGCGCACCGACGCCGAGAACAACGAGAGGCTGGCCGAAGCGGGCGCCCATTGGCGCGACTGGTACGGCTATCTGCCCTGGGAAGACTGGCGTCTCGGACGCCCCGCGATACTCGACCAGAGCATCCTGCCCGCGCTTGCCCGCTGGGAGTCCGGAGACGAAAAGTCGGCCTCGGCACAGCGTCGTTCACGGATACGCCTCGCCTTCGGCCTTGACGACTTTCCCTGGGACGAAGAACGCGTGCTGGAGCGCTACGAATTGCTCTATGAGGCGGGACTGGTGCGCGAGGCCGTGATCGACGGCCATTGCCGCGATCCGGAGAGCCCGGCGGCAGGGCTGGCGATGCGCCACGACCACCGCCGGATCGTCGCTACCGCCGTCGCGAGACTGCGCGGCAAGCTCAAATACCGGCCGGTGGTCTTCGAGCTGATGCCGCCGGCGTTCACCCTCACCGACCTGCAGGCAACCGTCGAGGCAATCTCAGGGCGCCATCTTCACAAGCAGAACTTCCGCCGCCTCGTCGAAGGAGCGGAGCTCGTCGAGCCGACGGGGGAGACCCTGGCATCGACCGGGGGCCGTCCGGCCGCACTCTTCCGCTTCCGCCGCCAGATCCTTGACGAGCGGCCCGCGCCCGGCCTCAAGGTCGGCGGGCGCTGACGCTGCCGCGTCGCTGGCATACGCGCAAACGGCAGTTGTGACGGGTCTGCAGCGCGGGCTTACCGTCGACGGCATCAACTGCCGCTATAAGTGGCGTAGCCGTAAGCGAGAGCAGCGGCACTTGGTAATGGCTGCTTCTCTTACGCCGCTATGCTGCTCATTCGCGGATTGGCTCAATCATCATGAGTTTCGATATCGGCTCCAATGCGGAAAGAGCGGGTTGGTCGGGTAACCAAAGGGTTTTTCCAAACCTGCACTCGTCTAGAGCGGGATGCATTTAGGCGGAATCGGAAAGGGGATTCCTTTTTCTGCGCAAATCAGATTCACCATTCAGGCCGGTGAAGGAGGCCGGCCTTTATGGCGAGACCTTTTTCGAATGATCTTCGGGAACGCGTTGTCGATGCGGTGACGGGCGAGGGCCTATCGTGCCGGGCAGCGGCCAAGCGCTTCGGCATCGGCATCAGCACCGCGATCGATTGGGTGCGGCGGTTTCGCGAGACGGGCAGCGCCGCACCCGGCCAGATGGGTGGGCACAAGCCCCGCAAGCTTTCCGGTCCGCACCGGGCTTGGCTGCTTTGCCGCTGCCGCGAGCGCGACTTCACGCTGCACGGACTTGTCGCCGAGTTGAGCGAGCGCGGCCTGAAGGTGGATTATCGCGCCGTCTGGACCTTCGTGCACGAAGAGGGGTTGAGTTATAAAAAAAGACGCTGGTCGCCAGCGAACGGGAGCGGCCCGACGTCGCCCGCCACCGGGCACGATGGCTGAAGCACTGCCCCGGAATTGATCCCGCCCGCCTCGTTTTCATCGATGAGACCTGGACGAAGACGAACATGGCGCCGCTGCGGGGCTGGGCGCCTCGCGGCGAACGACTGGTGGGCTACGCCCCCTTCGGCCATTGGAACACCATGACCTTTGTCGCCGCACTCAGGGCCGACCGCGTCAGCGCTCCCTTTATCCTCGATGGCCCGATCAATGGCGAACGCTTCCGCATCTATGTCCAGCAAGTTCTGGTGCCGGAACTCAAAGCCGGCGACATCGTCATCCTGGACAATCTCGGCTCCCATAAGGGTCAGGAGATCCGCGCCGCCATCCGTAAGGCCGGCGCCCGCCTGTTCTTTCTGCCGAAATATTCCCCCGATCTCAATCCGATCGAAAAGCTCTTCGCCAAAATCAAGCACTGGTTGCGTGAGGCACAGGCCAGATCACGCGATGCAATCCATGACGAACTGCGCCACATTCTCCAAGCCGTCACCCCACAGGAATGCGCAGCCTACTTCAAAGAGGCGGGATATGAACGGGCTTAAATACATACCGCTCTAATGGCACCGTCAGCTTTTCTCCTGATCGCATAAGCCTTGTTGTGATCGGCGAAATAGTTTTGATGGAGATCCCGCTTGATCCGCGGAAGTATATTCCCGACGGGAGCGACGATATCGATGAACCAGAGATGGTTCCCCGAAGCCCACTTGCCCGGTGGGGGATTGCATCCTTCGCGGAGCAGTGCTTCATGGTCGTCGTTGTCAACAAGTGCCCAGGTAACGAATGCGTTCGGTCGCCCTTCTTCGTCGAAGTACACTTTGCACTGACCGGCTTGAAGCGCAGGTATGATGTTACGACTTATGTCCGCAACGAACCAGTGTTTGTAGTCGCAATCCATCATGAGCGCAGTGACCATTCCGAGCGCTTCAAAAAAATCTAGGCGAACCTCCTTTGTCTTCTCCGTCAACGTTCCCCTAATCCGTCTTGAATTGCCTTGATTATTGGCTCGAAGAAGTAACTAATGAGCCGCCGTTCACCCGTTATCACATCGATCGTCGCAGTCATGCCGGGCGAGAACCCTATGTCGCGCCCGCCTATCCCAATTGTCTCTTGGTCGAGTACAAGGTGGATTGCGTAGACCCATTTCCCTGGGACGATGTCGCCGCGCGCATCCGCACCAACTCTAGTCACCCGACCGCGAACAATACCGAAACGTTCGGCCGGAAAGGCGTCAAACTTCACAAATGCCTCTTGCCCTTTTTCAAGAAAGCCGATGTCACGGTTGTCGAAGAAAGCTTCAATCTCCATGCCATCGCCGGAAGGTACGATGGACATGAGTGTTGAACCTGCTTCCACGAAACCGCCGATGGTAAATACCGTGAGGTTCTCGACCTTGCCACCTGCTGGTGCGCGAATCGCGAGCAAGGCCAGTTGGTTCCTAGCCGCGCTCAGTTCCGCTTCCAGCCCTGCAAGGGACGTGCTCGCCTCGTTCAGTTGTTTCTGATAGTTCTCGACTGCGGTCGAAATGATGCTCTGCCGCTGTCTAGCCAACGCGTTCGCTTCCGCTGCAAGGATATTCAATTCGCTCTCGGAGATGAGCACCTCCAGTTCGCGTGCTCTTTGCTCACGCAATCGCTCGAAGTAGTCTACTTCGCTGATGGCTCCCTTGTCCTTCAACTTGCCGGCTGACAAAAATTTCCTGGAGGAAATATCCAGATCAGACCGAGCTTTCTGCAGTCGCGCCTGCTGGGTTATTCGCGATTGTTCGACACGATCAAGTTGCGCATTGATCCGCGCAACCTGATCTCGAAGAGACGTTAGCACAGCCTCTATAAGTGCCTCCGCTCCGTCGATAACCTCCAGGTCATGCCGCTCCCTTTCGAAGGCAGCTCTGCCTGCCGCAAGCACATCATCGTTTGCGACTGCAACATTTGTCAGCGCCGCAATGATTACTCGGGCAACCGTCGCCCCGCGACGTTGGCGACGAACCTCGGTCAGCCTGAGCTTGATCTGGCTCTCAACCGAGACGGTATCCATGCCGACTAACAAGTCACCAGCCTTCACCGGCTGCCCCTCTGTGACCAGGATGCGTATGATCCTCCCGTTGGTCTGTGGCTGAACGAGCTGAACCCTGCTGACTGGAATAACCTTGCCTTGACCTCGGGCCACTATTTCGATCTTGAGCCAATAGCCTCCAACGAAAATCGCGACCAGACCCGAAATCAGAACCCAAGTGGTTAAGCGCACGGTTGGCGAGTCTGGCCTCTCGATGACGGCTTCCTTCATACTAAGTCTGCCTGGAACTATCGCTGGGGCGCTGCAATTGAGCAATGTTGACCATGTTCACGTCACTGCCAAACAGCTCGGGATTGTGAGTGACAATAATCACGGTGCTCTTGACGGCGTGCCGCTTAATCGCAGCAATGACGATGTCAGCAGATGCGGAATCAAGCGCGCTGGTGGGTTCGTCGAGGATCAGTGCACGGGATGGCGACACAAGGGCCCGTGCAAGTGCAATGCGCTGGCGCTGACCACCAGAAAGGTAAGCGCCACGTTCGCCAACGTCCGTGAGTATGCCATTTGGCAGCTCCCCAATAAACAAATCGCAACCGCTTTCGACCAAAGCCGAACGGATTTCCTGATCCGTTGCGGCGGCGTTGCCCAAGAGAATGTTGTCCTGAACGGAACCCGAAAATAGTTCCGGCTCCTGCGGAAGATACGCAATCGCTTGCCGCACGCTGCGTTCATCGTAGTCAGTGAGTTTATGTCCGTTCGCCTCAACCACTCCGCAATCCGGCCTGTAAATGCCGCTGATAAGCTTGGCGAGAGTAGACTTGCCACAGCCCGATGGGCCGGTAATCACCGTTGGGCGGTCCGGGGATATCTCCAGAGTGAGGTCAAGGATAACAGGTTGCTCGGGTAGATAGCAAAACGATACGGCCTCCAAGTGGAGACTCAGCCGGCCGGACACGGGGAGCGGCGGCTTGGAAATATCGGTTTCTGCTGCGGCATTCAATAAATCGCCTAACCTCAGCCGAGCGATCCGAAGTGCCTGCCATTGTTCCCACACTGCCGACAGGGAGAGGATCGGCCCAGCCACCTTGTCGGCCAGCAGGTGAAATGCAATCAGCTGCCCGAGCGTGATCTCATTTCGCAAGACGAGATGAGATCCGAAAAAGACGATCGATATAACCGAAACGTTGCCTAAAAGTCCGCCGGTAAAGCCATTGACAATATGGAGCTTGGTTACTTCAAAACCGGCAAGGAGACTATCTGCCAATGTACGGTTAAGCCGCTCCGATTGTACCGCCTCGCATCCAAGCGCCTTGACGGTGACTACGTTAGCCAACGTCTCCACGAGACGAGACTGGTGCCTGGAATAGTCCAAAAAAGCCCTCTGCATGCGTCGTCGTGTCAGCGGCCCAATGACACCGAACGCGATTACTTGCAGAGGCAGAACGATCAAAACGATAAGCGTCAGCATAGGGCTGATGGTTATCAGAGCAGCGACGTAGATAATCGCGAACAGCAAATCGACCAAAATGCTGGAAACGGTTCCTGTTAGGAATGCTTTGACCGTGTCGATTTCGGAAATGCGGGTTAGCGTTTCCCCCACCCGCCAACATTGAAGTTGCCTCAACGGCAGATGAAGGACATGCCGGAAGATTCGGCCGGCGAGATCCAACGTCAGCCGATTGCCCATGTGGTTTCCGAGATAGGCCGCCAGCGCGTCCAGAATAGCGGACAAGATCGCGGTAACGCCGAGAACAACTACGATCAGCAGCAGTGTTGCTTCCCGCTGGAACGGCAGGACCCGATCAATGACAGCCTGAAAGACAAAAGGCTGTACCAAGCCAAGCAACCGCATCACAATCGCTACGATCATGAGTTCGATCATCAATGGTGTGTAGAAAAATGTGGTGCGCGTGAACCACGAAAGAGGTGCTAATCGGAGATTATCCACCACTTCGTAAGTATCCCCCACCACACTCGAAGATAGTCTCCCGCAATTATCCCTGATACCAGAATCAATTTGACTCCGCAACCAAAAAGTGCAATATATTGTTTAGTGACCATCAGCGTCTTTATGCTGAGATAGGCGACTCTATAGCTCTGCTATCGGGGATCTAGATGAGTTTATACCCTATAATTGCCGCCATTATTGTGTTTTTGTCGATGACAATCGTGGATTATATTATAAAAATTGCAGGGTTATCTCCGCCAAAGTGGGTTACCCTTCTCATCTATGCCATAATCAACTACGTGATTTATTTGGTCGTACTGCATTTTGCTAACGTTTGAATGGATTTCGACCTATCAGAGGTAGAAACGTTACTGGATTGGAGAACTGCGATGGGAAGTTCAGGTGGGTCAGGCGGGTCAGGCAACAACAATCCCAGTGCGGGGCGTGTTGGTAGTGCAATAGGGGTAGTTGTTGGAGGAACGATCGGCTCCGCTTATGGTGGACCGATGGGCAGCCGTGTCGGCGGCGTAATAGGTGGGCTAGCTGGTTACGCCGTAGGGAGCTCCGTTGGCAACGGAGCGCCAGATTACCGCGGCTATAACCCCATGGGAGACTATGGTGGCGGCGGCTCTCCCGGCCCTGGAGCTGGAGGGTTTGGCGGCCGCTAACCTTCGATAATGACAGAACGGAAACGCGGCGAGGTTTTTGCTTTGCCGCGTTTTAGCGTGTGGTTGGCGGCAATGACTTGGCAGCGACAGTTGGGACGAAATGTTTTGGGTTCGTTGCGGCGCAACGCCAGCCAAGCCAGCTGGCCTGCTTACCCGAAACAGCCCGCCAATACGTTCCTCGTTCGTGCGGCCCCCAAGGTGGCTCGGACGCGCACAGAAACGTACTGGCGACATGCACTACTTCACCACCGCGCAGGCCAGCCGGTCGCCGGCATCGCCGGAGGGCTGGCTGCGATTGTCGTCCGAATGCACATGGATCACCAGGGCCCGGCCGCGAAGGGCGGTAGCCCTGTCGTCGAGGGACACGAAGCTGTTGAAGACCTGGGCGCGCAAGGTTCCATCGGCACCGACATACTGGTTCGGCATGTCGCCGGCATGCGGGCCATTGGAAGCGAGGAAGCCGTGCTCGGCATTCTCATCTTCGCCGGCAAAATGCTTTCCCGCCGACTCGAACCCGTCCTTGGGATCGCAGCGCCCCATTTCGTGAGCGTGAAAAGCCACCCAGGTATCCTTCGGCAGGCCGCTTATCTCCATCTCGATCAGCACGCCCTTGCCGCCTGCCGTCAAAGTGGCCCGCCCGATGTCCGTGCCGTCCTTGCCCACGAACTCGGCCGTCGCCGTCTGCGAGGATTGTTGTGCCGAAGCGGCACCCGCCATTCCTGCCGCACAGGCGATCGCAATCATCGTTCTCATCATCGGAGTTCTCCCTCTCACTCGCGGGTGGATAGGAGACAACGCGCGGCTGCCGGGGTCGTTCCGCAAAAACGCGGCTGAGTTGCAGGCAATCCGGCGAATTGGGCTAAATCGACACGTCCAGACCGATGTCGAGCGTCGGTGCCGCCATCGTGATCTTCGATGTCGAGATGTAGTCGACGCCCGTTTCGGCGATTGCGCGAATGGTTTCGATCCTCACGTTTCCCGACGCCTCCAGCCTGGTGCGGCGCAGGTCGCCGGGATAGGAAGCGGCGGACAGTCCCCAATGTGCCGCGTTGATCGCGACGGCCTCGCTGAGCAGTTCCGGCCCCATATTGTCGAGCAGGACCACGTCCGGCGAGGCGGTCAGCGCCTCGCGCAACTGGGCGAGGCCGTCGACTTCAACCTCGACCTTGACGAGATGGCCGCAATAGGCCCGCGCGGCCCGGACGGCGCCGGCAACACCGCCGGAAACGGCGATGTGGTTATCCTTGATCAGCACCGCGTCATCGAGGCCGTAACGATGATTGGAGCCGCCGCCGAGGCGGACGGCGTATTTTTCGAGAGCGCGAAGGCCGGGGATCGTCTTGCGCGTGCAGCAGACCTTGGCGCCCGTATGGGCGATCTCATCGGCGAACGTCGCCGTGTAGGTCGCAATCCCCGAGAGATGCATGAGAAAGTTGAGCGCCACCCGCTCGGCCGAAAGAAGCCCTCGGGCGCGGCCGGAAATTCGCGCAAGCGCCGTACCCGGCACCACCCGGTCGCCGTCCGCAGCGAGCGCTTCGAAGCGGATCGACGGGTCGATCAGGCGGAATGCGGCTCGCGCCAGTTCCAGCCCGGCAACCACGCCCGCTTCGCGCACACTCATATTCGCCGCGGCCGTCCGGTCCGGCCCGATCGTCGAGAGGGTGGTGATGTCACCGGCCCTGCCGAGGTCTTCCAGAAGAGCCGCTTTCACCTGCTCCTCGACCATGAGAGCGGGCAGTTCCGGGCGAAGGGCGATCATTATGTCGTTCCTGCGATTGGAGTAGCTTCTAATCTTGCGTTTGCCGCCGTCATGCCGGTTCGCTCTCGGCCACTTCCGCGGCCAGACGCTCCGCCTGGGCGAGCGTCAGGTAGGTCCGGCGCCGCCATTCCGGCCGTTCGTCCGGGCAATCGGCCCGAAAATGACCGCCGCGGCTTTCCGTCCGCTGCAGCGCGGCGATCGCGATGAGCTTGGCCGTGGTAGCGATATTGGCGAAGCGCAGGCGCTTGTTGGTACGCTCGAGTTCCGCAATCCCCCGGATCGCGCGGGTCAGGCTTTCGCGCGTACGCACGACCCCGACGCAGTCGCTCATCAATTGCCGCAGCACCTTGAAAGGCGGGCTGTCCTCGACCGTCACGGGATCGTCGTTCTCGCCGGCATTGTCGCCCCAGGCAGTCAGCTTCGGGGCCGGCAAGCTGCCCTTGATATTTTCCGCGATGCGCGCCGCGAAGACGACCGCCTCCAGCAGCGAATTCGAGGCAAGGCGGTTCGCGCCGTGAACGCCGGTCGATGTCACTTCGCCCGCCGCCCAAAGGCCGTCGATGGAGGTCCGCCCTTCCCCGTCCGTCAGCACGCCGCCCATGTGGTAGTGCACGGCAGGCGTGACGGGGATCGGCTGCCTCACCGGATCGATGCCCGCTGCCATGCACGAGGCGTAGACGGTCGGGAACATCTCGGGGAAATGCCTGCCGACGGCCTTTGTGCAATCGAGGAAGGCGCCGCGTCCGGCTTGAACCTCCGCAAAGACGCCACGCGAAACGATATCGCGCGGCGCGAGCTCTCCATCGGGATGGATGTCGAGCATGAAACGGCGGCCTTCCGAGTTGATCAGGGTGGCGCCATCGCCGCGCAACGCCTCGGTCGCAAGCGGCGCCGGGTCCTTGCCGATGTCTATCGCGGTCGGATGAAACTGGACGAACTCGGGATCGGCAATGATGGCGCCCGCCCGCGCCGCCATGCCGACGCCCTGGCCGCATGCTTCCCATGGATTGGTGGTGACGGCATAGAGATGGCCGACGCCGCCCGAGCAAAGAACGACGGCGCGCGCCGGGAAGGAAACGCGGCTCTTCGACTGGCCGGCATCCGGCCGCGCGATCACGCCGGAGATGAACCGGCCCTCGCGCACCAGTTCCTCGACCACATAGCCCTCGATCACCCGGATCGACGGGGTATTGCGCACCGCGGCAATCAGCGCCTCCATGATCGACTTGCCGGCCATGTCGCCCTTGACGCGGACGATGCGCCGCTCGGAATGCGCGGCTTCCCGCGAAAGCAGGAGCTTTCCCTCAAGGTCGCGGTCGAAGGGAACCCCGAATTCGAGCAGGTCGTGGATGCGGGCCGGGCCCTCTGCGACCATCATGCGCGTCATCTTCTCGTCGACGATACCGGCACCGGCCGCGACGGTGTCTGCGACATGCTTCTCGAATGTATCGCCCTTGCTCATCGCCGCGGCGATCCCGCCTTGCGCCCAGGCCGAGGAGGCGCCGTAGCCGATCGGCGCGGCGGCAAGGATCGTGACGGGACGCGGCGCCAGTTTCAGCGCGCAGAAAAGCCCGGCAAGGCCACCGCCGACGATGACGATGTCATCGATCCCGTTGAAGGACTGCGGGCGGAAATGGTCGGTCAGCATGGCTCGATAACTCCTCCACGGGCCTGCACGGGTTTGTCCCGGCATTGATCACTGCTTGAGGTTCACCATGCGCTCGACCGCCAGCCGCGCGCGGTCGGCGATCGCCGGATCGACCAGAACCTCTTCCGTCATGTTAAGCAGGCTGTCGAGGATCTTCGGCAGCGTGATGCGCTTCATGTGCGGACACAGGTTGCACGGCTTGACGAAATCGACGCCCTTGACCTCCGCCTGGATATTCGACGCCATCGAGCATTCCGTTACCAGCAGCACCCGCTGCGGCCGCTTGTCCTTGACGTAATTGATCATGCCCGAGGTCGAACCGGAGAAATCGCAGACGGCGATGACGTCGGGGTGGCATTCCGGATGGCCGACGATCTCGATGCCGGGATTGGCTTCTTTGTAAGCCAGGAGTTCGGCTGCCGTGAACCGCTCGTGCACCTCGCAATGACCTTTCCAGGTCAGGATCTTCTTGTTCGTCTGACGCGCCACGTTCATCGCCAGATACTCGTCCGGGATGCAGAGCACGGCGTCGGACTCGAGGCTTTCGACCACTGCCAGCACGTTGGAGGACGTGCAGCAGATGTCGGTCTCCGCCTTCACGTCGGCCGAGGTGTTGACATAGGTGACGACCGGCACGCCCGGATAGCGTTCCCTGAGGAGCCGCACATCCGCTCCGGTGATCGACTCCGAAAGCGAGCAACCTGCTTTCGCATCCGGAATGAGCACCGTTTTTTCCGGATTGAGCAACTTTGAGGTCTCGGCCATGAAGTGCACGCCGCACTGGATGATGATCTCCGCGTCGACCTTGGTGGCGTCGCGCGCAAGCTGGAGCGAATCGCCGACGATGTCCGCCACGCAGTGAAAGATGTCCGGCGTCTGATAATTGTGGGCCAGGATGACCGCGTTACGTTCCTGCTTCAGCCGGTTGATCGCATGGACGTAAGGCGCATAAGCCGCCCACTCGAACGCAGGAATGAAGTCCTTTACCTTTTCGTAAAGGTGCTCGGTCTCGCGCGCGACAGCCGGGGTAAAGGCAAGATCCGGTTTCTCGATGACGCCGAAGCGTGCCGCAGCGCTCACGAAGGCCGGAGCGGGCGCCGCTTCCTTGCGAAGGTCAAGAGTGGTCATCGGGCTCTCCTCTCCCGCCGTTTCCGGCAAATTCCAATTATGCTCAATCTGAGCATAATTGGGTCAAAACAAAAGCGGCTGAGCCGCCGGAACTGATTTAGAAAGTTTTGTGACAGATTTCAAGCGCGCAGGACGGAAACGATGCGCCCGCATATCGCGGGCGCATCACAACATTTTGTCGATCAGGCAATTGCCGGACGGGCGACGGCACGCTCTTCGATCGGCCAGTGCACGATGGCCGCGAACACCCCGAGGGCAACGCCCACCCACCAGACCGGATCGTAGGAGCCGAAATGGTCATAGAGATAGCCACCCATCCATACGCCGAGAAATGAACCGATCTGGTGCGACAGGAACACGATGCCGCCGAGCAGGCCGAGATGCCGCGTTCCGAACATGATCGCCACCAGCCCGTTGGTCGGCGGCACCGTCGAGAGCCACAGGAGGCCCATGACGACCGCGAAGACGATGACCGATGTAGGCGTTTGCGGCAGCAGCAGGAAGGCCGAGACGACGAATGAACGGGCCAGATAGATCAGCGCCAGGAAATAGGGTTTCGAATAACGCTGGCCGATGATGCCGGCCGAGAACGAGCCGATGATGTTGAAGAAGCCGATCAATGCCAGCGCGATCACCGCATAGCGGGCGTCGATTCCGATATCGCCGATATAGGCCGGAAAATGCGCGGTGATGAAAGCGACCTGATAGCCGCAGACGAAGAAACCCGAGACGAGCAGAAGATAGCTCTTGTGCCCGAGTGCTTCCTTGAGCGCTTCCCCGACTGTCTGCTTGAACAATGCCTCCGACTGGCGCCCGGAAGAGGCATTGCCGCGCAGCGGAATCGCAAAGAGCGGAACGAGCAGCATCAGGAGGCCGAGATAGACGAGACTGTCGGACCAGCCATAGGCGGAGATGAGGCCCTGGCTCAGCGGCGCGAAGAGGAACATGCCGGCCGAGCCGGCGGCGGTGCCTATGCCGAAGGCGAGCGAGCGCTGCTCGGGCGCGACGTTGCGGGCAAAGGCGGAAAGCACGATGCCGAAGGAACCCGATGCAACCCCCAGACCGACCAGGACGCCACCGCCGATGTGCAGCCAGATCGGCGCATCCGCGAAGGCCATCAGGATCAGGCCCGCGGCGTAGACGAGGCCGGAGAGCGCGAGCACGCGCCAGGTGCCGAACTTGTCGGCAATCGCGCCGAAGAACGGTTGGCCGAGGCCCCAACAGAGATTTTGAAACGCCATTGCCAGGCCGAAGGTCGTCCGGTCCCAACCCTTCTCGGCAAGCATCGGCAGCTGGAAGAACCCCATCGCGGAGCGCGGACCGAAGGTCAACATGGCGATGATGGAGCCGGCGATGATGATGAGCCACGGCAGGCCGCTGCGCTCGACCGGGCGGCTGACTGCAGAAGAAACAGCGGACATGGGCAAGCTCCTGATGATGAGGGGCCATCCTATGGCGGCGCCCGCCTTGGGGGAAGCCAATTAAATTGACGATGCGATCACAGGAATTGATGCGCCGGCCGCAAGCGCAGGTTCCTGCGGATGCGTCTCAGCCGGCGGAGCGCACCTTCATCGGCCAACGCTCATCGCGACGGCGCACGACCTCGATCGCGTCGCCGAGCCTCAGGATACCCTCGCCTCTAGGCACGGCGTTCCAGCCGAAGAGCACGCCGGGAACGCGCCGGTCGGCAGACATGCGCTTTTCCGAAAGACCCTGGATCGGGTTGCCGCCGATGCGCTCGCCGGTCGTCTGATCCTGCGTGGTCATGATGCAACGGGCACAGGGCTTGACGAGATCGAAGGCGATGCCGGCGATCACGATGCTCTCCCAAAGATCTTCAGCCCAAGGCTCATCGCAATCGATAAGGATATTGGTGCGGAAGCGCTCCATGCCGACCGGTTCCTGCCCCTTCTCGGCCAGCGTGCGGTTGAGATCGGCGAGCGAGCCCGTCGTCGTGACGAGAATCGGAAAGCCGTCGGCGAATGCGACGGGGGCTGCCGCTCCTGCCCATTCCGCGCCGACGAAGCGCTCGGCCTCAGCGTCCATGTGGACGAGCTTGACCGGGCGGCCGAACCAGCCGGACAGCACGTCGTTTGCAGCACCTCCGGCGACCGCCGCATTGACGTCGCTCGACCAGACCCGGACATCGAGGCGGTCATCCGGGTCGAAGCGAACGGAGAGCTCCTCGCCGTTCATCCTGAGGTGCACGCCGCCATCGACATGTTCCGCCTCGACCCGCGCCAGCGCCTGCAAATCGCGTTGAGTGATGAAGTGCCCATCGGGTGCAACCAGCATGAAGCGCCGGTCGCCGGCCAGCCCGTCGAGATTGACCGTCACGGCCGTCTGCGGCACCGCGCGGCCGCTCTTCAGGGGATGGATGTTGAGGCCGGTCACGTGCATGGCGATCTTCCGAGTTCAGAAAATGATTCCGGCCGCTCCCAATCTGATTCACCAGTCGGCGCCAACCGATTGAAGCTTTTAGATTTCGTCCAGCAGCATGGCAAGCACGCTGCGGAGCCGCGCCTGCCGTTCAAGGGCGAGCCGCCGCCCCGCGGCAGTCTGAAAACCGTCGGCGAGGCGAAAAAGCTTCGTCTCGAAATGGTCGATTGCGAAAGCCTTGTCGTCGAGCGCCCGGCTTTCTGCCAGCGGGTCGAGCGGATCGTAGAGGGCGCTGCTCATGCGCCCGGCGATGTAGAAGCAACGCGCGGCGCCGACCATGCCGATCGCATCGAGGCGATCCGCGTCCTGGAGAATTCTGGCCTCCAGCGTTTCCGGCGCGAGATTGGCCGAAAAGCTGTGGGTCAGAATGGCGTGCGCGACGGATGAAATATCGGCCGCGCTCCAGCCGAGGCCATTGAGGATCGCCGACGCCTTTTCGGCCGCCAGCCGCGACGCTTCCGCCCGCAACGGCGAATTCTTTTCGACGGAAACGCAGTCATGCAGCAGCACGGCAGCGGCGAGCCGGCGCGTGTCGCCGCCCTCCTCCGCCTGGATGCGAAGAGCGTTCTTCCAGACGCGGATGAGGTGTGACGCATCGTGCGAGCCGTCATCGGCGGCAAAGGCATGCGGAAGGAGTTCGCCGGCGAGTTCGGCGTGAGGAGCGAATGCGGCTGCCAGCCCGGAAAGCCGGGTCATGCGCGGCGGGCCCCTTCACCCGCGTCGCCGGCGCTGCCCGACAATATCTTCTGGTAGAAGAGCCCGATGCCGATCAGCACGGCCCCAAGGCCGATGAAGGACAGCGCCCGCAGGAAGCCTTCGAGATTGGACATGTCGACCAGGAAGACCTTGAGCACCGCGACGAAGACGAGAACGGCTGAAGCAATCCGGATGCTCTTTGCGTCGAGACGCGAGCCGGCCACGAGCAGCAGCACGCCGAGTACGAGCCACACGACCGAATAGGTGTAGGTTTCACCTTGCAGGAACCCCTTCCAGTCGGCGACGTTCTGGCCCTGCCAGAAGCGGCGAACGCTTAAGGTTGCCCAGGCGAAAGCAAGGATGGCGCCGCTGACGGCGAGCGCCACGACATAGGGCAGCGGACGTCTGCCGCGCGCATACCAGGCAAGCCCGAAATAGCCGATGGCGGGCAGCAGATAGCCGATGAAGAGCAGATCGAAGAAGGGTACGCTTCCAAGCAGTTCTCCGCTGAAATAGGGGTTGAGGCCGACAAGGTGCGCCCCAAGGACGGAGAGCATGGACAAAACGCCGAGCGCCATGCCTCCGTAACGGAACACCGGGCTCGGCGATCTTCCGTCGAGCGTCATGAATATTCCCGACGCGCCGATGGCGAGGAGCGTATAGATCGCCTGTTCGCCAAGTGTCGGGACGGAGCTGTCGAGCACGCCGCGGTTCATTGCATGACGTACGAGGATTGCAAGGGTCAACAGGACGAAGAGGCTTGCGAGCGCCTGCAGCAGGTTGCGCACACGCAGGTCCGGCCAGGCCCGTAGAAGATAGGCCGAGGCGACGAGCAACAGTGCCGGGATGCCGTAACCCGGGAGCAGCGCGTTGAACACCGGCGTCGTTCCGAGATTGCCCGGCCCGACGATCGTCGGCTCCCAGGCAATTCGGGCGAGAATGACGACCGCACCTGCGACCGTCACCCAGGGGAGAACCGGCCATGAACGCAGGCGCGTCGCAAAGCTGTATCCGGCCCCGAGCAGCGCGATCGCCAGGGTGGTCACCAGACCGTCGGTCCAGGCGTGAAGGCCGATGACGAAGAGGCCGAAGGAGCCGAGTGCCGGCAGCCCCCCATCGACATCGGCATCCCCTGCCCCGGCGCTCCGGCGATAGAGCCATTCCACAAGGCCGAGAAGAAAGATGCCGCCGGCAAAGGCGGCAAGCCCATGCGGTAGGTCGAAGGCGAAACTGCCTGTCATCACGAACGACATGGCCAGAAGCGCATTCGGCACCACGGCGGCGATGCCGGCCCAAAGGGCCGCGAATTGCCGGTCCCCCGCCGGGCGCCGGGCAAGCACAAAGCCCCCGAGGAGGATGAAGAGCGCCGACAGGGTCATCGCGGTCAGCATGGCAGTGCGGCCGGGGACGACGATCTCGGGCGGCGAACCGGCGAATGAGGGATCGAGATAGGCAAGAACACCACTGAGAGCGGTCAGACTCCAGGTGCCGGCGACGGCGCCGAAGGCGGCAAGCAGTGCCGCATAGATCGCCGCCGGCCGCAGGGAGCCTGCCGCCGCCAGCGCGACGACGATCACCACGAAGTCGCTCACCGGGAAACGCGCGGCATCGACCGCCGGGCTGATGAACAAAAGGGCGAGAACGGTCGCGACGATCGCCGCCGATATGCTTATCGCAAGATGAGGCGGCGTGAAGAGCCTCTCCCACGCACCCGGCTCACTGGCAGCACCGATTTGCGTTGCCCCGCTCGGCTCCGCGGTCCGCTCCGCCCGGCCGGGCCAGATCAGCGCGACACCCGCGATCATAACGATGAGCGCGAAGGTGACCGGAGGCGCTTCGAAAGGCGTCGCGAGCGCTACATAGGCAAGTCCCCAGAGCCCCAGGCCCGCATTGGCAAGCGTCGGCACCACGCTCCATCGACGCAGGCGCGACGCGGCGAGCGTGGCGAGCCAGGCGACGGCGAGGAAGCCGAACAGCACCCAGGGACGCGGCTCTCCGCTCGAGACGAAGAGCGGTGTCAGGAGCGACGCCAGAAGGCCGAGGCCGGCGAGCGCCTGCCCGTGCAGCAGCGAGAGCCCGACGGTGGCAAGCGAAACCAGCGCCAGCAGGACGAAGGCCGCGCCGGTGCCGATGAAATCGTAAATACCATAGGCCGCATAGACGACGCCAAACAGCGTGACGGCACCGGCGGCGGTCAGCACACCGGGAATCATCGCATTGCGGAACCGGTCGGCGATGGCAGGCACGTCGCGCCGCCGGATCACCTCTCCGGCCACCCCAAGCGCAAGCCCGAAAATGGCGGCAAGCGTCAGGCGGACCGCCGGGCTCAAGAGCCCGGCCTCGATCGAATACTGCACGAGAAAATAGCCGCCCAGCGCCAGTGCCAGCCCGCCGACCCAGACCGGCCATCGGCCGCCGATCCGGCTCTCGAGGCTTTCGGCCCGCGCTGCCGCTGCGGAGGGCGCTACCGGGCCGTCGATTGCCCCGTCCCCACTTTCGCGGCCGGCGGCGGATTCGTCATGGGAGGTCCCCGCGCCTTCCCGCGCCCGGGACCATGGGCCGTCGGCTGTCGCCTCCGTCCCGGCAACGGATGGAACGCCAGCCTCCGACGGCCGGCCGGTCTCCAGGTCCGGCCCCGGCTCTCCCGTACCCTCTTTCGCGAGCCGCGCGATCTCCGCCTTAAGGCTCTCGATTTCGCGGTCAAGGCGCTCGGCCGACCTGCGGCCGCCGAGGAAAGCGGCGAGCGCCATCACGAAGGCTAGAAGAGCTATGGCCTCGAGCATCAGGTCCCCCGGCATCATCATGGTCAGATCGATTCGGACAACGTTAGCGCGAAACGGCCGCTGAAAATATCCTGCGCCTGACATCTGCGGGCTTACGGAGCCGTGGGAGCGTTCCGGCATCGCGACCCGTTGCAGCAATCTCTTCATCCAATTGTCGCAGAGCTGTCATGAACTCGCTGGTAAAGCGGGACCGGGACGCCCGAAGATCAACGGGCGCATCGATCGTCTCAATGGGGAGAATTTCCATGGACAAATATCTCGGACCTACGGATGAAACCGAATTCAAGACGCTGACCGAGCGCAGAGAGGAACTGGAAGACGCCGGCCGGAACTGTTCCGCCAATCCCACCATGGGCGACATCATCAACCGCCGTTTCTCGCGCCGGTCGTTCATCGGCGGCTCTCTGGCCGTTGCTGCCATCTCCACGACGGTCAGCCCGCTTGCCCTGCTGACGGCGGACGAGGCCCGGGCTGAGGGTGAAGCGTCGCCCTTCGACTTCAAGGAGATCGAAGCCGGCGTAGACGAGACCCACCATGTTGCCGAGGGCTACGACGCCGACATCCTGCTGCGCTGGGGCGACAAGGTCTTCGCCGACAGTCCGGAATTCGATCCGCTCAAGCAGACCGCCGACGCCCAGAGCCGGCAGTTCGGCTACAACAACGACTATGTCGGCTTCATTCCGCTCGAGGGCAATCCGGACCACGGCCTGCTGGTCGTCAACCACGAATATACCAATGCCGAGATCATGTTCCCGAACTTCGCCCGTGTCGAAAAGGTGACGGAGGACGGCAAGGAAGAGGACAAGGTCTTACTCGGCGAATACACCAAGGAACTGGTCGATATCGAAATGGCTGCCCATGGCGGCACGGTCATCGAAATCCGCAAGGTCGACGGGAAGTGGCAGCCTGTCCTCGACGGCAAGTACAACCGCCGCATCACGGCCACTACCGAAATGCAGCTTTCCGGCCCGGCGGCCGGTCACGAGCGGGTCAAGACCCCGTCCGATCCGACCGGCAGGAAGGTCTTCGGCACCATCAACAATTGTGCCGGCGGCGTCACCGCCTGGGGCACCTACATGATGGCCGAGGAAAACTTCAACGGCTATTTCGGCGGCGAGCTTGCCGAGGATCATCCGGAATTCAAGCAGATGAAACGCCTCGGCACGCCGGGCGGGCAGTATGAATGGTCGAAATTCTACGACCGCTTCGACGTTTCCAAGGAGCCGAACGAAGCCAACCGCTTCGGCTGGGTGGTCGAGGTCGATCCGCTGGACCCCACCTCCGTTCCGAAGAAGCGCACCGCGATCGGACGCTTCAAGCACGAGGGTTGCGAGTCGATCGTCAACAGGGACGGCCGGGTCGTCCTCTATAGCGGCGACGACGAGCGTTACGACTATGTCTACAAGTTCGTGACGAAAGGCACTTACAACCCTGACGACCGCGCCGCGAATATGGATCTCTTCGATGAAGGCACGCTCTACGTGGCCAAGTTCGACGAGGACGGCACGGTCACCTGGATGCCTCTCGTCCATGGCGAAGGTCCGCTGACGGCCGAGAACGGCTTCGCCTCCCAGGCCGACGTGCTGATCGACACCCGTCTTGCCGCCGATGCGCTCGGCGCGACCAAGATGGACCGGCCGGAAGACGTCCAGCCCAACCCGAAGACCGGCAAGGTCTATGTCATGCTGACCAACAACACGAAGCGCAAGGAGGACGAGATCGACGCCGCCAATCCGCGTGCCAAGAATGCCTTCGGCCACATCGTCGAGATTTCGGAAACGGACGGCGACTTCGCCTCGACGAAATCCCGCTGGGACGTACTGCTGAAGTGCGGCGATCCGAGCGTCGCCGAGGTCGGTGCCTCCTTCTCCACCGCGACGACCAGGAACGGCTGGTTCGGCATGCCGGACAATTGCGCCATCGATGCCGAAGGCCGTCTCTGGGTCTCGACCGACGGCAACAACGAAAAGGACACGGGACGCACCGACGGGGTCTGGGCCGTCGAGACCGAAGGCGAAGGCCGCGGCACCTCGAAGCTGTTCTTCCGCGTGCCGGTCGGCGCCGAAATGTGCGGCCCGAGCTTCAACCCGACGAGCGACACCTTCTTCCTCGCGGTTCAGCATCCGGGCGATGCCGGTCTCGCAACCTACGAAAAGCCGGCGACGCGCTGGCCGGATTTCCGCGACGACATGCCGGTGCGCCCGGCCGTCGTCGCCGTGACCAGGCAGGGTGGCGGCAAGATCGGCTGAACCAAGCCTCAGAGTTCGGAGCGCGGCGCTGGCGCACGCGCTCCGGCAAGCCTCGTTGGTCGCGGTGTAGCGGTGCCCTTTCCTCTGCTCGGTCGTCCCTGTGCTCGTTACAGGGATCCAGCCAGACCAGGTCATTGAGCTGAAAAGATTTCCCCGCGCCGCAGACGCGGCGCTGCTCTCATCTCTGTGACAAGCACAGAGATGAGGAAGGGGAGAAGACAGGTCGCATATCCGCAAGCGGAATCGATCGCAACGCCCACGCCTCCCCATCTTCCTGCGCCCCGTCACAGGGATTGAAACAACCGTTAAGCCGCCGACGATGCGGACTTCATGGCCTTCAGCGTCGCATGGACGAACCCGTCACGGGCCGACGCGGCGTCGACGCCCCGTGGCTCGTAAACATGGCGGTTGAGGAAATAGGCGGTGAGACAGAAGGCAGCGGCGAGGCTTTCGTGATCGGCAGCTCTGCTTCCTCCGGAAAGGAAATCCGGAAGGGCGAGCATGCGATCGGCGTAAGGGGCACCCGCTTCGCGGCAGATCGCGCGGCCCGATTTCGGCGATACGTAGACAAGTTCGCTGCGCGCACCCGTCGCCCCACATCGGGAAAGATCCAGGCCGAAGCCGAGATCGTTCAGCACCGCGAGTTCGAAGCGCACGAACAATTCGCCGGCGTCTGCCGGGTCCTGGAGGTGATCGACGATGACGGCGAGCGCCTCGTAGAGATGGGGATGCGGGTCGCGCTCCGGCAGGAGCCGCAAGAGTGCGCCAAGCGCCTGAATGCCGTAGACGGAAATCGCCGTCTCGATCAGCCTCGCGGCGCGCAATTGCAGCGGCTCGACGCGGAATTCGCCGAGATGCTCGTCGAGCCTCGCCCGCCAGCTCACCTCCACGGAATTGCCCGGCTGCAGCACCGGCTGCATCGTACGCGAGCGGCCCGAGCGCACGAGCCCGAGATGCCGCCCGTGCCCGGGCGTCATCACCTCCGCGATGACAGAGCTTTCGCCATGCCGCCGGATGCCGAGAATTATGGCTTCATCGCTCCATTGCATGAAAGAGGCATACACCCGCCGCGGAAACCGGAGCAAGCGAAGAAACGCCCCCTGTTTCGAGCCTCGTCCGGTGCGGCGGAAGCAAACTGTAGCCTTTCCGCTACACTTGCTGTGCGCCTCAATTCTATTGTCGCTTTTGCCGGATTGCGACGTCTTCCAATGCGGGTTCCGAGGTCTTAGACGTGCCTCCTCAAGAATGACAGTCAGCAGGAACAATTCGACTATGTGTGTGTCCGGGAATCGCGCCAGCCGCCTGATGCAGCTTTGCGCAGTTTTGGCCCTCTCCGCCGCGCTGGCGGGTTGCGTTAGCAACAGCCAGCAGGTCCGACCGAAAGGGCCGGATCCATATTTCGTGGCAATGTATGGGGCGAAGTCCGAGGAGAAGTTTCCGCTTCCCGCCACCGACATCAGCAAGGTCGAACCGCGTTTCCTGCGGCAACAGGTGCCTTACGTCACGTATGAGCCGCCGGGTACGGTCGTGATCGACACGGAAAATCGCTTTCTCTATCTCGTGCAGGGCGGAGGCATGGCGCTTCGTTACGGCATCGGTGTCGGGAAGGCCGGGCTGGAGTTCGAGGGCGAGGCGCGCGTCGGCCGCAAGGCGGAATGGCCGCGGTGGACGCCCACATCCGACATGGTCGCGCGCGAACCGGAGCGCTATGGACCGCTCGCGGGAGGCATGGACCCCGGCCTGCGCAATCCGCTCGGACCGCGCGCGCTCTATCTCTACCAGGGAAACCGGGACACGCTGTTCCGCATCCACGGCACCACGGAGGCCTGGTCGATCGGCAAGGCGGTGTCGAGCGGCTGCATCCGCCTTTTCAACCCCGACATCATCGACCTTTACAGCCGCGTTCCGGAAGGCTCGCGCGTCGTCGTGCTCCAGGCGGAACCGCCGATGAGCCAGCCGATGGATGCACCGATGTCGACCGCTGCCGACGGCAGCGGTTCGCTTTCGTTCTAACACGTCTACCAGGCATCCGGCTCGCGCACGAGGTGGACGATATTGGCGGGGTTCATGATCCATCCGCCGCGGAAGCCCTCGCCCAGTTCTTCGACCTGATCGCAGCGCACGACCTTGTGCGCTGCGAGGCGGTCGAGCGCCGCCCCGTGATCTTCGGTGAAGAGCTCCAGCCATATCTCTGCCTGGCTGTAATGCGGCGCTTCGTCTATCCACAAACGATTGGGGCCGAGAACGAAGCCTTTCGCCGGTGCCTTCTCGTCGAAAGGCGGAAGACCGACGACGTCGCGGTAGAAGGCGATCACCGCCTCGTATTGGTGGCTCGGAACTTTCATGGCGATGTTGATACCGCCCTTGATTTCGGTGGACATAGACCCCTCCTACAGTTGCGGTTCGAGCGCGGGCTTGCCGGAGAGTTCGCTCACATAATAGCCCTCCCGCAAATTGATGCCGTATTCGACCCAGGCCTTCATGCAGGCGAGCATCTGCGACCAGCCCTCGCAATTGAGATAGGAGCTCTTCTGCCCCTTTTCGTTTTCCCGCCAGCCGCTCTCGGCGATCGTCACCATGGTGGCGCCGTCGTCGAGCGGCTGAAAGCGCATTTCAACCCGCGTCTGGTAGGGAGACTCGCCTTCACCGGTCATGGCATCCCAGCAAAAGACGATCCGCTCGTTAGGCTCCACGGCCTCGACCTTGATGGGAACCTCGCCCCACCACGTCACGGTGGTGCCGGCAACCAGCGGCCCGCTGATGCCGCCGAGCGTTACGAAATAGCGGCTGAGCTGATCCGGATTTACCACCGCGTCGAAAACCTGCCCGACGGGACGGGCGATCCTCCCATTGACTCGAAATTCGAAAGCCATGACGTCCTCCTCACCATTGTATCTGCCGATAATATGTTATAAAAACATAACATGTCAAACGATTCGAAAGACGATGCGGTTTTCAAGGCGCTGGCGAACGGCCTGCGCCGACAGATGCTCGACGTGCTGAAGGAGAAACCGCAAACGACGGGCATGCTCTGCGAACGCTTCCCGACCCTGGATCGCTGCACGGTGATGCAGCACCTCAAGGTTCTGGAGGAGGCCGATCTCGTTCTCGTCAGGCGCGAGGGCCGCGAGCGGTGGAACCACCTGAACGCCTTGCCCATCCGCGCCATTCACGATCGTTGGATCAGCCAGTATGCCGGCCACGCAATGTCCGTTCTGACAGCCCTCCAACGTGAGCTCGACGAGCCCCGCGAGTGACGGAATTGACTTTTCATCGGCCGGCTTTCTGCGTATGAACTGTCGAGTGGGGCAAACTGGGGGAAATCGTCATGCGTTACCTCATCACCGGCACTGCAGGATTCATCGGTTTTCATGTTGCAAAACGGCTGATCGACGAGGGGCATTTCGTCGTCGGGTTCGACGGCATGACGCCCTATTACGACGTGACGCTGAAAGAGCGCCGGCACGCGATCCTTCAGCGCTCCAACGGCTTCAAGGCGGTGACGGCCATGCTCGAGGACCGGGCCGCACTGGACCGGGCGGCGGAGCTTGCCGAGCCGGAAGTCATCATCCACCTCGCCGCCCAGGCAGGCGTCCGCTACAGCCTCGAAAACCCGAAAGCCTATGTGGACGCGAACCTCGTCGGGTCGTGGAACATGCTTGAGCTCGCCAAGGCGATCGCACCGAAGCACCTGATGCTCGCCTCCACCTCTTCGATCTACGGCGCCAACGAGAAGATCCCGTTCGCCGAAGCGGACCGGGCCGACGAACCCATGACGCTCTATGCCGCGACGAAGAAGTCGATGGAATTGATGGCGCACAGTTATGCGCATCTTTACAAGGTGCCGACCACCGCCTTCCGCTTCTTCACCGTCTACGGCCCCTGGGGGCGGCCGGACATGGCGCTCTTCAAATTCGTCGACGCCATACACAACGGCCGGCCGATCGACATTTATGGCGAGGGCCGGATGAGCCGGGACTTCACCTATATCGACGACCTCGTCGAAAGCATCGTCCGGCTGTCGCATGTTCCTCCTTCGGAAGAGAACCGGGTGGCACCGGAAAAGGCCACGGACACGCTTTCGCGCCATGCGCCGTTCCGCGTCGTCAATACCGGCGGCGGCCAGCCGGTAGAATTGATGACCTTCGTCGAAACGGTCGAGAAGGCGGTGGGCCGTCCGGCAATCCACAACATGCTGCCGATGCAGCAGGGCGACGTCCCGCGCACCTTCGCTTCGCCGGACCTGCTCGAGGCCCTGACCGGATTCAAGCCGTCCGTTTCGGTCGAGGAAGGGGTTGCGCGCTTCGTCGAGTGGTATGATCAGAATTATCGCCGTGCACACACGACCGTCTGATGGTAAAACAAGCGATATTTGTGCGAAGCGCGTGCTTCCGCACCCAATTGCAATTCGGTTTTTCTTTACTTTTTTCTCGATGACATCCTTTTATTAGATAAAACTTAATTGATCAGCGTTCTCAAGAACAATCAAAGGAAGAGCGGATGAAAATCACGATGATCGGTGCCGGCTATGTCGGCCTTGTTTCCGGTGTTTGCTTTGCGGATTTCGGCCATGACGTCGTCTGCGTCGACAAGGACGAAGGCAAGATCTCGGCGCTGAAGAAGGGTCAGATTCCGATTTTCGAACCCGGGCTGGACCATCTCGTCGCCAGCAACGTCGCGTCCGGGCGCCTGAACTTCACCGACGATCTCAAGACCGCCGTGGCCGCCAGCGACGTGGTTTTCATTGCCGTCGGAACGCCGTCACGGCGCGGCGACGGGCATGCGGATCTTTCCTATGTTTACGCAGCTGCACGCGAAATCGCCGCCAACCTTCAGGGCTTCACCGTCGTCGTGACCAAGTCGACGGTTCCGGTCGGTACCGGAGACGAGGTCGAGCGCATCATCCGCGAGACCAATCCCGCGGCTGACGTCACCGTCGTCTCCAACCCGGAATTCCTGCGGGAAGGTGCCGCGATCGAGGATTTCAAACGCCCCGACCGGATCGTCATCGGGGTCGACGGCAGTGACGGTCGCGCGCGAGAGGTGATGACGGAGGTCTATCGGCCGCTCTATCTCAACCAGTCGCCGCTCGTGTTCACGACACGCCGCACTTCGGAACTGATCAAATATGCCGGCAACGCCTTCCTGGCGATGAAGATCACCTTCATCAACGAGATTGCCGATCTCTGCGAGAAAGTCGGTGCCAATGTGCAGGACATCGCCCGCGGCATCGGGCTGGACGGCCGCATCGGGTCGAAGTTCCTGCATGCCGGGCCGGGATATGGCGGCTCCTGCTTCCCCAAGGACACATTGGCGCTGGTCAAGACCGCGCAGGACCACGACACCCCCGTGCGGCTCGTCGAAACCACGGTCGCCGTCAACGACAACCGCAAGCGGGCGATGGGACGCAAGGTGATCGCGGCGGCCGGCGGCGATATCCGCGGGTCCAAGATCGCGGTTCTCGGCCTGACCTTCAAGCCGAATACCGACGACATGCGCGACAGCCCCGCGATCGCGGTCGTTCAGGCGCTGCAGGACGCAGGCGCCCGGGTCACCGGCTACGACCCGGAAGGAATGGAAAACGCGCGCAAGCTGATAGAGGGGCTGGACTGCGCGAGCGATCCCTATGAAGCGGCGGCAGAGGCGGACGCTCTGGTGATCATCACCGAGTGGAACGAATTCCGGGCGCTGGATTTCGACCGTTTGAAGTCTACCATGAAGACGCCCCTGCTCGTCGATCTGCGCAATATCTATCGCAAGGACGAGGTCGCAAAGCACGGCTTCCGCTATGCGAGCATCGGCAGGCCGGACTGACCGGCAACGCACCGTCGCAGTGATTGGTCAGCAGAGGGAAGCTGCACGGGCTTCCCTCTGCGCGCCTCGCGCAGGAGGCTGACGGTCAGGCCTTCGGGCCGACCTGGATGACCTGCTCCCAGCTTTTTCCGGCAAAAATGACGCAGCTTCGCCCGGAAACATCGGTCACGATCAATGTCCAACTGCCGCCGTCGGCTGCATAGAGTTCCATGACCGCCTGCGGGTTGATCTGCCCGACGGCGGCCTGCTTTTCTTCATATTGTCGAGTAAGCAGCTCGATGACCTGCGATCGCTCAGCGCAATTCACAACGGCCTGTGAGTCTGCCGCATGGGGGTATGCCGTTACTGCCGCCGTCAGAAGGACGGCAAGAGAGAGGCCGCGGACCACATTGCGTACCATGACGCACCTCCTTTCGCCGGGAAGTCCCGGCGGAAGAGGATTTCCGCTGACCTGTTCCGCCGTATACCGGCATTCGATGGTCGACACCTTCACGCGACGAAGCGATGTCGCCATCTGAAAAGTGCGACGGAGGCGGGTTACATCTCAATTGGCTAAATTATAGAACGTAACCTGAACCGTCACACCAGCATCGATGCCCGGGTAACGATCCTTCCATGCGGGCCGTTCCATCGGCCGCTCTCATTTTTTCTTCATCGCCGCCATCAGCGCCGCGCCGAACGCGCCTTGCGCCGGCTCCTGCGGTGTTTGCGACCGGGCCGACCCGCCCCGGTTTCCGCCCTTCGGTGCCGCCCCCCTCGCCTCGCGGGGCGTATCTGTGCCGCCTTCCTTGCGCATGGAAAGCCCGATGCGCTTGCGCGCGACATCCACCTCCGTGACGCGGACCTGCACGACGTCACCCGCCTTGACGACCTCATGCGGATCCTTGACGAAGCGGTCGGCCAATTGCGACACGTGGACGAGGCCGTCCTGGTGCACGCCGATATCGACGAAGGCGCCGAACGCTGCGACATTGGTCACCGTGCCCTCGAGCCGCATCCCGACTTTCAGATCCTTGATGTCGTCCACGCCTTCCGCGAAGGTGGCCGTCTTGAAGCTCGGGCGCGGATCGCGGCCCGGTTTCTCCAGTTCGGCCAGGATGTCCTTGACCGTCGGCAGGCCGAAGCGCTCGTCGACGAAAATGCGCGGGTCGAGCTTTTTCAGCTCGGCGCTGTCTGCCATCAGCGAGCGGACGTCCCGGCCGCAGGCTGCAACGATCTTCTTTGCGACGCCATAGGCCTCCGGATGTACGGCCGACGCATCGAGCGGCTCGGAACCGTTCGGTATCCGCAGGAAGCCGGCGCACTGCTCGAAGGTGCGCGCGCCGAGACGCGGCACTTTCAAAAGTTCCTTGCGGCTGGCGAAGGCCCCCATCGCATCCCGGTGCGCGACGATTGCCTCGGCCGAGGACTTGCCCAGCCCCGAGACGCGCGCCAGGAGCGGCGCCGAGGCGGTGTTGAGATCGACCCCGACGGCGTTCACCGCATCCTCGACAACGGCATCGAGCGAGCGGCTGAGCTTCGACTGGTCGACGTCGTGCTGGTACTGGCCGACGCCGATCGACTTCGGTTCGATCTTGACGAGCTCGGCCAGCGGGTCCTGCAGCCGGCGGGCGATCGAGACGGCGCCCCGCAGGGAAACGTCGAGGCCCGGGAACTCGGCAGCCGCCGTCTCCGAAGCGGAATAGACCGATGCGCCCGCCTCGGACACGATCACCTTGGTAGGCTTCGGCGCCGGCAGGGCAGCGAGCATGTCTGCGACGAGTTTCTCCGTTTCCCGGCTACCGGTACCATTGCCGATCGCGATCAGTTCCACCTTGTGCTTGCGCACGAGCGCCGCAAGCTCCGCCTGGGTGCCGCGGATGTCGTTCTTCGGCGGAAAGGGATAGACAGTAGCGGTGTCGAGCAGCTTGCCGGTGCCGTCGACCACCGCGACCTTGACGCCGGTGCGGATGCCGGGGTCGAGGCCCATGGTCGCGCGCGAGCCCGCCGGTGCCGCGAGCAGCAGGTCCTTGAGATTGCGCGCGAAGACGCGGATGGCCTCTTCTTCGGCCCGCTCGCGCAGCTCGCGCATCAGGTCCAGCGACAGCGAGAGCGAGAGTTTGACGCGCCACGTCCAGCCGATCACCTCCAGCAGCCACCGGTCGCCGGGTAACCGATCGCCGACATTGTAAGCCGCCGCGATCATGCGCTCGGTCGGCCTCAGCGAAGGCGCCGCCTCCTGATCGACCACGATATCGACCGAGAGGACCTCTTCGTTCCAGCCGCGCAGCATCGCCAATGCGCGGTGCCCGGCCACCGTCGCCCAGCGCTCGGAATGGTCGAAATAGTCCGAGAATTTGGCGCCGGACTCCTGCTTGCCGTCCACGACCCGGGCGCGCAGGAAGGCTACCTCCCGCATGTGGTTCCGCAACCGCCCGAGAAGGTCGGCGTTCTCGCTCATGGCTTCGGCAATGATATCGCGAGCGCCGTCGAGTGCGGTCTTGACGTCCGGCACATCGGCGGTGAGGAAGGCGGCCGCGCGTTCGGCCGGCGCGACCGATCGATCGGAAAGGATTGCTTCGACCAGTGCACCCAGACCACGTTCGCGCGCGATTTCCGCCTTGGTGCGGCGCTTCGGCTTGTAGGGCAGGTAGATGTCTTCGAGTTCGGCCTTGGTAACCGCGCCGGCGATCTTGCCTTCGAGCTCGTCGGTCATCTTGCCCTGGCTGCGGATCGAATCGACGATCGACGCCCGCCGCGCTTCAAGCTCACGCAGATAGGTGAGCCGCTCCGACAGGACGCGCAGTTGCGTATCGTCGAGGCCGCCGGTGACCTCCTTTCGGTAGCGGGCGATGAAAGGCACGGTTGCCCCGCCATCCAGCAATTCGACGGCCGCCGCGACCTGGGCGGCGGTCGCCTTGATTTCGCTGGCGATGATGGCGGCGATGGGCTTTGCGGTCGTGACCATTCTATCGTTCCGTTTCCTGTTTCGGCCGGACCATACTGGCGCAGACCATCAAGGCCAAGTGAAGGCCGGTGGCCGCCCGGGCGAACTCCACAGAAGATCATGAGATGGTGTCAGCGAGTGGGCGCGCCATACGTCCCTTCGCCCTGCATGCGCTACGGCATGCACATATCTCTTGTTGTCCAGCCCTTCGCGGACTTACTCCGGAGTGGCGGCATCTGTATTTCCAGCAGTGGCGAGGCTTGCGGTTGGGTCCTTGGGATCAAACCCATATGCGCTAACATTGGCATTAGCGGTCACCCGCCCCTCATCCGCCTGCCGGCACCTTCTCCCCGCAGGCGGGGAGAAGGGACAAGCGGCGCCAACTGAACCCCGCATTCATCGTCCGCCCGAGGGAGCGAGCGGGCGCGGCATATCCCTTCTCCCCGCCTGCGGGGAGAAGGTGGCGGCAGCCGGTTGAGGGGCAATCCCGACCGAGCGGGGTTGAGGCGGTTGGGTTCCCGAGGGATCCCTTTCATGAGCAGTATCCGCCGCACCGGCGCGCAAGAGATATGTGCATGCCGTAGCCTGCATGCGGGGCGAGGTGCCGGCAGGCGGATGAGGGGCCTTTCGCCCGCCCCTCAGACCGCGACGAGTTCCAGCCGTTCGCGGGTTTTTTCGAATTCCAGCAATTCGCGCTCCTTGATGGCGATATAGTCGCGCGACACGGGCACCGTCGCGAGTGAGGGCGAGAGCTGGAGCTGGAAGACGAAGTGCTTGTCGTAGAGAAAGGCCGTTTCCGAGGCGGCGAGATAGAACTCCCACATGCGGAAAAAGCGCTCGTCATAGAGCCTGACCGCCTCCTCCCGCTGCGCCAGGAACCGCTCGCGCCAGGCCCTGAGCGTCCAGGCGTAATGCAGCGGCAGAATCTCGATGTCCTTGACGAGCAGGCGGTTGCTCTCGACCCGTGGCAATACCTCCGACAGGGCGGGAATGTAGCCGCCGGGAAAGATATACTTCTCGATCCATGGGTTGGTCGCCCAGGGTTTGTAGATCTGGCCGATCGAATGCAGCAGCATCACTCCGTCGGGGTTCAGGAGTTCCTTCATCTTGCGGAAGAAATTGCCGTAATTTCCGATACCGACATGTTCGAACATGCCGACGGAGACGATGCGGTCGAATTGCCTTCCCTGCATGGTGCGATAGTCCTGCAATTCGAAACGCACCCGGTCGGAAAGTCCGCGCCTGGCGGCACGCTCGCGCGAGACCTTCAACTGCTCTTCGCTGAGCGTGATGCCCGTGACTTCGACCCCCGACGACTCGGCGAGGTACATCGCCATGCCGCCCCAGCCGGAACCCACTTCCAGTACCTTCTGACCGGGCTCGAGCAGCAGCTTTGCCGCTATGTGGCGCTTCTTGGCGCGCTGCGCCTCGTCGAGCGAGATACCCGGCGGATGGAAATAGGCACAGGAATATTGCCAGTCCTCGTCGAGGAAGAGATTGAAGAGCTTGCCGTCCAGATCGTAATGGTGGGCGACGTTGTAGCGGTTACGGTTTACCGGCAGCCGGCTCTTCATCTGCTGGCGAAATATGTGTCCCAGCGCGACGATCGAATTGGCGAAGGTTGCCGCCTTGTCGAGATCATTGCTCTTGACGATGGCCAGCACGTCGAAAATATCGCCCTCCTCCACGAGTACGCGACCGTCCATGTACATTTCGCCGAATTTCAGCCCTGGGTCGTGAAGGACGGCTTTTTCCGCTCCGGCATCAGCGAAACGGATGGCCGCGGGCTTGCCCGTGCCATCGCCCAGAACCACCTTTTCACCCGACGAGAAAACGACCGTCAGCCTGCCTTTCTCGACAAGCCGGCGAAGTAGATTCAACAATCCCGCATTCATATCCTACCTCAGCTCAGACCTAAACGGACCATCGGTTCCTTCACGGGGGAGCGGGTGAGCGGCTGGTCGGCTTCAGGGCAGAAATGCGGCAGCTGTGCCTGGAAGCGCGCGGCCACATCCGGAAGCGGCGAGAAACCGGCTCGAGCGCAACCTCACGGTTTCCGGCGAGTCCTCGCTAAGCGAGGCAAGGACCAGCTGCGGGAATTCGTCAGGCCAGCCCATCGGGCTCCTATCCATCAGAACTTCCATTAACTTAGCTGTGTTCGGCGGTTATTCAATGGGGCTTTTTTGTGGCCCCTCAAAGATTTGTTTGCTTAGCAAATTCGAAAGCACCGAGGCAAGACCGTGCGCGTGGGGCCGGCCGGTGCATCGAGGCTATCTTTCTCCCCCCTTTCGAGACGGGTGTTGCAGGACCGCTTCCGAGCGCCTACCTGCGATTCGTGGTGGCCGGCCGATCATGCGCCGGGTGACAGAGCGGTGCCGATCCCTTGTAACACTCGTATACCTACCGGTAACATCGTCACGCCACATTGTCGCGGCAAGCCCGTCGCGAGAGGAGGATACACGATGAAGAAGATCGCAGCGGTTGCGCTCGTCGTCGTCGTCGCCATCGTCTGGCTTCTCAATACGTCGCTTCTGGCGCCGCCCCCCTCCGGCAATGCAAAGATCCTCGCCCATCGCGGCATCCACCAGGTTTTTCACTCGGAAGGTCTCGACAACGACACCTGCACCGCCGAGCGCATCGAAACGCCGCGCCACAGCTATCTCGAAAATACGATTGCCTCGATGCGCGCGGCGATGGAGAGCGGCGCGGACGTCGTCGAGCTCGACGTCCACCTGACACCGGATCGCCAGTTTGCCGTGTTTCACGACTGGACGCTCGACTGCCGGACGGATGGGAGCGGCGTCACCCAGGAAACCCCGATGTCCGAGCTGAAGACACTGGACATCGGCTACGGCTATACGGCCGACGGCGGCAAGTCCTTCCCCTTCCGCGGCCAGGGGGCCGGCCAGATGCCGACGCTGACGGAAGTTTTCAAGGCCCTGCCCGAGGGCCGCTTCCTGATCAATTTCAAGAGCGAGCGGCGGGAGGAAGGAGCGACCCTCGCCGTCCTGCTCCGGTTCCACCCGGATTGGCGCAAACAGGTGTTCGGCGTCTATGGCGGCACTGCTCCGACGCAGGAAACGCTCCGGCTGGTTCCGGGGCTCAGAGGCTATGATCGACAATCCACGATCGCCTGCCTTGGCCGCTACGCCGCCTATGGCTGGACCGGCATCGTACCGGACGCCTGTCGCGATACGCTGATCATCGTGCCCGGTAATTATGCAAGGTTTCTGTGGGGCTGGCCCGACCGGTTCGCGGCCCGCATGCAGGCCGCCGGCAGCGAAATCATCCTGCTTGGCCCTTACAGCGGCGGCGATTTCACCTCCGGCATCGACAGCACCGATGATCTCGCCTTCGTTCCCGAGGGCTTCTCCGGCTACGTATGGACCAACAAGGCGGAAACAATCGCTCCCCTTCTCGGCAAGCGCCCCGGCGCAGCGACCGATCAGGCCAATCGGCAGTAGCAGAAGAGCGCAACCTTTCTCTTGCGTGGGTCACCACATGTCGATATATCTCGACAAATGGACACAGTTGACACTATCGCCGCCTTCGCCGCTCTCGCTCAGCCGACGCGGCTTGACGCTTTCCGGTTCCTGGTCAAGCATGAACCGGACGGACTGCCGGCAGGGGAGATCGCGCGGCTTCTGAACGTTCCGCACAACACCATGTCCACCCACCTCGCGCAGTTGCAGCGCGCAGGGCTGGTGACAACGCGCCGGCAGAGCCGGTCGATCATCTACCGCGCCGACCTCGACGGATTGCGCCACGTCGTGAGCTTTCTGCTCAAGGACTGCTGCGCCGGCCATCCGGACGTTTGCGCGCCGCTCGTTGCAGATCTCACGCCATGCTGTTCGCCAATGGATAGACCGGCATCCCGCAGCCATCGCTCCGAAGGCGGCGGAATGGACGGCGAAGCCGCGGATCGGAAGAATTGATGCAGGAGTTCGACCTGACACGGCGCTGTGTTGCAGAAGCGCTCGGCACCGGCCTTCTCGTCGCGGCGGTCGTCGGGTCGGGGATCATGGCCGATGCGCTTACCGCGGACGACGCCCTGGCGCTCGTTGCCAACACTATCGCCACCGGCGCAATCCTCGTCGTCCTGGTCACCATTCTCGGCCCGCTGTCAGGAGCGCATTTCAATCCGGCGGTGTCGCTTGTCTTCGCCCTTTGCGGCAGACTTACGCGACGGGACTGCGCCGCCTATGTCATCGCGCAAGTGGCCGGCGCGATTGCCGGGACCGCCCTCGCCCACCTGATGTTCGATCTTCCGCCGCTCGACATGTCCATGAAGGTGCGCACCGGTCCGGCGCAGTGGCTCTCCGAGGCAGTCGCGGCCTTTGGGCTCGTCGCCACCATACTTGCCGGCATCCGTTTCCACCGCGAGGCCGTGCCCTGGCTCGTTGGTCTCTACATCACTGCCGCCTACTGGTTCACCGCATCCACGTCCTTCGCCAATCCCGCCGTGGCACTGGCGCGGTCGTTCACAAACACCTTTTCCGGCATCCGCCCGGGCGACCTGCCGGGGTTCGTGATCGCCGAACTGCTCGGGGCCGTCTGCGCGCTCGCGCTGATGCGATGGCTCTTGCAGCCCGCCCGACCCATCATTCGTCAAACCTCCCCGGAGACCGCTCCATGACCGTCACCATCTACCATAATCCGGCTTGCGGCACCTCGCGCAACACGCTGGCCATGATACGCAATGCCGGCATCGAGCCGACCGTCGTCGAATATCTGAAGAACCCTCCTTCACGCGCCGAGCTTGAGGCGATGATAGCCGCCGCCGGGCTGACGGTGCGCCAGGCGATGCGCGAAAAAGGCACACCCTTCGCCGAACTCGGCCTCGGAGACCCGTCGCGGAGCGACGAGGAACTGCTCGATGCGATGCTCGAGCATCCGATCCTCATCAATCGTCCCTTCGTCGTGGCGCCACTCGGCACGCGCCTTTGCCGGCCTTCCGAGGTCGTGCTCGACATTCTGCCCGACACCCACAAGGGTCCGTTTTCCAAGGAGGACGGCGAAGCCGTCCTCGACGCCGGAGGCAAGCGCATTGTCTGACGACGATTCGAGCCATGACCTGCCTGCGGCGAACCTGCAACAGCTGCGGCTGCCGGATAGCGCCAGCCTGCGCCCGGCCTTTTCGACCCACAGGCCACGCATCCTGATCCTCTACGGGTCGCTGCGGACCGTATCCTACAGCCGCCTTTTGGCCGAGGAGGCCCGGCGTCTGCTCGAATTTTTCGGCGCGGAAGTGAAGGTCTTCGATCCATCCGGTCTGCCGCTTCCCGACGCGGCGCCGGTGAGCCACCCCAAGGTGCAGGAACTGCGCGAATTGTCGATCTGGTCCGAAGGACAGGTATGGGTGAGCCCGGAGCGGCACGGCGCGATGACCGGGATCATGAAGGCTCAGATCGACTGGATCCCGCTTTCCACCGGCTCCATCCGGCCGACTCAAGGAAAGACGCTTGCCGTGATGCAGGTTTCGGGAGGCTCGCAGAGCTTCAATGCGGTGAACCAGATGCGCATTCTCGGCCGTTGGATGCGCATGATCACGATTCCGAACCAGTCATCCGTCGCCAAGGCGTTCCAGGAATTCGATGCGAACGGCCGCATGAAGCCGTCGAGCTATTACGATCGCGTCGTCGACGTCATGGAAGAGCTGGTGAAATTCACGCTTCTGACGCGTGACTGCTCCGCTTACCTGACCGACCGTTACAGCGAGCGCAAGGAATCGGCTGCGGAGCTCGAACACCGCGTGACGTTGAAGAGCGTCTGACGTTCCTTCCCGCTACTTCGGAAAGTCGAGCCCCATTTCGCGGAAGCGCTCCGGATCGTCGCCCCAGTTCTCACGCACCTTGACGAACAGGAAGAGGTGCACCGGCTGCTCGAGGATTTCGGAGATTTCCTTGCGCGCGGCGGTTGAGATCGCCTTGATCGCCTCGCCGCCCTTGCCGAGGGCGATCTTCTTCTGGCTGTCGCGTTCCACGTAGATCACCTGTTCGATGCGCACGGAACCGTCCTTGCGTTCCTCCCATTTCTCCGTTTCCACGTGAGATGCATAGGGAAGCTCCTGATGCAGCCGGAGGAAGAGCTTCTCGCGGGTGATCTCGGCGGCGAGCTGGCGCATCGGCAGATCGGAGATCTGATCCTCGGGATAGTACCATGGACCTTCCGGCAGCGTCTCGGCGAGATAATCCATCACGTCTTCGCAGCCGGAACCCGTCAGCGCCGAGATCATGAAGGTGCGCTCGAATGCGACCACGTCGTTCGCAGCCGCCGCAAGCTTCAGCAAATCCTCGCGGCGAACTTGATCGACCTTGTTGAGGACGAGGACCTTCGGCTGATGTACCTCCTTCAGGCCTTCAAGGATCGCCTCCGCGTCACCCTTGATCCCACGCTCGCTGTCGATCAGCAGCATGATCAGATCGGCGTCCTTGGCTCCGCCCCAGGCCGTGGTGACCATGGCGCGGTCGAGCCGGCGCCGCGGCTTGAAGATGCCGGGCGTGTCCATGAAGACGATCTGCGCGCTGCCGTGGATTGCAATGCCGCGGATGATCGCCCGCGTCGTCTGCACCTTGTGGCTGACGATCGACACTTTCGCCCCGACAAGGCGATTGACCAGTGTCGACTTGCCGGCATTCGTCGCCCCGATCAGCGCCACGAAGCCCGAGCGCGTCGGCACTGCGCCGGCGGCCGTATCCTTTTGAGTATCCGTCATGATATCCGTCAATTCCCGGCAGAGCGCTTCTGCCACACACCTTCGCGTTCCAGCAATTTCATGGCCGCGACCTGCTCGGCCCCACGCTTGGAACGATCGACCCCCGTCTCCGGCGCGATCCCGTCGACCTCCACCGTCACGGTGAAGCGCGGATCGTGATCGGGGCCGGAACGGTCATCCGTCCTGTATTTCGGCGCGACACCGAACCTGGCATGCGCCCATTCCTGCAGTTCCGTCTTGGCGTCCCGCCTGGCGCCGTCTGCGCTTGCAGCCCGATGCGTCCAATGCTCGAGCACGAAACGTCGCGCCGCATCCAGGCCGCCATCGAGATAGATCGCGGCGATCAGCGACTCTACCACATCGGCGCGCACATTCATCATGTGCTTGCCCGTGATCTTCTTCACATCCGAGCCGGTACGGATGAATTCATGCAGCGAGAGCTCATCCGCCACCTTGGCGCAGCTCTCCGCGCTGACGAGCTGGTTCAGGCGCACCGAGAGCTCGCCTTCGTTGGCATCGGTGAAGGTCTGGAACAGGAGTTCCGCGACGCAGAGCCCAAGCACCCGGTCTCCCAGGAATTCGAGCCGCTGATAGTTGATCGCACGGCCGCTGCGAGCGCTCGAATGCGTCAGCGCCCGGTCGAGACGTTCCTTCTCGGCGAACCGGTAACCGATCGCGGCCTCGAGCCGCGCCCGGTCCTCCGCGTTCAACGAGCGGCCCTTCATCAGTGGACGACCTTGAACAAACGATCGTAACGCAGGTTCGCCGGCCATTTCCAGATCTGCCGGAACGAGGTGTCGTTGCCGAGCGAGAAGAAGATCAGGCTCGCCCGGCCGACAAGGTTTTCAGCCGGCACGAAGCCGACGTCGAAACGGCTGTCGGCGGAGTTGTCCCGGTTGTCGCCCATCATGAAATAATGACCTTCCGGGACGATGAATTCACGGGTGTTGTCGCCGCGCGAATCCGGGAACTGGTCGAGCGTGTCGTAGGTCATGCCGTTGTCCATCGTCTCGCGATAGACCGGAACATCGCCGCCCGTGTCGTACTGGTCGTCCGCGCGGAACGTGCCGTCCGGCACCCGTTCGACCGGCTTGTCGTTGACGTAGAGAACGCTGTTCCTGACCTGGATGCGGTCGCCCGGCAGGCCGACGAGGCGCTTGATGTAGTCGATGTCGGGATTGGGCGGGAACCGGAAGACGACGATGTCGCCCCGGTCCGGTTCGCTCGCAAAGATCCTGCCGCTGAAAAGGTCCGGCGAGAAGGGCAGCGAGTATTTCGAATAGCCGTAGGCGAACTTGTTGACGAAGATGTAGTCGCCGACAAGAAGCGTCGGCATCATCGAGCCGGACGGGATCGTGAAGGGCTGAAAGAAGACGGTGCGGATGACCACGGCGAGGAGCAGCGCCTGGATAATGACCTTGACGTTCTCCCAGAGACCGCTCTGCTTCGCTTCTGTCTTTTCTGCCACGCTCAGTCTTCCTTGTCATCCTGCCCGGGGCACCCGGGCCTAACGCTTCAACGTTCGTCTGCGCCCGAACTCATGCGCACGCCGCCCCGCAACTCGATGCTATATGTCGCGGGAATACCGTGCTTCAAGCGACCGCGGGCCGGGCTTTCGGCAAGTGCTCTAAACCGTTCCCTCGGCGGGGGCAACCGGGAGCGCTTCGATAATCACGAAAGCTTGAGCAAGCGGGAAGTCGTCGGTGATGGTCAGATGGATTGCGGCGCGGTGGCCGACCGGCAGCATTTCCTGAAGGCGCGCGGCTGCGCCGCCGGTCAGTTGCATCGTCGGCTTCCCGCCGGGCAGGTTCACGACGCCCATATCTTTCCAGAACACGCCTTGAGCCAGGCCTGTGCCCAGTGCCTTGGAACAGGCCTCCTTTGCGGCGAAACGCTTGGCATAGGAGGCCGCACGGTTTTTGCGGCCTTCGGATTTGGCGATTTCGATATCGGTGAAGCACCGGTTGACGAAACGCTCGCCGAAGCGCTGGAGCGAGTTTTCGATACGCCTGATATCGATGAGATCGCTGCCGATACCGATGATCATGTCGGATGTCCGAATTTGTGCGAGCGGGCCTGCCGGCGCCGCTCCTGAAAGAGGCGGGCCGTCTGAAAGGCAAGCGGGTAGAATATCAAGGCACCCGCCGCTGAAAGAGGAAGCGAGCCTATGAGCATCGGCTTGAAGACCGGACCCCAAAGGCTTGCAAGATCGAGATGTTCGACCATCCGCATGATCTCTTGACCGCCGATCACCTGAGCGGCTTGCGGCTGCGTAATCATCGTGCCGACCTCATAGGAAGCGGTCAGGATGACCGGTATCGTAATGGGATTGGCGAGCAGCGTCGTAATCGCGGCCGCGATCAGATTTCCGGAAAACGCCGACGCGAGAAGGACGGCGAGAACGATGTGCAGGCCGAAGAACGGCGTCAAAGACGACGCAGCACCCGCCGCCACCCCAACGGCGATCGAGTGCGGAGACGAGTTCAGACGGAGAATTCGAAGGGCAATGTAGCGAGGAGCGCGCGTCAGCCCCTTGCGCGGCCAGAAGAAGGCGCGAAGCCTCTCGGAGAGTGTGACCGGTTTTCTGCGCCTGAATAACATTATGCCGTCATGTTCGCATTCAAAGCCGCCCGCCGGCGCAAGACGGACCGCCCGCCTTTCGATGGGCGCAAGATAGGCGCCACGCACGCCATGTGCAAGCTGCTGCGTGGTTCCTTCAATCCTTGACGGACTGAGTCATGCGGCAGATCAAAACGTCACGGCGACCTTTGCGCATCTGACAAGAGGCGCGGCACCGTAAGGCGCCAGACCGACAGATAAGGCAAGAGAGCTATTCGTAGAACGCATAGCTCAGGCTACCGCTGGGCGCGGCAGCCGTGGCGCGCCTCTCCGGCGCGCCGCATTCGCGATCAGAAGCCCTTCCGGAAAAGGCCGCGGTCGATCTGACGCTGACGGTATTCCAGGTCGATCCGGTCGACGGAGCCGTTCAGATAGGCGGTCTCGCGCTCTTCAACGCTCGGAATGTGCAGGGCACGGGTGATTTTCTTCAACTGCTTGAACATGGCAAACCCCTTTCGTTCACCTCCCGATGCGAAAGATAGTTCACCAGCCGAACCGCCACCAGTCCCGCGAAGCGGCGGCAGCCATGCGAAAGACGCATGACTGTCGAGCTCGATGCGACGATCTGCTTATTTCAAAGGCAATGTGCCTGAATTCGCGCCCGGAATGGACGGATCGAAAAGTCAGGTGAACGGGATCGATTTCACGCGGTCGGAGTGATGAGCCCGACAGTGGGAAAGGAAGTGCGGTAGCGGGAGGCATCACGTGTCAGCAGCGGAATTCCGACGATCGCTGCGTGGGCACCGATGAAGAAGTCCGGCAGCACGCCGGTCCGCGCGCCCCCTGCCCTGCGATACTTCGCAAAGACCTTGCCGGCCAGGAACAGTGCGGCACGGGGCAGGGCCACCCGCTCCAGGCCGGCTTCGGCTATGAACGAATCGAGCGTTTCAATGCGTTCGTATCGCACGCCGAGCTCCGCATAGATCATGTCATTGATCAGAAGCGGGCTCTGCAGGCTTGCCGCCCAGTTTGCGTCATCGGTAACGAGATCAAGCAGAACGCTTGTGTCGACCAGCGTCACGCATCACCACGCGTCAGCGCCATAATGTCATCCGTGCTGAGGCCCTCGCCGGCATGGCCGCGCAGATTCTGGAAACGGCTGCGGACAGGTTTGCTGTCGGCCCGCCTGATTTCGACGATGCCGTTGCCGGTGCGGCGGAAGTCAACCTTGCTGCCCGGCTTGATACCAAGCAGTTCGCGCACCGCTTTCGGTATCGCGACCTGCCCCTTGATCGTAACGGTGGTTGCCATTCCGGCCTCCTGTATTCTGCGGGAGTGTCCCCCCTGTTCGAACAGGCGCCCTATTCGAACAAACGCTTGACCATGGATATGCTCGGCAATTCCTTGAGCTGCGCCATCAGATGGTTGAGCTGGCGCAGGTCCCAGACCTCGAGATCGAACTGCAATTCGCTGAAGTCCGCGGCGACGCGCCCCATGGAAAGCGAGCGGATATTAACGTCGGTGGTCGCGATGGCCTGCGCGACCTCCGCCAGCGTGCCGGGCTCGTTCAAGGCGCTGACCGCAATCCTCGCCATGAAACGGCTGTTGTTCGCCTCGTCGAGATCCCAACGAACGTCGATCCAGCGCTCGGGCTCTTCGTCGAACTTCTGCAGGATCGGCGACTGGATCGGATAGATGGTGATGCCTTTGTCCTTGTCCATGATGCCGACGATGCGATCGCCGGGAACGGCGCCGGCAGGACTGAAATGGACCTCGGCATTGCCGGAGAGGCCGCGGATCGGCAGGGCTTCCGGCCCCTCCGCCTGCTCCGCTGCGGCCATTTCCTTCGACCGCTCCGGCAGCTTGAAGATCATGCCCGCGGCGCTGCGCATGTTGAACCAGCCGTCGTCGGCGCTGGGCTTCACGGTTACGCGCTCGTCCTGATGATCGGGAAACACGGCGCGCAGAACGTCGAGCGAGGAGAGTTCGCCGCGCCCGACCGCGGCAATGGCGTCCTCCACGTCCTTCTGCCCGAGCCGATGCAGCACCGGCTTCAAGGCCTCGCGCGAGAAGGTCTTGCCCGCCCGTTCGAAGGTGCGCTCGAGGATGCGATAGCCGAGGCCGGCATATTGCTTGCGGATGGCGGCGCGGGTCGCGCGGCGGATGGCCGCCCGCGCCTTGCCCGTGACGACGATCTCTTCCCAGGCCGGCGGCGGCACCTGAATGCCCGAGCGGATGATCTCGACCTCGTCGCCGTTGTTGAGCCGCGTCACCAGCGGCATGATGCGACCATTGATCTTGGCCCCGACGCAGGTGTCGCCGATGTTCGTATGCACGGCATAGGCAAAGTCGATCGGGGTGGCGCCGCGCGGCAGCGCTATCAGCTGCCCCTTCGGTGTGAAGCAGAAGACCTGATCCTGGAAGAGTTCGAGTTTGGTGTGCTCGAGAAACTCCTCCGGATTGTCGCCCTCGGCAAGCGATTCGATCGTGCGGCGCAGCCAGGAATAGGCATTCGATGTCGGAGTGCGCGTCAGGTCACCGGAAACGGTGTCTCGATCCTTGTAGAGTGCGTGGGCCGCGATACCGTATTCGGCGATCTCATGCATGCGCTTCGTGCGGATCTGCAGTTCGATGCGCTGGCGCGACGGGCCGATGATCGTCGTGTGAATCGATTGATAGTCGTTCTGTTTCGGGGTCGAGACGTAGTCCTTGAAGCGTCCCGGCACGACACGCCAGCGGGTGTGCACGATACCCAGCGCGCGATAGCAGGACGGGATGTCGTTGACGATGATGCGGAAGCCCCAGACATCCGAGAGCTGCTCGAAGGAGAGCGATTTCGACTGCATCTTGCGGAAAACCGAATAGGGCTTCTTCTGGCGCCCTCTGACCTGTGCGTCCGTAAGCCCCTCGGCCTGAAGCAGTTCGCTCAGTTCCTCCTCGATCTTCTTGATCAGCCCCTCATTGCGCTCGGAGAGCTCCTGGAGGCGTCTGGTAACGGTCTCGTAAGCCTCCGGGTTGATGTGGCGGAAGGACAGGTTCTCGAGCTCCTCGCGCATGTCCTGCATGCCCATGCGCCCTGCCAGAGGCGCATAGATGTCCATCGTCTCCTCGGAGATGCGCGCGCGCTTTTCGGCCGACATGTGGTCGAGGGTGCGCATATTGTGGAGGCGATCGGCAAGCTTGACCAGGAGCACGCGGACGTCGTCCGAAATGGCGAGCAGCAGCTTGCGAAGATTTTCCGCCTGCTTGGCCTTCTTGGTGACAAGGTCGAGCTTCTTGATCTTGGTGAGGCCTTCGACCAAGGCGCCGATATCCTCGCCGAAGAGGTCGTCTATCTCCTGCCGCGTCGCGGTCGTATCCTCGATCGTGTCGTGCAGCAGCGCGACGGCGATCGTGGATTCGTCCAGATGCATTTCGGTCAGGATCGCCGCCACTTCCAGGGGATGGGAGATGTAAGGATCGCCGCTTGCCCGCTTCTGCTGCCCGTGCTTCTGCATGGCGTAGACATAGGCCTTGTTCAGCAGCGCCTCGTTGACGTCGGGCTTGTATTTCTGCACGCGCTCAACGAGCTCGTATTGGCGCATCATCCGCTAGCGGCTCCGTGAAATCAGGCAAATAAAAAAGTGCGCCAATCATATGAGTGGCGCACTGCTTCGATAACACGTCGGAACGTTGTTCCGGAACGAATCTCAGTAGTCGTCGCTCTTTTCCGGAGGAACGAGGCCTTCGATGCCGGCCAGCAGTTCTTCTTCGGACATGCGGTCGAAGGTCAACGCTTCCGGCTGGTCTTCCTCTTCGGCGGCCTCAGCGAAGGCAGGGGCTGCTTCGGTCTGGACGAGCGACGCCGGATCGGGTTCCGGCTCGTCCACTTCCACATGTTTCTGCAGCGAGTGGATCAGGTCTTCCTTCAGGTCGCCGGGCGACAGGGTTTCATCGGCGATCTCGCGCAGTGCAACGACCGGGTTCTTGTCGTTGTCGCGGTCGACCGTAATCGGGGCACCCTGGGAAACCAGGCGTGCGCGGTGGCTGGCAAGAAGGACGAGTTCGAAACGGTTTTCGACCTTGTCGATGCAGTCTTCGACGGTGACGCGGGCCATGGCCTGTCCTTTACGACTCAAGAGATGCGGCGGCATCGCCGCGGCAGGTTTAACAACGCGAAACCGGAACGTCCGCTGACATGCGGCTCCATCAGCTCCGATTTCTGGAATTAGGCGTCCGATACAATCAAAACAGCATAAGTTCAAGTTTTTCCTGCATCCGGCTCACGTCATCGCGCGGAGCATGATAAAATGCCACGTCTGTGGAACGCTGCCATCGGGTCACAGACACTGCCTGTATTTCGTGATAATTTCGAACACGTATCCAGCAACAATTATAGATTGAAAATGTGGACGAACTGCAGCAACTGCTAAAACTAGCTATAGGCGCCGCGCCCTGGTTGGAATAATGCGTTGGCATGACCACATTATTTGCAGATAAGTGAGCTTTAATTTAATCCGCCAATTTTAAGCGTGACGCTCCGCGGGGTTGGTCCGGTCACTGTGCAGGGTACGGAAAAAGGAAGTAACGATGTTCGATCCTCGCGAGAAAATCGCTCTTTTTATCGATGGCGCCAACCTCTACGCCGCGTCGAAGAGCCTCGGCTTCGACATCGATTACCGCAAGCTGCTCAAGGCCTTCCAGAAGCGCGGCTACCTGCTCAGGGCCTACTACTACACCGCACTCATCGAGGACCAGGAATATTCGTCGATCCGCCCGCTGATCGACTGGCTGGACTATAATGGCTATAAGGTCGTGACCAAGCCTGCCAAGGAATTCACCGATTCCCTCGGACGCCGCAAGATCAAGGGGAACATGGACATCGAGCTGGCCATCGACGCCATGGAGCAGTCCGAATCGGTCGACCACCTGGTGATTTTCTCCGGCGACGGCGATTTCACCACACTCGTCGAAGCGCTGCAGCGCAAGGGGCGAAAGGTTTCCGTGGTCTCGACCATGTCGACGCAGCCGCCGATGATTGCCGACGACCTGCGCCGCCAGGCCGACCACTTCATCGATCTCGCGACCCTTAGGGGAGAGATCGGCCGCGAACCGTCCGAACGCGTTCAGCGCCCTGTCGAGCCGGTCGCCGACGACGTCGAGCTTTAAGGCCTGTTGGGATTTTTCCTAATCCCTGTGCTCGTCACAGGGATCCAGCCAGCCAAGTCCTTGAGCTGAAAGAAATCTTCCCAGCGCCGCAGACGCGGCGCTGCTCTCATCTCTGTGACAAGCACAGAAATGACGGAAGCGGAGAGATTGCAGTCCTGCGAGACGTTTCCTGGGCCGTGCCGATGAGGCACGGTTCAGCTGCGGGATTCCCTTATTTGCTCATAAGCGACAACCTG
This sequence comes from Ensifer sp. D2-11, assembly GCF_054161295.1. Lineage (NCBI taxonomy): Bacteria > Pseudomonadati > Pseudomonadota > Alphaproteobacteria > Hyphomicrobiales > Rhizobiaceae > Ensifer > Ensifer sp. D2-11. The sequence continues at coordinate 2,127,889 of NZ_CP096433.1, forward strand.
CGTTGTCTTATCTCTGCTGCCGATTCTACGATTCGGTGAACAGACCTCTCCGAATTGCCTGAATATGCGATTCAGACACTGATGGCCCTCGCTGCCGAAGCTTCGGGCTGCGGAGTGGGAGCTGAGTGATGAGTGATTCCTGCACCAGCCGAGGCGCAAGAGCCGCCCTTCGCAAACGGAAGACTCTTTCGTTGAGAACTCGCTTGCACCAAGAGGCAAGCAGCACCGCGCTGTATGCGAGTTGGGGCACCGGCTCTAAAACTTTCGTGATCCCCGCAGGCCCGGTCCTTGCATCGGTCGGCTTTACGCTCGCGATCGGAGCAGGCGCCGTGAGCCCGGCCCATGCGATAAACGAATGCGGCCCGGCCATTGGCGGAGTTGTGACCTGCAACACGTCCACTTACCCGAAGGGGCCCGGAACCCATATCGAATATCGTATTGATACCGGACTGAGGGCGACGATCGACAGCGTGGCGGTCAGATGGGCGGACGATGCGGGCAGCGATCGGCCTGCGATCGACATCCGTTCGGACAAGGTCACGAGCGAAGGCGATCTCATCGTGACGATGGAGGGCTCGACGGTGACGACCGGCGAGCCGGACAGAATTGGAACACGCTCCGACAGAGAGGTAGGCGAGTACGCCGATGGATTGAGAGTGACGCAGCGCGGTGCGGGGCTCGTTTCAGCGACGATGCTGAGCGGCAGCATCATCACATATGGATACAACGCAGCGGGAATTTACGCCTGGCAGCCCGGGGCCAACGAAAACAACAAGAGTGATGTGATCGCCGATTTCTCGGGAGAAGATTCCACGATCGAGACCTTCGGATCCTACTCTCAAGGTATCTATGGCCGCACAGAAACCGGCATAGGCAATGTCGCGGTGACGGCGAAGGACGGAACGATCGTCACCCATGGCCTGTCGTCGATAGGCGTTCGCGGACTGAAGCATAGCGCGTCCCTGGGAGACGGCGACGTGACCGTTGCCGGCGACAATATCACGGTAACGACCGGCGGAAATCTAAGTATCGGTATGGAGGCGAGAGTCGAGGACAGCAAGTCCGGCAGGGGCAACGCTTCGGTTTTCGTCCGCAACGAGGCGGCGATCGAGACCTCGGGCACAAGGGCACATGGCGCTCAAGCCTTCAATCTGGACCCGGGTGACAGCATGGTCGTTCTGGAAAAGAGCAAAATCACGACGCGCGGCGAGGGTGCTATAGGGATTCGGGCCGAGGCAGGAGACGGCAATGCCGTTACCGAAGTCACCAAAGGAAGCATTGCCACGGCTGGAGCATCGGCGATCGGGCTCGCGGCCATCAGCCAGGGAAACATGGGCGAGGCGCGCGTCTCGCTGGACGGCGGAGACGTCTCGACCGGCGGGGATAACGCGGAAGGCCTGATCGCGACCGCGAAGGGCGCCGGCGGAACGGCCACCGCCCGCTTGGTGGACGGGAACGTGAAGACGGCCGGTCGCGATGCAGAGGGCCTGATCGCTCACGCCGGCGATGAAAGTATCCCGACGAGCATCAATGCCGATGCCAGCGTGATCATGCAAGCCGGCAGCATAACGACCACCGGCGACGGCGCGGGTGGAATGATCGCAGAGACCGACATCGGCCCGACGCCCTCGACAGGAAAAGCAACTGCCGTGCAGCGGGCAGGCACGATCATGACCAGCGGCGGCGAGATTGGCGGCAATGAGGGCAGCTACGCAATCGCGGCGCTCTCCTTCGGGTCCGGCCTGGCTTCCATCGAGCAGGCGGGCGGCAGCGCTACGACTGCGGGGGCGCAGAGCCACGCCTTGTATGCTCTCTCGATCTTCGGCAACACCATGGTCACCCAGGCAGCCGGCAGCAGCGCGGTCGCGACCGGCGCGAAGGCGAGCGGTCTGCGGGCCCTGGCGGGCCCGGGCGGCGGCAATGAAGTAACGCTGGACGGCAAGGTTACCGCTGGCTCTGCTCCCGCCGTTCACACCATCGGCTCCGCAGGCGGCAAGATCACCATCGGCTCCGCTGCGGAGATCGACGGTTCTGCTTCGGGCACCGCCATTCGCGACGGCGACTCCGATCTGGATGCGGCGGACGAAACGGGAGGGAATTCCACCGCCACGCTGGCCGGCAAGGTCACCGGCGATGTCGTCATGGGGCTCGGCAATGATATCATCAATCTCACCGGCGGCGTGCTCGACGGCGATGTCTATGGCGACGACAGGTTAGCCACCGCCGCTGACGGCGACGACAGCTTCACCTGGAGCGGCGGCACCTGGCTTTCCAGTTTCTTCGGCGGCAACGGCTCCGACACCGCCACCGTCTCCGCGCAGAGTTACGACGGGACGCATCACTATCTCGATGGCGGCGACGACGTCTCGACTGCCGATGGCTGGACCGACCGTCTGACCCTGAGCGGCGTGACCGCGAGCGCCAACGGCGCCAACATCGTCAATTGGGAAATCGTCACCCTCGACGCTGCCGATCTCACCATTCTCGACGGCGCACTTGAAGCCGGCTCGGAGCCCGAAACGGGCCTTTTCCTGACGAACGGCTCCGTTCTTAACGGATCCGATGCCTTCGCGCTGACCGGCAACATGGCGATCGACGGTACTTCGCAATTCATCGCCTTCGGCGAGGATATCGCCAGTGGCGTCTATTCGATCTCCGGCAATTTAGTCAATGCCGGCACGGTCGACATGCAGGATGGAGGAACCGGCGACGTTCTGTCCGTCGGCGGCAACTACACCGGCGCGGAGAATAGCACGGTCTATATCGACACCTATCTCGGTGACGACGCGTCTCCCACCGACCGCATCACCGTCGGCGGCGACACGGCTGGCAGCACAGCGATCAGCATAGGCAACGCCAGCGGGCCCAGCGCTCAAACGGTGGCCGGCATTCGTGTGGTCGATGTGGCAGGCGCGTCCTCCGGCACCTTCGTCCTCGCCAACGCGAACTCCGAAATCAAGGAAACCGGAGAGGCCGCGATTACCCGGGGCGCCTATGCCTATGCGCTGCGGCAGGTCGATAACGACGACTGGTTCCTTCAGTCGACGTTAGCCGAAGACGATACCGGCCCGGACACCGGAGGCGAGCAGGCTGTCGATCCAGAGACCGAAGGCGGTGAAACCGTCGACCCGGGGACCGGAGGCGGCGAAACCGTCGATCCGGGGACAGGAGGCGGCGAAACCGTCGACCCCGGGACCGGAGGCGGCGAAACCGTCGACCCCGGGACAGGAGGCGGTGAAACCGTCGACCCCGGGACAGGAGGCGGCGAAACCGTCGACCCCGGGACAGGAGGCGGCGAAACCGTCGACCCCGGGACAGGAGGCGGCGAAACGGTAATCCCGAGCTACAATCAGGGCGTGCCCGTCTACGAAACCTATGCCCGGAACCTCCTCGGCTTCATACAACTCCCGACATTGCGCCGGCGTGCCTCCGGCGAGAGAGTTCCTGCCTTGCTCTCCTGTGGGAGCGTACCACTGAATGTCGAGGGCAATCAGGCCGCCGCCTGCGCCGAGGATAATACCGTCTGGGCTCGAATCGACGGCACCCGTGCCCATGTGGAGCCCGAGGAGAGCGGCGCCCGCGTTTCGGAATACGACTCTCGTTCCTGGTTGCTGCAGGCCGGCATCGACGCACTTCTTCATAGCAGCGGCAAGGGCGAGCTGATCGGCGGCCTGACTGCCCACTATGGCGGCATCAACACCGATGTATCTTCCTTCTATGGTGACGGCTCCATCGACACCCGCGGCTACGGCCTCGGCGCGACCCTGACCTGGTATGGACAGAACGGCTTCTATCTGGACGGTCAGGGCCAGCTAACCCGGTTCGACAGCGATCTCGACTCGGACATTCTTGGCCGGCTTGCCGACGGGAATGACGGGCTGGGTTATGCGGTCAGCATCGAGGCGGGCCATCGTATCGGCCTCGGCGACACGTGGGCGCTGACGCCGCAGGCGCAGCTCGCTTATACCTCAGTGAACTTCGATGACTTCGTGGACCCATACGGGGCGCGGGTTTCACTCGATGACGGAAATAGCCTGCGCGGCCGCATCGGTCTCGCACTCGATCGCGAGCAGCAATGGCAAGGCGCGGAAGGCGACGGTCGCGGCTCGCGCCTCTACGGCACCGTCGATCTATACCGTGAGTTCCTGGGCGATACCCGCGCGGATGTGTCCGGCGTCTCGTTTGGCATCGAGGCCGATGACTGGATTGGCGAAATCGGCATTGGCGGCAGCTACAACTGGGGAGACGACAAGTATTCGCTCTATGGCGAAGCCCGCGCATCCACCGGTCTGTCCGATTTCGGCGGCAGCTACGCGGTACGTGCATCCGTCGGACTGAAGATGAAGTTCTGAGACCCGTTGAGATTCGGGCTACCCGCCGCGGTTTGTTTGATTTCCTCATCCCTGTGCTCGTCACAGGGATCTAGCCAGACCAAGTCCTTGGGCTGAATGAACTCTTCCCGCGCCGCAGACGCGGCGCTGCTGGATCTCTGTGACAAGCACAGAGATGAGGAAGGGGGAGATTTCAGTCCTCCGATACGGGCGCGGTTTTCCGCCCGCATCCCGCTCCAACCTTTTGGAATCGAGCACTTTCATGGTTTAGGCCGACCGGACCTAGTCCATCGTGATCTCGTCTGACGGATGAAGTGCAATATACCCCAACGATCGACGAGGACTCAGCCGCGCTCCTTGAGGAGCCTGTTCTTTTGCCGGTTCCAATCGCGTTCCTTGGAGGTCTCTCGTTTGTCGTGCAGCTTCTTGCCCTTGCCGAGCGCCAGTTCCAGCTTCGCCCTGCCTCGCTCATTGAAGTATATCCGGAGCGGTATCAGCGACATCCCCTCGCGGTTGACCGCACCCTGCAGACGGTTCACTTCCCTTTTCGACAGGAGCAATTTGCGGCGGCGGCGCGTCTCGTGATTGAAGCGGTTGGCCTGCAGATATTCGGGCAGGTAGGAATTGATGAGCCAGATCTCGCCGCCTTCGTCGGTCGCGTATGATTCCGCGATATTGGCCTTCCCCTCGCGCAACGACTTGACCTCCGTGCCGGTCAGGACCAGACCGGCCTCGTAGGTGTCGACGATCTCGTAGTTGAAGCGGGCCTTGCGATTTTCCGCAACAACCTTCTTGACCGTGCGTTCGCTGCCTTTCGGTGCCATCAGTTCATCAGCCCTGCATGCCTGAGCGCCGCGTCGATAGCCGAGGCCGTGGCCGGCTCGAGCGCCGACAACAACGGCGAACGAACGGTAAAGCTCATTCGCCCGAGGCGGTTCAACGCATATTTGGCGCCGCAGACGCCCGGCTCAAGGAAGATGGCCTTGTGAAGCGGCATCAATTTGTCCTGAAGCTCCAAGGCCTTGGCATAGTTGCCGGCAAGGGTGGCCTCCTGGAACTCGGCGCACAGGCGCGGCGCGACATTCGCGGTGACGGAAATGCAGCCGACGCCGCCATGGGCATTGAAGCCGAGCGCGGTCGCATCCTCACCCGAAAGCTGCACGAAGGCCTTGCCGCAGGCCATGCGCTGCTCGGAAACCCTCTCGATCCTGCCGGTCGCATCCTTCACGCCGACGATCGTCGGATGGGCCTTCGCCAGCGCCGCCATGGTCTCGACGCTCATGTCGACGACGGAACGGCCGGGAATGTTATAGATCACGATCGGCAGCTTCACGCTTTCGGCGATCGCCGCGAAGTGGGCGAAAAGACCCTTCTGCGTCGGCTTGTTGTAATAGGGCGTGACGACGAGGATCGCGTCCGCACCGGCCTTTTCCGCATGCTGCGCAAGCTCGATCGCTTCGATGGTATTATTGGACCCGGCACCGGCGATGACCGGTACGCGCCGCGCCGACGCCTCGACGCACAGTTCCACGACCTTCTTATGCTCGTCGTGGGAAAGCGTCGGAGATTCACCCGTGGTGCCCACCGGCACAAGGCCGTGGCTGCCCTCTTTTATCTGCCACTCCACATGCGCGACGAAACTATCCGCATCAACCGAGCCGGAGGCGGTGAACGGCGTTACGAGTGCGGGAATGGAACCCTTGAACATGCACAACTCCTGACGACCGAGGGCGCAGAATACGCTCACGCTTTGGCCGCAATCGACGGTTAAAAAACTGCCGCACCATAATCATGTGACGTGTCTGCGGCAAGCGCTGAGAGGATGCATTTCGCTTTCGTTTCCGCGCAATCGACGCCCTCGAGCGGGACCGCAATAGGCGCCGGGTTTCGGGGAACGCGCACGCGCCGGCCGGCAAGCACGCCGACAAATGTGCTAGGTTTTCGCCGGCCGATCGGCTGTAATGGAGCGGCAATGAAGTCGAGGGATGGGGGACCACGGGGCTCTTGATGCGGGGAACAGTCTTTCTGCCGGTCGCCGCCATGATCGGTGCGGGGATGCTGGCTTTTTCGGCCGACGCAGCCGAGGGCCGGATTCCTGTACCGACGAGCAAGCCGGATGCTGCCGGCAAGGTCGGCAGCCTCGCAACCGGCGAACTCTCAACGATCCTCGGCGCGGATCTGAAAAGCGGTCTCGATGCCCTCTCCGATCGGCAGCCCGAAAAGGCGATCGCCGTTCGCGAGCGCATGCCGGCAGGAACGCTCGACCGCCATATCCTAGCCTGGGCGATCGCGGTGTCCGGACAGAAGGGCATTCCCTCCTATGACATTGCCGAGGCGCAGCGGGAACTCCAGGGCTGGCCGGGCCTGAAATCGCTGCGCTCCCATTCGGAACGGGCGCTTTATCGCGAGAACGCTCCGGCCGCCGATGTGATCGCCGCCTTCGGCACCACCCGCCCGGAGACGGCTGAAGGGGCGATCATCCTTGCACGCGCACTCGCAGCACAGGGGCAGAGCTCGGCGGCCGCCACGCACCTGCGCGCATTCTGGCTGAGCGAAGCCCTGGACAAGGACACGGAAACGAAGATCCTTTCCGAGTTTTCCGATCTGTTGACGACGGAAGACCACAGGCAGCGGATGGAAATGCTTCTCTACCGCGCCCGCATAGACCAGGCCGAGCGGTTCAGCGATCTCGGCAAGGCGCAATCGCTGTTCCGCGCCTGGGCCGCAGTGACCCGCGGCGGCAGCAACGCGGCCTCGCTCATCGAAGCGGTGGACGCTTCCTGGCGCAGCAAGCCTTCCTACCTCTTCATTCGCATCGAGCATTTACGCAAGCAGCAGAAATACGCCGAGGCGGCCCGGCTTCTCGACCAGATGCCGAAGGACGACGGCGCCCTCGTCAATCCCGGAGAATGGTGGGTCGAGCAACGTATCGTCAGCCGCGGTCTGCTCGACGCCGGCGACTTCCGCGGCGCCTACCGCATCGCTGCCAACCATGCGGCAAAGCGCGCTACGGACCTCGTGGACGCGGAATTCCACGCGGGCTGGTATGCGCTCCGCGGCCTCGAGGAACCCGAGACGGCGGCGCTTCACTTTCGCAGGATTCTCGAGGCATCGAGCCGGCCGATCTCCGCCTCGCGCGCCTGGTACTGGCTGGGCCGCGCGGCCGAAGCGGGCGGCCCAGGCGACGCGCGCGAATATTTCACCAACGCGGCGCGCTATCCGGCGACCTTCTATGGACAACTCGCCGCCGCACGCCGCGGCCAGGCGAAGCTCGACATGAGCTACCCCTCACCCACCCAGGAAGACCGCATCCGGCTGGAAGGTCGCGAAGCCGTCAAGGCGATCGGCCGGCTCGAAGCCGCCGGCCATGGCTGGCGCGCCGAAAGTCTTTATCGTGCGCTTGCCGAGGAACTGACCAGCCCCGGGGAGCTTGCGATCCTGGCGGAGCGGGCCGAGAAGTCGGGCAATCACCAACTCTCGCTGCAGATCGGCAAGATCGCCTTCGGCCGCGGCATCGAGGTAGCTGCCCTCGCCTTTCCGATCGGAGTCATTCCGCCGAGCGCCGATATCGACGGCGCCGGCAAGGCGCTCGCCTATGCCATCGCCCGCCAGGAAAGTGCTTTCAATCCGGCCGCCATTTCGGTGGCGAATGCCCGGGGGCTCCTGCAACTCCTTCCCGGCACAGCCAAGGGCGTCGCCAGCCGCTATGGCCTCGCCTACTCGAAGGACCGTCTGACGAGCGACGCCGGCTATAATGCGACGCTTGGAGCCCATTACCTCGGCGAGCAGATCGACAGCTTCGGCGGTTCCTACATTCTCACCTTCATCGCCTATAATGCCGGCCCGCGTCGCGTTCCTGACTGGCTCGCCCGCTATGGCGATCCACGCGGAAAGCCCATCGACGAGGTCGTGGACTGGATCGAGCGCATCCCCTTCGAGGAGACGCGCAACTATGTCCAGCGGGTGATGGAGAACTATCAGGTTTATAAGTCGCGGCTGGGACAAGATACGGATATCGTTGCGGATTTGAGGTTGGGACGCGCTTTGCCTTGAGCCTGAGTATTCGGGCGCGACGGCCCGGTCGAGCCCGGCCGCAACGTTCCCTCGCGGCGCTCTGTTGAGCGAGGATCACATCATCGTGATCGGTTGGCCGCGCCCGGCACAAAATAGGGGCTGGGCCATTTTCCCCTGGAAGGGATTTATTTTCTCCTGAGAGGAAATGGTGAGGCCAATGAAGACCTTAGCAATTGTTGCCCTGTCGCTGGCCACGGCCATCAGCAGCGTTCCGCCGGCAGAAGCGTTTCCGGTCGTTCCGGCGCCGAAGCCGCAGGCTGCCGACGTGCAGTTGGCGCAGTTTCCCTACGAGCGCGGGGAAGCGCGCAAGGGCCGCCGCTGCCGCGACCGGGACTGCTGGCGGACGGGCAATTGGCGCGGTTATCGCGGAAACCGCCATTACGGCAACCGTTATCATCACCGCCGCTACTACCGCGACGACGATGATGATCTTGGAGCTTTCTTTGGCGGCCTAGCCGCCGGTGCGATCGTGGGTGGCGTGTTGAGCCAGCCGAGATATGCGGCTCCGAGGTATTACGGCGGCGGCAACGCACATGTGGAGTGGTGCTACTCGCGCTATCGCTCGTATCGGGCCTGGGACAATACATTCCAGCCCTATAATGGTCCGCGACGCCAGTGCTATTCGCCGTATAGCTGATGAGTTTTGCGCCTAAGACGTGAGTCTGAAGGGAGGAGCCGAGCGCGCCTCCCTCCCCGCATGCTCGGGCCGTCATTCTTGCGCGGCACGGCAGGTCATCGCCGGATCCCTGTTCCATTTCCCGCCTGATTCATCCGCGGCATGTAAGCCCGCGGCCTGGTATCTTCCTGTCCAGTCATAGGAATTATTTCTCACGTCTGACTGGAGGTCAGAAATGAATATCAAGAGCCTTCTTCTTGGCTCGGCTGCTGCTATGGCGGCAGTCTCCGGCGCGCATGCTGCCGACGCTATCGTCGCTGCAGAGCCGGAGCCTATGGAATACGTCCGCGTTTGCGATGCTTTCGGCACGGGCTACTTCTACATCCCGGGCACGGAAACCTGCCTCAAGATCGGCGGCTATATCCGCGTTCAGGGCGACTTCGGCCGTGACAATGTCAATCATCTGACCAGCTTCGATGATGACGGCACTTCCGATTGGGACATGTTCTCCCGCGCTTACATCTCGTTCGACGCGAAGAGCGATACCGAGTACGGCACGCTCACCGGCTTCTTCGCTTCCGAGTTCAATTCCGATACGGATTCGGCCTCGGACGGCGGCGGCGACAGCCACATCGACGTCGACGAAGCCTACATCGAGCTCGGTGGCTTCCGGGCCGGCTTCTTCTACAGCTGGTGGGATAAGGGCCTGAACGGCGAGACCGACTCCATCGGCGAGAACACCGAGTTCAACTCGGTCCGCTATACCTATGACGGCGGCACCTTCCAGGCCGGCGTTGCTGTCGACGAACTCGAGGGTACTTCGACCAAGCCGAATGGCGTCGGGGTCGAAGGCATCGTATCGGCTTCGCTCGGCGGCGTGACTTTCGACCTGCTCGGCAGCTACGATACGGAATGGGAAGAAGGCGCGATCCGTGCCCTGCTCTCCGCGGATGCCGGTCCAGGCACCTTCCAGGTCGCCGGTATCTGGGCATCCGGCTCGAACGCATACTGGCATGACTCGGAGTGGGCCGTTGCTGCCTCCTATCGCTTCAATGTGAGCGACAAGCTTGCGATCACGCCCGGCGCTCAATACTGGGGCGGCCTGAACGAAAGCGACAAGCTCGGAGGGCGCTTCGACAACGATGCGGACCAGTGGCGTGTCGGCCTTACCGCCGACTACGACATCACCGAAGGTCTCGCGACCCGCTTCGCGATCAACTACACAGACCCGAGCAATGCTCCGGATTCCGTCAGCGGTTTCCTTCGCCTGCAGCGGGACTTCTAATCTGACCTAGTCAGGTAAAAGAAAGCCCGCAGCTCACAAGTTGGGTTGCGGGCTGTTGCTGTACTGCAACGCAAAGTGCGCCGCCAAGGCGTTGAGATTGTTTGACTATAAGCACTGGTTTCATTGCCAGTGGTTTCTTGGCTCGTTCACGGAGAATGGGAAGGAAACGGCAAACGTGACGTCGGACGCTGAAAAACAGGTAGGTGATCTCGGTTTCCCGGATATGGGTTCGGGGTATGAGGTCAACTATACCTTCGGCCGGCAAGGGCCGATCGGCGTGGTCAAGGAGACCACGCTTGCCGAATTGCTTCAGCGCTATGCCGACATCCTGTGGGACGAAGGCAGGCACAAATACAATGTGAAGGCCTTCATCGGAGAGCTCGACGAGATCTTGCTCGGTGCCCGTTTCTCCGCCTTCTCGCAGGAATTGCTCGACGGCCTCATAGGTGCGCTACGCAAGCGCGGTAACAGCAACGCGACCATCAACAGGAAGATGGCGGCGCTGGGGAAGTTGCTGCGGAAAGCGTACAAGATGGGGGACATCCACAATCTGCCGGAATTCAAACGCCAAAAGGAGAAAGCGGGGCGCCTGCGCTTCCTGGAGGCCGACGAAGAAGAGGTGCTGTTCCGCGAAATCGCCAGCCGATCGGAACTCTATCTGTACCTCTCGATATTTCTGGTGGATACCGGTGCTCGCCTGGGCGAGGCCATTGCCCTCAAATGGAACGATATTCACGAGGGCCGGGCGACATTCTGGGTGACGAAATCGGGCCGCAGCCGCACAGTCCCGCTTACCGTGAGAGCAAAAGACGCATTGAAGCGCGTCGCGGACAGATCCCCGGGTCCATTTTCTAGAATCGATCAGCAAAAATACCGTGCTGTCTGGAACGCCGCAAAAGTGGATGCGGGCCTCGGCAACGAAGACGATCTCGTTCCCCACATTCTCCGCCATACCTGCGCCTCGCGCCTGGTCAGAGGCGGGATCGATCTCAGACGTGTTCAGATGTGGCTAGGCCACCAGACCCTCGAGATGACGATGCGCTACGCGCATCTGGCCTCCCATGACCTCGATATGTGCGTGCCCGTACTCGAGCGTCATCTCAAGTAATCGCGCATGAGCGCCGGCAGCAGCGCGCCGTCCCCGTAGCCATACTCTAAAAAAGAGAAAGCCCGGCTTAAAGCCGGGCTTCCCTTCCACTGACCGAGGTCAGGTCAGATTAGAAGTCACGCTGCAGGCGGAGGAAGCCGCTGACGTACTCGTCACCATCATCCGGATCGGTGTAGTTGATCGTGAAGCGGGTAGCGAGACCTTCCGTGATGTCGTAGTCGGTCGTGATACCAACGCGCCACTGATCGTCGTCACCGAAGTTACGGTTTCCGTCGTTCAGGCTACCCCAGTACTGAGCTGCCGGGGTGATCGCGAACTTGTCGGTAGCGTTGAAGCGGTAAGATGCAGCAACGGTCCACTCGGAAGCATCCCAGTAGGCGTTCGGGTCGGATGCCCAGATACCGGCGAGCTGGAAGGTGCCCGGGCCGAGGTCTGCGGAGAGCAAAGCGCGGATCGCGCCTTCTTCGAACTCACTGTCGTAGCTGCCGAGCAAGTCGACCGAGACGCCACCGAGGGTAGCCGTTACGGTACCCGTAACGCCAACGCCGTTGGCCTTGGTGCTCGCGCCTTCGAGTTCGTCGACCGAGATACCGGCCTGGAACGTGCCGCCGTCATAGATGTAGGCGAGCGAGTTGAACTCGGTGAAGTTGCCGAGCGAGTCGGTTTCGCCGTTCAGACCCTTATCCCACCAGCTGTAGAAGAAGCCGGCCTTGAAGCCGCCGAGCTGGATGTAGGCTTCATCGACGTCGATCAGGCTGTCGCCTTCGTCGGTGTCGTTGTCGGCGTTGAACTCAGCGGCGAAGAAGCCGGTGAGCGTGCCGTATTCAGTGTCGCTCTTCGCGTCGAACGCGATGTAGGCGCGGGAGAACATGTCCCAGTCCGACGTGGACTGACCACCGAAGTCTTCCTGGTTCCAGCGATCGTCAGCTTCGTCACGGCCGAATTCGCCCTGAACGCGGATGAAGCCGCTGATCTTGAGGCAGGTTTCCGTGCCCGGAATGTAGAAGTAACCCGTACCGAAAGCGTCGCAGACGCGAACGTATTCCATGGGCTCCGGCTCGGCAGCGACGATTGCGTCGGCAGCCTGGGCGCCGGAGACTGCTGCGAGAGCAGCAGCGGAGCCGAGAAGAAGGCTCTTGATGTTCATTTCTGACCTCCAGTCAAAAGTTTCAAACGGGTCTGGGTTTTTTTTGCTGAAGGACAGCGTTCCCTGCCCCATCCCCAACGTTCAAGAAGTCGGACGATCAACCGCCCTTGCTTCCGGAGTTGAAAATACAAAACCGGGTGGGGCGCGCAACGACCAACTTACCAGATCGACTCCTTTGCCCTGCCCTTCCCTGATCCCTGTTGCTGAAACGACACAAAATCGCCCCAGACGGCCCGAGGGAATTAACAAAGCGTTAAGAAAATCCTTTAGCGACGGGGGTTTAGCGCGAGGTCACTCCCGGCCATCTGTTCCGGAAAGGGGCAAAAAATGGCCAGAAAGGGGGATAAAACCGGGCAAGAGCGCTCCGCGAGACCGGTCCTTGCGGAAGCCATGGGCACGCCGATCGTCGGTTCGCGCGGATGGTCGAGGTGCTTCCTGGCCGATTCCCGGCAGAATCAGTGCGCAGGGATTCGCGAGTCGGCAGGCACCTCGACACAGTGCGCGCTCGCCGAGGCAATGGGTTCAGCCAAGCATGTCATCAAGCAGCAAACTCAGGAACGTGACGGCGGTGGCGGGAATGGGAATCCGTTCGATGAACTGTTCGGACCCGGCGGCAGAGCCATTTGCCATTGAAATTTGAGTTATAGAGTGGTACATATGCCCATCGTTGGAGTGAACCTGTGATCGTAGGCTTTCGGGACGACTGGCTTCGGACCTTCTTTGTGGATGATGTCCGTTCCCGTAACATCCCGTCCGATCTTGAAGCTCGGTTGTTCCGCAAGCTCCAGATGATTGACGATGCCGCAACCGACCAAGACTTGCGCGTGCCGCCCAGCAATCACTTCGAGAAGCTGCGCGGCAATCTGGCGGGGCTGCATTCGATCCGCGTCAACCAGCAATGGCGGCTGATCTTCCGCTGGGATGGGACGCGCGGAGAGGCCGACGGGATTTATCTGGACGATCACAGCTACCGATGAGAGCGAGGCGAACATGCTGACCACCAAGCGCAAGCCGGCGACTGTCGGCGAGATACTGACTGAAGAGTTCATGCGGCCGATGGGATTGACGCAGGGCGCGCTCGCCGAGGCGATGGGCGTCCAGCGCAAGCACGTCAACGAATTATGCGGCAACCGCAGGAACGTGACGGCGGCGACGGCGCTGATCCTCGCCCGCGTGTTCGGCAACAGCCCGGACTTCTGGCTCAATGTGCAGAGGCGCAACGATCTTTGGCTGGTGATGAATACGCCAAAGGAACGTGAGCGGATCGAGCGCGCGCGTCCGTTGGAGAATGCAGCCTGAGCACCGTCATGTGGACGAAATTGCGGGCGTCTCTGCATCTAGCAAGGAGATCAACATCTGCACCGTGCTGGCCGGGCAGAAGCTTGGAATCAAAGCAGTCGACGGAGCCTGCCCCGGCCTTGATCCGGGGTATTGGCTCGTCAGCTTCATGCACGATGATCTGGGATATATCGACCTGGAGCAGAGGACTTTGCAAACCATCGACAACCCGTTCGGCACGAGGTTGTCACCCATGTCTTAAGGACGAAGTGTTACCCATGTGTCCGGGTCGGACAGAATGGGCCGAAATAAAATGGCGGAGAAGAAGGGATTCGAACCCTCGATACCGTTTCCGGTATACTCCCTTAGCAGGGGAGCGCCTTCGACCACTCGGCCACCTCTCCGTTAGGGCCTGACTAGTGTCACGGCGTTTCCAATGCAAGATTTTTTTGTCGAATTTCAGGAAATCATCCGATTTTCATCCGCTTCGGGCCGCGGCGCCCCCCGAGTCATATGAGAACTAGGACCGCATCGGGCAATCGGGAAAGGTCTTGTCCATCACGCATGAAACGTCGCAATGCCAAGTGCACTGACTTCTTCCGGGGGAATTCTTTCTCTGCGTCGATTCCGATTCCCATCCTTATGCGATAAGTTCCGCGGGCATTTCCGAACGGAGTACGGTTTTTCAAGATGTCCGAATTCTTACGCTTCACGCCACTCATCCAATCCCTGCCGGCCAGCGTCCCCTTTGTCGGCCCGGAAGCCCTCGAGCGTCAGCACGGCCGCAAGATTGCGGCACGCATCGGCGCCAATGAGAGCGGCTTCGGCCCGGCACCATCCGTATTGCTCGCCATCCGCCAGGCGGCCGGCGACACCTGGAAATATGCCGATCCCGAAAACCACGACCTGAAGCAGGCGCTTGCCGACCATCTCGGCACCTCTCCCGCCAATATCGCCATCGGAGAGGGTATCGACGGCCTTCTCGGGCAAATCGTGCGGCTCGTCGTGGAAGCCGGCGCGCCGGTGGTGACTTCTCTCGGAGGCTATCCGACCTTCAACTATCATGTCGCGGGCCATGGCGGGCGGCTGGTCACGGTACCCTATGCCGACGACCGGGAAGATCTCGAAGGACTGCTCGCCGCCGTGGGCCGTGAGAATGCACCGCTCGTCTATCTGGCCAATCCCGACAATCCGATGGGAAGCTGGTGGCCCGCCGAGCGCGTCGTCGCCTTCGCGCAGGCCCTGCCGGAAACGACGCTCCTCGTACTCGACGAAGCCTATTGCGAAACGGCGCCGCGGGATGCGCTCCCGCCGATCGAAAGCCTTATCGACAAGCCGAACGTCATTCGCACGCGCACCTTTTCGAAGGCCTACGGCCTGGCAGGCGCGCGCATCGGCTATACGCTGTCGACGCCGGGGACCGCCCAGGCCTTCGACAAGATCCGCAATCATTTCGGTATGAGCCGCATCGGCGTGGCAGCAGCAATCGCCGCTTTGGCCGATCAGGACTATTTGAAGGAAGTCACGCTCAAAATCGCGAACTCACGGCAAAGGATCGGCCGCATAGCTGCCGATAGCGGACTCGCCCCCCTACCCTCAGCCACGAATTTCGTGGCTGTCGATTGTGGAAAGGATGCAATCTATGCACGGGCGATCGTCGATCGGCTGATGAGCGATCACGGGATCTTCATCCGCATGCCCGGCGTCGCGCCGCTCAACCGCTGCATCCGTATCAGCACCGCGCCCGATGCGGAAATGGATCTTCTTGCGGCCGCGCTTCCGGAGGTGATCAGGAGTTTGGCTGCCACCTGAACCGGCGGCAACCGCCACGCATCAGTGCATCGTCATCCATTCGCGTGCTGCGCGCAGCGCAGCGGCGAGATCCGACTTGCTCATCGTCGCCGCAAGGTCGGCCCGCAGGTCGGCCGCGCGGTCCGAGCCCCTGATCGCGGCGATGTTCAGCCACTTGTGCGCGGCTACCAGATCGACGGGCCTGCCGCGACCAGTCGCATAGGCGAGGCCCATCTCGCACAGAACGTCGGCACGGTTGCCGCCGCCGATGGCGTCATCCGAAACGATCTCAATGTTAAAGAGTGCCATTTTTCTTGTCCCTGTCTTTTCTTCGTTAGAGCGAAGCGGCCCGCCCGTATGGGGCGAGCCCTGCTTCAGCTGGTATCCTGGTCCCTGTTTCATCGAGCCTCTTGGCGGGCTTTCCGGGAAATCGCCCCGTCTTCTGCGGTGTCGCTTTCCGGTTGGTCGGCGGCTTGTTTCGCCGCTCGTCTTATGGATGTGAATATGCCCGACGGCCTTCAATGGCCGCTTAAAATCCATGCTTAATTTGACGCAAACAAAGTCCAAACGCTTGGTAAACTTGGGTTTTCGTTAAGCATTGCAGGCCCTGCAAAGGCACGCATTCGCCTCGAATTTTACGAAAATTTCACGTCCGGATTTCAACTAAACGCTAACCATGAGAACAGCTGCTCTTTTCAAGGACGGTGCCGCCGCGCGCAACATGTCCTGCAAAGCAACGCGCGGAGATTTACGTTTACGTACGCGTAATATACTGTCTGCGCCGGAGTGATCTTCGTTCGCCCGATAACCCGTGCGGCGCTGCAGGAGATCGCGCTCCACAGGGAACCAGCACACGGCAGGACCGAAGGGCCTGCCGACTTCGGAGGAGATCGCATGATTCGCACATTGCTCGCCGCAGCAGCGCTTGGCTTTGCCGCAGCCGCCCCGGTCCACGCCGCCGAACCTATCCTCGGCAAGTGGAAGACGGCGAGCGGCTCCACCGCGGAAATCGCCCCCTGCGGCGCGGCCTTCTGCGTCACGCTGAAGACGGGCAAGCACGCGGGCAAGCGTGTCGGTTCGCTGTCGGGAACCGGCGGCAGCTATAGCGGCGTGGTCACCGATCCCGAAAGCGACAAGACCTATAGCGGCACCGGGTCGGTGGACGGCAATCTGCTGAAGATGCGGGGCTGCGTGCTGAAGGTGCTTTGCAAGTCGCAAACCTGGACGCGTCTTTAAGCCTCGACAGCTAAAACATGGGCGGCGTTGCACCAGCCGCGACCTCTAGTGAGCCGTTGCACGGAGAGAGACCGGCTGGCTCTCGCTTCCAGTTATGCGGTCTGCCGACGGCATCGCTTGGGATAGGTGAAGGTCAAGCCGCTTGTTGTCTCCCCCACAAGGGGGGAGAATATATGCGGCAGGCCCTCGTTTCCTGCTTCTCCGTTCTGTCCGTGGCATCGTCTCAGCGGGCGCGTTGGCCGAACAGAACCTTCTGCGCCTCTTCGTCCTCGGCGAGGCTCTTCTGGCGCGCCCGCTCCTCCTTGCCCACCTCGATGGCCTTCTTCACCGCCGGTCGCGCAAGCACGGCGTCGAACCAGCGCTTCAGATTCGGGAATTCGTTGAGGTCCTGGCCCTGATTCTCGTGCGGAATCACCCAGCCGATCGCGGCCATGTCTGCGATCGAGTAATCGCCGGCGAGGAACGGTCGGTCGGCGAGCCTCTTGTTCATCACGCCGTAGAGGCGGTTCACTTCATTGGTATAGCGGTCGATGCCGTAGGCGATCCTTTCCGGGGCATATTGGCGGAAATGGTGTGCCTGCCCCGCCATCGGCCCCAGTCCGCCCACCTGCCAGAAGAGCCATTGCTCGACGTCGACACGGGCGCGCTCGTCGGCGGGATAGAACTTGCCGTATTTGCGGCCGAGATACTGCAGGATCGCTCCTGATTCGAATACGGAGATGGACTCGCCACCCGGACCGTCCCGATCGACGATCGCCGGCATCCGGTTGTTCGGCGAGATCTTCAGGAAGTCCGGCTGGAACTGATCGCCCCGGCCGATATTTATGTACTTGACGACGTAGGGAACGCCGAGCTCCTCCAGCATTATGGTGATCTTCCAGCCGTTCGGCGTGGGCCAATAATAAAGCTCGATCGGAGCGGTCATCGCGTCTCTCCTGATTTGTCGGAAGGACTGACTTAGGAACACGACGGCTCAACGGCAAGGCCGCAGTCCGACGCGCATTTGTTTAAGTGCATGATCGTTCTCCCTAAACCGCTGCACATCTTCGGCGCTGCTTAGATGAACGCCAGATGAACGGACGTCTCAGCCAGAGTTCAGTTTGGTTGTGCGAAAAGACAATCAATCGATTTGAACGTGTCTCGCTTCAACGGACGGAACCATGGACATTCTCGCTCGCCGCCTCACCATTATCAGCCTGCTCATGGTCGTCTTCGCGATGACGCTTGCCGCCGCAGTCGGCGCCGACACGGAACGCCGCCGCCAGAACACCTATATCGGCTCGCTCACGGATTGCACCGCTCACACGGCGCAATACTGCCAAGCCAAACTCTGAAGGAAGCTGTGGAATGGCCGCTCTCGTCTCCTCTGCCATTCTTTCGCTCAGGCTCCTGATACTCGCGGGCCTGCTGATCGCACCCATCGGAGCGGTCGCTTACAGCAAAGCCGCCGGCTACGGCATCGGCAAGAACGGTGCCGGCTTCGTTCTTTTCGTCACCCTTCAACGCCAGGCGATGAGCTGATTTCGAGACGCCGCTTTCTATCCTTGCATGTCGGTTGAAAGTCCGTTTCTCTCTGATCGGGAGGACCTGAAACCGTGCCCGCATACGCTATCTATTTTCTCGCTGCTCTTGCCGAAATCGCCGGATGCTTTGCCTTCTGGTCCTGGCTGAGACTTGGCAAATCCGCCTTATGGCTCATTCCCGGCATGGCTTCGCTCGCGCTTTTCGCCTGGCTGCTGACGATGGTGGACGCGGCAGCGGCGGGCCGCACCTATGCCGCCTATGGCGGCGTCTACATCGTCGCGTCGCTCTCTTGGCTCTGGCTTGCCGAAGGCGTCCGGCCGGATCACTGGGACATGACGGGCGCCGCCGTGGCGCTCGCCGGCAGTGCGATCATTCTCGCGGGGCCTCGCTGAAGTACAACGTGCGGCGCTGTAGAACAAAAAACAACACTCTTGTCGTTTGCTTGTCGAAAGGTGCAGCATATAATGCGACATGAACAAGCGAATCTCTTCAAACTCCGTCCTCTCCGTCACCACCCCTGAACCCTTTGAGCCGCAGCTCTTCGACGATCCGACCGAGGCCGTCGATTGTCTGGAGGCGCTCTACGAGCGCAACACCCGCTTCCTCTGCGAAGGTTTCGAAGGGCTCGGAAAAAGCGGCAGGCCGCTCACCCGTTTCCGCGCCTGCTATCCGCAGGTCAGCATCGAGACGAGCAGCTTCGGACATGTCGATTCCAGGCTCTCCTTCGGCTATGTCAGCGCGCCCGGCGTCTACACGACGACCATCACCCGGCCCAAACTGTTCCGGCACTATTTGAAAGAACAGCTCGGCCACCTCATGCGCAACCACGGCGTCGGCGTCACGGTGTCGGAATCCTCGACACCTATCCCCCTCCATTTCGCCTTTGGCGAAGGGGCGCATGTCGAAGCGTCTGCGGCCGAAAGCATCGACATTCCGTTGCGCGACCTTTTCGACGCGCCGGATCTTACGACCACCGACGACGAGATCGCCAACGGCTCCTACGAGCCGGGACCGGGAGAACCGTCGCCGCTCGCGCCCTTCACGGCGCAGCGCATCGACTATTCGCTGGCGCGCCTCAGCCACTATACTGCGACCAGCGCCAGGCACTTCCAGAACTTCGTGCTTTTCACGAACTATCAGTTCTATGTCGACGAGTTCTGCGCCTGGGCGCGCCAGCAGATGGCGGAGGGCGGCAACGGTTACACCGCCTTCATCGAACCCGGCAACATCACCACGCCGGCGGGTGCCGACCGGCCGGATGCCGACTATTCGCTCGCCCGTCTGCCGCAGATGCCCGCCTATCATCTGAAGAAGAAGGGGCACGGCGGCATCACCCTCGTCAATATCGGCGTCGGGCCATCCAATGCCAAGACGATCACCGACCATATCGCCGTGTTGAGGCCGCATGTCTGGCTGATGCTCGGCCATTGCGCGGGGCTGCGCAACAGCCAGCGGCTCGGCGATTACGTGCTGGCGCATGCCTATATGCGCGAGGATCACGTGCTCGATGACGACCTGCCGGTCTGGATTCCCCTGCCCGCACTGGCCGAGGTGCAGGTTGCCCTGCAGGATGCCGTCGCCGAAGTGACGGGCTACAAGGGCTACGACCTCAAACAGATCATGCGCACCGGCACGGTCGCGACGATCGACAACCGCAACTGGGAACTGCGCGACCAGCGCGGGCCGGTCAAACGACTCTCGCAGGCCCGGGCCATCGCGCTCGACATGGAATCGGCTACCATCGCCGCCAACGGGTTCCGCTTCCGCGTCCCCTACGGGACGTTGCTCTGCGTGTCCGACAAGCCCCTGCACGGCGAACTGAAGCTGCCCGGCATGGCAAGCGCCTTTTACCGGACCCAGGTGAGCCAGCATCTGAAGATCGGTATCCTGGCCCTGCAGAAACTGGCGGCAATGCCTCCCGAGAAGCTGCATTCACGCAAGCTCAGAAGCTTCTACGAGACCTCGTTCCAGTAGAGCCAGCATCTTATCGCGCAGAAGCGTTTCACGCTTTCGGCCGCAGGAGGAGCGACAGCATCGTGCCGGCCACCGCCGACACGATGACCATGAGGTGGGCATTGACACTGGCGCGGCCGAGCGTCTCGAGCGTCGCCTGATCCGCCGACGCTCCGAAGGAAACCGCGCCGGCGACGATCGCCGCTGCGTAGGTTCCCACACCCGCCGGCGCGTGCACCGGCAGGACGGAAGACAATTCGCCACCGAGCGCCCCGCCGAAGGAGGCGGCGAGTGGCGCGACCCCCATGAACGCGAGCACCCAGGCGAGAACGACGACCTTTACCGCCCAGTTCAGCATCGTCATCGCCCAGGCCCGCAGGAAAGCGGGAATGCCGATCGGCAGGCCTGCCGCCACCTCGTCCAGATGCGGACCGGCCTTCGCCGGCGCGAAACGGCGCATCACGGTGAGAGCTTTCTCCTTCATGAGAAAGAAGGCAAGAGGCGACAGGAAAGCGATCAGCCAGAGAACCCAGCCGATCGCCCCTTGGCCCCGCCCGGCCACCAGGCCCACCGCAGCGACGGTGAGCAGGGCGTGCAGATCCAGAAGCCGCATGACGAAGAGCGCCGCGGTGCCACGCACCAGCGGCACGCCGAATTCGCTGCGCATGAGCAAGGGAAAGCTCGTTTCGCCGGCTCTGAACGGCAGCATGATGTTGAGCAGATTGTGAACCTGGGTCACCCGGAAGAGAGACAGAAAACGGCCCCCGGTTTCACCCGGGAAGTAGTCGTGGATCCGATAGCAGCGGATGAAATAGGTGGCGACGAGAAGCGCTAGCGCCGAGAGGACCGGCCCGACGCCGATCTCGGCCCATTGCCGCAGCAGTACCGGCCAGCCCCAGACCCACTCTACGAAGATGGCATAAGCCGCGATTGCCGCCGCGGAAATCAGTGCCAGACGGTTGCGCGCGAGCCACGACCGCCGGCTGCGCTCCCAGTTCGTATTCATCGAGACTGTTTTCCTGTATCAGCAATGCGATTCGACATTGGTTATAACCTCATAAGTATGCAAGAAAACCTGCAAGCCCACCGGAGACTGCCCCCTTGAATCGCATCGAAGAACCCGTGACGCCGATGACCGAAGTCCTGGAGGGCGTCGAGCTCTCCATAGTCGTGCCGGTGTTCAACGAGGAGGAGAGCGTCGGGCCGCTCGTCACGCGCATCCGGGCGGCCATGGCCGGGTTCCTGAAGTCATGGGAGCTCATCCTCGTCGACGACGGCAGCACGGATCGCACCCTGCCGAATGCGCGCAAGGAGCTTTCAAACCCCGACCTGCAACTGAAGATCATCGAGCTCCAGAAGAATTTCGGCCAGACGGCCGCAATGCAGGCGGGAATCGACGCGGCCTCCGGCCGGCTGATCGCGACGCTCGACGGCGACCTCCAGAACGATCCGGCGGACATTCCCAACATGGTCGCGGCGATAGAAGAGCGCGGGCTCGACCTCCTTGTCGGCTGGAGGCAAAACCGACGCGATGCGCTGATTCTGAGGAAGATCCCTTCCTGGTGCGCCAACGTTCTGATCGGCAAGATCACCGGCGTGAGATTGCACGATTATGGCTGCAGCCTGAAGATCTACCGCGGTTCCATCATCAAGCAGGTGAAGCTGATGGGGGAAATGCACCGCTTCATTCCCGCCTGGGTGGCGGGTGTCGTGCCGAGCAGCCGGATCGGGGAGATGCCGGTGACCCATCATGCGCGGCATTACGGCACCTCGAAATACGGTATCTCGCGCACGTTCCGGGTTATCCTCGATCTGCTCGCGGTCTTGTTCTTCATGCGCTACAAGGCGCGGCCCGGGCACTTTTTCGGCTCCATTGGCCTGGCCGCAGGCGGCCTCAGTGTGCTGATCCTTCTCTATCTTGCGATAGACAAGTTCATCCTCGGCAACGACATCGGCACCCGTCCGATGCTGATCGTCGGCGTGATGCTGTTCCTCTCGTCGATCCAGCTGATCACCACCGGCATTCTCTCGGAGATGATGGCGCGCGCCTATTTCCGCGACGATGAAGTGACGAGTTACATCGTGCGCCAGACTTTCGAGCGGGAGCAGCCGCATGCTTGAAGCGGTCAATCGGCGGCCTGGAGCGGCCGTCCTGGCGGTTGCCGGCTATTTCCTGCTGTGCATCATCCTGCGGGTCTCCGTCTCGAGCTCACTGGAGATCGACGAGGCGGAACAGGCATTTCTGTCTCAGTTCCTCGCCCTCGGATACGGGCCGCAGCCGCCCTTCTACAATTGGCTGCAATATGGACTGGCAGAGCTCATCGGACCTTCGCTGGCGACGATGACCATCCTCAAGAACGGGCTCCTTTTTCTCTGTTGCCTGTTCTATGGTCTTGCGGCACGGCTCGTGCTGGCCGACCGGCGTCTGCCCCCGATCGCGATGCTCGGCGTTCTCACGCTACCCCCAGTCTTTCTACTCGCACAGCGCGACCTTTCGCACACGATTGCAGCACTCTTCGCCGTCTCGTTGTTTCTGTACGGCTTTCTGAGGACGCTCAAGCGGCCCAGCCTCTTTTCCTATCTCCTCACCGGGGTCGCGGTGGGTATCGGCCTGATGGCGAAGTACAATTTCGTCCTGGTGCCGGTCGCGGCGATTGTCGCCGTTTTGCCGGAACGGGAGCTGCGGGCGCGGATACTCGACTGGCGCATTCTGCCGGCGATTGCGATAGCAACTCTCATCGTTCTGCCCCACGCCTACTGGATGCTGCAGAATTTCGGTTTCGCCTCGGGTGGGACCTTGAACGAGATGAGGGAGCGCGAGGCGGAGGGACTTCTGCTTCAGGCCTTTTACGGCGTCTATTCGCTCGGCTCAGCCATCATCGGCGGCAGCCTGGTGCCGCTGCTCGTATTCGGCCTCGTCTTCCGCGGCAAGCTCCGCGCGATCTGGCAGGCGGAAAGCCAGTGGAGCAGGATCATAGGGCGGATGCTCGCCCTTTGCCTGATTGCGGTCCTGCTGGTCGTACTCGGCGTGGCCGCCACCCATGTACGGGAAAAATGGCTGGTCCTCTTCCTCGTTCTCATTCCGCTTTATCTCTGCCTGAAGATCGAGGCGGCGAATATCGACCTCACAGACAGCCTCAGGCGCTTCTTCCTGCTGGTCTGCGTCATCGCGCTGGGTGCACTCGTGATGGTATCGGCGCGAGCCGTCGTGCGGCCGTGGTTCGGCGACTATTCGAGGCTGAATATACCCTACGCCGCATTTGCCGAAGCGGTGGCGCAGGCGGAAGGCGGCCAGCCGGCGCTTATCCTCGCCAATGACAAGCAGATTGCGGGAAATCTCCGAACGCAGTTCAGCCGGGCACAGGTCACGATGCCGAGGCCCTCGAATGCCCTTCCGGTCGATATGTCGAGAAGACCCCTTCTCCTGGTCTGGCACGATGACGCACAGCCGGAAGCGCCCGTTCCCGACCTGCTGCGGAACGCTCTATCCGACCTTGGTGTCCCGGGGGCGGCAGCGGCACCGCGCCACCTCGCCCTTCCCTATCTCTACGGGACCGGCTCGGATCGCTATAGCTTCAGCTATATCTGGGTCGCGGAATAGCGCGCGGGAAAACCGTTACACGGTTTTCCCGGCATTGCTCTCCTGCGAGCCGACCAGCAGCTTCAGTTCGCCGGGGTGAACGCGCAACGCGACCCGACCGCTTCTGATCGGAACGAGTTCGCCATCGATGACGCAGTTGATCTTCCGGTCCATCTTTGGAAAGTGCAGGTCGACCGTCAGAGCGCTCATCTCGGTGATCAGCGTGCTGCTCCTGAATTTTCCGCGCAGGATGTCGAAAGAGAGCTTCGCCACGCCGGCGGGGCTCAGCGGCGGCGCCGTGTAGAAGCCGAGGTGGCCGCTCGTCAGGTCTTCGGCATACATAAGCGTGTCGTGGCCGAAATGGTTGTTCGAAACCGAAATCGCCGAAACATGCCTTCGCTCGCGGTGCCCGTCCGCGTCGAATTCGATCTCGAAATCCGGTGGATTGAAGATGACACCGATGGCGGCGCGTGTGCTGGCGCTGATCTTCCCGAGTCGGGATGCGAACCGATAGGATTGACGATAGCGTACCATGCGGGCGTGAAGGCCCATCGAGAACTGGTGCACGAAGGCACGGCCGTCGGCGCTGCCTATATCGGCATCGATGATACGGCCATTGGCCAGCACCTCCGGGACCTTCCAGATATCGAGCGGCAGCTTCAGGGAACGCGCGACGAGATTCATCGTGCCGGCGGGAACGATGCCCAGCGGCATGCCGGTTTTCCAGGCGACGCCTGCCGCCGCCGAAATCGTGCCGTCGCCTCCGCCGGCGACTATCGCATCGAGATCGCCCCGCCCGCAGGCGGTCTCCAGAGTATCCCGCATCTCGTCCGCTCCGACCACGGCGATTTCAATCTCGTGGCCGGCAGCCCGAAAGTCCTCCTCGACTTTCCTGCTGTAGGCGTCCATGTCCGTCGTTCGAAAAGTCCCCCCATCTCGATTGAAGATGGCCTTGACTTTCAATGGCTGCTGCCTCCGTCGTGCGAGTGCGTTCAGCTTCTCAGATAAGAGCGGCCGCGGGGGTTTCCATAGCCGGGCGACGAAAATTCCGGGCGGCCCTATCGCCGGCCGCTTCGGCGTGGAGAGGTTTCGACGAAGCGATCAAGCGCGCTTGAGTTCGGGCCGCGAGCGGGATTCGAGCGGCTTCAATGTCATGCTATCGCCGTCGCAGAGGACATTCTCGTCGCCCCAGGCTTTCAGGGCCATGATCACCGGTTTCAGGCTTTCTCCCCTCGCCGTCAAGGCGTAGTCGACGCGCGGCGGAACGACCGGAAAGACCGTACGCGACAGAAGCGCCGCCTCCTCCAGTTCACGCAACTGCCTGGTCAGCATACGCGGCGTCACGCTCGGCAGCCTCCTGCGCAGTTCGTTGAAGCGCAGTACGCCTTCGCTCATCAAGTGATAGAGGATGACGCCCTTCCATTTGCCATCGATGAAGCTCAAGGCCGACTCCACCGGGCAGCCCGGAAATGTGTTCGTCAGTTTCGCGCGCGGCCGGGACATACGGTATCCTTTTCGACACTATAGGCCAAATTTGTGCATTCTTGTGCCTTTTGAGCATAGGGCCCATGTAGCTCCTGTTCAATTTCAAAAGGAGCATTCCATGCGTGCCGTCGCCTACAAGACACCGCAACCCATCGCCAACGAGACCGCGCTGATCGACGTGGACCTGCCCGTGCCGACGCCGGGGGAGCGCGATCTCCTGGTGGAAGTCAGGGCGGTTTCCGTCAACCCGGTCGACACGAAGGTGCGCGCCGGCGTTCAGCCGGAGCCGGAGCAGCTGAAGGTTCTTGGCTGGGATGCCGCCGGCGTGGTCAAGGCGGTCGGCCCGAAGGTTACCCTCTTCAAACCCGGCGACGAAGTGTTCTACGCAGGCGCCATCGACCGGCCGGGGACGAATGCGGAGCTTCACCTCGTGGACGAACGGATCGTCGGGCGGAAACCGCAGTCGCTCGATTTCGCAGCCGCCAGCGCCTTGCCGCTTACGGCGATCACCGCATGGGAGACGATTTTCGATCGCCTCAGGGTCAATGATCCCGTGCCGGGTGCAGCGAATGCGGTGCTGATCATCGGGGGTGCCGGCGGCGTCGGCTCGATCGCCATCCAGTTGCTGCGCGCTTTGACCAATGTCACCGTCATCGCCACCGCTTCACGCGCCGAAACGCGCGAGTGGGCCTTGAAGCTCGGTGCCCATCATGTGCTCGACCACAGCCGCCCGCTTGCGGCGGAGATAGAGCAGCTCGCCCTCGGCGCGCCGGCCTTCGTGTTTTCAACGACCAACACCGACAAGCATGTCGACGAGATCGTCAAGCTGATCGCGCCGCAGGGACGCTTCGCGCTGATCGACGACCTGGCCGTCCTCGACGTCACGCCGTTCAAACGCAAATCCGTCTCGATTCACTGGGAGATGATGTTTGCGCGTCCGCTGTTCGGAACCCCGGACATGATCGAGCAGCACAATCTCTTGAACAGGGTCGCGGAACTGGTGGATGGCGGCAAGATCCGCACGACCTTGACGGAGACGCTCGGCCCCATCGACGCGGCAACGCTCAGGAAGGCGCATCAGATGATCGAAACCGGCCGTACGCGCGGCAAGCTGGTGCTCGCCGGCTTCTGATCCGGCGCGATGTGGGCCGTCTGCAAGGCCCCTCCCCAACCCCTCCCCACAAGTGGGAGGGGTTGGGGCGGGGAAGTTCTTTGGAGCTTCTATCCGTGAATGATTTCGCGGTGGCGCTGGAGCCGGCGCCCGTAAGCCTGGCTCACCCGGTCGAAGATGATCGCGATCCCGACGATGGCGAGGCCGTTGAAGATGCCGAGCGTGAAATACTGGTTGGCGATCGCCTTCAAGACCGGCTGACCCAGGCCCTGAACGCCGATCATCGAGGCGATGACGACCATGGCAAGCGCCATCATGATGGTCTGGTTGATCCCGGCCATGATCGTCGGCAGCGCCAGCGGCATCTGCACGTTCTTCAGCTTCTGCCAGTTCGACGAGCCGAAGGCGTCCGCCGCCTCCAGCACATCCTTGTCGACCAGCCGGATGCCGAGATTGGTCAGGCGGATCATCGGCGGGATCGCATAGATGACGACGGCGATAAGCCCCGGAACCTTGCCGATGCCGAGAAGCATCACGACGGGAATGAGATAGACGAAGCTCGGCATCGTCTGCATCACGTCGAGCACCGGATTGACGATGTTCTGGAAACGGTCGGAGCGTGACATGATGATGCCCATCGGTATGCCGATCGCTATCGACAGGACCGTACAGACGAAGATCATCGAGATCGTCTTCATCGTGTCGTCCCACATGTCGAGATAGCCGATGAGGAGCAGGGTACCGATGGCACCGGCGACGATCTTCCAGTTGCGGCTGGCGAACCAGGCGATCACGGCGATCAGTATGAGAATGATCGGCCAGGGCGTTCGCGTCATGAAACGTTCGGCGTGGATCAGGAAGAACTGGAGCGGGTCGAAGAACGATTCGATCGCGTCGCCATAGGCGCGTGTGAAGCTACGAAACCCTTCGTCGATGATCTTCTTCAACTGTCGAAGCCGATCGTCGTCCATGTGCGGAAATTTGGTCAGCCATTCCATGTGTCGATTCCCCTTCGCACTCTTTTGGGCGGCTTATGGTTGTTATTGCTTTGCCGCCTGCCTTTTAACGCTAACGCGCGGTGTAAACGATGAAGCTGCGCAATCTTATTCTCAAACCGACATGCGGTGAACGAAATCTTGCGCCATCCTTCGAAAACTACGCACTCCAAAACAAAAAACGGCGCGCTTTTACGCGCGCCGTTCATTCGAAGAGAGTCGATCAGAGGGCAGCCTTGATCTTCTCGGCAACTTCGGGGGAAACCCACTTGGTCCAGAGGTCCGGGTTTTCCTCGAGGAAGTGCTTCGCGCCTTCCTCGCCGCTCGCCTGGTTGTCGGTCATCCAGGCCATGAGCTTGTTGACCGTGTCGTTCGTCCATGCGCGGGTGTTGAGGTATTCCATGGCCGGGCCGGCGCGGTCGGCGAATTCCTTGGTCACCAGCGTCTGGACCTTGTCCTTCGGCCAATCGTTCTTCTTCGGATCCGGGCAATCCGCGACCGTGTTGCAGCGCTTCCATTCGGCCATGTCGTTCGGAACGCCGTGCTCGAGCTTGACCATCTCGTACTTGCCGAGCAGCGCCGTCGGGGCCCAGTAGTAGCCGGCCCAGCCCTGCTTGCGCTCATAGGCCTTGGCAATCGAGCCGTCGAGGCCGGCTGCCGAGCCGGTGTCGACCAGCGTGAAGCCCGCCGCCTCGGCGCCATAGGCCTTGTAAAGCTGGGTCGTCACGACCGTGCCGCCCCACCCTTGAGGACCGTTGAAAATAGCGCCCTTGCTCGGATCCTCCGGATCGGGGAAGAGTTCCTTATGCTTCAGGACGTCGTCGATCGTCTTGATGTCGGGATTGGCATCGACGATGTATTTCGGCACCCACCATCCCTGGACGGCGCCATCCGAAAGCGCGACTGCGGCGCCGACGAGCTTGCCTTCCTGGAGACCGCGGTTCACCACGTCCGGCAGCAGGTCGACCCAGCCCTCCGGCGCGATGTCCGGCTCGCCCTTCTCGATCATCGACGTGATGGTCGGCACCGTGTCCCCGACGACCAGCTCTGCACTGCAGCCGTAGCCTTCGGTCAAAATGAACTTGTCCACACTCGCCAGGACTTCGGCGCTCTGCCAGTTCATGTTGGCAATCGTCACATCGCCGCATTCCGCCGCCGATGCCGCGCTGCCGAGTCCCAAAAGACCGGCGGCCAGGCATGTCGTTGCAAGAAGTTTCTTCATTTCGGCTCCCTCTGTTTTGGCGGTGTCTCTATGGCGGACTGCCAGCCTCACCGCAGCTGCTGACAGTGAATGGTACAAGCACCCGCCCCGGTCCGATGCCGGGGCGCGACAACTCGCGGGCCAACCGATACCTGTTCGGACCTGTGCCGCCCACATTGCTACCGTGTCTTTCCGGCAAACACTTTCCCATTTGCGTCAGCGGCTGACATTCCTGCCGTTTGTCAAACTACACAAATAATTGATGGGTTTAACCCCCTTTTTTAAATTCATTTACCGGCAACCCCCACCATCCACGTCGGAAGCTGGACGACTGACAAGGACATGCGAAAAGGCCGGCGATCGCTCGCCGGCCTTTTCGGGAAGTGCAATTGCGTGTTCGGACAGGGGGCGTTCGACCTGCCTCTCCGAACATTCACATGTTCGGATAAACCGGCCCTTCGCCCGTTTTCTCCTGGCGGGAGTCCGTACGGGCCTGCCTCTCCGGACATTCACATGTTCGGATAGACCGGCCCTTCGCCCCCTTTCTCCCGGCGGGAGTCCGTACGGGCCTGCCTCTCCGAACATTCACATGTTCGGATAGACCGGCCCTTCGCCCCCTTGTGGCGGCACCCAGTTGATGTTCTGGTTCGGGTCCTTGATGTCGCAGGTCTTGCAGTGGACGCAGTTCTGGGCGTTGATGACGAAGGTCTGCTGGCCGTCCTTCTCCACCCATTCATAGACGCCGGCCGGACAGTAGCGCGAAGATGGGCCGGCATAGACCTCGTATTCCGAGCGCTTCTGCAGGTCCCAGTCCTTCACCTGCAGATGCACCGGCTGGTCCTCCTCGTGATTGGTGTTCGACAGGAACACCGAGGAGAGCCGGTCGAAGGTCAGCACCCCGTCCGGTTTCGGATAGTCGATCTTCTCGTGCTTGGCGGCCGGCTCGAGCGATTGCGCATCGGTCTTGCCGTGCTTCAGCGTCCCGAAGAACGAAAAGCCGAAGAGCTGGTTGGTCCACATGTCGAGACCGCCGAGCGCCACCCCAACGGCGGTGCCGAATTTCGACCACAGCGGCTTGACGTTCCGGACCCGCTTCAGGTCCTGGCCGATAGCGCTCTCGCGCCAGCCGCGCTCGATCTCGATCGGCTCGTCATTGGCGCGGCCGTCGGCGATCGCCGCCGCAAGCTTCTCCGCGGCGAGAATGCCGGACAGCACCGCATTGTGGCTGCCCTTGATGCGCGGCACGTTGACGAAGCCGGCCGAGCAGCCGATCAGCGCCCCGCCGGGGAAAGACAGCTTCGGCACCGACTGGTAGCCGCCTTCGGTGATGGCGCGGGCGCCGTAGGAGAGCCTTTTTCCACCCTCGAAAGTGCCGCGGATCGCCGGATGCGTCTTGAAGCGCTGGAATTCCTCGAACGGATAGAGATACGGGTTCTTGTAGTTGAGGTGGACGACGAAACCGACGGCCACCAGATTGTCCTCAAGGTGATAGAGGAAGGAGCCGCCGCCGGTCTTCATGCCGAGCGGCCAGCCGAAGGAATGCTGCACGAGGCCCGGCTTATGATTTTCCGGTTTCACCTCCCAGAGCTCCTTCAGGCCGATGCCGAATTTCGGCACGTCGCAGCCCGCGTCGAGCTTGTATTTGGCAATCAGCTGCTTGGCGAGCGAGCCACGCACGCCCTCGCCGATGAGGGTGTACTTGCCGAGCAGCTCCATGCCGCGGGCGAAGTTCGGCCCCGGCTCGCCGTTCCGCTCGATCCCCATGTCGCCGGTGGCAACACCGATCACCGCGCCCTCGTCATTGTAGAGCACTTCCGTTGCGGCAAAACCCGGATAGATCTCGACGCCGAGCGCTTCCGCCTGGGTGGCGAGCCAGCGACAGACATTGCCCAGCGATACCACGTAGTTGCCGTGATTGTTCATCAGCGGCGGCATCAGGAAATTGGGAAGGCGGACAGAGCCTGCGGGGCCGAGAAAGAGGAACTGATCGTCGGTGACTTCCGTCTTGAACGGGTGGTCCGGTTCGTCGCGCCAGCCTGGCAAGAGCCGGTCGATGCCGATCGGGTCGACCACGGCGCCGGAGAGGATATGCGCGCCCACTTCGGCGCCCTTCTCCAGCACCACGACCGAGAGTTCCGGATTGACCTGCTTCAGCCGGATCGCCGCGGCAAGCCCCGCCGGTCCCGCCCCGACGATCACGACGTCGAATTCCATGCTCTCGCGTTCGGGGAGTTCTTGTTGCTCGGTCATTACACTCTCCAGTTTTGCCGGTCTTCTGCCGGCTCCGTTCCCGGCCAAATCATCCCGTCATGACAAATGCCGTAAACCTTGTCGAGCCGGGATGCGACAGACTGTCTCTGCATTTGCGCATGAGTTCATGAGTTTACTATGTTACTGGAACGTAAACGTAAATAGTTTGCCCCGGATGTGGCAGTCGGCAGCTTGCTTTTGCAGCGCTCGCATGCGAGGAGGCCCGCCCCACCCCGCAAGCCGCATCACCGACAAGACGGAGACGATCATGGCATCCGCCCTAGGCCTCGACTTCGGCACGACCAATTCCGTACTGGCGCAGACCGAAGGCGCATCGACGCGCTCCATCGTCGTGGAAAGCCCGACCGGAAGATCGGACACGACGCGGACGGCCCTGTCTTTCCTGAAGGATGCGGGTCCCTCGCCGCTGAAAGTGGAAGCAGGACAGGCGGCAATCCGCGAGTTCATCGACAATCCGGGCGAATGCCGCTTCCTTCAATCGATCAAAACCTTTGCTGCGAGTGCGCTCTTCCAGGGCACGCTGATCTTCGGCAAACGCTACGAGTTCGAGGATCTGATGCAGCGCTTCCTGACGCGGCTCAGGGACTATGCCGGAAATAACTGGGAGGCCACCTTCAGGCGTGTCGTCATCGGCCGTCCCGTGCATTTCGCGGGCGCCAATCCGGACGAGAAACTGGCCCTCGAACGCTACAATCGCGCGCTTACCCGCATGGGCTTTCCCGAAGTCCATTACGTGTACGAGCCGGTCGCGGCCGCCTTCTATTTCGCGCGCAATCTCGATCGGGACGCGACGGTGCTCGTCGCCGACTTCGGCGGCGGCACTACCGACTACTCGATCATCCGATTCGAGAGCCAGGCCGGTCGGCTGACGGCAACGCCGATCGGACATTCCGGCGTCGGCATCGCGGGAGACCATTTCGACTTCCGGATCATCGACAACATCGTCTCGCCGCTCATCGGAAAGGGGAGTCTGTTCAAGAGCTTCGACAAGCTGCTTGAGGTGCCGTCGAGCTACTACGCGAATTTCGGCCGCTGGAATCAGCTTTCGATCTTCAAGACGTTGAGAGATTTCACTGAATTGAAAAAGCTGGTGCGGGCAAGCCTGGAGCCGGAGAAGCTGGAGTCCTTCGTGGAGCTCATCGAGCATGACGAAGGCTATCCGCTCTACCAGGCGGTCTCGGCCACCAAGATGCGGCTCTCGCAGGCGGAGGAAACCGAATTCGCCTTTGCGCCGCTGGGAGAGCGCGCACGCCGTACCGTTCGCCGGGACGAGTTCGAAGGCTGGATTGCGCCTGACCTCGCCCGCATCGAGGAGGCGCTTGACGAGGTCCTTTCAACGACTGCGACCACGCCGGACGGGATCGACAAGGTGTTTCTGACCGGCGGGACGTCCTTCGTGCCGGCGGTTCGCCGTCTCTTCGAGAACCGCTTCGGCAAAGAGCGTATCGAGAGCGGCGGCGAGCTCCTGTCGATCGCCCATGGCCTGGCGCTCATCGGCGAGCGCGACGACATTGCGGCCTGGACAGCGGCGGCCTGAAGGCGGTCCCTGCCGCTACAGATTTAAGGAACGTGCAGTGGACCACCCCCACCGATCTGTTACATTCGCCCTATGATCTCGGCCAACGACCTCTCCCGCTCCGAACTCGCTGCCCTTCTCGCCTTCCATGCGGAGGCGGGTGTCGAGTGGCTCCTCGAAGAAGAGCCGGTCGATCGGCTCGCTGAATTCGAGGCGATGAAAAGCAGGCGCGCACAAAGCCGCGCCGTGCCGCAAACCGGCGCGACCGCAGCCGAACCGCAGCAGTCTGCTCCCCCTGCCGCCGCCCGCGAGCGTCGCCCCGCGCCTCCGGCACCCCCTCCGGTGGTGGCGATACCGGACGAGCAGGCCATCAAGGAGGCGCAGTTCGTCGCGGATGCCGCGCGATCGCTGGGAGAGCTGCGTACGGCCATGGAGGCCTTTGCCGGCTGCAATCTCAGGAACAGCGCCCGCAACCTCGTCTTCGCCGAAGGCAGTGCTGCCTCGGGCGTCATGATCATCGGTCCGATGCCCTACGCGGATGACGACCGCGACGGCCGCCCCTTTGCGGGACGGCACGGCGAGATGCTCGAACGCATGCTGTCCGGCATCGGCCTCTCGCGCGAGGACGTCCTTCTTGCCAACGCCGTGCCCTGGCGGCCACCCGGCAACCGCGTTCCGAGCGCCCGTGAGGCGGATATCTGCCGGCCGTTCATCGAGCGTCAGATCGCGCTGGCCGAACCCAAGCAGTTGCTTCTACTCGGCAACTTCACCGCCCGCTTCTTCTTCGGCGGCGAAACGATCCATCAACTGCGCGGCGAATGGCGAGAGCTCACCTTTGGCGGCACCAGCATTCCGACGCTCGCCACCTTGCATCCGCAGGACCTTGTCGCGGCGCCGATCAACAAACGCTTCGCCTGGCTGGACCTGCTGGCGTTCAAGTCGCGCCTCGGCTGATACCACTGCTGGATTCATGAACAAGGTGTGAAAAAAGCCATGCGATTTGCGCATGTCTGAGCGGCGTTTTAACGCATTGCAAAATCAATGCTGCACCGCAATATAAGGCAACGGGAGGAATGGATAAGGAACTGAACCATGACTGCCCGCTATCGCCCGATTCACAGCAGCTTCGAGACGCTCCGCTACGCCGGTGCTTCCTCGCGCACGCCGTTCAACAGCTTCGGTTCGGCTGCCAACGAGCAGCTGACCGCAATCGGCCTCGCGCGGACGACCCGCCCGGCTCAGATCTTCGCCGAATTCATCCAGCGCTGAACGCCCCGCGTCGGAACGACTGCAGGAGGGAACGATCATGTCCAAGCCGCTCGACAGCATTCGCGCTCTCGTCGACACGATCTCCGACATTCGCACCGCCGTCCGCGCGTCTCGCGAGTATAGCCGCCTGAGCATCGCCAGCGACGGACGGCGCGTCCATGACGGCGCGGCGAGCCGGTTGCTGCCGAGCTAGATCACGTGGTTCCAGGTCGGATCGACCTGAACCAATGTGATCGATTCCAATTGGTTGAACGCGGGATGCGGGCGGAAAACCGCACACATTTTTCCTCATCCCGCATCAGCCTTTCCCGCTGCGTCATTTCACCATTCCCTGTCGCAATCGACAGCGCCCCGGAACTTCGTTACAGCCACTCTCGATTCCGTTTTGACGGAGTGACGAAGTTCATCGGCCGAAGCCGAAACGAAGCCGCTCCTTATCCCCTCACCAGGAGCGCCGATGCTGGCGAATTTCGCTTCCGTTTTCAGCCTGATGCTCTCGACCTTCCTGATGATGGTCGCATTTGGGCTGCAGAGCTATGTCATCCCGGTACGCTCCGTGGCGGAAAGCTGGTCGACCCTCACCATCTCGATCTTCGCGACCGGCTACACGCTGGGGTTCACCCTTTCCTGCATCGTCACGCCTAAATTCGTCCTGCGCGTCGGCCATGTCCGCGTCTTCACCGCCCTGATAACGCTCCTGTCCATCGCGATCCTGATGTGCGGGCTCGTCGTCGATTGGCGTGCCTGGATCGGCTTCCGTGCCGTGTCGGGCTTTGCGATTGCCGGAAGCTATCTGGTCATCGAGAGCTGGCTGAACGAGCGCGTGACGAACGAAAATCGCGGCCTGCTCTTCTCGCTCTATCTCATAACCACGATGGTCGGCACGATCGGCGGACAGTACCTGGTGCCGCTCGGTGATCCGAGCAACACCTCCCTGTTCATCCTTTGCGGCGTCCTGTTCTCGCTCGCCCTGCTGCCGACCGCCCTCTCCTCCTCACCGATGCCTGCACCCCCGGCACGGGCAAATTTCGATATCCCCGCACTCTATCGCCGCTCGCCGGTCGCGGTCGTCGGCGGCTTTCTCGCCGGTGCGCTCTCGGGCGCATGGCTCAATCTCGGCGGCGTCTTCACCCAGAAGATCGGCCTTTCGACCGGCGAGGGAGCGACACTGCTCGCGTCGCTTCTGGCCGGCAGCGCGATCTCGCAGGTCCCGATCGGCCGTGCCTCGGACCGGATGGACCGGCGCATCGTCATGGTTGCCTGCGGCATCGCCGGCGTCGTGTCGTGCCTTGCCATGTCCGTCTCGATTGCGAGCAGTCCCCCGGTTCTCTATGCACTCGCCGCCTGCATCGGCACGGTCCTCTTCCCGATCTATGCCCTGAACGTCGCGCATGCCAACGACCTTGCCCGCCCCGACGAATATGTGGAGATTTCATCCGGCCTGATGATCACCTACGGCCTCGGCACGATCTCCGGTCCGCTGATGGTCGGTCCGGTCATGGACCGGTTTGGCCCCGTCGCACTGTTCATCGCGCTTGCCGTGTATTTTGCGCTCTACAGCGGCTATGCCGCATGGCGCATCCTTCAGCGCGAGCAGCATGACGGCCTCGTGGCGAAGACCGATTTTCAGGCAACCACGGTACTGCCGACCCCCGGTCCTGACGTCACCGGTCCGCTCGCGCAGCAGGACGCAGGCGAACTCATCGAGGACGATACCGTTCCTGCCTGGGAGCAACGCGCCGAGTAGCACATCCCTTTATCCCTGCGGCGTCACGTGCTTGCGCGCGCCCTTGCGTTCCAGTCCCAGCCGATGCTCCCGGTAGATGATGAAGATGCCCGCGCCGACGACGATCGCCGTTCCGGCAAGCATGGTCGCGGTCGGCACGTCGCCGAAGAGGAAGTAGCCGATGACGATGCCGAGCACGATCGACGTGTACTCGAAGGGAGCGATCGTCGACATATCGGCGTGGCGATAGCTCTCCGTCAGCAGGATCTGCCCGACGCCGCCGCAAAAGCCGGCGATCGTCAGGAGAACGAAGGCCTGCCAGGAAAGCTCGGACCAACCGAAAGGCAGTGTCGCGAGCGAGAACACCGCGGCCGAAAGGGAGAAGTAGAGGACGATGGTGTGCGTGCGCTCTTTCTGCACGAGCTTGCGCACGAGTACCATCGCCGTTGCCCCGAGCGCTGCTGAAAGCAGTACGGCGACCGCACCCATGGCCTCGGCCGACCCGAAGCCCCCTTCATTGAACAGCGTAAGCCGCGGCCAGGTGATGATAAACACACCGGCGAGCCCGACAAACACCGCAGACCAGCGATAGAGCCGCACGATCTCGCCCAGAAAAATCGCCGCGAAAGCCACGGCCAGCAGCGGCATGGCATAGCCGATCGCAATCGCCTCTGGCAGCGGCAGATGGACGAGACCGTAAAAGCCGCAACTCATGGCGAGAATGCCGACAAAGCCGCGCACCAGGTGTCCGGTGATATCGGCGGTCCTGAAAGCGTCCCGCAATGCGCCGCGGCATGCCAGAAATCCAAGGATCGGCACCATCGCAAAAGCCGAGCGATAGAAGGTGATCTGGCCGGTGGGGATGTCGTCGCCCGCAGCCTTGATACAGGTCGACATGCACACGAAGACGACGACGGAGAGCACCTTGAGCACAATCCCCTTCATCGGGCTCGCATCGTCCGCATCCATGAAACACAACTTTTCAAACTGACATCGGCGAACCGATCGGAAGGCCAACAAAAACGGGAGGACGCGGCGGCAAGGCCGCGAAAGGACCACGCCACCTTACCCGTGCTTGCGCAGCATGTTGGATCAAATTTCGTGATGGACCTGGTTTTTTCGTGATGATTTCGCCTGCATGTGCAAAGCTTGCTGCCGGAGAAAATGCGCCTGCAGTTTATTTAGCAAGCCCGAAAAAATCGTCGCGGATTTAGTTCTTGTTAGTGCCGCTCCGATAAATCTTCGGTCAATAAGAGGCGGGACGGGCCCTGCGTTTTTGCTGCCGGATGTACCGTCGCCGGCACCACATTCGTGCGTAAATCTCGGATCTTGGCTTTTCACCATCACGAGCGCCCTCTACAAATCAAAAGAGCAAGCGCAAGCAGGACTGACCATGCGGACAAACACTGGCCAGATCGTTCATCTGGAAAACTACCGGCCGACCGATTTCGTACTCGAGAGGGTGGACCTGACTTTCGAACTCGACCCGAGGGAAACGAAGGTCGAGGCGCGCATGATCTTCCATCGCCGCGAAGGCGTTAGCCCCTCTGCACCGCTCGTTCTCGACGGCGACGAGCTCACCATGACCGGCCTGCTGCTCGACCAGGTAGCGGTCCCCGGCACGCTCTATGAAGCGACGGACGACACGCTCACCATTCGCGGCCTGCCGGAAGCGGCGCCCTTCGAGATCACCGTCACGACGGCCTTGTCGCCTGAGACGAACACCAAGCTGATGGGCCTCTACCGCACGAGCGACGTCTATTGCACCCAGTGCGAAGCCGAAGGCTTCCGCCGCATCACCTACTTCCCGGATCGTCCCGACGTGCTGGCGGTCTATACCGTCAACATCATCGCGGACAAGGCTTCTGCACCGCTGCTGCTTTCGAACGGCAACTATCTCGGCGGCGCCGACATGGGTGACGGCCGTCACTTCGCCTCCTGGTTCGATCCGCATCCTAAGCCGAGCTATCTGTTCGCGCTCGTTGCCGGCGATCTGGGCGTCGTCGAGGACGCCTTCACCACCGCTTCCGGCCGCGACGTCGCGCTCAAAATCTATGTCGAGCACGGCAAGGAGCCGCGCGCCGCCTACGCCATGGATGCGCTGAAGCGGTCGATGAAATGGGATGAGGAGGTCTTCGGGCGCGAATACGATCTCGATATCTTCATGATCGTTGCCGTTTCCGATTTCAACATGGGCGCCATGGAGAACAAGGGGCTCAACATCTTCAACGACAAATACGTGCTCGCCGATCCGGAGACGGCGACCGATGCGGACTATGCCAATATCGAAGCGATCATCGCCCACGAATATTTCCACAACTGGACCGGCAACCGCATCACCTGCCGCGACTGGTTTCAGCTCTGCCTGAAGGAAGGCTTGACCGTCTATCGCGACCACGAGTTTTCCGCCGACATGCGGTCGCGCGCCGTGAAGCGGATCGCCGAAGTGCGGCACTTGAAATCCGAGCAGTTCCCCGAGGATGCCGGCCCCCTCGCCCATCCGGTGCGCCCGACGCAATACCGCGAAATCAATAATTTCTACACGACGACGGTTTACGAGAAGGGGTCCGAGGTCACGCGGATGATCGCGACGATCCTCGGCCGCGACCTCTTCAAGAAGGGAATGGACCTCTACTTCGAGCGTCACGACGGCCAGGCGGTGACGATCGAGGATTTCATCGCCTGCTTCGAGGCTGCGAGCGGCCGAGACCTCAAGCAGTTCTCGCTCTGGTACCATCAGGCCGGAACGCCGCTCGTCACCGCTTCCGGCACCTATGACGCCGCCAGGCAGACATACACGCTGTCGCTGGAGCAGACCGTTCCGCCGACGCCCGGGCAGAGCAGCAAGGCACCGATGCATATCCCGCTCCGCTTCGGATTGCTGCTTCCGGACGGAAGCGAGGCAAGGCCCTCGGCCGTCTCCGGCGCCGAGATCACCGGCGACGTACTGCACCTGACCGAGCGCAAACAGACGGTCACCTTTTCCGGCATCCCATCCGAGCCGGTCCCCTCCTTCAACCGCGGCTTCTCCGCGCCCGTCAATCTGCACCTGACGCAAAGCGCCGAACATCGTGCGCTGATCGCGCGCCACGAGACCGACCTCTTCGCACGCTGGCAGGCGCTGAACGCGATGGCCCTCGACAATCTCGTCAAGGCGGCAGCGGAAGCGCGTACCGAGCAGCCGATTGACTGTGACGATGCGCTCGTCGATGCCCTGCTTGCCGCAGCCGGCGACGACCGACTGGAGCCGGCGTTCCGATCGCAAGTACTGTCCCTGCCGAGCGAAACCGACATAGGCCGCGAAATCGGCAGCAATAACGACCCGGATGCCATTTACGCCGGCCGCCAGGCTATTCTGGCCGCCATCGCCACGGTCGGCAAAGATACCTTTGCGCGACTGGTAAACGAGATGTCGCTGTCCGGCCCGTTCCGGCCCGACGCCGACAGTGCCGGACGGCGGGCGCTGCGCAATTCCGGGCTCTCCTATCTCGTCTATGCCGACGGAAGCCCGGACAAAGCGGCTGATGCGTTTAGCTCCGCCAACAACATGACCGATCTCAGCCAGGCGCTGACGCTTCTTGCACACCGGTTTCCGGATGCCCGGGAGACGGCGGACGCACTGGCCGTGTTCAAGAAGCGCTTTGCCGACAACGCGCTCGTCATCGACAAGTGGTTTGCCATTCAGGCGACGATCCCCGGAGCATCGACGCTCGACCGCGTTCGGGCGCTGATGTCGGATCCGCTCTTCAATGCCAGCAATCCGAACCGCGTTCGCTCACTGGTCGGCACATTCGCCTTCGCGAATGCCACCGGCTTCAACCGCATCGACGGCGAAGGCTATCGTTTCCTTGCCCGACAGATCCTGGACATCGATACGCGCAACCCTCAGCTTGCCGCGCGTATTCTGACGTCGATGCGCTCATGGCGGTCGCTCGAAAAAATCCGGGCCGGCCACGCCCGCAGCGCGCTTGAGGAAATCGCGCGTGCCTCCAACCTTTCCGCCGATGTCAGCGACATCGTCGACCGCATGCTCAAAGACGAGCACTGAACGAGCATCGGTCCCGGCTTGTTGATCTCCTCATCCCTGTGCTCGTCACAGGGATGAGGAGAGGCAGAACTTCAACGCATCAATCCATCTCGCAGCAGCCGCCATAAACTCCCGGCAATCCGGCTATCATTTCCCAACGATGAAATATGGTTAACAAATCTTTACCATTGCCTCTGGACAAGGCGAATCGCCCTGTGATTCATTGAGTCAGATTCGGGCGAGCGGCGCGCCGAATCACTGGAACGCCCGCTTCCGGGAAACCGCTGAAGATGGGATCGACGTTTCGGACTGAGAAGAATCAAGCGTTCCTTGCGGCATTGTCGAGTGCGGAACGCTTTTCGAGGACGACAAATTGGATAAGATGGCGGACGCGCGACGGGGAAGCGCAGCCGAAGGGCGGTTGCGACTCAAGTTTCCGGGCTTTTCGGGCCTCGAACGGGAGTTCATCGAGCAGGCAAAGATCTTTGCCGAACCGGCGTCGCAGAAGCTCGCAATGGCCGAGCCGATGCTCAAGCGGTCCATCCCGGTCCTCATCATCGCTTTTCTTCTCATCGTGGCGATCTCACGCATGTCGGGCATCATGGACGAGCATGCCCGCATGGAGGCCTCCTCCCGCCGGACGGTCAGCCTCGCGGCCGCAGCAGCAGCCGGTGTTTTCCAGACCGGCGGATCGGAACTCTTCGCCGAGGGCCGCCGCTGGGAAGTCGAACGGCGGCTCACCGAATTTCTGCCTGCGGAAATCCTGGACGCCGGAATTTTCCTGCTGACGGTCCGCAGAGACGGCCGCGTCTTTGCCGGCACGCAGGATGGCGTCCATCTCATCGGACGCACGCTCTCCGCAATCGCTCCCGAGGTCGCGACGCTGCAATATTACGGCGAGGGTGCCAGCGTCGTAAGAGCGTCGATCGACGGCACCGAGCATTTCATCGCGCTCCGGCAATTGCCGGATTCCGGCGGCGCCGTTCTGGCGGCAACGTCGATCGCCAGATTCGAAGCGGCATGGCGCGACGAAATTTCGCTCAACGTCACGCTGTTTGCCGGTGTTTCGGCGATCCTGATGGTCGTCCTCTATGCCTATTACATCCAGGCAAAGCGCACCCGCGATGCCGATGCGGTCTTTGCCGAATCGAACCTGCGCGTCGAAACGGCGCTCTCCCGCGGACGCTGCGGCCTCTGGGATTTCGATCTCGACAACCGGCGCCTCTTCTGGTCCCGCTCGATGTACGAGATGCTCGGCATGCCGGGCGACGCGAGCGTACTGTCGTTCGGCGATGCCGCCCGTCTCATGCATGTCGAGGACCGGGGCATATACCGGGTCGCTCGGGCAATCGCGAAAGGCAACGAGCGCCAGATCGATCAGGTGTTCCGGATGCGCCATGCGGATGGCCACTATGTATGGCTTCGAGCGCGTGCCCAGGTGATCCGCACCGTGTCGGGCCGGACGCATCTGATCGGCATTGCGATGGACGTGACCGAGCAGCACAGGCTTGCGCAGCGTTACGCCGAGGCCGATCAGCGCCTGGCGGACGCGATCGAGTGCACCTCGGAGGCCTTCGTGCTCTGGGACAAGCACGATCGCCTGGTGATGTGCAACACCCATTACCAGCAAGCCTGGCAGTTGCCCGACCACGTGCTGGTGCCGGGCACCGAACGCACGATCGTCCATGCTGCGGCGGCAAGGCCCGTCGTCGAACGGCGCATCGCCGATCCGGACCGGAGCAACCACTCGCAGACGAGCGAGGTTCAGCTTGCCGACGAACGCTGGCTGCAGATCAATGAGCGCCGCACGCGCGACGGCGGGCTCGTCTCGGTGGGTACGGACATCACGCTCCTCAAGCGGCATCAAGTTCGCCTGCGCGAATCCGAGCGGCGGCTGATGGCGACCATCGGCGATCTCTCCGCCTCCCGCGTAACACTTGAGCAGCAGAAGGCCGAACTTTCCATCGCCAATGCGAACTATCAGGCGGAGAAAGAGCGCGCCGAGGCCGCGAACCGGGCAAAGTCCGAATTCCTCGCCAACATGTCGCACGAGCTGCGCACGCCGCTGAACGCCATTCTCGGCTTCTCGGAAATCCTGCAGGACCAGATGTTCGGCCCCCTCGGCTCGGAGAAATACCACGAGTATTCGCGCGATATTTTCGAGAGCGGCAAGCATCTGCTCAACGTCATCAACGACATACTCGACATGTCGAAGATCGAGGCCGGCCATATGCGCATCACGCGCGAGCGGATCGATCTCGCGCCACTCATCGAGGAGACCCTTCGTTTCACGACGATTCCCGCAGAGCGAAAGAACATCCGCGTGGTCCAGCAGATATCCTCCGGCCTGACGATGTTCGCCGACCGCCGGGCGATGAAGCAGGTCCTGCTCAACCTCCTCTCCAATGCAGTCAAGTTCACCAATGAAGGCGGGCGCATCTCCTTGCGGGCCCGCAAGGTGAGGGGCGCCGTCACGCTGACGATCGCCGATTCCGGCATCGGCATTCCCAAGGGCGCATTGCAGAAGATCGGCCAGCCCTTCGAGCAGGTGCAGAGCCAATATGCCAAGAGCAAGGGCGGCTCCGGGCTCGGGCTCGCCATATCCCGCTCGCTGACGCGGCTTCACGGCGGGACAATGAAGATCCATTCGGCAGAGAATGTCGGCACCATCATATCGGTCAGG
This sequence comes from Ensifer sp. D2-11, assembly GCF_054161295.1. Lineage (NCBI taxonomy): Bacteria > Pseudomonadati > Pseudomonadota > Alphaproteobacteria > Hyphomicrobiales > Rhizobiaceae > Ensifer > Ensifer sp. D2-11. The sequence goes on from NZ_CP096433.1 coordinate 2,170,096, forward strand.
ATTCCCGACCGCGGCTGACCACGCCCGCTTACGCTGCAGCAACAACCCCCTGGAAGATCCGGCGCACGGCCTTCGAGAGACGGCGAATGTCGGCTTCGAGATGCGTCAGATCCGGATAGTCTCCGGCACGGCAGACGAGATCCACGAGACCGGCCGGCGCTTCCTTGGGGTCGAAGTCGCCATCGATGCAAAGGCGCACGAGCTGCGACAGCTCGGTGAAGAGCACGAGCGCTTCGGCGGCCGTATCGAGATCGTTCGCATTCATCATCCCGGCACCGAGCGCCTTCAGCGCCTCGAGCGTATGCGTACCGGCAGGAGGGGACGTTACTCCCCTCGCCGGTGCGACCAGGGCGAGGTACTGGGCGATGAACTCGATATCGACCAACCCGCCGGGAATGAGTTTGAAATCCCATATGTCCTTCGGCGGTTTCTCCTTGTCGATCAGGCCGCGCATCTCCTCGACGTCCTTGCGGATCTTCGCGATGTCGCGCTTTTCAGTGAGAATCTCGGCAAAGATCGCCTCCGCTTCGCCGACGAGGCTCTCATCGCCGCAGATGCAGCGCGCCCGCGTCAGCGCCAGATGCTCCCAGGTCCAGGCTTCCGTTCGCTGGTACTTGGCGAAGGCGGTTATGCGGGTGGCAACCGGCCCCTTGTTGCCGGAGGGTCGCAGCCGCATGTCCACGTCGTAGAGGATGCCCTCGGCGGTCGGCGCCGACAGCGCGGCGATCAGCCGCTGCGTCACCCGCGTAAAATAGCGTACCGGATCGAGCGGCTTGGCGCCGTCGGACTCGAGCACTTCGTCGTCGTAGTCGTAGAGCAGGATGAGGTCGATATCGGAGCCGGCGGTCAATTCGTGGCTGCCAAGCTTGCCCATTCCGACGATTGCGACCCGCCCCCCGGGGAAACGTCCATGCGCCGACCGGACCTCCTCCAGGACCGCATCGAGCGCGGCGGCAATGATCAGATCGGCAAGGTCGGTGAGAGCGCGTCCCGCCTGAAGGCCGGTGATCGCGCCCGTGAGCAGCCGGATGCCGATCAGGAAGCGCTGCTCGGCGGCGATGATGCGCAAGCGGTCCAGCACCTCCTCGTAGTGCCGGCCTCCGCCGACGAAAGTCGCGATCCGCGGCGCCAGATAATCCTTGGTCGGCAGCTCCGCAAGCAGCCCCGGCTCCAGCATGCCGTCGAAGACATGCGGTTTGGCGGCGATGATGTCCGCCAGGCGCGGTGCCGACGACATGATATTGACGATCAGCGACAGGAGGCCGGGATTGTTGCCGAGCAGCGAGAAGAGCTGGATCCCCGCCGGCAGACCGGAGAGGAAGTGGTCGAAACGCAGAAACGCTTCGTCGGCCCGCCTGCTTTCGCCGAAGACGCGCAGGAGCTCCGGCGTCAGTTCCGTCAGCCGCTCGCGCGCCTCGACCGACTGCGTTGCCCGATAGCGCCCGTAGTGCCAGGTGCGGATGATATTCGCTATGTCGGATGGCCGTTGGAAACCGAGCTTCTTCAACGTTTCGAGCGTATCCGGATCGTCCTGCTGACCGGTGAAGACCAGGTTTCCGGTCTCGGTGGATAGCTTCGCCTCCTGCTCGAAAAGCTGCGCATAGCGCCGCTCGACCGTGCGCAGCACGCGCGACAGCGCATTCGAGAAGGAAGCCGTATCCTCGAAGCCGAGCATATAGGCGATCCGCCTGAGTTCCGGCTCGGTCTCCGGAAGAAGGTGGGTCTGCTCGTCATGCACCATCTGGATGCGGTGCTCGACGTCACGCAGGAACCAATAGGCCTCGATAAGTTCCTCGGCCGTCGCCCCGTCGATCCAGCCGCTCTCGGCGAGCATCCGCAGCATCGTTTCCGTTTCGCGCAGCCGCAGCGCGGGCGTGCGGCCGCCTGCGATCAGCTGCTGCGTCTGGACGAAGAACTCGATCTCCCGAATGCCGCCGCGCCCGAGCTTGATGTTGTGTCCCTTCACGGCGATTTCTCCGTGCCCCTTGTGGGCATGGATCTGCCGCTTGATCGAGTGAATGTCGGCAATTGCCGCATAGTCGAGGTACTTGCGGAAGACGAAGGGCGTCAGTTCCTTGAGGAAGCGTTCGCCCGCCTCCAGATCGCCCGCGATCGGCCGCGCCTTGATGAAGGCGGCCCGTTCCCAGTTCTGTCCCCTGCTCTCGTAATAGAGCATTGCCGCCTCGACCGGGATGGCAAGTGGCGTCGAGCCCGGGTCTGGCCTAAGCCGCAGATCCGTACGGAAGACATAGCCGTCGCCGGTTCTCTCCTGCAGGATGCGAATCAAGCGCCGCAACAGCCGGGCGAAGGTTTCCGGAGCATCGTCGCGATTGGTGATGATGCTCGACTGCGGATCGTAGAAGACGACAAGATCGATATCGGAAGAATAGTTGAGCTCGCCGGCACCAAGCTTGCCCATTCCAAGCACGACGACGCCGGAGGCGGTGGACGGCGCGGAACTGTCCTTCAACACGAACTTGCCGCTTTCATGCGCGCCGAGCAGCAGATGATCGATCGCCGCCGAAACGGCCGCCTCTGCAAAATCGCTGAGCCACCGCGTCGTCTCACGGCCGCCGAAAAGCCGCGACAGGTCCGCAAGCGCGACAGCGAAGGCGACCTCGCGCTTCGCCCGCCTCAATCGCGTCATGATCTCCGCATCCGGCAGCGCCGCCCCGGCTGCATCGCCCCGCCAGGCCGCCCTTGCGGCCTCGATCCTGCGCTTCAAAAACGCCGGCAGCGTCTCGGACAGCAATGCTTCGAGGATCGCCGGGTGGCTACGCGCCGTATCCCGCAAGAATGGCGAGAGCGCGAAGGCTGCAACGAGAAAATCCTTGAGCGGCGCGTCCGAGGCAATGAGCTTCGCAATGTGTTCGCTGCCTTTCGCCGCATCCTTGAGAACCGAAAGGGCGGCCTTGGCGTCCGCCTGGCTCGCCGGGCGAATCGCCACCACATCGATATCGGACAAAGACCGCTCGATCGCTTCCGCCATGCACATCCCCCCTTCGGTTCCCGTCATGGGTTTATCAGGTCGCAACCGCCGGGAAAACCATGCGAACAGCCAAGCCCCGACCGTCCTCCTCCGTCGCCGACAGTTCCAGCGCGCCGCGGTGCATCTCCATGACGGCGTCGACGAGCGAGAGGCCGAGGCCCGTCCCCGGCTTCGACCGGCTTTCGTCGAGGCGAACGAAACGCTTGACGACCTCTCCGCGCATATTCTCCGGAATGCCGGGCCCGTGGTCGGCAACGGTCAACACGACGTGACGATCGCTCCTCATCATTTCAACCCGTATCAGCGGATTTTCGGCACCTTCCGCATATTTGATCGCATTGTCGATCAGGTTGCCCAGCGCCTGGCTGATCAGTTCGCGGTTGCCGGAGATCGCCACCCCCGGCGCCGCCTCCGCTTCGATGCGCATTTCCTTGTCTTCCGCCAGCGGCTCGTAGAGCTCGACGCAATCCGCCACGATCCGCGCCAGGTCGACTTCGCTCATCTCGGCGACGGCGGAGCCGGCTTCGACGCGGGAAATCATCAGAAGCGCGTTGAACGTACGAATCAGCTGATCGGACTCGGCGATGATCTGTTCGAGCGCGCCGCTCTGGTTGCTCCCCTCGGTATCGGCGAGCGCCGCCTCTGCCTTGTTGCGCAAGCGCGTCAGCGGTGTCTTGAGGTCGTGCGCTATGTTGTCCGAGACCTGTTTCAGTCCTTCGTTCAGCTTCTCGATGCGCTCGAGCATCGCGTTCAGGGATTCCGAGAGACGGTCGAACTCGTCGCCGGAACCGCTCGTGGGCAAGCGTTGCGAGAGGTCCCCGGCCATGATCTTCGTGCTCGCCTCCGACATGCGGTCGATGCGACGCAGGGCATTGCGGCCGATGCCGAACCAGATGACCAGCGCCCCGAGCCCCATGATGCCGAGCGCGACCATCAGTGCCTGACGGACAAGCACGCGGAACTTCTCGGGTTCCTGCAGGTCGCGGCCGACCAGTATCCTCAGCCCGTTGTCGAGCACCAGGACCTGGGCAAGGGCGACGTGCCTTTCGGCACGGCTCTCGTCGGTGAAGCGCCGGTAGCGGAACGGCTCCGACTTCCAGCCCTCGTCGTCGAGGAGCCCAGGTTGGAGCGCAGCCACGTTGCCGGCGAGGATTTCTCCGTTCGGCCCCGCAATGACATAGAGATTTGCACCCGGCTGACGCGCCCGACGCTCCAGCGAGCGAAGCAGCCCGTTGATTCCGGCGCGGTCGTAGACATCCGCAATCTGGGTTACCTCGGCGGCGATCGAGTCGCGCGTCTGCTGCTGCAGGAGACGCTCCGACATGCCGGTCACGTAGAAGACGAGGAAGGCGGCGCAAAGGGAGAACAGGATCAGATAGAGCGCAGAGAGCCGGACTGCAGTCGTCCTGAACAGCACGCTGATCCTGCTCATGCGTCCGTGGTCCGGTCGTCCTTGATCATGTATCCGGCGCCACGGATCGTCCTTAGCAACGGCGGATCGAAATCCTTCTCGATCTTCGAACGCAAGCGCGAGACATGCACGTCGATCACATTGGTCTGGGGATCGAAATGATAGTCCCACACGTTTTCGAGCAACATGGTTCTCGTCACCACCTGTCCGGCATTCTTCATGAGATATTCGAGCAGCCGGAATTCGCGCGGCTGCAAGGGGATCTCCTTGCCCTGCCGCCGGACGGAATGGGACAAACGATCGAGTTCGAGATCGCCGACGCGATAGACCATGTCCTGCTCGGGTGCGCCCTTACGCCGGCCGAGTACCTCGACGCGGGCGAGAAGCTCGCTGAAGGCGTAGGGCTTCGGCAGGTAATCGTCACCGCCGGCGCGCAGGCCGGTGACGCGGTCGTCCACCTGGCCGAGTGCCGAGAGAATGAGCACCGGCGTGTGGATGTCCTTGCGCCTCAGTTCCGTAATCAGCGACAGGCCGTCGCGGCGGGGAAGCATGCGGTCGACGACAAGCACGTCATAGGCGTTCTCGCTCGCCATGAACAAACCGCTCTCGCCGTCACTCGCGTGGTCGCAGACAATGCCTGCCTCGCGGAAGGCCTTGGCAAGATAAGCGGCTGCCTCGAGATCGTCTTCAACAATCAGAATCTTCATGCGGGTGACCATAGTCCCGGACCTCTGTTCGTCTCAACCGGATTCGGTTCGCTGTGCGTACCGGGCACGCGGCCCGGCCAGAAACAGGAAAGCGCCGCGACATGGCTTTATGTCGCGGCGCCCCCTCATGGAACGGCACTCAGTCCGTCCGTGGCATCTCAGCCCTGAGTGATGGGCAGTGCGACGAAGCGGCTGCCTTCCTGTGCTTCGATCTGGAACAGAGCCTTGCTGCGCCCGTCCTTCTTGGCGTTGTTGATCACCTTGAGAACGTCGTCTGCCGATTTCACTTCCTGATTGTTGACGGAGACGATCTTCTCGCCTTCCTTCAGGCCGCGATCGCCGGCGTCGGAATCCGGATCGACGGAGGCGATCGTGACTCCCTTGCCGTCCTCCGACGGGGTCACCGTCAGGCCGAGGTCGGCCAGCGCCTCCTCGCCTGCCTGCCCTTCGTCGGGCTGCGCTTCACCGGTCGCCGGTGCGGGCTCCTTGGCATCGCTCGGCAGCGTGCCGATCTCGAGGTTGACCGTTTCGGATTTGCCGCCGCGCCACAGGGTAACCTCTGCAGTGGAGCCGGGGCGCAGGGCCGCAACGCGACGTGCGAGGTCCCGCGGATCCTTGACCGGCTCGCCGTTGAGTGCCGTCACGACGTCGCCGTTCTTGATCCCGGCCTTTTCACCCGGCGAGCCCGCCTGAGGCTCGACGACGAGGGCGCCGTTCGCTTCGGAAAGGCCGAGCGACTCGGCGATATCCTTCGTCACCGGCTGAATCTGGACACCAAGCCAGCCGCGCGAAACCGTGCCGTCCTTGATGAGGGAGTCCACGACATCCTTCGCGACCGAGGCGGGGATTGCGAAGGCGATACCGACATTGCCGCCGGAGGGCGAGAAGATGGCCGTGTTGATACCGACCACCTCGCCGGAAAGATTGAAGGTCGGACCACCGGAATTGCCGCGGTTCACCGCTGCGTCGACCTGCAGATAATCGTCATAGGGACCGGAGCCGATATCGCGGCCCCGAGCGGAGATGATGCCGGCAGTGACCGTGCCGCCGAGGCCGAAGGGATTGCCGACAGCGACCACCCAGTCGCCGACGCGCACCTTCTCGTCGTCCGCGAAGCTGACATAGGTGAACTTGCGCTTGTCATCGACCTTGAGCACGGCAAGGTCGGTCCGGCTGTCCTTGCCGACGAGCTTGGCGTCGAGCTCGGTTCCGTCGTTCATGATGACGGTGAAGGCCGAGCCGTCGGAGACGACGTGGTTGTTGGTGACGAGGTAACCGTCTTCGGTGATGAAGAAGCCGGAGCCTTGCGCCCGCGGACGGAGACGACCTTCGCCACGCGGACCGCGGCGGTCGCGCCAACGATCGGCACGGTCGTTTTCACGCGGAGCGAATTCGCGGAAGAAACGCCGCAGCGGATGGTCTTCCGGCAGATCCTCGAATCCGCGGCCGCCGAAATCGAAGGTGAAGTTGCTTTCATCGTCGCTGACGCGTTCACGTGCCTGCACCCGGACGGAGACGACCGCCGGCGAAACGGCGTCGACCACATTGGCGAAACTCGGCACAGCCGGGGCCTGCACCCTCACGGCTTCGGCGAAGGACTGCGCGACTTCGGCCGGCAGGCCGGTCGTCAGCAGCACGGCTGCGAGACCGGCTACCGTCGTGGTCTTCAGCACAGTCTTCAAGGAGGGACGTGGAGCTTTGATCGTAGACATTCGTTTTGCCTTCTCTCTTTCATGAAGCCCGCCTGCAAGGCAGGCTGCTTCGAAACCTTTTCCCCGAGTCGGATCCAATGGCCTCACCGTCGGAAACCCGCTCGTCTGGCTGTGACTGGATGAAACAGCCTGTGCCGTAAGATGTAACGGGCGGGACCTTACTGAGTTCTGTCCGGCAGATGAAATTTTGGTAATCTTCCACTCGAGCCGGCGACCTGCGGGATGGATGCTCGCGCAACGGGCATCGGTCGATGCGGGATCAAGGCCGCAGCAGCCGGTCCAGCCGCTCCTGTTCCTCGTCGGAAAGCGGTGCGCCCGGAACTCTTGCGCCGCGGCGTCTCGCGGCCACGACGAGGGTGATGATGCCGGCCACGAGCAGAATGGCAGGCATGCCCCACAGCACGAGCGTCTTGGCCTCGAGGCGAGGGTTCAGGAGCACGAATTCGCCGTAGCGTGAGACGACGTAGGAGATCACGGCTTCGTCGGAATCGCCGTTCTTCAGGCGCTCGCGTACGAGCAGCCGCAGATCCTTGGCGAGTTCAGCGTTCGAATCGTCGATCGACTGGTTCTGGCAGACCATGCAGCGGAGCTGGGCGGAGATCGCCCGGGCACGCGCTTCGAGCGCCGGATCCGCAAGCACCTCGTCAGGATTGACGGCGAAGCCCGGGGCAACGGACGCCAGCAAAAGGAAGAGGGCGATCAGCAGCCGGATCATTTGGCAGCTCCCAGAGCGGGATGAGGAAAAGTGTGCACGGTTTTCCGCCCGCATCCCGCTCTAACCTTTAGAATCGATCACGTTGATGATTTTTGGTCGATCCGACCTGAAATCATCGCGATCCAGGGCGAGGGCCTTTCTGGCACGCGCCGGCGCGCCGACGCGAAGGCGCCGGTCGCTGAGCGAAACGACGCCGCCGGCCATCATCACGAGCGCGCCGCCCCAGATGCATAGGATCAGCGGTTTCCACCAGATGCGGACGACGATGCCGCCGTCCGCCATATCGTCGCCCAAGGATACATAGAGCTGGCTCAGACCGAAGGTCCGGATTCCGGCCTCGGTCGTCGGCATGCGCCGCGCCGAATAGAGCCGTTTCGACGACCAGATTTCGGTAACCTCGACGCCGCCTCGGCTGACGGTGAAATGGCCGGCATCCTCGGTATAGTTCGGCCCGCGCCCTTCACGCATGCCGTCGAAACGCAGGCTGTAACGCCCGACATCGACCACCGCCCCCGGTTTCATCTCGACGACCGTTTCCGTTTCGAAAGCCGTGACCGTGACGATCCCGATCAGGGTGATTCCGAGTCCGATATGGGCGAGCGCCGTGCCGAAAGCCGAACGCGGCAGGCCCGAAAGCCGTCTCCAGGCGACGCCCGCCGCCACCTTGCCGAGACCGGAGCGCAGAACCAGATCGGTGAGCGCTCCCAGAATCAGGTAGACGCCGAGGCCGAGGCCGAAAGGAGCCAGGACCGGACCACCGTTTACCGCGTAATAACAGATCGCCGCGGCGAGCAGGCCGAGCGCGGCAGCCGCAAACAGACGCTGCGCCGCACCGGCAAGGTCGCCGCGCTTCCAGGCAAGCAGCGGGCCGAAGGGAACGACGGCGATGAGCGGCAGCATCAGCAGACCGAATGTCATGTTGAAGAACGGCGCGCCGACCGAAATTTTGTCGCCGGTCAGCGCTTCGAGTACCAGCGGATACAGCGTGCCGGTCAGCACCGTCGCCGTGGCCGTCGTCAGGATCAGGTTGTTCACGACGAGCGCACCCTCGCGCGAAACCGGTGCGAATATTCCCCCGGCCTTGAGATGGGAGGCACGGAAGGCAAAGAGCGAAAACGCACCGCCGATGAAGACGACCAGGATGGCGAGAATGAAGACGCCGCGGGTCGGGTCGGTGGCGAAGGCATGGACGGATGTCAGCACGCCGGAGCGCACCAGGAACGTGCCGAGCAGCGACAGCGAGAAGGTCATGATCGCCAGCAGCACGGTCCATATCTTCAGCGCTTCGCGCTTTTCCATGACCAGGGCCGAGTGCAGAAGTGCCGTTCCGGCGAGCCAAGGCATGAAGGAGGCATTTTCGACCGGGTCCCAGAACCACCAGCCGCCCCAGCCCAACTCGTAATAGGCCCAATAGGAGCCCATGGCGATGCCGGCGGTAAGAAAGGTCCAGGCGGCAAGTGTCCACGGCCGCACCCAACGCGCCCAGGCCGCATCGATCCGCCCCTCGATGAGCGCGGCGACCGCGAAGGAGAAGCATACGGAAAAGCCGACATAACCGAGATAGAGCAAGGGCGGGTGAATCGCGAGCCCGATATCCTGCAGCACGGGGTTGAGGTCCCTGCCCTCGCCCGGTGCCGGCACGAGCCGTGCGAAGGGATTGGAGGTCAGCAGGACGAAGAACGCGAAGGCGGTCGCGATCCAGGCCTGCACCGCAAGGACGTTCGCCTTCAACGTCTCCGGCAGGTTGCGGCCGAAGAGCGCCACCATCGCGGAAAAGAAGACAAGAATGAGCAGCCAGAGAAGCATCGAGCCTTCATGGTTTCCCCAGACCCCGGTGATCTTGTAGATCAGCGGTTTGAGGGAATGCGAGTTCTCCCAGACGTTCTTGACCGAGAAATCCGATGTCACATAGGCGAATGTCAGCACGGCGAAGGAGAAAGCGACGAGCAGGAAGCAGACGAGCGCCGCGTTTGCTGCCAGTCCCATCAAGGAAGGGTCGCCGCGCCGCACCCCCAGGACGGGCAGGACGCCCTGGATGATCGCGGTCGCGAGCGCCAAAACCAGTGCATAGTGCCCGAGTTCGATGATCATCGGATGTTTTCCTCCCCGCCGAGCGTGACGCCCTGCGCTTTGAGGCGGTCGGCGACATCCTTCGGCATGTATGTCTCATCATGCTTTGCGAGGACGGTGTCCGCAACGAAAACCGGGCTGCCGCCGACGAAGGCACCCTCGGCCACCACGCCCTGGCCCTCTCGGAAGAGGTCGGGCAGGATGCCGGTATAGGTCACAGGAACGGTCGCAAGCGTATCCGTCACCGTGAAGGTGATGGTCCTGCCCTCGCCGCGCTTGACGGAGCCCGCCTCGACAAGTCCGCCGAGGCGGATACGCGTCCCCGGCGCGACGTCGGCCTTCGCAAGATCGCCCGGAACATAGAAATAGGCGACCGCCTGGCTGAAGGCGAACATGACGAGCAGCACCGCGGCCGTCAGAAATGCCACGCCGCCGCCGATTATCGCCAACCTTTTCTGCTTGCGTGTCATTCAGCCTCTCCGCCGGCGTCGATCCCCAGTTCCCGGGCCAAGGCCAGCAACTGCTTCCCCTGCTCGCCCGTTGCCGGGAAGGCCCTCAGTCCGTCATGCAACGCATCTTTCGCCCTGTCTCTTTGGTCCAGCACCACATAGGAACGGACCAGGCGCATCCAGCCCTCCAGGTTGGCCGGGTCCTCCTTCAGGCGGCTTGCCAGGCTGTCGACCATGCCGCGGATCATCGCCTGCCGGTCGCCGGCATTCATTTCCTTTGCGGCGGCAATATCGCCGGGAGCCGGATTTCCGGGCGCGGCAGGGCCGGCCGGGGCGGCGGCGAGCTCCGCGATATGCTGATTCACCAGAGACAACCAGGGCGCATCGGCCGGTGAGCTCTCTGCGAGCTTGCGGAATGCTGCGAGCGCCTCTGCGTGCTTGCCCTCCTGCTTCAGGCCGAGCGCGAGGTAGAATGCGGAGCGTGGATCGTCGGGGTCGAGGGCCAGCGCCTTTTGCAGAGCGTTCTGCGCCTCGGCTGTGACCAGACCGCCGGCCTGCGCCACCAGAGCCTCGGCGTAGCCGCCCATTCTTGCCGGGGTTGGCCCGAGCAGGCGGATCGCGCGGTCGTAGGCGGCGACGGCATCGTCCAGACGGCCATGGCGCATGTAGATCGGCGCCAGCAGATCCCAGCCGGCACCGTCTTGAGGATTGAGGGCCAGGTGGTTTTCGGCCTTCGCGATCAGGATGTTGACGTCGTCGCCGGGGTCGGCAAGGCGGGCCGCGAGCGGCTGCGCCGGCACGCCGGGGCTCCCGGTCGTCAAATAGAGACAAAGGCCGACAGCCGGAAGACAGAGGAAAATGAAAGCCTGCGCCAGGCGGTTGGATAGAAGCCGCTTCGGCGTGCGCTCCGCCACAGCCTGATCCGCGGCACTGGCTGAAAGCATGCGGCGGGCGATCTCGGCCCTGGCCAGCTCGGCTTCCTCGCTTCCGATCAGACCGGCCTCCCGGTCCCGCGCCAGCTCACCGAGCTGATCGCGATAGACTTCGATGTCGTGACTATGGCGAGACGGCAACGGCTCTGCCGCCCGCATGAGCGGCAGAAGAAGCACGGCTGCGACAGCCGCCGTCAGAATGGCGACGAGGATCCAGAACAACATGTTTGGGGAATACTATGAGGGCCATGTCATTCCAACTCGAAAACCGGCAATGACGTATATTTGAGGCGTTTCGCCGCAAGAAGTGCCGCCGCGCGCGAGGAATCCGCTCGCCCAAAGCAAACCGGCCGCGATTCAACACCTTACACGGTTCGCGATATGCGAGGGCGGTGCCGCTCAGGTGAGCGGCGTCCAGCTTCCATCGCTGTTGCGGCAGGCCGCGCCGCGTGCCGTGGTCTGTTGGCTTTTGACGGTAACCGTATGGCTGTATTGACGGCAATTCTGCGACCCGACCTGATAGGGTGCGGCAGCGACGACGGAGCCGCTGACGCCCCGCCCTTGCCAGGCGACGGGCTGCCCGCCCGGCGCGGCCTCGAGGGCGCGATACTCGGCCTCGAGCGCCCGCTGCCGGTCCGACTTGCCGAGATCGACGCCGCCAAGGCGCGAAACGACGCCACCCTGCAGGGCTTCGATATAGGTCGCGGACGATGCAACGCGGGTGGAAGCTGCTCCGAGTCCGGCAACCGCCCCGCCTTGGCCGGACGAGGTCGTGCCACAGCCGGCGAGGGCTACACCCGAAGCCACCACCGCGATCCTACCGCGTGAAGCGAAGGCTCGCGTCATTTCTGCGTAATTCCTCATGATACGCGCTACTCATTCCTCTTGTCTGTCGCCAGTCGAGTTCTTTTTGCACCACCTGAGGGTCGAGGCAACCGCCTGCCGTCAGCGCCGGCATTTTCAGGTCCGGGTGTGACCGCCGGATCACGATCGTCCCGCATCGGTCCTATCCGGTTGGCGCTTAGACTGCGGCCGGCAGTACGAGCGTGGCCCGCAATCCTCCAACATCGCGACGGCTGAGCTCCACACTTCCCTGATATTCACCCACGATCTCGCTTACGATCGAAAGACCGAGCCCGGTTCCGGGCTTGCTCTCGTCGAGCCGCTTGCCGCGCTTCATCGCCACCGCGATCTGATCGGGGTCGAGCCCCGGTCCGTCGTCGTCGATCTGGAGCACGATCCACTGGCGGCCCGGCTCCCTTTCGCGCGCATCTTCAGGGGCCGGCTCGACATTCAGCGAGATCCGATCATGCGCGTAACGGGCGGCGTTTTCCAGCAAGTTGCCGACCGTTTCCTCGACGTCCTGCTGTTCCATCGCCAGCACCAGTCCGGGCGGATTGATCGAGAGGCTGAATTGCTTGTCGGGGTTGAGGCGCCGCATCACCCGCATGATTCTTTCCAGTGCCGGCTGGGCTTCGGTCCGCGCCAGAACCGACCCGCGCTGGGCGGCGATCCTGGCGCGGCTGAGATAGGATTGCACCTGTGTCTGCATGGCGTCCGCCTGGGCCCTGACCAGTTCGCCGTGCGGCACCTCCAGCACTCTCGCCTCGTTGAGCAGCACGGCGATCGGCGTCTTGAGCGAATGGGCCAGATTGCCGACCTGCATGCGCGCGCGTTCGACGATGCGCCGATTGCTGTCGATCAGCGCGTTCACCTCGTTGGCAAGCGGCTGGATCTCCCGCGGGAAAGCGCCATCCAGCCGCTCGCTCTCCCCCGTGCGGATCTTTTCAAGCGAGCGGCGTACCTGGTCGAGCGGCTTCAGGCCGAACAGGATCGTGAGCGCGTTCACGCCAAGGCCGCCAAGGCCGAAAATGGACAGGGCGATCGTGAGGTTGCGCGTGAAGCGGTCGATATCCGCCTCGAGCACATCGCGGTTGCCGGCGACGCGGAAGCGGGCGGCGTGGCCCTGAATGTCGAGAACGACCTCGGTCTCTGCCACCTCGACCTCGTTTCCGAACGGATCCGTGGTGGTGTAGAACCGCTCGTAGCGGATGTCGAAGGGGACCTCGTCGACGCTGACGATCGGCAGTTTCGCCGTGCCGAGCGACGTCGATATCAGCGGCGGCGTGTCGAATTCGCCGATCGGCTCGACGATCCAGTACCAGCCCGTCTGAGGCTGGGAAAAGCGCAGGTCGCCGAGCTGCGGGCTCCCGGAGAGCGCGGCCTTCTCGTCGACGGAGATGGAGTTGATGACGTTGTAGAGCTGCGCGCGCAGCAGATCCTGAAAGCCGCGCTCGGACCCCTGCCGGTAAAGGGCTGAGATGACAACCCCGATAACCACGAGGGCAACGACGGCCCAGACGGTCGAAACCGACAGAACGCGCGCCGTGAGCGATCTAATGGCCATTGCCGGGTGCTTGCATGCGATATCCGAGGCCGCGCACCGTTTCGATCAGATCGTTGCCGATCTTCTTACGGAGCCGGCCGATGAAAACCTCGATCGTGTTGGAATCGCGATCGAAGTCCTGATCATACATGTGTTCGACCAACTCGGTGCGGGAAACCACCTGTCCCATATGGTGCATGAGGTAGGAAAGCAGACGGAACTCGTGCGATGTGAGCTTCAGCGCTACGCCAGCGACAGTCGCCTTGGAGCCCTTGGTGTCGAGACGGACGGGGCCGCAGACGATCTCGGAGCTTGCGTGCCCGGCGGCCCGCCGGATCAACGCACGGATGCGGGCCAGCACCTCCTCGACGTGGAAAGGCTTCGCCACATAATCGTCGGCGCCGGCATCGATGCCTGCGACCTTGTCGCTCCATCGATCGCGGGCCGTCAGGATCAGCACCGGCATGGTCTTGCCGTCTGCGCGCCATTTCTCGAGAACGGTGATGCCGTCCATCTCCGGAAGACCTATATCGAGAATTACCGCATCATAGGGCTCCGCATCGCCTAGATAGTGGCCCTCTTCGCCGTCATAAGCCTGGTCGACGACATAACCGGCCTCCTTCAGAGCGTCAGCCAGTTGCCTGTTCAGATTGGTATCGTCCTCGACGATCAGAATGCGCATTCTCGTCCACTTCCCTTGCCTTCGGGTACCCCGAAAGAGCTTACATAGGCACTTTCACCGTGACTTTCTTGGGGCGCCCTCCATTGCCCGGGATGAGCACCGTCACCACGCACTGCCCATCGCCGGTCGGCTGGGCAGAAAGCAGCTCGCCACCCGTCTGGGCGACCACCTGCGCGGCGGCCGCGCTGCAATCGCCAGCCACGCGGACGACAACCGCAGGCATGTTGACGGCAGGCGGAGAAAAGCCTGCGAGGCCTGCGGCGAGCGCGGCTATGGTCAATGCTGAAGACATGAACGCACTTTCGACTGGGAAGCACTATGCCGGAATCATTAACCGATACAGGCTGAATGGCAAATGAATGTCGGCCTTGAGGATACGCGCACCCGCGTCCGGCGGTTGCTTGACCTCTGGCCGAGGAAAACGACCACAGATTGCAGAGGTCGGGCGAACCGGTCTTTCGGGCAGCTCGGTGCGGGCATCGATGATGACACCGGCATCTTTCTGTGGATCGGCTGGAAAATTAATCGATTTAAATTTTTTTTAATCGTTTAAATGCTTTAAACCGCTGATTTACAAAGTCTTTATCCTGTGGAATCGTCCGCCCAGTCCAACATTCTCGCCCAAAGGAGAGCCGGATGAAGACACTCGCCAACAAGCCGCCGGTATCACCGCAATCCAGAATTCCGCAATCGCTGTTCGAGCGGTTCGAGAACGAGTGGCGCGAAATGCGCACGGTCGGCGAGGCTGCACAGAAGACCGTTCCTCCCGCGGAGTGAGATGCGCTGACGCGGCCTCGGAGCGTGGGATTTTTGCCAATCGGCAATTCCGTGCTACTCTCCTGGCATGCTGACCGAAGAAATCGAAAAGCTGGCCCTGAGCCTTCCGGGAACCCAGGAAAATGCCCATTTCGGTGCACGGGATTTCCGTGTGGGCAAGCGGATTTTCATGACCCTGCCGGAAGCCGGTCGCGCCGTTTTCAAGTTCACGCCCGACCAGCAGCGAATGCTTCTGGAAATGGAGCCCGGCGTCTGCGCCGCCGTTCCCGGCGGCTGGGGCGCACGCGGCTGGACATCATTCTATTTCGTCGGTGCCGACGACGAACTCGTTCGCCAGTCCATGGAAACCGCATGGCGCAATGTCGCGCCGAGAAGCCTCGTCGCCAAGAACGGCCGTCACTGACGGCGACGGTGCCGCGCATTTCATGGATACGCAAAGTCGCTGCAGCACTCTGCGCCGTGCCCTAATCGGCCGGCTCCCTGCCGACCTCTAGCGGCCAGGTCACGAGATAATCTTCATAATCTTCGATATCGATGCCGTCCTCGGCGACGGTGCGTCCGCGCACGGATATGCCGGCCGCATGCACGGTCTCCGGATCGCCGGAGACGAGCGGGTGCCACCAGTAGAGATCCCTGCCCTCGGCGACCAGACGGTAACCGCAGGTCGGCGGCAGCCAGCTGATCTCGCGCACTGCCTTCGGCGTCAACTGAATGCAGTCCGGCACCGTTGCCTGGCGATTGTCATAGTCCTTGCAACGACAGCTTTCTCCATCCAGCAGCGTGCAGCGGATCGAAGTCCAGGCGATCTCGGAACTGTCCCAATCCTCGAGCTTGTTGAGACAACAGAGCCCGCAACCATCGCAGAGGCTCTCCCACTCCGCCCCGGTCATCTCCTCGAGACCTTTCGTCTTCCAGAAAGGCATTTCGCCCATAAAGTCACACTTTCATAAAATCCGAGCCAACATGGAAACTTCGCAGAAAATTGCCGGTTTTTTAAGGCGGGTTGCGCGATATGCAAGTAGATTGGATTGCCGCCCCGTGCAAATATCGTCATGAGGCAGAACCTTCGGGACATGAAAGCCGTGCAGGAACCGAGGAAAGAGGACAACCGGCCGAAAAGGCGACACATCTTTCTTCGGATCGATTCCTGGATCGATTCGACCGTATGGAGCGCAGGATTCCGGCTCGGGGAGTGGTGGGAGGACACCACCATCTTTTTCCGCCGGTTTCGCGTGCGCGGCTGGAAAAGAGCGTTCTTCGAAGTGCTCGGCGAGGGAATGACGCTCGGCGCGGCGGGCTCGGTGCTGATGTTGGCGCTCGCCCTTCCCGCCTTCGAGGAAACCAAGGGCAACTGGCGGGCGCAAAGCGATTTCGCAGTCACCTTTCTTGACCGCTACGGTAACGAGATCGGCCACCGGGGCATCATCCACGAGGATTCCGTCCCGATCGACGAGCTGCCGGATCACCTCATAAAAGCGGTCCTCGCCACGGAAGACAGGCGCTTCTTCGACCATTGGGGCATAGATTTTCTCGGGCTCGCACGCGCCATGACCGAGAACGCTCGCGCCGGCGGGGTCGTTCAAGGCGGCTCGACACTCACGCAGCAGCTGGCCAAGAACCTGTTCCTCTCGAACGAGAGGACGATCGAGCGCAAGATCAAGGAAGCCTTTCTCGCCGTCTGGCTCGAATCCAACCTGTCGAAGAAGGAAATCCTCCGCCTCTATCTCGACCGCGCCTATATGGGCGGCGGCACCTTCGGCGCGGCAGCGGCGGCGCAATTCTATTTCGGCAAGGCGATTACCGACGTCAATCTTGCCGAGTCGGCGATGCTCGCCGGGCTCTTCAAGGCGCCGGCGCGCTATGCCCCCCATGTGAACCTGCCGGCGGCCCGTGCCCGCGCCAACGAGGTCCTGAGCAATCTCGTCCAGGGCGGGCTGATGACGGAGGGACAGGTGATCGCCGCCCGCCTCACCCCGGCCTCCGTGGTCGATCGTGCCCAGGTCAAGGCACCGGATTTCTTCCTCGACTGGGCCTTCGAAGAGGTCCAGCGCATTGCCGCTCCCTTCGCGCAGCATTCGCTGATCGTGCGCACGACGATCGACATGGGGCTGCAGCAAGCAGCCGAGGAAGCGGTCGAATCGGGCCTCAGGCAATATGGCGAGAGCTACAAGGTCAAGCAGGGCGCTCTCGTCATGGTCGAGCATGGCGGCGCGGTACGGGCGATGGTCGGCGGCCGCGACTACGGCGAAAGCCAGTTCAACCGCGCCACGCGCGCGCTGCGCCAGCCGGGCTCGTCCTTCAAGGTCTATACCTACGCTGCCGCGATGGAAAAGGGCATGACACCGGAAACCGTCGTCGTCGACGCGCCGATCACCTGGCGTGGCTGGTCGCCGCAGAACTACGGCCGCAAATATGCCGGCCGGGTGACGGTGATGAACGCGCTCGCCAGATCGATAAACACTATTCCGGTCCGCCTCGCCAAGGACAAGCTCGGTACAGAAATCATTGCCGAGACCGCCAAGAGAATGGGCATCGAGACCCCGGTTCGCACCGACAAGACCATGCCGCTCGGCACCTCCGAAGTGACCGTGCTCGATCAGGCGACGGCCTACGCGGTCTTTCCGGCGGGCGGGTTACAGTCGCGACGCCACGGCATCAGTCAGATTCTCAACTACGACGGCGACATTCTCTACGACTTCGGGCGCGACGCGCCGCCCCCACGCAGGGTGCTGAGCGAACAGGCAGTCTCGTCGATGAACCGCATCCTGACGCAGATCCCGGTCATCGGCACGGCGCGACGCGCAGCCCTCGACAACGGGATCGTCACCGGCGGCAAGACCGGAACGACACAGGCCTATCGCGACGCATGGTTCGTCGGCTTCACCGGCGACTACACCACGGCCGTCTGGTTCGGCAATGACGACTATACCTCCACCGACGAAATGACCGGCGGCTCTCTCCCGGCGATGACCTTCAAACGACTGATGGACTATGCCGAACAGGGGATCGAGCACCGCGCGATTCCGGGCATCGAAATCGCGCCCGCCAAACCGGCGAAGGAGCGATCCGCCGAAACTGCGAAGCCGGACGAGAACGCCCTGCCGCCGCTCGTGCGGCCGCGATCACTGTCCGCGGACGTAACCCGGCTGTTGAAAAGGATCGGCGACACATTCGAGAAAGCGCAACCGCTCAAGGCGCGCGAAAGGCCCGGCGGCAAGGTGGCCGTCCTCGAGCCGACGGATCGAGGCGTGAACATGCGGACCATGCCGGGCACGACAAACAATTGACTTTGCAGTCAGAAATCCGTTCTCTGGCGAACAAGCCGAGCGGCGCCCCCACGAGCGCCGACAGGGTAAACGACGCAACATTCGATAGAGCCGCCACTTGTTTCGAGTTCCCCTCCTTGTCGCTCTTGCCCTCATCGTCGCGTTCGGCGGCGGAATCGGGACGGCCGTGTGGGCGCTGAAGGCGACGGTCGGTTTCGGCTCGATCGCAATCGGTCCTTGGGTCGCTTTTCCCGAAGCGCAGACCGTCTCCGCCGATCCCTATGCCAAGGCGCACCGCGCCCGGGCTGGCGAATTGCTCTATGGCGGTGCCGAGGGACTGGCGTTTACCGCGCTCACGGACGATACCGGTGCGCGCCTCTCGGCCGCCTGCTCCTATGACGTTTCAGGTATGACGCCGCCGGCGCGGTTCTGGACCCTTTATGCGGCGGCGGCGGACGGGACCGCGCTGATGCCGGGTGCGGAACTGCCCTCCGCAATCAATTCCTGGACCGTCCTGCGCGCCGAGGACAGCCGTTTCGTCATTCACGTTTCCACCGTTGCCCAGCCCGATAACTGGCTGGCGATACGGCGGACGGGCAGCTTCGCGCTCGTGCTGACCCTTCTTGACACGCCAACGGCAGGTTCCTCCGGCCTGATCGACCTCGCAATGCCGAAGATCGTAAAGACCGGGTGCGGGCATGCGTAGCATCATCTTCGCCATTCTCGTCGGTCTCGTCGGAGCGGCGCTTCTTCATATCGTGATCATACTCGCCCTGCCCCAGTTCACCGGCCGCGATGCCTATACGCGCGTGCTCGGCCTGCTCGAAATGGACAGCTTCTTTCCGCTGACGGCCGAACCGGGACCGACAGGCCTGAACAACGCCGACCCCTTCCTGCGTACGGCCGTCTGCAGCTTCTCGGTGGCGGATGCTCCGGCCCGCTTCGTCGGGCGCGGCGACGTACCCTTCTGGTCGCTTGCGATCTTCGACAGCGGGTCGAACGAGGTCTTCAGCATGAACGACCAGACAGCCGTCAATGGCGATCTCGATCTCGTGGTCGCGACACCGATCCAGCTCGTCGAACTGCGCAAGTCGCCACCCGAAGCGCTGGCGCAATCGATCATGATCGAGATGAAGGACCAGGAAGGTTACGCGGTTCTTCGAGCCCTGGCACCTCTCGACAGCTTCGAGGACCTGGTCCGCACTTTCCTTGCGGAGTCGAGGTGCGAGCCCTTCCAGCGGTAGTGCGAAGGTAACGGCAATTGGGGGGAGACTGAAGTCGAGGTGGTCGAAGTTGCGCGGCGAACGACCGCACCGCCCGGACGGGCGCTGCCGGCGCTTTGCCCGCGAGTTTACTGCTTCTTGGCCTGGCGGCCAGCCGGGGCAGTCGGCTGCGGTCCGCGGCCGTCCAGCCTTTCATAACGGATTCCTGTGAAGAACAACACCTTGGCGCCGCCCTTCCCGACAGGACGCCGTCGAGGGCGTTTGACGATCCGGTCCTGCATTCTGATTACGTCTGCCATGCTCGTCTCCATAGTCTCACGAGACGGATGAACTACCGTACAGATTTCACCCTGCCCGTTTTCGGGCTGACGCATTTTCCGGGTTTCCGGACAGACGCGCCCTTCTCACTCACTCCTTCTTCCGGTCACCCGGATGTCGTCCGTTTCGGCATAAGAGGCGAGGCGATAATAGCCGCCTTGTGCCGATTGAGCCACAGCCTGGTTAACCATTTGTTAATCCAGACCATGACGCATTAACCTCGCGCAATCCTCAATCTTGGGGGATTTGCAAATCCGGCAGTCCGTCCGTCAGCGCCTTGCAATCAAACCGAAAAGGAAAGCTACGCCGGCGACCGTCAGCAGCGTCGAAATGGGTTCTTCCCGAACGCGCTCCCGGACGCGCTGCGTCATCAGTTCCGCTTCCCCCTGCACGACCGCCTTGGCTCCGGTGCCGATGGCCGAGACGGTCTCCGTCAGCCGGGCGATCTCTGCCTTCAGTTCCTGGACCTGGGATTCCAATTCGGCCTGTGCGCCGGACGTCCGCGTTTCGGCACCCGTCTCTGCGCCGACTGCCGCCAGATTCTTCTCCGCCATCTCTCCGCTCCTTGCCATTCCGGGATCACCCTTTGCGCGATTTCAACGCGTCGAGGCCGGATTGGTTCCCATGGAGGGACGACGCAAGTTCAACGGCGGCAGGAAGGCCGGCGACGATCGCCGACCCTGGAGTGAAGCGACCGAATCGCAGCGCCTACTCTTCGCAGCGGAAATCGCCGGTATCGCATTCCACGATGGTTCTCTGACCGTCGTAAAGGCGCTCGCGACGCGACTGTTCCCGTTCAGCCCCCTCGATCCTGCGCCAGCGGTCATCGTCACTGCCGCGCTCCGGTTCCCATTCGCGCCGCTCTCTCTCCCGGTCATGCTCCCAGTCCCGACGTTCCCGCACCTGGCGGTGTTCCCATTCGGGCCGGTCGCGTTCACGCTCGCGATCCCAATCGCGGTCATGCCTCCAACGGTCGCGATCGCGATAGAAATCACGCCCGCGGTAGTTGCGATCCCAATAGCTGTCGAACTCGAAGACGACTGTCGGGATGCCGAGCGGACGATAGTATTCCGGCTCCACATAGACCCGACTGCTGCGATAGGCGGCCTGCACATACCGGCCCGCCACCCATCCCCGCCCGCCGTAGAAAGAAACGTCGCACCAGGGGCTTTCAGACAGGCAGCCGTGGATTTCCACCGATTCGCCGACCGGAATGACCGTTACAGCCGGATAATATGTACTCGGTCCCGAGCGCATATTGACATTGGCAGTCGCAAAACCTTCGGCCGCCGATGCGGCCACGGGCATGAGCAGCAGCGCACAGGCAGCCGCCCGCAGAAACATTTTCTTCACAAATCAACTCCCACATGAGAGGCCGCAGCCCGACTCGCTTCCGGCGTTTGCCGTCGATCGGATCAAATGGGAGCGCTTGTGGACTTTTTATGGCTAAGGAACGCGGCCTTCCGCTGCAGGGGCGGCTCGTCACCAGAATGACGCAAGCCTGAATAAAGCCCCAACGTCCATAGTTAATGCTGCGCTAACGATTTCGATCTAGTTTTAGACACGTGTGTCGTTCCGAACCATCGGAATGCCGTCATGCTTTGCGTTTTAGGATATGTCGTGACAAACCGGTTTCGTGAGTTGGAACGGCCGCAGACGGGGCGGTTGAAGGACGTCGTGCTGATGGCGACCGTCACCGGCTTCGAGAGCCTTCGGATTCCAAGCCGGTCCGACATGAAGCAGTTTGCCGAACTGTTCGAGCCGCTCTTCCTCGGCTCCAGCAACGAGGCCCGCCGGCAGGCGGCGGCGGCGCTATCCCAATGCCCCCACGTGCCGGAGCCGGTGGCCCTGCTGATCGGCAGCATGCCCATTTCGATCGCCGCCGCCTTCCTCGCCCGTGCGGCAGCGATTTCCGACGGCGTGCTCATTTCCATCATTCGCCAACAGGGGCCGGGCCACGCGAACGCCATTGCCCGTCGGGAGAACCTTTCGCCTTCGGTGATCGACGTGCTCGTCGAACATCATCAGTCCGCTCCCCTCCCCGCACGGCTTCACGACGGCGCCAGTCGCCCGGTGGCGAGCGATCCGCAGACGGCTGCCGCAGCCGTCGATCGCGAAGAAAAGCTGCGCGCGGAAATCAAGGCGCTGGCGCGCGTCGGAACACAGGAGAAGAACGGCACACTGCCGATCCAACCCATCAGCGAGCTGCATTGCGCGCTGCTCGTCCGTTTTGCGCGCAATGGCGAAACGACGCTCTTCTCCACGGCCCTGGCAGACTCGCTCGGAGCAAGCCGCGCACTCACCGACCGTATATTGCTCGATGTTTCCGGCCAGCAACTCGCCGCGACGCTCGCAGCTCTCGCCTTCCCGGCGGACGAGGAAAGCCGCGTGCTCGAGGGGCTCTATCCCCACCTTTCCGAAAGAATCGGCGGCGGCAACCGCGCCGAAGCACTGATCCGAAGTCTCGACCGGCAGGCGAGCGGCGAACGGGTGGCGTCCTGGCTTCGCGCCGATGCAAACGGGGCGAAGCCCTCCCGGCATGAGAGCCTGCTTGCGGAAAATCGAGCCGCAGACCCGCGCCGGCACGAGGCGCAAACGGTTGCGCGTCAAAGCAAGGCCGTCGAACCAAAGCGGGGCTTCGGCCAGCACTAGATCACGATGATTTTAGCTAGGTCGGGTCGACCTAAAATCATGAACGTGATCGATTCTAATGGGATAGAGCGGGATGCTGTGCTCGTCACAGGGATCCAGCCAGACCAAGTCCTTCGGCTGAAAGAACGCTTCCCGCGCTGCTGGATCTCTGTGACAAGCACAGAGATGAGGGCGAGGAGAAGCGCCATCATCCATCTCGCAGCAGCCGTCATAAACTCCAGATGAATCTCAACAGGCCTTAGACCAGATCGAACAGGTCGCTGCAGTCGTCGAGTTCCAACTCTACGATCCAGCAGTCCGGGTCGAAGCGGATTTCCGAGGAAAGCGCCCGTTCGACGGCTTCGGCTTCGACGCCCCGCAATCGCACCTCGAAGCGGCGCGACGTATCTCCTTCCTCATCGAAGAAATTCTGCGGCGCCGGCGCGTAAAGCGTCTCGTAGCCCGATCGTCCGCGCTGCCGGATGAAGATCGCGCCGGCGTCCTCCGCTCCCTTGCGCAGCACGGCCGCATACCCGCCGCGTCCAAAGGCGTTCCGCAAAAGCGAGGAGACGAAAATGTGGGACTTCAGGCGCATGCAAAGCTGATACACGCGCCACCGGCGAGATGCAAACGGAGCGACCGACCGCCAGTGGTGCGCAACTGCTCCTCTTGCTCTGGCCGTCAGAGCGCTCCGATTTCCTTAAGCTTCTTGAGAACCTTGGGGTTGGGCTCTCCGGTCTGAGGAAGACGATAGTGTTTTTCGAAGTGACGGATGGCTGCGCGCGTCTGATCGCCGGCAACGCCGTCTACGACGACATCCGCATAGGCGAGATTGCTCAGCCCCTTCTGGATGTTCATCACCATTTCGCTCGACACGGGAACCTCCGTGCGAGGGTCGAGCGCGTTGCCCTTCTCGGCGCTGCGGATGGCAGCGGCAACCGGATCCGCCTCGGCCGGGACAGTCTTCGGGTCGGAATAGGGCCGGTTGGCGGGCGTCGCAACGGCCGGCGGGGAGCCGCCGGCGTTGCGCAGTGCCTGAAGCAGATCGGCACTCGGCGCACCGGTCTCCATACGGCCGGCCTGCTTTTCGAAGCGGAGGATCGCCGCCGAGGTCTTCGGACCGCTTCGGCCGTCCGGCGCTCCTTCGTAGAAGCCGAGCCTTGCCAGTTCCTTCTGGATGTCCGCAACCAGCGTCGAGACCGTGCTACCGTGCGCATCTGCTTCTGGTACGTCCTGCGCCGGAAGCGACGCGTGCCGTTCGTTGGATCCGGCCGTTGCCGCATCGCCTGCTTTCGCGTCCCCCTCCCGCTCTATGACAAAGGTGGTAACATCGCGCTGCTCGACCGGCTCGCCTTTGGCGGCCGCAAGGCGCTCGGCCACTTCGGGACTGACGAGGGGCACGCGGGTACGCAGAAGCGGCGAGGGATGAGTACCGTTCTGGTACCACATGGCGTTTGCGGCGACGAAACTGAAGACGACGGCAAAGATCGCCGACCCGCCGGCGCTCACCGGATGACGCGAAATGAGGCGACCGGTGAGCACGAGGCCACGGCCGACGACAGCGAGTCCGCGCAAGGCAAGACCCGCTCCGCGCCGCGCCGCCCGCTTGCGCTCAGGCTGTTTTCGCTTGCGCGGCGCCATGCCCCCCTTCCCTGCCAATTTCTCCGGTGCGGAGAGCCTCGGACAGCGCCGGCACTCCGGCTTCCCTCTTTCCGTCTGCGTGCTGCTTCAATCGCGGCGGGAACTCCACTGTGACGGGCGCATCCGCGCACTGCCTTTCGGCCGCGCCGGAGGCGTCGCTGGGAATGGTTACGACGATCACGGTACCCTCCCCTTCGGCGCTGCGGATCGAAACGTCGCCGCCATGCAGTTCAGCAAGTCCCTTGACCAGCGACAGGCCGAGTCCGGTACCCTCGTAGCGGCGGGTATAGTCATTCTGAATCTGGACGAAAGGTTGGCCGAGCATTTGCAGCTTGTCAGCGGCAATACCGATTCCGGTGTCGCTGACCGTTAGCTTCAGCATGTTGCCTTCGAGCGCGGCATCCACCGTGACAAGCCCGCCGCGGTCGGTAAACTTGATGGCGTTGCCGATGAGATTGATGAGGATTTGCTGGAAGGCGCGCTGGTCTGCATTGATTTCGCCGACCGAACGGGTAACGCGGCTCGTCAGCCGCACGCCTTTTTCGCGCGCCTGGTGCGACAGCATGGCCTCGCAGGCGGCGATGGCCTCGGCGACACGGAACGGTTCGATGAGAAGCTCGTAACGGCCCGCTTCGATCTTGCTCATATCGAGCATCGTGTTGACGACCGAGAGAAGATGCGTGCCGGACTGATGGATCAGCGACACGTATTCGCGTTGGCGATCGTTTTCGAGCTTTCCGAAATATTCGCCTGCAAGCACGTCCGAAAAGCCGAGGATGGCATTGAGCGGCGTGCGCAATTCATGGCTGACGGCGGCAAGGAACCGCGTTTTGGCATCGTTGGCCGACTCGGCATGTGCTGCCTTGGCCGCCGCCTCTGCCTGCAAACGCGCCTCTTCGGAGACATCGCGGGACTGGGCGACAATCGCAAGGAGATTTCCTTCAGCGTCTCGAAGCGGCGTCATCTCGCAGTAGATATGTGCGAATTGAGGGCCATCCGCCGACGTCCGTTCGAGACGGATGTCCACGGCAGAACGCTCGCTGTCCAGGCGCAGCGAATCGATCGCTCTCAGGAAGGCGATGCGATCCGACACATGGATCTGCTCGATGAAGCCGCGCCCATGCGGATCGCGCATCAGTTTCAGATACTCACTCGCATCGCGCCCGTGGACGGACAGGACGTGGCCCCGGGTATCGTGGACGGTCACCAAACCCGCAAAGAGATCATAGGCCGCATTGAGATCGGGCAGTTCCGGTGCAGGCGCGAATTCCACCTCGCCGTCCGTCGGGAATTCTCGGCCGCCGGCAATGGCTGCAGCCGCGGCCAGCAGGGACGCCGAGGCCCAAAGCGCCGCTCCCGCCGGCAGGGCGGCGGATACGGGCAATGCCAGCGTCAGCGCGAGAGGGACGATCGGCAGCGCGGTCAAGGATACGGCAGCGACGGCACGCAGGCGTCTGAAGTCGTGACGCGCAATAGCTGAGCCCAGGCCGCCGCGCGGCAGCCAAGGTGCGGCCGCTTCATCCACGAGGGATGTCCATCTGCCAGCCATGTCACGCAATAAATTCACGCCTTGCCCTGCCGAATTTGTCGTTCTTGCGAGGCATTTCCGGACCGTTCCGCATCGTCGCGGACGACCGCCTCGTGATGACCCGAATCTCGCACCCCCGACTTAATGAAAGAATAAACGGCCGCTCTCCGGGGGCGCCCCGGGCGGCCGAAAATTCCCGATTTGAGGCAATCCGCGCGAGCATCGTCAGATGTGGTTAACGGTGCGTAAGCAGCGGATTTTCGTGGATTTTTCGGTTCGCGTTAACGATTTGGGCAGGCATCGCCACTACCCGGCGCCGGGAACGCGGGGCTTGAGGCCGAGACCCCCGCCACGAGCGTTAACGACGATCGCTAAAATGCAGGGAAAAGCGGCTGCACGAATATGCCAGTCATGAATTTCAATAAAATTTGAAGCAAATACCGTTGTTTCTGGAAAAGTGGCCTTGTGATTCCCGCGCTAGTTTCGAAGCGTAAACACCACGGCCGCAGCCGAAGGCAAAAGAGGATGGCGCAAGATGTGGTTTCTCGTTAAGGCGACGTTCTGGTTCTCGCTGGTGCTGGTGCTGCTGCCGTTTCTCGATCCGTCGAGCAGCGAGAAGCTCGAGCATGGCCCGAAGATGGAGATCGGCGGCACCTTCTCTGCCGCGAACGAAGCCATCCAATACATAAGCGCCATCTGCGTAGAGAAGCCGGACGTCTGCGAAAAGGGTGCGGAGACTTTCGTCGCCCTCGGACATCGCGCGCGCGAAGGCGCTCGGATCGCCTATGAGTTTCTCAACACCCAGTTCGCGGAAGGCGATGCCGCCGCTCCCGACGTCAAGGTCATGACCGGTACCGTCACACCGGCAGAAAGTGTCCCTTCGGCGGAGGCGACGGAGAAGGCCGAACCGGCCTTCAAGCGTATGCCGGTTCCGGAACACCGCCTCGATCCCGGTCCGGCTTCCGGGAAGTAACTCCTGCCGCGACGAAGGCAGACCGATCGTTCGGGCGTGGCAGCGCGGGGAAACGCGATTGCCTGTTCTCTTTGCGGCCCGCGTCTCCTATATGAAGGTGAGATAACGATGCGCCCGAAAGGCGGTTGAAGCAGTCGCCTTTCACGCGGACTGCGCTACGCAGCGGGCGCCGAAAGCCGGACATAGCATGACTTCACTTGACCAGATCATCGACGACTTTGCATTTCTCGACGAATGGGAAGATCGCTACCGCTATGTGATCGAACTTGGCAAAAACCTGCCCGAGATGCCGGAAGTCTCGAGGACGAGCGAGAATAAGGTTCAAGGCTGTGCCAGCCAGGTCTGGCTCGTGACCCATGCGACCGGCGATGCTGAAGACCCGCTCCTCACCTTCGAGGGAGAATCGGATGCGCATATCGTGCGCGGCCTCGTGGCGATCGTCCTCGCGATCTTCTCCGGTAAGCGTGCTTCGGAAATTACCAGAATCGACGCTCTCGACATCTTCGGCAAGATCGGCCTCATCGAACATCTTTCCTCGCAACGCGCGAACGGCCTGCGCTCGATGATCCGGCGTATCAAGAGCGAAGCCGAAGGGCGCCTGCCCGCCTGACTGGCAAAGAGTTAGAGCACTTCGAGGAAAGGTGCGTAACGGTTTTCCGTCCGGAAGTGCGTAGCCTCGAAGGGTTAGAGTGTGTCAGTGTTTCAATGAAATACTGAACGTCGAAAAAAAAGCCGGCCTGAACCGGCCGGCTTTTATGACACAACTCAGGTGTTCGCTTGCGCGTTCCCGACGGCCCAGTGGGGCCGCCCGGATCACTTGCCGCGACGCTTCCGACGCTGTCCGAGACCCATTTCCTTGGCGAGCCGCGAGCGCGCTTCCGCGTAGGCCGGTGCGACCATCGGATAATCCGCAGGCAAATCCCACTTGTCGCGGTATTCTTCCGGCGAAAGGTTGTGGTGCGTCATCAGATGCCGCTTCAACGACTTGAAGGTGCCACCGCATTCGAGACATGTGATCTGGTCGTCCTGCACCGACTTTCGGACCGAAACCGCAGGCTTCGGCTTTTCCACCGGAACGACCACCGGCGCAGGAGCCGTGGTGTTGTTGAGAGCCGAATGCACGTCGGCTATGAGCGTCGGCAGCTCGGCAACCGGAACCACGTGGTTGCTTACATAGGCGGCAACGATCTCCGCCGTAAGCTCAACCAGGAGTTCATTGCTCGTACCGAGCGAAGTCTCTGTCATTTCTTTCTCCTATCGGAATCCAGCGACGAAACCTGAAACAGAGTTTCAGGGGGAGGATGTACAAAATGCCGTCGATTAGCGCTTGCCGCCTCGGAACCGACCGCTATCTCGCGATGGAGACTGCGGTTCTGCCGCGACATCAAGGCTCGAATTGCGAGAGGGAAGATCCGTCACCAAGGCGCCAAAGCGGCCGACACCTCAAAGCAACGGACAAGCATCACAACTCAGGCTGGAATTTCAGTTCAAAGTATTTTCCACAACGACACTTTGCATTTACTGCATTAACACTGATCCGCCAAAAGTCCAAACATAAATTTAACGGCATGCAGCAACTTTATTCCGAGTTGCTAAAATTGTCACGCTCGGCAAAATTGTCCTCAAATACAGAGTCAGAAATGCTGCCGGTCAATGCCGGCGCGCCTCTTCCTTATGGGGAAGCTGATCTATCACGGATCGTTTTGACATCCTGTAGCCCGCTTGATGCGCGGCTTTTGCCAATAAATGGGCCGAGATCGGTGCCGTCAGCACGAAGAAGACAAATCCCGCAAGTGCGCGCACGAAGACGGCGGCGTCCAGCGAATGCAGCCCGGCCGCAAAGAGCAGCAGACCCGAACCGACGGTACCGGCTTTCGAGGCCGCGTGCATGCGGGTGTAAAGGTCGGGGAAGCGGACGAGGCCAACCGCGGCAAGCAGCGAGAAGCAGGCGCCGACAACCATGATCAGCGCAACGACGTAGGCAATGATTTGCAGAGCCATCAACGCGCTCCCTTGCGTTTGCGGCGCCCGGCCTGGCTCGGGCGCGGCTTTGCCTGAGGGATCTCCGTTGTGCCTGGCGTCCTGCGCTCCGGCGAGAGGCCGCGCGCCAGGATGAAGCGGGCGAAAGCGACAGTTGCAAGAAAGCCGACGAGCCCGAGGGCGATCGCGATATCGATGTAGAGATAGAATCCGGTCCTTACGGCGATCACCGCGATCAGGCCGATCGCAATCGCCACCAGCATATCGAGGCCCAGCACCCGGTCCGGAAGCGTCGGCCCGCGAATGATGCGCAGCACCGTCAACAGCAGCGCGAGAGAGAGAAGCACGAGCGCCACGCCGGAGGCCGCGCTCAGGACTGCAGCGGGCGTCATCGTTCGAAGGCCTCCCGAATTCGACGTTCGAAGCCGCCGGCGATGTCTCGCCGTAGCGCTCCCGGATCGGCGCAATCGAGCGCATGGACGTAGAGGGTCTTGCGATCGTCGGAGACATCCACCGACAGCGTACCCGGCGTAAGTGTGATCAGATTGGCGAGCAGCGTTATCTCGAAGTCGCTCCTGAGCGCGAGCGGATAGGCAAAAATGCCGGGCTTCAGCGCCATGTTCGAGCGGAGAACCAGAACCGCGACCTTCGTTGCGGAAATGGCGAGCTCCTTGAAAAACAACGATGCGAGCAACAGGAGCCGCAACGGTCTCAGCGGGTAAGCCACGGGGCGCAGCTCACGCCGGATCAACCAGAGCGACAAGGCGCCGGCTGCGAAGCCCAGCAGGAGGTTCGCGGGCGTGAAGCTGGCGCTGATTGCCCCCCAGATGAGCGTAAAGACCAGGTTGGTCAGCAGGAATTTCATTGCGGACCTCCTGCGGGAAAGACTGAATTCAGGTAAGCGGACGGCTCTGCAAGACCGGCGGCGGCGCTCTGGATCATCGCGAGCAGCGGTTCGGGATAGAGGCCGAGCGCAAGCGCCAGAAGCGTAAGCGCTGCAAGCGGACCCAGGGCCGCCGCGGACAGGCGGGCGGGGCCGTCCGCCGCCTCGGGGATTGCGCTGTCTCGCCAATAGGCCAGGAGGAAAAGGCGGCCGGTGGCAATCATGGTGAAGAAGCCGACGAGAAGAAGCGCGGCGGCAAGCCACCAGGCGCCGATATCGATGGCCGCCTTCACCAGCATGACCTTCGGCCAGAAGCCGGAAAAGGGCGGCAGGCCCGAAACGGCGAAGCACAGCATCAAGGTCAGCGCCGCAAACCCCGCATGCTTGCGGTAAAGACCCGCGAGCGTTGCGATCGAGCTGTCTGCACCGAGGCGCATGGCGATCCCAGAGGCGAAATAAAGGCCCGTCATCACCAGCATCGAATGAAGCGCGTAGAAAATCGCGCCGCCAATGCCGCCCGGTCCGCCGATGGCTATGCCTGCGAGCATCGAGCCGATGCCCGAAACGACGAGGTATCCGAGAATGCGACGAAAGTCCGTTTGCGCGAGCGCGCCGAGAACGCCGACCATCATCGTCAGCGCACCGACGAGCGCCAGGACGAAGCTCAATTCCTCCCTCTCGATCGGGAAGAGCATGACCGTGACCCGGATCAACGCATAAATACCGACCTTGGTGAGCAGGCCGGCAAAGAGCGCCGACACGACGACGCGAGGGGTATGATAGGAAGCAGGCAGCCAGAAGTTCAAAGGAAACGCGGCCGCTTTCATGCCGAAGGCAAGAACATAGAGTCCGACCAAAGTCATCAACGGCGCATTGACCCGCAGTTCGTCGGCCTTGCGCGCGATGTCGGCCATGTTGAGCGTGCCGAACACGGCGTAGAGGAAGCCGGTAGCGACGAGGAACAGCGTCGTTGCGACCAGGTTCAAAAAGCCGTACTTCACCGTCCCGTCGATCTGCCCGCGCTCGGAGCCGAGGACCAGTAGCCCGAAGGACGAGATCAGCAGGACCTCGAACCAGACATAGAGGTTGAAGATATCCCCCGTGAGGAAGGCTCCCGAAACGCCGGCCATCAGCAGCATCAGCAGCGGATAGAAACCATAGCGCCGGCCGCTGTCGTTGATATCGGCCAGCGAAAAGATGCCCGCGGCAAGAGCGACCAAGGCCGCCACCAGGGCAAAGAGCGCACCGGTCAGGTCGACCGTGAAGGCGATACCGAACGGCGGCAGCCAGCGACCCATCACCATGGTCGTCGGCCCATTTCTTGCGACGTGATCGAGCAGCGCCACGTCAATCAGCACCAGCACGGCCAGGCTCGCAAGCGCTATTGCGGGCTGGAGGCCGGCCCAGCGACGAAGCATCACGAGGAGCGCACCGACGGCCAGACACCATGCGACGGGCAGAACGACGAGCCATTCGACGGCCGGCGCCGGGGCCAGCATCAGGGCTGCGGAAAGGTCGACGGGGACGGGGGTGGAAACGGCCATGGTGCGTCAGTATCCCAGCGGCGGTGCCGGCTCGTTCACCGGTTCCGCAACACGCATCTCGTCCGTGTTGTCTGTCGCGAGGTCTTCATAGGCGCGCCAGGCGAGAACGAGGAGAAAGGCGAAGAAGGAGAAGGAAATCACGATGGCGGTCAGGATGAGCGCCTGCGGCAAGGCATTGGCCGCCGGACCGGAAAGCACATCGGAGCCCTCCGCTATGACCGGCGGTACGTCGCGCGTCAGACGGCCGCCGGTGAAGATCAGAAGGTTCACCGCATTTCCCAGGATCGCCACGCCCAGGAGGACGCGGATGATGGATTTCGACAGAAGCAAGTAAATGGCGACGGTGAAGAAGAAAGTGACCAGCAGCGAAAACCAGGTCTCCATCAGGCGCCCCCTCTTTCTTCAAGCGACAGCGCGATCGAACTGATGGCACCGACGACGACCAGGTAGACCCCCGTATCGAACAGCATGACGGTGGAGAGCGGAACCTCGACGCCGAGAAAGGAGGGATATATCCAAAGCCCGGTCATGAACGGCACCCGCGCGAAAAGTGACACCAGTCCGGCCACGGTCGCGGCGAAAAGGCCGGCGCCGGCGATAGCCATGGGGTGGAAGAATATCGCCCGACGCACCGTCTCCACGCCATGGGCGATGCCGTAGATCGCCAGCGCCGAAACGGCGATCAACCCGCCTATGAAGCCGCCCCCGGGCTCGTTGTGGCCGCGCAGCAGCACGAAGATCGAAAAGAGCATCATCAATCCGGCGAGGAAGGGCGCAACGGTCCGAAAAATGATCGACTTCATACCGGCTCCTTCGTGTTCGCATCAGCGGCCGCGATCTCGCGCGTTTCGCCGCGTCTCAACGATCCCGCCCGCAACCGCACGAGGGAAAGGATGGACAGGCCCGCAACCAGCACGACGGCAATTTCGCCAAGCGTATCCGTGCCTCGGAAGTCGACGATGATGACGTTGACCACGTTCGCGCCGTGCGCGATCGATTTCGAATAGAGGTTGAAGAAGTCCGTCAGCGTCGCATCGAACGGCACGCCGGTAACCCGGAGAAGGAAAAGGCCGAATCCGATTCCGCAGGCGAGCGCGATCGTGAAGTCGGGAAGCTTCTGCCTGAGTGGTCGGTGATCCGAGGGAGACAGCCGCAGCCGGGTCATCACCAGTGCCAGCACGACGACGGACAGCGTCTCTATCATGAACTGGGTGAAGGCGAGATCCGGAGCGCCGTAAAGCAGGAAGAGCATCGCGACGGCGAAGCCCTGAATTCCGAGCGAGACGATCGCCGTCAGCCGGTCCGCGGCCAGCACCACGGCGAAGAGGCCAAGCACGGCGATCGCCATGATCGCGAATTCGTGCAGCGGAACGTCGCCCGGAAAGAAAGGTGCGCGCGGGAATTCGCCGTAGCGCAGCGGCAATGCGAGCATGACGGCGGCGACGAGCAGGAAGGTCACGGTCATGTAGTTATCGAGACGGCCGCCCTGCAATCGGCGGGTCGCGGCGACCGCAAACCGCACGAGGCCGCGTATGAACTGGTCGAAGCCTCGATCCGGTCCCCAGCCGATATCGGCAAGGATCACCGCCATGGCTGCGCGCAGCCGCGTCAGATTGAGGAACAGAGCGACGCCGACCGCCAGCGTCACGACGGAGAGCAACAGCGGCACGCCGATATGCGGTGCGAGAGAAATCGTCACGGTTCTCGGTTCGCCGGCAACGGCCGAGGCCATGGGCGAGGTCACGAACCGATGAACAAGGCCCGACATCAGCGCGATGGAAAGGCCCTTCGCAGCCAGGATTGCCGGGCCGATCCAGAGGAGCACCGGTGCCTCGTGGGCATGCCTCGGCGTATCGACCTTCGGGCCCAGAAACGGTTTTAGAGCGATCGCGAAGCCGACGGCGAACATCAGGCCGTTGCCGAGGATGGTCAATGCCGCGAAGACCATGGACCGGCGGTCGAAACCGGAGAGTGCGGCGTAGATTTCCTCTTTTGCAAGGAACCCGAAAAAGGGCGGCAGGCCGCCCATCGACAGGGCCGCCGCAAGAGCTATGGCGAAGGTCAGAGGCATCGCCCTGCGCAGGCCGCCGAGCTTCGTCAGATCGCGCGTACCGGTTTCATGATCGATGATGCCGGCCACCATGAACAGCGCCCCCTTGAACAGGGCATGCGCCACCAAGTAAAGCACTGCGGCTTCGATGGCGTAGGGCAGGCCGAGGCCCGTCAGCATGACCAGAAGACCGAGCGACGACATGGTCGTATAGGCCAGCATCATCTTCAGGTCCGTCTGGCGCACTGCCAGGGCGGCTCCGGCGACGAGCGTCGTCACGCCGAAGAGCGGCAGCAGAACCTGCCACTCCGTCGTACCGCCGAGCACCGGGTTGAGCCGCATCAGAAGATAGACCCCCGCCTTCACCATCGTCGCCGAGTGCAGATAGGCCGAAACGGGCGTCGGCGCTTCCATGGCGTTCGGCAGCCAGAAGTGAAACGGAAACTGTGCCGACTTGGTGAATGCGCCGCCGAGGACGAGGAGCAGCGCCGCGAGATAGAAAGGGCTTTGCTTCAGTTCGTCGCCGAAGGACAGGAGCAGCGAAAATTGCGTGACGCCGCTGACGTTCCACAGGATGAGGAGCCCGGCGAGCAAGGCAAGCCCGCCTCCCCCCGTCACGACCAGGGCCTGCAAAGCCGCGCGGCGCGCCGCCTCGCGGGTGTGATCGAAGCCGATCAGCAGGAACGAAGTGATCGACGTCAGCTCCCAGAAGACGAAGAGCATCAGGAAGCTGTCCGAGACGACGAGCCCCTGCATCGAGCCCATGAACATCAGGATGAACGAAAAGAAGCGGCCCTGGTCGGGATGCCCCTTCAGATATCCGCCCGAATAGAGGACGATCAGTGTCCCGATGCCCGAAATCAGAAGCGCGAAGGTCAGTGACAGGCCGTCGATCAGCCAGGAGAAGCTGACGTTGAAGGACGGTATCCAGATATAGCCGCCGGTAACGATCTCGCCAGCGGCGACTTCCGGAATGAAACCTGCGAGATGCATGAAGATGGCGAGTGGCGCAAGCGCCAGCAGCCAGGCGGCATTCCCGCCGAGAAGCCGGGTCAGGGCCGGTGCGACGACGGCCGCGGCAAAGGGAAGACCGAGGGCCAGGAATGTCAGGGCCGCGGCATCCATCGTATCGACACGCTCCTTCTCATTGATCTTTCAGTCAAGCTTTAACCGGACATAGAAGAAGGGCGGGCCTGCCTCAAGGGAAATCGGCCGCGGTGTGAGGTTATGCCACGTTTATACTATGTAGAGGGCAGCGGCTTCGCCCCGACCCTGATCAGGATCCTGTCCAGGACGCGGAGCTCCCGGCATTGATCCCCATTTGTGCCCGAGCGGATGCCATCCTATATATTCGCTGCAATCGAAAGGAGCGCAGCCATGTCCGAAAACCGGATGCCGAAGATTACGAAGACGAACGAGGAGTGGCGGGCAGCGCTGACGCCCGAGCAGTACCGCGTCACACGCGAGCATGGCACCGAACGTCCCTTCACCGGCCCCTTCCTCGACAATAAAAGGCATGGCACCTACAAATGCGTCTGTTGCGGCCGCGCGCTGTTCCGCTCGGACACCAAGTTCGATTCCGGCTGCGGCTGGCCCAGTTATTTCGCCCCGGTCGATCCGGACGCGATCGCTGAATATGTGGACCGCTCTCACCTCATGGTCAGGACGGAGATTCGCTGTGCCGATTGTGACGCCCATCTCGGCCATGTCTTCCCCGACGGGCCTCCTCCGACGGGCCTGCGCTATTGCCTCAACGGCACCGCGATGACATTCGAGGAAGATTGACCATAAGGGACTGTTCCGGCGGCACTTTCCAGCATGCGTGTTGTCTATCCGCATGCCCTTAAACCCGGAACGATTTGAAGATAAGATGATGCAGCAGTTCAAAGCCGTTGCGACGGCCCTCGCGCGTGCAGGAAGAAAACGCGCGGTGCGTTGAGAAGAACCGGCAGGTCGAACGAAGCCGAGAGGACGCCACGCATGCGCCGTGCCTTTATCGCATCTCTGCTCCTCGTGACGCTTGCCTCGCCCTCTGTCGCCGAGGACGACTGGCACCCTTACGCCAATCCCCGCTTCGGCTACACGGTCGACATCCCGCCCGGATTCGAGATGGGCCTTGAGGCCGATAACGGCGACGGCGTCAGATTTCATGCCGATGACAATGGCGCGACGCTCATGGTGTTCGGCACTCATCCGCCGGATGGCGACTTCGAAACCGACGTCGCCGAAAGAATCGGCTACGAGAAGCAGGCCGACTGGCGAATCATCTTTTCGCGCGTCACGCCCGCCTGGGCAAGCTTTTCCGGCGCGCGCGAGAGCGACGTTTTCTATACGCGGGCGATTGCGCTCTGCGACGGCAGCGCCGCCTATTTCAGGCTGCAATATCGGAAGAGCAACCTGACCAGTTTCGATGGCGTCATCTCGCGCATGGCCTCGGCACTCAGGCCGTCGGAAGAATGTCAGCCTGCAGCAGACTGAAGCTGCAGCTTTGAATCTGGCTAAGGCCTGTTGAGATTCGGGATACCCGCCGCAGCCTGTTTGATTACCTCATCCCTGTGCTCGTCACAGGGATCCAGCCAGACCAAGTCCTTGGGCTGAAACAACGCTTCCCGCGCCGCAGACGCGGCGCGGCTCTCATCTCTGTGACAAGCACAGAGATGAGGAAGAGGAGAGATTGCAATCCGGTGATACGTTTCCTGGGCCAGCCAGAGCCAGGTCATCCGCGCCGACAGCTCGACTCGACCTAAAAACATCGTGATCTAAGATACAGCGGCGCTGCTGATGCAGGTCAAGACTGCGGAATAGTGCACAGCCGCTCCCGTGACGACGAAGCCGTGCCAGATGGCGTTCTGGAAGCGAAGACGCTCCCAGACATGGAAGATGACCCCGACCGAATAGATGACGCCACCGATGACGATCAGGGTGAGCGTCGTCGCGCTCAAGGCGGTAAAGAGGGATTTCGCGGCGAGCAGCCCGCTCCAGCCCATTGCGAGATAAAGCAGGATCGCCAGCCGATCGAAGCGCCCGGGCAGGAGGCACTTCATGGCGATGCCGGCGGCTGCGATAAGCCAGATGGCGACCAGCATCGAGAAGAGGAACGGATCATCCCAGCCGCGTTGCAGGAAAGGCGTGTAGGTTGCAGCGATCAGCACGAAGATCCCGGAGTGGTCCAGCCGACGCAGGAACCACTTGGCCCGGCCGACCGGAAAGAGATTGTAGACGAATGAAATCGACAGGGCGGCGATGAGCCCGCCACCATAGATCGAAGCCGCGGCCAATTGCCCGGACGTGCTCCAGACGGTGGCGTAAAAGATCAGGGCGGTAACACCGACGAGCGCCGCCGAAAGGCCGATCCCGTGGACGATTGCGTCGGCGATCATCTCCGATCGGTCGTAGTCCCATTTGACGCCGGCAACCTTCACGCGGCCCCTCCCGCTCCGCTCCCGATATCCGTCTGCAGCCTGCAGCAGCAACGAAATACCTCATGACCGATTGCAGCGGATTCGAACAGTTCGAAACGCCGCACAGGATCACCATGGTTTCGGTTCATCCTGCCACAGAGCAGCGACACGGCAAAGCACCAGGATCGGGCGAAAGGATCAACTTTTGCAACGCATTACAACAAATACCGCACCCTGCGCGGGAGCGTGCAGCAAACGGCTTTCGCTGAAGCAGATGGGAGCTTTGGGTGGTTATCTCCCCCCGGTCGCGATCTCGGCGGCGCAGGTCTGACAGAGCGGCGCATGCGGCACGGCGCGCAACCTTTCCGGGGATATGGCGTCGCCGCAACGGACGCAAATGCCGAAGGTTCCTGCTTCGATGCGGTTGAGCGCAGCGTCGATCGCGCGAATTTCGCCCTGGCCCGCCAATCCGAGTCCTTCCAGGACCTCGTCGCTCTCCCGTTCCGTTACGCGATCCGGCACATCGGCATTCATCGGCTGCTCGAGGTCTTCCTCTATCTGCACCAGCCGGCCATGAAGTTCGCGTTTGCGGCGCAAAAGCTGTTCGCGAAAGTCGTCAAGCGCATACTTATCCATTGCGTGACTCCTTCGGATCGCGGCGCAGGCGGCCTGCACCGCTCCCTTCTATTCCCAGTATTACCGGTCGACGAGAACCGCGCAGGGGCAATGGCTGACGACACGGCTGGCGGTCGACCCGATGAAATAATCGATCAGCCCCGGGCGGTGGGACGCGATGATCACCAGGTCGGCATTCTCTTCCTCGGCGAGAGCGTTGATGCTGCCGGCAGCTCCGCCGGTGCGGATTTCGACGCGCCCGTTGATGCCATGCTTGGTCTTCAGCGCTTCCAGGGTCTTGACCGCGTGCTTGCGCGATTCCTCGATCATCTCCAGCGGAAAATCGACGATCATGTAACCTTGTGCATAGGCGTTGAGATCCTCGACGACGTTGAGCAGAATAATCTCTCCCCCCTCATCGATCAGTTTCTCGGCGATGCCAAGGACGGACTCGCCGTGCTCCAGCTGATCCATGGCGATCGGCACGATGATCTTCTTGTACATGCTGCTGCGTCCTTTTCCTATGTTACCACGTCGCGCGCCGAATGCGACGCTGATCCCTCAGCTTGGCCGGTCATCCGGCCCCGGCTCCCGTCACGGACGGAAACCACATCACGCACCCCGTCCTGCGCCGGACCGACATCGAACGGTGGCGGCTGTACGGGCCTTGACTTGGATCAAAGTGACCGCCCCTCTGCTCTCATCGCTCCCACCGTTAAAGGTAGCGCGGCCGTGACGACTGTCAACGTTCATCGAACACAACATCAAGTAATATAAGAGCTTTCGCGAACCCGATCACGTGCTCATATTGAATTAGGGCAGCAGATCACAGTCTCGGGCGTCGCCCTCCCGCTGTCCGAAAAGGCGAATAGGATGAAGGACACCTCACAACCGAAGCCGCAGGCCAGCGTTCCCGCCGATCACGCGACGGCGATGCCCGCTTATGTCGATCGGTCGCATCTTGTCGTCAGCGACCTGGAGACGGTCTCGTCCTGGTACCAGCGGATAATCGGTCTGTCGCCGATCGAGGCGAACATAAGCGGCGTGACGCTCGGCGTCGCCGGAAGACCGCTCCTGACGTTGACGAGCGACGGCAATGCCGTAAGGGCTCCGCGAAACGCACCCGGTCTCTTCCATCACGCATTTCTGGTTCCGGACCGCACCGAGCTCGGACGCTGGCTCGTGCATGCCGCCGAGAACGGGGTGCAGTTGCAGGGAGCCTCCGATCACCTCGTCAGCGAAGCGATCTACCTCGCCGATCCGGAGGGTAACGGAATCGAGATCTACCGCGATCGACCGCGCGAGGAATGGAACTACGGAGCGGACGGCATGGTGGCAATGAACACGCTGCCGCTCGATTTGCAGGCACTCTACGAGGAGGTGCCGAAAAACGGCTGGGACGGCCTGCCGGCCGGCACCACGATCGGTCACATTCACCTTCAGGTCTCGGATATCCCGCAGGCGGACGCTTTTTTCCGCGATGCCCTGGGGCTCGACGTCATGGCGCGTTATCCTGGAGCCAGCTTCTTCGCGACGGGCAAGTACCATCACCACGTGGCGGCCAATATCTGGAATTCGCGCGGGGCGCCTAAACGCCAGGAAAACATGACCGGTCTCGCCGACTATACGATCCGCTTCCGGGAGCCGGCGGCCCTCGACGCCGCGATCCGGAAGATCGACGCCCTCGAAATAGCCGTGGACAGGCAGGGCGACGCGCATAGCCTCACCGACCCGTGGGGCATCGGCCTCAAACTCGCCGCCTAGACGGCTCGGCAGCCCTTTCCGCTTGATCGCCGCGCTGGTGCCCTCTATCTCATTGTCTCCCCCATACGGCGCCGCACGTCTCGTCAGACGCGAGGTTGCTGTAGCGCTTTAATCTGCTGCGTGTTCTCCCCTTGAATCGGTAGGATTCCAGAAGACATGCAGCAGGACCGATCCCGGAGACATGCCTTGTCCGTATTCAAGAACCTGCCCGCCGCGCCCGTCGCCCCGAAAAAGCCGGTAACGGATACCCGCCACGGCATGACCCGCACCGACGATTACGCCTGGTTGAGGGCCGAAAACTGGCAGTCCATGTTCAAGGATCCGTCGATCCTGGATCCCGAGATCCGCCGCCATCTGGAGGCGGAGAATACCTATATGAACGCCGCGATGGCGGACACGAAGGACCTGCAGAAGACGCTGTTTGCCGAAATGCGCGGCCGGATCAAGGAAGACGATTCATCGGTTCCGATGAAGGATGGCCCTTTTGCCTATGGGACGTCTTACGTCACCGGCGGCGAGCATCCGCGCTATTTCCGGATCCCCCGCGAGGGTGCAGCGGGCGACGAGACGATCCGCCGGGTGCTGCTCGACGGCGACAGGGAGGCTGAAGGAAAGGCCTATTTCCGTATCGCCGGACTTGACCATTCGAGCAATCATTCACGCGGAATCTGGGGGTACGACGACAAGGGCTCGGAATATTTCACGCTGAAGGTGCGCGACCTTTCGACCGGCGAGGACCTCGAGGACCTGCTCGAAAATACGGGTGGCGGCGGCGCCTGGGCGCCGGACGGCAAGAGCTTCTTCTATACCGTGCTCGACGAGAACCACCGGCCATCGAAGATCTTCCACCACGTCATCGGCACGCCGCAGTCGGAAGACCGGCTGGTTTATGAGGAGCCCGATGCCGGCTTCTTCATGTCCGTCGGCGGTTCGCTCCTCGATGATTTCATCTATATCGACATACATGACCACGAGACGAGCGAATACCGGCTCATCCCGACCAGGGACCTTGCCGCGGAGCCAAGGATCGTGGCGGTGCGCGTAACCGGCCTTGAATATTCCATGACCGAGGGCGGCGACGTCTTCTACATTCTCACCAATGCCGACGGCGCCAAGGATTTCAAGATCATGGAAGCGCCGGTGGAAGCGCCGCAGAAGGAAAACTGGCGCGAGGTCGTGCCGCACAAGCCGGGAACCCTGATCCTCAGCCATATGGCCTATGCCCGCCATCTGGTCTGGCTGCAGCGCCGCAACGGCCTGCCGGAAATCGTCATCCGCGACCGCCGAACCGGCGAGGAACACGCCATCGCATTCGCCGAGGAGGCCTATTCTCTGGGGCTTGCCGGTGCGGCCGAATACGACACCGACATCATCCGTTTCTCCTATTCGTCGATGACGACGCCTTCGCAGCTTTTCGACTACGACATGCAGACGCGCAAGCGCACGCTGCTCAAGACGCAGGAAGTCCCCTCCGGCCACGATCCGGACGACTATGTGACCCGCCGGGTCTTCGCTCCGGCGCACGATGGCGAGCAGGTGCCGGTCACCCTGCTCTATCGCAAGGACACACCGCTCGACGGATCCGCCCCTTGCCTGCTCTACGGCTACGGTGCCTATGGCATCACCATTCCCGCCAGCTTCAACACCAATTGCCTGTCGCTCGTCGACCGCGGCTTCGTCTACGCGATCGCCCATATCCGCGGCGGCAAGGACAAGGGGTTCCACTGGTACGAAGACGGCAAGATGGCGAAGAAGACCAATACGTTCAAAGACTTCATCGCAGCCGCCGACTATTTGAATCAGGAAAAGTTCACTTCCTACGCGAACATCGTCGCCGAGGGCGGCTCGGCCGGAGGCATGCTGATGGGCGCCATCGCCAATATGGCGCCTGAGAAGTTCCGCGGCATCATCGCCGCGGTGCCCTTCGTCGACGTGCTCAGCACGATGCTGGACGACACGCTGCCGCTGACACCCCCGGAATGGCCTGAATGGGGCAATCCGATCGACAGCCCGGAGTTCTACGACATCATCGCGAGCTACTCGCCCTACGACAATGTCGGTGCCAGGCCGTATCCCGCCATTCTGGCGCTCGGAGGCCTGACCGATCCGCGCGTCACCTATTGGGAACCGGCGAAATGGGTGGCAAAGCTGCGCGAGGAGACGACCGGCAGCGAACCCATCCTGCTCAAGACCAACATGGACGCGGGCCACGGCGGCGCTTCCGGCCGCTTTCAGCGGCTGGAGGAGATCGCCTTCGAATATGCCTTCGCCATCAAGGTCGCAGGCAGGATGTAAGGGGCGGAGCCGGTGCCGGTCTATGTAGCACTGTTCAGGGCCGTCAATGTGGGCGGCACCGGCAAGCTGGCGATGGCGGACCTCAAGGCCGTCTGCGACGAGCTCGGCTTCGCGGGCGCCAAGACCTTTATCCAGAGCGGCAACGTCGTCTTTCGCTCTGACCTGCCTGAGCCCGCAGTGCAGGCGAAACTCGAACAGGCGCTGGCGGCGAAAATGGGCAAGGCACCGGGAGTCTTGCTCCGCAGCCGCCGCCAACTGGACGACATCGCGGCCAGGGCGGAGCGGTTTCTCGATGCCAAGCCGAACTTGCTGCTGATCACCTTCCTGCCGGAGCCGCCTCCCGCCGACGCGCTCGACAAGCTGGTGGCACCTGATGGAGAAGAGGTGCGGATCGACGGGCGCGAAATCTATGTCCACTATCCGAATGGATCCGGTCGATCGAAGCTGAAGCTTCCGGCGCTCAGACCCGGCACGGCGCGCAATCTCAACACGATACGCAAGCTGGCGGAAATGGCAGCCGCGATGGAAGACGGTTCCTGACGTTACAGCGAGACGCCACATCGCTGCGATCTGTGAGGCCTGCCTGCCACGAGCGGCGCTCAGTGCCTGATCGCGATGGCCCCTTCGCACGAAGCGAGCGAGGGGCCCATGTAGGCGTCCAGGCCGAAACCTCGCGAAAAGGGCTGGGCTCGTGTAGACTTGCTGCGAAAGGGCGGCCGACTTCCGGCGTGCCGCTGTATCGTGATGAGTTCCGTTCCAACGCAGCCAATTTCAAAGATGACCGCATTCCGCTTCGACAACAGCTACGCCCGGCTGCCGGCCAATTTCTATGCCCGTGTGCAGCCGACACCGGTCGCGGAACCGTGGCTGATCAAGCTCAACCGCCCGCTTGCCGGAGAGCTTGGGCTCGACGCCGAAGCGCTCGAACGCGACGGCGCGGCGATCTTTTCGGGCAATCTCATCCCCGAAGGGGCCGAACCGCTCGCCATGGCCTATGCCGGCCACCAGTTCGGCACTTTCGTGCCGCAGCTCGGCGACGGACGGGCCATCCTGCTCGGAGAGGTGACCGACGCCGGCGGGCGACGACGCGACATCCAGCTCAAGGGAGCCGGCCAGACGCCCTACTCCCGCCGCGGCGACGGTCGGGCGGCGCTTGGGCCCGTCCTGCGCGAATATATCGTCAGCGAGGCGATGCATGCGCTCGGCGTGCCGACGACCCGTGCGCTGGCTGCCACGGTCACGGGACAGCCCGTCTACCGCGAACAGATCCTGCCAGGTGCCGTATTCACCCGGGTCGCGGCAAGCCACATTCGTGTCGGCACGTTCCAGTTCTTCGCGGCACGCGGCGACATGGAGTCGATAAGGACGCTCGCGGATTATGTGATCGGCCGACATTATCCGGAGCTGAAGACGGATGAGAAACCCTATCTCGCGCTCCTCAAGGCAGTCGCGGCGCGCCAGGCTGCACTGATCGCGCGCTGGCTGCATGTCGGCTTCATCCATGGGGTGATGAATACCGACAATATGACGATTTCAGGCGAAACCATCGATTTCGGCCCCTGTGCCTTCATGGACGATTACGATCCGAAAACCGTGTTCAGCTCGATCGATCAGTTCGGCCGCTACGCTTATGCCAACCAGCCGGCTATCGGTCAGTGGAATCTCGCCCGCCTGGCCGAGACGCTGGTGACGCTGTTCGATCCCGTAGCCGACACGGCCGTGAACCTCGCCAACGACGCTCTTGGCGAATACGGAACGATCTTCCAGAAGCACTGGCTCGACGGCATGCGGCGCAAGATCGGCCTGCTCACGGATGAAGACGAGGATCTCGATCTCGTGCAGTCGCTGCTGACGCTCATGCAGAACGGAAAAGCGGATTTCACCCTCACCTTCCGCCGGCTGGCGGCTTCAGCGGAAAACGCAACCGCGGATACGGAGCTTGCAAGCCTCTTCGAAGAACCGCAGGCGCTCTCACCCTGGCTCGAGCATTGGCGCCGACGGCTCGAACGCGAGCCGCAGCCGGCAACCGAACGCGCTGCCGCGATGCGCTCCGTCAATCCCGCCTTCATTCCGCGCAACCACCGGGTGGAACAGGCGATCGCTGCGGCAACCGAAGACGCGGATTTCTCGCTCTTCGAGGCGCTCCTCGACGTTACCTCCAGACCCTACGAGGACCAGCCCGGCCACGCAGCCTATGCCGCGCCTCCCGAACCGGGCGAGGAAGTGCTGCAGACCTTTTGCGGCACGTGAATATTTGTTTTCCAAAGCGTTGCGAATGACCTGCCCCTCATCCGCCTGCCGGCACCTTCTCCCCGCAAGCGCTACGGATGCACATATCTCTTGTCCAGCCCTTCGCGGACTTACTCCGGAGTGGCGGCATCTGTATTTCCAGCAGTGGCGAGGCTTGCGGATGGGTCCTTGGGATCAAACCCGTATGCGCTAACATTGGCATTAGCGGTCACCCGCCCCTCATCCGCCTGCCGGCACCTTCTCCCCGCAGGCGGGGAGAAGGAACAAGCGGCGCCAACTGAACCCCGCATTCACCGCCCGCCCGAGGGAGCGAGTGGGCGCGGCATATCCCTTCTCCCCGCCTGCGGGGAGAAGGTGGCGGCAGCCGGTTGAGGGGCAACCCCGACCGAGCGGGGTTGAGGCGGTTGGGTTCCCGAGGGATCTCCTTCATGAGCAGTATCCGCCGCACCGGCGCGCAAGAGATATGTGCATGCCGTAGCCGCAAGCGGGGGGAAGGTGCCCGAGGCAAGCACCTCGGCCACCATTATCATCGGCGTTTCGTAGGGGCACGTCCCCTCTCCCCGCCCCGCGGGGAGAGGGTCAGGGTGTGGGGCTCTTCACCGGATTGCGGCTATTGAAAGGCACGCGTTTTGCGTTAGTTTTCACGAAACCGTCCACGACCAGTCGTGCCGACGGCACGTTCTCAACCTCGGGAGCTCGAATTGATGGTCATCGTCCTGACCGCCGTCGTCTTCGCCGTGATCGGCCTCGCCCTCGGTGGGGGCGGCACGCGGCTCCTGCTGCTCGGCGGTAGCCCGTATTATCTCATCGCCGGCTTGGGCTTTCTGCTCACCGCGTTTTTGCTCTTTCGCCGCCGCGCCGCCGCGCTTTGGGTCTATGCGCTGGTCGTTCTCGGGTCGCTCGCATGGGCGATCTGGGAGGTGGGCTTCGATTGGTGGCAACTCGGGCCTCGGGGCGGCGTGATCATCCTGCTCGGGCTGTGGCTGCTAACCCCATGGATCCGGCGACCCCTCGGCTTCGTCAGCCCCACCGGCGAGCAATATGGGGCAAGCGCCTGGCCGCTTGCACTGGTGAGCCTCCTCTCGGTCGGTGTCGCCCTCTATTCGATGACGCAGGACCCCCATGACATTCGCGGCGATCTGCCCGGCGAAGTCGCGGCGAACGCGAACCTCGGGGGCAACGTACCGCCGGGCGAATGGCACCAATATGGTCGCACGCCCTTCGGTCAACGTTACTCCCCGCTCGACCAGATCCGTCCGGAAAACGTCGCCAACCTGCAGGTGGCGTGGCAATACCAGACCGGAGACGTGAAGCTGCCCGAAGACGTCAGCGAAACCACTTATCAGGTGACGCCGCTGAAGGTGAAGGACACGCTCTATGTCTGCACGCCGCACAACTGGGCGATCGCGCTCGACGCAGCCACCGGTCAGGAGAAGTGGAAATACGATTCCAATTCCGGCATGAACCCGGATCGCCAGCATCAGACCTGCCGCGGCGTCACCTATTGGGCCGATCCGGCCGCAGCGCCCGGCAGCCCCTGCGCCGAGCGCGTCTATCTGCCGACATCGGACGCCCGCCTGA
The DNA here is from genome assembly GCF_054161295.1 of Ensifer sp. D2-11. NCBI lineage: Bacteria > Pseudomonadati > Pseudomonadota > Alphaproteobacteria > Hyphomicrobiales > Rhizobiaceae > Ensifer > Ensifer sp. D2-11. Next base: position 2,214,869 of record NZ_CP096433.1, read on the forward strand.
TCGCGCTCGACGCGACGAATGGCGAGGTCTGCACCAGCTTTGCCGACAACGGCGTCCTGCATCTCGAACAGGGCATGAAGCACAACCCCGCCGGCTACTACTATTCGACCTCGCCGCCCGTCGCCGTCGGCGACAGGCTCATCATCGGCGGGGCGGTCAACGACAACTATTCCACCACGGAACAGTCCGGCGTGATCCGCGCTTTCAACATCAACACCGGCGCACTCATCTGGAATTGGGACAGCGGGAATCCGGACGTAACGGCGCCCCTCCCTCCGGGTCAAACCTACACCACCAATTCGCCAAACAGCTGGTCCGTCTTCAGCTATGACGAAGGGCTCGGCCTCGTCTACATCCCCATGGGCAACCAGGTGCCCGACCAGCTCGGCATGGGCCGCAGCGAGCATGTGGAGAAATACTCCTCCTCCATCGTCGCCCTGGACATCAATACGGGCGCGGTACGCTGGGTACGGCAGACGGTGCATCACGATCTCTGGGATATGGACGTACCCGCCCAACCTGCCCTTCTCGACATCACGAGAGAGGACGGAACCGTCATGCCGGCACTCGTCGGGCCTACCAAGCAGGGCGACATCTATGTGCTCGACCGGCGAAGCGGGGAGCCGATCATCCCGATCGAGGAAGTACCCGCTCCCGGCGGTGCGATCCCCGAGGATTTCACGGCCCCCACCCAGCCCGTCTCAGGTCTCACCTTCATGCCCCCGCCGCTCATGGAGCGCGACATGTGGGGGATCAGCATGTTCGATCAGCTTGCATGCCGCATCGAATTCAGAACGCTGAAATACGAGGGACGCTACACGCCGCCTTCCCTCGAGGGGACGATCGTCTATCCCGGCAATTTCGGGACTTTCAACTGGGGCTCCGTCGCCGTGGATCCGGAGCGCCAGGTGATGTTCGGGATGCCGACCTATCTCGCCTTCACCTCGCGGCTCGTTCCGCGCGACCAGATCGCCCCGAAGGGCGAGGGCGAAAAGGGTAGCGAACAGGGCCTCAACCGCAATGAAGGCGCACCTTACGGGGTTTTTATGGGTCCGTTCCTCGGCCCGCTCGGGATTCCCTGCCAAGCCCCGCCATGGGGCTATGTCGCAGGCGCCGATCTCAGGACCGGCAAGATCGCCTACAAGCACAAGAACGGCACGGTCTACGACATGACGCCGCTGCCGCTGCCCTTCAAGCTGGGCGTGCCGGGCATCGGCGGACCCATGATAACCAAGGGCGGGCTCGCTTTCCTGGGTGCCGCGGTTGACGATTATTTCCGGGCTTACGACCTGACCACGGGCGAACAGCTCTGGGAAGCGCGGCTTCCGGCCGGCGGCCAGTCGACGCCGATGACCTATACGGTCGGCGAGAAGCAGTATGTCCTGATCGTCGCGGGCGGACACGGTTCGGTCGGCACCAAGCCGGGCGACTATGTCATCGCCTATACGCTGCCCTGACGCACGAACCGGAATGACGGGCGCGCTCGCATGAGCGCGCCCGCAGCCTTCAGGCCATGTCGGCGACGATTCTGCCGATATCGGCGAAGACCGGGTTCAGATCATCGAGCGGCGCCTTGGCCTCGCCGGTATAGACGCAGATCAGGATCGGGCCACGGCCCTCAGGCCAGGCGACGGCGATGTCTGAAACCGCACCGGTCATACTCGTTCCCGTCTTGTCTCCGATCCGCCAGTCCTGGGGCAGGCCCGCCCGCAGCCGCGCATCACCGGTCTTGTTCGCGACCAGCCAATCGATGAGCTGCTTGCGTCCTTCTTGCGAAAGGACTGGTCCCAGGACCAGTTTTCCGAGCGTGTCGAGCATGGCGCCCGGTGTCGTGGTGTCGCGCGGATCGCCCTTCCTGGCTTCGTTCAGGTCGGGCTCCGTACGGTCGAGGCGCGTGGTCTCGTCGCCGATCGAGCGCAGCCAAGACGTCAGGCCGTCGGGGCCCCCGAAGCTTTCGAGCAGCAGGTTGCCGGCGGCATTGTCGCTGATGGTGATCGCCGCCTCGCAGAGTTCCGCGACCGTCATGCCGTTGCCGCCCACATGCTTTTCCGTCACCGGCGAGTGAGGCAGCAGGACCTCCTTGCCGAAGGTGATCCGCCGGTCGAGCTTTTCCTCCCCGCGATCGACGCGCGCAAGCCGCCGCAAGCGCCTTGAAGGTCGAACACATGGCGAAACGCTCGGCCTCCCGGTGCCCGAACGAGATGTTGGTCTCTGTGTCGAGCACGGCGACGCCGAGGCGTCCGCCGGTACGCTCTTCAAGCTGGCGAAGCCGCTCGGTCACGTCATCCTCCGCCGCGCCGGACGCAAGCGCGGGCGTTCCCAGGACGAATGCCGGATAGAGCATGGCCGACGCGGCCAGCATTGCTCGGCGGGTTATGTGCAAAGGCATGTCTTCCTCCGTCTGTGCGGCTCAAGCGCCGAGACATAGCTAAATTATTGATTTGGAATATTATTCCTATCGATTCCGACGGTCGAATCGCTAAAGGGCGATTGCGGCGGGCTTGTGCCCGAAGGTGCGCTCTTCGATACGGGAACGAACCCCGGATGCCGCTTTCCAAGCTTGATCGACGGCGGATCCTGCCCATATAAAGCTCTAGAGACTAGAGTATTTGAAAAGCGCTGTGACGGTTTTCCGTCCGGAAGTGCGTAGTTTCAATGTTGGAGAAATGGGGCGCATGTATACGATCGGCGATCTTTCCCGGCGGACGGGCGTAAAAATCCCGACCATCCGCTATTACGAGCAGATGGGTCTGCTCGCGGCACCGGAGCGCTCGGAGGGCAATCAGCGCCGCTATGAAAAGCGTGAGCTCGAAACGCTCGCTTTCATCCGCCACGCACGCGACCTCGGACTTTCGATAGAGGCGATCCGGGACCTCCTGGCACTGAGCGAGCATCCGGAACGCCCCTGCGGCGAGGCGGACCGCATCGCCACCGAGCATCTTGCCTCCGTGCGGGAAAAGATCGCCCAGCTCAGAAGGCTGGAGCATGAGCTCGAGCGCATCGTCGCCTGCCATGGCGACCACACGATCGGCGATTGCTATGTGATCCGCGCGCTCGCCGACCACTCGCTGTGCGGAAACGAGCATTGAAATTCCTCGTTGACAAATTCCGGGATTTGGACAATCTACGCGCATGATCAAGAACGCGCCCATTTCCAGCGTATATTTTTGGCTGTTCCGATAGGAGCGGCCTGCTGATCATATTCAACAAGGCCGCCATCAGGCGGCTTTTGTTTTTCACGGCACCTGATGGCGGCAGAGAACCATCAGGAGCCGAGAATGCTGCAGACCGTCACCCCTACCCTTCAGCCCGTTCCGTCGGCGCGTGCGCCGATGGTGACGATCCGTTGCGCCAAGCCACGTGATCTCGCCGAATTGCGCGAGATGGTCGCCGAGCTTGCCGCCCATCACGGCGATGCCGCGACGATCACCCCCGAACAGCTCGAGCGGGATCTCTTCGGACGCACGCCCTGGATCACGGCACTGGTCGCAGAAGCCGGCGGCGCGTTGATCGGTTATGCCATTCTCGTCCCGCAATACCGGGCGGCCGAAGGTGCCCGCGGCATGGAAATGCACCACCTCTTCGTCCGCCCCGGTCACCGCGGCACCGGCATCGGGCGCCACCTCGTGGCCAAGGCTCGCGAGCAGGCGAAAATGGCGGGCTGCGACTACCTCTCGGTCAGTGCCGCCACCGGAAACTTCCAGGCGCACCGTTTCTACGAGTCCGAGCGCTTCGTGCCGCGCCCGGTAACCGGCATGCGCTACCTGCAGAAACTCGGGTAAGGGGGCCGCGGTCGCTCCGGTTACAGCGCCGGCAACGCCTTGAGGTAGGCCGCGATCGCATCGCGGTCGGAGGCCGGCAGCTCTGCCATGTTCTTCTGAACCTCGACCATCGAGCCGCCGACCGTGTCGAAATCCGGCGTGAAGCCGGTTTCGAGATAGGAGGCGATGTCGGATGCACTCCAGTCCCCGATACTTTTCGAAGACGGCGTGATGTCGGGGATTCGGCCTTCGCCTTCAGGATTGGGTGCGCCGGCGAGCCACCGGTCCTCCTCGAAACCGCCAAGCGCATCGCGCGGCGTGTGACATTCGCCGCAATGACCAGGACCCTCCACGAGGTATTGCCCGCGGGCGAGCTTGGTGTCGGCGGTATTGACCTGAGTACGCGGCTCATCGCTCAGATACAGCAGCTTCCATGCTCCGAGCGCCAGGCGGACATTATAGGGGAACGCCAGATCGTGCGAAGGTGTCCCGTTGCTGCTCTTCGGCAGCGTCTGCATGAAGCCCCAAAGGTCGTTCACGTCCTTGGCGGTCATCCGGATATAGGAGCCGTAGGGGAAGGAGGGATAGAGATGCTCGCCGTCCTTTCCGACGCCGCGCGTCATGGCGTCGCCGAACTCCGCAAGCGTCCAGTTGCCGATGCCGACGGTTTCATCGGGGGAGATGTTGGGCGGATAAAACGTGCCGAAGGGGCTCTTCAGGGTACGGCCGCCGGTAAGGACGAGCCTCTGGTCGTCCTTGGCGCCCGGAGCGGAGTGGCAGCTGACACAGCCGCCTGCCCAGAAGATCTGTTCGCCATTGGCGAGATCGGGCTCGCCGAGCCCCTCCCAATGGGCGGCGTCCCAACGATCCGGCTTGGTCAACCACCAGGCGAGACTCGCTCCCGCCACCACCAGCAGGACCAGACCAGAAAGCAGATACCTCGCACGCCGGCCCATGGGCTCCTCTTGAGATCACGAATGCGGATGACAACGGCCGGTGGGCTTTCGACCTGCTTGCGGAGAGATCGCGCCGGCGAACCGGCGCGCTTCAAAACGGGTTAGAAGAACCGTCTGATCGTCAATTCTTCTTCAGGCGGTAGGTCTCGTGACAGCTGCTGCAGTCCTTTCCGAGAATGCCGAGTGCGGCGCCGACACCGGCCTGATCTGCGGGCAGTTGGGCAAGGATCTTTTCAGCGTCACCGCCGAGCTTGGCGGCCTTTTCCTTGAAGTCCTCCATGTTATCCCAGATTTTCGGGCTCGCTTCGGTTTCCATTCCCGTTTCAGAGCCGGCCGGGAAGTGATTCGGGAAGACCTTCACCGTCTCGCTGATCGTCGCCAGAGATGCTTTGACGATCTCGGCGTCATAAGGCTTTTCACCCTTGGCGATGCCGCTGAGTTCGCCCGTCGCCTTTCCCACCTTTTTCATCAACTGCTGACGCACCGCCTGCGGCTCGTCGGCCGCCGTCACGGCGGTCACGCCCAGGCCCGCCAGGGCTGCGGCAAGCATAAGAGCTCGTATCTTCATCATGTTCTCCGGTCTGACCCGCTTCCGGGGCGTAGTGTTGAAGCGCCGGCATGATGGCATTTTGGGTTTTCTACGGAAGTAACTTTTTTTTGATGTGCTTGCCGATTCAGCACAATTCGCCGCGCAGGTACCTGGCCGCGCGGCGACGTCTTCAAAAGTTCAAATATATGAATATAGAACTCATCTTTCTACTTGATCGACCGCGTCTCAAGCAGCCCCGCTCCAGCCATGCCATACCGTGAAGACGGCGATGACGACGAGGAGGAGACCGGCGAGCCGGCCGATGGTGACCGTGGCACCGGGGCTGCCCACGAGGAAATCACGCCCGCGCCCGGCGGCAAGTGCAAGCCCGCCATAGACCGCAAGCTGCGTCAGCGCGATCATCACGGCCATGACGGCCGCCTGGGACCACACCGGACCGAACTGCGGCTTGAGGAACTGCGGGTAGACGGCAAGCATGAAGAGATAGGCCTTGGGATTCATAAGGCTCGTCAGTGCACCCTGGCGAAAACTCGCCCAACGCGACAGCCGTGCTCCTCCTTCGACACCGCTGATGGTGATGGAACTGCGCAGGAGCGAAAAACCGATCCAGGCGATATAGGCCGCGCCGGCAGCGAGCAGCAGGTTGAAGAGCTGGGGCACCAGATGCAGGACGACGCTGACGCCAAGGGCCGCATAGAGCGTGTGCAGCACGCCGCCTGCCACGATACCGGCCGTTGCCGAAAGCCCGGAAGCGCGCCCGCCGGTCATCGCATTCGCGAGGACGAAAACCATGTCCATGCCGGGAACGATGATGATGCCGAAGAGAAGGGTGAAAAAGAGCCAGAGGTTTTCCGCATAGGTCATGTCAGTTGCTCATCCGATTTCCGTGATATCTCAAGGGCGGATTGTTTAGTTTCAACCCGTTGGCGCGTGTTATATCTTTCTCCAACTGACAAGGTCGTGTCAGGAGTGAGCAGATAGAGGGCGCTTCATGCGCAAGGCGTCGCGTCTTTTCGAAATCATCCAGATGCTGCGGCTCGCCCGTAAACCGGTGACGGCGGCGGAAATCGCCGACGCGCTGGAGGTGACGCCCCGTTCGATCTACCGGGACATCGCCGCCCTGCAGGCGATGCGCGTGCCGATCGAGGGCGAGCGTGGCATCGGCTATATCCTGAGGCCCGGCTTTGACCTGCCGCCGCTGATGTTCTCGATCGAGGAGACGGAGGCGATCGTGCTTGCGCTTGCGCTTCTTGCACGCACCGGCGACGAGGAACTGAAGGCGGCGGCACGGCGCGTCAATCAGAAGATCACAGGCGCCGTGCCGGAACCGCTGCGCAAGGTCTTCCAGTCACAGGCGCTGCACGCCTGGGGCACGATCGCCTCGCCGCCGCCGGCGGCCGACTTGGCCATGATCCGGCGGGCGATCCGTGACGAGCAGAAGCTGGTGCTGGACTATCGCGACGAGCTTGGGCGCGCGACCGAGCGCACGGTACTCCCGCTTGCGCTGATCTATTATTCCGAACACGCGATGATGGTCGCGTGGTGCGAATTGCGGCAGGATATCCGCAATTTCCGCGCCGACCGCGTTGAACACTGCGAACCCGCCGACGCCTATTTCCGCGGCGAAGGCAACCGGCTGAGGCAGATGTGGATTGCGGGATGGCAGACAAATGCGGTTCGGCCGCTCGAGGCGGCGGACGGGTAAGCCGGAGCCCCAACGAAAAGGCCCGGCGCAAGCGCCGGGCCGATTTCCGCTGGTAGAAGCAGCGCTTACTTTGCAGCCGCTTCGTACAGCTCGAGGACGTAATCCCAGTTGATGAGATTGTCGACGAAGGCTTCCAGGTATTTCGGACGCGCGTTGCGATAGTCGATGTAATAGGAATGCTCCCACACATCGACGCCGAGGATCGGGGTTGCGCCGTGGACGAGCGGGTTCTCGCCGTTCGGGGTCTTGGAGATTTCCAGCTTGCCGTTCTTCACGGAAAGCCAGGCCCAGCCCGAGCCGAACTGACCTGCGCCGGCAGCAATGAAATCGGCGCGGAACTTGTCGTAGCCGCCGAGGTCCGATTTGATCGCCGCGTCGAGCTTGCCGGGCAGGCTGGTGCCGCCGCCGCCCTTCTTCATCCACTTCCAGAAGTGAACGTGGTTGTAGTGCTGGCCGGCATTGTTGAACAACGGCTGATTGGTGCCGTAGGACTTCTTGACGATATCTTCCAGCGAAAGATCGGAAAGACCGGCTTCCTCGGCAAGCTTGTTGCCGTTCGTCACGTAAGCGAGGTGGTGCTTGTCGTGATGGTATTCGAGCGTTTCGCGCGACATGTAGGGCGCAAGCGCATCGTAGTCATAGGGAAGGTTCGGCAATTCGAAAGCCATTGTGGCATCTCCTCTTGGCATGGATTTCGTCGGGGAAATCTGTCAGCGGAACATAGGCACCGCCTCGCAGGGAGGCAACCGATGCAGCGTCAAAATTTCGCTAACCCACGCAAAATACTTTCATTGCTTTCGTGACTTCCGCTTGCGCGCGCAAGCGTCTCGACGCGCCGCCTTGCGGTCCTATCTTACGTTATCGAGGGCATGATGCCCAACCGTGCCACAGGAGAAAACGATGGAATTCCACCAGGGACGGCTCATCGATCACGTGCATCTTCGCGTCGCGGACCTTAGGGCGAGCAAGCGGTTCTATCAGGCGGTGCTCGGCGCGCTTGGCCACCAGCCGACCTACGAGACCGACGAGTTCTTTGCGTTCGACGAGTTCTTCGTCGACGCGGCAGAGGATTACCGCACCCGCGTCCACCTCGCCTTCCAGGCCTCGGGCCCCGATGCGGTGCAGCGGTTCTACGACGCCGGACTGGCCAATGGCGGCACCGACAATGGACCGCCCGGAGAGCGAAGCTACCATCCGGGCTATTATGCCGCGTTTCTCCTCGACCCGGACGGCAACAATGTCGAAGCCGTCCATCACGGACCGACCACGCGCTCGTCCGCCGATGTGGTCGTCCGTCCGCTTGAACCGTAACCTTCGAAGAGCGGCTGGCTAGAGCGGGATGAGGAAAAGTGTGTGCGGTTTTCCGCCCGCATCCCGCTCTAACCTATTGGAATCGATCACGTTCATGTTTATAGGTCGACCCGACCTATAAACATCGTGATCTAGCCTGGGAGCAGATCACTCCCTTTCGGTCGCGTGCGCCCAGTCCATATAGAGATCGCGCGCCTTCGCCGTGACCGGACCGGCCTGCAATTCGCGCTGCTCGAGGCGGGTGACGGGCAGCACCTTGGAATAATTGCCCGAGGTGAAGATTTCGTCGGCCCCCTCGAAATCGGCCATGGTCAAGCTGGTTTCGATCACTTCGAAGCCTGCCTGGCCGAGAAGCCCCATCACGCGCGAGCGGGTGATGCCGGCGAGGAAGGTCCTGTTGGCGGCCGGCGTGAAGACCACGCCGTCCTTCACCATGAAGATATTCGAGGAGCCGGTCTCCGCGATGTTGCCGAGCATGTCGCGCACCAGTGCATTGTCGAAACCGCGCGAACGTGCCTCGTTGAGGATGCGGGCGTTGTTGGGATAGAGGCAGCCGGCCTTGGCATCGGTCGGCATGCATTCGAGCGTCGGCCGGCGGAAGGGAGAGAGCGTCAGCGACGAGCCGGCATGGCCGTTGCCCATCGGCGCCTCGAAAAGGCAAAGCGCGAAGCGTGTCGATTCAGGGTCCACCGCAACGACGCTCCAGGATCCGTGCTCGCCCCAATACATGGGCTTCACATAGATCGCCGTCTTGCCGTCGAACTTCTTCACGCCTTCCCAGGCCAATCCCTCGATCTCCTCGGCCGACATCGTCGGCTTGAGACCCAGAGCCTCGGCGGAGCGGTTGACGCGCTGGCAATGGAGGTCGAGATCCGGCGCGATGCCGTCGAACCAGCGGGCGCCGTCGAATACGGTCGAACCGAGCCACATCGCATGGGATGTCGGGCCGATCAGCGGCGGGTTGCCGGCAAGCCACTCGCCGTCGACAAAGGTCCAGGTGGTGGATCGTGGGGATGTATCGACGGCCATCGGTGCCTCCTTCTTTTCTTCACGCACTTCCGCTCTAGCCGGAAAAAGCAGCATGAGGGTGAATGGGTACATCAAAAAATGTCATGGCGTCCATTCTGTCGCCCTCCCGAGCGACGTGTCAGAATGATGAAAACGCCCAAAGGGAGAGATCGCCGATGAAAGCGATGTACTACGATGCCTTCGAGAAGATGCCGGAGATCCGGACGCTTCCCGATCCGGCGCCGACCGAGAACGGGGTCGTCATCAAGATCGAGGCGACCGGCCTTTGCCGCAGCGACTGGCACGGCTGGATGGGGCACGACCCGGACATTCGTCTTCCGCATGTGCCGGGCCACGAACTGGCGGGCACGATCGCGGCCACCGGGCGCGGGGTCCTCCGCTACAGGATCGGCGACCGGGTGACGGTACCCTTCGTTTCCGGTTGCGGCCGCTGCTTCGAATGCAGCTCCGGCAATAGCCAGGTCTGCGAAGCGCAGTTTCAACCGGGTTTCACCCACTGGGGCTCGTTCGCGGAATATGTGGCGATCGATTTTGCCGAGCAGAACCTCGTGCATCTGCCCGAGACCATGGATTTCGCAACGGCGGCGAGCCTCGGCTGCCGCTTCGCAACCTCTTTCCGTGCGGTCGTCGACCAGGCCCGCGTCAAGGGCGGTGAGTGGGTGGCAGTGCACGGCTGCGGCGGTGTTGGCCTCTCGGCAATCATGATCGCCGCCGCACTCGGAGCCAATCCAATCGCCATCGACATCTCGGAGGAGAAGCTCGCCTTCGCCCGGACGCTCGGGGCGGTCGCCACCATCAACGGCCGCGAGACGGAGGACGTCGCGGGAGCTGTCAGGGAACTCACCCGAGGTGGCGCCCACGTCTCGCTCGATGCGCTCGGCTCGCCCGTTACCTGCTTCAACTCGATCAAAAATCTGCGCCGCCGCGGCCGGCACGTCCAGGTCGGACTTATGCTGGCGGAGCAAGCGACGCCGCAGATCCCGATGGCGCAGGTGATCGGCCATGAGCTCGAGATCTATGGAAGCCACGGAATGCAGGCCTGGCGTTACGATGCCATGCTGGCGATGATCACCGCCGGGAAGCTGAACCCGAAGGCGTTGATCGGCCGTGAGATATCGCTCGAAGAGGCGGCGCCGGCACTGGCTGCGATGGACCGGGCGACGGACCTCGGCATCAGTGTCATCACGCGGTTCTGACCCGGATTCCGGTCGCGGGCCGGCGCTGCTATTCTGCCGGCAACCCGAGACGAATCAGGAGGCACGTCATGGCTCTTGCGGTTCAGGCTATCGAGAACGCCTACTATCGGCCCGTTCTCGGCACGAATCCGGCGCATCCGAACGATTGGCCGGTGCGCCTCATCGTGAGCTCGCAAACCGAGGCGCGGCACAATCGCGCGCTATGGGCGCCGACGCATCTCGTCTCGATCCGAGCGCCCGCGACGCGTCTGCTTTCGATGATCGACCTGCCGCCGGAGCGGCACCTGGAACTCCGCTTCGGCGACACCATCGACCCGGATGCCCCGGATGCTGCGCGTCCGGCGGCGATCGAGGCGACGTTCGCCTTCATCGACAGCCTGCCCGAAGAGGCACATTTGCTGATCCACTGCCTCAGGGGCATCGGGCGCTCGACGGCGCTGACCCTCGGCGTTCTGGCGCGCTATATGGGACCGGAGGAGGCTGCGGCAGCGCTTCACGCGCTGCGCCCGGAGGCGAAGCCGAACCGGCACGTGCTCGGCCTTTTCGACGCGGCTCTCGGGCTCAAGGGCAAACTTGCGAAACAGGCGCTGCGTTTCCCGGCAAAGGTTTGGAAAGATTGAACGAAGGCGGGCGACGAAGACATTGTGCGGCGCACAAAGTTTTGACATGATGCACGCAAAAGAATGCTGAGGCACAGCGTCTCCGACGCAATGCCACAAGCCCCTGCCCGGCGGCCACGCGCGCGATATGGTGAAAACCTCCGGCGCACCGCCCGGACGGTGGATAGACGGGAGAACTCGATGTCTTACGCGGCCTATGTCTTCGACGCCTATGGCACGCTTTTCGACGTGCATGCGGCCGTACGCCGGCACGCCGAGGCGATCGGGCCGGACGGCCAGGCCTTTTCGGAACTCTGGCGCGCCAAGCAGCTCGAATATTCCTGGGTGCGCTCGCTGATGGGCGCCTATGTCGACTTCTGGGAACTGACCGAGCAATCGCTCGACTACGCCTTTCAGCGCTTCCCCTCCGCCGATCCCAAGCTCAAAAAGCCTCTTCTCGATGCCTATTGGGCGCTCGACTGTTATCCGGAAGTTCCCGCGGTCCTCAAGGGATTGAAGGAACTCGGCGCCCGTATCGCCATTCTTTCCAACGGTTCGCCGGCCATGTTGGCCTCGGCCGTCAAGAACGCCGCCCTTGATATCATCATCGACGACGTTTTCTCGGTGGATGCCGTCAAGGCGTTCAAGACGGCACCGGCTGTCTACGATCTGGTGACGACGAGCTACCGGCTCTACCCCCAGGCGGTCTCGTTCCAGTCCTCGAACCGGTGGGATATCGCCGGCGCCACGAAATTCGGTTTTCGCACGGTCTGGATCAACAGAGCCGACGGGCCGGATGAATACAAGGACCATGGTCCTTCGCTGATCCTCCCCTCGCTCGAAAGCTTGCAATTCGGCATATGAAGGAGCCACGCCCATGTCCTGGTCGGCAGCGCAATATGCCAAGTTCGAGGACGAGCGGACGCGTCCGGCGCGCGACTTGCTGGCGCAGGTACCCGATCTGCCCGCTGGCCCCGCCTTCGACCTCGGCTGCGGCCCGGGAAATTCGACCGAGTTGATCCTCGCACGATTTCCGGGCAGCCCGCTTACCGGCATCGACAGCGACGATGACATGCTTTCGGCCGCGCGCACCCGCTTGCCGGACCTGCGCTTCGAAAGAGGCGACCTCGCTGCCTGGACGCCGCCGGCGGAAAGCGCGCTCTTCTTCGCCAATGCGGTCTTCCAGTGGCTGCCGGAGCACGTCACGCTTTTCGAGCGGCTCATCCTGGCGCTTGCGCCCGGCGGAACGCTCGCGGTGCAGATGCCCGACAATCTCGATGAACCGACGCATCTTCTGATGGAGGAAACGGCAGAGGAGTCCGCCTTCGCCCCGGCCTTCGCCGGCCGCACCATTCGGCGCAGGTCCCTGCCTTCACCGGCGACCTATGTCGAAAGGCTCGCCTCGAAGGAGGTCCGGGTCGATGTCTGGCACACCGTTTACTATCACCAGCTCGCGAATGCGAACGCGATTGTCGAATGGGTGAAGGGCACGGGATTACGCCCCTATCTCGACGCGCTGCCCACCACCCAACGCGCCGGCTACCTTGCCGCCTATGCCGAAAAGATCAGGAAGGCCTATCCGGCGATGAAAAATGGGCGCGTGCTCCTGCGTTTCCCTCGGCTTTTCATCGTGGCGACAAGAAATCTCTAGAGCGGGATGAGGAAAAGTGTGTGCGGTTTTCGCTATTGGAATCGATCACGTTCATGTTTTTAGGTCGACCCGACCTAAAAACATCGTGATCTAAGGCCTGTTGAGATTTGGATTTCCTGCCGCGGCTTGTTTGATCTCCTCATCCCTGTGCTCGTCACAGGGATCCAGCCAGACCAAGTCCTTGGGCTGAAAGACCTCTTCCCGCGCCGCCGACGCGGCGCCGCTGGATCTCTGTGACAAGCACAGGGCGAGAGAAGCGCCATCATCCATCTCGCAGCAACCGTCTTAGACTCCAGATGATCTCAACAGGCCTTAGAGCGGGATGAGGAAAACTGCGCGCGGTTTCCGCCGGCTCGGACAGGCGCGGCCCTGTTTTCCGGACAAGCTTGAAGGCGCGCCTTGCGAGGACAAGTATAGGAGATCGCGCCTCGGCCCCGCCGGGCGCTCGCAGCGAAGGAGTTCTCAATGCATGCAGTCAGTTCCAACGGCGCCAATATTCCCGCGCTCGGCTTCGGGACATTCCGTATGTCCGGAGCGGAGGTGCTTCGCATCCTGCCGCAGGCCCTGAAGCTCGGTTTCCGCCACGTCGACACCGCACAGATCTACGGCAACGAGGCGGAAGTCGGCGAGGCCATCCAAAAGTCCGGCATTCCACGGGCGGACGTCTTCCTGACCACGAAGGTCTGGGTCGACAACTATCGCCACGACGCCTTCATCGCCTCGGTCGATGAGAGCCTGAGAAAGCTGAGGACCGACCATGTCGATCTGCTGCTTCTGCACTGGCCGGGGAGCGACGTGCCGATGGCCGAACGGATCGGCGCGCTGAACGAGGTGCGGAATGCCGGCAAGGTACGCCATATCGGCATCAGCAATTTCAACACCACGCAAATGGAAGAGGCGGCGCGTCTCAGCGATGCGCCGATCGCCACGAATCAAGTCGAGTATCACCCCTATCTCGACCAGACCAAGGTCCTCCAGACGGCGCGGCGGCTCGGAATGTCGCTCACGGCCTACTATGCCATGGCCAACGGCAAAGTGCCTGCCGACCCGCTGCTAACGGAAATCGGCGGCCGCCACGGCAAGACGGCGGCGCAAGTGGCGCTGCGCTGGCTCGTGCAACAGCAGGACGTGATCGTGCTTTCGAAGACGGCGACGGAGGCGCGGCTCAAGGAGAATTTCGCGATATTCGACTTCGCGCTGACGCGGGAGGAGATGGCGGCAGTCCGCGAGCTTGCCCGCCCGGACGGGCGGATCGTCAATCCGCAGGGTCTTGCTCCCGAATGGGATGCGTGAGGGGAAGGCATTCCGGCCGCCCCTCTGGCCGGCAGGCCAGAGGGGGCATTGATCGCGGTGCCGTCAAACGAACTGGCTGAGGCCCGGAACGGAGGCGACCACCTCGTCGACGACTTCGTCGCCCGCCTTCTCCTTGGCAAATGCAATCGTCTCTTTGGCGAGCGCCGTGATCTCTCCCATGCCGAGACCCTGGCTCATCAATTGCTGCCCGAGCGCCATGACGCCGCCGCCGCCGCCGATCGCGGACATCAGGCCGCCAAGAAGGCCGCCACCATTGCTGCCCTCGCCATTGTACTGGGCGACCAGTTCGGGCGCACCGGGGATCGCCTCGATCATCTGGGCGACCGGGCCTTCGGCGGCCTCGCGCTGCAGGAAGCCGAGGATCATCCCGACTGCCTTTTCCGCCGTTGCGGTCTCGATTCCGACATTTTCCGCCACGCGCGTGACCAGTTCACTCATGGAAATCTCCTCAATCGAATTTTGACGTTAACGTCAAGGTAAATGAACGATGCCGGGATGACAAGGGCATCGAAACGAACCCCGAATACCATATCCGCCACCTCCGCAGCATCGTTTCACGGAGCTCGCCAGATGGCAAACCGGCCTTGTTCCCGTCCGCAATCATGTTGCCGGGAACAAACGCACGGCCTATAACAGATCCACGCTATGTTTCGATGACCGACTTTGTGCGACATGCGGGAAATACCCGCTTTCATTGATAAAATTGACAAGACGGAGATGAAGCCCCCATGCTGCAGGAAGGCAAGATCTATATCGGAACCAGCCGCAAGCCGGACGATTCGATCAACAAAGGCGAATATCTGGAGCTGAAGTTCGGCAATCGCCACGGGCTGATCACCGGCGCCACGGGGACCGGCAAGACCGTCACGCTGCAGATCCTGGCCGAGGGTTTTTCCAACGCGGGGGTTCCGGTCTTCTGTGCGGACGTCAAGGGCGACCTCTCCGGTATCGGCGCGATGGGCGAGCCCAAGGACTTCCTGCTGAAGCGCGCCGAACAGATCGGCCTCGACCCATACGATTTCCAGGAATTCCCGGTGATCTTCTGGGATCTCTATGGCGAGAAGGGCCACAGGGTCCGCACCACAATCTCCGAAATGGGCCCGCTGCTTCTGTCGCGGCTGATGAATGCGACGGACGCGCAGGAAGGCGTGTTGAACATCGCTTTCAAGATCGCCGACGAGGGCGGCCTGCCGCTGCTCGACCTCAAGGACCTGCAGGCGCTGCTCAATTACATGGGCGAGAATGCGAGCGAGCTTTCCAATCAGTTCGGCTTCATTTCCAAGGCCTCCGTCGGCTCGATCCAGCGCGAACTCCTGATCCTGGAACAGCAGGGTGCGGAGCATTTCTTCGGCGAGCCGGCGCTGAAGATCACCGACATCATGCGGACCACCAATGACGGGCGCGGCGCGATTTCGGTGCTTGCCGCCGACAAGCTGATGATGAACCCGCGTCTCTACGCGACCTTCCTGCTGTGGCTCTTGTCCGAGCTGTTCGAAGAGCTGCCCGAAGTCGGCGATCCCGACAAGCCGAAGCTGGTGTTCTTCTTCGACGAGGCACATCTGCTCTTCAACGATGCGCCGAAGGTTCTCGTCGAGCGTGTCGAACAGGTCGTCCGCCTGATCCGCTCTAAGGGCGTCGGCGTCTATTTCGTCACGCAGAACCCGCTGGACGTACCGGAGGCGGTCCTCGCACAGCTCGGCAACCGCATCCAGCACGCGCTGCGCGCCTATTCCCCGCGCGAACAAAAGGCCGTCAAGACGGCTGCCGACACATTCCGCCCGAACCCCGACTTCAATTGTGCCGACGTGATCACCAATCTTGGCACCGGCGAGGCTCTGGTCTCGACGCTCGAGGGCAAGGGATCGCCGTCGATCGTCGAGAGAACCCTGGTCCGGCCGCCTGCGTCGCGCCTGGGCCCGCTCACAGATGCGGAGCGGCAGAAGGTGGTGGACGTGAGCCCGGTGCGCGGTCTCTACGACGAGGACTTCGACCGCGACTCAGCCTACGAGATGCTCGCCAAACGTGCGGCCAAGGCAGCGGAACAGGCGGAGGCTGCCCGGCAGGCTGAAGAAAAACCGGCCGAGGATACTTCCGGCGGCAGCCGCTGGACCCTGCCCGGCTTCGGCGACGACGCGGCCGAAGCGCCCTCCGGCAAACAGGGCCGGCCGCGATCCTCCGGCTACAAACGGGAGACCATCATGGAAGCTGCGATGAAGTCGGTGGCACGAACGGTTGCGACCCAGGTGGGACGAGCCCTTGTGCGCGGCATTCTCGGCAGCCTGAAGCGGTAGGGTCGGCCATGGACGTCAAGGATTCGAATGGCGCCGTTCTCAAGGACGGCGACAATGTCATCCTGATCAAGGATCTGAAGGTAAAGGGAACGTCCGCCACGCTGAAGCGCGGCACGTTGGTCAAGGGCATCCGCCTGACGGACGATCCGGACGAGGTCGAATGCCGGGTCGAAAAAATCAAGGGCCTGGTGCTGCGTACCGAGTTTCTGAAGAAGGCGTGATGCGTCCCGATCGATCCCCGACACTTGCTTGCGGCGGAACTGCCGGGGCAAGCCGAAGCCCGGAGTTACGGGCTTCGGTCATCTGCAACGGTCCGATCAGGCCACCGTCAGCTTAACGTCGACATTGCCCCTGGTCGCATGGCTATAGGGGCAAACGATATGCGCCTTCTGGACGAGGTCTTCCAGCACGGCCTTTTCGACGCCGGGTGACGAGATTTCCAGCGCCGCGTCGATAAAGAAGCCTGTGCCGTCGTCGCGGGGTCCGATGCCGACCGTGCCCGTCACCGTCGTGTCTTCCGCAAGCTTTACCTTCTCCTTGCCGGCGACGAATTTCAGTGCACCGAGGAAGCAGGCGGAATAACCGGCGGCAAAGAGTTGCTCGGGATTGGTGCCGCGCGCGCCGTCGCCTCCGAGTTCCTTCGGAACGGTCAGCGTCACGTCGAGAACGCCGTCCTTGCTCTTGGCCTGGCCGGCGCGGCCGCCGGTCGCGGACGCGGTAGTGCGATAGAGGATGGGCATGACAGTCTCCTTCCTTGTGGTTGCCGGATTTATATATCGCAAGATTAAATAGCGCGCAAATTAATTTTGCAAATTGCTTTGCCGGCGTGAATTTGCGACAATGACATCATGACGAGGAAAGCGGCAAAATTCGACGCGGATTCCGATGAGGCGCTGGCGCTCGGACGCCAGCTCTGTTTCGCCGTCTACTCGGCGGCGCATGCCTTCAATCGCGCCTACAAGCCGTTGCTCGACCGCTTCGGGCTGACCTATCCGCAATATCTCGTGCTGCTCACTCTCTGGCAGCAGGACCGCATGACGGTGAAACGAATCGGCGAAGAGCTGGGCCTCGATTCAGGCACCCTTTCGCCTCTGCTCAAGCGGCTGGAAGCAGCCGGCTATGTCCGCCGTGTACGCGATGCGGCGGACGAGCGGCAGGTGATCGTCAGCCTGACGGATGGCGGCCGGGAGCTGAAGGCCGAAGCCTTCGGTATTCTGCGCGACATCGGCAGTGCATCAGGCTGCAGCCTGGAGGAGGTCGGCGAGTTGCGCGACGCGCTGCACCGGCTGACGCAGCGGCTTGCCGGTAGTCGACACGAAAGCTGACAAGAGCACCTGCAGGAAAAGTGCGTAACGGTTTTCCGTCCGGCGTCAGATGACGAGGATCGGCGCCTTGTTGCGCACGCGATCGTAAAGATCGATCACGTCCTGATTGACCATGCGGACGCAACCGGAAGAAACCGCCTTGCCGATCGATTGCCATTCGGGCGTCCCGTGGACGCGATACAGCGTGTCCTGGCCGTTCTGGAAGATGTAGAGCGCGCGCGAGCCGAGCGGATTGTCGAGCCCCGGCGGCATGCCGCCATTATCAGCGGAATATTTCGCCAGCACCGGCTGCCGGGCGATCATTTCGTTCGGCGGCGTCCACTTCGGCCATTTCTGCTTCCACTGGATCAGGCCGCGGCCCGACCAGGCGAAGCCTTCGCGGCCTAACCCGACGCCATAGCGCATCGCGCGCCCGCCCGGCTGCACGAGGTAGAGATAGCGGTCGGCCGTATCGACGACGATCGTGCCAGGGGCCTCACCGAAGGGATCGCCGACTTCCTGGCGATAGAAGCGCGGATCGATCTGTCTGAAGGGCACCTCCGGGATCAGAAAGCCGCCATCCTCCCGCGCCGCGTAGATCTCCGCGTAATAGGCATCCTGCGGCGGCAAGCCGATCGGCCCCTCGCCCACCGGTCCCTCGAAGATCCCGCCCGGGGGGCCGGTCCAGCGGCTTTCGAGCGCGGGATTGCGGTAGACCGGCATCGTTTGCTCGCGGAAGCGGTCCGTATTCATCGAAGAGGTGCAACCCGCAAGTCCGGCGGAGGCGATTGCCAAACCGGATGTGCGGAGGAACTGACGTCGGGACAAAGCTGGCAGTGATGACATCTAACTCTAACGCGTTGTGCTGCACGGAAAGAGTCCACGTGCTCCATTCCGAGGGCCGGATCAAGGTGCTTCGAAAGTGAATCGTTGCGAAGCCGTCTCGAATGGTTATCGGCAAGTCGGAACGGGACGCAAGCGGAAACCGCTCCCCTGTGGCACCAGATTGCATTTACGGCCGCTCGCGAACATCACCGCCGCTCAGAGGAAAGCAGC
Source organism: Ensifer sp. D2-11 (assembly GCF_054161295.1). Taxonomy (NCBI): domain Bacteria; kingdom Pseudomonadati; phylum Pseudomonadota; class Alphaproteobacteria; order Hyphomicrobiales; family Rhizobiaceae; genus Ensifer; species Ensifer sp. D2-11. The sequence continues at coordinate 2,233,592 of NZ_CP096433.1, forward strand.
GCTTCGAAATCCTCGCCCGGCAAGGGCTGGCTGAAGAAGTAGCCCTGGATCTCGTCGCAGCCGCTCTTTTGCAGAAACTCGACCTGGGCCTCCGTCTCGACACCCTCGGCAATGACGCGCAGACCGAGCTTCTGCGCAAGCGAGATGATCGCGGAAGTAATCGCCATGTCGTCGGCATCGTGCGGAATGTCCGTCACGAAGGACCGATCGATCTTCAGCCGGCGCACCGGGAAGCGCTTGAGCGCGCTGAGGCTCGAATAGCCTGTCCCGAAATCGTCGATCGCAAGGTGTACGCCGATCGCCTCCAGCGCATGCATTGTGGCGATCGCTCCCGGCACGTCCTGCATGATCAGACTTTCGGTGAGCTCGAGTTCGAGGTAACGGGGCTCGAGGCAGGTTTCCTCCAAAACCGCCGCCACACGCGCTGCCCAGTTGCGCTCGCGGAACTGCCGCGCGGAAACATTGACGCTGACGATCAGCGGCGGCAGGCCGGCGTCCTGCCAGGCCTTCAACTGGCGGCAGGCGGTGCGCAGGACCCAGTCTCCGATCGGCACGATCAGACCGGTTTCCTCGGCGAGCGGGATGAATGCCGCAGGCGAGATGATGCCGCGCACCGGGTGCTGCCAGCGCAACAGCGCCTCCGCAGCGAAGATGCGGCCGGTCTCGAGGCTCATCTGCGGCTGGAAATGCAGCAGGAATTCCTCCCGCGCAAGCGCCTCGCGAAGCTCCTCTTGCGACTGGAGTTTTTCATGGGCTCTGGCGGCCATCTCCTCGGTGAAGACCTGGATGTTGTTGCGGCCGAGCTCCTTGGCGCGGTACATGGCCATGTCGGCATTGGCGAGCAGTTCGCCCGCCGTCTTGCCCTGGTTGGGGAAGCAGGCCACGCCCATGCTGCAGCTCACCTGCAGAGAGCGGCCCTGCAACTGCACCGGCATGGCGATTGCAGTGCGGATATCCTCCAGCCGCGACAGCACGACGTCCCGCTCCTTCGGCAGGCCGTTCAGGAGGATGATGAACTCGTCGCCGCCGACGCGCACGACGGAATCGGATCTCCGGACGGCGGCCCGCATGCGCCCGGCTACGATCTTCAGGAGCTCGTCACCGGTGGCGTGCCCAAGGCTGTCATTGATCAGTTTGAAATCGTCGAGGTCGAGAAAGGCGAGCACGGCCCATTGATCCCGCTCGCGGATCTCCTCGAGCATGCCGGCGACCTGCTCCTCGAAAAGCACGCGGTTCGGCAGCCCCGTCAAGGCATCGTGATGGGCCATGAAACCGATCCGGTCCTCCGCCCGCTTGCGCTCGATCGCTATTCCGGCGAGATGAGCGGCCATGGCAATCAGTTCCTGCTGCTGCTCGCTCGGCGTTCCGACCTCCTGCGCATAGAGCGCGAATGTCCCGAGCACCTTTCGCTCGCGCGACAGGATGGGCGTGGACCAGCAGGAACGGAGGCCGGAAGGCCTCAGGAGAGGCGCGTATTCCTCCCAGAGCGGGTCGGCGAAGACGTCGGAAACGATCACCTGTTCGCCGCACCAGGCGGCCGTTCCGCAGGAGCCGGCCGCAGGGCCGATCTCGACGCCATGGATGGCAGCGCAATAGCCCGCGTCGAGGCTGGGGGCAGCGCCGTGCAGGAGATGCCGGCCATCCTCCGAAAGGAGCAGGATGGAGCCCTTGATCCCGGGCAGCAGCGCTTCGATCAGCAGCACCAGCTCGTGGAAGAACTCGCCAAGGGGTTTGCCGTTGGCGATCATTTCCAGCAGCCGGGCCTGACCTTCGAGCAGGCGCTCCGCGGCCTTGCGATCGCTGATATCGCGCGAGATGCCGACGATACCGATGATCCTCCCGCTCTTGCTGCGCAAGGGCACTTTCGAGGTCATCAGCCAGCGATCGCGGTCCTTGGTCACGATGGCGCGTTCCTCGATGCCGAAGATCGGTTCGCCGGTTTCCAACACGCGTCGCTCGGTATCGGCGACGGCCTGGGCGAACTCGTGCGGGTGCAGATCGAAATCGGTCTTGCCGACGAGGTCGCGCAGGCTTTCGAGGCCGTTGTCGGCAACCGTCACCTCGTTGGCGATCAGGAAGCGCCCCGCCGTATCCTTCGCATAGATATAATCGGGAACGTGGTTGATCATCGCTTCGAGCCAGTAGTGGCGGTCGGCCATGTCGGGCTCGGGCGGAAAGAGACGCGCGACCTCCTCGGCAAGGCGGCTGCCGGCATCGATCAGCCGACGCGTCTCCGCATTGTCGTCCGCGTTCAGGTCGGCATATCGGATGCTGCGGGACGTTTTTCTTGCCAAGCGAAACCTCCGAAGGAGCGGCGCTCGCGCAGGTTTAGCGAAAAGAGGTTATGCTTCCCTAAACTCCACAGCGAAAAATCGTTTAAAGGTTGCGCAGAACCACTTCGCATCAAAAGAATTCATGCGACCTATCATTGCCGACCGCTTCTGCCGAGGACGGCGATGGCCTACTGCATAACCATGCAGGAGTTACAGCGACCTTTGCGCGGCCTATCGGGCGCGCAGCGCTGTAAGGAGCTGAACGTACAATCGGAGGACGGCAGGAATGCTGACGATCTATGGAGTTTACCGTTCGCGCGCGTCGCGCAACTACTGGATGGCGGGGGAACTCGGCCTGCCCTTCCGGTCGGTGCCGGTTGTCCAGGCGCGCCGGGTCGCCGATCCGCTGGCCGCGGATGCCCCCCTCAATACGAAGTCGCCGGGTTTCCTCGCCATAAACCCGATGGGCCTCATACCCGCGATCGAGGATGACGGGTTGGTGCTGACCGAGTCGCTCGCCAACAATCTTTATCTCGCCCGCAAACATGGCGGACCGCTGGCACCGGCCGATATCCGGGAGGAAGGGCAGATCGGCAACTGGACGATGTGGGCGGCGACCGAGGTCGAGCCGCATGCGGTCAAGATCGTACTCGCCCATGACAACGGGATCGAGGACACGCCGGAAGGACGGGCGGAGATCGCGGCCTGCGCCCGCTCCCTTGAAAAAGCCTTTGCCGTACTCGAAACGCACCTCGCCGAACACGACTACGTGGTGGGTGACCGCTTTACCGTCGCGGACCTCAATCTCGCGGAGGTTTTCCGCTACACGATGAGCCAGACGGACCTCTTCGAGAGGCACCGTCAGGTCAAGGCCTGGCTGGCGCGATGCCAATCCCGCCCCGCCTTCAAGGCAATGATGGAGGAACGGCTGAAGGAGCCGGAATAAGGCACATGGCCGGAGAGCAAAGGTCTCCTCATCCCGCCATAGCCGCGAGCTGCCGCATTCCTTCCTCGACCTCCTCGCGCACCCAGCGCTTGAAGGCGGCAGCGCCCTTGCTTTCGCGGCGTGAGACGGAGGTGACGAAGTAGTGCCCGAAGCCGGTCTTGGCGCGAATGCCGAAAGGCGCCACCAGAGACCCCCTCAGCAGCGCGTAGCCGGCAAGCGTCTGCCAGGCAAGCATCACCCCCTGGCCGGCAATCGCCGCATCGAGCGCCAGGGAAGCGTCGTTGAAGGTGTGGCGCACCGTCATAGCCGCACCGGAGAGGCCGGCGGTCTTCAGCCATAGCTCCCAGGAAAACATCGCATGAGCATCGATCACCGCCGGCAGTTTCAAAATGTCCGCGGGCTCACGAAGTCCGGCGGCCAGTGCCGGCGAGCAGACCGGGAAGACCTCCTGCTCGAGCAGCAGTTCCGATCGCACGCCGGGCCAGCGTCCAGCCCCGACGCGGATGCCGAGATCGACATCGGAGGTCTCCAGATCGGCGAGCGTCGTGGTCGCGTCGATCCTCAGCCGGATATCCGGATGATGCTCGGCGAAGCGGTCCAGCCGGTAGACGAGCCAGCGCGCCGCAAAGACCGGCGCGACCGACACCGTCAATACCGATTCGTCACGGCGGCGTGCCTGCGCGACTGCCTCGGCGAGTTCCCTGAAGGCGCTCGACAATCGCGTCAGTAGCGCGCGCCCGCTATCCGAAACCACAAGCCCCCGCGGCGAGCGCTCGAAGAGCGTACGACCGAGTTGCGCCTCGGTCTTGGCGATCTGCTGGCTGACTGCGCCGGCGGTGACGCCGAGCTCCTCCGCCGCAGCGGCGAGCGAGCCGAGGCGGCCGACCGCTTCGGCCGCGCGCAATCCGTTCAGGTGAACCGAATTCAGATCTTTCATATAGTTTTTCTAAACCGCTGCCGTCGCAATCTCAATTGCAAACTTCGGCAAAGAGGCGGATGCTCCTACAACAGGTTGAAGGGTTGAGCGGCCGGCGAGACCGCCTGCGCTACCCCAATCCGAGCTGAAGGTGACGTCATGCTGAAGGTTTTCTCAATACTGAAGCGCCCCGAGGCCTCGTCCGAGACTGTTCGAGGACTCGCTTCCGACTGGATGCGCGATCCTCTCCAGCATCCGGATCTCTCCCGTATGGATGAACGCGAACTCGCGGATCTGCCGTTCCCCGGATGGCCATGGCCCCGCTCTGCGACGGAGAACCTCTGCGTCCAAAGGTAACCAACGCCCCGCTTCAACGCTTCGGCTCCGCCGATCTCGTGCCGATTGCCGCTACGACTGCACTTCAGCCAGAACCTTGGCGACGGCCGGACGCTCGGCCATCCGGTTGCGATGGTCGAGGATTCGCGGAAACCGGGCCGGATCGACACCGTCCGACTCGAGCCAGCCGGCGATGGTGAAGAGGTAGGGATCGGCGACCGAGTAGGCGTCGCCCCTGACAAAGGGGCCGACGAACATCGTGCGCTCGATCAGCGCGAAGCAGTCGGCCATATTCTGCGGCACCTTGGCCTTCATCGCCTCCTGCGCTGCCGGGTCGTCTGCCCACCGCGCGGCTCGACGGGCATGGGCATGGGCGACGTGGACTGTCGAGCAGAGATAGCTCAGGAACGACTGCAGCCGAGCGAACTCGAAAGGATCGTCAAGCGGCGCAAGCCGCGCCTTCGGGAAGCTCTGGGCGATATAGGCGAGAATGGCCGGCGTCTCGGTCAGGATACCACGGTCGGTCACGAGGGCGGGCACCCGCCCCTTGGGGTTGATGGTGAGGTAGTCCGGCTTGGTCTGCTCGGCTTTGGAAAAATCGACCCGATGCACTTCATAGCCGGCACCGGCTTCCTCTAACGCGATGTGCGAGGCAAGCGAGCAGGTTCCGGGCGTATAAAACAGTTTCAGCATCGTTCTTCCTCCCAAATTGCGCGGCCGACGGCGGCGCCGAAGCACAGAAGATCGAATCGCCGCGATTGACAAGCCCTGAGCGGTATCGCGTCAGGCGGCAAAGGCTTCCGTCACCACCCGCACGTCCCCGACGTGAATTCCGTTCCAGTTGCGCATCGCGTGATTGGCCTGAGCCATCAATGCCTCATGGATTTCGGCATCGTCCGAGAAGAAGCGCGCAAGCGTCGCGGCGACCATCGCCTCGGCGGCCCGGGTCGTGCCGTCCTCGCATTTCAGCGCTATGCCGATGCCCTTTTCCGGTATCGCAGCACAGAATACGCCCTCGGCGCCGGTCTTCGCAAAAATGCGGCCGGGAGCGGTCTTCATCAGCCGTGTGCATGCGCGCTTGGTGCCCGCGACGTAGAAGGGTTCGGCCATGCAGGCGTCGATCAGACGCTTCGAGGCACGCGCCCGCTCCGCACCGAGACCGACTCCGCTCGCCATCCTGGCGAAGCCGTGAGCAAGTCCCCTCATCGAGAGCGCGTAGGTCGGGATCGAGCAGCCGTCGACGCCGCAATTGTCGCGATCAAGAACCGCTCCCGTCAGCTCCGCCATGACGCCGCGGATTTCCTGCTGGATCGGATGGTCATAGCCGATATAGCCTTTGACCTCGGTACCGGAATGGCAGCAGGCGCAGACGAAGCCCGCATGCTTGCCGGAGCAGTTGTTGTGGAGCGAGCTCGGCGCTTCGAGTGAGCGGGCCTGTGCGATCAGGGTCTTCTGGTCGGAGGACCAATGGGCGCCGCACTCAAGCGCCTGGACGTCCCGCCCCGCAGCTGACAGCATCTTGGCGGCGAGCGCCACATGTTCCGGCTCTCCCGAATGCGACGAGCAGGCCAGCGCCAATTCCCGGTCGCCGAAGCCGTAGGCGTCGGCGGCACCGCTTTCGATCAGCGGCAGGGCCTGCATTGCCTTGCAGGCGGAGCGAGGAAAGATGTGGGCATCCGTTTCGCCAAGGGAAAACAGCGTCATTCCGTCGCCATCGACGGCGACGATCATGCCCCGATGGCGGCTTTCGACCAGATTTCCGCGCGTTACTTCGACCAGAACCGGATTCGACATCGGCTGCCCTCAATTTTCCAAGATTCGGATATGCATCTATCAGGAATCCCACGGCAGAAAAGTCACCGTAGATGAAATTCCTCCGCAAGCTCTTTCTCGTTTTCGCCGTCGTCTACCTGCTTCCGGCGCTCGCCTCGGCGGGGCTGTGGTACCTCAAGGAGCGGCCGCAGAGCTGGCACGACGCGGATTGGTCGTCGTCAGGTATTCTGGCGGATGCGGCTGCGAGCCCGCAGGCGGCGATATACGTCTTCTCGGCGACCACCGGAGGCATGAAGGGCGCGGTGGCAAGCCACGCCTGGATCGTCACCAAAGACGAAGGGGCGTCGACCTATAACCGTTATGAAAAGGTCGGCTGGGGCAAGCCGATCCGCAGGAACGCTTATCCGGCCGACGGACGCTGGTATTCGAACGAGCCGCGCATCGTCGTGGCATTCAGGGGCGAGGAAGCCAAGCGCCTGATCCCGAAGATCGAGAAGGCGATCGAGGCTTATCCCTATTCTTCGCCGGGCGCCTATCGTCTCTGGCCCGGGCCAAACTCCAACACCTTCGTCGCCCATGTCTTGCGATCGGTGCCGGAGCTCGACGCCGTGCTGCCGCCGGATGCAGTCGGGCGCGACTATCTGCCGGAGGGGAAACTGTTCCATGTCGATGCCGACGGCCGCGACCTGCACGCAACGCTTTACGGCCTCGCCGGCGTCTCGGCCGGGTGGCGCAGCGGGCTGGAATTGCATTTCATGGGATTGGTGGCGGGCTTCGACGTTGCGCGGCCCGGCGTCAAGATACCGGCACTCGGCCGCTTCGGGATCTGAGATGAGCGGCGCTCGGTCTAATGGAAAAGGGCCGCCCTTCGGCGGCCCTTCCGTGAGCTTTGGCCTCACAATGGCCGGGTGCTGAGACCCAAAGGAAGGCGGCTATCAGGCCGAGGGCTGCCTCGACTCCTTCACCTCTCCCATGTCCATTACGAGGTCCGAAATCTCATTAGACATTGGATCACCTTCCTTTCTGTTCGTTGACGTTGATCTCAACGTAAGCGATCTTTGCGCCAATACAAGGCCGACCATCGTCTTATTGTTTTTTGCTACCCGATCCGCATCACGATCTTGCCGATATGATCGCCCTCCTCCATCAGCCGATGGGCGCCGGCAATCTCGGCGAAGGGCAGGACCGCCTGGATGACCGGTGCAACTTCGCCCCCTTCCAGCAGCGGCCAGACCTTTTCCGCAAGCCCGTCGCGGATCGCCTGCTTCTCGGCGGCGGTGCGCGGCCGGAGCAGCGAGCCCATTACCTGCAGGCGCTTCATGAGAATTGGCGCAATGTTGGCGCCGTCCACCCGGGCGCCGCCAAGGAAAGCGATGATCGACAGGCGCCCGTCCTTGGCGAGGCTGCCGATGTTGCGATCGAAGTAGCGCCCGCCCACCATGTCGAGAATGACGTCGACCCCGCGGCCGCCGGTCTCTTGCAGCACGACAGCCTTGAAATCCTCCTCGCGATAATTGATCGCACGTTTCGCCCCGAGTGCTTCGCAGGCCTCGCACTTCGCAGCGTTGCCGGCGGTCGCGAAGACCTCCGCACCGAAGGCCCTCGCAAGCTGGATCGCGGTCGTGCCGATACCGCTCGATCCTCCATGGACGAGGAATGTTTCGCCGGACTTCAGGCGGGCCATGTCGAAGACGTTGGCCCAGACCGTGAAGAAAGTCTCCGGCAGGGCTGCCGCCTTTGCGGCATCGTAGCCCTCGGGCCAGCGAAGGGCCTGCGTGGCGGGAACGGCGCAATATTCCGCGTAAGCGCCGCCATTGGCGAGAGCGCAGACCTTGTCGCCGGTCGAGAAGCCGGCCGCTTCCTCGCCGAGGGCAACCACTTCGCCTGCAACTTCGAGCCCGAGGATGGGGCTCGCCCCAGCGGGCAGCGGGTAGTCTCCCTTGCGCTGCAGGACGTCCGGCCGATTGATGCCGAAAGCTTCGACGCGGATCAGAATGTCGCCGGGCCGGACCTCAGGCAGCGGCCCTCGCGCCAGCACCATATTCTCCGGCCCTCCGGGGCCAGGCAGATCGACGTAGGTCATTTCTGTCGGAAGGGTCATGACGGCATCCTCGCAAAACGGTTCCGCCTATACCTATAGCCCTCCTGCCGCTCGGGAAAGGTCGCCTTGCATCGCTACTCAGGCGCGGTCGAGGGGCTCCATGACGAGACCTTCTTCGCTCGCCTTGGCGCGCGCCTTTATCTCCGCGATCCGCTTGCTCACGGTCTGGCCGTCCGAGAGGACAAGGCCTTCGGGAAGCACAAGTACCGCAATCGAACAGCGCATCAGTGGGAAAGCCTTCGTGAGGCCGTCGCGGCCATATCCGCTGATCCGTCCCGCCGACAGATGCTCGGGCGAATAGAGCTGGCGGACGTCCGAGCGGAAGTCATCGATCAGGCGTGAAAGGACGCCCCGGATATCCTCCTCGGTACAGCCGTCGATGCCGATGAAGAAATCGTCGCCTCCGACGTGACCAAGGAATTTTTCTTCGCCGATGAAGTGGCGCCGCAGGAGCGCCGCGAACAGGGTGATCGCGAGATCCCCCTTCTGGAAACCATATGTATCGTTGAAGGGCTTGAAATCGTCGAAGTCGCAATAGCAGAAGTAGCGTGCCTGATCGCCGTCCAGGATCGCGTTCTGGACATAATCGCGGATCGCCCGATTGCCGGGGAGGCCCGTCAACGGATTCTGCTCCTGGGCCATCTTCAACTGCTTCTCGTTGATGATCTTCAGGAGCGACGAAGCGGAGAGAATGCCGGCATAGCGCATGTTCTCCGTCAGCATGACGCAGTCGCTCCCGTCCATACCGGCGAAGATCTTGAGCATCTCGTCGGCGGGCGTGTCGAGATCGGCGATCGGCGCGGGCGTGACGAAATGCGAGATGCGCCGCTGATAGAGGCGGTTCTTCAGGAGGTCGCGACCGAAGGGATGATAGATCATCTCCTTGACGTGGTACTCGTGCAGGATGCCACGCGGTTCGCCATTGGCATTCAGTACCGGAAAGAAGGCCTGGCGCGGATTGAGCCGGAAAAGGTGGAACACGGAATCGAGGTCGTCGCTCTCCCGCACCGCCGGAAGCTGCTCGATCTCCTTCCGGATCAGGATGCTGTCCAGCGTCGAAGAGGGCCGCCGGGTGCCGCTCGTCGGTTCGAGATGCGGATAGACGGCCTGAAGTTCCATGATATGCGTCGTCGGCCGCGCGATGAAATAGCCCTGCATCAGATCGCAACCGAGGTCGCGGCAGACGAGAAACTCCGCCTCCGTCTCCACACCCTCGGCGATCACCCGCGTCCCGAGAGCATGGGCCATATTGACCGTGTGGCGGACAAGGTGGCGCTTGCGCGCATCCTTGTCGATCTCGGAAACGAAATGCCGGTCGATCTTCACATAGTCTACCGGCTGATCGCAGAGCAGTTTCAAGCCGCTGAACCCGGCGCCGAAATCGTCGATCGCCAGCTTGAAGCCCGCGAGCCGCAGTTGCCGCACGAGCACCGGGAAGTCCGGCATCTTGCTGCTGTCGAAGCGTTCCGACAGTTCGAAGCAAAGCGAGGAAGGAGCGATATTCGCGCGCTTCAAGTGGCTGACGAGGCGTTCGACAATGTCCCCCTCGCCGCCGATGAGCCTCGCATCGAAATTGAGAAAGAGCGTGCGCGCCGAAAAGTCCGGGAGCGTGGCAAAGGCGGCGACGGCGCGGCTGTTGATCAGGTGCTCGAGCGCGAGCAACTGCCCGGCGGCCTCGGCCTTGTCGAGCAACTCGACCGGCGAGGCGAAGCCCAGGCGCTCGAACCCGCGCATGAGGGATTCATAGCCGAACACCGCCCCGGTCGTCGCTTCCACGATCGGCTGGAGGGCATTTTCGATGACGAGTTTGGCAAGCGTCACGATTTGGTCGTCGCCGAAACGGCGAAGCGACAGGATTTCTGCGGGGGCGGCCGACATGCCGGGCTCCAGGGATAGGACACACAAACGCGCGCCAGCATCGGAGCAAGGCGTCAACGAAATCTTTCGCGAATGTGAAAGTTTGATGAAGCTTCGGAAAAGGCCTGCTCAGCCCCTCGCAAGAACCCCGAAGGCGATCGAGGCCAGCCCCTGCATGACGAGATCGACCGCCAGGAAAAGACCCAGTATCCAGAGACTGTCGACCGGCCAGCCGGCGGCGATGATGAGGCCGGCTAGCAGCGTCACGAGGCCGCCGATGACCATCCACCCCCAGCCGCCGAGCGGCCGAAGCCTGAACCCTACCCAGATGCGGGAGCAACCGGCGGCGATCAGCGCCAGGGCCAGCAGAAACGTCAGCACGGAGGAGGCGAGGACAGGATTGATGAAGGCGAACAGGCCCGCTGCGGCGTAGAAGGCGCCGCTCAATATCCAGTAAAGGACACTCCCCCAGCTTTTGACCTGAAAGGCATGGGCGAGATTGAGCAGGCCGCCGATCAGCATGATGAGACCGACGTAATAGACGGAGGCGACTGTCGCCATCAGCAGGTTTCCGAAGGCGATGCCGCCGCACATGATCAGAAGCACGCCGAGTGCGACGAACCACCCCCATTTTCCGGCAATGGCCTCTCTGCCGGATGGATCGGACGCGTGAACCATTTCAACCTCCAGTCATGCCGATGCGCATGGACGCCTCCCGCTGATTGAGCCGGATTTCCAAGCAAAAAGAAAGAGAAAAGCGCAGATTTTTTTATTGATTGATGGATCAATCAAAAATAAGCTGGCATCTGAGGAGTTCGAAGATGCCGAAGGTCGGAATGGAGCCGGTGCGCCGCAAGGCGCTGGTCGATGCGGCGCTGCGCGTGATCGGCGATCAGGGTACGCTCGCGGTGACCATGTCGGAGATCGCGCGGACGGCCGGCGTCTCACCCGCGCTCGCGCATCACTATTTCGGCAGCAAGGAGCAGTTGCTGATCGCCACGATCCGCAGCCTCCTGGGCAAATTGCGCGACGACGCCGTCGCAGCAATGAAAGCGGCGGCGACGCCGCGCGAAAGGGTGAGCGCGTTGATCCGCGTGAGCTTCCGCGCCGATCAGTTCGCGCCGGAGACGGTCGCCGCCTGGCTCGCCTTCTATTCGGAGGCGCAACGGTCGGAGGAGGTGCGGCGGCTGCTCGTGATCTATGCACGGCGGCTGCGCTCCAATCTGCTTGTGGGCCTGAGAGCGCTCTGCCCGGCGGACGACGCGGAGCGCATCGCCGAAGGCGCGGCTGCGATGATCGACGGGCTCTACATCCGGCAAAGTTTGAAGTCGGCGCCGATCAGCATCGAAGCATCGGTCGCGCTCACGGAAGATTATGTGAATGCGCATTTACGGGCGAATGGTGACGGGAAATACCCCTCTCCTCGGGTTAAACCCGAGGACTAACCCTCTCCCCGCACGCGGGGAGAGGGAACTTCGGCAGCGCCGCATGTCCCTTCTCCCCGCCGGCGGGGAGAAGGTGGCGGCAGCCGGATGAGGGGCAACCTCCAACCTGAACCAAGCAAGGCGAGCAAGAATTCGAACCATCGAGGAACCGACCAGTGACCACCGGTAAGCCCAACATTCTGATCATCATGGTGGACCAGTTGAACGGAAAGCTCTTTCCGGACGGGCCTGCAGACTTCCTGCATGCGCCCAACCTGAAGGCGCTGGCCAAGCGGTCGGCGCGTTTCCGCAACAACTACACCTCGTCGCCCCTGTGTGCCCCTGCCCGCGCATCCTTCATGGCCGGGCAATTGCCGAGCCGCACCCGGGTCTACGACAATGCTGCCGAATACCAGTCGTCGATCCCGACCTATGCACATCATCTGCGCCGGGCCGGCTACTACACCGCGCTTTCCGGCAAGATGCATTTCGTCGGGCCGGACCAGTTGCACGGCTTCGAGGAGCGGCTGACGACCGACATCTATCCCGCCGATTTCGGCTGGACGCCGGATTACCGCAAGCCGGGCGAGCGGATCGACTGGTGGTATCACAATCTCGGCTCCGTCACCGGCGCCGGGGTCGCCGAAATCACCAACCAGATGGAATATGACGACGAGGTGGCCTTCCTCGCAAACCAGAAGCTCTACCAGCTTTCGCGGGAAAACGACGACGAGAGCCGGCGTCCCTGGTGCCTCACCGTCTCCTTCACCCACCCGCACGACCCCTATGTCGCGCGGCGGAAATTCTGGGATCTCTACGAGGGTTGCGAGCACCTCACGCCCGAGGTCGGCGCCATCCCCCTCGACAAGCAGGACCCGCATTCGCAACGCATCATGCTCTCCTGCGACTACCGGAATTTCGACGTGACCGAGGAGAATGTCCGCCGCTCGCGCCGCGCCTATTTCGCCAATATCTCCTATCTCGACGAGAAGGTGGGCGAGCTGATCGACACGCTCACGCGGACGCGGATGCTCGACGATACGCTCATCCTCTTCTGTTCCGACCACGGCGACATGCTCGGCGAGCGCGGCCTCTGGTTCAAGATGAACTTCTTCGAAGGCTCGGCGCGCGTGCCGCTGATGCTTGCCGGCCCGGGTATCGCACCCGGCCTGCATCTGACGCCGACCTCCAATCTCGACGTGACGCCGACGCTTGCGGACCTCGCCGGCATTTCGCTCGAGGAAGTGAAGCCCTGGACCGATGGCGTCAGCCTCGTGCCGATGGTCAACGGCGTCGAACGCACGGAGCCGGTGCTGATGGAATACGCGGCCGAGGCCTCCTATGCGCCGCTGGTCTCCATCCGCGAGGGCAAGTGGAAATATGTCTACTGCGCGCTCGATCCGGAGCAGCTCTTCGATCTCGAGGCAGATCCGCTGGAGCTTACGAACCTCGCGGAGAATCCGCGCGGGCCCGTCGATCAGGCGACGCTCACGGCATTCCGCGACATGCGCGCGGCGCATTGGGACATGGAAGCCTTCGACGCTGCCGTGCGTGAGAGCCAGGCACGGCGCTGGGTGGTCTACGAAGCGCTTCGCAACGGCGCCTACTACCCCTGGGACCACCAGCCGCTGCAAAAGGCATCGGAGCGCTACATGCGCAACCACATGAACCTCGACACTCTCGAGGAATCCAAACGCTATCCGCGAGGAGAATGAGATGAGAGCCCAACCGAAAGCCTCGCACTTCATCGACGGCGAATATGTCGAGGACGCCGCCGGCACGGTGATCGAGAGCATCTATCCGGCGACCGGCGAAGTCATCGCCCGGCTCCATGCCGCAACGCCTGGGATCGTCGAGAAGGCGATCGCCGCGGCCAAGCGCGCGCAGCCGGAATGGGCGGCGATGAGCCCGACGGCGCGCGGCCGCATCCTGAAGCGGGCCGCCGAGATCATGCGCCAGCGCAACCGCGAGCTTTCCGAACTCGAAACGCTCGACACCGGCAAGCCGATCCAGGAAACCATCGTCGCCGACCCGACGTCCGGCGCCGACAGTTTCGAATTCTTCGGCGGCGTCGCGCCCGCCGCACTCAACGGCGATTATATCCCGCTCGGCGGCGACTTCGCCTATACGAAGCGGGTGCCGCTCGGCGTCTGCGTCGGCATCGGCGCCTGGAACTATCCGCAGCAGATCGCCTGCTGGAAGGGTGCGCCTGCGCTCGTCGCCGGCAATGCGATGGTGTTCAAGCCTTCGGAAAACACCCCGCTCGGCGCACTTAAGATCGCCGAAATCCTTATCGAAGCGGGTCTGCCGAAGGGCCTGTTCAACGTCATCCAGGGCGACCGCGCGACGGGCCCGCTCCTCGTCAACCATCCGGACGTCGCCAAGGTGTCGCTCACCGGCTCCGTGCCGACGGGCAAAAAAGTCGCGGGCGCCGCCGCGGCCGAACTCAAGCACGTCACCATGGAGCTCGGCGGCAAGTCGCCGCTGATCGTCTTCGACGATGCCGATCTCGAAAGCGCGATCGGCGGCGCCATGCTCGGCAATTTCTATTCGACCGGCCAGGTCTGCTCCAACGGCACGCGCGTCTTCGTGCAAAGGAAGATCAAGGAGCCTTTCCTCGCCCGCCTCAAGGAACGCACCGAAGCCATCGTCATCGGCGACCCCCTGGACGAGGCGACGCAGCTCGGTCCGATGATCTCGGCGGCGCAACGCGACAAGGTCTTCTCCTATATCGGGAAGGGCAAGGCGGAAGGCGCCCGCCTCGTCACCGGCGGCGGCATTCCCAATAATGTGAGCGGCGAAGGCACCTATATCCAGCCGACCGTCTTCGCCGACGTCACCGACGGGATGACGATCGCGCGCGAAGAAATCTTCGGACCGGTCATGTGCGTGCTCGACTTCGACGACGAGGTGGAAGTCATCGCACGCGCCAACGCCACCGAATTCGGCCTTTCGGCCGGCGTCTTCACCGCGGACCTCACCCGCGCCCACCGGGTCGCCGACCGGCTCGAAGCCGGCACGCTCTGGATCAACACCTACAATCTCTGCCCGGTAGAGATCCCCTTTGGCGGGTCCAAGCAATCGGGTTTCGGGCGGGAGAATTCGGTCGCGGCGCTCAACCACTATACCGAGCTCAAGACCGTCTATGTCGGCATGGGGCCGGTCGAGGCGCCGTATTGAAAGTTGGCGCTTGCCCCTCTCCTCGGGTTTAACCCGAGGATTAACCCTCTCGCCGCTCGCGGGGAGAGGGGACCGGAGGCGGTGAGCTTCCGCGCCGGCGGCAGAGGGACTGCGCGGGCGCCGCGTGTCCTTCTCCCCGCGAGCGGGGAGAAGGTTGCGGCAGCCGGATGAGGGGCATGCCGAGTGCATCCAAAAAAGAAAGCAGCGAGAATGCAGGCAGATTTCGTCATCATCGGTTCCGGCTCGGCGGGCTCGGCGCTCGCCTATCGCCTGTCGGAAGACGGCAGGAATTCGGTCATCGTGCTCGAGTTCGGCGGTTCGGATGTCGGTCCGTTCATCCAGATGCCGGCAGCGCTTGCCTGGCCGATGAGCATGAACCGCTATAATTGGGGCTATCTCTCCGAACCCGAGCCGAACCTCAACAACCGGCGCATCACCGCGCCGCGCGGCAAGGTGATCGGCGGCTCCTCCTCGATCAACGGCATGGTCTATGTCCGCGGCCACTCGGAAGACTTCAACCGCTGGGAGGAACTCGGTGCGCAGGGCTGGGCCTATGCGGACGTGCTGCCCTATTACAAGCGGATGGAGCATTCGCATGGCGGCGAAGAGGGCTGGCGCGGTACCGACGGGCCGCTGCACGTCCAGCGCGGCCCAGTCAAGAATCCCCTGTTTCACGCCTTCATCGAAGCGGGAAAAGAGGCCGGCTTCGAAGTCACCGAGGATTATAACGGCTCGAAGCAGGAGGGCTTCGGGCTGATGGAGCAGACGACATGGCGGGGCCGCCGCTGGTCGGCCGCTTCCGCCTATCTGAGGCCGGCGCTCAAACGTCCGAATGTCGAGCTCATCCGTTGCTTCGCCCGCAAGATCGTCATCGAGAACGGCCGGGCGACGGGCGTGGAGATCGAGCGGGGCGGACGGATCGAGGTGGTGAAGGCCAATCGCGAAGTGATCGTCTCCGCCTCTTCGTTCAATTCGCCGAAGCTGCTGATGCTGTCCGGCATCGGCCCGGCTGCGCACCTCAGGGAGATGGGAATTGACGTGAAGGTCGACCGGCCCGGCGTCGGCCAGAACCTGCAGGACCACATGGAATTCTATTTCCAGCAGGTGAGCACGAAGCCGGTTTCACTCTATTCCTGGCTGCCATGGTTCTGGCAGGGCGTCGCCGGTGCGCAATGGCTCTTCTTCAAAAGAGGCCTCGGCATTTCCAACCAGTTCGAGTCCTGCGCCTTCCTGCGCTCCGCACCCGGCGTGAAGCAGCCGGACATCCAATACCACTTCCTGCCGGTGGCGATCAGCTATGACGGCAAGGCGGCGGCGAAGTCGCACGGCTTCCAGGTGCATGTCGGCTACAACCTGTCGAAGTCGCGCGGCAACGTCTCGCTCCGCTCCTCCGACCCGAAGGCCGACCCGGTGATCCGCTTCAACTATATGAGCCATCCGGAGGACTGGGAGAAGTTCCGCCATTGCGTGCGGCTCACGCGCGAGATTTTCGGGCAGAAGGCTTTCGACCTCTATCGCGGCCCCGAAATCCAGCCCGGCGAAAAGGTGCAGACGGACGAGGAGATCGACGGGTTCCTGCGCGAGCATCTCGAAAGCGCCTATCATCCCTGCGGCACATGCAAGATGGGTGCGAAGGACGACCCGATGGCCGTGGTCGATCCCGAAACTCGGGTTATCGGCGTCGACGGGCTTCGTGTCGCCGACTCCTCGATCTTCCCGCACATCACCTATGGCAACCTGAACGCCCCCTCGATCATGACCGGCGAGAAGTCCGCCGATCATATCCTCGGCAGACAGCCGCTCGCCCGCTCGAACCAGGAGCCGTGGATCAATCCGCGCTGGGCGGTGAGCGACAGGTAACTTATTCCGAGAGGAAACCGATCCAGCGCCCGGCAAGGACCGCGCCGGTCCAGATCGACATGGAAAGCAGCGCGGAAAGGCGGACCCTCGGGGAGAGCGGCCCGCCTTTGACGGCGTCGCGCCATTGCGGGGTCAGGTGCAATATGGCCGCGTTGAGTACGCCGAGCGCGAGCAGCATCATCTTCGTCAGGAAGGCGGGGTTGGCGGCATATTCAACCGGGCGCACGCTGAAGAGACAGAAACCGGTGGCGATGGCCAACGCTACGCCGATTGCCGCCGCGCGTGAAAGATAGGGTCCGACCACTGCGACCGGCACGCTGCGGAAGAAGCCGAGCAGCCGCAGGTCGAGCGGCAGGATCGAGCCGACGATTATCCCGATCGAGAGTATGTGGGCGGCGTTCACGAAGATGTAGAGCACCGCGGAGCGCCGTATCGCCACGGCGAAGGGCAACGCCCCGATCCACGTCAGCGCCTCCTCCATCAATTCGTCCGAATGCGCTCCGGATAGATGTCATAGACCTTTCCGGCGACTGTGATCCGCACGGCCTTCATCCTCTTCTCGTTCCGGTCGAGCGAGCGGTTGCCGAGCACGACGATCGGATCGCCGGCCTTGGCTGCCCCTTCCACAAAGCCCGAACGCTCGGTGAGCCGCGGGTTGCCGAGTTCGACACGCCAGGTGCCGTCATTCCGCGTCTCGACCTGAAGGGTCGGATGCGGCGGTGCCATGGAGATCTCGCGTATCGTCCCTGAAAGCTCGACCTGATCGGCCTCCGCCCAGGACCAGCCGTGATGCGCATAGGCGCCCGTCACCAGAAGCAGGCCGAAAGCCACTCCAGCGAATATGCGGGACGGCAAGGATTTTGCCATGTCTTGTCTCCTTTCGTGGGCTCGCGGGGTCAGTCTGAAAGTGGAGCACGCGAAGCAGATGGACAGAGCATTCAACGATTGTTGAACGGCAACACCGCACGCGAAGACAGCCTGGCGGGTTTAATCGTAAGACAATAATCTACTGGATTACTAGGTTTTCTTAGAACTTTATGGATCAGAGAGATATTTGCTCTGATCCTTGAGCAATAGAAATCCGTTTTTCTGTCCATTGACACCAGCGGCTGCCATATTCCGTGCAAATTGCAACAGGATGCAGCCATGACGACGCAATCCCTCAAAGCAGAAGCGGTGGCCCTCGAAGCAGACGTGATGGCCCTCGATGCGGAGGCGAAGGCCCTCAACGACAAGCTCGAAAGTCTGGATCTCGCCGGCCGGCTGGCGCTCATTGCCGGGCTTGAAGGCCGCGCGGTCTTTACCACGTCGCTCGGCATCGAGGACCAGGTCATTACCGCCGCGATCGGCAGCAACCGTCTCGACATCGAAGTCGCGACGCTGAAGACGGGCCGCCTCTTCAACGAGACGGTGGCGCTGATCGACCAGACCGAGGAAACCTATGACATCCTCATCAAGCGCTATTATCCTGAGAAAGCCGACATCGACGCCTATGTGGCGCAATACGGCATGAACGGGTTCTACGAAAGCGTGGAAGCCCGGCATGCCTGTTGCGGCGTGCGCAAGCTGAAGCCGCTTGCGCGCGCGCTCGACGGGGCAAGCTATTGGATCACGGGCCTGCGCCGCGGGCAGTCGGGCAACCGTGCCACGACCCCTTTCGCTGAAGCCGACGTCGAGCGCGGACTCATCAAGATCAATCCGCTCGCCGACTGGGGCATCGAGACGATCCAGGCCCATGTCGCGGCAGAGGGCATTCCCGTCAACCCGCTGCATAGTCGCGGCTATCCGTCGATCGGTTGCGAGCCCTGCACCCGTGCCATCAAGCCCGGCGAGCCGGAGCGCGCCGGCCGCTGGTGGTGGGAGAACGACGAGAAGCGCGAATGCGGCCTGCATGTGCCGGAAGCGGCTTCCTCGATCATCCCCAACGCCAGCAACGCGGCCTGAGCGCCACGCGCCGCACCCGAAGACCACGATCTTCCCCGGAGTCAGCAATGCCCCATACTCTTCCGGAAACGGAACTGCACAATCCGCAGAGCACGAAACCGCCGCTCGATCCGCATCTGAAGGCGCTCGAGAACGAAGCGATTCACATCTTCCGCGAGGTCGCGGCCGAATTCGAGCGCCCGGTGATGCTCTACTCGATCGGCAAGGATTCGTCGGTCCTGCTGCATCTTGCCCGCAAGGCCTTCTATCCCGGCCGCATCCCCTTCCCGCTCCTGCATGTCGACACCGGCTGGAAGTTCCGCGAGATGATCGCATTCCGTGACGAGATGGTCGCGAAATACGATCTCGACCTCGTTGCCCACACCAATCCGCGCGGCGCAGCCGAGAACGTCACGCCGTTCACGCACGGTTCGGCGCTCTATACCGACATCATGAAGACCGAAGCGTTGCGCCAGGCGCTCGACGCTGGCCAGTACGACGCCGCATTCGGCGGCGCGCGCCGTGACGAGGAGGCAAGCCGTGCCAAGGAGCGCATCTATTCCTTCCGCACGCCGGATCATCGCTGGGATCCGCGCAACCAGCGCCCGGAACTGTGGAACGTCTATAACGGCATGATCCGCAAGGGCGAGAGCGTCCGCGCCTTCCCTCTGTCCAACTGGACCGAGGTCGACATCTGGCGCTACATCCAGGCGGAAGATATCCCGATCGTGCCGCTCTATTTCGCCAAGAAGCGCCCCGTCGTAGAGCGCGACGGCATGCTGATCCTCGCCGAGGATCCTCGTCTCGAGCTGCTTCCCGGCGAGGTCAAGCGCGAGGAAGTCATCCGCTTCCGCACGCTCGGCTGCTTCCCGCTCACGGGTGCGATCCGCTCCGAAGCCGACACGCTCGACGACATCATTGCCGAACTTGAAACCGCGACCGTCTCCGAACGTCAGGGCCGCGCGATCGACCGCGACCAGGCCGGTTCGATGGAAAAGAAGAAACGCGAAGGATATTTCTGATGACCGCACCGGCAGCAGCGAACGCAGCCCTGGACCAAACCGTCGTATCCCTCCCGGTGCAGGAGACTGCGCGGGTCGTGCGCGACACGCGCCCCCTTCGCCTCATCACCTGCGGCAGCGTCGATGACGGCAAATCGACGCTGATCGGCCGGCTGCTTTGGGACACCAAGGCGGTCAAGGAAGACCAGGCGGCAAGCCTTCAGCGCGATTCCAGCGGCAAGCAGAACGATCTCGGCCTCCCGGATTTCGCTCTCCTGCTCGACGGCCTTCAGGCCGAGCGGGAACAGGGCATCACCATCGATGTCGCCTATCGCTATTTCGCGACCGACAAGCGCTCCTTCATCGTCGCCGACACGCCCGGCCACGAGCAATATACGCGCAATATGGCGACCGGCGCTTCGACCGCCGATCTCGCCGTGCTGCTCGTCGACGCACGTGTCGGCCTTTTGGAGCAGACCCGCCGCCACGCTACGATCGCGACGCTGATGGGCATCCGCCAGTTCGTGCTCGCCGTCAACAAGATCGACCTGACGAACTACGACCGCGCCCGCTTCGATCAGATCTCGCACGAGTTCCGGGAACTGGCCCTTTCGCTCGGAGTCCGCCAGGTCACCGCAATTCCGGTCTCGGCGCTCAAGGGCGAGAACGTCGTCTATGACGGCCGCGCTTCCATGCCCTGGTATGACGGCCCGACGCTGATCGAGGTTCTGGAGCTTGCCACGACCCGCTCCGCCCAGACCGTCGGCTTCCGCCTGCCGGTGCAGCGCGTATCGCGCCCGGGAGAAAGCTTCCGCGGTTATCAGGGCACGGTCGCCGGCGGCTCGGTGAAGCCGGGGGACTCCGTCGTCATCCTGCCGTCCGGCATGGTCGCCAATGTGAGCAAGATCGTCACCTTCGATCTCGTGCGCAATGCGGCGGTTGCCGGCGACGCGATCACGCTGGTGCTCGACCGCCAGGTGGACGTTTCCCGCGGCGACGTGATCGCCTCGATCGACAGCCAGCCGATGACCGGGCTCGCCTTCGATGCGCAACTCGTGGCGCTGCAGCCGGAAGGCATCCAGCCGGGCAAGCGCTACTGGCTGAAGTCCGGCAGCCGCCGCCAGCGCGTGCAGGTGCAGCCGGTCAGTCAGCTCGAACTCAAGAGCGGCAAGTGGAACCACGCAGACGAATTGCCGATGAATGCGATCGGCAAGGTGCACCTCGCCTTCGACGAACAGGCGATCTTCGACACCTATGAGCAGAACCGCACGACCGGCGCCTTCATCCTGATCGACCCCGACACCAACAACACGGTGGCCGGCGGCATGATCACCGCCAAGCGCGCCGCGCTCGGGGGCATCCATGCCGAGGAGAGCCGTGTGATCCTGTCTCTGCCGGCCGATCTCGCCGATCAGTTCATGGCAACGGAGCTCTTTGCAAGCCGCCGCGAAGACGTGGAGGTGCGTCGTGTCACGGCCGGCAAGGCGGTCAACATCATAGACGCGATTGACGGGTGACCTGACAGAGTCATCGATGAGCAGAGGGGCCGTCAGGCCCCTTTTTGCTGCGCAGCTTTCGACAGGCCGGTCCAAAAAACGCGTGCGTTGCACCGTGCCGCCCCTGATCGTTTCGGAATTGGTACCCAGACTTATTTTCCGTAAGCTAATTTTCCATTGCCATTTGTTCTCCGTATGCTAACTTCCAGCATGAAGAAGATCGTTTACAGCAAATCGTCGGTGAAGCTGCTCCGCCGCCTCGCGGCAAATGATGCGAAGCGCATTGTATCGAAGATCGAACAGTATGCGAGCGATCCAAAGTCTCTTGGGAACAACGTCAAGCCGCTGACCGGCTCACCTTACATTCGCCTCCGTGTTGGCGATTGGCGGGTTATCATGGACGATCAAGGTGTTGTCCTCGACATCATCAAGATCGGCTCTCGCGGCAGCGTCTACGAATAGGAGTCCGTTATGCAGACCATTACCACCCCGGGTGGCGAAACCCTGGTCGTCCTTCCCATTGCTGAATATGAAGATTTGCTCGATAGGGCCGATATCGCGCAGGCCGACAAGGTGAAGGCCGATATCGCCGCTGGCCGCGACGAGCTCGTGCCGGCCGAGGTCGTCAACCGTCTTCTGGCTGGCGAGAACGCGGTCAAGGTCTGGCGCTCCCATCGCGGCATGGCCGCTCGAGAATTGGCCAAGAAGGCCAGGATCAGCGCTCCCTATCTCTCCGAAATCGAGAGCGGGAAGAAGGACGGAAGTCTTTCAACCATGAAGAAGATTGCCGAAGCTCTCTCCGTGGATCTCGACGATTTGGCGCAATAAGGCGTTCAGGCGCGCGGCTCGATCGTCGCGAGATCGATCGTTAGCGGCTGCCGATCGGCATGATTCCAAAGCTGATAGCCGACCACACTGCCGAGAATGGCTGCCCAGACGACAAATTCACGTAGAGTGAAGATAGGTTCCTTCGACATCGCTGCCTCACGGGTTTGCACTTTGAAGCATATTCGCGCCGATTGTTCACTCCGATAAGACGGAGATTCGAGAACAACCCGTTTCCCTGTGAACAATAAAAGCGTGGCAAAGGCTACGCCGGACCCGCACCGTCCGGTTGGCGGGGGCCTATCGCTTATCGCGATCAAGACCTGAGGCCGCGCGTCACCCGGCTAAGAAGCCGGACCGAACAACAACAATAATCGGGGGATTGTTTCAGCTGGTCGGAGTGGAGTGATTCGAACACTCGACCCCCACGTCCCGAACGTGGTGCGCTACCAGACTGCGCTACACTCCGTGACCAGCGGCGCCTCTATAGAACAGCATTTTTGATTTCACAAGCGCCTATCGCAAAAAAGACCGCGCTAAGGGTCAAAATAATCCGGCCGCCGGCATGCCCCGTCTCATGGGGGAATAGGGCGTTTCTGCAACGCTCTCCAATTTCCTCGGCGGCAATGCTCCGAGCCGATTTTCTTTCACGGCTTTTAGCGCTAGAGCCTCGGCGGACCGCAAGGAAAACCGGGGGATTCCGGCCCTTCCGCGCCGCAGGTTTCAGGACATATCTAAGGGACAGACACATGAATTTCCGCATGATGACGGCGGGCGCCCTCGGGCTGCTTCTTGCCGGCTGCACGACGACGACCGGGATCACGAGAAATGCGGTCGAGGCACGCTGGCTCGGCCAGCCGGCGGGGCCATTCTTCGCCCAGTTCGGCCCCCCCATTTCCGACGTCGAAGCGGGCGGCGACACCGTCTATAGCTGGAAGGGCGGTTACAAGACGCGCAAGATCGCGGCAGAATACGAAAAGACCGCCGACGGCAAACGCGGCAAGCGCATCTCGGCCCCGCGCACGGAATATCTGAGCTGCTCCGTTCAGCTCACCGTCTCCTCCGACTACGTCATCCGCGCGATCCGGATCGTCGGCGACCGCAAGCGTCCGAACGGCCCGACCTGGTGCGAGGAGTTTCTGGGCGGCGCAAAGGCGGAATAGGCAGCCCGATCCGCCCCGGATACCCCCGGCCCGCAGCCGCAAGCCAGCGGGCCAACTTCGTCATCCGGAACGGCCTTTCATACTCATTCGCCGGCGGCCTCGGCGGCACTCTTCCGGCGCTTCGCGCGCGTTTGCCCCGGCTGAGAAGATGCTGGGGCCGACGTCGCGGCTCGGCCATCGAACAGCTCGCGGACCAGCCCTTCGATGCTGGCGAGATCGCGAAGATGGATTTCGCGCTGGCCAAAGGGCATTTCGATGTTTTCCTCGCGGAAGCGCCTGGCGATTTCGAAACGCATATCGCTCGCCGCGCCCGCATCGGCGTTGATGTTGCCAACGTGGCAGAACAAGGTGAACTGCAGGGCATCGGCTCCGAAATCGGTGAACGAAACGAAAGGCTCCGGAATTTTCAAGACGCGCGGATTGTCCATGGCGATTTCCAGCAGCACCCGCCTCACCTGCTCCGGGTCCGAATCATAGGAGACCCCCACCGGAATCTTCAGGCGCGCCGAGAAGTCGCCATGCATCCAGTTGACCACCTGGCCGCTGATCAGGTCGGCATTGGGTACGATCACGGTCACATTGTCGAATGTCTGGATCTGGGTAGCCCTGACGCTGACGCGCTGGACGATCCCCATGTTCTGGCCGACTTCGATGCGGTCCCCGACCTTGAAGGGCCGTTCGGCGAGCAGGATGATCCCGCTGACGAAGTTGTTGACGATGGACTGGAGGCCGAAACCGATACCGACGGACAGCGCGCTGGCAACGATGGCGACGTTCTGAAGATTGAGACCCGCATAGGAAAAGGCCACGAGACCCGCGATCGCCGCGCCGACATAGCCGACGCCCGTATGGATCGAGGTCCTGAGGCCGGCGTCGAGGCTGGTTTGCGGCAAGAGGCGGCCGTCCAGCCACCTCTGAAAGCCGCGCGTCGCGACGATTACGATGATGAAGACGACGATCGCGCCGAGAATAGCCGAAGGCGAAAACGAGAAGCCGCCGATCTCGAAACCGAAAAAGGCGGAGGCGAAGGTGCCGACCACGTCCTCCGATTGGATGCCCCAGGGCGCAAGAAGGGCCATGATGGCAATCATGATCACGACCAGACGCGCGAAGCCCGCGAGGATCACGCCGATCTGGCTGATCGTGTTGGGCTTGAACCCGATCGCCTGCCGCATGAAGCCGCCGATCCGGGTCTGTACCGAAAAGCCGTAGGAAATCGCCTCGTCGGCAAGGCGTAGCAAGAGCACGAGGCTCATCAGGACTGCCGTCGTGAAGACGATCTGGAGCGCAGCGAAGCGGCCGAAGGCCACAAAGCCTGCGAGCGGTGCAACGACGGTCAGAGCGGCGACCGCCCAGGTCACCGGAATCAGGAGCCGCCAGGCTGAGCTCGCTCCCTGCTGGCTCTCGGCGTCGTCTTCGCGAGCGACGAATCTGAGCGCGATCATGGCGAGGATGCCGAGCGCGACGGCGCCGAGGCCTTGTGCCGCGACCGCGAAGGACAAGGGCGCATGCGTCGCCTTCAGGAAGGCATCGAGGGCAAGGCCGCCGGCGATGATCACCGCCATCGCAACGATGACCGGAATCAACTTCTCGGCCGCCGCGTCGGTGACGTCGACGAGCCGCCAGCTCGGCCGTTCGGGCGCGAGTACAGCGATGGAGAGGCCGTAGAAGAAGGACGCGAAGGTCAGCCCGAAGAACACGGGCCTCAGGACCGCCGCCAGATCTGCAGGCAGGACACCGAGAATGGACATCGCCTGATAGAGCACGAAGAAGGCGATGGCCGGGATCAGGAGATTGGCAAGCGTGATGGCTGCTGCTGCGGTCGCCCTGGCGAGCCCGGATGGGTGAAGCACCGAAGGGTCGCGGCTCGTGCGCCGGGTCAGCCAGCGCCGGCCCGGCGACAGAAGGAAGGCGGCGAAGCCTATGACGACGACGAGAACGCCTGCGGCCGAACGGCCGGTGCGCTCGATCAGGGCACCGAACCAGTGTCCGACAACGCCGGACTGGTTGGCGAGCGTCTCCGGCGTCGCGGCGGCCAGATCGAACCAGAAGGAAGGATCGGCAAGGCTTTGCGAGCGCTGCAGGATAGAGCTCGTGAAGAGGGCGCGCCGCCGTTCTCCGATAATGTCGATGTTCTGCTGTGCGCGCAGCGCGATGAAATCCGCCTGCTGCACTATGCCCTGAAGACCGGCCGCCTCCGCCTGGAGCTGCGCATGTTCGAGCTTGATCGCTTCGGCCTGACTGCGGGCGGCCTGCTCATCGGCAGGCTTCAACTGCTCGACACGTTGATTGACCGCCTGCAGTCGCGGTTGCAGCTTCGCCTTGAGCCCGGCGGCATGCATGGGAATGGTACCGAGCTGCCTGCGCAGATCGGAGAGGGTGACGTCGTCGATGCGCTCGGCCTGGAGCCCACGCTCCACGCGTTCCAGCGTCGCCCGCCAGGCATCGATGCGTGCCTGTTCCTCCGGAAAGGCTTGCGGCGGCAATGCCGGCGCAGCATCCGCCTGGCTCGCCCCCTCGGCGCCGGTTGCCGCGCCCGCTTCCGGCTGCGCTCCACTCTCCTGAGCGAGGGCGACTGATGAAAATGCCACCAGAAACGCGACGAGAAGCAAGCGAAACAATGCCCCGGCCGAAAGGTTCGGCGCCCCGAAAAGATTGCCCGCCGCGCAAGCGCGACGAAGTATTCGCATGCTCGTCATTTTCAGTCCCTGTTCCGCAACCGCTTCATGTGTTTGCCGAGCGCGATCAGGTCGAGCCCGGGAGATCGGGGGGAACAATAAGATTGCTCGCCGGAATATCCAACCCGCTGGCTGAAGTCGATTGCCGGCGATGAACTGCGGGGCGCCTCAGAGCGCGCTTGCAGTACTCTGCGCTTTCTCTGACAAGCATTGGGTGTAGTTTTCGAAGGCGTATTCCAAGGCGATAAAGGATACATCTTCGCCGAGACCATGCACCGCCAGATTTATTCGGCTTATTCCGTCCTTAAGCCTCGATCCATATGCAACGGACCACTCGCGCCGGTACGTCCGCTCGTTCTCCGTTACGGACATTACCCAGTCGCGGTTTTCGCTCCAGCGCGAACCTTCCTTGAGAGACTTGAAGTCCTTCCCCTGGCCATAGATATCTTCGAGTTCGCGTACTATCTCGTCAAACTTCGCCCGAACCTTCGTACCGAGCCGATCCGCCGTAAACATCACCGATCCGGCGTTTACGCGGCAAACACCGACAGTTTCGCTTATCTCTGCGGAATATACTTCGAAAGCAGGGTGACGCCTGGGCACGGTACAAAGCTTGTAGACGCCATAATGCGAAGGCTCATGGACTATCCGCAGAGAGTCCTTACTCTGCCCTTGTTCAATGCCGAATGGTCCTGCCCACGTTGCGAAAGCAGACAACAATACAGTCACAGAAAGCAATGCGGTTTGAAAAATAATGGCATTCACTCCTCAGCCACTCCACTCCATTCCCTGGCTGGGGTTGGTATATTTATATTTGACTTATGTCAATAACGAATATTGATATATGAACATATCATAAAATACACCTTAAAGTAACCCATCAGAAGTGAATGGGTGATGACAACATAACTTATATATTTCAAACCTGGTCATCCAGTATAGTCGTCCAGTCTTAGATCGGCAGGGAATTCCCGGAAGACAAGGTCGCTTATTGCAGCTTATTCTGAAGCCGCGACCTGCCACGCTCATCACAGGCAGCTTCTTCTTCCTCCTTATTCGGGATGGAAGTTCCTTCACTGTCGACGCTTGCGGGGGTGTGGGGGTATGGCTGGGGCGCCTGGATTCGAACCAGGGAATGGCGGTACCAAAAACCGCTGCCTTACCGCTTGGCTACGCCCCAACTAAACTGGCGGGAAATCTCTTCGCCAAATCGAGCGCCTGATTAGCAAAGCTCGTGCGCGCTCACAATGCTTAACTTCGTTTCGCCCGCAGATTTATGCCTTTGAGGCTCGGGCCGCAACGTCGGTCGAGCAACGGATGGTTCCCTCCCTGTGGCCTTTGGCCTATGGTCGCGCCGACGGGCCGGGAAACCGGTCTTGCCCCGGGAGCGGTCGTGCAAACGGGACACGGCAGGTGGATGGGAAGCCAGGAACATGCAAGCTCCGGAATTCGACCTCGATTTCAAGCCCGCCCATGGCGAAGCGGTGAGCGTAGCCGAGGGTGTCGAGCGCATCACCGTCAACAATCCCGGCCCCTTCACCTTCCATGGCACGAATAGCTACATCGTCGGCCGCCGCTCGGTCGCGGTGATCGATCCGGGCCCGGAGGACGACGCGCATTTCCATGCGCTGATGGACGCACTCAGAGGTCGCGAAGTGACGCATATCGCCGTCAGCCACACACATCGCGACCACTCTCCGCTCGTCGGCAGGCTTGCCCGGGCGACCGGCGCAATGGTTGTGGGCGAAGGCCCGCACCGGGCAGCCCGGCCGCTGCATGCCGGCGAGGTCAATCCGTTCGGCGAAAGTTCGGACATGGATTTCTCGCCCGATGTCGCGCTTTGCGACGGCGCACGCGTCGAAGGCGACGGCTGGAGCCTGACGGCGGTAGCGACGCCGGGGCACACGGCCAACCACATGGCCTTCGCGCTCGATGGGACCGGGATCCTCTTTTCCGCCGATCATGTGATGGCCTGGGCGACAAGCATCGTCGCGCCGCCGGATGGCGCCATGGCCGATTACATGGCCTCCCTCGATAAGCTGCTCCAGCGCGACGATCGGCTCTACCTGCCCGGGCATGGTGGTCCGGTCAACGAGCCTGCCTCCTTCGTGCGGGCGTTGAAGGCGCATCGCAGGATGCGCGAGCGCGCGGTGATCGAACGCCTGCGCGCCGGCGACCGGCAGATCGCCGACATGGTAAAGGTGATCTACGCCTCGACCGACCCGCGGCTGCATGGCGCTGCGGCGCTCTCGCTGCTGGCGCACATCGAAGACCTCATCGAGCAGGGGCGCGTCGAAACAGAGGGGCCGCCGTCGCTCGCCAGCGCGTACCGGCTGGCGTGACGCTGGGTCGATCGCTGAAAGGCGCAATTCGGGGCGCAAAACCGCGCGCACTTGCTAATCGCCCGCGATCCCCAGAAGCTCGGCGTCGAGGTCGCGCAGGAACTCCTCGGCAAACATCGCTCCCATGCCCAGGTCATGGCGGCCGTAGCGCGAGGCCACGCGCAGATCGACGAAGGTCGTTTCCGCCTCTTCGCGCAATCTGATCAGCACGTCGAATCGGAAACCGACGACAAGGCTCCGCCATTCGCCTTGCAGGACGACGTCGCTGGATCGCCGTCCCGGTATGCCGTCGTCGACCAGTTGCGTGGGGCGCGCCGTCGGGACGGGGATGACGTTCGGGCCGGCATTCGCTTCCCCGCCTGCCTCGGGTCGCACGGCGAGGTCTTCGAGATCCGCCCGCGCGTTGTCGGCGCCGAACTCCGCAGTGGTGGCGATTCGCGTCTGCTCGACGACCTTGCGCACGCCTTGGAATACGCGGTCCAGCGCCCCTTCGTAGCGCCGGCCGGTAAGCCCCGGATAGGCTTCAACCTGCGCCTCGCGGTCTTCCCGCGTCACCGCACGCTTGCGCCCGAGCCAGCTTTCCGCGGTTGCCGGCGTCCTGATCCAGGGTGGCGGCGTCAAGGTATCGGTACTGACCTCGTAGAGTGCCGGTCGCGTCAGGTATTGCACCGCCCCATAACCGAGGAACCCGAGCGGAACCGCCGCGTAGAAGAGTGCCGAGACGGAAGCGGTGCCGCCGATCGCCGCCACCTGCCAAAGGCGCGTGAGCCCGATCGTTGCCAGCACGACGCCAAGGAGAGCCAAGCCCCCGGCGATCAGCGCCAGCGCCAGAAAGTGCGGCGTCGTCAGAGGACCGAAACGATGCGACAGCAGCGACAGCAGAAAAACGATGAATGCGATGCGGGCGATGCGGCGCGCCCAATGGGCCGCGTAGGAATAGGGACGCTCGTACCGGACAATCATCTAACGGAATCAATCCCCGAGGCGGAAAAGGACCTCGCCTTTCTTAGACCATGGCTCGGGTAGTGCAAACCCGTATCTTTCCCCCATCGGCGATGGAGATCGCCCTATTGAGGGCAAAGAGAGAATGCGGGCGGCGAATATGGCGGCGCCACTCACACGAGTGCCGCAAATTTGCCATTCTCGTTAACCACCTATTCAGGTTCACTATTTGGCCGGACACACGGCGCTGTAGCATTTGGAGGCATCGGCCGTCGTCGCCGGCAAGAGGCGCGGCAAATCAACGGAGAGACATCATGGCCGCACAGCAGTCTACCATGGACATCGCCATCCCCGCCCCTCCGCCCCCGGTCGGCGAAGCTGCGATACCCATGGCGCTTCTCGAGTTGGAGCTTTCGCTCGACCGCTTCTCCGGCGACAAGGACGATTTCGTCGGCTTCACCCATAAGGTGGCTCACGACATCGGCGCCGAACTGCTCTTCATCCTGCCGGCTTCCGGTCTTGTCGACGATTGCGTGACGATCGCCGCGGTACGCCACGGCCAGGCGGAGGACAAGACACCTATCATCCTGTTCATCTGTCTCGCGCAGGACGGCACCACCATCCGCGTCGAGCAGCCGAGCGAGCGCACCGCCGGGCTCAAGAGCTTCGCCAACTCCTTCGTCGGCGTCCTCGAGCGGATCTGAACTCCGCAGGGCGATTGACCGGCGATGCGCAACGGGCGCATGATGTCGCCGAGTTGAATCGTGCCCACGGACTTCGTCTTATGCGTTGCATAATCATGCCTGTCGTCCAGCGGAATGCCATCGGTCTCTGTCCCCGCGAAGGGGTGCCGATCAGGAGGCAAGGATGACGACGATGACCATGAGACTGCTTGGCCTTGCAGCCGCGGGGCTGGTGCTTGCCGCTTGCCAGTCGATGTCGCCGCAGGAACGGCGAGCGAGAGACGAAAATACATGCGCCTCCTACGGCTTCAGAAGGGGCACGGATGCGTTCGCAACCTGCCTGCAGCGTATAGACCTCGACCGGCGCGCGGAAGCACGCGCCTTCCGCTATGACAACGACGTCTTCCTGCGCGGCCCTTACCATTGGCATTAGAGCGGGATGAGGAAGTGTGTGCGGTTAGAATCGATCACGCTGATGATGGTCGACCCAACCTAAAGTCATCGTGATCATAGCGGCTCCGCCGGCGGCGATTGCCCCTCATCCGCCTGCCGGCACCTTCTCCCCGCAAGCGGGGCGAAGGGACGCGCCGAGCACGCCCGGTCCCTCATCCACCGTCGCTCCACGAAGCGAGCAATGTCACCATCGGGGGCAAGTAGCGCTGAGCGTTGCGACGATTCTCCTTCGCCCCGCGTGCGGGGAGAAGGTGGCCGACAGGCCGGATGAGGGGGATATCCGGTAGCCGGAACACCCTTGGCCGTCAGCTCGCCGCCAGAGCTTGAACCTCGGCGACCTCGCGGCCGTTGATCGTCGCCTGTGCGGCCGCAAGTCTCGCGATCGGCACCCGGAAGGGCGAGCAGGAGACGTAATCGAGACCCGCTTCCTCGCAGAAGCGAATCGAGGCGGGATCGCCGCCATGCTCGCCGCAGATACCGAGCTTCAACCCGTTCTTGGTCCGCCGGCCCCGTTCCGCCGCGATCTGGATCAGTTCGCCCACGCCCTCGAAATCGAGCGAGACGAAGGGATCCTGCTCGATGATGCCCTTCTGCTGATAGGTGGCCAGGAACAGCGCTGCGTCATCGCGCGAAATGCCGAAGGTGGTCTGCGTCAGGTCATTGGTGCCGAAGGAGAAGAAATCGGCCGATTCGGCGATCGTGTCCGCCCTGAGGGCCGCCCGCGGCAACTCGATCATCGTGCCGATCAGATAATCGATGTTCACGCCAGCCTCGCCGATGACCTCCTTGGCGACCGCCTCGATCCGCGCCTTGACGTAATCGAGCTCGGCGCGCAGGCCGACGAGCGGCACCATGATCTCGGGAACGACGGCAGCGCCGGTATCGTGGGCGGCTTGGACCGCCGCCTCGAAAATCGCTCGCGCCTGCATCTCGGCGATCTCCGGATAGGAGATTGCCAGGCGGCAACCGCGATGCCCGAGCATCGGATTGAACTCGTGAAGCGCATCGACCCGCTGACGCAGTCCCGCGGGATCGATCGTCAGCACGCGCGCAACCTCTGCGATCTCCTCGTCGGTTTTCGGCAGGAACTCGTGCAGCGGCGGGTCGAGAAGACGGATCGTGACCGGCAGGCCGTGCATGATCGAAAAGAGCTCGACGAAGTCGGAGCGCTGCATCGGCAAAAGCTTGGCGAGCGCCGTCCGGCGTCCTGCTTCGTCTTCCGCCAGGATCATCTCGCGCATCACATTGATGCGGTCGTCCTCGAAGAACATGTGCTCCGTGCGGCAGAGTCCGATGCCTTCGGCGCCGAAGGAGCGGGCGGCGCGCGCATCCGCCGGCGTCTCGGCATTGGTGCGCACGGTCATGCGGCGGCTTGCGTCGGCCCATTGCATGATCTTGCCGAAGTCGCCCGAAAGTTCCGGCTGCAGCATGGGGATCTCGCCCTTCAGCACCTGGCCGGAGGAGCCGTCGATGGTGATCACGTCGCCCTTCCGGAGCGTGACGCTCGCGGCGATCAGGAGCTCGTTTCGCTGGTCGACGCGGATGCTGCCGGCACCCGATACGCAAGGCGTACCCATACCGCGGGCAACCACCGCCGCGTGGCTGGTCATGCCGCCGCGGGTCGTCAGGATGCCTTCCGCCGCATGCATGCCGTGAATGTCTTCAGGACTCGTCTCGACGCGAACGAGAATGACCTTGCGGCCTTCCTTGACCGCCTGCACCGCCTCGTCGGAGCTGAAGACGATCTCGCCCGTGGCCGCACCCGGCGAGGC
Source organism: Ensifer sp. D2-11 (assembly GCF_054161295.1). Taxonomy (NCBI): domain Bacteria; kingdom Pseudomonadati; phylum Pseudomonadota; class Alphaproteobacteria; order Hyphomicrobiales; family Rhizobiaceae; genus Ensifer; species Ensifer sp. D2-11. The sequence goes on from NZ_CP096433.1 coordinate 2,265,536, forward strand.
CGGCAGGCCGGAACCGATAATGTCGCGGCGGGCATGAGGGTCGATCGTCGGATGCAGAAGCTGGTCGAGTGAGGCGGGATCGATGCGCGCGACGGCTTCCTCCTTCGAGATCAGCCCTTCCTCGGCCATGTCGACGGCGATCTTCAGCGCCGACTTGGCCGTGCGCTTGCCGGAACGCGTCTGCAGCATCCAGAGCTTGCCGCGCTCGATCGTGAACTCGATGTCCTGCATGTCGCGGTAGTGGCGCTCGAGCGCGTTGCAGATCTTTTCGAACTCGGCAAAAGCCTCCGGCATCAGCTTTTCCAGGGACGGCTTGTCCGAACCGGACGCGATGCGGGCCGCCTCGGTGATGTTCTGCGGCGTGCGGATGCCGGCGACGACGTCCTCGCCCTGAGCATTGACGAGAAACTCGCCATAAAGCTCTTTCTCGCCCGTCGACGGGTTGCGCGTGAAGGCGACGCCCGTCGCGGACGAATTGCCGAGATTGCCGAACACCATGGCCTGGACGTTGACGGCCGTGCCCCAGCCGGCCGGTATGCCGTGAAGGTGGCGGTAGGTGATGGCCCGCGGGTTCATCCAGCTTGAAAAGACGGCACCGATCGCGCCCCAGAGCTGGACTTCCGGATCCTGCGGGAAAGGCAGGCCGAGCACCTCCTCGATCGCCTCCTTGTAGCGCGAGATCACGTGCTGCCATTCGACGGCGGAAAGCTCCGTGTCCTGCTCATGACCGAGGCGCGCCTTTTCGTCCTCCAGAACTTCCTCGAAGACCTCGTGGTCCACCCCCATCACCACATCGCCATACATCTGGATAAAGCGGCGGTAACTGTCCCAGGCAAAGCGCGCATCGCCGGCGTCGTGACCGAGCGCATGCACGGATTGATCGTTGAGGCCGAGGTTCAGGACCGTGTCCATCATTCCCGGCATCGAGGCGCGCGCGCCGGAACGGACCGACAGAAGCAGCGGGCGATTGGTATCGCCGAAGACGCGTCCGGTGATTTTCTCCATCCGGGCAATGCCCTCGCGGACCTGCTCGCGCAGACCCTCGGGCATGCTGCGGCCCTTCTCGAGATAGCTGTTGCAGGCAGCGGTGACGATTGTGAGCCCCGGCGGCACCGGCAGGCCGAGATTGCACATCTCCGCGAGGTTAGCCCCCTTGCCGCCCAGCCGGTCGCGGTCTTCCGCGCTCCCTTCGGCCTGTCCCGCGCCGAAGGTATATACCCATTTCGCCATGCCTGTTCTCCACCCGAAACAGCCGTCGACCTAAAATCAGGAACGTGATCGAATCTAAGACGTTAGAGCGGGATGCGGGCGGAAAACCGCGCACACGTTTCCTTATCCCGATCTAGACCATCTACAGTATATGTTCCGGGCTGAAAATGCACTCGGCGAAGATTTTTGTTGCAGTGCACCAAATTGCAGAGCCGCCATCAGACGGCTTCGCGCAGCCGCTCTGCCGTCTGCAGGTCTACCGAGACGAGCTGCGAGACGCCCTGCTCCGCCATCGTGACCCCGAACAGGCGGTTCATCCGGGCCATGGTAATCGGATTGTGGGTGATGATGACGAAGCGGGTCTCGGTGGAGGCCGCCATTTCGTCCATCAGGTTGCAATAGCGCTCGACATTGTGGTCGTCGAGCGGCGCATCCACCTCATCGAGAACGCAGATCGGGGCCGGATTGGTGAGGAAGACGGCAAAGATCAGCGCCATGGCAGTCAACGCCTGCTCCCCGCCGGAAAGCAGCGTCATCGTCTGCGGTTTTTTGCCGGGCGGCCGGGCAAGGATTTCGAGCCCCGCTTCCAACGGGTCGTCGCTCTCGATGAGCTGCAGTTCCGCCGTGCCGCCCCCGAAGAGGTGGGTGAAAAGCCGCTGGAACTGCACATTGACCACATCGAACGCGGCAATCAGCCGCTCGCGGCCCTCGCGGTTGAGGTTCTGGATGGCACTCCTCAACCGGCGGATCGCCTCGATGACATCGTCACGTTCCTTGAGCAGCGCCGCGAGCCGCTCCGAAAGCTCCTTCTGCTCCTCGTCGGCGCGCAGGTTGACGGCGCCGAGCCGTTCCCGCTCGATCTTCAGCCGCTCGAGTTCCCGTTCGACGCCGCGCATATCCGGTAGTCCTTCGTCGGAGCCGAGACCGGTAAGGCGCATCACTTCATGGGGGGCGCAGGACAGTGCTTCGAGAATGCGTGCCTCTATCTCGACACGCCGCTCCCGCGCGGAAACAAGCCGCTCTTCGGCGCGGCCGCGTTTTTCGCGTACCTCTGCCAGCTCCGAGAGCGCGGTAGCGGCCTGGCGATCCGCTTCGCGTTGATGGTTTTCCGCCTCGGCGAGTCTGTCGGCCGCCTCTCGGCGCGACGCCTCCGCCTTCTGCAGCTCGTTCATCAGCGCGCGGCGCTTGTCGTCGAACTCGTCAGGCGCATCGAGCAGTTCCTCGACCTCCTCCCGCGCCTCCGCCTCGCGCTCGCGAAGCGTCGCGATGTGATCTTCGGCGCTGGCGGCCCTCGCCGCCCAAGTCTCTCGCTCCCCGGCGATGGCCGCAAGCCGCCTGAGGCGCCCATCGTTTTCGCGTGCGAGACCGTCATGTGCAGCGCGAGCCTCGGCCGCCGCCGCACGGTCGGTCGCGACTTCGGCCGTCCGATTGCTCAGCCGCAGGTCGAGCTCCGCAAGATCCGGCTGACCGGCAGAGGCTTCCTTGGCCGCCTCGATCTCTTCGGCGATCTCCTCGGCCTGGCCTTCGATCTGGAGCTTCGTCTCGGCAAGCACCGCGCGGCGGCGCGCCAGATCGCCGGACGCCCGCTCGGCCACCGCCAGGGCATCGCGCGCCTCGGAGAGCTGCCGTGCAAGCATGCGTTGCGCCTCGCGCGAAAGCCTTAGCCGCTCGTCCTCGGCGCGGATGCGCGCGCCGGCAGCGGCAAGATGCGCCTCCGCCTTCAGCGATGCATCGCTCGCCTCCTCCGCCTCACCTTCCAGTTCGGAAAGGCGGTTCTTCTGGGCAAGTCTCAGGCCCGCAGCACTTGGCGCTTCCGAGCCGGTGACGTGGCCGTCCCATCGCCAGACGGCGCCCTGTCTCGTCACCAGCCGCTGGCCGGCCCTGAGGAGCGGCAGCAGTCGCTCCGCCTCCCCGTCGCTCTCTACGATCCCGATCTGCCGGAGCGCTCGCCTCAGCGCCTCCGGTGCCTGGACGAAATCGATCAAAGGCAGGGCGCCGGCCGGCAATGCGGGATCTTCCGCATCGTCGCCGGGCATGCGCCAGTGCGTCGGCGCCGCCTGTTCCAGAGGCGAATCGAGGTCGTCGCCAAGAGCCGCGCCAAGCGCCGCCTCGAAGCCGCGCTCGACTTTCATCTCCTCTACGACGGCCGGATAGGTGCTGCCGCCGGCCGCCTCCAGCATGCGCCGGATCGTTCGCGCTTCCGTCTCGATGCCGTTCAGCCGCGCCCGGGCCTGGTCGACGGGCAGGCGCGCGGCGGCTTCGTCGGCGCGCGCCTCGGCGAGGCTCTCTTCGACGGCGGCGACGGCGGCCTCGGCCTCCTCCAGCGCCGCCTCCGCAAGCTCGACCTGCTCTCTCTTCTCGTCCGGATCGGGGAGTCGCGCCATCTGACCGTCAAGATCGTCGAGTTCACGCCCCTGATCCGCAAGCTGGCGTGCAAGGCGAGCCTGCCGCTCGGAGAGATCGCGTAGCGCTCTCTCGATCTGGTTGCGCGCGGCCTGCGCCTCGGCGCGCTCGGCCGTAATGCGGGCGAGACCGGCTTCGCTCGCCGCAAGCTTTTCATTGGCCTCATCGAGCCTTTCACGTGCCTGAGCGCCGCGATCATCCGCCTCGGCCAGCACGTCCCGCAGTTCTTCCTCCTCCTGATCGAGGCGGGCGAGAATGCCGGCATTGTCGGCGACCAGCCGCTCTTCGCGGGCGATGTCCTCCGCAAGTTGCGCCAGCCGCCGCTGCAATTCCTCACGGCGGCGCAGGATCCGGCCGGCATCCTCCTCGAGCTGGGCGCGAGCGATCTGCAGGCGCTGCAGCCCGGCAGCGAACTTCGCCTCGTTTTCACGCAGTTCCGGCAGCTTGAGGCTCGCGACGGCCTGAGCCTTGGCGGCTTCCATCTGCGCCTGCGCCTTCTCGGCGACGAGTGCAGTGATCTGGTTCAGGTGGCTGGTCGCCTCGGCCTCCGCTTCCTTGGCCTGCACCCAGCGGGTATGGAACAGGATCGCCTCGTGCCGGCGGATTTCCGCAGACAGCATCTTGAACCGGTTGGCCTGGCGCGCCTGGCGCTTGAGGCTCTCGATCTGGCTTTCGAGCTGCGAGGTAACGTCGTCCAGGCGCTCGAGATTGGTTTCGGCAGCCTTCAGCCGCAGTTCCGCCTCATGGCGGCGCGAATGCAGGCCGGAAATGCCGGCCGCCTCCTCGAGCAGCTGCCGGCGCGCCTGCGGCTTGGCGGCGATCAGCTCGCCGATGCGGCCCTGGCCCACCATCGAGGGCGAGCGTGCACCGGTGGACGCATCGGCAAACAGCAACTGCACGTCCTTGGCGCGCGCCTCCTTGCCATTGATGCGGTAGACCGAGCCCTGCTCGCGCTCGATGCGGCGCGTCACCTGTATCTCGTCGCTGTCGTTGAAGGCTGCGGGCGCGGTGCGGTCGCTGTTGTCCAGATACAGGCCGACCTCGGCCATGTTGCGCGCCGGGCGGTTGCCGGATCCGGAAAAGATCACGTCGTCCATGCCGGAGGCACGCATGTTCTTGTAGGAGTTCTCGCCCATCACCCAGCGGAGCGCCTCGACAAGATTGGACTTGCCGCAGCCGTTCGGCCCGACGACCCCGGTCAGGCCACGCTCGATGACGAATTCCGTCGGTTCGACGAAGGATTTGAAGCCGAGCAGGCGCAGCCTGGTGAATTTCATGAGGAGCACGCCGGGGCAGCGACAAGCCGGCACCCCCCTCTGCCCTGCCGGGCATCTCCCCCGCAGGGGGGAGCAATCGGAACCTGCCGGCGAAAACCAAGCCCCATCAGCCGATGCGCATGAAGTTCATTCCAGAGCTTGGCCTCCGCCTCCGTCATGCTGTTGCGCATGCGGCGCGCGCTGCCGCGAACTTCCGGCGATACGTCAGCGTGAGGCATGGCGAAACCTCACTGGCTGCCCAACACAAAAAACGGGCGCACGGCTGCTGCCGTCGCCCGTCGGAATCAAAAGCGAAGGATCAGAGCTTGCTGTCGATGAGGGCCGACATAACGTCAACCGACATGTCCCCCGAATAGTGCTCACCGTTGACGAAGAAAGTCGGCGTCGATTTGACCCCGAATTCCTTGGCGCCCCTCTGCATGACTGCATTCACATCATCCAGAAGTTTCTGGTTCGTCAAGCAGGCCTCGAAGCTCTCCTGTGTAAAACCGGCGAGTTTCGACAATTGCAGGAGTGCATCGCGGCCGTTCTGTGCAGCCGCCCACTGCTCCTGCTGTTTGAACAGCATGGAAACCATCGGGAAATACTGCCCCTCCGGTGCACAGCGCGCCAGCATGAAGGCGGCTGCCGCGCGCGGATCGAAGGGGAATTCGCGGACGATGAAGCGTACCTTGCCGCTGTCGATGTACTTCGCCTTGATCGCGTCGAAGGTATCGTTGTGGAAATTTGCACAATGCGGGCAGGTCATCGACATGTATTCGACGATGGTGACCGGCGCATTGGCTTCTCCGAGCGCCATTTCCGGCAGCGCTCCGGGCTCCAGAAGCTTCGCCATGTCGACGCTGCCCTCCGACTTCGGCAACTCGACCTTGGCGGCTGGGGTAGAGGCCTGCGCCACTTCGGTCGCGGGCTTCGCCTCGCTCGCGGCGGCAGGCGCCTGAGACGTCGAGGCGGTGGTCGTCGCATCGGTGCTCGCCGTGGTCTCGGCGGGCGTCGTTGAAGCCGCCTCCTTCTTTTCATCGCTGCAGGCTGCGAGCGCCATAGCGAGCGCTGCAACGGCGACGCCGCTCAGCAGGCGTTTCGGAAGGCTTGTTTGGGAAGCGGACATGGACAGGACCCGTGTTCTACTCGAGGGAAATTGAAGCGTGATTTCGATAACTTGCCACGTGCGGGGCGACAAGAGGGGGTGTTTCGACAGCGTTCAAACAATTGTGACCGTCATCGCCGCTGCGTCGACAGAACGGCAGTGCCGAGCCGCTTTAGCGCCGCCTTCAACGCCTCGCTTTCGACGCCTTCCACCATGGTTTCGAGCCGCCGGGCAGCCTCGCCGATAAGCGGCGGCGGACGGCTGTATCGCTTGGGCGGCGGTGCGACCGGCTTCTGGACAATGCGCAACTGGCCGATTGCGTGGAAACCGAAGAAGCCGTTGATGCGCTGGATCAGCTCGCCCTGGGCATGAGTCAGGAAAAGCGCCCGGGCGCCTTCGCACGCGACCGTCAGCACACCCGGCTGGTAGCGGCCTTCGCCGGCGATTTCGGAAGCGCGGCGCGGCCAGGCAATTTTTTCCGGCCGGGTGCAATCGGCAAACTCCGCGCCCGCGATTTCGTCCCACGAGCCGAGCAGCATCGTGTTGATGCCGGCACGCTTCGCCAGCACCGGATCGATCAGGCCGTTGGCAACTTCGCTGATCTGAACGACGCCCTTTCGGGTCTTTCTCTCACTCACGGAACGACTTTCTGTTTGCAATTTCGATCGAACCTTGCGGCTCAAGCCGGCATCGGCCAAGTATAGGCCGCAAAAGGACCTCCCGGCAAATGATGCGCGATCTTCCACAGGCGGCGAGCGCCGCACTTCTTCTCGAATGGTACGATCGTCACCACCGCGACCTTCCATGGCGGGTGCCGCCGGCAGCGGCGCGGAAAGGTGCGGTTGCCGACCCCTATCGCGTCTGGCTGTCGGAGGTGATGCTTCAGCAGACGACGGTCAAGGCGGTCAAGGCTTACTTCGAGAAATTCCTCGCCCTGTGGCCGACGGTCGGCGACCTTGCCGCGGCAGACACCGAGGATGTGATGAAGGCCTGGGCCGGCCTCGGCTACTACGCCCGCGCGCGGAACCTGAAGAAATGTGCGGAAGCGGTCGCCCGCGATCATGGCGGCCGTTTTCCCGATAGCGAAGAGGGGCTGAAAGCGCTGCCGGGCATCGGCGACTACACCGCCGCAGCCATCGCCGCGATCGCCTTCAACCGGGCAAGTGCCGTTCTCGACGGCAATGTGGAGCGCGTGATCTCGCGTCTCCATGCCGTCGAAACGCCGCTACCCGCGGCCAAGCCCGAAATGCGAGCCCTCGTCCAGGCGCTGACCCCGGCCGACCGGCCGGGCGATTTCGCCCAGGCGATGATGGATCTCGGTGCGACGATCTGCACGCCGAAGCGGCCTGCCTGTTCGCTCTGTCCCTTTCGTACGGATTGCCGGGCCCTGAAAACAGCCGACCCGGAGACATTTCCGCGCAAGGCAGCAAAGAAGGAGAAGCCGTTGCGCCTGGGTGCGGCCTTCGTCGCCGTCGACGGCCTCGAGGCGGTCTATCTTCGCAAGCGCCCCGAAACGGGCCTCCTCGGCGGCATGACAGAGGTGCCCGGCACGGACTGGACGTCGCGCCGCGACGGCGACACGTCGATAGACGCTCATCCCTTCCCCGCAGAGTGGGAGCCATGCGGGACCGTCAACCACGTCTTCACGCATTTCGAGCTGCACCTGTCCGTCTTTCGGGCCAGGGTCGGGCGCGCCGATATCGGAGAGGCGCGAACGGACACGAGCGGGTGGTGGGAGCCGCTCGCCTCGCTCAGGGCGCAGGCGCTTCCGACTGTCATGAAAAAGGCAATCGCCAAGGCTATACCGCATGCGTTCGAAGCGGGATAAATGCAAAGCGGAGCGCTTTCCGGCCGCTCCGGCCCAATTTCCATCGCAAGCCAAGGATCGGCAGGAATACCAATGAGCAGCATCGATATCCGCCACATCGTTTTCGACATCGGCAAGGTGCTGATCCATTACGATCCGAACCTTCCCTATTCCCGCCTCATCCCGGACGAGGCGGAACGCAGCTGGTTCTTCGCCAATGTCTGCACGTCCGACTGGAACATAGAGCAGGATCGCGGCCGCTCCTGGGAAGAGGCGGAGGCAATCCTCATCCGCAATCATCCGGAAAGGGAAGATCACATCCGCGCCTTTCGCCGGCACTGGCATGAAATGGTACCGCACGCCTATGTGGAGACGGTCGCCATCATGGAAGGCCTGATCGCCGACGGCTGGGACGTCACGATGCTGACCAATTTCGCCTCCGACACCTTCCGGGAGGCGCAGAAGCTTTATCCCTTCCTGACCCTGCCGCGCGGGGTCACGGTCTCCGGCGACGTTCGGCTCATCAAGCCCGATCTCGCCATCTACCGGACCCACGCCGAGGCCTTCGACCTCGATCCGGGCGCGACGCTCTTCATCGACGACAGCGCCGCCAATGTCGAAGGCGCGCGAGCGGCCGGCTGGCACGCGGTTCAGTTCACCGGCGCCGAAAGGCTGAAGGCCGATCTCGCGGCCTACGGTATCCAGCCTTCGGACGCGACACCCTCGCTAGCAGCGGCTGCCATGCTGTAACCGGCTGACGCCCCGCATTGATACAAACGCCCGGAATCCTCTTCGGATTCCGGGCGTTTAAAGCGCTCATCCGGGACTGAAGGTACAAAAACCGGAAGGGGGCGCCTATCGAAGACCCAGGCGGAACTGGTTGATCAGTTCAGTTTTGCCAGGTCGTTTCGAATGACGGATCTGAGCTCGTCGATCGGTTTCAATACGCTTCCCTCCTCGAAGTGCCAGAAGGTCCAGCCGTTGCAGGCGTCGAGGCCCTGCACTTTTGCGCCGAGGCGGTGAATGGATCCAGCCTCGCCGCCGGACGCCAGCGTGCCGTCGGCGCGGACGATCGCGCTGTAGCGGCGCTTCGCATCCGTCAGAACCGTGCCGGGCTTGATGAGCCCGCTTTCCACCAGAGTGTTGAAGGCGACGCGCGGCTCCGCCTTCTTGCCGGTCATGACCGAGAGCGTGGCCTTGCCGAGCGGCTCCACGGCCGCGATACGTTCGGCGGCGGCATCGATATAGTCCTGCTCGCGCTCGATCCCGACGAAGTGCCGGCCGAGGCGCTTGGCGACCGCCCCGGTGGTGCCGGAGCCGAAGAACGGATCGAGCACGACGTCCCCGGGCTTGGTCGAGGCCATCAGGATGCGGGCAAGCAGCGCTTCCGGCTTTTGCGTCGGGTGTACTTTCTTGCCGTCGTCGCCCTTCAGCCGCTCGGAACCGGAGCAGATGGGGAACAGCCAGTCGGAGCGCATCTGAACGTCGTCGTTCGCCGCCTTCATCGCTTCGTAGTTGAAGGTATAACCCTTGGCCTTGGCGTTCGGCGTCGCCCAGATCAGCGTTTCATGCGCATTCTGGAAGCGGCGGCCCTTGAAGTTCGGCATCGGGTTGGTCTTGCGCCAGATGATATCGTTCAAGACCCAGAAGTGCAGGTCCTGGAGGATCGCGCCGACCCGGAAGATATTGTGGTAGGAACCGATGACCCAGAGCGTGCCGGTGGGCTTCAGGACACGCCGGCAGGCAAGCAGCCAGGCGCGGGTGAAAGCGTCATAGGCTTCGAAGGAAGCAAACTGGTCCCAATCGTCGTCCACTGCATCGACCAGCGACTGATCGGGCCGGTGCAACGTGCCGCCGAGCTGAAGATTATAGGGCGGGTCGGCGAAGACGACATCGACCGAATGATCGGGAAGCGCGTTCAGCGCGGCCACGCAATCTCCCTTGATGATGCTGTCCAGCCAGTTCAGCGGACGGGCGGCACGGGAGATTTCGGCAAGCGAAACAACTGATGACATTGGCAACTCGCAAATACGCTTACTCGGACTGACGATAGGCTTATGGTTACCGAAGATGGTTACCAAAGCCTGAAGGCGCCGGAAAAATTTGCGTCGCCGCAGGAGTCATCGTCCAGGCGCCGCCGATCCGGGTCTTGCCCGTCCGCGATACTTCGATTACCATCGAAGTATGAAGGAAGGCCCGGACATAGCTCTGATCGGCTCGTTGATCGGCGACCCTGCACGCGCAAATATGCTGACCGCTCTGATGGGCGGCCAGGCGCTGACCCCGACGGAGCTTGCAGCCCAGGCCGGCATCACGCTGCAGACCGCCAGTTCGCACCTCGCCAAGCTGGAGGCGGGCGGCTTGCTGACACAGCGCAAGCAGGGCCGGCACCGCTATTACGCGCTGAGCGAGGACGAGGTCGGGCTCATGCTCGAAAGCCTCATGGGTTTTGCCGCCGGGCGCGGCCTGACGCGCTCGCGGCCCGGACCGAAGGACCCGGCACTGCGCAAGGCGCGCGTCTGCTACAACCATCTTGCCGGCGATTACGGCGTGCGCATGCTGGACAGCCTGATCGGGGCCCGGCAGATCGAAATGGCGGGCGAAGACGATCTGGCTCTGACCGATGCCGGGCGTGTCCGCATCGAGTCGCTCGGGATCGACTACGCCGCGCTCAGGAAATCCCGGCGGCCGATCTGCCGCACCTGCCTCGACTGGAGCGAGCGTCGGTCGCATCTCGCCGGCTCGCTGGGAGAGGCATTGCTGACGCTCTTCATAGACAAGGGCTGGGCGAAACGGGAGCAGAACAGCCGGGCGGTTCGCTTTACGGCGCCGGGCGAGAAGGCCTTTCTGGAGCTCTTCCCGCGGTGATCACGACGATTTGTCCGTCGGCTGCGACGATTGCGAGTTGAATCGGCTACAATCCCCGGTTCTCCATCTCCTGCTTCAGGTTGAGCTTTGATCCGCCATCGTATAAAGCTGCGGCCACCATTTCCCGCGCCGCTTTTCAGCTCCCCTGCCGGCGGCGCCTTTCTCCCAAGGAACCGATTTATGACCGGTATCGACCTCATCATCTTCGACTGCGACGGCGTGCTCGTCGACTCGGAAATCATCGCCTCGGAAGTCGAGGCCGGGTTGCTGACGGAAGCGGGCTATCCGATCAGCATCGAGGAAATGTCCGAACGCTTTTCCGGCATGACCTGGCGCGACACGTTGCTGGCGGTCGAGAAGGAAGCGAGCATTCCGCTTTCCGCCTCCTTGATCGACAAGGTCGATGCCATTCTCGACGTGCGGCTTGCCCGCGACGTCAAGATCATCGAAGGCGTGCGGCCGGCCCTCATGCAACTGACGCTTCCGCATTGCATCTGCTCGAACTCCACTTCGCAACGGCTTGCGATGATGCTCGGCAAAGTCGGCATCAGGGATCATTTCGGCAAGCACATCTATTCCGCGCGCGATCTTGGGCCGGATCGCGTCAAGCCGAAGCCTGACATCTTCCTGCATGGGGCGGCCCAGTTCGGCGTCGATCCGGCACGCGTTCTTGTCATCGAAGATTCGGTTCACGGCATTCATGGCGCCCGCGCGGCGGGCATGCGCGTCGTCGGTTTTACCGGCGGTTCGCATACGTTCGCAGCCCATGCAGACAAGCTGACGGAAGCCGGCGCCGAAACGGTCATCTCGCGAATGGCGGCGCTTCCCGGAGTAATCGCCGCGCTCGCGGAATGGTCGGAGTCCATGACGGCTTAGGGCGGGCGAGGACTCCATGCCGCATTGAAGGCGCATGGACTTCCTCCGAGAATCGACCGATTTTCAGACTGCGCGCGGGCATATCAAGCAAACCCCCAGAAGGGGGAATTTTCCAAGGAGGAAACACCATGCGTCTTTCACGATTGACCGGAATGGCACTGGCAGCCAGCGTCGCGTTTGCGCCGCTCGCCCATGCCGACATCACCATCGGCGTCATCACGCCGCTCACCGGTCCCGTTGCGGCCTTCGGCGAGCAGGTCAAGACCGGCGCCGAAGCGGCGGTCGAAGCGATCAACAGCGCCGGCGGCGTCAATGGCGAGAAGCTCGTCGTCAAGATCGTCGACGACGCGGGCGAACCCAAGCAGGCCGTCTCGGTCGCCAACCAGCTGGCGGGCGAAGGCATACAATACGTGGTCGGACCGGTGCTCTCCGGCACCTCGATGCCGGCATCCGACGTGCTGGCGGAAAACGGTATCCTGATGGTCACGCCGACGGCGACCACCCCGGATCTGACGACCCGCGGCCTGTGGAACGTTCTGCGCACCTGCGGACGCGACGATCAGCAGGCCGTCGTCGCCGCCGACTACGTCGTCAAGAACTTCAAGGACAAGCGCGTTGCCGTGCTTCACGACAAGGGAGCCTATGGCAAGGGTCTTGCCGACGGCTTCAAGGCTGCGATCAACGCAGGCGGCATCACCGAGGTGGTCTATGAAGGCCTGACGCCCGGCGAGAAGGATTTCGGGGCGATCGTCACCCGCCTCAAGGCCGAGAACGTCGACGTCGTCTATTTCGGCGGCTATCACGCGGAGGGCGGGCTGCTCGCTCGCCAGATGCATGACCAGGGCGTGAAGGCGCAGCTCCTCGGCGGCGACGGTCTTTCCAATACCGAGTTCTGGGCAATCGGCGGCGAAGCCGCATCGGGCACCGTCTACACCAATGCCAGCGACGCCACCCGCAACCCGGCCGCCGCACCGGTGATCGAGGCCCTCAAGGCCAAGAACATCCCCGCGGAAGCCTTCACGCTCAACGCCTATGCCGCCGTGCAGGTTCTCAAAGCGGGTATCGAGAAGGCGGGCTCGACCGAGGACGCGACTGCCGTTGCCACCGCCATCAAGTCCGGCGAGGCGATCGACACGGTCATCGGCAAGCTGACCTACGGCGAAAGCGGCGATCTCACCTCGCCAAGCTTCTCGCTTTACAAGTGGGAAGGCGGCCAGAGCGTCGCGGTCGAGTAAGCGGCCGCTGAGCGAGTTGAGCTCGCCCCTCATCCGCCTGCCGGCACCTTCTCCCCGTCTTACGGGGAGAAGGGACAAGCGGCATCGCCTCCGCACTTTCAACGCCAAGGAAGAGCTGGGAGCGTGCCGCTCGTGTCCTTCGCCCCGCCTGCGGGGAGAAGGTGGCCGGCAGGCCGGATGAGGGGCGGGTATTACTTCGCCCTGTACGGACCTTCGTCAAATCCCACGAAGACCTTCGCTTCGGCGCCGGCGCCGGCAGGAAGCGTCACATCGGCCTTGGTGAAAACGAACTGGGTGGTGGCGCTGCCCGCCGGCACTTCGACCGGGTATTGGGTGAGCTCCGAATAAAGCGTCTTTTCGCCATCCGTGGCGGCAACGCGGATCGGCAGCGTTACCTTGCCCGGCCCGCCGGCGGGACCGGCGACCACGCGACCCTGCACCACGACCGTCATCGTCAGCTTGTCCGGGCTCTGCACGCATTGGCGCGTCGTGTCGGCAAGCGAGGCCTGATAGACGATCTTGCTCGGATCGTCCTTGGCACCCTTTGCATAGGTTCGGTAGGAGGAGGTACCGTCCCGGAGGCTGATCGGCGGGCAGGCCGCCTGGATCACCGCAGGCGTCGGCGCCGTCGCACTTCCGCCGGCGTCGATGGCGCCACCCGATTGCGTCTTGTTACAGCCGGCAGCGGCCAAAAGGAGGGATACTGCGAGAAGACGGCGAGATACTTTGCCAGACACGTTGCACAACCTCTACTGAACGGACGAACTCCCGAACCGCGATGATATCGGCTTGTAGCAAGCCAAACTCGCCGCAGCCGGCTTCAACGGGCGAGAGCTCGAGACCGCGTCGGGTCAACTCGAGCTCAGGGCCGAAAACGGCTGGAGGCCTTTCTTGACCTTCGGGCATCGTCTATAGCAGCGGCGAAATCAAAAATCGACCGGTCCAGGCTCCCCAACCGAAATTTCCGAAACCGACGTGAAATTGCCACGGTGACAAGAATGGCCGCGCGATTTGCCAGGGACTGACGCAAAAGCGCCTGCAGCGCCGCGCGTCTCATTCAGACGCGCAAACGACGAAGGATCACGATGGTGAAGTATATTTCGACACGGGGAGAAGCGGCCTCTCTCGGCTTTTGCGATGCTCTTCTGGCGGGACTTGCCCGCGACGGCGGGCTTTACCTGCCGAAGGAATGGCCGGCACTCTCGAAGAAGGAGATCCGGGCGCTGCGCGGCAAATCCTATCAGGAGATCGCCTTCACCGTTCTCGAACCCTTCACCAATGGCGAGATCCCGGCGGCCAAGTTCCGCGAGATGATCGACGAGGCCTATGCCACTTTCCGTCATCCGGCCGTAGCACCCCTGGTCCAGACCGGACCGAACGCTTTCGTGATGGAGCTCTTTCACGGTTCGACGCTCGCCTTCAAGGACGTCGCCATGCAGTTGCTCGCCCGGCTGATGGATTATGTTCTTGCCGAACGGGGCGAGCGGGCGACGATCGTGGGAGCGACATCAGGCGATACCGGCGGTGCCGCGATAGACGCCTTCGCCGGCCGTGATCGCACCGACATCTTCATCCTCTTTCCACAGGGCAAAGTGTCGCCGGTGCAGCAAAGACAGATGACCACGTCCACGGCATCGAACGTGCACGCGGTTGCCGTCAAAGGCAATTTCGACGACTGCCAGAATCTGGTCAAAGCCATGTTCAACGACCAGGCCTTCCGCGACCGCGTGAAGCTTTCCGGCGTCAATTCGATCAACTGGGCGCGCATCATGGCCCAGATCGTCTACTATTTCACGACGGCGGTCGCTCTCGGCGCGCCCGACCGGAAGATCTCCTTCACCGTGCCTACCGGCAATTTCGGCGATATTTTCGCAGGCTACGTCGCCAAGCGCATGGGTCTGCCGATCGACAAGCTGATCATCGCCACCAACGAAAACGACATTCTGGCGCGCACGCTGAAGAACGGCCGCTACGAGATGCGCGACGTCAAGGCGACGACCTCGCCTTCGATGGACATCCAGATCTCGTCGAACTTCGAAAGGCTCATCTTCGAGGCGAACGAGCGCGATCCGGCGGAAGTCCGCGCGGCCATGGCGAGCCTCAGGCAATCCGGCTCGTTCACGATCGGCGACGCAGCGCTGAAAAAAATCCGCAAGGAATTTCGCGCCGGCCGCGCCTCGGAGAAAGATGTGGCGAAAACGATCCGCAAGACCTTCGACGAGACCGGCTATCTCCTTGATCCGCATACGGCAATCGGCGTTTTCGTGGCAACCAAGCACGAGAAGAACTCCGCCCCGATGGTCACCCTTGCGACTGCCCATCCGGCAAAATTTCCCGCCGCAGTAAAATCGGCAAGTGGTATTGACCCCGCGCTTCCGACGTGGCTTGCTGATCTCATGACTAGGGCGGAGCGTTTCGACATCCTGGATCCGGAGCTCAAGAGCGTCGAAACCTTCATCGGCGAGCGTACCCGCGTTCGGGAATAGAGCGAAAGATCACGGATGATGAAAGTTGAGTGCACCCGGCTCCCTTCCGGGCTGACGGTGGTTACCGAGCGAATGCCGCATCTGGAAAGCGTGGCGCTCGGAGTCTGGATCAAGTCCGGTTCGCGCAACGAAACCGTGAATGAACACGGAATTGCGCATCTCCTGGAGCACATGGCTTTCAAGGGCACGAGGCGGCGCAGCGCCCGCCAGATCGCCGAGGAAATCGAGAATGTGGGCGGCGAGGTCAACGCCGCCACCTCGACCGAAACGACGTCCTACTATGCCCGCGTACTCAAGGACCATCTGCCGCTGGCGGTCGATATCCTCGCCGACATTCTGACGGAATCGACCTTCGAGGCGGACGAGCTGCGTCGTGAGAAGCAGGTCATCCTGCAGGAGATCGGCGCGGCGGACGACACGCCGGACGACGTCGTCTTCGATCGTTTTGCCGAGACCGCCTATCGTGGCCAGACGGTCGGCAGGCCGATCCTCGGCACGCCGGAAACGGTGATGTCCTTCAGCGCGGATCAGATCCGCCAGTATCTCGGCCGCAACTATACGACCGACCGCACCTTCATCGTAGCCGCCGGCGCCGTCGATCACGACACCATCGTGCGCCAGGTGGAGGAGCGTTTCGCCTCCCTGCCCGCCGAACCCGTTTGCGCTCCCGTCATCGAGACCGCGCGCTACACCGGCGGCGACAGCCGCGAGAGCCGCGACCTGATGGACGCGCAGGTTCTGCTCGGCTTCGAAGGCAAGGCCTATCACGCCCGTGATTTCTATTGTTCGCAGATCCTTGCCAACATCCTCGGCGGCGGCATGTCGTCCCGCCTGTTCCAGGAAGTGCGCGAACACAGGGGCCTCTGTTACTCGGTCTACGCCTTCCACTGGGGCTTTTCCGATACCGGCATCTTCGGCGTGCATGCGGCAACGGGCGGAGAAAACCTGCCGGAGCTGATGCCGGTGATCGTCGATGAATTGCGCAAGTCGTCCTTGAGCATCGATCAGCAGGAGATCGAGCGTGCCCGCGCACAGATCCGGGCGCAATTGCTGATGGGCCAGGAAAGCCCGGCCGCGCGTGCGGGACAAATCGCACGGCAGATGATGCTGTACGGCCGGCCGATCCCCAATGAGGAACTGATGGAACGCCTGTCGGGCATCACCATCGAGCGCCTCACCGACCTGGCCGGCCGCCTGTTCTTCGACACGGTTCCGACGTTGTCGGCCATCGGTCCGCTCGGGCAGCTCGCTCCCCTGAACGACATATTGTCCTCGCTGACCACGAAGGCGGACGCGATACATGCTGCGGCGAGCTGACCGGCCCCTGCCGGTCGCATGCCTTCCTTCAAGGTCCTCTTTTTCCTTGTACAATTCTTAAAATCGGATTCGATTTGGGCGTAAACTTGTGCCACGTTTCGCAATGAGACAGTGCCCTGAAGCGCATCGCGTTCGATCGGATCCATCCGACGTGCCCTAGGGCATTGTTCTCGTGCAGGTCGTCGTCCAAAACCGCCGCATATTGTTTGGGCGACATGCATTCGGTTCGACCGAACTGCGGCATCGACGCGGTCCTGGCCTGGAGGCATAGATGACAAGATCGGTTTTTCGGTTCCTTTCGCGGCAGCCGGAGACGGTCGAGATCGCCAGCCAGCATTATCTGCTCCGCCTCCCCCGCTACGCCGACTACCGGCAATGGTATCGCTTGCGCAGCGAAAGCCGCGCCTTCCTGGAGCCGTGGGAGCCTACCTGGCGCGCCGATGAAATGACCGAAGGCGCCTTTCGCAGCCGCGTCAATCGCAACGAGCAGGAATTTGCCTCCGGTCAGGCCGTGCCGCTCTTCCTCTTCCACAAGCCGGACGAAACGCTGCTTGGCGGTCTCACCATCGGTCATATCCGCCGCGGCGCTGCGCAGAACTGCATGATCGGCTACTGGATGGGCCAGAAACATGCCGGACAGGGCCATATGTACGAGGCCTTGAAGCTGACGATCCCCTACATCTTCAAGGGGCTCGAGTTGCACCGTATCGAAGCAGCCTGTATTCCAGAAAACGCACGGAGCATCCGGCTCCTTGAAAAGGCCGGCTTTGAGCGTGAAGGCTATTTGAGACAATATTTGAAGATAAACGGGCAGTGGCGGGACCACTTGATGTTTTCGCTCCTCTCCGTCGATGCCGTACCCAACAGGAATTTGCCCCTTTGATGCCCCTGACCCGCAAGCCGCTCGCATGGCCAGCCGCAAGGCTGGCGGCGTTTCTGGTCGCACTCGTCGTTTTCGCCCTTGGTCTTGGCGGCGGCGTTGCGCATGCGCTCGAGCCGGTGAAGATTTCGCGCGAGGACACGGCGCTCGATCTTACCGCCACGACGGAGATCTACAGCGGCAGAGGCGACGCCTTTCAGGTTTCGACCGCCCCCGGCACGGACGGCATCGTCAGACGCATCGAAGTGCGTTCCAGCACGGAAAATCACCAGGGTGACTGGGCCGTGTTCGCGCTCGCCAATGTTTCGGAAGAGCAGCTCGAACGCGTTATCGTCGCACCGCATTTCCGGCTCGTGAATTCGAAGCTCTTCTGGCCCGACCTCGGCTCGCAGCGCATACTCTCGATCACGCCGAGCGAGGGTTTTGCGCTGGACCGGCAACCGAGCGAAGAAGCGGACGTCTTCCGAATCACGCTCAATCCGGGTGCGGTCATCACTTTCGTTGCCGAACTCACCACGCCGGAGCTGCCGCAGATCTATCTTTGGCAGCCGGACGCCTACAAGGATACCGTCAACGCCTTCACCCTGTACCGCGGTATCGTGCTCGGCATCGCCGGGCTGCTCGCGGTTTTCCTGACGATCCTTTTCGTCGTCAAGGGCACGTCGATGTTGCCGGCCACCGCCGCGCTCGCCTGGGCCGTGCTTGCCTATATCTGCGTCGATTTCGGCTTCCTTTCGAAGCTCATCACCGTGACTGCCGACGACGAGCGCATATGGCGAGCGGGCACCGAGGTGTTCCTCGCAGCCGGTCTCGTGGTCTTCCTGTTCACCTATCTCAATCTCAATCGCTGGCATCAGCATCTCGGCTACGCGACGCTCGCATGGATTCTCGGCCTCGGGCTGCTCTTCGGCGTCGCCGTCTACGATCCGGCGATCGCCTCCGGCATCGCCCGCCTGTCCTTCGCGCTGACGGCAACCGTCGGCATCGTGCTGATCGCCTATCTGGGCTTCAACCGTTATGACCGCGCGATCCTTCTCGTTCCAGCCTGGTTGTTGATCCTTGTGTGGCTGTTCGGCGCCTGGCTCGCGGTGACCGGTCAACTCGCCAATGACATCGTGCAGCCGGCACTCGGCGGCGGCCTCGTGCTCATCGTGCTCCTGATCGGCTTCACCGTCATGCAGCACGCCTTTTCCGGCGGGGCCTATCAGCTCGGCCTTTTCTCCGATCTCGAGCGCCAGGCGCTGGCGCTCACGGGATCAGGCGATACCGTCTGGGACTGGGACGTGGCGCGCGACCGGGTTGTTACCATTCCCGATATCTCGCACCAGCTCGGGCTTTCGCTCGGAACGATGAACGGGCCGGTGCGCAACTGGGTGCCGCGGCTGCACCCCGATGACCGCGACCGCTTCCGCGCAACGCTCGACGTGCTGCTCGAACATCGCCGCGGGCGGCTCAACCATGAATTCCGCGTGCGCGCCGAGGATGGCCATTACCATTGGCTCTCGATCCGGGCGCGCCCGGTGCTCGGCGCCAATGGCGAAATCATCCGATGCGTCGGGACCATCAACGACATCACCGAACAGCGCAATTCGGTCGAGCGGCTCTTGCACAACGCGCTTCTGGACAATCTGACCGGCCTGCCGAACAGACAGGTCTTTCTCGATCGCCTGCAGGCGATCCTCCTGATGGGCGACGGCAGCAACTCGATACGCCCGACCGTGCTTGCCATCGACATCGACCGCTACAAGCAGGTCAACGACATGCTGGGGATCGCCGCCGGCGACAATGTCCTCATCGCGCTGACGCGCCGCCTGCGCAGGCTTCTGCGCCCGCAGGACACGCTCGCGCGTCTTGGCGGCGACCAGTTCGGCTTGATCCTCATGTCCGAGCGCGATCCGGCCAAGATCGCCGACTTCGCCGATGCGGTCAGCAAAGCGATCATGGTCCCGCTCAACTACGGAAATCGGGAGATCAACCTGACCGCTTCGATCGGCCTCGTCTCATGGCTCGATCAGGAGCAGAGCGCAGCCGGACTGCTCGACGATGCCGAGCTTGCGATGTTCCGCGCCAAGAAGGCGGGCGGCAACCGGGTCGAGCCGTTCCGTCCGGCTTTCCGGACCTCCGGCTCGGACCGCCTACAGCTCGAAGCCGACCTGAAGCGCGCCATGGAGCGCAAGGAGCTTTCCCTCGTATACCAGCCCATCGTCCGCCTCAGCGATGCCGAGATCGCCGGCTTCGAGGCGCTCATGCGCTGGGACCATCCGAAGCGCGGAAATATTTCGCCGACCGAATTCATCCCCATCGCGGAGAATTCCGAGCTGATAAACCAGCTGGGCCTGTTCGCCTTCGACAAGGCCACGAGCGATCTTGCCGAGTGGCAGACGCAGACCGGCGACCTGCCGATCTTCATCTCGATCAATCTGTCGAGCGCACAGCTGCTGAACAACGAACTCTATGACGACATGCGCGCGATTCTCAGCAAGAGCCGCTGCGATCCGGCGCAGATCAAAATGGAACTGACGGAATCGCTTGTCATGGAGAACCCCGAGCAGGCCAGGCTCGTGCTCGAAAAGCTTCGCGAGGCCGGGCTGCGGCTGGCGCTCGACGATTTCGGCACCGGCCACTCGTCGCTCTCCTACCTCACCCGCTTCCCTTTCGACACGATCAAGATCGACAAGGCGCTGGTGCGCGATCCAAGCGACAAGCGCGCCGTCATCCTGCGCGCGGTGATCACGATGGCGCGCGAGCTCGACATGCGGGTGGTCGCGGAGGGAATCGAATCCGAGGAGGATGCGATCCAGCTCGCGCAGATGGGCTGCGACTACGGTCAGAGCTTCCTGTTCGGTCCGCCGGTGGGATCGGAATCGATCCTGAGGCTCCTGAAGGAGCGATTTCCGCTGATGAAGCGGGCTTGAGGGCATCTGCCCTGTCAGCCGCTCATTGCGCGATGGGGCGGCACGTTCCTCCTGCAGCCCCCGGCGTGAGAGATGCTCGAGTGACTGCCGCTTGTCCCTTCGCCCCGCCTGCGGGGAGAAGGTGCCGGCAGGCGGATGAGGGGCAATCAATCAGTTTTCAGGCGTGGCCTGAGTCCGTCGAGAGCATCGCCGGGCTGACACCCATCAGGGCCAGCGCTCTGTCGTACTTCTCGTCGAGGTCCCGGCTGAAGATCAGCTCCTCCTGCGCAGGACAAGTCAGCCAGCCGTTCTGGGTGATTTCGGCCTCCAGCTGGCCTGGGCCCCAGCCCGCATAGCCGAGCAGCATGGTCGCCTTGAGAGGTCCCTCGCCGCGCGAGATCGCCCTGACGATATCGAGCGTCGCCGTGAGGCAGATGTCGTCACTGACGGGAATGCTGGAGTCGCTCAGGTAATCGTCCGAATGCAGTACGAAGCCGCGCCCGGTCTCAACGGGGCCCCCGGCCTGGATCTGGAACTCGCGCGTAGCCGACGGCAGGCGGATCGCCTCATCCGGGTCGAGAAGCTGCAGGTGCAGCAGAACATCCGGGAAGGTCAGGCGCTGCGGACGATTCAGGATGAAGCCCATCGCCCCGTCTTCGGAATGGGCGCAGACGAAGATGACCGTCCGGGCGAAATTGGTGTCGAACATGCCGGGCATGGCGATCAGGAATTGACCGTCAAGGAAGCCGCGTTCGCGTATCGTATGCAGCACGTTTTTCGCCATGATGATGATAGCCTATCAATTCGCGACGAAATGAAAAGCGCTTCTACGTGGCGTTCGCCGAAATTTGCGCCCACGCAAGCGACACCCTGTCCATGCTCTCGTCTTGCCGATCAAGCAATTATGATCGCAGCGGCATACCGGGACCGCTGGAGACCAAGGGCGAAACGCGATACAGCTTTGGCATGACCCGACGCTCGACCCCAATGAAGATGGCCCAGCGCATCGCGACGGCAAGCCTTTTCCTCGCTTTTTTTCTGCCTGCCCGGTCCTATGGAGCCGCCAGCGAATGGGTGACCTCACCCGGTGGCGATTTCCGCATTGTCGCTTCGCAACCGAAGCCGGATGGTGCCATTCCCGCCATTCTCGAGGTTCGGCTCAACCCCGGCTGGAAGACCTATTGGCGGGATCCGGGCGCAAGCGGCATACCGCCGCAGGTCACCCTCGATCCCTCCGGCGGCGTCTCAATGCAGTCGATCCGCTTCCCGGTGCCGAAGACGTTCGGCGAAGGACCGGGACGCTACACCGGATATGATGCGCCGGTGGCGTTCCCGCTGACGCTGAAGAGAACCGGCAACGGCGGCGACGTCACCATCCGGGCCTCCGTCTTCCTCGGCATCTGCGAAGATATCTGCATTCCCGTGCAGGGGGATGTGACCGTCGCGCTCAAAAGCGGCGAGTTCGACAATCCGCTCGACGGTGCGCGCATCGAAAAGGCTTTCTCCGCACTGCCGGAGCAGCCGTCCGAGAACTTCAGGGTGGTGAACGCGAAATTCGATGCGGCCGCCGGCATGGTACGACTCGAGTTCCTGTTGCCGCCGGATGCGGCTGCCGGGTCAGCCGATCTCTTTCTCGCCGGGCCGCCCGGCGTCTTTTTCGGCAAGCCGGTTTTTCACGGTGCGCAGGGCGCCGAGCGTCGGGCCGACGTTCCGGTGAAGCTCTCCGGCAAGGACAAGAACATCGCGGGAAAGCCGATCACGCTCACCCTGCGCGCGGGCAGCCGCAGCATGGAAACGATGCTTGCCTTTGATTGAGCCGACCCTATAGTCCTGCGAAACCCCGCTACTGCATAGAGACGAGGAGAGACCAGTGACCATTGCCGTCGGAGACAAGCTGCCCAACGCCACCTTCAAGGAGAAGACCGCAGACGGCCCGGTCGAGGTAACGACCGAGCAGCTCTTCAAGGGCAAACGCGTGGTTCTTTTCGCCGTGCCGGGTGCTTTTACCCCGACCTGCTCGCTCAACCACCTGCCCGGCTATCTGGAAAATCGCGATGCCATTCTTGCGCGCGGGGTCGACGACATCGCCGTTGTCGCGGTCAACGACCTGCATGTGATGGGCGCCTGGGCGACCCATTCCGGCGGCATGGGCAAGATCCATTTCCTCTCGGACTGGAATGCCGCCTTTACCAAGGCGATCGGGATGGAGATCGATCTTTCGGCCGGCACGCTCGGCATCCGCTCGAAACGCTATTCGATGCTGGTCGAGGACGGCGTCGTCAAAGCGCTGAACATCGAGGAAAGCCCGGGACAGGCGACCGCTTCCGGTGCGGCCGCGATGCTTGAGCTGCTTTGATTCTTAAAACGGACTGCGTGCATCTGCCCCTCATCCGGCCTGCCGGCCACCTTCTCCCCGCACGCGGGGCGAAGGGACAAGCGGCATGCTCCAGTTCTAGAGCGAGCGCTCGGGAAAGACCCCGGGGCGTTCGCCGCTTGCCCCTTCTCCCCGCGTGCGGGGAGAAGGTCGCGGCAGCGGGATGAGGGGCAATAACAGACGGAGAGCTTTCTATTTCACCGCGTCCGCACGACGCGCCTTCTTGAACGGTTCCATGCCCTTGCGCGCAAGTTCGTCGGCGCGTTCGTTCTCCGGATGGCCGGCGTGGCCCTTCACCCAGTGCCAGGTCACGTTGTGGCGGTTCCTTGCCTCATCGAGCGCCTGCCATAACTCGCCGTTCTTCACCGGCTTCCGGTCGCCGGTTTTCCAGCCGTTGCGCTTCCAGCCGTGTATCCATTTGGAGATACCGTCCATCACATATTTGCTGTCGGTATGGAGATCGACTTCGCAGGGCTGCCTGAGCGCGTTGAGGGCAGAGATCGCCGCGAGAAGCTCCATGCGGTTGTTCGTCGTCTCCGCCTCTCCGCCGGACATTTCCTTCTCCACGTCGCCGTAGCGCAGGACCGCGCCCCAACCGCCCGGTCCGGGATTTCCCGAGCACGCACCGTCGGTAAAGATGTCGACGTGCTTCATGCCGGAGCCCCTTCGCGTCTGAGGCCATATTCGGCGCTCGAGACGATGGCGCGGTGGAAGCGGATCTTCGTCAGATATTCGAGCGGATCTTTCTTGACCACAAGCGCGCCCGGCGGCGTCATCAGCCAGTCATAGAGGCGCGTCAGGAAGAAGCGGAGCGCGGACCCGCGCGCAAGCAGCGGCAGCGCCTCGACCTCTTCCGCCGTCAATCTCCGCACGCTCTCATAGCCGGAAAGCAGCGCCATGCCCTTGGTGATGTTGTAGGAGCCATCCTTCTCGAAGCACCAGGAGTTCAGGCAGATGGCGACGTCGTAGGCGAGGAAATCGTTGCAGGCGAAATAGAAATCGATAAGGCCGGAAAGACGATCGCCGAGGAAAAACACGTTGTCCGGGAAGAGATCAGCGTGGATCACGCCTTCCGGCAGGTCTTTCGGCCAATGCTCCTCGATAAAGGCGAGCTCCGTCGCGATCTCGTCCTTGAGGCCGGCTTGAACCTCGTCGGCACGCGCTTCGGAGTTCCGCCATAGCGGTCGCCAGCCTTCGACGGAGAGCGCGTTGAGGCGCTTCAGGGGAAAGCCCTCGCCCGCCTGGTGCATCGATGCGAGCGCCCGGCCGACCTCGCGGGAGTGCTGCGCCTCGGGCTTTCTCAGCCACATGCCTTCCAGAAACGAGATCACGGCCGCAGGTCTTCCAGAGAGCGTTCCGAGAAGCTTGCCGTCGGCGCGTGGAAGGGGCAGCGGACAGGAAAGCCCACGCTCGGCGAGGTGATGCATGAGGCCCAGGAAAAACGGCAGATCGTCGGCGTTTACCCGCTTCTCGTAGAGCGTGAGGATATAGGCCCCTTTGGTCGTGTGGAGAAGGAAGTTTGAATTCTCCACGCCTTCGGCGATCCCCTTGTAGGAGGTCAGCGATCCCACCTCATAGGCGGCGAGGAAACGGATCAGCTCGTCTTCCGTGATATCGGTATAAACTGCCAAGGCGCGTTACTTTCCAGAGATGCGAATTGCGAGAATTTAAGCGGCTAGAGCACTTCCAGGAAAAGTGTGTAACGGTTTTCCGTCCGGAAGTGCGTTGGTTCAAATGGGTAGAGCCTTCCAGTGTTTCCATGAAACATTGAAATGCTCTAGCTTCGCTACTCGCCGTTGACGAAGGCCATGTCGGCCCCCGTCAGTTCGACGTGCCGGAGCTCGCGGTTAACGAGAAAGTGCTCATTTTCCTCCACCGTGTCGGCAAGCTCGACCGTGGCATCGTAGCGCTCGCGGAACGCTTCGATGATCTCGTTGACGATCACCTCCGGCGCGGAAGCACCCGCCGACAACCCGACCATCGAGATATCCCCCACCGTCGCCCAGTCGATTTCCGAGGCGCGCTGGACGAGAACGGCTTTTTTCGCCCCTGCCCTCAGCGCAACCTCGACGAGGCGCTTCGAGTTCGATGAATTGGGTGCGCCGACGACCAGGAAAAGGTCGCAGCCGGGCGCCGCCTGCTTCACCGCTTCCTGCCGGTTCGTGGTGGCATAGCAGATCGAATCGGCCGCAGGTGCCGTCAGGTTCGGAAAGCGCTCATGCAGCCGCTTGATGACGCCGGCGGTATCGTCGACCGAGAGCGTCGTCTGCGTGACGAAACCGAGATTCTCCGCGTCCGGCGGCATATAGACGTCGGCATCCTCGACGGTCTCGACGAGGGAGACCGCCCCCTCCGGCAATTGCCCCATGGTGCCGATGACCTCGGGGTGTCCGGCATGGCCGATCAGCACGACGTGGCGTCCCATGCGATGATGGCGCATCGCCTGCTTGTGCACCTTCGAGACGAGCGGGCAGGTGGCGTCGAGGTAGAAGAGATTGCGCTCGTCCGCATCGGCCGGAACGGATTTGGGCACGCCATGGGCGGAGAAGACCACGGGCTGCTTGCGGTGCTCGGGCGGGATCTCGTCGAGCTCCTCGACGAAAATCGCCCCCTTGGCTTCGAGCCCCTCCACCACGTAACGGTTATGCACGATCTCATGACGGACATAGACCGGCGCGCCGAACTCCTTGAGCGCGAGCACCACGATCTGGATCGCCCGGTCGACGCCCGCGCAGAAGCCACGCGGCCCGCAGAGGCGGATGGTGATCGGGGTTTTTGCTGCTGCGGATGGGGCCATCATGAAAACGCCAGTGGAACGAACAAAGCCGGATGTCGGCATGGGCCATATATAGCGGCAACGATCGGGCACACAAGGAAGAACCGGCGCGCCCTACCGCCTGCGCCGGTAGATGTAGATGCCGCTGACGGCGACGAGGGCGGCTGCAAGGCCGTACCAGGTCAGCGCATATTGCAGGTGATTGTTCGGCAGATCGAACTGGGTCACGCCGCCGATCGGCAGACCGCCGGGATTGTCCGATGCATCGGCATCGATAAAGAAGGAAACGACGCGATCGGATGCGAGGCCGGCAGAGTCCGCCATCGTATCGAGGTCCTTCCAGTAGAAGATGTTCTTGGCGGCGTCATTGTCCGGTACCAGGGACGACGGCTTTCCGGAAAGCTTCGGCCGCGCCAGACCGTTGATGGTCACACTTCCGGCGATCTGCCCTTCGGCCCGCGTGGAGGCATCCTTCTTCTCGAAGGGGACGAAGCCGCGGTTCACGAAAATGGCCCGGCCGTCGGCCAGCATAAGAGGCGTGAAGACGTAGAAGCCCGTGCGGCCTTCATGGGTGGCGAAGAAATGGCGCTCCTTGCCGTGGTCGTACACGCCGGACACGTACACTGTCCGGTAGTCGGTATCCCCGCCGGCCGCGGCCATGGCCTCGATCTTGTCGAACGAGACGGCCGGCGCCGAGCGCCGCTCGGCAATTGCGCCGATCAGCGCCTCCTTCCAATGCAGCCGTTGCATCTGCCAGGTGCCCAGCGACACGAGCACAGCGAAAGCGGCGAGCACCAGGACAACGCCCGCCGCACGGCCGGCGCGGCTGCGCGGAGCCGGCATGCGCTCGTCAACCACGGTCGATTTCACCCGGACGTGCATTGTTGCGGTATTGCAGATTGATGAGCACGCCCTTCAGCATACGCGTCAGCGCCAGGCTCAAGACGGTTGCAAGCGGAATCCACAGGAGGAAATGCAGCCAGAGCGGCGGGTTGACATTGATCTCCATCCAGAGCGCCGCGCCGACGACGACGAAGCCGACGATCAGGATGACGAAGACGACCGGACCATCGCCGGAATCCGCGAAACCATAATCGAGCTCGCAACTGCCGCAGGCCGGCCGAACCTTCAGCAGCCCGTCGAAGAGCTTTCCCTGGCCGCAGCGGGGGCAAAGACCCTTGATTCCCGTCATCACGGGATCGACGGGCGGATAGAGCGCCTTGTCTTCGTTCATGGGTTGATCACGATCGCGGTATTGTTGGGAACCATGTCCCGGATTTCGTCCATCTCGGCATTGGTAACGGCAATGCAGCCATTCGTCCAATCGAACATCTGCGTCAAAAACGCCAGCCAGCCGAAATAAGCCATATGTTCAAATGAAACGGGGCGGCCTCTCGGCCGCCCCATCATCATCGAAGCATAACGGCGTCAGCCGTGGGCGATCGGCGCGCCCCAGCCACCCCAGATATAGATGGAGAAGAAGAGGAACAGCCAGACGACGTCGACGAAATGCCAGTACCAGGCCGCCGCCTCGAAGCCGAAGTGGTGCTTCGGCGTGAAGTCGCCCCGCAGGGCGCGCAGCAGGCAGACGAGCAGGAAGATCGTGCCGACCAGCACGTGGAAACCGTGGAAGCCGGTCGCCATGAAGAAGGTCGCGCCGTAGATCGAATCCTTGAAAGCGAACGGCGCGTGCGCATACTCGTAGCCCTGCACGTAGGAGAACAGAACGCCAAGCAGGACCGTGAGCGTCAGGCCGTAGACGAGGCCCTTGCGATCGTTGTGCAGCAGCGCATGGTGTGCCCAGGTCGCCGTCGTGCCGGAGAGCAGCAGGATGACGGTGTTGTAGAGCGGCAGGTGCCAGGGATCGAGGACCTCGATGCCCTTCGGCGGCCAGACGCCGCCGGTGAACTCGGCGCGCGCGGCCTGGATCGCTTCACCGGGAAAGAGGCTGGCGTCGAAGAAAGCCCAGAACCAGGCAGCGAAGAACATCACCTCGGAAGCGATGAACATGATCATGCCGTAGCGCAGGTGCAGCGACACGACGCGGGTATGGTGGCCCTCATGCGCTTCCTTGATGGTGTCCGACCACCAGCCGAACATGGTGTAAAGGATCAGCGCCAGACCGATGAAGAAGACCCACGGATTGGCGAACTCAAGCCCGAACATCTTGAACGAGCCGCCGGAGAGATAGCGCATGTAGCCGACGCCGCCGAAGGCCATGACGAAGGCTCCGATGGAGGCAAGCAGTGGCCACGGGCTCGGGTCGATGATGTGATAGTCGTGTTGCTTCTGGTGCGCTCCGGCCATGTCGATAACCCCCGATAGTCCTCTCTTGTCGCCGTCCGGCATAGCCGAAAAGGCGCTCATGTCAAAGTTTGTTTTCGGCCTTCGCCTTCACTTGCGCGACCGGCTTGGAGGGTTCGCGCGGGTAGAAGGTGTAGGACAGCGTCAAAGTCTTGATGCCCTGCGTCTCGACCGGCTTGACGATCTCCGGATCGACGAAGAAGACGACCGGCATCTCCATTTCCTCGCCCGGCTCAAGCGTCGTCTCCGTGAAGCAGAAGCATTGCACCTTGTTGAAATAGGCACCGGCCGCCATCGGCGTCACGTTGAAGGTCGCCTGGCCCGTCGTCGGCGTGGAAGCCAGGTTCTTCGCACGGTACATGATCTGCACCGTCTCGCCGATCCTGACGTCGATATCCCGTTGAACCGGGACGAACTCCCAGGGCAGTCCGGCAGCGACGTTGGCGTCGAACGTGACCTTGATCTTCTCGTCGAGGATGAGGTCGGATGCCTGCTCGACCCGCTGCGTGGTGCCGTTATAGCCCGTGACCCGGCAGAACATGTCGTAGAGCGGAACGGCCGCATAGGCCATGCCGATCATGCCTGCCACAAAGGCAAGGCACGTGCCGACGATCACGCCGTTCGAGCGTTCCTTCCGATCTGCCTGCCTATTGTCCGCCATGCGCAACGCCTTCAATTCACCATGCCGCCGCCGACCTTGACCAGCGTGACGACGTAGAAAATTGCGACCAGGGCCGCCAGCACGATGCCGAGCGCGATGTTGCGGCCGCGGCGGGACTTCTTCTGAGCCTCGTTGAGTTCAACGGTTTCCATCAGACAATGCCTCCAAGCCAGATCCGGGCGATCGCGTAATCAACCAGGAGCGCCGAGAATATCGCGAAAAGATATGCGATCGAGAATGCGAAGAGCTTTTTCGCCGGCACCATGCGCTTGTCGCCTTCGGGCATGCGCAGTACGCCCAGCGAATACCAGACGAAGCCGAGCCCCATGGCCGTGGCAAAGGCTCCATAGCCGAGGCTCGCGAAGCCGAGCAAGGTGGGACAGACGCCGCTGACTGCGGTGAGCACTGCGTAAATGACGATCTGCCGCTTGGTCGTCGCCTCGCCGCAGACATTCGGCATCATCGGCACGCCGACCGCGCCGTAATCGCCCATCTTGAAGAGAGCCAGGGCCCAGAAATGCGCCGGCGTCCAGAGAAAGATGATGAGGAAGAGCACGATGCTCTCGACCGACACGCCGCCGGTCACGCAGGCCCAGCCTATCATCGGGGGGAAGGCCCCGGCGGCTCCACCGATGACGATGTTCTGCGGCGTCGAGCGCTTCAGCCACATCGTATAGATGGCCACGTAGAAGAAAATCGTGAAGGCGAGCAACCCGGCTGCGAGCCAGTGGACGGCGAGCCCGAGGATGATAACCGAGAACGCCGACAGGGTCAGTCCGAAGGCAAGCGCCTCC
This sequence comes from Ensifer sp. D2-11, assembly GCF_054161295.1. Lineage (NCBI taxonomy): Bacteria > Pseudomonadati > Pseudomonadota > Alphaproteobacteria > Hyphomicrobiales > Rhizobiaceae > Ensifer > Ensifer sp. D2-11. Next base: position 2,294,784 of record NZ_CP096433.1, read on the forward strand.
TGGGGCAGAATCTTGCCGGCCGGAATCGGACGCTTGGCCGTGCGGCTCATCACCGCGTCGATATCCGCGTCGTACCACATGTTCAGCGCACCGGAAGCGCCGGCTCCGATGGCGATGCATAGAATGGCGGTGAAGCCGATGAACGGATTGATATGGCCGGGGGCAAGGACGAGCCCGGCGAATGCGGTGAAGACGACGAGAGACATGACACGCGGCTTCAGGAGCTCGAAATAATCGCGTGCAGAGGCCTCGGAAAGTCGCGGTGCGCCTTCCATGCCAACTACCTCGTGATTGCCGATGACCGTCATGTCCGTACCTTGAACTTGCTGCGGCAGAAACAGCCGCGTCACGCCGGCCTGCCGGCGGGGAGAAGCCGCCGAAACCGGCGGCTTCTGTTCGTTACCCGTCACTTGATCCGCGGGAGCTGCTCCCACTGGTGGAACGGCGGCGGCGAAGACAGCTGCCATTCCAGCGTGTTGGCGCCTTCGCCCCAGGGGTTATCCCCCGCAACGCGCTTCTTCGCGAAAGCTTCGGCGACACAGAAGAGGAAGATCAGCACGCCGACTGCCGCGATGTAGGAGCCGTAGGACGAAACCATGTTCCAGCCGGCAAAGGCGTCCGGATAGTCGATGTAACGGCGCGGCATGCCTGCGAGCCCGAGGAAATGCTGCGGGAAGAAGATCAGGTTCACGCCGACGAACATCACCCAGAAATGCAGTTTGCCGAGAAACTCCGAGTACATGTAGCCGGTCATCTTCGGGAACCAGTAGTACCAGGCCGCGAAGATTGCGAAGACGGCGCCGAGCGACAGCACGTAGTGGAAGTGCGCCACCACGTAATAGGTGTCGTGCAGCGCGCGGTCGAGGCCGGCATTGGCGAGCTGGACACCCGTGACGCCGCCGACGGTGAACAGGAAGATGAAGCCGATCGCCCAGACCATCGGCGTCGCGAAGCGGATCGAGCCGCCCCACATCGTCGCGATCCAGGAGAAGATCTTCACACCCGTCGGCACGGCGATGACCATCGTCGCGAAGACGAAGTAGCGCTGCGTCTGGAGCGACATGCCGACCGTGTACATGTGGTGCGCCCACACGATGAAGCCGACGGCGCCGATCGCGACCATGGCGTAGGCCATGCCGAGATAACCGAAGATCGGCTTGCGCGAGAAGGTCGAGATGATGTGGCTGACGATGCCGAAGCCCGGCAGAATCAGAATGTACACTTCCGGGTGACCGAAGAACCAGAACAGGTGCTGGAACAGGATCGGGTCGCCGCCGCCTTCCGGCGCGAAGAAGGTCGTGCCGAAGTTGCGGTCCGTCAGCAGCATGGTGATCGCGCCTGCGAGAACCGGCAGCGAGAGCAGGAGCAGGAAGGCGGTGATCAGAACCGACCAGGCAAAGAGCGGCATCTTGTGCAGCGTCATGCCCGGAGCGCGCATGTTGAGGATGGTGGTGATGAAGTTGATCGCGCCGAGGATCGACGAGGCGCCGGCGATGTGCAGGCCGAGGATCGCGAGATCCATCGCGGGCCCGGGCATGCCGGATGTCGAGAATGGCGGATAGATCGTCCAGCCGCCGCCCGCGCCATAGGCGCCTGCAGGACCTTCGACGAACATCGAAAGCAGCACCAGCAGGAAGGCCGGCACGATCAGCCAGAAGGAAATGTTGTTCATGCGCGGGAACGCCATGTCCGGCGCACCGATCATGATCGGCACCATCCAGTTGGCGAAGCCGCCGATCAGCGCCGGCATGACCATGAAGAAGATCATGATCAGCGCGTGAGCGGTCGTGAAGACGTTGAACATGTGCTTGCCGCCGTCGATGGCAGCATCACCCTCGAAACCATAGACCATCTGGGCCAGACCGTGGAAGATCTGGATGCCCGGCTCCTGCAGTTCGGCGCGCATGAAGACCGACAGCGTGCCGCCGATGATGCCGGCGATGATCGCGAAGATCAGGTAGAGCGTACCGATGTCCTTGTGGTTGGTCGACAGGAACCAGCGCTGAAAGAAGGTCAGCGGCTTGTGCGCGTGGTCCGCGTGGCCATGATCGGAATGATCATGGCGTTGATCGTGATGAACGGCTGTTCCAGCCATGGTCAAGCTCCACTTCCGATTACTGTGCGGCGTTGTCGGCGACGTCAACGGCCTTGGCCGCGCCGTCGACGGACGCCATGAGCGCCTTGTTCGCTTCGCCGACATTGGTTGCGGCGGCGGCGAGCCAGGCGTCGTATTTATCCTGCGCGACAACGCGGACGGCGATCGGCATATAGGCGTGATCCTTGCCGCAGAGCTCGGAACACTGGCCGTAATAGAGACCTTCGCGGTCGGCCTTGAACCAGGTCTCGTTGAGACGGCCGGGAACCGCGTCGATCTTGACGCCGAAAGCCGGCATGGCGAAGGCATGAATTACGTCGGCAGCCGTGACGAGCAGGCGAACGGTTTTGCCGACCGGCACGACGACTTCGTTGTCGACGGCGAGAAGACGCGGATACTGCGCCTTGTCCTCTTTGCCGAGGCCCGCACGATCCTCGTCCTTCAGGAGCAGGCTATCGAAGGAGAGCGGGTTTTCGCCGACCTCATATTCATAGGACCAGTACCACTGGTTGCCGGTCGCCTTGACCGTCAGGTCCGGATTCTCCGGAGGCGTGAGTTGCGCGGTCAAAAGCTGGAATGAGGGAATCGCAAGGAAAAGCAGCACGATAACCGGGCCGACCGTCCAGACGACTTCGATCAGCGTATTGTGGCTGGTCCTCGACGGAACAGGATTGGCACTCTCGCGGAACTTGACGACCACGATGACCAGCAGCAGGAGAACGAAAAGTGTGATCGGAATGATGAACCACAGGGTGTAGTGTTCAAACCACGTGATTTCTTCCATGATGCCCGTAGCAGCCGCCTGAAAGTTCGTCTGCCAGTCGACAGGCTTGTCAGCAAAGGCGCTCGAAGCAAAAAGCAGACAGGCAAGCGCTGCCAGAACTGCATAGGCCTTGTTTTTCACAATTACGTCTCCCCAATGCGCTTGATCAGGATCAAACCCGGAACGCAGAATCCCTGCGATACTGAAGCGCTTCAAACCACAGTTTGACCAGCGCCGCAACATCTGTCCAAGCAACCTCGTGCGGCATTTTTGCACAAAGCGGAAGTTTTCGCACAGGAGACCTCGCAACCGGTCGAAAGCCCTCCCACGCACCGGCGCCCGCGCGCGGACCGGTCATTCGCCGCCCCATTTGCGGGCAGCCACGCTCACCGGCGGAGAGAAAGCGGCCCTCGGCACGCCGATTTCGTACCGGGAGGGCCCAATTTCGGCCATATGACACTGGAATGTAACGACCAGGGCTTTTCATTTATCCTCGCGCGCTTCAAGAATAGCCCTAATGATTCGAGGTTTTTGAGGTTTACATGGGCCTGTCCCTCTTCTCCCGGCTGCCCGCCCTGGCCGCGCTCGCAATTGCCGCCTTCGCACTCCCCGCAGCAAGCTTGGCCCAGCAATCCAACGCAACGCCGGGCACGGTGAAGTCAAATCACGGCGCGTGGTCGATCGTCTGCGACCAGCCGGCGGGCGCCTCGGCCGAACAGTGCGCGCTGATGCAGAACGTCATCGCCGAAGACAGGCCTGAAGTCGGTCTCTCGGTCGTCGTCCTCAAGACCGCCGACCGCAAGGCGAAGATCCTTCGGGTGCTTGCGCCGCTCGGCGTGCTCCTGCCGAACGGCCTCGGCCTCAATGTCGACGGCAAGGACATCGGCCGCGCCTATTTCGTGCGCTGCTTCTCCGACGGCTGCTACGCCGAGGTCGTGCTCGAAGACGAGCTTCTCAAGACCTTCCGCGCCGGCGCGACGGCGACCTTCATCGTTTTCCAGTCGCCCGAGGAAGGCATCGGCATCCCCGTCGACCTCAAGGGCTTCGACGAAGGCTACGACGCCCTGCCGTAACGGCAGCTTGCTTCAAGGCGAGGGAGCCGCGTCGGGTGACGCGGCTTTTATTTTGGGCTCTTCCGGATTTACAGAATCTCGGTCGCGGCGATCTTGATGCCGAAGCCCTCCAGGCCGACATAATGCCGCTCGCGCGACGAAAGAAGGCGAATGGAGGTGATGCCGAGGTCTTTCAGGATCTGCGCGCCGAGGCCGATCTCCAGCCACTCGCTTTCGCGCTCCTGTGCCTCCGAGTGGACCTCCCTCTCGTGCTTGCCCTTTCGCGCTGTCTGCGAAACTCCGACCCCCACGGAGCCCTCCCGCAGATAGACGATGACGCCCCTCCCCTCGGCGGCGATGCGCTTCATGATCTCGTCGATCTGGCGGCCGCGGCCGAAGACGTCGGCTCCGACATTTTCGAGGTGGAGACGCACCGGAATGTCGACGCCGTCGCGAATGTCTCCGAAAACCACGGCCAGGTGCTGCATCGTGTCCCAGGGCAGCGAATAGGTGTGGCCCTTGGCCTTGCCGTAGGGCGTGTCCATTTCGAAGGAATGGCCCTGCTCGATCAAGGTCTCCTTGCGCTGGCGATAGGCAATGAGATCGGCCACGGAGACCTGCTTCAGGCCGTGCGTTTCCGCGAAGGCTTCGACCTGCGGCCCACGCATGACGGTGCCGTCATCGTTGACGAGTTCGCAGATGACGCCGATCGGCGGCAGGCTCGCGAGCCTGCAGAGATCGACGGCGGCCTCGGTATGGCCGGAGCGCATCAGCACGCCGCCCTCGCGCGCCACGAGAGGGAATATGTGGCCCGGCCGGACGAAATCCGTCGGCCCGACATTCGGATTGGCAAGGTTTCTGACCGTAAGCGTTCGGTCGTCTGCGGAAATGCCGGTCGTGGTCCCGTGCTTGAAATCGACCGACACCGTGAAGGCGGTGGTGTGGGCGGAGTCGTTCTCGGCAACCATCGCATTCAGGTTGAGGCGTTTTGCCTCCTCGCGCGGCATCGGCGTGCAGACGATGCCGGAGGTATGGCGCACGATGAACGCCATCTTCTCAGGCGTGCAGTGCACCGCTGCGACGATCAGGTCGCCCTCGTTCTCACGGCCGCCGTCGTCGGTGACGACGACGATCTCGCCTGCTTCGAAGGCGCGAATGGCTTCGACGACGCGCTTCTGGTCGTAGGACATATATATTGCCTCCGCGAATATCTTGTTTGCGCAATTCCAGACGGAAAACCGCTGCGCACCTTTTCCTGCAGCGCCGCGCGTCTTTCAGACGCGCAAAGGCCGCTGCAGCAGTGGAGTTACTTCAGCCGCCCGGTCTGACCGCGGTCACGCAGATAATGATCGGCGATGGCGCAGGCAAGCATGGCCTCCCCGATCGGCACCGCCCGAATGCCGACGCAGGGGTCGTGGCGGCCCTTGGTGCGCACGTCGACCTCCTTGCCGTCGCTGTCGATCGAACGGCGCTCCGTGAGAATGGACGAAGTCGGCTTGATGGCGAAGCGCGCAACGACCGGCTGCCCGGTCGCGATCCCGCCCAGAATGCCGCCGGCATTGTTGGACAGGAAAACCGGCTCGCCCTGCGCCCCGATGCGCATCTCGTCGGCGTTCTCCTCGCCGCTGATCTCGGCTGCGGCAAAGCCGTTGCCGATCTCGACGCCTTTGACCGCGTTGATGGACATCAGATTGGCGGCGATATCCTGATCGAGCTTCGCATAGATCGGCGCGCCGATGCCGGCCGGAACGCCTTCGGCAACCACCTCGACCACGGCGCCGATCGACGATCCCGCTTTGCGGATGCCGTCGAGATATTCTTCCCAGACGGGTACGATCGCCGGGTCGGGTGCGAAGAACGGATTGTTGTTCACTTCCGCCCAGTCCCAATTGGACCGGTCGATCCGGTGCTTGCCGATCTGGACGAGTGCACCGCGGACCACCAGGCCCGGCACGACCTTGCGCGCGATAGCGCCCGCCGCCACGCGCGCAACCGTCTCGCGCGCCGAGGAGCGGCCGCCGCCGCGGTAATCGCGGATGCCGTATTTCGCATCGTAGGTATAGTCGGCATGGCCGGGACGGTATCGCTTGGCGATCTCGGAATAATCCTTGGAACGCTGGTCGGTATTCTCGATCATCATCGAGATTGGCGTACCGGTCGAAATCATCGTCTCGCCGTCGTCATCGAGCATCACGCCGGAAAGGACCTTCACAAGGTCGTCCTCACGACGCTGGGTGACGAAGCGCGACTGGCCGGGCTTGCGCTTGTCGAGCCAGGCCTGGACTTCGGCGAGCGTAAAGCGAATTCCGGGCGGACACCCGTCGACGACACAGCCAAGTGCGGGACCGTGGCTTTCGCCCCAGGTCGTGACGCGGAAAAGATGACCGAATGTATTGTGCGACATGGCGGCTACCGAACTCCGGATCGCGAAGATGGCCGATGGACCCCCTCGCGTCTATTCCAATCTCCCCGGAGCCGCAGCTGGCCCGCTCCGAGGGCCACGCGTCAGACGCGCGTGCCCTCTCTTAGTGGAAAGCGGGCACGCGGGAAAGTCCTTCTGCGCGTCGGCTGGCGCGGGTGCCATCTCCCCTGTTCCCCAGGCTTGGCGCCTTAAGGAAGATGCCGTGAAATTCCCGTGGAAAACCCGGCGAGAGCGGCTGCCGCAGAGCCGCTCCGCCGCTTTCGCGGAATCATCGGGTTGTAATTCTCTGAACCGGCCTTCACCCTCCCATGCGGCGGGCAACTGCATCGAAAAAGCAACAACATAGGGCTACTTTTGCCACAATCGGGGATCAAAGCGTGAGGACAACAAAATTCGCAGAATCATTGAAGAGGGCAAGAAGGATGCGATTTGTCATTGCCACGCTCATGGCCACCGCAAGCCTGCTTTCGCCGCTCTCCGCGCTTGCCGAGAGTGCCGACGTCGAAGCCGTGATCACCAGCGTCGATACCGACCGGCTGAGCCTCTCCCTCGATGACGGCAAGAGCTACCAGGCGCCAGAGGAGTTCAACTTCGAGGGGCTGGAGGCCGGCGTCAAGGTGCTTGTCTTCTACACCGAAGTCGACGGCAAGCGCGTCATCAACGACCTGGAGATCCTTCAGTAGGTTTGCGGCGTCAGAGCCAGCCTATCGAGCCATCCACGATTTTCAGCAGGCGGTCCTGCGGTATCGCAGCGGCCGCCGCCTCATCGGCATCCATCTCCCCAAGCAGCTTGAACAATGCCCTGATAACGCCGCCATGGCTGACGCAGACCGTAGGCCGCGTCACGCTCCTGAGCCAGGCACCGACACGCCAGGACAGGATTTCGTAGCTCTCGGCGTCAGGACCGGGCGGAATGAAATCCCATTTCGCGACGCGCCTCTCCGCGATCCGCTCGGGCACGAGCCGCTTCAGTTCGGGAAGCGTGTAGCCTTCCCAGTCGCCGAAGGACACTTCCTTCAGACGCTCGTCGGTGCGGTAGGCCAAGGGATCGAGATCCATCGCCCGCCGAAGACGCTCCATGGTTTCGCGCGTACGGCCGAGCGGGCTGCTGACGAAATCGAAGTCGGCCGCGCCGCTCCCGATGATCCTGCTCAACGCGACGCCGTTCCCGGTCGCCTGCTGCCGCCCGGTCTCGTTGAGGGGGATGTCCTTCTGACCCTGAAGGCGGCTCTCCGCATTCCAGTCCGTTTGTCCATGGCGAACCATGTAGATGAGCACAATGTCCACTCCGGGCGAGCCGCCGCGATCCCTACCGCACAATCCGCAAACCGCAGCCGGTTTGAAGATAGAACATGCAGCAGTTCAAAGTGTTACAGCCGCCATGCGGCCGAAGGACGCATGGCGGCCGTCGAGCAAAGGCTGTCAATCCTTCAGAACGCTGATGTCCGGCGCGTCAACGGCCTTCATGCCGACCGTGTGGTAGCCGGAATCGACGTGATGGACTTCGCCCGTAACGCCGCTCGACAGATCGGAAAGCAGGTAGAGGGCAGAATTGCCGACCTCCTCGATCGAGACGGTGCGCTTCAGCGGGGCGTTGTATTCGTTCCACTTCAGGATGTAGCGGAAATCACCGATGCCGGACGCAGCAAGCGTCTTGATGGGACCGGCGGAGATCGCGTTGACGCGGATGCCGCGGTTGCCGAGGTCGACCGCCAGATAGCGAACGCTTGCCTCGAGGGCCGCCTTGGCGACACCCATGACGTTATAGTGCGGCATAACCTTCTCGGCGCCGTAATAGGTGAGCGTCAGTATCGAGCCGCCGTCGTTCATGACGCGATCTGCACGTGCGGCGACCGCCGTGAAGGAATAGACCGAAATGTCCATCGTACGCGCGAAGTTGTCGCGGCTCGTATCCAGGTAGCGCCCCGTCAATTCGTCCTTGTCGGAAAAGGCGATCGCGTGCACAACGAAATCGATCTTGCCCCACTTCTCTTCGAGGGCCGAGAATACGGCATCGATCGTGGCGAGGTCGGTCACATCGCAATGGCCGGCCATGAAGGCACCAAGCTCCTGCGCCAGCGGCTCGACGCGCTTTTTCAAAGCATCGCCCTGCCATGTCAGCGCGATTTCAGCCCCTGCCTCGGCCAAGGCCTTCGCGATGCCCCACGCAATCGAGCGATTGTTTGCGACGCCCATGATGACGCCGCGCTTGCCATTCATCAGACCCGATGCCTGAGCCATGGAATGTCCCCAATACTGTCTGCCTCCACCAGCTGCTGCCGGTGGCAAAATTTCACAAATGCCAGGATGCCGCGCCTCCTGCAGCGGGTGCGGCAAATTGTCGAGCATTGCCTATGGCATAGGCGCCACAGCGGTTCAAGCAGGAGGCGGATCAGGAACTGTTAGTCCCCGTAATATTGGTTCAGCTTGTCAGAAAAGCTTCATAAAAAGAGGCCGTCACGTTGGGATCGCATGAGGTCCGTCACCTTGTCGTCCGGTTTTTCATGCAGCACCACCCGCAATTCGACGATCAGGTCGCCGCTTTCCCCGTCGGCGCCGCGCAAGCCCTTGCCGGCGATGCGGATCTCCTTGTCGGAGCCCGACCACGCCGGTACGGCCACCGTGAGCGGTCCGTTCGGTGCCTCGATCGTCGTTTCGCAGCCGAGAACCGCGTTCTGAAGATCGATCGGCAATGTGGTGACGAGGTCGAGACCGCGGGTCCGGAACGGGCCGTCCTGACTGAGGCGCAGGGTTGCCACCACGTCGCCGCGCGCCATCCCGGCAACACGGTAGCCCTGCTCCTTCAGGCGGATCGCCTGGCCGTCCGTCGCGCCGGCCGGGATGGGGACCTTCAGCAGCTCTCCATCCGGAAGCTCCACCGGCACGCGCGCGAGATTGATCACGTCTTCGACGCTGGCGTGAACGTCGACGGCAAGATCGGGCACCTTCTCGGCCGTTTTCGCGATGCGTCCGCGAATACGCTGGACGATCGCCGCGACCAGATCCGCCGCCGGCATGATCGAGCGACGGGCAAGCGCGTCGGCTTTCGGCTGCTCTTGTTTTGCTTCGGCGGCAGGCTCGGTTTTGGCTTCCACCGGCGCACGTTCCCTTTCGGCGGGACGCGCGGAAGACTTCGGCCTCGCGGCAGTGGCCTGCGGCTCGACGCCGAATATGCGCGAAATCGCTTCCTCGGCCGTTTCGGCGCCGACAGGCTCGTCCGGCACCTCCGCGCCTCGCATCTTCTCCTTCATCGCCTCCATGCGACGAAGCTCCGCCTCGCGCCGCGCCCAGTCGTAGCGGCTTCTGCGCACCGGGTCGCGAAGCAGCTCATAGGCCCTGCCCGCTTCAGCGAAGCGCTCGTTGGCGGAGGGATCGTCCTGGTTGTGATCGGGGTGGACCGCTCTGGCTACGGAGCGCCAGGCCGCCTTGATTTCCTCTTGGCCGGCGGTGCGACGCACACCAAGAATTGCATAGGGATCGCGCATGGCTGCTATCATTTTCTTTACTCGGCGGTCCTTCCCCGGATGCCCGCCTGACACCTCACGACGATCGAAGAGGGTCTGGGAAAACCTTCTCCGCCCACGAGAGATGATCGGGCGAAGTTGCTAACTATCGGTTAGTCGGAGGCGGGGACGCGCTGCCGAAAGCATCGTCCGGGACGCTTCGCCGGCCGCTTTGCGGCAATATGGTTAACCTGCGATTTCAGCTCCGCGGGCCGAAGCTCGTCAGGTACCATTCCCCGTTGCCGAGCTGGCAGGTGTTGCCATCGAACTTGGCAATGCCCTCGAAGGAGTGCCGGGTCGTCGTGAAGCGGCGGCAACGCATGCCCGAGGCATGGTCTTCCTGGATGCTGCTGATGACGCCGGCGCTGCCGGAATTCGCATTGGCCCAGGGGATGGTGCTGTCGTGGCCCTGACTGATGTCGGCAGAGGTAACGAGGTCGCGCACGGCTATGGCATCGGAAAGGCCGTCGGATGTCTTCGCCACCGGCACGGTTCCGGTCGAGACCGAACGATCGACGCCCGATCCCCCGAAGACGTCGAGGCCCGCGCCCATGCACCCCGGCAGGGCGAGAATCGTCACGCAAATTGCCGCGCTGCGCAGCAATGCGAAGGAAAGACCCTTCTTGCCATCGTTCCGCTTTGCTATGTCTTGCACGGCAATCCTGTCAGACTCGCCAGAGCGCACCACGTCCCGAGGAAGTCCGCAGGCAGGCTCTGACATTATTACGATGCGGAAACACCACTCGGGCTCATCCCGAAGCGTTCCCGCGCCAGACACACGGCATTGGAAAACAATATGACCGCGAACGAGTTAATAACCGGTGACTTCACGGAAGCAAGCGAGCCCTTTTCCCTTTTTGGCACATGGCTGAAGGAAGCCGAAAAGAGCGAGGTGAACGATCCGAACGCCGTCGCCCTTGCGACCGTCGACCCGGATGGCATGCCCAATGTGCGCATGGTCCTGCTCAAGGGGTTCGACGAACGCGGCTTCGTCTTGTACACGAATTTCGAGAGTCAGAAAGGCCGGGAAATGCTCGCGACCCGCAAGGCGGCCCTGTGTTTCCACTGGAAATCGCTGCGCCGCCAGGTGCGTCTGCGCGGTCCGGTCGAAATCGTCTCCGACGAGGAAGCCGACGAATATTTCATGAGCCGGCCCCGCGGCAGCCGCATCGGCGCCTGGGCATCGAAGCAGTCACGGCCGCTCGAAAGCCGCTTTGCGCTGGAGAAGGCCGTCGCCGAGTACACGGCGCGGCATGCGATCGGCGAGATTCCACGTCCGGACTACTGGTCCGGATTCCGCATCCGGCCGCTGTCGATCGAATTCTGGCACGACCGCCCCTTCCGGCTGCACGACCGTGTCGAGTTCCGCCGCGAAACGCCGGATGGCGGTTGGACGAAAGTGCGGATGTATCCCTGACGAAAAGACGCTGCCACCGCGCCTCAACCTGTCCGGCGGGCAAGGAGCCGGAACGGGATGCCGGAACCGAGCGCGGTCACATAGCGCGCGGCCTGGAAATGGCCGTTGAGCGAAATCCGCGGCAGCGCATGAGGATTTGCAGCCTCGGACAGCATGCCGGGCTGCGTCGTCACCGCCACGGCAAATCCGAGTTCCGCCGCCAGCAAATGATCGCGGGGCGAAACCGCGAGCCTGTCCCCATAGGGATAGGCGAAGCTCGAGGGCCGGCGACCGGTGATCGTCCTGACGCGTTCGGCGGAGGCTGAAATTTCGCGGCGCGCCTCGTCGTCGCCAAGCCGCGCGAGTGCGCGATGGCTGACCGTGTGCCCGCCGAGGCTCGCAAGCGGACTTCGGATCAGGCTCCGGAGACCCTCCTCGTCGAGCGTCAGACGCTCGGTGATGGCCAGCGGGTCGATGCCGTGCTCGTGCGCGGCCTTATTCAGTGTCACGAGCGCATGGGCCTCGTCGCTGCCATGGACATAGGCGGCGACCCGATCGAAGGCGGCCTGCTTCTGCGCAAGGTTGTCGCTCGCTACTGCTTCCTCACCTGCGCCGAAATCGAAACGAAACCTGCCGCAGACGGACAGGAGATCGGCGATCGTTTCCCACCAGAGCGTATGGCTGCGGTCGAGATAACCGGCCGTGACGAAAACGGTGAAGGGCACGCCGTGGCGCTCGAAGACCGGCAGGGCGTGATCGAGATTATTGCGGTAGCCGTCATCGAGAGTGAAGCAGGCGAAGGGCCGGTTATCGGCGGAAGCAAGGCAGGCGGGCAGGTCATCCAGCGGGACGAGGCGATAGCCGTCCCGCTTCAAAGTCACGATCGCCTCTTCGAGGAATGCCGGTGTGATTTCCAGGTGGGCGTTGGGATCGAAAGCTCGCGGAACCTTCGGGCGAACATGATGCAGGGTGAAGATCGCCCCGCGCCCGCGAGCCGCGCCCATCAGCCGCGCCCGCGCAAGCAGATGCGCAGCCTCGAGCCCGCCGGAAATGGCGGCGCGCTTGGCATGGTAGCGGACCAGACCCGCGAAGCCGTGTTTCATCTTCTTCCGTCTTCTCAAATCGTCATGTCGAGCTTGGACAGGCACTGCGGCCCGGACGGTAACGTCTGCGGGGTTAAGCCTTGCTGAATCGGCCGGGCGATGCGAAAGAGCGGGCCGCGTCTGGGCGGCGAGGTTGCAACTACGCCTTGAGCCTGTCAAAACAGCGTACCGCGTCGATATCGGCCGCACATCTCTATGAGGGGGAGTTCGATGACGAGCTTTCGATTGGCTATGGCGACGATCGCCGTGCTTTTCTTCGGTGCCGTTCAGGCAATGGCAGGCAACGCCTCTCTTGTCGTCGACGCTCGGACTGGCCGGGTTCTCTCTACCGAAAACCCCGACACGCTCCACCATCCCGCGTCTCTCACCAAGATGATGACGCTCTACATGACCTTCGAAGCGCTTCACCGCGGCCAGATCGCCTGGAAAACGCCTGTGCCCATGTCCGCGACCGCTGCACGCAAGCCGCCGACGAAGCTCGGCGTCAAGGCCGGAGGAACGATCACCGTCGAAGAGGCTGTCTACGGCATGATCGTCCGTTCGGCCAACGACGCGGCGGCAGCGATGGCCGAGCGGCTTGGCGGTTCCGAGGAAGGCTTCGCGAGAATGATGAATGCAAAGGCGCGCCAGCTCGGCATGAACCGCACATTCTTCGTCAACGCTTCGGGTCTGCCGGCAAGCGAACAGGTGACCACGGCCCGCGACATGGCGCGGCTCGCCGTGGCACTCATGCGACACTATCCACGCGAGTACCGCCTGTTCTCGGTCCAGAGTTTCGCCTTCCGCGGTCGTGTGATCCGAGGCCACAACAATCTGATGTATCGATACCAGGGGATGGACGGTATCAAGACCGGCTACACGCGGGCCTCCGGCTACAATCTCGTAAGCGCGGTGAACGACCGCAACCGACGCCTCATCGGCGTGGTGCTCGGCGGGCGGAGCGCGCGAAGCCGTGATGAGAAGATGGCGGCGCTCCTCGACCAGCACCTTGGCAGGGTCTCCTCGCCCGGCCGCCCGATGATCGCAGCGGCAAGCGCACCCCGCCTGGCCGACGTGGCAAGCTTGCCCGGCGTTTCCTTGTCTTATGTGGGTACCCAGCCCGCGGTCGAACCTGTCGCCGCAGCGCCGATGGCCGGTATCGTCCCGGCGGACCGGCCAACCGCCGTGGCGGCCGCGAGTACGGCACCACCGGCCGGCTGGCGCATTCAGATTTCCACCGCACCGACGGCGGAAGGTGCGCGCAAGATGCTCGTCGAAGCGCAATCGGCCGGCGGCGCAGCCCTTCTCGGCGCCGCCCCCCACACCGAGACCGCAGGCTCGGGCGGAGCCTATCGCATAGGTTTCGCGGGCTTCGCCAGTCGCGAGGCGGCCGCGACCGCCTGCAGCATCCTGAAAAAGCGGTCCTATGACTGCGTCTTGCTTCCTGACGGGGGGTAGAGTCCGCAACTCCTCCGCTCCTCATTCCTGTGCTCGTCACAGGAATCCAGCCAGACCAAGTCCTTGGGCTGAAAAACTCTTCCGCGCCGCAGACGCGGCGCTGCTGGATCTCTGTGACAAGCACAGAGATGAGGGAACGTTGTCAGGCTTGCGTGCCGCCGACGGTGATCTGATCCATGCGCAGGTGCGGCTGGCCGACGCCGACCGGGACCCATTGGCCGGCCTTGCCGCAATTGCCGATGCCGGTGTCGAGCTTCGTATCGTTTCCGACCATCGTCACCCGCTTCATCGCATCCGGACCGTTGCCGATCAGCATCGCGCCCTTGACGGGCGCTCCGACCTTGCCGTTCTCGATCAGATAGGCCTCGGTGCAGCCGAAGACGAATTTGCCTGAGGTGATATCGACCTGGCCGCCACCGAAGGAGACGGCATAGATGCCCCTCTTCACCGACGAGATGATTTCATCGGGCGTGCGGTCCCCGGCAAGCATGTAGGTGTTGGTCATGCGCGGCATCGGCACGTGGGCGTAGCCCTGGCGGCGGCCGTTGCCGGTCGGTTCCATGCCCATCAGACGGGCGTTCTGCCGGTCCTGCATATATCCGACGAGCTTGCCGTCCTCGATCAGGACATTGTAGCCGGAAGGCGTTCCCTCGTCGTCGATCGAGATGGAGCCCCGCCGGGCTTCGATCGTGCCGTCGTCGACGACCGTGACGCCCTTCGCAGCGACCTGTTCGCCGAGCAGCCCGGCGAAAGCGGAGGTCTTCTTGCGGTTGAAGTCGCCTTCCAGGCCGTGGCCGACGGCTTCGTGCAGCATGACGCCCGGCCAGCCGGAGGCAAGCACGACGTCCATGGTGCCGGCCGGCGCATCGATCGCCTCGAGATTGACGAGCGCTTGCCGCAGAGCCTCGTCCGCTCCGCTTTTCCAGTTTTCCTCGGTTATGAAATCGCCGAAGCCGCGCCGTCCGCCGATACCGAAGGAGCCGCTTTCCTGACGGTCGCCCTCGCCGACCACAACGGAGATATTGATCCGCGTCATCGGCCGGACATCGTGGACGCGGTGCCCGTCGGCTCTCAGAATATCCACGACCTGCCAGCTCGCCGCGACCGTCGCGGTCACCTGGCGGACCTTCGGCTCCCTGGCGCGCAGATAGGCGTCGATCTCCTGGAGCAGCTTGACCTTGGTCTCGAAACTCGGCTCGCCGATCGGGTTCTCGTCGCCGTAAAGCTTCTTGTTGGTGCGCTGCGGGGCTGCCGCGTAGGAGCCGGAATAGCCTCGGGTCACCTGCTCCACGGCATCCGCCGCCCTCTTCAGGGCCGCAAGCGACAGTTCGCCGGCATGGGCGTAGCCGACGGCTTCGCCGGCGACGGCGCGCAGGCCGAAGCCCTGGTCTGTGTTGAAACTGCCACCCTTCAGGCGGCCGTTGTCGAAGGAAAGCACCTCCGCCTGCGCATGTTCGAGGAAGAGCTCGCCGTCATCGGCGCCGGCAAGCGTTTCGGAGAGAACCTTGCGGACCGTCGCCTCGTCCGCATCGAAGAGGCTCATCAGGTTGGTGTCCATGGTTCTGCTCCCTGCCGTGAAGGATTGGGTCGTGAAACTTACTGGCTCCATTTAGGGAGCGCCGGCCCGCAAGCCAAGAAAAAACAAAGCACGAAAAATCGGTCAGGAAAGGGCAGCGTTCCAGCCCTCGAGCAAATTGACCTCCTCGACGCCGGCAAAGCGGGCGATGCGGTCGAGTTCGGCCATGAGTTTTTCCATCCGGCCCGAAGAGGGTTTGACGCCACGTTCCAGCCAGAGGCGCCGAACGTCGAGGCTTCCGCGCTTGCGATCGGCTTTCATGTCGATGCGGCCGATCATTCGGTCGCCTTCGAGCAGAGGGAAGACATAATAGCCATATTCCCGCTTCGGCTCCGGTACGAAAACCTCGATACGGTAGAAGAAGTCGAAAAGCCGTTCGGCCCGGTTCCGGTCGCGCAGCAGCGGGTCGAACGGGCTCAGCACCCGGACGCGGGCGGGCGGGTCGGGAATGTCGCCGAGCCCGTCGGGAAAGCCGGCGAAGGCAAAGGACGGGCGCGGCTTGCCGCCATTGGCAGGCTCGATGACGATCTCGCACAGTTCGTCGCGATGGGCGGCGACCCAGTCCTTCGCCTCGTCCGGCGACACGAGATCCCAAAAGGCTGCGATCTCGCCGTGGCTGGCGAAGCCCAGCCGCTCGAGCGCGCTGCGGCAGGCCCAGTCGATGAACTCCTCATGCGCGACCTCGCCGTCGTAATGGCGGGCGGGAATGACGCGTTCCGTCAAATCATAGACCTTCTGGAAATTCTCGCGCCGGGCGATCGCAAGCTTGCCCTGGCGCCAGAGCACCTCGAGAGCCGTCTTCGACGGGTGCCAGTTCCACCAGCCGCCGGATTCGTGGCCGTCCTCCTTGAGGTGGCGCGCCATGACGGCGCCATTGTTCGCGATCCTCGCATAGGTCTCCTCGCAGCCCGCATCGAAGTCTTCTCCGCGCCACTTGCGCCAGCGCTCGCGGAGCGTTTCGCTCTCCCATTTGAAGCGATGCTTCCAATAAATGAAGAAGGTGCTCGGTATGATCGAAGCGTCGTGGGTCCAATGTTCGAAGAGTTCGCCGTCCTTTTCCAGGAGCTCGGCCAGATGCTCGCGGCGATAGGTCTGATTGCGGGAAAAGAGAATCTGATGATGGGCCCGCTCGACGGTCGCTATGCTGTCGACCTGCACGAAGCCGATGTCGTGGATCAATTGCAGCAAGCCGTCCTTGCCGAGCGCGCGATGCGGCGCGGCCGAGAGCCCCTGCTTGGCGAGGAAGATGCGCCGGGCATCGCGATTGGAAAGGCGAATCGTCATGAACAGAGAGTAGGCTTTTATTCCCAAGTTTCAAACGTCAGACGGCAATAGATGTATTGTCCGCACTACATTGCCCTTTGCGATCGACTTGTCCTATAGAGCGATCACGCAAAACATCGCGAGGATCGACGGCTTGGAAATCCGCTTTACCGGTTGCTCGGTCAGCTTCGGCGAACGGGTCGCGCTTCAACCTTTGAGCCTCGCCCTCGATGAGCGGCGGGTCGGCGTCATCGGTCTCAATGGCTCCGGAAAGACCACATTCGCACGGCTGATCAACGGGCTCGTCAAGCCGACGACCGGACGGGTCAAGGTCAACGGCCTCGACACGGTCGAGGACGACAGGGCGGTGCTCACTGAGGCCGGCTTCATCTTTCAAAATCCGCAGCACCAGCTGATCATGCCGATCGTCATCGACGATATCGCCTTCGGGCTCAAGAATCGCGGGCTGCCGGCGAATGAGATCTCGTCGCGGACCGAGGCGGTCCTTGCACGCTTCGGCGTCAGCCATCTCGCACGAAGGCGGGTGCATGAGCTTTCCGGAGGCGAAACGCAGCTCGTCGCCATGGCGAGCGTCATCGTCACCGGGCCGAGAATCCTGATCCTCGACGAGCCGACCAATCAGCTCGACCTCAGAAACCGCCGGATGGTCGCCGAAACGATCGACACGCTCGACGAAGACACGATCGTCATCACCCATGATCTGGCGCTTGCCGAGAGCGCCGAACGGGTCCTGCTCTTTCACGAGGGCCGCCTCCTTGCCGATGGAGCGCCGGACGAAACCATCCGGCGCTATCACGAGGTCGCCGGATGCTGACGAGCCTCTATGTCGAGGGAGCAAGCTGGTTTCACCGCGTGCCGGTGCGCGCCAAGCTCGTCGCGCTCGCCGTCTTGAGCATCGCGCTCTTTGCGACGGACTCACCCTTCCTGCTCCTACCTGCCTTTCTCCTCAGCGGCTGGCTTTATCTCTCGTTCGGGCTGAGACCGCGCGAAGCGCTGTCGCGCGTCGGTTTCGTTTTCTTCACCATACTGATCCTTGCCGCGGTCAATCTGTTCCTCGTTCCCGTGCCGCAGGTCGCAGCGCTCGTCTTGCGGCTGATGGCTCTCGTGCTCTTCGCCGCTGCGGTCACGGCGACCACGACGATCGGCGCTTTCATGGACGAGATAACGATCATTCTGAAGCCGCTGGAGCGCCTCGGTCTCCTGAGGGCGGCAGATGTCGGCCTGGCGCTTGGCCTCGTGTTACGGTTCGTGCCCGATATCTTCACCCGTTATCAGGCACTCGCCGAAGCGCATCGGGCACGCGGGCTGCCGGTCCGGCCGTTGACCATCATCGGCCCGCTGATCATCCTGACGCTGAAAGATGCGGACACGATCGCGGCCGCCATTGACGCGAGGGGATTTCGCCGTCAATAAATTCGCGCTTTCTAATAAGAGGTAGGACTATATGAATACCAGAGATCTCGTCCTCGTCGCGCTTTTCACTGCCATCATCGTCGTGCTCGGCCTCGTACCGCCGATCACGCTCGGCTTCATTCCCGTTCCGATCACGGCGCAGTCGATGGGCGTGATGCTCGCCGGCTGCATCATCGGCGCGAAGCGCGGCGCGCTCGCCTTCCTCCTCCTCGTCCTGCTCGTCGCCATCGGACTGCCGGTGCTCTCGGGCGGCCGCGGCGGGCTGGCCGTCCTCGCCGGTCCTTCCGGCGGGTTCATCTTCGGCTGGGCAGTTGCCGCCTTCGTCACCGGCCTGATCGCCGAGCGCTTCGTCAAGCCTGCGACTTCCGAAGCGCGCCAGTTTGCCGGCTTCTTCCTCGCCTCGGTCGTCGGCGGCATCGTCGTGCTCTATGGGATCGGCGTTCCGTGGCTTTCGGCCGTCACCGGCACGCCTCTCGCGGCCGCCGCAACCGGCTCGCTCGTCTTCATTCCGGGCGACCTGTTGAAAGCCGCGATCGCGACGCTCGCCGCCCGGGCCGTCTACGCCGGCTACCCGCTGCTGCCGGCGCGCGTCTGACGCAGTGCCGCTCGCAGAGGCAGTCGCGCTCCATGCGAGCGAACGCCCGCATTCCCCGGCCTTCCGCATGGAAGGCCGGGTTCTCACCTATGGCGAGCTTGCCGCGGGAGCCAAGCGCATTCTCCCGGCCGTTCAACGATCGGCAGCAGAGGCGACGGAGAGAAGCCTCCTTTCCGGGCCCGTGCGGCTGGTTGCGCTCGAAACCGGCAACCATCCACTTTTTCCTGCGGCTTTCATCGCTGCGACCGCGGCCGGCCATTGTGCCGCTCTGATCGACCCGCATTTGCCGGAGATCGTGCGCCGGCGAATGAAAGAACGGCTGCGGCCGGAGATCGTCATCCGCGCCGAAGGCGATCTCTTGCGCATCGATGTGCCATCGGCAGGACAAAGCCGTCTGCTGCAAGGCGCCTCCGATGCTCCGCCTCCAATCCCGGCCGGCGACGGCGGTGAACTCTTTCTCGTGGTCTTCACCTCGGGCACGACCGGTGAACCGAAGGCGATCATCCGCAACCGCCGGTCCTGGCGGGTGAGCCTCAAGACCGGCCAGGGCTTTTTCGGGCTCGGGCCGGAGACAACGACTTACGCGCCGGGACCGCTGGCGCACGGCCTGACGCTCTACGCGCTTGCGGAAACCTTGACGGCCGGAGCCGAATTCGTCGGCGCCCGGCACTTCGAGGCGGATCAGGCTTTGGCCACGATTGCGGCCGCCGGGGCGAAACGGCTGGTGCTGGTGCCGACGATGCTGCGGCGGCTGTGCGAGCGCGCGGCCGGTTCGCCGTTGACATCAGTCGGACAGATTACCGTTGCCGGAGCCAAGCTCACGACGGCGGATCGGGATGCGGCGAGACGCGCTTTTCCGGAGGCTCAGGTCACGGAATATTACGGCGCCTCGGAACTCGGTTTCATCAGCGTTTCCCAAGCGACGGACAGGCACATGCCCACCGCAGTCGGAAAGGCCTTTCCGGGCGTTCGCCTGGAGATCCGGGACGAGAGAGGCGAGCGCCTTCCCGCCGGAGAAACAGGCACGATCTTCGTCGAAAGCGAACTGATATCCGACGGTTACATCGCGGGCGGCGACGGAGCGGGATTCCGCCGGCAAGGAAAGCTCGCGACGGTCGGCGACCTCGGTTTCCTTGACGAAGACGGTACGCTGCACCTCATCGGCCGGGCGGGCGGAATGGTGGTCTCGGGCGGGAACAACATCTATCCATCGGAGGTGGAGACCGCGATCCAGGGGGCCGGCGGCGTGAACGCGGCCTTTGTCTTCGGTCTCGATCATCCGGATCTCGGCAGCGAGCTTGCGGCGGTGATCGAGCCTGGCGACGGATTCGATCATGCGGCACTCGAACGTCATCTCGCCGCCGACCTGCCGCGCTACAAGCGCCCGCGCAGGATATGGCTCTGCCGGAAGATGCCCATGACCGCCTCCGGCAAGGTCGCGGCCGGGGAGCTTCGCCAATGGATTGCGACGGAGAACAGCGCCCTTGAACGCCTCGTCTGACCCCGCTCGCACCCCGGTCGTTATCGCCGCGCTGCGGACGCCGATCGGCCGCGTCAACGGCAGCCTTGCTGCGGTCGAACCGGCAAGCCTTGCCGCCTTGCTGATCGAAAGGATCATTGCGGATACGGGCATCGACCGGGCAGAGATCGACGACGTGCTCGTCGGTAATGCCGCCAACAGTGCCGGCAATCTCGCGCGCCTGGCCGCCCTCGAGGCAGGATTGCCCGTCGCAATTCCGGGCGTCACCGTCGACCGTCAATGCGGTTCGGGGCTGGAGGCGATTGTCCTTGCGGCCCGGCAGATCCAGGCCGGCGCGGGGCGCTTCTACCTTGCCGGGGGCACCGAGAGCGCCAGTCGCGCCCATATCCGCCTTCGGCCCCCGCTCACGCGCGGCGAAGAGCCTCAGCCGGTCAAGCGCGCGCGGATGGCTCCCGACTCGATCGGCGATCCGGATATGGGCGTTGCGGCGGAGAACGTCGCCACTGCCTGCGGCATCTCGCGTGAGCGGCAGGATCGTTTTGCGCTCGAAAGCCACCGACGCGCCGTTGCGGCCGAAGCGGAGGGCCGGTTCTTGCGCGAGATCGTGCCCGTGCCGACACCAGAGGGGCCGGTCGCCAGGGACGAATGTCCTCGCGCAAACGCCTCTGCCGAGACGCTCTCGCGACTGAGGCCGGTTTTCGTTGCCGGCGGCACCGTCACCGCCGGAAATGCCTGCCCCGTCAATGACGGCGCGGCGATGGTACTGATGACGAACCTCGCGGAGGCGCGGAAGCTCGGTGCGCGCTTCGGCCTCGCTTTCACCGATGCTGCGGCGGCCGGCGTCGAACCGAAGCTGCTCGGCCTCGGCCCCGTCCCCGCCATGGCGAAGCTTCGCGCGCGCAATCCCGCGCTCGATGTGGCCCGCGTCGATTTCATCGAATTCAACGAGGCCTTTGCCTCGCAGGTTCTCGGGAGCCTCGACCAGCTCGATATCGCACCCGAACGCGTCAATCGCGACGGCGGCGCGATCGCGCTCGGCCACCCCTATGGCGCTTCCGGCGCTATTCTCGTCGTCCGGCTGTTTTCGCAGATGTTGGCGGCTTCATCCCCGGCCGAGGGGCTGGCCATGATGGGCATCGGCGGCGGCATGGGGATCGCCGCCCACTTCAGCAGCTGCAGACCGGATCAGGCGGCATAGCCGGCGAGCCATTCCCGGGTGGGGCCCGGCAGCTGTACCGGTTGATGGCGGGCACGGTCGACGGCCACCCAGACGATCTCGACCTCGGCAGCAAGCTTGTCGCCGGTCTCGACGCGCACGGCAAAACCTATCGAGCTGCCGCCGATCTTCGCGACGGTGACCGTAAAGCGCGCGGGCTCGTCGAAGCGCAGACCGCGATGGAAGATGCAGGCGGAGCGGCGGACGAGATAGGCCGGTTCTTCCGCGATTGCCGGCCGGTGCCGCCAGAGATTGGCAAGTGCGGCCTCCGCATGCGCATAATAGGCCGCATTGTGCATATGGCCGTGCATGTCTATATCGCGGAACGGAATGCGAATTTCCGTGACATTTTCCCGCTCTGTGCCGTCCATGCGAGGCTCCCCGATGCGCTCCACACTCGTTAGACAGTTTGGCGACCCCGGACAAGTCATCGAGCTCGTCGACGCACCCCGCCCTGCCCCAGGCACGGGCGAAGTCGAGGTCGAGATATCGCTCGCGGCAATCAATCCTTCGGACCTGGTCCCCGTTACGGGCGCCTATAGCGCGCGCACCGCCCTGCCTTTCGTCCCCGGCTTCGAGGGCGTCGGCATCGTCAGGCGCGTCGGGCCGGACGTGCAAGGTTTCAAGGCCGGAGACCGGGTCGTCCCGATCGGCGCGAGCGGGCTTTGGCAGCAATTCCTCCTCCGTCCGGCCGAGTGGTGCTTTCACGTGCCAGGCGGGATCGAGGACGCACAGGCGGCGATGAGCTATGTCAATCCGCTAACGGCGTTGAGGCTTGCCGAAGCGCTGCGGGAGCATTTCGGATCGCTCGAGGGCATGGATGTCGGCGTGACCGCGGCGGGCTCGGCCATCGGCGGCATGCTGATGAAGCTGCTTGCGCTCGAAGGCGCGGTGCCGACGGCCATGCTTCGCAGCGACAGAAGCCGCGGCCGTCTCGGCGAGACACACCGGATCCTGGTGGCCGACAGCGGCGACGGCCTTATGGGCAGCCAATTCGATGCGGTGCTGGACGCCGTCGGCGGCACGCTGGCGGGCGAACTGATCGGGCGGTCCATCCGCCCCGGCGGGACCTTCATCCAGTATGGAGCGCTCAGCGGCGCACCCGTGCCGCAGACGGCGATCAGCGGCCGGCCGGACATACGCTTCGCCTTTCTTTGGCTGAGAACCTGGGTGCATTCCGCCGGCCGGGAGGCACTCGAAGCCGCTTTCCTGCGCAGCTTCGCCGGGCTGCAGAGCGGCCTCTTTGCCAGCCCTATTGCCGCCACCTACCCCTTGAGCCGGCTTGCCGACGCCCTTGCGCATCAGGCCGACCCGCGTCGCGACGGCAAGATCCTGCTCGATCCGCGCTGTTGAAAATCGGCAGTTTCGCGTCGCCCACCATGGATTTTGACAGGCATGCGCACTAGTTTCGCCGGATGACCACGCATCTCTACGAAAACCCGGTCTTCCTGAAGCACGAGGTCCCGGAAGGGCACCCCGAGCGGCCGGATCGGCTGAAGGCCTTGAATCTTGCGTTGGAGCATCCGAATTTCGCGGATCTCGAGCGGGTCGAGGCATCGAAGGGTGACGAAAATCTGGTGTTGCTCGCCCACACCGAAGAGCACCTGCTGGGGATCAAGCGGGACATTCCGGACGAGGACATCAACCAGATCGAGTCCGATACCTATGCAAGCCCGCAAAGCCTCGAGGCCGCATTGACCGGTATCGGCGGTGCTGTGGCGGCCGTCGACGCGGTCTTCGCCGGCGAAGCGGACAATGCCTTCGTGGCAGCCCGCCCGCCCGGCCACCACGCCGAGAAAAACAGGGCCATGGGCTTCTGCTTTTTCAACAATGTAGCGATCGCCGCGCGCTACGCGCAGACGGCGCATGGTGCGGAACGTGTTGCCATTGTCGACTGGGACGTCCACCACGGCAACGGCACACAGGACATTTTCTGGGACGACCCGTCGGTGCTCTTCTGCTCCACGCATCAGATACCGCTCTATCCCGGCACCGGTGCCAAGGACGAGACGGGCGTCAGGAACAATGTCGTCAATGCGCCGATTTCGCCCAACAGCGGCAGCGAGCATTTCCGCGATGCCTTCCGATCGCGCGTGCTGCCCGCGCTTGAAAATTTCCGGCCCGATTTCCTTCTGATTTCCGCCGGCTTCGACGCCCACCACCGCGATCCATTGGCCCAGATCAATCTCGTCGGCGAAGATTTCGACTGGGCGACGGGTCGCCTCCTAGACGTTGCCGGCAGGAGCGCCGGAAACCGCATCGTCAGCCTGCTCGAAGGCGGTTATGACCTGCAAGGGCTCGCCGAGTCGGCCGGCCTGCATATTCTGAGATTGATGAGAGGGTAATTCATGAACAACAATGCGCAACCGGACGTTTCCGCCCTCTCCTTCGAGCAGGCCGTCGAGGAATTGGAACGTATCGTTTCGGCGCTTGAACGCGGCGACGTCGCACTCGACAAATCGATCGAGATCTACGAGCGCGGCGAGGCCCTGAAGAAGCACTGCGAGGCCCTGTTGAAGGCGGCAGAGGATCGTATCGAAAAGATCCGCCTCGACCGCGCCGGTCGGCCGCAGGGAGTCGAGCCGCTCGACGCGGAGTAGCCTTCATTCCAGGCGAGATTCGCCCCCTCATCCGGCCTGCCGGCCACCTTCTCCCCGCGGGCGGGGCGAAGGGACAAGCGGCACGCATCGGTGCAAAAGTCCCTCTCTCCGCTTGCGGGACTCGGAACAGGAAACGCTCCGTCTCCCGATTGCCGCTACCGAACCGGAAGCACTGAGGGTAATCTTCAGTGAATGCCACCAACCGGAGCGCCTGCCATGTCCTTCTTTCCCGGTCCCGATCCGCTCGCCGGAGACAAGCCCGCCTGCGACGCAATCGAGCATCTGATCATCCCGCGCACCAGCGATATCGGCGGCCTGCAGGTCAGGCGGGCGCTGCCGACCGCGAAACGCCGGCTCGTCGGTCCTTTCATCTTCTTCGACCGGATGGGCCCGGCGCTGCTGCGTGCCGGCCAGGCGATCGACGTCCGCCCGCATCCGCATATCGGCCTTTCGACCGTCACCTACCTGTTCGACGGCGAGATCAAGCACCGCGACAGCCTCGGCACCGAAATGGTCATCCGCCCGGGCGACGTGAACCTGATGACCGCCGGGCGCGGCATCGTGCATTCGGAGCGCTCGCCGGAAAACCAGCGCGGGCACGAACGCTCGCTTTCAGGACTGCAGACCTGGCTGGCGCTGCCCGACGCCATGGAGGAGATCGATCCGGTCTTCGTGCACACCGAGGAGCGTATGCTGCCGCATCTTGCCGACGGCGGGGTTCGCGCGCGCGTCGTCATCGGCCAGTTCGAAGGGGCGGCTTCGCCCGTTTCCACCTTTACCGATACGATCTATGTCGACCTCATGATCGAGCCCGGCAAGAGCGCGCCTTTCGCGGCCAACTGGGAAGAGCGGGCGCTCTACATCCTTTCCGGCGAAGCGATCATCGCCGGCGACCATTTCGACAACAATCAGCTCCTCGTATTTCGTCCCGGCGACGAAATCACCATCACCGCAGGGCCTGCAGGCTGTCATGTGATGCTCTTCGGCGGGGCAGCGCTCGGCTCGCCGCGGCATATCTGGTGGAATTTCGTTTCCTCCTCCAAGGAGCGGATCGACAAGGCAAAGGAAGAATGGCGCACGGGACGCTTCGATATCGTGCCGGGAGACGAGGAAGAGTTCATACCCTTGCCCGCAAGCTGATCTCCGTCAAGCTCGCTTTCAGGCGTTGGATCGCGGTGCGGCGGAAAACCGCGCAGGTTTTCCTCATCCCGCACTTGGTTGAAGCCGCAGGAAAGCCTAATTTTGCATTCAACGGCGATTACCTCTAATAAAGAGCCGTTCCGACGACCCATCAACAATGCGCGCGCCTGTCTCCGGCGCGCATGAGGCATGCAGCGTGACACAACTGCCAACCAACCCGATGCCGGCAACTCCCCTGCTCGATAAGGTCGACTATCCCGACGATCTGAAGAAGATCGACGACAGGGACCTGCCGCAGCTGGCGGCCGAATTGCGTGCCGAGATGGTCGATGCCGTGTCGCGCACCGGGGGGCACCTGGGCGCGGGCCTCGGCGTCGTCGAACTGACGATCGCAATCCACAAGATCTTCGACACGCCGCATGACCGTCTGATCTTCGATGTCGGACACCAGTGCTATCCGCACAAGATCCTGACCGGCCGGCGTGATCGCATCCGCACCTTGCGCCAGGAAGACGGGCTCTCGGGCTTCACCCGGCGGGCGGAAAGCGAATACGACCCCTTCGGCGCAGCACATTCCTCCACCTCGATCTCGGCCGGTCTCGGCATGGCTGTCGCCGCCGAACTCGACGGCAAGAGCCGCAATGTGATCGCGGTGATCGGCGACGGCGCGATGTCGGCCGGGATGGCCTTCGAAGCGCTCAACAATGCCGGCGCGCTCGATGCGCGCCTCATCGTCATTCTCAACGACAACGACATGTCGATCGCACCGCCGACCGGCGCGATGAGCGCCTATCTGGCGCGACTCGCCTCCGGGCGGACCTATATGGGCATTCGCGAGGTCGGCAAGAAACTCACCGCCTATCTCGGCAAGACCGTCGACCGGGCGATCACCCGCGCGGTGGAGCATGCCCGGGGCTATGTCACCGGCGGCACGCTCTTCGAGGAGATGGGTTTCTACCATATCGGCCCGATCGACGGACACTCCTTCGACCACCTGCTTCCGGTCCTGCGCAACGTTCGCGACAATGCGAAAGGCCCCGTCCTGATCCATGTGGTCACGCAGAAGGGCAAGGGCTATCCGCCGGCCGAAGCCGCGGCCGACAAGTATCACGGCGTCAACAAATTCGACGTGATTACCGGGGCTCAGGCGAAAGCCAAACCCAACGCCCCCGCCTATACCTCCGTCTTCGCGGACGCGCTCACGCAGGAGGCGAGCCTCGACGACAAGATCGTCGCGATCACCGCCGCCATGCCGTCCGGGACGGGCCTCGACAAGTTCGCGTCGGTGCATCCCTCGCGCTGCTTCGATGTCGGCATAGCCGAGCAGCATGCCGTGACCTTCGCGGCCGGCCTTGCGGCGGAGGGATACAAGCCTTTTGCGGCGCTTTATTCCACCTTCCTGCAGCGCGCCTATGACCAGGTTGTCCACGACGTGGCCATCCAGGGTCTGCCGGTCCGCTTTCCGATCGACCGCGCCGGTTTCGTCGGCGCCGACGGGCCGACCCATGCCGGCTCCTTCGACACGACCTATCTGGCGACACTGCCGGGCTTCGTCGTCATGGCGGCGGCCGACGAGGCGGAACTGAAGCATATGGTGCGCACCGCCGCGGCCTACGACGAGGGTCCGATCTCGTTCCGCTATCCGCGCGGCGAAGGCGTCGGCGTCGAGCTGCCGGAGCGCGGCGAGATCCTTGCGATCGGCAAGGGCCGGATCGTCAAGCAAGGGAACAAGGTGGCGCTGCTTTCCTTCGGCACACGGCTCGCCGACTGTCTGCTGGCGGCTGAAGACCTGGATGCGGCCGGCCTCTCGACGACCGTCGCCGACGCCCGCTTCGCCAAGCCGCTCGATCATGATCTGATACGCCAGCTTGCCCGCCATCACGAGGTTCTGATCACCATCGAGGAAGGGGCGGTCGGCGGTTTCGCAAGCCACGTCCTGCAGTTCCTGGCGGAAGAAGGCCTCATCGACGGCGGCCTCAAAGTGCGCCCCATGGTGATGCCCGACATCTGGATGGAGCAGGCAAAGCCGGAGGCGATGTATGCCCGTGCCGGGCTCGACCGTGCCGGCATCGTGTCCACCGTCTTCAAGGCGCTCGGCCAGAAGCACGGCGTCGGCCTCGGCGCCGCCGGCTGAGCCGTCCAAGAGTTCGCTTGCATTGCGCGGCGGGACGCGCGATGTCGGCCAATGTCCCAAGATACACAGATGACGATCCGCCTCGATCAATTGCTCCTGAACAGGGGCCTGGTGGCCAGCCGCGCCCGCGCCCGTGACGCGATCCAGCGGGGAACCGTGAAGGTCGACGGCCGCACCGTGACCAAGCCGGCTTCGACCTTCGCGCAAGGCGTGACGCTCACCATTGACGATCCGGCGCAGGATTATGTTTCGCGTGCGGCACTGAAACTCGTCGCGGCGCTCGATCATTTCGGCCTCGATCCATCGGAGCAGACCTGTCTCGACGTCGGGGCTTCGACCGGCGGCTTTACCGAGGTGCTGCTGAAGCGCGGCGCCGCGCATGTGGTCGCCGTCGATGTCGGCCACGGTCAGATCCATCCGCGCGTCGCCGAAGACCCGCGCGTGACGAATATCGAGGGCTTGAACGCCCGGTCCATGACGCGCGGCGACATCGATGAGCGCGCCATCACTTTCATCGTCTCGGACGTCTCCTTCATCTCGCTGAAGCTTGCGCTGCCGCCGGCCCTCGGCCTGGCCGAACCGGGCGCCTGCTGCATCCTGCTCGTCAAGCCGCAGTTCGAGGCCGGCCGCGATGCGATCAGCAAGGCCGGGCTGCTGAAGGATCCGGAGAGCGCTCCGGCGGTGGCAGCCGAACTCGAGCGGTGGCTTGTCGAGGACATGGGCTGGCGAAGCCTCGGCCTGATCCCCTCGCCCATTGCCGGCGGTGACGGCAACAGCGAATTTCTTCTGGCGGGGCGCAAGCCATGAGCACCGGGACCGTGACCATCGATCGACTCGGCGCCCAAGGCGACGGCGTCGCTCGGACGGAAGCCGGGCCCGTCTTTGCACCGTTCACGCTCCCCGGCGAAACCGTCTCGCTCGCGGTCAACAAGGCGAACGGGACGCTGATCTCGCTGAAGGAGGCTTCCCCGGAGCGGGTGGAGCCGCCATGCCGGCATTTCGGGCCGGACGGCGTCAACGGGACGTGCGGCGGCTGCACGCTGCAGCACGCATCCGACGCGCTCTACCACGCCTTCAAGCGCAATCTCGTCATCGACGCCTTGAGGTCGAAAGGGCTGACGCCGGAAGTCGGAGCACTCATCATCGCACGGCCCGGCGATCGCCGCCGCGCCGCTTTCACCGCCCGGCGGACGGAAAAGGAACTGCTGCTCGGCTATAACCAGATGCAGAGCCATCACATCGTTTCGATCGGCGAATGTCCCATCACCAGCCCGGGCATCGTCTCGCGGCTGGCGACCATCCGCAAGATCGCCGCGGCCATGGCGTCGAGCGCCGAACCATTCCGTATCACCGTGCTCGAAACCGATACCGGCCTCGATCTCGCCTTCGAGGGACTGAAGCTCAGCGACCCGCAGCGGCGCTCGGCCGTCGATGCCGTTCTTGGCGAGCGGGGTATCGCGCGCGTCAGCTTGAATGGCGAAATCGTCGTCGAGCCGCTCAAGCCTGCGATCGATTTCGACGGCGTGACGGTTTCGCCGCCGCCCGGCGCCTTTACCCAGGCGACGCGGCCCGCCGAGGACGCCATGGCGAAGCTGGTGCTGGCTCACGTCGGCAAGGCGAAGCGCGTTGCCGACCTCTTCGCCGGCATCGGCACTTTTGCGCTGAGGATTGCACGAACGGCACGCGTTCACGCGGTGGAAGGCGACGACAGGGCGGTGAAGGCGCTGGATTTCGCCGCACGCAACACCCAGGGACTGAAGCCGGTGACCGCCGAGAAGCGCGATCTTTTCCGCCGGCCGATGATGGCGCAGGAATTGAAAGCCTTCGACGCCGTGGTCTTCGACCCGCCCCGCGCCGGCGCCGAAACGCAATGTCACGAGCTTGCCCGGTCCGGCGTGAAGAAGATCGCCGCCGTCTCCTGCAATCCGGTGACGCTCGCGAGGGACCTTTCGATACTGACCGCAGCCGGTTATCGCATTACGGGGGTGACGCCGATCGACCAGTTCCTCTGGTCGGCCCATGTGGAAACGGTAGCGACGCTCGAAAAGTGAAAAAGGCCCGGTGACGAACCGGGCCTTGTTAGTTTTACGATTCCAGACGGAAACCGCTGCACATTTTTCTTGGAATTGCCGTCAGGCTGCGCGGCGGCGGCTCGTGGCCTGGTAAGAGGCCGCTTGCGTCTCGCCCAGTATAAACTGGGCGAGCAGCGCGTTGAGCGCCGCGGCCTCGGATGCGAGGCCGTGACTGGCAGCCGTCTGCTGCTCGACCATAGCAGCATTCTGCTGGGTGCCCTGGTCCATCGTGTTGACGGCCGTGTTGATCTCCTGGAGACCGGTCGACTGCTCGCGCGTCGCCGTTACGATCGCGCTTACATGCTTGTTGATCTCCTGCACCTCCGCGACGATCGCCTGCAGCGCCCGTCCGGTATCACCGACCAGCGTCACGCCGGAATGCACCTGCTCGCCCGAGGTGGTGATCAGCGCCTTGATTTCCTTGGCGGCATTGGCCGAGCGTTGGGCGAGTTCGCGCACTTCCTGGGCGACGACAGCGAAACCCTTGCCCGCCTCGCCGGCCCGTGCCGCTTCGACGCCGGCATTGAGCGCCAGGAGATTGGTCTGGAAGGCGATGTCGTCGATGACGCCGATGATGTTCGAGATTTCTCCGGACGATTTCTCGATGGCGTGCATGGCCTCGACCGCATTCTGCACCACCTCGCCGGACTTCTCCGCACCGGCACGGGTGCGGGCGACCAGCGCACCGACTTCCTCGGCCCGGTGGGCGGAATCGCGGACGGTGGTGGTGATCTCCTCGAGCGCAGCGGCCGTTTCTTCGACGGATGCCGCCTGCTGTTCGGTGCGGCGTGCGAGGTCGTCGGCGGCCGAGCGAATCTCCGTCGCGCCCGCGTCGATCGCGCGGGCATTGGCGCCCACTGCGCAAAGCGTGTCGTGCAGCTTGGCGACCGAGTTGTTGAAGTCTTCCCGGAGGCGATCCAGGCGGTCAGCAAAGGGACTGCCGATCCGATAGGCGAGATCGCCGTCGGCCAGCCGTCCGAGACCCGTCGCCAGCGCATCGACCGCATGCTGAACCTCGGCGGCATCGCGGGTCTTCTGCGCCTCGCGCTCGAGACGCTCGCGCTCCGAAAGCGAACGGTTGGAATCGGCCTCGTCTTCGAGGCGCTTCCGTTCGACCGCATTGGCACGGAAAACCGCGACGGCCGCCGCCATCGACCCGATCTGGTCGCGCCGCTCCTCTCCCGGGATCGTAACGTCGAGACTGCCGGCTGCGAGCTTCTCCATGGCACCAGTCATGTCGGTTACCGGACGGATGACGAGGCGGCTCAGAAGCGTGGCGAGGAAGGCGATCATCGCGCCGACCGCCAGGATCGTGGCGATCGTCGCGGCGACGCGGAACTGGCTGATCGCCGAATAGGCGACATCCGCATCGAGCGCGAAGCCGACATACCACTCGACCGACGGAAGCCCCTTCACCGGCACGAAGCTCACGAGCATCGGCTTGCCGTCGAGCTCGGTGTGCATGATCCCGGCGCCGATCGCCGGCGTATCCACCGGGAAGGCGTCGGCGAGCGTCTTCGTCACGAGCTTGGCATTGGGATGAACCAGGATCTGACCATCCTTGTTGGCGAGGAACGCAAAGCCTTCGCCGCCGACATCGATGCCGTTGACCATGGAAACGAGGGCCTTGAGCGAGAAATCGCTGCCCGTCACACCGTAAAGCTTGCCCTCGTGCTTCACCGGTACGGCGGCGCTGATGATCAGGTCGCCGCTCGACGCGTCGACATAGGGTTCGGTGAGGACGCGCGCATCGGCCTTTACCGCCTGCTGATACCAGGGGCGCTGGCGCGGATCGTAACCGTCGGGCATCTTCGAATCCGGCCAGATCATGAACTGGCCGCTCTCGTTGCCGACATAGGTGGAGATGAATTCGCCGGTCAGCACGTCGTTCTTCAGGACGCTCACGATGGCGGCTTCGTCAGCCACCTGGCCGGCAGCGTCCGCCGCCATCGCGGTCAGCGTCACACGGCCGTTCAGCCAGTTGGCGACGCTCTGCGCCGCCTGATTGCCGGAAGAAGCGATATCCTCCTCCACTGCTTTCGTGGTCGTGGCGCGCTGGAGACTGTCGATATAGACGGAAAAGCCTGCAAAGGCGCCGACGACGACGCAGGACGCGGCAACGAGAATGCGCGTCATGAGATTCGATCGTTTGGACAAGGTGGGGCTCCCTGAAAGAGGCGGCATCGCCGCCGGGGATGAGCTCGTGATGATCTTCCCGGGCGCGACGGATCGGCCGCTGAGCGACTTGAAGGACGGCGGGAAAACGATGGACATGCCGCAAAGGCGGAGCCGGCAATGCTTCATGCGGCCGGGGGCCTCGCGTGCCGCAAAATTTCTGTGGCGCCGAAGGAGACCTACTGCGGCTGGACGCTAGCGGGAGCTATTTAAGAAGCGATTAAAATTGCTCCATGAACGTCGCAATGGCCGGAAGCGACCGCCCTACCGGCGCATGAAGGCTTCGAACGCGGCGCGCGCCTCGGCGCTTTTCAATTGCGCGGCAAAATGCTTCGCCTCCTCCTCGATCCGGGCAAGCACATCGCTGCGGTCGCCGCGAATGAGGTCGCGGGCGATGCGCAGCGCTTCCGGCGGTTTTTTTGCGAGGCGCACTGCAGCTGAAAGCGTCTCCTCCTCGACGGCGGTCTCTTCCACGATCTTCCAGATCAGCCCGGCCTCGCGCGCACCGGCGGCGTCGAGCGGCTCGCCGGCTGCAAGCAGGGCAAAGGCGCGCTGATGGCCCATGATGCGCGGAGCGATCAGGCTCGAGGCCGCTTCCGGAACGAGCGCCAGATCGACGAAGGGGGTCTTGAACACCGAGCGGGCGGAGGAGACCGTCAGGTCGCAATGGAGGTGGATGGTCGTGCCGATGCCGATCGCCAGTCCGTCGACGCCGGAAACGATCGGTTTCGTCGCGCCGGCAAGCGCCCGCAGGAAATCCAGAACCTCGCCCCCCATGCTGCCCCCCATGGCGAAGGCGAGGAAGTCGGCCATGTCGTTGCCGGCCGAGAAGCACCCTTCCGTTCCGAGGAATGCCATCGCGCGAATGGCGGGATCCGTTCCGGCAGCGGTCAGCGCCTCCGTCATCCTGGCGTACATCTGGCGGGTGATGGCGTTCTTCTTCTCAGGCCGATTGAACCGGATGAGCTGAACGCCGGGATAGGCTTCCGGCCGTTCGACGAGCACGTGGTCGGTCATGAGGTTTCCTCAGTCGAGTATGGAACGGGCAGCGGCAAGGCTCGCTGCGCCGTTGACGACGCGGTCCTTGAGCGCGCTCGTCTCCGAGAGCAGATTTTCCGCTGCGAAGCGGCAAAGTGCAACGCGCCGGTCCTGCCCCCCGTCGCCGGCTTCGGCGAGCCCGCCCTTGGCGAGATAGACTCCGGTCAGCACGAGGCCGAACAGGCGCTGATAGGCGGTCGCGCCGGAGAGCGCCTCGGCAAGCTTTCCGTCGCGCAGCCTCGAAAGCAGCCAGTCGGTCGCCCCTTCGAGATCCGCAACCGCCGCATCGAGCCGTGCGGCCGTTTCGCCGAAGCCTTCCCTGTTCGACGCGGCGACGGCAGCGGCGACCTCCCGGAGTTCGGCGATGAAGCCGCGCACCTGTGCGCCATCGGAAAGCGGCAGCTTGCGGGTGACGAGGTCGATCGCCTGGATGCCGTTGGTGCCTTCGTAGATCGGCGCGATGCGGGCGTCGCGAAGATAGCGCGCGGCCCCGGTCTCCTCGATGAATCCCATGCCGCCATGGACCTGAATGCCCATCGAGGCGACGTCGACGCCGGCGTCGGTGGCGAAGGACTTGGCGATCGGCGTCAGCAGGCTCGAACGCTCCTGCCACTGGCGGGCGTCCTCGCCTTGCGCGGCATGCGCCATGTCGACGGCGTGGGCGCAGGCATAGGCGATGGCGCGCGACCCTTGGGTCAGCGCCTTCATCGTCAGCAGCGTGCGGGCAATATCCGGATGCTCGATGATCGGGCTCATGCCGTCGCCGCTCCACCCGGGCGCGCGGCCCTGCGTGCGCTCCTTGGCATAGGCGATCGCCTTCTGGGTGGCGGCCTCCGCGATCGCGACGCCCTGCATCCCGACGGCAAGCCGCGCATTGTTCATCATCGTGAACATGCAGGCGAGACCCCGGTTTTCCTCACCGACCAGATAGCCGATCGCCCCCTTCTCGCGGCCGAATTTCCCGTCGCCGTAGATCATGGTGCAGGTCGGCGATCCGTGGATGCCGAGCTTGTGCTCCAGCGAATGGCAGAAAACGTCGTTTCGCTCGCCAAGCGAACCATCCTCGTTGACGAGGAACTTCGGCACGAGAAACAGCGAAATGCCCTTCGTCCCGGCTGGCGCATCGGGTAGCCGCGCGAGTACCAGATGGACGATATTGTCGGTGAAATCGTGCTCGCCCCAGGTGATGAAGATCTTCTGCCCCAGGATGCGATAGGTGCCGTCGTCGCGGCGCTCTGCGCGGGTCTTGAGCACGCGGAGGTCCGAGCCGGCATGCGGCTCGGTCAGGTTCATGGTCCCCATCCATTCGCCCGACACCATGTTCGGCAGGAAGGTCGCCTTCAGAGCGTCGGTGCCGTGCTTCTCGAGCGCTTCGATGGCGCCCATGGTGAGCGTCGGCGCAAGTGCGAAGGCCATTGAGCCGCTGTTCCACATTTCCATGGCGGCGACGTGCAGCATGTGCGGCAGGTTCTGCCCGCCGAAGGCTTCCGGAGCCGTCAGGCCGTTCCAGCCGCCGGCAATCCAGTTGCGGTAGAGTTCCCGCCAACCCTCAGGCGTCTTCACGGCGCCATCGACGAGCCGCGACCCCTGCCGGTCGCCCTCGTCGCCGAGCGGCGCCACCTCTTCCGAGGCGAAGCGCCCGGCCTCGCCGAGGATCGCGTCGACAAGGTCCTCGCCGAGTTCGCCGAACGTCCCGGCGTCGAGAGCCTCGGCCATGCCGGCAACATGCTTCAGGGTGAATGCGATCTCCTCGACCGGTGCCTTGTACATGGTGCTCCTCCCCTGCTTCCGCCGGCGCCTATTGGATGGGCGGCAGACTAGCTAATTTTACGTGAACGTCAACGTCACTCACCACATCCGGACGGCGACTGCGGCCGGGCAACTTTAACAAAACTGTCACGGGCCGCGAATAGAAGCCGTCTCGACCGATCCGGCCGAGGCACTGCGATGAATCTGATCTCACCCGATATACCGGGCCTCGTCTGGGCCTACCGGTTCGTACCGGGAGAAAGCCGGTGCCGGCGCATAGCCGCCGATTCGCCCGTCGAGAGCCTTGAGGCAGGCGAAGACTGGGTCTGGCTGCACCTCGCGCTCAGCGACGCACGCACACCGGCGCTGATCGAGCGCATCGGAAATCTCCCGCAGGAGGCAATCGC
This sequence comes from Ensifer sp. D2-11, assembly GCF_054161295.1. Lineage (NCBI taxonomy): Bacteria > Pseudomonadati > Pseudomonadota > Alphaproteobacteria > Hyphomicrobiales > Rhizobiaceae > Ensifer > Ensifer sp. D2-11. The sequence continues at coordinate 2,329,434 of NZ_CP096433.1, forward strand.
CACCCTGACGAGTCACGACACGCAGGCCGCGATCACGGTGGCGGACGACGTCGTGCACGGCACTCTGGTCGATTTCGAGCGGACATTCGATGCGGTGACGCAGACGATCGGCTGGCTTCATTTCGCCGTCAGCGACCGGATGATCATCACCACGCGCCTGCACCCGCTGAGAAGTGTCGATCGCGTGAAAGCGGCCGTGGAGAAGAACGCCAGATGCCGCCGCCCTATCGACCTCTTCGAGATGCTCGTCGTGGAGTTCCAGCGCACTCTGATCACGCTGGTGCTCGAGCTGACGGAGGAATTGAACGTCATAGAGGACCATGTCTATGGGGAGGCCGGGCACAGCAAGCAGCCGGGCCTGGCGCCATTGCGCCGGACCGTCGTGCGGCTGCACCGGCACCTGCGGACGGTGCTCGCCCTGTTGCGCCGGGCCGGAGCCCTGGAAGAGGACGAGGTGCCGCCGGGCTTTATCGACGTGGCCGAGAGACTTTCGGATCGGCTGGAGGCCGTCGACCGCGATGTCTTCGCCCTCCAGGAACGCGCGAGGCTGCTGCACGAGGAAATCGACAGCAAGATTTCCTCGGAAACGAATCGTCACCTCTATATCCTCTCGCTGATGACCGCCTTCCTGCTGCCGCCAACGCTCGTCACCGGCTTCTTCGGCATGAACACGGGGGCGCTCCCCTTTTCCGAGGGCAGCGGCACCGCTTTTGCGGGCATGCTCATTGCCTCGTCCATGGGCCTTGCCTGGATCGTCCTCAAGCGCATCGGCATCATCTGAGAGGCGATCTGCGCAGCTATAGGGCGAATAGCACTGCCGGCGGGGCCGTTGCCTTGGGGAGAAACCGGCTGGCTTCCAGTTTTGCGGTCTGCCGACGGCATCGTTTGGGAGGCGTGAAGGTCAAGCCGCTTGTCGTCTCCCCCAAGGCAATGGTCCCGCGGGAGGGTCAGATGTGTATATGCCCTAGCTTCAGCTATAGGGCGAATAGCACTGCCGGCGGGGGCCGTTATAGGGTTGATAGCTGTTGTCGTAGGCCCTGTAAGAGCGATAGCGATCATAGCACCATTGGACATGCCGGCTGCCGTAACGGACCGGCGGGCGGTAAGCGGGACGGCGCTCGATTACGATTCCGAAAGCAGCCGGCGGGTACCACCAGCCCCGGTAATAGCGATAGCCGGGGCGCTGGTAGCGGTAACCACGGTGACCGTTGTAATAATAGAAGTCGCCATACCGGTAATAGCCACGCCTCGGCACATACTGAACGTCCGTGACGGCGCTCTCGGCGGCAACCCGCGGGGGCAGAGGCGTGAAAGCCTGCGACGGCACCGCCGATGCCGCCAGCACGATCGCTGCAAGCGCGCCCGAAAGCCATTTGCGTGACATCATTTCCTCCTCGCATTCGATTCGCGTACAACCGGCCCTTGCAGGGGCGATATACCAAGACTAGAGCAGAAATCGCCGGAAGCAACTGCTGCGCGCGGATGCAGCAATGGAAAAATCCCTCCGTCGGTACAATCCTGGGCGGAATCGGGCCGTCGACTTTGCCTCTTGAGGTCGGTGTACAGAAGTGTTCGCCTCGCGCAGATTGGGGCCGGGGCTGAGATTTACGACCTCTTAACGCTAAGTCGGCAATCTCAGAGAATGGAAAAGCGGGGAATCTCGATCATAGGGATGATCTTGCGCCTGGCGGTCCTCATGGGCCTGACCTTCGCGGCGGCGAACGCACGCGCTAGCGAAGTGGAGCCGTGGAAAGAGCGGCGGAACGCCATCATCGTCGACGCTTACGAGCTGAACAGCATCGACTGGGAAGCCATGCTGAAGGACAAGCGGATCGCGGGCTTCATCGCGAAGGCTTCCGACGGCCTGCCGGAAAGCTACACCTGTACCGGTGACCACGGCGGCGATACGGTTGCCCATTGCAGGACGATGTGGCGCAAATATGCGGTCAGCCGCGAACTCTATCAGACGCGCCGGATGCTCGCGCGCTCGCATGGTCTGCTCTGGGGCGCCTATCATCTGGCAAGGCCTGGCAACCCCGTCGATCAGGCGAACCACTTCATCGACTATGCCGATCCGCGCGACGACGAGCTGATGGTGCTCGATATCGAAGGGATCGATCCGGAAAAATACATGTCGCTCGAAGACGCCGCGATCTTCGCCGGCCATGTGAAGGCCCGGACGGGGCGCTATCCCGTCCTCTACACCAACCACGCAACTGCGAAACACATTGCCGCCAACCGTTTCAAGCATCGGCTTCTTTCGCGCCTTCCGCTCTGGTATGCGCGCTACAAGCCCGATATCCGTAAAGTCTTTCCGATGGGAAACTGGGACCGCTACGCGCTCTGGCAATTCTCCTCGGCGCATAATTGCGGAAAGAAGCGCTGCCCCTATCGGGTGCCCGGCACCCTCGACGATATAGACGTGAATGTCGCAGCGATGAGTGCATCGGCACTGAAGAGCGTCTGGCCTCATGGCGCGCTTCTTCCGGAGAAGCCGCCGGTGCTCACTGTTATCGCCTCGGCCACCGTCGGCACGATCCCGGCGCTGAACGCAAATGCAACGGCCACTCTTTCGCGGCCGCTCGTGATAAGCCGCGCCGAGGCGGAGAGCGGATCAGGAGCCGGCGCCGACGAGACGGTTACCGGCTCCATCGCCGTCAGGGCCGCCGAGGCACGCCTGCCCTACCAATCCGAGCGGCGTTAACTCAGGCCTCGATCTGGACGTCGCTTGTCGGCCGCGAACAGCAGGCGAGGATGTAGCCCTCCTCGATCTCGTCGTCGAGAATGCCGCCATTGTGGTTCATCTCGACGTCGCCGGCGATCTTCAACACCCGGCACGTTCCGCAGATGCCGCCCTCGCAGGCGGCCCCGATCCTGACACCGTTGGCGCGGGCCGTCTGCAGGATCGTCTGGCCGGGAACGGCGGTCGCTTCCTTGCCGCTCATGGTAAAGGTCACCCGCGCCGCCCCGGCCCCGGCATCGGCGGTAGGCCCGGCCCGAATTGCAAGCTCCTCGGCCGCCGGCGCCGCGGCGGGCTGGAAACTCTCCTGGTGATAGCGGGCCATGTCGAAGCCCGCCGCTTCCAGCATTGCCCGAACATTGCCCATGAACGGCTCGGGCCCGCAGCAGAAGACGGTTCTTTCCAGGAAATCCGGTGCGAGCATCGGCAACTTCGCCGCGTCGATGCGGCCGCGCAGACCATGCCAGCCGTGCCGCGCCTCATGCCCCTCCACGAGGAAGCCGAGATTGAGCCCCGGCATCTGACGGGCGAGAACTTCGAGCTCCGATCTGAAGAGGAGATCGTCCGGGCGCCGGGCGCAGGAAATGAAGGTGACATCCGTTTCCGGCGCGCAGTCGGCCATCCAGCGCGTCATCGACATCATCGGCGTGACGCCCGACCCCGCCGATATGAAGAGATATTTTTCACCGGGATGACGGACGAAGCTGAAATCGCCGAGCGGCCCGAACGCCTTGAGCATCATGCCCGGCTTCAGATTGTCGAACATCCAGCGGGTGCCGATGCTTCCCGGCTGCGCCTTGACCGTGACCGCGACCGAAAGCGGGCGCGAGGGCGAGGATGACAGCGTATAGGTGCGCATCACCGGCTCGGCTGGGACGGGCAGTTCGAGCGTCACGAACTGCCCGGGCAGGTAGCGGAACCAGGCCGGCTTGTCGGAGCGGAAGGTGAAGGTCATCACGTCAGCGGTTTCGGCTACGGCCGACATGCACTCCAGCATGTGCTGACGGTCTCTCCAGGGGTCGAGCTCGTCGAAATGGTGAAAGGAGCGAGGCATTTCCATCGTCATGCCACCCGCGAGAGATGCGCGGCCCCGCCCTGAAGGCGGTCCAGCATGAAGCTCGAATACCACTCGACGAACTGCATGACGCCGCCCTCGTGTTCGGCGGAATAAGGACCCGGCTCATAGGCGGGCGAGCGGATTCCGAACGCGTTTTCCTCGACGATCTGCCGGTCCTGGTCGTTGGTCTCCGTCCAGACGTGCGTCAGCTCGTCTATCGTGTAGTCGACGCCCTCCACCGCATCCTTGTTGACCAGCCATTTGGTCGTAACCTCAGTCAGTTCCGGCCCGAGCGGCAGAACGCGGAAGGTGATCGCATGGTCGCCGAGAATGTGGTTCCAGGTCGTCGGATAATGGAAGAGGAGCAGCGTGCCGATGCCATCGGCGTCTACGCCGGTGGAGAGTTGCTTGCGGACGGCCTTCTGTCCGGACATCGTATAGCTCTCGGCGCCGTTGATGAGCGGCATTCTCGTCATGCGGAACTGGCCCGTGGGCGCGATCTTGAAGGCGCTCGGAAGGCCCGCGGCCTCGCATTTCTGCCAGTGGGCGCCGATTTCCGGATCGTTCATCGCCCCCTGGACACCGGTTACGGTCGGCGCTTCCGGATAGGTACGGCAGAGTTCCGGATGATTGGCGGCGCAGTGGTAACACTCGCGATTGTTCTCCCAGACCAGCTTCCAATTGCCCTTCTCGACGATGGTGCTTTCGAAGGCGACCTTCGTTTCCCCCAGGCGATGCGGCGCGAGATAGGCCGCGACCGTCTCGCGGAACGGCCGGAAGTCCATCGGGTGTTCGGCAAGACTGATGAAGATGTAACCGCCGACGGTCTCGCAGTGGATCGGCTTCAGACTGTGCTCGGCCGGGTCGAAGCCCTCGGGCATCTGCCGCGCGAAGAGCAGGCGGCCGTCGAGTTCGTAGGTCCACTGGTGGTAGGGACAGACGAGTTTGGCGGATGAGCCTTTGTGCTGCGTGCAGACGCGCGAGCCGCGATGGCGGCACGAATTGTGCAGTGCCCGGACCGCGCCCTGCCTGTCTCGAACGATAACGACCGGGTAATCGCCGACCTGCGCCGTGAAATAGTTCCCCGGCCGCGGGACTTCGCAATCATGGCCGATGAACAGCCAATCCTTGTACCAGATCTGCTCCAGGTCCTGACGGTAATAATCAGGATCGACGTAGAAGGCGCGGTCGAGGCTGTAGCCTTCGCGACGGGTCTTCAGCTTGCGCAGCATTTCGGTCTGAATTTCCATGCCCTTGTCCTCGTTTTTCCGCCGTTTCGGAGAGGCAGGACTGGAACCCGCGCCGGCCGCATGGACCCGCAACGCAATTGGCTCCGATCCGGCTGCCCGCCGCAACCAGCTACGGTCTATTTCTGCTTCAAGGCTGGTTTCCGGGCTCTGGAGCCGTCCGCAAGGGACCTGCCCGGCGCCTTCCCGGACGCGGTGTCCAGTGGCCTTCTGCCGTGGCTGTTCGCTCCACCACCGTTGCGGGGGCAGCGCCGGGATTTGACCGGCTTCCCAATTCTCCGCCCTCCCTTCGAGGCGGCACCTTGAGTGTCCTCATCTAAGCCTGAGGACCGGCCCGGCAACTGCCAATAGACGACATCCGATTCCAGAAAGACGACAGCCAGACGCGACACAATCGGCACGAAGGCATGCAATATTATCCATAACAAACAAGGAAATAGATGAATCCCTGCGCAGCTGGAGGATTTTTCGGCAGCGCCGTTCATGGCGCGAAGGCGAGTGGCCATTCTGCGACACGGCCCGCCAACACAAGGGTCTGATCGATGCCGGCCCGGACATACCGGGACCAATTCGTTAACTGTGATGATTTAACGTTCGCCGCGATCAACCCGCTTGCGGACAGGATGGCGCGACGACGCCCATGGCAAAACTCCGATATTACGACGCTGCCGACAAGGCGGCCGCGCCGCCGAAAGCCAAGGCTCACACCGAGTTCCTGCGGACCGGCCGGATCGATAGACGCCGGTGGATGCCGAACGAGCGACAGTATCTGAGTTATGCCGAGGTGGCGCAGCAGACGGCGCGGAAGCTGACGACAGCGGGCGAGACGACCCACAGGCGAATCAACGGCTTTCATGCCTCGATCCAGTTCCCGAAGATGGTTTTCCATCGCACGCTCCCCAGCAGTCCGCATCTCGGCTATTGCCACGTGACCGCCGCGAAAACCTGCCTCGCCAATGGGCATGAGATCACCTGGTCCTTTTATTTCGCGAACTTCTTCTGCGAGCTCGGGAACGAGACCCATTTCTTCGACCGTATCCAGCCGGGCTACTCGCGCATGTATTTCGCCGTCGCGATCGAGCCCGACGCCAGCGAGGAACGGATCGTCGTCAACCGCAACGTGCGCGGCAACGGGCTGATTTTCCGGACGCAGGATCCGAAGGTGGCGCTGAAGAACGTGCTGATGCTCGGCGCACGCGACGAAGCCTTGCGCCGGATCGTTCGCAGCCTTTGACAAAGAAAATCGTTCTGTTTTTGCGGTCGCTCCGTTAAGGAAGCGACGGAAAGGATCAGAACGCCATGGCCGAAATCATCGACACGCGCATCGAACCTGAGCGGGCAATCGAGAAAGCCTGCGCGGTTCTTTCGGACGGCGAACCGGTCGCGATCCCGACGGAGACCGTATACGGCCTTGCCGCCGATGCCACGACCCCCGATGCGATCAGCCGCATCTATGAGATGAAGGGGCGGCCGCGGTTCAATCCGCTGATTTGCCACGTCTGCGATCTGGCGATGGCAGAGGCGCATGTGACCTTCGATCCGGTTTCGAGACGTCTGGCCGAGGCCTTCTGGCCCGGCCCCCTCACGCTGATCCTGCCGCAGCGGCGGGAGAGCACCGTGCACACGCTCGCATCCGCCGGTCTCGATACGCTCGGAATTCGCATGCCCGACGGCTTCTCGCGCCGGGTGATCGCCCGGTTCGGGCGGCCTTTGGCAGCGCCGAGCGCCAACACCTCGGGCAAGATCAGCCCCACCAGTGCGGCCCATGTGCAGGCGGATCTCGGTTCCAGGCTGAAGCTCATCCTCGACGCGGGGCCGGCCGCGATCGGCCTGGAATCGACCATCGTCAAGGTCGAGAACGGAAGGTTGCGGCTGCTGAGGCCCGGGGGGCTCGACGCGGCAGAGATCGAAGCGCTGACCGGGCTCGCCATCGAGCGCCCGGAGGCCGCCGGCGCTGTCATCGAGGCGCCCGGCATGCTCGCCTCGCATTACGCTCCCGGTGCCACTGTGCGGCTCGATGCCGATGAGGTCCGGAAGGGAGAAGCCCTGATCCGCTTCGGCGGAGAGGCGCTTCCCGGTGAAGCCGATGCCGCGATCGTCCTGGATCTCAGTCCGGACGGCAGCCTGCGGGAAGCCGCCGCCAATCTTTTCGACTATATGAAAAAAGCGGATGCCAGCGGCGCCGCGACCATCGCTTTCGGCCCGATCCCGAGCGAGGGGCTCGGCGAGGCGATAATCGACCGGCTGCAGCGCGCGGCCGCGCCGCGGGGCTGATGGCCATCGGCACGCTTGAAGCAACCACGTTGATCCGAGGCAGGGCCATGACCACCGTACTTCCTTCTCCCGAACTCATCGCCTCCTTCGTCGATATCGTCGGGCCTGGCAATGCCCTCACCGCACCCGCCGACACGGCACCCTACCTCGTCGAGTCCCGCGGGCTCTACCGCGGCACGACGCCGCTCGTGCTCAGGCCCGGCTCCGTCGAGGAAGTTTCGCTGGTGATGCGGCTTGCGAGTCAGACCCGAACGGCAGTCGTGCCGCAGGGCGGCAATACCGGACATGTGGCCGGACAGATTCCACGCGAGGGCAAAGCCGACGTGGTCCTTTCCCTCGAGCGGCTGAACCGCATCCGCGACATCGACCCGGTCGGCAACGTGATCGTGGCCGACGCCGGCTGTATCCTGGCGGACATCCAGAAGGCCGCCGATGACGCCGACCGGCTTTTTCCCCTGTCACTCGGCTCGGAAGGCTCTGCCCGGATCGGCGGCAATCTTTCGACCAATGCCGGCGGCACTGCCGTGCTTGCCTATGGGAACATGCGCCAGCTCTGCCTGGGGCTGGAAGTCGTGCTCCCGACCGGGGAGATCTGGGATGGGCTCAGACGCCTCAGGAAGGACAATACCGGCTACGATCTGCGCGATCTTTTCATCGGCGCCGAGGGAACGCTCGGCGTCATAACCGGCGCCGTTTTGAAGCTCTTTCCGAAACCGCGCGGCCACCAGGTGACCTTTGCCGGCCTCAGGAGCGTCGAGGACGCACTTACGCTTTTCGATCGGGCAACAAGCGTCTGCGGGCCGGCCCTGACGGGCTTCGAACTGATGCCGCGGCTCGGCATCGAGTTCACCACCCGGCACATCGCCGGCGTCAGAGATCCGATGGAAACGACGCATCCGTGGTACGCGCTGATCGATATCTCCACCTCGGATACCGCCGAAAGCGCGGAACGGATGGTGCAAGACCTTCTCGAAGCCGTCATTGCCGACGGTCTCGTCGAAAACGCGGTCATCGCCCAGAACGAAGCGCAACGCAGAGCGCTCTGGCACATGCGAGAAAGCATGTCGCCGGCACAAAAGCCTGAGGGTGGCTCCATCAAGCATGACGTTTCGGTCCCGGTGTCGAGCATTCCGGCCTTCATGACGGAGGCGGATGCGCTGGTCTCCAAGGCCATCCCCGGCGCGCGCATCTGCGCCTTCGGCCATATGGGCGACGGCAATATCCACTACAACATCTCCCAGCCCGTCGGCGCGGACAAGCAGAGCTTTCTCGATCGGTGGCGCGAGATCAATGCGATCGTTCACGCCGTCGTGCTCAAACATGACGGCTCGATCTCTGCCGAGCATGGCATCGGCCAGTTGAAGCGAGACGAACTCGCGGCGATCCGATCGCCGATCGAGATCGAGCTCATGCGACGGATCAAGCACGCCTTCGACCCGGCGGGGATCATGAACCCCGATAAGGTGCTGCGCGAGGATCGAGGCGAGTAACGACGGCATCCCGAAGTGCGCGATTCCGGGCCGCCCGCCATTAAGCCCTACCCGCCCTTCCTGAGCTGCGACAGTTGGAAGAGCGTATCGGCGCTGATGCCGATATTGCTGCCGCTGCCTGAAAGCACCACCACGGCCGGATCGACTTCCATGTTGTTCTCCAGATCGTAGAGCACGGTGAAGCGCGCGAGGAGTTTCTTCAGTTCGGCGGGATCGCTCAGCTTCTCGAGATCGAGGTTCTTCTCGACGATCTTTGCCTGCTGGTCGATGTCCATGGAACTGAATTCGTCGGGCAGGCTGAAGATGGTGCGGAACACTTCGGCGAGCGCATCATCCGCCAGGAGATCGTAGGCGTCGACGAGCGAGCCTGCCTGGCGCTCGAAATAGAGTGCCAGGCGGACACCTGCATTGTCCTCGCCTGCCTGTTCTTCCAGCGACTGGTGCAGATACCGGTCGAGGGTCTCGTAAAGCCCCTGCCGCGTGATGATGACGCTCTTGTCCTCGCGCAGAACATTGCCGCCGCTGTCGAAATTGAACGAGGTGACCAGGGCGATGTAGGCTCCGGAGTTCTGCTGCTGATTGATGAAGCTCTTGGGATCGTCCAGATCGGAGGTGAAGATGTCGCGGAGGAAATCGACGGTGACATTCTCGGGATCGATGCCGTTTGCCTCGAGAGCGAAATCGACCAGGCGGGAATCGGCGAGAAACTCGTCGAGAGAGGAGAGTTTGGCGACTTCGGCCGTATAATATTCGGCTTCCGCTTCGGCCTTGGTCTTGTCCTCCTCCGAACCAAAACGGGACTTGTTGACGATATAGGTCTTGGCGGTCTCCTGGATCAGCGTCTCCGACTGGGCCAATGCCGGAACGCCGATATCGCCCGATGTCGTAAAGTTGAACAGCTGGGCGAGCTTCAAATAACGCTCGTCCTTCAGCGTATAGACGAAGCTTTCCGGATCGGTGAGATCGCTGGTCAGCACCCGCTTGATCGTCCGCGCGCTTTCGGAATCCGGATCGAGGCCGACGGCTTGCAGCGCGAAATCGTAGATCGAAGCCGTTTCGATGAAGTCGCTGACGGACGTCATCTTCTCTACGGCAAGCTTATAGGCGCCGATCGCCTTCTCGTCCGCTGCGTCGTCCTTGTCATTGTAGCGCGTCATGTAACGGCTGGAGGTGAGTGTCGTCTGCTCCGCGGTCTGCGCTGCATCGCCCGCCGCGAGCGTGCCATCCGCCTGGAAGTTGAAGGCCCTGGCGAGCGCCTTGTAGTTCTCGTTGCCCTTGCCGATCGTGTTGATGTAGCTGTTCGGGTCGTCCGGATCGCTGGTCAGGATATTCTTGATCGTCGCCGGCACGATCGTGACCTCGTTGAGATCGAAGGCCGTGCGGATGTAGTTATAGAGGCGCGTATCGGCGACAAGCTCGCTGACGGTCGTGATGCTCGCGATCTTCTCCTCGAAATAGGCCTTATTCAGGAGCGCCGCCTGAGGCGTGACCCGGGAATTGCTGGAGACGTAGAGTTCATTCATGGTCTTCTTGTGCGCGGCGGTCTGTGCCGATCCCGCGGCCACCGTGCCGTCGGCTTCGAACTGGAAAGCCGCCGCCATCGCCAGGTAATTGCTGACCGTGGAAATCGACTTGTTGTAGGTGGCTATCTTCGCCTGGAGTTCCAGTTTTTCCGCCTGCGTCGTGCCGCTCTGCTGGAGCTTCGCCTGAGCGTCGGCTCTGGCAGCCTCGAGCTCCGATAGTCTGGGCTCGAGCACGGTGTTCTCATAGCTTTCCGGGTCGTCGGCATTGCTGGAGAGAACCTTGCGGAGCGTTTCACGGGAGTAAGTGCTCTCGTCGATACCGAAGACAGTGAAGACATAGGTCCGCAGACGGTCATTGTTCAGAAGCTGATCGACGCTGGTGACCTTGTCGATCATGACGTTGTAGTAGCGCGTCTCTTCCTTCTGGGTTTCCCCGATGCTGGCGATACTCGTATTATAGAGGCCGATCATCTCGTCGAGCTGCGCTTCCGTCTGGGAAACCGCCGTTCCACCGCTGAAGCTGAACGCCATCGTGAAATCGCGGTATCGTTCGTCCGTCAGCTTGTTGGCAAAGCTGTTGTCGTCGGACAGATCGCTTTCGAGCACCTTCCGCATGAAGGCGACCGACTCGATCATGTCCGCCAGGCCATAGGCCTTCATCGCGTAGGAATAGAGGCGGTAATCGGCTAGGAACTCGTCGACAGAGGCCACACTGCCGATGTTCTCCCTGTAATACTGCGTATCGCGGGCGACGATCGTCTGCTCCGACACGCGCCTCAGGCTGAGCTTCATGTCCCGTGCGATCAGATTGTAGTCGAGATAAGTCGAAACCATGCGTCGCCCGCCAGCAAGGAACGGGGACCGCCGGCGCTCCGACATCCCCTGAAACCACTCCGATGATGACCAAGATCGCGCAGCATGCTTGTGTGTGGCTTTTCCCGCTGGAGCGGGACGAGGAAAGTGAGTGCCCATTTTCCGCTCGCATCCCGCGCCCTGGCAAAGCACGTCGAAAATGCCCGCGGTTTCATTGACGAATGAGAAACCTTGCGGCCTCGGCTTTTGCTAACCATCGGAGACAGCAAAGTTTTTTTAACCGCGAATTTTAAGCCGCCCGGAACGGAGCCCACCTATCCTCAGCCCGTAGAGGACGAAAAGTCCCGACAGGAAGGCCGGGAACGGCTCTCAAGGAAAAACAAGGGCGATATGAAATGCGCAATACACTCTCTCAGCCGGCTTGGGTCGAAAACACGCTCAGACTTGACCCGAAGCGCTTTCCGCAGCAAGCAAGCTACGTGCTGCGCGGGCACACGGGGAATGTCAGCATCAGCCTTGACGAGCGTGGCGCTGTTCTGCGCAAGGTGCTACCATTCAGCTGCCTGCCGCTTTCGATCGCTCTGCCGGCGCGAGCTTTCAAGGGTGTGGCGGCACGGGCAATCGACCATGGCGACGGGGAGGTTACAGTGACGCTCGAACTTCATCACGATGATCCGGATCTCTGTATCCCGCTGCTCGTGGCTCATGATCTTTCGGACATCGCCGCCGATTGGCGCGCCTGGGCCGAAGCCTATCGCATTCCGATGCTCATGGTGGAAGCCGACGGGGTCGCGCGGCCGCTTGAGGAACATATCGGCGATGTCCGCACCGCTCCCGCAAAGCCGCGCCGCCGTCATTCCTTCTTCGCCGAGCGCCGCCCGCGTTTTCTCGTGCGCCGCTCCACCGGCAGTCTCGGTATCCAGATGAAGATCGACGGCCGCGAAATCATCGCCCGGGCGTGACCGCAGCGTTCCACGCCGTAAGACATAGATCAGCAAGCCGGCCCTACGACGCTCCGCGTCCTATGGCCGGCTTTTGTATTCAAATGAGCCGCACGAGAAGCGAGAGCACAAGTCCGGCAAAGATGATCAGGCCGACGACGCCGTTGAACTTGAATAGCGCGAGACATTGCAGCGGATCGTGAATGTTTAATACGACGATCTGGTAGGCGAGCATCACCGCGGCCACCAGAAGCCCGACATAGGCGAAGAATCCGGCACCGGCCGCCAGAAAGGCGAAAAGCATCAGGAAAACCGCAATCCCGTATAGCCCGATAAGCCAGGGCTGCGGGTTGTCGCCGAAGCGGCGGGCGGTCGAGCGGACGCCGATCAGCTCGTCGTCCTCCCTGTCCTGATAGGCGTAGATGGTATCATAACCGATGGTCCAGGCGATGGCGGCAGCGTAGAGGCTGATCGCAGCCAGGGAGAGGCTGCCGAACTCCGCGGTCCAGCCCATGATCGCGCCCCAGGAGAAGGCGAGCCCGAGGAAAAACTGCGGCCAGTCCGTGAAACGCTTGGCGAAGGGATAGATCGCGACCAGCGCCAGCGAAAGGAAGCCGAGAAAAATCGTGAAACCGTTGAACTGCAGGAGCACGACGAGACCCACAAGGGCCTGCAACAGCATGAATGCCTTCGCCTGAAAGCGGGTGACGCGGCCGGAAGGCAGCGGGCGCGAACGCGTACGTGCCACTTCCATGTCGATGTCGTGATCGACGATGTCGTTGTAGGTGCAGCCGGCACCGCGCATGGCAATCGCGCCGACAGTGAAGAGAAATATATGGAAAAGGAAGCGCCCGGCCGAGAAGCTGCCGAGCGAAGCCGCCGCCCCGGCCGCCATGGCGGCCGACCAGAGGCAGGGCAACAGCAGCAATTGCCAGCCGATCGGCCGGTCCCAGCGGGCGAGCTGCGCATAGGGCCACAGCGCTCGCGGCAGAACCCGATAGACCCAATTATTGGACGGCGCGTCGTGCACGCGGCCGGAATCGATAAAACTGTTCATGGCCTTTGTTTGGCCCCGCAAAACCCGCCGGTCAAGCGCCCCATTTCATCCCGCCGCCTTCCAGGCGGCCCGTCAGGGGAGCGTGAAATCGAAGCGATAGGTTGCGGTCACCCCGACGAGGAACTGGTCGCGGCTGCCGCGCTCGCGTACGAGGCTTGAATCGGCGGCAGCGCCCATCAATCGCCGATATTCGGCATAGACACCCGTCTCCAGCTTCTCGGTCGCCATCCAGTTGATCTCCGCGCCGAGACCCGCGGAGTGAATACCGCCACCCGGATCATAGGTGCCGAGTCCCGAAGCAGCGGATTCCGCTGCGTTGACGCCATAATAGGCGTCGAAATAATCGCTCGATGCCGCCGTCAACCGCGGTCCAGCGGAAATGCGGACGGTGTCGCCCAGATCGGCGAAGGCATCCGCCGCGACATCGGCGACGACCCCGTGATGGCTGCGGATACCCTGACGTATCTCGGCGCGAAGACGCATCCAGTCCGTGGGGTAGACCTCGGCGAAACCGCCGACTTCGCCGCCGAACTTGGGACGGTCTAGTCCGTCAAGATCGCTCGAGTCGTCCTCGTCACGCTCGAAAATCAATTTGCCGACGGCGCCAGCGCGGAAATGTCCCTGGTCGAGCAGGGCGTAGGACATGTTGTCGTTGCGCGACGAAAAGCGCACGGCGCTACCAGCCTTGCCGAGCGAAACGAGCGGCGCCGCCTGAAGCATGCGCTTCGAAGAGCCTTCATACTCCGGACCGAGAAAACCAGTGGCGCCTATCTTCAGATACCAGTCTCCAGACCATGGGTACCGGCCTTCTTCGGCAGCAACGGCTCCAGCTGCAAGAAGAAAAGCCTGAGACGCAAGAAAAACAACATGAATGCGCATCTATACTCCGAAGAATAGTTCGTCAGTGGAGGAAACCCGGTACATGACTTAAGCACGTATAAGGAGTGACTCCCTAAGTCATACAACGCATTCTTATCTTCGACAAGTCACTGCGATTCTGTTAACCCGATCTTTTCAGCTTCCGCACTCACGCAGCACCGCGGCTATCTCGCAAATTGGACTAAAGGTATTTGAGAATCATCTTTAGTTTATGAAGGCTGCTGTGAGTTGGATAATGGCGTTGTAGCTCTGGTGGGTTTTGTCGGCTGCAATCGCTCCTCATTTCTGTGCTTGTCACATAGAACAAGCCGCGGCGGGTATTCCGAATCTCAACAGGACTTAGAGCAATCCCAGAAAGTGCCGACGCCGTTCAGGTCCGCTGGTCACGCAGATAGACGCTCGGCGGCGCTCCCAGCATGCGGCGGAACATGGTCGTGAAAGCCGCGACGTTCTCATAGCCGGCGTCGAGCGCCACCGTGGTGATCGGTTCGCCGTCCGCGATGCGCGGCAGCGAGGCGAAAATGCAGGCATGCTGTCGCCACGTGACGAAGCTCACGCCCGTCTCCTGCCGGAAGAGCCGCGTGAAGGAACGCCGGCTGATGCCCATGCGGGCCGCCCATGCGTCGATATTCGCCGATGCCGACGGCGCCTCCAGAAACTGCCGGCAGAGGGCTGCGAGCTTGCGGTCGCGCGGGAAAGGCAGGCCCAAAGGCCGCTGGTTGAGCCGCGGTATTTCCGTGAGCAGCAATTCCATCATCAGGCTTTCGCGCCGTTCGGACGATGCTTCGTTCCCGGCGCCGACAAGTTCGTCGATGAGGCTGCCGACGAGCGCGCTCATCTCCAGGACGAGAGGCCGGCGCGCCTCGCTTGCCTCCGGCGAGATGTAAATGGAATGCATACGCACATCGCTGACCATCTCGGCCGAATGCTCGATACCCGCAGGGATCAGCAGGGCATGTCCCGGAGGAATCATCCAGCGCCCCCCCGACGTATAGACGAGCACCACCCCCGAACGCGCCCACCAGAGTTGAGTCCGGCTGTGGCTGTGGGAGGGCACGGTGAGCCCGCAGGCGTAATCCCTCCCGATCGCGAGAACGGGCGCGTTCGCCTTCTCGATCCATTCCAGGCTTCTGAAATGGTCCGCGTCCGGCAACTTTGGCAGGTGATGTCGGTCCGATTTCGCCATATGGCCCACTCACGAAAGAACTCGACCAAATCACAAAAGCAGGCCAGCGACAAGCCGTCTAGAGATGGCCGAAAAGGCTCCCTTGGCGAGCCGCCTCCTAAGGAAACATTCCATGGCAACGGTCACGTCGGCGGGCGGCATCAGCCCGGAAAAGACAGCATTCTCGGTCATCCTGGCGGTCAGCTTCTGTCATATGCTGAACGACATCATGCAATCGCTGCTGACGGCGCTCTATCCTTTGCTCAAGGAAAATTACGCGCTCGATTTCGTCCAGATCGGCCTTCTGACGTTCACATTTCAGGTGACGGCGTCGATGCTGCAGCCGGCCATCGGCATCGTGACGGATCGTTGGGCGCTCCCCTATTCGCTGCCGTTCGCCATGCTCTCGACCTGCATGGGCCTCCTGCTTCTCGCCAATGCCGACCACTTCTGGATGCTTCTCCTGGCAGCGAGCCTGATCGGCATCGGGTCGGCGATCTTCCATCCCGAATCCTCCCGCGTGGCCCGACTTGCTTCGGGCGGCCGCCACGGCCTGGCACAGTCGCTGTTCCAGGTCGGCGGCAATGCCGGAAGCGCGCTTGGCCCGCTGCTGGCCGCATTCATCGTGCTCCCTTTCGGCCAGGGCAGCCTCGGTTGGTTCTCCATCGTCGCCATCACCGGGTTCTTCGTGCTTTCCTGGGTGAGCATGTGGTACGTGCGCCACCGCCGCGCGACCATGAGCCGTCCCGTCCCCAGCCGCGCGCTGCCGTTGCCGAAGACGCGGGTCCTGTGGACGATCGCGATCCTCGTCCTGCTGACGGCTACGAAGAACGTCTATCTCACCAGCATCTCGAGCTATTTCACCTTCTTCGTCATCGAAAGGTTCGACACCAGCGTGCAGCAGGCGCAGCTGATGCTGTTCCTCTTCCTCGGTTCGGCGGCCGCAGGAACCTTCCTCGGCGGCCCGATCGGCGACCGGTACGGCGCCCGCTTCGTCATCTGGTTCTCGATCCTCGGCGTCGTCCCGTTCACCCTTCTTCTGCCCTATGCGAACCTGTTCTGGACGGGCGTGCTGAGCGTCATCATCGGCCTCATCTTTTCGTCCGCTTTCTCGGCAATCGTCGTCTTCGCGCAGGAACTCGTTCCGGGCCGGGTGGGGCTGATCGCCGGCGTCTTCTTCGGTTTCGCCTTCGGCGCCGGCGGCATGGGCGCCGCGGTCCTCGGCATCTTCGCCGACCGGGAGGGCATCGAGTTCGTCTATAAGATCTGCTCCTATCTGCCGCTCCTCGGGCTGCTCACCGTATTTCTGCCGAAGCTGCCCGCGCGATAAACAGGCGTGCGGGCGCCTCGCGCCCGCACGATCTTTGCTCCAGCCGTAAGCATTCCTCAATCATTGCCGGATAGCGTCCGGCGATGGGGGTGTGCAGGGGCAGAGAATGAAGGCACGCGGGGTTATTTCCGTCTTTCTGGCGACACTGCTTTGCGCTTCCGCGAGCCGCGCCGAAACGCTCAACCTGCTTATCTGGGAAGACTATATCGACGAGGGTCTCATCGACCGCTGGACCGAGAAGACGGGCGTTTCCATCCGCCAGATCAATTTCGACAGCGACGATGCCCGCGACGAGATTCTTGCCGATCCGGGCCGTAACATCGATCTTGTCATCGTCGATGAGAACGGCGCGACGCTTTTCGGACGGAAGGGCATCATCGAGCCGCTCTCCGAGACCAATCTGCCCGTGCTCGAGGACTATGCGCCGGAATGGCGCAAATCCTGCGCCGGTTACGGCCTTCCCTACTTCTGGGGCACGGTCGGCATCCTCTATCGCTCCGATGTGGTCACGCCGCCACCGACGTCTTGGCGGGACATGATGCGTCCTGCGCCGGCGCTGCGCAAACACATCGCAATGTTCGCCGACCACAGCGAGATTTTCGTGCCTCCGCTGATGCTGCTCGGCGCCTCCGTCAATGCCGACGACACGCCAACGCTGAAGGCCGCATTTGCGCTCCTGAAGACGCAGGCCCCATTCGTGCTGACCTACGACTACGTCGTCACCTCGATCCAGGATCCGGCGTTAGCCGGAAATATATATCTGGCGCTGGGCTACAGCGGCGATCAGCATGTGCTCAACAGTAAAGCCGGCAAGGCGGGGCTATGGCGCTATTCGGTCCCGAAAGAGGGTACATTGTCGTGGCTCGACTGTTTTTCCGTCACGGCCGCATCCCCTCGCAAGCAACGGGCCCTCGAATTCCTGAACTTCATTGGGTCGCCGGAGGCCGCCGCTGCCAATGCGATCGCGCTCAACATGCCGACTGCAAGCAACGCGGCGCTCAAGCTCCTTCCGCAGACCATGCGCTCCGATCCGGAAATCTACCCGCCGCCCGAAATCATGGCGAAGAACCAGCATCACCAGGAATTGTCCGTCCGATCTATTGAAGCGCGCCGGCGAATCATCAACACGTTGGCGAACTTCCAGTGACCCTCGGCAAGCGTGCGCTCATCCTCATCTTTCCGGTCGTGCTGGCGGGTTATCTTCTCGCAGCTCTCTCCGTTCACGTCGCACAGAGCCGTTCCATCCGCGCACTCGAGCACGCCAAACTTTCACAACGGCTCGAGCATGCCGCCTCCGTCTTCCAGAACGAGGTTCGGCGTAGCCGCGGTGCCCTCAACGCGCTCTTGAGCGGCAACGCGCTGCGGCAATACGTGGCCGAAACCGACAAGAAATATCGCGCCAATGCGCTCGGTGTGCGGCTGCAGGAGAGCCTGACGTCGCTGTCCGACGATCCTGCGGGCTTTATCTCCCTGGCTGTTTTCAACAGCAAGCTGGAAGCGGAGTACTATTTCGAGAACAGTTGGGATCCCTTTGCGGAAATCGATCCGGCACAGCTCGATCTCGCACGCCAGTTGCTCAACGGATCGAAACTCGGCGACTGGAGCTATGTCGATTCCGCCGGCGACCGGCCGCGGGTCGTCTACTCGCTGTTCGTCGATCCGGTGACCTTTGGCCGGCCGGCTCCCAGCAACAAGGCAAATGCGCTGCTGATGCAGGTTGCGGTACAGCCCGACCGCTTTCTCAGGCTGCAGCCCCCCCTGAAAAGGGAATATGGCGCCGAGATCGTGCTCCAGCCGTGGCCGCTTGCCGTGACCGACGATCTGTCGGCAAGCGTTCCTCTCGGGCCCGCCTTGCATGCGACGCTGACCGTTTCCGATGCGCATTTCGAAGCCCAGATGCTGCGTCAGAAAGTACTCCTCGCCCTGGGCGCATTGGCCATGAGCCTCTTTTCGATCTGGCTGATCATCGTGCTCATCCGCCGCTTCATCACGGGACCGATCGCAACGCTCGATACCAACGTCATGGCGGTGATGGCCGGGGCGCGCGAGGAGATCGCCGAGGTGGACGAGGCCGGCGAAATCGGCCGTCTGACGCGAAACATCCGGGAGATGCATCGACAATCCCTGCAGTCGCTCCAACTCGTGCAGCGGAGTTCCTGGACCGACACGTTGACGGGCATCAGCAACCGGGGGCGCTTCAACATGCTTGCCGCGCAGGCCGTCCAGGAGGCTGTCGCATCCCGCGAGAAATGCAGCCTGCTTTTCATCGACATAGACAATTTCAAGTTCGTCAACGACAAACATGGCCATGATGTCGGCGACGAGCTCTTGAAAACGCTGGCCACCCGGATCGCACGCGACGTCGAAGAGATCACGCGCAGACGCGGGCAGGAGCCGGCCATCCTGGCGCGGCTCTCCGGCGACGAATTCGCGGTTCTGTTGCGTTCGCAGCCCGGCGACGGCGCGGTGCAGGAGATCTGCGGCGCGATCCTCGCTCTGTTTTCAGATGGCTTCGAACTTTCCGGCAAGCGTTATCCGGTCACGGCAAGCATCGGCGTGGCGGCATGTCCTGATGATGCGAGCTCGGTCGCGGAGCTGATCTCGAATGCCGACGCCGCCATGTACCAGGCGAAGACCGCCGGCAAGAACCGGTCCGCCCGCTTCTCCCGCGCACTCAACGACAAGCGCACCCGCCAGCGGCAGATCCAGGATGAACTGCGCTCGCTCGATCCCGACGAACAGTTTCACCTGGTCTACATGCCGATCGTCGACGCCGGCGGAAAAGTCACCGGCTGTGAGGCTCTGTTGCGCTGGCACTCGCCGGTCCTGGGGCATGTGACGCCCGACGAATTCGTTCCGATAGCCGAGAGCTCCGGTCTGTTCACGAAGATCGACTGGTGGGTCATCGACAAGGCGATGTCGGATTGCCACCAACTGAAGGCGCTGTTCGGCCCCGATACGGTTCTGGCGATCAACATTTCCTCGGCCGAGCTGCACTCGAAGTCGATCAACGAGCATTTTTCGGACTGCCTCACGCGCCACGGCCTGGAGGCGCGATCGATCGACATCGAGCTCACCGAGACATTCGCCGTCCAAATCAGCGATCAATTGCGCCTGAATATGGAAGAGCTCAGGAGCAAGGGCTTCCGGCTCTCGATAGACGACTTCGGCGCCGGCTACACATCGGTTCAGCAGATCATCGATTATGCCGCCGACACCATCAAGCTCGACCGGGCGCTCGTCTCCAACCTGGCCGCTTCGCGATCGCTGGCGGTGCTCAAAGCGGTCGTCGCGCTATGCCACGCGAAGGAGATGACCGTGGTCGGCGAAGGCGTCGATACGCCGGAAAAGCTCGCCATGCTGACGGCGGCGGGCTGCGACCGCTTCCAGGGCTATCTGATCAGCAAGCCGCTCCCGCTCGCCGAGCTGGCGATCTGGGCGCTTTCCCGGGTCGCGCTCGCCGCAGACAAGCCGGCTGACGGCGACGTCTGGCCGGTGGCTGCAAGCCGGCGCTGACGTCACTTGCGAGAGAAGGACGCTGGCTGACACCAGGAAAATTGCAGCACGGGCCGCTTTTTCCTTGACCTCGTCCTGCCTGCCGTCTTAACCGCAGCGCAACAATTCCTGACGGCGAGGATGGCGATGAAGGTTCTTCTGATCGGATCGGGCGGCCGCGAACATGCGCTTGCATGGAAGATCGCGCAGTCGCCGAGGCTGACCAAGCTTTATGCCGCCCCCGGTAATCCGGGCATCGCCGAGGAGGCCGCGATCGTAGACCTCCACACGGAAAATCATGAGGCCGTCGTCGATTTCTGCAGGACCAATGCGATCGATTTCGTGGTGGTCGGTCCCGAAGCGCCCCTGGTCGCCGGCCTCGGCGACGTGCTTCGCGCGGCCGATATTCCCACCTTCGGCCCTTCGGCCGCAGCGGCCCAGCTCGAAGGCTCTAAGGGTTTCACCAAGGACCTCTGCGCGAGATACGGGATCCCGACCGGCGCCTATAGACGCTTTACCGATGCCGAGCCCGCTAAGGCCTATATCCGCGAAGAGGGCGCACCGATCGTCATCAAGGCCGACGGGCTTGCCGCCGGCAAGGGCGTGACGGTCGCGATGAGCCTCGACGAAGCCTTTGCCGCAGTCGACGAATGCTTCGCCGGCGCCTTCGGCGCGGCCGGCGCCGAGGTGGTCGTCGAGGCCTATCTCGACGGCGAGGAAGCGAGCTTCTTCTGCCTTTGCGACGGCAAGAGCGTACTGCCGCTCGCCTCCGCGCAGGATCACAAGCGTGTCGGCGACGGCGACACCGGGCCGAACACCGGCGGCATGGGCGCCTATTCGCCCGCGCCCGTCATGACCGCCGAGATGGTGGAACGGACGATGAAAGAGATAATCGAGCCCACCGTCCGCGGCATGGCAGAAAGCGGTTATCCCTTCACCGGCGTGTTCTTTGCCGGCCTGATGATCACGGAAAAGGGCCCGGAGCTCATCGAATACAATGTCCGCTTCGGCGATCCCGAATGCCAGGTGCTGATGATGCGGCTCGAGAGCGACCTCCTGCCGCTGCTCTACGCGGCGGCCACCGGAACGCTCGAAGGGATGAAAGCGGCGTGGCGCGACGAAGCTGCCCTGACCGTGGTGATGGCCTCGCGCGGCTACCCGGGCGCCTACGAGAAAGATACGCCGATCGCGGCCCTGCCCGACGCGTCCGCCGCGACGAAGGTATTTCATGCCGGAACCGCAATGAAGGGCGGCGGGCTGGTCGCAGCCGGCGGCCGGGTGCTGAACGTCACCGCCACGGGAAAGACCGTCGGCGAGGCGAAGGACGCAGCCTATGCGGCCGTTCGCGACGTCAGCTGGGAGAACGGCTTCTATCGCAACGACATCGGCTGGCGGGCGGTCGCGCGCGAGACTGCCTGACGGCTCCAGCGAGCGGCGCTGCAGGAAAAGCCGTATCGTTCAATTTTTATCATTTCTCCTGACCGGGCGGTAAGGGGATACCGCTATTCTCACCTCGACCAATCGAGGAGAGATCAATGCGTTCCCTGCTGATCACAGCCGCTCTCGTCTATGCCGCCGGTCCCGCGGCAGCCTCTTCGATCGACAACATCACCTCCGGCGAGGCCGTCAATTCGAGCGTCGCGACGGTTTCCTGCGAGGCTTGCCCGCCCTTGCAGCCAAAGAAGAAGCCTTCCTACGTCGTCCCGGATCTTGCGCCGGGCACGGATCGCGTGGAGCTCAAGGAAATCCATGGAGAGGTGAAGTCGGTCCGCACGGAGGCGTGGCTGGGCGGCTCGCCGGTGATTTTCGTCAACGATGCATCGGATGACGCGATCCGGGCCGCGGGAATGGAGACGAGCGAGCCGGCAGTGGCCGACATCTCGTCAAGCACCCTCCCCGCTGGGATTGCGGAAATCTCCATCGACCATACCGCAAAAACCGCCGCGGTTGCCGCGTCTATGGCCAGCGACGGTTCACGGAAAATTGATCCAGCTGCTTTCGATCGTCGCCTAGATTGACACCATATCATTAAGGTTCCCTGCCCCAGTCAGTCGACGTTCAAGGCTGACGGGCAAATTCGCTGCAATAGCGAGAGGTTGCGCCCCTGAGAGAAGCAGGGGCGTAATCTTTAGGGCGATACCCCAACTTCATTGGGAGCCCCAACTCCATTGCCTGTATCGCCGCCGATCCTCGCGACCAGAGTCTCTATTTCGCGATCGGAATAGACCTCGACGCCGTTGGCCCGCAGCAGCGCGGCCGTCACGCCCTCACCCGCAATTCGCTCGCCGCTGAACCGGCCGTCATAGATGAAGCCGGAGCCGCAGGACGGGCTGCCGTCGATCAGCAGGGCAAACCGGCAATTCGTCTCGCGTGCCAGCGCAAGCGCATTCTCCGCAGCGCGGCGAAACTCCGACGTCACATCGCCGCCCGTCTTTTCGAGGACACGGGTCCTGCCGGCGAGCACGTCGGCGCCCGTCCTGCCGCCTTCGATCTCCGCCGGCGGACGCGGCACCGGCATGCCGGCCGACATTTCCGGACAGATGGTGACGAGCCGCCCTTCCCGCCTCCAGCGATCGATCGCCGGGTGAATGAGCGGCTTCGACGCGCCGTCGTAACGCACGGCATGTCCCATGAGGCAGGCACTGACGAGAATCCTGGCGGTCATAGGCCTTCATATCGGCCGGCCGTTAACACGGCAACCTCTGCAGTGCAGAGCGCTCCGAGTTACCCGGATATCTTCGAGAAGTCCGCCACCTCACCCGTCGCCGAGCGGATGAGGCCCAGGAGCGCGAGGCGGTTGGCACGGATCGCCTTGTCCTCGTCATTGACGAGAACGTCATTGAAGAAATCGTCGACCGGTGCGCGCAGTTTCGAGAGCGCCTGCATGGCCGAACGGAAATCCTCCTTGACGATCGCGTCGCGCGCATCGTCCGACGCCACCTTGATCGAAGCGTGCAGCGTCCGCTCGGCATCGAGCCGGAACAGTGCTTCGTCGACGCTCTCGGCGACTTCCGTACCCTTCTTCTCTTCGGCAGCGAGGATTTGCGTCGCACGTTTCGTGCCGGTGAGCAGGTTCCTGCCCTCCTCGGCCGTGATGAAGGCGGTCAGCGCCTCGACGCGGCGGGCGATCATCAACAGGTCGTCCGCATCCGGCGCGAGCACCGCATCGATCAGATCGTATCGCGCGCCGAGATCGCGCAGGTAAACCTTCAGACGATCATGGAAGAATGCGAGCAGATCGGCGGAGATCTCGGCTGTGATATCCGGACGCTGTGCCTTCAGCGCGGCGAGCGCCACATCGAAACAGGGCAGAAGCGGCAGCCGTGCACTTCCCTCCAGAATGAGCCGGATCACGCCGAGTGCCGCACGGCGCAGCGCATAGGGATCCTTGGAGCCGGTCGGCTTTTCATCGATCGCCCAGAAGCCGACGAGGGTATCGAGCTTGTCGGCAAGCGCCACCGTTACCGAGACGGGATCGGTCGGCACACGGTCGGATGGTCCTTGCGGCTTGTAGTGATCCTCGATCGCATCGGCGACGGCCGCGGCTTCGCCCTGCAGCACTGCATATTTGTGGCCCATGATGCCCTGCAGTTCCGGGAATTCGCCGACTGCCTCGGTGCGCAGGTCCGCCTTGGCGAGCACGACCGCGCGATCGACGGAGGCCGCATCGGCACCGGTGAGCCTGGCGAGTGCTGCGGCGAGCGAGCGGATGCGGGCGACACGCTCGCCCTGCGTGCCGAGCTTGGCATGGAAAGTCACGTTCAGGGCGTCGAGCTTCGCCATCCGCTGGTCGAGAGGCTTTTTCAGATCGAGGCCGAACTTCTCGGCTGACGCCGTCAGCGTTTCGAGATCCGGCAGATCGCCCTGGTCGCGCTTCCAGAAATGCGCCGCGTCGGAGAGCCGCGCACGCACGACCTTGCCGTTGCCGTGGGCGATCTCCTTGCCGCCGTCCTTCGCCTCGATATTCGAAACGAGGATGAACCGGTTGGACAGCGTTTCGGCGCCCCGCTTCCGGGTGACGAAGCATTTCTGGTTGGTCTTGATCGTCAGCCGGATGATTTCGGACGGGATTTCGAGATAGCTTTCCTCGAAGCTGCCCATCAGCACCCTCGGCCATTCGACGAGACCGGCGACTTCCTCCAGGAGGCCCTCGTCCTCGACGAGCTCCAGGCCGTTGGCGAAGGCGACATTGTGGGCGTCGGCGGAGATGATCTCCTTGCGGCGCTCCGCATCGATCACGACCTTCGCCTTTTCGAGCTTCTCGGCGTAGTCGGCGAAGCGGCGGACCGTGATCGCTTCCGGCGCATGGAAACGGTGGCCGTAGGTGATGTTCGAGGCGACGATGCCATCGACCTCGAAGGGGATCACCTTCGTCTCGTCGTGTTCCGCGCCGAAGGTGCAGACGATCGACTGCAGCGGCCGGACCCAGCGAAGGCTGCCCGGTTTCGCCGAAGCGGCACCGGAGCGCATGGATTTCGGCCAGGGAAAGTCGCGGATGATCGCCGGCATCACGTCGGCGATGATCTCTTCCGCCTCGCGGCCGGGCTTTACGATGTGCGCGACGTAGAAATCGCCCTTCTTCGGGTCATTATGGACATGAGCCTCGCTGAGGGAAGAGAGGCCCGCCGCGCGGAGAAAGCCTTCGATCGCCTTCTCGTTCGCGTCGATGCGCGGACCCTTGCGCTCCTCGCGCAGATCGGCGGAGCGCGCGGTCAGGCCGCGGATGTCGAGCGCCAGCCGCCTCGGCGTCCAGTATTCGCGCGCGCCTTCATAGGTGAGCCCCGCCTCAACCAGAGCGTCCGTCACGAGCTTCTTCAGATCGCCGGCCGCCTTGCGCTGCATGCGGGCGGGGATTTCTTCGGATCGCAATTCAATAAGGAGATCGGGCATGGATTCGAGACTTCGTTCTGTTCCGGAAGGTTGCGGCGGACTTAGCAAGCTCTGGCGAAAATGTCATCACGGCCGGCGAGGAAATCCGCCATCACCAGCCGCCACCGCCGCCGCCGCCCCCGCCACCGCCGGAAAATCCGCCGCCGGAAGAAAAGCCCGAGGACGAACTCTTCGGAGGCGGCGGCAAGGAAGACGTCATCGTATCCGCCATCGAACCGGCAAAACCGCCGATCGTGTCGGTGAAGGATCCGGGCCCGAAGCTGTCGCCGTGATCCCAGCTCGGCTGATAGGCGGCTGCCGCCGCGCCCGCGGAGGCCGCAAGCAGCCAACGCTCGAAGGTCTCGCTCCAGGGCTTCTCCACACCGAGTGCGACGGCATAGGGGAGCAGGGTCTCGAAATGCCGCGGCGACATTTCCGGCGCGCCCTGCATGTTCAGACGGTCTTTCTCGGCAAGCGTAAGATATTGCCTGAGCCCGTCGATGCCATCCATCATGCGCGTGCCGAGCGGCGTCGGCGCGCCCATGAGGTAATAGAAAAGCCCGTTGACGAGGACGATGCCCCCGATCGCGAAGAACAGCGGCAGGTCGCCCGGATCGCTGGCCGAAAAGACGAGCGCGGCGAGAATGCTCGAGAAAACGGTGAACAGCACGAAACCGACGAAGGCAAGCACGACGATCGACAGAATGCGGCGTGCGAGGCTCGAGCCACGCCGCAGCGATTTGCCGACCGAAACGGCGAAGGCGGAAATGAAGACGGCGAGGAAGACAGGGACGATGACGAAAGGAACGCTGTCCTCGCTCAAGTCGCCGAAGACGAACAGCGCCGCGAGGGTGGCGACCGAAAGCACGATGCCGCCGACCACGTATCCGGTATTGGCGCGGTAATACTTGCCGCGATGCTCGCGCTCCATCGCGCTGCGGAAGCCGGAGCCCGCCGCCTGGATCTTCTTGCCGTTCGCCCTGTCGATGGTGAGCTTGCCGCCGGCCGCATCCACCGCTTTCATCAGGGCTGCTTCGCCGGTCGGCAGCTTCTCGCCGTTCTTGCCCGTGGCGGTGATGACGACCGCGTTCTTCAGGTCCTCGAGGATGACATGCCCCTTGACCGCAAGGTTGAGCGCCGCCGCGGAAAGAGCTGTCCATCCTTCGCCGGAAAAGCCCTTGTTATCGATGTAGTTGACGAGCGCGGGCGACACGCCGTCCGGAGGGTCCCAGCGCGGGACCATGACCCCGCGGGCCGGGTCGCGGCCGACACGCACCCAGGCACGCCCGTAATAGAGCAGGACGAGGAGGAGGCCGGACCCGGCGATGACCACGGTCATGTGATCGCGCAGCCACCAGATATTTTCCTGGGAGGAGGTTGGCCGTTCGATACTGCCCTTGGGCAGTTTGATCGCGACGGTCAATCCTTCCTGCGGGCGCAGCCGGCGCGTGGTCGCGAAGAAGATTTCGTCGCCCTCCTCCACCGCGCGCGCATCCTTTTCGGTCGCGCCGTAGCCGCCGGTAAAGACGTCTAGCGCCTCCGCCTTCACGCCCTCCGGCAAGGTGACGGTGGCCGTCGCCTCCTCGATCGGGAATGCCCATTCGGTTCCGGTCACGTTCCAATAGAGCTCGTCGTGATCGTCGAAGAAGCGTATCTGCCGGCTCGTCTCGTAGGTGATCTGAAAGGTGTGTTCGCCATGCGGCAGGAGCACGTCGGCACTTCCCGTGTAGATGCGGATGCCGCCGCTGATCGATTCCGTGCGGTATTCCTCTTCGTCGCCATCCCGCTCGACGGAGAGAAGGTTGAAGTCGACCTTGCTGCGGCCATTGCGCTCATCGGCGAAGGTCAGCGGAAAATCGCGATAGATGCCGCGCCGGATGCGGTTGCCTTCGACGTTCGCCGTGATCGTCTCGGTGACCGTGAGCGTGCCGTCTTTCGCGAGCTCGATGACCGAATGGTAGGCGGAGATGAACTCTTCCGCCGCCGCGACGCGCGGCGCTGCAAGAACGAAGGTGACGAGCGCAAGCGCCGCGAAAAGCCGCCTCATCGGGATTTCCCTCTTTCAGGCCCGCCGGAGCACTTCCAGGAAAAGCATGTAACGGTTTTCCGTCCGGAAGTGCGTGGTTTCAAACCGATAGATCGTTTTATCGATTCAGTGAAACTGATCTAGAACTTGACCGATGGAACCGCACGGTCCGCCTCGTTGGTGATCTCGAAATAGCTGGCCTTGACGAAGCGGAAGGCGTTGGCGATCAGGTTCGACGGGAAGCTCTCGACCTTGACGTTGAGATCGCGCGCGGCGCCGTTGTAATAGCGCCGGGACATCTGGATCTCGCCCTCGATCGTTTCCAACGAACGCTGGAGTTCTGCGAAATTCTCGTTGGCCTTCAGGTCCGGATAGGCTTCGGCGAGCGCGAAGACGCGGCCAAGCGCCTGCGAAAGCGCACCTTCGGCCGCGGCCCGCGCCGCGACATCGCCTTCCGGCACCGCCTGAGCCCGGTTGCGCAGCGTAACGACCTCCTCGAGCGTCGACTTCTCGTGAGCGGCGTAGCCCTTCACCGTCTCGATCAGATTCGGGATGAGATCGGCGCGGCGCTTCAACTGCACGTCGATGCCGGACCAGGCCTCCTCGGCCATCTGCCGCGCCTTGACGAGGCCGTTATAGACGAAGACGAGATAAAGAATAACGGCGACGCCAATTGCCAGCCCGATCATCAAACCCTCCTTTGGATCACGGCGATCCTACTGCATGCTTTCTTAAATTCCATTCGATTCAAGAACAAACCAACGTTCTACAGCGGCCGATCACAAGACCGCCCCAGCCCCTGCCCAGCAGGTCGTGCCGACGCCTGCAGCCTCAGGCTGTTCCACCGGTAACGGCAGCGCGTCGGCGGATGCTCGATAGTCTATTCATCGAACAACCACAACGCTTAGTGCCCGCCATGAACACGCCCGTGAGCTTCATCAACGTGATCGCCTTTACCGCCCTTTTCGCGACCCATGCAAGCGCGGGTCCGATCGAAAGGCCGAGCGGTGTGCGCCGCGCGCTGCAAATCTATGCCGGCGAGTTGTCGAGCGTCAGAGCGCCGGCGCCGAAGTGGCGGCTCGACGGGAGCGAGCACTTCTGCTCGCAGCGATCGGATCAGCTTGCCCCGCCATGCGGCCGGAGGACCTCCGCGACCTCTTGATCAGGCCGCTTCCCTGTTCCAGTTGGCGCCACCGGCCTCGGTCAGCAGGAAGGCTTCGCCGCAGGCTTTCGCGAGCGTACGCACGCGCAGGATGTAGCTCTGGCGCTCCGTCACCGAAATCACGCCGCGGGCATCCAGAAGATTGAAGACGTGGCTCGCCTTGATGCACTGGTCATAGGCGGGGAAGACGCATTTGTGCAGACGGTTGTTGCTGGAGTCACCAGGCGCACCGGCGGCCAGCAACGCCAGGCATTCCTTCTCCGCATCGATGAAATGCTGATGCAGCATCGCCGTATTGGCGTATTCGAAATTGTGCCGCGAATATTCCTGCTCCGCCTGCAGGAAGACATCGCCATAGCTGATCTTCTCGGCGCCTTCGCGGCCGTTGAAGTTGAGGTCGTAGACATTGTCGACGCCCTGGACATACATCGCCAGGCGCTCGAGGCCGTAGGTCAGTTCGCCGGAAACCGGGGAGCATTCGATCCCGCAAACCTGCTGGAAATAGGTGAACTGCGACACTTCCATGCCATCGCACCAGCATTCCCAGCCGAGCCCCCAGGCGCCGAGCGTCGGGCTCTCCCAGTCATCCTCGACGAAACGGATGTCGTGCAGCAGCGGATCGAGGCCGATCGCCTCGAGCGAGCCGAGATAGAGCTCCTGCAGATTGGAAGGGTTGGGCTTCAAGATCACCTGGTACTGGTAATAGTGCTGCAGCCGGTTGGGATTCTCGCCGTAGCGGCCGTCGGTCGGACGCCTCGACGGCTGCACATAGGCCGCGCGCCATGGCTTCGGGCCGAGCGCCCTGAGCGTCGTCGCCGGATGGAACGTGCCTGCGCCGACCTCCATGTCGTAGGGCTGAAGCACGGCGCAACCCTTGTCGGCCCAATAATTGTGCAGCGTCAGGATCAGTGCCTGAAAGGAGCGCTTCGGGTTCATGTGGTCCGGGAGGGGTGCAATGGTCATGGGATCCGGGTCCGAATTCGTCAAGATTTGCGGGGACAGGTGCCATGCCGCAGGGCGAGGGTCAAGCGCCTTCACCTGCCGGTATTCAGTCAGGCAGGCTCACTCGTCGTCGCGCTTCAGGCGGTACTCGCCGGTCTCGGCGTCCTTGACGAGCGTGCCGTTTGCGCCGGTCTCGCGCTGACGGCGCAGGCGCTCACGCTGACGCGTCAGCTTCTCGGCGTCCGCGATGAACTTGCGATAGCCGATCCAGGCGATGACGGCGATAATCAGAAGCAGGATGATCTGCGGCATGGTTCCTCCTCTGCATATCCCTCAGATGGAACGAAGGCGCGAGGGGATGCAGCAAATCGCAGTGTTAGCGCGCTCTTGCGGTACTGGCCAGATGCCGCGAGACCATTCTTCAAAAACACACGCCCGCGCAAGCAACGGGGCCGGTTCAAAGACCGAAACGCGCCCAGAGCGCCCGTTCCTCGACGGCCTCGACGAGACCTGCAGCCGCCGATGCGACGAGCGGTCCCGTGATTGCTCCGGCCACGGCTGCTCCGGGCTGACGCCGCCCGAAGAGGCTTCGCGCGGGCTGGATCAGCTCGAGCCGCGCTTTTTCTCCATAGCGCTTCTTCACTTCGCCCCTGATGTCGCCGAGAGCATCGACCAGGCCGAGTTCCTGACCCCGTTGCCCCGTCCAGAACAGCCCCGAGAAAAGGTCCGGATGGTCAGCCAGGAGCGAACCGCGTCTGCTCTTGACCATCTGGATGAAGATGTCGTGGATCTCGAGCTGCAGGCCCTTGAGAAATTCGATGTCACGCTCCTTCTCCGGCTGGAAAGGATCGAGAACCACCTTGTTTTCGCCCGCCGTGTAGACCCGTCTCTCGACGCCGATCTTCTTCAGGAGATCGGGGAAACCGAAGCCGCCCGAAACGACGCCGATCGAGCCGACGATCGAGGTCGGATCGGCGATGATCTCATCGCCGGCCAGTGCGATCATGTAACCACCGGACGCGGCCACGTCCTCGACGAAGATCAGCACACGCTTCCTCTTCTCCTGCGCGAGATCGCGGATGCGCTGATAGATAAGACGGGACTGCACCGGCGAACCGCCCGGAGAGTTGATGGAGATGGCAACGGCCGGGGCCTCTTTGACGGAGAAGGCCTTTTCGAGCAGCGGCGCAACCGTCGCAAGATTGAGAACCGGGCGGAGCGGGCTGCCGCCGGCCATGATTGCGCCATGCAGCCTGATCGCCGGAATCGTCACACCATCCCTGCGGAAGCGCTTCGGCATCAGCTTTCTGAAAAATCCGGCCATCTCAACTCCTACCCGCTGCAATCTCTGCATATCTGCTTAAATCCTAGCCGATTTAAGAACGAAGCCATGCAGCAATCCAAATTGTCGTCGTGCATGTATGCATTGGCGTCGCAAACGCAATGCCCTGCTTACGGTTAATCATCGGCGATGATAGGCCGCGCGGCCATTGTTGAGATCGTCGACCTCCGGCGAAAAGCGGTGGCCCTCCCCGTGCATCACGAGCGGCGCGCGCAGCGCCAGCCGCTTGCGGCTCTGCTTGATCGCGGAAACGAGGATGCGCACGGCATTTTCGCCCGCCCGCGGCAGAAGCGGGGTGATCTCTAAACCGCCGAAGCGGCGGCCGCAGGCCTCGATTATCCCGGCGATCGATTCCGGCCGGGCGATCAAAGAAAGCTGTCCGCCCGGCTTCATGATTGCCCCGGCCGTTTTGATCCACGCTTCGAACAGGTCGCCGCTCATGGCATGGGCTTCCGCCTTTAGCCGGTCGGGCGTCCTGCGGTCCGCGGCGTCGTTGAAGGGTGGGTTCATGATCACGTGGTCGAATGTGTCGTCCGGAAGACCCGCGGCTGCGCGCGCCTTGCCGCTCAGCGAGACATCGGCTTCGAGCACCGAGACGCGGCCGGCAAGATGCGCGTTCTCAGGCAATGCGAGGCTGCGGCGCGCAAAATCCGCCATGACCGGCGAACGCTCGACCAGCAGCACCTCGGCCTCCTCGATCCGCGACGCGACGGCCATGCCGGCCGCCCCGGCTCCGGCGCCGAGATCGGCGACGCGGCACGCGCCGCGGCAGGAAACGAGGGATGCGACCAGCATCGCATCCATTCCCGAACGGTGCCCCTGACCAAGAGGCTGGATCAGGTGGAACCTGCCGCGGTGGAAAGCATCCACCGTCTCCGGAATTCCCGTCATGCCGCTTTCCGCCTCGCGGAAGGGCCGCAGCCGATCATTGCCGCAATTCCAATTCGAGGCCCGCATCGATCAGAATGCGCCGCGCCCGATCGGCATCGTCCTCGGCGACCAGGAAGCGCCGCGGCAGGAGGCCGAGCGATCCTTCGAGTATGCTCATGTCCTGATCGGCGATGAAGCATCCGATGCCGGCGTCCTTCATCAGGCTTTCGGCAAAGGAAAGAAGGACGGCATCATTGGTGCGGATCAGTTCTTTCATCCGGCTCTATTTTCCTGTCTTAAAGCTGCGGGCGGGGCAATTCGCCTCTTGCCGCCCGAAGCCCCTCTTTCTATTGTCGAACCCGCAACGAAACAGGAGTCCGGGCGTTGGGCGTAGTGATACCGCTGGAAGACAATAAAAACAAACAGGCATCTGTGAAGCCGCTTGTCGACCTGACGCTGTCCGACATGGAGCGGGTCAACCAGCTCATTCTTTCCAAGGCGGGCTCCGACGTCCAGATGATCCCGGAAGTCGCCAACCACCTGATTTCCTCGGGCGGCAAACGGCTCCGGCCGATGCTGACGCTCGCAGCCGCTTCGATGTTCGGCTACGAGGGAGATGGTCACATCAAGCTCGCGACCAGCGTCGAGTTCATGCACACGGCGACCCTTTTGCACGACGACGTGGTCGACGAGAGCGACCTGAGGCGCGGCAAATCCACGGCGCGGACGATCTGGGGCAACCAGGCAAGCGTGCTCGTCGGCGATTTCCTGCTCGGGCAGGCTTTCCGCATGATGGTCGACGTCGGCTCGATCGATGCGCTCGACGTCCTTTCGACCGCCGCATCGGTGATCGCGGAGGGCGAGGTCCTGCAGCTTTCGGTCGCCAAGAACATGGAGACGACCGAGGACGACTATCTGCAGGTCATCCGCGCCAAGACAGCGGCCCTCTTCGCCGCCGCTTCCGAGGTCGGGCCGATCGTCGCAGGCGGAAGCAAAGCCGACCGCAACGCTCTGAAGTCCTACGGCACCAATCTCGGCCTTGCCTTCCAGCTGGTCGACGACGTTCTCGATTATGGCGGCACGTCGAGCGATCTCGGCAAGAATGTCGGAGACGATTTTCGCGAAGGCAAGATCACACTGCCGGTCATTCTCTCCTATCGCCGCGGCACGCCGCAAGACCGGGCGTTCTGGCGCGAGGCGATCGAGGGCGGCGCAAGCGATGCGGCAAATCTCGAAAAGGCGCTGGGTCTCATCCGTCGCTACGGGGGGCTTACGGATACGATCGCCCGTGCCAAGCACTACGGCACGATCGCCCGCGACGCGCTCGCGCCGCTGCCGGCTTCGCCATGGAAATCGGCGCTCGTCGAGGTGATCGATTTCTGCATCGATCGGGTAAGCTGAGCCACTTCATGTTTCCTTGCATCGCGGCCGATCCAAGGGCGGAAACATGGAGCAAATCAAAGTGCTGCCGCGAGCCCTGCGCTTCCGGCAAGACACGCGGCGCCGCAGGAGCCGCGGACGAAGACCTCCCCGGAGGATTTTCTTGCCGCGCTGCGCCAAAAAAGCCATTCTATTCTTGAAGACTTGCGCCCGATTTCCAATCGGCTCCGGGCCAACCAGCGGTGGCGCCTCGAAGCGTACCATCGGCAATGAAAGGTTTGATATGCGGCAGAATACATTCCTTCGCCTTTTCAGCGGCGCGGCAATGCTGGTTCTTGCAACGGTGAGCGGCAACCAGCAGGCCTTTGCCGAGGAGAAGGCGCCGGTCGAAGACGCCGAGCCTTTCGACATCAGGAGCGTCAACACCTTTGCCGGCGCATTCCTTGCGGCGCGCACGGCGGACGTCGATCGCGACTTTGCTGCGGCAACCGAGCTCTATCGTACCGCACTCAGGTTCGAGCCCGGCAATAACGATGTCAAGCAGCGGCTGATGATCACGCTGCTGATGAGCGGCAAGTTCGATGAAGGCGCCAAGATCGCCGAAGAGCTGAAATCGGATCCCGCCGTCGAAAGGATCACCACGGTGGTCCGCGCGATCGAAGCGATCCGCAAGCGCGAATACCGCAACGCGCAAAAGCTCTTGAACTACGATGGTCCGAACGATCTCGACCGGCTGATGAGTTCGCTGCTTTCCGCCTGGGCCAAGTTCGGCCAGGGCCGGCCGAAGGAGGCGCTGGCGCAGATCAAGAATCTGGAGGGCCCGGAATGGTTCCGGATCTTCAGAAACTATCATGCCGGGGCGATTGCGCTTGCGGCCGGAGACAAGGCGACTGCGCGCGCCCGGCTCAACGACGCCATTCTTGACCGCGAAGGCGGCGGCGCCGCGCCGGACACCTTCATGCGGGCCGTCGAGGCGCTGGCGCGGTTCGAAGCGCGCGAAGGCAACAAGCAGAAGGCGTTGGATACGATTTCCGTCGGCGAAAGCCTCGTCAACAACTACACTCCGCTCGAGGCGCTGAGGAAGAGTGTCGAGGAAGGAAAGCCGCAGGAGCAGCAGGTACGCAACGCCGTGCAGGGTGCGGCCGCC
The DNA here is from genome assembly GCF_054161295.1 of Ensifer sp. D2-11. NCBI lineage: Bacteria > Pseudomonadati > Pseudomonadota > Alphaproteobacteria > Hyphomicrobiales > Rhizobiaceae > Ensifer > Ensifer sp. D2-11. The sequence goes on from NZ_CP096433.1 coordinate 2,363,183, forward strand.
GTGCTCTTTTCGATCGGCGGCGCACTCAACCGCGAGGGCGCGGAAGACATAGTTTCGCTCTACCTTCAGACGGCGCGACGGCTCGACCCGGAAAGCGCCGATATTCTCGTGATGCTCGGCGGCATCGCCGAAAATCTGAAAAAGCCGGAAGAGGCGATCGAGCTTTACAAGAGCGTGCCGGAGAGCTCGCCGATGCGTCGCCTTTCCGAACTCCAGCTTGGCCTCAGCCTCGCCGGCATCGGCAAGGTCGACGAGGCGAAGAAGCATCTGAAAGGGCTGATCGACGTCGATCCCAAGAACATCCGCAACTACCTCGCCTATGGCAGCGTGCTTTCCGACGCCAAGAACTACAAGGAGATGGGCGAGCTTTACGACCGCGCGGTCGCCGCGATCGGCCCCGTGCCGAAGCGGAGCGACTGGACCGTCTTCTTCCAGCGCGGCATTGCCTACGAACGCCAGAAGCTCTGGGAAAAGGCCGAGCCGAACTTTCGCAAGGCGCTGGAGCTCAACCCGGATCAGCCGCAGGTTCTGAACTATCTCGGCTATTCCTGGGTCGACATGAACATCAACCTCGAGGACGGGCTTGAGATGATCCGCAAAGCGGTCGAGCTCAAGCCCGACGATGGCTACATCGTCGACTCGCTCGGCTGGGCCTATTTCCGCATGAACCGGTTCGACGAGGCTGTGACCGAGCTCGAGCGCGCTGCGGAACTGATGGCCGGCGACGCGACGATCAACGACCACCTCGGCGACGCCTACTGGCGCGTCGGCCGGAAGCTCGAAGCGGTGTTCCAGTGGAATCAGGCGCTGGAACTGAAGCCCGAGGAAGCGGAAATTCCGAAGATCAAGGCGAAGATCGAAAACGGTCTGCCGCCGCTTAAGGAACCGGTTCCGGCGGCGGCGGATGCCAAGGAAAAGCTGCCGAAAAAGACCGGACCGGAGACAGCGCCGGACAAGAAGTCCTGACTGTAGCATGCAGGCAGGCGGCATTCCGGGCTTCGCACTGACCTTTGCGGCGCCCGCCAAGATCAATCTCGCGCTGCACGTCGTCGGGCAGCGCGCCGACGGCCACCATCTGCTGGAAAGCCTGGTGACCTTCGCCGAATGTGGCGACCGGGTCGGGCTGATCGCGGCGGACAGGGACCGTTTCACGGTGTCGGGCCGCTTCGCGACCGACCTTTCAGCCGAGGGCAGTGGTGGTAATCTCGTGCTCCGCGCCCGGGACCTGCTGCGGCGCGAGCTTGCGGCGCAGGGTAGAATGGCAGGCCCGGTTCATCTGCATCTCGAGAAGAACCTGCCGATAGCATCGGGGATCGGCGGCGGCTCGGCCGATGCAGCCGCGACTCTGCGCGGGCTGCTGTCGCTCTGGGGCGCGACTGTCGAAGCGGCAAGCCTCAACAGCCTTGCGCTGCAGCTCGGCGCGGACGTCCCGATGTGTCTCGACCGGGGGCCCCTCGTCGCGAGAGGCATCGGCGAAGAGATCACGCCTCTTCCCGATCTGCCGCCCTTCAACGTCGTCCTCGTCAATCCCCTCGTCGCGGTCTCCACGCCGGTTATCTTCCGATCGCTCGTCAGGAAGACCAATCCTCCGCTGGTCTTGCCTGAAGATGCCCGCTCGACTGCCGAATGGCTGACGGCCATGGCGGCCATGCGGAACGACCTGGAGCCGCCGGCACGTGCGCACGAGCCGATGATCGAAACCGTCTCGAACGCATTGCGCGACGCAGGCGCGGCGCTCGTGCGGATGTCCGGCTCGGGTGCCACCTGCTTCGGCCTGTTCACGGAGATGAAAAGCGCCGAACGTGCCGCTGAGACCATTTCCGCCGGCCACCCGCGATGGTACGTTCAGGCGACGCGAACCGCGGGAAAATCAGGATAACGCCAGAATGCCCGGCCTCGATGAAAGACGCCCCTTCATCCCCATCGGCATCGCCGTGCTCACGGTCTCGGACACGCGCACACGCGCGGACGACAAGTCCGGCGATGTGCTCGAAGCGAGAATACGAGAGGCCGGCCACCGGCTCGAGGCGCGGACAATCGTTCCCGACGAGCGCGAGAAGATCTACGGACAGGTGAAGGCCTGGACGCTCGATGCCGCGATCGACGTCGTCATCACCACCGGGGGAACCGGATTCACGGGCCGCGACGTTACGCCGGAAGCGCTGGAGCCGCTCTTCGAGAAACGCATGGATGGCTTTTCGGAGGTGTTCCACCGGATCTCTTACGAGAAGATCGGCACGTCGACGATCCAGTCGCGGGCCACGGGCGGGGTCGTCAATGCGACGTTCATCTTCGTCCTGCCCGGATCCCCCGGTGCCTGCAAGGACGCCTGGGACGGAATCCTGAAGCAGCAACTCGATTACCGGCACATGCCGTGCAATTTCGTCGAGATCATGCCGCGGCTCGACGAGCACCTGAAGCGCGGCTGACGAGATTCGTGTTCCGTTTGGAACAGACCCGCGCCCCGAATCCCGCTACTTTGCCTTCGTCGGCTTGGCTCGAAGCGGGCAAGGCAAGCACCGTTTAATTGCTTCGAGCGAATGCCCGGCCTCTTTCCGGGGCAATATTGGGAAAGAGAGAAGGCTACGACGTGCTGCCCGTCCGAAACGATGGGCATGCATGGCAAGACATTTTCACAGACGGATATTTTTCATAAGCAAGGTCATTTGAGAGCCACTTTGGGGGTACCGCAAGGTACGCCCCATTCTTGCTTCGGAGAAGCGGCTCAGCTCGCGGCTACGGCCACCATGTCACGGCTTCTCATCGACGGAGAAAGCCCACTCGCATTTGCCGCCTCGGAGCCCCTTTTCCTCGTTTTCACTCAGACGCAGGCGCGCCGGTCGACAAGGCCCGCACTGCAACCCGCCAGGGTAGGAGGAAGTCATGGGAACGGCAGAGCACGCTTACTCGAAAACGGATCGGCCCGAGACCGAGGTTCCGCTGGGGCTGCAGGCCTTCTACGAACGTCGGCAGAAGGATGAATGGCAGGCAACGGTAACCAGGCTGGACGCATTGCGCCAGTCTTTCGCAGAGCAGCGCCGGCAGGTCTTTTCACCTGACCTGCGCGACAGGATCGCGCAGGTCGCAAGGTCGGGCCGACGTGATGATCCGCGCGGGCCCGGTCTTCGATACAGGTCGCTCGTCGAGGCCAGGAATACCGGCCTTGATCTGAACGCGCTCAAACGGCTTCATAAGCGTGCCTATGGCGAAGTCGGCGAGTTGGTGAAGGGCCACGAAGCCTTCCACCGCCACGAAACGGTGGTCGGCAGCGTCGCCGACATCTTCAAACAACCGCCGCTCGTGTATGTCGCGCCCGATCCCGACAAGGAAAAGCTGTTCCTCCCGCCCTTTGGAGGCTGCTGGGACAGACTCGAGCAGAACCAGGCAACCGGCGACGGAGCAATCGTGGAAAACAGTTCCTATTTGGACTGTGCGGGACGGATGGGATCGAGACTGATCGCCCGCAACAATAGTGCCTCCGATGCTGAAATCCTCTGCGCCTATCGGGAGAACGGCTACCTCGTGCCGTTCAAGACGCTCCGCACCGGTATACTGCAAGTCAAGGCAGACTTGTCGGCCCTCATCTGCCGCCATCACATCTCGACCTACGACGAGTTCGGGTGGTCCGACTTTCACGCCACGACGCGCGGCCGCCTCGTGCTGGCCGTGTTCTGGAATTGGGAGGATGTCGAACCGGCGAACGAGGTGAGCGACCAGTGGTTCGCCTCGGGTCTCGACTGCAGCGGCGATGGCGAGAGCTTTCCAGGTACCTCCATCCAGGCCGTTCCTGGCGAACGAAGAATCATCAACCTGTTCACCGAGATGGCCTTCCCCGCTGGCCGCAAGCTCTGGGTCTATGTCGGAGTGGCCGATCGCATCTGGACGTTCCTCAATGACGTCAGCATCGACATTTCGATCGACTCGGCCTGGCAGTTGAACTCGCTTGCAGTCCGCTCGATCTGAAAGTCATGCCACTCCGGCATCGGGCGCATCGGCCCGAAGATCGATTCCGATTTTCGGGCCGATGCGGTAGACCGTCAACTCGATAAGTTAGAGCGGGATGCGGGCTGAAAGCCGCACACACTTTTCCTTATCCCGCTCTACGAACAGGGCGTCCGGTGCCGTTCTCCCGCCGACCGGTTGTCCAATGCGACCCAGGCCGGGACGAGCTCGGTCGCAAGTTTGCGGGCGGCTCGTCCGCTCGCAAGGGCGCTGAGCGGCATCTTGCCGCGCGCAGCCGCGACCGCGTCCCCCTTCGGCAGCAGAAATCCGGACTCCAGCGGCGGCGCCCTGTGCGCCAAGCGCTTGAGAAGCGGGCGCTTATGCATTCGCGAGGGAGAAAACCGCGCCGGGCTCCTGTTCAGAGAGACGTATTCGGCCAGTTCATCCACCCAGCGACCGATAGGGCGGGCACCAGGCTCCAGAAGCATCAGCCACTCGCCGCGGGCGGAACGAAGGACATCGCCGAGATCCCACTCAAGGCAGAAACGGCAACCGGCAGCATCCGCGACCCTGGGGGAGCCGTCGGTCGATCCGTGGTCCAGGATTATTACATCGCTGACGAGCCCTTCCACCGCGCCGGCAACGAGCGCCGAGAGCGTCTGTGCGAGCTCCGCTTCGTTGTCCTTCGTTTCCATGATGACCGTCAGCATAGCCGTTCCTATCGCATCGCAGCGCAGATTGCTACAAGCGCAGGTCCGCACAGGGTGGCGGATGAACGCGCGCCTCCCCCGGAGATGTGCTGAATATTTGTTCTTGTTTTGTTCTATTTTCTGCGCTAGGAAAATAATCAGCACCAAGCGAGCCGAGCATGGTTCCGGGGAGATTTCGATGAACGATCTGTCTCAACTCAAGCAGGGCGTCTATGCGCCCGGCAACAGCGTGGATGTGGCGGAGGCCCTCGTCGCCGGATCCGGCATCCGAATCGACGTCGATCGTCGGCGTGGCCGCGGTGCCGCCCTCAACATCTCGGGACGCTTCGAGCAGAAAACGCGCGAAGTCTTCGATGACGGGTGGCAAACGCTCGAGGAGTTGCCGCCGTTCAAGACCGAGGTCCAGATAGAAAAGCCGAAGACGGCGATCACGCGCAACGAATCTCCCGACATATCTTTCGACCGATCGATCAACCCCTATCGCGGCTGCGAGCATGGCTGCATCTACTGCTTCGCGCGGCCTACGCACGCCTATATGGGGCTCTCGGCAGGGCTTGATTTCGAAGCCAAGCTCTTCGCCAAGCCCGACGCGCCACGTTTTCTCGAGCGCGAGCTGGCGAAGCCGGACTATAAGCTTCGCCCGATCGCGATCGGCACAAATACCGATCCCTATCAGCCGATCGAAAAGGAATGGCGGATCATGCGCCAGATCCTGGAAGTGCTGAAGGAGGCCAATCATCCGGTGATGATCGTTACAAAATCGGCCATGGTGACGCGCGATATCGACCTGCTGGCGCCGATGGCGGAAAAGGGTCTTGCCCGGGTCGTCATTTCGGTGACCACGCTCGACCGGAAACTGGCGCGCAGCATGGAACCGCGGGCGTCGACGCCCACCAAGCGGCTGGAGGCGCTACGCGCAATTTCCGAGGCCGGCATTCCCGCTGGAGTACTGGTCGCGCCGATCATTCCGGCGCTGAACGATCACGAGATCGAGCGCGTGCTCGATTCGGCGAAGTCGGCGGGCGCGTCGGATGCGAGCTACGTACTCCTCCGGCTTCCGCTGGAGGTGAGCCCCCTGTTCCGTGACTGGCTTCTCAGAAACTACCCGGACCGCTACCGGCACGTCATGTCGCTCATCCGCTCCATGCGCGGCGGCAAGGACTACGATGCCGAGTTCGGCAAACGAATGAAGGGCAGCGGACCTTACGCCTGGCAGATCGGCCGTCGATTCGAGCTTGCGGCCAAGCGGCTCGGCCTCAATCTGACGCGCCGGCAATTGCGCAGCGATCTCTTCGTGCCGCCGCTAGGAATGGGCGTTCAGCTGTCGCTTCTTTAGATCGAAAGCATAAGCCGCCACTCTTTCCCGCTGTGGAACGGCTTTGAAAATTCCAGCATCCGCCCTTTGCCCCACGGGGCGGCGCTGGTTCCCCCCGGCAACCGCCGCAAACCGAGCCGGGGGCTTGAAGGGAATCGGGCGAGTATGCGAGTGTCTTTTCATGTCACGTCGCAAACAGCCCGATTCCCCTCTTTTTCCTCTTCAGGCGCCCGTTCCGGATTTCACCTTCGAGCGCGCCGCCCATCGCGACGGTTTCTGGCCGGTCGCGGGGGCCGACGAAGCTGGGCGGGGACCGCTTGCGGGCCCGGTCGTCGCCGCCGCGGTCATTCTCGATCCGGACGCCATCCCGGCGGGTCTCAACGACAGCAAGCTGCTGACCGCGGAGCAGCGCGAGGCGCTGTTCGAAGAAATTCTGGCGACATCGACGGTTTCCATCGCCTCCTCCTCGTCGGCGCGCATCGACACGACAGATATCCTGAAGGCCAGCCTCGATGCGATGCGCCGCGCCGTTCACGGCCTCGAACTGGCGGCCCGCATCGTTCTGGTTGACGGCCGCGACGTGCCGCCCGGCCTCTCCTGCCACGCAAAAGCGATCGTCAAGGGGGACAGCCGCTCCGTGTCGATCGCCGCCGCATCGATCGTCGCCAAGGTCACCCGTGACCGCATGATGGCCCGCGCCGATGCAACTTTCCCGCTCTACGGCTTTGCCCACCATGCGGGCTATGCGACCGTGAAGCATCGCACGGCGATCGAAAGCCACGGCCCCTGCTCCCTGCACCGCATGAGCTTCCGCCCGTTCCGCCAAGTTTGACGGCGGTGAAGGCCCCTCATCCGCCTGCCGGCACCTTCTCCCCGCAGGCGGGGCGAAGGGACTCGCGGAACGCTCTTAAGTCCCCTCTCCCCGCCTGCGATAGGGCATATACACATCTGATCCTCTCGCGGGACCATTGCCTGGGGCGGGCGACAAACGGTTTGACCTTCGCACGCCAAAAACGATGCCACGGGCAGAACGCAGAAGTGGAAGCGAAGGCCCGCCGCAGGTATTCTCCCCCCTTGTGGGGGAGATGGCCGACAGGCCAGAGGGGGTCTGCTCTCCTGCTCGCCCATCAGGACTACATGACGTACGGTTGCCCGGATAACGGATCCCGCAAAGCAAAGCCCCGCCGAAGCGGGGCTTTTCAATCTCCAGGGTATTATCGGCTACGCTTAGTTCAGGCGCGCTTTGACTTCGCCAATCGCCTTCTTGAAAAGCGTCTCCTGCGCGCCTGCATCGGCCTTGCTCGCGAGCACTTTCTCGGCCGCGCTGATTGCCAGGTCCACCGCAGCTGCGCGGACGGCGTTGATCGCATCGCTTTCGGCCCGCTTGATCTTCTGTTCGGAAAGTGCCGTGCGGCGCGCGACATATTCCTCGGTCTTCTGCTTGGCTTCCGCAGTCAGCATCTCCGCCTCGCGCTGGGCCGCGGCGACGATGCTTGCGGCTTCCGCTTCGGCGTCCTTGCGCTTGCGCTGGTACTCGGCAACGAGGCTCTGGGCTTCCTCGCGCAGACGCTTGGCTTCGGCCAATTCATTGCTGATCTTGTCGGCGCGGGCGTCGAGCGCCTTGCCGACCATGCCCGGAACCTTGAGATAGGCGATGAGGACAAAGAAGAGAATGAGGCCTACGAGGGCATAGAAAGTCGCATCAAGAGCCATGGTTCTCTTTTCCTCAGTTGCCGGCCGAGGCCTTGAACGCCGCAGCGATCTCGGCCTTGGTGACGGTCCCGCCGATCAATTGTTTGACAACGGCTGTCGCCGTTTCCTCGGCGATCGCGCCGACATCGGCAAGAGCCTTCGACTTGATGTCGGCGATGCGCGCTTCTGCAGCGGCAATCTTCTTCGCAAGACCGGCTTCGACACCGTCGCGGTCGGCCTTGGCCTTCGCCTTGGCCGCTTCGCGGGCGGTGTCGGCAATCGAATGGCCCTTGGCTCTGGCGCCTGCCAACTCCTGCTCGTAAGCAGCAATGGCGGCATCGGCCTCGCCCTTCAGGCGGGATGCCTCGTCGAGATCCTGGGCGATCCGGTCATGACGCGTCTCGAGAATCCCCCCGATGCGCGGAATGATGACCTTCGACATCAGGAGATAGAACAGGCCGAAGGTGATCGCGAGCCACAGAAGCTGCGAAGCGAAATGGGTCGTATCGAAGGGCGGGAACACGCCGGCGCCATGATCGGCTTCGTGGGCCACACCCGTTTCGGTGTGCACCTCACCGGCCGCAGCGGCATCGTGTGCTTCGGCGCCTTCGGTGGTGGATGACTGGGCATATGCCGCGGTCACAAACATGCTCACCTCCAGGTGCACTCAAGAATATGCGCGGCCGCGGCCTTTCGGGCCGCGGCCAAAACTTCTGCCGATATCAGACGGCGAAGAGGAGGAGGAGTGCAATGAGCAGCGAGAAGATGCCCAGAGCTTCCGTAACGGCGAAGCCGAATACGAGGCGGCCGAACTGGCCGTCAGCTGCCGACGGATTGCGCAGTGCGCCGGACAGGTAGCTGCCGAAGATGTTGCCGAGGCCGAGAGCCGTGCCGGCCATACCAAGGCATGCAAGACCTGCACCGATGTACTTTGCTGCTTCCGCTTCCATGATTGACTCCTTCGAAATGGTGTTGCGGCTTAAGATTTGTGCTTCCGGCGGCAAGCCGACCGGAAACCAGCGACTGTTTATTCCTTAGTGGCCTCCGGGGTGGACCGCATCGTTGAGGTACATGCAGGTCAGCACCGCAAAGACATAGGCCTGGAGGAAGGCGACCAGGAATTCAAGACCGGTAAGCGCGACGGTCATGATGAGCGGCAGGATCGCACCGCCGATGCCGAGCGCACCAAAGGCGCTGAGCGAGGCGACGAAGCCTGCGAAGACCTTCAGCGTGATATGGCCGGCCAGCATGTTGGCGAAGAGACGGACCGAGAGGCTGATGGGTCGGGAAAGGAACGAGATGATTTCGATCGCCACGACCAGCGGCAGGAGCGCGCCCGGCACTCCCTGCGGCACGAAAAGCTTGAGGAAGCCGAAGCCGTGCTTGTAGAAGCCGTAGAGAAGGACGGTGCCGATCACGAAGACCGCAAGCGCGAAGGTGACGATGATCTGGCTGGTGACGGTGAAGAAATAGGGGACCATGCCGAGCAGGTTCGCCGTCAGGATGAACATGAACAGCGAGAAGACCATCGGGAAGAATTTCATCCCGTGACTGCCGGCGCCTTCGCGAAGCATCGAGGCGATGAACTCGTAGGACATTTCCGAAACCGACTGCATGCGCGTCGGGATAAGCCCGCGCTGCGATGTCGTCAGATAGAGGAAGCCGGCAGCCGCACCGACGGTCGCCACCATGAACAGCGACGCATTGGTGAAGGAAAAGTCAATTCCGCCGATCTCGAGCGGGACAATCTTGTTGACCAGGAACTGGTGGGTCGGATCGTTTGACACCGCGCTTCTCTTTCGTTCTGCCCGCCCGCGAGCGGAAATACTGTTCTTCCCGGCGACACCTCAGGCGTCGCCGCCGTCCTCTTTATCCGTGCCCGACCCGCCTTTCCGCTGGTCGGTTGTCGCCACCAAACCGGCGGAACGCAGCACGTTCAAGACACCGGCACAGAAGCCGAGAAGCAGGAGGACGATCATGCCCCACGGCCCTGTACCCGCAAAGTGGTCCAAAAGATAGCCCAGAAACGCCCCGACCAGGATGCCGGCGATGAATTCGCTCGAAAGCTTCATCGCCGCCGCGTATCCCTTGCGGCTTTCATCAGCGCGCCCATCCGCCCCTTCCGAAACATCCGCCCGCTTCTTGGACTTGATGTCGTCGCCGAGGCGCTTGAGCCGCGCTTCCAGACTTTCTTCCGGCTTCTCCGTCACATGGCTCCCCTTTGCAGCCCCACGCGGTCGAACGCGATCTCGGTCATACAAACGGCCGCTGTTCAAGCCACGCTTCGGCCCCATTTGAAGTCGCGCGCAACATAGTTTTAGGCACCCGCATAGTCAAGGCATGCGGGCACCTTCTACGTGGACAATATTCTTGTTTCAATTCAGGGGTTTAGCGATAAATCCGGTAAGCTGCGACAAAGGTGCAGAGGGAATCGCCGCCGGAGCCGCGGGGTCACGCCCGCGGCTCCGGCGGCTGACAGGGGCGCGCAGGCAGCTTCGCCGTCAGCTCCAGCCGCCGCCATAGGTCCTGTAGAAGATGTGCAGGCCGATCTTGCCGACACGCTTCATCGTCTTTGCCCAGGCGGGATTCACATAGGTGGCGTGATAATGGGTCGCCGAGCCGACTTCGGGGAGCCAGATTCTGCCGGCGGTCACCGCGAGCGCGACTTCCTTCGCCGTCTTCCAGTGCGATCGCGAATAGATCAGGTCGCGGATCATGTCGCAGGCGAAGGAGAACTGGCAGCGGTTGCGCCAGGCCTTGTTCTGGTAGACGACGCCGCAGATCGTTTTCGGGTAGGTCGGGTTGCGGACGCGATTGAGAATGACCTGCGCCACCGCGGCCTGACCCTTGACGGATTCGCTGCGGGCCTCGAAATAGATCCCCTCGGCCAGACAGGTCTGCTCTTCCTTGCTGAAGACGGTTGGCGGCAGCGGCGTTGCCGCCCAGGCATGATCGTCGGGCGCGATATCCGGGATGAAGCGCCCTGCATTCTCGTCGTTCCGCAGGATCGAATCGAAGGGTGATTCACGCGCATAGTCCGGCTCGGGCCGGACATAGGCAGTCGCAAGAATGTCGGGCTTGTCGTTGGTGACGAGCTTGGCAAGCATCGGCGAGAGGCCCGGTTCGGGCTTCGGCGGCGTCTTGCGGTAGAAGGCCGTGGCGATCTCGATCTCCTTGCCTTTGATCTTCGGCTTGGCAAAGACCATCTTTTCGGGGCCGTCGAGGGCCGGGCCGATAAGCGAGCTCGTGCGCTGAAGGATGGAGCCGGCGCTGAAGTCCTTGGGCGGGGTCACCGGCGTTACCGCGACGATTCGCCCCTTCTTCAGCTTCCGCGTCACGCGATCCTCGTCCGGCGTCCCCTGGTGCTTCGATTCGGCGGTCAGCGCCACGCGGCCGCCATCTGGCAGGGTCATGCCGGCGCCGCCATCGAGCGCACCGGTCGTGATCGGGTCCGTGAAGACCATCTCGACTTCGTGGAGGGAGCCGGCCGGCGACGGAGTGAGATAGGTGCGCCACCGCTCGCCGCCGCGGTTGATGCCGGACAGAAACGTCGCGATGTCCGAATAGGCGACCGCCGAGGGAAAGCCGAGGAAGACGGCAAGGCCCAGGATCGCCGGACCGCGCCAGGCCGAGAACGAAAACCGAAACTTGTCACGCAACTTCCAACTCTTACGCACCGGTCGGCTCCAGAAACTCTTTCTCAGGCACGCGTTCTCGCAAGCCGGCAATAAGCCAGCGGCAAGATTCCGTGCAGGACGCTAAGGTTGGTCGGCCGGCTCGCCGGGACCGTTTCTCTTGAGCCTTGAAAATGCGGCATTAACCTTGATGTTTGGTTAATGCGGACGCGCCGAGACCGGCAATTCGCCTGGCATTGCCAAAGCACTTCCAGGAAAAGTGTGTAGCGGTTTTCCGTGCGGAAGTGCGCAGTTTGAGGGACAGCGTCTTCGGATCAGATGATCACATGAGAGCCGAGTTCGACCACCCGGTTCGTCGGCAGGCGGAAATAGTCGGAGGGATCGATCGCAGCATTGGCGAGTGCGATGAACAGGCGGTCCTGCCAATGCGGCATGCCGGACTGGGCGTCGGGCACGAGTTTGCGCCGGCCGAGATAGAATGAGGTCGACATGATGTCGAACTTCAGGCCCGACTTCCTGAAGAGGCCCAGCGCCTGAGAGACATTCTGCGTCTCCATGAAGCCGAACTTCATTTCCAGCAGAGTGAAACGCTCCGACAGCCGCCGCACGCTGACCCGCTCTTCCTTCGGCACCTTCGGCGTGTTTGCCGTCCGGATCGTCAGGATGAAGTTCTGCTGATGCAGAACGTGGTTGTGTTTGATGTTGTGCAGCAGGGCGGCGGGAGTCGATTCCGGATCGCTGGTCAGGAATATCGCCGTGCCGGTCACCGACACCGGCGCGTGCTCGCTCTGGCGCTCGACCGATTTGATGAAGCTTGCCAGCGGAATGTCGATATGGCGGGTCTTGGCGTGCAGGATTGCTGTGCCGCGCTTCCAGGTCCACATGATGACGATGAAGGTCGCCGCGATCAGGATCGGCACGTAGCCGCCATCGTGGATCTTCAGCATGTTGGCGCCCAGGAAGACGAATTCCAGCACGAACAGCGGCAGCAGCGCACCGGCCGCCCACCAGGTCGGCCAGTTCCACCGCATACGCAGGAATTCGAAGGAAAGCACCGTGGTGACCACCATCGCACCGGTGACGGAAATGCCGTAGGCGGTCGCGAGCGCCTCCGAGGAGCCGAAGAGGAAGACGAGCGCCATGACGCCGAACATCAAAAGCGTGTTGACGTTCGGCAGGTAAATCTGGCCCGTATGGGTTTCGGACGTATGGAAAATCGCCATGCGCGGCAGGAAGCCAAGGTGAATGGCCTGGCGCGTCAGCGAAAACGCGCCGGTTATGACCGCCTGACTGGCGATGATGGTGGCTGCGGTCGCAAGAATGACGGCAGGCAGCAGCGCCCATTTCGGAAACATCAGGAAGAAGGGATCGGACATCGCCTCCGGGTTCTTCAGCACGAAGGCGCCCTGCCCCAGATAGTTCAGCGTGAGCGCCGGGAAGACGACGGTGAACCAGGCCCATTGGATCGGCCGCCGGCCGAAATGGCCGAGATCGGCGTAAAGCGCCTCGGCACCCGTGACCGTCAGGAAGACGGCGCCGAGTACGACGATACCGACATAGCCTTCGTTGAACAGAAAGCTGGCGGCATAATACGGGTTGAAGGCTCTGAAAATCGACAGATCGTCGGCAATATGAACGAAGCCGATCGTGCCCATGACGACGAACCAGATGAGCGTAATCGGCCCGAAGAAGTTGGAAACCGCCGCGGTACCCTTCGACTGGACGGTGAAGAGGAGCAGGAGGATCACGACGGCGATCGGAACGACGTAGTCCGAAAGGGCCGGGGTAACCAACTTCAAACCCTCGACGGCCGAGAGCACCGACAGTGCCGGTGTGATCATCGCGTCGCCGATGAAGAGCGCGGCGCCGGCGATCCCCATGAAGAACAGGATCGCCGTGTGACCATTGGCGGTCTTCATGAGCAGTGCCAGCAGGGAGAGCGTGCCGCCCTCGCCCTGATTGTCCGCCCGCAGCAGGAATAGCACGTATTTTATCGTGACGATGATCGTCAGCGCCCAGATCATCAGCGAGATCAAACCGATGATCTCGACGTCCGTCACGCCGTCGTGCGAGACGGGGCGCAAGGCTTCGCGGAAGGCATAGAGCGGGCTGGTGCCGATATCCCCATACACGACGCCGACGGAGCCGAGCGCCAGAACCAGCAGGCGGCGGGCATTTTCCACGCCAGGTGTAGCGGGAGCAGACAATTGAGACATGTTGCCCAACAGGCCCTTAGAGCCAGCCTTTCCAGCGGAAGAAGAAAAAGGGGATCACGGCCGAAAGCACCATGGCTGCAAGCGCCCACGGATAGCCGAACTGCCATTCAAGCTCAGGCATGATGCGAAAGTTCATGCCGTAGACGGAAGCGACCAGCGTCGGCGGCAACAGAACGACCGAAGCGATCGAGAAGATCTTGATGATGGCATTCTGCTCGACATTGATGAGGCCGAGCGAGGCATCGAGCAGGAAGGTGATATTTCCCGAGATGAAAGCCGTATGTTCCGAAAGCGACTGGATGTCCCGCGATACCGTACGGCAAAGTTCACGGGTTTCCTTGTCCGCCTGCACGTCGGGAACCGTGTAGACGAAGGTCAGCAGCCTCGAGAGCGAAGCGAGGCTGTCGCGCGTTTTCGCAACAAGCCGGTGATGGCCCGCGACGTCGCGCAGGCGTGCTTCGAGAAAGTGCGGTGGCCGGTGCCGCCGGCCGGACGTCTTGTCGCCGAAGACCTGGAGCGCCAGATCGTCGATCCTGTCGACAGCCTGCTCGAGAATTTCCGCCGTCCTGTCCACAATCGTCTCGAGCAGCCGCGTCAGAATCACTGCGCCGTTGCGGCAGCCGCCGGGAATGCGATGCATACCCGCCTTGAACAGGCCGAAGGCCCTCGGCTCGGCGTAGCGGACGGTGACGAGACACTTGCCCGCCAGAATGAAGCCGACATCGGTAAGCCCCGGCATTTCCGTGTCGCTTCGATAGACGAGCGAGGCGGTCATGAAGACGGCACCGTCGTCCGTATAAAGCCTGCTGGAAGGTTCGATGTCCCTCAGATCGTCCCGCGTCGGAATGGGAATTCCGAGCAGACCCTCGATCATCAGGTCTTCCGCCTTGGTCGGCTCGACAAGGTCTATCCAGACGAGATCGGGACGCAGGGCCGACGGCGGCTCGGCCGTGGAGAGAGCGACCGTTTCACCGTTGACACAATAGCCTGTGATCATGTGGCCGCCTTTTTCATGCAGCCGACGACGATGAACCGTGATGATTTCGTAGGATCAGCCGCCACACGATTTTCCACGATGCAGATTCATCCGATGAAGGCTTTCAGCCGTTCGACGCCGCTTGACGGCAGACGGGTGACCAAAGTCTCCGGCGATGGCAGTGGCTAGCTTTGCCTTGCCTATGCGAGCCAAGGGATATGACGCAACCCCGGCGCAAAATCAATGGCCTTCGGGGATCCGGCGCTTCCCTGTCGGATGTCTCAGTCGCGCCGCGCAGGTGACTGCGCCAAAGCGCTATTCGAAGACGATGCTCGGCATCGCACGGCTTTTGTCCTGCCGGGCAGCGGTGACCTCTCCCCAGACCCGCGCCGCGATGTCGCGATAGACGCGCGCGACCTCGCCATCGGGTTCGGACGCGACGAGAGGGGTTCCCGCGTCGGAGGTCTCGCGGATACCCATGGTCAGGGGCACCTCGCCGAGGAACGGTACGCCGATGCGCTCGGCTTCCTTGCGCGCGCCGCCATGACCGAAGATGTCGTAGCGCCTGCCCGTATCGGGCGCCACGAAATAACTCATGTTTTCGACGATCCCGAGCACCGGAACCTCGACCTTGCGGAACATGGCGAGACCCTTGCGGGCATCGACGAGCGCGAGGTCCTGTGGCGTCGACACGATGACGGCGCCTGCGAGCGGCACCTGCTGTGCCATCGTCAGCTGTGCGTCACCGGTACCCGGCGGCATGTCCACCACGAGGACGTCGAGCTCGCCCCAGGCCACCTCGCGCAACATCTGCAGGAGCGCCGACTGGATCATCGGGCCGCGCCAGATCATCGCGACCTCCTCATCCACCAGGAAGCCCATCGACATGACTTTCAGGCCGTAGTTTTCCATCGGACGGATAAGCCGCCCCTCGATCTGTTGCGGACGGCCGGAGATCTTCAAAAGCCGCGGCATCGAAGGGCCGTAGATATCGGCATCGAGGAGCCCGACCTTAAGCCCGTTTGCCTGAAGCGCCAGCGCCAGATTGACGGAGGTGGTGGACTTGCCGACGCCGCCTTTACCGGAGGCGACGGCGATAATGGCGCCGACGCCGGGGATGCCCGCCTTTGGTGCTCCACCGCCGGCCGCTCGCTGCGCCGGCGCATGGCCCGCCGGGGCCGGCCGCGGCCGCTCCACCGGGGCCTTCTGGGGAGCGGCCTTGCGGTCGGCAGTCAATGCCACCATGGCGGCGTTCACGCCGGGAATCTCGCGCACGACCCGTTCGGCGGCCGCCCGCATCGGCTCGAGCTCCTTCGCCCGGTCCGCCGGCACGGTGATCGAGAAGTAGGCCTTGCCGTCGGAAATGAACACATCGGATACGAGTCCGAGATCGACGATGTTTCCTTCCATGTCCGGCCCGCGGACGGTCCGCAGCTTCTCTAAAACCAATTCCCGGGTGACGTCCGGCATGTCGGCCTCTTGCTCTTTCGTTGGCGCGCAACGTTTTGACTGCTGCAATCGCTAGCCCAAATCGCACCCGATCTAGGGCGTTATGTATTAGATAGTCGAGCCGGGGCGCTTCGCCAATGCGACAGGTGGGAAAATGAGGGCCGCCAACCGATCTCCGTGTCCGTACATCCGGGATCACAGGCGATCGGCGGCGGCCCTTGTCGCGACCTTCTTGGGCGCTGTCTTATTGTGGTCCCCTCTGGACACGGAACTGAATATGCACAATGCGTGCCAGTTGGAACCTTCCGGAAAAAACCAGATTTTCCAAGGAGTTGCCCTTCGACTGCGAAGGATGCGCAAGAGACTGCGCTGCTCAATTCCTGAGCATGCGCGCTATTTGGGCACAATATGCTCGCAATAGGTTAGAGCGGATGCGGGCGGAAAACCGCACGCACTTTTCCTCAGATGAATATCAACAGGCCTTAGCTGATATAGCCCTTTTTCATCGCCTTCACGACCGCCTGTGTGCGGTTCACCGCGTCGAGCTTCTTGGTGACATGGTTGAGGTAATGATTGACCGTGTGCTCCGACAGGCCGAGGATACCGGCGATTTCCGAGCTGGTCTTGCCGGCGGCCGTCCAGCTCAGACACTGGATTTCCCGTTCGGAAAGAACCGTGTTGGTGTTCTTCCAGACCGAGCCGATCTCGGCGAGCCGGTTATAGACGTGGATCGCGATCATCTGCAGTTCCATCGCCGCCGTCATCGGCAATTCCGCTTCCGGGCCCATGAGGATGACCGCGCCGCGGCCACCTTCGGCATCGTGGACCGGGAAGTAATTGGCTTGGAATATGCCGTTCTCGCGCAACATGGCGATGTAATCCGCGGCAGAGTCGGGCTTGCCTCCCTCCCTCTCCCAGTCTTCAAGCATGACCTGAAACGGGGTCGTCGTCTCTCTCAACCGGCGCACCCCGGTGCTGAAACGCAGCATCGAAAGGCTGTCATATTTGTTGAGGAGCTCGGCCGGCATATTCGAGATGACCGTGGTCGCGGAGAGCCGCTCTACCTCGACTGCAGGGATCGAACAGATGAGAAAAGTCTTGAAGCCGAAAATCTGCGTGATCCGCCGCATGTAGCGGATGATGTCGAACTGGGTCTCGAGCCTTGCTATCTCAGACGCGAAATCGCCGCCCCGGGGCAGATCGATATCAGTCGTCCCCATCGTGATCATCTCTTGCATTAGCGCGGTTCCATCGCATTCATCGACTATCAAATAGCCCGAGCGGCCGCGCAATGCCAACAGGTGATTGACGATCATCACTTCTGATGCGCAAAACCCTGTGCATTTCGCCCGTGTCGATGAAAGCCGACCCCGCCCTCAACCGACGGCCATGTTCGGGTTCGGTGCCTCCATTTCCCGTGCTTGTCACGAGATGAGGGAGAAAAGAGCTCTAGGTCCGGCCGGCGTCGATCAATTGATCAACCCTGCACGTATCGCCTTGGCGACGGTTTGGACGCGATTGACCGAATCCAGCTTGCGCGTCGCACGGTTGAGATAGTGGTTCACCGTATATTCCGACAGTGCCATGATGCGGGCCATCTCCACCGTCGTCTTGCCAGCCGCGGCCCAGCGCAAACACTCGATCTCGCGCCGGGAAAGGCTGCCCGGGCCGCGTCGGTCGCGCGTTCTGACTTCGCTCAGCCGGCTGTATAGAAGGCCGGCCCAGAGGTTCAGAGCCTGCATCTCGTCGTCGGATACGGCAGACCTGTCACCGCCGAAGGCGATGGCGGCGCGGTGACCCGCGGCATCATGGACCGGCAGATACACCCCGCGCGGCATGTTCGCCTGTTCGAAGACGCATATGGCAGCTTCGCCCTTGCCGTCCACCCGCCCGCGCGCCAGCAGATGAGCATCATAGGTGAAGGGAATGGTGCTGCGCCGCAGCCGCTGGATCACCGGACTGCCGTCGATCAGGCGTGCACTGTCGTAGCGCCTGAGGAAATCCATCGGCCAGGTCGTCATGAGCGCCTGCGCAGTGAGGCTGTGGGACCCCGACTCGGGAATGGCGAGGACCATGAAGCCGCGAAAACCGAAACCTTCCGACACTCGGCCGAGCGCGCGCCGGACATCATCCTCGCTGTCGATCGACCCGCTGATTGCGTGACCGTCAGGGAGGACCAATGAGGATATATCCACGCTGAAATCGATCATCTTCCGCCCGCCTCTCACATCCGCGCTCCAGCTGGAGCATGACGCTCGCGCTGTCATACCCACGCCATGGCTTCCACCAGAATCCCGCCCGATGCAACCAGCCGTGGCAGCAGACCGGCATTGAAGCTACTTATCTTGAGCCTTTTCGTCCAGTCGAAACTTCTAATTTACCGTAAAGCGGTCCCGTTGCACGTTTCCGTGGAATACATGCTGTAATCCTTAAACCGTTACTGCGACCTTTGCGCGTCCGACAGAACACGCGGCGCCGCAGCCCCCGTTTCCCGCCCGGGGCCAAGCCGGATCCGGACCTCTTCCTCGATCTCTGCCGCCACCTTGCGCACGTCCTGCGCCCAGGCGGTCAGTTGCTTGAAGCTGACCCGATAGGAGGGGCCGGTGACCGAGATTCCCCCGACCAGGTCGTGTTCCGGAACGCTGATCGGGGCGGCCACGCAGCAGATCTCCGCCTCGTGCTCCTCCCGGTCGAACGCATGGCCGTCGTGCCGGATCTCCTCTATCTCGGCAAGGAGCGATTCTATCGAACGATGCGTTTGCGCCGTGAACGGATGAAACTCCATTCCTGTCGATATCCGCTGCAATTCGCCTCCAGGAAGAACCGAGAGAGCCGCCTTGCCGATACCCGTGCAATAGGCCGGCGACGCCTTGCCTATCTGCGAGCTCATACGCACGGTCTGCCGGCTTTCCACCTTGTCGACATAGATGATTTCGGCCTCCCGCAGCAGGCCGAGATGCACCGTCTCGCCCGTCAATTGGTGCAGGTGCAGGAGATAGGGGGCTGCGATCTCGCGAAACCGGTTCCCCGACCAGGAGCGATAAGCGAATTTCAACAGGCGAAGCCCGGGCTCG
The DNA here is from genome assembly GCF_054161295.1 of Ensifer sp. D2-11. NCBI lineage: Bacteria > Pseudomonadati > Pseudomonadota > Alphaproteobacteria > Hyphomicrobiales > Rhizobiaceae > Ensifer > Ensifer sp. D2-11. Next base: position 2,382,192 of record NZ_CP096433.1, read on the forward strand.
TAGGACAAGTCCCGGCGCTGCACCAGCAAGCCCTCTTCGACGAGATGGCCCAGCAGCCGGTGCAGGGTTCCGCGGGGCTGACGGACGGTCTGCAATATATCCGTGAAGCGCTGAGGGCGGTCGGCCATGGCTACCGCCTCCAGCACGGCCATTGCCTTGCCAAGCGTGCCGGTGCCGGCGGGGTCCCCTTCCATGTCGTCTTCTTTCTTCTGCTTCATTCTCATCGCTTTCCGCTGCGCTATCTTGACAGGGTAAAAGCATTGGCGCGATAATTCCATATATTAAAACACAGTTCCGGATACTGGAACAATCAATCCCGCAGCCGCGGTATCGGGGAGAAGCCATGACTTTGCCGAGCAGCCAGTTTCCCGACCTGCGCGATCGCGGAGTTCTGGTCACCGGCGGCGGCTCCGGTATAGGCGCCGCACTGGTGGAGGCGTTCGCCCGCCAGGGCGCCCGCGTCGCCTTCGTGGACATCGCAGCGGAATCGAGCCTGGCGGTCTGCGAGAAGGTCGCGGCGCAGACCGGACAGGCGCCGCATTTCATCCAAGCAGACCTTCGCAATGTCGAGGCCGTGCGGGCCGCAGCCGATGAGGCGGTGGCCAAACTCGGCTCCGTCCGTGTCCTCGTCAACAACGCCGCGCGCGACGACCGGCAAGCGCTCGAAGCGGTGACTGAGGAGAGCTGGGACGAAAGTCTTTCCGTCAACCTCAGGCATTTCTTTTTTATGTGCCAGGCGGTCGCGCCCCACATGCAGCGGCAAGGCGGCGGATCGATCGTCAATTTCTCCTCGATCGCCTTCATGCTCAATATGCCGGAGATCCCGGCCTACTCGACCGCCAAAGCGGGGATCATCGGCCTCACCAAATCGCTCGCCGGCAAGCTCGGACCGGACAATATCCGCGTCAACGCGATCCTGCCCGGCATGATCGTCACGGAGCGGCAGCGGCGCTTGTGGCTCACGGAAGAATCGATCGCACGGATGCAGGAAAGGCAGTGCCTCAAGCGCATGCTCGTCGCCGACGATCTCGTCGGACCCTGCCTCTTTCTGGCGTCGGACAGTTCGGCGGCGATGACCGCACAGGCCATGATCATCGATGGAGGCGTGTTTTGACGACGGCAGGCTATTATGCCGCAGTGGATTGGGGGACATCGAGCTTCCGCCTGTGGATCATCGGAGAGGACGGTGCGGTGCTGGCCGAACGCCGCAGCGCCGAGGGCATGACGACGGCCGCAAAGACCGGTTTTCACACGGTTCTTGACGGCCATCTCGCCGCGGTCTCCGCGCCTGCGCATCTGCCGATCATCATCTGCGGCATGGCAGGCGCCCGACAGGGCTGGAAGGAGGCCGGGTATATCGAAACGCCGGCAGCACTCGCCGAGATTGCCGGCCGTGCCACAGCCATTCCCGATGTCGACCGCGACATCCGCATCCTCCCGGGCCTTGCCCAGCGCGACCGACGGCATCCGGACGTCATGCGCGGCGAGGAAACGCAGCTGCTCGGCGCTGCCGCGCATCTCGGCGCCGGCAGCCATCTCGTCTGCATGCCTGGCACGCACAGCAAATGGGTTCGTCTTGCCGACGACAGGGTCGAGGGCTTCTCCACCTTCATGACCGGCGAGCTCTTCGACACCATCGCGCGCCACACCATCCTCAGCCATGCGGTGGCAGAAGCGGATACCTTCGCGGCCGGGAGTGCAGCCTTTACGGATGCAGTAAGCCGCACGAGGGAGAACCCGGCGCTCGCAACCAATCTGCTTTTCTCCGTTCGTGCCGGGCAGCTTCTGCACGGCACCGCCGCCGCCGACGCGAGAGCGCAATTGTCCGGGACCCTGATCGGCCTGGAGATCGCCGGAGCGCTCGCGGGGTCGGGCTCGGTGGACGGCGTATGTCTCGTCGGCTCCGGTGGTCTCGGCACGCTTTATCGTACTGCCCTCGAAAGCCAGGGCCTCAACGTCCGGGCGGTCGACGCCGACGAGGCGGTGCGGGCCGGTCTTTCCGCTGCCGCCCGTACGATTTGGCCTTTGTGATGGAAAGAAAGAACATGGACAGAATCCCCCTGCCCCCGATGGAACGCCCGCTGATCGCGATCCTGCGCGGTCTAAAGCCGGAGGAGGCGGAAGGCGTCGTCGGCGCCCTTATCGAAACAGGCTTCACGGCGATCGAGATCCCGCTGAATTCGCCCGACCCGTTTCGCTCCATCGAGACGGCCGTCAAGATGGCTCCGGCCGGGTGCCTTATCGGCGCCGGTACGGTGCTGACGACGGCCCAGGTGGAACGCCTCGCCGATGTCGGCGGGCGGCTGATGGTGAGCCCCAATGTCGAGCCGGCAGTCATCCGACTTGCCGCAGCGAAAGGCATGGTCACGATGCCCGGCGTTTTCACGCCGACGGAGGCATTGGCGGCTGCCGCCGCCGGAGCCAGCGGCCTCAAGTTCTTTCCGGCAAGCGTGCTCGGCCCCTCCGGCATCGCGGCGATCCGCGCGGTGCTGCCGGGCGATCTCGAGATCGCGGCGGTCGGCGGCGTGTCGGAGGTTAATTTCGCCGACTATGCAGCGATCGGGATCCGCAGCTTCGGGCTGGGTTCGAGCCTTTACAAGCCCGGAATGAGCGCCGGCGATGTGCGACAGCGGGCCATTGCGACGCTCGCAGCCTATGATGCCGTCTATGGAGGCCAGCAGTGACCGATCTCGTTCCCTTTTCCGGCCGCACCCTTTCGGAAGCCGCGTCCGAACTCGGCGAAGGCCCCACCTTCGACCCCGGCACAGGAACGGCCTGGTGGTTCAATATAACAGGCCGCGAGCTGCATGAGCTGCATCTCGAAAGCGGACGGAAGGCGATCCATCCCCTGCCCTTCCTCGGCAGCGTGCTTGCGGTGATCGATCCCTTGCGGCAGTTGATCGCCTCGGATCAGGGCCTTTTCGTGCGCGACACCGAGAGCTCGAAGCTCGGCCACTTCGCCACGCTTGAAGAAAAGCCGGGCAACCGCTCCAACGACGGACGCGTCCATCCCTGCGGCGCGCTCTGGATCGGCACCATGGGGCGCAGCGCCGAGAAGCATGCGGGTGCGATCTACCACGTTGCCGGCAGCCGCGTCACGAAGCTCTATAGCAACATCACCATTCCCAATGCGATCTGCTTTTCTCCGGATGGGGCGACCGCCTATTTCACCGATACCGACGTCAACCAGCTGATGCGCGTCGACATAGATCCGGCGACGGCGCTCCCGACCGGCGATCCGGTGCTGCTTTCGGACGAAAGCACGAGCCCGGGCGGCGTCGACGGCGCCGTCTGCGATGCCGATGGGCTGATCTGGAACGCCCGCTGGGGCGCAAGCGCCGTGGAGGTCTATAAACCCGACGGCCAGAAGGTCGCCCGCTACGCCGTGCCGGCGACGCAGCCGAGCTGCCCGGCTTTCGTCGGCGCCAAGGCCGAACGGCTTCTGGTGACCTCTGCCTGGCAAGGCATGGACGACGCCGCACGGGCAGCCGACCCGCATGCCGGGAAAACCTTCGAGCTCGGGATCGAGGTCAAAGGGCGCTTCGAGCCGGCATTCCGACTTTAAATCCCGCCGACCAACAAAGACTGGCGTCGCGCCGGCGAAAAATCATACAATTGCTCCATCGCGGTGAATCGCGTTGGGAAGGAGTGCTCGGATGAGCGACAAGAAAAAAGAACTGAGAAGCCGTCACTGGTACGGCGGCACGCACAAGGATGGTTTCATTCATCGGTCCTGGATGAAGAATCAGGGTTTTCCCGACCATGTTTTCGACGGCCGGCCGATCATCGGCATATGCAACACCTGGTCGGAGCTCACGCCCTGCAACAGCCATCTGCGTATCCTCGCCGAAGGGGTGAAGCGCGGCGTCTGGGAGGCGGGGGGCTTTCCGGTCGAATTTCCGGTGTCGTCGCTCGGGGAGACGCAGATGCGTCCGACCGCCATGCTCTTCCGCAACCTGCTCGCAATGGATGTCGAAGAGGCTATCCGCGCCTACGGCATCGACGGCGTCGTGCTGCTCGGCGGCTGCGACAAGACGACCCCCGGCCAGCTGATGGGGGCGGCCTCGGTCGACCTCCCGACGATCGTCGTTTCCTCCGGCCCCATGCTGAACGGCAAGTGGAAGGGCAAGGATATCGGTTCGGGCACGGATGTCTGGAAGTTTTCCGAAGCGGTGCGCGCCGGCGAAATGAGCCTGCAGGAATTCATGGCCGCCGAAAGCGGCATGTCGCGCTCGCCGGGTGTCTGCATGACCATGGGCACGGCGACGACGATGGCGTCGATCGTGGAAGCCATGGGCCTGTCGCTTCCGACGAACGCCGCCCTGCCCGCGGTCGACGCCCGCCGCATGGCCCTCTCTCACATGACCGGCAAGCGCATCGTCGAGATGGTGCATGAGGACCTCAGGCTGTCGAAAATCCTGACAAGGGAGAACTTCGAGAACGGCATCATCGCCAATGCCGCCGTCGGCGGATCGACCAATGCCGTGGTCCACATGCTGGCGATCGCCGGGCGCGCGGGTATCGACCTCTGTCTCGAGGATTTCGATCGGGTAGGCGGTCAGGTGCCCTGCATCGTCAACTGCATGCCGTCGGGCAAGTATCTCATCGAGGATCTCGCCTATGCGGGCGGCCTGCCGGCCGTGATGAACCGTATCCAGCACCTGCTTCATCCCGACGCACCGACGGTTTTCGGCGTTCCGATCAGCAAATATTGGGAGGCCGCGGAGGTCTATAACGACGACGTCATCCGCCCGCTCGACAACCCGTTGCGTGCGGCGGCGGGCATTCGCGTGCTGAAGGGTAATCTTGCGCCCAACGGTGCGGTGATCAAGCCGTCTGCAGCAAGCGAACACCTGCTCGCCCACGAGGGACCGGCCTATGTCTTCGACACGATCGAAGACCTCAGGGCCAAGATCGACGATCCCGACCTGCCGGTCACCGAAGACACGATCCTCGTGCTCAAGGGTTGCGGACCGAAGGGCTATCCCGGCATGGCAGAGGTCGGCAACATGCCGATTCCACGCAGGCTCGTGGAAAAGGGCGTGCGCGACATGGTGCGCATCTCCGATGCGCGCATGTCCGGCACCGCCTTCGGCACCGTCGTTCTCCATGTGAGCCCCGAAGCCAATGCAGGCGGGCCCCTGGCGATCGTCAGGACCGGCGACCGGATCCGCCTCGACGCCCTGAAAGGCGAGCTGAACCTTCTCGTCAGCGAGGAAGAACTGGCGGCCCGCATGGCGGCCTGGCAGCCGCCCGAACAGAAATGGCATCGCGGCTATTACAAACTCTATCACGACACGGTGCTGCAGGCCGACAAGGGCGCGGACCTCGATTTCCTCGTCGGCAAGAGCGGCAGCGAGGTTCTCCGCGAAAGCCACTAGATCACGATGATCTTAGGTCGGTTCGTTCTGAGATCATGAAAGGCGATCGACCCGAAGACAACTCTTATGCGATGTTCCTGCGCCGCATGTTCCCCCGAACCTGCGGCGCAGCTGTTTTTTGGGCGGCAAGCATGAAAAGCCTTGCGCCAGCCGACTTTGGGCGTTCATTTTTTCCGGAACAGTTTGCGTTGCCGGGCGTTGCTTGAGTGTCATCGGCGCAGCATCCCTGGCCCAACTTGAGGCTGCGCCTGATCACGGTGATTTCGCCGTGATCGATACCAAAGAGCCAGAACGGGATGCGGGCGGAAACCCGCACAAAACTTTCGTCCCGTCCTGGTCGACAACGTCAACGAAAGGCAGTCTGACATGAAAGAGAGACTTATATCTTCCGTTGCCGCTGGCGCGCTTCTCGTGGGCGTTGCCGTTGCCCCGATGAGCTTCGCACAGCAAACCACGACGCCGCCGGCTACGGCACCTGAAACCCAGACCATGGAACCGGCTCCGGCTCCGGCCCCGGCTACACCGCCGGCCGCCGACGAGCAGGCGCAGACACCGGATACGGCAGACAAGACGACCGATCTGGCGGCTGGTGACGCCTCCTACCTGACTGAGCAGGCGGAGAATCAAGTTTCCGCCAACACCTATATCGGCCAGTCCGTCTACAATGCCAGCGATGAAAGCATCGGCGAGATCAACGACCTGATCATCGAGAAGGAAGGCGGTATCGCTGCAGCTGTCGTCGGAGTTGGCGGCTTCCTCGGTATCGGGGAAAAGAACGTCGCAGTTCCGTTCGACAAGATCGCAGTCGCCGACCAGCCCGACTCGGATGACATCAAGCTGACGACCACCGAAACGGCCGACTCTCTGAAGGCCGCACCGGAGTTCAAGACGAAATCGCAGCTGATGGCCGAGCGTAACGCCGACCAGCCGGTCGATACGTCGACGACTTCCGCAACGGGTACAACCCCGGCACCGGCGCCTGCGGAACCTGCCCCTCAGCAGTAAGCCGTAGGCTCTAAAAGCGAACGACTGGAGCGGCGCCCATGGCGCCGCTTTCCGTCGTCGGGTGGCGACGCGGCGGGAGGCTCTAATACCAGGCGTCGGCCATGCCGTTTTTGCGCGTTGCGACATAGTCGTTCAGCGCTTCGTCGATTGCCGCATCCAAGGGCGGCGCCTCGTATTCGGCGAGAGCCTTCTTCCAGCTCCTGTTCGCGCGCAGCGCCATGTCGGTTTCGCCCTGTTCCACCCATTTCTCGAATGGTTCGTTGTCGGAAAGGGCGCTGTCCCAGAAGGCGGTCTGATAATTGCGCATCGTGTGGCCGCAGCCAAGGAAGTGGCTGCCCGGACCCACCTCCAGGAAGGCGTCCATGGCCAGCGTATTGTCATCGACAACGACGCCGGCAAGGTAGGAATGCAGTGCCCCGCAGAAATCCATGTCCATCATGAATTTCTCGTAGGACATCGCCAGCAGCCCGTCGGCAAAGCCTGCCGAATGCAGGACGAAATTGGCGCCGCAATGGACCGCTGAAAGCATCGACATGACGCCTTCCTGCATCGCCTGAGCATCCGGTCGCTTTGAGTTGGAGAAGTTTCCGGCGCAGCGCAACGGCAGGCCGAGCCGGCGCGCGAGCTGGCCGATGACCATGCTGCCGATTGCCGGCTCCGGCGTGCCGAAGGTCGGCGAGCCCGAGCGGAGCGACATCGACGACAGAAAGTTGCCGAAGATGACCGGCGCGCCCTTGCGTTCGAGCTGCGTCAGTGCACAGCCGGCAAGCGTTTCGGCATAGGATTGCGCGATCGCCCCGGCATTGGTGACCGGCCCCATCGCGCCGCCGAGAATGAACGGCACGATCACCGCAGCCTGGTTGGCGCGGGCATAGGCCCGCAGCGACTTCGTCATCGTGCCGTCCCAGACGAGCGGCGAGTTGACGTTGACATTGCCGAGAATGACACAGTTCCCGTCGACGAAATCGGCGCCGAAAAGAATGCGGGCCATTTCGATCGAATCCTCGGCACGTCCCTCCGAGGTAATCGACCCCATGAAGGCGCGATCGGAGTATTTTATGTGGCTGTAGACCATGTCGAGATGGCGTTTGTTCACCGGCACGTCGCACGGTTCGCAGATGGTGCCGCCGGAGTGGTGCAGCCAGGGGCTCGACTGGGCGAGCTTTACCAGATTGCGGAAGTCCTCGATGGTGCCGTAGCGCCTGCCCTTGTCCAGATCCATGACGAAGGGAGAACCGTATGCCGGAGAGAAAACCACGTTTCGGCCGCCGATCTCGACGCTGCGGGCCGGGTTGCGGGCGTGCTGCGTGAATTGCGCCGGCGCCGAGCGGACGATCTCTTTCAGCATGCCCGGCTCGAAGCTGACGCGAAGGCCTTCGATTTTTGCCCCGGCGCGCCGCCAGTGGTCGAGCGCCACCGGATCGTCGCGAAACTCGATGCCGACTTCGGCGAGAATGCGGTCGGCCACCTGCTCGATCCGCTCCAAGTTCTCCTCGCCGAGGATGTCATAGGTCGGTATATTGCGGACGATGTAGGGGACGCCGAGATTCTTGCTGCCCTCGCGCCGCTGCGGTCGCCCGCTCCGGGTCCGTTTCGGCGCATCGCCGGTTGCTTCCGCCATTTCCATGATCAATCTCCCATCATTTGCAATGATGGTATTGACGAGAGAGGCTGTTGTAACGCAGGAAAAATTCGACGCTTGATATAAGTGGTACTTATGGAAAACCTGCGCCGTCTCCTCCCGTCGGCCGCAAGCCTCATCGTCTTCGAGGCGGCCGGCCGGCATCAGAACTTCACACGCGCCGCCAGTGAGCTCGGAATGACTCAGGCGGCGGTGTCCTACGCCATTCGAGGACTCGAGAACCAGCTGGGCGTGCCGCTGTTCCACCGGGTGCACCGGGCGGTCGAACTGACGGAAGCCGGAGAGAAGTTTCACGCGGATGTCTCGGTCGGCCTCGCGCGGATCCAGAAGTCGGCCGAAGACATCCGCGCCAAGGGGCGCGAGACCAACGTGACGCTGGCGGCGTCGACGGCCTTCGCCTCCATGTGGATGCTGCCGCGGCTCGCCCGGCTGCGCGAAGACCTGCCGGAGATCGACCTTCGCATCCAGACCAGCGTGCGCGACCTCGATCTGGATGATGAGCCGATCCCGCTCGGAATCCGCGGCGGGGATCCCAGCCATTGGCCGCGCTATCATGCGGCGGTGCTGGCCGATGAAGTCATCCAGGCCGTGGCGACACCGGCCTATATCGAGACGCATGGGCTGCCGGCAACGCCCGCGGACCTCATCAGGCACAATCTCATCCACCTCGAAGAACCGGTAAGGCGGGCCTGCGACTGGACCGAATGGTTCGCGAGCGCGGGCCTTGCCTACCCGACCCAAGGCAAGCGCCTCGCGATCAACGATTACGTGCTCGTGATCCAGGCCGTTCTGGCGGGAGAGGGCATCGCGCTCGGCTGGGAGCATCTGACCGCCCGACAGGTGCGCTCCGGCGCGCTGGTGCCGGTCGGCGGGCATGTGCTGCGGACGGGCCAGGCCTTCTACGTCGTCTGGCCGCGGTCACGCGAACTCAACAGTCAGGCGCGGCGCATTCGCGACTGGCTTTTGGAGGAGGGCCTGCGCGACCGTCCGGGGACCGACACCGCGATCGGGCATGAGGCGCTTCAGCGCACCGCCGTATCCCGATAATGCTCCGAAAGGTAACGCAGGGTCGCATCGGCATCGGCGGGCTTGCCGTAGAAATAGCCCTGTCCCAGGCCGCAGCCGAGCGCTTTGAGCTTCAGCGCCTCGGATGAATGCTCGATGCCTTCGGCGACCACGGCGAGTTCCAGTCCCTCGCACATCGAAACGATCGCCTTGACGATATGTTCTGAAGTCCGGTCGGTGGAAATCCCCGAAACGAAGGTCCGGTCTATCTTCACCTTGTCGAGGGAAAAATCCCTGAGCCGCCCGAGGCTCGACTGACCCGTTCCGAAATCGTCCAGCGACACGCGCACGCCGGCCGCTCTCAATTCGGTGACGATCCTCTGGGCGGTGCCGGCGTCGGCCATCGCAGCGGTCTCGGTGATCTCGAGTTCGAGGCGCCGGGGGTCGAGGCCCACCTGAGCTATGATTGCCAGAAGCCGAGCGCTCGTCGCCGGATCCATCAGCTGGACCGAGGACAGGTTGAAGGACAGGAAGAGGTCCTCCGGCCAGGACAGGGCAGCCCGCGCCGCCTTGCGCAGAAGCATCTCGGAAAGCGCGTCGATGAAGCCGCGCTCTTCCGCGAAAGGCACGAACACCGCTGGCGAGACATAGCCGAGGTCGGCGTCGCACCAGCGTGCCAGCGCCTCGAAGCCCACCGGACGGTCGCTGCGCAGATCGACGATCGGTTGAAAGTGGACATCGATCCCACCGGCGATGATCGCGTTGCGCAGTGCCTGCTCAAGCTGCGTCGCGTGCTTCATCTCCTGTGCGATCTCTTGCGAATAGACGGTGATCTGTCCGCGGCCGCGCCGTTTCGAGCGGTAGAGCGCGGTATCGGCGCTCTTCAACAGGTCGTCGAACGTGTCTCCGGCAAAGGGATAGACAGCAAAGCCGAACGAGGCCGACAGCCGAACGTTCCGGTCGCCGAGCGCGAAGGGCGAGGAGAGCACTTCCTTGAGCATCTGGCCGCGCTTCTCCGCACTCCTTCGTTCAAAGACCAGCGGCAGGACGATGGCGAATTCGTCATCCGCGGTACGCGTCACCGTCGCGCCCTCGGGAACGCAGGCCTTCAGCCGGTGTGCCACCTGACGCAGGATCTGGTCGCCGGCCTCAGGGCCGAAGAGGTCGTTGATCGGCTTGAATCCATCCAGGTTTGCAAGGCCGATGGTAAAGGGTGCGGGATCGCTTGCCCGTTCGGCCGCGAGGGTGCAAACGGTTTGCTTGAGGTGGCGTGCATTGCCGAGTTCGGTCAATGGATCGACGAACGGGGCGCCATGCGTACTGTCGCGCTTCGGCCGATCGATACCGAGTTCCTGCAATGTCATTGCGATCCGCTCCGACCGGAACCCGAAGCGCGCGTTTCACCCGCAGGCAGGTATTTCCGCAGCAGCATCTCGATCATATCCGGGCTGACCGGCTTCATGATGTGGTCGTCCATTCCCGATGTCCTGCAGCGCTCGAGGTCGATATCGAGCGCCTGGGCGGTCACGGCCACGATCGGCGTGCGACGGCCCGCGCGCTTCTCGGCCTGTCGAATGGCAATAGCGGCTTCAAAGCCGTTCATCACCGGCATGGAGACGTCCATCAGGACCAGGGCGGGCTGGAGTTCGTGCCAGAGGTCCACCGCTTCTCTTCCATCCGCGGCGATCCGGTGGGAGATCCCGAGCCCCTCCAGAATCTGCGCGAAGACGAACTGGTTGACCTGGTTGTCCTCCGCGACGAGGACTTCCACCGCCGGCGCATTCGTCGCGGGCACCTGATCGCGGTCGAGCGCCATCCCCCATTGGGACTGCAGCAACGGAGGACGCGCGCCGCGGGCACAGACGCCGAAGATCTCCGCAAGCAGGACCGTGGCATCCGTATCGCTCGATACCTCGACCCATGTGCAGGCGCGCCAGGAGGCGAGGACGCCATGCTTCTCCGGAAAAGCGGCGTCGAGCAGAAGAAGGTCGATCTCCAATCCGCGGGCCTCGGCGGCCAGTGCGAAGGCGTCGAGCTCCTCGCCATTGCGGACCGCACAGGCGTCGAGCCCGGAGCCGCGCAGCCGCGCCACGAATCGCTCTTCCATTTCCCGGTCGGCGGTCGCAAGAAGCACGCGCAAGCCGCGTGCCGGCAGCATGCCGATCTTCGATCCGGCACTGGCGAGTTGCTGCATGTCGAGCGACCGGAAGGGATCGTAGAAATTCTGCGCGGGCGTGAAGATGCTGTAGTCGCGGATCTGCAGGCCGGTGTCGCCGCCCCTTTGCGAGCCGCCATACCAGACGGCGATATCGGTGACGTCGTTCATGCAGGTGACGACGAAATGGCGGTCGGGCAGGCCGACACGATATTTGCGCGTCACGACCCAAAGGTCGCTGCCGTCGGCGCGAACGATATGCTCCGCCTCCGAATACGGCGTGCCTGTCTCCAGGACGTGGCGATCCGACCGTTCGAAGTGCTCCGCAAGCTCCGTTTCTACGAGATCCGAGGCGGAACGTCCGAGCATGGCGTCCGGCGCGAGATCGTGGATGGCGCTGAAGGCCTTGTTTACGGCGATGTAGTGGAGGTTACGGTCCTTGACGCAGATGGGATTGGGTTGAGCGTTGAGGATCTCTTCCGTCAGGGCGATCCGCTGGAGATCGGTCCGGGCCTGCTCGTCGCGCTTCTTCTGTTCGGAGACATCGCTGACGGCGAGAATACCGATACCGCTCGACAGCCGCCGCTGACGCAGAGAGAGCCAGCGCGTCCGGCCGGCCCGTTCGACATTTTCGTAGCGCTCCCGCCAGTGAAGCGCCATCTGCTCGGCGATCCAGTCTTCGCGGTTCGGCCTGTGCCGGCTGGACTCCGGCAAGGTTCCGGGGCGCACGCCGGTATCGTAGACCGCCCCCAAAAAATCGCGCAGCCGCGTCCCGGGAATCAGCATGCCGGCGGGCACGGGGAAAAATTGCAGTATCGAGGCGCTCGCGAAGGTGATGGTGTCGTCCCGGCCGAAAACGAGCAAGGCGGCGCCAAGCGTTTCGCCGCTTGCCTCCAGAATGATCCTGCTGATGTCTGCGCCGCCCGACGCCACATCATTCATCGCGCTGCCCTCGTTCCCGCTACAGCGCCAGCCGTCCTCGGACGCATAACGGGTGCTGTAGCACTCTGACTGCTGAACGGCCTTCCCGGCCCGGTTACGGTCCGGCGAACCGATCAGCAGCGGTTTCATTTCGGGACATGCTGGCCGCCTTTGGGGCATCCTTGAAGGGATGCGGGCGGCGTCCAGCAACGCCGCGGTGCTCCAGAGGCAAAAACCCGACGATCATTCAGGTTGCTGTGGAAAATTGCAGCAGAACGTTAAAGCCCGATTAAGTCGCAATCCTGCTTTTTGCAGGTACCGGCCGACAGCTATGGAGAAGTGTGAGCGCGGGGCTTTCCCTCCCTCTCCGAATCCTGGAAAATAGGGCATGGCCATCAAGCAACTTTCCGAAACGCTCATCAACCAGATCGCCGCCGGCGAAGTCATCGAACGACCGGCGAGCGCCGCGAAGGAATTGATCGAGAACGCGCTCGATGCGGGCGCGACCAGGATCGAGATCGCGACCGCCGGTGGCGGCAAGACGCTCCTCAGGGTCACCGACAACGGCATCGGCATGTCGCCGGCCGATCTCGAACTGGCGATCCGCCGACATTGCACCTCCAAGCTCGATGACAGCCTCGCCGACATCCGGACGCTCGGCTTCCGCGGCGAAGCCCTGCCTTCGATCGGATCGGTGGCGCGCCTGTCGATCACCACGAGGACGGCGGAGGCCCGGGAAGGCGCTGCGATCACGGTCACCGGCGGCAGGAGCGAACCCGCACGCCCGTCGGCCGCTATCGTAGGCACCGTGGTCGAGGTGCGCGACCTCTTCTTCGCGACCCCGGCGCGGCTGAAATTCATGAAGTCGGAAAAGGCCGAGGCGGCTGCGATCTCGGAAGTCGTCCGGCGTATGGCGATCGCCTTTCCGAGAGTGCGTTTCGTGCTTTCCGGCTCCGATCGCACGACGCTCGAATTCCCCGCAACAGGCGACGACCGGCTGGCACGGATGGCGCAAGTGCTCGGCCGCGACTTCCGCGACAATGCCATCGAGATCGACGCCGAGCGCGAGGGTGCGCGGCTGACGGGCTTTGCCGGTGTCCCGACCTTCAACCGCGGCAATTCGCTTCAGCAATATGCCTTCGTCAACGGCCGCCCGGTCCAGGACAAGCTGCTCATGTCCGCTCTCCGCGCCGCCTATGCCGAGACCATCCCGCAGGGGCGCTACCCGATCGCGGTGCTGTCGATCACGCTCGATCCGGCTCTTGTTGACGTCAATGTCCATCCGGCGAAATCGGACGTGCGCTTCCGCGATCCCGGACTGATCCGCGGCTTGATCATCGGCGCCATCCGCGAGGCGTTGACGCGTGAGGGCGACCGGGCGGCGACGACCGGGGCGCATGGACTGATGCGCGCCTTCCGCCCCGAGTTCCACCGCGCAGACCAGCGAACGCCGCAGGAACCCTGGAGTGCAGCCGCCTCGCCCTATCGGCCGCTGCGCTTCGAAGAGGCCGCGCGCGGTTTTGCAGAAGCACCCCAGGCGGCCTTCTCTGATTTCGCCCAGCCGTCGGCCCGCAGCGCTGCCGCCGCCGTGGAGGCGACGCGGGCCACCGATGGACAGGCGGCCTCCTTCCCGCTTGGCGCCGCCCGCGCCCAGCTTCACGAAAACTATATCGTCGCCCAGACCGACGACGGCCTCGTCATCGTCGACCAGCACGCCGCCCATGAGCGGCTCGTCTTCGAGACGATGCGAACGGCGCTCCATGCCCGCCCGGTGCCCGCGCAGGCACTGCTCATCCCGGAGATCGTCGACCTGCCGGAAGACGATTGCGACCGGCTGATCGCGCATGCCGAGGAGTTCACACGCCTCGGGCTCGCCATCGAGCGCTTCGGCCCGGCGGCGGTCGCCGTGCGGGAAACGCCGGCGATGCTCGGCGAGATGGACGCCGCCGGACTGGTGCGGCAGCTTGCCGACGAGCTTGCGGAATGGGACACGGCCAGTGGACTTGCCGGGCGGCTCGAATATCTGGCCGCCACCATGGCCTGCCACGGCTCCGTGCGCTCCGGCCGCCGCCTGCGCACCGAGGAGATGAACGCCCTGCTTCGCCAGATGGAGGCGACGCCCGGCTCCGGCCAATGCAACCACGGCCGGCCGACCTATATCGAACTCAAGCTCGCCGACATCGAGCGGCTTTTCGGCCGGAGTTGAGAACCTGCCGGAACCATATTCCGAAACCGCTGGTTTTTTGCAGAGCGCCACGATAGATCAGGACGTTCACGAGAAGACGAGGCCCGTTCAGGCATGATGAACCGTTTTGAAGGAAGCTCCTCCCGGGAGGCGAAGATCCGCTATCTCGACGGAGACTTCCAAGTCGTACTTGCCGGCTCGCACGTGATCTGTGCCGTTACGGGCAAGCCCGTTCCGGTCGATGAACTGCGTTACTGGAGTGTCGCCCGCCAGGAAGCTTACGTGGATGCTGCCGCCTCGCTCGAGGCTGACCGACGCGCCGGCGTTTTGCCGGGTCAGCAGCCATAGAGCACTTCACTCTTCTGTCAGCCCCTCGCCCGCTTGCCGTAATGAACACCGGAAGCTTCATCCCCGTCGGCGACCATATCTGCAACTTTGCCTTCCCAGCACGATGCCCTCCATAACCAGCATTAGCCCGCCTTGCGCTCGCGCAATCGGCGGGCACGGGCGGAGGCAAGTGCCGCGTCGATGATCTTTCCCGGCGCTGCCGGATCGTCGAAGCGCACTTCGATCTCGATCACGCGGCTCTTTGCCGCCAGTTCCCCTGCCCGCCCGTGGCCGGGCTCCAGACGGACCATGTCCTTGGCCGTGGTCACCAGCGTGTAGCCCCGGCTTGCGGCGCGGTCGATGAGGTCGGCAATCTCGTCCTCGGAGAAATGATGGTGATCCGGGAAGCTCCGGGTCTCTTCGATGACCGCGCCGGTCTCGCGAACGGTCTTGAAGAACTTCTCCGGATCGGCAATTCCGGCCCAGGCAAGGACCTTGACGCCGTCGAGCGACCCTGCATCCGTGCGCACCGTTTCGGCCACATAGACGGGCTTGCCGGCCCGGGCCGCCCGGCGGACGAGAGGATCGGCGGCGGAACCGTGGCCGAGTTTCAGGAGAGCGTTGGCATGGCGCAGCTGATTGCCGATCGGCGCCCGAACGGGGCCGGAAGGCACGAGATGGCCGTTGCCGATACCGCGGCCGGAATCGACCACGAGAAGGGCGAAATCGAAGACGAGCCGGGCACTCTGGAATCCGTCATCCATGATGATGATGTCAGCGCCTTCCGCGGCAAGCTTGCGTGCGCCATCCACTCTGCGCCGGCAGATCACGGTCAGCGCCTCGCGGGCAAGCAGCAGCGGCTCGTCGCCGACATCGCGCGCGCGATGGTGCTCGGGGTCGACCACGGTCGTGACGTCCAGCGATCCGCCATAGCCGCGACTCAGGAAAGCGGGCTTCAGGCCCCGTGCCCTGGCGGCCCGCGCAATCGCGATCGCCGTCGGCGTCTTTCCGGCTCCGCCGACGGTGAAGTTGCCGATGCAGATCAGCGGTACGGCGGAGGTCGCCCGCCGCGCCCGGTCCATGCGCATCCCGGCAATCCGGCCGTACACCCAGGAAAAGGGCCAAAGAGCGTAGGCGCGCCAGTCGGCCTTGGTCCACCAGAACGGGGGCGCTTCTGATACCATCTTTACCCGTAAATATCCGTGCGGCCGCTCCTGCACCTCGTGGGCAGGAAGGGCAAATCCAGAACTTTCCGCCGCCGGCATCGGCCGTGAGCGGTGTGACCGGCGACAAAGAACGTCAGAACGGAGAAAAAGGCAAGCCGATCAGTTGGTGAGCACCGCTTCCAGCTCGGTGATATCGGCGAGGCAGTGGTCGCAAGCCGCGGCAAGCGACTGGCGCGATCCCGTGCCGGTCAAAACGGCAACCGTCATGCCGACGCCGGCACTGCGGCCCATATGCATGTCGTGATTGTTGTCGCCGACCACGGCCACCTGGTCGGGTGCAAGCCCCGTTGCGGCACAAAACCCGAGCACCATGCCGGGCTCCGGCTTTGTCCCAAAGCCGCTGTCGTAGCCGGCGACGTAATGCAGGTAGTCCTCGAAGCCGAAGCGCTTGGCGGTCTCCCGGATCGACCGCTCGTTGTCGCTCGAGGCGACGCCGAGCCGGTAACCTTTCGCGTGCAACCCGGCAAAAAAGGAAGCGAGATCGGTCACGGGCACGGCATAATGCGCGGATTGTGCAAAGAGCCCGTCGAACAGCGCCGTCAATTCTCCCACGGTAAACGGCGCGCCGGCGCCGACCATGCCGGTGGCAATCTCCACCGTATTGCCGGCCGCAAGCAGGCTGTCGGGAACGACATGTCCTGTGTCCGGATCCATCCCGCCCGCCTGAAGGAGGACACGCGCGAGGCTCTCGTTGCCCTTGGCGGCGATCCGCGCCAGCTCGTAATTCACCGGCACCCAGCTCTTCACATAATCGAGAAGGGTGCCGTCCTTGTCGAACAATATGCCGGCGATCGGTTTCGTTGCGGGCATGATCCCTTCCAGAATCGAGGCTTCAGGCTTCGGTTTTCAGGCTTCCGGGCGCGGCTCCAGCCGCGCCTTCACCACCAGCGGGTTGATGTAGGGATCGAGCCCCTTCATCGTCGCCGTCAGCGCGCCCCGCATCTGTTGCACGGTTTCGAGTCCGGCATCGATCATCGAGCGACGCATGTCGTCGTTGGCGAGCAGGTAGTTGACGCCCTTGGCGAGCATCTCCGTATCGCGCACGATCTTGGCGCTGCCGTTCTTGGCGAGCATCTGGTACGTCTCGCGGAAATTCTGAACGTTTCCGCCGGAAAGCACCGCGCAGCCGAGCATTGCCGGCTCGAGCGGGTTCTGGCCGCCCTCGGCGAATAGCGAACGTCCGACGAAAGCGACTTCCGTCAGCCTCAGATAGAGCCCCATCTCGCCGATCGTATCCCCGAGTAGAATGTCGACTTCAGGTGTGACCGGATCGCCGCGCGTGCGGCGCGCGACCTTCAACCCCTTCGCGACCAGGGCAGCCTCGATCGCGTCGCAACGCTCCGGATGGCGAGGAACGATGATCGTCAGCAGGCCGGTTCTCTCCTTCAGCGCCTGGTGGACCGTCCCGGCCGCATTCTCCTCACCCTCGAAGGTCGAGATCGCAGCCCAGGTCTTTCGCGCACCGATCTGCTGGCGGTATTCGCGCAGGTCCCGGGGATCGTGCGGCGGCGCCTCGTTGTCCACCTTGAGGTTGCCGGAGACGGTGACCGGGAGCGCACCGAGCGTGCGGAAACGCTCCGCATCGACATCGGACTGAGCGATGACGAGCGCGAGATTTTCGAAGAGAGCATCGGCAAGCGACGGCCGGCGCCTCCATCGGGCGAAGGTGCGGTCGGAAAGGCGGCCATTGACCAGAACCTGCGGAATATGGCGCCGGCCGAGCTCGATGATCGTCATCGGCCAGATTTCCGATTCTGCGATGATTGCCAGATCCGGCTGCCAATATTCCAGGAAACGGCTCACCGCCGGCTTGAAATCGAGCGGCACATACTGGTGCACGACGGCCGAGCCCAATCGCTCTGCGGCGACCCGCGCCGAGGTCGTCGTACCGGTGGTCAGCACCACGGCGATGCCGCGGCGGCGGATCTCCTTGATCAGCGGAGTGACTGCATTCGTCTCTCCGACACTGGCTGCGTGGAACCAGACGAGGGGGCCCTGGGGACGCGGCGCACTGGCATAGCCATAGCGTTCGCGCCGGCGTGCCGGGTCCTCCTTGCCCTTCGCCGCGCGGAGCGCAAGATAGGACCAGAAGAAGGGATAGACGGCCGTTCCGAGCCAGCGATAGCCGGAAAGTGCCAGCCTTGCGCGCAGGCTGCTCATGAACGCTTGCCCTCCGCCGCGTCCGACGCCGACGGCATTACTTCGCTTCCGGATCGAGCAGGCGATGCATGTGGACGATGAAGTAGCGCATATGCGCATTGTCGACGGTCATCTGGGCCTTGGCTTTCCAGGCGACATGCGCGCTCTCGTAGTCCGGGAAGATGCCGACGATATCCAGATTTTCGAGGTCGCGAAACTGCACGCCGGTTAGCGTCGCCAGTTCGCCGCCGAAGACGAGGTGCAGCCGTTGTTTTTTCTCGGAGTCGTGAGCCATCGAAGTTCCATCTGTGTTCTTATTGGTGTTGGGGTGGTTTGCGGCATTCGCCCCTAAAGGTCAATGGGGCTCAAGCGACCTGGAGGCGGCGAGCAATGCCGGCAGCGCGGTTCCCGAGGCGGCCCCCAGAACGCCGTGGATGACAGTCGGGCGGTTGTAGGACAGGGGCTCGCCATCGAGACCGCAAAGCGCCCCGCCGGCGCGCGAAAGGATGAGGTCGGCGGCCGCTAAATCCCAATCGTGCGAATTCCGCTTGACGATCGTACCGTCGATGCGGCCATCCGCGATCATCGCAAGACGATAGGCGAGCGACGGTACGTGCGACACGCGCATCATCGTGTTGCGATAGGGTAATGCCAGCCTGCCCATGACATCCTCGGCCGCCGCCACCTTCAGCACCGCGCCGGATTCCGCCTCCCGCACGGCAATCGCCTTGCCGTTCTTCCGCGCTTCGCCATCGCGGGTCGCCTGGAATATCTCGTTGAGGGAGGGCGCATAGAGGACGCCGGCCACAGGCTGGCCACGGTGGACCACGGCGACGCTGACGCACCAGAGATCCTTGCCGGCGATGAAGGCCCGGGTGCCGTCGATGGGATCGACGACAAAGACGGTCTCGCGGACGAGGCGGCTTTCGTCGTCGTCGGTCTCCTCCGAAAGCCAGCCATAGTCCGGCCGTGCAGCGAGCAGCCGCCCCTTGAGGATGTCGTTGGCGGCGAGGTCGGCCTCGCTCACCGGGGAACGGCCCTCATTTTTCCAGCGGACGTCCAGCGTCTTGCGGAAATAGCCGAGCGCAGTGTCGCCCGCCGCGACTGCAGCAGTAAGAATGAGTTCGAGGTCCTCGTCCCAGGCCGGGAGGATCGAAAAGGCTGTTTCTGACATGCAAATCCTTACACGCGGCGCTGTAGCACTTTGATCTGCTGCATGTTTTTGTCCTTTAATCGGATACGATTAAAGGAAACATGCAGTAGTGCAACGCGCCGCCCACATTCATGTTCCGGCGATGGTCATCCCTTCGACCGCAAGCGTCGGCGCGGCGATGCCGAACTTCCTGTCGATGTCGTCGGCCGGCGTCAGCGCCATGAACATCTGCTTGAGATTGGAGGCGATCGTGACCTCGGAAACGGGATAGAGGATTTCGCCGTTTTCGATCCAGAAGCCGGAGGCGCCGCGACTATATTCGCCCGTCACCATGTTGACACCCTGGCCGATGAGCTCGGTGACATAGAAGCCGGTGCCGACGCCGCGGATCAGGTCATCGCGCGAGATGGAGCCGGGCTCGAGGGCGAGATTGGTCGAGGCCGGGCTGACCGCCGGCCCGCCGCGAACGCCGCGCCCGTTGGTTTCGAGGCCGAGCTCCCTGGCTGCGGACGTGGACAGGAACCAATGGCGCAGCACGCCATCCTCGACCATCGACAGTTTCGAGCCGCTGACCCCCTCCCCGTCGAAAGGACGCGAGGAGGCGCCGCGGACGATCAACGGATCGTCGGTAACGGCAATGCCCGATTTCATGATCTGCTTGCCCATCATGTCGCGCAGGAAGCTCGTCTTGCGGGCAACCGACGCGCCGTTGATGGCTCCCGCCAGGTGTCCGACGAAGCCGCGTGCGACGCGCGGATCGAAAACCACCGTAACGTTCTTCTGCGTCGCGACGCGGCGGGGATTGACGCGGGCCGCCGCCCGCTCGCCGGCGACGCGGCCGATATCCTCGGCAGTGCGGAGCTCATCGAAATAGAGGCGGCTGTCGAAATCATAGTCGCGCTCCATTTTGGTGCCTTCGCCGGCGATCGCGCTGACGGAGCAGCCGAAACGGGTGGCCATATAGGAGCCGGAAAAACCATGAGACGTGACGAGCACGAGCCCGCCCATGCCGGCCGATGCGCCGGCCCCGCTGGAATTGGTGACGCCGGCGACCGAAAGCGCGGCCCCTTCGGCGGCGAGCGCCGCCTCCGTGAGTGCTTCGGTCGATACGTCGCGACTGTCGAAAAGTTCGAGATCCGGATAGGACTTCGCCAGGCGATCGGGGTCGGCGAGCGAAGCGTAAGGATCCTCGGGCGACGCCTTGGCCATCGCCACCGCACGCTCTGCCAGGACCTTCAAATCGAAGCCCGGATTGGCGGAAACGCTGGCGACGCGCCGCCCGACAAAGACCCTGAGCGAGAAATCGTCGCTCTCGGAAGCTTCCGTCGCCTCCACCTTGCCGAGCCGCACCGAAACGGAACGGGAGCGGCCACGCACCACCACGGCATCTGCGGCATCCGCGCCGGCGCGGCGGGCCTGATCGACAAGCTCGGCGGCGCGTTGCTCGAGGACGGCGGAATCGATCGTCTCAGACATGATTTTGGCCTTTCATTCCTGTCCCATTTATTGTGCACTGAAGCATGCATCAAGGGCATCATCGTGATTCCCGCCCCAGCAGCAAAATGATATCCGGCCGAACAAGCCCTCCCCCCACGGGCCCCCCCGGCCGTTATAGCGGAAGCACCGAGCATGGAAACGACAACGATAATCTATTCGCAGGCGCTCATGCTGCTTGCCGGCGCCGTGATCGCAGCGCCGCTGTTCAAGCGTCTCGGGCTCGGCACCATCCTCGGCTATCTCGCTGCCGGCATCCTGATCGGTCCCGTCGCCCAGCAAATCACGGAAGGCGAAGAGATCCTGCATGTCTCGGAACTTGGCGTCGTCTTCCTGCTGTTCATCATCGGCCTCGAGCTGAAACCGTCGCGGCTGTGGCAGATGCGGCGCGACATTTTCGGTCTCGGTACGGCGCAGGTCGTGATCACCGGCGCCGTTCTTTCGTTCCTGATCGCGTTCAGCGGTCTTCTCGAAGGCGCCGGCAGCATCGTCGCCGGGTTCGGCCTGGCGCTTTCTTCCACGGCCTTCGCCATGCAGATCCTGGAGGAAAACAACGATACCAACACGCGCTACGGCCAACGCGCCTTCTCCATTCTCCTGCTCCAGGACCTGGCGATCGTGCCTCTGCTTGCCATCATTCCGCTGATGGCGGCGCAAGCGCCGGAGGACACGACCACGCCGCTCGAGGATTTCGCGATCGCGATCGCCGCCGTGGCCGCGCTTTTCGCCGCCGGTCGTTATCTCCTCAATCCGCTCTTCCAGGTGATCGCGCGCACGGGGGCGCGCGACGTCATGATCGCAGCCGCGCTTCTCGTCGTCATGGGCGCGGCGACGATGATGCAGCTCGCCGGCCTTTCCATGGCGATGGGCGCCTTCCTTGCCGGCGTATTGCTGGCGGAATCGTCCTATCGCCACGAGCTGGAGGCCGACATCGAGCCTTTCCGCGGTATCCTCCAGGCGCTTTTCTTCATGGCGGTCGGCCTGTCGCTCGAGCTCCAGGTGGTGGCGGAGAACCTGCTGAGCATCATCATCGCGGTGCCCGTGCTGATGCTGGTGAAGAGTCTGGTCCTTTATGGACTGTGCCGGGCTACCGGCTCACGCCATAACGACGCCGTCCGCATCGGCCTGCTTCTGCCGCAGGGCGGCGAGTTCGGCTTCGTGCTCTTTACCGCCGCCGCTGCGGCCGGCGTCTTCTCGCAAGCCACCTCCTCGCTGCTCGTCGCAATCGTCACGCTCTCCATGGCGCTGACGCCGGTGGCTGCGATGCTCTCCAGGCGGCTGATGCACAAGCAGGACGAACTGGCCGAGGAAATCGAAGAGGATTTCGAAGGCGCCGGCGCCGGCGCCGACGTGCTGATGATCGGTTTTTCCCGCTTCGCCCAGATCGCTTCGCAGATCCTGCTCGCCGGGGGCCGCGACGTAACGATCATCGACCATTCCGCGGCGCGCGTGCGTCAGGCGGCCACATTCGGCTTCCGCATCTATTTCGGCGACGGAACACGCCTCGACGTCTTGAGGGCGGCCGGGATAGAGAAGGCGAAGATCGTCGCCGTATGCACGCAGAAAAAGGAGGTCACGGACAAGATCATCGATCTCGTCCATGCCGAATACCCGAATGCCCGCATCTTCGCGCGCTCCTACGACCGCCAGCACACGCTGGAACTGCGCGCGCGGGGGGTCGACTACGAATTGCGCGAGACGTTCGAGTCGGGTCTGCTTTTTGGCCGCAAGACGCTCGAGGCGCTCGGCGTGAACGGCGATGAAGCCATTGGCATCATGGACGATATCCGCCGCCGCGACGAGGCAAGGCTGGTGCTCCAGGAAGCGGAGGGCATCACCGCCGGCCGCGACATGCTGCATTCAAGGCCCGTCCGGCCGGAACCGCTGGTAAAGCCGAAGCGTGAAGTCACGCAGCCTGACGACGCTCTGGCGGATCTTGCCGACGAGACGCTGGAAAAGGCGGAGTGATCTCAGGGCCGACATGACCCCCAGGAAGTCCGCGTCACCACCCATTGACCGGCCCTGCTGCCGCATATGGACGTGCGTTCTGGATATCAATGCGCCATTCTGGTAGAATATAGATCGACAGGAACCAGGAAGCATCTGATGGCGCTGAGCATCAAGGACACTGAAACCGAGCAGCTTGCCCGCACACTTGCCCGGCGGACAGGGGAATCCATCACGCTTGCCACCAAGCGTGCCCTCGAAGAACGATTGCGCCGAACCGACACCGCTGCCCGGCGCGCGGCTCTTCTGGAGGATCTGGAAGCCATTCAACGCCGCTGGAATGCCATGCCCGTCCTCGACAGTCGCAGCTCCGATGACATTATCGGTTATGACGAGGATGGACTCCCCTCATAATGGTCATCGACACATCCGCCATTGCCGCGATTGCCTTCAATGAACAGGAGGCCGGAAGTTTCCGCGAAAAAATCGCGGACGACCCGGTTCGGCTCATCTCCGCGGCAACCGCTCTGGAAGCAGCCATGGTAATCGAAACCCGGTTAGGCGAAGCTGCCGGAGCGGAACTTGATCTTTGGCTTTACAAGGCAAACGTGGAGATTGTTGCGGTAACCGCCGAGCATATGGACCAGGCCCGCCGTGCCTGGCGCCGTTTCGGCAAAGGCCGTCATCCGGCCGGTTTGAATTTCGGTGATTGTTTTTCCTATGCCCTGGCCTTTCTGACAAATGAACCGCTTCTCTTCAAGGGAAGCGATTTCTCGCAAACCGATATCCCGGCGGCGTAACGCTCGCGCAGCTGGTCCCGCAGGAAGCGGAGGGCATCACCGCCGGCCAACAGTTCATTGGCCCCTCACCCTAGCCCTCTCCCCGTTCTGACGGAAAGAGAGGACGTGCCCGATGATACGACGACGGTCATCGTGGCGAAGGCAGTGCTGCGAGTCCCTTCGCCCCGCCTGCGGGGAGAAGGTGCCGGCAGGCGGATGAGGGGCAGCTGTGGAAGCTCGTGCCCGGCCTTATATCCCTTTCCTCCACCGATCGATGCGCTCTGCCAGCGCGCGCTTCACCTCGTCCTTGGTCCCGCAGGTGGCGGCAAGCAGTTCCTGGGCGCGCAGGAAATCGAGCACGCGGAACCGTCCGACATCGGGACGCAGGAGAATATCCGGTGCGCCGGCCTGCATCTTCATGGTGATGATCGACTGCATCATCAACTGGGTCGCGCCGAACAGGCTGTCGATACGGCTCGGGATCGTCTCGCCGTCGCCGTCCGGCCCGCCGACGACATCGACGGCGACGACGATATCTGCCAGTCCGCGCAGGTGATCGAAGGGGATCGGATTATAGATGCCGCCGTCGATCATCACGCGGCCGTCGATCTTCACCGGCATGAAGACCGCCGGCAGGGCGCAGGAGGCAGCGAGCGCCTTGTAGAGGTCGCCGCTTTCGCATACCCGCTCCGTCTGCCCGTAATAGTCCGTGACGATGATTTTAAGGGGGAGTGCCAGATCCGAGAAGCGGAGAGGCACCGCCTCGGGCAGGAAGGCCTTCAGCACGCGCTCTATATTGAACTGGCCGACGCGGAAACCGCTCGCCACAGCCTCGGCAAGACTGGTCGGCCTCAGTCGCCATAGGCGGTTGAGCACCTCCCCACGCCGGCCGACGGTCGAAAGCACGTGTTCGCGGATTTCCTTCCCGCTCATGCCAGCGGCCACGCCCGCGCCCATGAGGGCGCCGATCGACGAACCGGCCACGACTGCGGGGCGGAGCCCCATCTCATCGAGCGCCTCGATGACATGGATGTGGGCAAGTCCCCGCGCACCGCCTCCGCCGAGCGCAAGCGCGATGGTCGGCTCTCCCTCGCTACCCGCGGCTTTGCGTATCGTGGATAGGTTCTGCTCCATCGCCACCTCCGTCATCGGCCATCCTGCACGACGGGCAGGCCGAGATCACGCGGAATCTGAGCCGCTCCGGCCGACTTTGCGCCGATCTCAGGCGCCTCGGAAGCGCAAAAAATGCATCAGCGTGTCGCCGAAGGCGCGTTCATCGACCGATTCGAAACTTTCGGAAAACTGCGGCCGGACGTCCGCGCGCTCCTCCAGGATTGCAAGGGCACCCGGAACGAGCCAACCGCCGCGGGCGGCCGCGCTCAGAGCGCGTTCGCCGAGACCCTTGCCATAGGGCGGATCTGCGAACACCAGATGAAACGGCTCCATCGTCCCGACCGGCCCGAGATCTGTCGCGTCGCGGCGAAAGATCTTGGCCCGGCCCTGAAGGCCGAGCGCCTCGATATTGATGCGCAGCAGCCCGCGTCCCTCGACCCCTTGCTCGACGAAGAGAACCTGCCGGCAACCGCGCGATAGCGCCTCGAGCCCGACGGCCCCCGTGCCCGCGAAAAGATCGAGAACGCGCGTTCCGTCAAGCGCCTCCGGATAGGCGTGGCTCAGGATGTTGAACAGGCTCTCGCGCGTGCGGTCCGTGGTCGGGCGGATATCGTCCGATTTCGGCGCGGCCAGCGTGCGGCCGCGGAATTCTCCACCGACAATGCGCACGGCCGCCTACTTCCCCCTGCCCTGCGGCCCCTTGCCCGGCGGCTTGCCGCCACCCGGACGGCCGCCGGGCTTGCCGCCACCCGGACGGCCGCCGGGCTTGCCTTCAGCGGGTCTGCTGCCGGCGGGCTTTCCGGCACGCGGGCCGGACGAACGATGGGCGGCCGGCTTTCCCGAAGCCGGCTTTGCAGCCACCGGTTTTCCGCCGGCGCTCGCGCGTGGCCGGTCGCCGGCAAAGCTCTTCTTGCCTTCGCCACGCGGCGGCCGAGCGCTCTCCTTGCGTCCTTCGGACGAGGTGCGGTCGTCGGCCGGGCGGACCGCTCGCTCGCCATTGGGCCGGCGCGGCGGACGGTCGCCATGATCGCGGGATTTCCGCTCCGCGCTTTCGAGCGGGCGACGCCTCTCGAAGCCGCCGGCGCCCGCGGCGTCCTTGCGACCGGCGGATTTACCGGCCTTGCCCTGGCGTTCCGCATCGAAGCCGCCCGCTTTCGCGGCAGCGTCCTTCGGGCGGTCGCGGCGTTTACCTTCCGCAGGCGCGCGCCGCGCCGCCTTCGGCGACAGGTCGTCCTCCGCCGCCTTTGGCTTCTTCTCGACGGTCGGACGCGCACCCGGCGCCATCCAGACGTTGGAAGAGCGGTTACGCCGGACTGGCGGGCGCGCCGGACGCTCCTCCGGCTTCCCGCGGCTGCGGCCGCGTTCGCTCGGGCGACCATCGTCGCGGCGGGTATCGAGGCGGGCAAGAGCACGCTCGCGCTTGTCCTCGGCCTTCTCGCGCTTGCTGCCCCATTCCGCCTTGCCGTGATCGGCGGGCTCCGCTTCGGGCTCGGCAGCAGCCGGCTGGTCGTTATAGATCGGCGCGTCGAAATTCGCCTTGGAGTCGGCTATCAGCCGTGGCCCTAGCTGTTCGCGCAGCGTGCGGCCGCGTATTTCCTGAACCTGGCCGATCGGCAGCTCGCCGAGCTGGAACGGACCGTAGGAGATGCGGATCAGCCGGTTGACGTCGAGGCCGAGCGCGCCGAGGACATTCTTGATCTCACGGTTCTTGCCTTCCCGCAGGCCCATGGTGATCCAGACGTTCGAACCTTGCACCCGGTCCAGCGTCGCCTCGATCGCTCCGTAAAGGACGCCGTCTACCGCGATGCCCTCCTTCAGACGGTCGAGCGCCTCCTGATCGATTTCCCCGTGCGCCCGCACGCGGTAGCGGCGCAGCCAGCCGGTCGACGGCAGCTCGAGCACGCGCGCAAGCCCGCCGTCATTCGTCAAGAGCAGCAGGCCCTCGGTATTGATGTCGAGGCGACCGACCGACAGAACGCGCGGCAGTTCTTCGGGCAGGTTCTCGAAGACCGTCGGACGGCCTTCCGGATCGGCATTGGTCGTCACGAGGCCGCCCGGCTTGTGATAGAGCCAGAGACGCGTCCGTTCGATGCCGCGGATCGGATGGCCGTCGACCTCGATCCTGTCGGCGAGCGTCGCATTGACGACCGGCGTGTCGAGCACGACGCCATTGAGGCTCACCCGCCCTTCCATGATCATCCGCTCGACGTCGCGACGCGATGCGACGCCTGCGCGTGACAGGATCTTCGAAATGCGCTGCGGCTCGTCCGCACCGGTGGGCGCCGCCGGACCACTGCCGGCTGCCCGTGCCGCAGGCTTCTCGCTGCCGGAATGAGGTTTCTTGTCGCGACCCTTGGCCTTGCCGCCGGGCCTCGTGGGCTTGTCTTTGGATGTCATTTGTGTTGCCTGCCTTTTGCGGCTGTCCTATCAGGTCGTAGGCCGTGGGTTAAGAGGAAATTGTCGAACGAACAATGGCAGAAACGGCGCGCTTCATGCAGGCGGCCCTTCAGGAGGCCCGAAAAGCGGCGGCACGCGGCGAAGTGCCGATCGGCGCCGTCATCGTGCTCGACGGCAAGATGATCGCCGCTGCAGGAAACCGCACCCGCGAACTCAACGACATCACCGCCCATGCGGAGATCGAGGCCATCCGCCACGCCGCGGCGGCCGTCGGCGACGAGCGTCTTTCGGGAGCCGACCTCTATGTCACTCTCGAGCCCTGCACCATGTGTGCGGCCGCGATCTCCTTCGCTCGCATCCGCCGCCTCTATTATGGCGCGGAGGATCCGAAAGGCGGCGCGGTCGACAACGGCGTCAGGTTCTATGCTTCTCCCACCTGCCACCACGTGCCGGATGTCTATTCCGGTCTTGCCGAGCGGGAGGCCGCCGACATTCTGCGCGAATTCTTCGCCGGCCGGCGTTAAAAGCACTTCGGGGTAGCGTTTTCCCCGGGAGCGCGTGAAGTGTCAGTCCGCTGCGAACGCTTCCAGCCCCTTGCCGGCGAGCCGGTAACGCGTCCATTCCGACATGGGCTCCGCCCCGACGGCCTCATAGACGCGGATGGCGGGCTCGTTCCAGTCAAGCACGCTCCATTCGAAGCGGCCGCAGCCTTCCGCGACTGCCGTCCGCGCCAGGTGCTTCAGGAGCGCCTTGCCGGCGCCCGAGCCCCTAAACTCCGGCGAGACGTAAAGATCCTCCAGGTAAAGCCCCTTGCGCGCCTGCCAGGTGGAATAGCTGAAGAACCAGATGGCAAAGCCCGCGGGCTTGCCGTCGGCCTCGCAGATCACGGCGCGCGCGACGGCATCGGCTCCGAAGAGCGACTCGTGCACGCGCTCGACGGTCGCCTCGACCTCGTGCGGCGCCTTTTCATAAGTTGCGAGTTCCGTAATGAAACGGAGGATCGTCGCAGCGTCACCGGGAACGGCATCGCGAATGCTGATAGCCATGGCTTAGGACCAATTCCAAAACTTGGATGCGAGCGGAACCGCGCGCACTTTCTCATTCCGCTCTAAAACGGCCAGTACCACTTGCTTCCGGAGTTCTTGATCTGCGCCTCCTTCTTGCGGCGGCGCTCCTTGTCCTTCTCCGGTTCCCCGAGATCGACTTCGGAGCCCTCCGGCAGTCGACGGTATTCGAGCGGCGGGTCGCTCAGGAAGCGGCGCTTGTCCGAGTAGGCGCCCTGCTCGATCTTGCGCGCCTGGCGATAGGCCTCCTGCTGCTCCTTGGCGGAAAGGCGGCGGCCGTTGGCATTCGCTTTTGCCAGCGGCGAGACGTAGTTGGGATCGTTCTTGTTGGCGTCCGCCTCGTCGCGCAGACGCGCGCGCGTCTCTTCGGGAGACTCGACCCAGGCCGGGTTGGCCTCGCGGCTTGCAAGCGACTGCTGCGGCTCGACAAGAGCGGTCTGCTGCTGTTGCGGCGGCAGCACCAAACCGGGGCGCGGCTGATACTTGACCGGATCCTTCTTCGCGGGAGCGAGGCTGACCGCGCTGCCGAGATCGTCGAGCAAATGCTCGCCAGCCGTCTTGTCCGTGCCATAGGTCGGGCCGCCGATGCAGCCGGAAAGCACCAGGCCTCCCGCCAGGATGGCGGCAATGCCGGCGGCCACTCGCAACTCTCGCGTCATTCCCATGAGATTCCTTCCAGCCGGCCGCGTCTCACATGATGCGGCCATTCAGCGCCCCATGGCGGAAAAAACCGCCAAATTTCGGGCAGGTTTTACCGGATGAAGAGCCTGAGTGCAATTCACCCGGTAAACCGATCGATTACGGCTTGAAGCCGAGCTCCCGCAGGGCAGCCGCGTCGCGCGCGGAGACGTCCGGATAGAGCGGATCGGAGCCGACATCGGTGGTGATTCGCCAGGAGCGGGCGCATTTGCGGCCCTCGGCGAGTTTCGGTACGACGCTGACTTTGGCGACGTCCGGCAGCCTGAACGCATCCTCCGGGCCATCGCCGCCGTCGACTTCGATTGCCGAGGTGATGCAGATCTCGGCGAAGTCCTGGCCGTTGAGCGCCTGGAGCAGATCCGGATCGGCGACATGGACGGCCGGCGCCGCCTCCAGCGAAGAGCCGATGCGCTTTTCCTTGCGCTCGATCTCGAGCGCGCCGGTCACCACCTTGCGGACTTCGCGGATCTTCCGCCATTTCTCGGCCAGCGCGTCGTTGCGCCATTCCGCCGGGACCGTTGGGAACTGTTCGAGATGGACGGAGACGGCTTGCGGGTTGCGCGAAAGCCAGGCCTCCTCGGCGGTGAAGGGCAGCATGGGTGCAAGCCAGGTCACCAGGCAATCGAAAAGCGTGCGGATGACCTGCAGGGCCGCGCGGCGGCGCAGCGACGACGGTGCGTCGCAATAAAGCGCATCCTTGCGGATATCGAAATAGAAAGCCGAGAGTTCGACATTCGAGAAATCGATGAGCGCCCGGGCAATCCTCTTGAAGTCGAAGGCATCGTAACCTTCGCGCACCAGCCGGTCGAGTTCGGCAAGGCGATGCAGCATCAGCCGTTCGAGCTCCGGCATGTCGGAAAGCGCTACGACCTCGCCCTTGTCGTGGGCGAGCGTGCCGAGCATCCAGCGGATCGTGTTGCGCAGCTTGCGGTATGCGTCGATGTTCGTCTGGATGATGGTCTTGCCGAGGCGCTGGTCTTCCCAATAGTCCGTCGTCATGACCCAGAGGCGCAGGATGTCGGCGCCGGCATCCTTCATCACCTCCTGGGGCGTGACGGTATTGCCCTTCGACTTCGACATCTTCTCGCCCTTCTCATCCATGGTGAAGCCATGGGTGATGACGGCGTTGTAGGGCGCGCGGCCGCGCGTCGCGCAGCTTTCGAGCAGCGAGGAATGGAACCAGCCGCGGTGCTGGTCGGACCCTTCGAGATAGACGTCGGCCGGCCATTTCAGGTCCGGACGGTCCTCGAGCGTGAAGGTGTGGGTCGACCCGGAATCGAACCATACGTCCAGGATGTCCGTGACCTGGTGCCAGCGGGCATGATCGTGGTCGTTGCCGAGGAAGCGCTCTTTCGCGCCTTCTGCGAACCAAGCGTCCGCTCCTTCCTTCTCGAAGGCGTCGAGGATGCGGGCATTGACCTCGTCGTCCACGAGGATTTCGCCCTCATCGTCGGCGAAGATCGCGATCGGCACACCCCAGGCGCGCTGGCGCGAAAGCACCCAGTCGGGGCGCTGCTCGATCATCGCCCGGAGACGGTTCTGGCCGGCGCCGGGCACGAAACGGGTTTCGTCGATCGCGTTCAACGCGCGCGAGCGCAGCGTCGTGCCGTCGCCGAAATCCTTGTCCATGGTGACGAACCATTGCGGCGTGTTGCGGAAGATGACCGGTTTCTTCGACCGCCAGGAATGCGGATAGGAATGCTTCAACCGGCCGCGCGCGAAGAGCGCGTGGCGGCCGATCAGAGCCTTGATGACGCGCTCATTGGCGTCACCCTTCTTGCCCTTGTCGTCGATGACGCGGCCGGCGCCGCCTTCCGCATCCGGACCGAAACCGGGGGCGTCGGCGGTGAAATAGCCGGCATCGTCGACCGGAAACGGGATGGTGGACGAGATGCCGCGTTCCTCGAGGAGACGCACATTGTCCATCCAGGCCTCGAAGTCTTCGCGACCATGGCTCGGCGCCGTGTGGACGAAGCCGGTGCCGGCATCGTCGGTGACGTGC
The DNA here is from genome assembly GCF_054161295.1 of Ensifer sp. D2-11. Taxonomy (NCBI): domain Bacteria; kingdom Pseudomonadati; phylum Pseudomonadota; class Alphaproteobacteria; order Hyphomicrobiales; family Rhizobiaceae; genus Ensifer; species Ensifer sp. D2-11. The sequence goes on from NZ_CP096433.1 coordinate 2,412,826, forward strand.
TCGCCGTCAAGGAGCGGCACGCTGAAAGCGTAGCCTCCGCCCAGGCCATGGAGCGGGTGGGCGCAGGTGATCGCCGCCAGTTCGCCCGCTTCGATATCGCGCACGAAATTGAACGTGACCTTCGCCTTGGCCGCCGACTCGTCCGCCAGCCGCTTGGCGAAGATCAGCTTCTCGCCCGGCTGCGGGCCGTAGTCGTTCTCGGCGGTCGCGACCTCATAGAGCCCATAGGCGTATCGCGACGAATAGGCGATCGCGCGGTTGCCGGGGATCGTCCAGGGGGTCGTCGTCCAGATGACGACAAAGGCGCCGGCAAGCGCTTCGGGCCCCTCGGTCACCGGGAACTTCACCCAGATCATGTCGCTTTCGACGTCGGCATATTCGACCTCGGCCTCGGCAAGTGCGGTCCGCTCGACGACGGACCACATGACCGGCTTCGAGCCGCGATAGAGCTGACCGGATCTGGCGATCTTCATCAGCTCGCCGGCGATGCGCGCTTCCGCGTGGAAGTTCATCGTGGTGTAGGGGTTTTCGAAGTCGCCCTCGATGCCGAGGCGCTTGAACTCCTCGGTCTGGATCCCGATCCAGCCGCTGGCGAATTCACGGCATTCCTTACGGAACTCGTTGACCGGTACCTCGTCCTTGTTCTTGCCTTTCTCGCGATACTTCTCCTCGATCTTCCATTCGATCGGAAGACCGTGGCAGTCCCAGCCCGGCACGTAATTGGCGTCGAAACCGCGCATCTGGAACGAGCGGTTGATCACATCCTTGAGGATCTTGTTCAGCGCGTGGCCGATATGGATGTTGCCGTTGGCATAGGGCGGGCCGTCGTGCAGGACGAACTTCTCGCGGCCGGCAGCGGACGCGCGGAGCTTTTTGTAAAGCTCCATCTTCTGCCAGCGGGCGACGGTCTCCGGCTCCTTCTGCGGCAGGCCGGCCCGCATCGGAAAGTCCGTCTGCGGCAGGTAGAGAGTGGAAGAATAGTCGATCTTTTCAGCGGTCTCGGTCATGGTTTTCGCATTCGTCTTTTCCGCGCGGGGCAGTCACGCAGGCGGAAGGGTTCGGTAATCTCGAAGATGAATGGGGGCGTTGAAACGCCGAAATCCCGGACCTTCCGGCGCAGACTAGAGCGCGCGGAAAGCCGGGCCAATAATTCGCTGATCGATGATCACTCGATGGATCCGGGTCATGTGGCCGGTTCTTTAAGGCGTTTTCCGCCTTTTGAAAAGGTCCGCCGGCCGCACATGCCCGAATTCTTTGACGTATCGGGTGGCACAGGGCCCTGGCGCCGCTCAGGCGAAATTGAGCCTGCGGTCGATCCCGCTCAGGGGCTGGACGCCCGCAAGCAGCGCGCGCGCCTCGCTCTCGTCCTTGCGCATCTGGACCATCAATGGCTCCAGACCGTCGAACTTGAGTTCGTCGCGCAATCGGCCGAAGAAGGATACGGCGCAGATCTCGCCGTAGAGATCCGCGGAGAAATCGAAAACGAAGGTCTCCAGCAGGGCTTCGCCGTCGCTGTCGACGGTCGGGCGACGGCCGAAGCTTGCGACACCGTCATGGAGCGACCCGTCCGCCCTGCGGAAACGCACCGCATAGATGCCGCTTTTCAGCTCCGCCTCTGGCGGCAGGCGCATGTTCGCGGTCGGATAGCCGAGCGTGCGGCCGAGCTTCTTGCCGTCGATGACTTCGGCTTCGACCGTATAGCGATAGCCAAGCAGCCCGGCCGCGTGCGGAACGTCGCCGTCGGCGAGCAGGGAGCGAATGAAACTCGAGGAAATCACGGCGGCGTTTTCGTCGCGGAAGGCATCCACGAGCGTCACGCCGAATCCCTCGCGCTCCCCGGCCGCCATCAGGAAGGCCGGCCCGCCTTCCCGCCCCTTGCCGAAATGGAAATCGAAACCGGTGACGACATGGGAGGCGTGCAGCCATTCGCGCAGGATGCTATGAATGAAGTCGGAGGCCGAAAGCTCCGAAAAGCTCCGGTCGAAGGGATATTCGATGACGGCCCCAAAGCCCATTCCCTCGAGGATGCGGGCTTTCAGCGGTGCCGGGGTGAGGCGGAATACCGGCGTGTCGGGCCGGAACACGGTACGCGGATGCGGCTCGAAGGTGAGCACGAGCGCCGGAACGGCCCGCTTCACGGCCTCCTCCAGCGCGCGGTTCAGCACCGACTGATGGCCGCGGTGCACGCCGTCGAAATTGCCGATCGCGACCACACCGCCGCGAAGATGTTCGGGCAGCGGATCGCGGGTCTCGTTGCGGTGAAAAACGGTCATGCCGATCGTCCCGTCATGCCAGCCGCGGCATCCACCATTTCGGCTGGGCCCCATTCTGCCTCAGAAAGGCCATGAGCCTTGCTTCGTCGGTCCGGCTTTCGTGCATGTATTCTTGCGCATGGATGCCCGCGCTGATGTAGAGCAGGTCGAAGCCGGCATCCTGTGCGCCCTTGACGTCGGTCGGCATCCCGTCGCCGATGGCGATGACGCGCGAAAGGTCGAAGGCACCCCTGGCGGCCTTGGCCTCCGCGAGAGCGGCGCGATAGATCGCGATATAGGGCTTGCCGGCAATGCGGGCCTCGCCGCCGAGCTCTTCATAGAGTTTGGCGATGGCACCGGCACAGGGGATGAGCCTATGTCCGCGCTCCACGACAAGATCGGGGTTGGCGCAGATGAACGGTATTTTCCGCTTGGCGAGCCCCGTCAGCGTCGCGCGGTAGTGCTCGGGCGTCTCGGTCTCGTCATCGTAGAAGCCGGCGCAGACGATTGTCTCGGCCTCGTCGGCGGATACGATCTCGGTGCCGAGCCCTTCAAGCAGCGGCAGATCCCGGTCCGCCCCGATAAAGAAGATGCGTTTGTCGGCCGCCGCAATCAGCGCCTGCGTCACGTCCCCGGAAGTGACGATACGGTCATAGGCTTCGTCGGGGACGCCGAGGCCGCGGATCTGCACCGTGACGCCCGGATGCGGCCGGGGTGAATTGGTGATGAGAACGACGGTGAGCCCCTGGGCGCGCGCCTCGGCCAGCGCTTCGCAGGCGGATGCAAAGGCTTGAATGCCGTTGTGAAGCACACCCCAGACGTCGCAAAGGACAACGTCGTAGCGACCGGCGATTTCCCGAAAACTGTTGATCCTGACGGCCATGCTGGCTTCCTGCAAACTCGGCTTTCCGGCTGACATCGCAAGGAAGGGGCAAGAATACAAGCCTTACGCCGAGAAAAACGCGGCACTTCCCAAGGATTTTAAAGCAATTCCGGGAAGCGGCGCGTTGAAGCTCCGGTCGGTTTTGTCGGCGCGCATGCCGATGCGCTTGAATTCCTCGAGTGCCGACTGCGCGGCCTATTGCATGTTTCCTTTGGCAGGAAACGGATCCTGCAGTCTCGCCTCTTCCAGGGATGTGGTAATCAAACAAGCCGCGGCGGGAAGGCGGGCGCGGCTTCCACGGCTGTCCCTCCGTTCATGGCCTTTTCCCCTTTCCGCCATGCGATACCCAGTCGTGCTTTTCCTGCGTCGCATCACGCGCCCAGCGATAGAGCGCATCATAGATCGTCATCCCCGCCTCGAGCTGTTCGAGATCATCGGCATACATGCGCGATAGGCCGAGTGAAACGGCAAGCAGCCCCGCCGCCTCCGGTTCCAGTTCGCGCCTGTCCGTGTCGGCGCCGCGGACGATACGGGCGACGTGCTCCAGCGCGGGGAACGAGAGACCGAATTCCTTGACCATCGTGTCGAAGGTGCATTCCTCGCCGCGATGACTCCAGAAGACGCCCTCGATGTCGAACGGCGTCGCACCGAAGCGCTCGCCGACCGCCTCGACCTCCGCCGGCGTGACATAAAGAAACCGGGCACGCGGGTCGACGAAGCGCCGGATCAGCCAGGGGCAGGCTATGCGGTCGATCTTCGGCCGCGATCGGGTCACCCAGACGGATCCCCCCGAAGGGTCTGCATTCGGAAGGCTTGCGACCGGAACGAGCGGCAGTCCCGCGGCCCGCCACGCTTCGATACCGCCGTCGAGTATCTCCGCAGCCGCGCCTGCATGACGCAGCCATGCGGCGGCACCCTCGCTGAGTTTGCCGCCGTGCTTGCAGAGCACGACAACCCAGCCGCCGCGGTATTCCTCGGCCCATTGCGGCACGTGAACATGGCCGCGATGGAAGGAGCCCGGCACGAGATGATGATCGGCTGCGAAGTCGTCGTCATCGCGCACATCGATGACGACGGGCGCCTTGGGAGTACCAACGAGACGAGCGAGTTTTTCGGATGAGATGGAGTTGAACGATGCCATGATACGACGTCCTTTAGATCGTTAGCGGACGCGAAATTCCGGCATGGCGCCTCGTGAGGTATTCGCTTACCCCATGGCACTCATCAAACAAAAGTGCGGCCGGTCTGTCAACGATCATGGCCGGCAAAAAATCTCGGAGCCTATCCTTGACTCATTTCACGGCCAGCCTTATCTCGGCTGGCGCTAGCACTCGCTTGATATGAGTGCTAACACCCATCTGGCGGGTCCATCCGTGACCCGCAGTGTCATTTGATCGAGGGATTAGACAATGGCAAGCACCAATTTCCGTCCGCTGCACGACCGCGTTGTCGTCCGCCGCGTCGAGTCTGAAGAAAAGACCAAGGGCGGCATCATCATTCCGGACACCGCTAAGGAAAAGCCGCAGGAAGGCGAAATCGTGGCTGTCGGTTCGGGTGCCCGTGACGAAAGCGGCAAGGTTGTTCCGCTCGACGTGAAGGCTGGCGACCGCATCCTGTTCGGCAAGTGGTCCGGCACCGAAGTCAAGATCAACGGCGAAGACCTTCTGATCATGAAGGAAGCCGACATCATGGGTGTCATCGGCTGATCGCCGGCAACCCTTCAAACTTCCGCAATTTGAAACCGGACCAGTTCCGGAATTTCGAAACCAGGAGCTTTCAAAATGGCAGCTAAAGAAGTCAAGTTCGGCCGCAGCGCGCGCGAAAAGATGCTGCGCGGCGTCGACATCCTCGCCGACGCAGTCAAGGTGACGCTCGGCCCGAAGGGCCGCAACGTCGTTATCGACAAGTCGTTCGGCGCGCCGCGCATCACCAAGGACGGCGTTTCGGTCGCCAAGGAGATCGAACTCGAAGACAAGTTCGAGAACATGGGCGCCCAGATGGTCCGCGAAGTCGCTTCGAAGACCAACGACATTGCCGGTGACGGCACGACGACTGCAACCGTTCTCGCCCAGGCGATCGTTCGCGAAGGCGCGAAGGCCGTTGCCGCCGGCATGAACCCGATGGACCTGAAGCGCGGTATCGACCTGGCTGTCGCCGAAGTCGTCAAGGACCTGCTCGCCAAGGCCAAGAAGATCAACACCTCGGACGAAGTCGCCCAGGTCGGCACGATCTCGGCAAACGGCGAAAAGCAGATCGGTCTCGACATTGCGGAAGCGATGCAGAAGGTCGGCAACGAAGGCGTCATCACGGTTGAAGAAGCCAAGACCGCCGAGACCGAGCTGGAAGTCGTCGAAGGCATGCAGTTCGACCGCGGCTACCTGTCGCCCTACTTCGTCACCAACCCGGAAAAGATGGTCGCCGACCTCGAAGACGCTTTCATTCTCCTGCACGAGAAGAAGCTCTCCAACCTCCAGGCGATGCTCCCGGTTCTCGAAGCCGTCGTGCAGACCGGCAAGCCGCTCCTCATCATCGCTGAAGACGTCGAAGGCGAAGCACTCGCAACGCTCGTCGTCAACAAGCTGCGTGGCGGCCTGAAGATCGCTGCCGTCAAGGCCCCGGGCTTCGGCGACCGCCGCAAGGCCATGCTCGAAGACATCGCCATCCTGACGGGCGGCACGGTGATCTCGGAAGACCTCGGCATCAAACTCGAAAGCGTCACGCTCGACATGCTCGGCCGCGCTAAGAAGGTTTCGATCACCAAGGAAAACACGACGATCGTCGACGGCGCCGGCCAGAAGTCCGACATCGAAGGCCGCGTCGCTCAGATCAAGGCCCAGATCGAAGAAACCACCTCCGACTACGACCGTGAGAAGCTGCAGGAGCGCCTTGCCAAGCTCGCCGGCGGCGTCGCTGTCATCCGCGTCGGCGGTGCGACGGAAGTCGAAGTGAAGGAAAAGAAGGACCGCATCGACGACGCCCTCAACGCGACGCGCGCTGCCGTTCAGGAAGGCATCGTACCGGGCGGCGGCGTTGCCCTGCTGCGTTCTTCCGTCAAGATCACCGTCAAGGGTGAGAACGACGATCAGGACGCCGGCGTCAACATCGTTCGCCGCGCTCTGCAGTCTCCGGCCCGTCAGATCGTTGAAAACGCTGGCGACGAAGCCTCCATCGTTGTCGGCAAGATCCTCGAGAAGAACACCGACGACTTCGGCTACAACGCTCAGACCGGCGAGTATGGCGACATGATCGCCATGGGCATCATCGACCCGGTCAAGGTCGTTCGCACCGCGCTTCAGGACGCAGCCTCGGTTGCTTCGCTGCTCATCACCACCGAAGCCATGATCGCCGAACTGCCGAAGAAGGACGCTCCGGCAATGCCTGGCGGCATGGGCGGAATGGGTGGAATGGACATGATGTGATAAGGCGACAGCCTTAGCACGATCCATCCGGATCTGAAGGGCGGCTCTCGAGCCGCCCTTTTTGTTTTAACGCCGCCGGCCACGAAGCAGAGATCGCGAAGGCCGCCAGCGGTTTCCATGTTCGGCGCTTACCGCTTCCATTTGGTTTCCGTAGGTCTTATTGCTCCGGCCCCCGCCACAATCCGCGGAAATATAAGTTGGCTGCTACGTCTGGCCCTCGGGAGGGGCCGTTGCCGCGGAGAAATCCGGCTGGCTCTCGCTTCCAGTTATGCAGTCTGCCGACGGGATCGTTCGGGATAGGTGAAGGTCAAGCCGCTTGTCGTCTCCCCCTTGTGGGGGAGAATATTTGCGGCGGGCTCTCGCTTCCGCTTCTGCGTTCTGCCCGTGGCATCGTTTGTGCATGTGAAGTCAAGACCGCTTGTCTGCCCCAAGGCAATGGTCCCGCGAGAGGATCAGATGGTATATGCCCTAGTTGCAGCGCAGACGGCGGCATCGCGGCTACTATACAAGCAATGCCTTCAGGTCGACCTGCGGATCCGCGAGCAGCAAACGGTCCGGCGTGGCCCCCGCCTCGAGAAGCTTCTTCCCCGTCACATACGCCTTGGCGTCGTTGATCGCATCGACCGCGATCAGTTTGCCCTGGCGGAAATACCAGACCGAGACGCTGCCCTGGCGCTGGCCCTGGCGGACGAGCGTTTCGTCGTGGCCGAGGCCGAAGCCGGCGATCTGCAGTTTGACGTCGTACTGGTCGGACCAGAACCATGGCTTCGGGTCGTAGGGATCGGTGCTGCCCGCAAGAACCGCGGCAACCGCTTCCGCCTGATCGACGGCATTCTGCACGGATTCGAGGCGGATGCGCATGCCGTCCCACGGCAGGACGGCGCAGTCGCCCATGGCGACGATCGTTGGATCGGAGGTCCGGCCATGGCTGTCGACGACAATGCCATTTGCGGTTTCGATGCCGGCTTCGTGCGCCAGCGCATCATTCGCCGCCACGCCGATGCCGACGATCACGATGTCGACGGGAATGACGGAGCCGTCGGAGAGTTCCGCCGCCGTCACGCGGCCGTTGTCGCCGATCAGACGATGGAGCCCGGTGCGCTCACGTATGTCGACGCCGTGAGAGCGGTGGATTTCGCGGACGATCGCCGAGGTGGCGGCGGAGGCGACGCGCTGAAGGATCCGATCGGCCATTTCGATGACCGTGACCTCAAGCCCCGAAGTCCGGGCAACCGCCGCAGCCTCGAGGCCGATATAGCCGCCACCGACGACCAGCACCCGCCGGCCGGGCTGCATCTCCTCTGCCAGCCGGTCGGCATCCCGGAAATCGCGCACGACGAAAACGCCCGCGAGATCGCCGCCCACCGCAGCCGGCAGCCGGCGCGGCGTGGCGCCGGTCGCGAAGGCAAGCGTCTCATAGGTGAGCATCGAGCCGTCGCTCAGCGCTACCTGCTTTGCGAGACGATCGACCCGCGTCACCGTCGTGGAAAGGCGAATGTCGATCTCGTGCTCCGCATACCAGGCCTCCGGCCGGTAAAGCAGGCGATCGAGGGTCATTTCGCGCAACAGGTATTTCTTGGAGAGCGGCGGCCGCTGGTAGGGCAGGCTCGCTTCGGCGGCGACGACGGTGATCGGACGCATGTCCTTGAGGGCGCGAAGCTTGGCGACCAAAGCGAATGCGGCTTGACCGCCACCGACAACAACAAGTCTTCCCGACACCTGCTCCACCTCAATCGTCTCTGCTCATCGCTATCCTCCCGGCCGGCGTCCGGTCAATCTCCGGCCGGAAGGCTCCGCGCTCTTGATCTACTCCTTGCGCGGGATCTCCATGCCCTTCTGGGCCGCAGGGCGTGCCAGGCCGCGATCCACCCAGTCCATGACATTCGGGAAGCTCTTATAGTCGAGCACCTCGGCGCCACCATAGAACTTCCGCGCCCCTTCCACCCAGGGATAGGTCGCGATGTCGGCGATGGTGTATTCCTCCCCCATCAGCCATTGACGGCCCTCGAGCCGCGCTTCGAGGACGCCGAGAAGACGCTTCGCTTCGTCGCGATAGCGTTGAACGGGATAGGGGTTGTTGGCGACCTTGTCGGCGGCAAATTTGAAGAAATGGCCGAACTGCCCGAACATCGGTCCGATGCCGCCCATCTGGAACATGACCCAGCACAGCGTCTCGTAGCGGCGGGCCGCGTCCGCCGGAAGGAGTTTGCCGGTCTTTTCCGCAAGATAGATCAGGATCGCGCCGGATTCGAACAGGCCGATCGGCTTTCCGTCCGGTCCGTTCGGATCGATGATCGCCGGAATGCGGCCGTTCGGATTGAGCGACAGGAATTCGGGCGACTTCTGCTCGTTGGTATCGAAGGAAATGCGGTGCGCCTCATAGGCCAGGCCCAGTTCTTCGAGGGCAATCGAGACCTTCACGCCATTCGGCGTCGGAAGCGAATAGAGCTGGATGATATCGGGATTTTTCGCCGGCCAGCGAGCCGTGATCGGAAACGAGGAAAGATCAGCCATGACGGATGCCTCTAGGTGGGAAATCGAAAGGGTGTCTGCCGCCCCAACATAGGGAGCGCCGGTTGCATTTGTCAGGGTCGAAGGCAAATTTGCCGGCCTTCACCTTCGCCGTCCTCGCGCTCAGAGCACGGCCCGCACGGCAGCAACGATCCGGTCGATCACGGGATTACCCTCGTGGGTGGCCTTGCGCGCCCGCACCAGGCAGGCCTCGGAGCGCAGGATCACGCCGTCCGAAAGGATCTTCAGATGGTTGGCCTTGAGCGTCGAGCCCGTCGAGGTGATGTCGACGATGATGTCGGCTGAGCCGGATGCCGGCGCGCCTTCGGTCGCTCCCAGGCTCTCGACGATGCGGTAGAGCTGGATGCCGTGGCTGCCCGAGAAGAAATGCTGCGTCAGACGCCAGTATTTGGTGGCGATCGCAAGCCGCCGGCCGTGACGCGCGCGGAAGTCCGCGGCGACATCGCCGAGGTCGGCCATGGTGTCGACGTCATACCAGATCTCGGGAACCGCGACGACCACATCGGCGTGACCGAAGCCGAGCCGGGCGGCGAAGTCGACACGGGCATCGGCGTCCGCCAGGCCTTCGCGCACGAGGTCCTCGCCCGTGACGCCGAAATCGACCGCGCCGCTGCCGATCTCACGGGCGATTTCCGAGGCCGACAAATAGGCGATCTCGACGTCGTTCCATCCTTCAACGCGGCCCCGATAGGACCGGTCGCTGCCGACCGCCGCAATCTTCATCCCGGCGCGTTCGAAGATCGCCGAGGCCTCATCTTTCATTCGCCCCTTGGAGGGCAGCGCAATGGTGACGGTCATTCCGCCCTCCCCGCAGCGATCGCCTGTTCTATCCGGTCGAGCCAGAGGGAAAAGCCGACGGCCGGAATATGCTCGCGGGCGCCGAGCAAGGTTAGGAGGCGGTCGAACCGGCCGCCGCCGGCGAGCACCGCCGGCGTGCCTTCGACCCCGATTTCGAAGACGAGCCCGGTGTAGTAATCAAGCGGCCGTCCGAAGGCGGCGCGGTAGCGCATCAGACCGGGATCGGCGCCGGCCCTTGCAAGCGCGGCCACGCGCGCGTCGAAAAGCGCCAGCGCATCATCGATCTTCAGGCGCGCCTTGCCGGCGAAGCGGTGGAGCGCCGCCGGAGCATCGGCGAGCGGCAGATCGAGAGCCAGGAAGGCGCGCATGACGCCGAGCGCTGCCTTGTCCAGCCGGGTGGCGGCGAGTTCGACCTTTTCCTTCAGGCGCCGCGCTATGTCGCGGGGCGAGCGGCCCGCATTGGTCGAATAGCCGGTCGCCTTCATCGTTTCGCCGATATGGGCGACGAGCCGTTCTTCGTCCTCGAGCATGCCGAGCGCCGCGACGCGCTCGACGTCGTGACCGAAGACGCCGGGCGACTTCGGATCGGCGAGCGCCGCCAGGAGCCGTTCCAACTGCTTTTGATCGCCGAAGGCATGGATGAGGCGCTTCTGCCAGCCCCCGGGCAGGCCGCAGGCTGCAATCACCGCTTCGAACACCGACTGGTCGCCGAGCGTCACTTCCAGCCGCTCGCCCGGCAATCGGTTGGCGAGGACGAACATCGCGTCGCCGACCACGCGGGCGTCGGCAGCGGCCGTATCCGGATCGCCAAGGTCTTCGATGCCCGCCTGATAGAATTCGCTCGATCCTTCGCGGCGCTGCCGGAACACCTCGCCCAGATAGGCGTAGCGCTGCGGCGTGCCGGTTGCGGTCTCGATATGCCGGAGGCAGACGGGAATGGTGAACTCGGGGCGCAGGCAAAGGCTCTCGCCGGTCTCGCTCTCGGTCATGAAGATGCGCCGGCGCAGATCTTCGCCGGCCATATCGAGGAAAGGCTCCGCCGGCTGGATGACCGGCGTATCGACGCGCAGCGTGTTCCGGCGCTCGAAGTCCGCAAGGAGGTCGCCGGCAAAGGCGGGAAGGTTGATCAGAGGCATTGCGGTCAGCCCGCCCTTTTCCGGTCCTCGGCCTGTTCCGCCAGAATTTGGCGTACCTTCGCGACGAGTTCGCCTTCCGGAACGGAAACCTGCGCGACACGCGCCTCGCGCCAGGCGACATTATCCTCGATCTCGCCCGAGAGCCGCTTGCCTTCGATCAGGTCCTTGATCTGCACGACGCCGGAGGCGCGCTCGTCACCCCCCTGGATCACGGCGATCGGCGATCCCCGACGGTCGGCATATTTGAGCTGATCGCCGAAGTTCTTCTTGTTGCCCTGGTACATTTCGGCGCGGATCCCGGCATGGCGAAGATCCTGCACGAAGCGCTGGTAGCGCCCCATGCTTTCGATATCGCGATCCATCACGCAAACGACAACCGGAGCGGTGACCTGTTCGGCGCCCAGCTTGCCGAGATTCTTGAGTGCGGTCATCAGCCGCGAAACGCCGATCGAGAAGCCGGTCGCCGGCACCGGCTGTCCCATGAAGCGCGACACGAGGCCGTCGTAGCGGCCGCCGCCGCCGACGGAGCCGAAGACGACCTTCTCGCCCTTTTCATTGGTGACGGCGAACTGCAACTCCGCTTCGAAGACCGGGCCGGTATAATATTCGAGGCCGCGCACCACCGACGGGTCGATCTTGATGCGGTCCGCCTCGTAGCCGGCGCTGAGTACGAGACCGCGGATCGTGTTCAACTCGTTGACGCCCTCGGCGCCGCGAGCCGTTCCGGCGACGAGCGCCGCCAGTTCGTCCGCGCTCCTGGCATAGTCGGTGATCCCAACGAAGAACAGGATTTTGCCGATCTGCTCCTCGTTGAGCCCGGCGCCCTTGGTGAAGTCGCCGCTCTCGTCCTTGCGCCCTTCGCCCAGCAACAGCCGCACGCCTTCCGGACCGAACTTGTCGAGCTTGTCGATGGCGCGCAGCACCGTCAGCCGCGTATTCGTCTGCTCGACTCCGCCGAGACCGATCGCCTCCAGGACGCCGTCGAGGACCTTGCGGTTGTTGACGCGGATCACGTAATCGCCGCGGGCAATGCCGAGCGCCTCCATCGTGTCGGCCATCATCATGCACATTTCGGCATCGGCCTGCACGCCGGCGGCACCGACCGTGTCGGCATCGAACTGCATGAACTGGCGGAAGCGGCCCGGGCCCGGCTTCTCGTTGCGGAAAACGTAACCGGCGCGATAGGTACGATAGGGAAGCTGGATTTCGTTGAAATTCTCGGCCACGTGACGTGCGAGAGGCGCGGTCAGATCGTAGCGCAGGCTCAGCCACTGGTCGTCGTCGTCGGTCAGCGAAAAGACGCCTTCATTCGGCCGGTCGCTGTCGGGCAGGAACTTGCCGAGCGCGTCGGTATATTCGAAAAGCGGCGTTTCCACCGGATCGAAGCCGTAGCGTTCATAGACCTCGCGGATTTTCGCGATCATCTCGTCGACGGCGCGAATGTCCGCGGCCGACCGGTCGACGAAGCCGCGCGGCAGGCGTGCCCTGAGCTTCTGCGTTTTCTTCTGTTTTTCATTCATTGAAAGCATTCCGGACTTCAAGCTTGGTCGGTGCCTTCCCTACCGGATCATGGCAGGGGCGGCAAGGGCGGCGACAAGCCGCGAGACCGCGCGCGTGCGGGCTTCCGGAACATTGCGGCGTTGGATGCGTTCCTGCGCCAAAGCTGCGATCACAATGCCGTGATTGTATATCTTACCGTTTACGCGTATAAGTTACGCAGCAGATCGAGCGCGAGTTTGGGGACTGAGCGATATGCTGAACTTCATGACACCGGGATCCGGAGCCATAAAGCCTTTGAGTCCGGAGACGCACAGAGCCTGGACCCGCCGCGTCTCGCAGGCGGGCTGCCTGGTGGAGCCGTGGCGCTGCGACCTTTCCAGCGGCGCCTTCATGATAGGTTCCAAAACCGCCGCCCTCCTCGGACTGCGGCGCAATCCCTGCGGCATCATCGACCTTGTCAGGGCCTATGACAGAGGCGACCGGTCCACGATCCTGAATATTCTGGAACAGGCGACGGAAAGCTCCTCGTCCTTCTGCTTCTCGACCACTGTCCGCGGCGCAACGGGACATCCTTCCCCGCTTTATTGCATTGGCAATTCGACACTTACGGACGAGGGCGCAGAGGGTTCGCTCGAAGGCGTGTTCGCGCTACCCGAGACTGAAAAAACGAACGCGTAACGGCGCGTGCCAATTTCCATCATCTTTGCATTCTGTCCCCCCGTCAGCGGCGGACTCGATGAAAGGAAACGATATGGTCCCCAAACGATTCATGGCTGCCCTGTTTCTCGCCGCCACATTCGCTGCTGCTCCCGCGCTCGCGCAGGAGACCGACCACGGCAGCATGCATCACGGTTCGGCAGAAAGCGGCGCGGCGGGTGACGCGTCCCCGTCGAGCAAGGCCTTCGCCGAGGCGAACGCCAAGATGCACAAGGACATGGACATCGCCTTCAGCGGCAATGCCGATCTCGATTTCGTACGCGCCATGATCGCTCACCACCAGGGAGCGATCGACATGGCGAAGGTCGAGCTCGCACACGGCAAGGACGAAGCAATCCGAAAACTCGCCGATGACATCATCAAGGCCCAGGAAGCAGAGATCAGGATGATGAAGGAATGGCTGGCCCACAATGGCGGCTAGAGCACCGTTAGGGACGTGCGCAGCCTTTTCTGTTCAAAGAAGACCGGGACGAACGTTTAACGCGACGAACGGAAAGATTTTCGCGTTTGGGCTCGGTGCCACTCGGCTCCGAGGCGGCACCGATATTGACAGTTGGCCGCAAGCTCCTCTTCCATAGGCACAGGTGCCATGACGTCAAGAGGGGAAACGATGACGATACCACCCGGTGCATCTCCACAATTGTACAACGAAGACCTCGCGCCCGCCAAAGAACGCAACTGGGGCGCATTCTCCATTTTCAACGTCTGGACATCGGACGTGCACAGCCTTTGGGGATATTATCTCGCCGCCAGCCTGTTTCTCTTCTGCGGCAGCTTCATGAACTTCCTCCTGGCCATCGGCATCGGCTCGCTCATCATCTTCTTCCTGATGCAGCTCGTCGGCGTTGCGGGCGTGCGCACCGGTGTACCATTCCCGGTCCTGGCCCGGGCGTCCTTCGGTATCTGGGGCGCGAACTTCCCGGCAATCGTCCGCGCCATCGTCGCGTGCTTCTGGTACGGTGCGCAGACGGCGGCAGCCTCGGGCGCCATCGTCGCGCTGCTTGTCCGCAATGAAAGCCTGCTTCAGTTCCACCAGTCGAGCCACATGCTCGGTCATTCCACCCTCGAACTCGTCTGCTACGTCGTCGTTTGGGGTCTTCAACTGCTGATCATCCAGAACGGCATGGAAACGGTTAGAAAATTTCAGGACTGGGCCGGTCCAGCAGTCTGGGTGATGATGCTGCTGCTTGCGATCTATCTCGTCGTCAAGGCTGGCGGCTTCTCGTTCAGCCACACGATCCCGATGGACGTGTTGCTTGAAAAGACCAAGAACGCCGGCGTGCCGGGGGTACCGGGGTCGTTCGCCGCGCTTGGCGCGGTGGCCGCGATCTGGGTCACCTATTTCTCCGCGCTCTATCTCAATTTCTGCGACTTCTCGCGCTACTGCCCGAGCGAACGTTCGCTGAAGGTCGGCAACCTCTGGGGCCTGCCGGTCAACCTCATCCTGTTCTCGCTGGTTGCCGGCGTCACAACCATCGCCGCCTTCAATGTCTATGGCGAGGTGCTGCTGCACCCCGACCAGATTTCGGCCAAGTTCGACAGCTGGTTCCTGGCGCTGCTCGCCGCGCTGACCTTCGCGGTGGCGACTCTCGGCATCAACGTCGTCGCCAACTTCGTCTCGCCCGCCTTCGACTTCGCCAACGTCTTTCCCAAGCACATCGACTTCAAGAAGGGTGGCTATATCGCGGCGCTGATCGCCCTCGCGCTCTATCCCTTCGCGCCTTGGGAAGGCGGGGCTGCGCACTTCGTCAACATGATCGGTAATACGATGGGCCCTATCTTCGGCGTCATGATGGTCGACTACTACCTCATCCGAAAGGGCCGCGTGGATGTGGAGGCGCTCTACCGCGAAGACGGCGAATTCCGCTTCGAGAACGGCTGGCATGTCAACGCGCTGATCGCCGCCGGCATCGGGATCGTCTTCTCCTCGATCCTGCCGGGGCTTACATCCGTGATGCCGGCATGGTGGGGTGTCTACGGCTGGTTCTTCGGCGTCGCCATAGCCGGTGCGATATACTACGCGCTCCGCTCCTTCAAATCGGCCAGGCCATACCCGGCCCAACCCTGATGGCTTAATTTCTATCAGAGAACATCGCCCTCTCCATCGAACGCTACGGCATGCACATATCTCTTGCGCGCCGGTGCGGCGGATACTGCTGATGAAAGGGATCCCTCGGGAACCCAACCGCCTCAACCCCGCTCGGTCGGGATTGCCCCTCAACCGGCTGCCGCCACCTTCTCCCCGCAGGCGGGGAGAAGGGATATGCCGCGCCCACTCGCTCCCTCGGGCGGGCGGTGAATGCGGGGTTCAGTCGGCGCCGCTTGTCCCTTCTCCCCGCCTGCGGGGAGAAGGTGCCGGCAGGCGGATGAGGGGCGGGTGACCGGTAATGCCAATGTTAGCGCATACGGGTTTGATCCCAAGGACCCATCCGCAAGCCTCGCCACTGCTGGAAATACAGATGCCGCCACTCCGGAGTAAATCCGCGAAGGGCTGGACAACAAGAGATATGTGCATGCCGTAGCCATCGAACGGGGAGGGCGATGTCCTTACCGGATGCGGCAATCAGGCCGCCGGACGTGCGAAGCGCCGGCGCAGGTCCTCTATCGGCGCGCGGCAGAAGCAGCCCTCGATATGGTCGTTGACGAGGCCCATCGCCTGCATGAAGGCATAGACCGTCGTCGGGCCGACAAAGGTCCAGCCGCGCTTCTTCAGATCCTTCGAGATCCGCACCGAGGCCGGCGTCGTCGGATTGGCGATGAGTGTCTCGAAGTCGACGGTCTTCGGACGCTCGCTTCCATCGGGCTCATGCGACCAGAAATAGGCCGCCAGTGAACCGAATTCCGCACGCAGTTCCTTTGCGCGGCGGGCATTGTTGATGGTCGAGACGATCTTGCCGCGATGGCGGACGATGCCGGCATCGGCGAGGCAACGCTCGACGTCCTCCTCGCCGAACTCCGCGACCTTGTCGAAATCGAAGCCCGAAAATGCGGCGCGAAACGCATCACGCTTTCTCAGGATCGTCAGCCAGGAGAGGCCCGACTGAAAGCCTTCGAGGCAGATCTTTTCGAACAACCTGTGATCGTCGGCGACCGGCCGGCCCCATTCTTCGTCGTGATAGCGGCGGTAATCCTCCAGATTGCCGTGCCAGGCACAGCGATCAAGACCGTCGTCCCCCGTAATCAAGCCCCTGGCTGCCATTTCGCCTCTCTCCATCGTTTCTCTTTTGTTCCGTTTACCATTTGCAAACCACATCGATAAAGAGGCGAATAACCCTACCCAAAGCTTTATTGCCGCGGCCGCCCTTCAGCGCGGCGCCGTTTACCGTTCGGTTGCGGACAGGTGAGAGCATCGCGCCATTGCCGGAGCACTGGAACGCGCATGCGATTTCCCGAGCTCCGCCCCACTGAATTGAACGAAAGGCCTGGGCGGGACAACTCACCCGGGCTCCTCCAGATTGTTCCGGCCAAGTAGCGAGTCCGTCCGATGCTCAAGAAATCCCTTTGTCTTGCCGCATGCTTATTCTCGATCCTTTCCGGGGTGGCAGGCGCGCAGGACCGTTATCAAAACCGTCCGCCCGTCATCGTCAGCCCGGATCTGACCGCCCCCTGGGTGATGCAGCTGACGGGCGAGCGCGTGGTCTATCGCCAGCAGGTTCCCACGACCACCCGAAAGCGGCTTGAGCGGCGCGAGCTTAGCCGCCGCCCCGCCAACGCAGCCGTTCAGCCAGCCTCGATCGCGCGCAGGCAGAAGCCTGCAAAGTCGCAAATCGATCCGCAGTTCCTCCCGCAGATGATCGCTTACGAGACGAAGGAGAAGCCCGGGACCATCGTCATCGACACCAACAACCGCTTTCTCTATCTCGTCACCGGCAACGGCGAGGCGCGGCGCTACGGCGTCGGCGTCGGCAAGCCGGGCTTCGAATGGGCCGGAGAGCACAGGATCACGCGCAAGGCCGAGTGGCCCAACTGGACGCCGCCGCAGGAAATGATCGCGCGCGAGGCAGCCCGGGGTCACTATCTGCCAGCCCGGATGGACGGCGGCCCGGAGAATCCGCTCGGCGCTCGCGCCATGTATCTAGGCTCGACGCTCTATCGCATCCACGGCACCAACGCACCCTGGACGATCGGCTACGGCGTTTCCTCCGGCTGTATCCGCATGCGCAACGAGGATGTGGTCGATCTTTATGAGAGGGTGAAGGTCGGCACAAAAGTCATCGTGATATAGCGACTATGGATGCACAATACTTCTTCCGCGTTTTCTCTCTTCAACTCCCAAAAACGTGGTTTTGAAGCAACAGATGTTCCCTCAGATACAAGTCTTACCGAAATCGCCGCACTATAGAATGTATCGCGGGCGTCCACTTGCGGTTAAATCGCATGGCTTGCTTGCAACGAGGGTTCAGAGGGAATCGTAAATGAGACGTCATGTCACGGGGATGGCCGCGCTTGCAGTCGCGGCCGCTGCTCTTCTTATTTCCGCAAACGCTTCGGCATTCAGCCCGGCCGATATTGCCGGCGCGGGCGTAAAGCGTTCCGACATCATTCAGGTCGCCAAGCAGAAGAAGCCACCTCAGAGATATTGGCGCACCAAGGTGCGCTTCCGCACGGACGAGGCCCCCGGCACCATCATCGTCGACACCAACAGCAAGTATCTCTATTACATCGATGGCCCGAACCGGGCGACGCGCTATGGCATCGGCGTCGGCCGCGACGGTTTCGGCTGGTCCGGTGTCGTCAAGGTTGGCCGAAAGGCCGAGTGGCCGAGCTGGACGCCGCCGGCCGAGATGCGTGTGCGAGAAAGAGCGAAGGGTCGGATCCTGCCCATCACCCAGCCCGGAGGCATCGACAATCCCCTCGGCGCCCGCGCGCTCTATCTCTACAAGGGCGGCCGCGACACGATCTTCCGTATCCACGGAACCAACCAGCCCTGGACCATCGGTCAGAACATGTCCTCGGGCTGCATCCGGATGATGAACGAGGATGTCGAACACCTCTATGAGCGCGCCGGCATCGGCACGAAAGTCGTCGTCATCGGCCCCGGCAGCAAGCCCGGCGACACCTATTTCGACGATCGCGGCGTCGACATTTTCCGTACGATTTTCGGCGGTTGACGGCCGGAAGGGAGGGCCGTACCGGCAGGATTCCTTCGACGTCCGGTTTACGCCCCTCATCCCGCTGCCGCGACCTTCTCCCCGTCTGACGGGGAGAAGGAACAAGTGGCTGCGCTAGCAATTCTCCCGCACCGATGAGGAGGTAGAGCGCGCAGCGAGTCCCTTCGCACCGCTTGCGGGGAGAAGGTGCCGGCAGGCGGATGAGGGGGCCCTGCTCACCCCCTGACTGTCACAACCCCGCCGGCTTCGGTCCGCCATAGGCCCAGTCGAGCAGCTCAACCGTGTGCAGGATCGGTATCTCCGTGCCGCTGGCGATCTGCGTGATGCAGCCGATATTCCCGGTGGCGATCACTTCAGGCTTGGTCGCCTCTATATTTCTGACCTTCCGCGCCTTCAGCTTCGCCGAGATCTCAGGCTGCAGGATGTTGTAGGTTCCGGCCGAACCGCAACAGAGATGCCCCTCCGCCGGCTCGCGAACCGAAAAGCCCGCCCGTTTCAGGAGCTGCTTCGGTGCCGAGGTGATTTTCTGTCCATGCTGCATCGAGCAAGCGGAGTGGTAGGCAACGGTGAGATTCCGTGCCCCCTGCTCCGGCAGGTCGAGGGTCGCGAGATATTCGGTGACGTCCTTGGCCAGCGCGGAAACCCTCGCAGCCTTTTCCGCATAGGCCGGATCTAGTCGCAGCATATGACCGTAATCCTTGATCGTCGTGCCGCAGCCGGATGCGGTAATGATGATGGCGTCGAGCCCATCCTCCTCCGCCGCCTTCAGCCAGACATCGATGTTGTGCCGGGCAGCCTGCAGTGCCTGCTCGTCCCGTCCCATGTGATGGACGAGCGCCCCGCAACAGCCCTCTCCCGCCGAAACGACCACCTCGACCCCCTGGCCCGTGAGCAGACGGATGGTCGCATCGTTGATTTCCGGCCGCAGCACCGGCTGCGCGCAGCCGGTCAGAAGCGCAACGCGGGCGCGCGGCGTGCCCTTTGCCGCGTAGACAGCCGGTTTTGCCCCACGCGCTGCCGGCAGCGCGCTCGGCGCCAGATCGAGCATGACGCCGAAGGACCTGAGGAAGGGAACCCTCTTCAGCAATCCGGCGAGCGGGCGCGCAAGACCGGCAGCCCCGAGCGCCAGCCGGAACCGTGACGGATAAGGAAGAGTGGCGGCAATGACGGAGCGGGCGAGCCGGTCCTTGAAAGGCCGCTTATAGGTCTTCTCGATATGGGCACGGGCGTGGTCGACGAGATGCATGTAGTCGACGCCCGAAGGACAGGTGGTGAGGCATGAAAGACACGAGAGACAGCGGTCGATATGGGTGACGGTCTCGCTGTCTGCCGCACGGCCGTTTTCGAGCATGTCCTTGATCAGGTAGATTCGCCCGCGCGGACTGTCGAGTTCGTCGCCGAGGACCACATAGGTCGGACAGGTGGCCGTGCAGAAACCGCAATGCACGCATTTGCGCAGGATCGTTTCGGATTCGGCGACATGCGGGTCGGCGAGCTGCTCAGGGGAGAAGTTGGTCTGCAACTGAGTACTCCATGTGGCGCCTTGCGGCCTTTGGATCACTTTGATCTCCGTCGGGCTGGCCGGAAATCGCATGATCGATTCTCTTCGTCTTAGGCCGATCTTTTAGACCGCACGATGGCGAAAGGCTGCTTCGCCTAGTTCTGGACCAACGCTGCTGCGCGCCCCGGATTGAATATGCCCGACGGGTCGAATTGGGCGCGGATGCGTTCCGACAATCGTGCCACGGCCGGGGGCTGCGGTTCAAAGGCCGGAATGCGGCCGCGCGCCTCCTCGCCGGCACGCAGAAGCGCCGCATGTCCGCCACCGACCGCGCCGATATAGCGGCGGAGCAGTTCCGCCTCCGGGTCTGCCTCCATGCGCAGCCACACCAGACCGCCCTGCCAGTCGTAGAAGGCATCGACGCCGGTCTGCAGGCGCAATGCGGCGACGAGCTGATGGCCCGCGGAAGGGGCGACCGATATGCGCCACAAAGGCCGTCTGGTGCCGTCGGCATAGGGCTTTACGTCGCGGATTTCCGCCCACAGGGTTCTTGTCTGCGCCTCGTCGAGCTGCGATATCCGCCCGAAGCGCGATAGTTTTTCGCCAAGCTTCTCCGCCCGAATGGCAACGGATGCCGCGAGGCCTTCGAGGCGCAGCACCGTTGCGGCGCCATCCGGCAATGCACCGTCGAGAAAGCGGCTTCGCACGCTTTCCGGCAGATGCGACGCACCCGAAACCTCCACCGGCTGCGCCATGGCCTCGGCCATCACCGCGGCGGCTTCCGCATCGTTCAGGCCGGAGACGACGACGGTCGCTGCCGCCGGCGGCAGTGGCAGGACCTTGAAGGTGACTTCGGTCAGAATGCCGAGCGTGCCGTAGGACCCCGCCATGAGCTTGACGAGATCGAGCCCCGTCACGTTCTTCATCACCCGGCCGCCGGCCTTGATGAGTTCTCCCCGGCCGTTGACGAAACGCACCCCGAGCAGGTTGTCGCGAGCGGCACCGGCGACGTAGCGGCGAGGCCCGGAGACATTGGCGGCGAAGACCCCGCCGATCGTCGGTTCGCCCGTCGTTGCGAAAATCGGCCGATGGTCCATGGGTTCGAAGGAGAGCATCTGGCCCTTGGCGTGCAGTGCCGCCTCGACCTCGGCGAGCGGCGTTCCGGCAAGCGCACTCATGGTCATCTCGGCCGGGTCATAGGTGACGATGCCGGAAAGGCGCCTGGTCGAGAGGGTTCTGTCCGCACGCACGGGATTGCCGAGACCTGCGCGCGTGCCGCCGCCGACCACCGCAAGCGTGACGCGCTCGGCCGCCGCGGAACGCACGACGGACGCGATCCCCTCCTCGCTTGCCGGTTCGAAATGGACGATCATGCCGCGGGCCGTCCTTCGAGCGGAAAAACCTTCGACGGGTTCATAAGCCATTGCGGATCGAAGGCGGCGCGCGCCGCCATCTGCTGGCCGAGATCGGCCCTGCTGTACTGGTGCAGCATCAGATCGCGTTTCTCGATGCCGACGCCGTGTTCCCCGGTCAGGCAGCCGCCCGCCTCGACGCAGAGCTTCAGTATGTCGTTGCCGGCAGCTTCCGCGCGGGCAGCTTCCTCCGGATCGTTGATGTTGTAGAGGATCAGCGGATGCATGTTGCCGTCGCCGGCATGGAAGACATTCGCCACCCGCAGGCCGTAGCCGGCGACGATCTCCCCGGTCCGGCGCAAGACATGGGAGAGCTGGCTCAGCGGCACCGTTCCGTCCATGCAGATATAGTCGGCAATCCGGCCGGTTGCGCCAAAAGCCGACTTACGCCCCTTCCAGATCAGTGCCGCTTCCAGAGCGGACTGCGATTCCCTGATCGTCATCACGCCGTGGCGGCGGGCGATCTCGATGATGCCGGCGAGCGTCGCATCCATCTCAGCCTCGGAGCCTTCCACTTCGACGATCAGCAATGCTTCGACGTCGAGCGGATAGCCGGCCTGGGCAAAGGCCTCGCAGATCTCGATCGCCGGCTTGTCCATGAATTCGATTGCGACGGGGATGATGCCCGATCCGATGATATCGGCGACGCAGCTGCCGGCGGACTCGGAAGAGGCGAACCCAAAGAGCACGGGCCGCGCACCTTCGGGCTTCGCAATCAGCCGCACCGTCGCTTCCGTGACGATGCCGAGCTGCCCCTCCGAACCGCAGACGAGCCCAAGCAGGTCGTATCCCGGCGCGTCCAGCGCCTTGCCGCCGAGTTCGATCACGGTGCCGTCGAAAAGCACCATCTTGACGCCCAGAAGGTTGTTGGTCGTAACCCCGTACTTCAGGCAGTGCGCGCCGCCGGAATTCATCCCGATGTTCCCGCCTATGGTGCAGGCGAGCTGCGAACTCGGATCCGGGGCATAGAAGAAGCCGTCGGCCGAAACCGCATCGGAAATATTGAGATTGGTCACGCCCGCCTGAACCGTCGCCGTGCGGTTGAACAGGTCGATATCCAGGGTGCGCGACATCTTCGACAGACCGACGACGATCGCGTCCTCCTGAGGAATGGCGCCGCCGGAGAGCGAGGTGCCGGCGCCCCGCGGCACGATCGGAATGCCGTAGCGGCTGCAATATTTGAGCACCGCGGCCACGTGCTCCGTCGTCTCGGGAAGAACGACCGCGAGCGGCATCCGCCGATAGGCGATAAACGCATCCGTCTCGAAGGGCTTGAGGCCGCGCTCGTCGCTGATGAGGCCGCCTTCCGGCAACAGATCGGCAAGATCGGCGACGATTTCCCGCCGACGATCGAGCACGGCCTGCCTTGGCTTCAGAAAGCCGATCGTCTCCGGCATGAGCGCCTCCCATTCACAGCAAAGTGGTATTTTTTGCTTACCACTAATGCATGTCGCCCAAAAGTGTGCAGCGGATCTGAGACAAGGACATACACAAACAATGACCTCAGTGCGTCCCGCTCAAACCTTTTATAGAGGTGGACGGACACCCGGCAAATGTTAATGATCTTTTCGCCTTTGGAAACAATGATCAGGATTGATGACGAATCTAGGCGATCTCGAAATTTTCGCGCGGGTGGTGTCGACCGGCAGTATGTCGGCGGCGGGACGCGCGCTCGGCTTTTCCGCAGCCGTGATTTCCAAACGCATCAAGCGGCTCGAAGACAGGCTGGGCACGCGGCTCCTGCAGCGCACGACGCGGCAGATTTCGCTGACGGAGGCCGGCCAGGGTTTCTATGACCGGGTTCTCGGCATTCTCGCCGGCCTCGAGGAGGCGGAGGCTTATGCCTCCGGCCGCTCCTCCCAGGTCCAGGGGACGCTGCGCATTTCCGCGCCGACCTCCTTCGGCCGCATGCACATCGCGCCGCATCTGACCGGTTTCATGAAGGACCATCCCGACCTGAAGCTGCACATCGTGCTGACCGACGATTTCACCGACATCGTCGCAGAAGGCTTCGACCTCGCCATCCGAATAGGCGAACTCAGCGATTCGAGCCTCGTCGCCCGCAAGCTCGCGCCGGTGCGCCGGCTTCTCTGCGCAGCGCCGAGCTATGTCGCCCGTCATGGAGCGCCGACGGAGATCGGCGAACTCGCGAAGCACATCTGCCTTCCGGCACACAACAACGACAACTGGAAGCTGGAGGGGCCCGACGGCAGCCTCTCCTATCGGCCGGAGGGACCGCTCGTCACCAACTCGTCGGAAATCATCCGCGAAGCGGTGATTGCCGGCGCCGGCATCGCGCTGCGCTCCACCTGGGATATCGGCAGGGAACTTCGGGAGGGGCGACTGGTTCAGGTGCTGCCGCAATGGGAAGGATCGCACAAGCTGACGCTTTCGGCGGTCTATCCGAGCCGGCAATTCCTGCCGGCCAAGGTGCGGCAGTTCATCGACTATCTCGCCGCACTCTACGGGCCGGTGCCCTACTGGGAGCAATAGTCTATCCGTGCTCGTCGTGATGCCGGCGAATGCGCCGCACCACCAGCCAGACCCCGGCGACCGCGAAGGGAACGGCGAGGCCCGTCAGGAGACCTGGATCGACGGGTATTTCATGACTGACGGCCTTGGCGAGGTAGCCGAAGAGCCCGACGACATAATAGGAGATCGCCGCCACCGACAGTCCTTCGACGGTCTGCTGCAGGCGCAATTGCAGCTTGGCGCGGCGATCCATCGAATTCAACAGGGCGCTGTTCTGCCGTTCCAGTTCGACGTCGATCCAGCTTCTCAGGAGAGCCGTAGCGCGGGCGAGCTTGCGCGAAAGGTTCGCCTGCCGCTCCTCGACCGACTGACAGGTGCGCATTGCCGGCGCCAGCCTGCGCTCGAGGAAGGTGCCGATCGTCTCGTAACCGGGCACCGGCGTCTCGGAAAGCGTGCGGATGCGTTCCTGGACAATGCCGTAATAGGCGCGGCTGGCGCCGAAGCGATAAAGGCTGAGGGCGGCACCCGCTTCGAGATCGGCGGCAAGGCGGGTGATCTCCGCCAGCATCTCGTCAGCCTCCTCGCGGACGTTTTCCTTCATGCGCTGCGTCACCGCCGTCAGGCCGTCCTCGGTGCGGCGGATCTCCGGCGACAGCGACTGGGCAAGCGGCAGGCCGAGGATGGCGAGCGTGCGGTAGGTCTCGATGTCGAGCAGGCGCTGCACCAGGGCGCCTGTTCCCGCCTCCGTCATGCCGCGATCGATAACGAGCACCTGGGTCAGCCCGTCGCCGTTCTGGCGAAAGTCGGTCACGAGCACCGCCTGGCCATTCTTGGTTTCGCTGTAACAGAGGCTCGTGGGATCGAAGGCGCCGATGGCCTCGCGGGTGTCCGGCGTATCGGGACGGATTTCCAGACGAATTCCGGAAATCAGCGAGCCCGGGGGCGAAAAACCGTCGCCGAACGGATGGATCGGCACCTCACCGCCGAAGCTTTCCGGCGCGGGCGCGTCCCAGAAATAGGTGGAGAATTCCGTGTGCCGCTCCCAGCGCAGCGTTCCCTGCCCCCAGGGGATCGCGTGGTGATTGGCGTCGCGACCGGGCGGGGCGATGCCGCGCGAGCGCGACAACTCGGACATCACGGCGTGATCGACGATCGACCCGCCCTCCGTCATGAAGGCGAGTTGAAAGATGACGCGCGGAGTCGTCACCAGTGCATAGGGCCGTGAATGGACCTCGCCGAGTGCCTGGGCGCGCAAGGGCGCCACCGGAAATGCAAAACTGCCCTTTGGCATGAAGCGCTTCTTCCCCCTCACGCGTTCATCATCACCTTCTTATCAACGGATAAGGTAAAAAGAACAGGGCGCTTTGACGCAGTTCGATCTTTGTCAACACCCGCAGAGTGGACAATCAATTTGACCACTTGATAGGCCCTGTTAGATTGCCGAATGGAAGCGGAGGCCGGCGAAACCTGTGCACAATGCCCTTGGCGCTCCGGGAGACGTGGCCGTGACCGAAAACCAGGACGACCTCTATGCCCGCATCAGCCATAGCCGGACGGCCGACGAGGTCGTGCAGCAGATCGAGCTTCTGATCCTCGAGGGCGTGTTGCGCGACGGCGATCGCTTGCCGGGCGAGCGAGAACTCTCCAGGCGCTTCGACGTGTCGCGGCCGATCCTGCGTGAGGCGCTCAAGGAGTTGGAGGCGCGCGGTCTCGTCGAGAGCCGGCATGGCGGCGGCACGTTCGTCGCCGACGTGGTCGGCCAGATCTTTTCCAAACCCCTGATCGAGCTCATCGGACGCCACCACAAGGCGACGCAGGACTATCTCGAATACCGGCGCGAACTCGAAGGCTTGACGGCGGAACTGGCGGCGACCCGCGCAACCGACTTCGACCGCGACATTCTTACCCGCGTCATCGAGCGCATGCGCTCCGCGCACAAAAGCGGCAATTTCGCCGAAGAGCTCGAAGCCGATATCGAACTGCACAATGCTATCGGCGAAAGCGCTCATAATATCATCCTGCTTCACACCCTCAGGGCCTGTTACAGGCTGCTGACCCAAGGCATCTTCTTCCACCGCAATTCCGTCTTCGGCGCGCCCGGCGCGCGCGACCAGCTTCTCGCGCAGCATGAGGCGATCTATGCGGCGATCATGGTCGGCGATCCACAAACCGCTAAGACAGCCGCGCAGAGCCACATCGATTTCGTCGCCACGGCAGCGCGCGAGGCCGAGCGCAGCGGAGAGTGGGTGCGCATTGCCCGTCTGCGCCTGCAGCAGCGCGATCGCTCCGGTTCCTGACCCGTCGCGCGCGACAAGCGCTAAAGTACGGATGGCGAGTGCCCCTTGGTAAAATTCCCGCCGATTTCCTACATATGGTCGTATGGGGCAGTGGTTCTGTCGGAACCGCGACTCCGCGCTTTGCGTTAGTTGGCTAATATATGGGTCCCGAAAAGGAAGAGCATGAATCCGAATGAATGCGGCGTGTTTTGACGAACGCATTTACAGCGGCATGCGACGGTTCATACTCGGGTCGCGCAGCGGCAACCACTGATTCGTTGAGGAGTATCGGGAATCTTGAACTTTCTGCACCGGCTCGCTTCTGATGTGCAACTCATGCTGCGTCGCCCGGCGCGAATGCAGTATGCGGCGCTGTGCTATCGGCTTGCCAGGAAGACGAATGCGCTGGAAATCCTGGTGATCACCAGCCGCGACACCGGCCGGTGGGTCATCCCCAAGGGGTGGCCGATGCAGGGCAAGCAGGCGCACGAGGTCGCCGAGCGCGAGGCCTATGAGGAGGCCGGGGTGAAGGGCAAGGTGCAAAGGGCCGCCATCGGCGCCTACTTTTATCAGAAGCGGAAGGATCACGGCCTCGAGATCTCCTGCAAGGTGCAGGTGCATGCGCTCGAAGTTGAGGATTTTTGCAAGAACTTCCCGGAGAAAGGCAGCAGGCGGCTGGAGTGGGTCGACTATCGTGAGGCGGCAAAGCGCGTTGCAGAGCCTTCGCTGAAAGAGCTTATCCTCGATTTCGGCAAACGCGCCGACCCCGACCCGGAGCAGCGGCCCAAGGCCTCCAGCAACTGACGGCGAGGGCGGAAGCCCACGGCATCT
The DNA here is from genome assembly GCF_054161295.1 of Ensifer sp. D2-11. Lineage (NCBI taxonomy): Bacteria > Pseudomonadati > Pseudomonadota > Alphaproteobacteria > Hyphomicrobiales > Rhizobiaceae > Ensifer > Ensifer sp. D2-11. The sequence goes on from NZ_CP096433.1 coordinate 2,439,666, forward strand.
GCACCGGCGACTGGTCGAACACGCAAGGTCGCCGCAGGCTTCGACATGCCGGATCGGGTAACGCCCCGACCCACCCTTCATCCCCCCTCTTCAATTCCTCTTGAATACGCCCGTTTGTGCCGCTACTGGCGAATATTACAGTTGGAGAACAGCCATTGGCCAAGCCGCGACCGCGCCTCGAAAAGCTGACGCTCGACAAGGATCTCGACAAGTTCAGCCTTGCCGAGGAAGCGTCGCATCACGTCATGCGCAGGTTGGCTGCTCCCGGGCTTGCCGCTCTCTTCCTGATCCTCAGCATGGGCTTCGCGGCGAGCTATTTCACGGGCGCCTCCGGTGCGGCCGTGGTGGTGGCGGCTGCGGCGGTCGCGGGCTACATGGCGATGAACATCGGCGCCAACGACGTCACCAACAACGTCGGAGCGGCGGTCGGAGCAAAAGCGATATCGATGCCCGTGGCGCTGGGGATTGCGGCGGTGTTCGAGATCGCCGGAGCGCTGATCGCCGGCCGTAAGGTCACGCTGACCATCGAGGCCGGGATCATCGACGGCACGCAGCTGGTCGGCGCCGAAGGGCTGGTCTGGGTGATGCTGTCGGCGCTTATCTCATCGGCGATCTGGATCAATATCGCGACCTATTCGCGTGCGCCCGTTTCGACGACGCATTCGCTCATCGGCGGCATTATCGGCGCAGGTGTCGCCGCCGCCGGGCTTTCCAGCGTCAAGTGGTGGGCGATCGCCGGCATCACGGCGAGCTGGACGATTTCGCCCGTGCTCGGCGGGGTCATTGCCGCACTCTTCCTCGCCTTCCTCAAGGAGTTCGTCATCTACCGCGATGACAAGATCTCGGCCGCCCGGCGCTGGATGCCTGTCGTCCTCGGCGTCACCGCCGGTTCGTTCACGGCCTATGTCGCGGTCTTTGCCATCGATCATCTGGCTTTTGTCCCGCTTCCGACCGGCCTGTCGATCGGCGGGCTGGCCGGGATCGCTTGCTACATAGTGTCGAAGCCGTGGATCCACCGCCAGTCGGAAGGTCTCGAAAACCGCAACCAGTCGCTTCGCAAGCTGTTCCGCCTGCCGCTCATCTTCTCGGCCGCCCTGCTGTCCTTCGCCCATGGCGCAAACGACGTATCGAACGCGATCGGCCCGCTGTCGGCGATCGTCTCGGCCGTCGACGGCGTGATCTCGAGCGCGGATTCGGAGGCCCCCTTCTGGGTACTCCTCATCGGCGCACTCGGCATCTCGGTGGGTCTTCTGCTCTACGGTCCGCTGCTGATCCGTGTCGTCGGCGAGGAGATCACGCGCCTCAATCCGATGCGCGCCTTCTGCGTGGCGCTTGCGACCGCCGTGACGGTTCTGCTTGCCTCGGCTCTCGGCCTGCCGATCAGTTCCACCCACACGGCGGTGGGCGCCGTCTTCGGCGTCGGCTTCTTTCGCGAGTGGTACACGCGCCACTCGCAACGGCGGCTCGAATATGTCCGGCGCAAGACGGGCCAGACCGAATTCATGGAAAAGGGCGAGACGAATTTTGCGGAAGTGCGTCGCCGGCGCCTGGTGCGGCGCTCCCACTTCCTGACGATCGTCGCCGCCTGGGTCATCACGGTCCCCGTGTCGGCGCTGCTCTCGGCCTTCCTCTATCTCGTCCTCTCCGGCCTGTTTCTCTAGAAGGTACCGTTTCCGATGCGCGCCAATTTCCGCATGCAGCGACTGTTCATCGAGAACCCGCTCCACGCCGGAGCGAAACACGAAACCACCAGGGAGCAGTTCAACTATCTCATCAACGTCCTGCGCCTCGGTGAAGGCTCATCGCTTCTGGTCTTCAACGGCCGGGACGGCGAATGGCGGGCGGAGATAGCCATGCCGTCGCGCAAGCAGGCGGTTCTCGTCGCGGTCGAGCAGACGCGCCCTCAGCCCGCCCCTTGCGATCTCGTCTACCTGTTTGCGCCTCTCAGGGTAGGGCGGCTCGACTATCTCGTGCAGAAGGCGGTGGAGATGGGTGCCGGCGTTCTGCAGCCGGTCATGACGCAGCATGTCCAGGGCAAGATCGGCAGCCTCGAACGCGTCCGCGCCAATGTCATCGAAGCGGCCGAGCAATGCGGCGTGCTCGGCATTCCGGCAGTCGAGGAACCGCGCAAGCTCGAGGACCTCCTCGTGGACTGGCCGCGCGACCGGCGCATCGTCTTCTGCGACGAGGGAAACGACAGCCAGAATCCACTGCCCATCCTCGAGGGAATTGCCGAACGCCGGCTGGCGCTCCTGATCGGGCCGGAGGGCGGCTTTTCGGAGGCGGAGCGGGACCTGTTGCGGAGCCGTGACTTCGTGACGGCGATCCCTCTCGGGCCGCGCATCCTGCGCGCCGATACCGCGGCAGTGGCTGCGATGGCCGTCATTCAGGCGACGCTCGGCGACTGGCGATGAGCCGTCCATCCGCTTGCCCCTAGTTTTTTTGAGGGCATCTTGAAAGAAATTGACTTGCGCCGCACTTGATTACGGTTCAAGCACTCCATCCGATCCTGCTGACCCCGCAGGAGCCGCCCCAGGCAAAGAAGACGAACATGGCCCGAGACACTACCGACCAGACGCCGGTTACCTCTGTCGCTGAACTGACCGCCTATCTGGCATCGGGATCGAAGCCGAAGGAAAAGTTCCGGATCGGCACCGAACATGAGAAGTTCGCCTTCTTCAAGGCGGACAACAGCCCGGTGCCCTATTTCGGCGATGCCAGCATCCAGGCGCTCCTGAACGGTATGGCCGAAAGGAACGGCTGGGAGCCGATCATGGACGAGGGGAATGTCATCGGCCTTGCCGAGCCCTCGGGCAATGGAGCGATCTCGCTCGAGCCGGGAGGGCAATTCGAGCTTTCCGGCGCGCCGCTCGAGAACCTCCATCAGACCTGCAAGGAATCCAACCAGCACCTGGCAGTGCTTCGAGAAATCGCCGAACCGCTCGGCATCCGTTTCCTCGGCATCGGCGGCAGTCCGAAATGGAGCTTCGCCGAGACGCCGCGCATGCCGAAGTCGCGCTACGCCATCATGACGCGCTACATGCCCAAGGTGGGCAGCAAGGGCCTCGACATGATGTATCGCACCTGCACGATCCAGGTTAACCTCGACTTCTCCTCGGAAGAGGATATGCGGCGGAAGATGCAGGTCTCCCTGAAGCTGCAGCCGCTCGCCACCGCCCTCTTTGCAAGCTCCCCCTTCACCGAAGGTAAGCCGAACGGGCTGCTTTCCTGGCGGGGAGACATCTGGCGCGATACCGACAACCAGCGCTCGGGCCTGTTGCCGACGGCCTTCAAGCCGGACTTCGGCTTCAGCGACTACGTGGAATGGGCGCTCGACGTTCCCATGTATTTCGTCGTCCGCGGCGGGCATTATCATGACTGCACCCATGTCACCTTCCGCCAGTTCATGAACGGGGCGCTGAAGGGCGAAATCGCCGAATGGCAGCCGACGATGGGCGACTGGACCAATCATCTGTCGACCCTCTTTCCCGACGTCCGTCTGAAGCGTTTCCTGGAAATGCGCGGGGCAGACGGTGGTCCGTGGCGGCGGATCTGCGCCCTGCCGGCGTTCTGGGTGGGCCTGCTCTACGATGACGAGGCCCTGTCGGCGGCCGAGGAATTGACCCGCGACTGGGGTTACGAAGAGGTCCTGGCACTCAGAGATGCCGTGCCCGCAAAAGCGCTCGCGGCCGAATTCCGGTCGAGGTCGCTCTTCGATGTCGCACGCGAGGTTCTCACCATTTCGCGCAACGGTCTCAAGCGCCGCAACCGGCTGAACGGCGACGGCATCGACGAAAGCCAGTTCCTGGCACCGCTTGACGAAGTGCTGGCGAAGAAGGCGACGCTCGCGGAAGACATGCTCTCGCTCTATCACGGCCGCTGGAACGAATCGGTCGAACCGGTTTTCGCCGACTACCAATACTGAGCGGACCCTTTATCCGGACGGAGCGCCGCGGACAGGCTCGTTCCGCCCCCGTCCGGCGCTTTCGAAAAAGCGGTTTCCAGCCCTCCAATTCCCGTTATAGTGCAAGGACATGCGTCTCGTCCGGGAAGGAACGCCAATGGCACCGCTTTTTGACATGTTCGCTCAGGCGCAGAACGGCCACGCCATCGAACTGATGGCGAAGCAATTCGGGCTCGCGCAGGAGCAGATGGCGAAAGCCACGGCCGCGCTGATGCCCGCATTCTCCACCGGCTTCAAGCACAATGCCACGAACCCCTACGACTTCGGCGCGCTGCTGACGGCGCTCTCGACCGGCAATTACGCCCGGTATTTCGAAGACATCAGCCAGGCGTTCACACCCCAGGGCGTCGCCGATGGCAACGGCATTCTCGGCCAGCTTTTCGGCTCGAAGGAAATGTCGCGCGCGATCGCGGCGCAGGCGGCACAGATGACGGGGATCGGCCAGGAGATCTACAAACAGATGCTCCCGGTGATGGCGAGCACGCTGATGGGGGGTCTCTTCAAGCAGACCACGGGGCAGATGAGCGGTGGGCTCGCCGACAATCCGATGATGACGCTGATGCAGCAATGGATGGAGGCGACGGGCTTCGCCAAGAAGCCCGAACCGCAGTCCAACCCCTTCGACAATCCTTTCGCCCAGGCGATGCAGGGCTTTTTCGGCGTGGGCAAGGCGGGAGAAATGGGCAGGGCCGGGGATAAGCCGAAAGCAGCCGACCTTTTCGCCGACAATCCCTTCTTCAAGGCCTATCGGGAGATGATGGGAGGCGCCGGCACGACCGAGAAAGCACCGGCCGATAACCCAGCCTTTGCCCAGTTTTCGCAGGCGATGAACAGCCTCTTCGACAGCGGCCTGGAGATGCAGAAGGAATATCAGAAAAGCATCGACGCGCTGTTCGAGAGCCACAAGGGCGGCTCGGGCGGCAAGGCGTAGCCGTCGGAATTTGCAGGCGGATGAGGGCGGTTGTTCGCTTTCTACGGCTCGTGCCAAGCGCTATGCGTAGGCACGCTCTGGCTCAACAAGATGATACGGTTCGACCAGGCAGTCGGTTGGGATGCCCCATTCTTTGTGAAGTCTGCGGATCATATCGACGGTAAGAGCGCGCCTTTTGCTCAAGATTTCGGAGGCCCTGGAACGGGAGCCGAAAAGTGCCGCCAAATCTGCCTGCGTACGGCCGAACATCTCCATGTGCGCCTTGATCAACTCAACGGGCTCAGGAGCTTCGATCGGGTGATGCTCGTTTTCGTAAGCCTCGATCAGGGTCGAGAGAATATCGAAACGGTCCGCTTCCTCGGTTCCGGTTTCAGGCGGCTGATCGAAGTATTTCGAGACCTCGTGGATGGCCCATGCAAGGTCATCATCGTTCCTTATGGCGCGAATATTGTCCATTACACTTTCTCCGGGTTGACTTTGTCGTATTCATCATGGGTGCCCATAAACTTGATCAGTACTCTTTTGAACGGGTACGCGACGTGAACGACAAGGCGATATTTATGGCCTGATATGTCGAAAATGATGCGATTGTCGCTCACAAAATCCACGTTGGCACCGAACATCGACTTCACATCGGACGGGCCCGCCCAGTTGGCGTTCCTAACCACCGCGTGCCACGTTTTGAGAGGCGTTTCTGCTTGAGGGTGCTTTTCCCAAAACGCTCTCAACGTGGACTTCGCTATGATTTGCATGGAACCTTGGATATTCCCAAATTGGGAACATGTCAATAATAGCTGTGAGGGAAAGCGGCGTCAGAGCCTACAGCGCCCCGCTCTTGCGCAAAAAAAGCCCGGTACATGTCTTGGCATGTACCGGGCAAGCAGCAGGGTCTATTGGCTCATACCCTGCGGGGAACTTTCAGGTGCCGTCGGCACCATCCGAATCTCGCGGCATGATCCGCGCGAGGGCGAAGATTTCGCAGATCATGCCGCACTGGCGCATCCGAGGCGGCGGGACGCGCCATGAGGGGTCAATCGTGGCGCACTCCCCTGTAGAAGAGGTTCGCCCGATTGCGTGAGGCGCGCGTCAGATAGCTGCCCGGGTTTTCGAAGAAGGCCGAGGTCAGCGCCTCGTGCAGGTCTTCGCGTTTCAAACCCATGTCCAGCAGCTGGCGGTCGTCGAGATCCTGCAGGCGGGCGATCTGGCAGCGGTTTCGATAGAGGCGCCAGACGGCCGTCAGCACGCCGACGATGCCTGTTGTGCGGACTGCAGGCGACTGCCTGCTCGCAACGAGGCCGAAACCGGAGGCGTGGTGGGTCGTGCGCATGACGGAACTCCTTTTCGCGGGCACGAAGAAACCCGTCCCCTGCGGGGAGGTCTTTCGCAGGGGCAGGCCGAAATACTTTTGGCGAACCGGCGACTATTTTGGCCGGAAAGATTGACGTGGTTTGCGGATTATCATTCGCAAATCCTTATTGATCAGTCCAACGAATGTTTTTAATGATATTCATCAAACAATCTTATGGGTATTCCGGCCATGTCCGCACCGCTCGATATTGACCAGCTGCAAACCTTCGTAGCAATCGCAGACACGGGCAGCTTCACCAAGGCGGCCGACCGTGTCTTCAAGACTCAATCCGCCGTATCGATGCAGATGCGACGCCTGGAAGAACGGATCGGCAAGCCGCTTTTCATGAAGGATGGCCGGGGCAACCGGCTGACCGTCGAGGGCGACAGGCTCCTCAACTTTGCCCGCCGGATGATCCGCCTCAACAATGAGGCGATCGCCTCCTTCGACGACAACCGCCTCGAGGGAACGCTGCGGATCGGCACACCGGACGACTACGCGGACCGCTACATGCCCGAAATCATCGTCCGCTTCGCCAAGACGCATCCGAACGTCGAGCTCTACATCATCTGCGAGCCTTCGGTGGACCTTGCGGAAAAGATGGCGAAGGGCGATCTCGACATCGCGCTCGTCACCCACAATCCGCGTGCGCGGGCTTCCGACGTCGTACGGACCGAACCGCTTTGCTGGGTAAGCTCCATCAATCATCCGCTGCCCGAGAATGCCCCGATCCCGCTTGCGGTCGGCCGGCGCGACTGTCAGTGGCGGCAGGCTGCCTGCGCGGCGCTCGACGCTACCGGCAAGGAATATCAGATCCTGTTCACGAGCTGGTCCTCGACCGTCGTTGCCGCCGCGGTGCTCGCCGGCATGGCGGTCTCCGTGCTTCCGGAGTCGGCGTTGCGACCGGGCATGAAGGTGCTGACGCTGGCGGACGGCTTCCCGTCGCTGGCGCCGGTGCAGATCGGCATCATGAAGCGCCCCGGCCTTTCGCCGTCGCTGTCGAACGCGATCACCAATCATATTACCGCCTGCCTCGACAACATCACGCCCATCACCGTCAACGACGATCTCGAAGGCGATCTCAAGGGCTATCCGCGTTACCCGCGCCTCAGGCAGAGCCATATGCTGCCGGGCTGGTGAGCCGCCTTACACGGCTCCTCCAATGACGAAGGCCACGCCTTGCTGAGGCGTGGCCTTCGCGCTTGTCGGGAACGGGCGCCTGATTACTCGGCCGCCGTGCTGATCGTGTCCGCCTCGTAGCCGTGGGCGGTCTTCAGCGCCTGGCGGACGCCCGCCTCGTATTCCGGGTGGACACGGGCGAAATGAATGAGCTGCCGCTCGATGATCTCGCCCGGGACGCCGCCCATGGCGGCCGCGATGTTGGAGAAGAGGCGCGACTTCTGCCCTTCGTCGAAGAGGCCGAACAGCGCCCGCACCTGGACGTAGTCGTCATTGCCGACGCGGTGGTCGTAGCGGGACATGTCGCCGTCTATTCTGAGCGGCGGTTCCTTGGCCAGCGGCTGTTCGGCCGGGCCATTGAAGGAGTTGGGCTCGTAATAGGCGTCCGGATTGCCGGTGCGAATGCCGCCATAGGTGTTCATCTGACCATCGCGATGATAGTGGTGAACCGGGCAGCGCGGCTGGTTGACCGGGATGTGCTCGTAATGCGTGCCGAGGCGGTAGCGGTGGGCGTCCGCATAGGAGAAGATGCGGGCCTGCAGCACCTTGTCCGGCGAGAAGCCGATGCCGGGAACGATATTGGAGGGCGAGAAGGCTGCATTCTCGATCTCGGCAAAATAGTTTTCCGGGTTGCGGTTCAGCTCCAGCACGCCGATCTCGACCGGCGGGTAGTCGGCATGCGGCCAGACCTTGGTCAGGTCGAACGGGTTGTAGGGCGTCTTCTCGACGTCGAGCTCCGGCATGATCTGCACCTGCACCGTCCAGCGCGGGAACTCGCCGTTCTCGATGGCGTAGAACAGTGACTCCTGATAGCCCTCGCGGGTCTTGCCGATGACCGCCTCGCCTTCCTCGTTGGTGAAGAACCTATGGCCCTGCTGGGTCTTGAAGTGGAACTTGACCCAATAGCGTTCGCCCGCGTCGTTCCAGAAGGAATAGGTGTGCGAGCCGTAGCCGTTCATATGCATCGGCGTCTGCGGGAGGCCGCGGTCGGACATCAGGATCGTCACCTGATGCAGGCTTTCCGGCGACAGGGACCAGTAGTCCCACATGGCAGTGGCGGAACGGAGATTGGTCTTCGGATGACGCTTCTGCGTGTGGATGAAGTCGGGGAACTTGTAGGGATCGCGAATGAAGAAGACCGGCGTATTGTTGCCGACGAGGTCCCAGTTGCCTTCATCGGTGTAGAATTTCAGCGCGAAACCGCGGACGTCGCGCTCGTGGTCGGCGGCGCCCTGTTCGCCGGCAACGGTCGAGAAGCGGGCCAGCATCGGCGTTTCCGCGCCGGGCTGGAGACACTTCGCCCTGGTGTATTGCGAGATGTCGCCGGTGATCTTCAGCGAGCCGAAAGCACCCCAGCCCTTGGCATGGACGACGCGTTCCGGAATGCGCTCGCGGTTCTGGTGCGCCAGCTTCTCGATGAGCTGATAATCCTGCAGCATGATGCCGCCACGCGGGCCTGCCGTCAGCGAATTCTGGTTGTCCGGCACCGGCGCCCCGGCGGTGGTGGTGATCGTCGGACGATCTGTCATCACATCCCTCCTGTTTCGATGTTTCGGCTTCCGATGCTCGCTGAAGAGCGTGACGGCTGAACGACAGCGGCCACGATCGCCACAGTGCATGGAAGGCCTTGGCACTGGTTTCTCCCATCCCGCGACGATAATCTCCAATTGTATTTCCTGCCATTTACGATAAGATTTTCCTATCATGTTGACACTCAGGCAGATGCGTTACTTCGATGCCCTCGCGGCCGCTCGCCACTTCGGCAAGGCGGCCGAACTCACCCATGTCAGCCAGCCGGCACTCTCTGCGCAGATCATGGAGATGGAAGAACATCTGGGCGTGAAGCTGGTGGAACGGAGCCGCGCCGGCGTTTTCCTGACCGTCAAGGGCGAGGAAGTGCTGGCACAGGTGCGTTCCATCCTCGCGGATGTCGGCAGATTGGAGGAGAGCGCCCGGACAAATACGGGCACTCTCGAAGGGCGGGTCCGCCTCGGGGTCATCCCGACGCTCGCGCCCTATCTCGTACCGAGGCTCATTCCCTACCTGCGCGAACGGTACCCGGCGATCGACATAGAGCTCAAGGAGTCGCTCACCGACCGGCTCGTCGCCGATCTCGGCGACGGCCGGCTCGATGCGGTCGTGGCGGCGCTGCCGGTCGATGGGGACGGCATCGTTACCCGGGCGCTGTTTTCCGATCGCTTCTATATGGCCGTGGCGGAGAACGACCGGCAGGTGCTCATGTCGCCGATGACGGAAGAGCAGGTGGATATTTCGCAGTTGCTGTTGCTCGAAGAAGGCCATTGCCTGCGCGATCAGGCGCTGGCCGTCTGCAATACGGCCGGCAAACGGCAGCTCCTGAGTTTCGGCGCCACGTCGATGGCAACGCTTTTGCAGATGGTGGCAAACGGCATGGGAATGACGCTCATTCCCGAGATCGCGATACCGAGCGAAGCCGCACGCAACGCGATCCGGATCGTGCCCTTCGCCGCCCCGGAGCCCTCTCGCGAGATCGGGCTCATCTGGCGGCGCAGCAACCCGCGGCCGCGCGACATGGACGCACTTGCAAACGCCATATCCGCCTGCGCCCGGAAGGTCTCACGGGACGCCGCCGCGGCCGGAAGAGGCGCGGCGAAAGCTGCGCCTCTTCCGGCCGCATGATCAAACCAGCTTCGTCTTCAGGAATTCGACGGTCCGCTGCCAGGCGAGGTCGGCCGCCTCCTTGTTGTATCGCGCCGCCGAGGTATCGTTGTTGAAGGCGTGGTTCGCACCTTCATAGACGTGGATCGTCACGTCCTTGCCGTTTTCCGTCAGCGCCTTGCGGTAGGCCTCTATGCCGGCATTGATGCGCTCGTCGAGCCCGGCGTAATGCAGCAGCAGCGCCGCCTTGATCTTCGGCACGTCCTCGGCCTTCGCCTGGGCACCGTAATAGGCCACGCCGGCCTTGAGATCGGGTGCGTTCACGGCAAGCCTGTTGACGAGACCGCCGCCCCAGCAAAATCCGATCGCGCCGACATTGCCTGTGCTTTCCGCATGGCCTTTCAGAAAGCTCACGGTGGCGACGGCATTCGCATTCGTCTCGGTTGCGTCGAGTGCGCTGATCATCTCCCGCGCCTTGTCCTCGTCATCGGGTGTCCCACCGTCAGGCGACAGGAAATCGGGCGCAAGCGCCACGAAACCTTCGAGCGCCATGCGGCGCGCAACGTCTCTTATGTGCGGGTTCAGGCCACGATTCTCGTGAATGACGATGACGGCGGGAAGCTTGCCCGAGGCATCGGCGGGTCTGACGAGATATCCCTTCATTTCGCCGTCGGCGCCGGGATAGGTGATGTCCTCTCCCTTAATACGCTCGTCCGTCTCGGCGATCATTTCGGCTTTGGCACTATTGGCAGCCAGCATCGGCGCGATTGCGGCGGCGGCGGCAGCCGTACCCGCGAGCGCCGTCAATCTCTCCATGAAACGGCGGCGATCCAAAGTGAGATGCGTATACTCGTCATAGGCATCGATCATCGCCTGGGTGATGACAGGCTTGTTCATGACGCTCTCCCTGGGGCTGTGGCAGATCAAATGTCGCTGTAGCAGGCGGCAGCAGACCACCCGGCGACAGGATAGGTCAGCGGCGCGGTCACGGACTTACAAAACTGCGTTACCTCAGCTCATCGCCATCCAGACGGAAAGCCATGTCCACATCGCGACGAGCACAAGGAAACCCGCCATGAAGAGCGGCTGGCGATAGCGAAGCCGATTGCTGGTGACGTGGATGAAGGCATGAGCATAACGGAGCGCCACGAAAAGCCAGGCGAGGCCAAGCGAAAGGATATTGTCCGCCTCGGTGAGGTAGAGCAGCACGCAGCAGAGATGAAAGAGAACCGGCAGCTCGAACTGGTTCGCGATGCTGTTCCGCACGATAAGGCTCTCGCCCGGCTCGTCGCGGTTTTCCCGGAAGAGGGAAGCGTCGATCTTGCCCGTCCTGATGAGCGATGCCCGACGCGTGGAAAGGAGCGCATAGAGCGCAAAAACAAGCGCGACATGGGCCACCATCGGCCAGAATATTCCGAAGCCTGTCATCGGTGCTCTTCAGCGTCAGCAATGGACATGGCGGACGCCGGACGGCGTCCGCCGATGATATCAGGCGCCGCCCGGATAGTTCGGGCTCTCGCGGGTGATCGTCACGTCATGGGCATGGCTCTCGCGGAGGCCGGCGCCGGAGATGCGAACGAAGGTGGCGCGCTCCTGGTAATCCTTGATCGTGGCCCCGCCGACATAGCCCATGGAGGCGCGCAGGCCGCCGGCGAGCTGGTGCAGGACGCCGGAGACCGGCCCCTTGTAAGGCACCTGTCCCTCGATGCCTTCGGGCACGAGCTTCAGCGTGTCGCGGACCTCTGCCTGGAAATAGCGGTCGGCCGATCCGCGCGCCATGGCGCCGACGGACCCCATGCCGCGATAGGCCTTGAAGGACCGGCCCTGGTAGAGGAAGACCTCTCCGGGGCTCTCCTCCGTTCCGGCGAGCAGCGAGCCGATCATCACGGCCGAAGCGCCGGCAGCGATCGCCTTGGCAACGTCGCCCGAAAATTTGATGCCGCCGTCGGCGATGATCGGGATGCCCGCGGCCTGCGCGGCATCGACGGCCGCCATGATCGCGGCGAGCTGGGGCACGCCGACCCCGGCGACGATGCGCGTCGTGCAGATCGAGCCGGGGCCGATGCCGACCTTGACCGCATCCGCCCCGGCGTCGATCAGCGCCTTGGTACCGTCCCCCGTCGCGACGTTGCCCGCCATGATGCGCACCGAGTTGGAAAGCTTCTTCACGCGTGCCACCGCATCGAGCACGCGCTGCGAATGGCCGTGGGCGGTATCGACGACGATCATGTCGACGCCGGCATCGATCAGCCGCTCGGCACGCTCGAAACCGTCGTCGCCGACGCTGACGGCGGCGGCGGCGCGAAGCCGGCCCTGCGCATCCTTGGCGGCGTTCGGGTTGAGCTGGGACTTTTCGATGTCCTTGACCGTGATCAGGCCGACGCAGCGTCCTTCGGGATCGACCACGAGGAGCTTCTCGATGCGGTGCTTGTGCAGAAGGCGCTTTGCTTCCTGCTGATCGACGCTTTCCTTCACGGTGATGAGGTTTTCCCGCGTCATCAATTCGTAGATCTTCTGGGAAGGATCGGAAGCGAAGCGGACGTCGCGGTTGGTGAGGATGCCGACGAGGCGCCCCTGCGTCTGCCCGCCCAGGCCGCCGTTTTCCACGACCGGAATGCCGGAGATGCCGTGCGCCTTCATCAGGCCCAGAGCATCCGCAAGCGTCGCATCCGGGCCGATCGTGACCGGATTGACGACCATGCCGCTTTCGAACTTCTTGACCTGCCGGACTTCTTCCGCCTGTTCGGCGGGCGTCAGGTTGCGGTGGATGACGCCGATGCCGCCGGCTTGTGCCATGGCGATCGCGAGCCGCGCCTCGGTGACGGTATCCATGGCCGCCGAGAGGATCGGAAGATTGAGTTCGATGTCCTGTGCGATACGGGTGGCGATATTCGTCTGGCCCGGCATCACCTCGGAATGCCCTGGCTGGAGCAGGACGTCGTCGAAGGTCAAAGCCTCCAGACCGGTTGCCGTTTCGATGATGCGCGCCATGGCCAGTTCCTCTTCAAATAAACGAAAAATCCCCGGGGACGCTCAGCGACTTGTCCACCGGGTGACTTCAAGGCTTGTCTTGGAAGTTGGCGAGGGCTGGTAACACGGATACGCCGGAATGAAAATAGCCAAGGGGCCCAAATCTTATGGGCCCCGCCGAATTGTTGTCGCAGTGCAACAAGCCGTCTCTTCAAATATCGAACTGATAGCTCGCCGGTACGAAGCGATAGCCCTGATCCTGGCTCTCGACGAAGCCGACGGACGGAAACGGCATGTGATACCCGATGAAGGGCAGCCGGTCGGTTGCGATCATGTCGAAGACCTTTTTTCTGCTCGCACTCGCGGCCGGCTTGTCCATGTCGAAGCGGACCTCCCAGTCGGGCCGCTGCAGCGACAGGACATAGTGGTTCGCGGTGTCTGCGGTCAGGATCATGGCCTTGCCGTCGGACTCGAGCCGATAGATCATATGCCCCGGAGAATGACCGAACGCGGCCATGGCAGAGATGCCGGGCACGACGTCGCCACCATCCGCGACGAAGGTGATCTTTTCCGCCAGCGGCACGACCTTCGCCAGCACCGCCTTGTGCCCGTTCTCGGCAGGCGTGCCGACGCGGGCGCCGTCCTTCCAGAAGTCGTACTCGACCTGTCCGGTCACATAGCGCGCATTGACAAAAGCGGGCTTTCCACCCTCCGTCAGGCCCCCGATATGGTCGCCGTGCATGTGAGTGATGACGACGACCGTCACCTGTTCCGGGGCATAACCGGCAGCCTTCAGGCCTTCCGCAAGCTTGCCCGTGCCCGCCTCGCGACCTCCTTCGCCAAGCCCAGTGTCGAAGAGAACGACCTCGGATCCGGTATCGACCAGGACCGGGGAAAAGCCGTTGACGAAGCCGCTGGTCGGCAGGAAATTCTGTTCCAGAAGCTTGGAGACCGACTCCGCAGGCTGATCGGTACCGAAGATCTCGTGCGGCTTGTCCGCGGCGCGCGTCCCGTCGCTGATCACCGTCACCTTGAAACTTCCGAGTTTCAATGTCCTGAAGTCCGCGCTCTTGCCCATGCCGTCCTTTTCCGCCGTTTCCTGAGCACCGGCAATACCTGCAAGCAGGCCTGGTGCCGCCAACGCGCCCGCGCCTGCCGCGAACAGCGTCCGCCGCTTCAATTGAAATGCCATCGTCATTCCCTCCTGTTGACCGGAGCTGCCCGCGCGCCGGCGATCACAGGCGAGAAGTAGTGCCTTGACAGAAATGGACAGGAGGGATCACACGCATTTGATCTTCAATCTCCGGTTTCGCCCCGACAAAGCCATCGGAACCCCTTACCCGCGACCCGCGCGCACGAGTTCTGATGATTTTGTCCTCAAATCGATTTCGAATTAAGAACCAATGCGGCTAACGCCCGCAGTGACAGCCCCAAGGCGCCTTTCATGAACCGCATCGTCCCGTTGATCCTCGCCGTCGCTCTCTTCATGGAGCAGATGGATTCAACCGTTATTTCGACATCGCTGCCGGCAATCGCGCGCGATATGGGTGTCGGGCCGATCACGCTGAAGCTCGCGCTGACCTCCTATATGGTGGCGCTGGCGATCTTCATTCCCCTGAGCGGCTGGATGGCGGACCGGTTCGGCGCGAAGCGCATCTTCCGCGCGGCGATCCTCGTCTTCATCGCGGGCTCCGTCTTTTGCGCGGTGGCGGATAGCCTCTTCGCCTTCGTCGTTGCGCGCTTCCTGCAGGGCATGGGCGGTGCCATGATGACGCCGGTCGCGCGGCTCGTCCTTGTCCGCAGTGCGCCACGAAGCGAGCTTGTCTCGGCAATGGCTTTGCTGACGATCCCCGCACTGGTCGGACCGCTCGCAGGCCCGCCGCTCGGCGGCTTCATAACGACCTATTTCTCCTGGCACTGGATCTTCCTGATCAACGTGCCGGTCGGCATTGTCGGCTATTTTCTTTCCGGCATCTACCTGCCCGAGATGGAGCGGCGAAATCCGCCCCCGGTTGATATCATCGGTTTCCTGCTCGGGGGCATTGCCGCCGCCGGCGTGGTCTTCGGGCTCTCAGTCATCAGCCTGCCGGCCCTGCCGCCGGCGATCGGTATCGCTTCCGTGTCGGCCGGCGTCGCCGCCTCGCTCCTCTATATCTTCCATGCGCGCCGGCATCCGGCGCCCGTGCTCGATCTCAAGCTCTTCCGCGACGGCGCCTTCCGCGCCGCGTCGATCGGCGGCACGATCTTCCGCATATCCGTCGGCGCTGTGCCTTTCCTGATGCCGCTGATGCTGCAGGTGGGCTTTGGTCTCAGCCCGTTCCAGTCGGGCCTCATCACCTTCGTCGGCGCCGTCGGCGCCATCACCACGAAGTTCCTCGCGCGCCGCGTGTTCGCTTTCGCCGGCTTCCGCACGACGCTGCTCATCGCCGCCGTGATCGCGGCCGTCACGACTTTCGCCAACGGCTTCTTCACGCCGGCGACACCCTATCTCCTGTTGATCTCCGTCCTGCTGATCGCCGGCTTCGCCCGGTCCTTCTTCTTCACCGGCGTCAACGCACTCTCTTTCGCCGATATCGACGATGCCGACGCCAGCAAGGCGACGTCGATGAGCGCCGTACTGCAGCAGATCAGTCTCGCATTGGGGGTCGCAGTCGCAGGCGCCATTCTCGAATTCGAGACGGCGCTCAGCGGCAAGCCGCTTGAGCTTAAAGACTTTCACGTCGCCTTCATGATCATTGCCATCGCCAACCTTCTGGCGGCGATCCCCTTCATCGCCATGGCGAAGAATGCCGGCGCCTCGGTTTCGGGGCATCGGCTGGCAGTACGGGAAGTGGAAACGACGGCTGCCGGCAAATAATCTGCCGCAGGGTCTGATTAGGCAGCACTGTCAGGGGGGCGCTCCGCCCCTGCCCTTTCAAGCAAGCCGCACAACTCCTATTCCGGCCGCTCGCAGACCGCCGAAAGCTTGTTGCCGTCCGGGTCACGGACGTAAGCCGCATAAAAATTGGCATGGAACGGGCGCAGCCCCGGCGCGCCCTCATCGGTGCCGCCGCCGGCGAGCGCCGCGGCATGGAAGGCGTCCACCGCCGCGCGGCTTTCCGCTTCGAGCGCCACCATCGAGCCGTTGCCGATCGTCGCGGCCTCGCGATTGAACGGCGTCACCACCCAAAGCCGGCAGCGGACGTCACCCTCCGCCCCGTAACCGATCTCCACCTCATCCTCCTTGCGGCGCTTGAGGCCGAGGGGCGCAAGCGCCCGGTCGTAGAAAGCGCCCGCCCTTTCGAGGTCATTGGAGCCGAGGGTCACATATAGCAGCATGGCTCTATTCTTCCGCAGCACCCTCTGCCGGCTCGTCGCTCTCAAGCGCATGGCGACCCTTGAAACCCTTGGCGAGCAGAAACATCTCCACCGATTCGGCACGCGACGATGCCGGCTTCACATGGACGACCTGGCGGAAATTCTGCTTCAGCATGTTCAGGAGGTCGCGCTCGGTGCCGCCCTGGAAGGTCTTCGCCAGAAAATGTCCGCCCTCCGCGAGTACCTCGACGGCGAAATGCGCCGCCACCTCGCAGAGATGCATGGTTCTGATATGGTCGGTCTGGCGATGGCCCGTGGTCGGCGCCGCCATATCGGACAGGACGATATCAGGAGCTCCGCCGATCGCCTGTTTCAGCTTTTCCGGCGCCTCGGGATCGAGGAAATCCATCTGCAGGAAGCGGACGCCCGGGATCGGATCCATTTCGAGGAAGTCGATCGCCGCGACCCGCGGATCGGCATCGGTCGAGTTCGTCACCTTGGCGGCGATCTGAGACCAGCTACCGGGTGCCGCGCCCAGATCGATGATGCGCTTGGCGCCGGCAAGAATCTTGTGCTTCTCGTCGATCTCGAGAAGTTTGAACGCCGCTCTTGCGCGGTAGCCTTCGAGCTGCGCCCGCTGAACATAGGGGTCGTTGATGTGGCGCTCGATCCAGCGGCGCGAAGACGCCTTGAGCTTGCCCTTCTTGACCTTCTGTCCGAGCTTGCGGCCGCTGCGATTGCCGCCGATCGGGGATTTCGTCATGCCTCGGTTCCTTCGTGGCGCTTCACCCGTTCCTCGCCCGCCTGCGCAGAACCGAAGCTGCGCTGATGACGGCGCGGACGCCCCCGGCGCCAGGCCCCGTCATCCGCCATCATATCGGTCAGCAGCCCTTCGCGAAGCCCGCGATCGGCGACGCGCATGCGGCTCGACGGCCAGCGGCGGCGGATCGCCTCGAGAATCGCGCAGCCGGCAAGCACCAGATCGGCCCGGTCCGGGCCGATGCAGGGATTGGCGGCACGTGCGGCGAAATCCCAGGAGAGCAGGCGCGCCTGCATGGCCGAGACCTCGTCGTCGGAAAGCCAGAGCCCGTCCACGCGGCGGCGGTCGTAACGCGGCAGGTCGAGATGCACGCCGGCGAGCGTCGTCACGGTTCCCGACGTTCCGATCAGATGGAAGCCGTCGCCGTAGGAGCCGCTTGCCAGCGCGTCGACCGAGGGGCTCTCGAAGCCGGCGAGCATCGCCTCGACCTCGCGCACCATCACCTCGAAACTCTGGGGCGTCACATGCTCGCCGCCGTGGCGCTCGGAAAGGGTGACGACGCCCACGGGCAGAGAAGTCCAGTGGGTAATGTGATTGGCAAGCCGGCTCGAGCGATTTTCGCCTATCCGGATGACGGCGATTTCCGACGAGCCGCCGCCGATATCGAAGAGCACGACGGACCTGGTTTCGCGGTCGACGAGCGACGAGCAGCCGGACACGGCAAGCCGTGCCTCCGTCTCGCGATCGATGATCTCGAGTTCGAGACCGGTTTCCTCGGCGACGCGCTTCATGAAGGCTTCGCCGTTGGCAGCCGCACGCGCAGCCTCGGTCGCAATCAGCCGGCGACGGCGGATCGAGCGGGCACCGAGCTTGGCGGCACAGACCTTGAGCGCTTCGACCGACCGCTCCATCGCGTCGTCCGAAAGCCGCCCGCTGGCGCCGAGCCCCTCGCCCAAGCGGACGATTCGCGAAAACGCATCGACCACACGGAACTGGCCCGGCCGGGTCGGCTGCGCGACGAGCAGCCGGCAATTGTTGGTGCCGAGGTCGAGTGCCGCATAAAGCGGTGCCGGCGGCTCGCCCGGCGCGACGAACGGCGCACCGAGCCTCTCCGGACGCGCCTGCTGTTGCGCGGCGGCTTCGCCGTTCCGCGGCCGCGCAGTATCGCCGGGCCGCTCGCCCGGCCGGCCGCCCGGCCGCAGGCTTGTCGTCGGGTTGCCCGCGGAAGCCAGCGGCCGCCCCTGAAGGCCGCGCCGATGGCGCGCCTTCCTGTTGCGCTTTTGGCCGCCCTTCTTGTCGCTGAGCACCGCATCCAACGCCGGCGCGCTTGCACCGGAGGCAGCGGACTGATCTTGCGGTCTTGCTGATTTCGAACGCCGGCGCCGTTTGCGCTTGCGCGACGGCTCCGCCTCGTTCAGTGCTGCGGGACGCCCTGCTTCCCCGGACGGGCCGGATCCGCTGGCAATTGCAGACGGGGAACCGGACAGCTTACGCCGCCTCCGTTTGCCCTTGCCGCCCCGCGGCGCGCCTGTGCGCGCCTCGCTGCGGCCTGCTGCCGACGCCCCGGATTCAGACGGCTTCTCGCCGTGATCGGGGTCTTTCACTTGTCTCAACCATGGCGCCGCGCGAAGCCTGACGGCCGCTCAAGGCGCTCTCTCGATTTTGCGTTGGCGCGACTGTACCAGCGCCGCTTCTTTTCGCCAAACTTTTTTTGAAACCATAACGGAGCGGGCGACCCCGACCGCCCTTCCCCCCTGCGGTTGCCGGACATCGATCAAGGATCGATGGACTTTCGAGCTCAACCCAAAACTAAAAGGACACAGCCCGGCCGCATTTTTTTGGCAAAAGGTATTTGCATCGGGCGTTCTTTTGTTTATAAGCCCGCCACACCGACGCGGCGGTACACCGCCTGCGGGCCTTGGGGAATAGGTTAACGGTAGACCAGCGGACTCTGACTCCGTTAGTCCTGGTTCGAATCCAGGTTCCCCAGCCAACCACTTTCCCTGATAAAACAGCTACTTAGCATGCATTTTGCTTAAATAAGCGATTATCGTCGCCTATCGGCGCTGTACGCTGTTGCCGCTCAATGAAATGTCTTACGCAGCCGACGATCCCGCACCAGACCCCAACCGTTGCCCGCATGTTTCCGCAGCGATCTAGCATCCAACGGCACCTCGCCGCCCTTCCCGCCCCAGTGCCGGGCTCCTCCGGCAGCGGGCCGCAAGCATCGCCGCGAAGCATGTTGTTAATATCTCCTTCCGGTTGCATTTCCTTGTAGACAGATCGGGGGGAAGAGCGATTGATTGCTCTTGTAAGAACCTATGGGCAATCGGGGCTATCAACATGAATCTAAGAATATTTTCGGCGCTGACCGTGATGGTTGCGGTGTCAGGTTGCGGATCCATCACCCGCGGAACCACGGAAAACGTAACCATTACATCGTCACCCAGCGATGCAAGTATAAGTACTTCTATAGGAAAGTACTGCCCTCGTTCTCCATGCACGATCGAAGTCAACCGTCGCACGGAGTTCACCGCATATGCTGAGAAAGATGGTTACAAAAAGGGGTCCATCGAGATCAAGACAAAAGTAGTCGGCGCGGGTGCTGCCGGTTTTGCTGGCAATGTTTTGATTGGCGGCGTCATCGGAATGGGTGTGGACGCAGCGACTGGAGCGGCGTTGGACCATTATCCCAACCCTGCGCATATCGAACTGGTCCCGCTGGGAAAGCGTGCTCCCGATAAGGCGGCCAAACCAAAAAGGCGGAAACACACGAGCACGGCTAAACCATCCGTATAGCGCCACGCTCTTCAGCGAACACAGGCCCGCCGCTCTTGACCGGCGGGCTTGTCGAGCGCCCCGCCATACCTCTCCTCGCAGCATCGTCGTTGCCTGCCATTCATCCGGCGTTCAGGGCCGATCTTCGAAACTAAGCGCTCAGAGATGCGTTGATCCGGCATACGAGAATACGACGAAGGAGCCCGACCATGAAGCTTTTGACCATCGCAGCGGCGGCCGGCGTGGCTCTCACCCTGTGCGCCGGCAACGCGCTGGCCGACCCCTGGAAAGACGAAAGCGGTCACGGGCGCTGGCGTGGGTATCATGACGAGCCACGCTATGAACGAAGAGCATACAAGGAAGAGTATCGCCGCGGTCGCTGCAAGATCGAGCGGAAATGGGACGAGGACGAGTACAAGGAAGAGATCAAGTGCAAGCGCGGGCCGCGGCCTGCCTATGGATATTACCGGTACTGAGCGCAGCTCGCGTGGCTATCTTCCGGTCAGGCGCCGGCGGCGCTCGCCGGCGGCCGGTCGGTGCCGCTTATCAGTCGACGCATCTGGTCCATGGCAGAGATCATCGCGCGCGCAGCCCGAAACATCCGGACCATTGACCATCGCTTGACAACGACAGGCAAAGGCCAGAAAACACGTTCCATGGGGTTGCGATCACCCCACGAGGCGACAGCCGAAGCATCGCGTCCGATAAACCGCCAGGCGGAGGACGCGCCATGTCTACACTTCTCGAAATTTCCCCCGAAAAGCTTGCCCGCTTCATAGGCACCCCGAACTGCCCGGTCCTCATCGACGTGCGCTGGTGCCGTGACGCGACTGATGAGATACACACATGGCCGTCGCCGAAGAAGGGAGCGTGGAATTGACCGAAACTGCACAGAACACGACCACATCGGCTCAAGGTCAGGCTTTGAGCCACGGTATTTCCTTTGGCGAGGCGCTCCGGGTCTGGGCACGCGTGGCGGCTTTGAGCTTTGGTGGCCCAGCCGGACAGATCGCGATGATGCACCGCATCATTGTCGAGGAGAAACGCTGGATTGGCGAGACCCGGTTTCTACATGCGCTGAACTATTGCACCCTGCTGCCGGGGCCGGAAGCGCAGCAGCTTGCAATCTATATCGGCTGGCTCATGCACAAGACCAAGGGCGGTCTGGTCGCCGGAGCCCTATTCGTGCTCCCCGGCGCCGTTGCCATCATGGTGCTGAGCTGGATCTACGCCATCTTCGGAAATGTCGGCGCCGTTCAGGCGCTGTTCTTTGGATTGAAGGCCGCGGTTCTGGCGATCGTGCTCGAAGCGGTTCTTCGTATCGGCCGCCGGGCGCTCAGGAACAGTGCCATGATAGCCCTTGCCGCCGGGGCATTCATCGCGCTCTTCCTGTTCCGCGCTCCCTTCCCACTGGTCGTCCTCACTGCGGGTCTCATCGGCTTTGTCGGCGGTCGAGCCGGCTGGGCTGCCTTTCAGGCGGGGAACGGACACGGAAAAGTTGGCAGCAGGCAAGTCGCTGATATCGAGACCGCGCTTGGCGAAGAGGTTCCGGCCCATGCACGGCCCCCAATCAGCTGGTCGCTCAAGGTTGCCGGTGTCGCTCTCTTTTTGTGGTTCGCTCCGGTGCTTGCACTTGTCGCGTTGCTTGGCCCAGGGAATGTCTTCACCGACATCTCGATCTTCTTTTCGAAAATGGCGATGGTCACCTTTGGCGGCGCCTATGCGGTTCTCTCCTATGTCGCTCAACAAGCCGTCGAGCACTATCATTGGCTGAAACCCGGCGAGATGCTCGACGGTCTCGGCATGGCTGAGACGACGCCTGGCCCGCTGATCATGGTCACTCAGTTCGTGGGCTTCATGGGCGCCTACCGCGACCCCGGTCTGCTTCATCCATTGCTCGCCGGCACGCTCGGCGCGCTGCTCACGACCTGGGTGACTTTCGTGCCCTGCTTTCTCTGGATTTTCCTCGGCGCGCCGTTCATGGAAACGATGCGCAACAACAGGGCTCTGTCCGCCGCGCTGGCGGCGATCACCGCGGCGGTCGTCGGGGTCATCCTGAATCTGGCAGTCTGGTTCGCGTTGCACGTGCTCTTTCGCGAACTCTATGAAGCGCGCGGATTCGGCATGACGGTCGATGTGCCGGTTCTGAGTTCTGTGAACCTTGCCTCTCTCATCCTGACCGTCGGCGCGATTGTCGCGGTGTTCCGGTTCAAAATCGGCATGCTGACAGTCTTGGCCGGCTGCTCCCTCATCGGCCTCGTCTATGGATTGTTCATGGGGTGGATCTAGCTCCCGAAAACGCGATCCGGCAGCGCTTCGATTGAGAAGCGCGCAGGGGCTCGAGGGAGGGGGCGCTCCGAGCGAAGGTATGAAGGCGGTGCAAAGCATTCATCCGGCCACCTATCTTTTTGCGGCGCGCGCCTTACGCGATTTTGGCGACGGGTTCGTCGCCATTCTGTTGCCGGTCTATCTGCTTGCTTTGGGATTTTCGCCGCTGCAAGTCGGCGTCATCGCGACCGCATCGCTCTCCGGCTCCGCACTCTTGACGATCGCGATCGGATTCCTCGGTGCGCGCCGTGATCTCCGCGGCTTGCTCCTGGCCGCCGCCGGCCTGATGGTCGCCTCCGGTGTCGCCATGTCTATCGTCAATGATTACGCGCTCCTGCTGGTGGTCGCCTTTGCAGGTACGATCAATCCATCGGCAGGCAGCGTGAGCGTCTTCGTCCCACTGGAGCATGCGGTGCTTACCCGCGAAGTGGCGAGTGCCGATCGGACGCGCATGTTCGCTCGCTACAGCCTCGCCGGAGCGCTCGCAAGCGCCGTCGGGGCGCTCGCGGCAGCTCTACCGGATTTCATGACGACCTTCGGCTTCGGGCAACTGACCGCCATCAAGCTGATGTTCGTTGTCTACGCGTTTTTAGGTCTGGCTGGCGCAGTACTTTATGCCCGCATGCCTCCGCGCATCACCCGCGGTGAGCCCGCGAAAGCAGCACTTGGCCCCTCGCGCGCTATCGTGTTCAAGCTCGCAGCCCTTTTCAGCCTCGATGCATTCGCTGGCGGGTTCGTGGTGCAGTCGTTGCTCGCCCTGTGGCTGTTCGAGCAATTCAATCTGTCGCTCGCGGAAGCCGGGGTGTTTTTCTTCTGGTCGGGCGTGCTGTCGGCCTTCTCTTTTCCTGTCGCCGCATGGTTATCGAAGCGGGTTGGCCTCATCAACACGATGGTGTTCACTCACATCCCATCGAGCATCGCCCTGATGCTGGCAGCATTCGCGCCTACATTGCCGCTGGCGCTTGCCTTGCTATTGGTTCGTGCGGCACTCTCGCAGATGGATGTTCCGACGCGTTCATCCTATGTGATGGCGGTCGTGACCGAGGCGGAACGCACCGCGGCCGCAAGCTTCACCTCGGTGCCGCGCAGTCTCGCCGCAGCGGTCAGCCCTGCACTGGCAGGCGCTCTCTTCGCTGCCTCGTTTCGTGCTTGGCCGTTCCTAATCTGCGCCGCGCTGAAGATCACCTACGACGTGCTGCTCTTGCTGCAGTTCCGACACCACAAGCCACCTGAGGAATACTGAGCCGACCGCCTCCTTGGGAGAACAGACGTGAGCCGCTCGCGTGGCTATCTTCCGGTGAGGCGCTCCGCACCAGGAACCACGCCGCGGCTGGCCCGTTCTCCTTCTGCCGAAAGGAGAAGACGATGAGTACCAAGGATACCAATGCGACCCCTGAACAGTCTGAACCAGCCGATGTTCGTCAGCCGGCAACCCGGAAGAAGCACCGGGACGAGGAGTCGATCGCACCACCAGCGGTCCAGCCTCCAGGGGCAAAGGACACAAGTGAGAAACCCGAAGTGAACCCGGTCACCGGCGGGGCGTTGTAGCGCTCGCCGCGCCTATTTGACCACCTGCACGACGGTGCGGCTCTTCACATCCGCGATGACGCGCTTCTCGTTGACCACCGCAAAACCATAGCGCCTGTCGGCCGGAACCGTATTGAGAAAGACTGTTTCAGGCACCGGTTTGCCGACGGATATCTGTTCCTGCAGCACAAGCGGCCGTTGCGGAAATGGCTGCAGTTCGACGTATTCCGTCACGCCTGGCGGCGGCGGATCGATCGCCGCACCCTCAACGGGCCCTGCGACAGCCGCCACGGTCGTATCGGCAGCGCTGATTTCGTTTGTGCTTTGCGCTTGGGCAGGAGCCGCGGTCAAGAAAACCGCAACACCCAATGCAACGGAGCTCTTGACGAGTACAATTGTCATGAGAGCTACTCCAGCTACGAATCCCTTCTCATGAAGAATCGCCTGCCGAGAGCTTTGTTCCGGCGTGCCTGCGGCATCAGACCTTGGTCCTACACGGGAAGGTTAAAGGTCCTAGGACCGTTGCACGCTGCTCCTCGTGACGCATATCGCTCTGAGACGACCACGGCGGCATCCTCGTCAGCCGTCCACGTCGTCTGAAGGTCCCGGAGCCAACGCGATTGTCCCTTCTAAACGCTCCGGGACCTTCATTTCCGTCCATATACGGGGGACCGTCTAAGCGGAGACCCGGCTTGGCCTGCGCACGGCCCTCACCTTCCCGCTGCTTCCTCCGCCACAGTAAAACCGGTCTCCGCCATCGGATTCGAGGCCGGAAACGCCTACACCCGGGGGCATCTCGAGCGTTTCGAGGACTTCTCCCGTTTCCGGGTCAAGGCGCCTCAGGTCGCTCTCGTCGCCTTCCCATGTGGCATGCCAGAGCTCGCCGTCGACCCAGGTGACGCCGGTGACGACTCGGTTGGATTCGATGGTGCGGAGAATCTTCCCGGTGTCGGGATCGACCTGGTGGATCTTCCGCCCTCGATAGTGGCCCACCCAGAGCGTTCCTTCAGCCCAGGCGAGGCCTGAATCACCGCCCTCGGCAGGCGCCGGAATGGTGGCAAGCACGCGGCCGGTCGCCGGATCGATCTTCTGGATACGATCCTCTGCAATCTGGTACAGATGCTCACCGTCGAAGGCCGTTCCCGCATGTGCGGCGACATCGATCGAGCGCACCGTCTTGCCGCTCTCCGGATCGAGGGCGTTCAGCCTGTCGCCGGAGGCGAACCAGACATGCCGGCCATCGAAGGTGACGCCGGCCACCTGCCCGGTATTCGGGAAAGGTCCGTATTCCTGGAGAATTTCTGCTTTCGATCGTTTCATTTTTCCGTCCTCGTCGCTGTAATGTCTCGCATCCTAGTCGCTCGGTAGCGGGCCCGGGAGTAACAAGACTGTCGGGAAGCCCAGGACGGGCGGGGTCATCCAGCGAAGCGCCCGTCCGCGGCCGAAGGACTGCACCTTGCCGGCCGACGCAAGCTGCTCGAGTGCCCGCTGCACGGTGCGCGGGCTCGCCCCGAGCGCAATCGCCAGCGCCGAGCTCGACCACGATTCGCCGTCGGCAAGGAAGGCAAGCACCGCCGCATGCTGGTCTTCGACGGGCGGCGCCAGCACGACGATCTCACCGGCGGCGCGGAGTGAGAGCGCGAAACCCTGCTTCGTCGCCCGCACCTCCGCCAGAGACCGAAGCTCTGCCCGAAGGCGTCCGATCTCCACGCGCAACCGGGCGCGGTGGGATTCGTCTGCATGTCTCGCACGGAAGGCGCGCGCTAGGAGCGTTGCTCTCGGCACGTCTTCCGGCCAGGCTTCGCCGAGCGCACGCGCAAGCGCGAAGAGCACCGGACGCGTGGCGAGCGAGACCACGCGCTTTTCGTTCCGCACCACATTGCGGCAGGCATCCACCACGAGTGCCCCGGAAGAGAGCAGCGTTTCGACTTCCTCGATGAGGAGAGACCGCTCACCGCCGCTGCCGATCAGGCGCGCGACCGGCGCATCCAGCACGAGCGATGCGCTTTCGACCTCAGCCGTCAGTGCCGGGATGTCGGCTTCGCGCGCGGCGCGTTCGGCTCGGGCGAGCGATATCCGCGCGGCTTTCGCCTGCAGACGCCGTATGGCGATGCCGGCGATGACCAGTTCGCGGGCCGCCCGCGTCGCCGGGGGGAGCGGCATGCCGGAGTCGAGCTCCGCAAGCGCGCGTTCGGCCTCGTCCAGGCGGCCGATGAGAAGCAGGCGCCGGGCCTCGAGATTGCGCGCATGCGCGGCATTGACGTGGTCGCCATGCGCTTCGAGGGTCGATCTCGCCGCTTCGAGCGTTTTCGTGGGCCAGCCGAGATCCCGCGAGACGAGAGCGATCTCGGCCTCGGCGACGATGCAGCGCGCGCGCGCCACCGCCTGCCTCTGGCCGAAGGCATGCGCAGCACTTCTGAGAAGGGTCTTCGCCCGGCCGAAATCGCCGAGCTGCGCCATCGCGATGCCCCGAAGCGCGAGCGCATGGGCGTCGTCGCGCAAAGCCACGCGGTTCAGTACGCCGAGAAGATCGCCGGCCGCGAGCGCCCGTGCCGCAGCGGTGATCAGCGAGTCCATCGAAATCCCGTCACACTTGTCACTCTCACCGTTCGATCTCCGGCTCTAGTCTGGGTTCCTGTCGGTCGAGCAACCCGCCCCGGCAATGTACGACGACAAATGGCCAAAGGAGAAGAATGATGACGGCACATGCAATCGGAACACGGGAAGAATGGCTGGCTGCGCGGCTCGACCTGCTCGAGGCCGAAAAGAACCTGACGCGGCGAAGCGACGAGCTGGCGAAGTGGCGCCGGGAATTGCCTTGGGTACGGATCGACAAGGCGTACCGGTTCGAGACTGACGAAGGCGAGGCCTCGCTGCGCGACCTCTTCAAGGGGCGTTCGCAACTCCTCGTCTACCATTTCATGTTCGGGCCCGATTATACCGCCGGCTGCCCGTCCTGTTCGGCGATCGCCGATGGTTTCAACGGGATCGTCGCTCATCTCGAAAACCACGACGTCGCCTTCTCCGCGGTCTCGCGCGCGCCGCTTGCGAAGCTCACGGCCTATAAGCGACGGCTGGGATGGAGCTTCCCCTGGGCTTCTTCGGACGACGGCGCCTTCAACCGTGATTTCTGCGTCTGGTTCACCGAACAACAACAGCGCGAGGGCGGCATCGAGTATAATTTCCGCCGCGAGCCGCCAATCCCCGAGCAACCGGCGTCCGAGCCGCTCGCGGGCAGGACAGTCCGGGAATGGGACGCAAGCGGCAGCGAGGGGCCGGTCGCACAGATCGCAGCCATGACGGGGACCGACGTCGCCACCTATACACGCGACAGGCCCGGTGTCAGCGCCTTCGCGCTCGAAGACGGCATCGTCTACCACACCTACTCCAGTTATGCGCGTGGACTGGATGGGCTATGGGGCATGTATCAGTGGCTCGACCGGACCCCCAAGGGACGCAACGAGAACGGCATCTGGTGGCGCCGCCACGACGAATATGCCCAAGGGTGACCGTCCGATGCGGCTCGCAACGGGTACCGCCGCGCGTGGCCTGGCCGACTGGCTGGGCCTCGCCGCCGCACCGGCTTTCGCGGTCATGGCGCTTCTGACCGCCGGCGGTGATGCGGATATCTGCTCATCGATACAAGGTCCTTCGCTGCTGAGCGGAATGAGCAGCATGTATTTGCTGATGTCCGTTTTTCACCTGGCACCATGGCTGAAGCTGATTTCCGCAAGACGGGAAGCGCCAACCGATCCGGCGCTTCCGCGGATCACTCCGCCGACTTGAACTGCAGCGTGAACACGTTGCCGGCGATCTCGTCGGAGAGTGATTTCGAGAACTCCAGCGGCACGCAATTCTGGAGCGCCTCGGTGGCGGCGGTCACGAAAGCCTGCCGCTGCTTTTCGTCGCCGTTCACTTCGATCGCGGTCGGCCGGGGCGGGCCCATCAACGTACCGTCGCCGCGGAACCCGAACCTGAGGGTGACGAAGGAATCCTTGAAGCCTTGCGGCGGAGTCCAGCATCTGCCAAGCGCGGCTCCAAGGTCGGCCACCGTATAAAGCGGCTCGGCGTGGAGCCTCTCAGCCCCCGAAACGGCAAGGATTAGACCAGTGCAAGCCAGTCTCGCCATCTGCATCGTCTTCAGCCCCTATCCCAGAGGATGGTGAAGCTAGAGCGGGATGAGGAAAAGTGTGTGCAGTTTTCCGCCCGCATCCCGCGTCTCAACCTACTAGAATCGATCACGTTCATGCCTTTAGGCCGACGGCCTGAAACCATCATGATCTAGCAGATTCGGAAACGCCTGCAACGGGCCCGTATTCACATACGGACTTGCGCCTCAGCGGCGCTTCGTTTTCAGCGCCGCATGGCTCGTGAGGCTGAGAAAGACGGCCAGGAACATGATGCCGAGGATCTTGAAGCCCTCCTCGACGAAAACCAGTCCGGCGAAGTTTTCCGAAACCGCGTCCACCAGGAAGGAACAGCCGAGCGAGGCGACGGCGGCAGCAAGCAGGACCCACTGAATATTCCGGCGGATAAACCAGGCGTGATAACAGAGCGTCGCCAGCAACAGCATATGGGGAACAAGGACAAACGGCTCCGGGACCCCGGCCGTGGCAATCGCCTCATGAAGCATCAGGAGATCGTCGATGCCCATCAACCCGGAAAAGAGCCCGCCGGCGAGAAGCGTGCGTCGCAGATGCGGCGCGTCGTAGCCGGCTCCGGACCAATAGGCCTGGAGAGCCGCGATCCCTCCCGTAAACCAGAGAATGACGCCGAGATTGGAGACTAGCCCGAAATATTTCGGCTGCCCGGCAATCGCGTTGGGGTCGCGTACGAGGTCGTAGTAGTCGATGCCAAAAAGCCGGTCGGCGATGACGATCGACGTCAACAGCACGATGCAGGAGCAGATGACGAGGAGGGCGTAGTGGAAATCACCCTGTATTCGCCTCTCCCGTGGCAGGGCTTTGGCCGTGGTGATGCCTTCGACATCCATCTCGATCCTCCGCAACAGATGCCCCAGCATGCCACCGCGGACGGTCAGCTGCCTTTGTGACAGTTTTATGACAAGGCGCGACCGGCGGTTGCGGACCTCCCGGCAAGGTGGTCCAGGACGCGCGGCACGGTCCCGCACACAACGGAACCTTGCAGGTTTTCGGACGTTAATCGTTGCGTCGTGTGCTCACCGGCCCGCGACAAGGTCGCAATTTACTTGCGGTGGTACGGAACCCCTCCCCTAGGGTCATGCTGATTGGGGATCTATGCAAAGGCGAATTTGCAGGCGGGGTGACGGAGAGAAAGGATGTATGCCATGAACCAGCACGAAGAATTGCGGGAGAAGCCGCCGCTCGATCCTGCCACCGGCCAACCGACGCCGCGGGACCCGGAAGTGCCCGTGACCAGATCGCGCCGTAGCAGCTGGCCTTTGCTGGTCATCATTCTTGCCGGTCTGATACTCGCGTTGATCGCCTGGCTTCCGGCAGAGCTGACCAGGGATGCCGAGAACGAGCCGGTCGCGCCGGGCCAAACCGAGACGACCCCGTCCGACGCCACCCCGCCGGCCGCTCAACCCGCGCCTACGGACCAGGCCGCGCCTACGAATGAGGCCGCACCTACGGACCAGGCGACGCCGCCCGCCGGGGGAACCACGGCGCCGGCAGCACCTGAGACCCAGACCCCGGCAGCGCCCGAGACGCCGGCAGCACCGGCAGCACCTGCCACGCCGGCACAGCCGCAGAGCGCTCCTGCGCAGTAGAACGACGAACGCCCCTTGTCGAGCGGGATGAAGCGGCTTGCCGCGCCATCCCGCTCTTCTGCAGTTAGATCCTCCCCGAGGGGTCGAGTGACGGAGCGGGTTCGTCTTTCATGAACGAAATCTTTGCCGACATCCTTGCCGATACCCAAACACCTTATCCGGTGATATTCGCGCGGCTCTTCGGCGCGGTCCTGCTCGGCGCAATGATCGGCGTCGAGCGTGAGAAGCGGCAGCGGCCGGCAGGGCTCAGGACCCATATTCTCGTCAGCCTCGCCTCCGCGATCTTCGCGGTGGTCGCCATCGAAAGCGTGCACATGAAAAGCCTTTCCGGCCCCGAGGTGCGCATCGATCCCATTCGCGTCGTGGAAGCCGTAACCGCGGGAGTGGCCTTTCTCGCTGCCGGCATGATCGTCTTTTCGAAGGGGGAGGTGAAGGGGCTGACGACCGGCGCCGGCATGTGGCTTGCCGGCGCCGTCGGTCTCTCGGTCGGCTTCGGCTTCTGGCTGATCGCGGCCTTCGCCGCCGTTGCGAGCCTCGTCGTGCTCTTTGTCCTCGGCCGGCTGGAGGTGGCGCTGCAGTGGAAGGCACCGGACGAGTTCTACAACACGGGTTCTACGTCGCAGAAGAATGAAGATGCAGGACAAGACCGGCCCCGAGACCGGGACGATATACGCGAACGTTGATCGGAGCCGCCAATGGCGGCTCGATCAGCGCAGTTCGGAAATTGGGGTTGTTTGATACCCGCCCAAGGGGAGCGGACGGTTATCGAAGACCGCCCTCCCCTCCTTCAGGCCATGAATGACAGCAACGGCCTTGCGGGCTTCGTCCGGCGTCGCGAACAGCTGGCCTTCCAGGGACCAGACGCTGAATTTCACGGCCATGAACCGCAACCGTCCGTTCTCCGGAATCAGCGCGCCGACAGCCTCGCCGGCAAACTCCACCGTCTGCTTGCTCATCGTGTTTGAAACTCCTCCCTCGGCCGGGCAAAGCCCAAGCGGGCCGACTCTTGCGGTCAGCCGCAGGAGAAACACGCGAAGCGCAGGTTGGTTCCGGCACCAGAATTAAAAAACAACTACGATGACCGCCTCCCTCGTGAAGGCGCTGCCTTAGGTCACTCCGTTGTAAGACAACTGACATGCATATGAGCTTTCGTGTCGATTTGAATAAATCAGTTCCCGTTGCAGTCGAGTGTCCAGCCGGCCCGCTTAACCATAGCACAAGCCGCTTCCCCGTTCGTACGTTTCCCGGAAGCGGTCACCATATTTTTGTTGACAGATGTCTGACAATTGCGCAGTTTTTCATTCGACAGGACCGCGCCCAGTGCGAGCGGCCGGCAAGCCACCTCGGCGCCGGCCGAGAACAAGAACGGCCTGCAGGAACGAAAACTTGGGACCGGATATGCACTCACCCACAATAGACGTGCAGGCTTCTGCACTTTCTGGACGCATCGACGACGCTATTGCCCGCCTCGCCCCCGGCGCGGAGCAGCTTCTTGAGCAGCTCGTGTCCGTCAACAGCATCAATCCGGGCTTTCCCGGCATCGCTCGCGAAACCGTGATCGGCGGAGAGACGGCCTGTACGCGCCTCATCGGCGCCTATCTCAGCAACCTCGGCTTCGAACTCCATGACATCGCAGTCGATCCGCAGCGGATCAATCTGGCGGCAGTATTGAAGGGCGCCGGCGGCGGGCGCTCCCTGCTCTTCAACGGGCATGTCGACACGGTCGCACCGTTCAAGCCCGAAGCCTGGACTTCCGGAGATCCGTTGAAGCCTGTAAGGCGCGGAGAGGAGCTCTTTGCTCTCGGGTCTACCGACATGAAGGGCGGCCTTGCCGCTGCCTGTCTCGCCATCGCGGCTCTCAAGGAAGCCGGCGTCCTGCTGAAGGGCGACCTGCAGGTCCATGCCGTCGTCGGCGAAGAGACGATGGACCACGAAAACGGCACGACAGCCGTAATCAAGGCCGGCTTCCGGGCCGATGCCGCCATCGTTGCCGAACCCTCCTCCCAACCCGAGCGGCTGACGATCGCTCCCGTCTCGGCCGGCAACTTCAACCTTGAAATTTCGGTCAAGGGTCATGGCACCCATGCCGGCAACCGGGGGGCGGCTATCCGTGCCGGCGGCGAAGGCCCGAGCGCCGGCGTCAACGCCGTCGAGAAACTGATCAAGATCGTGCAAGCGCTACAGGATCTCGAACAGGAGTGGGGTATCAGCAAACGCCATCCGGCCTTTCCGCCAGGGCTGTTTTCGCTCGTGCCGGGCGTATTCCACGGCGATGTCGGCGTTCCGAGCGTCGGCTACATGGCCGACCACGCCTATGTCGGCTACCTCGTCTGGTACGCGCCGCAAGAAGACCCCGAGGCGGTGAAGGCAGAAATCGAGCGCCATGTGCACCACGCGGCTCAGCTCGACCCATGGCTTCGCGATAACCCGCCGAGATTCACCTGGCGCAGCCACTGGCCTGCTGCAGATGTGCCGACGGACCACCCACTTGTAGACGTGCTCGTCGATGCCCGTTCGGCGGTGCTTGGTCCCCTCCCCCCAGGGCGGGCCACGACCGCTTCCTTCAATGCCGTAAGCGATGCGTCCTTCCTTCAGGCTCAGGGTATTCCAGCGATCGTGCTCGGCCCGGGGAACATCCGCTACGCTCATGCTGTCGATGAACGCATCAACATGCGCGAATGGCGAGAATGCGCCCGCATCTATGCCCGGGCCATCGTCGAGTGGTGCGGCCACGCCAACTGACTGCTGCTGCTTTCGACCGCCATGGAGGCGGGCGGAAAGCCCCGTCGGGCGGCGTCGGCCGCGCAATGCGCAACTGAAACGTGCCGGAGCCCGACGAACCGTGATCGATTTTCCAGTCTGGAGATTGCCATGACAACCCCGATCCTCTGTGCTCGCAATATCGAAAAAAGCTTTGGGCAGATGCGTGCCATGCAAGGCGCAAGTTTCGATGTCTATGAAGGCGAAATCGTCGCCCTCATCGGCGACAATGGTGCCGGCAAATCGACCCTGACCAAGATTCTTTCCGGCGTACTGCAGCCGGACAGCGGCGAGATCCTTGTCGATGGAAGGCCGATCCATTTCGACAGCCCGCTCGACGCACGCACACACGGCATCGAAACCGTTTACCAGGATCTATCGCTGGCGGTCGATCTCAATGCGGTGCAGAATCTCTATCTCGGCCGCGAGATCGCCGCCCCCGGACCAATGGGTCGCCTCGGTTTTCTCGACAAGGCGCTGATGCGGCGCAGGGCCCAGGAGTCCTTTGCCCGTCTGGGCGTGCGCGTTCCCGACTTGCGCGTGGCCGTCGCCAATTTCTCCGGTGGACAGCGCCAGGGCATTGCGGTTGCACGCGCGCTGATGTGGGCGAAACGGGTGGTGTTCATGGACGAACCGACGGCAGCGCTCGGCGTTGCGCAGACGCGCAACGTGCTCGACCTCATCCGCCGCGTTCGCGACACCGGCGTCTCCGTCGTGCTCATCAGCCACAGCATGCCGGATGTCCTCGCGGTGTCGGACCGCGTGACCGTGCTTCGCCACGGTCGTCGCGTTGCGACCTATGCCACCGGTGCGGTTACTTCCGACGAACTCGTCGCAGCGATGACCGGCGCCCTCGAACGCGAAGGAGCCGCGGCATGACCGTCGATACTGCATCCGACAACACGACGACCAAGGACCAGCCTTCCATGCTGCATGACGCCCCGCCGCGAAAGCCCCTGATCCGCCGGCTGTTGGACGGTCCGGAACTGATGATCTTCGGTTCGCTTATCATCATCATAGCGATCTTCACGGTCATGGCGCCCGCCGCGTTTCTGAGCGGTATCAACCTGCGGAACATGGCGATCGAGGCTTCGATGATGATGATCCTCGCCGTGGGCATGACCTATGTCATCATCGCCTCCGGTATCGATCTGTCGGTTGGCGCCGTGCTTGTCTTCTCAAGCGTCGCGTCCCTGATCGCCATGCGTGCAACTGGCTCGGATGCGCCCTGGGTGCCGGTGCTCGGGCTTGTCGTGTCGCTTGCCTCCGGAGCGCTCTGGGGGCTCGTCAACGGCCTGCTCATTGCCAGAGCCCGGCTTACCCCGCTGATCGTCACACTTGCCAGCATGGGCATCGCGCTCGGACTGGCCCGGCTGATGACAGGCGGCGTCGACCTTACCGGGGTGCCTCGATCAATTGTTACCTCGATCGGCATCGGCCGTCTCTGGGGCATTCCGGTCATCGTGCTGATCGCCTGCGTTTTCACGGCCATCGCCGGCATCGCTCTGCATATGACCCGCTTCGGCCTCTATACCTATGCAGTCGGATCCAACGAGCAAGGCGCGCGCCGCGCCGGCATCAAGGTCGATCGGCATATCGTATCGATCTATGTGATTTCCGGCGTTTGCGCCGGCTTGGCCGGCTATCTCACCCTCGCCCGCTTCTCGTCCACGACGATTTCGGGCCATGCCATGGACAATCTGAAGGCGATCACAGCCGTCGTGCTCGGTGGCGCAAGCCTCTTCGGCGGCGTCGGCTCCATGTACGGTACGGCAGCCGGGGTGTTCATCCCTGTCGTCCTGGCTTCGGGCCTGATCATCGTCGGCCTGCCAAGCTTCTGGCAGGAAGTCGCCGTGGGCATCGTCCTTCTCGCGGCCGTGCTGCTCGACCAGTACCGACGCCGCTCCCGCTCCTCCTGACCTCCAACCAAAACCACAAGAGGGAACAATGACGAAGATGACCAAGAGACTTGCTTTCCTGCTTGCCGCCACCGTTCTGTCGGCAACAGCTGTCGCGGCTTCGGACGACATCAGCGTGTCGCTGGTTCTCGGCCAGCGTAACAGCGGCTTCCATGAGGCCATCGCCTGCGGCGCCCGCGCCGCCGCCGAGGAGCTAGGCGTCAAGGTCAATATCCAGGCCGCCCCGACTTACTCAGCTTCGGAACAGATCCCCGTATTGAACTCCGTCATGGCGACGAGTCCTTCCGCCATCGTGCTCGATCCGACGAGCTCGACCGCACTGATCGCGCCGCTTATGGAGGCGGCGGCCAACGGTGCCAAGATCGTTGCCGTCGATACCACCCTCGACGACCCGTCTGTACTGGCCGCCGTGGTCGGCACCGACAATGAAAGTGTCGGCCGGGAAACCGCCAAGGCGCTTGCGAAAGCACTGGAAGGAAAGTCCGGCAAGGTGGCGCAGATCAACAGCATTCCCGGCATCTCCACCGTCGATGCCCGGATCAGGGGCTTCGAGGAAGAGATCAAGAATTATCCGAACCTTACCTACATCGGAAATCAGTTTGCCAGTGAAGACATACCGAAGGCACAGCAGGCCTTCGTGTCGCTTATGAGCGCCCATCCCGACCTCATCGGGGTCGTATCGCAGTCGAACAACCCGGCGATCGGCGTCGCCGGGGGCATTCGTTCCACCGAGACCGCCGACAGCGTCGTCGCCGTCGCAGTGGATGCCGACGATGCCGAGATCGAGGCGCTGAACGAAGGGCTGCTCGATGCTCTCGTCATCCAGCAGCCCTTCGAGATGGGTTATCTTGGCTTCAAGCAGGCCGTCGCTGCCGTCAAAGGCGAGCCCGTCAAGACGCCGATAGGCACCGGCACCGTAACCGCTACCAAGGCGAACATCGCCGAGCCGGACGTCGCCAAATACCTCTACAAGGGAAATTGCATCTGATCGAAAGTTCAGGCGACAGGCGGGGGCCGACCATCTCGCCCCCGTTTTTTATACCTCTAGAGCGGGATGCATTTAGGCGGAATCGGAAAGGGGATTCCTTTTTCTGCGCAAATCAGATTCACCATTCAGGCCGGTGAAGGAGGCCGGCCTTTATGGCGAGACCTTTTTCGAATGATCTTCGGGAACGCGTTGTCGATGCGGTGACGGGCGAGGGCCTATCGTGCCGGGCAGCGGCCAAGCGCTTCGGCATCGGCATCAGCACCGCGATCGATTGGGTGCGGCGGTTTCGCGAGACGGGCAGCGCCGCACCCGGCCAGATGGGTGGGCACAAGCCCCGCAAGCTTTCCGGTCCGCACCGGGCTTGGCTGCTTTGCCGCTGCCGCGAGCGCGACTTCACGCTGCACGGACTTGTCGCCGAGTTGAGCGAGCGCGGCCTGAAGGTGGATTATCGCGCCGTCTGGACCTTCGTGCACGAAGAGGGGTTGAGTTATAAAAAAAGACGCTGGTCGCCAGCGAACGGGAGCGGCCCGACGTCGCCCGCCACCGGGCACGATGGCTGAAGCACTGCCCCGGAATTGATCCCGCCCGCCTCGTTTTCATCGATGAGACCTGGACGAAGACGAACATGGCGCCGCTGCGGGGCTGGGCGCCTCGCGGCGAACGACTGGTGGGCTACGCCCCCTTCGGCCATTGGAACACCATGACCTTTGTCGCCGCACTCAGGGCCGACCGCGTCAGCGCTCCCTTTATCCTCGATGGCCCGATCAATGGCGAACGCTTCCGCATCTATGTCCAGCAAGTTCTGGTGCCGGAACTCAAAGCCGGCGACATCGTCATCCTGGACAATCTCGGCTCCCATAAGGGTCAGGAGATCCGCGCCGCCATCCGTAAGGCCGGCGCCCGCCTGTTCTTTCTGCCGAAATATTCCCCCGATCTCAATCCGATCGAAAAGCTCTTCGCCAAAATCAAGCACTGGTTGCGTGAGGCACAGGCCAGATCACGCGATGCAATCCATGACGAACTGCGCCACATTCTCCAAGCCGTCACCCCACAGGAATGCGCAGCCTACTTCAAAGAGGCGGGATATGAACGGGCTTAAATACATACCGCTCTAGAGAGACCGTGGTCCAGTTGGACGCACAAGGAACGCTCTGAATCACAATGATTTTAGGTCGGTTCGACCTAAAATCATTGAACACACTCCTCTCATCCGCGCTATGCGAGGAAGCGCTCCGGCCGATACGGCGTGATGTCGATCACAGGCTTCTCACCCGTCATCGCCTGTGCCAGCGCCCGGCCGGTGACCGGCCCGAGCGTCATGCCGTGATGCGCGTGGCCGAAGGCGAACCAGAGGCCTTCGTGCCGCGGAGCCTTACCGATAACAGGCATCATGTCGGGCGTGCAGGGGCGCGCGCCCATCCACGGTTCCTCGTCGCGCCGCTCGGCGAGCGGGAAGAACTCGCGAGCGACCCGCTCCGCTCGTGTCAGCTGCACCGGCGTTTTCGGCGCATCGCGCAGCGCGAACTCGGCGCCGGTCGTCAGCCGGATACCGCGCAGCATCGGCGCCAGGAAATATCCCTTCTCGGCGTCGAGCACCCAGTTGTTGAGCTGAGCGCCCTCCCTGATGCCATAATGCATGTGGTAGCCGCGCTTCACGGCGAGCGGGAAATGATAGCCGAGCTTTCGCGTCACCGTGTCGGCCCACGGCCCGAGCGCGACGACGACCTCCCGGGCCTCCAACGGGCCGTCCGGTGTGGCGACACGCCAGCCCGCCCCTTCCAGAATATGCTCCAGCGTCGCCGCATCGCCGGAAACGAGCCGGCCGCCGAGCGACTGGAAGTAGGCGAGATATGCCTTGTTCAGGCTGTGCGGATCGCGGATCGACCACGGATCGGTCCAGCGCAGGCCGCCGGCGAGTTCGGCCTGGATGGATGGTTCGATCGTCTTCAGCTCGCTGGTCGAAAGCTTCTGGTGATTGACTCCGAAGCCGGCGGAAAGCCGTTCTGCGTCCTTATAGGCCGCGTCCCGCTCCTTTTCGGTGCGGAAAACCTTCATCCAGCCATCCTTGCGAATGAGGTCGCCGGCGCCGGATGCGTCGATCAGTTCCTGATGTTCCGCGATCGAATGTTCGATAAGCGGTGCATAAAGATGGGCTATCTTCTGGTGCTGGGTAAAGCCCGAGTGCCACCAGTAACGCGCGAGGAACGGCACGAGACTGGGCAGCGCACGGAAGTGATAGCTGGCGTCGATCGTGTTATTCAGGGCGTAACGGAAAAGCGCTCCGAAATTGTGCGGGAAGCCGTAGGGGAAGACGCCCTCGCGCTGTATCAGGCCTGCATTGCCGTAGGACGTCTCCTCCCCCGCACCGCGCCGGTCCAGAAGCACCACCGACTTTCCAAGCCGAGCCAGATGGATCGCGCTGGAAATGCCGACAATGCCGGCACCGAGAACCACTACGTCCGTCTTCATGTGCAGATGCTCTCCTCTCCGTCAAACCGCCGTGCCGCGTCACTTCACGACGACAACTTCCAGGGATTTCGTGGGAGGTGGTGTCCTGACATGCGCGGCGGGTATTCGCATGAATAGCCAAGCGAGCCCGGCAGGGCAAGGGAACAGAGCGTCACACCGCAACTGGAAAGGGGTGGAGACGAGAGCTCCACCCCTTATCGTTCGGCACCAATTTGCGGGCGGCAAGCCCCGCCTGGAGGCTCACGTTCGCCGGATGAGACCCGCTACGAGCGAGATCACGAGGAATATGAGGAACAGGAAGAACAGGACCTGCGCAATTCCCGCCGAAGCGCCGGCAATTCCGCCGAAGCCGAGCACACCGGCGATGATCGCGACGATCAGAAACACGAGAGCGTAATAGAGCATCTGCTATCTCCTTGTCTGCGCTACCGAAATCGAAACGCGTGTCGGCTCGCCTTTGTTCCCGGATCAGCCCCGGCTGCGCGGCGCGAGGGTGTCTGCGTGGTTCAGAAAGCATTGATTAACCAAGAGAACCGCAAATAGAACGGAACTTATATTTCCCGTGCAAGCGAGAGGAACCTTCGAAAGGCGCTTGGCGTTGTTCGCATTGAAAGAATTTCCGGGAAGACAATGAAGATACCATCGCGACATATTTGGAAGACCGTAAACGAGGCCGGCCGTTATCAGGCGGATCTGCGCGATCGGAATCTTCACATAGGCAGGACGATGCGCGACCTTCAGCGCCACTCCGAGGAAAAGTACAACAAGCGGATCCAGGCACTGCTTGAAACTCTGGAACGTGCCGAACGCCAGTCGCATAAATGACGATCGCTCCGTGTCCCTCCGGCAACAGGCATGCGCCCCGGCGTCGTGCCGCGCGGAACAAAAGGCGCCAATCGGCGTTTTGGCGACAATAACAAGCGCCGCGGCGGCGGCATCCATGGGAGATGGGAATGCAAGCCTCGGCGGCGCCTGTTGTGATCACCCCTCCAGCGGGGATCGACGCTCAGATGAGCGTCGCAGCGGCTCCAGCCATGGCCTCGGCGCGCATTTCCGCCGAAGACTGTGCTCGGCAACTCCAGCAGTTCTGTATCAACCCTGAATAGGAACGCGTCATGAAGAAGCTACTCGTCGTCGCAAGCCTGATCCTTCCCCTGGCTGCCTGCACGCAAACCGAACGAGGTGCGGCGATCGGCGCTGCCTCCGGCGGTATCATCGGTGGTGCCATATCGAATGATGTCAGGGGAGCTGCGGTAGGCGCCGCTGTCGGCGGTGTCGCCGGAGCCCTTATCGGTCGTGCGAACGAGCCCGGCTATTGCGTCTATCGCGACCGCTACGGCCGCCGCTATACCGCGCGCTGCTGATACGAACGGCCAGCCGAGCCGCGCTCCGGCCGGCTCGGCTCGTTTCGTCGGTGGCCGACTGGCGTGAACGCTGCGACGTTACTCGCGCGGTCGTTCTTCGGCCTCATCCAGACGGTGCAGAAGGTCCAGAAAGTGCTGCGGCACCGGCTCGTTCTCCACCGCCTGGTAGAGCGCCTTCAGCTTCGAAGCGATTTGACCGTGAGGTTGCGTCGTCTCGGCGGGGGCGACCCCCGCTGGCACGGCGCCTTTCTTTGAGGACTTCTTCATCTTCCCGTTCCGTGCGGGCTGCAGTTCCGCGCCATTTCAGATCCGCGGTAACCTGATGTGGCGCTTTTCGTGCCTGTCGGGTTCAGCTTCGGCCAATCCCATCCAAGGCCGCACCAGCCGGTCGCCCAATTCATTTGCCGCGACTGTTTCTCAAGGCTTTCCATACACCGGAATACGTGCTCAAAACATTTGAGGTATCCTGCTGCGCGCCGTCGGCAAGACAGGAACATATGCATAATAGTTTAGGAAGGTCTAAATGCCACTTTCCACAAGGATTGCGCCCCACCTCCCCTATCTTCGGCGTTACGCCCGTGCCGTCACCGGCTCGCAAGCAGCCGGCGATGCCTATGTCGCTGCCGTGCTCGAAGCGCTGATCGACGATCTCGGGCTTTTTCCAGTCGCGTCGAACGATCGCATCGGTCTTTACAAGCTGTTCTGTTCCCTGTTCGGAAAACTCAAGATCGACCGAACCCAGCTCGCCTCGCCTTTCGCATGGGAGCAGAGGGCGGCTTCCAATCTCTCCCTCATCGCGCCGCCCCAGAGACAGGCATTCCTGCTCGTCGCCCTCGAGGGTTTCTCGACCGGCGAAGCGGCGGAAATCATGGGGCTTGACCAAGGCGCCTTCGGCAAGCTGCTGACCAGCGCCTCGGAGGAGATTTCGCGCCAGATCGCAACCGACGTGATGATCATCGAGGATGAACCTCTCATCGCGTTGGATATCGAGGACATGGTGACGAGCCTCGGTCACCGGGTCACCGGGATCGCCCGCACGCGCCGCGAGGCGCTTGATCTCTATCACCAGACATCGCCGAAAATGGTGCTTGCGGATATCCAGCTGGCCGACGGCAGTTCGGGTATCGACGCGGTCAACGACATCCTGACGCAGGCGGCCGTACCGGTCATCTTCATCACCGCCTTTCCCGAACGGCTGCTGACCGGCAAGAAACCCGAGCCGGCCTTTCTGGTAACCAAACCCTTCAACCCGGAAACCGTGAAGGCGCTGATCAGCCAGGCTCTTTTCTTCGACGAACATGCGCAAGCCGGAGCGAGCTAGATAACCCTTGAAGTCAGCATGAAGGGTCAGCCCGGCAACTGGCGTTCCGGCTGGGGCAGCAGGATCTGCTCGAATATGATCATCGCGATCAGCGACAGCGGAAAGGCGAGGAGCGCCCCGACAGCACCCCACATCCACGTCCAGAAAATGATCGCGACGAAGACCAGAAACGGATTGATATCGAAGCGTTGGCCGAGGATGGCGGGCACCAGCAGATTTTCCATGGCGAGGTGAACGGTGAAGAAGGCGACCGCCGGGGCGATGGCCACGATGAGCGCATCATGCGTCATCAGCCCGCCGACGACCAAAGAGAGGGTCATGAAGGTGACGCCGAGATAGGGAATGAAACTCGAGACGAAGGCGAACAGCCCCCAAAGCGGGGGCATCGCCAGTCCGCCGACCAGCGCAATGACCATGGTTATGAAGCCCAGCGCCAGATAGATCAGGCTGGCGGTCGAGAAATATTGCGTAAGCGCATCCTCGAGGGCGTTCATGACCCGGATCGCGCTCAGGCGACCTTCGCGGCTGGGAAAAGCGAGAATGATCGTGCTGCGCAGCTGAACGCGCCCGAGCAGGAAGAGTACCAGGGCGGCCAGGAAGATCAGGGTCTGCACCAAAGCGGGCGTCAGGCTCGCCGCCGCGCCGCCGATCAGCGGTCCGGCATTCTTGACGATGACGTCGGCAAAAGCCTCTTCTCCGCTGCCGCGGGCAAGCGCTACGTTTACCCATTCGAAGCGCTGCAGATAGGGCAGTATCCGCTCCATGAGGCCTTCGACGAGCCGCGGCGCCTCGCGCGCGACCTCGGTGATCGGCCAGAGGATGGCATTGACCAGGTATGACAGGCCAAGCAGAAAACATAGCGCCAGCAAAAGGCCGCCGAACATGGGCGGCAGCCCGAACCGGGCCAGTTCATCGGCAGCGCGGCCGAGAACGATGCCGATGACGACGGCGAGCGTGATCGGCAGGAGGATCGCTTCCATCGTATAGACGACTGCCGCGCAGGCGATCACGAACAGGCCGATGACGCTCCAGGCGCCGGCGAGATCGATGCTGTCGCGTTTTCTGGCGACGATCGCCGATGCCTCTGCCAGAGCGATTTCCCTCTCCGCTTCGCGCTTTCGTCGACGCTCGGCCGTCGTCCGCCCGGCTGTGTCCATCGGCACCTACCTCTCAAACGCTCGTGCGGCGAACAGCCCGTTCGCGGATGCAGGACGGAGGTGGCGCACTCCACCGCAGGATGCCCCCCGCGAAGCGTTGCTCAATGTTGCTCAGGCGGGAACAGGTGGAGCGTGGCGGAAAGCAGGCCAAGCCCACCGATGATGATCAGCAATGTGTAGGCCACGTCCTCCGGCGTCCGCGGGAAGAGACCCATGCCAAGTACCAGCACGGCAAGCGCTGACACGACGAGCCGTGGCACCCAGTAGAGCATGTCTCAACCTCCATTGCGGAACGCACCGATAAACGCCGCAACTGCGCAAATCGTTCCTGCGCGACACGCGTGTAAGGACGGCAGCAAAACGCCGCCGGCCCAGGGGCCGACGGCGGGGAAAGTGGAGCGTATATCTGCTTGCGTGAAACGGCTTAGAGAGCTGCCGTCACGATGACTTCGACGAGATATTCCGGGGTTGCGAGTTTCGCTTCGCCGGTCGCGCGGGCCGGCGCGTGGCCCTGAGGCACCCAGGCGTCCCAGACCGAGTTCATCTTGGCGAAGTCCGCCATGTCGGCAAGCCAGACGGTCGCGGAAAGAATGCGCGTCTTGTCCGTGCCTGCGAGCGCCAGCAGACGGTCGACCTCCGCCAGCGCCTGCTTCGTCTGGGTGACGACGTCGTCGCCGGCATTGCCGACCTGGCCGGCGAGATAGACCGTGTTGTTGTAGACCACGGCCTGGCTCATCCGCGGGCCGGTTTCGAAACGCTTGATTTCCATAATCCTCATCCTGGTATTGAGCCGAACAACGGTCTGCCGGCATTTGGGTGATACGTATTTCCGCTCAGGCGGCATTCTTCCGGGCGAGCCGGGCCTTGATGCTGGCAACATCCGCCCGCGGCGTCGCCGCGAACAACGTCTTCGTATAATCGTGCTGCGGGTCGGAGAATACCGCGTCCCGGCTGCCATACTCGACCGCTTCGCCGTAATACATCACCATTACGTCATCGGCGATGTAGCGCACCACCGACAGATCGTGACTGATGAAGACATAGGTGAGCTTGAATTCGTCCTGCAGATCGGCGAGCAGGTTCAGAACCTGCGCCTGTACGGAGAGGTCGAGGGCCGAAACCGGCTCATCCAGAACCAGAAGCTTGGGATTGAGCATCAGCGCACGGGCGATCGCGATGCGCTGCCGCTGGCCGCCGGAGAACATGTGCGGATAGCGATTGTAGTGCTTCTCCTCGAGGCCGACCTTCTTCAACATCGCCATTGCCCGCTCGCGGCGTTCGCCTGCCGGGACCTTGGTGTTGATGATGAGCGGTTCCGCGAGAATATCGCCGATCTTCTGGCGAGGATTGAGGGAGCCGTAAGGGTTCTGAAAGACGATCTGGACCTTGCGGCGCATCTCCGCCGTCAGCCCTTCGCGGGCGATGTCGACCGTCTTGCCGTCGATCAACAGCTCTCCCGCGGTCGCCGGGTCGATGAGCGTGATGATGCGTCCGAGCGTAGACTTGCCGCAGCCGCTTTCGCCCACGATCGCGAGCGTCTTGCCCTCGTCGACCGTGAAGCTTACGCCCTTCAGCGCATGAACGGTGCGCGCCTTGCGGAACAGGTTGCCGGGAATGTGATAGTCACGCACCAGGTTGCGGGCTTCGAGAACATGGGTCATCGAGCAGCTCCCTCGAGCATTTGTTGCTCATTGAAAAGTTCGGAAATCGTCGGCAAGCGGTCTCCCGTCGCATTCTCCGGCAAGGCCGAGAGAAGCGCGCGGGTGTAATTGCTCTTCGGCGACTCGAACAGCGACAGGACATCCGCCTCTTCGATCTTCCGGCCCTTGTACTGCACGATGACGCGATCCGCCGTCTCCGCCACGACGCCCATGTTATGGGTGATCATGATGAGGCCCATGCGGAATTCCTGCTGCAGCTTCATCAGGAGATCGAGAATCTGCTTCTGGATCGTCACGTCCAGTGCGGTTGTCGGCTCGTCTGCGATGAGCAGTTTCGGGTTGCAGGCAAGCGCGATGGCGATCATCACGCGTTGGCACTGCCCGCCCGACATCTGGTGCGGAAAGTGCCCGAGGCGCTCGGCCGGGTCGGGAATGCCTACCGCCTCGAAAAGCTCGATCGCGCGCTTGCGCCGCGCGGCCCGGTCGAGGCCCATATGTATCCGCAGCACTTCCTCGATCTGGAAACCGACGGTGAAGCATGGATTGAGGCTGGCGATGGGCTCCTGAAAGATCATCGCAATGTCCTTGCCGACGATCTTGCGACGGTCGGAGGCCGGCATCTTCAATAGATCCCGTCCGTTGAAGGCGAGCTTGTCCGCGGTCACCTTGGCGGTCCAGGGCAGAAGCCCCATGGCGGCAAGCATGGACACGGATTTGCCGGAGCCCGATTCCCCGACGATCGCCAGGACCTCGCCCTCATGCACTTTGAGCGAGACGCCGTCGACGGCTCGGAACGGCCCGGACGCCGTCTGGAATTCGACGACGAGGTTTTCGATTTCGAGAAG
This sequence comes from Ensifer sp. D2-11, assembly GCF_054161295.1. Lineage (NCBI taxonomy): Bacteria > Pseudomonadati > Pseudomonadota > Alphaproteobacteria > Hyphomicrobiales > Rhizobiaceae > Ensifer > Ensifer sp. D2-11. The sequence continues at coordinate 2,483,621 of NZ_CP096433.1, forward strand.
CGCCATGTCAGGACCTCTTCAGCTTGGGGTCTAGAGCGTCGCGCAGGCCGTCGCCCATCAGATTGATTGCCAGAACGGTCACGAGGATAGCGAGGCCTGGAAGCGTCACGACCCACCAGGCACGGAGGATGAATTCGCGTGCTTCCGCCAGCATCGTTCCCCATTCCGGCGTCGGCGGCTGCGCACCCATGCCCAGGAAGCCGAGTGCCGCCGCATCGAGGATCGCGCTCGAAAACGAGAGCGTCGCCTGAACGATGAGCGGCGCCATGCAGTTCGGCAGGATGGTCTTGAACATCAGCCTCGCATGTCCGGCTCCGGCGACCTTCGCCGCCACCACGTAGTCGCGCGTCTTCTCCGTCATCACCGCCGCCCGCGTCAGGCGAACGAAATGCGGCTGGAAAACCAGCGCGATCGCGATCATCGCATTGGTGAGGCCCGGCCCCAGCACCGCCACCAGGACGAGCGCCAGCAGGAGCGACGGGAAGGCCAAGATGATGTCCATGACCCGCATGATGACCGTGTCGATCCACCCGCGGAAATAGCCGGCGATGACGCCGACGAGGATTCCGCCGGTCAGCGACAAAACCGTCACGATGACGCCGACGAAGAGCGAGAAGCGGGTGCCGTAGATGAGACGGGAGAGCATGTCGCGGCCGACGGCGTCGGTGCCGAGCAGGAAAGTCGCGCGGCCGCCTTCCTGCCAGACGGGCGGGAGCAGCACCGCCTCACGGAACTGGATGGTCGGGTTATGGGGTGCCACCAGCGGAGCGAAGATGGCGAGCAGCACCAGGAACAGGAAGAAGAACAGGCCGATGACGGCGCCGCGGTTCTCCGAGAAATAATACCAGAACTCGGCGAGACGCGCCCGGCGCGTCGGATCGGTCGATATGGCGGTTGTTGCGGTAGCTTCGGTCATATCGCTCTCCTCAGTGCCGGATGCGGGGGTTGATCAGGCCGTAGAGCAGATCCACGGCGAGGTTCACCAGCATGATGACCGCGGCTATGATCAGGAGCCCGCCCTGTATGACGGCATAGTCGCGCCGGAAGACCGAATCGACCATCCATTTGCCGATCCCCGGCCAGGAGAAGATCGTCTCCGTCAGGATCGCGCCCGCCAGCATCACACCGATCTGCAGGCCGATGGTGGTGACGACAGGGATCATCGCATTGCGCAGCGCATGAATGCCGACCACACGGAAGGTGGAGAGCCCCTTGGCACGCGCGGTGCGCACATAGTCCTCGGAAAGCACTTCGAGCATTGCCGAGCGGGTCTGGCGCGCGATGACGGCGAGCGGAATGGTGCCGAGAACGATCGTCGGCAGGATGAGGTGATTGAAGGCCGACTGGAACGCCCCTTCCTGGCCGGACAATAGCGAGTCGACCAGCATGAAGCCGGTGACAGACGGGAAGAAGAACATCAACGAGATACGCCCGGACACCGGCGTCCACTGCAGAATGCCGGAGACGACGATGATCAACAGCAGGCCCCACCAGAAAATCGGCATCGAGAAGCCGATGAGCGCGGTGCCCATGATGATCTGGTCGAAGATGGACCCGCGCTTGACTGCCGCGACGACACCGGCGGGGATGCCGACGATCACCGCGAAGATGATGGCGCAGAGCGACAGTTCGACGGTCGCCGGGAAGAGCTCCATGAACTGATCGATCACCGGCTTCTTGGTGACGATGGACGTTCCGAAATCGCCCTGCAGAACGCCCCAGAGATAATCCAGGTACTGCATGACGATGGGGCGGTCGAAGCCCAATTGGTGGGAGATCTCGGCGTGCCGCTCCGGCGACATCACCCGTTCGCCGGAAAGCAGCGCCACGGGATCGCCGGGAAGCAGGCGGATGAAGGAAAAGGCGATGATGGAAACCCCGATGAAAGTCGGGATCAGAACTGCCAAACGCCCCAGAAGGAATCGGAACATAGTCAAACCTCATGCCAACCGTGGCCGCATGAGCGGCGCACTGGCAAAAAGGAAGAGGGGCGCTCGCCAGCGGCAAACGCCCCCTTCGGATCATTCGATAAGATTACTCTACAATATCAACGCCGTCGAAAGCAAAGTCGCCGAGCGGGCTCTGCACGAAGCCTTCGACATTCTTGCGCATCGGGACGATGGAGAGCGAGTGGTCGAGCGTCGCCCAGGGGGCTTCGCGCTTGAAGACGACCTGCGCCTCCTCGTAGAGCTTGGTGCGCTCTGCCACGTCGGATGCTTCCTTCGCCTTCGTGACGAGTTCGTCGAACTCCTTGTCGCACCACTGCGCGCGGTTGTTGCCGCCGACAGCGTCGCAACCGAGCAGCGTGTCGAGGAAGTTGTCCGGGTCGCCATTGTCGCCCGTCCAGCCGAGGATGACCGCACCGTCGCGGTCCTTCGCCTTGGACTTCTCGAGATATTCCGCCCATTCGTAGGAGACGATTTCGACCTTGACGCCGACCTTGGCGAAATCGGCCTGCATCAGCTCGGCGGCACGGCGGGCGTTCAGCATGTAGGGACGCGCGACCGGCATCGCCCAGACCTTCATCGAAAGGTCCTTGACGCCGGCATCCTCGAGCATCTTCTTCGCCGCTTCCGGATCGTAGGTGTCGTCTTCGATGTGTTCGTTATAGGACCACATCGTCGGCGGGATCGGGTTGGTCGCCGGCGTGGCCTGGCCCTGGAAGACGGCGTCGACGATCGCCTGCTTGTTGATCGCCTTGTTCAGCGCCTTGCGCACTTCGACCTTGTCGAAGGGCGGCTGCGTCGTGTTGTAGGCGAGATAGGCGACGTTGAGGCCGGCCTGCTCCATCACCTTGAGGTTGGGATCGGCCTTCATGGCTTCCACATCGGCCGCGTTCGGATAGGGCATCAGGTGGCATTCGCCGGCCTGCAGCTTCTGGAAGCGAACGGCCGCATCCGTGGTGATCGCGAAGACCAGATCGTCGATCTTCTGTTTTCCGCCCCAGAAGTCCGGATGAGCCTTGTAGCGGATGACCGCGTCCTGCTGGTAGCCGACGAAGGCGAAAGGACCGGTGCCGAGCGGCATCTGGTTGAGCTGGTTCATCTTGCCTTCGGCCTGCAGCTTGTCGGCATATTCCTTCGACATGATCGATGCGAAGGGCATGGCAAGATTGGCGAGGAACGGCGCTTCCTTGCGCTTCAGCTTGATCTTGACCGTCATGTCGTCGACTTTCTCGACCGACTCGAGCAGTTCCGGCAGGCCCATGCCCGCGAAATATTCCCAGGAACCGCCGGTTACGTAGCCGTGCCACGGATGGTCGGACTTCCACTGGCGCTCGATCGAGAAGATCACATCATCGGCGTTCAGTTCGCGGGTGGGCGTGAAGAAGTCGGTCGTCTGGAACTTGACGCCGGGACGCAGCTTGAAAGTATATTCGAGACCGTCGTCGGAAATCGTCCAGCTTTCGGCGAGCCCGGGCTCGGTCTCCGTCGTGCCCTTCTTGAACTCGAGAAGACGGCTGTAAACGGTATGCGCGGCAGCGTCGAACGTGGTGCCGGCCGTATAGAGGCCCGGGTCAAAGCCTTCCGGCGACCCTTCCGAGCAGAAGACGAAAGTTTTCGACCAGGCAGTGCCGGCCATCAGCGTGGCAATCGCCGTCGCTGCCAAGAGAGTAGTGAGCTTTTTCATGAGCTTGCTTCCCAGATTTGTTTTTGTTCTCGCAATTTATCTGACGCGGCATGACGTTTACACCCGGTCAAGGCCGGATGGAACGACATTTGGCGTCGCAATGCAATAAGTCGCTTTGGAATTTTGTCTATGCGAAAAATTCTTCCGCAAATAGAACGTGCGGAACTATCCCCGACTTTCGCCGACAACCGCGGTTCCGGGGCAAGCAGCCCGAGTCGCGAACCCTTAAGGGGAGTGCAGATAAACTCTAAGCTGTGCTGTCGAAGGGAAGCATTCGACCTCGAAAGTGCTCACCACCGTTCGAGGTTCTGAGTTCGCCCGCCGGAAGCACGAGCCGCCGAGGCAACTGGAAGCAGCAGGTCGCGGGTGAGCTCCGCCACCAGCATGCGTGCCGCGGCATGCGTGGGCTTTCCGCCCGCTCTCACGCTGCTTCAAGGCAAGCTTTACGGCCCGCAAGCTCGCAGACGCGAGTGAATTCAGGCGGCCGAGGTCTGCGGGCGCACCGGCTCTTCCAGGCCCAGGAGGAAGTTGATCTGCGGCCGGGCCTTGACCAGGTCGTCGATCGTGTATCCCTGAAGTACTTCGAAAAAGGCGTTCAGCGCCTTGCGCAGCGCGGCATTGAGGCCACAGCTGTCCACCAGCGGGCAGTCGATCTCGCCCGCCTCGAAGCATTCCGCCATGGCGAAACTGTCTTCCGTCACCTTCACGACGTCGAAAAGGGTGATCTCCGACGCCGGTCTCGGCAGGCGGACTCCGCCGTTGCGGCCGCGTACCGTCTCGACCAGGCCGGCTCTCGTGAGCGGCTGCAGGATCTTGAAAAGGAACAGTTCGGAAACGCCGTAAGCCCTGGCAATCTCGGGAATGCGGCTGAGCTTCTCGCCGTTCGCAGCGCAGTACATCAACATGCGTACCGCGTAGTTGGTTTGCTTCGTCAGACGCATTTTTTGCTCCGGATCCGATAAATTCGTGCCTCATCATATAGGACGGATCGTAGTTTGGAACAATTCCAAAAAGTGGAAAAGTTCACGAAGGTTATCTCTTCACCGTTTCGCTTGTTGACTGGCGCGCCTGCTGGCGGCAGAAATACGAGAAATATGATTGACTAAGTTAAGTTTAAAACACGAAAAAGGAGAGAACACCATGAATATTTCAAAAGCGCTGATCGGTGCGCTGTCCGTGGCGGCGACATTTCTTGCCTCGACGGCGCCTGTCCGCGCCGATGGGGAGGTCAACATCTACTCCTACCGGCAGCCGGACCTCATTCAGCCGCTATTGGACGCCTTCACCAAGAAGACGGGCATCACGACCAACGTGCTCTTCCTCGACAAGGGTCTCGTCGAGCGCATTCAGGCCGAAGGCGCGAACTCTCCCGCCGACGTAATCCTGACCGTGGATATCAGCCGCCTGACCGAGGCCAAGGATGCGGGCGTGACGCAACCGGTCGCCAACGAGACCATCAACAAGGACATCCCCGACCATTTCCGCGATCCGGACGGTAACTGGTTCGGCCTGACGACGCGCGGCCGCGTCGTCTATGCCTCGAAGGAGCGCGTCGCACAGGACGACATCACCTATGAGGAGCTCGCCGACCCGAAGTGGAAGGGCAAGATCTGCACCCGCGACGGCCAGCACTCCTACAATGTCGGCCTGTTCGCCTCCATGATCGCCCACCACGGCGAAGCCGAAGCGGAAAAGTGGCTCACGGGCCTCAGGAACAATCTTGCCAAGAAGCCGGACGGCGGCGACCGCGACCAGGCCAAGGCAATCTTCGCCGGGGAGTGCGACCTGGCGCTCGGCAACAGCTACTATGTGGGCCTGATGATCACCAACGAGAAGGAGCCCGAACAGAAGGAATGGGCCTCGGCGATCAAGGTTCTGTTCCCGAACACGAAGGACCGGGGCACCCATGTGAACATCTCCGGCATGGCGCTCGCCAAGAACGCGCCGAACAAGGAGAATGCCCTGAAGCTCATGGAATTCCTGTCCGAAGGCGAAGCGCAGAAGATCTATGCCGAGCAGGTCTTCGAATATCCGGTGCTGCCGGGCGCCGAACCATCGGAAGTCGTCAAGTCCTTCGGTGAGATCAAGCCCGACACGCTGCCGCTCGCCGAAATCGCGGCAAACCGCAAGAAGGCCTCGGAACTCGTCGACAAGGTCGGCTACAACGACGGCCCGCAGGATTGACGGGAACCCGCCGGATAGGTGCGACGACGGCGGGCGAATGCCCGCCGTTTTCGTCCGTGCCGGCGGAAGTGCTCCCTATTTCCGTTCGTGGCCGATCCAGTCCAGGATCGCCTTGCGCCGCTCCGGCGTCGAGGGATGCGTCGAAAAGATGCTCGTTCCACCTTTGTCGTCGAGCTTCGTTTCCAGCAGTTCGAAGAAACGGGCGATCGCTGCCGGATCGAAACCCGCCTTCATCATCAGTTCGACCGAGTGCCTGTCCGCTTCCGCCTCTGCTGAGCGTGAGTAGGAAAGTGCGAGGAGGCCGCCGCCCTGCACCAGCATGTCCTCGGCTCCCGATCCGATATCGCCGGCGACCAGCATGAGGAGGGCAGTGATGCCGGCGGCACGATAGATCTGTCGAAGGCTGTGCTTGTGCGCGACATGGCCGATCTCATGGGCCAGCACGCCGAGGATCATCTCGGTATCTTCGCCCGCGAATTCCACGAGTTCGTCGGTAAGGATCAGTGTTCCGTCAGGCAAGGCGAAGGCGTTCGGACCGAGCGCGCCGCCTCCGCGGAAGTGGAGCGTATAGCCCGCCTCTCCCCGTGCGGATTGCGACGCGACGCGGCGGAACCCTTCCACGATCCTGTTGCGCTTCGCCTCGTCGAGCTTCGACTTGTCCAGCAGGGTCCGATCCATCGTCTCCAGGGCGCTCGCCGACATGATTTGCGGCACGGCCGGCGGCGTGACGGCGATGGCAACCTCCACCAGCAAGGGCAGTGCCGAGCGATAAATCAGCGCGCCAAGCAGGATCGCGGCGGCGACGAAGGCGATCAGCCGCGGATGGAAGCGCTCCAGCCGGTGGATCGCTCCCTCGCTTGCGCGACCTTTCCCGGTTAGGAACCGGTCGACCGCGTCATTGTCGGCAGTCTCGAACAGCGATCCGTCCGGAAAGGTGACCCGGCGCGGAATGCGGCCTACCCGGGACGATATCTCGATCGAGTGCAGGTTGCCGCCCGCAAGCTCGCCGCCGCTTTCTCCGTCGACGACAAGGTGCCCTGCTCTCTCGACGAGGCTTGCGGGAACCGAGCGACTCGATCCCGGAGGATGCCACTCGCCTGAAGCGATCGTCGTGCCGTCAGAAGCCAAAGTCGAATCCTTCTATATCCATGAATTCGGCACCGACCGCCGAGCCCTCCTGCGCAATCTGCGACAAGAGTTCGCCGACATCTCCTTCGAATCGCACGCCCGTATGCTCGTTCACGTAGCGCGCCATCCTCACTGCCGCCCAGGGCCGCATCAGGCCGAGCGTAACAAGGGTAACGATCAGGTTTGAGACGGCGATCCAGGTATAGCGCAGGCGCGACAGGTCGCTCAACAGCCGATGCCTGCCGTCGAAAGAGGTGGCGGACCAGGCGACGTTGCGCACGCCGGCGCGGTAGATCAGCGCCGCCAGGCCGAAGATCGCGAAGAGAAGGAGGTAACCGAGCACAAGCAGCAAGCCGGTAAACCCCTGCAAAGCCTGGGAAGAGAGTTCGGCACCCTCTGCCACGGCGTTGACCAACGCCACGCCGAGGAAAACAAAGAAGCCGCCGATCAGCATGCCCAGCACCAGGACCGCGGCCGGGGCCACCCAGGTTCTGTAGAGCCGACCAAGAGGGGGATCGGTCGAAAACGGCTTCTGACCATAGCGCAGATTGTTGCCGACATAGCGGTAGGACCAGCGGCTGGCGAGCGGCGCCAAAATGCCGAGGGTCAAGGCCGCCAGGACCGGACCGATGATAAAAGCAAGGAACGCCCCGCCGGCGCCGCCGACGAAGTCGAAGCGCACGTTGCGGTAGCTCGTCACCCTTGCGCTGAAGCGCAGCCCCCGCGCGACGAGCCAGGGTACGAAGAAAAGCATCAGGACGCCGAGACCGATGCCGACGAGCGGCACGAATGTGAGCATGATGTTGTAGAGGACCAGATAGGCGAACACGATCAGGCGGCCGATGAGGATCTGCCCGCCACTCGCGTGATACTCGAACCCGCGCCCGAGCAGGATGGTGTTGCCGTAGAAATAACGATTGCGGCGGACCTTCGCCCAGGCCGAATAGATGCCGAGCGTTATGATCGTCAAAAGGATATTGACGATCCATATCCCGAAATATTCCCTGCCGCTTCCCGTGAAGGATAGGCGCTGGATATCCCCTTCAGCCGCGCGTCCGAAGCTGCGCTCGCCGGCATTTTGTGCCGGCAACGACTCTGCCATTGTCATGGTGCCCCCTACAAACCGATGCCTGCCGCCTCAGCGGCAGGTGCCGCTTGAATATTCGACGGCCATCCCCCAACGACCATCTGCTAGAGCACTTAGGTAACGGTTTTCCGTCCCGAAGTGCGTATCTGACGAAGGATGCGAATCTGCGATTCACATCGAGCACAACTGACGATAGTTTCCCTGCCGGATCTCGCGCAACAAAAAAGAGCCTCCCGAAGGAGGCTCCGATTGGAGGAGGAGAGCTTTGTTCGCGTTACCGCATCGTCGGTATCGAGAACTCGGCGCCGTCCTTGATGCCTGACGGCCAGCGCGAGGTGATGGTCTTGGTCCGGGTCCAGAACTTGATCGAATCCGTGCCATGCTGATTGAGGTCGCCGAAGGACGAGGATTTCCAGCCGCCGAAAGAATGATAGGCGAGCGGAACCGGGATCGGAACATTGACGCCGACCATGCCGATATTGATGCGGGAGGCGAAGTCGCGCGCCGCATCGCCGTCGCGGGTATAGATGGCGACACCATTGCCGTATTCATGCTTCATCGGCAGCGACAGGGCCTCTTCGTAGTTCCTGGCGCGGACGACCGAAAGGACGGGTCCGAAGATTTCGGTCTTGTAGATGTCCATGTCGGGTGTGACGTCGTCGAAGAGGCAGCCGCCGATGAAGTGGCCGTTCTCATAGCCCTGCAGCTTGAAGTCGCGGCCGTCGACCACGAGCTTCGCACCCTGCTCGATGCCGCTGTCGATCAGGCTGCGGATGCGCTGTTCCGCCTCCTTGGTGACGACGGGGCCCATATCGGCCTTTTCGTCGGTATAGGGACCGATGCGCAGGCTTTCGACCATAGGCACAAGCTTGTCGATCAGCCGGTTTGCGGTTTCCTCGCCGACCGGAACAGCGACCGAGATCGCCATGCAGCGCTCGCCCGCGGAACCGTAGCCGGCGCCGATGAGGGCGTTAGCCGCCTGGTCGAGGTCGGCGTCCGGCATGATGATCATGTGGTTCTTTGCGCCGCCGAAGCATTGCGCACGCTTGCCGTTCATCGCAGCCGTGCCGTAGACGTAGCGGGCGATCGGGGTCGAGCCGACGAAGGAGACGGCGGCGATATCGGGATGCGTCAGGATCGCATCCACCGCGCCCTTGTCACCGTTGACGACGTTGAGGATGCCCGCCGGCAGACCGGCTTCGATCATCAGTTCGGCAAGGCGGATCGGCACGGAGGGATCGCGTTCGGAAGGCTTGAGGATGAACGCATTGCCGCAGGCGATCGCCGGGGCGAACATCCACATAGGGATCATGCCGGGGAAGTTGAACGGGGTGATGCCGGCGCCGATGCCGACCGGCTGGCGGATCGAGTACATGTCGATGCCGGGACCGGCGCCTTCGGTGAATTCGCTCTTCTGCAGGTGCGGAATGCCGATGACGAATTCGCAGACTTCGAGGCCGCGCACGATGTCGCCCTTGGCGTCGTCGATCGTCTTGCCATGCTCGCGGGAGAGCATTTCGGCCAGCTCGTTCATGTTGTCGTTCAGGAGCTGGACGAACTTCATGAAGACGCGGGCGCGGCGCTGCGGATTGGTTGCGGCCCACTTGGGCTGGGCAGCCTTGGCGCTCTCGACGGCGGCGGCCAGGTCCGCGTCGCTCGCCAGCGCCACGGTGCCTTGAACTTCGCCCGTTGCTGGGTTGAAGATGTTGCTGACGCGACCGCTCGTGCCGGCAACGCGCTTGCCGTCGATGAAATGACCGAGTTCATACATGAGTGTTCCTCCTGACCCTTGATTGTGCCCTCATGATCGCACTACGATTTCAACAATTCAATTTCCGAATTTCAGGAACCGTTGTGCGCAAATTAAAGTCCATGAAAGCGTTCGCATGAACTGGGACGACGTCCGGGTATTTCTGGCTGTCGCGCGGACGGGCCAGATCCTCGCCGCCTCGAAAAGGCTCGGCATCAATCACGCGACGCTCAGCCGGCGGGTTACCGCGCTCGAGGAAAGACTGAAAGCGAAGCTCCTCATCCGGCGTCCCAACGGCTGCGAACTGACGGCCGAAGGCGAGGTCTTCTTTGCCGCGGCCGAGCGCATGGAAACCGAGATGCTCGCCGCCCAATCGCAGGTCGGGCGGATCGACACGGCGATCGCCGGCACCGTGCGCATCGGCGCGCCTGATGGTTTCGGCGTCTCCTTCCTGGCGCCGCGTCTCGGGCGGCTCACGGCACGTTACCCGGAACTGAAGCTCCAGCTCGTTCCTGTTCCGCGCTCCTTCTCGCTGTCGCAGCGCGAGGCCGACATCGCGATCACCATCGAGCGGCCGGAACAGGGGCGGCTCGTCTCGTCCAAGCTCACCGACTATACACTGGGTCTCTACGCATCGGCAGAATATCTTGGCCGCTACGGCACACCCGGGACTGTCGACGATCTCAAGAACCATCGCCGGATCGGCTATGTGGAAGACCTCATCTTCACGCCGTCACTCAATTTCTCCACCGAGGTCATGCGCAGCTGGGACGCCTCCTTCGAGATCTCCAGCGCCATGGGCCAGACCGAGGCGGTCCGCTCCAGCGCCGGGATCGGCATCCTGCACAATTATATCGCCCGGCAATATCCGGAGCTTGTACGCCTGCTCCCCGATAGGACGATCCGCCGCGCCTATTGGACGACCTATCACGAGAGCGCCCGCGACCTGGTGCGCGTGCGCACGGTCGCAGCGTTCCTGCAGGAACTGGTGACGGCGGAGCATCAGATATTCTCGTGACCGATGGCTGGGGCCACCGGAGCGCTTCCATGAACGTCGCCCGTCGAGAAGCCTACCGGTTCGCAGCTTCCCGGTCGCGCGCCGCAGAATCCCGAACCTCTGCCGGCGTCCTGCCGTAGGCGCGCCTGAACTCCTTGGTAAAGTGCGATGTGTTCACAAAGCCGACGTCGAGCGCGACTTCGATGATCGGTTTCCTGCTCGTCAGCAGGATCTGCTTTGCCCTGTCCAATCGCAGGCGACGGAAAGCGAGAGCGGGAGACATCCGGGCCTTTACGGCGAACAGGCGCTCAAGTTGACGCCTTGAGAGTCCCACCGAGGCTGCAAGCTGCTCGATGGTTATCCCGCCTTCGAGATGCTGCTCCATCGTTATCAGGACGGCCGTGATGCGCGAGTCGTTGAAATACTCGCAAAGCGGCTGTCGCGTCTGGATGTCGGTCTGGGCACGCGCCTTCTCGATCTGCAACACTTCAAGCGCGTTTCGCTCTGCATCCCGGCTTATGTGTCGCCTCACCAGGGCGGCGGCCAGATCGGCGGAACTGCTTCCACCCGCACAGGAGCCGCGCTTGCCCTCCAAGTTGAACAAACGGTCCGGCCGGACGTCGTTGTCGGGAAAACGCTCGCGAAACTGATGGTAATGCAACCAGCTGACACAGGTCTCATGACCCTTCATCAGGCCGGCTTCGGCGAGGATGAACGAACCGGTGCAAAGGCCGATCAAGGAGACATTCCTGGAAGCAGCCAGCTTGAGAAACCGGACGGTTTCGAAATCGACCGGTTCCGGGACGGTAAGAAGGCCCCCGACCACCGCTATGTAATCGAACCGGCGGGGATCTACGAAGTCCGAGGTGGGGGCAACCTGAACACCGCAGCTTGACGCGATCAGGTGCCTGGTACTGCCTAGAACATGCCAATCCGCGTGGACCCGGCCCGACCGGTCGAGCTGGTCGCTCGCCAGGCGCAGGGTGTCGACGAACAGGGCGAAGGCCGATAGCGTGAAGGAACGTGCGAGGACGAAGCCGATCGTCAGCCGCCGAGCTTGCGCGGCGGCCCCGCCCGCCGTTGCTTGAACAAAATATCCCATTTCGCTGCGGTTTCTCCTGAACGCACCGGGATCAGCGCCTGTGGGGTTCCGATGCCATCATGCGCGAGGGCGAGTCTTTTCGGGGTCGTAGTGGGCGAGCCGTATGATTTTCGCCGGCAGCCGTTTGGCATGGCCGTCCAATTTGCCGATCTCCACTTCTGCTCCGAGATCAGCGCTCCTCGCGTCCACACGCGCGAGCGCAATGTTCTTTCCGAGGATCGGCGAGCGCGTACTGCTCGTAACCACCCCGATCTGCGCGCGTCCGATATGAACACAATCGCCATGGTTGACTTCGTCATTCGAGTCGATGTCGAGTCCCACCAGCTTGCGCCGCGGATGCTCTTTTCGCTCAATGAGAGCTTCGCGGCCGACGAAATCGTCCGGCTTCGACTTCAAGGGAACGGTAAATGCGATGCCGGCTTCGAACGGGTCGGTTTCGGAATTGAATTCGTAATCGGCGAAAATCAGCCCCGCCTCGATGCGGAGGATGTCGAGCGCTTCCATGCCCAAAGGCTTGAGGCCATGTTTCTGCCCCGCCTCCCAAACGGCGTCGAAGACCACCAGGGCATCGCGCGGGTGGCAGAAGACTTCATAGCCCAGCTCGCCTGTATAGCCGGTACGGGAGACGACGACCGGGACTCCTTCGAAATGGCCGATCCGACCAACACAGAACCGGAACCACTCGAGCTCTCCAAGTGTGGGCTGGCCGGGGGGAGTCCAGATGATCTCCTTGAGAAGATCCCGGCTGCGCGGTCCCTGTACTGCGATGTTGTGCATCTGCTCCGTCGATGAGCGAACCCACACATTATAGCCCATCTTCTGCGCCTGCTCGCGCAGCCAGATGCCGCTGTAGTCGTCGCCGCAGATCCAGCGGAAATTATTCTGTCCCAGCCTGAAGACGGTGCCGTCATCGATCATGCCACCATTGGGATAACACATGGCCGTGTACACGACCTGCCCGACCGCAAGTTTGCGGATGTCACGCGTCATGCAGTATTGCAGGAGAGCTTCCGCGTCGGGACCCAGCACCTCGAATTTGCGCAAGGCGGAGAGGTCCATGACGGCGCATTTCTCGCGGCAGGCCCAGTACTCGCCGATCGGGCCCTCGTTGTTGAAGCGACTGGGCAGCCAGAAGCCTCGATATTCGGTGTAGTGGCGGGTCAGCGCCGAGAAGCGCTCGTGGAATCCAGTTTCCTGTGTCATCTGAGGGTCCGCGTCCGGTGTCTTTCGGTATGCGATCGCTCGCGAGAATTTGTTCTCGGGCGCATAGGTGCGAACGAGGATGTCCGTCGGGTTCCACCCGTTGCCCGAATCGATGTCGTCCGGGCAGGAGGAGGCCACACAAACAAGATCGGTCAGGGCGCGCAGCATGACGTAATCGCCTGGCCGCGACCACGCCTCGTCCGAGATGATCTGGTCATGCGCATTCATGCGGGAGTTATAGAAGAAATTGAGTGCCTCCCATCCCTTGCGCTTCGCGACACCGTAGGGATCCAGGGCATGATTGAAATTGTCGGTGCAATTGATGTGCCCCGGATAACCCAAGTCGTCATATTGGCGGGCATTGCACGCAGTCGCGAAAGCGTCATGGCGACCGCACGTGTCCTGGATCACCTCGACGAGCGGCTCGAAGTCGAAGGCAAAGGCCTTCGAGGGTAGGCCAGGCACCGGCAGCGCGCGGTGGGTGAGCGTTCGCGTGACGGTGGCATCGAGGGCATGCTCGATGCCATTTTCGAGTTTTCGGGCAGAGAAGCACTGGAAGTCAGTCATCTGCCTTCCGTCGATGTCCAGAATCTGAATGTATTCGCCGGCTTTGACGGTAAACGCCTGCGCTGTGGCAGCGCGTATACGCCTTTCCTGCAAGGGATCTCTTAGCGGATCGGGCAGTGGATTGCTTCCCGACTTGTAGTTGATCAGCGTCGCTCGCCGGATAAAAAGCTCCAGATCGGTGGCGGTGTCCTGGCGTTCGAAGTCCATCACGCCGCCGGGAGCAGCGACCCGCAGGACTGCATCCCGCTGGACAGTGAACTCGGCCTCCTCGCCGGAAGGCCCGGTCCCGAATATCCGCAAAGTGGGTTCATTGCCAGGCACACCCAGAATGCGCGTGTCGGCCCGGCCATCGATGCCCGTCGCGGTCAACTCGGCAGCCTGAAGGCCTTCCTTGTCGACTATCCTGAGCTGATCGCCGGCATAAACCTGCAGAGTCAGAGATCCGCCGCCCTTGACGGCGTAGCGTTCGAGACCGAGAGGCAGAGTGCGGATGCCAGGCCTCAGGGTGCGGCTCGGGCGGGGTGGAAGTAAAGCTGTCATTACGCCATCACATTCCAAGGTTGCGGTTTAGCTTTGCGGCCCACGCTCCAAGCAGACGATCGGCCGTGATCCCTATGAAAGCGATCCCAAGTCCGGCAAGGAGACCCCGGCCCGTATCCGCACCAGGCAAAGCCTTGTAGATCTCCTGACCGAGGTCCTGTGATCCGATCAACGCGGTGATGGCCACCATTGCAAGCGCCATCATGATCGTCTGGTTGATGCCCATGAGAAGCTCCGGGAATGCGATAGGCAGTTCGACTTTGACGAGACGCTGGAACGGCGTCGTGCCGCTTGCGATCGCGGCCTCGACGGTCGCCTGCGGCACGCGCTTCAGGCCGAGCTGAGCGAACCTGATCATCGGCACGCTCGCATAGGCGAGCATCGCGAGGACATTCGAGAGATCGCTCGTCTGAAACAGCATGATCACCGGAATGAGATAGATGAAGCTCGGGAATGTCTGAAGCGTGTCGCAGATCGTGTTGATGATCCCGGCTGCGAGCGGTCTGCGGGATGCCCAGATACCGACCGGGGTACCGATCAGGATGCTGAGCACCGTCGTCGAGGTGACGAGATAGACCGTCAACATCAGCTGCGTCCAGAACCCGGTCAGCAGCATGGTCCCGAGCAGCGCGACTGGAACCAGCGCGAGGCGAAGTCCGCCCAGTACCCACCCAATCGCCGCGAGACTACCCAGGACCACCGGCCACGGGAGCCATAGACAGAAATCGCGCAGAGGGAGAAGAGCCCAGATCGTAATGAAGTCGCGGACAGGTTTCACATAGGCGAAGAGTTCGCGCGAGACCCATCTTACAGCCTGGTTGATCGGCGCGCCGTAGCTGAAGGTCAGGTCTTTCGGCAGCTCGACTACCGCAGGGAAGAAAGGGGAAATGACAATCGATGCGATGAGAAGCGCCGCGAACCCAAAAAGGTGCTTGTGACGAAATATCTCGCCCGCGGGGCGATGTGCCGGTACGCGGCGCATGAAGGCCTGGGACATTCGATCGAGCACGACTGCAATCAGCGTGATTGCGACCCCCTGCTCCACCGCCTTGCCGATCTGCAATTGCTGAAGGGAGAACAGGAGCTTTTGGCCGAGGCCGGCCGCACCGACCAGTGAAGCGATCACCACCATGGCGAGCGTCTGCATGACGACCTGGTTCACCCCCAGCAGTAAGGTCTGCTGCGCGGCGGGAAGCTGTACCTTCCAAAGGAGTTGCCGCCTGGTGCAGCCCGACATATGCCCGGCTTCGATCACATCGGGCTGCACCGTGCGCATGCCGAGGATGGTGCAGCGTCCCATGGGAGGCAGTGCGAAAATGAAGGTCGCGATCAGTGCCGGTACTTGTCCGAAGCCGAACAGGACTACGACTGGACCCAAATAGGCCATGTGAGGCGTCGCCTGCATGATATCGAAGCACGCATTCAGCACTTTTTCAAAGCGACGGTTGCGAAACGCCCATACGCCGAGGGCGAAGCCGGCCATGACAGCGAGTGGAACGATGACGATAACGATCGAAACCGTCTTCATCGCCTCCGTCCAGAGTCCGAAAATCGCCAGGTAAGTCGTGGACAGGCCGCCAAGGAGTGCGAGTCTTCTGCCTCCGATCCAGTGGCCGAGTATCGTCATGCCTCCGGCGACGGCCACCCAGGGAAGCGGCGGCAGTCCCAGCGCGGTGAATCCGCGATAGAGCAGCGCTTCCGTCAAGGCCAATGGTTGAGACAGAACCCAGGCGATCCCTCGGGTGACGGGCTTGCCAACTTGAGCGAGCCAGACGAACGCGCCGGTGATCCAGCTCCGCAGCGGGATGACCAGGTCTGTCGGCCACTTGTCGAGAACCGGGATGTATTTCGCCGCGACGACGAATGCGACGCAAGCGAGGATGGCCGCGATGAAGCGCTGGTAACCGTTGGATGGCGGGTTCGTTGCAATTGCTTGCCCGGATACCGGGGCAGAGTTCATTGCGCTCTCTCCGGATAAAGGGCCGCGATCATCGATTGCCTGGAGACTGAACCGAGAGGCGTGCCATCATTTGCGATGACGGCGATCGGCGACGGGGACGACAGCACCCTCGAAGCCACCTCGTGGAGTTTGGCATCCGCCGGGACGGCGTCCTCCGCTTGAGGGCCGTGACTTCGATCGCAGATCGATCCTACCGTGATGATCTGATCCCGCGGCGCTTCGCGCGTGAATTCACGCACATAGTCGTTTGCGGGTCTTGCGACCATCTCCGCCGGCGCCGCCAGTTGCACAAGCTCGCCATCCTTCATGATGCCGATCCGGTCGCCCAGGCGGGCAGCCTCGGCGAAATCGTGAGTGATGAATACGATGGTCTTCTTCAACATCTTCTGCAGGCGCAGGAACTCGTCCTGCATTTCCCGCCGGATCAAAGGATCGAGTGCGGAGAACGGCTCATCCAGAAACCAGATATCCGGTCCCACCGCGAGAGACCGCGCAATGCCGACGCGTTGCTGCTGGCCGCCGGAAAGCTCGCGCGGAAAGTAGCTTTCGCGCCCTTCGAGGCCGACGAGCCGAATCATCTCGCGCGCTCGCTTCTCTCTTTCGTCTTTCGGAGTTCCCCTGACTTCGAGCGGAAATGCAACGTTCGAGAGGACAGATCGATGCGGCAGCAGGCCGAAGTTCTGAAAAACCATGCCCATCTTGTGGCGGCGAAGTTCGATCAGCTCCTTTGGACTCGCCTTCATCAGGTCCACGCCGTCGATCAGGACGGATCCGGCCGTCGGGTCGTTGAGACGGGTAATCGCTCTGACCAATGTGGATTTCCCGGAGCCGGAAAGGCCCATGATCATCAGGATCTCGCCGGGATGGACATCGAAGGAGACGTTTCGTGCGGCGCCAATGTATCCCTCAGCCTCGAAGTCCGCAGGCTGAGGGTTGTTGCCGTGTCTGGCCATGAACTCGGCCGGGCTTGCGCCAAACACCTTCCAGATGCTTCGACATGATATTTTCGCTGTAACCTGCATTCGAAACCTCTGCATGAGGGATGACGTATCGACTGGCCCGGCCGGTCTGAGGGACGGGTTATTCGACCCATGCCTTCCAGGTGGCTTCGTTCTCGGAGATCCACTTTTCCGCGGCTTCTTCCGGCGACATGCCGTCGACATCGACCATGGCCGCGGCCGCGGCGATCTCGGGATTGGTGAAGTTGACCTTCTTCACCACGGCGAATGCGTGGGGCCATTTCTTCTCGAATTCCGGTGATGCGGCCTTTTTCAGATAGCCGCTTGCGGGAGCGCCGCAGTCATAGATCGCGTCCGGGTTCTGACCCCATGCTGGGTCCTTGAAGCAAGCCGCGTCGAATTCGGGGAATTCGACGAACTCGCCCTTGAACTTGGCCTCGATGAAGTTCGGGGTCCAATTGAAGAGAACGATGGGTTCCTTCCGATCGTAGGCGGATTGCAGTTCCGCCCAGAGCGTTGCCGCCTGCCCGACGGGAACCTCCTGAAAGTTCATCTTGAGCGCCTGAATACGCTCGGAATAGTGCTTGCCCCAGGCGGCCGGCGGACCGACAAAGCGTCCCTTGGTTCCCGTCTCGGCTGTCGCAAATTTTTCGGCGCATGCATCGAGGGCCTTCCAATCCGGCAAGCCCGGGCAAAGCTCCTTGACGTATTCCGGATACCACCAGTCTTCACGCGTCACCGCGGTGTGGGCACCGAGATCGATAAGCCCCTGTTGCAGTGCGTTGTTGAACGATTCGGACTGCGATCCTTCCCAAACCTCGACCTGGAAATCCATGTCGTTGTTGGCTATCGCGGTATACTGCAGCTGGCCATCCGACGACCTGTACTCCACCGTGTTTCCAAGGCTCTCGAGGAGTTGGCCCACAATGTTCGAAAGCACGATCTGACTGGTCCAGTCGTTGTGACGATCCGGATCGGATCGCTCGAATCCTCGGCACTGGCAATTTGCGGCATGGCGCTTGCGAGGGTTGCACCGACGACCGACATTGTCGCAAAAAGCTTCAAAACTTTCATTCTTATTCCCCTTTTTTGTGACGCTCGGCATTCTTGTGGCCGAACGTCTGGCTTGCGGATTTTATTGAGCTGTCAGCCGAGCAGCATCTTCAGATGGTCGTTGAGGAAACGACCCTTCGGGTCCAATTCCCTTCGCAGCGCACGGAAGTCTCCGGCGCGCGGATAGAGATGCGTCACATCGTCGGTGTCGAGGAAATGCATCTTCCCCCAATGCGGCCGCGAGTCGTATCCGCGCAGGATCTGGTCGACGTCCTTCAAAAACGCCCAGTAATCGATCCCCGGGCCGCCCGAGACGGAGAGCGTGATGCTGTCCTGGTGATGGAACGGGCTCATCCACGCCGGATCGCCGGCGGTGAAGCGATATTCGATCGGATAGATGCAGTTCGTATGCTTGTTGAGCATGAGGTCGCGCACGGCTCTGACGGCCGCCTTGCCGTGTTCCACGGGCACCGCATATTCGAGTTCGACGAAGTTCGGGACGTATTCGATGGGATAGACTTCCGAACTGTAGGCGATCTTTTCGAACTCGCTCTCCATCGGCGCCGCATCGGTGATGTCCATCACCTTCATTTCGCAGACGTCGGCCGATTTGTTCGTAGATGAGACGGCCGAGGTATCCGGCAGGCAGTAGAGATGGCGGCTTTCCGGCGTCGGGCACCAGAAGAATCCGAAATGCCGGTGGTTTGCCGCCAGTTCGTCATGGCGCTCCATGCAGGTCTCGAAGTCGTCACGCCACAGCCGCTCGTGCAGGTTATAGGCATCCATGACGTTGAGGGTCATGGATGAGATGATACCGAGCGTGCCGACGGAGACCTGCGCCGCGTGGAGGAGTTCTTCGTCACTCCCATCGATGTCGAGTATCTCGCCGTTCGCCTTTACGATTCGCATTCCGGCGATCGAAGAGGCCATGTTTCCGAGCTTGATCCCGGTCCCGTGCGTTCCGGTGGTAAAGGCGCCGGCGACCGCCTGGCTGTCGATATCGCCCTGATTGATCAGCGAGAGCCCGTGCTGCTTCAGCGTCTTGCCCACCTCGTTGATGCGCGTTCCGCCTGCTACGGTAATCTGCTTGCGTGCCTTGTCGACCTTCTGAACGCCCCTGAGATTTGCGAGCGACAAAAGGAGACCACTGGTTCCGACGACCGGCGTGAAGGAGTGGCCCGAACCCGAGACGCGAACTCCGAGATCCCGCTTGTCCGCTTCTGCGACCAGCTCCGCCAGTTCGGCCTCGGTGCCGGGCGAGGCCTTGTACTGCGATACGCAGTACTGATTGCCGACCCAGTTCCGCCAGACTCCACCTTTCTCGAAAGCCATTTTTCTCCCCTCACATCGCTGTAAAACAATTGTCGACGAACAGATGGGCGCCGCTGACAAAGCTTGCGTCGTCGCTCGCAAGATAAAGCGCGGCCTTGGCGACCTCGTCCGGCCGGCACATCCGGCCCTGTTGGGCGGCGATCGCTGCGTCGGAAACATCGACCCCGTAGCGCGTCAGTTCCTCGACTTCCCTCTGGCCGTGAGCCGTCTGGATAAAGCCGGGGCAAACCGCATTGCACCGGATGTTCCGGTCCCTGAACTCCACGGCGACGGACCGGGCGAACATATGGCACGCCCCCTTGGTCGTATTGTAAAGGACCTCCATGGGGGTTGCCGCAACCGCCGATATGGAAGAGGTGCAGACGATTGATCCGCCCCCGGCGTCGATCATCTGGGGAAGGACGGCGCGGGTCATGAGGAACATGCTGCGCACGTTGACGGCCATCAGCCGGTCCCACTCCTCGGCCGTCGTCTCCAGGAACGGCCGAATGACGATGGTGCCGGCATGATTGAACAGGACCGTGATCGGTCCGAGTTCTCCCGAAACCCTCTCCACCGCCTGCGTTACCTGACGTTCGTCCGACACATCAGCCGAGGCGAAAACCGCTCTGAAGCCCTCGCTGCGGAGGCGGGCGACGACCGTTTCCCCTTGGCTCTGCGGGAGATCGACGATCCCGACCGCTGCGCCCTCCCGAGCGAAAAGTTCGGTGGCGGCGAGACCACACCCCCCTGCCCCGCCGCTGATAAGCGCAATTTTTCCGTCCAGTCGACCAGCCACGTGCTCCTCCAGCCGTCGTAGTGCTGCCTGTCGGCGCGGCCTGGAGGACGGCTCTCTTGGCGTCTTGATGTCCAGGTCGGCTAAGGCAGCTTTGATGCTTGTTCCACTTGGTCAGATTGCAGTAGCGTGACGAAGGCGTCTATATTCCAAAGGTGATAAGGTCGGGGCCACATCCTGACGCAAAGAGGATTCAGTGCCGAAGACCGAAGTGCCAGACCTATCCGCCATTGCCTCCGTCGTGGGGCAGATCGGCAGGCCGACATTGCCGGAAGCACTGGACGACATGCTTGCGAGAGTGGCACCGTTCGACCTGTCGGCGATCTTCGGTTTCCCCTTTGATTCAAGGCCGCTGCTCTTGCACGACGGCTACCGGCAGCATGCCGAAGCCGCGGCGCTCAAAGCGTATCTCGACGGCGCATATCTGTTTGACCCTTTCTATACTGCCTGCACCCAGAACCTCCCGCCGGGGATCTGGCGAATGCGGGAGCTCGCCCCGGACGAATTCTTCGATTCCGAATTTTACAGTTCCAGAGAGGTTCACCCCTGCATCTCCATGCAGGCCGGCTCACTCGTGGAGGAAATCGGCTTCCTCATCCCTCTGGAAGGAGGCTTCAACGCCGTGTACTCGCTCATGCGTTCGCAAGGCCTCCCGTTTTCAGCCGACGAGATGGAAAGACTGAAGCAGATCGAACCCTTCGTTCGCGAAACGGTGCGCTCGCACTGGCGCGATGCGCGCGCGAATGAACGTCAGTTCCGTCTCGACGACCTCATGGAGACGGCTTTCGCTTCGTTTTGCGAGGATCGCCTTACTTACCAGCAGCGGCGGATCGTGCAGCTTATTCTAAGGGGGAACAGCAATTATGCGATTGGACAGATACTCTCCGTGACGGAAGGAACCGTCAAACTGCACAGGCAGAACATCTACAAGAGACTGAACATCTCAAGCCAGCGGGAACTTTTCGCGATGTTCGTGGAGCAGCTACTGCCCCCACTTCCGCCGGAAGAGAGAGCACGGGAATAGCCTATCGGGCGCTTTCGCCGCCCGGGCATTCGACCAGATACACGAGCCTTGCGGACCGTGGACCGACTGGAAGCGCATGTCTTGAAAGAAATGGTACGGTTGGGGGGGATCGAACCTCCGACCTCAGGTGCCACAAACCTGCGCTCTAACCAACTGAGCTACAACCGCACTCGGCAAGCGACTCCAACTTCGTTTGGGGTCGTCGCTTGGCGGCTCACATACGGTCACTCACACCGATTTGCAAGCCTTAAGTTCAGATTATCCAGCAAAAAGACCGGATGGCAAGCCACCCGGTCTTTGCTTTGAATCCGATCGATACGGCGCGGCCGATCAGCCCTTCTTGAGGCTGGACATCGCCTTTTCCGCGGCATCCTTGCCGGGCTTGGCAACGTTCTCGGCGACCTTGCGCGTCGCTTCCTGCATCGTCTTCGCCTGCTCGACGGCAAGTTCGGCCTGCTTGCGGATGAAGGCGGTCTGCAGTTCGACGAGTTCGGAGAGAGACCTCACGCCGAGCAGAGCTTCCATGTGCGAGAGCGAGCTTTCGGCATTGGTGCGCAGCGCGTCGATGGCCTTGAGGCCGAGTTCGACGGTTCCCGACTGAGCGCTCTCGACCGTCGCTTCGACGGTCTTCGCTGCTTCTTCGGTCGCGGTCTTCATCTTGGCGTAGGCTTCCTTCGACTGGGCGGCGCCCTTTTCGGCAAACTCGCGGAAGCTGTCGGCAAACTTGGTCGGGTCGAAAGAGAGGGAAAATGCGTCTTCGGTCTTCCTGGTAGCCATTTCATGCGCTCCTTGGTGTGGCCCTCTTCAGAGGCGCCGTTTTGATTGATGGCCGTTCTATAGCCGATTTGGTTGTGCGTTGCAATAAATTTGTGCAGTGCACAATAAGCCGTGCCCATTAACCTTCCGCGCCGAAAGACGTGGCCGAGGCCGTCCCGTTGCTGGACCCTCGCCGATGGGCTGGGTATTAATAGAGCGTTAACGCGCAAGCGATCCGTCAGTAGGTCTGCCGATGCCCGAAAGACAGTACCCCTTCATCGACATTGCCGTGCATGCACGGGTGCGGGAGCATTTTGCCCGGGGGGATGCGTCCGTCCTTTTTTCGAAGAATGTCGCGCGGGTGCTATGGGCCAACGACCAGGGCGCAAAGCTGTTCGGGACGACCTCGGTCTACGATTTCATCGATACCGACCTCGACCCGAGCGATCTTTCGCTTCGCCAGCTGCGCGCCGCCGCGGCGCAGCTCGCGGCCGTCGGGGACCGCCGGCAGCTTCTGATCCGTATGGCGTCGGGCTTTCGCCGGCTTCCGCTCAATGCCGCCGTGGAGTTGATCCGCATCGGGCCCGGCGAAGAGGCAATTCTGTTCACCGTGCCCAACAACGGCAAGGCGCTTTCGACCGAAGCGCGCGCAGAGGCGATGATTGCCGGCCTCGACGGGCCGGACACGCATATGGCCGTGCTCGATGCCGATGGGACCGTCATTGCCGGCTCGCCCGGCTTCGAGAGTCTTGGCCTTTCGGCGGATATTCGCCGGACGCTCGTTGCAGCCGCTACGAGCGACAAGGATCGGCTGATCAAGCGTCCGGTCGCGACGGAAAAAGGGCGCCTGCCGGCGGCAGTCGGCAAGATTTCGGACCATCCGGCGCTCCACCTGCTCTTCGCGGTCGAGGCAATTCTCGAGAAATCCGAGACCGGAGAGGCGGTCGGCGCGGCGGCGGCGGAGCAGGCTATCCCCGCCGCACCTGCGGCGCCCGCTGAAACACGAGAGGCGGTCCCCTCCTCCGC
Organism: Ensifer sp. D2-11; assembly: GCF_054161295.1. Lineage (NCBI taxonomy): Bacteria > Pseudomonadati > Pseudomonadota > Alphaproteobacteria > Hyphomicrobiales > Rhizobiaceae > Ensifer > Ensifer sp. D2-11. The sequence goes on from NZ_CP096433.1 coordinate 2,506,694, forward strand.
GGCACCGGCGGAGACGGAACAGCCGGCGGGCCGCCTCGAGGAAGCCGAGCCCGCTCCCTTGCCGGAGGCGGCAGCACCGGCAGAACACGAAGCGTCCGTCGGGGATGGCACCGACGACGAAGCGCAAGGGGAGCTCGCTCCGCAGGACGAGGCCGAGGCCGCCGATCTCGCCGAGCCTGAAACGCCGCTTGAAGCAGAACCGGCTTCCGGTGAACCGGCTGCCGATGCGGACCGTGGCGGAGAAACCGCCGACTTCGCTTTCGCAGCCGGCGGACGGGCGGTACGGTTCGTCTGGAAGATCGACGCGGAGGGACGTTTCAGCGAAATTTCCGAAGAGTTCGCGTCAGCCGTCGGCCCGAAGGCCGCCGACGTGATCGGCGTTAGCTTCACCGATCTCGCCGATCGTTACGATCTCGACCCCGACGACAAGATCAACGAGCTCCTGCATCGCCGCGATACCTGGTCCGGCAAGACGATCTTCTGGCCGGTCCAGGGAACCAATCTCAAGGTGCCGGTCGATCTCGCCGCCCTTCCCACCTATTCCCGTTCGCGCGAGTTCGACGGCTTCCGCGGCTTCGGCATCGTCAGGATCGCCGACGCTGTGCCGGACGCCAGGGCGGCCGGGCTTGCGCTCGACCGTCCGGCGCCGGCGCAGATCGCGCAGGCTTCAAGCGACATGTCGGCTGAGGGCGCCGGTGCGCCGCAGGCTGAGGCTGGCTCCAAGACCGGCCCTGACGCCGGCAGTGGGAAAGACGCGGCCGAGGCTGCACCGGACGTATCGGAAGACCCGTTCCGCGGCGAACAGCCCGCGTTGCGGGTCGTCGAAACGGCCGGCAGGCAGGCCTCCGACAAGGTCATCGATCTCGACGAGCGCCGACCGGCGGGAGCCGGCGCGCTGACCCGCGGTGAGCAGGCGGCCTTCCGCGAGATTGCAAGGCAGCTCGGCGAGCATTTCGCCCCTGACCAGCTGCCGCAGGAAGGCAAAGCCGAAGGCCGGCACGAAGCTGACACCCCCCCCATCACGCCGGCTGACACGGAAGAAAGCCGACAGACGGAGGAAGCGGAGGCGCCGGGCGGATGGCACGATGCGACGCCGGCGGGCGAGACCCCTGCTGCGTCAATGGAGCCCGGCCTCACCGCACGCAATGGTGCAGCCATGAGCAGCGAGATCCTCGACAGGCTGCCGGTCGCATTGCTGGTTCACCACGGCGACGCTTTGCTGCATGCCAATGCGGAATTCCTGCGGCTGACCGGATATGAGAATCTCGAAGCCTTCGAACAGGAGGGTGGCCTGGAGGCCCTGTTCGCTCTCGGAAACGAGGCCGGCGCGGCAAAGCCGAACGGAACCATGACGCTGGTCCGCAAGGATGGCAGGCTCATTCCCGTCGGCGCCCATCTGCATTCGATCCGATGGGAAGGAAAGAGCGCGCTGATGCTTGCGCTGACCCCGGCCGGCGCAAGCGAAGCGGAGAAGCAGGCGCGCGAAGACGAAGGAGCGGCAGAGGCAAGCCGGCTCCGGATGGAGATCGACGAGCTCCGATCGATTCTGGAAACCGCGACCGATGGGGTCGTGGTCCTCGGACGGGACGGCGACATCCGGACGATGAACCGCTCCGCAAGCGCGCTCTTCGATTATGACGAGTCCGATATGCGCGGAAAGCCGTTCGCCGCGCTCTTCGCCCATGAGAGCCAGAAGGCGGTGATCGACTATCTCCAGGGCCTTTCCGGCCACGGCGTCGCAAGCGTGCTCAACGACGGCCGGGAAGTGATCGGCCGCGAAGCCGCCGGTGGCTTCATTCCGTTGTTCATGACCATCGGCCGGCTCTCCTCCTCCAACGGCTACTGCGCGGTCATCCGCGACATCACCCAGTGGAAACGGACCGAAGAGGAGCTTCGCAACGCCAAGCGCGCCGCAGAGACGGCAAATGCCCACAAGACGGAATTCCTGGCCCGGGTCAGCCACGAGATCCGCACGCCGCTCAACGCCATCATCGGGTTTTCCGACATGATGGCGAGCGAGCATTTCGGCCCCATCGGCCATCCGCGCTATATCGAGTATGCCGGCGACATCGGCCGGTCGGGACGGCATGTCCTCGACATCGTCAACGATCTGCTCGACATCTCGAAGATCGAGGCCGGCGAGATGGATCTCGACTTCGGCGCCGTGGATCTCAACGAGGCCGTCTCCGAGGCCGTGTCGCTGGTGCAGCCGCAGGCCAATAGCCAACGCGTGATCATCCGCACTTCGCTGTCGGGCTCCGTGCCCGAAGTCGTCGCCGACGACCGTTCGATCAAGCAGATCGCCCTGAACATCCTGGCGAATGCCATCCGCTTTACGCCGTCGGGCGGCCAGATCGTCGTGTCGACGTCCTACGAGGCTAATGGCAGCGTCATCCTGAGAATCCGCGACACGGGCATCGGCATGACCCGCAACGAGCTCGACCAGGCGATGAAGCCCTTCCGCCAGGTCACGACCGGCGGCCGCAAGCGTGGCGACGGCACCGGGCTCGGCCTGCCGCTGACGAAGGCGATGGCGGAAGCGAACCGCGCGCAGTTCGCCATCACTTCGGCCCCGAACGAGGGCACGCTGGTGGAAATATCCTTTCCCTCACAACGCGTCTTGGCCAATTGAGATCGAATGCTGTAAGGAAATGTTGACCTGCGGGAGCCAGTTTGTCGGTTCTTGAAGGTTGAGGAAACTGCGGGCCGATCCCTCACTCGTCATTTCGATCGGCATTGCTTCGGACGGATCGTTTGCACTTCACCGCCAAAAGCCTCAAGCGGCGCTACGCCAGCTCCGGCACCGGCCTTCACCATCCGCTGCTCACCGGCTGGGCCGGACTCGCCTCCGCCGTCGTGCTCATGCCGATTCTTGCCATTGCGTGGCTCGCCGTTTCCGGCGGCACCGCAGACTGGCCGCATCTCATCGAAAACGTGATCCCGCGTGCAACCGGCCGCACGCTTCTCCTGGTCCTGTTCACAGGCACCGCCACCGCCATGATCGGCATCGTCACCGCCTGGCTGGTGGCAACCTATGAATTTCCATTACGACGCTTCCTGTCCGCGGCCCTGGTGCTGCCGCTTGCCATACCGGCCTACCTTTCGGCCTATGCCTTCGGGGAGCTGCTCACATTCACCGGCCCTGTGCAGGGCCTGGTGCGGGCCCTCTTCGGATTTCAGACGAGCCGCGATTACTGGTTTCCCGACGTGCGTTCCCTCGGCGGCGCCGTGCTCGTTCTGAGCTCGGTGCTCTATCCCTATATCTATCTCGCCTGCCGTTCCATGTTCCTCATGCAGGGCCGCGCCGCCGCGGACGTGGCGCGGACGCTCGGCGCCGGACCGCTGAAGGTCTTCTTCCGCGTCCAGCTTCCGATGGCGCGGCCGGCGATCATGATCGGCCTCACGCTCGTTGCCATGGAAACGCTGAACGATATCGGGGCGGTAGAATTTCTCGGCGTGCAGACCCTGACCTTCTCCATCTTCGATACCTGGCTCAATCGTGGCAGCCTCGCCGGCGCGGCGCAGATCGCCTGCATCATGCTGGTTTTCGTCATCGGCCTGATGATGGTCGAGCGGGCGGCACGCCGCAGACAGCGCTTTGCGAGCCAGAAGACCACGGCCGCAGTTCACGACGCCGCGAGGCTGAAACTTTCCGGCTGGAAGAAATGGGCCGCGACGGCCGCCTGCCTTCTGCCGATACTGTCGGGCTTTGCCGTTCCCTTCCTTGTTCTGGGCGACTATGCCCTGAAACGCCTCGACCAGTTCCTGGCGCCGCGCCTCCTGAGCGCGCTGCTGCACAGCATCCTGGTGTCAGGTCTGACGGCGTTTGCGACCGTGCTCCTGGGTTTCGTGCTCGCCTATGCCGCGCGCACCGGGCGTTCGCGCATCGCCGATATCGCCGGGCGGCTCGCCTCCTTCGGCTATGGTGTGCCCGGTACCGTACTGGCGATCGGGGTGCTCTTTCCGCTCGCGGCCCTCGACAACACCATCGACGCCGAGATGCGGGGGCTTTTCGGGATTTCCACCGGCCTGCTCATGAGCGGCACCGGCTTTGCCATCATCTATGCCTGCACGGTCCGCTTCCTGACCATGGCGGAAGGGACGCTCGAGGCCGGCTTCCAGAAACTGTCGCCGCATCTCGATATGGCCGCACGCGCGCTCGGGCGCACGAGCGGCCAGACGCTGCGCGCGGTGCTCCTGCCGATGATGCGGCCCGCAGTGCTGACGGCCGCGCTCCTCGTCTTCATAGAAACGATGAAGGAGCTTTCCGCGACCATCATGCTGCGCCCGTTCAATTTCAATACGCTTGCGACGCTCGTCTACGAGGATGCCTCGCGGGCGAAGGTGGAAGACGCCTCCGTTGCGGCGATGATCATCGTCCTCGCCGGGATGGTCCCCGTCATCCTGGTGTCCCGGTCGCTCGAACGCCGGTCATAGATCACGTATTCCTGTGCCCGTCGCAGGGATGAGATGGTTGGGCAGAGGGGGGTGTCACCCGACCTAAAATCTCGTGACTATGCAAGGGATCGCACCCTCTCCGCCCTCATCCCTGTGCTCGTCACAGGGATGAGGAAGTCGGGGATGAGCCGGCACTACGACAACGTCCGCTTGCGGTATGCGAGTGAGTCTCACGGACTGCACCCACTCTTCCTTCCATTCTCCTGCCCCGCGTCAGCGGCGCGGGCAGAGGAACAGCGGCGCAAATGGAGACGGATGTCAGCCCCAACTCAGCTCTTGAGTTCCTCGAGCCCCGCAAAGAGGTCGAGAGCTTCCGGGTTCGCCAGCGCTTCCTTGTTCTTGACCGGACGGCCGTGCACCACGTCGCGCACAGCCAGTTCGACGATCTTGCCGGACTTGGTGCGCGGGATGTCGGCGACGGCGATGATCTTCGCCGGCACGTGCCGCGGCGAGGCGCCGGACCGGATCCGGTTCTTGATCTCCCTGGTCAGTGCTTCGGTCAGCTCGACCCCGGGGGCCAGCCGCACGAACAGGACGACGCGGACATCGTCCTCCCAGTCCTGGCCGATGCACAGTGCTTCGGCGACTTCATCCATCTGTTCGACCTGATTGTAGATCTCCGCCGTGCCGATGCGCACGCCGCCGGGGTTCAATGTAGCGTCGGAACGGCCGTGGATGACGATGCCGCCATGCGGTGTCCATTCGGCAAAATCGCCGTGGCACCAGACATTGTCGAAGCGGTCGAAATAGGCGGCTCGATACTTCGCGCCGTCCGGATCGTTCCAGAACATGACAGGCATCGACGGAAACGCCCTGGTGCAGACGAGTTCGCCCTTTTCCCCGCGCACCGGCTTGCCTTCGTCGTTCCAGACATCGACGGCGAGCCCGAGGCCGGGGCCCTGGATCTCTCCGCGCCACACGGGTTTCAGGGGATTGCCGAGCACGAAGCAGGAGACGATGTCGGTACCGCCGGAAATCGAGGCGAGCTGGACATCGGGCTTGATGCCCTCATAGACGAAGGAGAAGCCCTCCGGCGAAAGCGGCGAGCCGGTGGACGTCATGAGCCGCAAGGACGACAGATCGTGCGTCCTTGCCGGGGTGAACCCGCCCTTGCGCACGGCGTCGATATATTTCGCCGAGGTGCCGAACACGGCGAAGCGTTCGGCGGCGGCATAATCGAAGAGCACGTTGCCGTCGGGGCAAAAAGGTGAGCCGTCATAGAGGCACAGCGTTGCGCCCACGGCGAGGCCCGAGGCCAGCCAGTTCCACATCATCCAGCCGCAGGTGGTGAAATAAAACAGCCGCTCGCCGTCCCTCAGCCCGCAATGGAAGCGATGTTCCTTGAGGTGCTGCAGCAGCGTTCCGCCGGCCGAATGGACGATGCATTTGGGTACGCCGGTCGTGCCCGAGGAGAACAGTATGTAGAGCGGATGGCCGAACGGCAGGCGCTCGAAGACAAGCGGTCCCGCCTGGAATCCGGCGATGAAACCGGCAAGCGTCACACCGCCCTCGACGGTCGGCGCAAGCGCGGCGCTGTCTCCGGCATAGGGAACGATGACGGTGGGCGCGCCGAGCGACTTGGCCACCGCACGCACCTTCGAGTCCACGTCCTGCCGCTTGCCGTTATACCAGTAGCCGTCGCAAACGATGAAGAGCTTGGGGGCGATCTGGCCGAAGCGGTCGAGGACGCCCTGCTCGCCGAAGTCGGGCGAACAGGACGACCAGATGGCGCCGACGGAAGCGGTCGCAAGCATGAGTGCGATCGTCTCGGGCATGTTCGGCATCATCGCGGCGACGCGGTCGCCGGCGCCGATCCCCTGCGCCCTCAGCGCCTGTTGCAGACGCGACACCAGGGCGCGCAGTTCGTCCCAGGTCAGCCGGTAGCTCACCTTGTCCTCGCCGCGGAAGATCAAGGCATCGCCGCTCCCCGTCTTGCGCAGCAGGTTTTCGGCGAAGTTGAGCCTCGCTTCCGGAAAGAAACGGGCATCGAGCATCCGGTCGCCGTCGACGAGCGCCTTCTCCCCGCTTTCGCCGATGACCTTGCAATGTTCCCATACGGCGGTCCAGAACGCGCCGCGCTCGCTCACCGACCAGTCATGAAAGGCATCATAGTCGGCGAAGCTGCGCCCGAAGCGCTCCCCGCACCAGTCAATGAACTCAGCCATCGGGCTGCGTTCGACTATCTCCCTGTCCGGAACCCACAAAGGTCGTTCTGCTTGCATGCTCTCCTCCACTCTTCGGACTTTTCTATATCATGCTGCAGCGCGGTACAAACAGCGCGGATGCGGCTCCGCATGGTCGCGACGGCGACATTTTCATGTCAGTGGCATTTGCTTTATGCAAGCCGAAGTCCTATCCAAGCGGCTTACCCGAGGCGATGGCAAGTCCGACCGAATGACGAGGAAGATGTTCCAGATATTGCGCGATTCGCGCCTGTGGGCGCGGCTTCGCCGACGCCACCTCGTTTGGTCGGCCGCCATAGGCATCGCCCTCGCCGCCGCGTACAATGCCGCGCTGCCGCTCGTGGTTTCGACGACCGAGGCCCGCGCGACGATGGAGCGGATGCTCGACGACTGGTCGGGCGGGAAGAGCACGATCAGCGGCGAGCCGGAAGTCCGGTTCTGGCCGGAACCCCTGGTGACGCTCCCCGCAACGACGATCGTCTCCACCGGACCCGAACCGCGCCGGCTCGCAGAGATCGGCCGCATCACCGCTTCGTTCAGCCTGCTTTCCGCACTTCGGGGCGAACAGGCTCTTGAGGAGATCACGCTCGTCGATCCGGTCATCACGTTCGAGCGCGGAGCGGACGGCGCCGTCAACTGGCAAAAGCCGGACTGGCTGGTGCCGCCGGGTAATGCCATGCCGCGGGATGAGGCTCCCTTCGGAGACATCACGATCGAGAATGGCCGCTTCCGCGTTGTCGACCGCCTGGCGGCGACCGGGGAGGGCATAGACGTCGCGGGGATTTCCGGGACCCTCAAATGGCCTTCCTTCGGTGGGCGGCTGAGCGCACAATTTGCCGCGGTCATCGGCGGCGAAGCGGTAGGCTGGGCCTTCGTATGCGAAGAACCGCTCGCCCTCTTTGCCAGGCGCAACGCCGCTCTCAAGACATCGCTGACGTCGGCTCCGTTGACCTTTTCCTTCGAGGGCACCGGCAATTTCTCGTCGCAGCCTTTCGCCTCCGGCCATCTGCAGATGTCCGCACCTTCGCTGGCAGCGCTTGCCGCGTGGTACCGCGGGGCTCCGGATGCGGAATTGCCCCCGGGCGGGTTCAGTATCGATACGAGGGTGACCACCGGTGAGACGGCGCTGAAGCTCGAGGAGCTCCAGCTGGCGATCGGCGAGGCCACGGCGACGGGCGTTCTGGACGTGCAATTGCCGTCCAGCAAAGGGCCGCGCGTGGAAGGCACGCTCGCCTTCGACCGGATCGATCTCAACGGTTTGCCATTGGCAACGCTGAAGCCGGCGCAGGGGGACGACCGCGGATGGCGGATGGCCCAGGCTCTTGTCGGGGGCTGGCGCCTGGATGTCCGGCTGTCGTCGCAGGAAGTCCTGGCCGGTCCGTTGCACCTGACCGATGTCGCGGCCGGGGTGATGATCGATGGAAGCCGGGTTTCGCTCGACATCGGAGACAGCACCTATGCGAATGGCAGGCTGAGCGGCCGCGCCGTGCTTTCAGAGAAAGGGGTGGGGCAAGGCGGCAAGCTGCAGGTGAACCTGAAAGACGCCGACTTCGCTGCGGTCCTCGACAGCTTCGGCCTCAAGGGTCCCGTTCCGACAGGCCGGGGCGTTCTCAGCGTCGATCTTGCCACCGGCCGCCCCCTCTGGGAGGCCGGCGTCGCCGATGTCTTCGGCCGTGTCGATTATTCGCTCACCAATGGCAGGCTCGCCGATTTCGACGTTCACGCCTTCACCGATCTCGTGCGCAAGGGGGAATTCTTCTCTCTGTCGCAGGCAAGCGACGGCACGCTCGAGTTCCAGACGGCAGACATCGAGGCGAGCTTCGGCGGCGGCACCGCCCGGCTGGACCGGGCCGCTTTCGTCGGCCCCGCAGCCAATATTTCGGTGACCGGCGTCGTCCCCTATCGAAGCGGCAGTCTGGCCCTGGCGGGGACGCTCGCGGCCCCCGAGGCCGGCAAGGAGCCGCTGCAATTCTTCATCGGCGGCTCCTGGCCGAATGCGGTGATCTCGCCGCTTTCGGTTCTCCTCAGCCCGAAGTGACATCTATGCAATAACGCACTTCCGGACGGAAAACCGTTACACACTTTTCCTGGAAATGCTTTGAGGCCTGTTGAGATTGGGAATCTCGCCGCGGCTTGTTTGATCTTCTCATCCCTGTGCTCGTCACAGGGATCCAGCCAGACCAAGTCCTTGGGCTGAAAGAACTCTTCCGCGCGCCGCAGACGCGGCGCAGCTCTCATCTCTGTGACGAGCACAGAGATGACGAGGAAGAGAGATGGCACTCCTCCGAGCAGCCGTCACAAACTCGAGATGAACCTCAACGCGCCCTCGCTCACCCAATCGCCGCGAAGGCTGCTCGCTCGTCCTTTTCGCGCTGGACTTCACGACGCTTCGTGACGATCGATGCGACGATCACACCCAGCGCGACGATGCCGATCAGGATCGTGCAGATGGCATTGATTTCCGGCGTCACGCCGAGACGGACCTGGCTGTAGATCTTCATCGGCAGCGTCGTGGCGCCCGGCCCGGTCGTGAAGCTTGAAATCACGAGATCGTCGAGCGACAGCGTGAAAGCGAGAATCCAGCCGGAAAAGACGGCCGGCGCGATCACCGGCAGCGTGATCGCGAAGAAGGTCCTGACCGGGGTCGCGCCGAGATCGAGCGCTGCCTCCTCGATCGACTGGTCGAAGCTCAGAAGACGCGACTGGACCACGACCGCGACGAAACACATGGTGAAGGTGATATGGGCGAGCGTGATCGTCCAGAAACCGCGGTCGAACCCGATCGCCACGAAGAGCAGCAGCAGCGACAGGCCGGTGATCACCTCCGGCATCACCAGGGGCGCATAGACCATGCCGGAAAACAGAACGCGGCCGCGAAAGCGGGTGTAGCGCACCAGCGCGAGCGCCGCCAGAGTTCCGAGGACGGTCGCGCAGGTCGCCGAAAGGAGCGCCACCCGGATCGTTACCCAGGCCGCGTCCAGAAGTCCCTGGTTATGCCAGAGCTGGGTGTACCATTTGGTCGAGAACCCGGCCCAGACGGTGACCAGTTTCGACTCGTTGAAGGAGAAGATCACCAGGAGCACGATCGGCAGATAGAGAAAGCCGAAGCCCAGAACGACCGAGGCGATGTTGAAACGGGACCACTTCTCCATAGGTCACCTCTCCTCGCCGTCGGCTTTGGCCTGGATGTTCTGGAAATAGACGATCGGTATCACCAGGATCATGAGCAGGATGATCGCCACCGCCGACGAAACCGGCCAGTCGCGATTGGAATTGAATTCGCTCCACAAGGTCTTGCCGATCATCAGTGTTTCCGAGCCGCCGAGGAGGTCGGGGATCACGAATTCGCCGACAGCCGGAATGAAAACGAGCAGGCAGCCCGCCACCACGCCGGGGAGCGACAGAGGAAAGGTCACGCGCCAGAAGGCGGCGGCAGGCGTGCAGCCGAGGTCCTGGGCGGCTTCCGTCAGCGAATGGTCCATCTTCTCAAGCGCCGAGTAGATCGGCAGCACCATGAAGGGCAGATAGGAATAGACGATGCCGATATAGATCGCCAAGTTGGTGTTGAGGATGATGAGCGGCTGATCGATCAGGCCGACCGCCGACAGAAACTGGTTGAGCAGGCCCTCCGGCTTCAGGATGGCGATCCAGGCATAGACACGGATCAGAAAGCTCGTCCAGAAGGGCAGGATCACCATCATCAGCAGCGTGGGCCGCAGCGAACGCGGCGCCTTTGCCATGCCATAGGCGATCGGATAGCCGATCAGGAGCGTCAGGAAGGTCGAGATGGCGGCGATGACGACGCTCGACACATAGGCGTTGAAATAGAGGACGTCCTCCGTCAGCCAGACGTAGTTGTCGAGCGAGAATTCGCCGAGCTTCTCGATGATGCCGGAAAGGCCGCCGGCCAGGTCGAAGACGGGCATATAGGGCGGCATCGCAACGGCCGTCTGCGACAGCGAGATGCGGAAAACGATGAAGAACGGGATGAGGAAGAAGAACAGGAGCCAGGCATAGGGAATGATTATGACCAGGCGGCTGACGAGGGCTGAGGCAAGTTTCGCCATGGCTTCAATCCTTCAATACGACGCCCGCGTCGTCGCCGAAGGAGATCCAGACCTGCTGGTCGTAGCCGAGCGGGTCCTCGACCGCCCGGACCGCATTCAGCGATGACGCCTTGACGACCTTGCCGTCCTTCAGCCGGATGTGAAAAACCGTCATGTCGCCGAGGTAGCCGATGTCCCATATCTCGCCTTCGGCGGCGTTCACCGGCGCATGCGCCGGCGGCTGTCGGCCGATTCTGATCTTCTCGGGCCGGATGGCGACAGCCGCCTTTGCGCCGTTCCCCGGTTTTTCCGGCGACGCCATCCGCACCGGGATGCCGCCCGTCGTCTCGACACGGATATAGCCGTCTTCAGCCGAGGTCACTTTACCGTCGAATATGTTCACGTCGCCGATGAAGTCGGCGACGAAGCGCGAATTCGGCGCTTCGTAGATCTCCGCCGGCGTCGCCACCTGGACGACCTTGCCGTGGCTCATGACGGCGATGCGGTCCGCCATGGTCATCGCCTCTTCCTGGTCGTGGGTGACGACGACGAAGGTGAGGCCGAGTTCCTGCTGCAGGTCCATGAGCTCGAATTGCGTTTCCTCGCGCAGCTTCTTGTCGAGCGCGCCGAGCGGCTCGTCGAGCAGCAGCACCTTCGGCCGCTTTGCCAGCGAACGGGCAAGGGCGACGCGCTGGCGCTGGCCGCCGGAAAGCTGATGCGGCTTGCGCTTGGCGAACTTCTCCAGCTTCACGAGCTTCAGCATCTGCACGACGCGTTCGGCGATGTCCGCTTTCGGCATTCCGTCCTGCTTCAGGCCGAAGGCGACGTTGTTTTCGACCGTCATGTGCGGAAACAGCGCATAGGACTGGAACATCATATTGACCGGGCGGCGGTAGGGCGGGATGCCCGCCAGACTCTGGCCGTCGAGGATGATTTCGCCTGATGTCGGCTGCTCGAAACCGGCCAGCATCCGCAGGAGGGTGGATTTGCCGCAGCCCGAAGCGCCGAGGAGCGCGAAGAATTCGCGCGTGTAGATGTTCAGCGAAAGATCGTCCACGGCGGTGAAGTCACCGAACTTTTTGGTGACGTTCTTGACGGAAATGAAAGGCTTGGAGGCGGGGTCCGCCCATGGCGCGAAAGAACGCCGGATACTTCCGAGAGACTTCATCATCTATCCTCGAATGGCACAGTCCATACGCAATGGCCGGCGCCGACACGTCGAGAGTTGAGCGCAGAAACTTACAAGAAAATTGCCCGGATCTGAGGTCCGGGCAATTCGTTTTCGCTCCTACTGACCAGTGACGATCCTGGTCCAGAGCCGGGTCAATACCCTCTGCTCCTTAGCCTCGAAGGGCGTCGTGGTGAAGAGTTTCTGCATCACGGCATCGGACGGATAGATGGCGGTGTCCTCGAGCACTTCCTTGTCGAGGAACTGCTGCGAGGCCTTGTTGCCATTGGCGTAGAACACGTAGTTCGAGGCCTTGGCGATGACTTCCGGCTTCATCATGTAGTTGATGAACTCGTGCGCCTCGGCGACATGCGGTGCGTCGGCAGGGATAGCCAGCATGTCGAACCACATCTGCGCGCCCTGCTCCGGGATCGAATAGTCGACCGTCACGCCGGCCTTTGCCTCGGCCGCACGGTCGCGCGCCTGGAAGACATCGCCCGAGAAGCCGACGGCCAGGCAGATGTCGCCGTTTGCGAGCGCGTTGATATATTCAGACGAATGGAACTTGCGGATATTGGGACGGACCTTCATCAGCAGGTCGGCTGCCTTTTCGAGATCCGCCTGGTCGTGGCTGTCGGGATTGAGCCCCAGATAGGCGAGCGCCGAGGGCATGATGTCGGTGGGCGAATCCAGGAGATGTATGCCGCAGTCCTTGAACTTCGCCGCAATCTCCGGGTCGAAAATCACATCCCAGTTCGGCTTCTCGTCCGTGCCGAGAATCTCCTTCATCTTCTCGACATTGTAGCCGATGCCGGTCGTGCCCCACATGTAGTCGACGGCGTATTCGTTGCCGGGATCGTACTGCGCGGTACGCTCCATGACCATGTCCCACATGTTGGAAATGTTCGGCAGTTTCGACTTGTCGAGCTTCTGGAACACCCCGGCAGCGATCTGGCGCTGCAGGAAATAGGCGGTCGGAACGACGACGTCGTAACCGGAACCGCCGGCGAGCAGCTTCGTTTCCAGAATCTCGTTCGAGTCGAAGACGTCATAGACGACCTTGATGCCGGTCTCCTTGGTGAACTCCTCCAGAATACTGTCGTCGATATAGTCCGACCAGTTATAGACGTTGACGACCCGCTCCTGGGCGAAAGCCAGCATGGTGGATCCCGCAAGCACCGCGGTGGTCAAGGTTGCGACGATGAGTTTGGACATACAACTCCCCTCTTGATTATCGGCTCGGGACAGTAATCCTCTTCTCCAGTGCCGTTACGCCCCGTCTGTTGATCGTGCCGATGCGGAGGTTAGGCATCTTTCTCGATAAGCTCAAGGAGTTAGAGCAGTTCCGGGAAAAGTGGCTCACGGTTTTCCAGCCTGAAAGTCCCTCCTCTCACCTCATCCCTGTGCTTGTCACGGGGCCCAGCAGCGCCGCGTCTGCGGACGCGTAAGAGTTCGATCGGCCCAAGGACTTGGGCCGGCTGGATTCCTGTGACGTTTCGGGACTCGCGGTCGTATAACGAAGTCCGCCTGCGGATTGCGCGCCATTTCGCGCGGGCTCACTGAAAGTCGAAGACGCTCAGCCCGGTGGCCATTTCGTCGAGACCGAGCGGTCGGGTGATCGGCGGTTCGGCGCGCGCCAGGCACCCCTGCCGCTCGCAAAGCCGGCAGGCCGGACCGATTGCGATCGCCGGCATGACTGCGGCGGCGCCGTAGACCGTCTCATTCGCTAAGGTTGCCTCGCAGCCGATGAGAATCGCCGTGCGCCGAACCCGTTCGTGGAAGGCGGCCTGCGGACCGTCGACGGTGCGGGCGACAGTGAGGAATACGGTGCCATCAGGCATCTCGACGCGGTCGACGAGAAGCTGGCCGGGCGCGGCAAAGGCAGCCTGGACGTTGAGCTTGGGACAGCCGCCGCCGAAGCGGGCATGGGGAAATCCTTGCGCTCCGGCGCGACGCAGCCTGTTGCCGGCGCTGTCGATCTCCATGAGAAAAAACGGAACCCCCGCCGCGCCGGCCCGCTGCAGCATCGTGAGACGATTGGCGACCTGCTCGTAGGAGACCTGGAAACGCGCCGCAAGAACAGCGACATCGTATTTCATCCGCTGCGCGGCGGCGAGAAATGCCGCATAGGGCATCATCAGCGCATGGGCGGCATAGCGCGCCAGTTCGAAGCGGCCGATGCGCCGCGCTTCGGCGGTGGTAAAGCGGAACTGCTCGAGCTCGGCGGCAATCGCCTCGTGGCAGGCGATCGAAGCCACCTCGATCGCGATCTCGCGCAGCTGATCGAAAGGCGACAGACGTTCGGAGATGAAGAGGCGCATCGAGTGGCGGTCGAAGCGGCGGCGCAGGGTGGGCATAACGTGCACCGGCAGGGTCCGGACCGCAAGTCCGTGCTCCCTTCTCAGCCAAGCCTTCATTGCGCCTGAAAGATCGTCGCCGGGCGAGAGGCTTGCATGCAGGGCCTCCGCCGCCTCCTCTATGCGGGCGAAGTGATTGGGCCGAGCCTCGAACGCCTCGCGGACTTCGTCCATCGGCAGCCGGGTATCGGCAAGTGCCGCCATATGTCCCTCGCCCGCCAGCAGAGCGGCGAGATCCCTCAGACGCGAGGCCTGTTCGCGGTAGGCGCGATAAAGCTTGACGATGCCGCCGGAGACGTTCGGCGCCGCTTCGGCGACCTCCACCAGCTCCTGGTCCCCCGGCAGTTCGCCGGCAAGCAGCGGATCGGCAAAGACCTCGCGCAGCTGCGCAAGACCGCTGCCCGCCTCACCCTGAAGCTCTTCGAGATCGACCTTGTAGACGGAGGCCAGTTTCAAGAGCAGCTGCACCGTCAGCGGCCGCTGGTTGCGCTCGATGAGATTCAAATAGGAAGGAGAGATGCCAAGCGCCTCGGCCATGGCCGTCTGCGTCAGCTGAAGGCCGTTGCGGATCCGCCTGACCCGCGGCCCCGCAAAAATCTTGTTCTCGGCCATTGTAATTCCCTTTACAAACCAGGCAGATGATCCGCTTTGACATCTTTTACAACTTTACTTGCGGATACTGTCAAAGGCAAGACAAGCTAACCCGTTTCCGCCGGCTTGAAACAGGAATTCGATAGCGGGTTTCTGCAGCGCAATGTAAAAACTGTCACATGATCTTCCGGCCTAGAGACGCCGTAAGACGAAAGCCGAAGACGAACCGATTTCACGAGGAGGCAGGTATGACTGATTTTTACAAGCTCGTTCCAAATGCGCCGGAGGGGCGCTTCGACGGAATCGAGCGGCCCTATTCCGCCGAGGACGTGAAGCGGCTCAGGGGCTCGGTGGAGATCCGTTATTCGCTTGCCGAAATGGGGGCGAACCGCCTCTGGAAGCTCATCCACGAGGAAGACTTCGTCAATGCACTCGGCGCGCTTTCCGGCAATCAGGCGATGCAGATGGTGCGCGCAGGCTTGAAGGCGATCTATCTCTCCGGCTGGCAGGTCGCAGCCGACGCCAACACCGCTTCGGCCATGTATCCGGACCAGTCGCTCTATCCGGCCAACGCGGCTCCGGAACTCGCCAAGCGCATCAACCGCACGCTTCAGCGCGCCGACCAGATCGAGACGGCGGAAGGCAAGGGTCTCTCCGTCGAGACCTGGTTCGCGCCGATCGTCGCCGATGCGGAAGCCGGCTTCGGCGGGCCGCTCAACGCCTTCGAGATCATGAAGGCCTTCATCGAAGCGGGTGCGGCGGGCGTCCACTACGAGGACCAGCTCGCATCGGAAAAGAAGTGCGGCCATCTCGGCGGCAAGGTGCTGATCCCGACCGCGGCGCATATCCGCAATCTGAACGCGGCGCGGCTTGCCGCCGACGTGATGGGCACGCCGACGCTGGTCATCGCCCGCACGGACGCGGAAGCGGCGAAACTGCTCACCTCTGATATCGACGAGCGCGACCGCCCCTTCGTCGACTATGATGCCGGCCGCACCGTCGAGGGTTTTTACCAGGTGAAGAACGGCATCGAGCCCTGCATCGCCCGCGCGATCGCCTATGCGCCGCATTGCGACCTCATCTGGTGCGAGACCTCCAAGCCCGACCTGGAGCAGGCGCGCAAATTTGCCGAAGGCGTGCACAAGGCACATCCGGGCAAGCTGCTCGCCTATAATTGCTCGCCGTCCTTCAACTGGAAGAAGAACCTCGACGACGCGACGATCGCCAAGTTCCAGCGCGAATTGGGCGCCATGGGCTACAAGTTCCAGTTCATCACGCTCGCCGGCTTCCATCAGCTGAACTACGGCATGTTCGAACTGGCGCGCGGCTACAGGGATCGTCAGATGGCGGCCTATTCGGAGCTGCAGGAAGCGGAATTCGCTGCCGAAGCCAACGGCTATACGGCGACCAAGCACCAGCGCGAAGTGGGCACCGGCTATTTCGATGCCGTGTCGGTCGCGATCACCGGCGGCCAGTCGTCGACCACTGCCATGAAGGAATCCACCGAGCACGATCAGTTCCGCCCGGCAGCAGAATGAACGAGCGGGACGCGCGGCACCCCTGCCCCGCCGCGCGTCCCCAACCAGACCTCGAAACTGAAGCGGGAATCAACGAAGTCCCCCGCGACCATCGCCCAAAGGAGCACTCCGATGACTGTACAGACACGCGTCAAGGAACGGGCCGAGGAACAATCGTCGGCCATGACACCGGAACAGCAGGCGGCGATCCGCATGGTCGCCAACGACCTGCACCGCCTCAACCAGGCGGTCATGAAGGCCGTCGATGCGGGGGTTTCCGTAGAACTGGTCCGTTCGGCGCGCCATCACGGCGGCGACGGCAACTGGGGCGACCTGCTGATCCCCGTCATCGTCACGCAAGGCAGGCACTGATTGTTGTCGTGCAGCGCGACGTCGCCGAGGCCGGCGATCGAAAGATCGCCGCCGACGGTGGAGCCGGAGCCGCCGAATGAAGGGCTATCTCAACGGCACTCTTTATGTTGCTAGTTACATGGCGAGACCGTGCACAGTGCGGTACTGTCAGGCGCATACCGTCTTTTTTGCACTTACCCCGATACCGGACAAGCCACACCCCGATATGACCGAGCCGCTGAGATGCCGCGAAGACGTCGCCAGTTGCACCACTCAGTGGGACATAGTTCATAACTTACCGGCAAAGTATTCAAATGTCGTGGGTTTCGGGACGATAGCCCTGTTCAATTCTCTCAACCAGTAGTGGGGCGCTGATAATCCCCCTCAAAGAGTATTTCTTTTCCCTCTCGTTGAGGTCTCGACCAAGGCGCTCAGATTTCTCACCATCCCAGACAGCCCAGTTAACTTTCGCACCGTCCCTTGTATAATGGCACGTTCGAAACATCGGAAAAGGCTGATTTCCGATGGAAACAGGCGTGTTTGCCACTACCGAAACTAAATTCTGATTCAAAGCTGATTGAAGTGGAAAGAACGCATAAAATTGCGGCTCCACATCTACAATTTGTTTAAACTCGCTGGGCCGCTCTTTGTGAAAGCCCTCGAAAACGGCAAGAAGATGTCCATACTCCTCATGTTTATGGGTGAACTGAGCATATGCCACCCCCTCAGATGTCAGTATTTGTATGACATCGCCAATCTTTGCCCTCTTGGCCATCTTAAAATCCTGGATAATTGTTTTTCTTGAGGATTTCTGCACCGCGAATTAACGCTTGCTCGTATTCCGTCGGATTCCTTACCGCGGAAATCGAATTTATCTTGTTGAGCAACGTGCCACCATCTTTGCCCAATACATAATAATTAATTAGTGTTTGCTCCACGGCTTTTGCATCCGCCCGAGAAAGATTCTCCAAGCCTTCAATTTTTCAATGACAATTCCTTTTTCGCGCATGTGCGCCTGACCACGCTTCAGAATATCATCGGAAATTCCGACATACCGTGTCGTGCCATCCACCACACAACTATAAACACAGGTCTTTCCGCCTATGGTTGCTCTACTTGCAGCAACCTCCTGCCCGGCCCTCTCGGCCGCATCGATGACCTCGTCATTGCCGCTCTTGCGGAGCGCGCCCATGATCTTCATGCCGATCTTATCGCCGGGCACGAACGCCCCTGCGGTCAGGGTCACGCCGGTCTCGAGGGCGAAGTCCTTGACCATCTGGGCGGCTTCGGCGCAGGCGGCCGTGTCGCCTGCGTCGCAGGCAAGCCCCGCCTTGGTCAGCTGGTAGGCGTCGTAGCCGGTGAGGGCGTAATCGGCTGCCGTCAGGCCGATGACGAAGACGGCGATGAGAGCCGGAAGGATGTTGTTGTCGACGTCGCGCATTGCCGCGTCGACGGTGGTGTTCAGATTGTCCGGGTCGCCGCCCGAGGCCAGCCAGCCGGCGACCGCTGCGATCATCTTCAGCTTGGCGCGGTATTCCTCCGGCGTCTCGGCCGTGATGCCGCTTGCCGCGGCGATATCGGTGACGAGCGTGCCGAGGGCGGCGGCGCCGCAATTGCCGCCGCTTGCCTCGGCTGCCGCGCAGTTGATCAGCGCCTTGGCGACCGTCTTTTCAAGCGACACCGCCAGATGCCCGCCGGCGTCGGCAACCTCCGAGATCGCCGCACCCGCAACGGCGTTTACGGCGACGGACAGAAGCGACTGTGAAAAGCCGGACCCGAAATCCGTGCCGTACACGAGCGCGGAAAGGCCTTCGGTGATTGCCCCGTCGACAGCGCCGTTCAGCAACCCGGCCATGGTGGGCTGGCCGTTGCCGAAGCCGGGCACCAGATTATCGAGAGCCGGGCTGCCGGTGGCGAAGTCGATATTGACGGCGTCCTTCAGCCCCGCGGTGGCACCGGAGAAGGCGGCGCCCTTGAGAATCTCGCCGATGTCGTAGTTGCCCGAGACGATGCCGTCGAGGCTCTCGACGATGAAGGAGGAAGTGAAGGCTTCGGCGGCGGCCACGGCCCAGCCGCTGAGACCCGGCAGGACCGTTCCGACGATGGCCGGCGCCACGAAGTTGGCAACCGCGACGGCGACGAGGGCCTTGAAGGCGGGCGAGAGGGCGACCTGCTTGTCGTAGAAATATTCGTTGGCAAGGCCGGCCTCGATAAAGGCGAGCCCGGCGATGGCGAGGAGTTCCTCCGGATAGAGATCGCCCGGATTGGCCGGATCGACGCGGGCCTGGTTATAGAGGCTGAGGCTCGCCTGGCCGCCGATCGAGAAGTCGACCGCGCCGCCTGCCTCGAAGGAGGAGAGCGTGGCCGCCTCACGGAAGCTTCTCTCGGTGATCGTCGTCATGGTGACGAGGCCGAGATTGTTGGAGAAGAAGGCCTTGCGCTCGCTGTCGATCGCCGCTTCGACCTTGAAGTCGCCGCCGGTATCGACCGAAAGATTGCCGCCGGCGGCAAGATGCGCCCCGACGAGCGTGGTATCGGCGCCGGAGACGAGGGTCAGATCGAGCGCTGCGAGCGCATCGGTGCCGGTGCTGAAGCGGCTCTCGGCGCTGGAGTTCGTGGTCGAGCCGAAGAGGCCGAAGAAATAGCTTTTCTTCGTCGTGCGGCTTTCCTGGAAAATGTCGGTATAGGCGCCGGCGTAGATGTCGCCTTCCGTCGCCGAGAGGCCGATGTCGCCGCCGGCCGAGACGAAGCGGGAGCCGGCGGTGACGAAATCGCCGGTCTCGGCGATGACGTCGACGTCGCCGGCCGCTGCGATCGAGACGCCCTCATTGGTGACGCGGGCCTTGGAGACGGAGGTCGACTTCTTCTTGAAGAGGCTCTTCTTCTGCGTCTTCGCATCGTAGGAATAGATGTCCTGCGCCGCGGCGAGCACGACCTCGTCCTTCGCCGCGAGGCGGATGGAGCCGCCGCTGTCGAGCGCCGTGCCGACGAGGACCGCGCTGCCGCCGGCAAGCGCCGACAGGTCGCCGCCGGCGTTAAGCTTCGTCGCCGAGCTGGCGACGGTGGAGATGTCGAGGCTGGACCTGCGGCCGCTCCTTTGAAACACGGTGGTGGACTCCACCGCCGACAGCACCAGGTCGCCGGCTGCCGCCAGGCTGAGGGCGCCCGCCGCATCGCCGGTGACGCCGGCAAGCGTCAGCGCGCCGCCACTGACGATCGCGAGGTCGCCGCCGGATTGGAGGGTGGAGAGCTGTTGGTCGACGGTCTCGAAGGTGCCGTTGGCCCAGGTGCCGGCGAAGCTGCGTTCGAGCCCGGTCAAGGTCACGCCGGCGTTCCCGTAGATCGAAAGGTCGCCCGCGGAAACGATCGAGGTGCCGGCTGCGAGGAGTTCGCCGCCGGTCACCAGCGCAACGCTGCCGCCGCTGATCGTGGCGTTCTCGAAGGACGCGGCGTCGAGGGCGGAGAGTGTCAGGGCGCCGCTTTCGGCGATGAGTCTGCCACTATCGACCGAGACCGTGCCTGCGCTGACCGTCAGGCTGCGGCTTCCCGCGATTGTCCCGCTGCTGGTGAGCGAGCCGGAGGCGATCGCCACGTCCCTGCCCTGGATCAGGGCGCCGGTCGCGTCGAGCCAGAGCGGCACGGCCTTCGGATAGACGATGCGCGAGCCCGAGCCGTCTGGCGCCGGCACCTGGGCCGGCTTGTCGAGATAATCGAAAGCGGGGACGGGCACGCGCTCACCCGCGCGCTTCAGGGCAGCGAGGATAGTCTCCCGGCCATTGTTGACGAGGTCGTCCCGGTAGGCGAGCCGCCCCTCGGACATCAGGTAATCAGAGGTGACGAAATTGGCGTATTGCGTGAACTCCGGATCGGTCTCGGCAAGCGTGGTGAGGCCGGCGACGAGGAGCGCATCGACGGAAGCGGTGGGCGAGAGCGAGGGCCGAAGCGGCACGACCGGCAGCAACTTTTCGGAGAGCACCGCGGTATCGACGGGAATGACGGTCGGCGTGCCGGGAAGCGCAACGGACGCCGGTGCGGGCCTGTCCACCGCGACCGGCGCCAAAGGATCGACGACGACCGGCCCGTACCGGTTGACGGCAATCGGAGAAAGCGGATCGAACTTCGCAGGAGGGCCGGTATCGACCTTCGTTTCTGATCCCAGATCGGTGCCTTCGACCTTGCGGACCTCGCTGCCGTTGCCGGCCACGGGCGCCGTATAGTCGTCTGTCCGGGTTTCCGTAAGCTCGAAGTTCTTGTCGCTGGCGGGCGGGACGCCGGCCATGTCCGGATCGCCTGCAGCCTGCCGCTCGGCGATATAGGCGTTGAGTTTGTCGAGCACGTCCTTCGTGGAGAGCTCGGAGGAAGGCAGCGTGATGTTCTCGAGATTGCCGGAGATCGCAACCGTGCCGTTCGCCTCGATGCGGCCGCCGAAGGTGTCGTAGAACTCGACCTTGCCTTCGTGGCAGGTGAAGCAATCCGGGCGCTTATGCACCTCGACGAGGAACTGGCTGGCGCCGAGCGCCTGGTTCTTCACGTCGTCGGCGGTGATGACGATGTTTTCGGCCGCCGAAATATTGCCGTAGATGTTCTCGACCTTGCCGGCTTTGATGTCGATGCTGCCGCCGGCGACCAACTCGGCAAGCACGCCGTCATCCTGGAAGCGGTCCTGGTAGAGGATCTTGACGATGTCGTAGGCGGCGCCGGACCCGGCGGTCATCGCGTTCCACGGCGAGGTTGCAGCGGCCACCAGCCGGTTCGAATAGACCGTTGCGGTTTCACCCGTCGCGGGATCGGTACCGGTGCCTTCGACCTCGAGCGAGGTCGGTTTGAGGATTGCCTTGACGTCGTCCGTGACGGTGGTGCCGCCGGAGGCGAGCGTGTCCCAGAGCGCCGCATAGGCTGCGGCGTTTTGCGGCAGGATGTCGCCGTTTGAGGCGAAGGCGGTGTCGCTGACGAGCTCTTTGATCGCGGCGGCCGGATCGGGCGTTCCGGCGGCATTCGCCCTGGCGAGCATGTCCGACCAGATGCCGGCGAAGGCGGCGGCGAGCGCCGTACCGCTCGGTGTCGTCACGCTCGGTTTGACGATCGAGCGGCTTGTGGCGGAGAGCAAGGAACCGCCACTCACCAGGTCGGCCCAGAGCGCGGCATAGGCACCGGCATGGGACGGCTTGATGTTGCCGTTGGCATCGAGATAGGCGGGATCGATCAGCTTGAGGATCTCTTCCGCCGGCTCGGTCGTCCCGGCACTGCCTTTCTCGAGCCATTTGATGATCTGGCTCGAGCCTATCGTGGGCGCGGTGCCGACATTGTAGACCTCGTTCGCGCGGATCGTCAGGTCGCCCTGGAGAGCCTCGATGCGGCCATCGGTGTTCTGGACCACATCTGCGGGATCGAGCGCGGTGTTCGCGGCAAGCGTGATCGAACCGTTCGCCCAGATGACGCCGCCATTGTTCAGGATCTGATCGTTGTAGATCGCGAGGTCGCGGCCGGAGACGAGCGCGGCGGCGTTGATGAAGGGGGCGGCGGCTGCAATCGTCAGGGTATCGCCGCCCGAGACGAGACCGGTATTGGCGAAGGTGCCGGCGGAGACGAGATCGATAGAGCCGCCGCTGAGCGTGCCGCTGCTCTTCAGACCGCCGGAGCCGGCATTCACGGCAAGCAGGCCGGTTGCGGCAAGCTTTCCGGCGATATCGACGGCATCCGCAGAAATTGCCGCATCGCCGGCGCGAATGCTCGAATTTGCCGTGGCTGCGAAAGCGGTGGCCGCGGCGATCGTCAGCGCCGACGTGCCCTCTATATTGCCTTGATTGTCGATCGCCGCCCCGGAAGCAAGCGTCGTGCTGCTGCTGACGAGGCTGCCGGAATTGAGCAGGCCACCGGTGCCGGCGGAGACGTTCAGGCCGGTATCGGCGAGGGTCGTGCCGGCAGAGAGAATCCTCTCGGCGGCGAGGTCCACGGCGCCGCCATCGATGCGGGCGTCGGCCGTGGTGGTCAGCGTTTTGCCGGCGTCAAGCCGGATCGCCCCGTCGCCTGCGAGGACGCCGCTGTTGGTGATATTCTCGGCGGCGGCAAACAGGTCCTGGGCGCCGACGATGCGGCCGTCGTTGCGGAACGCCGCCGTGGTCTCGAAGCGCGCCGATCCGCCGATGAGCGTCCCGCTGTTGCCGATACCGCCACTGTCCGCGACGATCTCCAGCGTCCGGTCGGCCACGATCGTGCCGGCGGTAGCGACTCTTGCAGCATCGATCGCGACCGCGCCGGCCTGGATGCCGGAGCCACGGCCGGTGGCGACGGTTCGATCGGCGTCGATCCCAACGCGACCGCGGCTGAGCAGCGTGCCGTCGTTGGTGACGGCCGCGGCGTCGATGACGACCTTATCGATCCCCTCGACGACCCCGGCATTACCGACCTCGCCCGTGGACACGAGCTCGGCAGTCGAGGCGCTGATCGTTGCCGAACTGGCGGTTCCGCCGCTGCCCGAAGCGAGCCGGAGCGTCGTTTCGGCAAGGATGACGCCGGCGGTTGCAAGGCTCTCCCCGGAGACATCCACGGCACCGCCGGCGACCCTGGAACCGTCATCGGTGACGACCGAACGCGCGGCCTTCAGCAGAACGAGGCCATTGCTGGAAAGCACGCCGCTGTTGCGGATATCGGTCGCCGCGATGAGCAGTTCGGTACTGCCCGCGACCGCGCCCTCGTTGCGGAAGGAGCCTCCCGTCCCCGCGACCGCCCGGGCGCCGACGAGCGTGCCGCTGTTGACGATACCGCCGCTTGCCGAGACGATTTCGAGGGCGGCGTCGGCGACCACTGTGCCGGCCGAACGGACCGAACCACCCGTGAGTGCGACCGATCCCCCGGCGATTTCGGCGGCGGCCATCGTTGACAGCGTCTGCTCCGCCGAGAGGCCGATCGTGCCTTCGCTGGTGATCGAGCCGCTCACCAGCAGACTGGCGGCGGCATCGAGGGAGACGGCGCTGCGTCCGCTGATGGCGCCGCTATTCGCAAGTTGACCCTTTGCCGTAGCGTTAACGGTCTCGCCGGCCAGAAGCCCGCTGTTGCCGATGCCGCCGCCTCCGGCCGCAATCGTCAAGGCGGCGTCTGCGACGACCGTGCCGGCGGAGTGAAGCGCTGCCGCTGAGAGGGCGACATTCCCGCCGGATGTCTCGGAGTCCTTGCCGAGCGCCATCGTCGCGCCCGACTGCAGCCGCACTGTCCCGAGGCTGGAGATCACCCCTTCATTGCCGAGATCGGCGGCGGCGGCGATTGCCACCTCGTCCCGGCCGCCGATCTGCCCCTCGTTGAGGAGGGCGGCCGCCGAGCGGATGCCGGTCGTCGCCGCCTGGACGGTTCCCCTATTGGACAGACCTCCCGCCGCCGCTTCGATCGTCAGTGCAGCATTGGCGACGATCGTGCCGGCGGTTTCGACCGTTCCGCCGCTGAGTGCGACGGTTCCGCCTGATATCTTCGAGCCGGCCGTTGCCGAAAGCCTGAGCCCGGCGGATATATCGAGTGCACCCGCGGCCGCGATGGTGCCGCTGTTGGCCGTGTCGCGCGTGGCAACGAACGTCGCCGATGCCCCCGCGAGCGAACCGCTATTGGCGATCGAATCGAGGCTCTCGATACGCAGGTCACGAGCAGCGAGGATCGCGCCGGAATTGCTTGTATTGCCGGTGCTGGCAATGGCCACCGATTCGCCGCTGAGTTCGCCATTGTTCGCCAGACCGCCGGAGCCGGCCGTCACGGCCAGAGCGCCGGCGGCCTTGAGCAAGCCCGCGGTCGCTACCGCCGTGCCGCCGAGCCGCAGGCTGCCGGCCGAGACCTTCGCGCCCGCTCCCGCTTCGAGCGTCTCGCCGGCAGCGAGTTCTGCTGCCCCGCCGGCGTCCAGACTGCCCTTGAGGGTGAGGTTCCCGCCGGCCGTGAGCACGGCGCTGCGCGCCGAGAGCGCCGCATCGGCCCCGACGGTGAGGGAACTGCCCGTCGAGCGCAATGTGAGCTTGCCGCGGGCCGCGACGGCGGCTGCGACATTGGCGGCGCCGGCGCTTTCGAGCAGGATGTTGCCGCCGGAGGCCTGGCCGGTAAAGGTCAGCGCGCCTCCCGTGCGGATGTCGACGAGGTCGCCCTGTTCGGAGGTTACGGACCCTTCGAGCAGAAGCGGTCCCTCGCTGCGCACGATTACCTTCTGCCTGGCCTTGAGGCCGACGCCGGAGGATGAACCGAGGCTCAGGCGTCCGGCACTCGAGAGCGAAAGGCTGGATCCCGAGGCCATTTCTCCATCGATGCGCACCCCGACGCCGCGCTCCGTGGCGATCATCTGAATGGCATCGGCGTACATGCCGCCAAGTGCCGAGACGTCGACGGCGAGCGCCGGCGCGGCCCCGGTTCCGTCCTGGGGTGCGACGCCGGTTACCTTTCCGGTGGCCGGATCGTAGGACCAATCGTATTTGACGGCGTTGGCGCCGCTGACGACGTTCAGGCCTTTGGCACGCATGCGGCCGTAGATCGCGGCCGCGCGCGCGATGACGTCGACACGTCCCGTATCGGAAGCGCCGACGCGGCTTTCCGGGTTCAGGCCTGCGCCGGTGATCGTCACGGTGCCCTGGCGCACGTCGAACCGGTCGAGGCCACCGGCCGCGTTCAGCGCCGGGGCTCCGGTCGTAAGTGTCGCGCGGCCCGTATTGATGAAGCCGCAGCCGCTGCAGGTGATGCCGTACTCGTTGGCAAGCACGACGTCCATCGCCGGTCCGCCGACCTCGAGCATTCCGTTCAGCTCGGCCGCACTGCCGCCGACGACTTCGCCGATCCAGAGCTTTGCCGGATTGGCGGGTTTGAGGTTCGGATTGCCCTCGATCCATCCGCCGAGTTCGGTCGTGACATTCGTCGGCGAGTTGTTGAGGATCAGGTCCCCGGCGGAGAACTTCCTGTATTGATCATGCGAGACGCCGGCGGCATTCGGCGTGTCGATATTGAGGATCGTCGTTCCGTTATTGGCGCGGTCGACACGCGGGCGGGCAGTGTCGGGTTTGACATGGACGATCTCGCCGGCACGAACGAGCACGGGCTGGAATGCCAGGACGGCGGCAAGCAGCCCGCTGATCGACCGTTTGAACCCATTCTTCATTCCCGAACCCTCATGGTGCCGGCCCGGGCCCGCAGACTGTGGCCGTCGGCAATGCCTCAAAAGCCGATTGGCCGGCCCGCCTGCGCGGACCGGCCAAAATCCTCAAAACCGCAGGTCGACGCCTGCGTAGCCGATGGTCCGCCCGGCCCCGAAATCCGAGGGCCGGTCGAGCGCATGCGCCAGGACGAGGGACATGAACATGCGTTGCCGGATGATGACGTCGGCCGACAGGCTGACGCCGATCAGGTGACGTTGATCCCATTGCCGCAGCGGTGAGGGCTTAAGCCAGCCGACGTCCAGTCCGGCGCCGAGGCGCGCCTCCAGCCCCGGACGGCTGAAGGCCAGCCACTCGAGCGTGTTGCGGAAATAGATGCCGCTTTCGCCGTACATGTTGTCATCGTGGAATCCGCGGACACTCGACCAGCCGCCGATCGAGAATTGCTCCGATGCCGGGAGGATATCGCTGGCGAGCTGCGCCGAAATCACGCCCCTATAGGTCAGCGGACTGGAACCGAGCGGCTGTTCGTTGGTGAGACGCAGGCTCCAGCTCTTGAAGCTGGGGTCGATGGCGCTCTTGTCGGGAACCTCGCTGCCGATCGCCTCGATACCGAAGCGCGCGCTCGCGTCGAACTCGAACTTGCCGGCGCCGGCAAAGGTCTCGCCGCGCAGGCCGAGGCTGCCGGTCGCAAGCCGCTGGCGCTGGCTTTCGATTTCGTAGCCTTCGATGAAGCTTGCCGAGCGGCTGAACTTGAGGCCACCATAGGCATGGAGTTTGCTGATGCTGTCGCGCGAGATCAGGCGCTCGAGGGTGAGCGACAGATGCCGGGAGCGGCCGGAGACGGGATAGGTCTGGTTGACGCCGTCGAGAGCGAAGGCATAGCGGCTGGTGCCCGCATCGAGCCCAAGGGACCAATTGCCGTAGGGAATGAGAGTGTTCACCGACAGCGCGTCGGAATAGCGGCTGCCGCGCGGGTCGAACGGCGTGGAACTCAGGCTGAAGCTCAGCTGGTCGTTGATGCCGATCAGGTTGTCGATGCCGACCGTGGCATTGCCCTTGTAGACACCGGTCGACTTGAAGCCGGTATTGTCGGTCGAGAGATTGGCGTGGAACCGCCGCTCATCCTCGGACAGCACCTGGACGAAGGAACCGCCGACGGCTTGGCCCGGAATCAGCTGGAACTTCGCCGAAGCCGACCGTGGCGCGTTGTAGTTGTCGAGGCCCTGCTCGATGTCGCGGAGATTGAGGAGATCGCCCCGCGCGGCGGGGAATGCGGCGGCGAGGCGCCGGTCCGCCTGCCGGCCGTCGCCATAGACATAGCCCTCGATGCGGCCCGGAATGACGGATATTTCCAACGATCCGTCCGAGACGTCCTGTTCGGGCAGGTAGGCGCGCGTGGTGATGTAGCCTTCCTCCTGGTAAAAGGCGTTGATGCGGCCGAGCGCACGGGCGATATCGGCCGCGGTAGCGCAGGTGCCGACGAGCTGCTCGTGGCCCGCCGGAGGCTTGCCGAATGGTTCGTGGCCGGTAATCCGGATCTCACGGATGGTGAAACAGGGCCCGCCCTCCGCAGGTGCCGAGCCGCTCTCTGCGGCGGGGACTTCGGAAGCGCTCTCCGCGCGGGCGCGCGCCGCATCGCGCCTGGCGCGCTCGGCTTCGGCGCTGGTGCTTGCCTCGTTCTGCAGGGTGTCGCGCAGCGTGTCGATCGATTGCGCAAAGGCTGGTGCGCTGCAAAGGAGCCACAACAGGCTGGCCAAGAGGCGATGGCTTACGGGCCGAATCAACGAGAAGGTCTGTCTCACGGTCACGGCTTGCCTCCGCGCTTCAGCCCCTCGAGCGCTTTCGAAAAGCCGTTAAGGGAGACGGCGAACTCGACCGCCTTGTCTTTCGCAGTCCATATGCGGACCTTGGCTGCTGCGCCGCGGCGAAAAGCGTCGAGGACCGGACCGGCGAGCTTGAAGCCGGCATGGCAGCCGGCATCATCGCAGAGTTCGAACAGCGCCTTGAACGGCCGGCGCTTGTCGACACGGATCTCGATGCCGGGCACGAGGTACACCCTTTGCGGGGCAGTAATGACCGCGAACTCCCCCGACCCGTCCGAAGCGGGCGTGACCGTCAGCAGGAAAGCCGGCGGAGCTCCGTTGCGGGTCTCAGGTGCGGCGTACATCTGGCATGAGGCCGGGACATCCTCCCGGCACTCGACCTTCCAGGCGGGCGAGCCCGATGCTGCCGCGGCGGACGAGCATGGAAGCGTTGCGGCAAGGAGCACCAGGGCGATCAGGAACGTTGTAACCGACATGCCCGGCTACTCGCCGGTTTGGTCGATCGGAAGCGCTTTCCAGTCACGCGCGGTGGCGTGCGCCTTTTTGAGTTCCTCCGGTCTCAACCGCGCGCCAAGCTCGTCGCGCAGGGATGCGGCCTCGACGTGGCCGCGGGCGGCCGCGAGATTCGCATAGGCGTGTGCCATTATCGGATCAGCGTCGACGCCCACACCCTCGGAATAGGCCCTTGCGAGTTCGTAGAGCCCCATCGGATTGCCGGCGGCGGCGGTTCGGCGGAAATACGAGACTGCCCTGTGGCGATCGGCATCGACGCCGTTCCCCTCCCGATGAGCGAGTCCGAGATAGTTGAGGGCGGCGACACTGTGCTGCGCGGCAGCCTTTTGCCAGTAATCGATTGCCTTCGCCCAATCCTGACCGACAGCCTTGCCTTCCGAATAGATCAGGCCGCAATTGAACTGACCGTTCGGATCGCCCGCCGCGGCCGCGGCGCAGATCAGTTCGGTGGCGCGGGCGTAATCCTGGATGACCAGTTCGCCCTTGAGATACATCAGACCGAGCCGGTTCTCGGCCTTGGCGCTCTTCTTGCTGACTGCAGCGGCATAAAGTTCCGCGGCGCGCCTCATGTCCTTGTCCGTCCCGAGCCCCATTTCGAAGAGTCGCCCGATATAGAAGGCTCCATCGGCGTCACCGGCCTCGTAGGCCTCCTGGAATTCCTTGACCGCTCCGGCGATGTCGCCGCCTTCGAGCGTTTTGATCCCCTCGGCGACGCCCGCCCGGGCGGTCGTTGCCGACACCAGTAAGAGCAGGCTCAACGAAGCGTAAAAGGATGCGGTCATGAGGGCCTCGAGTCGGGTGCAGGAACTGCCTGGGACAATCGTGCGATCCGTCGGTGCCAGCCGAAATGGAACGTCAGTGGCGCGAGCGCGGAATCCCTCCGCGCAGCGCAGTCCGTCTCACGCCATCTCGTCGTACAAGACCGAGCGAATCCAAGGAATCAAAGCGCGAATAGCTGATTATATGCAAATAAGGGTTGTGTTGCGGAAGACGAATTCAGCCAGGCAAAACAAGGACCGGCCGGCCCCAGCGCCGGCCGGTCAAGGCTGGAGGCTCATGCCGAATTGCGCGGCGGGCGCTTGCCGGCAAAAAGATCCGTATGGCTGCGCAGGAAACGTGTCATCCGGTCTACGACGGTGCGGATGTCGCGCCTGTGGCGGTCCTCGTTGTTCATGACGATCCACTGCCGATGTCTGAGCGGCTCGATCTCGTCGCCCACCCGCTCGAGCAGAGGATCGAGATCGCCGACGAAACAGGGCAGCACCGCCCGTCCCGCGCCGGCGCGCGCGAGATCCAGCAAGGACCGAGGCCGTGTGACGGCTGCAACGATCCGGCCCGGCGCATGCTCGTGCGGCCATTTCAGATAGGCCGATATCGCATCCTCTTCGGCGACTGCGACCCAGCGCTCCACTCCGCCCGGCGCGTTCTTCTGCCGGTAGGCGGCATAGGCGACTTCGCCCACCGGCCGCGCCGCAAGATAGGTTTCCTCCGGCTCGAAGGCTCGGATGCCGATATCGCTTTCGCGGTAGGCGAGATTCGCCCGCGCCTCGCCGATCGTCAGCGAAATGTTGAAAGCGTCCCGTTCCGTGCAGATGGCGGGAAAATTCTCGGCGATCAGCCAGGAGACCCATGTGCCGGCCGCGATGCGGACGACGGTCGCCCCCTCGCCCTCCTTCTGCCAGCTTTCGACCTTGCGGGCCGCCGCCTCCATTTCCTGCAACTGTTCGAAGAGAAAGCGGCCGTCTCCCGTCAGCGTGTAGCCGGTCTGGCTGCGGATGAAGAGCGAGCGGCCGATGCGCTCCTCGAGTTCCAGCATCCGGCGGCCGACCGTCGCAGGGCTGAGGCCCGTCGCCTGCGCCGCCCCGGTTAACCCGCCGGTACGCGCCACCGTGACGAAGCAGCGGTAGATGTCCCAATCCGTGTTTTTCATAGCTGAAAAACATATGGGGAAATCGGCTGTATGTAAAACAATTCCGGATGCATGAAAAAGGGGATGCCCAAGAATGAAGGAGCATCACCATGGATATGATGGCAATGGCACTGCTGTTCGATATGGCTTCGAGAAACCGTCCCTGGGACGAGAGATTCGAGCCCCGGACGCCGAGCCGCCGGCGGCATTTCGCGAAACGCCTGCTTGCGACAGTGTTCCGCAGGCGGCAACCGGCGGAGACAAGTGATGGTTGCGCCGGCAGCTTTGCTGTTTCCTGCGCAGGCGGCGTCAAATGAAAGCGCCGTGCATCCGGGATGCACGGCGCCCCTAGCAGCGTTTTGAATCCGATTAGGCCGCCCGGTAGCTGTGGTCGGCTGCGGCCACCGGCTCGAGCCGGAACTGCTCGACCAGCATCATCAGCGTATCCGCCTGATTGGCGAGCGCCCGGCTGGTGCCGGTCGCCTTCTCCACCATCGAGGCGTTCTGCTGCGTCATCTGGTCCATCTGGTTGACGGAACCGTTGACCTCGTTCAGGGCTGCGGCCTGATCGCGGCTGGCCGTGGCGATCATCTCGACATGCTGGCTGACCGTGACGATCTCGGCGCTGATCGAGGCGAGCACCGCGCCCGTTTCCTTGACGAGACGCGAGCCGGAACTCACCTCTTGGGTCGATTTGTCGATCAGCCCCTTGATCTCTCGCGCCGCCTCGGCCGAGCGCTGCGCCAGTTCGCGCACTTCCTGAGCCACGACGGCAAAGCCCTTGCCCGCCTCGCCGGCACGCGCCGCTTCGATACCGGCATTGAGCGCCAGGAGATTGGTCTGGAAGGCGATATCGTCGATCACTTCGATGATCTGCTCGATCTGGCGGGAGGCCGCCTCGATGCGTCCCATGGCGGCGACGGCGTTGGTGACGACCGTCGCCGAACTGTCGGCGCTCCGCTTGGTATGAGACACGGCCTGGTTCGCCTCGTGCGCCCGCTCCGCCGAGGAGCGCACCGTCACGGTGATCTGGTCGACGGCCGCCGCCGTCTCCTCGAGCGAAGCGGCCTGAGCCTCTGTCCGCTTCGACAGCGCGTCGGCGGACCGATGCATGTCGGCGCCACCCTGCTGGATCGCCTGGGCATTGGCGCGAATTTGCGCCAGCGTATCCTGAAGGCGGAAGAGCGATCCGTTGAAATCCAGCCGCAACTGTTCGAGACGGCCGGCGAAGGGCACTTCGATCTGCCGCGACAGGTCGCCCTGTGCCAGGCGTCCGAGACCGGCTGCGAGTTCGCTCACGGCAAGATCGATCTGTCTGTCGAGCTCGCGCTTCTCGGCATCGTTGCGGCTGCGCTCGGCTTCCGCGCGGGCACGCTCTTCGGCGCTTTCCGCCTCGATGCGCACCTTGGAGAGCGCATTTTCCTTGAAGACGCCGAGGGCACGCGCCATGTCGCCGATCTCGTCTCGGCGCGTGCCGCCGTCGATCGAGGTATCGAGCGCGCCGTCCGCCAGCCGCCGCATGGCAGCCGTGATCTGGCCGATCGGCTTTTTCAGCGTGAGCGTGAGCGCGATGCCGGCCAGGAGCGCGATCACGACGCCGGTGATCGTCGCCGCAACGGAGATCTGATTGGCTTCCGCACGCTCGCTGCCGGCGGCGACCTTCTGCTGCTCGGCAAACCCGGTGAGGTCGCTCCAGATCTCGTTGATCGCGGCGCCCGCGGCCTCGAATTCGACAGTGCGCTTATCCGTGATCTCGACCAGCGCAAGGCCATCCTTCTTCATCCCGTCGATGATCGGCAGAAGTGCGCCGGCGGCCTGGTCGAAGAAGCTCATGCCGCTCGCGATGCCGCGCAGAGTTGTGAGGTTGGACTGGACTGCAAGGAACCTGTCGAGGAGCTTCTTGCGGCTTTCCTCGCTCGTCGTTCCGAGAAATGCCGCGGCGGCGATCTGAATGTCGGTAAGCGATGTGGAGAGCCTGCGTGTCGCGGTCAGTACCGACTCCGTCCCCGCGATCTTGCCGTCGAGCTCGCTGAATATCTGCGTCGCCTCGCGCATCTTGCCGACCGAAGCTGCCTCCAGCCGGAAGCTGGCGGTGCGGAAACGGTCGACATATTTGGAAAGGCCGGCGAGCGTTTCGGGGCCGGGCGGCGTCTTGATAAGGGCGCCGATCGCCCCGGAAGCAGAATTGACGGTTTCGGCAAGGGATTTCTCGCCTTTCGGCAAAAGCACGAAGATATCCCGTTGCGTGCGGCCTATGGCCGGGAAGTGACCCTCTGCGACCTTCAGCTTCTCCTCGACCGTTATCGCCCCGCTCACCTCGGTCGCGAATTCGGCGTAGAAGCGGCTGGCACGCATGAGTTTTTCGGCGTTGCGCAGCATCGTCTTCGCCGCATTCTCGTCCTTGCGCACCGCGTATTGCAGCCGGTTCGCCTCTTCGTTGATCTTCGCCTGTTCGGCCGCCAGACGCTCCAGATCGGCCCTCGTCTCGGCCCGGAGCTTCTGCTCGCCCTCATGCAATGTCCAGAGCCCGTCGATGCGCGTCTCGATGTCGCCGGTGGCGGCAATGGCGGCAGCCAGCTCGTCCTCGCCGTTTCCGCCCGCAACCTGCGCCGCGGTTTCGGCCAGAACTTCCTTCTGCGTGACGATTGCGTCCTTGAGCATCCGCCGACTTTCGTCGGTTGTCTGCTGCAGGAAGTTGTTCATCTGGGCATAGACGTCCTTGAAGCCGCTCAGCGTCTTGAGGACGCTGTTCGAAATCTCCATGCGGCCCTGCAGCAGTCCAGAGGCATAAAGTCCGGTTATGCCGACGGCCGAGATGCTGACGACGAAGGGCAGGATGAAGAACAGAACCTTCGTCTGAATCTTGAAGCGGGCAAGTATCCTGTCGATGAACATGGAAAACACCTTGGCTACAGCGCGCGTTCGCCTCCCCGATGGCTCGAAGCGCTCCGGGGCGCGTCAGGTGAACGCACCAAAGGCGCTCGGGCGCCACCCGATGCGCAAACAGGCTGATGTTTTTCGGAAAAGTCATGCGGCGCACGCCGCCAGCCCGCCAGCAGTCATTGCGGGACCGCGCAGCCGGCTTGGCGGCGAGGACCTGGCGGTGCTCATTTGCTCGCCATAATCATTTCAAACGATTAAGAATTCCATAAGCGGAATTTGCCCCGTTGGGGGCGAAATACCGGTGCTCCGGCGCATCGACGTGGCGCGTCGGAAGCGACGCCTCAAAGCCAGGAAAAGAGAGCAACGGCCGTGACGGCAAACAGAGCGAGCGTCGCGAGGTAAGCCGTCAATTCGTTCTGCCCGCGGCTTTTCTCTGCGCGGGCAATGGCTATTGCACGGGGACGGCGGCGTTGCTGGTTCATGGCCTCTTGTCCTTGTCGCTGCAACACCGAGCGTCTTGGGCGCGCAAGGTCGATGCAGCACTTCGAGTTGCCAGCAAAGACCGGTCTGCCTTTGCCGTTACGATTATGGTGCATCCATCCTGCGGCTGAAGAAAGTCCCCGAAATGGAAACAATGTGGTTTCCGTTTGTTGACTTCCGCTGCCCTTCGAGGCTGTCGCGCCATGATAAACAGGTTCAGTAATTTCCCTTATATTTCCCTTAAGAATGGCCGAAGAAGCAAATCACCAATTTTGCCGCACGGTTACACGTCTTGACCGGCGACGAAGCCCGACGCCCAGGCCCATTGGAAATTGTAGCCTCCGAGCCAGCCGGTCACGTCGACACACTCGCCGACGAAGTAGAGGCCGGGGACTTCCTTTGCCTGCATGGTCCGGGAGTCGAGCGCACGCGTATCGACGCCGCCGAGCGTGACCTCGGCCGTCCGGTAGCCTTCCGATCCCGCCGGCTTCACCGCCCAAACCTGGATGGAGCTGGCAAGCGCGTCGATCGTCTTGTCGGAAAGGTCGGCAAGCATGCGCCCCGTCAGCTTCGCTTCGTCGGCGAAGAACTGCGCGAGCCGGCGCGGCAGGATGTCGGCAAGTGCCGTCTGGACTGCCTGGCGGCCGTTCGCCCGGCGCATTCCCTTGAGGATCGAGGCGATATCGATGTCCGGCATCAGCCGGAGGACGATCTCCTCACCCTCACGCCAATAGGATGAAATCTGCAGGATAGCCGGTCCGCTCAAGCCTCGATGGGTGATGAGGACAGCCTCGCGGAAGGCGGCCTTCCCGAACCGCGCCTCGGCATCGGCCGCGACGCCGGCAAGCGCGCCGAGCTTTGCGAGCTGCGCCTGGTCGAGTGTCAGGGGAACCAGTGCCGGCCGGGTTTCGACAACAGGCAAGCCGAACTGCTCCGCCATGCGATAGGCAAGACCCGTCGCTCCCATTTTCGGGATGGACTTGCCGCCGCTCGCCACGACCAGCGAGGCGGCGTCGACCGTGCCGGTGCTCGTCGTCACACGGAACCCGGAGGCGGTCCTCTCAACCTCGCCGATGCTGGTTTCGAGCCTCAGTTGCGCTCCCGCCCCCTTCATCTCCGCCATCAGCATGCGGATGATGTCCTTGGCCGAATGATCGCAGAAGAGCTGGCCGAGCGTTTTCTCGTGCCAGCCGATGCCATGGCGCTCGACGAGAGCGATGAAGTCCTGCGGCCGGTAGCGGGCGAGCGCCGACTTGCAGAAATGCGGGTTGCCGGACAGGAAGTTCCTGGGGGACGCATGGATATTCGTGAAATTGCAGCGGCCGCCGCCCGAGATGCGGATCTTCTCGCCGGGCGCCCTGGCGTGGTCGATGACGAGCACGCGGCGCCCGCGCTCACCCGCCTCGATGGCGCACATCATGCCGGCGGCGCCCGCCCCGATGATCACCACGTCCTGCTTTTCCGCCACGGAAGCTTCCTTCTGTTTCCGTATCCTCCTTTCCGGCGAGCAGGGCGAAAGTCAATCGCGTGCATCTAGCTAATTGCCAAACTGCGGCTATGATTGCGCTATCCGAAGCCAAACCCGGTGATTTATGTCTTCCAAGAGAAGTGTTGCCCAAGAGACAGCAAAGGTCAGCAAGAGTTCGAAGATACCCCCCGCCCTGCATGCCGCCCGTGGCGTGAAGACCTGGACCGAAGCGGTCGACTGGCTCAAGATCCGCGGCATCGAAGATATCGAGTGCATCACGCCGGACCTTGCCGGCGTTGCGCGCGGCAAGATGATGCCGACGTCCAAGTTCACGTCCAATACCTCGCTTGCCTTGCCCTCGGCGATCTACCGGCACACGATTTCCGGCGAATATCCGGAGGAGACCGGGCAATTCCGCTATGATTCCCGCGACAGCGACATCAAGCTCGTTCCGGACCTGTCCACCCTTTCCATCGTTCCATGGGAAAGCGACCCGACGGCGCAGGTCATCTGCGACATCGTCGGCTCGCAGGGCGAGCAGATCAGCTACACCCCGCGCAATGTGCTGAAGCGCGTCATCGAGCTCTACCGGCAGAAGGGCTGGAAACCGGTGGTCGCACCGGAGATCGAATTCTATCTCGTCGCCCAGAACGACGACCCGGACTATCCGCTGCGGCCGCCGAAGGGCCGGTCCGGCCGCTCGATCCTCGGCGGCCAGGGCTATTCGATCGCCGGCATCAACGAGTTCGACGAGCTCATCGACGACATCTACCATTTTTCCGAAAAACAAGGCCTCGAGATCGATACGCTGATTCACGAAGAGGGGCCGGCCCAGCTCGAGATCAACCTCAGGCACGGCGATCCGATCGAGCTTGCCGACCAGGTCTTCCTGTTCAAGCGGACCATCCGCGAAGCGGCGCTGAAGCACGGAATCTATGCGACGTTCATGGCCAAGCCCATGCAGGGCCAGCCCGGCTCCGCCATGCATATCCACCAATCGGTGATCGACATCGAGACCGGCCGCAACATCTTCTCCAATCCCGACGGCTCGCCATCTCAGGCGTTCTTTTCCTTCATAGGCGGCATGCAGCTTTACGTGCCGCGGACGTTGTCGATGATGGCGCCCTATGTGAACTCCTATCGGCGCCTCACGCCGGACATGTCGGCCCCGGTCAACACCGCCTGGGGCTATGACAACCGGACCACGGCGTTCCGTATCCCCGTCTCCGATCCGGTCGCCCGGCGCATCGAGAACCGCCTGCCGAGCTCCGATGCGAACCCCTACCTGGCGCTCGCGGCTTCGCTCGGCTGCGGCTATCTCGGCATCATCGAGGGCCTGCAGGCGACACCGCCCACGGAACACACCGCCAATGAGGGCGAAATCGAACTGCCGCGAGGGCTGCTCGAGGCGGTTTCGCTGCTCGAATCGGCTCCCGCGCTGGCGGAGGTCTTCAGCGCCGAGTTCATCGCCATCTATGCCGGCGTGAAGCGCGGCGAGTTCGAAACCTTCATGCAGGTCATCAGCCCGTGGGAACGCGAGTTCCTGCTCCTGAATGTCTGATCCGGAATAGGGTTCCATGACCTGGCAAAGCCCGATCTCGCCCGGATATTCCTGGTACGAGGCGACGATTCCCGAGCGGCCCGTCTTCCCGGTCATGCCGGGCTCCCGCAAGGCCGACGTCGCCATTATCGGCGGCGGCTACACCGGCCTGCAGGCCGCCTGCAATCTCGCCCGGAGCGGGACGGACGTCACGCTGATCGACGCCTGCCGCTTCGGCGACGGCGCCTCGGGCCGAAATGGCGGGCAGTTCGGCACCGGGCAACGTGTCTGGGCCGACGAAACGGAGGAGGTGCTCGGCCGCGAATGGGCGCAACGGCTCTTCGATATGGCCGAGAACGCCAAGCGCTATGTCCTGGGATTTGCCGAAGAGCACGCGATCGACATCGAATTCATGCCGGGCCAGCTCTCGGTCGGCCACAAGGCAAGCCTCGAAAGGGACTATCGCAACCACGTCGAGGCGATGACCGGGCGGTACGGCTATCCGCACCTTTCCTTCATGGATCGCGAGGAGACCGTGAGCCGGCTCGGCTCCAGCCATTACCACTTCGGTATCCGCGACACCGGGACCGGCCACATCCACCCGATGAAGCTGGTTGTGGGGCTCGCCAGACAGGCGGCGCTCGCCGGCGCCAATCTCTACGAAGGGACGAAGGCGCTCAAGATCGAGAAGAAGGGCGGCGCGGTCGTCATCGAGACGACAAGCGGCACGATCACGGCCGACCGGGCGCTGATCGCCTGCAATGGCTATATCGGCAATCTCGAGCCGGTGACCGCGAGCCACGTCATGCCGATCCGCTCCTTCATCGGCGCGACGACGGTGCTGCACGGCCATCCCGAGATTCTGCCCGGCGGCGAATCGGTCGACGATTCGCGCTTCGTCGTTCGCTATTTCCGAAAATCGAAAGACGGGCGGCTGCTCTTCGGCGGGCGCGAAGCCTACACTGCCGACAATCCGCGCGACATTTCGGCGCACATACGCCGGCAGATCTGCGAAATCTACCCGGATCTCGCCGATGTCGAGATCACCCATGCCTGGGGCGGCTCGGTCGGCATCACCATGCCGCGCCAACCCTTCTGCCGCGAGGTCATGCCGGGCGTCACCACGATCGGCGGTTATTCCGGCCATGGCGTCATGCTCGCCAATTACTGCGGCAAGCTCTATGCCGAGCTCGCGCTCGGCAAGTCAACCGAGCTCGATCTGCTGAAGCAGCTCAAGATACCCGCCTTCCCCGGCGGGACGCGGTTCCGCTCGGCACTCCTGTTCCTGGCGCTCAGCTGGTACGCACTGCGCGACCGTTTCTAAAGGGAAGGCCGTCCCTGATTTCCGACGGTGGCGCAAAGTCCTTGAAATGCCGCATATTTCTGTTCCCCGGACGGCGGTGATATAAGGATCGGTGCGTCGGCAGCCGTGCGGCCGCCCATTTTGTTGCGGTGCACCCTAGCCATTTTAAATCGATTAGATTATATCAGCCCAGACCTCAACGAGATCGAGACATCCCATGAGCAGCCAGATCATTCCCGTCGAACCGTTTGACTATGTGGTGTTCGGGGGCACCGGCGATCTTGCGGAGCGCAAGCTGCTGCCGGCACTTTATCACCGTCAGATGGAAGGTCAGTTCACGGAACCGACGCGGATCATCGGCGCATCGCGCGCGAGCCTTTCCCATGACGAATACCGCAGGTTCGCGAGCGACGCCCTGAAAGAACACCTGAAGTCCGGGGAGTTCAACGAGGCGGAAGTCGAGAAATTCACCTCGCGTCTCTATTACGTCTCCGTCGACGCCAAGTCCGAGCAGGGCTGGGACGATCTGAAGAAGCTCCTGGAAGAGGGCAAGGATCGTACCCGTGCCTTCTATCTCGCCGTCGGGCCGGCGATTTTCAGCGACATTTCCGAAAAGATCCGCGATCACAAGCTTATCACGAGGAACACCCGCATCGTCGTCGAGAAGCCGATCGGCCGCGACCTCGCTTCCGCGACGGAGCTCAACGACACGATCGGCAAGGTCTTCCGCGAAGAGCAGATTTTCCGCATCGACCACTATCTCGGCAAGGAAACGGTGCAGAATCTGATGGCACTGCGCTTCGCCAACGCACTTTACGAGCCATTGTGGAATTCCGCCCACATCGACCACGTGCAGATCACCGTTTCCGAAGCCGTCGGGCTCGAGAATCGCGCAGGCTACTACGACAAGGCGGGCGCGCTGCGCGACATGGTGCAGAACCATATCCTCCAGCTTCTCTGTTTCGTCGCAATGGAGGCGCCGACGTCGATGGACGCGGAGGCCGTGCGCGACGAGAAGCTCAAGGTGCTTCGCGCGCTGAAGCCGATCACCGCCTCCAATGTCGAGCAGGTGACGGTCCGGGGCCAGTACCGCGCCGGCGCATCGTCCGGAGGCCCGGTCAAGGGCTATCTCGAAGAGCTCGAAGGAGGCGTTTCCAACACGGAAACCTTCGTCGCGATCAAGGCCGAGATCAGCAATTGGCGCTGGGCAGGCGTGCCCTTCTATCTGCGTACCGGAAAGCGCATGGCGGGCCGCATGTCGGAGATCGTCATCACCTTCAAGCAGATCCCGCACTCGATCTTCGATCAGAGTGCCGGTCGGATTTCGGCCAACCAGCTGATGATCCGCCTGCAGCCGAATGAAGGCGTCAAGCAGTCGCTGATGATCAAGGATCCCGGACCGGGCGGCATGCGGCTGAGGAACGTGCCCCTCGACATGAGCTTTGCCGAGGCCTTCGCGGTCCGCAATGCCGATGCCTATGAACGCCTGTTGCTGGACGTCATCCGCAACAACCAAACCCTGTTCGTGCGCCGCGACGAAGTGGAAGCGGCCTGGCAATGGATCGACCCGATCCTCAAGGCCTGGGAAGCAACCGGACAACAGGTGCAAGGATATACCGCCGGAACCTGGGGCCCGAGCCAGTCGATCGCGCTGATCGAGCGCGACGGCCGCACTTGGAACGATGCGATCTAGGGCCGATCATGAGCGCGAACATGCACATATTCGAAAATCCGTCCGCACTGGCCGAGGCCCTCGCGGATGACGTCGGTGCAAGGCTCGCCGCCGCGATCGCTGCGAGAGGCGCGGCAAGCCTCGCGGTATCGGGCGGCTCGACCCCCAAGGCCTTTTTCCGGTCGCTGTCGCGTCGCGAGCTCGATTGGTCGAAAGTGACGGTCACCCTCGTCGACGAGCGCTTCGTGCCGCCGGAAAACGACCGCTCCAACCATCGTCTGGTTGCCGACAACCTGCTCCAGGACGGGGCTGCTGAGGCGCGTTTCGTTCCGCTCTATCAGGCGGCCGAGACTGCGGAAGCGGCCGCGGCGATCGCGAGCGAGAGGACGGCAAGCCTCGGCGCCCCCCTCGATGTCGTGGTGCTCGGCATGGGAACGGACGGCCATACGGCCTCGTTCTTCCCCGGGGGGACGCGCCTTGAAGAGGCGCTCGACCCCACGACGCCACGCGGCGTGATCACCATGGAAGCGGAAGGCGCCGGCGAACCCCGCCTCACCTTCACCTTCTCCAGCCTGCAGGATGCCGGCTATCTGGTGCTGCATATCGAAGGCAGCGGCAAGAAAGAGGTGCTTGCTCAGGCCGAGGCGTCCGGCGACGAGGCGGAGATGCCCATCCGGGCCATGCTTCGGCGGGCCGCATCGCCGCTGCAGATATACTGGGCGCCCTGAGGCGACCCGGAAAGCGCCGCAACGCTGTGGCGCTCGAAGCCGATGATCGATGAAAAAGAGGAGTCGTAAGACTCCGGAAGAGGATGTGTCCATGTCCGCCGATTCCCGCATAGCCGCCATTACCGCCCGCATCGTCGAACGCTCGAAGCCCCACCGCGAGCCCTACCTCGATCGCGTCCGCAGCGCTGCGACGAACGGACCGCACCGGACCGTTCTCGGCTGCGGCAATCTCGCGCACGGGTTTGCGGTCTGTTCCCCCGCCGAGAAGGTGGCCCTTGCGGGCGACCGCGTCCCCAATCTCGGCATCATCACCTCCTACAACGACATGCTGTCGGCGCATCAGCCGTTCGAAACCTATCCGGCACTGATCCGGGAGGCCGCGCACGAGGCGGGCGGCGTCGCTCAGGTCGCCGGCGGCGTTCCGGCAATGTGCGACGGCGTCACCCAAGGCCAGCCCGGCATGGAACTGTCGCTCTTCTCGCGCGATGTCATCGCCATGGCGGCCGGCATCGGCCTGTCGCACAACATGTTCGACGCGGCCGTCTATCTCGGCGTCTGCGACAAGATCGTGCCCGGACTCGCGATCGCCGCGCTCACCTTCGGCCATCTGCCCGCGGTCTTCATCCCCGCCGGACCGATGACCACGGGCCTGCCGAACGATGAGAAGGCCAAGGTTCGGCAACTCTTCGCCGAAGGCAAGGTCGGCCGCGACGAGCTCCTGGAGGCTGAGTCCAAGTCCTATCACGGCCCTGGCACCTGTACCTTCTACGGCACCGCCAATTCCAACCAGATGCTGATGGAGATCATGGGCTTCCACCTGCCCGGCGCCTCCTTCATCAATCCCGGCACGCCGCTTCGCGACGCGCTGACCAGGGAAGCGACGAAGCGGGCGCTTGCGATCACCGCGCTCGGCAACGAATTCACGCCCGCCGGCGAGATGATCGACGAACGGTCGATCGTCAACGGCGTCGTCGGCCTGCATGCGACCGGCGGCTCGACGAACCACACGATGCATCTCGTCGCGATGGCCCGCGCCGCGGGCATCGTGCTTACCTGGCAGGACATTTCGGAGCTTTCCGATCTCGTGCCGCTGCTCGCGCGCGTCTATCCGAACGGGCTGGCCGACGTGAACCATTTCCACGCGGCAGGCGGCATGGGCTTCCTGATCGCCCAACTTCTCAGGAAAGGCTTGCTGCACGACGATGTCCGCACCGTCTACGGGCAGGGGCTGAGCGCCTATGCGATCGACGTGAAGCTCGGCGAGAACGGCAGCGTCAAGCGCGAGCCCGCGCCGGAGGCAAGCGCCGACCCGAAGGTGCTCGCGACCGTCGACCGCCCGTTCCAGCACACCGGCGGCCTCAAGATGCTGAGCGGCAATATCGGCAAGGCGGTCATCAAGATCTCCGCCGTCAAGCCGGAGAGCCACGTCATCGAAGCGCCGGCCAAGATCTTCAACGATCAGGCGGAACTGAACGCCGCCTTCAAGGCTGGAAAGCTCGAAGGCGATTTCGTGGCCGTCGTGCGCTTTCAGGGGCCAAAGGCCAACGGCATGCCGGAACTGCACAAGCTGACGACGGTGCTCGGCATCCTGCAGGATCGCGGCCAGAAAGTCGCGATTCTCACCGACGGGCGTATGTCCGGTGCCTCCGGCAAGGTTCCGGCAGCGATCCACGTGACCCCGGAAGCGAAGGAAGGCGGCCCGATCGCACGTATCCAGGAAGGCGACATCGTCCGCATAGACGCGATCAACGGCAAGGTCGAGGTGCTCGTCGAGGACATCGCGCTGAAGACGCGCGTTCCGGCGCATATCGACCTCTCCGACAACGAGTTCGGCATGGGCCGCGAGCTCTTCGCTCCGTTCAGACAGATCGCCGGCGCAGCCGACCGCGGCGGAAGCGTGCTGTTCCATTAGGCAGGCCCAGTCCGATCGGATTGTCGCGGGGAAACGCCCCCTCTGGCCTGCCGGCCATCTCCCCCACAAGGGGCTACGGCATGCACATATCTCTACAGCGCCGCGCGTCTTATCAGACGCGCAAAGATCGCTGTAGCACTTTGATCTGCTGCATGTTTTTGTCCTTTAATCGGATAGGATTAAAGGAAACATGCAGTAGATTGCCCCTCAACCGCCTGCCGGCACCTTCTCCCCGCAAGCGGGGAGAAGGGACAAGCGGCGCCAACTGCACCCTGCATTCACCGCCCGCTCGATGGAGCGAGCGGGCGCGGCATATCCCTTCTCCCCGCCTGCGGGGAGAAGGTGGCGGCAGCCGGTTGAGGGGCAATCCCACGCTCGGCCTTCCCTCGAACCGCCAGGTTGTGGGGGAGGTGGCCGGCAGCCCAGAGGGGGTATAGCCCGCCAACCACATCGAGCATCGCCAGCGGACGGCCGCGTCATTCTCAGCGATAGATGTCGAGCGTGCGGTTCCGATGGTTCGGATGGGTGCTGTAGACGAAGATCCGGTTGAGGTCCCGCTCGCTCAGGAGCCGCAGGAAGCGCGCCTCGATGATGTTGTTGGCGTGGACCCGCCTCAGGAGGCAGCCGATCAGGGGAATGCGGGCGCTCGGTATGTCGAGATAGAAATTCTGCGGCAGCTGGAACTGGGTAAGGATGCCGATCAGGGCGCTGCTCCTGGAGAGCTTGATGATCTCGCAGCGGCGCGACGAGAGATGCTGCATACCCTTTTCGGTGAATTCGATCCGCGCCTCGTTCCGCGTGTCCTCCATCGGGAAATTCGCCTCCCGATCGTACATGAATGACTCTTCCTTGTTGAGAAAGTGCCGGTTGATCACGGGGGCTGCACTGCTCATCGAACTCGCCTTTCGCATTCCACTGCGACGACGCTAACCCATGAAATTTAACAGAGAGTTCAGAGCTGCATGCCGAAAATGCCCCCGTCCCCGCAGCCGATCTACGCCCGATAGCTCTGTCCCGTGGTGTCGAAGAGATGCAGCTTGGCCTTCTCAGCCGTGAACCGCACCTTGTCGCCGCGGCCGACCCGGGCGATACCGGGCATCTTGGCGATGATCGGCTCGTTTTCGACCAGTCCTTCGATGTAGAGCAAGGTCACCTCGCCCAGCGCCTCGACGATCGAGACCGTGCCCTCGAACAGGAAGTCGTCGGCCTCGGTCACCCGCAGGTCTTCCGGGCGGACGCCGAAGCTCGCCGTCTTGCCGTTTTCGGAGGCATTCGTCGGAACATCGAGCGTCACCGACTTTCCGCCCGCGAGCGAGACGGCGGTCTGTTGGCCGGTCGCGGTGATCGTCGCCGGGATGACGTTCATGGCCGGGGAGCCGATGAAACGCGCGACGAAGAGGTTTGCCGGCCGCTCGTAGAGTTCGAGGGGCGCCCCGACCTGTTCGATGTGACCGGCGGAGAGGACCACGATCCGGTCGGCGAGCGTCATCGCCTCCACCTGGTCATGGGTGACGTAGATCATGGTGGTGTCCGACATCCGCTCGCTGAGCTTGGCGATCTCGATGCGGGTCGCTACCCGGAGCGCGGCGTCGAGGTTGGAGAGCGGCTCGTCGAAAAGGAAGACCTTGGGATTGCGGCAGATCGCCCGGCCGATGGCCACGCGCTGCCGCTGGCCGCCGGAAAGCGCCTTCGGAAGCCGGTCGAGATATGGGGTGAGCTGAAGCATATCCGCGGCTCCGCGCACACGCCGGTCGATCTCCTCCTTCGATTCCCTGGCGATGCGCATGCCGAAGGCCATGTTGTCGTAAACGGTCATATGCGGATAGAGCGCATAGGACTGGAACACCATGGCGATGCCGCGCTTCGAAGGCGGCACGTCGTTGACCCGCTCGCCGTCGATGAACATGTCGCCGCCGGTTATTTCCTCGAGCCCGGCGATCATGCGCAGAAGCGTCGACTTCCCGCATCCGGACGGTCCTACGAAGACGACGAACTCGCCTTCCTTGATGTCGAGATCGATGCCGTGAATTACGTCGACGGCCCCGTAGGACTTGCGGATATCTTTCAGCAGCAGGCCTGTCATGGCACCCTCCCCTCGGTTCTCAGGCCAGGCGCGCGAAAAACGCGCCCCAGGCCGGCAGCTTGACCTCGTGATCCAGTATCTCAGAGACGAAGCCGTGACCCTCGAGCGGCTCCAGCCGCTTCATCGGCAGTTCCTTCGTCGCAGCTTCGTCGCTCATGTTGAACAGGCAAAAGACTTTCTCGTTGCCATGGCTGCGCAGGAAGCCGAGCAAGGAGCCCCTGGTCTCGACGAATTCGATCTCGCCCTTGGCCAATGCCGGATTTGCCTTTCTGAAGGCGAGAAAGCGTCGGTAGTGGTGCAGCACCGAGGCCGGGTCGCCCTCCTGCACGGCAACCGCCCGCGGAATGTGGCTCTCGGAAATCGGCAGCCACGGCGTCGCGCTGCTGAAGCCGCCATCGGGCAGGCTCTCCCACACCATCGGCGTGCGGCAGCCGTCCCGGCCCTTGAAGTCGGGCCAGAACTGGATGCCATAGGGATCCTGGAGATCCTCATAGTCGAGCTCCGCCTCGGCGAGCGCGAGTTCCTCGCCCTGATAGATGCAGACGGTAC
This sequence comes from Ensifer sp. D2-11, assembly GCF_054161295.1. Taxonomy (NCBI): domain Bacteria; kingdom Pseudomonadati; phylum Pseudomonadota; class Alphaproteobacteria; order Hyphomicrobiales; family Rhizobiaceae; genus Ensifer; species Ensifer sp. D2-11. The sequence goes on from NZ_CP096433.1 coordinate 2,551,341, forward strand.
CGCGCAGCGACATCAAAAGGGTGGCGAGCAACTTCGCATGCGCGTCGTGATCGGTGACGCCGTCGGCCCAGCGGCTGACGTGGCGGACCACGTCATGGTTCGAGAAGGCCCAACAGGCCCAGCCTTCGGGGGCCGCCCTGTGGAAGTCGCGCAGAACCTCGGCCACGCGCTGCGGCGTCAGCCGATCGGGCGCCAGAAACTCGAAAGCGTAGCACATGTGCACCTTGTCGCCGCCCGACGTGTATTCACCTGCGATCTCGAGGCCGCGCTGGCTGTCGCCGACCTCGCCGACGGCGGCGATCGCCGGGAACTCGTCCATAACCGCGCGGAAGCGCTTCAGGAACTCCAGGTTCTCCGGCCGGTTCTTGTCGTAGATATGCTCCTGATAGTTATAGGGATTGACCGCCGGCGCAGTCGAGGCGTTTCGGCGTTCGGGCACGAGCGCGGGGTTGTCGCGCAACTCGCGGTCATGGAAATAGAAGTTGATGGTGTCGAGCCGGAACCCGTCGACGCCCCGCTCCAGCCAGAAGCGCTCGACGGCAAGCAGCGCTTCCTGAACCTGCGGGTTATGCAGATTGAGGTCGGGCTGCGAGGTGAGGAAGTTGTGCAGATAATATTGCAGGCGGGTTGGATCCCACTGCCAGGCGGACCCGCCGAAAATCGACAGCCAGTTGTTGGGCGGTGTGCCGTCCGGCTTCGAATCCGCCCAGACGTACCAGTCCGCTTTCGCATTGCTGCGGCTGGAGCGGCTTTCGACGAACCAGGGGTGCCGGTCGGAGGTATGTGACAGCACGAGGTCGATCATCACCCGGAGACCGAGCCGGTGGGCCTCTGCGATCAGCGCATCGAAGTCTTCGAGCGTCCCGAAGATCGGGTCGACATCGACATAGTTCGAGACGTCGTAGCCGAAGTCCCGCATCGGCGACGTGAAGAAGGGCGATATCCAGATCGCATCCGCGCCGAGCCCTGCAATGTGGGGCAGACGGGCCGTTATCCCCTGCAGATCGCCGATGCCATCGCCATTGGTGTCCTGAAAGGAGCGCGGATAGATCTGATAGATTACCGCGCCGCGCCACCAATCCCTATCGGGCTCGAGGAGTGAGCTCGTCGTTTCGTTCATTGTCATGCTGTTCAGGGTTCCTTGTCTGAAATCGATCAGCCGCCCTTGACCGACCCAGCCAGCAGACCGCGCACTAGGTAGCGTTGCAGGGCGAAGAAGACGATCAGCGGAACGACGATGGTGATGAAGGCGGAAGCGGTGAGAATTTCCCAATTGCCGCCGCGGGAGCCGAGGAGATTGACCAGTCGCCCGGTCAGCACCAGCTTGTCGTCCCCCGCGCCGAGGAAGACGATGGCGACGAGAAGGTCGTTCCAGGTCCAGAGAAACTGGAAGATGGCAAAGGAGGCGAGCGCCGGAAACGACAGGGGCAGAATGATCTTGACGAAGATATCGAAATCGCTGGCGCCGTCGACGCGCGCGGATTCCATGATCTCGCGCGGCAGGCCGGCCATGTAGTTGCGCAGGAGATAGATGGCGAGCGGCAGGCCGAAGCCGGTATGGGCGAGCCAGATGCCCATATAGGTCTTGGCGGAGACGCCGAAGAAGGCGCCGACGCCATTATAAAGCTGCAGCAGCGGAATGAGCGACATCTGCAGCGGCACGACCAGAAGGCCGACGACCACCGCGAGCAGCACCGCGCGGCCGGGAAAGGGCATCCAGGCGAGCGCGTAGGCAGCGAAGGCCGCAATCAGGATGGGAATGACGGTTGAGGGTACGGCGACGGTCAGCGAATTCAGGAAGGACCTGCCGATGCCCGCAGCACTCAGGACCTCGGCATAATTGTCGAGCGTGAAGCGCGGTGGCGTGGTGGCCGTAAAGAATATCCGCTGGCCGCGCGAACCCTCCATCCGCTGATCCGAAACGATTTCGAAGCTGCCGTCGGATTGTACCGTCAGCCTTTCGCCGTCGTTGAGCTCAGCCGTTTCGCCGGGCTTGAATTTAGTGGGTTCGCGGCTGGAAAATCCGAAGGCGGAAACCTCGCCCCGGCCCTCCAGCAGGTTTCCGGAAATCACGAACTTGCCGTCGCGCTCGACCTGGTCCTCGGCCGAGGGCGCGCGGACGACGGCATTGCGCGACGAGCTGGAAAGAGCCGTCCACCAGCCGGAAACGGCGAGCTGGTCCTTGTCGCGCAAGGAGGAAATCAAGAGGCCGGCCGTCGGCAGGGTCCAGAGCAGGACCAGAAGCAGGACGGAAAGATGCACGGCCCAGGTGAGCGGAGAACGCCTTGACGGATTCATCTCAGTGGCCTCCCGATTCCCTGGTCGCGTTGCGGATGTTCCAGATCATGATCGGGACGACCAGGATCATGATGACCACCGCGATTGCCGCGCCCCGGCCGAAGTCGCCGCCGCCGCGGAACATCCAGTCGAACATGAGATTGGCAAGCACCTGGCTCTGCCATTGCCCGTTCGTCATCGCCAGCACGATATCGAAAACCTTGAGGACCAGGATGGTGATGGTCGTCCACACGACGGCGATCGTGCCCCAGATCTGCGGCACCATGATCTTGAAGAAAATCTGCCAGCCATTGGCGCCGTCGATAACCGCCGCCTCGATCGTCTCCTCCGGAATGCCGCGCAGCGCCGCCGAAAGGATGACCATGGCAAAGCCGGTCTGGATCCAGATGAGGATGACCATCAGGAAGAAGTTGTTCCAGAAGGGCAGCGTGATCCAGGCCTGCGGCTCGCCGCCAAGCGCGACGACGATGGCGTTCAGGAGACCGATCTGTTCGGAGCCTGCGGCGCGGTAATCATAGATGAATTTCCAGATGACGGCTGCGCCGACGAAGGAAATCGCCATCGGCATGAAGATCAGCGTCTTGGCGATATTGCCCCACCAGATGCGGTCGGTCAGTGCCGCAATGATCAGGCCGAAGAAGGTCGAAAGCGCCGGCACGACGAGGAGCCAGAGGAAATTGTTGAAGATCGACTGGCGGAATTCGCCGTCATTGATCATCCAGGAATAGTTGCTCAGGCCGACGAAGTTCCGGCCTCCCCGACCGTGAAGGCTCAGCCAGACCGATTGGACGACGGGGTAGACGAGGTAGAGCGTCAGCGCCAGCAGGGCGGGGGCGAGAAACAGCCAGGGACGAATGCTGTTGGCGATACGCAGGTTGCGCGAGGCGACGGCCCCGAACTTCCCCTTGGAGGGGAATATCCAGTCGAGAACGAGATTCGTGCTCCAGAAATAGGCCGCGCAGACCAGAACGCCGGCCACCATCGTCAGAATGGCAGCAATCAACTGTTCCATGACACATTCCTCCCCTCTCACGCCTTCGCAGGCGCCTGCTTCAGGCGCCTTGTATAACGGCGGCTGCTTTTATTGGCGGCCCTCTACAGCGCCGCGCGTCTTATCAGACGCGCAAAGGTCGCTGTAGCACTTTGATCTTCTGCAGTTTTTGTCCTTTAATCGGATAGGATTAAAGGAAACATGCAGGAGCCGGAGGGCCGCCCAATCAGGAACAGGCGGACGATGCCCCCACCGTCCGACCGACCGGATCTTACTTGATGGAGTCCCATGCCTTCTGTACGCCGGCCGCGACGTCAGCCGAGGACTTGCCCCCGACGAAATCGACCATGCCGGTCCAGAAGGCGCCGGCGCCGATCTTGCCGGGCATCAGGTCGGAGCCGTCGAAGCGGAACGTCGTGGCGTTCAGCAGGATTTCACCCTGTTTCTTCAGCGGCGGATTTCCGTAGACGTCGACGTTGACGCTCTTGTAAGGCGTGAGGAAGCTCGTCTGCGCCATCCAGACCTCGTGCGCGATCGGGGTCTTCAGGAACTCGATGAAGGCGCGTGCCGCCGGCGTGTCCTTGGTGATCATCGCAAGCGTGCCTGCGCCGAGCACCGGATTGCCGAGCTCCTTTTTGCTTTCATAAGGCGGCATGTAGAAGAAGTCGGCATCCTCTCCGACGACCTTGCCTTCCGGGAAGAAGGACGGAATGAACGAGGCCTGGTGGTGCAGGTAGCACTTCGGCGGAGAACTGAAGAGGCCTTTCGGGCTGTCCCGGAAGTCGGTCGACGCCACCGCCGCTGCGCCGCCGTCGACGAAGGCGTCATTGCGCGCGAACCAGCCGAACTCCTCCAGTGCACCCGTGACCGCCGCATCCGTGAAGGGTATCTCGTTCTTCACCCATTTGTCGTAGGTCTCGGCGGGCTGGGTCCGCAGCATCAGGTCCTCGACCCAGTCGGTCGCCGGCCAGCCGGTCGCGCCGCCCGAACCGAGACCGATGCACCACGGCTTTTCGCCGTCCTCGGCGATCTTCTCCGTCAGCGCTTTCAATTCTTCCATGGTCTTGGGCACTTCGTAGCCGGCATCCTCGAAGTTCTCCGGCACGTACCAGACGAGAGACTTGACGTCGATCTTGTACGGGAAGGCGTAAAGCGCGGACGTTCCGTCCTTGCCGTTATAGGTGGAGAGGTCGACCCAGGACTGGCCTGCAGCATAGTTGTCGAGGAGCCATTGCTTGGTTTCGTCGCCGAGCGGCGTCAGAAGGCCCTTGGCGGCCAGATCGGCGATGAGACCCGGCTGCGGCAGGATTGCGACATCAGGCGGGCTTCCCGCCTGCGTATCGATGACGATCTGCTGCTCGTAGTTTTCCGAGGAGGAATACTTGAGCTCCACGCCGGTCGCCTCGACGAAATAGGCGTAGACGCTCTTGAACAGAGCCTCGTCCTCGCCGCGCCAGGGACCGAAGATGGTGAGCGTCTGCCCCTTGAGGTCGTGACCCTTCTTGAACTCCTCCAGGCTCGCCCAGTTGAACCTGGAATCCTCTCCCGGCTTGAATTTCAGGTCGGCGGCGCCGGCAGTCCCTGCAAGCCCAGCAGTCCCTGCAAGCAATGCGAATGCGGCCACGCCGATCAGCAATGATCTCTTCACCTCTTGTCCTCCCCCAAAAAGAAGCCCGGGCGGACGCCTCGGGCGAATGTCAAAGCGCGAATTCATGGCTCCGTTTATGCCGAGCATTCAAAGCGCTTTGAGTTCGCTAACACTCCATCGCTGCAGAGAAAGAGTCAAGAGCTTTCCTTCCCCTGCAGAATTGTGCGGCATTTTTGCTTTGCGGCAACGTTTTGCGGCGCAAGATGCGGGTTTTTCGCTTTTTTGAAGCCGATCCCGATGATACAGGTCATCAGAGGTGCTTGCCGAAGCAAGAAAAATGAAAAAGATATTCAAAGCGCTTTGGAAGGATTCTCGCCATGCCGGTCAATCTCAAGCAATTGGCGGAACTGCTCGGCCTGTCCCAGACCACGGTCAGCCGGGCGCTGAACGGCTATCCGGAGGTCAATGCGGAAACGCGGGCACGGGTGCTGGAGGCGGTGCGCGAGACGGGATACAGGCCCAACCGTGCCGCACAGCGCCTCGCGACCGGGAAAGCCTATTCGATCGGGCTCGTCATGCCGATCGCAGCCGGAATCGATTCGGACATCCATTTCGGTGAATTCCTGGCGGGGCTGGCGGAAGAAGCGGTGGAGCACGATTTCCACTTCGTGTTGAACCCCAGTGCGCCCGAAGACGAGGAGGCGACATTCCGCCGGCTTGCAGCGAGCGGCAATGTCGACGCTGTCTTCATCGCCTATATGCGCGCCAACGATCCCCGCATCGAGATGCTGAAGGCACTTTCCATTCCCTTCGTGGTGCATGGCCGCTCCATCGGCGGTCCCCGGGACTATCCGTTCCTCGACGTGGACAATACCGGCGCCTTCTACGACGCCGCCAGGCTTCTCATCCAGCTCGGCCACAACCGCATCGCCCTGATCAACGGGCCGGAACACCTCACCTTCTCCATCCGCAGGAGGAAAGGGCTGGTGCGCGCGCTCGCGGAGAAGGGTCTCAACCTCGACGATGCGCTCGTCCATCACTCGGCGATGACCGACGAGCATGGCTATCGGAGCATGCAGCGTTTCCTCAAACGGCCGGCCCCGCCGACCGCCGTCCTTTGTTCCAGTACAGTGCTGGCGCTCGGCGCCGTGCGGGCGATCAACCAGGCCGGACTCGCCATCGGCACCGACATCTCGCTCATCGCCCATGACGACGTGCTGCCGATGCTGAAGCCCGAGAACTTCAGCGTACCGCTGACGACGACGCGCTCCTCGCTTCGCGCGGCAGGTGCACGCATCGCCAAGCGGCTGATCGGCGGCATACTCAATCAGGGAGACTATCCCGAGCAGGAGCTTTGGCGCGCCGAACTGATCGTGCGTGCCTCGACGGGGCCTGCACCGGACAGATCACCCCTCCCCAACCCCTCCCCACAGGTGGGAGGGGCTTAACCCGCCGCATCCATCTCGCCTTTCCGGACCGTTCCAGCAGAGTGGACGGCCGAAAAGCATGTAGCGGGCGCAGCAACGAAGCCCCTCCCCTTGTGGCCCCTTGTGGGGAGGGGTTGGGGAGGGCTGTCTTAGACCCAGGCGGCAGTCAGAACTTCGGAGGCTTGCGGCCGGCCATGCGGCAGGCGGCGATGATCGTGTTCGCCATCAGCATGGCGATCGTCATCGGCCCGACGCCCCCCGGTACCGGCGTGATCACGCCTGCGACCTTCGCACACTCGTCGAAGGCGACATCGCCGACGAGCTTCGTCCTGCCCTCGCCGCGTTCGGGCGCCGGGACGCGGTTGATGCCGACGTCGACCACCATGGCACCGGGCTTGACCCAGTCCGCCTTGACCATCTCGGGGCGCCCGACCGCGGCTACCAGGATGTCCGCGTTGCGGCAAACGGCCGCCAGATCCTTGGTGCGCGAATGCGCCGTCGTGACCGTCGCATTGGCCGCGAGAAGCAGGGCGGACATCGGCTTGCCGAAGAGGTTGGAGCGGCCGATGACGACGGCATTGAGCCCGGAAAGATCATCGCCGTAAGTCCGGCGCACGAAGACCATCGCGCCGGCCGGCGTGCAGGAGACGAGCCCGCCTTCGAGGTCGCCGGTCGCGAGCTTGCCGGCATTGACGACATGCAGTCCGTCGACGTCCTTTTCCGGAAGGATCGACTGGATGATCGGTTCCGAGCGGAGGTGTTTCGGCAAAGGCAGCTGCACGAGAATGCCGTGGATTGACGGATCCGCATTGAGCTCGGCGACCAGCGCCGCGAGCTCCTCCTGCGAGGTCTCCTCGGGCAGCGTGTGCTGGACCGACAGGAAGCCGCATTCCTTCGCCATCCTGCTCTTCGCCGACACGTAAGTGTGGCTTGCGGGATCGTCCCCGACGATGACGACCGCGAGACCCGCGCGCACGCCCGTCTCGCTTTCCAGTGCGCTCGTGGCGGATTTCACGGTTTCGATGACCGAAGCAGCAACGTCCTTGCCATCAATCACAGTCGTCACGGCGTATCTCCCGATTAGTCCCGAACGCGGCACACTCTAGATCAAGCCGCATCCGGCGATTGCCTGCATGCGCCCTATGCTGTTCCAAACGCATAATTGCAAGTGCCCGGCGCGCATGGAAGCGCCATCCGCAGTGCGACGCGGCAATTTCGTTGTACCGATGAGAGATCGCCTTGCTCCCTGGGGCGCATCGACGATTCCGGCTTTTGCATTGCCGAGACCGGGCGTAAAATCCTCATTCGAAAGGCTGTTTTGGATTCAACCTCTGTTTAGGAAGATTTGCTGTACTCATTGCATCGAATCGGCGCGGGCTTTGACGATGACGTCGGACGGCCAGGACAGTTTCATCCATTTTCAGACGAAGCTGGAAGATGCGTCGGATATCGAGCTCGTCGTCATCGTGCCCACGTTCCGGCGTCCGGATCATCTCGTCAAGACGCTGAGGACCATCGTCTCGCAGCGGCCCGATGTCCCCCTCGCGACCATTGTCGTCGAAAACGACGCGGACGGGCTGGCCGGCGCGCAGGCGGCCAAAGACTTCTTCAGCGGCCATTCCTTCGATTCCTCCGTCGTCGTCGCACGCCGCCACGGATATGCCCATGCCTGCAATGCCGGATTGACAGCCGCTCTCGAACTCTTTCCGAGAATCGGCCTCGTCGCCGTCATCTATGATGACGAGATAGCCGCTCCCGAATGGCTCGATTGTCTGATGGCGGTGCAGGAAGCCCATGACGCGGACATCGTCGGCGGTCCGCAGCTTCCGGTCTTGGGGCATCCTCAGGAACAGAAGTGGAAGCGCCACCCCGTCTTCGCACCTCCCTACCATGGGAGCGGGCCCGTACCCGTCCTTTACTCCGCAGGCAACGTCCTGATCACGCGACGGGTGCTCGACGGCATGCCGCGGCCGTTCCTGGATCCGGCGCTGAATATCGTCGGCATCGGCGACGCGGATTTCTTCGACCGGTGCAAGGCGAAAGGCTTCTCCTTCGCCTGGGCTGCGGATGCCTGGGTCGCGGAATCGGTTCCGGCTCATCACACGACGGCTTCGTGGACACGTGCCCGCAGCCTCGAGAAAGGTGCGATTTCGACGCTGATGGAGCACCAGCGCGACGCGACCTTCTCCGGACGACTGAAAACCCTCTGCAAGTCCCTATGGCTGCTGGCCTCGTCGCTGCCGGTAGGGCTCAGGCTCTGGAGAGAGACCGGCCTTGCCGCGGCCAGCCTCCATCCTCTCCACGTCGCGATCGGCCGGCTGACCGCCAGGATAGACGCGGACGATACGCGGGACGGCAATCGCGACAGGGACTGACGCAGTCGCCGGCAAAACGCGCGGCACGGCAGGCGTCAGTGCGCGCTCGTCGCCTGCACCGCGCTCTCCGGTAGCCGATCAGAGGCCCCCTGGCCGTTCCTGTCGAGGATCGGCACAGGCTTCTGATAAGGGCGGTTCTGGCTGTTGGCGACGCGTTCCACGTCCTCTTTGGTCAGATACTCGAGCTGCTCGACCAGAACTTCGGAAATGACCTCGCTTCCGAGCTTTCTGTTGAGGCCATCCTTGACCGCAACCTTGAAGGCAGCCAGGTCGAACGTAGCCGTATCGGCGACATCGATGAATCTCGAGCCCACGAGCATGTCGTAGAGCTCGTCGGTGACGAGCTGGCGCAGAGGCGCATGCAGCTTGGCGATACCTTCCCGCGATGCCGAAAAGGAGAGCTTGGCAAGGAAATAGCCCTGCACCGCACCGTCCTTGATGGACGGGATCGTTATCATCTCCCCGGGGACATATTCCTGCGACGCGCGCCGGTCCGCCTCCGCATCCGAAACCACCGGCGCCGAGGCATGCTGCATCGAAAAATAAACCGACCCGAGCGTGACGGCGCAGACCCAGACTCCGGTGAGGACGAGCTTCAACATCAGAAATCGCTGTAGCGGAATTGCGCTTCGGTATAGATGCCGTCCGCATCCGCATCCTGGGCGGCGGTCTTGAGGAGGTCGACGACGGAGCGGACCGCTTCCAGGTGCGCCGCCACCTTCTGCGCGTTGACCTGCAGCTTGCTCCTGAGATGGCGCGTCTGTGCCGCGAAGGCCGGCGAGATCTCACCCGGCCCCGCGTCGCGATGAAGCATGGTCAATTCGTAGAGGCACCGGCTCTTGTGGGCATTCGACGTCTTGAGGTCGAATTCGGGGTCCGCACCGATACGGCTGTTCTCGTTGTCGATGATCATCTCCAGTCGGCCGAGAACATTTTGGATCCGCAGGTCGTTGGATGCCACAGCTTCCATAATCAACTCCCATATGCACTATCGCAGGGCGCGGGCGGAACGATGCCCAGGCATTCTTTCGCCCGCTTGTTTCGATTGGTATGAATGTACTTCGCCAAGCCGCTTCGCGGTCCGGGCGACAAGCATCAGGCCTGCTTCTTCTCTTCATCGTTGGGCAGGAAGGACGAGAGCGCCTTGCGCTCATATTCCTGGACCATGCCGGCGGCGAGGTTCCGGCTGTCGCCGTCGAGCGAGGCGTTCACCCGGTCGGTCGCATCGTCGCCTACCATCTGATCGGCGATGCCGATCCCGCCGCCCTTGGCGAGCACGTCGCCGATCTGCTCGGCCATCATGCTTTTCCAGATGTCGCCGGAGGTGCCCTTGCCGAAGACGTTTTCGCTTTCGCTCGGAAGCATGGATTTCACGAAATTCTGCAGGACCATCGCCTCGAATTTCCGATAGGTCTCCGGGATCTTCTTCGCTTCGGCCCGATTGCTGATGTCTCCAAGACCGCTCGATCCCTCGGCAGAATTGAGTACCGAAGAAACGTGCGCCGCGAAGCCATCGCCGTTTTCCGCGAGGCTGGTCGCCTGGAAAGCGGCGCGATTGGCCTTGAGCCGCGCCTGGGCCTCCTGGACCTCAGCCGGATCGGCCGCGCGGACGACGTCCATCACCAGATCGCTGGGCGGAGAAATAGCCATGTCAGATCCTCTCAAAGCCGAAGCCGGCATCTCGTTTGCCGGGCAAGGCGATGTTCGTGAAGCGGAAAGCCACCCTTGCTGGCTCCCCGGTTGAGGTACTATCGCCCGTCAACCTTACCGGAAGCTGGCGCGCCGCCCGAGACGTGCTGGTCGATCAGGTCGAGGATCGAATTGTCGGCGGCTTCGCGGTCCTCCGACAGCCGGGCGTCCTTCATGTGTTCCTCGAGCCGGTCGCCCTTGGCGCGTTCCTTCATCATGCGGGCTTCATGCACCTGCTGGATTCCGAGCAGCATCTGGTCCTTCTGCACGAGTCGCCCGAGTTGGGAGGCATAGTGACCTGAAAACACACGATGCATCGGATGGGCCGACCCCATGGCGTCGACCACGACGTCGATCGTTCCGGCTAGTTCGGTCCGTTGGCGGGCGGTCTCGGCCACTTCGCTTTCGGCCATCCGCTCCAGGTGCCGCTGGACGGCGACCAGGCGTTTCAGCTTTTCCGACCGCGCCTTCATCGAGCTAGCCGCCCTGCATGACGGGCGCGAAGCCGTCGGCGAAGAGACGCAGCATCGCGGCGATGCCGAGATAGAGAAGGAACAGGCCGCCCATGATGAGGTAGGGCTGGGAAATGAAGTAGACCGGTATCTGCGGCGCCAGCTTGTTGACCATCCCGATCGCCACGTTGAACAGCAGGCCGTAGATCACGAAGGGGCTGGCGAGCCGGAGCATGATCATGAAGGTCTGACCGAGCGAATTGGTGAGCGTGATCAGCGTGCCCTGCGGGTCGAAGCCGGCGCCGATCGGCATCACCCGGTAGGACTGCGCGATCGCCTCGAAAATCACGTGGTGGAAATCCAGCATGAAGAGAATCATCAGCCCGGCAAAACCGATCATGCTGGTGAGCTGGTTTTCCGCCGTATCCTCCAGCACGTCCGCCGCCGGCGGCGAGCCGAACCCCATCAGCATGGTGATCGCGGTGCCGGCGAACTGCAGCCCGAGCACGTAGTAGCGCGCGACGAGCCCGATCACCGCGCCGACGGCGGTCTCGGTCGCGACGAGGTAGAGATAGTCGTGACCCTTGCCCGTCACCTGCGGATAGATGTCCGTCCACATGATCGGCAGGATGGCCATGGAGAGCGCCACCGCGATGAACAGCCGTATCTGCATGGGGACGCGCGCGGTCGAGAATCCCGGCATGATCATGACGCAGCCGCCGATCCGGCAGAAGGCCGCAAACAGCGCCAGAACCGTGCCCTCGGGGTCGGTGATCATGAAATCGAGCCGATGATCTTGATCTCGAGTCCCTTGGCGAGCTCGACATGCGAGAGCACGGGCAACGTGGCGAAGAGGCGTTCGATGATCATGCGCACATAAGACCGGGATTCGGGCGAACTTACCAGTACGAAGGGCATGCCGCGGTCGAGATGTTCACGGATTACCTTCGTCGCCTGCTCGCTGAACTCCTCGAGATGGCGCGGGTCGATATCGAACTCGACGATCTCACCCTTGGCGTCGCGCTTGAGCGCCTGGTGGAAGACCATGTCCCATTTGTTCCCAAGCCTCAGCACGCGCAGCACGCCATTGTCGGCGAGATCGCCGCAGAGCTGCTGCGACATGCGCACCCGCACATGTTCGACGATCTGCTCGGTCTTGCGCACATGCGGGGCGAGCTCCGCCACGGCTTCGAGGATCAGATGAAGATTGCGGATCGAGACGCGTTCGGCGAGCAGCAGTTTCAGCACCGCCTGCAGGCCGGAATAGGACATGTGCGAGGTACAGATCTCGTCCGCGAGCTTGCGGTATTCCGGGTCGAGCCGTTCGATCAGCACCTTCACGTCCTTGTAGGAGAGAAGCTGCGGAAGATTGTTGCGGATCACTTCGCTCAAATGCGTCAGCACCACCGATACGTTGTCGATCGGGTGGAAGCCTTCGCGCTTCAGGTCTTCCGTGAACGTCTCGAGGATCGACACCGCCGGCATGCCGAATGCCGGTTCCCGGATGTCGTCGCCAGGCACGCTCGGCCGCCGCCCGCCGCCGGTAACCACCAGCACTTCGCCCACGCGGACCGTGTTGGAGGCGATCGTGGTGCCGTGGATGCGGACATGATAGGCCTTGTCGGGGATGGTGATGTCGTCGGAGACCTTGATCTCCGGAACGACGAGGCCGTATTGGAGGGCGAACTTCCGGCGCATCTTGCCGACGCGGAAGGCAAGCTCCTGATGGGCGCCCAGCAGCCTGGTGGAGACCTGCTTGCCGAGCAGCAGCTCGATCTCCGCGGTCTTCAGCACCGATTTGACCGAATCCTTGTCGCTTTCCTTGCTCTGCTGCGCCTTCGCCGCCTCCTCGTCCCGCTTTGCCGCCTTCTCGGCCTCGATCTGCTTCGGAATGAACCAGCTGAGGAAGGCCATGCCGCCGCCAAGCGCCGCAAAGGGGAGGAAAGGCAGGCCGGGCGTGACGGAGAGCAGGACGATCAGCCCGGAGGCAACCATCAGCGCCCGGGGATAACCGCTGAGCTGGCCGACGACCGCCTGGTCGGTGGAACCGGCGGTGCCGCCGCGCGAGACGAGCAGGCCCGCGGCGAGCGACACGATCAGCGCCGGGATCTGGGAGACGAGACCGTCGCCGACGGAAAGCTTGACGAAGACATCGGCCGCCTCGCCGATCTCCATGTCATGCCGCAGATAGCCGATGATGATGCCGCCGAAGACGTTGATCGCGGTAATGATCAGGCCGGCGATCGCATCGCCGCGCACGAATTTGGACGCACCGTCCATCGCGCCGAAGAAGGAGCTCTCCTCCTCCAGTTCGCGGCGGCGGCGCTGCGCTTCCTTCTCGTCGATCAGGCCGGCCGAGAGGTCGGCATCGATCGACATCTGCTTGCCGGGGATCGCATCGAGGGTGAAGCGGGCGCCGACTTCGGCGATACGCGTGGCACCCTTGGTGATGACGATGAAGTTCACCGTGATCAGGATGAGGAAGACGATGAGACCGATCACGAAATCCCCGGACATGACGAGGCTGGCGAAACCGGAGATGACCCCGCCTGCGGCGCCATGGCCCTCATGCCCATGGGAAAGGATGACGCGCGTGGTGGCGATGTTCAGCGCCAGACGGATCATGGTCGAGATCAGCAGAATCGTCGGGAAAGACGAGAAATCGAGCGGCCGCTGGATCCAGAGCGCGACCATCAGGATCAGCACCGAGAAAGAAATGGAGAAGGCGAGCCCGAGATCGATCAGGAAGGGGGGAATAGGCAGGAACAGGATCGAAAGGATCATCACGATCCCGAGCGCAAAGCCGACGTCCCGGCTCTTGGGTGCAAGTTTCGGGATCGTCAGCGTCGCCTGTTGTGCCATGTCTCTTCCGTCTCTTCATGAGAGGCGGGCAGCGATCATAAGATCTGCCCAAGGGTATGGCAGAGTCCTAGAGGGCCAAGCTTGCGCGAAGGTGGTATGGGGTAGGCGGCGTTGTCGCCGATCTCTAAAACCCGCTTTGTATCCGCGAGAACACGATATCGGTGAAGATCGAAATCTGCGCGCCGACGAAGGGCGCGGAAATTGCGGCGGTGATCATCACCGCGAGAATCTTCGGCACGAATGTCAGCGTCATCTCCTGGACCTGGGTCAGGGCCTGGATGAAGGCGATGCCGACGCCGACCACCATTGCGGCGAGAACGGCAGGGCCCGAGGCCACGATCACTGTCCAGATCGCCGCCTGTACGATGTCGAGGGCATCTGCCTCATTCATGGGAACTCACTTCATTATGACGCCCGGACCGATGACGAGCTCCTTGCCCGTATCGAGCACCGCGATGATTCCATCGGAGTATAGTTTCACCTCCTTGACGACGCCAGTGGTCTTGCCGTCGGCGCTGGTGACCGTCCTGCCGATCACCGCGTCCGCCTCGCTGAGCGCGGTGCGCTGCAGCAGGCTCTCGAGGTTCTTGTTGGTCTTGATCGTCTGCTCCACCTGCGAGAAGGTCGCAAGCTGCGCGATCTGCTGCGTCGCGTCCATCGGCTGCGTCGGATCCTGGTTCTTCATCTGCGCCACGAGCAGCTTGAGGAAGCTCTCGTAGTTGAGCGTCGCCGCGCTGGCGTCGCCCGCCGAGTCCGTAGCGGAAACCGTGGGCGTGTAGCTGTTGGACGTGTTGTTGACGCCGCTTACCGCCATGGCGCGATCTCCTTGCGTATCTGTTCCACCGTCGCAGGCGTCAGTTCCTGCGCGTTGAGTATCTGGTCCTCGATCGGATAAAGCCCCCGGATCGCCTTCAGTGCCTCGAAGGCCCGGCCCTGCGTGACCAGCCCGTCGATGCGCTTGAGTTCGGCCAGCACCTCGTCGTGCTTGAAGCAGTTGAGCAGCATCACGATCGACTTGCGGAACATCGCGGTCGACTGGTCCGCGCCTTCCGGATTGATCAGGATCATCTGGGCGATGAAATAGAGCTGCCGCAGCGGTGTCGTCGCATCTTCGGGCTGCAGGACGTGGTTTTCCAGGAGGAAGGTCACGTCGTTCAGGAATTCGATCGCGACCTTGCGGTCGACGCGCAGCACTGCGCCGTTTACAAAGATCCTTTCGCCCGATTTCAGCGAAATACGCAGTGTGCTCTTCATTTCAGTCCATCCCTGATGATGGTGGTTATGTCGATTATGCCCTGGAAGTTGGAAGACTCGCGTTTGCGGATCTTCTCCGTCTCGTTCAGAATCCAGATTCCGATCGAGATGAGGTTGGCGCGCAGCTCTTCGTTGAGCTGGTTGTCCGGCGCGCGCAGATCTTCGATGAACCGGATCCAGAGACGCCGGGTGAAGTAGACCGCTTCGATCGCTTCCCGGGTGTATCCGTCCTTTTCCTTCGCCGCCTGCAAGAGCGCGATGGAACGATCGAGAACCTGCTTCTCCCGATCCTTGGAAACGGCTACGCCTTCCTCCATGATCTCGGCGTATGCAAACTGATACATTCAGACATCCCTCATGCTTGTCCGCATCCTCTAGTCATTAGAGGAAGTCTATCAAACTCAACCGCTGGATCCGCGCCGTCAGCGTGTAGGAGGTCTCTACCTGCGTCAGCAGCGTGTTCATCCGTGTCGAAGCCTCGTAGGTGTCGACGCCTTCGAGATCGGTAATATGTGTGTTGATCAGCTTGATCTGGGCTTGAAGGGAGGTATTCGCCTTTTTCACGCGCGCTTCGGAAATACCGAGAGTGCTGCGCTCCGCCGTGATCTGCGTATTGGCCTGCTCGACATAGCCGAGCGCGGCCTCGCCGATATAGGCACGGACTTCGGAACTGACATTTTCGTCCATCAGTTCCAGCGCGATCACGCTGGCGAGAGCGAATTTCCGGAAGCCTTCCGTCGTCGCATTGGTGGAGCTCTGCACCACTTCCGTCGTGCTGATGCGGCTCGTCATGTTCTGGCTCGAGGCCTTGGACCAATCGGCAGCCCATTGCGCATCGCTTGCATAAAGCGGCTCGAGCGTGTTGGTGATGAAGTCCTCCATCTCCGCCTTCGTGAAATCGCTCATGGAGGCAATGCCGTTCGCCGACATGTAGGTGGCGAGCGCGGTGTCGAAGGTCGACTTCGCCGCGGCGTTATAGTCGTCGAAGGGCCTCACGTCGGTGTTGATGCCGGCGAAGAGAAATTCGCCGTTGAAGGACAGGTTCGCCGCCGACGAAAAGGCCGACATGGCGCTCTGTATTTCGGTCTTCTGGATTGCGAGCTGATCGGCGGCATCATTGCCCTTGAAGGTGACGAGGGTGTTGCGCACCTGCTGCGCCGCCTCGGCCATCGCGGAGAGGGCGGATTGCGAGGCGGCAAGCCGCTGGGTGACGACGGAATTGGTATCGACGAGCGTACCGAGCCGCGCGAGCTCGCGCTGCAGGCTCACGGACCGCGCCGCCGAGGAACCGAGCGCCAGCCCGACATCGGCGTGGCGGCCGGTCGTCACCTCCGTCTGCAGCTTCAGAAGTTCAGCCTGCCCCTGCTGGATGGTCAGCCGCATGGCGTTCTGAACGGCCAGGTTCGAAACGAAGGACGTCTTCATGATTACCTCACGGCTTCGAGAAGCGACGCCATCATGGCGTCGACGGTGCTGATCAACTTGGCCGAGGCCTTGTAGGACTGCTCCAGGTCGAGAAGCAGCGACAGTTCCTCGTCGATGCTCACCCCGGTCACGCTGCCGAGCGCCTCCTGCGTGCGGGCCAGCAGCGCCGCCTTGTTGTCATCGGCCGTGGAGGCGCCGCTGCGTATCTGCTCGAACCAGCCGATGGAAGACGCGGCGAATTCCATGATCGAGCTCGTGGCGTCGACCCCGGTCGCGCCGTCGAACGCCATGTCGCCGTCCATCGCAGTGACGAAACCGTCGAGCAGGACCGTATAACCGGCATTGCCGTCCGGGTTCGAAACGACGCCGTTGAAGCCGCCGTCGCGCAGGAGGAAGGGATTGGCCTTCGCCGCGGGATTGACCGAAAGGCTCGCGGCGAGCCCCGGCTGGACGGCGCCGGCGGCCGGTACGGTTCCGCCCGACCAGGTGAAGAGTCCCGGCAGGCCGCCTTCCTTGAACAGGGTGACGAGGCCGCGCGCCATCTCGTCGAGCTGCGACTGGAACGTCGGAGCGATGTCGTCGCGCAGCTGAAGCAGGCCCGCGAGCTTGCCCTGGGCACTGGTGTCGGCGCCGCTGCCGGCAGCGAGCGGCACGCCGTCGATGAATATGCCGTTGCCGGTGACAGTAGCATCGTAAGCGCTCTTCGGCGCAAACGTGACCTCTCTCGGAAGCGTCTCGAACAGGACGGTGCCGCCCGAGGTGTAGATGACGGTATCGTTGTTTGCCCGCGTGACGGTGGAGATACCGACAAGCTCCGATACCTGCTTCAGGATCTTGTCGCGATCGTCGAGCGCAGCGGTCGCGTCCGTTCCGGCAGCCGTCGCCTGCTTGACGGCATTGTTCGCCGTCTCGAACTGCGCGAGAAGGCGGTTCAGATTGGCGACCTCCTCGGCGATTTTCTTGTCCGAGTCGAGACGAAGGTCCTGAACGGCGGCCGACGTCTTGCTGATCGAGTTGGCAAGATCCGATGCATCCGACACCACGGTGGCGGCGATCGTCGCATTGCCGGGCGTCGACGCGAAAGTCTGCAGGCTGTTGCGGAAGGCCGAGAGATAGGTGGAGGGCGACGACTCGTAGTCATTGCCGCCGAGCGCCGATTTCATGATCTCAAGCCCGGACAGAAGGCTGCTCTGCGCGGAGGACTGCGAGATGCCGATCAGGTTCTGCTTGAGGAGCGCCTCGTTCTGCGCCCGATAGATCGATACGATCTGGGCGCCGCCCGGGGTGGTCCCGAGCATCGCCATGCGGCGCGAGTAGTCCGCATTGCCGGAATTGGCAATGTTCTTCGAGACCGTGGCGGTTTGTTGCGCCGTGGTGCTGAACGCGGATTGCGCAATGGCGATTGCAGAAGACAGCGACATGCCGGGGACCGTTTTCTCAGGGCACTCCCGGGAAGAGCCCGTAATGGGCCTTACGTCCGGAAGTGCGTAGTTTCGAAGTTGGAATTACCGCTTCAGATTGACGAGAACTTCGAGCAGTTCCGAACCGGTCTGGAACACCTTGGAGTTTGCCGTGTAGTTGCGCTGCGACTCGATCATCGCCGTCAGTTCCTCGGCGATATCGACATTCGAGCTTTCGAGCGCGCCGGAGAGGATTTCGCCGAAATCGCCCGAGCCGGCGAAGCCGGTGATGATGACGCCGGAGTCGACGCCCTGCGAATAGACGTTACCGGATTCCGGCTTCAGCTTGTCCGGGCTCTGGACATTGGCGAGCGCGATGCGATAGCGCGGATCGAGCTTGCCGTTCTCGTATTTGACGTAGACGATGCCGTCGGAGTCGATCTGGTAACCGGCAACCTTGCTCGGTGCGTTGCCGTCGATATTGCCGCCGTCGGCGTTGAAGGCGTAGCCGAGCTGCGTGGTCTTCGTCAGATCGATAGTCAGGGCCGAGAGGTTCGCGCCGGTGCCGGGAAGGGCCGTCATCGCCGATGTCGTCAATGTGGCAGGGGTCGCGGTAAGGGATCCGTCCGCGTTGAAGTTCAGCGTCTGTGTGCCGAGGACCGTTGACGACGTCCGGTCGACGACCTCGACGGACCACGCATTCGCCCCGGTCTTCTCGTAGTTGAAATCCAGAATGCGGGTATTGCCCTGGCTGTCATAGACGACGAGCGAAGTGGTGGAAACATCGCCCACGGCAGCGCCCGAGGGCAGGTTCGCGCCCATGGAGCCCTTGGTCGAACCGGTCGCGATAAGCCCATCCGAAGCGAGATTGACCCTGGTCAGGCCATCGAAACCGTTGACGACGACCGTCGGGTCGACGCCGGCCTCGTATTCGTAGCCCATCAGAGTGAAGCCGGAGGCATTGACCAGATTGCCTTCGCTGTCCGGAACGAAGGAGCCGGCGCGGGTCAGATATTCCTGGCCGTTGGCGCCTTCGACGATGAAGAAGCCACCGCCGTCGATCGCCAGGTCGCTGGCCGAGGTGGTGAAGGTCGTCGCTCCCTGCTGCGAGATGCTGTAGCGCACCTCCGTCTGCACGCCGCCGGAATTATAGGATCCGTTGCCCGATGGCAGGATCATCGATGAGAATTCCGTCGACGCGCGCTTGTAGCCGGTGGTGTTGGCGTTCGCGATGTTCTCGGCGACTGTGCTGAGCCGGTTGGACTGGGCGTTCATGCCGGACACGCCCGTTCTCATGGTACCGTAGAGACTCATATCGGATCCTCATTTCCTTGTTGCGGCGACACTAGGGACCGGGCCTTGCGTGAACCTGTCTTGAGCTGTCCTCGCCCTGCCCTTCGGCGCTCAATTCCAGTCGATGCAGTAGCCAAGGAAACGCTTGGAATCGATCGGGTCGAAGCCGAGCTTCTTGCGCAGTTTCTTGCGCAGCTTGCTGATGTGGCTTTCGACGACATTCTCTTCGACGTCCTCGTCGAAGATGCCGTAGATCGCGTTGAATATCTGCGACTTGGACACCCGGCGCCCGCGGTTGGCGACGAGATATTCGAGGATACGTCGTTCGCGACGGGGAAGCGCGAAGACTTCGCCGTTGATCTCCGGATCGCGCCCGTCGGCAAAAACGCGGATGGGACCGATATCCGTGAAGTTGGCGATGGCCGTCAAACGCCGGCGGATCGCTGCGACGCGTGCGAGGATTTCCCTCGGATGCACCGGCTTGCGGACCACGTCGTCGACACCGCAGTCGAAGAGCGCAAGCGTGTTTTCCAGCGACGGCGTGTCGCTCATGGCGATGACCGGCGCACGGGAGCGATCCCGGATTGCGCGCGGCAGGGTCAAAGTGCTCTCCCCCTGCCCGATTAGGAAGGCTTCAACAGCGTCGATATCGGAATCGGCGGCGGAGCTTACCCACTCGCCGAACTCCCTCGGATCGAAGCCCGTCGAGGGAATGCCCTCGCGGCCGAACAGGGACGCGTAGCCGTCCTTCACAAGAGCTCTATCATCAACCACCACGATCATTCGCCCGCCTCCGAATCAGTATGGATGCCACATTGATACAGAGGTACGAATCCCGGGAATCGGGAACAACTAGAAGAAGTTAATGGGGGATTTTAATAGTTGATTAAGAATTGCGTGCCGATTTGGCCTATATCTAGTAGGTGATCGTTAACCTTACCACTAACATGATGTTGAAAAGTTAACGCGAGATGCTGAAATCGCTTGCGATCACAATCTGTCCGCATTGTCGCCACAATGAGACAGCCGCTGCGGTAATGCAACCGCAAGTCGGTCATCGGCAAAACTGCTGCGCGTTCGGCGTCCACTTGCCATAGCCGGTCGCGACCAGGTTTGCGATGACGCGGCAGACGTATTTCTTCTGCGCCGGGTCGTTGTTGGGGCCGGCGTGATAGCGAGCGACCGCCATCGTCCAACTCTCGTGCCGGGCGCGCAGATCGGACAGGAAGCGGGCGGCATATTCGACATTCCTGCGCGGGTCGAGCATCTCCTCGGGAGAGCTGAAATGTTCGCCGTGAAAGTGGTAGTTGATCTGCATGCAGCCGAGATCGATGAGCTTGGCGCCCTCGGCACGCGCCGCGCCGAAACGCGTGAGGACATCCTGGACGCTTTGCCCGAAATAGGCCTTGCCTTCGATGTTCATCGCATAGGGCTGCAGGGATCCCTTTCGGCCCGTCTCGGTCAATCCGACGGAATAGAGAATCCCGGTCGGGACGCCGTATTTGGAGGCGGCGGATGCGATCTCGCGTTCGCAGACGCCTGCGCTCGCAAGGGCGCTACATGTAGACGTGGCCAGCGCGAGAACGCTCAGCACCGTCAGGCACATCGTCCGTAGCATCATTGCCCGCCCACCTTTCCGTCGCCGCCCGGCCGCCATCCCGCGGCTGACGCCCCTGGCCATCATCACCTGCCCGCTCGCGGCCCTCGTAACCGAGCTGTGCCTGAGCCTGGGACTGTCCGCCGCCGCCACTTGCGGAATCTCCGCCGCCGTTGAAGACGATGTTCACCTGGTCGACCGCAAATCCTTGCGCCCGCAGGGCCTTCACCATTTCGCTCTGATCGTCGCGCAACTGGCGGAAGGCCTCACCGGTTTCGACCTTCAGATCGACCTGCAGCTCGTCGTCCTTCAGCCTCAGCGTCGCCGTCACCATGCCGAGGTCGACCGGGTGCATCTGGATCTTCAGCGTATTGAGCGTCTTGCCGGCCTGGCTCCAGGCTTCGGGCTTCGTCGTCGCGGCGCTCGACTGCAATGCCTCGGCCCATCCGCTATCGCCGGCGATCGCGGTCGTCACCGACGTGGCGTTCTCGTTGACCGCAAGGCCGAGATAGCGGCGCGCCTCCAGGACGGTTACGGTCTCCACTCCGGGTTTGACCGACGATCGGCTGTTCTCCACGACGGCCCGCTCGCCATCCCGGGAAATGCTCATGGAAACGGCCTGCCCCTTGCCGTCGGCACGGGCGAAGCGGAAAAGCCGATCCGGCTCGCTGCCGCCGGTCCCCTCCCCGGTCTGCGGATGCTCGCCGTCCGGCACGTCCGGAGATATGCCGCCTACAGCCTTTGCCGGACCGTCGGAGCCGTCTCGAACCGCCGAGGCGGGCTTTGCCCTGCCTTCCGGCTGCGAAGCCGCAGCCACCGCCGGTGCGGCGCCTGTAAGCATCGACAGGAGATCGGAGACGGTTCCGCTGGCAGGGTCGCCGTTCTCTCCGCCTTCCCTCGCCGTCACGCCCGACGCTTCATCTACGGAGTCGCGCGAGGTCTGCACCGTCTCGCGCGAGCGGACCACCGCCCGCTCCGCCGGCTGGGCGATTTCCTCTCCGCCATCCTCGCGGCCCTGCGACAGATGGCGCGTCCCGGCGGGGTGGCTGTGCTGCAATCGTTTCGCCGCCTGGTCCCGTGTGATGATCGCGCGCTCGTAGGCGGGTCGAGCGTCGGGCGAGGCAGCATCCGCCGTGGATGCCGGAACGTCCGCGCCAAAGCCGTCGGCCTTCGACACCGCCGAGGCGTTACCGCCGTTCGCGACGGAGTCCCGTCGCGCGTCATCCGCAGATGTCTGGCCGCCTTGCCCCTGCGTCCTGCGGCGGCCTGCATCGGCGATCGCCTCGCCGAACGCTCCGGACTCCGCCTCCGGCTGACCCCGAACACTCAGCGACTGTGCCGGCCTGCTGGCGGCGGATGTGCGCAAATTCTCGTCAAGAGGCCTCATTGTCCTTCCCCCTTCAGCAGCGCATCGATCTCGTCGATCTTCGAACGACCGCTGGCAAGAAAGCCGTCGAGAGCCGGATCGTCTGAAGCGGCGACATCGGCTTCGGCCGTCATCTCGGATGGCCTGCCGGGCGACGCCTCGACCGGCTGGCCGAATGGGCTCATGCCGCTTCCGCTTTCCTCCGCAGCCAACTCGCTTTGCTCCCCGGCCGGTCTTTCCGCTATAGGCGCGGGTGCTTGCGCCGGGCTTTCTCCCAATGGTGGCCGGACCACCGCATCGGCAACGGCCTTGGCCGCCTCGCGCAGAGCGCGGTCGCGCGGCGACAGCTTTTCGTCGGGGATCGCTTCGAGGGCTTCGGCGGCCGAAAAGACATCCGCGGACGGCACGGCCGCCAGCCCCTCGTAGAAGCTCGCAAGCACCTGCGATCGGGAACTGTCATCCCCTGCCAGTTCCTCGGCGCGCCTGGACGCCAGCCGCGCCAGGGCCTGGTTGCCGGCAATCGCGGCGCGGCGCGCCACCCTGAGATAGACCTCGCGCTGGCGGGCGCTATCCATGAAGGAGAGTATCTCCGAGACGCGCCCGTCGGCCGCCTCGTCGAAATGGGCGACCGCCAGCTCGACGAAGACTTCGGCAAACTGGCTCGCATAGGGTGACGTCAGGTAGCGCCGCGCGTAGTTCAGCGCATAGCGAAAGCCCTTTTCGGGAAGGCCGGCCTGCGCCGCCAGCGAGACCGAACGGCGAAGGGCAGCCTCCTCGATTATGGTGCCCGGTGCCGTCAGGCGCGCCCAATCGTAATGTTTCATCGCCTCGATCGGATCCTGCTGCGACATGGCGTTGCCGAGGATCAGGAACAGATACGGGCCGATGCGTGAGTTCTTGTATTCCGGAGCAGCCTTGGTGAGATTCTCGACGATCAGAGGGCCCTTGCCGTTCAGATATTGCCTGAGCGCATCGGTTACCCGGGAATCGAAATTGCCCTCGATGTCGCGATCGGCCAGAAGGTCGAGCGTCGCCGGATTGCCGCCGCTCATGACATAGACGAGAGCCGCATCGACGTTGCGCGGATCGCGAAACGCCGAATGGTCGGCGGCTCTCAGCCGCTCGTCGATCGCGCCGAGCATGAAGCGCTGCATCTCGATCGCCGAATGGTCGCCGAGCACCACCGAATCCTGCACATATTGCAGCGACCTTATCATCTTGTAAGGCGTGAGCTCTTCCGTCCCGTTCGCGCGGGCGATGCCGAGCGCGAGGGGAGCGGCAAGGGCCGATGCCGCAAGAATCGTGCAGAGCCGCTTCAGCATTTCTCAGCCCTGGCCCGACTGCAGCAGGATTTCGATCCGTCGGTTCGCAGGCGCATAGGCATCGTTCGGCACCTGGAGCCGGCGGTCGGCAAAACCGCTGATCTGCTTCACGCGCTCTTCATCCAGGCCGCCGCGCACGAGCATGTAATAGGCGCTCTGGGCGCGTGCCGCCGAAAGGCGCCAATTGTCGTAGGTGCCATCCTTGAACGGCCGCCCGTCGGTATGGCCGCGAACCGCCACGGCGCCCGGGCGCTCGGCGAGCAGCCTGCCGATCTTCTCCATCGCGAGCACCAACTCCTTTTGCGGCACGGCGGAGCCGACCGCGAACATCGGCGCATCCGTCTGCTCGCTGATCGTCACCAGCAGGCCGCCCTCGGCCGGGGTTACCGCCAGGCCTTCAAGGAGCCGCCCGGCCTCGCCGCCGAGTTCCTTTTCGATTTCGGCCTTCAGGGCTTCGGCTTCCTTCTGCGGATTTTCAGCCGGCGCTTGATTCTCGGGTGCATCCGCGACCTTTGCGCCCTCTGCCTTATCCGGCACGTTAGGCGCGGAAGCCGCTTCGCGGGCGCTGTTTGCCGCTGACGCCACCTCGCTTTCGGCCGTGTTGCCTGCGTCCTTCACCTCGACCTGCTTGGTCCAGAAGTCCGGGTCGAAGGGATCGCGATAGGCTTCGCCGCCGGCGGCGCCGGTTGAAGGGCCGGACTGGGCCGCGCCGCCGTCGCCATTGACGCTGATATTCGCCTCGTGACCCACTTCGCGCGCGATTTCGGACAGGACCGAGTAGGGATTTTCGAAGAAGTCGGCGTCGGAATATTTGGTCTCTTCGCCCGAGGTCGCCGTCAGCTGATCGCCGGTCTTGGCCGAACCGCCCGACTTCGTCTGTTCGCCGTCAACCTTGGAGCGCTGCTGCGTCTGTTCGCCCTGCGCATCCTTGGCAGGATCCTTGAGGCCCTTCTCGGCCGGCTTCTGATCGGTCAATTGCACCGGATTGAAATAGGCGGCGATCGCCGCCTTGGTCTCCTCGTTTGCGGCGTTGATCAGCCACATGACGAGGAAGAAGGCCATCATCGCCGTCATGAAGTCGGCATAGGCGATCTTCCACCCGCCGCCGTGATGGCCGTCGTGGTTGTCCGCCGAACGCCGGACGATGATGATTTCGTTCTTGCCGTTGTGATTGCTCTCGTCGTTCATGCCAGAACCTTGCGAACAGTATCGGACCACGCGGCCATTCGCGTCACCAGTATCGCCTCGCCCATTTCGACGGTCAGGTCGACGTCACCGCTTTCGACGTGACGGAACGCGGCCGTTTCGGGCAAGAGGGCTTTCAATGCTTCGAAAAGCGCAAGCGGCCCCCGCACCGTAATCGCGATCCCTTCGCCGGCAGCGAGGCCGTGCCGGACCATGCCGGCCAGGTTCTCGACCGCGCGCTTGGCGAGCGCCTCGTCCATGACCGGAGCAAGGACGCGCGCCGCCTGGTCGCCGAGCGCGAGCGCCAGCCGATCCGCCATTTCGCCGAAACCGGCAGCGATCCTGGCGGCTGCCTGTTCCTCGAGGCGCTGCTTCAGGGCGTCGATCTCTTCTGCATGGCGCGCCTTGAGATCGGCGATCTCTTTCTGATGCTCGAGATCGAGTTCGGCGCTGGCCTCGGCACGTCCCTGCGCAAAGGCTTCGCGGCGCTCGGCGTCGATATCGATCTCGGGCATGGCCGGCCTCGCACCGGCACGGTTCTCCGAAAGGCCGGTGTCGAGGTCCGGAAAATATCTCGGCGGTACCCGCGCGAGCTCGATCCTGGGCGGACTGAAGTCCTTGAGATAGCGGGACAGCGACGCGCTCATCGGCACGCCTCCCTGCTCAGCCCGGCGAAGGCCGATATTGCCTGCCGCACCTGCAAGGGCTCGCTTGCTGCCCGGAAATCCATAGAGCCCGACACGTCTTGACCGTCTCCTTCGGCCCGTTCGCCCGAATAGCGACGGACCAGCATTCTTGATTCTGCAGCGCTTCGCTGAAGGCGAAAGCGCGATGCAAGCGGCAGCCAGAGTGGTTTCCGGCCGGCAATTTCGAATATGACTGCGAAGGAAGGCTATCCGGTCAAACTTGTGCGAAGGTGTTGGACCGCGCCAGGGCAACAGCGCGGTCCAACCTTTCTCCGACCGATGCCGATGACCGGCGGCACGGCGGAAGGCGATGCCCTTATTCCTGGAACAGGCGGAGGATGTTCTCGGAGGTGGTGTTGGCGATCGACAGCGACTGGATGCCGAGCTGCTGCTGCGTCTGCAGGGCCTTCAGCCGTGTCGATTCCTCGTTCATGTCGGCATCGACGAGACGCCCGACGCCTTTGTCGATCACATCCATCAGATTGGCGACGAAGCTTTCCTGCATCTCGATGCGGCTGGTGATCGCACCGAGCGTGGCGGCGGAGTCGGTCAGCTGACTGATGAGCTCGTCGACGACGCTGATCATGTCGCCCAGCTGCGCACCGGTCGTTGCGTTGTCGATCTCGATCTCGGTCGCGCCCCCGGGAGCTGCGCCTGCATCGATGAGATAGTAATTGCGGGCCGTGCCGGCCGGCGTGGATTGAAGCGCGTCCGCGTCCACGGCCTTGGTGAGCATGCCGCGGCTTGGATCGGTAACGTCGATCAGAACGGACTTGGCGGTGTCGTAATTGAGCGTCGACACCGTAACGCTGCCGTCGGCGCTGCGGTTGAAGGAGGCGACGATCGATTTGGTGCCCAGTGCTGCAGAAGCACCGTTATAGAGCCAGTTCTCGCCGGAGAAGGAGGCCGACTGCGCGGCCGAGTTCAACTGGCTCTTGAGCTCGGCCACTTCCTTGTTGATCTTATCCTTGTCGACGCCCGGCTCGCTTGCCGCGACGAGCTTGGCCTTGATCTCGGTCATCACGTCGATGACCGTATCCATCGCCGAATAGAACGTATCGACCTTGGCTGCTCCGAGGCCCAAGGCGTCGTGAACCGTCGACAACGCGGCATTGTCCGACCGCATCGTGGTTGCGATGGACCAATAGGCGGCATTGTCGGCCGCGGTTTCCACGCGAAAGCCGGAGGAGATGCGGCCCTGAGTCGTCTCGAGATTATGGTTGATCGCGCGCAATGTCTGCAACGCCGCCATGGCGGCGGGGTTGGTCATGATGCTGGTCATTGGTGGTCACCCTGGGGCGCTATGCTGCCCTGGTTGGGGAAATCGGACCATTCCGGAAAGCCGGCAACGACGGTGAGGCGTCATGCGCGCTGACACCTTTTTGCCCTGGGTGACAGACCGCCGTTCTTAACGAACCATTAACGGAAATGGTTAAGAAAAAGTTAACAACGTTAATGGATCGGTAATGAAGGTGAAGAATTCGTTTAAAGCCGTCAGCCTGGCACAAGGTCGGCACCAAAACGAAAACCCGCAGCCCCTTCCAGGACCGCGGGTTTTTCTCCTTCAGAGCGGGACGAAGCCGCCCCCTAGCCGGGGCGCCGCTTACTGACGGAAGAGCTGGAGGATGTTTTCCGAATTGGTGTTGGCGATCGACAGCGACTGGATGGCAAGCTGCTGCTGTGTCTGCAGTGCCTTGAGCCTGGTCGATTCTTCGTTCATGTCGGCGTCGACAAGCCGGCCGATGCCCGAGTCGATCGAGTCGGTGAGCTTCGATACGAACTCTTCCTGCATGCCGATGCGCATGGAAATCGAGCCCAGCGCCGATGTGGCGCTGATCAGATCCTCGAGCGCTTCGTCGACGCCCCTGATCAGCGCGTCGAGGTTTGCGGCCTGCGTGGCGTTGGTGATGTCGATGTTCTCGACAGAAGCGGGTGCAACAACGTTGGTGGCCGGCGCACCAGTAACTGCCGTGTCGACGCCCCATTTGGTAGTACCGTCGTCATACACAACTTCCTGACCCGTCGCAGCCACATCAACCGCACGTACCCAGTTACCCTCCACTTTAACGAAGTTGCCGTTATAGTCGATCCCACCCACGGGCACCGTGTATCCGACCACATTCGCGGATTCGCCATCGAATGTTGCTCCGGCAGCGATGAGTTCATCCACCGTATAGGCCGCGACGGTGTATTCAGTTGTCGTCCCGTTTACGTTGACAGGAAGCGTAATGCTCGCTTGCGACACGTTATAGATCTTGTCCAGGATTCCCGTGTCGCCGACTGTATCGAAGAGAACGGAACTACCGTCCAGGACGTAATCTATCGTCTTGACGGAAACCATGCCGGAGGAATCGCGCACGAAGGAGCCGACTACGCTCTTCGTCACAGGCGCTGTGATGTCCGCCTCAAGCCAGTTCTCGCCGCTGAAGGAGGCCGCCGTCGCGATGCTCTTCAGCTGCTCCTTGAGCTGCTCTATTTCTTCCTGAATCTTGGCCTTGTCGACACCGTCTTCGGTGGCAGCGACGAGCTTGGCGCGAATTTCCTTCACCACCTCGACGGCATTCTCCATCCCGGCATATGCCGTGTCGACCTTGGCCGCCCCGAGACCCAGGGCATCCTGCACCGCCGAAAGCGCCATGTTGTCCGATCGCATCGTTGTGGCGATCGACCAATAGGCAGCGTTGTCCGAAGCCGTGCCGACGCGGAGGCCCGAGGACACGCGAGCCTGCGTTTCCTCCATGTTGGCGTCGATACCGCGCAGGGTCTGGAGTGCAGCCATCGCTGCAACATTGGTGAGAATGCTGGTCATTACGGGCCCCTTTGAATGGCTAGTTGGAAAGGGACATCCCGGCTGCCCCGGGGAAACGAACGCGAGGCATCATGCCGTTAACCGCTTCTTCGTCTTGGTTAACCGTTCGTTGCGTTGAGCCCACTTAGCGCGGTTATGGTTAACAAAGGTTAAACAGTTATTCGCCGAGGAAACACCGAAAGGGGCCACGCTCGATGAGCGGGCCCCTTTGAAGGTTCGGTCAGGGCGGCGGTCGCTCAGTTGGCGACCGCCTTTCCGAGCCGTATTAGCGGAAGAGCGTGATTATATTTTCCGACGCCGAGTTGGCGATCGACAGCGACTGGATGGCAAGCTGCTGCTGTGTCTGCAGAGCCTTCAGGCGGGTCGATTCTTCGTTCATGTCCGCATCGACGAGACGGCCGACACCCGAGTCGATCGAGTCCGAGAGCTTGTTGACGAATTCGCTCTGCATGTCGATACGCATGGAGATCGAACCAAGCGATGCCGCTGCGCTGGTCATATCGGTGAGCGCCTTGTCGACGGCTGAGATCATCGTGTCGAGCTGGGCGGAGGTGAGTGCGTTGACGTCGAGCGTCTTGATCGACTGCGGCACCGCAACGGAAGCTAGCGGGGCGTTACCCGTAGCGACACCCCACTTGTTGGTGCCGTCATCATGCATGACTTCCTGGCCGGTGGCGGCTACGTCAACGGCCTTAACCCAGGTCGTGTCATTGATCTTGACGAATTTATCACCTGCCGCGATGCCGGTACCGGCAGACGCGGCCGTCGCAATCGTCGTTCCGGTCGTGGCGTTGGTCGCGAATGTCGAACCGGTGTCAATCAGCTCATCGATGGTATATGCGGCGACTTCGTAGGCTTGGGATTCACCGTTGATGTTGACGGTGACTGTCACGGCCTTCTGGGAAACGCCGTAGGTTTTATCCAAAATGCCATTGTTGTTGCCCGAAGTGTCAAACAACACCGTATCGGTAGTAAGGTCGTATCCCACCATCTTGACGGATACGGCATTGTTCGCGTCTCGGACAAACGAGCCGACTACGTTCTTCGTAATCGTCGTGCCCGCCGTCGTAATGTCGGCCTGCAGCCAATTCTCGCCGGAGAAGGATGCAGCGTCGGAAATGCTCGTCAGCTGGTCCTTAAGCTGGGTGATTTCTTCCTGGATCTTGGCCTTGTCGACACCTTCTTCGGTGGCGGCAACGAGCTTGGCCTTGATTTCCTTCACGACTTCGATGGCCGATTCCATACCGGAATAGGCGGTATCAACCTTGGCGGCACCGAGGCCGAGGGCGTCCTGGACGGCCGAAAGGGCCATGTTGTCGGAGCGCATGGTGGTCGCGATCGACCAGTAGGCGGCGTTGTCAGCGGCCTGGCCGACGCGCAGGCCGGAGGAGACATGCGCCTGCGTCTCTTCCATGTTGGAGCCGATGGTACGCAGGGTCTGGAGAGCGGCCATGGCCGCAATGTTGGTGAGAATGCTCGTCATGGTTTAGTGCCCCTTGGTGGCTGATGAAAAGGGACATTCCGGTTCCACCGGCGAAAGACGGTCAACGTCATGCTTGCTAACCAGCTGTTATCTCTGAGGTTAGCCCGTTCTTTCGATGAGCTTAGATAATCCCGGCTTGGTTAATGAAGCACTAAAGAGCAACAATCCCGATAATTTTTTCAACCTTTGCGCGCACGCGTGCCATAGGATGTTTAAGAAAAAGTGAAAGGCGGATGGCCATGGAAGAAAAGCAAAAAAACCGCGCCCGGTTTTCCGTGCGCGGTTCGAAGGGAGCCGGATGCAGGCACAACTTGCCTGCATCTCGCTATTGAAGTCTTCTTAGCGGAAGAGCGACAGGACGCTCTGCGAGTCCGAGTTGGCGATCGACAGGGCCTGGATGGCAAGCTGCTGCTGTGTCTGCAGAGCCTTCAGGCGGGTCGATTCTTCGTTCATGTCCGCATCGACGAGACGGCCGACACCCGAGTCGATCGAGTCCGAGAGCTTGTTGACGAATTCGCTCTGCATGTCGATACGCGACGAGATCGAACCAAGCGATGCCGCTGCGCTGGTCATATCGGTGAGCGCCTTGTCGACGGCTGAGATCATCGTGTCGAGCTGGGCGGAGGTGAGTGCGTTGACGTCGAGCGTCTTGATCGACTGCGGCACCGCAACGGAAGCTAGCGGGGCGTTACCCGTAGCGACACCCCACTTGTTGGTGCCGTCATCATGCATGACTTCCTGGCCGGTGGCGGCTACGTCAACGGCCTTAACCCAGGTCGTGTCATTGATCTTGACGAATTTATCACCTGCCGCAACGCCGGTACCGGCAGACGCGGCCGTCGCAATCGTCGTTCCGGTCGTGGCGTTGGTCGCGAATGTCGAACCGGTGTCAATCAGCTCATCGATGGTATATGCGGCGACTTCGTAGGCTTGGGATTCACCGTTGATGTTGACGGTGACTGTCACGGCCTTCTGGGAAACGCCGTAGGTTTTATCCAAAATGCCATTGTTGTTGCCCGAAGTGTCAAACAACACCGTATCGGTAGTAAGGTCGTATCCCACCATCTTGACGGATACGGCATTGTTCGCGTCTCGGACAAACGAGCCGACTACGTTCTTCGTAATCGTCGTGCCCGCCGTCGTAATGTCGGCCTGCAGCCAATTCTCGCCGGAGAAGGATGCAGCGTCGGAAATGCTCGTCAGCTGGTCCTTAAGCTGGGTGATTTCTTCCTGGATCTTGGCCTTGTCGACACCTTCTTCGGTGGCGGCA
The DNA here is from genome assembly GCF_054161295.1 of Ensifer sp. D2-11. NCBI lineage: Bacteria > Pseudomonadati > Pseudomonadota > Alphaproteobacteria > Hyphomicrobiales > Rhizobiaceae > Ensifer > Ensifer sp. D2-11. The sequence goes on from NZ_CP096433.1 coordinate 2,582,113, forward strand.
ACGAGCTTGGCCTTGATTTCCTTCACGACTTCGATGGCCGATTCCATACCGGAATAGGCGGTATCAACCTTGGCGGCACCGAGGCCGAGGGCGTCCTGGACGGCCGAAAGGGCCTGATTGTCGGAGCGCATGGTGGTCGCGATCGACCAGTAGGCGGCGTTGTCGGAGGCCGAACCGACGCGAAGGCCGGAGGAGATGCGGCTCTGCGTGTCTTCCATGCTGGAAGAGATCGAGCGCAGCGTCGAAAGCGCGGCCATTGCGGAGTTGTTGGTGAGAATGCTGGTCATATTCGTTTGTCCCTACGAAATACTGATTGGGGGGACATACCGGACTGAAAAATCGCTACCGGTCACGACGGTCCGGCATCATGCCACTCGGCTCCGCTCAACTCGTGATGGATACCAAACCCGTCGTGTGAAGACGAAATTCGCAGCCATTCATTGCCAAGTGTTTAACCGGAGAAGATGTGTTCGGGGAGCGGCGAGAAGGTGGTTAATCGACTGTGAAATCCTATGCTTAACGGATTCTTGCCGGGCCGTCGTGCCTGGCGGCGGGGCCTCAGATAAACGAGCGCACCAGGCTGCCGACGAGCAGGTTCCAGCCGTCGATCAGCACGAAGAACAGGATCTTGAAGGGCAGCGAAATCGCCGTCGGGGGAAGCATCATCATGCCCATCGCCATGGTGATGGTCGCGACGATCAGGTCGATCACGAGGAAGGGCAGCATGATCAGGAAGCCGATCTCGAAGCCGCGGCGGATCTCCGAGATCATGAAGGCCGGCACGACGGCGCGCAGGTCCACCTTCTCGTCGACGACGACGGTCTGGCCCTTCTCCCGGGCGATGTCGATGAAGAGCTGCAGGTCCTTGTCGCGGGTATTGGCCAGCATGAATTCGCGGAAAGGCTCCGACATCCGCTGCATCGCATCCGTCTCGGAGATCTCGTTCTTCAGGAGCGGATCGATGCCGTCGCGCCAGGCGCGGTCGAAGGTCGGCGCCATGACGTAGAAGGTCATGAAGAGCGCGAGCGACACCATGATCATGTTGGAGGGCGTCGTCGCCAGTCCCATGCCCGAGCGCAGGATCGCGAAGGCGATGACGAAGCGCGGGAAGCTCGTCACCATGATCAGGATACCCGGGGCCACCGAAAGAACGGTCAGGAGGCCGAAGGTGCGGATGATCCACGAGGCGACGGAGCCGTCGACCGGCGTGTTCAGGATATCGGCGGGGAAGCTCTGAGCCCCGGCAATTCCCGACATCGCCATCATGGCGATTATGAAGGTGGCAAACCGGAGCATCAGCGAATCATTGGATGACGAAGGTGCGGAACATCACATTCGTTACGCGGCCCTCGGAGCGCAGGTCAACCCGCTCCTGGATGTCATCCCGGAGATATTGGAAGCCGCGCGGTCCTTGAATCTGCTGCAGCGACACGGTCTTCAGATAGGCTGCAATGTCCTGGTGTATCGTCTCCGCCAGTGCAACGTCGGGAGCTCCATCGAACTGGAGCGCGACCTCGAGGCGAACCCAGTTTTCGGCCGGATAGGCCAGGTTCGTCGTAATGGGATCGAGCTGCACGATGCCGTGTGCCACCTCTGACATTTTCGGTATGTCCTCCTCGCCGGTGGCGTTCGCAGGCAGTTCGGCCGCGGCTTCCGCCTTCTCCGCCGGCGGCGGTGCCAGGAGCATGCCTGCAAGCCAGCCGCCACCGCCGGCGACGAGGGTCAGCACCGCCACGGCCGCGATGGTCATCAGCCGCGAGGGGGCCTTCGTTTCTTTGCTCTCGATTTCTTCCATCGTGCTTCCGGCCGGTCAGAGGGGCGAGACGAGATCGACGAGTTGCTGACCCCACGGCGGCTGCTGGACCTCCGTCAGGCGGCCGCGGCCGCCATAGGAGATGCGGGCCTCGGCGATGCGGTCGTAGGAGATGACGTTGTCGGCATCCACGTCGCGCGGCCGGACGATGCCCGCGACATTGAGGATGCGCAGCTCATGGTTGACGCGCACTTCCTGCGAGCCGCTGATGAGCAGGTTGCCGTTTTCGAGGACGCCGGTCACGACCGCGGCGACCAGCAGCCTGAGCTTCTCCGAACGCTCGGTCTTGCCGTCACCTTCGGTCTTGGTGTTGGAGCCGTATTCGAGATCGCCCGACCAGGCGAAGTCGCTCGTCTGGGATTGTCCGCTGGCGCCGAGATTGAAGCCGCTCGAATTCTTGCGGCTGCGGTCCGTCTCGTTTTCGAAAGAGGCCTTGTCGTCGATACGGATGTCGACCGTCAGGATGTCGCCGATATTGATCGCGCGGGCATCCTTGAAGAGGGCCGCCTGCTGGTCGTTCCAAAGCGAGTACCCGTTCGTGACGTGGCGGGGCTGCTTCGGATACATGGCAAGCTGCGGCGTTTGCGTATATTGCAGGCCGCTGCCGATCGGGCTCATGGCCGGCGCCCGCCCGATCTCGTTGAAGGCCTGATTCTGGCAACCCGCCAGGAGCCCTGCGGCCAGTACGGCCGTGATGCGCGTTCTCATGATGGCTCCTTGGAGGTATTGGGATCGCTCGCGCTCGAAATGATGTTGGTCAGCACCGCTGCCCTTTCGTCGCTCATTTCGCTCAGGATCAGCGACGACTGGCGCGGCGGCAGGCGCATGACGATTGCGGCCGCGATCTCCGGACGCACCATCTCGAGCTTGCCGGCGGCGGCATCCGGCTTCATCGTCTTGTAGATGTCGACAAGGCCGAGCTCCGCCTGTTTGAGGAAATCGTTGCGGCGCTTAAGCCAGTCCTCGTATTCCGCCCGGCGCGCTTCCAGCGTCGCAATCCGTTCGTCGACATTCGCTCTCAGCTTCTCCAGGTCCTGGCGCTGCAAAACGTAGCGCTGGTCGCGCGCGGCGTCGGCGATATTGGTGCAGAACTTTTCGATTTCGCTCGCGGTCGCGCTGTCGGCCGGCGGCGACGTGACGTCCTGTGCGAAAGCACCGGGCATCGAAAGCATGAGCGCGGCGGCGACCGAGCCCAGGAGAACGCGGCGCGCCTTGCCGAAAAGACGATCGAGGTTTCCGGTCATTGCAGAACAAGCTCCGCCTGTAGGGCTCCCGCCGATTTGATGCTCTGGAGGATCGCGATGATCCCGTCCGGCTTGACGCCGATGCTGTTCAGGCCCGCGACGAGCGAACGCAGGCTCGAGCCGTTGAGGATGGCGACGGTGCCGCCGTCGGCCTGCGCTTCGATCGTGGTATTGGGCTCGTAGGCCGTCTCGCCGCGCGAGAACGGTTCCGGCTGGACGATCGTCGGCGTCTCGCTGACCTGCACCGTCAGCGTGCCGTAGCTGACGGCCACTTCGGCGACGCGGACGTCCTGCCCGATGACGATCGTGCCGGTGCGCTCGTTGATGACGACCCGGGCCGGCGCGTCGGTCTCGATCACCAGGTTTTCCACGTCCGCCATCAGGCGCGCGAGATCCGCCATCTTCGGCTTCTGGACCAGGACGGACTGAGAGTCCAAGGCTTCGGCGATGCGGCCGCCAAATTGCGCCGCGGCATATCTGTTGATCGCCGCGGCCATGCCGACGGCGGTCGAAAAGTCCGGATTGCGCAGCTGCAGCACCAGGTTGAAGCCGTCCTTGAATTTCGACGGCAGTTCCCGCTCGATGATGGCGCCGTTCGGGACACGTCCCGCCGTGGTCACGCCCTGGCTCAATTGGGCGGCTTCACCTTGCGCGTTGAAACCGCTGACGACCACCGAGCCCTGCGCCACCGCATAGATCTGGCCGTCGGCGCCCGAAAGCGAGGTCATGACCAGCGTCCCGCCGCGCAGCGACGTCGCATCGCCCAGCGAACCGACGGTCACGTCGAGCCGGCTGCCGGGGCTCGCGAAGGGCGGCAGCGTAGCGGTGACGAGCACCGCCGCGACATTGCGCGTGCGCGAGTCCCCGCCCTGCGTGGAAATGCCGAGGTTCTGCAGCATGGCGCGGATCGACTGATCCGTGAAAGGAGAGGAGCGCAGGCTGTCACCGGTGCCCTGCAGGCCGACGACCAGGCCGTAACCGATGAGCTGGTTGTCCCTGCCCGACTGCAGGGACGCGACGTCCTTGATCCGCGAGGCCGCATAGGCGGAAGTCAAGGTCGCGGCGAAGGCCACCGCGAGCGTCAGCAGCCACTTGCATGCATTGATCTTCATTTCGCCACCACATGGATCGTGCTGTCCGCCATCACCGTCCCGGAGACGATCACGCCGGTATCGACGTTGCGCACGCGGATCAGGTCGCCGACCGCGGCATCCTGCAGCGGCGAGCCGGCGGCCGTTATCGTCAGACCGCCATTGTTGAAGACGAGGCGAACGGTGGAGCCGCGTTCGACCGCATATTGCTCGCGCAGCGCCGAGGCCAGGATGACCCGCCCGGGAAGAAGGGTCCGCTTGGTCACCATGCCGTCGACCTCGTCGATCGAGCGCACATAACCGTCGCGCAGGTCCGGGTTGGTCACGTCGACCACCTCCAGCATGCTCGCATCGAGCTTTTCGCCGGGATAGATCGTCTGCTTCGGAATGACGGCCGTCGGCGGCTCCGCGAGAGCTGCTGCCGGCGAAAGCAGGCAACTCGCCATGGCCGCAAACAGAACGGCACGTGCCGGCTGCGCGCGGCCGCCTGCAACTGCTTTTCCTCCGGGGGATCGGCGAAACATCATGTTTGCCTCCTCTTCCTGTTACCTCAGGTTCTTGCTCACCGTGGCGGCCATTTCGTCCGCGGCCTGGATGATCTTCGAATTCATCTCATAGGCACGCTGGGCCGAGATGAGGTCGGTAATCTCCTTGACCGGATCGACGTTCGAGGATTCCAGGTAATTCTGCTTGACCTGCGCAAAGCCCGGATCGGCCGGCGTGCCGACGATCGGATCCCCGGAGGCCGGCGTCTGCCGGAACAGGTTCTCGCCCATCGGCTCGAGACCGGCTTCGTTGACGAAGTTCGCGATCGTCAGCTGGCCGATTTCCTGCAGTTCCGTATCGTTGCCGATCCGCACCATCACCTGGCCCGACGAGGTGAAGACGATCTCGGTCGCGTCCTGCGGCACGGTGACGCCCGGAACCACGGTGTAGCCGTCGATGGTCACGAGCTGGCCCGTGGCATTGGTGTTGAAAGCCCCCGAGCGGGTGTAGACCGTCTCGCCATCCGGCGTCTCGATCTGAAACCAGCCGCGGCCGACAAGCGCCAGGTCGTAGTCGTTGCCGGTGTTGACGAGGCTGCCCTGGATATGAAGGTTGCGCACGGCGGAGGTCTGGACGCCCAGGCCGATGATCGCGCCTTCAGGCACGATCGCCTGGTTGGAGCGGTTCGGGACGCCCTGCGCCCGCTCGGTCTGGTAGAGCAGGTCCGAAAATTCTGCGCGCGCCCGCTTGTAGCCGGTCGTGTTGATGTTCGCGATGTTGTTCGCGATGACTTCGAGATTCAATTGCTGGGCGTTCATGCCCGTGGCGGCGATGGAAAGGGCTTTCATGTCTCTTTTCCTCAGATCTGCATGCGCGCGATTTCGAGATAGGCGGTGACCACCTTGTCGCGGATGGCGATTGCGGTCTGGAGAGACTGCTCGGCGCTCATGACGGCATCTACGACTTCGCGGGTGTTCGCCTCTCCGCGGATCGCCTGCAGCGAAGTGCCCTCCGCCGACTTCATCGAGCGGATGGCGTCCGTGGTCATGTTGCCGAGGACTTCGGCGAAGCTCCCCGCCTGAGGCGCGGCCGTGCCGGCGCCCGGCATGACGAGCGAGGCGGAAGAGGCCGGGCCGGCGACTTCGGTCTCCCTGATGGTCGAAAACGCGCCGACTGACTGAATTGCATCGATCATTATTGCGAAGCCCTCAACAGGTCGATTGTCTGGGAGATGAGATCGCGAGACTGCTTGATGGTCTGCAGATTGGCCTCGTAGGCTCGGTTGGCCTCGCGCATGTCCGCCATCTCGATGAGGATGTTGACGTTCGGCAATTTCACCATGCCCTTTTCGTCGGCGGCCGGATTGCCCGGGTCGAACTCGATGTTGAAATCGGAATCGTCGGTGCCGAGGCGTTCGACCTCGACGAGGGACGCGCCGCTTGCCCGGTCGACCTCCGCAGCGAAGCTGATCGTCTTGCGGCGGAAAGGATCGGCGCCGGGAGCGTCCCCGGTCGAGCGGGCATTGGCAATGTTTTCCGAGACGATGCGCAAACGCGTCGATTCCGCCTGCAGACCGGAGGCCGAAACTTTCAGTGCCGAGGTCAATGGATCCATGGTCGCTTACTTCCGTACCGTCATGAGAATCATCCGGTGAAAGGACTTCACCAGCCCGGCATTGAGCTCGTAGTCGCGCTTGATCGCGCCGGTCTTCATCAATTCCTCTTCGAGCGCGACCGTATTGCCGGACTGCTGCACGGCGACATCGTCGAGAGCGCTGACTTCGGTCACATGCGCGGCTTCCGGGCTTTCGGTGAAATGGGCGCGATGGGTCGCGGCCATCTGGATGCCGGTGTTCTGGAGCACGCTTTCGAAGGGCTGAACGTCTTTCGCCCTGTAGTGCGGCGTGTTGGCATTGGCGATGTTGCCCGCCACCACGTTCTGGCGAACGGTCAGCCACTGGGCCTGCCGCGACGCGAGTTCGAAAAGCTGAATCGGTTCCATCAAGAGCTCCTGCTGATGGTGGCGAACCTAGGCCGGTAATCTTGCGTGGGACTTGTCGGGGATGCGGAAGGACTGCACCGTGATCTTGCCCCTCTCCTCGGGTTAACCCGAGGACTAGCCCTCTCCCCGCAGGCGGGGAGAGGGGACGTGGCTCACATACGCGACCCATTTGCGGTGAAGATTGCACGGGCTGAGGCGGGTGCCTCTTGTTCCCTTCTCCCCGCATGCGGGGAGAAGGGAACAAGAGGCAGGCGGATGAGGGGCAAGCGCGACGGGAAATAGCCCCGCCGCACCCCGCTTATGGCCCCTACGCTACTTCGCCGCGAAGATCTCGCCCTTGGACGTGATCATCACCCAGCGGCCGTCGCGCTCCTCGAAGGTCGCAAGCCGGCTGTTGTCCGGCAACACCGAACCGATACGGACGATATACATGCCGCTCGCGTCCTCGATGAGCGCGCGGCCATTGGCGACGTGCATGAGTTTGAAGCTCTCTTTTCCGGGGAACGGCTGATCGGGAGCCCCCATGTCCGTGCCTTCGGCGGGATCCTGATCGAGCCCCGGCACCGTCGCCGTCGTCAGGCGATCGACCGCGGCGGCGGTCTCCTCGTCCATGTCCGTCATTGCCAGCGGCGACACCGACAGGATCTGCCGGTCCGGGCGCTCCGGCAGATCGCGCGTCGTTCCCTGCCAGAGCGACGGCATCGAGAATTTCTCCGGATGCAGATAGACGTACCACGGCAGGAACGTCGCACAGGCAGCCATGGCCAGGCCGATCGCACCGAGTATCTTGTCGATCAGCGGCATCCGGGTTTCGCGGCGGCGTTGGCGCACGATCTCGTCTGCATCGAAGTCCGTCAATTTCATCCCCTTCCGCGCAGGCCGGCGGCGCCCGGCTGATTGCCCATCGCGGCTGCCTTCAGCGCGTTGGCGAGGTCCGTGAAGGCGTCGAAGGCGGGCCGTTCGCCGGGCATCTGCTTCAAGACGTCGTAGATGACCGGCACTTGCTTTATCGCCATGTCGAGATCGGCGTCGCCGCCCGGCCGGTAGCCGCCGATGAGCCTGAGGTCCCGGGTTTCCTCGAAGCGGTGGATCAAGGATTTCAGCCGGGCAACCAGCTTCTCCTGGTCCGGCGTCCAGGCCTTTCGGGCAAGACGCGAGATGGAGGCGAGCGGATTGACCGGCGGGTAGCGCCCCTCTTCGGCAAGGCTTCGGTCGAGGACGATGTGCCCGTCGAGAATGCCGCGCGCCGAGTCGGCGACCGGGTCGTTGTGATTGTCGCCATCGACCAGGATCGAAATGATCGCCGTGATCGTGCCGGCTCCCTCGGCGCCGGGCCCGGCGCGCTCGAGCAGCCGCGGCAATTCGGTGAAGACCGAGGCCGGATAGCCGCGGGCGATCGGCGGCTCCCCCGCTGCCGTCGCCACCTCACGGATCGCATGGGCGAAACGCGTGACGCTGTCGACGATGAGCAGCACGTTGTCGCCCTTGTCGCGATAATGTTCGGCAATCGTGACCGCGGTCAGCGGCGCCATTTTTCTCAGCATCGGGCTCTCGTCGCTGGTGGCGACGACGGCGACCGATTTCGAAAGATTGTCGCCCAGCGTGTCCTCGATGAATTCGCGCACTTCGCGGCCGCGCTCGCCGACCAGGGCGATCACCACCTTGTCGAAGGCGTCGGCGCGGGCCAGCATGGAAAGCAGCGTCGATTTGCCGACGCCGGAGCCCGCGAAGATGCCGAGGCGCTGCCCGAGGCAGAGCGGGGAGAAGATGTCTATCGCCCGCACGCCCGTCCTGAAGCCTTGCTCCACCCGCTTGCGCGTCATGGATGGCGGCGCGGTGTTCGCGATCGAGCGGCGGATGTCGCCCTGCAGCAGCGCGCCCAGGCCGTCGATCGGCTCGGCCAGCGCATTGATGGTGCGGCCGCACCAGTTGTCGGTCGGCGCTATGCGGAAGGCGCCCTTGCGGATGACGACGTCATGGATGCCGATCGGGTCCCCCGGTTCGATCGGGCAGACGACCACCCGCTCGGGCTCGACGCGGACGACTTCGCCGAGATGGGTGCCGGTCGTGCTCTTGTGCGCCACGAAGTCCCCGAGCCGGACGTGCCGCGACAGGCCGCTGACCGTGTAATGCCCCGGCGAAATCGTCTGGACATGACCGCCCGGTGCGATGGCAAAGTCGGGATTTGCATAGCGCTCGACCAGCCCGGCGAGCGCCGCGAGCGACGTCGATGTTGCAGTTTTTTCAGCGGCTTCGCGTGCCATCCGGCTTTCCGTTCCGTCCCGCCCCAAATTCCGTCGATAGAACCGTCAACGGCTGCCGCCGAGCGTCTCGATGGCCTTATCGAGCGATCCCTCACTGTCGCGCATAAGCGCGGTGACGTTGTCGAAGGCGCGGGTGATCATGATCAGCTGCGACATTTCCTGTATGGCGTTCACGTTCGACCCCTCCAGGAAGCCCTGCATCACGCCGACGTCGAACCGGTCAACGACCGGTTCCGGCTGGGCGGCCGGCATAACGGAACTGTTGTCGTAACGCATGAAGCCTTTGCTGAAATCCGCCTCGTAAAGCCCGAGCAGGGCGATCTGGACGCCGTTCTGGTGAATGGCACCATCGGCACCGACGGCAATTTCACCGGCACCGCCGTTCAGCTGGATCGGCGCGCCGCCGGCGTCGAGCACCGGATATCCCTTGATGGTTACGAGCTCGCCGGTCTCCGTCAGGGTGAACCGGCCGTCGCGCGTCAGCGCCGGGCCGCCGGGCGTGTCGATCGAGAACCAGGCGTCACCCTTGATGGCGAAATCGAGTGCGGAGCCGGTGCGCGCGAGCGCGCCGGTTTTGGTGCTCAGGAATTCCTCGCCCTCCGAAACATAGGAGACCTTTGTCGGCTTGGTGTCGCCCAGCACCTGGTTGAACTTCACTTCCGTCGCGCGGAAGCCGACCGTGTTGGAGTTGGCAATATTGTCGGCAAGCGTGTTCAGGCGCTTTTCAAGCGCCATCTGCGACGAAAGCGCGACATAGAGACCGGTCTGCAAATCAGCGTCCCCCGAGTTTCAGATTGTTGATGGTCAGGAGCAGGTCGGGAGAAATTCCGTAGCCGCTCGACGCGCCGAAAACCGCAAGTGGGTCATAGCCGTCGGAGGAATTGTCGATTTCCCAAAGAGCGGTGAAGCGGTCCAGGAACTCGGCTATTTTCTGAGGGTCCTGGAAATCCTTGAAATCGATCGCCGCCTCGTAGGCCTCAGCCTGGCGATCCACGTCGGCGGCCGCGAATTCGGCCGGCAGCTGCAGGACGGTTCGGACCACATGCGAGAGGGCCTCGTCGGCGATGATTTCGTAGCCATTGGCGATCGTCGGCGCCATGCGCTGGAAATAGAGCGCCAGCCGCACGCCGGTGTTTTCCTCGCCGGCCTTCTGCTCCAGCGTCTGGCGCGTATATTTTTCGGCCACACCCTTCTGCGCCCGCTCGAAGGCAGTGGCGGCTTCGCCGTGCCGGGCGAAATTCAACGACTCGACCAGCGCCTCGTAGCGCCCGTCGGCCAGCTTGTTGGCAAAGGCGTCGTCACTGTCGATGCCTTCGGCGAGCACCTTGCGCATGAAGGCCTTGGCATAGGCCATGTCCTCGAGGCCGTGCGCCTTCATCGCGTAGTTGTAGAGCCGGCTGTCGGCGAAGAAATCGTCGAGCGTTTTGATGCTGCCGATCTTCGACAGGTAGTACTCCGTCTCGCGGGCGACGTCCGGCTGCGCCGAAACGCGTTCCAGCGATTTCGTCAGATCCGCAGTGATCAGCCTGTAGCTCGTATAGGTCGTCGTCACGATCGGCTCGCCTGTCGCAATGAAGCGGGATGAGAAATGTGTGCGCGGTCTTCCGCCCGCGCCAACTGTCGGGACCGGACGCGATTGCGGTCCGACCCTGGCCAACCCTGACGGCGTTGGCTTGCGCGAACCTGTCCCGGACGCGGGGTTTCCGCGGCCAGCCTCACGCAAGGATCGAACCCTATTTCATCGGAGGAAATTCACGATCGCGACAGGTATCGGCATGAACATCATCATCGGGCTTCTTGTGACTTTCGGCTGTATCCTCGGCGGCTACATGGCGATGGGCGGCCACCTGGAAGTCCTCAACCAGCCCTTCGAGCTGATGATCATCGGCGGGGCCGGCATCGGCGGCTTCATCATGGCCAACTCGATGAAGGTGGTCAAAGACACCGGCAAGGCACTCGGCGAGGCCTTCAGGCACAAGGTGCCGAAGGAACGCGAATACCTCGACACGCTCGGCGTGCTCTACAGCCTGATGCGCGACCTGAGGACAAAATCCCGCAACGAGATCGAGAGCCACATCGACAATCCGGAAGAGTCTTCGATCTTCCAGTCCGCACCCACCGTCCTGCAGAACAAGGAGCTCACCGCCTTCATCTGCGATTATGTGCGCCTGATCATCATCGGCAACGCCCGCTCGCATGAGATAGAGGCGCTGATGGACGAGGAAATCCAGACGATCACCCACGACAAGATGAAGTGCTACCACGCGATGACGACCATGGGCGATGCTCTGCCCGCGATCGGCATCGTCGCCGCGGTTCTCGGCGTCATCAAGGCAATGGGCGCGATCAGCGAGGCGCCGGAGGTGCTGGGCGCCAAGATCGCCGCCGCGCTCGTCGGAACGCTGCTCGGCGTGTTTCTTTCCTATTCGATCGTCGGGCCCCTCGTCGCAAACATCAAGTCCGTGCGGGAAAAGCAGAACCGTCTCTATGTCATCGTCAAGCAGACGCTGCTTGCCTACATGAACGGCTCGGTTCCGCAGGTGGCACTCGAATACGGCCGCAAGACCATCTCCGCCTATGAGCGGCCGTCCATCGATGCGGTCGAACAGGAAATGATGAATCCCGGCGGCGGCAGCGAAAGCAAGGCGGCCTGACATGAGCACAAGCACCGCATCGAACGTCCATGCATTCGACAGGAGGCTGATCGCGCGCATGACCGGCGCGCTCGGCGATGACAAGGTCATCGGCCGAACCGCTCTCGAGCTGGCGCAGGTCTTCGATGAACGCCTGCCCGGTGTCCTGCAATCGGAGACCGGATGCGACGTCACGATCGCCTATGCGGGCTTCCGGACAGGCCTCCGCAACGATCTTATCGCGGCTCTCGGAGACGGAGTCCTGCTCGGCGATCTTTCACTGCGCAACTGGTGCGCGGACTTCCAGGTCGGCTGCGACAGCCCGGTTCTGATCGCACTCGTCGAGGCTCTGCTCGGGGCCGAACCCACGAGCATAGAGGAACCCGCGCCGCGCTCTCTGTCGAAGATCGAGATCGATGTCGCCTTGCCGGTATTTCACGGCATCGCCGAGGTCCTGCGCACCGCGGTGAACGCGCCCGGCGGGTTCGAGCCCGTCGTCGGCCGCCCGTACAACAGCGCGGAACGGGCAAAGCCCGATCCGGTGCTCCAAGATGTCTTCGCAGCCTCGATCGACATGACCATCGGCCTCGGGCCGGTGCTCTCCACCTTCTCGGTCATCGTCCCGCAAAGCACGCTCCTCAAGACCCGGATCGTTTCTCGGAAGGGTGCGGGCGAGGACCGGAATGCGAAGACCGAATGGACGGAACAGCTGGAGGAGCAGGTCCGCCGATCGGCCGTCGCGCTCGAGGCCCGCATCCGGCTGGAAAGCCTGACGCTCGACACGCTCAGCCGCCTGCAGGCCGGGGACGTCATCCCTTTCCACGACGGGCAGGATGTCCGCGTGGAGGTGAGCGCCAACGGGCGCGACCTCTATGTCTGCGAGTTCGGCCGTTCCGGATCGCGATACACGGTCCGGGTCAAGGATACCCACGGCTCCGAGCAGGACATCCTTCGCCACATCATGAGTTAATCCGCCCTCGCCCGGCAGAATGCCTGAGGCAAGCTTCAACTGGAATATTCGGCACATGGCACCCAAGAAAGCAGCACCCATCGCAGAACCGGCCGTATTCGCGGCAGATGCCGAGCTCGACCAGGCGATCGACGACCTGCGCGGCGTTCTCAAGAAGGACGGCGAGGCTGACTTCGGCGCGGATTTCTCCGCAGCCGGGCCGCTCGAACAGCCCATGGATTTCGGCAGCGACTTCGGTTCCACTGACGGTGCTGGATTCGGCGGCGATTTCGCTGCCGGCTTCGGCGGCGGCCTCGCGGAAACCGGGGCAGCCAGCGGCTTCGACGCGGACTCCGGTTTTGCCGGAGGGGATTTCGACGCGGCACCGACTGCCGGTGAAACAGCGCCCGGCAGCGGAATGACCGCCAACATGGACCTGATCATGGACATCCCGATCGATGTCCAGATCGTGCTCGGGACCAGCCGCATGCAGGTCTCCGGTCTCATGGCGCTTACCGAGGGCGCAACGATCGCGCTCGACCGCAAGATCGGCGAACCGGTCGAGATCATGGTCAACGGCCGGGTGATCGGCCGCGGAGAAATCACCGTTCTCGAGGGCGATGTGACCCGCTTCGGCGTCAAGCTCCTGGAGATCAAGGGCACTAAGAAATAGAGCGGGATGAGGAAAGGTGTAAGCGGTTTTCCGCCCGCATCCCGTTTCAACTCACTAGAAGCCCGATGACCGGGCGGGGATGAATCCATGACGGATTTCGGAAGTTTCGAGGCACAGGCTCAGGCGCTTGCACAACCGTTGAGCCAGACGGAAAAGGCGGCCGCGGTGCTGCTCGCCATGGGCAAGTCGATTGCCGGGAAGCTGTTGAAATTCTTCACCCAGAGCGAGCTGCAGGCCATAATCGCCGCGGCACAGTCCCTCAGAGCCGTCCCGCCGCACGAGCTCGAAGCCCTCGTCAACGAGTTCGAGGATCTCTTCACCGAAGGTGCAGGCCTCATGGACAATGCCAAGGCCATGGAGAGCATTCTCGAAGAGGGCCTGACGCCGGACGAGGTGGACGGGCTCCTCGGCCGCCGGGCCACCTTCCAGTCCTACGAGGCGAGCATCTGGGACCGGCTGATGGATTGCGATCCGGTGATCATCGCGCAATTGCTCGCCCGGGAACATCCGCAGACGATCGCCTATGTTCTGTCGATGATGCCGTCGAGCTTCGGCGCCAAGGTGCTGCTGCAGCTTTCCGACAAGCAGCGGCCCGAGATTCTCAACCGTGCCGTCAACATCAAGAACGTCAACCCGAAGGCGGCGGCGATCATCGAGGCCCGGGTTATCGAAATCATCGAAGAGATGGAGGCCGATCGCAACTCGCCCGGCCCGGCGAAGATCGCCGAAGTGATGAACGAACTCGAGAAGCCGCAGGTCGACACGCTGCTCGCCTCGCTCGAAACGATCAGCACCGATTCGGTCAAGAAGGTGCGGCCGAAGATATTCCTGTTCGACGACATCCTTTTCATGCCGCAGCGGAGCCGCGTGCAGCTCTTCAACGACGTCTCCACCGACGTCATCACCATGGCGCTCAGAGGTTCTGCGGCGGAGTTGCGCGAGTCTATCCTCGCCTCCATCGGCGCCCGCCAGCGGCGCATGATCGAATCGGACCTCGCCGCCGGCGATGCCGGCATCAATCCGCGCGATATCGCGATCGCGAGGCGCTCGATCACCCAGGAGGCGATTCGCCTCTCCGCAAGCGGGCAGCTCGAGCTCAAGGAAAAGGAGCCGGAGGCCGCCTGACGCCTCCAGCCTGCCGGTATATCGCGTTTGGTTTCCGATTTCTGTTGACCCGCGCGGGCTGCCGCACACCCACCCTTGCGCAGGGACCTGTCCGGGTTCACCACAACAGCGTGCGCTTGCGTCTGCTGCCACGATTCCCTCGCGAATTCGGGTCGAGCGGTAACCGGAAGCGTCGTTCAGATTGTCGCCTGCTGAGGAGCTTGCTGGTTCATGGCGGAAGAGCAGGACAAGGACAGTAAAACAGAAGCGCCGTCGGAAAAGAAGATTTCCGACGCGACCGAAAAAGGCAACGTCCCTTTCTCGCGTGAGGTGACCGCTTTCGCCTCGACGCTGGCAATCTACATTTTCGTCGTCTTTTTCCTTTCGGACGGCGCGGCAAACATGGCCGAGGCGCTGAAGGACATTTTCGAGCAGCCGGAAGCCTGGAGGCTCGATACGGCAACGGACGCCGTCGCCCTGATTTCGCATGTCGTTCTGAAATGCGCCGCGCTGGTTCTGCCGGTTTTCATCCTGCTCATCCTCTTCGGCGTCGGATCGTCGATCTTCCAGAACCTGCCGCGGCCGGTCCTCGACCGCATCCAGCCGAAATGGAACCGGGTATCGCCCGCGGCCGGTTTCAAGCGGATCTACGGCGTTCAGGGGCTGGTGGAATTCGGCAAGTCGCTGTTCAAGATAATTGTCGTTTCGATCGTCGTCGTCCTCGTGCTCTGGAACGATTATTTCGCCACGCTCGACATGATGTTCTCCGATCCGGTGACGATCTTCACGACGATGATCTCCGACCTCAAGCAGATCATCATCGTCGTTCTCTTCGCCACCGCGACGCTCGCCATCGTCGACCTCTTCTGGACGCGCCATCACTGGTACACAGAGCTCAGGATGACGAGGCAGGAGGTCAAGGACGAGCTGAAGCAATCGCAGGGCGACCCGATCGTCAAATCGCGGCTCAGATCGATGCAGCGCGACCGCGCGCGCAAGCGGATGATCTCCTCGGTTCCGCGCGCAACCCTGATCATCGCCAACCCGACCCACTATGCCGTAGCCCTGCGTTATGTGCGCGAGGAGAGTGACGCGCCGGTCGTCGTGGCTATGGGAAAGGACCTGGTGGCCCTGAAGATTCGCGAAATTGCGGAGAAGAACGGCATCCCCGTCTTCGAGGATCCGCCGCTTGCACGCTCCATGTTTGCACAAGTCTCGGTGGATAGTGTCATTCCACCGGTGTTTTACAAGGCAGTCGCCGAACTGATTCACCGGGTTTATGCAGCTCAGCCGCAACAAAGACGGGTGACATGATCTTGAAAAAGTGCCAATTCTCCGAAGAACGAGAACAGATAGTTGCGGAGGCGATCCGTCCGGTTGCGACCGAATTGCGCCTCATCGATGCTGCGGATTTCATCGCGCTCCTGCGCTTCGAGTCCTATGCGAGCATCGCCGATTTGGTGGAATCGGCGGCAGAGCTCTACTTCCTGCCCGGCACCGTGAACTTCGGCCTCGGCGGCAACTATAATCTCGACTGGGACAGTCGCCCGGAGGTCATCCTCGACCTCGAACTGAAGCCCCGCGGCGTCACGGTCTATGCGCGCCTCGTGCTCGCGGGCGATACGGCCGGCATCGAGATCAGCCACATCAACTTTCAACAGCCCTCGGGCGATCCGGACGAGAATACCGCCTTTCTCGCCAAGAGCCTGGCAGAATCGAAGTTCGTCAAAACCTATCCGCTGCCCCTGGCGAGCTGAGGAGCTGGCTAGCTGATATAGCCGAGGCGGATCGCCTTGGCGATCGCCTGGATCCGGTTGACGGAGTCGAGCTTCGTCGTCGCGGCCCCGAGATAGGCATTCACCGTGTGCACCGAGAGACCCATCTTCTCGGCGATCTCCTCGCTGATATGTCCGTCGCCGGCCATTTGCAGGCAGGCGATTTCGCGATCGCTCAAGGCCTCCGCCTTGAACAGACGCTTCTCGTCGGCGGCCAGGAGGTCTGCCATGATCTGCGCGCTGCGGCCGTGAAGCTCCACGATCTGTTCGCCCGAAGCATCGATGTAGCTTCCGGCGAACATCACATAGCCATTGCCCTGCGCGCCAAGCCGTATCGGAAAGGCGATGCCCGAATAGGGAAGCTTGCGCTCCCTCAGCCGCCGTGTGAACGGGCCGAAATCCGAGACTTCGGCGGTCTGATGCTCGCCCTGACCGTTCCAGAGGACCGGCAGCAAGGAAAGATCGAGATGCTGGAGCAGTTCGTCGCCATAGAGCATTATCAGATCACGCGCGTTTTCCTCGCAAGAGGCTCCCCAGTTGTGGAGGACGCAGGTGAGCTTGCGCGTTGCAGGAAGGCCCCTGCCATTCGTTCGCAGAACGGCGAAATTCTTCGCGTTGATCTGCCGTTGCATGGCCTGCAAGCGCGTCACCAGAGTCGCTGCCCGCGCCGCGCGGGCGTTACGGCCCGACCGGCCGGCGTCGTCGCGATCTTCGGTCGCGAGATAAGCCATCGTCACCGCTCCTAAACCAGATTGTTGCGCACGGCGTGGGCGATCGCTTCCGACCGCGTTCGCGTCGCCGTCTTGCGCATTACGCTGGTGATGTAATTGTTGATCGTGTTGCGGGAGATCCCGAGTATGACGGCGATCTCATCGCTCGTCTTGCCTTCGGCAATCCAGAACAGACATTCGAGCTCGCGCTCGGTCAGTTCGCATTCCCTATCGTGACGCACATCGGCTTTGATCTTATGACTGGCGACATAGCCGGCAAGCACCGCGATGTCGCGCAGCGCCTCCTGGGAGAGGATCACGTCCTCGGGGAAGAGCAGCATCAAGGAGAACCGCGTGCGCCCCACGCTGAAGGTCACGGCGCAATAGCTCCGGCTGACCCCCCGCGGCAAGCCGATATCGTCGGGCATCGTATGGAAGGCCGGCTGCAGTTGGGCGAGGCACTTTTCCAGTTCGGTGATCTTTGCATGGAGCCCGGCGATGATGCCCGAAAGGCGCCGAACGATGTCGAACGGCCAGTCGGAACAGACGACAAAATCAAGTCCGCCGTCCTGCGAGACATCGTGCCGGGCGAGAAGGTAATGGGTTGCGCCGACATACTCCGTCAGCGCTGCCAATCCGTTGCCGAGACCCGCGCCCGAGGCCACTTCCCCAAGCCTTCGGATCAGTTGCTCCCTTGATATTTTGCGTCCACACACCCGCGGCGCAGCGGTCTCCGAAGACCAGACTGCGTCCGACCGCGACATTTCCATGACTTTCAGCCCCCGTGCCGGATTCGACGCCCTGAAATGTCACGCTTGCCCTGTCGTCCCCGACAGCCGGCTTCGCCGGTATTCTTGCCACCAAGCGAGTATCAGGACGCGAATCAATTGCTAAACTGTACATCGCCGCCCCCAAAAAGACAGGGCATCCAGTTGCGCGGTTACTTGGCAACCTTGCCCAGCGCATTCACGTGTGCGTGAGCTGGCGGGCGGCCGGGCGCGCTTCTTCTCCGACCGATTCGCTAATCAAGGCATTGATTATTAACGGCATCCGGCGATCGCTGTGCGTGGCCGTGCAGTTGAAAATCCGTGACATCGGACGGGAGTTCGCCTTTTCGTTGCAGATCAGTTGCTCGCGGGACGCCTCAACTCTTCATCCAAGACTTACTTTAAGCCGGGGAATGTTGCCGAAATGCATCAAATCCTGCCGGGGTTATTGACAGCAACGCCGGGAATGCGGAAAGTCTGTTCACCAAATTATATTCACCTCTTTCGAAGATATATTTTAATGCAACTCCGGAACCAGCAAACAACGCGGAGTAACGGGCTGCGCAAGCCGCAGCATGGAGAGCGCCGCGTGAATCTAAATTAATTAAAATTTGGTTTAAATTTGCCGACGGCCATCGGACGTGATTCCGGACGCGGGGCGGATTCTTTAGCCAGACTCCTCCGCGTCATCGCCAGCCGGAGCTAGACTCGCCAATACTCCCGGAAGGCCCGCTGCGCCGGCGCGGGCCGGATCGAGGCGCGCCCGCAACGGGCAAGTCCCGCCTGTTGGGCGGGACTTCGTTCCAATTCAGGTTTCCGCCGGCATCTTTCACGCCGCTCGGTCGACTGCCCATTTTCGCAGTATCTTCGCTGCCCGCTCTTCGCTGATCTCTACCATCCGGGCGAGGCGCCGCTCCGGCCCTTCCTTGACGCGGCGGTTGAAGCCGGCCTCGTCGCCGAGATTGAGCAGGTCGTTGCCGCCGTCGAAGCCGAAGTCGGAGCCGAAGCCCTCCATGAGGGCGCCCCCTGCGCCGGCGCCGGCCGGCGAGAAGTCCGGCAGTTCGAGCCCGGCGGCTTCGCCTTCGAGCTTGCCCGCCTGTCCGCCGAAGCCCAGCTGGCGGGCAAGCGGCCGCATCCCGAACCATACCACCAGGAAGGCGACCGCGACGAAGGCGAGCGCGTTGATGATGCCGCCGAGGTTGCGCGTCAGCATTTCCATGATCCCCGGGCCCGGCACCGCCTGGTCGAGGAGCTGTGTCTCCACGAAATCCATGGCGTTCAGCGTCACGACGTCGCCGCGACCCGGATCTATCCCGGCGGCGGAGGAAACGATCTTCTGCATCTCCTGGAGATAGGCATCGATTTTCGCCTGATCTGCCGGTTCGCCGGCCATGGCCGCGAGGCGCCCGCGATTGACGACGACCGCGATCGACAGCCGCTCGATCGAATAGCTGTTCTTGACGGTGGCGATCGTCTTGCTGTTGATCTCGTAATTCGTCTGCTCTTCCTTCTTCTCAGCCTCGTCGCTCGACTGCTGACCGGCTCCGCCGCGCGGCGCCGCCTGGGGGACGTTCTGCTGTACCGTGGCGGCATTGTCCGGCTGCTGCTGGCTGGACTTCTGCTCTTCCTTGATCACGCGCGTCGAGCGCTCGACGCGCGATTCCGGATCGAAGACAGTCTCCTGAATCTGCTGCGCATCGGTGTTGAGCCTGGCGGTGACGCTGGTGCGGAAATTGTCCATCCCGAGGAATGGCGCGAGAGCATTGTCGATCTTCTTTTCGAGATCGGACTGGACGTTCTGGACGACGCCGAGTGACTGATTGAGCGCGCTGTTCGACGGGTCGTCACCGGATGCGAGCAGCTGGCCGGTCGAATCGAGGACGGTGACGTCGTCGACATCGAGGCCCGGCACGGAAGACGCGACCAGATGCCGAATGGAGGACGCAGCGCTACGGCCGACCGTGGCGCTTGCCCGTATCATGACCGAGGCCGTCGGCGTCTGCTCTGCCTTGCGGAAGCTGCCGCGCTCCGGCATGACGATGTGGACGCGTGCGGCGGCGATGCCGGAAATCTGCTGGATCGTGCGGGCGATTTCGCCCTCGAGCGCCCGAACGCGGGTCACTTCCTGCATGAAGGACGTCAGCCCGAGCGAACCGACATTGTCGAAGAGCTCGTAACCGGCATTGGCGCTGCTCGGCAGGCCGCGCTCGGCAAGCAGCAGACGGGCCTTGCCGGTCATGCCGACGGGCACCTGGATGCTGCCGCCGTCGGTGCCGACTTCGAAGTCGACATTGGCCTCCGCAAGCGCAATGCTGATCTGGGTGACGTCGCTGCGTTCGAGACCGACATAGAGCGTCTCGAAGGACGGCCGGTTGACATAGATACCGGCACCGAGGACGAAGCCGATCGCCACGACGCCAGCCACGGCAAGCGCAATGAGCTTTCCTTGTCCGAGATTGCTCAGATTTTTCGTGAACGTCGAGAATTGATCGAACAGATTCATTCTGTTTCCGCACCCAGTATCGCAAGGCACCCGCTCCGATTATCCGGTCGGTACCCTGCGCAGATCCAACATTCGGGTTTGCTGGAAAACGGCCTGCGCTCAGCCGTTCTGCATTAGCCGCGAATCTACCAGCCCCGGAAGCGAAGCTAGGCCACGAAACTTGCGCGAACTTGGCGAAGGGCAGGCATCGGCGAACTGTCGCGCAGCGCACCGCTCCGGCCGCGCGGCCGCCCCTCATCCGCCTGCCGACACCTTCCCCCCCGCAAGCGCTACGGCATGCACATATCTCTTGTTGTCCAGCCCTTCGCGGACTTACTCCGGAGTGGCGGCATCTGTATTTCCAGCAGTGGCGAGGCTTGCGGATGGGTCCTTGGGATCAAACCCGTATGCGCTAACATTGGCATTAGCGGTCACCCGCCCCTCATCCGCCTGCCGCCACCTTCTCCCCGCGCAGGCGGGGAGAAGGGACAAGCGGCGCCAACTGAACCCCGCATTCACCGCCCGCCCGAGGGAGCGAGCGGGCGCGGCATATCCCTTCTCCCCGCCTGCGGGGAGAAGGTGGCGGCAGCCGGTTGAGGGGCAATCCCGACCGAGCGGGGTTGAGGCGGTTGGGTTCCCGAGGGATCCCTTTCATGAGCAGTATCCGCCGCACCGGCGCGCAAGAGATATGTGCATGCCGTAGCCCGCAAGCGGGGCGAAGGGACAAGAGGCATGCTCCACATGTCCGCTCTCCCTGCCTGCGCTAGGGTATATACATATCTGCTCCTCTGGCGGGAGCCGAGCCGTGGGGAGAAACCGGCTGGCTTCCAGTTTTGCGGTCTGCCGATGGCATCGTTTGGGATAGGTGAAGGTCAAGCCGCTTGTCGTCCCCACAAGGGGGGAGAATATTTGCGGCGGGGCCCGCTTCCCCTTCTGCGTTCTGCCCGTGGCATCGTTTTGGGCATGCGAAGGTCAAACCAATGTCGTCTGCCCCAAGGCAATGGTCCCGCGGGAGGGTCAGATGTATACAGGCCCTAGCCGCGCGCGGGGAGAGGGAGAGGGTTAGGGTGAGGGGCGGGCGACCTCAGAAGGCCTCGAAGTCGCCAGCCGCCTTGGTCAGCGGCTGCGAATGCCCATGCCGGAGGATACCGCTGCCGAGCGCCTTCTTCATGTCGGCAAGGTTGACGAGGTTCACCGCGGTGGTGACGTCCACCAGACAGGTGTCGGGAATGGAGGCGGTGATGGTATCGATGAACTCCGCGAGCCCGCGCGTCTTCTGCACCGCGAGGTCGATGCCCTGCAGCACCATGATCCTGTCCGCGCCGGCGCCGTCATCGCTCATGAGTTGAGGCTCTATGCGCTCGATCAGATAGGCGACGTCGTGGAGCTCCGTGACGACGCGCATCAGCACGTCCGGCAGCGATTCTTCCGCGTGAGGCTGGTTGTGGTCTTTCTGCATTGTTTCCTCACATGGCCTCGGCCGGTATGATCAGAAGAATTCGATGGAGCTTTCGGCCGGCTTCGGCACGGCGGGCCTCTGGTCCATCTGAAGCGCCCGCTGTGCCTCCACGCCTGTCAGGGCATATTGGCGCGCGCGCCCGGACGACGGCCAGTATTCGAGCTTGCGCCCGTGGTCGCCGCCAGTGCTTTCGCCGACGATGCGGATACCCTCGTCCATCAGGAACTGGCGTGCGAAGGCGGCATTCTGCTCGCCGACGTTCGAGAAACGCGCAATCGTCCTGGCGCCGCCGAAGATTTTCGCCTCCAGCCGGTCGCGGCGCGCCCCCTGCTTCAGAAGGCCGTTGATGAGAAGCTCCATCAGGTGCACGCCGTAGCGCGTGGCGTCCGCGCCGGAACTCGGCGAGGTCGCCGATCCCGGCAGCAGGAAGTGATTCATGCCGCCGACGCCGGCCGCCGGATCGCGCATGCAGGCGGCCACGCAGGAACCGAGAATGGTCGAAAGCACGATATCCGGATCGTTGACGACCTTGAACTCGCCCTGAATGACATGGACGCGCCTCCCGGCAGCCTCGGTGTTCATTTCAGTGCCCCGAACACGGCCTCGATCGCGGCTTTCATCTTTTCGATCGTGAACGGCTTTGCCAGCACGTTGTTGGCGCCGAGCGCAGCCGCCTTCTGCACCAGCGCGCGGTCGCCCTGTGCCGTCAGAATGATGAAGGCCGCCTTCTTGGTGGCGGGGTTTGCACGCACCGCCTGGAGCAGGCCCAACCCATCCATTTTCGGCATGTTGAAATCCGAGATCACCAGATGATGGGGATTCTGAGCCATGATCTTCATGCCCTGCTCGCCGTCACCGGCCGCGGTGATCTGCTTGAAGCCGAGTTGCTGCAGTGCGTCGCCCAGGAGCAGACGGCTCGTGACCTGATCGTCGACGATCAGAACTTTTATCTTTTCGGCGAGAGACATTATTCGATTCCTTCTTTTCGGGCAGCCGCCGTCTTCAAAATCTCCTCCCCGATCGATCCGAGGGGGAGCTGCGTTTCGACCGCGCCCAATTCATAGGCGACGCGCGGCATGCCGTAGACGACACAGGTCTTTTCGTTCTGACCGAAGGTGCGTGCTCCGGCATGCCGCAATTTCAGGAGACCGGCGGCGCCATCGCGGCCCATTCCGGTGAGAATCACCCCGATGGCGTTCCGGCCCGCCAGTTCGGCGACGGAATCGAACAGCACGTCGACCGAGGGACGATGTCCGTTGACCGGCGGATGATCCACCAGTCGGCAGCAGGGTGCTGCGGCATTATGGACCTCAAGATGGCGTTCGCCGCCGGGCGCCAGATAGACCCTGCCGACCTCGAGCCGCGCGCCATCCGTCGCCTCTTGGACCGTCGGGGCGCAAAGCCGGTTCAGCCGTTCGGCGAAGCTCTTGGTGAAGGTGTGCGGCATGTGCTGCGTGATCACCGTCGGCGGACAATTCGCCGGGAACTTCTGCAAGACCGTGATCAGCGCCTCGACCCCGCCGGTCGAGGCTCCGATCGCGACGATCTTGCGCCCTGCCCGGTAGTCGGAAACGGCTGTCGCCGCCGGCGCGGCCGCCCTGTTGCTGGTGATCATGGACTTGCGCTGCGAACGCGCGGCCGCCTTGACCTTTTCGGCGAGATCGCGGAACGGATGCGTATCCCCCGGCTGGGGCTTGCCGACGCAGTCGAAGGCGCCGATCTCGAGCGCGGCGATCGTCGCTTCGGCGCCCCTATGGGTCAGCGTCGAGACCATGATCACCGGCATGGGCCTCAGCCGCATGATCTTGTCGAGGAATTCGAGGCCGTTCATGTTCGGCATCTCGATGTCGAGGGTCACGACATCGGGGTCAAGCTGCTTGATCGCCTGACGCGCCTCGAGCGCGTCGGCAGCCTGACCGACGACCGCAATGTCCGGATCGGCATTGAGCACGGCGGAGATGAGGCCGCGCATGGTGGCCGAGTCGTCTACGACGAGAACACGTGCGGGAGCGCTCATGCCCGGCCCCCGTGGAACTTGCCGGTATGGCGATAGGTCGTGATGCCGATATTGTCGAACAGCGCCTTGGCATCCCCCGACACACGTTCCGAGTGGCCGATATAGAGGTGCCCGCCATTGTCCAGCACACCGGCGAAGCGCGACCAGATCTTCATCTGCGTCGGCTCGTCGAAATAGATCACGACATTGCGGCAGAAGATCACGTCGAACGGCCCCTTGATCGGCCACTGCGCCATGAGATTGAGTTCGTTGAAGGTGATCAGCCGCTTGACGCGATCGTCGACCTGCCACTTGCGGCGGCCGCCGGCTTCGACCTCGCTGAACCATTGCTTGCGCATGGCAGGGTTCACCGTCTCGAGCGCCGTCGCATCGTAGGCGCCGGCCCGCGCCAGCGCCAGGATCTTCGGGTCGATATCGGTCGCGAGGATGCGGAAGTCGTAGTCCGCAGCATTGGGCAGCAAAGACAACACCGTCAGCGCGATCGAATAGGGCTCCTGGCCATCCGAACACGCAGCAGACCAGATGCGGACGCGACCGCCGTTCTTCGCGCGGGCGATAAGACCAGGCAGAACGTCTGTTTTCAGGTGCTCGAAATGATGGTTCTCGCGGAAAAAGCGGGTGAAATTCGTCGTGAGATGCGAAAGCATGTCGCGGCGCGCCGCCGCACCGGCAGGCGAAGCGACGAGCTGGCAGTAGTCGCGGAACCCCTTCAGTCCGAGATTGCGGATATGCTTCGAAAGCCGCGAATAGACGAGCGATGCCTTGGATTCGTTGAGATAGATGCCGGCATCCGCGTAGATCATCGCGGCGATCTCGGTGAGATCGCGGCGGGTCAGCGGATATTCTCCGCTCGCGAGACATTCGTCCGGATACGGCCTCTGATCGATGTTGGCCTGGACCCTCATGCCGCCTCCCTTTCCTCGCTCGGGAAGACCGAGTCGAGCTCTACGAGGCAGATCATGCGCCCCTCTATCGCCAACACGCCGCGTGCGAAACTCCGCTCGAAATCGGACGCGATGTCCGGCGTCGGCTGAATATCGCGATCGGAGACGGTGAGAATGTCGGAAACGGCGTCGACCAGCAGGCCGACCACCCTGCTCTTGACCTGCGCGACGATGATCACGTGCCGAACCGTCGGCTCGGCCGCCTTCATGCCTAGCCGGGCGGAGAAATCGACGATCGGCAGCACGGCGCCGCGCAGATTGATGACGCCGAGCACGTAGGCGGGCGCATGCGGCATCGGGGTCGCCGGCGTCCATCCGCGAATTTCTCGCACCGACATGATGTTGACGCAGAATTCCTGGTCGCCGACGCGGAAGGCGATCAGCTCCCGTCCGCCATTGGTCAGATGTTTTGCGGCATTGGTCATGGGAATTATCCGGCTGCAGCAAGAGACATTTCAGGTTTCAGGGATTGCCCGCGCGACGCAGCGACAATGGCGTCGACATCGAGGATGAGTGCCACGCGCCCGTCGCCGAGAATTGTGGCCGCGGCAATGCCGGGCACATGCGTGTAGTTGGCTTCGAGGCTCTTGATCACCACCTGCCGCTGGCCCTGGATGGCATCGACCATCAACGCGCGCTGGCCGCCGCCTTCGGATTCGACGAGAAGCGCCACGCCTTCGACCGGGTTGGCCTGTGCCCCGCGGAAGTTCAGGATGCGGCCCACGTCTACGAGCGGGCAGAAGGAGTCGCGGATCGAGATCAGCCGCTGGCTGGAACCGAAGCTGTGGATCGCAGAGGCCTCCGGCTGCAGCGTCTCGACGATTGCCGTCAGCGGCACGACGAGCGTCTGGTTGGCGACGGTCACCACCATGCCGTCGAGGACGGCGAGCGTCAGCGGCAGGCTCATGGTGAAGATCGAGCCCTGGCCCGGCTTCGAAGAGATGTTGATGCGGCCGCCGAGTGCCTGGATGGAGCGCTTGACGACATCCATGCCGACACCACGGCCGGAAATGTCGGAGATCTTGTCGGCCGTGGAGAAACCAGCGTGGAAGATCAGGTTGTCGACTTCCTCGTCCGAAAGGTTTGCGTCCGCCGCAATGAGATCGTTGTCGATCGCCTTCTGGCGCACCTTCTCGCGATTGATGCCGGCGCCGTCGTCGGCAAGCTCGATGACGATGCGGCCGGAGCGGTGCTTGGCCGTGAGCCGCACTGTTCCTTCCGGGTTCTTGCCCGCGGCAACCCGCTTTTCAGGCGTCTCGAGGCCGTGATCGACCGCGTTGCGGATCATGTGCGTCAGCGGCTCGGCGAGCTTGTCGATGACCGTCTTGTCGACTTCCGTATTTTCACCCTCGGTGATGAGACGGACGGACTTGCCGGTCATGTCGGCGATTTCGCGGACGATGCGGGACATGCGCTGGAAGACCGGCTTGACCGGCTGAGCGCGGATCGCCATGACGCTGTCCTGGATTTCGCGCGTAAGCTGCTGCAGTTCCTCCAGGCCCATATTGATCGACGACGTGCCGTTGGTGTCGTTTTCGATCACGCTCTGCGACAGCATCGCCTGGTTGATGACGAGTTCGCCGACGAGGTTGATCAGGCGGTCGACACGATCGAGATCGACGCGAATGGTCGGGGTCGCGGCGGAAGCGGCCTGCTGGGCGGCAGCCTGTGCCGCCGATGCCGATTGGGAATTGCGGGCATTCTCCGGGGAGACGCGCGCCGTGGACTGCGCCATTTGCAGGACGTTGCTCGCCGTCTGCGCCGCCGCGACGGCCGCATTCCGGGAGTCGCCCTCGCTGGCGGCGGCCCGGTCCTCTTCCCCGGCAGGCGCCTGGGCTTCGTCCTCGAGGATCGAAAGGTCGAAGGGGACGGGCTGCATCGGCAGGTCTTCGTCCATCCCGACCGTACCGCCGGCGAGCGCGACGTCGAGCTCGCAATCCCACTCGGCGAATTCGAACACGGAGCGGATCGCCTCTTCGCCCTTGTCGGTTTTGAGCGAAATCTTCCAGGAGAAATACGCCTCCTCCGGATTCATCCGGTCCAGCGGCGGCAAAGTGTCCATGTCGCAATGGATGCTCATTTCGCCGAGACGCGAGAGATCGCGCAGGAGCAGCGTGGCGTCATTGCCCTTGGAATAAAGATCCGACTTGGGCTTGAAGACGATCTCATAGGTGGACGGTTCGATCGTCGGCTCGTCGCCTGTCTCGAAATCGTCGAAGGAGAAGGCAACGGGCTGGAAGCCTTCCTCGTTGACGACCGGAGCAGCCGGGGCAACGCCGGCCGGCGTCGTTTTCGGCGCGGACTCGGCGGCGGCTTGCGGCAGTTCGCCGTTGGCGAGCGCTTCGAGTTCCTTGATCAGTTGCCGGCTGCGCGCCTCGTCGACGCCGCCGCCGTCACGGGCGGCGTTGGTGAGATCGGCAAGCACGTCCGCCGATCTCAGCATGACTTTCAGGACGTCCTGATTGGGTTCCAGCCTGTTGGATCGAACGCAGTCGAGCGTCGTCTCGAACACATGCGCGAAGGAGACGAGATCGTCGAGCCCGAAGGCGCCGGCGCCGCCCTTGATGGAATGGACCGCACGAAAAACGGCATTCACCGTTTCCGGATCGCGATCGCCGTCATTGAGCTTGAGGAGACCCGATTCCAGTTCCGCGAGTTGCTCCTCGCATTCCTGGAAGAAAATCTCTTTGATTTCGTTCATATCCATTGGATGGCTGTCCCCGGATTTCAGGCCGTTACGCGCTCGATGGCATCGATCAGCTTGGTCGGGTCGAACGGTTTGACGATCCAGCCGGTGGCGCCCGCCTGCCGCGCGCGGTTCTTCTTCTCCGCATCGCTCTCGGTGGTCAGCACGAGGATCGGCACCGCACGGTAGCGATCGTTCTTGCGCACACCCTCGATGAAGCCGAAGCCGTCGAGGCGCGGCATGTTGATGTCCGTTACGATCACGTCGGGGTTGGCCGTATCGAGCTTCTCGAGGCCCTCGACGCCATCCTCCGCCTGGATCGTTTCGAATCCGGCATTGTTGAGGGTGACGAGAAGCATGTTCCGGATCGTCCGGGAATCGTCGACAGTCAGAACTCTCTTCTTCATTGCTCAAATCTCCTTTGCCATCAGGGGACCGATGTCCGCCCCGATGAGCTGTGTCGTCTTGATGAAAGCGTCGGACACCTCGGCAAAGGTGAAAGACAGGCGATCCGCTTCCCAGCTTCTCGCGGCGGCCATGAGCACCTGGACACAAAGCGCCCCAACGCGCTCGACCGCGGACGCGTCGATCGCCACGGCGCCGCCTTTCAGTGCCAGGAGCCTTTCATGCAGCACCGTTGCCTCGTTCAGGTCCAAAACCGGAGCGAGCATCAGCGTGTTTCGTGCGGAGTTTCTGCTGGCCATTTTTCCCTCGCTTGAAATGCTCTACCTAGCGCCGCCATCCGGCCAGATGACGTTCGGACGTGACTTCGCCGAACGGGCTCGTGGTCTCGTCTTCCGGCGCCTCTATCCTCATCCGCGGGGCGAAGCTCGCGGCCGATCTCGCCTGACGGTCGAGATGAAAGCGACGGATGGTCTCGCCCAGTTCCACGATGACGCCGTGAAGATCGTCGGTCGACGCGAGGGCCGCGCCCGCGAGTGCGGCGCCTCGGTTCATCGCCTGCGCGACCCCGCCGATCTCCGAGGTTGCGGAGGCGAGATCGTTCACCTGACATTCCGCCTCGCGGGCAATGCCGGTGACGGCCTCGTTTATGGAGACTACCTGTTCGGCGATGCTGCTGATCGCGTGCTGGGTCCGGCCGACGATCTCGACGCCGGCCACGACCTGGCCCTTGGTTCCGGTCACGAGTTGCTTGATCTCGCGCGCCGCTTCGCCGGAGCGTTGCGCGAGCGCACGCACCTCCTGTGCGACGACCGCGAAACCGCGGCCGCTTTCGCCGGCCCGTGCGGCTTCGATGCCCGCATTGAGCGCCAGGAGATTGGTCTGGAAGGCGATCTCGTCGATCACGCCGATGATCTGACCGATTTTCTCGGCAGAAGCCTCGATGTCCGCCATGGCCGAGATCGCCTGGCCGGCGATCTCGCCGCTGCGCTCCACCGCGATGCGGGTTCGGCTTGCCTGGGCCTCGGTCTCGCCGATCCGGATCGAACCGGTGCGGATCCGCTCGGTTACGGTGCCGAGGCTCACGAGATGCTGGTCGATGGCTTTCGCTTCTGCGCCGGCATTGCCCGAGAATTCGGCGGCACTGCCGCGCAGGTCCGAGACGATGGCCTCGGCCGCCGTGGCGCGTTTGTCGGCCGCGAGCAGCGCATCCCTGATCTGGCCCAATGCCGTGTTGAGGCCTGCCACGATCGGCTGGTAGGTATCCGGCGCATCTTCCGGAAGACGCGCGGTCAAGTCGCCCTCCCCCAGAGCCCGGAGAAAATCCGCAAAGAGTGTCTTCAACTCGCTTTCGTCGTCCCGGCGCTGCTCCGAAAGCTGCCGCTGGTGCTGCTGGCGCAGCGTGTTGAAACGCAGCGAGACTGCAATCTCCATATCGACGAAGGCAGTGCGCACGAGAGCGGCGACGAGGTCGCGGAGTTCCCTCCTGCGTGCCTTGCCGAGGGAGAGGATCGATTTCGGCCAGGCATCCTCGATCGCACCGAGGATAAGGTGCTCGAGCACGATCGCGTGGCTGGCGATCTGCCAGCGCGGGTCGAGACCCATGCGACTTTCAGTATCGGCAAGCACCTTCACGCGCTCGGCATAGAGCCCGTCGAAACGGGCGTCCGTGAGCACGTTCCAGTGCGACGACTGAAGATCGTGCAGGCGGTCGATCTGGCGGTCGCTGTCGAAGTGGCGCGCCGCATCGGGGCTCGCCTGCAGGCGGTGCGAGAGGGCTCGCAGCGCCAGTTCGATGCGTGGCGAAAGAGCCTGGCGGTGATCGCGCAGCAGCGCGCAGGCATCCTCGTCGAGACCGGCAAAGCGCAGGCGTTCCAGCAGGCTGCCCGCCTGGCCCTTTCTCGCCTGTTCTGACGCTTCCTGTTTCACGCTGGTCCCCGCTGCTGATGCGTCCCGCATTCGAAATCCGCTGGGGAAGGGCCGCCGCCGGCGGCCGGTCACGCCCACCCGATGAGAGCAGCGCGCCCGGAAGCGCCCGCCATCGTCCGTCCCACAGTGATTTCAGTGAAAGTGGATACCGGACCGAAACCGGTACGGCGGTGCGGCATCATGCCTTGAGGAGAAGTCGAGACTTCCTATTCCGACGTGTTGGACCATGTTTATGGTTAATTCCTTGCTTGAAAGTTAATGCCTCCTGCCTCTTAACCGGAATCGCTAAAATTCAACCGGAGCTTTGCCGTCCACTATCGATGCAACGTTTTCTTTGAACGCAGCCACAGGTTTTCAATGATGAGAGTTTAGAATTGCGGATCTGTTTGACGTTCAGTATCGAAGCATACAGCGCCATGCGTCTCTCTTCGGACGGGCAGAGGTCGCTAGAGCATTTGAAGTGCTGCATGTTTCTTGTGTCGGCTGCGATTCAAAACATGCAGGTGTAATGGCGCGAAATATGCGTTGAGTAGCATCTTCAGGCACAGGGCGGCATCATGACGGTGCGCCACGGGACGTGAACAATGATTGTTCTTGGAATAGGCGCCATCATCACCGCAACGCTCGCAATGGCGGCGATATCGATCGTCGTCAATCTTGAGCACGGCCGCGCAACGAGCAGAACTTCCGTCTTCTGAGATTCCTTTACGGATCACTCCGGACATGCGCGGCAGTGCGCCGGCGCCATGCCTCGGCATAAGCCGCATAGGCGTCCGGCTTTGCGGCCGGTATCGGCTCGGCCCCCTTCTTAACGCGGGCGCCCGCGACGAGGCAGGCGGCGCCGAGGCTCGTTCCCGTGCTGTTCAGCCTGTTGGCGAGCACCGGCCGGCCGGTGGCGGCCGCAAGCATCCTCAGATAGGCGTCGTTCAAGGCAAACGGCCCCTCGACCAGGATCTCGCCCCTTGCGCCGATCAGATCGAGGCAGGTCGCCGTCATCAGTGCAAGATGAAAGGAGACGACCGCGAGCCGTTCGGCGGGAGCGAGCTTGTCTTCGTCCGCGGTCCAATGGGGGCTCGCAGCCGGAAACGGCCCTGAACCACCCGGCAGCGACGGCAGCAGCATATGCCCTTGCTCCAGGACACTCGCTTCCGCCTCCGGCGAGGCCGTCGGCGGATCGTCGCCGATCAGCAGGGAATAGGCGCGCCCGCCCATGAAGCGGGCCGAAGGCACCGGATCGCCGAGTGCGTTGACGTTGATGAGCGTGTCGCGCCGCTCGTCGAGTTTCACGGGCTCGGCGCCGACCGCGAGCATCACGACCCAGGTCCCGGTCGAGGCTACGGAGAATGGCGCCTGGCGCGTAATGAGATGCGGCAGCAACGAAGCGTTGGAATCGTGAATGCCGCAGTGGACCGGCGTTTCCGGTGGCAGACCGGTCTCATCCGCAACCTGCCGAAGCAAGGGACCAAGCACGTCGCCCGCCCTTCGCACCGGCGCAAAGAGATGGCGCCAGCCCTGCTCGTCGACCATCGACGAGAAGGTTGCCGCCTTCGGGTTCCAGAGATCGGTGTGGCAGCCGAGCGAGGTCAACTCGTTCGTCCTGACCCCCGTCAAGCGGTAGGACCAATATTGCGCATAGGTGAGGATCGTCGCGACGCGGGCGAAATGCTCCGGAAACATGCGCTGCTGCCAGAAGAGCTGAGCGCCGACATTGAGCCCCATCGGCAGGCGCGCCGAACCGGTCTCCGTGAAGGGAGGGCGCGCCTTCTCATATTCCTCCGCGAGCGCATCCGGCCCGGTGAATTCATAGTCCAGAACCGGCAAGGCGAGTTCGCCCGCTTCGTCGAGCAGCACGGCGGTCGCGCCGTGCGTGGTCACCGAAATCGCATCCACCGGGTGCTCGCGGTGAAGCGCCGCTAGACTGTCAAGAACGAAACGCCAAAGGCGCTCGGTGTCGAAATGCGGGTAGGGCCCGTCGTCGCTCACGCCATTGCCGGACTTGCGCACGGCGATTTCCTCGAAGCGCTCGAGATCGACCAGTGCGACCTTGGCGTTTGTCTTGCCGATATCGATGACGGCGACGGTTTTCATCATCATTTGAGGTGGAAGACGGTTTTGAGCGGCACGGCGACCGGCTCGTTGTCGGCGCGGGTCTCCATGATATCGGCCATATGGGCCCACCATTTCCGCATCACCGGATGCGACGGCAGGTCGCCCATCCTGTGATCGTCCGACCGCCAGAGCACGCCGAAAAGCAGGCAGTTCTCCTCATCGAGGTGGATCGAATAATCGGAGACACCGGCGTCCTTCAGGAGCGTGACCAGCTCCGGCCAGATCGCGTCGTGACGCGCCTGGTATTCGGCGGCCTTGCCGGGATGGAGCCGCATGCGGAAGGCATATTTTTCCATGACTTGCATCTCAATGAACGGGACGGCGGCGGGCGCGCTGCCAGAGGATCGGCAGCGCGATCACCGAAATCAGGAGCAGGCCGATGAAGATCGACATGACGATGCCGGGCACGTTCAGGAGGCCGAAGCCGAAGGTGACCATGCCCATGATCAGCGCCGCCAGAACGACGCCGGGTATCGTGCCGGAGCCGCCGAGGATATTGACGCCGCCGAGCACCACCATGGTCACGACCTCGAGCTCCCAGCCGAGCGCGATCGAGGGCCGTGTGGAGCCGAGCCGCGAGGTGAGGCAGACGGAGGCGAGCCCGGCCATGAGGCCGGTCAGCAGGAAGAGCGTGAACTTGACCCGCCCGACCCGAACGCCGGAAAAGAGTGCAGCCGTCTGGTTGTTGCCGATGGCATAGACGGCACGGCCGAAATTCGTCCTGTGCAGCAGGACTCCGTAAATGACGGCGAGCACGACGAAGAGCGTGAACTCGAAGGAGAAAACCCACCAGACATAGCCTTGGCCGAACCAGGCGAAGCTCTCGGGATAGCCGGTAAAGGCCTGGTCGCCGAGCACGATGAAGGACAGGCCGCGAAACAGGCTCATGGTGCCGATCGTCACCACGATCGACGGCAGGCCGAGGCCCGTGATCAGGAGCCCGTTGACGAAACCGCAGAGGAGACCGACGCCAAGGCCGATCGCGACGAGCGCCGGCGTGTCGAAACCGAGTTGCACGGCATAGCCCATGGCGGTCGAGGCAAGGGCGATGATGGAAGCGACCGAGAGGTCGATCTCGCCGGAGATGATCACCAGCGCCATGGCGAAGGCGATCATCGCCTTCTCGGTGAAGTTGAACGTAGCGTCGGAGAGGTTCCACGGATCGAGGAAATAGGGCGACGCCAGCGAATTGCCGAGGAAGATCACGATGGCGACCACGAAGAGCAACGCTTCCCAGCTCTTCAGAAGGCGAGCGCCGCCTCCTTGCAGGCGATCGGGAATGTTGCGGGGAGAAATTTGCGCGTCCGCCATCAGACCGCCTCCGCTTTCTTGAGAATGACCCTGCCCTTGCGCCGCTCGGCGCGGGCGTTGACGGCGACCGCGATGATGATGACCGTTCCGGATATCGCCAGTTGCGCGAAGGGCGAGATATTGATGACCGGCAGAGCGTTCTTGATCACGCCGAGGAAGAGCGCTCCGAGGACCGCGCCCGCCACCGAGCCGATGCCGCCGGCAATCGAAATGCCGCCGATGACGCAGGCCGCGATGATGTCGAGCTCGAAGCCGGCCGCGATGTCCACATAGGCGACCGCATAGCGCGATACCCAGAGGTAGCCCGACAGACCCGCAAGCGCGCCCGAGAGACAATAGGCGAAGAAACGCGTACGTCCGACATCGATGCCGGTATAGACGGCTGCGTGCGGATTGCCGCCGACGGCATAGAAGGCGCGCCCGAGCGGCGTGCGCCCCATGACCAGGAACATCAGCGCGACCATGACGAGCGAGAGCCAGGAAAGCACCGGCATGCCGGCCACATCCAGCCGCGGCAGCGCCTTGAAGGCGTCGCTCATCTCATG
Organism: Ensifer sp. D2-11; assembly: GCF_054161295.1. Lineage (NCBI taxonomy): Bacteria > Pseudomonadati > Pseudomonadota > Alphaproteobacteria > Hyphomicrobiales > Rhizobiaceae > Ensifer > Ensifer sp. D2-11. Next base: position 2,615,507 of record NZ_CP096433.1, read on the forward strand.
GGCATTGATCCACTTGCCGTTCGTCAGCACGAAGATGAGGCCGCGATAGATCGTCAGCGTCCCGAGCGTGACGACGATCGGGGGAATATTGAGCTTCCAGACCAACGTGCCGTTGATCGCCCCGAGGAAGCCGCCCAGCGCCATGACGGCGACAATGATGAGCGGTATCGGCAAGCCGGGAAAGGCGTTGTTCAACATGGCCGCGACCATGCCGCAGAGCGCGAGGTTCGCCGCCATCGACAAATCGATGCAGCGGGTGAGAATGACGGCCATCTGCCCGAGCGCCAGGATGACGAGGATAGAGGTGTCGCTATAGACGCGCGCGAGATTGGACGGAGCCACGAAAGCCGGAAAGCGCAAGGCGATCAGGGCAAGCAGCACGGCAATCGCGACGACGAGCAGGATTTCTCGGTTCTTGAGGAGCCTGGCCATCATGCGGCCCTCCCATCGGCTTGCGTTTCGATGCCTGCGGCGGCCCGCACCAGCTTCTCGGCGGTCAGTTCGGACCGCTCGTATCTTCCGGCGACGCGCCCCTCGCGCATGACGATGACGCGGTCAGACATCCCCATGATCTCGGGAATTTCCGAGGACACCATGATGACGCTCAAGCCTTGCGCCGCAAGCTCGCTCATGAAGGCATGAACGGCGGCCTTAGAGCCGATGTCGATGCCCTTGGTCGGCTCGTCGAGGATGATGACCTTCGGCCGGGTCGCGAGCCACTTGGCGATGACCACCTTCTGCTGGTTGCCGCCGGAAAGCGTGCCGACGTCCTGATCGAGCGCGGCGGCCCGCAGATCGAGGCGGGAGGTGTATTCGCGCGCCAGCGCGAATTCCTCGGCAAGCCGCAGGAAGCCCGAGCGCGAGGTGTGTGAAAGCGAGGGCAGCGTCACATTCTGGAAGATCGGCATGCCGATGATCGCCCCCTGCCGTCCGCGCTCTTCCGGCACATAGACGATGCCTGCGCGGATCGCCTCCGCCGGGCTGCGGATGACCAGCACCTCGCCATCGAGCTTCACGGCACCGGCGGACGGCCGGGTGATGCCGATCAGCGACTGCATGAATTCCGAACGCCCGGCGCCGACCAGGCCATAGAAACCCAGGATCTCGCCGCGCCTGAGTTCGAAGTTGATGTCCTCGAATTCGGTCGGGTGGCGATAACCGGAAACGGTAAGCACCGGCTGACCGATGGTCACCTCCTTCTTCGGATAGACGGAGCCGACGGCGCGGCCGACCATCATGCGGACGAGATCGTCCTGGCTGACGTCGGCGATCAGCCCTTCGCCGATCATCGCCCCGTCGCGAAAGACGGTATAGCGGTCTGCGATGCGGAAGATCTCATCGAATTTGTGGCTGATGAACAGGACGGCCTTGCCGTCGGCCTTGAGCCGTTCGATCAGATCGTAGAGCTCGTGAATTTCCTTGTGCGACAGCGCGGCCGTCGGCTCGTCCATGATGACGACGCGCGCATCGACCGAGAGCGCCCGTGCGATCGCGACCAGATGCTTCTTGGCGATGCCGAGATCGCGCAGGCGGATCGTCGGGTCGAAATCGGCGCCCGCGCGGCGCAACAGGGCCTGAGCGTCGGCGTTGAGCTGCTTCCAGTCGATGAGGCCGAAGCGGTTGCGCGGTGCGTGGCCGAGAAAGATGTTTTCCGCGACGGAGAGCTCGTCGAAGAGCACCGTCTCCTGATGAATCGCCGTGACCCCGGCGCGGGACGCCGCAAGGGCGGTCGGAAAGGTGGTCTCCGTGTCGCCGAGCCGGATGGTGCCCGCATCAGGCTGATAGATGCCGGTCAGTATCTTGACGAGCGTCGACTTGCCGGCGCCGTTCTCGCCGACGAGCGCCGTCACCGAGCCGGGATAGAGAGCGAGCGAGACATCGGAAAGAGCGCGCACGCCCGGAAAGGACTTCGATATGCCTTCAAGCGCAATGGCGGGCTTCATCCGCGATGTGGTTGTGTCCTGCAACAAGAGTGGATCCACCAGTTCAGTCGTTTCAATTGGGTGGCGGCCAAGCCCTCGATCACATGAGGCTGCCCCTCTCCTCGGGTTTAACCTGAGGACTAGCCCTCTCCCCGCAGGGCGGGGAGAGGGGACGAAGGCGGCGCCGCTTGTGTCCTTCTCCCCGTGAAACGGGGAGAAGGTGGCCGGCAGGCCGGATGAAGGGCAAACACCCCAGCACGATCAGAAGATCTTCGCGAATTCCTCGACGTTCGAGGCATCATAGACGAACGGGTCGGCCATGGCGCCTTCGTTGTTATCGTCGAGCTTGACCGTGCCCATGCGGCCCATCTTGAGTTCCGCGCCGGGCTTGGCTTCGGCACCGTTGATGAGGTCATAGGCGATCATCGTTGCCGAATAGCCGAGGTCGATCGGGTTCCAGATGGCGAAGGACTTCGAGGCGCCGGACTTCACGTGTCCGGCCATTTCGGAGGGAAGGCCGAGACCGGTGACGTTGATCTGGCCGATCTTGCCGGCGTCGGTCACGGCCTGCGCCGCGGCGACGATGCCGACGGAGGTCGGCGCGATGATGGCCTTCAGGTTCGGATGGGACTGGATGAGCCCTTGCGTCTCGCGATAGGACTTGTCGGCCAGGTCGTCGCCATAGACGGTGGCGACCACATTGATGCCCTTGTAGTTGCCCTGGACCTTCTTCATTTCGGCGATCCACGTATTCTGGTTGGTCGCCGTTGCGGAGGCCGAGAGCACTGCGACGTCGCCGCCTTCGGGCAGATTGTCGGCGGCGAGCTTGATGATCATGTTGCCGATCAGCGGGCTCGAGGACGGGTTGAGATGCATCAACCGGCCTTCCTTGGCCACACCCGAATCCCAGGAGATGACCTTGATGCCGCGATCCATCGCCTTCTTCAGTGCCGGGACGAGCGCGTCCGTGTCGTTGGCCGAAACCGCGATCGCATCGACTTTCTGCGCGATCAGCGAGTTGATCACTTCGATCTGGCCTTCGGCCGTCGTCGAGGTCGGGCCGGTATAGATGATCTCGACGTCGCCGAGTTCCTTGGCCGCTTCCTGAGCGCCCTTGTTGGCGGCTTCGAAGAAGCCGATGCCCAGTGCCTTGACGACAAGCGCGATCTTCTTGTTTTCCGCGTGAGCGGCATTGGCCATCAGCGCCACGGCGACGGCGGCCGTCACCATCAATGATTTCAGGACTTTCATCGTTTTTTTCTCCTCCCATGGGCCCGCATCCGGAGTGGCTGCGTCTTCCTGCCCGAACAATCATTTCCCGATCTTCACCCGGAAGCTCGGGACTTCAGCTCCTCTCCCCATGCTTCATGCGGATGTCGAAGCCTTTTCGGCGTCGGCCTTTGCGCTCTGAGTGGCGACGATCAGGCTGACGCCGGCATTCTCAAGCATCGAGGCATGTCTGTCCTCGATACCTGAATCGGTAATGACGGTGGCGATGCGCTTGAGGCCGCACAGAATGAGGCTCGAGCGCCTGTGAAATTTCGAGGAGTCGACGAGCACGACGAGGTCGTCGGCCTGGTCGATCAGCTTCTGCTCGGCCTGGATCAGCAGCGGATCGGCCTCCATCAGCCCGAGAGGCCCCAGCCCCTGCGCCCCCATGAACATGCGCCGCGCATAGAAGTTGCGCGTCACGTCGTTCTCGAAGGGGCTCAATATGATGTTCTGCTCGCGATAGATCGTCCCACCCGACAGCATCACGGTGTTCTTTGAATGCTTGAGCAGGTGTTCGGCGATCGGGAAGGAATTGGTGAAGACCTGCATCCGGCGATTGGCCAGGAAATGCACCATCTGAAAGGTCGTGGTGCCGCCATTGATGATGATCGGCTCGCCGTCCTGACAGAGCGCCACCGCTTCCCGGGCGATCGCCTGCTTCTCCCGCGCATGCAGACCCTCGTTCACCCGGAAGGGACGGCCGGCAAGGCCTACGAACTGCGGAGGGTTGATCGCTTCGGCACCGCCCCTGACGCGGCGCAGCCGCTTCTGCACATGCAGCGCCGCGATGTCGCGGCGGATCGTCGCCTCCGAGCTGCCGGTGAGATCGACCAATTCGGGCACGGTTGCGACCGGCTTTTCCTGCACCGCCGACAGGATGATCCTGTGTCTTTCTTTCTCGTGCATGCGCTCCTCCGATGCTCCGCATGCTTCCATCCCTTCCGAGCATTGTCAATCACAATCAATCATGTTTTTCCATTGTGCGGCGCATCATGAACGTTTTTGATCGTTTTTGATTGACATCCGCGTAATCACCGTGTGATCTGGTGCCAATCATATGGCCGCGGTTCATGTTGCGGCAGCCAGATCAGCGGAGGAGTTGGACATGCTCGACAAGCACCAGGGCGCGCGCCTTGCCAATCTTTGGGACGACGGCAAGGCGGCAGGAATGACCGAGCCGGAAAAGCTCCTCTACCGTTCGAACCTCCTCGGATCGGACAAGCGGATCACCAATTACGGCGGCGGCAATACCTCCGCCAAGGTCATGGAAAAGGATCCGCTGACCGGCGAAATGGTCGAGGTCCTCTGGGTCAAGGGCTCCGGCGGCGACGTCGGCACGATCAAGATGGATGGCTTCTCCACCCTCTACATGGACAAGCTCCGCGCGCTGAAGGGCATCTATCGCGGCGTCGAATTCGAAGACGAGATGGTCGGCTACCTGCCCCATTGCACTTTCGACCTCAACCCCCGCGCCGCCTCGATCGACACGCCGCTGCACGCCTATGTTCCGAAGCCGCATGTCGACCACATGCATCCGGATGCGATCATCGCCATCGCCGCCTCGAAGAACAGCAGGGAACTGACGAGCAAGATCTTCGGCGACGAGATCGGCTGGCTGCCGTGGAAGCGGCCTGGCTACGAACTCGGCCTCTGGCTTGAAAAGTTCTGCCAGGAGAACCCGGATGCGCGCGGCGTCGTGCTCGAAAGCCACGGCCTCTTCACCTGGGGCGACACGGCGAAGGAGGCTTACGAGACGACGATCGAGATCATCAACCGCGCCATCGCCTGGTTCGAGACCGAGAACACGGGTCCCGCCTTCGGCGGCCGGTCCAAACCGGTGCTCGCCGCCGCCGATCGCGCCGCCATCGCCAAGAAGCTGATGCCGGTGATCCGCGGTCTCATCAGCGCGGGGGAAAGCAAGGTCGGTCATTTCGACGACAGTCAGGCGGTGCTCGATTTCGTGACTTCGACCAGCCTCGAGCCGCTGGCGGCGCTCGGCACGAGCTGCCCCGACCACTTTCTGCGCACCAAGATCCGGCCGCTGGTCGTCGATTTCGACCCGGCGCAGCCGGATGTCGGCAATACCCTTGCGGGCCTGCCCGAGGCGATCGCCACCTATCGCGCCGACTACGCTGCCTATTACGAGCGCTGCAAGCGCGCCGACAGCCCGGCCATGCGTGATCCGAACGCGGTGGTCTATCTGGTGCCGGGCGTCGGCATGATCACCTTCGCCAAGGACAAGGCGACGGCGCGCATCTCGGCAGAGTTCTACGTCAATGCGATCAACGTGATGCGCGGCGCGTCCGGCGTGTCGACCTATGTCGGGCTGCCGGAGCAGGAAGCTTTCGATATCGAATACTGGCTGCTCGAAGAAGCCAAGCTGCAGCGTATGCCGAAGCCGAAGAGCCTTGCCGGGCGCATCGCGCTCGTCACCGGCGGCGCCGGCGGCATCGGCAAGGCGACGGCCAACCGGCTGATGCAGGAGGGCGCCTGCGTGGTGCTTGCCGATATCGACGAGACGGCGCTCGAAGCTGCTCAGACGGAGCTTTCCACCCGATACGGCAAGGACTTCGTCCGTTCCGTCAACATGAACGTCACGAGCGAGGCAGCCGTCGAATCGGGCTTCGGCGACGCGCTGCTTGCCTTCGGCGGCCTCGATATTCTCGTTTCCAATGCCGGCCTCGCCACTTCGGCGGCCGTGGAGGACACGACGCTGGCGCTCTGGAACAAGAACATGGACATTCTCGCGACCGGCTACTTCCTGGTCTCGCGCGAGGCTTTCCGCATCTTCCGCAACCAGAAGGCCGGCGGCAATGTCGTTTTCGTCGCCTCCAAGAACGGACTTGCCGCCTCGCCCGGGGCTTCGGCCTACTGCACGGCCAAGGCGGCCGAAATCCATCTCGCCCGCTGCCTGGCGCTCGAAGGAGCGTCGGCGCAGATCCGCGTCAACGTGGTCAATCCCGACGCGGTTCTGCGCGGCTCCAAGATCTGGACCGGCGAATGGAAGGAACAGCGCGCAGCTGCCTACAAGATGGACGTCGACGAGCTGGAGGCGCATTACCGCGAACGCTCGATGCTGAAGCTCAGCGTCTTCCCGGAAGATATCGCCGAGGCGATCTACTTCCTCGCTTCCGACATGTCGGCGAAGTCCACCGGCAATATCGTCAATGTCGACGCGGGCAATGCCCAGTCCTTCACCCGCTGATAGGGAGGCTCCGATGACCCTGATGATCAGCACATCCGTCCTGGATGCCGAGAATGCAAGCCGCCGGGGCGCTCTGACACGTGACTATGAAAGCCTCGGCGAGCGCCTCGCCCGCCGCGGCATCGATATCGATGCGGTGAAGGCCAAGGTCGCGGCCTACGGCGTTGCGGTCCCGTCATGGGGCGTCGGCACCGGCGGCACGCGCTTCGCCCGTTTCCCCGGCCCCGGCGAGCCGCGCAACATATTCGACAAGCTTGAAGACTGCGCCGTCATCCAGCAATTGACGCGGGCGACGCCGGCCGTGTCGCTCCACATCCCCTGGGACAAGGTGTCCGATCTGGGGGCGCTGAAGGAGAAGGGCTCGGCGCTCGGCTTGAGCTTCGACGCGATGAACTCGAACACCTTCTCGGACGCGCCCGGCCAGGCGCATTCCTACAAGTTCGGCTCCCTTTCGCACACCGATTCCGCGACCCGGCGCCAGGCGATCGAGCATAATCTCGAATGCGTCGAGATCGGCAAGGCGCTCGGTTCCAAGGCATTGACGGTCTGGGTCGGCGACGGCTCCAACTTCCCCGGCCAGAGCAATTTCACCCGGGCCTTCGAACGCTATCTCGACTCGATGAAGGCAGTTTACGCGGCGCTTCCGGATGATTGGCGCATCTTCACCGAGCACAAGATGTTCGAACCGGCCTTCTACTCTACGGTCGTGCAGGATTGGGGCACGAACTACCTGATCGCGCAGGAGCTCGGGCCCAACGCCTTCTGCCTCGTCGATCTCGGGCACCACGCGCCGAACGTCAACATCGAGATGATCGTCGCCCGGCTGATCCAGTTCAAGAAGCTCGGGGGCTTCCATTTCAACGATTCGAAATACGGCGACGACGATCTCGATACCGGATCGATCGACCCCTACCGCCTGTTCCTTGTCTTCAACGAGCTCGTCGATGCGGAGACACGCGCCGCGAACGGTTTCGATCCGGCCCATATGCTCGACCAGAGCCACAACGTGACGGACCCGATCGAAAGCCTGATGACCAGCGCCATGGAGGTCGGCCGTGCCTATGCTCAGGCGCTTATCGTCGATCGCAAGGCACTTGCAGGCTATCAGGAGGAGAACGATGCGCTGATGGCATCAGAAACACTGAAGACTGCCTTCCGGACCGACGTCGAGCCCATCCTCGCCATGGCCCGCCTGGAAAATGACGGCGCAATCGCGCCGGTTGCCGCCTACCGGGCAAGCGGCTACCGCGCCAGGGTGGCGGCCGAGCGTCCTGCAATCGCCGGCGGCGGCGGCGGCATCGTCTGAGCGGCACCGGCAGCGACTTTCTCCGAACCAGAACGGTAGAAAGTCGCGGCAGCGGCGCAGAAGGCATTCCGCGGTCAAAAATTCAGCGCGCGGCCAAATTGCCTTCTATCTCATTCCGAAACATGGTTTATCCTCTTCTTCAGATACAACGAGAGGGTGATTCATGGGCATTGAAAGCATTCTGGTATTCCTGATCGTCGGCGCGGTTGCAGGCTGGCTTGCCGGTTTGATCGTCAGCGGAGGCGGCTTCGGTCTGCTCGGGAATATCGTGATCGGCATCGTCGGCGCCTTCATCGCCGGCCTTCTCTTCCCGGCCATCGGGATCAGCATCGGCACCGGCATCTTTTCTGCCATTATTCACTCGACGATCGGCGCCGTGATCCTTCTGGTGCTGATTCGCGTCGTCAAACAGGCCTGATCCGCGTTTACCATCATACGGTCCGTGCCGGGCGCGGACCGGCCATCGCAAGCCAATGAGCGGAGGCGAAAATGACCGAACTCTACGCGGAAAAGATCGAAGACGCGCTCAAGTCGTACATCGCGGACCACCCCGGTACCCTGACGCGCGAACAGGCGATCTCCACGATTCTCGAAACCTGGTTCGCAAGCCACGGCTACCTGCCGTCGCAGCAGGAAGGGATGCGTCCCGAAGATCTCGATGCCTCGAATGACGACTGAAATGTGCCGCGCCCGAACGGCGGTTTTTAGCCATGCGCGGCCTGCACGCTGATTTCATCCAAAGTACAGATCGCCAGAAATGAGTCTTGCTTCCGTCAAACAGTTCTTTTCCCGGCACGCGCCGGACATCGACGTCATCGAGCTGGAGCAAAGCACCGCAACCGTGGCGCTCGCGGCAGAGGGTCATGGCGTCGAACCGGCGCAGATAGCCAAGACCCTCGCGCTCCGGGTCGGCGACGAAATCATCCTCATCGTCACGCGCGGCGATGCGCGCCTCGATAACAAGAAATACAAGGCGCGGTTCGGAACCAAGGCGCGCATGCTCGGCTTCGACGAGGTCGAGGCGGAAACGGGCCATCCCGTGGGCGGGGTCTGCCCCTTCGGGCTCGCCAAGCCCCACAGCGTCTATTGCGACGAGTCGCTCAAATCGTTCGACGTCGTCGTTCCCGCCGCCGGTGCGACCAACGCCGCCGTCCATATCAGCCCCGGGCGCATGGCCGAACTGACCGGTGCAGAATGGATCGATGTCTCGGCGGTGTGAGGCCTCCAGCACCGTGCCTTATCAGAAGCGCAAAAATTGCTGCAGCACTTTGATCTGCTGCATGTCTTTATTCGTGGCCCCTGATTGAAAGAAACATACGGTGGTCTTGGAAACGGTGGCCTTGGAATGGCCACATAGTTTAACTGAATGCAGACAGGACCCACCCAGCAGGCCGATGAGTCGGAATGCCACTGCGCTGTAGATCTGGAGCGGTACGGAGAATGAGAGCACTCGTCTGCGCCTTCACCCTCGCCACATTGGCGGCATGCCCGACGCAAGCAATGGACCGGTCCCTCGTCCGGCAATTCGAGAAGCTCGATCCCCAGACGCGGCTGGAGCAGCGTTGCGACACGGAAGCGATGGAGCGGATCGGCGCAGACAAGAACCGGTTCAAACCGGACAAGGTCATCGCCTATACCTTTGCCGATCCCGTCATGAAAGGCGACAAGATGAAGGCGACGGGCGCGGTATTCCGAAGCAAGGGGGACTGGTACAAGCTGGCATTCAGGTGCAAGACGGATTCCGAGCACCTCGAAGTGCTGTCTTTCGAATACAAGATCGGCGAACGCGTGCCGCGGGAGAACTGGGACCAGCTCTATCTTTACCCCTGAGGGAGCCGCACAATCTCGCCTAGAGGACCGCCATCAGGAACAGGAAGGACCCGAGCGACAGTACGGCGATGATGCTCATCAGCACCTTCATCATGTGTTCCGTCATTTCGTACATCCTACCAACTCCTCAGGAAGACGAATGCCGCACCTGCGCCGGACCGACGGGCCAGCCGGCCCGTCATCATCGACGTCAAGAATTTTGTAAGAAATTGGTTAACAAATCACTTCCATGGGCGTGATCCGGCTTGCTTCGCCCCACGACCCGCATTGGCGCGCGATTAACGCAGGGCCCCGCCGGTCTTCGAACCGGCCTGCGACTGCCCGGCTCCCCGGCCGCCCTGCGACACACCGCCGCCGTGCGCGCTACCGGGATTTGTTGCGTCCGGCCCGTTGCCGTAACCATTATTGCCCTTCGAACTGCCTCCTCCGCCGCCGCCCGACTTGGCGATCGCGTTCGAGGTGAGGCTCGTGGAAAGCAGCATCGTGACGGCAGGTGGCGTCACCACCGCGAAGCGCCCACAGTTCTTCAGAAACTCGCGCCGGTCTTCGTCGCTGCGCGACGGCAGCCCGTTTGGCATTTCGGAACTCATGGACGCCTCCCCTGTGCGTTGACTGTTTCGCCGAATTTACAGTAATATTTTTCGATATAATAGTGTTACATTTGGGTGCGTCCCGAAATATAGAATACTATATAATCAATTGTAATTAATCACAGATAGCTACAAATATATATTTCCCTTACATTAAAGAACGTTACAGGAATCGGCACCTTCAGCTATCAATAGCTGCCCTAGATCTTTCCTGACGGTCTCGACCGAAAGATGCGTCGCAACTCGCGGATTTTCCGCTTACCCTCCTGGCGCCGCGATGGGTATGGCTCACCGCCGTACCGGTCCCAGAACGGGTAGTGGGCGATCTCGGTCAAGAGCGTGAAAATGGTGAAGGGGACGAAGAGATAATCCCTTCCAAGCTGGACCTGTCTGCGTTGCAATTGAAGCCGCGGCAGCTTCCCGGCGGACAAACCGGACGCCCCGCCTATCCCGAACAGCGTGTCGGCCGTCAGAATTTGCGTCTCGACCGCATGTCTTTCGTAGCCCCTGGCGAAAAGCGACATCAAATGCTCCCAGTCGACGCTGTCCGAGGCTGCGAGCTTCGACAGATCGAGAAGGTGTCGCAGATCGATCAGGCCGCGCCAGTAGTCGCCATCCTGGAACTGATCATGCAGGATCAGGAAGACGATCTGGGCAAAGGGCGTGGGAACGCGGACGTCTCCTCCATCGAGGGCGATCCTGCGGCTGTGCCCATACAGCCATTCGATGTCGCTGAAGGAGGCCGGCCCCTTCGGCCGGCATTGAAGATCGATGCTCCCTGCATCCGTCGGCCGCTCCAGGACTGCGGGCAGATGGAATTTGGGGTTTCCCGGCCATGAACCGCTGCCGGCGGCAAGGCGGATCTCGTAACCGATATCCTGCAGTGCTCCAATCGATGAGGCCATGTCGGCGGGGCGGACGAGAATATCGAGGTCGGTCAGCATCCGCGCTCCGATCTCGTCCGGCTTCTGTCCGACCAGGATTGCCGCACCCTTCATGAGGACCGGCTCCACGCCGATGCGGTTGAGGCAATGTACCGCCTCCGTCAGTTGCGCCAACAGTCTCCTGTTGCGCTCCGCGTTCCTGTCGTAAATCAGAGAAAGGTATCGGCTGACATCCTCGGGCACGTCCCCCGCATATTTCGTCGCCGCAAGAGCCAGTGAGGAAACCGTCAGGCTTTCATTCGCAAGCGCGATGACCTGCTCCCAGTCCACGTCAGCCGGAGGGTTGCCGTTGAGGCAGGATGTGAGCGCAAGAAGGTTTCGGTAGCTACGACCCGTCATGGTGCCTGCTCAGCATCTCTACGGCCTCGTCCAGTCGCATATAGGAAAGCTCGACGGCACTGGCGCCGCGGATGGCGCCCAGCAGGGCGTCGAACTGCGACAGATCGAGGCGCCGTGTTGGCGTAAAGGCGCCGAGAAAGAGTTCCGACAGAACCCGCGCCGGTTCGACCGCGGCAAGTGCGGTCCGACCTTTGCGGCGGCGCAGAAGCGCGACGGTGCCGAGCGGTACCGCATCGTCAGACGCAAAGGGGACCGACGCAAGGTAGCGGACATATTGGTTGTCGAGGCGGCGATGAACCGGCGCCGCTTCGATCGTGCCGCGCATGCCTTCGAGGAGACCCCATGAGCCGCGCTTCAGAGCAGGGGCGAAGGGAACGCCCCGCAGCAGGCCGTCCGACCTCATCAGCGCGATATCGTCGCCGCCGCAGGCAAAGCCTGCTTCGAGAAGCGCGAGGGCGAGGGTCGACTTGCCTGCGCCCGGCGCGCCGCAAATCAGAAGCCCCTTCCCGTTCTTCACCAGGAGGGCGGCATGTAGCGCGACCTTCGTGCCGAGGCTTGCCAGCACATCCTCCGTCAGCAGCGCTTTCAGCGCCGGCACCGCTTCGTTGACCGCGACGATCATACCGGGGGAACGGCTGCGGCTGACGCACACGCGGTTGCCGAACTTGGTCACCGCGTAGGAGGCCGACGGCTTCAGGCCCTCCGACGCCTGATGATCGAATACGGGCAGGATCAGATCGAGGAGACCTCTATCGTGATAGGCTATCGAGACGGCGGCTCCCTGCAGATCCAGCACATGCGTGTGCAGCGGCTCCCCCTCCTCGGCGTCGAAAGCAATCTCCAGCAGACCCTCGCCGGACATGTAACGGAGGTAGTCCCGCACCGATCTGCGCGCTTCGGCCCGGCCGGCGCCACGCGCCACGAGATCGGCCTCCAGCCGGCGCTGCGACATGGATTCGGCGAGAAGGCAGGTGAGATACGCCGTAAGATCGTCGACCTCAAAAATCTGCTGCGACGCTTCGACGAAAATCGTCTTGCGCTGTCCAAGCAGAAAAAATCGTGCCCCGTCGGAGACGCGGAACTTCATTCCAACTCCCCTCGCGCTGCCGCGTGCCTCGGCATGTTTTCGTATTTGTGGTCGAAAATTCGCGATCCCGCCAGCCCCGATGAGGCGCCAACGGCAGAGGATTCAATGGGATACTGCTAAAGATACATCTTTCGGTGGTGAAATAAGCAGCTTGGATTAGGGGCGCCGATGAGTGCCGTGGCCTCGAACTGCCCGCGCGGGGTTGGTGTGACGGCTGCGGACGGCCAACTCGCACAAACGACCGTTTTGCGCATTTATTGTGTGCATGTTCTTGCTACGCGCTATTTTACGCATATATTTGCGCATAGTGGAGGGCTGATGCCGAAATTTGAAGATGATCGCCGTAAGATAGTTTCCCGCCTTGAAAGTGAGGGCTGGCACAATATCGGCGGCGGCGAACATGATAATTTCGTCAAAGCCGGCCACAGGAAAATTCAGGTGCCTCGCCACCGTGTGGTTACGCAAGGCGTGGCGCGCTCGATAGCTAAGGCGGCGGGTTGGAAATGACCGGCCAACGGACGGAGACGGAAATGGCTAGGTTTTTTGCTCTACTGGACGGACATGATGGGGCTTACGGTGTCGCCTTTCCTGATGCACCGGGCGCGACTGCGATGGGCAGGACTGTAGATGAGGCATTGCGCAATGCTGCGGCCGCGATCGCCGATTGGATCGACGACGGCGAGGTCCCGGAGCCGCGAAGCATTGACGAACTGCGTCAGGACCCCGAGGTCGCCGAACAACTCGCGGATGGAGCGGCCTTCGTTGTCGTTCCCGCCATTGTCGAGGATAGCCGCCCGGTAAAGGCCAATATTTCGATGGAAGCCGGACTCTTGGCGGCTATCGACGAGGCCGCAAGTTCCGCCGGTTTGACACGTTCCGCATTTCTGGTGACAGCCGCGAGAGAGAAAATATTCGGCGGGTCGTTGCGCGACAGTGTCCGGGAAATAGCTAAGCGGGATGCACACTGACTGCGCCACGCGAATGAGGCTGTCCGCGACGACCTGACGCCGCGCTAAAATGCCGTGCCATCACAACTGCTCCCCCCAAAAAAAAGAAAATGGTGCCCGGAGGCGGATTTGAACCACCGACACGCGGATTTTCAATCCGCTGCTCTACCAACTGAGCTATCCGGGCATCTGCCTTGACGGCGGCAGTTTCCTTTGGGAAACCGCTGGGGCGTGTCGTTCGCCCCGGAAGCGAGCGGGGTTATAACATCTTGTTCGGCCGTGTCCAGCACCAAATGACTCTTTTTCGAAGGAATTTAGCTGCCCGCGGAAAAGTGGTGAAAGTCGAAGAAATTCAGAGAGATCGCCGGCGCCCGCGAATTCCCCAGGGCCGCTCGACAATAACGAACGTTTCGGTGGAGAGAAGAATTACCGTTCGTCGCTGTCGTCGGCCTTCGACTCGTCGTCGGCGACCGGGATCGCATAGGAACCGGACAGCCAGCGATTGAGATCGACGTTACGGCATCGCTCGGAGCAGAAGGGATAATGCTCGCGCACGGACGGGCGTCCGCACTCCGCACAGGGACGCGTTGCGCGCAGGGGTTCTACGTTCGATCCGTTTTTCTTGCCTCCGCCGCGCATCTTCTCAGCCTTCCAGCCAACGATCGTGCACGTCGTACCCTTCGCCGACGAGGAGATTGACGGTCTCATAGAGCGGCAAGCCTACCACATTGGTGTAGGAGCCGACCAGCTTCACGACGAACCCTCCGGCAATTCCCTGGATACCATAGCCCCCGGCCTTGCCGCGCCACTGGCCGGAAGCGAGATAGCTCTCGATATCGAGCGTGGAAAGGCGCTTGAAGCGCACCTTGGTGTCGATCACCTTCTGGCGAAGCGTGCGGTCGGGCGTGACGAGGCAGATGCCCGTATAGACGCGGTGGCTGCGGCCCGACAGAAGGTGCAGTGCGCTCGATGCCTCGCTCACCAGTTCCGGCTTCGGCAGGATACGGCGGCCGACGCAAACTACGGTGTCGGCTGCGAGAATGTAGCTGCCGTCCCAGGCGGGGTCGCCGGTAATCGCAGAAAGCGCGGCCTTCGCCTTTTCGGCCGACAGCCTGCGGGCGAGCGACCGCGGATGCTCCGAACGCTTCGGCGTTTCGTCCAGGTCCATCGGCATGAGGCGCGCGGGCTCGATTCCCGCCTGCGCCAGGAGCTCGACGCGACGCGACGATCCGGACGCCAGTATCAGTTTCTTGGTCACTGCCATCGATGCGAGCCGTTATTCCCGGATGTTTGCGTCAAGGTCATGCATGTCGCTGCCCAAAAGCGCTCAGCATTTCGGGGCGGCATGCATTGGCCGGAGCCTACTTGAAGCGGTAGGTGATACGGCCCTTCGTCAGATCATAGGGCGTCATCTCGACGAGCACCTTGTCGCCGGCCAGAACGCGGATACGGTTCTTGCGCATGCGGCCCGCCGTGTGGGCGATGATCTCGTGCTCGTTTTCAAGCTTCACGCGAAAGGTCGCGTTGGGAAGCAATTCCGTGACCACGCCCGGAAACTCTAGGACTTCTTCTTTCGCCATGCAGGACTGTTCTTTCTCGTGTTCAATAGCGGATGCAACAGGCATCCTCGAAAAGTTGCCGGAAACTACACAATCGCCGCGGCTTTGTGAACCGCTTTGATCAGGCTTTTTCGGGTACCCGATCATCGCGCATCGAATCACGGCGCGAGGATCGGAATCATGCCGCCGGAGGACTGCCTTTCTGCTGGCTTTCCACGGCGAGACGGCTTGCGATCAGCGTCGCCAGATGATCGCGCACCGCCCGGTAGGCGGCCACGATCTGCTCCCGTGTGCCGGTCGCAACGGTCGGGTCGGGTGTCGGCCAATATACCACATCCACTGCCATGGATCGGGTCAATTCAAGCGCCATGTGGTGGGCTTCGGGCGCCAGCGTCACGATGAGGTCGAAGTAATCGTCCTCAAGCTCTTCGAGCGTGCGCGGCTGATGCCGGCCGATCGTCAGCCCGACCTCTTCGAGAACCACGTCCACGAAGGGATCCCGCTCGCCCTGCCGGACGCCGGCGGAGGCGACATAGGTCCCTTTCGGAAGCGCCACGCGGGCGAGCGCCTCGGCCATCGGCGAACGGATGGCGTTCATGCCGCACATGAAAAGAACCGAGCGGGGGGCTTTCGATTGCGGCATCGCGGTCGCGATCATCTCCGCCTCCCCGTCAGCCGCGCCAGTAGAGCACGCAGACAAGCGTGAAGAGCCGGCGTGCCGTATCGAAATCCAGCCTGATCTTGCCCGACAGCCGGTCCATCAGGGTCTGCGAACCCTCGTTGTGGATGCCGCGCCGCCCCATGTCGATCGCCTCGATCTGGCTCGGCGTCGCCGACCGGATCGCCTGGTAATAGCTTTCGCAGATCATGAAGTAGTCCTTCACGATACGGCGAAAAGGCGTGAGCGAGAGGATGTGGGTGGCGACCTCGGTACCGCCGTCGGTCGAAATCCGGAAGACCAGCTTCGCGTCGACCAGCGACAGATTGAGCCGATAGGGGCCCCCGGGATGCCCGACGGGCTCGAACAGGTTTTCTTCGAGCAGGTCGAAGATCGCAACCGCGCGCTCGTGCTCCACGTCCGGCGTCGAGCGGCCGATCGTCTCGTCCAGCACGACATCGCAGAGCCGCAGGTTGCGATCGGCCTTCATCCCTCTTCCCCGAGATTGAGGCGGATGGCGACCGACCGGGCATGGGCCTCGAGGCCTTCCGATCTCGCCAGCGCGATCGCGGCGGGCCCGAGAATGCGCAACTGATCCGGGCCGAGCCGCAGGATCGAGGTTCGCTTCACATAGTCGAGCACGCCGAGGCCGGAGGAGAACCGCGCCGAACGCGCCGTCGGCAGCACGTGGTTGGACCCCCCCACATAATCGCCGATGACTTCGGGTGTGTGCCTGCCGATGAAGATCGCACCGGCATTGCGGATCGCGGGGACCATCGCGTCGGGATCGGCGGTCGCCAGCTCGAGATGTTCCGGGGCGATGCGGTTGGCGAGCGGCACGGCCTTGTCGAAATCCGGAACCAGGATCACGGCGCCGAAATCGCGCCAGCTCGCTGCCGCCGTCTCGGCGCGCGGCAGCGTCTTCAGCTGACGCTCCACCGCCTTTTCGACCGCGTCGCCGAAGGCGGCATCGTCGGTGATCAGGATTGCCTGCGCGCCGGCGTCGTGCTCGGCCTGGGCGAGCAGGTCCGCGGCGATCCAATCCGGATCGTTGTCGCGGTCCGCGATCACCAGCACTTCCGACGGCCCGGCGATCATGTCGATGCCGACGGTGCCGAAAACCTGCCGCTTGGCGGCCGCGACATAGGCATTTCCAGGGCCGACGATCTTCGCCACCGGCTCGATCGTCTCGGTGCCGTAAGCGAGCGCCGCCACGGCCTGCGCGCCGCCGATGCGGTAGATCTCCTCGACGCCGGCGAGGCGGGCGGCCGCGAGCACCGCCGGATTGATCGACCCGCCGCTGGCCGGCACGACCATGACGATGCGCGGCACGCCTGCGACCTTGGCCGGCAGGGCGTTCATCAGAACCGAGCTCGGATAGCTCGCCGTGCCGCCCGGCACATAGAGACCGACCGCGTCGATCGGTGTCCAGCGCGAGCCGAGGCCGACGCCCATCTGGTCTTCGTAAATGTCGTCCTTCGGCAATTGCCGCCGGTGATGCGCCTCGATGCGGGTCGCCGCGACCTTCAATGCGCCGAGTACTTCCGGAGCGACCGCGTGGATCGCCGCGTCTATTTCCGCCGACGTCACCGCCATGCCGGTTACAGTAAAGTCGATCCCGTCGAAACGCGCGGAATAGTCGGCGAGCGCCGCATCTCCGCGGGCGCGGACATCGTCGATGATGGCGCGCACGACGGCGTTGACGTCTTCGGAAACTTCCCGTTTGGTCGTCAGGAACGCGGCGAAATCGCGCTCAAAGCTCGTATCGAGATAGTTCAGCCTGATTGCCAATGCGATGATCCTTTTGGTGGTGGCCGGCGGGGACGCTCAAGCGGGAGGTCTCAATCCGAGTGCTCAGGCGCCCTCGGGGTGGCGCGGCTTGAATGCCGTCTCCCAGGCGCCGCCGGTATCGGCAAACTGCACCTCGATGCACTCCACATCGAGCGCGATCGATGCCTCGCCCGCGAGCACCAGCTCGATCGTGCCTTCCGGCCCCTCCCCCTTGACGTCGAAACGCAGGGCGAGAAGATCGAGCACCGCTTCCATGTCGGTGCGATCGAAGCCGAGCGACCGCACGGCACTGACGCATTTGAACAGAAGGACGGCACGGCGCCGCTCGAAGCTGCGGCGCTTGCCCTCCGCCTTCTCCCAGACGAAGCGGTTGACCACCAGGGTGAACTGCCGGCGCCGGGCGTCGTAGGCGGTGCCCGCCACCTTGAAGACTGCGTCCTGCACATGGGCGGAGACGACACCAAGGTCTTCCTCGTCGAGTGCCAGCAGTTTCAAAGCATCCATGCGATTCATCCCGTCCGTTTTCATGCTCCGCATTTTAGCGGGTGATCGTCAAGGACATAGGACGTTGCGCCCGAAACCGCAACGGCTCGGGCGCGGGAAGTGACCGAAAGGGCTACAGCGGCTCCGCGCACCTGATTGGCCGCGCCAGGCCGGATCAGTCGCTGACGCGCTCGACATGGGCGCCGCAGCGCGTGAGCTTCTCTTCGAGGCGTTCGAAGCCGCGGTCGAGATGGTAGACGCGCGAGACCATGGTCTCGCCCTCGGCAGCGAGGCCGGCGATGACGAGCGAGACGGAGGCCCTGAGATCCGTCGCCATCACCGGTGCGCCCTTCAGCCGCGACACGCCCTCGACCTTGGCCGTCTGGCCGGAAAGCGAGATCTTGGCGCCGAGCCGCGCCAGTTCCTGCACATGCATGAAGCGGTTTTCGAAGATCGTCTCGGTAATGTGGGAAACCCCGCTCGACCGGGTCATCAGCCCCATGAACTGCGCCTGGAGGTCGGTGGGGAAGCCGGGGAACGGATCGGTGACGATGTCGACCGGCTTGATGCCGGCGCCGTTGCGAACGATGCGGATGCCGCTGTTCGTCTCGCTGATCTCCGCACCGGCGCGGCGGATCGCCTCCAGGGCCGTGTCCAGGAGGCTCGCCTCGGTATCTTCGAGAATGACGTCGCCGCCTGCCATGGCGACCGCCATCGCATAGGTTCCAGTCTCGATGCGGTCGGGCAGCACGCGGTGGCGGGCGCCCGAGAGCGAGCGCACGCCCTCGATGGTAACAGTGCTCGTGCCCTGGCCGCTGATCTTCGCGCCCATGGCGTTCAGGCATTTGGCGAGGTCGACGATTTCGGGCTCGCGTGCGGCATTGCCGAGCACGGTCGTGCCGTTGGCAAGCGTTGCCGCCATCATCAGCACATGCGTCGCGCCGACGGAAACTTTCGGGAACACGTAGCGCGCACCGATGAGCCCGCCTGCCGGCGCCGTGGCGTTGACGTAGCCGCCATCGATCTCGATGTTGGCGCCGAGTGCTGCCAGTCCCTCTATGAAGAGGTCGACCGGACGCGTTCCGATGGCGCAGCCGCCCGGCAGAGACACCCGCGCCTTGCCTTCACGGGCGAGCAGCGGCCCGATGACCCAGAAGCTCGCGCGCATCTTCGAGACGAGTTCATAAGGCGCCGTCGTCGAAACGATGTTGCGGCTGGTGAAATGGACCGTGCGGGCATAGCTCTCGCCCTGGCGCTCGCGCCGGCCATTGACGGAAATGTCGGCACCATGATTGCCGAGGATGCGGATCAATTGCTCGACATCGGCCAGATGCGGGACGTTTTCGAGTGTCAGCGTGTCGTCGGTCAGGAGCGACGCGATCATCAGCGGCAAGGCGGCGTTCTTCGCGCCGGAGATGGGGATCACCCCGTGGAGTTCATTTCCGCCTACAATCCTGATGCGATCCATGAGACCTCTCGCACGGGCGCTGCCCGCCTTTCTGGAAAATCGATGCCGATCCGGCATTGTTGAAGGGCGTCTCTTTAGTGGAGATGCGGTGAAATTAGAAGTGCCTTGAAATGCGGGGTGCAGGGAAAGCGAGGACCCGGAAGGCCCCGCCTGCCGCCGGTTGCAGAACCTAATCTTCCGATTCGTCCGTTTTTACGGCAGGCAATCCGGATGTCTCGTCCGCAGCACCGGCCCGGCGCGCGCGCATCTGCTGCTTGCGCCGCTGGAGATTGTCGCGCAGGTTCTTCGCCAGACGCTGCCGCCTCGCCTCGGCCTCGCTCGAATGCCCTCCGCCTTTTCCCCGCCCCGGCGCATGCTTATTGTGGTCGTCGCTCTGCATGGCCATCCATTACCGCAAAACCAGGGCCTTCGGAAGCGGCAAGCCGGCCAGGTGAGAGCGAAATCGGGGAAATCCGCGAAGCGGCTTCCGGGCCGGTCCGTGGCGCAAAAGGCTGCAATGGAAGAGCTTGCGCGCCCTGGACCGTGTGAGCCCGCCATCTTCCCGGCGCGGCCCGCCCAAAAACTTCGAAATGCGGCTTGCGCTCTCCCTCAAGCTATGGCAATAGGCCCCTCGCCTGATGCGGCTTGCCACGAAGCGCCGCCGGATGCTGCTATAGCTCAGGGGTAGAGCACTCCCTTGGTAAGGGAGAGGCCGAGAGTTCAAATCTCTCTAGCAGCACCAGTTTTCCTCAAGAGAACAGTTATTTGCCAGCCATGAAGGCCGAAGCCTTACGCCTGCGTTTGCCGCGGCAGGTACCAGACGTCGACGGGGAGCCGCCGGCCCGCCAGGGCGGCTGATTTCAGGGACATCCACTCGGCTGTCGGGATCGGGCCTTGCAGCCGCTCGATCAGCGCAAGCGAGATCACAAGCGGGGCGTCGAGCGACTTGGCCAGGGTTTCGAGTCTTTGCGCCACGTTCACCGCATCGCCTATCACGGTGAACTCGCTGTGGACGCCGCTGTCCAGAACGCCTCCGACGACCGTGCCGTAGTGCAGGCCGATGACGGCATCGAGGGTGGGATAGCCGTTCGAGAGGTTGTGGTTCCTCCAGTCGTCGAGCGCATCGACCAGATCCAGCGCACAGGCAAGTGCCCGGTCGGCATCGTTTTCCATGGGCCGCGGCTGTCCGAATACGGCCATGACACCGTCTCCGATGAACTTGTCGACGGTCCCCCCATGATCGAAGATCGTCTGGGAGACGAACCGGCGGTATTCCGCCAGAACGGAGGCCAGATCGCCGGCGGTGGCAGTCTCGGCGAATCTGGTGAAGTCGCGCAGGTCGACGAACATGATCGCCGCGTTGCGCCGGCCGAGGCCGAAAGCATCGCCGCCTTTCTGCAGTTCCGCCACGATCAGCGGCGAGAAGAACCGCGAGAGATTGCGACGCCGCTGGTCCGCTTCGAGCGCCTCGTTGCGCGTCCGGTCGTGATCCCTCGCAAGCAGGTAGGTGGCAAAGGCTGTGAAGCCGAAGCTCACCGTCAGCCCGAAGTCCTGACTGAAGAAGGAAGAAAGCAGCGCCATGACGTCTCTGGCCCCGTGTCTCACCGCCGAGAGGGCCAGCATGGCCACCCAGGAAACGAGGACGATCCCGGAAAAAGTGAGAACGAGGCGGCGGTCGAGCTGGAGGCCGGCGTGGATGAGCAGGACGAAACCGACCACGAGGCTGGTCGTGGTCAGGTTATGGTCCTCGGAAGCCGGAGCGAGGATATAGGCGTAAAGGATCGCCGCGACGAGCAGCCCGTCCAGAACGACGAACAGCGTCTTGAGCCAGAAGCGGCCGGGGAGAAACAGTGCGGTCGCGACCGAAACGATGCTGATGATGAAATAGGCGATGACGACGACGTAGTGCGTGTCTCTGGTTCCCTCGCTTCCACCGAGCAGGAGGTTTGCAATCAAGATCGCGAAGGCGACGAACCTCAGTGCGCTCGAGCGGATTTCCTTTGCGAAGTCCCAGGGTGCGTGAAGCGTATACGTCATGTCCTACCCGATCAGGGGTGATGCTTACCGGTTAGCCGGCAAAGCCGGGATGGGGAGGCGGCGGCAATCCCGCCGCCTCCGCCTCCCCCCGGTGGACTACTTCACCTCGGTGACGGTCAGCTTGCCGTCGACGCGTTCGGCAACGAACTCGATCTGATCGCCTTCCTTCAGCTTCGACAGAAGGGCTTCGTCCTTGACCCGGAAGACCATCGTCATTCCAGGCATTTCGAGCTCCTTCAGGTCCTCGTGCATCAGTGTGACCTTCTTCGCCTTGGCATCGACCTTCTTGACGGTGCCTTTGGTGAAGTCGGCGGCGAAAGCGCCATAGGCCGTGCCGAGAGCGAGGGCGAAGGCCAGCGTGGACTTTACGATCGTTTTCATGTGAGACCCTTTCCTGAGGATTTATTTCTGTGCGACGGTCACGTCGCCGTGCATGCCCGCGTCGTAGTGACCCGGCACCAGGCACGCGATCTTGAACGTGCCGGCATTGGTGAATTTCCAGACGATTTCGCCGGACTTTCCGGGGGTGAGACGGATCGCATTCGGATCCTCGTGCTCCATGTCGGGGAATTTCTCCATCGCCGCCTTGTGCTCCATGACCTTGTCCTGCTGGTCGAGGACGAATTCATGCTCGAGCTCGCCGGCGTTCTTGATCGCGAAACGGACGGTCTGGCCCTCGCGGACCTGGAAGTCCGACGGCGCGAAGATCATCTGGCCGTCATCCGTCTCCTTCATGGTCACCCGGATCGTCTGGGTGACGTCGGCCTTCTTGCCGGGTTCCCCGACGGCCATGGCCTCGTCATGACCGCCCTCGTGACTGCCGGAAGCGAGCGCCGGTGAGGCGAGCGCCGCGGCAAGAAGTCCGAAGATTGCAGCTTTCATCGTATTGTCCTTTGGTTGGTTGAAGATGGTCATGCGGTATCACCCGTGTTTGGAGTGCTTCGGCGTGATCTGGGTCTTTGCGTTGTCGGCCCTGGTCCAGTCGGGAAGCTCGCCCGTCCACTCCCAGGCCTGCGTTCCGGGCGGGTTTTCGTACCAGCCGGGATCGGAGTAATCGTCCGCCGAGATGCCCTCGCGCACCTTGACGACGGAGAACATGCCGCCCATCTCGATCGGCCCGTGCGGTCCCCAGCCGGTCATCATGGGTATGGTGTTTTCGGGAAGTTCCATTTCCATCTTGCCCATGTCGGACATGCCGGCCGTGCCCATCGGCATGTATTCCGGGCGGACTTTCCGGATCTTTTGCGCGACTTCCTTCTTGTCGACCCCGATGAAGGTCGGGATGTCGTGTCCCATGGCGTTCATCGTGTGGTGCGACTTATGGCAATGGATCGCCCAGTCGCCCGCGTATTTGGCGTCGAATTCGTAGGCCCGCATGGCGCCGACCGGAATGTCGATGCTGACCTCCGGCCACCGCGCCTCCGGCCGGACCCAGCCGCCGTCGGTGCATGTGACCTCGAAGTCGTAGCCGTGCATGTGGATCGGGTGGTTGGTCATGGTGAGGTTGCCGACCCGTACGCGCACACGGTCGTTCTTGGAAACGACGAGCGGGCTGATGTCCGGGAATATGCGGCTGTTCCAGCACCACATATTGAAGTTGGTCATTTCCATGACGCGCGGCACGTAGGAGCCCGGCTCGATGTCGTAGGCGTTGAGCAGGAACACGAAATCCCGGTCGACCGGCATGAACTTCGGGTCCTTGGGATGGATCACGAAGAAGCCCATCATCCCCATCGCCATCTGCACCATTTCGTCGGAATGCGGGTGGTACATGAAGGTGCCGGACTTCACGAGATCGAACTCGTAGACGAAGGTCTTGCCGGGCGGGATGTGCGGCTGCGACAGCCCGCCGACCCCATCCATGCCGGACGGCAGGATCATGCCGTGCCAGTGGATCGTCGTCGGCTCCGGCAGCTTGTTGGTGACGAAGATGCGGACCCGATCGCCCTCGACCGCTTCGATCGTCGGACCCGGCGACTGGCCGTTATAGCCCCAGAGATAGGCGGTCATGCCCTCCGCCATCTCGCGCTCGACCGGCTCGGCGACGAGATGGAACTCCTTGACACCGCTGTTCATCCGGTGAGGCGCGGTCCAGCCGTTGACGGTCACCACCGGGTTGTAGTCGGGGCCGGAGGCCGGACGGACGGGAGCTTGCGTTTCCGCCGTCTCCATGATTGCCGCTTCCGGCAGACCCATATTCGACGTTTTCGCCCAGGCGGCGGTGGATACCAGTGCGGCGCTCGCGCCGAGTAACTGTCGTCTGTTGAACATGTTCGGTTCCTTTCTCAGTTGCCGCTTTCGGCGGCCGCTGCGACCTCGGTTTCGCCGGAGGCTCCCCCGCCATAAATCGCCGGAGCCAGATCCGCCTCGGCCAGCCAGAAGTCGCGCTTGGCGTTGATCGCGAGCAGGATCGAATTGACCTTTTCGCGGCTGTCGGCGAGCAGTTCGAAGGTGCTGGTGATCATCCCGTTATAGGTGAGGAGGGACTGCTCCTCGATCTTGGTGCGCAGCGGCACGACGCTGTTGCGGTAGTGCCGGGCGATGTCGTAGTTGGCGCGGTAGGCCTGATAGGCCGAGCGTGCTTCCGAGCGGACATTGACCGCCTTCTCGGCGAGAAGGTTCGCCGCCCGCATATAGGCGAGCTCGGCCTTACGCATGCGCGCCTTGCCGCTGTCGAAGATGGGAATGGCGAATTCGAGATCGACCCGGCCGGTCGTCTCCGACGAAATGTCGCCGTCCTCCTTTGCCCGCTCGGTCTCGAAGCCGGCGAGGAGGTTGAGGTCGGTGACGTAACGGGTGGCCTCGGTCAGATTGTAGGATCTGGCCGTCGCCTCCAGGTCGAGCTTCGCCATCTGGAGATCGACACGGCGCCGCAGGGCTTCCGCCTCGATCTGGTCGCGCTTCATCAGGCCCTTCGGCAGGGAAGCCAGCCGGTTCGGCACCTGGAATTTGACGTCCGAACCCCAGAGGCCCATCAGCCGCGTCAGTTCCTCCTTGGCCAGACGCGCCTCGAGCCGCGCCTTGGCCCCTTCTCCCGCCAGTTCGGCGTAGAAGACATGCTCGCGGGCCTGCGACCCCTTCGTCATGGCCCCGCTCTCGCCGAGCTTTTCGGCAAGCTCGGACGCCGCGTCGGCCGCCGCCTGCGCCTGGTTGAGCTGGCCCACCGTTTCCCAAGCCGCTACGGCATTGATCCAGGCACGCCGCGTCTCGGAAGCAAGCTGCAACGTGCGCGAAGCGGCATCCAGCTGCGCCTTCCGGAACTCGGTGTCGGCGAGCGCGATATTCCTGTCGCGCGTGACAAGCGCAAGAATGTTGGAGACGATCGCGCCCTCGACGGTCCGGAATGCGGTAAGCCCCGGCGTGCCGATTCCCGTCAGCCCGACACCGACGGTCGGGTTGACGAGCATTGTCGCCTGCCAGGCGTCGGCCGCCGACTCGCCGAGATCGGCATAGGCCGCCTGCAGCCCCTTGTTGTTGAGCAGCGCGACCTGGACCGCCGTCTCGACGTCGATGGCTTTCTTCGCCATCAGCGTCTTCACCCGCTCGGAGACGGAGCGAGCCTGTTCCTGGTTCTGCACCCATACGGTCTGCTTGCCGGCGGCTTCGGCCGTTGTCGCCGCGACCAGGGAAAACCCGGCATTCTTAACCGCGTACTCGCCAGCGGTAACGCAGCCGCCGAGTACCAGCGGCAGTGCGAGCGTCGCCGCCAGCTTCATCCTGGCTTTCATCATGATGCGCCTCCTTTCGGAGCCTGCGCATCATTCTGGTCGCGCCATGGTTTGGGATCGACTGCCCTGCGGTCCGTATAGCCCGCGACAGGACTCGTATAGGCAACGGGGCGCACGTCGGCATCGTTGGCCGGGAGCTCCCCCGAAGCGATCACATCGGGAGGCAGAGTGGCGGCGCAACCGCTCGCAAGAAGCGGCAGGACGGCCACGAAAAACAGATGTTTCATGGATTTATCCGAATAGGAGATTGCGGCAGCGCTCGAGAGCAAGGCTTGCTCGCGAACACGCGTTCGACCCGTCAATCGGACGGGTGCATCCTATTCAGGCGCTTGGGGGCCGGTGCAGCAGCGGCATTTCGCCCGTCGTCCGGGCGTCGTCGACGAATTCCCGGACGGGGGATACGCGGGGTCCGCCAATAGCGTCGGTCGCCGCGAGAATCGCCATGCCGGCACAGAAGTCTTTGCAGCATTGCTGCTTCGCGGGCTTTTGGTCGCCTTCGGCAGAGGAGTCTTGATCGCCGTGCGAATGCACGCCGCTCGCCATATCGTGATGGTCGCTCGACTGCGCGATTTCAGATTTGGACCAGCCGCTGTGCATGGCTGCGGAGGAACTCGGCAATGCGTATACCGCCAGTGACACGAAAATCACCAGGCGGAACAGAATCAACAGTTTTTGCGTCGTGATTCGCAGCATGCCCATGCTCAATGCCTATCATCGGGCTCAAAATTGTCAATCTTCAGCTCACATCGACACGCAAGGCGCATCGACGTGTGGCGCGACTACAACGGGCGAACTTCGCCGCTGCAACCCGATTTCGAGTTCTAGGGCTTACAACGATGGCAAGGTCAATCGGAAAATATCGGGGACGAGAAATAATTGAAAGTCTCAGGTGCCGTGGCATGCCCGCCACGGTCAGGAAATTGTTAACCATATTCTCCGTTCCTCGGGGAACAGCCCGGCCGGCGCCACAGGAATAACTCTATTCCGCGCTCTTTCGAACGCGGAAGCAAAACAACAGGTCGGAGAAGATGGACATGATCAAATCGGGTCTCGGCGTCACCGTCGCGGTTCTCGCCCTGTCCATCACAGTCAGCGGCATCCTGCATTTTGCGCTGTCCAGCTACCGCCCGGCGGCGAATGCCGCCGTGTCGCACGAAATCACCTCATCGATACCACGATGAAAGAGGCCGCCTTGTCAGGCGCACAAAGATCGCCCGAGGATATGCGTCAGGAAACGCGGCGACGCTGTTCCGGGCCGAAATCTCCCAGCTGAGCCAGAAGTTCGTCGCAGGAGCACTTCTTCGTGTCCATCAAGTCGAGAATGCGCTTGGCGGCCCTGTTGGCCTCCACACCATCCCTGCCGACGTTGTGCAGAGCGCACCAGATATCGAGCGCTCCGCGCATGACGTCCACGTCATCCGGAGAATAGGCCTGACGCACGAACCCCTCCCAAGGTGTACCTCAACGACCTCATCATGGGGCAATCGGGGGGAAATTCAAGGAAATAGTGAGGTACCGCAATAAGTCATATGATTGAGGGATTCGAAGCCGCAGCCGCCGGTTTCTTTTCTCTCGTCACACCCGTACGGATTGCTCCACGAAATCCTCGCTGCCGAAAAATTTCAGATAGCGCTCGACCTCGGCTGGATCCCCCGTCGCCTTGCGCGGGTTGTCCGAGAGCTTGACGGCCGGACGGCCATTTGCCTCGCTGACCTTGCATACGATGGAGATCGGGTTGAGGCCGTTGATTTCGGTCGGGGCGCAGCCGGCGAAATCATTCGTCAGGTTCGTTCCCCAGCCGAAGCTCATGCGCACGCGCCCTTCGAAATGGCAGTAGGTCCTGATGATCGTGTCGACGTCGAGGCCGTCGGAGAAGATCAGAAGCTTCTCCCGCGGGTCTCGGCCCATCTTCTTCCACCAGGCGATGATCTTCTCGCCTCCCTCGATGGGCGGGGCACTGTCCGGCCGGAAGCCGGTCCAGTCCGCCACCCAGTCGGGTGCATCCCTGAGGAACGCGGCCGTCCCGAACGCGTCCGGGAGCACGATCAGGAGGTTGCCGCCATAGAGCTGGTTCCAGTCCTGCAGAACCTTGTAGGGCGCGGCCGCAAGCTCGCGGTCGTTGCGGGCAAGCGCCGCAGCCACCATCGGCAGCTCGTGCGCATTGGTGCCGACCGCCTCCAGATCATTGTCCATTGCCAGCAGCACGTTGCTCGAGCCTGTGAAGGACGAGCCGATGCCTTCCTTGAGCGCCTCGACGCACCAGCGCTGCCATAGGAAGCTGTGCCGCCGGCGCGTACCGAAGTCGGAAATGCGCAGGTTCGGATGCTCCCGCAACTGCTCGACCTTCGACCACATCTTGGCCTTGGCGCGGGCATAGAGGACGTCCAGCGTGAATGGGCCGAGCCCTTTCATCGCCGCGCGCGAGCGCAACTCGTTGATGATCGCGAGCGCAGGGATTTCCCACATCGTCGTCTCGGCCCAGCGGCCACGAAAGGTCAGTTCGAATTGGCCGTCACGACACGACAGCTCGTATTCCGGAAGGCGGAATCTTGCGAGCCAGGCGAGAAATTCCGGCGAAAAGATCTGCGTGCGGCCATAGAAGCTGTTACCCGCAAGCCATATCATTTCTTTCTTGGTGAAGCGCAGGCCTCGCGCGTGGTCGAGCTGGTCGCGCAGTTCCTGTTCGTCGATCTCGTCGGCAAGGCGCACCGTCTTCGTGCGGTTGATCAGCGAAAAGGTCGCGTCCACGTCCGGATAGAGCTGCCAGATCATCTGCAGCATCAAAAGCTTGTAGAAATCCGTATCGAGCAGGCTGCGGACGATCGGATCGAGCTTCCAGGTATGGTTATAGACCCGTCGCGCGATATCGGTCTTTGGCATGCAATACGCTCCTCTTGGACCGTCATGACCCGCTCTGAAGCGAGGCGATCGTGGTCGATATCCTAAGTCCGAGCGGGGATGCGGCCGACGCCGCGCTTCCCCGTCCCGGGGGCGACTAGATCAGCCGGACGCCGGCATCGCGCATGCGCAGGGTCATGGCCGCAAGCGAGCCGTTCAGATCGATGCCACGGCAGGCGCCGAGCACCACCGACGTCGAAAAACCCTTGGCGACCGCATCGAGTGCCGAGAAGGCAACGCAGAAATCGGTAGCCAGGCCGCAAAGCGTCACGCTTCTTATGCCGCGCTCGCGCAGGTAACCGGCAAGCCCGGTCGGGGTCCGGTGGTCGTTTTCGAAAAAGGCGGAATAACTATCGATCTCGCGACGGAAGCCCTTGCGTATGACGAGCTCCGCCGAGGTCCATCGCAGGGACGGATGAAAATCGGCACCGGCGCTCCCCTGGACGCAATGCTCGGGCCAGAGCGTCTGCTCTCCGTAAGGCATCGCCACTGTCTGAAACGGAGCCTTGCCCGGATGCGTCGAGGCGAAACTGGAATGGCCGGCCGGGTGCCAGTCCTGCGTCAGGACGACATGCGGCGACGCGTCGATGAGGCGATTGACGGCGGGCACGATTTCATCGCCGCCCTCGACCGCGAGAGCGCCGCCGGGGCAGAAGTCGTTCTGCATATCGATAACGATCAGGGCTTCGTCAGCCATTGCCTCTCGCAAATCCGGCCGAGCCGCATCGGCCATCAACAAATCGATCCCGATCACGATGATTCAGGTCGGATCGACCTAAGTCATGAACGTGATCGATTCTAATAAGTTAGAGCGGGATGCGGGCGGAAAACCGCATGCACTTTTCCTCATCCCGCTCTAAACCAGATCAACCATAGAACGCGCGCCGCGGCAAGCATGTTCGACGCTCGCGACGCGAATCCCGGCGAACCTGCGAACCTTATAAAGGTGATTGATTATAGGACGTTAATGCATGCCGGCCGAAAGCATTCCGCCGGCAACCGCGTCGACACCGCCCACGCCTGGTGTCGGCCTACTCCAACGTCAGTTGTTGAAATCGTTGAGATTGTCGGCGACGTTCACGCCGGAATTCACGATACCGATCGGCCGTGCCACGAAATCGAGGAACTTCGTGATGTCGACAGAGGGATGGCGCGAGGCGTAGATGACGTCGCGATTCTTGACCGGGAAGGTCTGACCGACGATGAGGCTGTCCGGTTTCGTCATGTCGAACCGGTAGACGACCGGGTAGCGCCCGACGCGGTCGGCCTTCATGCCCTTGCTCAGCAGCTTGTGAAAACGCTCCTGCCCGAGCAGGCTCATGACGATATCCGGCTCCTCGTAGCGGAACACGAAGTAACCCTTGGCATCCACCGTCCGATCCGAGCCGCCGCCGGCGAGCGCCACGGCCTCGAGCAGGTTGAGATCGTTGGCGCCGAATTCGACGCGCTGATTTGCCCGCACCTGGCCGAGCACCGTGAAGGTGCGCGGATCGCGCGTCACGAAGATCTGGTCGCCCGGCTTTACGTGAATGTTTTCCGAGGGGCTCTCGATGATCGATTTCAGCAGGACCGTGCCGGTCTTCTTGCCGCGCACCAGCGTCACATAGGTCTCGTAGGGCTGCGCCGATGGGCCGCCCGCCTTCGCGATGACCTCGTTGATCGTCTCGCTGACGAGATTGAGAGGCACGACCGAAGGACGGCCGACGGCACCGGACACCGTGACGATGCGCGACGCCGTCGACGTCGACGTCACGATCACGTCCGGCTCGACGGCCTTCTGTTTCAATGCATCGAGGATCGCCTGGCGCGCCTGCTCGAGCGTCAGGCCGGCAAAACGGACCGATCCGACATAAGGAATTGCCGCCTTGCCATCGGGCTGGACGACGAGATCGATGCTCGTCTGCTTCGATTCAGTTGTGGAAAACAGCCCGTCGCTGCCCGCCTCGAAGATCGTGACCTTCAGCTGGTCACCAATGCCGATGACCACCTGACCGACGCCGCCGCCGATGCCGAAGCGGCGGCTGAGGGTTGTGGAAACATATTCGGAAACGAGCCGCGCCGACTGGCCATCGACATCTACAATATCAAATACCGTCGCGTTCCTTCTGCCGATCTCCGAGCCGGACTGGCCGGCATCCGAAACGATATCGGTTGTCAGAGGGCCCTCGCCCGGCACGGCCTGGCATCCCGCAAGCGCGGTACAAAGCAGAAGGGCAGTCACTCGTTTCACTACGACACTCCGTGTTCGGCACAGCAATGATTCCATACAGATATCTGCGCCGCATTTTCCCGGCAGGGAATCCGCCGATCTCTGAAAAGCACAAAGGCCGTCCCACAACAAGCCACCTCGCCGCGACAGCCGGCAAAATAATCGAGACTGCGCTCTTCCGGCCATACCGCCTCGATATTGGTTACGAACCGTCGCCGTAATTGTATTGGATGGATCGCAGGAGACGTATATCTAGCCCTTCGGGGTTGAAAGCTAGGCACTATGAGTTAAAAGCTCACTAATACAGCGCAGGGGATAAAACCGGGGATACCCGCAGAGCAGGAATGTCGCCGATTGCAATTTACGTTAGACCTTGCAATGGGCTAAGACAATTTTAACGGCAGTTCAGAGCGTTCGATCTTACATGACGGTTGAAATCATAGGGCGTGCATGCCTTGCCCCGGGAGCGAAATCTCCGCAGGCGCTGTTCAAAATCCTTCGTCAGGGCAAGTGCACCGTGACCCGCGTCCCTTCGGACCGCTGGGACCTTGCGCGTTTCTGGCACCCGGTCATGGGCACGCCCGGCAAGACCTATTCGTTTGCCGCCGGCGTTCTCGACCATATCTACGATTTCGATCCCGCCGTTTTCGGGATGTCGCAGCGCGAGGCCATGTATATGGACCCGCAGCAGCGGGTTCTGTTGCAGCTCGCCTGGCGAGCGCTCGAGGACGCCAATATTTCCGTGGCGTCGCTGCACGGTGAAAATGTCGGCGTCTATGTCGGCGCCTCCAGCCTCGACCACGCCAATCTGACGGTCGACGATCCGGCTGCCGCCGGGCCCTACTTCATGACGGGCAACACGCTGTCGATCGTCTCCAACCGTATTTCCCACGTCTTCGGCCTGAGCGGTCCGAGCATGACCGTCGACACGGCCTGTTCCTCTTCGCTCGTAGCCCTCGATCAGGCGATGCGGGCGCTGAACGCCGGAGAGATCGACACGGCCATCGTCGGCGGCGTCAATATCCTCGCCCACCCGCTTCCCTTCGTCGGCTTCGCCCAGGCGCGCATGCTCTCGCCCGAAGGGCTCTGCCGCGCCTATGACAATGACGGCGCCGGCTATGTTCGCGCCGAGGGCGGCGTCGTCTTCGTCCTGCGCCGCACGGACCGGGCGCAACGCGAGCGCGACCGGAGCTATGCCCGGATCGTCGCCTCCGGTGTCAATTCGGCCGGCCGCACCAACGGCATCTCGCTGCCCTCGCGCGAGGCGCAGGCCAATCTGCTGAGGATGATCTACGAAGGCAACGGCATCGACGCCAATCAGGTTGCCTTCGTAGAAGGCCATGGTACCGGCACGAAGGTCGGCGACCCGGCGGAGGTATGGTCCATAGGCACGGTGATCGGCGCGAAGCGCCGGGCTCCGGTGCCGATCGGCTCGATAAAGTCCAATATCGGCCATACCGAGCCGGCCTCCGGCCTGTTCGGGATGATGAAGGCGGTTCTGGCTCTGGAGAACAATTATCTGCCGGCCTCGCTGCATTTCGAGACGCCGAACGAGCAGATCGACTTCGACGGCCTCAATGTCCGTGTGACCGCCAATCCGATCGAGCTTCTGAAGGGCAAGCGGGCGCGGCTCGCCGGCATCAATTCCTTCGGCTTCGGCGGCGCCAACGCCCATGTCGTCATCAGCGATCCGGATCCGGCACAGGCGGAAAAGGCTGCGACCTCGCCGGCGGGCCACGTGTTTCTGGCAAGCGCCCATACCGCGTCGAGCCTCGAAAACCTGCTCAGAGACTATAAGGCCGCCTTTGCGGGCGCGACGAAGGAAGAGACGCGCGCGATCGTCGCCGCCTCCGGCGCCAATCGGACGCATATGCGCCATCGGTTCGCGGCACGCAGCGATCATCCCGAAGATATCGTCCGGGCGATTGCCAACCACCTGGAAAAGCCTGGCTCCGATATCGGGGAGACGGGCGAAGCGGCCGCGAAAGAAGCAAAGGTCGCCTTCGTCTTCTCCGGCAACGGCTCGCAATGGGCCGGCATGGGTGTCGAGGCGTTCCGCGAGAATCTGCACTTCCGTCAGTCGTTCACTTCGGTCAGCGCCCTTTTCAGGTTCCATTCGGATATCGTCCTCACCGATCTCCTGACCGACCCCGAACTCGACAGGAAGCTCGCGGATACGAAGGTGGCCCAGCCGCTGCTTTTCGCGATACAGGCCGCGCTCTCCGACTCGCTCGTGGCCATGGGCATCAAGCCGACCGCCGTCTTCGGTCATTCGGTCGGCGAAATCGCCGCGGCTTATGCAGCGGGGGCGCTGTCGCTCGTCGACGCCGTGTCGATCGTCGCCAAACGATCGCTGCACCAGGACCTTCTGGCCGGCCAGGGCACGATGGCGGCCGTTATGCTGGGCGAGGAGGCAGCCAAGGCTTTCGCGGCGGAGCGCGGTCTCGACGATGTCTGCGTCGCAGCAATCAACGCTCACAATTCGGTGACGATTTCCGGCCCGGCGAACGAGATTTCGGCGTTCCGCGACGCTGCGCGCAAGGCGAAAATCCCGGTTCAGATCCTCGACATCAATTATCCGTTCCACCATCCGATCATCGACCGGGCGAAAGAGGCGTTCCTCTCCGATATCCCTGATATCGCCCCCCGCCGGACGGAGCTGGCCTATCTGTCGACCGTCACGGGTGCCGCGCTCGACGGGACTGCTCTCGATCCCGACTACTGGTGGAAGAACGTTCGCGAGCCCGTGCGTTTCCAGGCCGCTGCCGAGGCCGCGCTCGATCTCGGCTGCATGCTGTTCATCGAGATCTCGCCGCGTCCGATCCTTGGCTCCTATGTCAAGGAGACGATCAAGCAGGCGGCAGTGCCGGCTTCGGTGGTGGCGACATTGCTGCGCGACGCCGGCGCGAACGGCCACGATCCGATCTCCGCGTCGATGGCGCGCGCAGTCGCCCACGGTGCCGCCGTCGACCGGTCGCGTGTCTATGGCAAGCGGGACGCATTCATCGAACTCCCCGCACTGCCCTTCGAGCCGGTGGAACTGCGGCCGGCGGCCACGACCGATGCGACGGATCTCTTCGGACGTTCCGCAAAGCCCTATCGGCTCAACGGCTGGCGCGGCGACCCCAATGCGGGAAGCTGGAAAAACCACGTCGACGCGCATCTCTTCCCTGATCTCGCCGAACACGTGGTCGACGGCAAGGCGATCCTCCCGGGCAGCGGTTTCATCGAAATCGCCGTTTCCGCCGCCCAGCAATATCACGGCAGCGACGAGGTCGAGATCACCAATCTGGAGATCGTCCGCCCGCTCGAACTGAGCGACAGCCGTATCATGGAACTCTCGACCATCCTGTCGCCGGAGACCGGCGACATCGAGATCCGGTCGCGCGAACGTCTCTCGGAAGACGATTGGACGGTGCATGCCGTCGCGCGAAGCCGCAAGCCCTTACCGGCGACGAGCAACGACTGTCCGTCCACCAAAGGCTTGGCGAAGACGGCGACCGTGACGGCGGCCAAGGCCTATGAAACGGCGAAGCAGTTCGGGCTGGACTACGGCCCGCAATTCCAGCTTCTCTCCAAAGCCGTGGCCTATGGCGACCGGCTTATCGACGTCGAGTTGAAGCACCCCCAGGCATCGGGGCACCCCCACGTCACCTACGCCCTTCATCCGATCTCGGTCGACGCGACCTTCCACGGCCTGGTCGCACTCTTCGACCGCTTCACCGGCGACAAGGGCGGCGCACCCTATATTCCTGTCCGTTTCGGCTCCGTGCGCGTCGTCAATGCCGGCCGGCCGATCGCCCGCGCGACGATCGAGATCGAGCGGGTCAGCGCCAACTCGATCAAGGCACGGTTCCATTTCTTCGACGAGACCGGCGTCGCGATCGCACACTTCGAGGATTGCCGCTTCCGCCGTACCTATCTGCGCAAGCACAAGACGCTTGAAGGCCTTTCCTTCCACTATGAGGCAGTTCTGTCCGACGTGGTCATGCCCGGCACGAAAGTTGCGACGGCCATGCCTGCGACGCTGGCCGAGCCGATCGATGACAATGGCGTCGACAACGCGACCCTGCTCTTCAACGCCGCCATCTACCGCGCCTGCCAGGAAATTGCCCTGAAGCTCGGCAGGGGGACCGCCACAGTGCGAGGCGACGCGCTGCCCGGGGACTTCGCGTTCCAGTGCTTCCTGACGAGCTGCCTGCTGACGCTCGAGGATGCCGGCCTTTGCGAGCACCAGAACGGCAACTGGAAGGTCGCACGGGAGTTCTCGCTTCCGACCGTTCCGGAGATCCTTGGCGAGCTCTATGGCGACCGCCCCGATCGTGCGGTGGAAGCGGTGCTCGTCAACAACGCCTATGCGGAAGCACTCAGCCGTCTCAACGCGCTGCTTGGGCCGGTGCGTGCAGGCGACGACGCGGCTTCGTTCAATGCCGGTTTCATCAGCGAAGCGACGCTCGACCATCAGGCCGTGCATTCCGTGGCGAGCCGGTCGCGCATGGACCAGGTGCTTCATACGGTCGAACAAGTTCTCGCTGCGCAGCCGGCAGGCGCCCGCCTGCGGCTCATCGAACTCGGCAGCGTCTCCGCCGGCTTCAGCCGCCGGCTGGCCGATCTGGCAGCGCGCAATGGTGCAGCACTTTCCATTTTCGAGCCGCGCGACAATGCACAACGGAATCTGGAAATCGCCTTCGAGGAGGATGCGCATGTGCGCGTTCTGAAGAAGAGCGAATTCGCCGATATCGGCCCGTTCGACCTCGCCGTCAGTGCTTCGGACAATCTCTACCAGCTGATCGAAGAGGAGAGCGGCGTCCGCACGGCCCTTCGCTCCATGCCCGCCGGAAGCGGGTTCGTCGCGGCCGTCAGCGCGCCGTCGATCTTCGCCGATTTCGCCCTGGGTCTCTCGGGCGGATGGTTCGAGCGCAGCCAGACGGCAGAATTCCCGATCGGCAGGATCGCGGCCGTACCCCATTGGCAGAAGTGTCTCGCAGATCTCGACCTCGGCGACGTGGTCGTGACGGATCGCGAATGCCCGCATGGGAACACCATCCTGATCGAGGCCCGGGGCACAGCGGCGGCGGGCGCAGGCGCCGAGCCGGGCGAAACCACGACACCATATCTGCTGATCGAGCCTGCCACTGCCCAGAAACCGGTCGCAGCCGGTGGAAGGAGTGCCGCTCCCGTCCGTGTGACAGGCGACCTTGCCGCAGACATGGCGACGCTCCGCGCAGCCCTCGAAGCCATGGGCGACAGACCGTTGCGCGCGGTTTTCATGTCCGAGGCGGAACGCGCCGTCGGCGACGGTTCGGCCCTGCTGCAGACGCGTGTATTGGCGCTCAGCGCCTTTGCCGAGGCATTGAAACAGCATCTCGCCGGCGTCGAGCCGGAGGGCGACGACCGGCCGCGCCTTGTGCTCGTGGCCCCGGGCGGCGCTCCCTTGTCAGCCTCGGCAAGCTCCGGGCTGAATTCCGGATTGTGGGCCTTCGCCCGCGTCCTTCAGAACGAATATGAGTTCATCGACATTCACACGCTCGATCTTGCCGGTGATGCCGACATCGGCCGCAAGGATATGCTTGCCGCAGCGCTTCCCCTGCTGACGGTTTCGGGACAGAACCGGGAATGGCTGCTCGACCGGAAGACGGGCCTGCTGTCGGAGCTTCGGGCCGTACCCGGCGCAACGAACAAGGCTGACGGGAAAACCAACGCCTTCGCGGCCGCGACCATTCGCCAGCGCGTCAGCTCGCAGGTTGCAAGCATCGCCTGGGAAGAGGCGAGCGTACCGGAGCCGGGCCCCAACGAGGTCGTCGTCGCCGTCGCGGCAACCGGCTTGAATTTCCGCGACGTGATGTGGGCCATGGGCCTGTTGCCGGAAGAGGCGTTGGAAGACGGCTTCGCCGGGGCAACCATCGGCATGGAACTGTCCGGCCACGTGGTCGCGGTCGGCGAAGAGATCGACGATCTCGCGGTCGGCGATGCGGTGATGGCGATCGCCGCCGCCGCCTTCTCGACCCATGCGGTCGTCGCGCGCGCCGGCATCGCCAAGCTGCCGCGAGCGTTGAGCCCGGTGGCCGCGGCCACATTGCCGGTCGCCTTCCTTACCGCCTACTACGCCATTGTCGAGCTCGGCCGCATTCAGGCTGGAGAGACGATTTTGATCCACGGTGCTGCCGGCGGCGTCGGCCTTGCCGCGCTCCAGGTCGCAAAGCTCAAGGGCGCCAAGGTCATCGCCACGGCGGGAACGCGCGAAAAGCGGCGCTTCCTGACGATGCTCGGCGCCGATCATGTCTTCGATTCGCGTTCGCTCGGCTTCGTCGAGGATGTCCGTTCGGTCACCGGCGGGGAAGGCGTCGACCTCGTGCTCAATTCGCTTTTCGCCGAAGCGATGGAGCAGAGCCTCTCGCTGGTGAAACCCTTTGGCCGGTTCCTGGAACTCGGCAAGCGCGACTATTACGCCGACAGCAAGATCGGGCTCAGGCCGTTCCGCCGCAATGTCAGCTATTTCGGCATCGACGCCGATCAGTTGCTGGTGAATGCGCCGGATCTGACCAGGCGCATCTTCATGGAGATCGGAGCGCTCTTCGAGGAAGGCAAGCTCACGCCGCTTCCCTATCGCGCCTTCGATTACGATGAAATCGGCAATGCCTTCCGGCTGATGCAGAATGCCGGGCATATCGGCAAGATCGTGGTGCTGCCGCCCGTTGCCGGCAGGCACGAGGTGACGGCGAAGGCTGTGAGGGGCATGAAGGTCGACCCGGACGGCGTCCATCTCGTCGTCGGCGGCATCGGTGGCTTCGGCCTCGTCGCCGCCAACTGGCTCGTCGAGAAAGGCGCACGCCGTATTGCGCTTTGCTCCCGCCGAGGCCAGCCGGATGCGGAGACGCGCGCGATGATCGAGCGCTGGCAGAATGGCGGCGTTGCGGCTTCGGTCCATGCTTGCGACATCACGGATGCCGCGGCCGTGGAGACGCTTCTGGCGACGCTTCGTTCGGAAGCACCGCTTCGCTCCGTCGTTCACGCGGCGATGGTGCTCGACGATGCGCTGATCAGCAATCTGAGCCGCGAACGCAACCGGCCGGTCATCGAAACGAAAGCCAAGGGCGCGGCAATTCTCGATCGCCTTACCCGTGGTGACAGGCTCGACAACTTCATCCTGTTCTCCTCGGCCACGACGCTGGTCGGCAACCCCGGCCAGGCGAACTATGTCGCCGCCAACGGCTATCTCGAAGGCCTTGCCCGTGCACGGCGCCAGGAGGGCCTGGCAGGGCTCGCCATCGGCTTCGGCGCGATTGCCGATGCCGGCTACCTGACGCAGAACGCCGATGTCAACGACCTGCTCGCCAAGCGCATCGGCAAAACGGCGCTGAAGGCCCAGGTGGCGCTCGACATGGTGGAAAACCACGTCGCCGCGGATCCGGGCGCGGTCGACGCGGCCGTCGTGATGATTTCGGAGATCGACTGGACGGCTGCGCGGAACCTGCCGGTCGCCCGCAACGCGCTCTTCGAGGTGATCCTGCGCAGCGCCGATCAGCATGCCGCAGGCGCCGAGGGCACGACGATGGATCTCGTCGCCATGATCGAAGGCAAATCGCCGCAGGAGGCCGAGGACATCCTCTTCGATCTGGTGGCCGGCGAGATCGCTGCCATCCTTCGCGTCTCGAAGGATACGGTCACTCGCGGAAAGATATTGAAGGAGATCGGCCTCGACAGCCTCATGGCCGTTGAACTCGGCATGAGTTTCCAGCAGAACACCGGCTTCGACATGCCTTTGAGCGGCGTCGCGGACAATACCACGGTCGGCGACATCGCGCGCAAGCTCCATGAAAAGGTAAGCAAGCGTGACCAGGGCAACGAGAACGAGGCCGGTGACGACAAGCTTGTAACAGAACTCACGCAGCGTCATGTCGGAGCGGACAAGGAAAAAGCACTGAGTCAATGAGCAACGACGGAAACGGCCAGACCTTCCCGAAAATGAACAGCAGTCTCAAGGAGAGCCTGTTGGACAGGATGCGGAACACGCATCAATCGTCCGAGCGCAACCGGATGGCGCGCTCGGAGCGGGAGTTGCCGCCGGCTCCGCGTCGCCAGCAGGCGCGTTTCGAGGATTTGCCCGAGTATAAGCAGGTCCTTACGCAGAAGATCGCCAGCGAGCAGCTCGGCATCGCCAACCCGTTCTACCGGCCGCATCAGACGGCAGCCGGTGCGACGACGATGATCGATGGCCGCAAGCTGATCAACTTCGCCTCCTATGACTATCTCGGGCTCAACCGGCATGCTCACGTCCTCGAGCGGGCGCGCGAGACGATCGCCGGCTTCGGGATTTCCGCGTCGGCGAGCCGCCTCGTTGCCGGCGAACGGCCGCAGCATGTGGAGCTGGAAGAAAAGATCGCGCAATTCTACGGCGTTGATGCCGCCGTCTGTTTCGTAAGCGGCTACCTGACGAATGTCGCCGCGATCAGCTGCCTGATGGGGCCGAAGGACCTCGTCATCCACGACGAGTTCATCCACAACAGCGCGCTGGCCGGGATCAAGCTTTCAGGCGCGACACGCCGCTTCTTCAAGCACAACGAGACCGCGGATCTCGAGCATGTCCTGCGCACCGTCGCCGGTGACTACCGGCGCATCCTCGTGATCGTCGAGGGCATCTACTCCATGGACGGCGACGTCGCCAATCTGCCGGCGCTTCTGAAGCTCAGGGCCGAATACGGCTTCTGGCTGATGGTCGACGAGGCGCATTCGCTCGGGGTCCTCGGCCGGCACGGCAGGGGCCTTGCCGAACATTTCGGGGCCGATCCGCACGAAGTCGACATCTGGATGGGAACATTGTCGAAGACGACGTCGAGCTGCGGCGGCTACATAGCAGGAAGCGCCGCCCTGGCGGCCGTGCTGAAGGCATCTGCCGGCGGCTTCGTCT
The DNA here is from genome assembly GCF_054161295.1 of Ensifer sp. D2-11. Lineage (NCBI taxonomy): Bacteria > Pseudomonadati > Pseudomonadota > Alphaproteobacteria > Hyphomicrobiales > Rhizobiaceae > Ensifer > Ensifer sp. D2-11. The sequence continues at coordinate 2,654,667 of NZ_CP096433.1, forward strand.
ATAGCGTCGGCCTCGCGCCCGTGCTTGCCGCATCCGCGGTCGCCAGCCTCGACATCCTGGCAAGCGAACCGGAACGCACGGCGGCGGTGAGACGCAACGGCAGCCTGTTCCTGAAGCTTGCCAAGGAGGCCGGCCTCGATACCGGGCTGAGCGGCGGCTTTTCGGTCGTGCCTGTCATCGTCGGGGATTCGCTGCGCGCCGTCCAGCTTTCGAACGACCTGCTCGCCGCCGGCGTCAACGTCCTGCCGATCATCCACCCGGCGGTGCCGGAAGGACAGGCGCGCTTGCGCTTCTTCATCACCTGCGACCACACCGAGGAACAGATCCGCCGCACCGTCACATTGACGGCTGAACGCCTGAAGGATCTCACCGACCGCAATTTCGGCCTCGGCGGCGTCGATATCGAGAAGATGCTGAGTGCGCTCTCGGCGCGCTGACCACCAGCCGCCGCAGGCGGGCCGCCAACGGGTTCGTCCATGACACATGTGATCATCACCGGCGGCTCGAGCGGAATTGGCCTCGCGGTCGCCTCGATCTACGCGGCCCGGGGAGCGCGGCTCTCTCTTGTCGCACGCTCGCGCGATCTTCTGGAGAAGGCAGCACAGAAGCTGGTAGCCGAACACGGTCTCGAGGCCGGAGCGGTCCGCATAGAGGCCGCCGATGTCTCCAAAGGAGAGGAGATCGAGGCCGCCGTCTTCCGCTGTGTGGATGCGTTCGGACCCTGCGACGTTCTCGTGACCTCGGCAGGCGTCGTCGAACCGGCGCCATTCGAAGCGATGCAGGGCGCGGCCTTCCACCGGCAGATGGAAACGAACTTTTCGGGCACGGTGCATGCCGTGCGCGCAGTTTATCCGGACATGAAGAACAGGCGCCGCGGCCATATTCTGATGGTTTCTTCGGGTGCCGGCCTGATCGGCATCTACGGATATACCGCCTACTGCGCCTCGAAGTTCGCGCTTAACGGCTTCGCCCAGGCGCTGCGCAGCGAAGCGCGCGCCCACAATGTCGGCATTTCGATCTGCTTTCCACCCGATACGGAGACGCCGCAATTCAAGAGGGAGCTTGCCGCCCGGCCAGTGGAGGCAAGCGTAATCATGGGAACCGTCCGTCCATGGACGGCCGAGGCGGTCGCGCGAAAGATCGTCAAGGGCATCGACCGGCGGCGCTTCGAGATTTATTTTGGCGCGGCCTTGTATCTTCTCGGCCGCTTCGGGCCGGCGGTCAGGCCTTTCCTCAATTGGTGGTTCGACCGGGCGATCGCGCGCAACAGTGGACTGTGACGGCGGCGCCCGCGGCCATGCTTGTGCCAGCCAATATTAGGCTTTAAGTGTCGGGAGAAGCCTTCTGCCGAGGCGGCGACGGTGAAATGGCTCAAAGGTATCGGCTTGGCGCTCATTCCCTTCAACCTGCATGACTACCCGATAGCCTTGACCCTCGGGTGCTACCTGCTGTCCTGCGCGGTGATCTTCTATACGGACCGGTTCGCCCTTCCGGCGCGCGAACGCAGGAAGAACGCACCGAAATACGGGCGCAATCGGGACAGGATCGACCATCTCGCCCGGCTGCCGGTCATCGCGCTCGTCTTTGCCGGCTTCTTCGCGATCTCGTGGCGGCCCCTCTATGCCGCCGCCGGCACGATGAGTTTCTTCATCATTTTCACCGGCATTTCCCGCGCGAAGTTCAAGTTCATCCGTGAGCCGCTGGTCTTTTCCGATATCGCCCTGGTCGCGGATGTCTTCAAGTACAAGACGATCTTCTATGCGAGTTCGCTGAACATCGTCTTCTGGATCGTCGCCTTCCTTTACGTGTTTGGCGTATCGGCACTTTACATGTATTTCGAGCCGACGATCCTGCCCGAAAGAAGCAGGCTCTTCTGGGTTCTGGTGATGGTGGGGATCGCCGCCGGACCCTGGGGCCTGTTGTTTTACGGGCCCGTGAACCGCCCGACGGCCGCTCTCGTGCAGAGACTGGTGAAGGCGATCAACGTCAAGATGAACACGGTGCGTTTCGGTACCTTCGCTTCCGTCGTCTTCCATTTCATCATCTGGCTCGGCGTCAAGCGCGACAAGATCGTCGCCGAATTGTCGGAAATACTGCGCGCCGCGGTGCACGACCTCATCGGCCACGAGGAGGCCCCGCTGATCATCGTATGGCAGTCGGAGTCCTTCATCGACATGCGGCATTTCGGTGTCGATTCGATCAAGCTTCCGACGGTCGACCGGTTGCGCAAGCAGGCGGTGCAATGGGGGCGCTTGAGCAATGTCTTCGAGGGCGGCTACACGCTGCGCACCGAATTTGCCGTCCTGAGCGGCCTTGTGCCCGACGACATCCACGTCGATGCCAGCTATCCTTATCTCCGTGCCGCGCACTATGCCGATATCGTCTGGCCCGGAAAGCTCAAGCGCGCCGGCTGGCGCACGCATTTCATTCATCCCTATGACCGGACGTTCTTTCTGCGGCACAAGGCGATGCCCCTGCTCGGCTTCGAGAAGCTTACCATGCTCGATGCCTTCGACCATAAACCGGAGCGGGACGGGCTTTATGTCTCCGACGCCACGCTGGCAGCCCGCGTGCTCGCCGAAGTCGAGAAGCTGCCGGAAGAGGAGAGCGGCTTTTTCTTCGTCGCCTCGATGGCAAATCACGGCCCCTGGGAACCGGGGCGCGTCGGTACGCTCACCAATCCCGTCGATATCTACCTGGCCATCCTCGAGCAGTCTGACGCTGCGTTGAAGCAGCTGATCGACGGCCTCAACAAGCTCGACCGGCCGGTCTGGTTCGTCTTTTACGGCGACCACGCGCCCCTTCTGAAATCTTTCGCGGATCCCTTCCCGGATCCCCGCACGGATTATTTCATCGTGCCGCTCGCCAAGGCGCGCGCTGCGGCCCACAGCCCGAAGCGAGCGAAGGACGAGGATCCTTGGAACCTGCTCGGCTCCATGCTGAAGCACGCCAATCTGCACAAGGACGCGCTGCAATAGCAGCGTCTTCCGGAATCCGCCCGATGACAGCAGATACGACCATAGATCCCGCGGCGCCAAGAACCTTCCTGTTCTTGCAGGGACCGGCGTCGCCGGTCTTCGCCAAGGTCGCCGGGCATCTCGAAGTGCTGGGCCATTGCTGTCTGCGCATCAACCTCAATCCCGGCGACCAGATATTCTGGCGGCGCCGGGGCGGCCATAACTACCGTGGCTCGTTGGCGCGGTGGCCGGCCTATGTGGAGGCCTTCATCCGCCGTCACGCCGTCACCGACCTCGTCCTGCTCGGCGAAGAGCGCCCCTATCACCGGATCGCCACAGCTGCCGCGCGAAAAGCCGGCGTCCGAGTCTTTGTGGTCGAAATGGGCTATCTCAGGCCGGACTGGTTGACGCTCGAGCGCGGCGGCATGTCGTCCAACTCGCACTTTCCGGTCGATCCCGCGCAAATCCTGCGAGCGGCAACGGGACTGCCCGAGCCCGACTGGCAACGGCTCTACCGGCAGAGCTTTCTTGCGGAGGCGGCATACGACCTCCTCTACAACCTGCCGAACGTGTTTTTCTGCTTCCTCTTTCCCGGCTACCGCCGGCACGGCATCTTTCATCCGCTCGCCGAATATGCCGGGTGGATCCGGCGGCTGGCGGCCGGCAAACGCGAGCAGCGGCGCGCGGATGCGTTGATCCGCTCGCTTTCGGCGAAAAATGCGCCGTACTTCGTCTATCCGCTTCAACTTGAAACGGACTATCAATTGCGTGCGCATTCACCCTTCGGCAGCCAGCGGGAAGCGATCGACGGCATCCTTGCCTCTTTCGCGCGCCGTGCGCCGGCAGGAACCAGGCTCACCGTCAAGGTGCACCCGCTCGACAACAGCCTGATCTCCTGGCGCAGGATCGTCGCGGACAAGGCCGCCTCACTCGGTGTCGGCGACAGGGTCCTCTATCTCGACGGCGGCAATCTCGATTCGCTCACGGAGCACAGTTGGGGAATGGTAACGGTCAACTCGACCGCCGGACTGCATGCTCTGAAGCAGGGCAAGCCCGTGAAGGTCCTGGGAAAGGCCGTCTTCGACATTGCCGGTCTCACCGACCAGCAGCCGCTCGACGCGTTCTGGACGGCGCCCGAGGCCCCGGATCCGGTGCTGAGCGGGGCAATGTTCAGGCTGATGGCCGCTTCGATCCAGGTGCGCGGGAACTTCTATTCCCGTGCGGGTACGGATGCCGGCGCCAAGGCGATCGCCGAGCGGCTGCACCGCAACGACGTCAATGAACCGGGCGCCTTCGTCGACCCGCCGCCCCGGCAAAAGCCGGTGAAACTCAGCGAAGATCAGGCGACGCCGGCGCGCAGCAGATCGTGAATGTGCAGGATGCCCACCGGTGCGCCCGCCTCGTCGACGAGGAACAGCACGGTGACCTTGTGGTCCTGCATGAATTCCATGGCGGCGCTGGCAAGGACGTCACCCTTGATCACCCGCGGGTTGCGCGACATCACCTCCTGGACCGGTTGTGCCAACAGGTCGCCCGCCATGTGACGGCGCAGGTCGCCGTCGGTGATGACGCCGATCAGCTTGCCGCTTTCATCTGTTATGCCGACGACGCCGAAGCCCTTGGCCGACATTTCGATGACCGCCTCGCTCATCGGACGGCCGACGGAGAGTAACGGCATCTGTCCGGTGCCATGCGCCAGCTCCTGAACCAGCCGCAGCTGCGCGCCCAGCTTGCCGCCCGGATGGAAGGTCTTGAAATCCTCGGCCGAGAAGCCGCGCCGCTCCAGGAGCGCGATCGCCAGAGCATCGCCGACGGCAAGCTGCAGCATGGCCGAGGTCGTCGGCGCCAGGCCGTGCGGACAGGCCTCCGGCACCTTCGGCAGCACGAGCGCTATCTCGGAATTCCGTGCGAGCGTGCTCTCGCGGTTGGAGCAGATCGAGACGATCGGCACCTTGAAACGCTTGGCGTAGGTCAGCATGTTGGCGAGTTCCGCCGTTTCGCCCGACCAGGAGAGCAGCACCAGCGCATCCTGAGCGGTGATCATGCCGAGGTCGCCGTGGCTTGCCTCGGTCGGATGGACGAAATAGGCCGAGGTGCCGGTCGATGCGAGGGTGGCTGCAATCTTGCGGCCGATATGCCCGCTCTTGCCGACCCCGGAAACGACGACGCGGCCGTCGCCGTCGCCCATCAGTTCGACCGCATCGACGAGGGCGCCCGCGAAGGCCTGGTCACTGGTCAGATGGTCTGCAAGGGCCTTGATGCCGTTCGTCGCCGTCGTCAGCGTCCTGCCGATCGACTCCAGCACGGTGCCACCGGCATGCGCATCCGCCGTCGCGTGTCTCACACCCATCATCGACCCCCTTTAGGGCACTTCCGGAAAACTGCGTCACGGTTTTCCGCCGGAAGTGCGTAGCCAAAAAACGGCCTCGTCAGCGGGCCGCAGCAAGATAGACGCCAGATAGGCTCTTTTCATGGACAAACCAAGCCTTTCGGCGGCCATTTATACCAACCCGGCGACGTTTCGAACCGTCATGCTCAGCCGGCGCGCTTTTCGACCGAGGTCTCCGGAGGAAGGAACCCGCCGGCGGCAAATTCGGCGAGCGTCATCGAATCGAGGATGGAGGACATCGCGTCACGCACCGATGTCATCGAGATGCGCACCCGGCAGGTCTCCGGATCGGTGCAGTCGTCGCACATTTCATAAGCTGTGCGGCTGGCGCAGCGTATCGGCGCCAGCGGGCCGTCGAGCGTCCTTATGACATGGCCGATGCGAATCTCGGAGGCCGGTCGCGACAGGGAATAACCACCGCCCGGTCCTTTCTTCGAGCGCAACACGCCGGCGTTGCGCAGTTCCAGGAGTATAGTGTCTAGAAACTTTTTCGGAATGTTGTTGCGCTGTGCGATTTCGGTGATGAAGGCAGTCTGCCCGGGTGGAAGCCGTGCCAGGTCGACCAATGCTTTCAGTCCGTATTTTCCCTTCTTCGTCAGCATTCGAGTCAATTCTCCCCGATCCCGCAGAAACGCCGGATCCGACCTCGGAAACAGTCTTGTCCCGGCATAGCACAAGAATGCGCTGCCAATACACTGATATAGTCGACAACGGAGAAGGATCGGTAACCGAGGATGGAAGAGTGCAGGAGCGCGTCAGGGTTTCAATGTATCACTGACGCGCCCCAGAGAATTTCTTGTCCTGGAAGAGAATTTCTTGTCCTGGAACGGTTCGTACGTCACGCGGCGGCAATGCCGGGCGTCCGATTGGTGAGGTTCCGCCCGCCCTGGGCGGAAAGGAGCCGGCCAATGGCCGCGCGTGCTTCATCGACCGAACGGAAGCGTTGCGCGTCCAGGTCCCAGACGTGATACTTGACGGCCAGGAACTTCAGACGGTCTTGGTCGGGAACGACGACTCCGACGGCTTCACCACCATATTCGATAACTTGCTTGCTCATGTAAATAACGCTCCTCCGCACCCACGGGCGCGGATAATTCAATTCTCGGCAAAGGATGAACTCGGTAAGTTTGAACGGTCACATTCGGCGAAGTTGACGAATGACACCTTTAACCGTTGCACGACAATGGGAACGTGAGCCGCAGAAAGCGGCGGTCGAGAATTCGAACATGTCACTCTCCTTTGGCTGGCCCGGCATAGGACGCCAGGCGCTCATGAACAAATCGAAGCGGACTCCTTCCGCTTCCCACAGTGGCAAACTAAAATAATCTACCAATTTCGTCAACTGTAGGAACGCGAACGCGAAAAATAATTCTCACTACTCGTTTCCGCAGCTGGCGCGTCGGCAAATCCGTTCGCCTGTCCGGGCTATCTCGCTATCTAGGTAGCGCCGAATCGCCGTGCAAGGGACGGGTCGAATATAGGCAGGAATTTCCGACGAAAAAGGGGCAGCCCTCGTAGAGGCTGCCCCTTTGCCGGGATCGGCACGGCGGGATCAGGAAAGGCGCGGACGGTTTTCCGCCCGCATCCGTCAACGGCGCGAGGCCGTCAGGCCGTCGGCGTTTCCGCCTGCTGCCCGGCGGAACGAGCGGCTTCCCGCTCCTTCCACCAGCGGCTCAGGAACAGGAGGATCGGACCGCCGATATAGATGGACGAGGTCGTCGCGACGATGACGCCGAAGATCATCGGCCAGGCGAAGCTCTGCACCGCCTCGCCGCCCCAGATCGCCATCGGCACAAGGGAAAGCGCCGTTGCAGCCGAGGTGAAGATGCATCGCGCGATCACCTGGTTGATGCTCATGTCGATGAGATCGGAGAACGGCATCGACTTGTACTTGCGCAGGTTTTCGCGCATGCGGTCGTAGACCACCACCTTGTCGTTCACCGAATAGCCGATCATCGTCAGCAGCGCTGCGATCGCCGTCAGGTTGAAGTCGATGCCCGTGAGTGCAAAGAACCCGACGGTCTTGGTGATGTCGAGCAAGAGCACGGCGATCGCGCCGACGGCGAAGTGCCATTCGAAGCGGAACCAGATGTAGAGCAGGATCGCCAACATGGCGAGGGCGACGGCGAGGAAGCCGGATCGCGCCAGTTCGCCACTGACCGTCGGACCGACGACCTCGGTCCGCTCCATGCTGGCACCGGGGATGGCGGTCGTCACCGCATCCTTGACCTTGTTCAGTGCCACCGTCTGCGCCTGCTCGCCGCCCGGCTGCCGCTGCACGCGGATCAGCACCGATTGGCCGCCGCCGAAGTCCTGGAGCGCCACCTCGCCGAGATTGAGCTCCTCGAGGCTTTGACGCAGTGTCGGCAGATTGATCTTCTCCTTCGAAACCGCCTCGACCTGAATGCCGCCGATGAAATCGATGCCGTAATTGAGACCCGGCGTGAAGAACAGGATGACGGAGCTGATCGACAGGAATGCCGAAAAGCCGATCGCGAGGAACCGGCCCTTCATGAAGGAGAAGGTGGGCAGCTGCGGCACCTTGCCAAAAAGCGACGGGATTTCCAGCTTCTTCATCTTGCGGCGCACGACGACTTCGCGCATCAGCAGGCGCACGACCGTAACCGATGTGAACATCGAAATGCCGATGCCCAGCATCATGGTGACGGCAAAGCCCTTCACCGGCCCGCTGCCGAACCAGAAGAGAAGCACCGTGCCCGCAAGCGTCGTGACGTTGGAGTCGATGATCGTCGCATAAGCCTTGTTGAAGCCGATATCCAGCGCCTTCATCGCGCCGGCGCCCGCCTCGGTCTCTTCGCGGATACGCGCATTGATCAGGATGTTCGCGTCCACGGCCATGCCGATGCCGAGAATGATACCGGCGATACCGGGCAAGGTCAGCGTCGAACCTATCAGACCGAGTACGCCGATCGTCATGATCGTGTGCAACACCAGGCCGACATTGGCGATCATACCCCAGGCCCCGTAGAGGATGACCATGAGGACCACGACGAGGCCGAAACCGGCGAGACCGGTAAAGAGGCCCATGCGAATCGAGTCGCTGCCGAGATTCGGGCCGACCGAGCGCTCTTCGATGATCGTCAGCGGTGCCGGCAGCGCACCGGAGCGCAGGAGTGCGGAAAGAACCGTCGCCTCCTCGACCGTGAAGCTGCCGCTGATCTGGCCGCGGCCACCGAGAATGGGCTCGTTGATGACCGGCGCCGTCAGCACCTTGCCGTCGAGCACGATCGCAAACGGCCGGCCGACGTTTTCGCGGGTGATGTCGGCGAACTGGCGGGCACCGAGCGAGTCGAAACTGAAATCGACGACCGGCTGGTTGGTGCGCTGATCGAAGCCGACCTTGGCGTCGTCCAGCCGCTCGCCGGAAATGGCGACGCGGCTTTCGACCGGATAGCGGTTGCCGTCATTGGCGCCCGGCAGAATGTCGACCCCACGCGGCGCCGGCTGTGTGACGTCGACGCTCTGATCGAGCATGTGGAAGCTCATCTGTGCCGTCGAACCCAGAAGCTCGCGCAGGCGTGTCGGATCCTGAAGGCCGGGCAGCTGGACCAGAATGCGGTTGGAACCGATGCGCTGGATCAGTGGTTCGGCGACGCCGACCTGGTCGACGCGGTTGCGGATGATTTCCAGGCTCTGCTCGACCGCCTTGGTCATGCGGTCGGCAAGACCCGCCTCGGTCATGGCCAGGGTGATGACATCGCCCGCCGTCGTTACCTCGACCTCAGGAGCCGGGGCGGCGAAACCCACCGTGCTCACGGGCGTCGCCAGTTCCTGCAGCTTCGGCAGAACCTTGTCCCGGTCCTGGGCATCGGGGATGCTTACGGTCACGCTGTTGCCGCTGATGCGAGCCGAGGAGGCGGAGACGCGCTCGCCGCGCAGGACGCGACGGGTATCGTCGAGAAGCGAGTTGAGGCGAGCCTTCTGCAGCCCCGCCCCGTCCACCTCGAGAACGAGGTGCGAACCGCCCCTCAGATCGAGGCCGAGCGTGACCGGCTCGAACGGGAGAACGGAAGCGACCTGCTCCCTCATGGCCGGCGTCAGAACGCTCGGCAGCGCCGCAAGGCATCCGAAGATGATGATCGCGACATAGGCGAGGACCGCCCATCTGGATGTACGCATGTGGGAATTCCATAAACGCCTGAACGCGCCTTGGGCAGCGTCCGGGCTGGGTTTTCATCAATGGCTGAGGCGGGATCGAAAGCCCTGCCGAACTCAAACGATGGCTGCCGCCGGTGGCGGCGCGCGGATGCACTCGTTCTGGCACGGCGCGCCGCGTGCGATTTCGGCTCGCGGCAGAGATGGAGAAGGAGAAGCCACGGGCGCAGCGAGCGCCACGCGTTGAAATTGGATGCATGGCGCCGGATCGCCGCCGGGCATCGACTTGCCGTCAGCGCGCTCGCCGCTGAAACGGAGGTCGGGCAGTGCAACCGCCCTGCATATCTGGCGGGCGAGCGGCCGGTCGGAGGAACCTGTATCGGGTTGAGCGACATTGCCGGCCGGCGCTCCGGCCGCGCGGCCTGCTGCACCCTGGCCGACCGCGATGACCTGCATGGAAAGAGAGGCGCAGAACAGCCACAGCACGGCGAGAAGCCGGCTGGCGTGCATGCTCCTGCTGCCACCACCCATGAGGTCCATCGAGGACGCGGTCCCTTTCTCTTTGCATCCGGTCAACCGAACGCAAGCGAGACGAATTCAGCCCGAGCACCAAACTAAACGAAGAACGTGGCCGGATTCGAGCATGTGCGCTCTTAACATCACTCCGGGCCGGAAAAGTCAAATCCGGGCCGTCACGCAGTGGCGCCGGCGGTTCTTTCCTGATGGATTTCGATGAGCGAAGGCCCCGGGCGGGACGCCGCATCGGCGAGCGCGCGCGGCAGATCCTTCACGGTCCCCAGCCGCTCAGCGGGCAGGCCGTAGGCTTTGGCGGTCAGCAGGAAATCGGGTGCGGAAGGTTTGACGCCTTCCGGCGTGATCCCCGATTCGACCATGTAGGATTCGATTTCCCGGTATCCGTCATTGTTCCAGACGAGGAAGACGACCCTGGCATCCGCGTCCACCGCCGAGCCGATCTCGGCCAGTGAAAACTGGAACCCGCCATCGCCGACGAGGCATATGACCGGCCGCCCCCGATCGGCGACCGCAGCGCCCACCGCAGCGGGAGGCGCATAGCCGAGCGAGCCGTAGCCCGTCGCCGAATTGAACCAGGCCCTTTGCCGCGGCGCGTCGCAATAGAGGTTGCCGGCATAGACGGCCTGGGTCGAGTCCCCGACGATGGTGCAGTCGGGGAGCGTCCGGTAGATCGCCTCTACGACGCCGATTTCCGCAAGCATTTTCGGTGTCAGCTCCTTCAGCGCCTGCTTGCGCGCGGCCTCCGCCCGCAAGGCCCCGTCCTTGGCCGCCGCATGGTCCGGCAGGAAGCCGAGAATGCCCGCAGTCGCAGCCTTCGCGCCGGAGAGGATCGAAAGCGCAGCTTCAGGCCCGCGCGCGAGCTGCGCCGCATCGATGTCGGTGCGAATAAGGTTCTTCAGCAGCGGAAAGCCGCCATCCGCATAGAGATCGTAATCGGTCTGGCCCATCTCGGTGCCGAGCGCCAGCACGAGATCCGCCTCCCGCAGCAGCGCGCGTACCGCCTTGAGGCTCGGGCTTGCCGGCACCCGGAGCGGATGGCCGGCAAGCATGCCGCGGGCGTTGACCGTCGTGACCACCGGCGCGCCGATCCGCTCGGCGAGTTCGCGCACTTCCGCTTCCGCGGTCAGGGCGCCGCCGCCGCACAGGATGACCGGCCGCGCGGCTTCCGCGCAGAGGATCGCCGCCTTCTGCAGCGTTTCGCTGTCGGAGCGCGGACGTGTCGGCGCCGCCGGCTTTGCCGGCCGGCCCTCGATCTTCAGGGCCATCACGTCGGTCGGAATTTCGATATGGACCGGGCCTGGCCGGCCGGAAAGCAGAACGGCAAAGGCGCGGTCGACGACGAGCGGCAGATCGGCGGGGTTGAGAAGCGTGTGCGAATAGAGCGCCAGCGTCTTCATCATTCCATTCTGATCGGGCAGCTCGTGCAGCAGCCCCCGGCCATGCCCGAGGGAATCCCGGCGGTTGACGCCGGAGATCACCAGCATCGGGATCGAGTCCTGCCGGGCCTGCGCCATGGCGGTGATCGTGTTGGTAAGGCCCGGACCGGTGATCACGAGCACCACGCCGGGCTTGCCGCTGACGCGCGCATAACCGTCGGCCATGAAGCCGGCACCCTGTTCGTGGCGCGGAGTGACGTGGCGAATTTTCGATGTGGCAAGGCCGCGGTAAAGTTCGACCGTGTGCACGCCCGGAATGCCGAATACGACCTCCACGCCGTTGGCTTCCAGGAGATCGACGAGGGTCTCGCCGACGGTTTTCGATTCGACGGTCATGCGCGGCGCTCCTTGCGGATGGTGCAGCGTTCGGCGAGCGCGGCGATGCGGCGGCATGCCTCCTCGATGGCGGCATCCGGAACGGTCAGGCTCACGCGCAGGAAGTTGCGTGCCTTGTCGCCGAAGGAGGACCCCGGCATCACCGCAACGCCCTCCTCTTCCAGGAGTGCCCAGGCGAAGGCTTCGCCGGAGAGGCCCGTGCCGGAGACGTCGATCAGCGCAAACATACCGGCCTCCGGCGGCAGCACCGAAACCCCGGACGCCCCCGCAAGACCGTCGATGATCCGCCGGGCGCGCCGGCTGTAGGATTCCCGCATCTGCCTCGCCGTATCGATATCATGCGTCAGCGCGTAAGCGGTCATATCGGCGATGAACGGCTGCTGGCCGAAAAGCATGGTCTCGGAAATCGGCAGCAGGCGCTCGGTGAACTCGGCCGGGCCGACGGCCCAGCCGCTGCGAAAGCCGGGTGCTGCATGCGACTTCGAGATGGACGAGACGACGACCGTGCGTTCGGCAAGATCGGGATTGTCGAATGGCGAGGCGAAGAGCGCATCGAAGACGAGCTCCTCATAGACCTCGTCGCAGACGATCCAGAGATCGTGCCGCCGCGCGACTTCACCGATCGCCGCAATCTCTTCCGCCGTCAAAACGGCGCCGGTGGGGTTGTGCGGCGTGTTGAGGAGCAGCACGCGGCATTCGGGCGTGACCGCCTTTTCCAGATCCTCCGCCCGCATGTGGAAGCCGTTTTCCGGGTTCAGCGGTACGAATACCGGATGGGCCCCCGTGGACCGGATGACGCCTTCATAGGTCGCGTAGAGGGGGTCTCCGACGAGCACGCCGTCTCCCGCCTCGGCAAGCGCGAACATGACGGCAAAGAGCGCCGTCTGCGTTCCCGGGAAGCAAAGAATGTTCTCCGCGGTCACGGCGGCACGGCGGCGGCGGTATTTTTCGGTAAGCGCCGCCACGACTGCCGGCTCCCCGCGGCCGTTTGAATAGCGGTAGCGTCCCGCATTCATCGCCCGCTGGCACTCTTCCAGAAGCGCGCGGTCCGGCGGCAGATCCGGTTCGCCGATGGTCAGCTCGATGAGCTCGGCGCCACTCGCCTTCAGCTGACGTGCGCGGGTGTGCAGCGTCCATTTGCCGGAACCGAGCTCGGCAAGACGTGATGTGATCGACGCGTAGCGCAAGAATTCACTCCCTCATTCGATTTCTATTTTTCGATCCGAAGGCCGAGCAGGGCTTCGACCGAGGCCATGGCGATGCCGACCAGTTCGCCCTCGCGAAAAAGATCGCCGGCGAGGCAGCCTTCGACCCAGAGCCCGTCCACGAGGCCGTTGATCGCGATTGCGTAGCGGCGGCACTCCTCGGGATCGGCAGGCCGGCCCTTGGCCGAAAGAAAATCGCTGAGCAGCTCCTGCAACGCGTTGCGGAAGGCGAGGTAGCCGTCGCGATGGATTTCCGCGAGCACCGGATCGACCCGGACCTGACTGATGAAGGCGGCCCAGAGAGAGATGCTGCGGCTGTCGGCGACCGGTTCGGTCAGATTGATGGCGATGAAGTCCTTGAGACGCGTCGCCGGATCGCCCTCGACGTTCTTCGCCTTCTCCGTGAGAGAGGCAATGACGGCGCGGTAAGCCTCCGCAACCATCTGGTCTTTGGATTCGAAATAATGGCGGACGAGCCCTGCGGTAACGCCGGCGCGAACGGCGATCTGGCGGACGGTCGCTCCCTTGAGGCCGAATTCCGAAATGCAGTCCAGCGTCGCCTCGATCAGTTCCTGGCGCCGCTCGCCCTCGGGGGCGCGATAAAAGCTGCGCCGGTTCACCGCATGCCCCGCGCCGTGCCGTTCAGCCAGATCGTCATTGCCTGCGAACCGGTTGGGCTCATGCGTTGCTCCCGGGGATGACCGTTGTTGCGAGGAGCGTCAGAAAATCGACGCGGGTATTATTATACGCTTGAATAATAGCGACACAAGTGCAACGATGCCATCCAGAAACAGCGTGACAAGCCGAAGATGCTGCACGAGAGAAAGACCAGGGGAACTGTTTTTATGGCTTCAACCAGCGTTCCGCGAACGAGAGGAGCCGCGCGCCGATGACGGATGCGGCCCAGGCAATCGCGGTTACCGACCTCCACAAGCGTTTCGGGCCATTGGAAGTGCTGAAGGGCGTGTCGCTGAGCGCGCGGCAGGGCGACGTTATCGCGATCATCGGCGGCAGCGGTTCCGGTAAATCCACGCTTCTCCGTTGCATCAACATGCTGGAACTGCCCTCGGCCGGCCAGATCAGCGTGCACGGAGAAGAGATCCGCATGAAGCCGGACGGCCACGGCGGATTGATGCCGGCCGACCGCAAGCAGGTCCAGCGGATCCGCGCCCAGCTCGGCATGGTTTTCCAAAGCTTCAATCTCTGGCAGCACATGACAATTCTCCAGAACGTCATCGAGGCGCCGGTGCACGTACTCGGCAAAACCAAGGCTGAAGCAGTCGAGACGGCCGAGGCGCTGCTCCGCCGGGTCGGCCTTTACGAGAAGCGGGATGCCTATCCGGCTTTCCTGTCAGGCGGTCAGCAGCAACGCGCCGCCATTGCCCGGGCGCTTGCGATCCAGCCGCTGGTCATGCTCTTCGACGAGCCGACCTCTGCGCTCGATCCGGAGCTCGTCGGCGAAGTGCTTTCGGTCATCGGCGATCTGGCGCGGGAAGAGCGGACGATGGTGCTCGTGACCCATGAGATGAAATTCGCGCGTGACGTCGCCAACCACATCGTTTTCCTGCACAACGGCGTGATCGAGGAACAAGGGCCGCCCGAGGCGATCTTCGGCGCCCCTAAATCCGAAAGGCTCAAGAAGTTCATCAGCTCCATTCACTGAATTCCGCAATGCTCGACAATCAAAAAAGGGAACGGCATGAAGAAGACATTGAAACTCGTGGCGCTCGCCGCCGCTCTTGCGATCACGGGCGCGGCCGCCGCCTCGGCCCAACAGGTCAAGGTGGGAATCGCGGCGGAGCCTTATCCGCCCTTCACCTCACCTGACGCCAGCGGCAACTGGGAAGGCTGGGAGATCGAGTTCATGAAGGCCATGTGCGCCGAGGCCAAGCTCGATTGCGTCGTCACCCCGGTTGCCTGGGACGGCATCATTCCGGCGCTGACCTCCAAGAAGATCGACATGATCATCGGCTCGATGTCGATCACCGCGGAGCGGCTGAAGACCATCGACTTCTCCGACAAGTACTACAACACCCCGACCGGCATCATCGGCGCCAAGGGCGACGACATCAAGCCGACGCCGGAGGGTCTCGCCGGCAAGACGATCGGGGTTCAGGTGTCCACCGTGCACCAGGCCTATGCCATGAAACACTTTGCGCCGGCCGGCGTCGAAGTGAAGGAATATCAGACGCAGGACGAGGCAAACCAGGATCTCGCCGCCGGCCGCGTCGATGCCGTCCAGGCTGACGCGATCGCCCTCGATGCCTTCCTGAAAAGCGACCAGGGCAAGCAGTGCTGCGATTACAAGGGCGAAGTCGCCGAAGACGTCGACGTCATCGGGCCCGGCGTCGGCGTAGGGTTGCGCAAGGGAGAGACGGAACTCAAGGAAAAGGTCAACGCGGCGATCAAGGCGATCCGCGAGAACGGTACCTACGACGCCTTCTCGAAGAAATACTTCGACTTCGACATCTACGGCGGATAACCGCGACCTGCCGGCGGTCCGGGCGACCGCCGGCCTTGAATTCGTGTTCGAGCGGGATGCGCATTGCGGGCATCGCCCATGATCCCGCTCTTGTTTAAGAGGCTGCCTTGCTCGGGGATTCCTTTATCAACTGGAGCCTGCTTTCGCTCTCGGCGCCCGGCTGGGGCGGCGTCCTGCTGCAGGGCTTCCTCAGCTCGATCGAGATCGCAGTCGGCGGCTATGCGCTCGGGCTCGCACTCGGTATCGGCGGGGCCTTCGGCAAGCTCTATGGCGGGCCGGTGCTTCGCGATCTCCTGGAGTGCTACACGACGGTGGTTCGCGCGGTGCCCGAGCTCGTGCTCATCCTGCTCCTCTACTATGCCGGCACCGATCTTCTGAACCAGCTCCTTGGCGCCATCGGGGTCGGAGCCGTCGATATCAGCGGGCTCGTGGCCGGTATCTTCGTGATCGGGGTCGTGCAGGGCGCCTATTCGACGGAGGTGCTTCGCGGCGCGATCAAGGCGGTTCCCGCCGGCCAGATCGAGGCGGCACGCGCCTACGGTATGTCGCCGCTCCTGGTCCTGCGGCGCATCACGCTTCCTGCGATGCTGCCCTACGCCATCCCCGGCCTTGCCAATCTGTGGCTGATCGCCACCAAGGACACGGCTCTGCTCGCTGTCGTCGGTTTCAGCGAATTGACGCTCGTCACGCGGCAGGCGGCAGGCGCCACCAAGGCCTATCTCCTCTTCTTCTGCGCCGCCGGCGCGCTCTATCTGGCGCTGACGCTCGTTTCCAACGTCTTCATCGGCATGCTCGAACGCCATGCGCGGCGCGGCTTCGCGGAGCAACGATGACCGACGAAACCACCCACGCGCTCGCATACACGCCGGAAGACCTCCCCAGAAAGGAGAGTTTCCTCAAGCCTCATCGCATCGTGCTGATGCTTCTCTTCGCGGCGCTCGTGGTGGCGGTCGCGGTCTTCATGCGCTGGGACTGGCTGCCGCGCTACCTGCCGAGGCTCGGCTCCGGAATTCTCGTGAGCCTGGCGATGCTCTTCAGCACGGCGATCCTCGGCTTCCTCCTGGCCGTGCCGCTTGGCCTCGCCCAGGTGACGGGGCCCTGGTTCTTCAAGGCTCCGGCCCGCATCTTCTGTACCGTCATCCGCGGGACGCCGCTGCTGCTGCAGCTGTGGCTTCTCTATTACGGGCTCGGCTCGCTGTTTCCGCAGTTCCCGGCCATCCGGCAATCCTTTCTCTGGCCGTATCTGCGCGAGGCCTGGCCCTATGGGGTGGCGGCGCTCACGGTATCCTTCGCCGCCTATGAGGGCGAGGTCATGCGCGGCGCGTTCGCCGGCGTGCCGTCCGGGGAATTGGAGGCCGCCCGTGCCTACGGCATGGGCCGCTGGACGATGTTCCGGCGCATCTGGCTGCCGCGGGCGATCCACCGCGCGCTGCCCACCCTCAACGGCGAGACCGTGCTGCAGCTGAAATCCACGCCGCTCGTCGCGACGATCACCGTCGTCGATGTCTATGCGGTGATCTCGAAGGTGCGGCAGGAAACCTACCTGACCTATGAGCCGCTCCTGCTGCTCGCGGCCATCTACATGTGCCTGACCGCAATCCTGGTCGTGGCCTTCCGTTACTTCGAAAACCGCATACCCACCCGTGGTGCCTGACATGAAGCTTTCCGCCGCCATCGACAATGCCCTGCCGGAACTCGTCGCCATCCGGCGCGATCTGCATGCCCATCCTGAGCTTGGGCTCGAAGAAACGCGGACATCCGCCTTCATCGCCCGCCACCTCGAAGAGCTCGGCTATCAGGTGGCGACCGGCATCGCGAAAACGGGCGTGGTCGGCACGCTAAGGAATGGCACCGGGTCGCGCTCGATCGGCATCCGCGCCGATATCGATGCGCTGCCGATCCAGGAGGAAACCGGGGTCGCCTATGCAAGCACGAAGCCGGGCCTGATGCATGCCTGCGGTCATGACGGCCACACGGCGATGCTGCTCGGCGCCGCCCGCGCGCTTGCCGAGCGAAGGAATTTCGACGGCACGATCCACCTCATCTTTCAGCCGGCGGAGGAGAATGCCGGTGGCGCGAAGATCATGGTCGACGAGGGTCTCTTCGACAGATTTCCCTGCGACGCCGTGTTCGCGCTCCACAACGAACCGAACCTGCCCTTCGGCCAGTTCGCTCTGCGCGAAGGCCCGATCATGGCGGCGGTCGACGAGGCACGGATCACCGTTCACGGCCGCGGCGGCCACGGCGCCGAGCCGCAGGCGACGGCCGATCCGGTCGTCTGCGGCGCCAGCATCGTCATGGCGCTGCAGACCATCGTCGCACGCAACATCCACCCGATGGACCCCTCCGTCGTGACCGTCGGCGCATTTCACGCGGGCTCGGCGAGCAACATCATCCCGGAGCGCGCGGAGATCGTCGTCGGCATACGTTCCTTCGATCCCGCGGTCCGCGACGAGCTCGAACGCCGCATCCGGATGATCGCCGAGGCTCAAGCGGCAAGCTTCGGCATGCGCGCAACCGTCGATTACGAGCGGAGCTACGACGCCACGATCAACCACAAGGCGGAGACGGATTTCCTCCGAGAGGCCGCCATCCGCTTCGCCGGCGCCGACAAGGTCGTCGATCTCGCCCGGCCGTTCATGGGAAGCGAGGACTTCGCCTATATGCTCAAGGAAAGGCCCGGCAGCTATTTCTTCCTGGGCTCGCGGGTGACGGGCGAGGAGAAATCGCTCCACCACCCCGGCTATGATTTCAACGACGATCTGCTGCCGATCGGCGCTGCCTTCTGGACCGAACTCGCCGAAGCCTACCTCGCGCGCCGGTGAGATTGGGGACGGGCGCCCGACTGCTTCGACCTGCAATGCGGTTCAAAATGCCGCGCGCGAACGATTGCCGCAGTGTGACAACGTGGCGATCCGCCCGTCATTGACCTTTGGCAATATTGCGTCAGATTCAATCACACGATGCAGATCGCAGATATCAGACGCCGTTCGCGTCTGAGCTTGCGGTTTCCGCCCGAAAGGATCAGCGCCGTGTTCGAAGCTTTTGACGCAACTGTCCTTGCACGCATACAGTTCGCCTTCACCGTCTCCTTCCACATCATCTTCCCGGCCTTCTCCATCGGACTTGCCAGCTATCTGGCCGTCCTCGAAGCGCTCTGGCTCTGGAAGAAGGACGAGGTCTATCTGGAGCTCTTCAACTTCTGGAAGACGATCTTCGCCGTCGCTTTCGGCATGGGCGTCGTCTCCGGCATCGTCATGTCCTACCAGTTCGGCACCAACTGGAGCGTGTTTTCCGACAAGGCCGGGCCGGTGATCGGGCCGCTGATGGGCTATGAGGTGCTGACCGCCTTCTTCCTCGAAGCGGGCTTTCTCGGCGTCATGCTTTTCGGCCTCAACCGGGTCGGCCCGAAGCTGCATTTTTTCGCAACGGCGATGGTCGCGCTCGGCACGCTGATCTCGGCCACCTGGATCCTCGCGGTGAACTCCTGGATGCAGACGCCCGCCGGCTTCTCCGTCAACGAGGCCGGGCAGTTCATTCCCGACGACTGGTGGGCGGTGATCTTCAATCCGTCTTTCCCGTATCGGCTGACGCACATGGTGCTCGCCGCCTATGTGACGACGGCCTTCGTCGTCGGCGCCTGCGGGGCGTGGCACCTCCTGCGCAAGACCGCTCCGCGGCGCGCCCGCACGATGTTCTCGATGGCCATGTGGATGGCGGCGATCGTCGCGCCGATCCAGATCTTCGCCGGCGACCAGCACGGACTCAACACGCTCGAACATCAGCCGGCAAAGGTGATGGCGATGGAAGGGCATTATCAAAGCCATCCGGAAGGCGCGCCGCTGATCCTCTTCGGCATGCCGAACTCCGCCGAGAAGCGCGTCGACTACGCGCTCGAAATCCCGAAGCTTTCGAGCCTGATCCTGAAGCACTCGCTCGATGCGCCCCTTGCCGGTCTCGACACCATACCCGAGGACCGGCACCCGCCGGTCGCCATCGTCTTCTGGTCGTTCCGCGTCATGGTGGCGATCGGCTTCGCCATGCTCGGTCTCGGGCTCTGGAGCCTCTGGTGTCGGCTGCGCGGCACGCTCGACACGAATGCCGCGCTCCACCGCGCGGCGGTGCTCATGGGCCCGGCGGGCTTCGTGGCAGTGCTTGCCGGCTGGATCACGACGGAGGTCGGGCGGCAGCCCTACACGATCTATGGGCACCTTTTGACGGCGGACTCGATTTCCCCGATCGCAGCGCCGGCTGTCGGCGCCTCGCTCGTCGCCTTCATCATCGTCTATTTCCTCGTTTTCGGCGCCGGCACCTTCTACATCCTGCGGCTGATGGCACGTCTGCCGCGCGATACGATGCCCGAACTCGACGAAGGACCCTTGCGCACGGCCGGAGTGACGCCCGGGCCGGCAACAGCCAACCAGGGAGGCCATCATGGCCATTGATCTGCCACTGATCTGGGCCGCGATCATCGCCTTTGCGGTGCTTGCCTATGTCGTTCTCGACGGTTTCGACCTCGGCGTCGGGATATTGTTTCCGTTTTTCCCCGAGAAGCACGACCGCGACGTCATGATGAACTCCGTTGCCCCCGTATGGGACGGCAATGAAACCTGGCTCGTGCTCGGCGGGGGAGGGCTGCTCGCCGTGTTTCCGCTCGCCTATGCGACGATCCTGCCCGCGCTTTACGCGCCCATCATCGCGATGCTGATCGGCCTCATCTTCCGCGGCGTGGCTTTCGAGTACCGCTGGCGCACGCAGCGCGGCGAGTTCCTGTGGAACTGGGCCTTTGCGGGCGGGTCGATGCTCGCTGCCTTCGCGCAAGGCCTGGCGCTCGGCGCCCTCGTGCAGGGCATCCCGGTCGAGAACCGGGCCTATGTCGGCGGCTGGTGGGACTGGCTGACGCCGTTTTCAATCGCGACCGGGCTGGCGATCGTGATCGGATATGCGCTTCTCGGAGCGACCTGGCTGGTGATGAAGACCCGTGGCGAGCTCGCCGAACGCGCACGTGGCGTCGCGCTTCGAACCGCTCTCGCCACGGTCGCGGCAATGGGCATCGTCAGCCTCTGGACGCCGTTTCTCGAGCCGGTCTACCTGGAGCGCTGGTTCGGCTGGCCGACGGCGATCTTCAGCGTCATCGTGCCGCTGCTGGTCCTCGGCTGCCTCTACCTCCTTCTCAAAGGCATCCGCGACCGGCACGATGTCCAGCCCTTCATCGCCGCGCTCGGCCTGTTCGTGCTCGGCTATATCGGCATCGGCATCAGCTTCTATCCCTTCATGGTGCCGCCTTCGCTGACGATCTGGGATGCCGCCGCGCCGGACGAGAGCCTCGCCTTCCTGCTCGTCGGCGCGCTTGTCCTGGTGCCGATGATTCTCGCCTATACCGCCTATGCCTATTGGGTTTTCCGCGGCAAGGTCGATCCGGAGGAGGGCTACCATTGACGCGCTCCAGCGGGACTGCCCGCAAGCTTCTCTGGTTCGTGGGCCTCTGGGCCGCCGGCGTCGCTGCGGTCAGCATCGTGGGTCTTGCGATCAAGCTTGCTCTCGGCGCGTGAAAACCCCCGTTGCAGCGGAGCTGCCATGCTGCGTCGGTTTAACCCCTTCTCAGCCGGCGTCCCCTTTGCTAGCAGTTCGGCGCGATCAAATGGAGCGGCCTCCGCTCCGCGAGGACCCGACATGCAGAAAACACCCGCAGAATGCACGACGATGGCCGATATACGTGTGGAGATCGATCGGCTCGACCGCGCTTTGATGACGCTTTTCGCCGAACGGTGGGGCTATATCGAACGGGCCGCGGAGATCAAACGCCCGCTCAACCTGAAGGCGGACATCCCGGCACGGGTGGCGGAGGTGAAGGAAAACGCGCGCCGGAATGCGGTCGAGCTCGGCCTCGATCCGGACTTCTACGAACGATTCTGGGGACAACTCGTCGAGCGTGCCATTGCGCATGAGCGGAAACTGCTCGGAGAGGACGACGCCTGAAGGCTTCAGCCAAAGGGCTCAGCCGTTGGCGATCAACCGCTCGTCCTGTTCCTCGTCGAAGCTGTTCTTGCGGCTGAGATGGCTTTCCCAGTCGAAGGCGCTCCGGACGATATGCTCGAGGCTCGCATGGGTCGGGACCCAATCGAGCTTCAGCCGGGCTACGGACGGGTCGGCGACTATTTGCGCCGGATCGCCCGGGCGCCGCGGCGCGTAGTCCACCATAAAATCGCGGCCGGAGACCTGGCGCACGGTATCGAGCACCTGCAGCACCGAGAAGCCGTGGCCATAGCCGCAATTCGCAATCAACGGTTCACCGCCAGCCCTTAGGTAGGCGAGCGCGCTCCTGTGTGCCGCCACGAGATCACTCACATGGATATAGTCTCTGACGCCGGTACCGTCCGCCGTCGGATAGTCCGTGCCCAAGACATCGATCTTTCGGCGCCTCCCGAGCGCCGCCTCGCAGGCGACCTTGATCAGATGTGTGGCGCCGAACGTCGACTGGCCGGCGCGGCCGAGCGGGTCGGCCCCGGCCACGTTGAAATAGCGCAACGCGACAAAGCGGAAATCATGCGCGGCCGCAGCGTCCTGCAGCATCATCTCCGACATCAGCTTGGAGCGGCCGTAAGGGCTCTGGGGCCGCAGGGCGGCCGTCTCGCTGACCGGGTCGGGCCTGTCCTGGGTTCCATAGACGGCGGCGGTCGATGAGAAGACGAGATGGCGAATACCGGCCTCGACGGTTGCCGCAATGAGCGTGCGGGTATTGGCCGTATTGTTCTCATAATAGGCAAGCGGGTTGGCGACCGATTCCGGTACGACGGCCGAGCCCGCGAAATGGACGACCGAGTCGATTTCGTTCTCGGCAAACACCCGCTGGAGCAGCGCCCGGTCACCGACATCGCCGAAGTAGAAGCGCGCCTCCGGTGCGACCGCCCAGCGAAATCCGGTCGACAGACAGTCGAGCACCACCACCGCTTCGCCGCCGTCGAGCAGCGACCACACCATGTGGCTGCCGATGTAACCTGCCCCGCCTGTTACCAATACCGCCATTTCCCGCCCCCTGTCCCCTGCATATGCGGGATCAGAAAAGACGAGTTCACGTTTCAGAAATGGTAAATCGCAGCGCTGTTCGCCTGCCCGCAGCACCTATTCTCGGTTGTGTGGTTAAGGGTCCGCCGCACCGATCGCTCGGATTTTACCGATTGGCCGTATGGTCGCCGAAAATGCCCCGTCAGCGGCTGAGGATGTAGCGCTGCAAGCGCTCTGCGGCCTCGGCGATCTGGAGCGGATCGCGCAGGAAGCAGGCGCGCATGAAAAGCGCTCCGCCCTCGCCGAAGGCCGTCCCCGGCGCGAGACCGACGCCGGTCCGGTCGACGATGTCGAGTGCCGCGGCCCGCGAGTCGGTGACGCCGTCGATCTTCAGGAAGGCGTAGAGCGCGCCATCGGGTTTCAGCGTTTCGACGCGGTTGGTCGCGATCAGCGCGTCGCAGAGCGTATCGCGGTTGCGCTTCGCTTTGGCGATGTTCTCTTCGACGAAGCCGTCGCCCTCGTCGAGCGCGGCGACTGCCCCGCGCTGCATGAACTGCGCGACACCGGAGGTCGAATACTGGATGAGATTTTCGAGCACCTGCCCCATCGCCGGCGGCGCCACGATCCACCCGACACGCCAGCCGGTCATGGACCAGTTCTTGGAAAAGGAATTGACGAAGAGGATGCGGTCCTCCTCCTCCATCACGTCGAGGAAGGACGGCGCCCGGCCGTCGGGATAATAGTAAAGCGCGTAGATCTCGTCGGCGATGATCCAGAGGCCATGCTCGCGCGCGAGCGCCAGAATGGCCTTGAGATCCTCGCGGGTGGCGGTCCAGCCGGTCGGGTTGGACGGCGTGTTGATGAAAAGCGCCCGCGTCCTCTCCCCGATCGCCGCCTGAAGACGTTCGGGATCGAGCCGCCATTTGCCGCCTTCGAATTGCAGCGGAACGGCGACCGGGCGAACGCCGGAGAGGTCCGCAGCGGCCGCAAAATTCGGCCAGGCGGGCGTCAGCAGGACCACCTCGTCGCCGGGAGAGCCTACCGCCTCGATCGCAAGCTTGATCGCCTGCATTCCCGAACCGGTAACATAGAAGTTCTCGGGCGAAAGCGCTTTCCGGAACCGGCGCTGGTAATAGCGGACCAGCGCCTCGCGCAGCGGCGGGATGCCGCGCTGCCAGGTGTAAAAGGTCTCGCCTGCCATCAGCGCGTCGGCTGCCGCGCGGCTGACGAAATCCGGCGTCGGCAGATCGCCCTCGCCGACCCAGAGCGGGATCAGTCCTTCACGCCCGCGCGCATAGTTGACCACTTCGACGATCCCGCTTTCGGGCGCTGCCGTCGCGCGGGGGCTGAGGCTGGTCATGATCGTCATCGGCGGGCTCCTGATTGCCCGCCGTTTCTAGACGCTTTGGCGTCGGCGATCACGCGAATTTCTCTGACCTGTTTATCGAATTCTGTGATGTTTCCATCACCCGGCGGCCCCGGACCGCCGAGTGACTGGCGCCTCAGGCGCGCTGCTTCAGAAGATCGCGAATTTCGGAGAGAAGCAGGATGTCCTGCGGCGGCGGTGCGGCCGGGTCCGGCGCCTTGTCCCTTTCGACCGAAGCACGCGCGCGATTCACGAGCTTGATCAGCAGGAAGATGATCCAGGCGAGGATCAGGAAGTTGATGAGCACGGTGATGAAATTGCCATAGGCAAAGACCGCGCCCTGTTCGCGTGCGGCCGCAAGCGTCGGCGCGGTGACATTGGCGGAGAGTGGCAGGAAATAGTTGGAGAAATCGAAGCCGCCGCCGGTGATCGCTCCCACGACCGGCATGACGAGGTCGTTGACGACCGAATCGACAATCTTGCTAAAGGCCGCACCGATGATCACGCCGACCGCAAGGTCCATGACGTTGCCGCGGGCGATAAACTCCTTGAATTCGTTCAGCATGCCTCTCTCCGTGGAAATCCCCCGGACGGCCACCCGCACCTGTCTTGCGCGGCAACCGCCGGTAGGAATCTAGACCAAAGCCCCGCGTGAGGAAATCGTACTCCTTGCATTTGGTCAAGCGCTGCGGATATCGGCGGGTGATCTTGAACTTAAGACTGATGCGCCGGCCGATTTCCAACCAAATGGACTTGCCCTATGCTGGCCGCGGAGGAGTGAGGCATGCTTTCGGGTTCGGTCATTTTTGCCTCGGCCTTCGCCTACCTGCTGCTGCTCTTCGCAGTTGCAAGCTATGGCGACCGGCGAGCCAGACGCAACGAGATTGCCGCGAAGGGCAGGCCGCTCGTCTATGCGCTGAGCCTGGCGATCTACTGCACATCCTGGACCTATTTCGGCGGCGTCGGCCTTGCGGCGGAGCGCGGACTCGAATTCACCGGCATCTATATCGGCCCGATCCTGATGTTCACGCTCGGCATGCCGCTGATCCGCCGCATCGTTCGGCTCGCCAAGACCGAAAAGCTCACCTCCGTCGCCGATTTCGTGGCTGCGCGCTACGGCAAGAACCCGGCCGTTGCGGCAATCGTCGCGCTGATCTCGCTCGTCGGGGCCATTCCCTATATCGCATTGCAGCTCAAGGCAGTGTCGAGTTCTGTCGCCACGATGATCGACACCAGCGATTACGGCATAGGCTCGGGCGAGAACTTCGTCGACCTGCCGCTTCTGGTCACGCTCTTTCTCGCCTGTTTCGCGATCGTCTTCGGTACGCGCCATACGGATGCGACGGAACACCAGGACGGCCTGATCCTCGCGATCGCGATGGAATCGGTCGTCAAGCTCGTGGCTATGCTCACGGTGGGCGTCTATATCGTCTTCGTCCTGTTCGGCGGGCCTGCGAATCTATGGGCAGAAGCGCAGCAAAGCGCCACCGTCATCGCCGCGCTCGAATACCAGACGCCGGTCGCGCGCTGGATCCTGATGATCGCGCTTTCCGCCTTCGGTATCATCATGCTTCCCCGGCAGTTCCACGTGACGGTCGTGGAAAACCGCACCGATAACGAACTGCGCACGGCCGGCATCCTCTTCCCGCTTTATCTGATCGCAATCAACGCCTTCGTCCTGCCGATCGCGATCGCCGGCATCCTGACCTTCTCCGGCTCCGGCAATGCGGATCTCTATCTTCTGGCACTGCCGCTTGCCGGCGACGTGCCGCTGGTCACGCTCTTCACCTTCATCGGCGGCTTCTCCGCAGCGACCGCCATGGTCATCGTCGCTTCGGTCGCGCTCTCGATCATGGTTTCGAACGACATCGTCATGCCGGTATTCCTGCGCCGCAGGCTCGGCACGCGCGGTTCTCTCCAGGAGGACATGGCCGGTACGCTCCTCAATATCCGCCGCACGGCGATCTTCGTCGTTCTTTTCCTCGGCTACGGCTATTATCGCGCCGCCGATATCAGCGCCGGCCTCGCCTCGCTCGGGCTGCTCTCCTTCGCCGCCATCGCGCAGATGGCGCCGGCGCTCCTCGGCGGTCTCGTCTGGCGGCAGGCCAATGCCCGCGGCGCGATCGCGGGGATGGTCAGCGGCTTTCTCGTCTGGGCCTATGTCCTTTTCCTGCCGAGCCTCGGCGGGCCGGACAATTCTCACATCGCCTCCACGGTGCTCAGCTTCCTGCTGCCCTTCACCGATCTCTTCTCCGGCGCGCAGTCAGACCCGCTGGTGAATGCGACGGCTCTCAGCATGCTCGTCAATGTCGCGGCCTATATCGTGGGTTCGCTGACGCGCGCGCCCAAACCCCTGGAGCGCTTCCAGGCGGGCGTCTTCATCACCCGCCGCTCACGCACCGAGCGGACCTTCCGCGGGCGCAAGACCAAGGTGACGGTGCGCGACCTCAAGACGACGATCGGCCGTTACATGGGCGAGGAGCGCATGCAGCGCTCCTTCCATACCTATGAACAGCAATCCGGCCGCTGGCTCGACGACAACGCCTCCGCCGACATGGCGCTTGTCCACTTCTCGGAACAATTGCTCGGCAGCGCAATCGGCTCGTCCTCCGCCCGGCTCGTCCTTTCGCTTGTCCTGCAGCGCATGGACGACACCTCCTCCGACACCGCCTGGCTGCTCGATCAGGCGAGCGAGGCGCTCCAATACAACCAGGACATGCTGCATACGGCGCTCTCGCAGATGGACCAGGGCATTGCCGTCTTCGACAACGCCAACAATCTCATCATCTGGAACCGACGTTTCCGGGAACTCATGGACCTGCCCGAGGCCGCCGGACAGGTGGGCTTTCCGCTGGCCGACATCGTCGCCATCCTTGCCCGCCGCGGGGATGTCCGCAAGGATGAGGAGAAGGCGCTGATCGCCAATTTCCTGACGCTCGACAAGCCCTTCCTGCTCGAACTTGCAGGCGGCGCCCGCATCCTCGAAGTCAGAAGCAATGCCATGCCCGACAAGGGCATCGTCACGACCTACACCGACATAACCCAGCGCGTCGCGGCCGACATGGCGCTCAAACAGGCGAATGAAACGCTGGAATTGCGCGTCGCCGAGCGGACGGGAGAACTCACACGCGTCAACCGCGAACTGGGCGAGGCAAGAGCGGCCGCCGAGGAGGCGAATATCGGCAAGACCCGCTTCTTCGCCGCTGCCGGTCACGACATCCTGCAGCCCTTGAACGCGGCGCGGCTCTACTCCTCGTCGCTGGTCGAGCGACTGGGCGATTCCGACAACCGGGCGCTGGTGCAGAACATCGATTCCTCTCTCGAATCGGTGGAAGCCATCCTCGGCGCCGTGCTCGACATTTCGCGGCTCGACACCGGCGCGATGAAGCCGCGCCTGCAATCCGTACCGCTCGACGAATTGCTCAGGCGGATCGAGACGGATTTCGCGCCGATGGCGAGGGCGAAGGATATAGAACTCGTCATCATGCCGACATCGCTCGCGGCGCGCAGCGATCCGAACCTGCTCAGGCGCCTCGTCCAGAACCTCGTATCGAACGCCATAAAATACACACTTCGGGGCAAGGTGCTGGTCGGCGTGCGCCGGCACGGGCAGACGGCGACGATCGAAGTTCTCGATTCGGGTATCGGCATTCCATCATCGAAATTCCGCACCGTCTTCAAGGAATTCGCGCGCCTTGAAGAAGGCGCGCGAACCGCGTCGGGGCTCGGCCTCGGTCTCTCCATCGTCGACCGCATCTCGCGGGTTCTCAATCACCCGGTCGGCGTGCAATCGAAGCCGGGAAAGGGCACCGGCTTCAAGGTCACCGTGCCGCTCGACAAGAGCGCCGGCGGCAGGCTGAAACCGCAATCCGTCGCAGCGGCGAAAACGAGCGAAGCACTGGCCGGGCTCAACGTCATCTGCATCGACAACGAGCCGAAGATCCTTGAAGGCATGGCCCTGCTGCTCGGCGGTTGGGGCTGCAGCGTGACGACCGCCGAGTCGCTCGCCGCCTGCACTGAAATGGCGCCCGGCAGGCTGGGCGTGCGTCCCGACGCGATCATCGCCGACTATCACCTCGGCGATGGCACCGGTGTCGAGGCGATTGCCGCGATCCGCGGCCTCTGGCAGGAGAGTATCCCCGCCCTCATGGTAACGGCCGACCGTTCGCCCGAAGTGCGCGGCGCCGCCGAACGGGACGGCGTCTCGCTGCAGCACAAGCCCGTCCGACCGGCGGCTCTGCGCGCCTGGCTCACCCAGCTTGCCGCGGCGGGACGCGCGGCGGCGGAATAAAGTGGCTTACCGTTCGGGATTGCCCCTCATCCGGCCTGCCGGCCACCTTCTCCCCGCAGGCGGGGCGAAGGGACGAGCTGCGACTCCCGGCGCACTCTCACCGTCTGCGAGGCAGCGGGATGAGGGGCAAAAATCGCAAATCCCAGGAGCGGCGGACTCAGGCCGCCGCGACCGTCCCCAGCTTCGATAGCTGGATCACCGCCTGTGTACGGCTGTCGACGTTGAGCTTCAGGAGGATCGCCGAGACATGCGCCTTGATCGTCGCCTCCGAGACGCCGAGTTCATAGGCGATCTGCTTGTTGAGCAGCCCCTCGGCCAGCATCGAGAGGACGCGGGACTGCTGCGGCGTCAGCGTCTGCAGCCGATGCAGCAGGTCGGCGACTTCCGGCTCGTATTCCTGGTTCTGGTCGTAACCGGGCGGGACGAACACCTCGCCGGCCATCACCTTTGCGATGCCTTCGCGGATTTCCTCGATACCGGCCGATTTGGACAGGAACCCTGCGGCGCCCAGATCGAGCGCGCGATGAATGGTCGCCGGATCGTCATGGGCCGAGACGATCATCACGGGCAGGCTCGGAAACTCGGCACGCAGCGCGATCAGCCCCGAAAGCCCGCTGACGCCGGGCATGGTCAGATCGAGCAGCATCAGATCGGCGTCCGGATTGTCGGCCGCAGCCCTGCGCGCAGCGGCAAAATCGCCGGCCTCGACGATGGCCGGTGCGCCCGCCATGCCGCTCAGCGCCTGGCGCATTGCGCCGCGGAAGAGCGGGTGGTCGTCGGCGATGATGATGGTCATTTCCGGCATGATGACGCTCCCTCCCAAGAGCCTCGGCCGCGATCCTGCAGCCTCGCGCTGTGGATCCGCCGCATCATCTTATTCCCAAATGATCCCTGTTTCAGGGAAACATGCGCGACGCGCGTCCTCCGGCACGCCACGGCTTGGTTCTCAGGTCTTCTGCGGCAGATTCTCACCCTCGTCGGCGGAATCGCTGCCCTTGTCCTCGAATTCCTTCACGATTCCCATGAACTTGCGCATCATTCTTTCCATGATGCTCATTGCCCGGTCAATCTCTTCATCGTCGGGAAGCGCCGGTTCGGCCGCGGTTTCACCGCTTTCCACGGCCTTTTCCAGCGCTTCGATGCGACTGGTGAGGAGATCGAGTTCGCGCTCGAATGCGGCTCTCTCGTCGGCCGCCATCCTGCAGATGAGCTCCCCGCCCTTTTCCTGGCACAAGGTGACCTCGCCGGTCTCGGTGTCGAGCCGGGCTAATCCGGTTTCCGACTTCTGCATGCTGTAGCGGCCGGGCGAGGCTTCCTGCGCAGCCGCCGGGGCAATGAGACCGAAGCCCAACCCGACTGCGAGTATTGCGACTGCCTGTCTCATGACGTTCTCTCCGTTGAGTGCTTACGGAAAATCCGCCTCGATCTCATGCTGTGCGGTGGACAGGCGCCGATATTTGCGGCAAGGCCATCACTCATGCTCACGACGGATAAGCGAACAAAGATGAACGCTACCATATACAAGATCGTTCCGGCACTTCTATGGCAGGAAGCGCGACGGACCGGCGCGTTTGCAGGCGCCCCCGTCGATCACGCCGACGGGTTCATTCATTTTTCGACCGGGGACCAGGTCGTCGAAACGGCCGCCAGGCATTTCGAGGGTCAGGACGACCTGCTGCTCGTTGCGGTCGACGCGACGGCGCTGGGCGACAAACTCGTTTATGAGCCCTCCCGCGGCGGCGCGCTGTTTCCGCATCTTTACGCTCCGCTTCCGCTTGAAGCCGTATTGTGGGAGAAGCCCCTGCCGCTGCGGCCGGACGGTCAGCACAGCTTCCCGGAACTCGCCCCATGATCGGCCAGTTGGAGCACCTCGCACGGCGCGGCCTTTTCCTCTTCGACCCGGAAGCGGCACACGGCCTTTCGATCAAGGCGCTGAAGAGCGGCCTGGTGCCGAGCTGCGCCGCGCCGGCCGACCCCCGGCTCGGGCAAACCGTGGCGGGCCTCGTTTTTTCCAACCCGATCGGCATGGCTGCCGGCTACGACAAGAACGCCGAAGTCCCGGAAGCGCTGCTGAAGATCGGCTTCGGCTTTACCGAGATCGGCACGGTGACGCCGAGGCCGCAGCCGGGCAACGACAAGCCGCGGCTCTTCCGGCTCGTCGAGGACGAGGCGGTGATCAACCGGCTCGGCTTCAACAACGAAGGGCATGGGGCGGCGCTGGCGCGGCTCAAGGCCTGCTCGCGCGAGGCGCTGATCGGCGTCAATATCGGCGCCAACAAGGACAGCGCCGACCGGATCGCCGATTATGTGACAGGCATCCGAACCTTCTACGCGGTCGCGCGCTATTTCACCGCCAACATCTCCTCGCCCAACACGCCGGGCCTGCGCGACCTGCAGGCGCGCGAGAGTCTCTCGGCGCTGCTTTCGGCCGTGCTTGCCGCCCGGGACGATGAGGCGCGAAAAGGCGGGCGGCAGGTCCCGGTCTTCCTCAAGATCGCTCCGGACCTGACCGAGGAGGGCATGGACGACATCGCAGCCGAGGTGCTGGCGCATGGTCTGGACGGGCTGATCGTTTCCAACACGACGCTTTCGCGTGAGGGTCTGAAAGACCGGCGTCAGGCCAACGAAGCCGGCGGCCTTTCCGGAAAACCGCTCTTCGAGAAATCGACGGCGGTGCTCGCCCGGATGCGCAAGCGGGTGGGACCGCACTTGCCGATCATCGGGGTCGGCGGCGTGTGCTCGGCGGAAACCGCAGCGGAAAAGATCCGCGCCGGAGCCGATCTCGTCCAGCTTTACTCCTGCATGGTCTATGAGGGACCGGGATTGCCGGGCCGGATCGTGCGCGGCCTCTCGGCCCTTTGCGAGCGCGAGAAACTTGCCTCGATCCGCGACATACGCGACAGCCGGCTCGACTACTGGAGCGGCCGGAACGTCTGAGCCGCCCGGCGCGGTATCATCAGCAGCAGGAAAGCGCCGCGCAGCAGCAGGAACAGGTTGAGCCCGGCCCAGAGACCGTGATTGCCGAAGGCAGGGACGAGCACGGCAAGCGCCGCCACGTAGCCGATGAAGGCAGCCAGCATCATGTTGCGCATGTCGCGCGACCAGCCGGCACCGATGAAGACGCCGTCCATCAGGAAGGCGAGTGCGCCGGTCAGCGCCGTCACGGCCGCCCACGGCATATATTCATAGGCGAGCGCGCGCACGTCCGGCGCAGTCGTCAGCATGTTCACCACGGCGTTGCCGAAAGCGAGCAGAGCGAGCGTGGTCAATGCGGCGAGGCCGAGCGACCAAAGGGCAGTCATCCGCAGAACCCGGTCGAAAGCGGGGCGATAGCCGGCGCCGATCGACCGGCCCGTCAGTTGCTCGGCTGCGGTGGCGAGCCCATCGAGATAATAGCCGGCCACAAGGAAGATCGTCATCAGCACGGCGTTCGCCGCAAGCGTCACCGGCCCGAAGGACGTACCGATCCGGGTCACGAGCGTGAAGGCGGCCAGAAGGGCGAAGGAGCGGATCATGATATCGCGGTTGAGGCCGAATAATTTCTTGAGGCGGTCGCGCGCAAAGATCATCGCCCAACCGGGCGCGTCCTTGCTGTCGAAACGGCCGTAGACGATTGCAAACCCCGCAAGCGCGCCGATCACCTCCCCCGCCACGGTGCCGATCGCGACGCCGGCCACGCCCCAGCCGAGGAAGAGGCCGAGCAGGATCGAAAGCACGATATTGGTGCCATTGATCAGCGTCTGCAGCATCAGGCCGAGAGTGCCCTCGCCGCGCCCCAGCACGAATCCGAGGATGGCGTAGTTGGCGAGGGCGGCCGGGCCGGAGAGGATGCGATAGAGGAAATAGGTGCGCGTCACCTCCGCAACTTCCGGACCGGGCCCCATGAGCCAGAGACCGGCGGAAAGCAGGATGGGCGATATAAGCACGATGGCGGCGCCGGTAACGAGCGCGATCATGAGCGAACGCCAGAAGACCGCCTGCTGCTCGCGCCGGTCTCCACGGCCATAGGCCTGCGCGACGAGACCCGTGGTTGCGGCACGCAGGAAATTGAAGGTGGTAAAGATGAGGTCGAACATCACCGCGCCGACCGCGAGACCTGCGAGCAGCTCCGCCTGGCCGAGCCGGCCGACGACGGCCGTGTCGACGAGGCCGAGCAGCGGCGTCGTCAGGAAGCCGAGCGTCATCGGCAGGGCGATCGAGAAGATAAGCCGGTTGGTGACCAGGAAAGGTCCGGCTTCTGGATTGTCCGTGTCGCGCTCGAGGCTTTGCGTGGCCGTCATGATCCTGTCCCTACGGTCCGATTCCGTAGTTCACCCGGGAATCAGCTCAGCTGCAGAGCACCATGGCCCAATAGGGGCGGTTTCCGGAAGCGGAATTCTGCGCCACGGCGACGCCGAGCCCCCGGTAATTGCCGAGCATGTTTTCGAGATGCTTCGGAGAATTGTACCAGGCATCGTAGGCGCGCTCGGCGTCCTTTTGACCCACGGCGATGTTTTCGGCGGCCGGCAGCGTGACGCCCTGCCCCTTCATCCGATCATAGAAACTGTCCCGCCAGCCGATATTGTGCCGCATCTTGCCCGCGCTCGCCATGCGTGCCGCCTGATGCATGGCCGCAACGGAAGCGACCGGATCGCCGGAAAGCGCAGGAAGGCCCCTGCCCTTGCGCAACGTGTTGACGTAGCCGAGCGTCGCGTCGGTCTGATCGCTGCCCGTACCGCCGTCCGGAGAAAGAAGGTTCGAGGTGGTGCAGCCGGTGATCAAGCCGAGGGAAACCACGGCACCGGCACGCAGAAGCAGCCGTCTGCGGGCGACGAAGATCTGGTCGTGCATGCTTACCGTCGATAGCTGAAGAGACGCAGAATGATGAAGAGCGGAATGACCACGACCGCGCCGAGGAGCAGGTAGTCGCCCACCCGTCCGAGAGCCGCGAATCCGGTCCGCCAGAGATCGAGGAGGAAGTTGCGGATACCGTAATAGATATCGGCCGGATACCAGTCGAAGACCGTCATCACGAAGCCGACCAGGATCGACACCACCAGCAGCTTGACGAGCACGCGTAGCGGCGAGTCCCCCAAAAATTTGTTTATTCCGTCCGACATCAGCGAGAACTTCTCCTGTTTCCCTTCACATAAGCCGCCATTCCCAAGCGTGCAAGGCATGACGGTCCCAGGTGCCGCTTCCAGAATCCGCTTGTATTTTGCCTTTTCCGGCGTCAGAAGCGTCCATCGCAACCAAGCCGCATCTCCATGACCTTCAACCAGCTCTCCTCCGGCGACCTGATCGCCGACCGCCGCGCCGACTACGCGAAGATGCTTGCGGAAGCGGGCGATGCGCCAGGTGCGGCGGAACTCATGGCCCAGGCGTTGGAGCTTGCCCCGGACTGGGCGGCCGGCTGGTTCCGGCTGGCGGACTATGAAGAGAAATCGGGCCGAATAGAGGCAGCCGTCGACGCGCTGCGCCATACGCTTCGGCTCAATCCGGAAGACATCTTCGGCGCCAGCCTCAAGCTCGCTTTGCTCGGCGCTACCGAGACGCCCGAACAGCCGCCGAGCGTTTACGTCGAGCGCCTTTTCGACGACTATGCCGAGCGCTTCGACCACGCGCTCGTCGAAAAGCTCGGCTACAGCGTCCCGGAGAAGCTTGCGGCCGTGATCGGCCGGGTGAACGGCGGCGGGCGGTTTCGCCACGTCACCGATCTCGGCTGCGGCACCGGGCTCTTCGGCGAGCGTATCCGCGATCGCGCCGATTTCCTCGAGGGTTTCGATCTTTCCGCCAATATGCTCGCCAAGGCCGAAGCCAAGGGTGTCTATGACCGCCTCGCCCAGGCGGACCTTTCATTGGCTCCGGAGGATTCGGGCGTGTTCGGCGCGCTGGAGCAGCGGCGTGCCGATCTCGTCAGCGCGGCGGACGTGCTGATGTATCTCGGCAATCTCGAAGGTGTCTTCGTCATTGCCGACCGCCTGCTCGCACCGGGCGGGCTCTTCGCGTTTTCCGTCGAGGATGCATGCGGGGCCGACGGCTTCGTGCTGCGTCCGTCGCTGCGCTACGCGCATCCGGAAGCCTATATCGCCTCCCTCTGCAAAGAGAGCGGCCTGTCCATGATCGCGACCGAGCGCACGATCATCCGCAGGGATGCCGGCGAGCCCGTCGCCGGGATATTGTTCCTCGCCTGCAAGCCGGCTTGATGCAGCCCCGACCGGGCGGCGAAAATAGGTCAGCATTGCTTACATATTTTGCTTGTATTTTTTGTGCGCTGCAGCAATGGTGATACCATCGCGATCTGAGGGTCAGCCATGGCACAGGCAAGCAGCGTTTTCGGTCTCTGGAATACCAGTCCCACACGGCACACGCCCGTGGAGGACGTTCAAGGCGTCTTTTCGGGCAGCCTTGTCGCCGCCCTCGGTCTCTATTTCCTGGCGAGTGCCGGACTTCTGACCGGCAGCACCGCAGGCGTCGCCTTTCTTTTGCATTACGCCACGGGCGTGAATTTCGGTCTCACCTTCTTCCTGCTCAATCTGCCGTTCTTCTACCTGTCGCTGAAGCGGCTCGGTCCGGCCTTCACGCTCAAGACCTTCATTGCCATTGCGCTCACCTCGTTCCTGACCGACATGCAATCGCGTCTCTTCGAGATCGGGCAGATCCACCCCGGCTGGGCCGCTCTCATCGGCGGCCTTCTCCTCGGATACGGTCTCCTGGCGCTCTACCGCCACCGCGCGAGCCTCGGCGGCGTCGGCATATTGGGCATCTACCTGCAGGAGCGCTTCGGCATTCGCGCCGGTCTGGTGCAACTCGCGATCGACTTGGTCGTTCTCGCGGCCGCATTCTTCGTGACGACGCCGACGGTCGTCATCTGGTCAGTGCTCGGAGCGGTGGTCCTCAACCTTTTCGTGGCGATCAACCACCGCGCCGACCGCTATATCGCGCTTTAACGCCCAGAGCTTCAGGGAAACATCCCGCTCTAAGCCGCCACGGCCGGCGCGTCGATTGGGGGCAAGGCGCGGAAGCCGACGCACAGCCGGTTCCACACGTTGATGGCGCCGATCGCGACGGTGATCTTAGTCATTTCCTCCTCGTTGAAATGCGCCTTGAGCGCCTCATAGGCGTCGTCGGGCGCGCGTGTCTCCGCCACATTGGTCAGCGCCTCGGTCCAGCCGAGGACCGCCCGTTCGCGCTCATCGAAATGCGGCGATTCGCGCCAGACACAGACGAGGTTGATCCATTGCTGACTGAGGCCGCTGTGGCGCGCCTCCTTGGTGTGCATGTCCACGCAATAGGCGCAGCCATTGATCTGCGATGCGCGCAGCTTGATCAGGTGGATAAGGCGAGGCTCGATTCCCGAGCCTTTGACATAGCTGTCGAGCGCGGCGACCGCCTTGTAGGCGTCCGGAGCGGCTTTCGCAAAATTCAGACGTGACTGCATGATCTTCTCCTGTCTGGCTGATTGGATGGTGATTCACATCAGGCGGCATTGCCCGATTTCCGTTCATGAAGGGCGAGAAAACCGTTCGTTCCCGCCGCGATCGCCCCGTCGCGGTCGATAGCTTTCAGGTCGGCCATGATGGCGGCGATGGTCACGCGCCGGAGTTCGGCGCGATAGGCCTGCTCGGCCCTGAGCATCGCGACATTGATCGTGCACGGCGCGGCCGGCTTGCAGGAATAGGGATTGGGGCCGCGAAGGCGGATTTCGTTGCAGCGAAAGGCCGGCTCCGGCCCCTCCACCGCGAGGACGATATCGAGCAGGGTGATCTTCTCGGGCGCGCGTGCAAGCCGGTAGCCGCCCTTCGGCCCCGGCACGGCCTCGAGCAGTCCGGCCCCAGACATCGCCTGCAGATGCTTCAGCAGGTAACTGGTCGAGACGCCGTGGAACTCGGCGAGCGCTGCGGCCGACAGGGTACTGCCAGGCTGAAGACAGCTCAGCATCGTCACGCTGTGAATGGCCTGTTCGACGCCGTCGCCGAGTTTCATTCGCGCCTCCTATCGTAGATAAAATTTATCCATGATTCGCGTTTCGAGTCAATCCTTGCAACAGCACGAACAATGCCGGCTTCTCTTTTGCCGCGTTTGATCTACCTTTGTTCTCCGTGGACAGGATCGATTCTCCGTCGCCGGAAGGCGACGCCCTGACGTTGCCGGCACCCTTTCTCCGGTGGTTCGCCGAAAAGGGTTGGCGTCCGCGCGCCCATCAGCTCGAACTTCTGTCACGCGCCGAGGCGGGCGAGAGCACGCTTCTGATCGCGCCGACCGGAGCCGGCAAAACGCTCGCCGGCTTTCTGCCTTCGCTCGTCGACATCACCAGGCGCGGCAGGATCCCGCCCGGCGCGCCCTTCACCGCCATCCACACGCTCTACATCTCGCCGCTCAAGGCGCTTGCCGTCGACATCGAGCGCAACCTCATGAAACCGGTCGGCGAGATGGGGCTGCCGGTGAGTATGGAAAACCGTACCGGCGACACGCCGCAGGGCAAGCGGCAGAGGCAGAAGCTCAACCCGCCCGACATACTGCTCACGACACCGGAGCAGCTCGCGCTGCTTCTGGCCAATGGCGAGGCGGAGCGCTTCTTCAAGGACCTGCGCTATGTGGTTCTGGACGAGCTGCACTCGCTGGTGATGTCGAAGCGCGGCCATCTCCTATCGCTCGGCCTCGCGCGGCTGCGCCGCCTGGCGCCCCGTCTCCAGACGATGGGGCTTTCGGCTACGGTCGCCGATCCGATGGATCTGCAGCGCTGGCTGGTCGCTCAATTTCTCGCCAAGGAGAACCATGCGGGGCTGATCACCGTTTCTGGGGGCGCAAAGCCCGAGATCTCCATCCTTCGGACCGACAACCAGGTGCCTTGGGCCGGGCATTCGGCGCGTTATGCAATCCCGGACGTCTACGCCGCCATCAAGGAACACCGAACGACGCTGCTCTTCGTCAACACCCGCAGCCAGGCCGAGATGCTGTTCCAGGAACTCTGGAAGATCAACGACGACAATCTGCCGATCGCTCTGCACCACGGCTCTCTCGATGTCGCCCAGCGCCGCAGGGTCGAGGCGGCAATGGCCGAAAACCGCCTGCGCGCCGTCGTCGCCACGTCGACCCTCGATCTCGGCATCGACTGGGGCGACGTCGATCTGGTCGTCCATGTCGGGGCGCCGAAGGGAGCAAGCCGGCTTGCGCAGCGCATCGGCCGCGCCAACCACCGCATGGACGAACCGAGCCGCGCCATCCTGGTTCCGGCCAACCGTTTCGAGGTCATGGAGTGCCAGGCGGCGCTCGACGCCAATTACGTCGGCGCTCAGGACACGCCGTCGATCGGCAAGGGTGCGCTCGACGTGCTGGCGCAGCACATCCTCGGCATGGCCTGCGCGCAGCCTTTCGATGCGCTGGAACTCTATGAAGAGGTGATCAGCGCCGCGCCCTATGCCCGGCTTGCCTGGGAAACCTTCGAGCGGGCCGTCGATCTCGTCGCCACAGGCGGCTATGCCCTCCGCACCTATGAGCGCTATGCCCGCATCCGAAAGACGAAGGACGGGCTCTGGCGGGTCTCCAACCCGATGGTTGCGCAGCAATACCGCCTCAATGTCGGAACGATCGTCGAGTCGCCGATGCTGAACATCCGCATGGTCAAGCGCAACCAGCGCGGTTCGCTTGGCCGCGGCGGCATGTCGCTCGGCAAAGTCGAGGAATCGTTCCTCGAAATGCTTTCACCGGGCGACACCTTCCTCTTTTCCGGCAAGGTGCTGCGCTTCGAAGGCATCCGCGAGAACGAGTGCCTGGTTTCGCAGGCGTTTTCCTTCGATCCCAAGGTGCCGAGTTATGCCGGCGGCAAGTTTCCGCTCTCCACCTATCTCGCAGCACAGGTAAGAAAGATGCTCGCCGATCCGGCGCGCCGCGCCGGTCTGCCCGACCAGGTCAGGGACTGGCTGGCGCTGCAGGGCGACGTGTCGATGCTTCCGCGCGACGACGAACTCCTGATCGAGACCTTCCCGCGGGGCAGCCGGCACTACATGGTCATCTACGCCTTCGAAGGCAGGCTCGCCCACCAGACGCTCGGCATGCTCCTTACCCGCCGTCTCGACCGTGCCGGCCTGAAGCCGCTCGGCTTCGTCGCGACCGACTATTCGCTCGCCGTCTGGGCGCTCGACGACATGGGCGCGGCGTTCCGGGCGCGGGCGCCGTCGCTCGGCCAGCTCTTCGACGAGGATATGCTGGGCGACGATCTGGAGGCGTGGCTGAACGAATCCTTCCTCCTGAAACGTACCTTCCGCAATTGCGCGGTCATCGCCGGGCTTATCGAGCAGCGCCACCCCGGCAGGGAGAAGACCGGGCGGCAGATCACCGTTTCCGCCGACCTCATTTACGACGTATTGCGCGCGCACGAGCCGGATCACATTCTCCTCGAGGCGACGCGCAACGATGCGGCCACGGGACTTTTGGACATCGGCCGCCTCGGCTCAATGCTCAAGCGGATCAAGGGCCATATCACCCACCGCAGGCTCGATCAGATCTCGCCGCTCGCCATACCGGTCATGCTGGAGATCGGGCGGGAATCGGTGCATGGAGAAGCACAAGACTTCCTGCTCACGGAAGCGGCCGACGATCTAATCAACGAGGCGATGGGCGGTCACGGTACGGATGGATGAGAGAACTATGAGAGAGCGAAAATCCTCTGATCCCTGTCGGACCCCTCCGCGGCGCCCCTCATCCGCCTGCCGGTCCCTTCTCCCCGCAGGCGGGGAGAAGGGACCCGCGGCAAGCGCCGCCACTACCGTTTTCACCGGCGTATCGTGGGGCACGTCCCCTCTCCCCGCATGCGGGGAGAGGGTTAGGGTAAGAAGCCTTTCTCGCCCACTCACAAGAACACCGCAATGACCATGCATCGGCTCATCTACGCGACATCACCTGCCGTCAACCCATCCCTGCACGCGCGCACGTCCATCAATGGAGTCGCCGCGATCTGCGATCCGCTCGGCGGTCTCTACTTTCCCGAAAGCCGGACGCTCGTCGTATCCGACCTCCATCTCGAAAAAGGCTCCGCCTTTGCCCGGCGCGGCATGATGCTGCCTCCCTACGATACGCTTGCGACGCTCCGGATATTGGATGCGGTCATCGCCCGCCACGACCCCGCGACGGTCATCAGCCTCGGCGACAATTTCCACGACCGGAAGGGATCGGCTGCAATGCCGGAAACCTTCCGCCAGATGATCGCGGCCATGGCCTGTGGCCGCGAATGGATATGGATCAACGGCAATCATGATCCGGACGGCGCACAGGGGCTGCCCGGCGCCTCCATGGACGAGCTCCGCCACGCGGGCCTGGTCTTCCGGCACGAACCTTCGAGACGCGACGGGATCGGCGAGATCGCCGGCCACCTGCATCCCTCGGCGACCGTGAGGCGGCGGGAAAGATCGGTGAGGCGCGCCTGCTTCGCGACCGACGGCAAGCGCCTCGTCATGCCTGCTTTCGGGGTCACGACGGGAGGTCTCGACCTCAGGCACCGTGAGATGAGCGGCCTCTTCGACCGGCAGCAGCTCGTCGCCCACATGCTCGGCCGCGACCGGATCTATTCGGTGCGCTTCGCCAACCTTCTCGGGTGAGGTTGGAGCACTTCCAGGAAAAATGTGTAACGGTTTTCCGTCCGGAAGTGCGTAGTTTCAAAAAGGGTTGGAGCGGGGTGCGGGCGGAAAACCGCCCACACTTTTCCTCACCCCGCTCTCTAGAACGCGTTGAAAGTCAGCGTCGTCAGCGAGCGAGAGATGCCGGGAACCGTGGCGATATTGTCGTTGATGAACTTTCCGATGTCCTGGCCTTCCTCGACGTAGACCTTCAGAAGCAGATCATAGTCACCGCTGGTCGAATACATCTCCGAGACGATCTCCTTGCGGTAAATCTCGTCGGCCACCTCATAGGTCTTGCCGGGGGCGCATTGCAGTTGCACGAAAATCGGTTTCATGGGGTTTCCTCAAGTTTCGCATCGTTTGCCGCCGATGCCCGTGCTTCCTTAAACCGCCATAACGCAAAATGGAACGCCAACTCGGTTTGCCGGCTCCCTCACTCCTTGCGGAAGAGCAGGCTGGCACCCCAGCCGGTGACGACCGCGAGGGTTACGGCCAGGAGGCCGTAGATCACCGGCTGGTCGTGGGCGGCGCGGGTAATCGCCTGTTCGAGGCCGGTCTTCACCACCCTGAGCGGAAGAGCCTTGGCGGCGACGAAGACGCCATCGCGGAAGAGATAGGCGCGTACGACATGGATGCCGTTCG
Source organism: Ensifer sp. D2-11 (assembly GCF_054161295.1). Classification (NCBI taxonomy): domain Bacteria; kingdom Pseudomonadati; phylum Pseudomonadota; class Alphaproteobacteria; order Hyphomicrobiales; family Rhizobiaceae; genus Ensifer; species Ensifer sp. D2-11. Next base: position 2,695,023 of record NZ_CP096433.1, read on the forward strand.
GGACGTTGGCCGGCAGCCGCACCGAGGCCTTGAACAGGCTCGAACTGATGAACTGCACCCCGCCCGGATCCCGCTGATAGACGCCGCTCGTCTCGCGAATCCTCCGGAAGGCGTTGCGGAACTCGCCGAGCGTGCTGCCGTCGCCGACGAAGCCGAGCGGCACCAGCCGCATGTGGTCGACGCCGATGCCCATATTGGCGATGTCGCGCCGCGGCGCGATCGTCTCGATGGCGCGGGTACTCGAAAGCGAGTAGGCCTCCGGCACGAGCTCGAAGGTCATCGACTGGGTATTGACCCAGATACCGAATACCCGCTCCTTCTTTCGCACCGTCGCATTGTCCTTCGGCCCTTCCAGCACGACGATGATATTGTATTTGCCCTGCGCCAGGAGGCTGGCGTCGAAACCATCGATGGCGCCGAAGATCGTCAGGTCGGCGCCGCGGAAATCGGAGGTGATGGCAATCTCTTCCGTCGAGATGCCGATCTCGAGCTTCTCGGTGAAGTCGGTGACCTGGCGCTCCAGAACCTGCGCTGCGGCCGGGGCGGCGACGGCTAGAACCAGGGCGACGAGCGAGGGAAGGAGAAGCGAGCGCATCAGAAGCCTGCCGCCGCGGATACGACCGAGTAAATGTCCTTCGGCGGTATGACGAGCTCGACCGCCAGGCGGATGCCGACGGCGAGAACGAGCAGCGCCAGCAGTGCCCTGAGCTGCTCGCCGCGCAGCCGCTGGCCGACGCGCACGCCATATTGCGCACCGATGACGCCGGCGATCATCAGCACGAAGGCCAGCACGATGTCGACGGTGTAGTTGGTCGAGGCCTGGACGATCACCGTATAGGCGGAGACGAAGACGATCTGGAAGAGCGAGGTGCCCACGACGACGCTGGTCGGGATGCGCAACAGATAGATCATGGCAGGCACCATGATGAAGCCGCCGCCGACGCCCATCACCGAGGTCAGCACGCCGATGGAAAAGCCGAGCGTCGCCACGGGGATGACACTCAGATAGATCTTCGACTTCTTGAAGCGCATCTTCAGCGGCAGGCCGTGGATCCAATTGTGCTGCCCGGGCCGCCTGAGCTGCGCCGGCTGGTTCTTCGCCGCCTTGCGCATGGCGCCGATGCTCTCCCACAGCATCAGCGCGCCGACCGAGCCGAGAAGTACCACGTAAAGCAGCGAGATCACCAGATCGAGCTGGCCGATGCTCCTGAGCAGCGAGAACAGCCAGACGCCGACGGTCGCGCCCACAAGGCCGCCGCACAGGAGCACCGTGCCGAGCTTGATATCGATGGTGCCGCGGCGGAAATGGGCGATCGCCCCTGATATCGACGAGGCGACCACCTGGTTGGCGCCGGTCGCCACCGCCACGACGGGCGGAATATTGTAGAAGATCAGGAGCGGCGTGATCAGAAACCCGCCGCCGACGCCGAACATGCCGGACAGAAAACCGACGGCCGCGCCCATGCCGAGAATGATGAAGATGTTCACCGACAACTCAGCAATGGGCAGATAGACCGTCACGGCCGCACCTCGATATGCCAGCGGCCCGCAGTGCGGGCGGAAATTGCTCCTCCACAATTCCTAACCGCAAACAATTGAGGAATTGTGCAATGTTTCACTATTCTCAAGCTTCACGCGCCCGAAGAGGCGCACGCCGCTATCCTTCGAAGTGGTACATGATCAACCACGGACGGGGATGTATTGGTGGACCGTTCGCGCCCCTGAGGGAGAAACGGGCGACACTTTCTCTCATGCGCTCCCGGGCCAGAGCTGTCAACCTTTTCAGGGACATGCGCGGCCCCGCAGGCACGCCTGCGGCCTTATGGCACCACGACATGCGCGGAACCGCTGAAACGGTTCAGCTGTTCCGCTTCAAAAGCTCCCGGACCAGCCCATCGGTGATCTCACCGGTCGGCTCCTGGCCGACCGATTTCTGAAAGGCCTTGATGGCGGCAGTCGTCTTCTGGCCTACCTGGCCGTCCGGCTTGCCGGCATCGAAGCCGTTATTGTTGAGGATCGCCTGGATGTTGCGAACGGCTCTGGTCATATCGACGGTGGCCGTCTTGGTCGGTGGACCGACCCAGGCATCCGGAACCTCCACCGTGTTCGCCTCGGCGTCGAGAGGCTGAGCCTTCCAGGCGTCGACTTTTGCCTTGGCACTCGAAAGCTCCTCGGGCTTCAGCGCCTTGGCGATCTCGTCGCGCTTTTCTGCCGCATCCTTGTCACCGTCGCGGGCCGCGATAGCAAACCATCTGTAGGAATCTTCCAGATTTCGGGCCAGACCGTCGCCCCGCGCATAGAGGACGGCGAGGTTGAACTGGCTGTCGCGAACGCCGAGATTGGCGGCTTTCTCGAACCATTTGGCCGCTTCGGCGAGATCCGGCGCGCCGTCCCGGCCGCCGGCGAGCATGACGGCGAGATTATGGATCGCACTGGCGTTGCCGGCCGCAGCCGCCTTGAGATAGAGCGCCTTGGCCTTTGCTGCGTCGCGCTGAACGCCCGCGCCCTTCTCATAAAGGTTGGCGAGCCGGTACTCGGCCGGTACCACGCCGGCGTCGGCGGCGCGCTGATACCATTTGACGGCTTCCGCCCGATCTTCCCCGACACCCCGCCCTTCCGTGAAGCGGGCGCCTATTTCGTAGAAGGCGAGAGGGTCGCCGCCCTTGGCCGCGGTTACGAGCGCGGGCGGTCCGAAGCCCTCCGGCAGAACGATCTCGCTCATCTTGGCCGGCTCAGCGGCTGAACTTTCTGAAGACGGCTGCAAGGTCGAGATGGGTCCAGGCGTTTGCGCCTCCGCCGGCCGCATCAAGGCCGCCTGGCCGTCGCCAACGCCACCAATGGCCTCGTCAATCTTGCCGGCCTCGGCGGCGGCTGGCTGCGTTGGCGGTTGTTTTGCCGCTATCGCCGGCGCATCCGTCTTCTCCGCACCGGCAGGAGCCCTAGGCTCTTCCCCAATCTTCGCGGTAGCTGCCGTTTGGACGACGCGGTCGACGGCGGCCTTCGGCTCCGCAACCTCTGCCCTGCGCTCGATCGCTGCAACCGGCGGAGCGCTCGGGGCCTCCTTGCCTTTCAGCACCGTGCTGACGAGCGGATAGGACATGATCGCGAGCAGCACGGCGCCGACCGCAATCAGGATCGGACGGCGGTGGCGGGCGAGCGCGCCGCCGACGGCGGATGGCGCCTTGCTTTCCTTGACGCGGTTGAGCGTATCGGATTCCTCGACGGCCAGCTGCGCCGCGCGCCGCGCGGCAGCGATGAAGTCCGCCTTTTCGCCCTCGTTCGCCTCCTGCGCGCCACGGGCAATCTGACCGGCACGGACGCGCTCGAGGATCTTCTTGACGTCCGGCACGCCGGAGCCGGGCTCGAGGAGCTGATTGGCATCCTCGGGAGCGAGCATTTCGGAGGGGTCGATCGAGGGGGCGGGCTCGACCATCTGCCGCGCCTGGATCGGCATTCCCTCGTTCTGCTTCGGCGCGAAGCGCCGGGTCAGACCGGCAAGCAGGCCCGTCTTCGCCGCACGGGCCTCCACCTTGATCTCGCCGTCTTCGACCATTGCGACTTCGGCGGCATCATTCGCCTCAGCCGCGGCCGCCACCGGTGCGTGGATGGAGGTTTCGCTTTCGGCCGCGAGCGCGTGTGCCGCGCGTTCCACGTCCTCGTCGCGTTCCGCCTTCGTCAAAGTGCCCGCGGCTTCGAGGGGCGCAGCCTTGGGCATCGGAGCATGAGAAGCCGGAGGCTCCCGCTCTTCCAGCCGCTCCAGTTTCTCGGCGATATGGACGAGCGTTTCATGCAGCGCCTCGAAGGTGCGCGCGGTCCGTTCGTCGCTCGAACGGCTGAGTTCCTCCAATGTACGCAGATCCTCGGCGAGCGCCGAGATGGCCGCCATGTCGGTACTCGCCGCCATCTGCGGTGCGGTGTTTCTGGAATATGCCTCCATCACCGCTTCCGCGGCCTGCCGGGCAGCCTCGATAATATACTCGTCGCTGGTCGCGAGATAGTCTTCCAGCGTATTCATGCGGCTCTCGAATTCCGCGGGCACGCCTGCCGTCTCACCGTGGGACTGGCTGATCAGCGTCGAGAGATTTCCGATCTGAGCTTCGAGATTGCGCAGCGCCTGCCGGTCGTCGAAGGGCGCGGCATGCGTCTCCTCCAGGCGCTGGGCGATACCTGCCAAGCGATCCTCGAGGCGATCGAAGCGCGTGTCCGCCGAGGGCTCGACATTGCCCGCAAGCCCATCGATACGGCGGGCGAGATCGTCGAGGCGCTCAGCCAATGCATCGGTGATGCTGTCGCCCGAGAGGGCTTCGATCTTCCGGGAAATGTCGGCAAGACGATCTGTAAGATCCGGCTCCGCGCCTGGCCGATTGTGCTCCAGCACCGCGGAAAGCTGGTCCAGGCGCTCTTCCAATCGGGCCGCCGCCTTCTCGCCGGCAAGGTCCTCTACGCGAGCTGCCAGCGCCTCGATCCGCGCGCCGAGGCCGGAATCGACGGGATTGGAGAGGGTGTCGATCTGCCGGGACAGATCGCCGAGCCTGTTCTCCAGACGATCAACGAATGAACCGTCGGTGCCGGCCACATTACGGCTGCCGGCGGCGATCGCCCGGCTGATCTCATCGAGCCGCCTGTCGAGATCGGCGAATTGCGGGGCCAGGCGCCTCTCGTCCGGCTGGATCTGGCGTCCGAGCATCTCGATCGCCTGGGCGACCGCGACAAGCTTGCTCTCGAGGACCTCGACTCCGGCGCCCCTGTCCAGGGAATTGATCTGCGCCTTGATCTCGTCGAGCCGGTAGGCGAGCGCGACCAGCTCATCGTCGCGGTTCTGGTCGAAGGCGTTCAGCCGGTCCTCGACGCCGGTCCAGCGGTTTTCCATGCGGCGCATGCTGTCTTCGCGAGCGAGGCCTTCGAGCATTGACCTCAGGTCATCGAATTCGATCCTGAGCGCATCGGCCTCGGCGGGCGAAGCCTGCCGGCCAAGTTCCTTGATGCCGGCCGAAAGCCGCTCGATATCGTGCCGCACGTCCTCGGCGAAACGGCGGTCCTGGGCGGCTTCGGCCTTTATGCCCCGGATTTCCGACCGCAGCGCATGCATCTCGCGGGAGAGGCCGTCATCGAGGTCGCGCTTCAGCTCATGCCTCAGACCGACCAGCGCCTCGGCGATATCCGCTGCAGCCGAAGAGCGTCCCGATGGCGCGGCTGCTGCCTGAGGAGGCTGGTAGCGTGCCTCTGCCGCGAGGCGGGTCGGAGCGAGGCGGTCGGATTCGCTCGGCGCAGCGCGTTCGCGCAGCGGCGACCGCTCGCGCGCCGCATTGAGCGCCCGCTGGCGGTCGATGATCTCGGAGACCGCTTCGCTCGGGGCCGGACGCGGCCGCTCGGGCTGCCGCGTCTCGCGGCTGACGCTGCTCATGAGCCCCTCGATGCGCGCTTCGAGCCCTTCGATGGTGCGGTTCAGGGCATCGAGCGACGGCCGGTCGCCATAGGACGGGCTGCCCATGCGCTGAGAAGTGGATCGCGATCCGTTCATTGCCTCTTCGCCCCTGTGTCGCTTTGGCCCTATAAATTCGACCGTCACCGAAGCCGCCGAAGGAGCCCGGGCTTCCCCGGCTATCGCCCCAACTTCGGCGGCACCGCCGATGTGGGCAAAGCCGCAACAATGCAAAGACGGGACCGGTTGCAGCTTTGACCATCTCAAAGCGCACAATTCATTAAACGTGGTAAATAAGCCGTTAACCGATCCGATTTTTAACGATTTATTGTCGCCCGGTCCGCCGCCATCTCCTGCCCGATGGTCACTTGGGGCGGCGGGAGGCAGGAGCGAAACTTTCGCTCCGCGGGAATTTTGACGTTTACGCAAACGTCAAAATTCGATAGCATCCGTTCAAGTCGCACACCGCCACGGGTGCGCGCTCGACACAGTGGGAAGCGGGTCTGCCGTGCGGCGCGGCCCGAAAGGACATCAAGGCGAGGAAAAGCATGCCCATCTACAAGGCTCCGGTCGACGACACCCTGTTCATCCTCAACGACGTGCTCGGCATCGAGCGCTACCACAATCTCCCCGGCTTTGCTGATGTGACGCCGGACATGACGGCCGCGATCCTCGGCGAGGCCGCAAAGCTCGCAGACGAGGTCCTCTTCCCGATCAATCTTTCCGGCGACCAGGAGGGCTGCAAGCGTCACGAGGACGGCTCCGTCACCGTACCCAAGGGCTTCAAGGAAGCCTACGACCTTTATCGCGAAGGCGGCTGGCTTGGCCTTGCCGCCCCGGAAGAATTCGGCGGCCAGGGCCTGCCCTACACGCTCCACACCGCCGTCGGCGAATTCATGTCCGCGGCCAACATGTCGCTTATGATGTATCCGGGCCTGACGCAGGGGGCGATCGCGGCGATCCTGGTGCATGGTTCCGAGGAACAGAAGCGGGCCTATCTGCCCAAAATGGTCGACGGCACCTGGACCGGCACGATGAACCTCACGGAGCCCCATTGCGGCACCGACCTGGGCCTGCTGCGCACCAAGGCCGCTCCGAACGGCGACGGCTCCTACAGGATCTCCGGCCAGAAGATCTTCATCTCCGCCGGCGAGCACGACATGGCGGAGAATGTCGTCCACCTGGTGCTGGCCCGCATCGAGGGCGCGCCTGATGGTGTAAAGGGCATCTCGCTCTTCATCGTGCCGAAATTCAAGCTCGACGCCAGCGGCGAGCCGGGCGAACGCAACGGCGTTTCCTGCGGCGCGATCGAACACAAGATGGGCATCCACGGCAACGCGACCTGCGTCATGAATTATGACGAGGCGACCGGCTACCTGATCGGCACGGAGAACAAGGGCCTCAGCGCCATGTTCGTGATGATGAACGAGGCCAGGCTTGCCGTCGGCATGCAGGGGCTTTCGATCGCCGAAGTCGCCTATCAGAATGCTGCGAGCTACGCGCGCGAACGCATCCAGGGCCGCTCCCTCTCCGGCCCCAAGGCGCCGGACAAGAAGGCCGATCCGATCATCGTCCATCCGGACATCCGCCGCACGCTGATGACGATCAGGGCCTTCAACGAAGGCGGCCGCGCCTTCACGCTCTGGACGGCGCTGAAGTCGGACATCGCCCATCGTTCAGACAGCGAAGAGGAGCGCCAGACGGCGGACGACATCCTCAGTCTGATGACGCCGATCCTCAAGGGCGTGCTGACGGACAAGGGCTTCGATCATGCGGTGATGGCGCAGCAGGTCTTCGGCGGCCACGGCTATATCGAAGAGCACGGTATGAGCCAGTATGTGCGCGACGCCCGCATCGCCATGATCTACGAGGGTGCCAACGGCATCCAGGCGCTCGACCTTGTCGGCCGCAAGCTCGCGATGAACGGCGGCCGCGCCGTCATGGCTCTGTTCAAGGAGATCGGCGACTTCTGCGAGGAGAACCGCGGCGACGAAAAGCTCTCGGGCTACACCAAGGCCTTGAAGAAAGGGCTGAACGACCTGCAGGCCGCGACGATGTGGTTCATGCAGAATGCCATGGCCAAGCCCGACAATGCCGGAGCCGGCTCTACCGACTATATGCATCTCTTCGGCCTCGTCGTCCTCGGCTATATGTGGGCGCGGATGGCGAAGACGGCGGAGGAGAAGCTTGCCGCTGGCGAAACGCAACGCGCGGACTATCTCAAGAACAAGCTGATCACGGCGAGGTTCTTCATGGAGCGCATCCTGCCTGAAACGGAGTTGCGCAAGATCCGTATCGAAACCGGCGCCGACACGATGATGGCGCTGGACGCGGCCGCGTTCTGATTTCAGACTGGAGCCGGATCGAAAGCGAGAAGCGGCTTCCGCCCGAATCCCGCTCCGATTGATAATGCGCGGCCCGAGGAAACGCCGCCGAAAGGGAGATCAAGAGATGACGAAAGTCTTCGTTTACGACCACGTGCGCACGCCGCGCGGCCGTGGCAAGAAGGACGGCGCGCTGCACGAGGTGCCCTCCGTGCGGCTCGCCGCCAAGGTGCTCGAGGCCGTGCGCGATCGCAACGGGCTCGACACTTCGACGGTCGACGACGTCATCATGGGTTGCGTCGACCCGGTCATGGATGCGGGTGCGGTCATCCCGAAAGCTGCAGCCTTCGAGGCCGGCTATTCGACGCGTGCGCCCGGCATGCAGATCTCCCGCTTCTGCGCCTCCGGCCTCGACGCGGTCAATTTCGGCGCCGCGAAGATCGCCCAAGGAGCGGACGACATCGTGATCGCCGGCGGCGTCGAGTCGATGTCCCGCGTCGGCCTGGGCATGTCGGGCGGCGCCTGGTTCATGGACCCCTCGGTCAACCTGCCCGCCTATTTCATGCCGCAGGGCGTTTCGGCCGACCTGATCGCCACGAAATACGGTTTCTCGCGCGACGACGTCGACGCCTATGCGGTGGAAAGCCAGAAGCGCGCCGCCAATGCCTGGGAGAAGGGCTATTTCAAGAACTCGGTCGTCCCGGTCAAGGACCAGAACGGCCTGGTCATTCTCGACCGCGACGAGCATATGCGCCCCGGCACCGACATGCAGGCACTGGCCTCGCTCAACCCTTCCTTCCAGATGCCCGGCGAGATGGGCGGCTTCGAGGCCGTCGGCATCCAGGCGCATCCGGAGATCGAGCGCATAAACTATGTCCACCACGCCGGCAATTCCTCCGGCATCGTCGATGGCGCCGCTGCCGTGCTCATCGGCTCCAAGGCCGGCGGCGAAGCCATGGGGCTCAAACCCCGCGCCCGCATCCGCGCCTTCGCCAATATCGGCTCCGACCCGGCCCTGATGCTGACCGGGCCGGTCGACGTCACCGAGAAGCTCCTGAAGCGGGCCGACATGAAGCTCTCCGACATCGACCTGTTCGAGCTCAATGAGGCCTTCGCGGCCGTCGTGCTGCGCTACTGCCAGGCTTTCGACATCCCGCACGATAAGATCAACGTCAATGGCGGCGCGATCGCCATGGGCCATCCGCTCGGCGCGACCGGGGCGATGATCCTCGGCACCGTGCTCGACGAGCTGGAGCGCCGCGACCTCAACACGGCGCTGGTGACGCTCTGCATCGGCGCCGGCATGGGCACCGCCACGATCATCGAACGCGTCTGATCCGATCCCGGGAGAGAGAATATGTCTTACACGAACTTCAAGATCGAAACCGACGCCGACGGCATTGCGCTGGTCACCTGGGACATGCCCGACAAGTCGATGAACGTCTTCACCGAAGAGGTGATGAAGGAACTCGACGCCATTATCGATCAGACGACCGCAGATCCTGCCGTCAAGGGCGTGGTCATCACCTCCGGCAAATCCTCCTTCTCCGGGGGTGCCGACCTTTCGATGATCAAGTCGATGTTCACCTTCCAGGCCGAGGAAAAGAAGAAGGACCCGGACAACGCGGCCCGGAAACTTTTCGACCTCGTGGGCCGGATGACGGGTCTCTTCCGCAAGCTCGAAACCTCGGGCAAGCCCTGGGTGTCGGCCATCAACGGCACCTGCATGGGCGGCGCCTTCGAGATGTCGCTCGCCTGCCACGGCCGTGTCGCCTCCAATGCGAAATCGGTGAAGATCGCGCTTCCCGAGGTCAAGGTCGGCATCTTCCCGGGCGCCGGCGGCACCCAGCGCGTTCCGCGGCTGACCAATACGCAGGACGCGCTGCAGATGATGACGACCGGCTCCTCGCTCACGCCGGCGCGGGCAAAGGCCATGGGGCTCGTCCACGAGGTGGTCGATCCGGACAAGCTGATCGAGGCTGCCAGGGCGATGATCAAGAACGGCCTGAAGCCGGTTCAGCCCTGGGACGAGAAGGGCTTCAAGCTGCCGGGCGGCGGCATCTGGACGCCCGCCTCCGCGCAGCTCTGGCCGGCCGCCTCCGGCATCCTGCGCCGCGAGACCTACGGCAATTACCCCGGCGCGATCGCGATCCTGAAATGCGTCTATGAGGGGCTGCAGGTTCCCTTCGATACGGCTTTGAAGATCGAGCAGCGCTATTTCACCGAAATCCTGCAGACGACCGAAGCCTTCTCGATGATCCGGTCGCTGTTCGTCTCGATGCAGGAACTCGGTAAGGGCGCGCGCCGGCCGGCCGGTGTACCGAAGACCGAGCTCAAGAAAGTCGGCGTCGTCGGCGCCGGTTTCATGGGCGCCTCGATCGCCTATGTAACCGCGGCAGGCGGCATCCCCGTCACCCTCATCGACCGCGACATGGAAGCTGCCGAAAAGGGCAAGACGCATTCGGAAGGCCTGGTCAAGGACGCGATCGGTAAGGGACGCTTGACCAAGGAGGATGGCGAAGCGCTGCTTTCGCGCATCACACCTTCGGCGGACTATGGCGATCTCAGGGATGCCGGCCTCGTCATCGAGGCGGTCTTCGAGGACCGGCAGGTCAAGAAGGACGTGATCGAGAAGGTCGAAGCGGTGATCGCCGAGGACGCGATCTTCGCGTCCAACACCTCGACGCTGCCGATCACCGGCCTCGCCAGGAATTCCAAACGCCCGGACCGGTTCATCGGCATTCATTTCTTCTCGCCGGTCGAGAAAATGATGCTAACCGAGGTGATCCTCGGCAAGGAGACCGGAGACCGTGCGCTCGCGGCCGCGCTCGACTATGTCGCGGCGATCAGGAAGACGCCGATCGTCGTCAACGACACGCGCGGCTTCTATGTCAATCGCTGCGTCTTCCGCTATATCCACGAAGCCTATGACATGCTGATCGAGGGCGTACCGCCGGCGATGATCGAGAACGCCGCCAAGATGGCCGGCATGCCGGTCGGACCGCTGTCGCTCAACGACGAGGTGGCGATCGACCTCAGCCAGAAGATCCTGAAGGCGGCCGTTGCCGATCTCGGCGACAAGGCCGTCGATCCCAGGCACATGGCGCTGATCGACAAGATGGTCGACGAACTCGACCGGCGCGGCCGCAAGAACGGCAAGGGTTTCTACGAGTATCCGGCAAAGCCGGCCAGGAAATATCTCTGGCCGGGCCTGAAGGAGCTCTACCCGCAGAAGGATGCCGGCGAGATCGAGGTCGGTGTGCTCAAGCAGCGCCTGCTCGTGACGATCGCACTCGAAGCCGCGCGTACGATCGAGGAGGGCATCGTCACCGACCCGCGCGAAGCCGATGTCGGCTCGATCCTCGGCTTCGGCTTTGCGCCCTACACCGGCGGCACGCTCTCCTACATCGACGGCATGGGTGCGAAAGCATTCGTCGAGCTTTGCGAAAAGCTCGCCGCGGACCATGGCGACCACTTCCGGCCGACGCCGCTATTGAAGGAGATGGCGGAAAAGGGCGAAACCTTCTACGGGCGCTTCGACCCGTATGGCGCGGGGCAGAAGGCGGCATAAGCCGCCAGGCCAGCCGCACGCCGCAAACATTGCCTCTTCCGGTCATTCTCGGCAGCCGCGAATGACCGGAAGAGGAACCTGTTCAATGTTTCAGGCCGGTTCAGCCTTCTCACCGAGCTCGGCCGCCAGAAATCCGATCAGTTGCTCCCATCCCTCGCGGCGATATTCCACCTTGTCGAGCCCATCCAGGAACGCCCCCTGCTCCGTGAAGACGACGCGTGTGCCGGTGCCTTCCGGTATGAGGTCGACGGTCGCGATCGACGCGGAAAGCCGCTGCTCGTCCTTCGCCATGGTATAGGCCGAGACGATCCGCCGGTTCTCGACGATGTCGAGATAGACCGTTTCGTTGAAATAGAAAGTCTTCCCGTCCTGGCTGAACCGGCCGCTTTCCCGGCCGCCGATGCGGAAGTCGTGGCTATATTCGGCGACGGGCCAGTTGTCGGCCTTGACGAACCAGCGGTCGTGCGCGGCAGGGTCGGCAAAGGCCTCGAAGACCTGTTCCGGGGGTGAATTGAAAACGCGTTCAATGGTGAAGTCCGCATGTTCGACAGAAGCTTTGGTCATGATCTTCTCCTCCTTGTCAGTGCAACTGGTTGCTAAATGAAAGCAGTTGCAGATTAGCTCCACCGATGCAATAATGCAAGCAGTTTTAGAGCGGATGCTCCGCTCCCGTATTTCAGAGACCAGAATGACCGATGACCATCGCTCGGGTTGCCCGATCAATCTCTCGCTCGAAGTGTTCGGCGACAAATGGAGCCTCCTGATCATTCGCGACATGATTTTCGGCGGCAAACGCCACTTCCGCGAGCTCTTGCGCTCGCAGGAAGGGATTTCCACCAACATCCTCGCAGACCGGCTGAAAACACTTGTCGAGATCGGCATGCTGACGAAAGCGGACGATCCGAGCCACAAGCAGAAGGCGATCTACAGCCTGACGGAAATGGCGATCGCGCTGGTGCCGATCATGGCCCATCTCGGCGCCTGGGGCCGGCGCTACCTGCCGGTCACCGAGGAACTCAGCATTCGCGCGCAACTGATGGAGGAGGGCGGCCCCGAGCTCTGGGAGCGTTTCATGCGGGAATTGCGTGCCGAACACCTCGGCGATCCCCTGCCGGAAGGCCCGTCCGTGCGGCAAACGCTGCAAGCCGCCTATGACCGCGTGGTGGCGCGCAAGGCGATGGAAGAGCAGCCGGCCTGAGCATTAGAGCGGGAATGAGGAAAAGTGTGCGCGGTTTTCCGCCCGCATCCCGCGTCTCAACGTCTTGGAATCGATCACGGTCATGTTTTTAGGTCGACCAGACCTAAAAACATGACCGTGATCTAAAGTCCGAGGGCGGACAGCATGATGAAGGTCGCGAAGAGCACGAAATGCGTCATGCCTTCGATGGCATTGGTCTGGCCGTCATTGAGATTGATCGCGGCGGCGATGAGCGTCACCGCAACCATCACCGTCTGCACGGGCGACATGGCCATGATGAAGGGCTGGCCCGTATAAAGGGCAATCGCCTCCATGACGGGTACGGTCAGAATCACGGTCGAAAGCGAAGCGCCGAGCGCGATGTTCACCACTGCCTGCATGCGGTTGGCGAGCGCGGCGCGCATTGCCGTCATGACCTCGGGCGAAGCGGAGATCGCCGCGACGACGATCGCGGCCAGGGCCGGCGGCGCCGCCGTACCCTTGATCCCGGCCGACAGCAGCCCGGACATGATTTCGGCCAGAAAGCCGATCACCACCACGCCCAGGATGAGCACGACGACGGAAGGAAGCACCGGCTCGCCTTCCAGCCGGCTTGCCGCGGTTCCCGCTTTGGCGCGCGGATAGCTGTAACTGAAGAAGTAGCTGTGCACGCCAACCTGCATGCGCAGGAACAACGTATAGAGCACGATCATCGCGCCGATGGTGAAGGCGGAATAATAATGCCATTTCGACTGCGGCACGAATTCGGGAACGAGCATGGAAATGCCCATGGCCGTGAGGATCATGACGCTGTAAGTGCGGGCGGAATCGTCGTTATAGGGCTGCTCGCCATGTTTGAGGCCGCCGAGCAGCGCCGCAAGCCCCAGAATCCCGTTGATATCAAGCATCACTGCCGAATAGATCGTATCGCGCACCAGCGTCGGCGAAGTCTCGCCGGTCATCATGATGGCGAGGATGACGACCTCGACCAGCACCGCCGAAAGCGTCAGGATCATCGTGCCGTAGGGATCGCCCACCTTTGCGGCAAGCACCTCGGCATGATGGGCGACCCGCATGGAAGCAAGCACGATCGCCGCCACCATCAGGGCGGCACCGATGAGCGATGCGGCGCGACCGGCCTCGAGCAGATGATGCTCGACCGCGACGCCGGCAAGAGCAGCGAGAAAAGCGGCAACGAGATGCCGTTCCGATCTCAGTTTTGCAAGCAAGCACGCCTCTTGGCCCGGAGTGAAGCTGTTTTATTTAGCACAGCTGCGCAGGAGTTCACCCCTGAAGACCGCTGCGTCTGCCGTATGCCGTACTTTGACCGGATAGGAAGGACTATTTTCCTCGCTGTGCTTTACGGTCGCAAGGCGCTTGGCTAATGTATTCGCAGACGCGGAGCGGCTGGCTGTGCAGCCCGCATTCGCCTCTCCTTCCGAAGATGGGTCGACATGCTCTCACATGACAGCATCTGGCGCGCGATCGACGCATTGGCAGAGCGCCACCGGCTTTCGCCGTCGGGCCTTGCGCGGCGGGCCGGCCTGGACCCCACCTCCTTCAACAAGTCGAAGCGCCAGTCCACCGACGGGCGCGACCGGTGGCCCTCCACCGAGTCGATCGCGAAGATATTGCATGCGACGGGAGTGAGCGTCGATCAGTTCCTGGCGCTGATGGAGCCCAATGCCGCCGGCAGCGAAAGGGAAGAAGCATCGGCAGCGCCGGGCATTCCGCTGATCGGTTTCGCGCAGGCCGGCGCCGGTGGTTTTTTCGACGACGGCGGCTTTCCGGTCGGCCAGGGCTGGGACACGATCGAATTCCCCACGCCCGAGCGGCGGCTGGGCGGTGCCTACGCTCTGGAGGTTCAGGGCGACAGCATGCTGCCGCTTTATCGCGACGGCGATGTCCTGATCGTCGACCCGAGCGCGCAGGTGCGCCGCAACGACCGCGTCGTGGTCAAGACGCGCGGGGGCGAGGTGATGGCGAAGGTGCTGGCCCGGCAGACGCCCCGCGGCATCGAGCTCGTTTCGCTCAACCCCGACCACCCCAACCGCAATTTCGAGATGAACGACGTGGAATGGATCGCCCGGATCATCTGGGCCAGCCAATAGGATCCTTCGATGCGGCCGAGGCTCTTCACCATCGCCGGCGGGCTTGCCGCCCTCGCCCTCTATGCCGGCATTCTGATGACCGGGGCCGCGGTCATCCGCAACCGCGACAGCGCCGCAGCGCCTGAGTTCGTGCTCGAAACGCCGGAAGCAGCGATCGACGAGCCGGTTTCGGAGGAGCCTCCCGCCGAGACCGAAGCCGCTCCCCCTGCCCCCGAACCGGATACCATGCCGGGCAAAGGCTCGCGCGTGGCGGTCAGGCCCGTCGAGCCGGGCCTCTTTGCCCAGCCGGAGGACGGCATCGCCAAACCGCTGGAACGGATCGCACCGAGGCCGCCGCTTTCGAAGACCGGGGAAAAGGAAAAACCCGCTTCCGCCGTCTTCCCGCGCCCGGTTGCGCTTGCCGCCGGGCTTGTCCGGTCCGGCGAGACGACCCTGCAGCTCAAGGATATCGAACCCGAAAAGGCGGAGAAGGTCTGCGAAGCGAACGGCAAGAGCTGGCCTTGCGGCATGGTCGCGCGTACGGCGTTCCGCAACTTCCTGCGGGGGCGCGCGCTCGTCTGCGATGGGGCGGATGGCTCCTCGCAAACCTTGAACGCGCGGTGCAGCGTCGGCGGCCAGGACGTGGCCGAATGGCTCGTCGGCAACGGCTGGGCGACGCCGCTGCCGGGCACGGCGCTCGAGCCGAAGGCCGAAGCCGCCCGGGGCGCCAGGCTCGGTTTCTTCGGGGACGACCCGCGCGATCTTGCCCGAGCGCCTCTCGCGCTCGACGATCCGGCTGCGAGCATCGCCCCGGAAGACGCCGCGCCGGACTTGTAAGGCTTGGAGCAAGTCCTTAACTGTCACCCACCATTGCAGGTCCGCCGAACCCGTTATGCACCCGTCGTGTATCGCGGCTCCAATGAGAACAACGAAAGGATCGAGAGGCAGGATGTCCACAAGTCTCAGCCAGCACGAAGCCCTTGTCCACGTCATGGTCATGATGTCCGCCGTCGACCGGAACATGACCGACGACGAGATTGCACGCATGGGCGTGCTCGTGCGGTTCCTCCCGGCCTTCAACGGTTTCGACGAAGATCACCTGATCCATATCGGCCGCGAATGCGCCGCCCAGCTTGCGGCACCGGAGGGCCTCGACGTGGCGCTCGAAATGGTTCGCGAGGCGTTGCCGCAGCGGCTCTATGAGACGGCCTATGCCCTTGCGGTCGAGATCGCTGCCGCCGATCAGCGTATCCGCAACGAGGAAATCCGGTTGTTGCAGCTGCTGCGCGACCGTTTGGGCCTCGACAAGCTCGCCTGCGCGGCAATCGAGCGCGGAGCCATCGCGCGCTTCCGCAAATAGGCTTCAGAAACAGGTCCTTGCCCGTTCCCGGCACGGAACAATATGCTGGGCCGGGTTTGATGCAACGGGGATCGATGCATGCTCTATTTCGGTCTCGCCGAACCGGTCTGGCGGCTCGCGGCCTTTGCCGCCGCCTTCGCCGCACTGGCAGCGCTCGAACTTTTTCATCCGCGGCTGGAGAGGCCGGAGCTGATGCGGGCTCTGAAGGCACGCCGCTGGATCACCAACCTGTCTATTCTCGTCCTATCCTCCCTCCTGCTTCGCGTCGCCTTTCCCGCTGCCGCCACCGGCGTTGCTGTCTGGGCTCAGGGACGCGGCTACGGCGTGCTCCCGGCTCTCGGCGTCGCCCCGCCGCTTGCCGGCCTGATCGCCTTCATCGCGCTGGACTTCGCCATCTGGCTCGAACACGTCGTGTTTCACAAGATACCTGTCCTGTGGCGCATCCACCGCGTCCACCATGCCGATCCCGGGGTCGACGTCACCACAGCCCTTCGCTTTCATCCCCTCGAAATTCTGCTGTCGATGATCTGGAAGAGCGCGGTCATCATTCTGCTCGGCGCGCCCGCACTCGCCGTTCTCCTGTTCGAAATCGTGCTCAATGCCGGGGCGATGTTCAACCACGCCAATCTGCGTCTGCCGAAAGGCGCCGACGGGCTGTTGCGCCACGTCATCGTCACGCCCGACATGCACCGCATCCACCATTCCGTGGAAAAGCGGGAGACCGATTCAAACTACGGCTTCAATCTTTCGGTCTGGGATCGGTTGTTCTCGACCTACGTCGCCCATCCATCGCGCGGCGACGACGGGATCGAGACCGGGCTGAAAGCCTACGGGCGCATCGAGCCGATAAAGCTCCTGTGGTCGCTCGTGCTGCCGTTCCGGCGTGGGTAGAGCGAAATGACGGGATAGCCGCGAGTGGAGCCGCCTCAATAAATCCCGTCCGGGAAATAGCGAAGATAGATCTCCTCGAGCCTGCCGCTGCGTGAGAGCGCCAGCAAAGCGTGGTCGATCGCCTGGGTCAGGGCCGGCTCGGCCTTGCGGTTCATGATCGTCAGTCCCTCGCCCAGGAAGCGCTGGGAAAAATAGGAGCCCTCCAACATGGCGCAGCATCCCCCGGCGAGGTTGCCGGAGACCCAGAAGGACAATTGCATGCCATCGGAGAACGCGGCCGCGACGGTGCCCCCGCGAAGCGCGGAGAGCAATGCATCCCGGTCCGGAAAGCCTTTGGCTTCGAGCTTCGGGAAAAATGCCTTCAGCATTGCCTCATGCGTGGTGCCGGAGACGACGCCGACGGGCTTTCCGGCAAGATCGGCAGGACCGGCGATCGCCCCGGCGGCCTTGGTGTTGACGACGAAGCGGGCGGGCAGTTGCATGAAGGCGCGGGAAAAGGCGAAACGCTGCCTCAGCTCCGAAGTCACGGCAATGCCGGCGGCAATCGCTTCCCCTTGCCCCTGCTCGAGGGCCGGCATGAGCTCCGGATAGGTCACTGCCTGGATCTGGCACTTGGCTTCGATCTCCAGCTCACGGCATATCTCGCGGGCGAGGTCGACATGGAAGCCCGACAGCTTGCCCGACTGGTCGATGAAGTTGAAGGGCGGGAAGTCGACGGTCGTCAGGAAACGAAGCCTGGCAAGGCCGCTGAGGTCCGGCTTGGCAATCCGTTCGCGGGCATCGAACAGCCGGGGCAGTTCCTTCGGCTGCGCCAAAGCCAACCCCGGGGCGAGAACGGCCGACAGTACCAATATCCAGAGAATCCGCAGCGCTATGGCGCCTCTATGAAAGGAGGAATTGGAGCGGGTGATCGGGATCGAACCGACGACATCAAGCTTGGGAAGCTGGCGTTCTACCACTGAACTACACCCGCGACAGAACCGGAAATTTCCTCAACAGCCGCGATCTGTCAAGCACAATGCTCACTCGGCGCGAAAATGCTTGGAGAGCTTGAGCCCCTGCGCCTGATAATTGGAGCCGAGATCGAGGCCGTAAAGTCCCTCCGGACGTTCCAGCATGTGCTCGTAGACGAGACGGCCGACGATCTGCCCGTGCTCCAGAATGAACGGCACTTCGTGGCTGCGGACCTCGAGCACCGCCCGGCTGCCGCTGCCGCCGGCGGACGCATGGCCGAAGCCGGGGTCGAAGAAGCCGGCATAGTGGACGCGGAACTCGCCCACGAGCGGGTCGAAGGGCGTCATTTCGGCCGCATAGCGCGGCGGCACATGGACGGCTTCGCGGGACACGAGGATGTAGAACTCGTCCGGATCGAGCACGAGATCGTCGCGGCCGCGGCTGTAGAGCGGCTCCCAGAAGTCGAAAACGGCATGCTGGGCTTTCTTGTCCACATCGACCACCGATGTGTGATGCTTGCCGCGGTAGCCGATCAGGCCGTCCGGCCCGGTGCCCTTGAGGTCGATGGAAAGGGCGATGCCGCCGCCGGAAACGTTCGGCCGGTCGCTGGCGACGAGGACGTCGCTTTCGTGCAGAGCCAGCAGTTCCTGCTCGGAAAGAACCGAGTGGCCGATGCGGAAGCGTATCTGCGAAAGGCGCGAACCACGCCTGACTACGATCGGAAAGGTCCGCGGGCTGATTTCGAGATAGAGCGGTCCGCTGTAGCCCGCCGGAATCTTGTCGAACTCCTGCGCCCTGTCGGTAATCACGCGCGTGAAGATATCCAGTCGGCCGGTGGAGCTCTTCGGATTGGCGGAGGCCGACATGTCTGCCGGCAGCGAGAGGCTTTCCATCAGCGGCACGATGTAGACGCAGCCGGTCTCGAGCACGGCGCCTTCGCTCAGATCGACGACATGCAGCTTGAGCCGGTCGAGCTTGTCGGCGACCAGATGAGACGGGCCGGGCATGAAGCTCGCCCGGACGCGGAACGCCTTGGATCCAAGGCGAAGATCGAGGCTGGCCGGCTGGATCTGGTCATCATCCAGCACCTTTTCGCTCTTCAGCCGTCCCGAGGCATACAGCGCTGCAATTGCGCGGTCGGCCAAAATCCCTGTGTCGCGCCCCATTCCGATCCTCATTTACAGTTGCCAGACAAAACCAAACTCCGGGAATTGACGCAAGCGCGGCCAGGCAGTATTGGAGCTTTATCCCGTGGTGATTTGGCCGGTCGGCTTGCAGCCACGTTAAACAAGTAGCTAAAAAGGCCGGGTGTCAAACCGGTCGTTTCGCGGCCGGTTTTTTTGTTTTTGAAAGTGACGTTCTCATGAGCAAGAATTGGCGCCCGGCAACCCAGCTCGTCCACGGCGGAACGCTCCGCTCCCAGTATGGCGAGACCTCGGAAGCGATCTTCCTGACGCAGGGCTTCGTCTACGACAGCTCCGAAGCGGCGGAGGCCCGCTTCAAGGGCGAGACCGACGGTTTCATCTATGCGCGCTACGGCAGCCCGACCAACGACATGTTCGAGAAGCGCATGTGCATGCTCGAAGGGGCGGAAGACGCGCGCGCCACCGCCTCCGGCATGGCGGCGGTTTCTGCGGCAATCCTTTGCCAGGTGAAGGCGGGTGACCACATCGTCGCCGCCCGGGCGCTCTTCGGCTCCTGCCGCTGGGTCGTGGAAACGCTGGCGCCGAAATACGGCGTCGAGTGCACCCTGGTGGACGGTCGCGATCTCAAGAACTGGGAAGACGCGGTGCGCCCGAACACCAAGGTCTTCTTCCTCGAGAGCCCGACGAACCCGACGCTCGAAGTGATCGACATCGCCGGCGTTGCCAGGCTCGCCGATCAGATCGGCGCCAAGGTGGTGGTCGACAACGTCTTCGCCACGCCGCTGTTCCAGAAGCCGCTGGAGCTTGGCGCCCATGTCGTCGTCTATTCCGCGACGAAGCATATCGACGGCCAGGGCCGCTGCCTCGGCGGCGTGGTCCTCTCCGACAAGCAGTGGGTAGACGAGAACCTGCACGACTATTTCCGTCACACCGGCCCGGCCATGTCGCCCTTCAACGCCTGGACGCTGCTGAAGGGCATCGAGACCCTGCCGCTCCGCGTCAAGCAGCAGACCGAAAGCGCCCGCCGCGTAGCCGATTTCCTCGCGGAGCAGCCGCAGGTCGCCCGCGTCATCTATCCGGGCCGCAAGGATCACCCGCAGGCCGACGTCATTGCCAAGCAGATGAGCGGCGGCTCGACGCTGGTCGCCTTCGAGCTCAAGGGTGGCAAGGAAGCAGCCTTCGCCCTGCAGAACGCCCTTGAAATCATCCGGATCTCCAACAATCTCGGCGATTCCAAGAGTCTGATCACCCATCCGGCGACGACCACCCACAAGAACCTCACCGACGAAGCCCGCGCCGAACTCGGCATCTCCGCCGGAACGGTGCGCTTCTCGGCCGGTATCGAGGACAGCGAAGACCTCATCGAGGATTTCGCAAGGGCGCTGAAGGGCGTAAACGCCTGACCGGCACCATGACGAAGCCCGCGTCAGCGGGCTCGTCAGTCTTGCCGAAAAGTCAGTCTTGCGAGAACGATCCGCGACAGCGCGGTATAGAGGCAGACGAGCGCGAAGACCGTTGCGAATAACGGGAACCACCCAGGGAAAAGGCACGAGAGCAGAAAAAAGACGATCGTCTCCGTCGCCTCTGCGAGCCCCGTCGTGAAGTAGAGCGACTTCGCACCGCGCACCGCGGTCGTCAGGGCGCGCTTCTCGGCCATCACGGCATAGGCGAGGAAGCTCGCGCCGTTGACATAGAAGGCGAAGAGCAAAAACCCGCCGGCAAGACCGTTTGCGGCCGGATCTGCGATGATGAAACCAAGTGGAACGGCGCCGTAAAAGGTGAAATCGAGAACGATGTCGAGAAAGCCGCCGAAATCCGTTTTCCGGCTCGCGCGGGCGACGGCTCCGTCAAGGCCGTCGCAGAGCCGGCTCACAAGGATCAGGGCGGCGGCAGGCAGATAAGCGCCGAGACCGATGAGCAGGGCTGCCGCAAGGCCAAGGCAAAGGCCGAGGATCGTGACGGCATCGGCACCGACCCCGCGGCCGGCCAGTGCGGCGCCGAGCCTGTCCAGAACCGGATCGAGCCGCCTGCGAAGCGCGCCGTCAAGCATAGCCGTTGCCTCCTAGATCACGATGTGATCGATTCCAAGAAGTTGGAGCGGGATGCGGGCGAAAACCGCGCACACCTTTCCTCATCCCGCTCCAGGGAATTTGATACCACTCGCACAATCTCGCCGTTATTCTTGACGAAACCATATTGCTGTAGAATACGCGTACGGATTTGAAACAGGGTGTTGCACATGTACCGCGCGCTGACACGCGACATCGAAGTGACGGTCGAGCCGTACTACCTGGAAGAACAGTCGGATCCCGACGACAGCCGCTATGTCTGGGGCTATCGCATCATCATAGCGAACCATTCCGGACTCGCGGTCCGGCTGATGACCCGCTACTGGCACATTACCGACGAGAACGGTCAGGTGGACGAGGTGAGCGGCCCCGGCGTGATCGGCGAGCAGCCGCTGCTCAATCCCGGCGATACCTACGAGTACTCCTCCGGCTGCCCGCTGGATACACCCTCCGGCGTGATGTTCGGCCATTACAGCATGGAGGCGGAAGGCGGGGAGACTTTCGATGTCGCCATCCCCGCCTTCTCGCTCGATTCGCCGGGCCTCGTCCGCACGCTTAATTGATTCAGCGCGGCTGCCGCTATTGCGGACGGACCTCGCTCGCCTCGAAGCGGTAGGTCGTCGAGCAGAACTCGCAGGTGACTTTGATCAGGCCGTCCTCGACGCTGGCTTCGATATCCTCGTTGCCGAGCCCCACCAGGACGTCCCTGATCTTCTCGCGCGAGCAGCTGCATCGATCGTAGACCGCCTGCGGCTCATAGACGCGCACGCCGCGCTCATGGAACAGACGGTACAGCAATCGCTCGGTACCGACCGTCGGATCGGTGAGTTCATCGGTGTCGATCGTCTCGACCATCACCTTGGCTTCCGCCCAGAGGTCGTCCTCGTCGAAGAAATCCTCGTCGCCCTCGTCACCATCGCCGCCCGGCAGATCCGCCTGGCGCATCCGGTCCGGCGCGTCGGGGAGGAACTGCGCGACCATGCCGCCGGCGCGCCAGCGGTGCCGCGGCTTGCCGTTCTCGTCCTTGTCGAGAAGCTCGGCAACGGCGAGGCGCACCCTGGTCGGTATCTGCTCCGACTGGCGGAAATAGGCGCCGGCGATCTCCTCGAGCGTCGCCCCGTCAAGCGCGACGATGCCCTGATAGCGCTGCGTGTGCGCACCCTGGTCGATCGTGAAGGCGAGGACGCCGTTGCCCAACAATTCGTGAGGCTGGACGCACCCGCTCTTTTCGGCGTCGGCGAGCGCCTCCTTATCATAGCGGGCATAGGCGCGGACGCGGTCCGGCGTCGAGAAATCCGCGACCACGAGATCGACCGGCCCATCGCCCTGTGTCTGCACGATCAGCTTGCCTTCGAATTTCAGGGACGTGCCGAGCAGGACCGTCAGCACCACTGTTTCGGCGACGAGCCGCGCGACAGGGAGCGGGTAATTGTGCCGTTCAAGAATGGCATCGAGCATCGGGCCAAGCTGGACGGCGCGGCCGCGCACGTCGAGTCCCTCGACCTGAAAGGGCACAACCTGATCGTCACCGGCAAAATCGAACTCGCCAAGTCCCGGCGCTGTTTCTGTCATCGCTTGCTCCTTGCCTCGACCATGATCACGCGGATCGATTCAATCCGGGACGTGGCCATGACCCATTCCAAAAACTGCATGCGGGATGCGGACGGAAACCGCTCGCTTCCTCTTCATGTCCGATACGGTTTGCATCGAGTGCACCGGCGCGCACCGGTACAACCGTCCGCCATTCCATTTGATCCCGTCATGGACGAATTTCTCCGCCGGCATTTGCTCTGCGTCGAAGCACCCCTTGGGCGCCAAGCACGTGATAGCCGGCGTGGGGCGACTGGCCGATTTGATGATCGGAGCCCCCGCTCACCGCCCTAGATCGTGTTGCACCGTGCAGATTTCAAGAGAACGCCTCGCGCCCGCCTCCAGCCGTCAGACCGCGCCCATGCACCAGGCGAGGATCGATTTCTGCGCGTGCAGCCGGTTCTCGGCTTCGTCGAAGACCACCGACTGCGGGCCGTCGATGACCTCATCGGTCACTTCCTCGCCGCGGTGCGCCGGCAGGCAATGCATGAACAGCGCGTCCGGCGCTGCATGCTTCATCAGCGCGCCGTTGACCTGGTAGGGCTGGAAGACGTTGTGACCGCGGGCGCGATGTTCCTGGTTCATCGAGATCCAGGTGTCGGTGACGACGCAATGGGCACCGGCAACCGCCTGCTCCGCCTCGTGGCTGAGCAGGACCTCGGCCCCGTTGTTGCGCGCCCAGTTCAGGAACTTGTCATGCGGTTCGGAGCCGAGCGGCACGGCCATGTTCATGCGGTAGCCGAAGCGCGCCGAGCCTTCGATCAGCGAGTGAAGCACGTTGTTGCCGTCGCCGGTCCAGGCGATCGTCTTGCCCTTGACCGGTCCCCGGTGCTCCTCGAAGGTCATGATATCGGCCATGATCTGGCACGGGTGCGTATCGTCGGTGAGCCCATTGATGACGGGCACGGTCGCATGCTCCGCCATCTCCAGAAGCCGGCGGTGGTCGGTCGTGCGGATCATGATCGCGTCGACGTAGCGCGACAGGACCTTCGCCGTATCGCCGATCGTCTCCGCCCGGCCGAGCTGCATTTCGGTACCCGACAGAAACAGCGTCTCGCCGCCGAGCTGGCGCATGCCGACATCGAAGGAAACACGCGTGCGGGTGGACGGCTTCTCGAAGATCATCGCGAGCATCTTGCCGGCAAGCGGCTTCTCGGCAGTCCCTGCCTTGGTCGCCGACTTGCGGACGCGGGCATCGTCGATGATGGTCCTGAGGTCGGTGGCCGTCATGGCCGAGAGATCGAGGAAGTGTCTGGTCATACTGCCTTGTTTCCTGTCGTAGAATCCGTTTGTCGACCCCGCCCGGGCCGGTTCGATCCGAAACCTTCGGGCGCTCAAGCCGCGGCGTTGCCGCTCTTGCCGCTCACCGCCTCCGCGGCGCGTTCGAGCCGTGCCAGTCCTTCGCGCGCCTCGGCCGGGGTGGTGATCAGCGGCGGCAACAGGCGCAGAACGTTTTCGCCGGCCGGGACGACGAGCAGTTTCTCGGCGCGGATCGCCTTCAAAAGGTCCGCGGAGGGCACCTTCGCCTTGATGCCGAGCATCAGCCCGTCGCCGCGGATTTCCTCGATCACGTCCGGAAAACGATCCTTCAACGAAGCGAGCCCCTGACGGAAGACGAGAGCCACCTCGCGCACCTGATCGAGGAAGCCTTCGGCGAGAACGACGTCGAGCACGGCATTTCCGACCGCCATTGCGAGCGGGTTGCCGCCATAGGTCGAGCCGTGCGTGCCCGCCACCATGCCGGCGGCCGCCGCTTCCGTCGCAAGGCAGGCGCCGAGCGGGAAGCCGCCGCCGATGCCTTTGGCGACGGCCATGATATCGGGTTTGATGCCCGCCCATTCATGGGCGAAGAGCTTGCCGGTCCGGCCGACACCGGACTGGACCTCGTCAAGGATCAGAAGCAGGCCGAACTCGTCGCAGAGTTCGCGCAGCCCTTGCATGAACTCCTTCGATGCCGTCCGAATGCCGCCCTCGCCCTGGATCGGCTCGACAAGGATCGCCGCGGTTTCTTCATTGATCGCGTTCTTGACCGCGCCGATATCGCCGAAGGGGACCTGATAGAAGCCCGGCGCCTTCGGCCCGAAGCCCTCGATGTATTTCTGCTGTCCGCCGGCGGCGATCGTCGCGAGCGTGCGGCCGTGGAAAGCACCTTCGAAGGTGATGACGTGGAACTTCTCGACGTGCCCCTTGGCGAAATGATAGCGCCGCGCCGTCTTGATCGCACATTCGAGCGCTTCCGCACCCGAATTGGTGAAGAACACCCGATCGGCGAAGGTCACCTGGGTCAGCCGCCGCGCAAGGCTTTCCTGCCCCGCAATCTCGTAGAGATTGGACAGATGCCAGACCTTGTCGGCCTGCGCCTTCAGCGCCTCGACGAGATGAGGATGGGCATGGCCGAGCGAGTTCACGGCGACACCGGCAGCGAAATCGAGATAGCGCGTGCCGTCTTCGGCGATCAGCCAAACGCCTTCACCTCGCTCGAAACGCAACGGCGCGCGCAGATAGGTGTCGTAAAGCGGCGTGGTTGCGGCCATGTCGAGCTCTCCTTCATTCCGGCGGCATCGGACCGTTCGGCCCGATAAAAATCAAAAATGCCGCCTTGCGGCGGCGACAGGCACTATTCCCATTTCGCACCGCGATGTCAACAAAACCAAGGTTTGCAGGCGCTTTGCGGATACCGATTCCGAAGCGCGAAAAAATCGCACTCTGGGACTTGCAAAAATGCAACGCTCCGACAGCAAGTTGGGGAAAACCGCGAAATCGATTCGGCGCGATTCCGGCGACTCTTGCCACGGAGTCACCCTGCCGGTAGGTTAACATTCAATTACTAGACGCATGCGGCGGACCTAGTCACCAAAAGTATTATCGCGTTGAATCTTCGGGTTTTTCCCGGAGAGCGGTGACGGATTCCGCCATCCCAACGCCGAGAACGGGGAGTGCAGAGATGAACTGGACTGACGAGCGGGTCGAGAAACTGAAGAAGCTGTGGTCGGAGGGCCTGAGCGCCAGCCAGATCGCGGCGCAGTTGGGCGGCGTCAGCCGCAACGCGGTCATCGGCAAGGTTCATCGGCTGAGCCTGCCCGGGCGCGCCAAGGCCGGCGGAAGCACGGCCGCTGCAGCCCGCCCCAAACGGGCGACGTCTGCCCCGCGCGCACCGAACTATGCTGCGCGTTCCGTAACCCGCACCGTAACCCGCACGGCCGGTGCGACCGCGCTCAAGGAAGAGCTCGCCGTCGACCTGGCGATCGACCAGGAGCTGCAGATCGACAGGAATATCGTCCTGCCGATGTCGCGGCGGCTGGAGCTCACGGAGCTTACCGAACGCACCTGCAAGTGGCCGATCGGCGACCCGCTCAAGGAAGAGTTCCACTTCTGCGGCAACGACTCCCCGGAAGCCTCTCCCTATTGCACCTTTCATGCCCGGCTGGCCTACCAGCCCTCTGCCGAGCGCCGGCGCATGCGCTGAGGCGCCTGCTCATTCCGCTCTGGATGCACGACGAAAAATGGGGCCGTAAAGGCCCCTTTTTTCTTTGCCATGCCGTAAGCCGGCACCTTCGGTCTCAGCTCTCCAGCGAATAGCCCGCGCCGCGCACCGTCCGGATGACGTCGGGCATGTTGGAGAAGTTCAGTGCCTTGCGCAGACGTCCGACATGGACGTCCACGGTCCGTTCGTCGACATAGATGTCGTGCCCCCAGACACCGTCCAGGAGCTGTGAACGGGAGAAGACGCGCCCCGGTGAGGACATGAGAAATTCCAGCAGCCGGAACTCCGTCGGGCCGAGGCGCACTTCACGGCTGCGGCGGTGGACGCGGTGCGTCTCCCTGTCGAGCTCGATATCGCCGCAGCGCAGGAGCGTCGACAGAACCTCGGGCTTGGCGCGCCTGAGCATCGCCTTGACCCTCGCCATCAGTTCCGGCGTCGAGAAGGGCTTGACGACGTAATCGTCGGCCCCGGTGGCAAGGCCCCGCACGCGCTCGCTCTCCTCGCCGCGCGCCGTCAGCATGATGATCGGCAGGCGCTCCGTTTCCGGCCGCTGGCGCAGCCTGCGGCAGAGCTCGATGCCGGAAACCCCGGGCAGCATCCAATCGAGGATGAGAAGGTCGGGCAGGCGCTCCTGCAGGCGGATCTCCGCCTCGTCGCCGCGAAGGATCGTATCGACCTCGAAGCCTTCTGCCTCGAGATTGTAGCGCAGGAGAACGCTTAGGGCTTCCTCATCTTCGACTACGGCAATCTTCGGCAACATTCAGTAGGACTCCTTCCTACGCACGACAGCCGTCATGCCGCCGCGCACGGTGGTAGGCCGCGCCAAAGCGGCCGGAACAAATTCTGCATAGGCCCGGATGCCGGGCGATCTCAGTCCGTCACGGAACCCAATGTCGACGTCATGTCGTCCTTCGGCCGTTCGCCCTGCGGCTGGGCGCCTGTCGCCATGTAGTAGATCGTTTCGGCAATGTTGGTCGCGTGATCGCCGATACGCTCGATGTTCTTGGCGCAGAAAAGAAGATGCGTGCAGGGCGTGATGTTGCGCGGATCTTCCATCATGTAGGTCAGCAGTTCCCGGAACAGAGAAGTGTAGATCGCGTCGATCTCTTCATCGCGTTCGCGAATGCTGTTCGCCTTTTCCGGCGAACGGGAGGCGTAGACGTCCAGGACTTCCTTCAACTGAACGAGCGCGAGCTCGGCCAGGTGTTCGAGGCCGCGCGCAAGCTTGCGCGGTATGCCCGAACCGGCGACGGCAATCACGCGCTTGGCGGTGTTCTTGCCGAGATCGCCGACGCGCTCCAGGTCCGCGGCGATACGGATCGAACCCATGATCTCCCGTAGATCCGAGGCCATGGGCTGGCGTTTGGCAATGGTGACGATCGCCTTTTCGCCGATCTGCCGTTCCGCGTCGTCCAGAATGGTGTCGTCGGAGATAACCTTCTGGGCGAGAGCAAGATCGGAATTGACGAGCGCACGGACGGAGTCCGCGACCATCTGCTCGGCAAGACCGCCCATCTCGGAGATGCGGCGCGTGAGATACTTCAACTCTTCGTCGAAGGCGGACATGATGTGTGCGTGAGACATATTCGTTTCCTCGGGAGACCCGCCGTTCTGAATGGCTCGGTCGATCTTAAACCGGGAGGGACGGAAAAGCGCCGCCCCTCTCGCCATCAGCCGAAGCGGCCCATGATGTAGTCCTGGGTGCGCTGATCGTCCGGGTTGGTGAACATTTTGTCGGTATCGTTCTCCTCGACGAGATTGCCGAGATGGAACATGGCCGTGCGCTGCGACACGCGCGCCGCCTGCTGCATCGAGTGGGTGACGATCACGATCGTGAAATTCGCCCGCAATTCGTGGATGAGTTCCTCGACTTTCGCGGTCGCGATGGGATCGAGCGCCGAGCAGGGCTCGTCCATCAGGATGACTTCCGGGCTGACCGCGACGGCGCGGGCGATGCAGAGGCGCTGCTGCTGACCGCCGGAAAGTCCGGTGCCCGGCTCCTGCAGCCGATCCTTCACCTCGTTCCAGAGCCCGGCCTTCTGCAGGCTCGTTTCCACGACCTCGTCGAGTTCGGCCTTGGTGCGTGCCAGGCCATGGATGCGCGGCCCGTAGGAGACATTGTCGTAGATCGACTTCGGGAACGGATTGGGTTTTTGGAACACCATGCCGACCCGGGCGCGCAGCTCCACCACGTCGATCGACGGATCGTAGATATCGTCCTCGTCGAGCGTGATCTTGCCGGTCACGCGGCAGTTCTCGATCGTGTCGTTCATGCGGTTCAAAGTGCGCAGAAACGTCGATTTGCCGCACCCTGAGGGACCGATCAGCGCCGTGACCGTGTTCTCGCGGATGTTGAGGTTGACGTCGAAGAGCGCGCGCTTTTCGCCGTAATAGACCGACACATCATTGCCGATCATCTTGTAAGGCACCGTATTCATTTTCTGGTCAAGAGCCTTTTCGACTGCAGCTTCCGACATGATGTTCATAGTCCTTACCCCACTACCAGCGACGCTCAAAGCGACGCCGCAAGAGAATTGCCCCGAGATTCATGAAGATGAGAAAGATCAGGAGAATGATGATCGCTCCGGACGTACGCTCGACGAAGGCACGCTCTGCCTCGTTCGCCCACATGTAGATCTGCACCGGCAGCGCCGTGGACGGCTCCAGCGGCGACCCCGGAAAGTCGACGACGAAGGCGACCATGCCGATCAGAAGCAGCGGCGCCGTTTCGCCCAGTGCATGGGCGAGGCCGATGATCGTGCCGGTCAGGATGCCGGGCATGGCAAGCGGCAGCACGTGATGGAAGATGGTCTGCATCTTCGATGCGCCGAGGCCGAGTGCGGCGGAGCGGATCGACGGAGGCACTGCCTTCAGGGCCGCCCTGGTAGCGATGATGATCGTCGGAAGCGTCATCAGCGTCAGCACGAAGGCACCGACGAGTGCTGCCGAGCGCGGCATGCCAGCGAAGTTGACGAAGACGGCAAGCCCGAGGAGGCCGTAGACGATGGACGGTACGGCCGCCAGGTTGTTGATGTTCACCTCGATCAGGTCCGTCAGCCGGTTTTTCGGCGCGAACTCCTCGAGATAGATGGAGGCGGCGACGCCGATCGGCAGCGACAGAACGAGCACGATCAGCATCATGTAGAGCGAGCCGAGAAGGGCGACGCCGACACCCGCCGCTTCAGGCCGGCTCGACGCGCCGAAGGTGAAGATGCCGGTGTTGAAGCTCTTCTTGAGCACGCCGGCCTCGGCAAGTTGGTTCATCCATGCGACCTGCTCATCCTTCACCTTGCGTTTGGTTTCGTCGACCGACAGGTCGATCTGTTCCTTGAACGCGGAATCGATGTTCGCCTCGGCAAGCAGCGTCACAGGGATCGTCCTGCCGATGACCGACGGATCGGCGACGACGATGTCACGCAGCTGCGTCCGGGCGCTGGCGGAGACCATATCGGCCGCCTGCTTCACCAGCGGCCGCTTCGACGGATCGAGGCCGAGCTGCTTTACCAGAGCCTCGCGCACCAGCAGCGGGTAGTTGGCGGTATAGAGTTGCTTCGGATCGGTCGCCCGTTCGTTCTTCGGATCGATCACCTTCTCGGAAAACTCGATCGGCAACGTGATCGTCGTCTGCTGGAAGGCGGTATAGCCCTTCGAAACGACGCTCCAGAGGAGAACCGCGAGGAAGAACAGACCGATGGCGATGGCGCTCATTCCGAAGGCACGGAAGCGGCGCTCCGCCGCATAGCGGCGCTTGATGCCGATATCGCGTCGGCTTGCGGCAGGTCGGGTGGAGACCCTTACCGTCGGGGAGGCAAATTCGGTCATTCGTACTGTTCCCGATATTTGCGCACAATGTAGAGCGCGTAGATGTTGAGGCCGAGCGTGATGACGAAGAGCGTGATGCCGAGCGCAAAGGCGACCAGCGTCTGCGGCGAGGTGAACTCGAGGTCGCCCGTCAGCTGATTCACGATCTTGACCGTCACCGTGGTCATCGGCTCTAGAGGGTTCAATTGCATGCGCGCCGCGACACCGGCAGCGAGCACGACGATCATCGTCTCGCCCACCGCGCGCGATGCCGTCAGAAGCAGCGCGCCGACGATGCCGGGAAGTGCTGCCGGCAGGATCACCTTCTTCACCGTTTCCGAGCGCGTCGCACCGAGGCCGAGCGAGCCGTCACGCAGCGCCCGCGGCACCTGGGTGATGATGTCGTCGGACAATGAAGAAACGAACGGGATGAGCATGATGCCCATGACGATGCCGGCGGTGATGACGCTCTGGGCCTGAATGAAGTTCTGGTAGTTGCCGGTGACGAGACCGTTCAGTTGCGCGGAGATGTCGCGCAGGAAAGGTCCCACAGTGACCAGCGCGAAGAAGCCGTAGACGATCGTCGGGATGCCGGCGAGCACTTCCAGGAGAGGCTTGGCCGTGGAACGCAGCCGCGGGCTTGCATACTCGGCCATGTAGATGGCGGCGAAGAGCCCGATCGGCACCGCGAAAAGCATCGCCACGAAGGCGATATACAGCGTGCCTGCAAGCAGCGGCAGCAGGCCGAACTGGCCGGAGGCGCCACCGCTTCCGGCCGCAGCGAAGCGCGGGTCCCAGACCGTGCCGAAGAAGAACTCGAAGGGCGACACCATGGTGAAGAAGCGGCCCGCCTCCGAGAGCATCGAGGCGACGATGCCGACCGTCGTGAGAATGGCTATGGACGAGGCGACGATGAGCGAGCCGAGCATGACGCGCTCCACCCGATTGCGGGCACGGAAACGGACGTCGATATTGCGGATCGCATAGAGTCCGCCGGCAACGGAAACGAGCAGCACGACGGCGCTCATCAGCCAGCGGCTGTATTGCCGCATCGCATTGAACTGCTGGGCGGACTGGACCATGTAGGGCTCGCCCTCGCCGGCAAGCGCCACGCCCTTGGAGGCCAGGACTTCCCGCATGTTGGTCGAACCGTTCTCGATAGCAGCGAGTTCGTCCGCACTCAGGCGCTCGAAGCCCGCGGCCACGGACTTAACCTGACCGAGCGCGAGTTGAACGGTGGCTGCCCCCTGGTTCTGGACCGGCTCCGGAAGAGACGAACGAACGGTGTAATCGACATAGATCGGAGCGGCGATGAGCCATACCGCAAGCAGAAGAAGAGCCGGCAGCATCGCCCAGATGGCGACGTAGCTGCCGTGATATCCGGGCAGGGAATGCAGGCTGGCGAGCTTGCCTCCGGACCGGGCGAACGAGCGGGCGCGGCCGGCAAGAAACGCAATGAAACCGATCAAAGCGATGATCAGGAGAAGGAGCGAAGTACTCATCGGCACGTCTCCGCGACAGGCTTGTCGTAAGCCCCGGCAAATTCGAAAAGAATGCGGCTCCGGCGCTGCGAAGCGCCGGAGCCTGTCATGATCAGAGCAGGTTGCCTGCCTCGAAGGACGTGCGGATTTCCTCACGCTCGGCGTCCGGAGCGGCGACGAGGCCGTATTCGGCGAGCGGGCTGTCGGGGCCGATCATCTGATCGTCAACGAAGAATTCGACATATTCCTTGAGACCCGGAATTACGCCGATGTGAGCCTTCTTGACGTAGAAGAACAGCGGGCGGGAAACCGGATACTCGCCGGAAGCGATCGTCTCGGTCGAGGGGACGATGCCGTTGACGGTCGCGACCTTCAGCTTGTCGGCGTTGTTTTCGTAGAAAGAGAGGCCGAAGACGCCGATGCCGTTCTTGTTCGAAGCGATGCGCGCCAGCGTTTCGGTGTAGTCGCCGTCGATGTCGACGGCCATGCCGTCCTTGCGTACGGCCACGCACTTGCTGAACTGCTGTTTTTCATCGCTGACGGCAGCCTTGATGACGTCCTGAGCGCCGGAGTCCTTGCAGCCGGCAGCAAGGATCTTCTCTTCGAAGACTTCGCGCGTGCCGTGCTTCTCGCCCGGAATATAGGCGGCGATTTCGGCGTCCGGAAGCGAAGCATCGACTTCCGACCACTTCTTGTAAGGATTGGCGACGAGCTTGCCGTCGACGACGATTTCGGCGGCGAGCGCCTTGTAGAGGTGCTCCGGCTTCAGGGTGAGGTCGGCATTGCCGGCGTCGGTGGCGAAGACGATGCCGTCGTAGCCGATCTTCACTTCCTGGATCTCGGTCACGCCGGCAGCCTTGCAGGCCTCGACTTCGCTGTCCTTGATCTTGCGGGAAGAGTTGGCGATATCGATCGTGTCTTCACCGACGCCCTTGCAGAATTCCTTCAGGCCGGCAGAGGAGCCGCCGGACTCGACAACCGGCGTCTTGAAGTCGGGGAACGTCTCGCCGAAGTTCTCGGCAACGATCTTGGCATAGGGAAGAACGGTCGAGGAGCCGGCGACCTGGATCTGGTCGCGAGCCGCTGCAACGCCCGCGAAGGCGGCGGATGCAACCAGCGCCGCTACTGTGAGTTTAAGAGATTTCATGAATGTTCTCCCGGGATGGGCTTGTGTTGGTGCGCCAGGGTTCAGCGCTCTCTTCGCCGTTTCATCGGCCGCCCCTAGTTAGCCGCCGATGGCTACAGCTTTTATGTCAGTTCGGTGAAACATTTATGACAGCCTAACATGCTGAAAATGCGGTATGATTTTCTCGGCGCAACATTTCAGCGCGGCGTCGTGTGTCAGAAGCGGACCTTGAAGACCGTGCCCTTCCCCACCTCCGAATGGATGAGCAGGCGGGCGCGGTGACGCGTGAGGATATGCTTGACGATCGCAAGGCCCAGGCCGGTGCCTTTCTTCGACCGGCTCGCCTCGACATTGACCCGGTAGAAACGCTCGGTGATGCGCGGGACATGCTCGGCAGGTATTCCCGGGCCGTGGTCGGTGACCGTCACCTCCGCCTGGTGACCATTCCCGCCGGTCAGCCGCACATCCACCTGCTTGCCTTCCTGTCCGTATTTGCAGGCGTTTTCGATCAGGTTTTCGAAGACCTCCACCAATTCGTCCCGATCCCCCTGGACGAAAACCGGAGTCTCCGGAACCTCCAGCGCGATCGTCACGTCGAGTTCGCCCGCAAGCGGCGCCAGGCTGTCGCGCACGTGTCCGAGCAGCGGCCCGAGATCGACGGTATCGTCCGGCGCGATGTGCGACTTCAACTCGAGGCGCGACAGCGACAGGAGGTCGTCCACGAGCCGGCTCATGCGCGTGACCTGCTCGTGCATGATGCCGAAGAATTTCTCCTGGGCCTTCCGGTCGTCGCGGGCAGGGCCTTGCAGCGTCTCGATGAAGCCGCGCAGCGATGCGAGCGGCGTGCGCAGCTCATGGCTGGCATTGGCGACGAAGTCGGAGCGCATCCGGTCGATGCGGCGAGCCTGCGAGATATCGCGATAGGTCAGCAGGAAGATGCGCCGGCCGGAAACGTCGGAGCCGATGTCCACGGGCGCGACGCGAACCACGTAGACCGCCTCCGAAGGCAGCCTTTCCGCATGCTCGATCTGGTTGACCTTGCCTGTCGCGATCGTCTCGCGCACCATGTCGAGAATGCCGGGCGAACGGACGCGGGCGGAAAGGTAGCTGTCCTGGGGGATAGTCCCGAAGGCCTTCTCTGCGGCGGCGTTCTGGAAGACGACGGTCTCGTCGGCCGCCACGACGAGCACCGGCATGTCGAGCGCGTCGAGCAGGGGAGCAAGCGGGTCGGTCTTCGTTTCCACGGCAGCGCCGACGCTCGCCGGCGCTGTCTGGACGGGCGGCGCTCCCCGGTTGAGGATGGCCGCGACGAGCACGATCCAGAAGGGCAGGACGGCCAGCGGATGGATGCCCGCGAGTGCGGCGAGGAAGGCGAGCACGACGGACAGGCCGAGAAGCCCGCGCTCCGCCTTCAACCTCGGCAGCAGGGTGCGCCAGAACACCTTCGCGCCATCCAACACGATATCCTCGTTCCTCAATTCGCTGCCTCCTGCACCTCGACGACTGCTGCTGATCCAGCCAGCGGCTCGGATGTCGCAGAAGTGAGGACAACCGCCTCAAAGCCTCCTTCCGAATCCGGCCATAAGGGCGCAGAGATAGCGTTGCTTCATGACATGATTTTCACGACATGCTTGAATCCGCAATGTAATTATGGCCTCCTCCGGAGAAATCGAGCGAGCGGGAGGAAGCAGATGGCACTCGACGAAGCACCGGCCGAAGCAAGGCCGGGGAGCCGGGCGGTCGAACTGGAGATCGACGGCAGAAGCCGCATCTTCGACATCGACGATCCGGACCTGCCGAAATGGATCGACGAGGAGGCCTTCCGCTCCGACGATTATCCCTACAAGAAAAAGCTCGATCGGGAGGAATACGAAGAAACGTTGACGAAGCTGCAGATCGAACTGGTCAAGGTCCAGTTCTGGATGCAGGCGACCGGCAAGCGCGTGATGGCGGTCTTCGAGGGACGCGACGCTGCCGGCAAGGGTGGTGCGATCCACGCGACGACGGCCAATATGAACCCCCGCTCCGCGCGCGTCGTCGCACTGACGAAACCGACGGAGACCGAACGGGGCCAGTGGTACTTCCAGCGCTATGTCGCAACCTTCCCGACCGCCGGCGAGTTCGTCCTATTCGACCGCTCCTGGTACAACCGCGCCGGCGTCGAACCGGTCATGGGCTTTTGCACCCCCGACCAGTACGAGCAATTCCTTAAAGAGGCGCCCCGCTTCGAGGAGATGATCGCGAACGAAGGCATCCATCTCTTCAAGTTCTGGATCAATATCGGCCGGGAAATGCAACTGAAGCGCTTCCATGACCGGCGCCACGATCCGTTGAAGATCTGGAAGCTTTCGCCGATGGACATCGCGGCGCTGAGCAAGTGGGACGAATACACCGGAAAACGCGACCGTATGCTGAAGGAAACGCACACGGAGCACGGGCCATGGGCGGTCATCCGCGGCAACGACAAGCGCCGCTCCCGGATCAACGTGATCCGCCACATGCTGACGAAGCTCGACTATGACGGCAAGGACGAGGCGGCGATCGGAGAGGTCGACGAAAAGATCCTCGGCTCCGGCCCCGGTTTTCTCAGGTGATTCCGACGCGCTGACGATCAGCCGCCCGGCTGCACCCGGATCGCAAAGAGATCGAGGCTGTTGCCGCCGCCGCTGAGATCGCTGTTGATCACCAGTTTTCCAGGGCTGCTGGGTGCCGAGCCGCGCTCGAAATTGACCTTCAACAGCATGTCGACCCGCTCGTCGTGCACGGTGAAGCGGTGCCGGCCGCAGTCGCCGAGCGTTGAGAAATCGCATTCGACCGAGAATTCGGTCGCCTTGCCGGGGGCCGCCTGAACCGTCAGGGCGAGTGTCGACGACTTGCCCGACAACTGGGCAAGGACATCCGTGGGAATTTCGATCGCGACATCGCCCTCCTTGGCGGCCGCTGCCGAAATCAACCGCAGGCGCTCGCCTGCATCACCGTCGAATGGTTCCGCGCTGGCGCGCGGCCCCGGCGTTACCGCCGCAGTTTCTCCGGGAGCAAAGACCTCTATCCAATCGCCGGAGAAACCTTCCTGGGCGCCGAGGGTCTGCAGGCCGGCCGCGCCATCGAAATCCTCCGCATTCACCGTCGCGGGCGGATTGGCGACGCCGGTGTCCGTCGGCGGCCGGAGCAGGTCGTTCGTCTGAACCCACCAGACGGCGACCCCGGCCGCCGCGGCAAGCGTCGCGACGATCATCGCATAGGAGAAGAACCGGCTGCGCCTGCGCTTGCGCGGACGCTGGCCGGCGACGCCCACTTCGGGGGCAGACGGGGCAGGCTTGCGCACGGTTTCTATTCTTCCCTCGTCCGCCGCCGCTCTGAAAGCCGCCGGCGGACCGTCGCGTTCGGGACGCAAAGAGCCGAGCCCGCCATCCGCCTGTGCAGGCGGGCTTCCCTCCGGCTTCGGCGCCGGCTCGCTCCGTGGCGCGGCGGGTGCTGGCGCTTCGGGAGCGCGCTCTACCCTATCGCCCCTTGCCTTCACCTCGCCAAGGCTCACCACCGGAGTCTGAGCGCGCTCCTTCAGGGCGGCGCGCTCTTCCATCTCGATCGCGCGGATGACCGCTTCGAGCCGCTGACGTTGCACGGAGATGACCTCCGGATCTTCGATCTGCTGCTTCTGCAGACCGTTTTCCAGCGCCTGACGCGCCGACTGATAGATGCGCGCCCGGATCTCCGCATTGCTTCGATCCGATCTTTCCAGCGCATTCCTGATCGCTGTCTCAAGTCCGCTCACGTCAAATCCTTCTGCGCAAAGTCTTCCGGTTGCCGCAATGCGTGGCCGGATGTGCCTTTCTCGCGACGAGCCCCGCCTCTTCCCGTCACACGCCGTTGGTTTTATTAAGGATTGGGTAACCGCTGCATTGCGAATCTGCAAGTGCAGCCGCGACTTCGGCCGGTGTTCCCCAGGGAAAACATAGGCGAGCGTGGCCGAATTGCCGGAGCACGCACCGCTTTGCGGTATCGCGGCGTCTTATCGGAGGCGCAAAGGTCGCCGTTGTCTTCGGGTTGCCGCGTGTCTTTCCGAACCGATGGACTTCAGGAAGCATGCAGTAGGCAAGCGCGTCCGTTGCTGCTATCAGTTTTGACGTTTACGAGAACGTCAAAGTTGGGATGGAGATTTTTTCG
Source organism: Ensifer sp. D2-11 (assembly GCF_054161295.1). Taxonomy (NCBI): domain Bacteria; kingdom Pseudomonadati; phylum Pseudomonadota; class Alphaproteobacteria; order Hyphomicrobiales; family Rhizobiaceae; genus Ensifer; species Ensifer sp. D2-11. Next base: position 2,731,672 of record NZ_CP096433.1, read on the forward strand.
ATGTCGTTGCCGCCAATCCTTTCCGGGAAAACGAGGCTGCCGGTCATAGGGGCGCCGCTTTTCATCGTCTCGCATCCTCGGCTAACGATCGCACAATGCAAGGCCGGCATCATCGGCGCCTTTCCGGCGCTCAACGCCCGCCCGCAATCGCAGCTCGACGAATGGCTGGCGGAAATCACCGAGACGCTGGCCGATCACGATGCCGGACACCCCGAGCGCCCGGCGGCACCCTTCGCGGTGAACCAGATCGTACACAAATCGAACGCCCGGCTCGAACAGGACCTGATGCTTTGCGTCAAGTACAAGGTTCCGATCGTCATCTCCTCGCTCGGGGCCGTGCCGGAGGTGAATGCCGCCATCCATTCCTATGGCGGTGTCGTTCTCCACGACGTCATCAACAACCGCCATGCGAATTCCGCGATCCGCAAGGGCGCAGACGGGCTGATCGCAGTCGCGGCAGGCGCAGGCGGCCATGCGGGAACCCTCTCGCCCTTCGCGCTCGTCCAGGAAATACGCGCCTGGTTCGACGGGCCGCTTCTGCTCTCGGGCGCGATCGCCACCGGCGACGCAATCCTCGCGGCGCAAGCGATGGGCGCCGACATGGCCTATATCGGATCCCCCTTCATCGCCACGGAAGAGGCCCGCGCGAGCGCCGCCTACAAGCAGATGATCGTCGACAGCAACGCCGCCGATATCGTCTATTCCAATTACTTCACCGGCATTCACGGCAATTACCTTAGAGCGTCGATCCTTGCCGCCGGAATGGACCCGGCCAACCTGCCGGAAGCCGACCCCTCCAAGATGGACTTCGGCACGGCAACGGAAGGCGCCAAGGCATGGAAGGACATCTGGGGCTGCGGCCAGGGGATAGGCGCCGTGCGCGAAGTCGGCACCGTCGCCCGCCTTGTCGACCGGCTGGAACAGGAATACGACGCCGCACGGGCACGCCTCGGCTTCGCTTCCAGTGCCGAAGGGCGGCCGGCCCAGGAATTTTCAAGTTCTCGAAACTGATGGCTTGAAATCTCGCCGCTTTGCGTTTATCAGCGCCTCACATTCGTTCCGCGGCTTTCGCGGAACCGCCCCAAGGGCCGCTTTAGCTCAGTCGGTAGAGCACATCATTCGTAATGATGGGGTCACGTGTTCGAGTCACGTAAGCGGCACCATTTTCCTTTCAGAGATTGAGCGTGTTTTCTCGCGGCTCGCAGACCTGCTGGGAAGGGGCCACGGCAACTCATAGAAAAGATGGAATGTGAGTCCGATAACAGGCTCCCTGCTTTGGAACTTTGTTTGCGCGCAGGGCTTTGCTTTGTGAGTGAATGGGTTATAACGTGAACAAAACGGGCTCGCCAAATCGGCGATGCTGGGACGAACCATGAGCTATGAACCGCGAAAAGCAGCGCAGTTGATTGCGTACTTGATCATGAGGGCTGGGGGGCACTCCCTCAACGTTCTCAAGGCGGTTAAGCTCGTTTATCTGGTTGACCGGGAGAGTATCCGGAAATTCGGTTTCCCGGTGCTCGACGAAAAACGCTGCTCCATGCCGCACGGCCCGGTTAATTCGCTGACGTATAGCTATATCGCGGGCGACTATGACCCGGATGAATGCGGCTGGTCTGACTATCTTCAAGACCGTGAGAACCATAACATCGCACTTGCCAGACAAGGCATCAGCGTCGACGACTTGGATGAACTAAGCGACGCCGATATTGCATGTGCCGACGCCGTATGGGAACGTTTCGGACATATGACGCCATGGCAACTGCGTGATTGGACACATGAGCCGCGCAATGTTCCCGAGTGGGAAGATCCCAGTGGCGGCTCTACGGTCATTCCCTTGCAAAGAATCTTGCACGCCGTCGGCGTGCAGAACGCAGACGACTTTGCAGAGACAGCTGAAAGCTTCAAGGCGATAGATCAGGCTTTTGCATCTGCCCGGGTACATTAGTTGGTCGCTCGCGCCGGAACTTTGCTGATCCCTTCAGGCCCGGCCCATGACCCCGAACGACGGCATCTTCATGTCGTCTGCACCGATCCCTGCCAAAACGGCAAACAAGTCATCGTCTCAATTACCACGTGGACTAATTCTCTCTGCGACGCGACCTGCATCTTGCAGGCGCACGAGCACGAATGGCTCAGGCATCAATCATACGTGTTTTATCGAAAAGCACGCATCGAAGCCGCCACCACACTCGATAACGGAGTGCAGCAGGGAATTTTTGAACAGCAGGGCGACGTTAACGAACAAACCTTCTTGCGCATTCGCAATGGAATTTGCGCGAGCCCACAGACGCCCCGAAAGGTTAAGCAATACATAGGTTGCTAACCTAAGCCTCTTCTCCTGGGAGATGCGATGCCCAACGCTCATTGCGCACCTTTCCGGCCGCGTGATCATAAGCTGTGCAGGCAGGGAATCTTCTTTTATAGGGCTGAAGTCCCGTGCGCGTGGCACCTGGAAGAGTAGCCACGCGCACGGTATTCTCGACCGCCGCGCGGACGCCGCTGATCTTGTGATCCGGCAGGGTTGTCTATGACCACGACGCGACGGGGGCGGTCGTGCTGGCGCCCAAGAATTAAGATTCAGCGTACCCAACCTTCACGGGACATGATCTTCTGCGCCTCATCGGAGATCAAATAATCCAGAAACGCCTTTGCCTCGGGATCGGCATCGGGGGCCAGGGCCACGCTGAGGTCGCGCCATATTGCGCGATCGCTCGACAGCGGCACCGCCTCCAGGGTGTCGGGGTTCGAAAGTGGCCAATTCGGCCAGGTGATCCAGGCGTCTGCATCCAATGCCTTGAACGCCTTGAAGCTTGCGCCGGAGCCCTGTTCGAAAGCGACGATGTTGCTGCGGAAGGCCGCGACATCCTCCAGCCGGCCAAGACGCCCCGCGATATCCTCCCAGACACCCGTCCCCGACGTGTTGGCGACGCCGGCTCCTTCGGTTACGACGATTTTCGTCCCTTCCGCCAGAAGGTCCTCGAATTTCATGATCCCCTTGGGATTGCCCGCTTTCACCGCAATGACTGCCGGACGAAGGTATATCGGCTCGACCTGATCCGATGAGAAGCCCTTATAGGTTTCGAGAAAAGCGGTCATCGCCTGTTCGGACGTGCCCCAGATGACATCCGCATCGCCCTGCGCCTTTTTCGACCATGTCTTCTCCGGTCCGGCGGTGATTTCGACCTTGCGGCCCGTCTCCTTCGTCCAGACATCCGCGACCTTCCGGATGGCGGTGTGCGGACCGCCCGCACCGTAAAGACGGATCACCCCGTCCTGTGCATCGCGGCTGATCGAAGGGTCATGGAGTGCGGTATCCTGCGCCGAAGCAGGCATGGCAAGGACAGTCGTCAGAACAATCAGAACTGCAATTCGCACGGGCTTCTCCTTGTTGTCCGTAGTTGACCGCCACATCATTCAATGGGCTGAAGCGGCAGGAGAAACGACTGTTCGAAGGGCGCAATTCTTCCCTCAAGGAGGAACACGAAACCGTGATCCGCCGTCACACCAGAGCGGCATTTCACCGTCTCAGGTATAAAAATACCGCGTCAGGTGGAAAAAAACCGGCGCCGCGAAGCTCAGCGAATCCATGCGGTCGAGCACGCCGCCATGGCCGCTGATCATCGAGCCCCAGTCCTTCACGCCCATCGAGCGCTTCACCGCCGAGAGCGCCAGGCCGCCGAGGAAGCCCATGGCGACGATGGCGAAGGCCATCGCGGCCGCCTCCAGCGGCGTGAACGGCGTTATCCACCACAAGGCCGCGCCGGCAGCCACGGCCGAAAGCCCGCCTCCGGCAAGTCCCTCGACCGTTTTCGAGGGGCTGACGACCGGTGCGACCTTCGTCCGGCCGAAAAGCTTGCCGAAGACATACTGCATGACATCGCTGAACTGCGCGATGGTGATGAGGAAGAAGAGCAGCAGGAAGCCTTCGCCCGGCCGGCCGGGGATGTCGAGCGTCAGCAGGGCCGGTGCGTGGCTGATGCAATAGACGGTCAGCATCAGGCCCCACTGGATTCGCGAGACGCGCAGCAGGAACTGCTCCGTGTCGCCCTTGAGCGCGGAAAGGCTCGGCAGGAGGAGGAAGCCGTAGACCGGTATCAGAATGGTGAAAAGCGCATACCAACCGATCGAGATCAGCCAGTATTGCAGCGGCAGCAGAACGTAAAAGGAAGCAACGAGCGGCAGGTGATCGGCGGCACGCGTCGGCGTCAGCGAGACGAACTCGCGCAGCGTGTAGAAGGAGGTGAGAGCAAAGAGCACGAGCGTGACGCCGCGACCGAGAGTGAAACTCACCGCGAAGATGGCGATCATCACCCACCATGCCCTGATACGGGCATTGAGATTGTCGATCGTCGCCCGCCCCGTTTCGGATGTCGCGCGGCGCGCCAGCACGAAACCGATCAGCGATGCCGCTCCGAGAAGAGCGACTATGCCGGCAAAGAGGATAAAGAGTTTGTCGTTCAAGGACATGGCGGCCTCATCCGATGGGCTCCGGCGCAAGTGCGGCGACCGCTGCGCGGGCGCGTTCCAGAAAAGCCTCCTTCTCTTCGCCGGCGTGGTGCGCGACCGGCGGTCCGAAACGCACCGTGCAGCTGATCGGGACGGGCAGAAAGGTTCCCTTGGGAAAGGCGCGCGAGGGATTGTCGAGATAGGTCGGGATCAGTTCCACGTCGGGAAATTCCTGCGATAGCCAATAGAGCCCGCTCTTGAACGGCCCCGGCAATCGCTCGCTGCCGCGCGTGCCCTCCGGGAAAAGAATGAGCGACTCGCCCTCGCAGAGCACGTTGCGCAAGGGTGCCAGAGCCGCGCCGGGCGGCCCCTGCGTCGAGCGCTCGACGAGCACGCCATTCAGCACTTTGAGCCCGATATGACGCCTCACGGCCCCCCTGCCCCAATAGTCCGCCGCGGCGATCGGATGCGTCGATGCGCGCAACGCACGCGGCAGCGCCGACCAGATCAGCAGCGTGTCGAGATGGCTCGAGTGATTGGCGAAATAGATGCGCTGGCGCATTTCCGGCTGCGAGCCCATCCAGTGCGCCTGTCCGCCGACGATGAACCGTGTGAGGCCGATCAGTGCCAGGTCGATCACGGATTCGCGCCTTCCCGAATGCGCGAGACGATGGCCCTGGTGCGGGTCGCGCATGTGAGAAGCGCGCCGGCAAGGATGATCCACGCCGTGGCGTAAAGCACGAGGCGCTCTGTCATTAGAAATGCTTCCCCGAATGCCAGCACGCAGGCGAGACTCATCAACGCCATGCGATGCTGCTTCGCCATGGGACCGCGGAAGTCCTGAGCCTGGCGGAGCGATCCGCCGAAGACGCGCACATAGGCCGTCAAGGCGGCCGCAAGCGCTCCCGCCCAGCCGAGCCATCCCGCGCCGGCGGCATAGCCCAGTGCAACGATGAGCAGGGTGTCGGCGACCCGGTCGGGAAACTCGTTGTAGAGCGCTCCGACCGGCGAACCGCGCCCGCCCTCGACCGCCACCATGCCGTCGAGAAGATTGCACAGGAGGCGCAACTGGATGGCGGCGAGCGCCACGGGATAAAGGAACGGCCAGCGGGCTGCAGAAAGGAGGACCGCCGCCCCCAATGCGGCAAACACGACGCTTGCGAGCGAGATCTGGTTCGGCGTGACCGAAGTCTTCAGAAGCAACGCCGTCAGGCGCCGCGCGAAGCCGCTGTCACGCGTTGCGATGGGGCGCCGATCCGCGACCGGCCCGTCTGCGTCTTCGCCGTCAGGTGCGACACTCATGTTCGAGAGGTACGGCCTACAAATTAAGGATTGCAGTCTGTCTTAAAACAACTTCCATGCAAATGCCATACGGCCGCGTTGCCCCGGTTCCGTCTCACTTGGCGGAAATATCCACCCTGGATATCCCGTTGACGGGCGGCTCCGGCTGGCTCGTCACCTCGCGCAGCCATTCTCGCCAGATGGCGACGAGCAGCGCCATCAGTACCGGACCGACGAAGAGACCGAGAAATCCCATCGTCTTGACGCCGCCGATCAGGCCGAAAAACGTCGGCAGGAAGGGCAGCTTGATCGGGCCGCCGACGAGCCTCGGCCGCAATGTCTTGTCTACGATGAAGAGCTCCGTCGTACCCCAGGTGAAGAGCGCGATGCCATGGACGGGCGAGCCGCTTGCGACGAGATAGACCGAGACCAGGGTGAAACAGAGTGGGGCGCCGCCCGGAATGAGCGCCATGATGCCGGTGAGGATGCCGAGCGTGACCGGCGACGGCACGCCGGCGAGCCAATAGGCGACACCGAGCACGATGCCTTCGCCGATCGCGATGATGCCCATGCCGGTGACGGTCGAGCTGATCGTAAGGGGCACCACGCGCGACAGCCTCTCCCAGCGCATCGGGAAGATCCGTTCGCCGAGATGGTCGAGCTGCTTCGAAAAGGACTGGCCGTCGCGATAGACGAAGAAGAGCGTGATCAGCATGAAAAGGAGCGTCAGGAAGGACTGGAAGGCGGAGGCGCCGACCACGAGCACGCCGCGATAGATATTGCCGATATTGGAGCCGCTGACGAGCTGCACCAATTCCCCGAGAGCGCCCGGGTGACCGACATATTTGACCCATTGTTCGCCGAGCCAGGCGCCCACCGCCGGGATCGTCGCCAGCCAGGCAGGCGCCGGCGCGCCGTTCGCATTGGTCGCAACCGCCCATACGAGCCAATCGCGCACCTCTTCCACGGCATAGATCGCGGCGAGCGAGATCGGCACGACGATAAAGGCGACGACCGAAATGATGGCGATCGTCGCGGCAAGAGTGCGGTTTCCGTTCAGGCCCTGAAGCAGCCGCCAATAGATGGGCCAGCTCGCAAAGCCGATGACCACCGCCGCAAGCACCGGCACGAGGAAACCATGAAAGAAATAGACGCCGCAAAGCAGAATGAGAACGAGCAGCCACCGGGCCGCCGAAATCGGCACGACGAGGGCGGAGCGTGAATGGGCCGGCTGCCCGAAGAGCCGCGGCTCCACGGGAAGGTTCTCTCGATCGCGATTGCCCAATTGCACCAATTCTCCTCCGTCTCTTCGAACCTTACAACAAACCCGCAACCTTGCCAGCCCGTTCCGCTCCGCTGGACGCGGTTTCCGGCGCAATGATGGCGGCCGGCTCCGAATCGGCGCTTTACGCGAGAACACGCGCATTTTCACCTAGCAAGCGCACGTGACAGGAGATTGGAGCGGATGAGGAAAATCGCGAGCCGTCAGGCTACGCGCCCCGTCCGCCGGCGATCCACGAGCACCGAAGCGAGGAAGATGGCGAAACCGCCTATGCCGAGCACGGCGCCGACGAGCCCTGGCGAAGTCCAGCCGTAACCGGCGGCGATGGCAATGCCGCCGAGCCAGGCGCCGAGAGCATTGGCGAGATTGAAGGCGGAATGACTGAGGGCTGCCGCGAGCGTCTGCGCCTTTCCGGCGACGTCCATCAGGCGGGTCTGGACGCCCGGAACGACGGCGAAGCCGCCGCCGATGAAAAGCACGTTGACGATCGCCATCCAGGGGCTCGTCATGGTGAAATAGAAGAGGATGTAGGCGAAGACGTTGAAGACGAGCGCGATGCCGATGGCGCGCGTGAGCGACCAATCGGCGAGCCGCGAACCCACGATATTGCCGAGGATCATGCCGGCGCCGAAGACCGACAGCATGACGGGCACATTGGCGACGGAAACGCCCGCGACCTGGGTCAGCGCCGGTGCGATATAGGTGAAGACGGCGAACATTCCGCCGCAACCGATCGCACAGATACCGAGCAGCAACCAGACCTGGAGACTCCCCAGCGCGCTCAGTTCCCGCAGCGGCGTCGCCTGCGGATCGCCCCTGTCCCGCGGCACGTGGAGCCAGATCAGGACCATCGTCATGAGGCTGATGCCGCCGACGATCGCGAAGGCGCTGCGCCATCCGAGCGCCTGGCCGAACCAGGCGACGAGCGGCGTGCCGAAAAGAGTGGCGATCGTCAGGCCCATCATGACCCGGCCGACTGCGCGCGCCCGCTGGTTCGGTGCCGCAAGTCCTGCCGCGACCAGTGCCGCCACGCCGAAATAGGCGCCGTGCGGCAGGCCCGCGAAGAAGCGCGCGGCGACGAGCGGGTGGAAACTCGGCGCAACGGCGGACGCGAAATTGCCCAATGCAAAGACGGCCATCAATACCAGCAGCACATGAAAGCGGGCGAACCGCGCCGCAAGCACGGCGATCAACGGCGCGCCGACGACCACGCCGAGCGCGTAGGCGCTGATGACGGCGCCCGCCGCCGGCACCGAGACGGCGACGTCGTCTGCGACCTGAGGCAACAGGCCCATGATGGCGAATTCGCCGGTACCGATACCGAAACCACCGACTGCCAGCGCGATTTCCGCCGCGGAAACCCTGTTACGGGATTTTCCCACGTTCGCGGGGCCAATATTCGTGGGGCCGATATCGGCGGAAAGGACATCTTCGGACATGCGTGGCCTTGGCTCGCGGCCCGTCGGCCGCCGCTTGGGAGGAATTTGGTGAATATCTTTGGGGACCTCGGCGCAGCCGATGTCGTGGCAGGTTTATACTGCAGTGCAGTATAGGCGAGCCGGCTGCACCTGCAAGAACTGTGCTGCAGCGCACATCAAAATTTCACAAGCCGGTGCATAGTTGCCGATTCTTGACGTTTACGTCAAAGTTATATAATTCGGATTACGGCTTGAAGAGGCGAGCTAAAAGCAGCATCTTCGACGGAGAGAAAGATCGGGAGGGATTTTTCTTCGCCGTGATGACGGCCGTTCATTGGCGACCAGAGGGAGGAAGGTCATGGCGGAAGCAAGCACGCAACAGGCGGGCTCCAGCACGGCGAAGATTTGGCTTGGATCCTACCCGCCGGGCGTGCCGGCCGAAATCGGCCCGCTCAGCTATCGATCCATCGGCGAATTCTTCGATCACGCGGTTGCGCAATATTCCTGGCGCCCCGCATTCACCTGCATGGGCAAGGCACTGACCTTCTCCGATCTCAATACGCATTCGGCGAAAATCGGCGCCTGGCTGCAGTCGCTGGGGCTAGCGAAGGGCGATCGGGTTGCGGTGATGATGCCCAACATCCTTCAAAATCCGGTCATCGTCTATGGGATCCTGCGAGCCGGCTTCACCGTCGTCAACGTCAATCCGCTCTATACGCCGCGCGAACTGGAGCACCAGTTGGTGGATGCCGGCGCCAAGGCGATCTTCGTGCTTGAGAATTTCGCTCATACGGTCGAGCAGGTGCTGGCCCGCACGGAGGTCAAGCATGTCGTGGTCGCCAGCATGGGCGACATGCTTGGTGCGAAGGGGGCAATCGTCAATCTGGTGGTGCGCCGCGTCAAGAAGCTCGTCCCCGCCTGGTCGATTCCAGGTCACCTTTCGTTCAAGACGGTTCTTGCCAAGGGCGCGACGCTCGGCTTCAAGCGCCCGAACGTAGCGCCGGGAGATGTCGCCTTCCTGCAATATACCGGCGGCACCACCGGTGTTTCCAAGGGCGCAACGCTGACGCACGCCAATCTCCTGTCCAACATGGCCCAGATGGAGCTGTGGCTGAACACGGCCTTCCTGCGCAAGCCGCGCCCGGAGAGGCTCACCTTCATGTGCGCGCTGCCGCTCTACCATATCTTCGCGCTCACGGTGAATTCGCTGATGGGACTGGCAACCGGCGGCAACAACATCCTGATACCGAACCCGCGCGACATCCCCGCCTTCGTCAAGGAGCTCGGCAGGTACAGGACGAACATCTTTCCGGGGCTGAACACGCTCTTCAACGCGTTGATGAACAATCCCGAATTCCGCAAACTCGACTTCTCTTCCCTGATCCTGACCTTCGGCGGCGGCATGGCGGTGCAGCGGCCGGTCGCCGAGCGCTGGCTGGAGCTGACCGGCTGCCCGATCCATGAGGGCTACGGACTTTCCGAGACGTCGCCGGTCGCCACCGCCAACCGCCTCGACACCGACGATTTCACCGGCACGATCGGCATACCGCTGCCCTCGACGGAGGTCGAGATCCGCGACGAGGACGGGCGCACGCTTCCCGCCGGCGAAATCGGTGAGATCTGCATTCGCGGGCCGCAGGTGATGGCGGGTTACTGGCAGCGCCCCGAGGAAACGGCCAGGGCCATTTCGCCGGACGGCTTCTTCCGCACCGGGGATGTCGGCTTCATGAACGCCGAGGGACTGACGAAGATCGTCGATCGGAAGAAGGACATGATCCTCGTCTCGGGATTCAACGTGTTCCCCAACGAGATCGAGGAGGTGGCGGCGACCCATCCCGGCATCCTCGAGTGCGCCGCAATCGGCATTGCCGACCCGCATTCCGGCGAGGCGGTCAAGCTCTTCGTCGTGCGCAAGGACCCGGACCTCACCGAAGAAGAGGTCATGCGCCACTGTGCCGCCAGCCTCACCAACTACAAGCGGCCGCGATACGTGGAATTCCGCACCGAACTGCCCAAGTCGAACGTCGGCAAGATCCTGCGCAAGGATTTGCGCGGGTAGCGGCTTGGGCGCGGAAATGCCCCTCATCCGGCCTGCCGGCCACCTTCTCCCCGCAGGCGGGGAGAAGGGACTCGCGGCACCGGCTCGCTCCATTTTGCCGCAGAGTGCGCGTCCGAGTCCCCTCTCCCCGCCTGCGGGGAGAGGGCTAGGGTGAGCGGCAGTCTTCGCCGCCCTACCGATGGAGAAAAGCGCCCGCCTTTTTTCGCTGCAGCGCACACCTGCCCTTGATTTGCCGCGGTTAAACCGACTAGCTATCGCAGCCAAATTCCGATGCCCCCATTCCCATGCCCTAGTTGCGATGCAAGGAGCCCTGCGATGAAAGCGCTTGTCGAAAACCTGAAAGCCACTGCACGCGAGACCGATGCGACCGATATCCGCGCCGCCTTCGCGGCCGATCCGAACCGTTTCTCGCGCTTCAGCACGGCGTTCGACGACCTCCTCTTCGACTATTCCAAATGCGCGGTGAACGACAGGATCATCGACGGGCTCGAAGCGCTCGCCAAGGCGGCGAAGGTCGAGGAAAAGCGCGATGCCATGTTCCGCGGCGATATCATCAACATCACCGAGGAGCGCGCGGTTCTGCATACGGCGCTGCGGAACAGGTCGAACCGGCCGGTCCTCGTGGACGGGAAGGACGTCATGCCGGACGTCAATGCCGTGCTCGAGGCTATGGGCAAGTTCGCTGACGATATCCGCACCGGTGCCGTGAAAGGAGCCACGGGCAAGAAGATCACCGATGTCGTCAATATCGGCATCGGCGGTTCGGATCTCGGCCCGGTCATGGCGACGCTGGCGCTTGCCCCCTTCCACGACGGCCCGCGGCTGCACTTCGTTTCCAACGTCGACGGCGCCCACATCGCCGACACGCTGAAGCTGCTCGATCCCGAGACCTCTCTCTTCATCGTCGCCTCGAAGACCTTCACCACGATCGAGACGATGACCAATGCGGCGACCGCCCGCGCCTTCATCGCCGGCAAGCTCGGCGAGGCGGCGGTGGGTCATCACTTCGCGGCCGTCTCCACCGCCCTCGACAAGGTCGGCGCCTTCGGCATCGATGCCGCCCGCGTCTTCGGCTTCTGGGACTGGGTCGGCGGACGCTATTCCATCTGGTCGGCGATCGGACTGCCGTTGATGATCGCGATCGGCAAGGAGAATTTCGGCCGCTTCCTAGACGGCGGCCATGCGATCGACGAGCATTTCCGCAGCGCGCCGCTTCGTCAGAACATCCCCATGCTGCTTGGGCTCATCGGCTTCTACAATCGCAACGTTCTCGGCTATCCGTCGCGGGCGATCCTGCCCTACGACCAGCGGCTGACGCGCTTTCCGGCCTATCTGCAGCAGCTCGACATGGAATCGAACGGCAAGGGCGTGACGCTCGACAGCCAGCCGGTCGAATTCTCGACCGGTCCCGTCGTCTGGGGCGAGCCCGGCACCAACGGCCAGCATGCCTTCTATCAGCTCATCCACCAGGGAACCGATGTCATTCCCGCCGAGTTCATGATCGCGGCGAATGGCCATGAAAAAGACCTGCGCCACCAGCACCAGCTCCTGATGGCGAACTGCCTGGCGCAGTCGGAAGCGCTGATGAAGGGGCGTACGCTGGCGGAGGCCAAGGCGCAGCTGACCTCCAAGGGCATGGACGATGCTAAGGCCGACAAGATCGCACCGCACCGCGTCTTCACCGGAAACCGGCCGTCGCTGACCATCGTCTACGACCAGCTCGACCCCTTCGCGCTCGGCCGTCTGATCGCGCTATACGAACATCGCGTCTTTGTCGAAGGCGCGCTCTTCAACATCAATTCCTTCGACCAGTGGGGCGTCGAGCTCGGCAAGGAACTGGCGACCGGCCTGCTGCCCGTCATCGAAGGCAAGGAAAGCGCCGAGGGCCACGATTCCTCGACCGCCGGACTCGTTGCCGCGCTGCTGAAGGCGGCACGCTGATCGACAGCCGATCGGAGTGATCGGTCAGCCGCGCGGATTCTCCCCCCGTGTGGGGGAGATGGCGGCAGCCGGAGGGGCATCACGGCCGCGCGTGCTGCGTGGACCCGCCGACACGGCGTAGTCGCACCAACGTCAGAGCCCGAGTTCGTGCCGCCAGGGCGGATTGGCGCCCGCGCGCGAAACAGTGACGGCCGCAGCCTTCGCTCCGAGCGTCAGGGCCTGGCGGATCGCCTCGTCGGTCAGGCTTGCCACCCTCTCCTTGGTCAGGAGGTTGTTGAACTTCAGCGAGGCCAGCACCCCGGCGTCGAAAGTGTCGCCCGCGCCGACCGTATCGACGACCTCGACCCGTTCGCTCGCGACCTCGACCTTGTGGCCGTTCGTATAACCGACGGCGCCGTCCGCGCCGCGGGTGATCAGCACCAGTTTCGGGCCGCGCTTCAGCCATTCGGCTGCGAGCGCGTCGTGGCTGCCCTCCATGCCGAACCAGGCGAGGTCCTCGTCGGAGAACTTGACGATATCCGACATGGCCGCCATTCGGTTCATGCGTCCGACATGCGCCTCCTGGTCTTTGATGAAGCCGGGGCGGATATTCGGATCGAAGGAGATCACCCGTTTTTCGTGCTCCCGCGCCATCAGCGCCTCATAGGTGGAGCCGCAGGGCTCGGGAATGAGGCTGATCGCGCCGAAATGCAGCGCTTCGCAGAAATCTCCGAGGGCCGGAAGGTGCTCCGTGGTGATCATCCGCCCGGCCGTGTTCTCGTCGAAGAAAGCGTAGCTCGCATGCCCCTCGACGAGCTTCACAAAGGCGAGCGTCGTGTGCAGCGGCAGCGTGGCGCAGGGAGCGAAATCGACATTCGCGGCCTTGAGCGTCGCGCGCAGGATGTCTCCGAACATATCGTCCGAAAGGCCGGTGAAAAAGCCTGTGGGGACGCCGAGCCGGCCGAGCGCGACGGCCGTGTTGAAGATCGCGCCGCCCGCATAGGGCGCAAAGGCGCTCTCGCCCGCCGTCGTCTCCCGCGGCAGCATGTCGATCAGGGCCTCTCCGCAGCAAACGATCATGTCCATTCCTCCCCAAACATATTCAATCGATCCGCCAAATCGCACCAGGCCCTTCGTTACTGGATCGCGAGCGCGCTGACGCCCCCGTTTCGGCCCGACCAGTCGAGCGGAGCATTGAGGAAGGCTTCGACCTCGTTCAGTGTCTTCTCGTCGAACAGCGCCAGTTCGCGCGCGACGGCAAGCACGTTGCGCCAGGTGGCGATGTAGTGCAGGTCGACGCCCTTCGACTTCATGTTGCCGCGCGCCTCCGGGAAGATGTCATAGTAGAAGAGGGCGATGCCGTGCTCGACCACGCCGCCGGCCGCGCGGATCGCATCGATGAACTTGAACATCGAGCCGCCGGCGGTCGTCAGATCCTCGATGACAAGGACACGCGCACCCTCAGGCATATGGCCCTCTATCTGGGCGTTGCGGCCGTGCCCCTTCGGCGCCTTGCGTACATAGATCATCGGCAGGCCAAGACGCTCGGCAAGCATTGCCGCGAAGGGAATACCGGCGGTCTCGCCGCCGGCCACCACGTCGAACTGCTCGAAACCGGCTTCGCGGAGGATCGTGGCGACAGCGAAATCCATGACCGCCGAGCGGATGCGCGGATAGGAGACCAGCTTGCGGCAGTCGATATAGACCGGGCTCGCCATGCCGGAGGCGAGCCTGTAGGGCTCGTCGGCGCGAAAATGCACGGCCTTGATTTCCCAGAGCATCTTCGCGACCAGCTCGGCCATCACGGCCTTGTCGGTGAATGCGTTCGAAAACATGGACTCTCCTTCGGCTATCAGGCCTGTGTCACGGCCCAGTGGAGCGGGAACATCGGGTCGAAAACCGTGACCGGACCGGCTTCGGTCTCGATCCTGGCAGGGTAGCTGACCGGCTCCTCCTGCTTGCGCAGCGTGATCGTCTCCTCGTTTGCCGGCAGGCCGTACCAGGCGGGGCCGTTCAGCGAGGTGAAGGCTTCCAGCCGGTCGAGCGCACCCTCTTCCTCGAAGACGTGAGCGAGGCAGCTCAAGGTGTTGATCGATGTGTAGATGCCGGCACAGCCGCAGGCGCACTCCTTGAGCGGGTCGACATGCGGGGCAGAGTCCGTGCCCAGGAAGAAGCGGACGTCGCCCGAGATCGCCGCCTGGCGAAGCGCCAGCCGATGCGCCTCGCGCTTCGCCACCGGTAGACAGTAGTAATGCGGCTTGATGCCGCCGACGAGGATGGCGTTGCGGTTGATGATCAGGTGATGGGTGGTGATGGAGCCGGCAAGATTGGCCGCATGCTCGCGGATGTAGTCGACGCCGTCCTTCGTCGTCACATGCTCCATGGTGATCCTGAGATCGGGCAGGCGCCGGCGGAGCGGGTCGAGAACGGTTTCGATGAAGACCGCCTCGCGGTCGAAAATGTCGACCTCCGCCGTCGTCACCTCGCCATGGACGCAGAGCGGCAGCCCGATCTCGGCCATGCGCTCGAGCACCGGCATGGCCTTGTCGATATCGCGGACGCCGCTCGACGAATTCGTTGTGGCGCCGGCCGGATAGAGCTTGACGGCCTTGACGAGGCCGCTCCTGAACCCGGCTTCCACATCTCCCGGATCGGTGCCCTCGGTAAGATACAGCGTCATCAGCGGCTCGAACCGGTCCCCTGCGGGAATGGCGGCGAGGATGCGCTCGCGATAGGCGGCCGCATCGGCGGAGGTCACCACGGGCGGCACCAGATTGGGCATGATGATGGCGCGCGCGAAATGGCGGCTCGTATCGGCAATCACGCCGCGCAGCATGCCGCCGTCGCGCAGGTGAAGATGCCAATCATCAGGGCGGCGTATAACGAGGTCTTGCATATCAGCGTTCTCCCGATGCTCGCGCCCGATCCGCGCGGCCGGCATCAGGGCGTACCGGTGCGCTCGAAGGGCGGCAACTCATGTGGTGAAACCGCGCCTCGATAACACCATTGCGCCGCCGAAGACAATGGCCATTCGAAAGCTCACCGCAGTCCGCGGCCGGAAACTGCGGGACGAATGCCGAGCACTCTAAAAGTCCCTGATCACGACATCCGCCGGCCTGCGGCTGTCGACGACCCGGCGGGCATTGGGTATGTCGTTGCCATAGGCCTTGCTGCGCGCCGCGTCTTCGTCATAGCCGTGGTCGTACCAGCGCTGCAGGAGCCGCCGCTCGAGCACCTCCAGACCCGGATCGATGAAGATCGAATAATCGAAAGCGCCGTCGAGGCCGTTCCAGGGCGCTTCGTCGAGCAGCAGGTAGTTGCCCTCGGCAAGCACGATACGCGTCTCGGGCGCGATGATCCTCGCCGAGGCAATCGCCAGTTCCCGGGAGCGGTCGAAGACCGGGACGAGAACCTCGCCGTCATCGGCGCGGACGGCGGCAAGCGTTGCGAGAAAGGATCGGACGTCGAAGGTCTCGGGTGCCCCCTTGCGGGCAAGCAGCCCTTTTTCCTCGAGAACGGCATTGTCCATGTGAAACCCGTCCATGGGCAACACCGCCGCCTTTTCGCCCGCCTGCGTGATCGCCTCCGCAAGCGTTTCGGAAAGCGTAGACTTACCGGCGCCGGGCGGACCGGCGATGGCGACGATGAAGCGGCCGGAATTGACCGCCCGCTTCAGGATTTCATCCGCAAGGGATTTGACGCTCATGCCGCGATCGCCTCGCGCGGCGGCTCCTTCGCACCGGTCATGAAGGCCACCGCATCGGACATGGTGTAATCCTTGGGATTGATGACGCAGAGGCGGCGGCCGAGACGATGGATGTGGATCCGGTCCGCGACTTCGAAGACATGCGGCATGTTGTGCGAGATCAGCACGATCGGCAAGCCGCGGCGACGCACGTCGAGGATCAGCTCCAGCACGCGCCGGCTTTCCTTCACCCCGAGCGCCGCCGTCGGCTCGTCCATGATGACGACCTTGGAACCGAAGGCGGCGGCGCGCGCCACCGCAACGCCCTGGCGTTGTCCGCCGGAGAGCGTCTCGACCGCCTGGTTGATGTTCTGGATGGTCATCAGACCGAGCTCGGAGAGCTTCGCCCGCGCCTGCTTTTCCATGGCGGCGCGGTCGAGCGAGCGGAACCACTTGCCCATGATGCCCGGCTTGCGGATCTCCCGGCCGAGGAACATGTTGTCGGCGATCGAGAGTGCCGGCGACAGGGCGAGGTTCTGATAGACCGTTTCGATGCCGGCTTGCCTCGCCTCCATCGGCGAGCGGAACTGGATGGGCTTGCCTTCCAGCCGGATCTCGCCTTCGTCCGGCGTGACGGCGCCCGATATCGCCTTGATCATCGAGGACTTGCCGGCGCCGTTGTCGCCGATCACGGCCAGGATTTCGCCGGGATAGAGGTCGAAATCGGCGCGGTCGAGGGCGGTCACGCGGCCATAGCGCTTCACGAGGCCGCGAGCGGTGAGAATGGGTTCCTGTGCCATCAGGCTGCTACCTTTCTGATCCACTGGTCGATTGCAACGGCGATGATGATCAGCAAGCCGATCAGGAGATAGGTCCATTGCGGGTCGGTGCCCATGAGGCGCAGGCCGAGCGAGAAGACGCCGACGATCAGCGCGCCGAAGAGCATGCCCATGATGGAGCCGCGGCCGCCGAAGAGCGAGATGCCGCCGATCACCACGGCAGTGATCGATTCGATATTCGCAAACTGGCCCGCTGTCGGGGAGACGGAGCCGATGCGGCCGATGAGGGCCCAGCCGGCAAGGGCGCAGATGAGGCCGGAGAGCGTATAGATGGAGATGAGCATGCGCGTGACGTTGACGCCGGCGAGCTTGGCAGCCTCGGGGTCGTCGCCGACGGCATAGACATAGCGCCCCCAGGCGGTGCGGTTCAGGACATACCAAAGAAGGCAGACGAGGAGCACCATCACCACGACGCCGTAGGTGAAGACGGCATTGCCGATGCGGAAGTTCTGGCCGAAGAACTGCAGGATCGAGGCATTCGCGGAGATGTCCTGAGCCCGGATCGTCTCATTGGCGGAATAGAGGAAGTTGGAGGCGAGCACGATCTGCCACATGCCGAGCGTGACGATAAAGGGCGGCAGCTTCATGCGCGCGACGAGCGTTCCGTTGATGTAGCCGCAAAGCGCCCCCACCCCAAGGCCGCAGATGACGGAGAGCGCCGGCGGGAAGCCGTAGCGGAAGGTGAACTGCCCCATGATGACGGACGAGAGCACCATGATGGCGCCGACCGAAAGATCGATACCGGCGGTCAGGATCACGAGCGTCTGAGCGGCACCGACGATACCGACGATCGCCACCTGCTGCAGGATCAGCGTCATGGTGAAGGCGGAAAAGAACTTGCCGCCGAGAATGACCCCGAAGGCGATCAGCGACAGGACCAGCACGATCAGCGGCACCGCGGCCGGGCTCGAATGCAGGAAGTGCTGCAGCTTCTGAAGCAGCGTCTTATCATGCGCGTCGAAAGACGCTACGTCCGTCGAACTGTCGGCCAGGACCTTTTCGAATTCCTGGGATGGCTGTGCGGCTGTGTTTGTTTCGCCCATGGGGACTCCTCCCGTGAACCCCGCTCAAGAGGGGGTGCATTGCTGCAGGATGCGCGGCCCACCGGTCGAAGCGGCGAGCCTCAGAACGCTCCACGAAATCCGGCCTGCGCCGCGATCGGTTCTGAGAAGCCAGAGCGGAACGCGGGCAAGAAGCACCTCGCGCCTTCCTCGCCCCGCCCTGAAAATTGCGCAGGTTTTCGATGCCTTGTCAAAGACCTCGGCACTTGCGGGAAGGGCGGCCGGGGCCGCCCTTCCCTTCACGCCTGTGTGCGCGGCCGATCAGCCCCAGCACTTCTCCATGCCGGTCTTGGTATCGATCGACTCGACGCCGGATACCGGCTTGTCGGTGACGAGCGAAACGCCCGTGTCGACGAAGTCCTTGCCTTCGGTCGGCGTAGGCTTCTCGCCCGTATCGGCGAACTTCTTGATCGCCTCGATGCCGAGCGCCGCCATCATCAGCGGATACTGCTGCGACGTCGCGCCGATCACGCCCTCGGCGACATTCTTGACGCCCGGGCAGCCGCCGTCGACGGACACGATCAGCACGTCCTTCTCGCGGCCGACGGACTTCAGCGCCTCATAGGCGCCGGCGGCGGCCGGCTCGTTGATCGTGTGGACGACGTTGATGGTCGGGTCCTTCTGGAGGAGGTTCTCCATCGCGGTCCGACCGCCCTCTTCGTTGCCGTTGGTGATGTCATGGCCGACGATGCGAGGATCATCCTCGTCGCCGATCTTGTTCGGGTCCTTGGGGTCGATGCCGAAACCGATCATGAAGCCCTGGTCGCGCAGCACGTCGACGGAGGGCTGCGACGGCGTCAGGTCGAGGAAGGCCACCTTGGCTTCCTTGGCGGCATCGCCGAGCGTTGCGGCCGCCCACTGGCCGATGAGTTTGCCGGCAAGCAGGTTGTCCGTCGCAAAAGTGGCGTCGGCGGCATCGAGGGGTTCGAGCGGCGTGTCGAGCGCGATGACCAGAAGACCCGCATCCCGGGCCTTCTGGACCTGCGGCACGATACCCTGGGTATCGGAGGCGGCAATCAGGATACCCTTGGCGCCATCGGCGATGCAGGTCTCGATCGCAGCGACCTGGCTCTCGGAATCCCCGTCGATCTTGCCGGCATAGGACTTCAGGGTGACGCCCAGTTCCTTGGCCTTGGCGGCCGCGCCTTCCTTCATTTTCACGAAAAAGGGATTGGTGTCGGTTTTGGTGATGAGGCATGCCGACACCTCGGCTGCCTGCGAGGGCGATGCGAAAGCCACGCCCATGGCGAGCGCGCCGAATGCGGCAGAAAGAACTGTCTTCTTCATTAAATCCTCCCAAGGATGAAAAATGCCGGCGCGCCGGCTTCAGGACCCGCTGCAGCATTCTCCTCAGCTGCAGACGGCGCTTCCGATGGTCAATCAAGCATCAAAAATCCAGCGTGTCAATAAATAAATCAAATTGAATTATTATCTCGTTGTGGCATTCTGCACGTGGTATCGCCTCGGTCCGACCGGGAGGATTTGGGCATCGACGATCGTGGGCCGGATGCGGACAGCCCCACGCGAAGCGAGCGGGTGCCGTGATCGGAGTGCGATCGCGGTAAAGCTTTAAGGGACTGCATGGCCGTACCCGGATCGGGGAGGACCGTACGGTACCAATGGGAGGAAACGGTGGCATGTCACTGACAGATGGCCCCTATGCGGGGCCGCCCCAGCCGGATGTGGTCGACCCGAGCGGCGGGGCCAATCAAACGCGCGTGCGCGCCTATAACGAACGGCTGGTCATGTCGCTGGTGCGCCGTCACGGCAGCTTGTCCAAGGCCGAGATCGCGCGCCGATCCGGTCTATCGGCGCAAACCGCCTCCGTCATCATGCGGTCGCTCGAAGCCGACGGGCTGCTCGTCCGCGGCGCGCCGGTGCGCGGCCGGGTCGGACAGCCCTCCATCCCCATGCGGCTCAATCCGGATGCGGTCTATTCCTTCGGCGTGAAGATCGGCCGGCGCAGCGCCGATCTGGTGCTGATGGATTTTCTCGGCACCATCCGGCTGCACCTGCATCAGATCCATACCTATCCGCTGCCCGAGGAGATCGTCAGCTTCATCGTCGGGGGCATCGGCAAGCTCGAGGGACAGCTTGGCCCCGGCGAGCGCGGCCGCATTGCCGGCGTCGGCATCGCCACGCCGTTCGAGTTGTGGAACTGGTCGGAGGAAGTCGGCGCGCCGCGCGAAGAGATGGACAGGTGGCGCGATTTCGACCTGCAGGCGGCGGTCGCCTCGCGCATCCGGCATCCGGTTTTCCTTCAGAACGACGGAACCAGCGCCTGCGGTGCCGAACTCGCCTTTGGTGTGGGCGCCAGTTATCCCGATTTCGTCTATTTCTATATCGGCTCCTTTATCGGCGGCGGCGTCGTGATCAACTCCGCCCTCTTTTCCGGACGAACCGGCACCGCCGGCGCCGTCGGCCCGCTGCCTGTCGCCGGCAAGGACGGCAAGTCGACGCAGTTGCTGAAAATCGCGTCGGTCTTCGTCCTGGAAAAGCTCCTGCGCGAACGCGGCATCGACCCGGAGCCGCTCTGGTACTCCGCCGACGACTGGATCGATTTCGGCGAACCGCTCGAAATATGGATTCAGGATGCGGCGGCAGCGCTTGCGCAAGCCGTCGTCTCCGCGGTTTCCGTCGTCGATTTTTCGGCGGCCGTGATCGACGGCGGCTTTCCGCCCTGGGTGCGTGCGCGCCTTCTTGCCGCGACGCGAAAGGCCCTCCAGACGCTCGACCTGCAGGGCGTCACGGTTCCGGACCTCGTCGAAGGCACCGTCGGGAGCCACGCCCGCGCGATCGGCGGCGCAAGCCTGCCGCTCTTCTCCCGCTATCTGCTGGACACCAATGTCCTCTTCAAGGAGCTTTAAGCCGTTGCTGAAAGGAATAAGCCCCATTCTGAGCCCGGAGCTTCTCTCCACATTGAGAGCGATGGGGCACGGCGACGAGATTGCGCTCGTCGACGGAAACTATCCCGGGCTGGAGCACGCGCGCCGGCTCATCCGGTTGGACGGGCACCCGCTTGTCCCCGTGCTCGACGCTGTATTGAGCATCCTGCCGATCGACGATTTCGTGCCGGAGGCGATCTTCCGGGCAACCGTGAAACAGGACCGCGATGCCCTCGACCCCGTGCATCGGGACATCATTGCCTGCTGTCGGAAACATGAGCCGGCACAGCCGGTCGTTCCTTTGCTCGGAGCCGATTTCTATCAGCGGGTGAAGGCGGCCCATGCGGTGGTGCAGACCAGCGAACCGCGGCTATACGGCAACGTCATCCTGCGCAAGGGCGTCATCTACCCTTGAGATCGTGACGCAACAAAGAACCCGCCGGCGAGCCGGCGGGTTCTTTCTCGATCAGCAATGCTTGGGTCAGGCAGCAACGGCCCTTCCGGTGCGGGCATCGAGCGAAAGCGCGCCCGGGCCGAAGCCTGCCAGCACCAGGAAGGCGCCGGCGATCGTGACGTTCTTCATCATCATGATCTGGTTGAAGACCGTGAGCAGCCCGTTTGCAGCCGGCGGGAAGTCCGGGACGTTGATTGCGCCGCTATGGAAGACGAAAGCGGTGACCACGCAGAAGGCGGCGAGCAGATAGGATGCGATACGGGTCTGAAACCCGACGAGGATCGCAAGACCGGCAACGAGTTCGAAGAGACCGGCGAGATAGGCGAGCGCCGTTGCGGCAGGCCAACCGGCACCGGTGATCATACCGGCCGTCGCCGACGGGTCGGTGAGCTTGCCGAAGCCGGAGGTTATGAAGATGATCGAGAGAAGAATGCGCCCGATGAGCACGATGACATTCTGGGACATGCGCGAGGCTCCTGTTGGAAAACGTGTTGGCAGCAGAGATAACAAGCTTTTCGAAATCCTCTAGCCGCCCGCCCGGCGACAGATCGTTCACAATCTAGAGACGGAATCGATTCGTCGTCAACTGATGCCTTGCCGCTTTGGCCTCGGTCGGCCAAACAAGCGCTTTTCTGTTGCAAGATGAGGCGACAGAGTCAAAACTCCCCGACGCGTAAAGGGGAACGCAGGGGTAATCGCAATGGCTGAAGTCATCCGGAGTTCCGCCTTCTGGCGGTCCTTCCCTATATTCGAAGAGTTCGACAGCGAAACCTTGTGCGAGCTCTCGGGCATCGCCAGCTACCGGAAATGGTCCGCGGGCACGGTCATCTTCCAACGCGGCGACCAGGGCGACTACATGATCGTGGTGGTTTCCGGACGCATCAAGCTTTCGCTGTTCACGCCGCAAGGCCGCGAACTCATGTTGCGGCAGCACGAGGCAGGGGCGCTGTTCGGCGAGATGGCGCTGCTCGACGGACAACCGCGATCGGCGGATGCGACCGCCGTCACCGCCGCCGAGGGCTATGTGATCGGCAAGAAGGATTTCCTCGCCCTCATCACGCAGAGGCCGAAGACCGCCGAGGCGGTGATCCGCTTCCTCTGCGCGCAATTGCGCGACACGACGGACCGGTTGGAAACCATCGCGCTCTACGATCTCAACGCCCGCGTCGCCCGCTTCTTCCTGGCGACGCTCCGCCAGATCCACGGTAGCGAGATGCCGCAAAGCGCCAATCTCCGCCTGACGCTCAGCCAGACGGACATCGCCTCGATTCTCGGAGCGAGCCGGCCGAAGGTGAACCGCGCGATCCTGTCGCTTGAGGAGAGCGGTGCCATCAAGCGCGCGGACGGCATCATCTGCTGCAATGTCGGTCGCCTGCTGAGCATCGCCGATCCGGAGGAGGATTGATGCCGCTCGCCCAAAAGCGCGCGGTTTCAAAGACTTGGAGCGGTTGAGCGTAAGGCCGAGAATGCATCACCGCATAACCCCGCTTTCCGGAGGGATCATCGCCAGCCTCGCCGCGGCGCTGCTGCTCTATCTCTATGCCGGAACCATCCTCGACACCCAGCGTGAACTCTTTTTCGACAGTCTCACCCAATGGGTCCCCTCGCCGAGGTCGCCGGATATCATCGTCGTCGACGTCGATCGTAAGGCCTATGAGGCGCATGGCGGCAGCTGGGACAGGGCCGCAACCGCCGATCTGATCTCACGCCTGGCCGGCGCCGGGCCGAAGACGATCGCCGTCGATTTCGTTTTCAGTTCCGCCTGCGACCCGGCTTCGCCCGCAAACGCCGCGCTCGCTGCGGCGATCGGCAGAGCCCCGGTGGCCCTCGGCTTCTTGGCGGCCGACCGCGTTCTCGAACGGCCGCGCCCCGTGCCGCCTCTGGCCCTCAGGCGCCAGCTGGCCGTCCCCGCGCAGTGGTTTATCGAAGGTGCGGAGACCTCCTGCCCGGCATTCATGGACCGGGCGAAGGCCGCGACGGCCGCTTTTCTCGTCGGCGACGAGGATGCGCGGGTCCGGCGTGTTCAGGCTTACGCCATACTCGGCAACGATGCCTACCCGGCGCTCGGCATCGAAGCGGGGCGGCTTGCCGCCGACAGCAGCACGCCCGTTCTCGGCGGAGAACCCGCCTGGCTGAGGCTCGATCACGCGATCATCCCTCTCGACGAGAGCGGCAACCTGCGTTTCCCCGCAAGTTCCGAGGAGGCGATCGCCGCCCGCACGATCTCTGCCGCCGACATCCTCGCCGGTCGCCTGGAGAAAAGCCGTCTGGCGGGAAGGCTCGTCTTGATCGGCAGCAGCATGCCGAGCCTTGGCGGCCTTCGGCCCACCGCCTCCATGCCGCTCCAGCCATCGGTTCAGATCCACGCGGATATCGCCAATGCGATCATGACGGGGTTCGTGCCTTACCGTGGCAGCAATCTGCCATTGATCGAGGCGGTCTTCGCCTTCGCAGCGGGAGTTGCTGCAGCCTATGCGGCAACCAGGCTTCGCCCGATGGCGTCCCTTATGTTGGGCGCTGCGGCGGTGCTCGCAACAATCGCCTTTGCCGGTGCGATCTATGCCTCCACCGGTTGGCTCTTCGACGCGGTCGGCACATCCTTGGCACTGGCTGCGGTCCTCGTCGTCACCAGCGCATTGCAGCTCGCGCGCACGCGGCGCGCAGAGGCGATCGCGCGGCGGAAATTCTCGCAATATCTGCCGCAGTCCGTGGTGGCGCGCTACATAGACGAGCCCGATCGCGGGCGCATGGCCGGTGAGGAACGCCCGGTGACGGCGCTTTTCACCGATATCGAGGGTTTCTCGACAGTTTCGCAAAAGCTTGGTCCCCGCGAACTCGTGGCCCTGCTCGACGTCTATTTCGCCGAGGTGAACGCGCTCGTCTCCGGGCATGGCGGCATGGTCGACAAGGTCGTCGGCGATGCCGTCCATGCTCTCTTCAACGCGCCCGAGGACCTGCCCGGCCACGTAGACAAGGCGATCGGCTGCGCCGCGGCGATCCATGCTCTGACCGAGGAGATGCGCAGACGTCCGCAATTTGCCGAACACGGTTTCGGCAGGACCCGCATCGGCATCGAAACCGGGCCGGCGGTACTGGGAGAGGTGGGCGCCGGCGGGAAGCTCGACTACACCGCCCATGGCGATGCGGTAAACCTCGCCGCTCGCCTTCAGGAGGCGAACAAGTTCCTCGGCACCGCCATCTGCATCGGCCCGGCGGCGGCTGCGCAGTCGAAGGCGGCGCTCAGATCCCTTGGCCGGCATGACATCAGGGGCTTCGGATCGATGGAGCTATTTACGGTAGCGGGCGATGGGCTGAACAAGCACCTTGGAGCGGAATGAGGGAACGCCGCCCCTCATCCCGCTGCCGCGACCTTCTCCACGCAAGCGGGGCGAAGGAGACCCGCGGCACCCGCTCAAATCCCCTCTCCTCTTGTGGACCGCAGCGTGAGAGGGAGCGAGCGTGCGCTGCTTGCCCCTTCGCCCCGCCTGCGGGGAGAAGGGGCCGGCAGGCGGATGAGGGGCACACATCGACAGCAACCGCAGCGCGGGATGCCGGCCATCGCCCCTACCTCAACCCGACGCTCGCATAGGCCTGGCGAATCCGCGCCTGGCCCCAGCGCGTCGGTTCGCTGGGTGCAGCGCCCGGGCGGCTGATATCCACGCCCTGGCCGGCGGCGACTGTCCGTGTAACGCCGCCGCCCTGAACGGACACCACGCCATGTTCCACGAACACCGCGAAAGCCGCTCGGCTCGGGCCGCAGAAGAATTTCGTTCCCCGAACGCCGATCATGCCGAAGGCGGTGCGCACCGCGACGTCCGTCTTGGGCAAGCCTTCGGGCCGGTCGAAGACCATCCGGCCGAGGCCCAGCTCCAGGGTTCCGCCCTGGCCGGCGATGTAGCTGTCGATCAGGAGTTCCGTTTGCGGCCCCAGCAGGATACGCGTTTCGCTGAGCGCGAGATCGGCGAAGCTGTTGCTGCTCGTCAGGACATAGTCCTTGTCGAGAACCGCGCCGCCGATCGCCAGCCGTTCCTCGTCCCCGCCCTGCCGGCGGCGGACATTGCCGCGGATTTTCGCAGCCTTGCCCACGACCGGAGCTGCTGCCGTCGAACGGCCGCCCGATACGGTGGCAAGCAGCAGGCCGCCAAGAAAGATCCGTCTCCTCATCTCGAACTGCCGCATCGGCTTCTCCGCTGCGTTTCGCAGCGCTCCCTGTTCGGCCTCCGGCTCCTTACGAGGATAGACCGAGGCGTGCCCGATGCAAGACGCATCTTGGGGGCTGCTTCAACTCACCGTTTCATCGCCTTCACCGCTGTTTCCCGCGGAACAGATGCCGGGGCGGGGCGGCCCTAGGATGGTGTGGGTTAGAGGGAGAGCACCATGAAGAAACACGTTGGATCGAGCCTGTATCACCTGCTCGCGGCCGCCGTGGTCTTGCCTCTGGTCGCGACCGCGCCCTCCGCGGCGCGTGCAAGCGATCTCACCGCCGCCGAACAATGCGACCGCGAGGCGGGCAGTGAATTCGATCTCGAACGCAACAGGGCTTTCCCCGCCGTTGCGACGGAGGACATCCGCATCGGGGTGGCACTTTCCGCCTGTCGGGAAGCCTATAATCAGAACGGCGGCGCCCGGACGCAGTTCCAGCTCGCTCGCGTTCTCGACAGGGCTGGACAGAAGCTGCAGTCGGCACGAATTCTCGCCGAAGCCGCTGGGAATGGCCATGCTCTGGCAATGGCCAGCTATGCCGATCTCCTTGCCGAGCGCGGCATGGCCGGTACGTCCTCCGGCGATTTGCTGACGGCCCGGCGCTACGCGCAGGCGACCACGGACGGGTTGCAGTGATGAGGGCGGCGGACCGGTCTTCCGCATAGGTCCGACCCGCCCGAAAATGCCGCTTGACGCCTGCGAGCAGGCGCAGGAGCGTGACCCGCGAGACATCAACGCGGGACGCACATGACGAAGCTCATCATTTTCTCCGACCTCCACATGGTGCCCGAAGGCGAGACGATCATCGGGCTGGACCCGTACCGGCGGCTCGCCAACGGCATCGCCCACGTCAACCGCTACCATGCGGATGCCGACCGGGTGATCTTCGCCGGCGATCTGACGCATCGGGCGGACCGCGCTTCCTACGAGCGGCTGGAGGCGCTTCTCGGCGAACTCACCCCACCGGCGGCGCTCATGATCGGCAATCACGACCGGCGCGATGTGTTTCTCGACGTCTTCGCGGAAGCGGCGACCGACGCAAACGGCTTCGTCCAGCAGGTGCTCGATTTCGCCGATTGCCGCGCGATCCTGCTCGATACGCTGTTTGCACCGCCCTACGACTATCCGGTAAGTCACGCCGGCCACCTATGCGACAGGCGCCTCGCCTGGCTCGACCGGCAACTCGAAGAAGCCGACGGCCGGCCGGCGCTGATCTTCATGCACCACCCGCCGCATATCAGCGGCTTTGCCGGCATCGATATGATCCGCCTCGTCAACGAAGACGACTTCTACGCCCTGGTGAAGCGGCACGGAAATGTTCGTCATATCTTCGCCGGCCATGTCCACCGCACCATCAGCGGCTCCAGTCGCGGCATTCCCTTCTCGATCTTCAAAAGTCCGGTGCACCAGCAGCCGATGCCCTTCGAGACGGCGGACGCGTCCCTTTCGGTGGACGAGCCGGCGGCCTACGGCATAGCGCTGGTGACCGGCGACGGCGTGCTCGTGCATACGGAAGACTACGAGATAGCAAGGCGCGACGCGGTGGGAGCGTGACCTTCCGGCGCAAGAGGCAGGCATTCCGGCGCCACTCGCTTCGTGATAGGCTGGCGCCATGAGCCAATCCGTTCCCGCCCATCAGAATTTCGACTGCCAGAGCTGCGGCGCCTGCTGCGCCTATTCGGCCGACTGGCCGCGCTTTTCGCTGGAGACGGAGGAGGAGCTCGAGCGCATTCCGGCAGACTATGTGGCTGCGGATCTCGGCGGCATGCGCTGCGAGAGCGGCCGCTGCACGGCGCTTGAAGGCAAGCTCGGCCGTTCCGTTGCCTGCAAGGTCTACGACATACGCCCCATCGTCTGTCGCACCTGCATGCCGGGGGACGACGAGTGCCTGATGGCGCGGGAGCAACTTTTCGGGGCGGCATGCTGACCTATGATCATCCGGAACGTTCGCTTGCGCTCCGTATAGTTCTCCTTTTGTCCTGCCTGTCGTGGAGAAACATTCGGCCATCAGGCTAATTTGCCGGATGGATGTTCGGCGATGGCACGCGTATTTTCTGCCACGACATCAGGGCGTCGAAAGCGCCCGCTACCGTTCCGTGGAGGACAGCGTTCAATGAGCCCGAACCCGCTTCAGAAACCCGCGATCGACGCCGCACCTGCGCCCTTCGCCGACTTCGCACCGCCAGTCCGGCCGCAAAGCACGCTGCGCCGGGCGATCACGGCCGCTTACCGCCGCCCGGAAACGGAATGCCTGCCGCCTCTCGTCGAGGCGGCCACGCAATCGAAGGAAATACGGGACGCCGCCGCAAGCACCGCCCGCAAGCTGATCGAGGCGCTGCGCGGCAAGCATAGTGGCTCCGGCGTCGAGGGACTGGTGCAGGAATATTCGCTTTCGAGCCAGGAAGGCGTGGCACTCATGTGCCTTGCGGAAGCGCTGCTGCGCATTCCCGATACGGCGACGCGCGACGCGCTGATCCGCGACAAGATTGCCGACGGCAACTGGAAATCGCATCTCGGCGGCAGCCGTTCGCTCTTCGTCAATGCGGCGACCTGGGGACTTGTGGTCACCGGCAAGCTGACCTCGACGGTCAACGACCGCAGCCTCGCGGCGGCGCTCACGCGTCTCATCTCGCGTTGCGGCGAGCCGGTGATCCGGCGCGGCGTCGACATGGCCATGCGGATGATGGGCGAACAGTTCGTCACCGGCGAGACGATCCGCGAAGCGCTGAAACGTTCTAAGGAGCTCGAGGAGAAAGGCTTCAGCTACTCCTACGACATGCTCGGCGAAGCGGCGACCACGGCCGCCGACGCCGAACGCTATTACAAGGACTATGAGAGCGCCATTCACGCAATCGGCAAAGCCTCCGCCGGCCGCGGCATCTATGAGGGCCCGGGCATCTCCATCAAGCTCTCGGCGCTGCATCCCCGCTATAGCCGCGCGCAAGCCGCGCGCGTCATGGGCGAATTGCTGCCGAAGGTGAAGGCGCTCGCTCTCCTCGCCAAGAATTACGATATCGGCCTCAACATCGACGCCGAGGAAGCCGACCGGCTGGAACTGTCGCTCGATCTTCTCGAGGAGCTCTGCCTCGACCGCGATCTCTCCGGCTGGAACGGCATGGGCTTCGTCGTGCAGGCCTATGGCAAACGCTGCCCCTTCGTTCTCGACTTCATCATCGATCTTGCCCGGCGCTCCGGCCGGCGCATCATGGTGCGGCTGGTGAAGGGTGCCTATTGGGATGCCGAGATCAAGCGGGCGCAGCTCGACGGGCTCGCGGATTTCCCGGTCTTCACGCGCAAGATCCACACCGACGTCTCCTATATCGCCTGCGCAGCCAAGCTGCTTGCCGCGACCGATGTGGTGTTCCCGCAATTCGCGACACACAATGCCCAGACGCTCGCCGCCATCTACCACATGGCCGGCAAGGACTTTCACGTGGGCAAATACGAATTCCAGTGCCTGCACGGCATGGGCGAGCCGCTTTATGAAGAGGTCGTCGGCCGCGGCAAGCTCGATCGCCCCTGCCGCATCTATGCGCCTGTCGGCACCCATGAGACGCTGCTTGCCTATCTGGTCCGGCGCCTCCTCGAAAACGGCGCCAACTCCTCCTTCGTGCATCGCATCAACGACCCGAAGGTTTCGATCGACGAACTGATCGCCGACCCCGTCGAAGTCGTCCGCGCCATGCCGGTCGTCGGCGCCAAGCACGACAGGATCGCCTTGCCGGCCGAACTCTTCGGCGATGCGCGGACCAATTCCGCCGGGCTCGATCTTTCCAACGAGGAAACGCTTGCGTCGCTTACGGAAGCGCTGAGGGAAAGCGCGGCAATGAAGTGGACCGCCCTGCCGCAGCTCGCAACCGGCCCCGCTGCCGGCGAGACGCGGACGGTTCTGAACCCCGGCGACCATCGTGACGTCGTCGGCTCGGTGACCGAGACCTCGGAAGAGGACGCACGGCGCGCCGTGCGCCTTGCCGCCGACGCGGCGCCGGATTGGGCGGCCGTGCCGCCCTCCGAGCGGGCCGCCTGCCTCGACCGCGCCGCCGAGCTGATGCAGGCCCGCATGCCCACGCTTCTCGGGCTGATCATCCGCGAGGCAGGCAAATCGGCGCTGAACGCCATTGCCGAGGTGCGCGAGGCGATCGATTTCCTGCGCTACTATGCCGAACAGACGCGCCGCACGCTCGGCCCCGGCCACGGGCCGCTCGGCCCGATCGTCTGCATCAGCCCATGGAATTTCCCGCTGGCAATCTTCACCGGGCAGATCGCCGCCGCGCTCGTCGCCGGCAATCCCGTGCTCGCCAAACCCGCGGAAGAGACGCCGCTGATCGCCGCCGAGGGCGTGCGCATCCTGCATGAGGCCGGCATTCCGGCAAGCGCGCTGCAGCTTCTTCCGGGCGACGGACGCGTCGGTGCGGCGCTGGTCGCCGCAGCCGAGACCGCGGGCGTGATGTTCACCGGATCGACGGAAGTCGCGCGGCTGATCCAGGCACAGCTTGCCGACCGCCTTTCGCCCGCCGGCCGGCCGATCCCGCTGATCGCCGAAACCGGAGGCCAGAATGCGATGATCGTCGACTCCTCGGCTCTTGCCGAGCAGGTGGTCGGCGACGTGATCACCTCCGCCTTCGACAGTGCCGGCCAGCGCTGCTCGGCACTGCGTGTGCTGTGCCTGCAGGAGGATGTGGCCGACCGCATCCTGACGATGCTGAAGGGCGCGCTGCACGAGTTGCATATCGGCCGCACCGATCGTCTTTCCGTGGATGTCGGCCCGGTCATCACGTCAGAGGCGAAGGACAACATCGAGAAGCACATAGAGCGGATGCGCGGGCTCGGCCGCAAGGTCGAGCAGATCGGGCTCGCCTCGGAGACCGGAGCGGGCACCTTCGTGCCGCCGACGATCATCGAACTCGAGAAGCTTTCCGATCTTCAACGCGAGGTCTTCGGGCCGGTGCTGCACGTCATCCGCTACCGGCGCGACGATCTCGACCGGCTGGTGGACGACGTCAACGCCACCGGCTACGGCCTGACCTTCGGGCTCCACACGCGCCTCGACGAGACGATCGCGCATGTGACGAGCCGTATCAAGGCGGGCAACCTCTACATCAACCGCAACATCATCGGCGCGGTGGTGGGCGTCCAGCCCTTCGGCGGCCGCGGTCTTTCCGGTACCGGTCCCAAGGCCGGCGGTCCGCTTTATCTCGGCCGCCTGGTTACGACCGCACCGGTGCCGCCGCAGCACAGCTCGGTGCACACGGACCCGGTCCTTCTCGACTTCGCCAAATGGCTCGACGGCAAAGGCGCGCGCGCGGAGGCCGAAGCGGCCCGCAACGCCGGCAGCAGCTCGGCCCTTGGCCTGGACCTGGAACTCCCCGGCCCGGTCGGCGAACGCAATCTCTATACGCTCCATGCGCGCGGCCGCATCCTCCTCGTGCCGGCGACGGAGAGCGGTCTATACCACCAGCTCGCCGCTGCGCTCGCGACCGGCAACAGCGTCGCGATCGATGCCGCCTCCGGTCTGCAGGCTTCGCTGAAGAACCTGCCGCAGACCGTCGGCCTGCGTGTCTCCTGGTCCAAGGACTGGGCCGCCGACGGCCCGTTCGCCGGTGCGCTGGTCGAAGGTGACGCCGAGCGCATCCGCGCGGTCAACAAGGCTATCGCCGCCCTGCCCGGCCCGCTGCTGCTCGTGCAGGCCGCATCGAGCGGAGAGATCGCCCGCAACCCGGACGCCTATTGCCTGAACTGGCTCGTGGAAGAGGTTTCCGCCTCGATCAACACGGCTGCAGCCGGCGGCAATGCCAGCCTGATGGCGATCGGCTGAGCGCGCCGATTGAACAAAGGGCTGCCCCTCTCCTCGGGTTTAACCCGAGGACTAACCCTCTCCCCGCAGGCAGGGAGAGGGAACGAGTAGGCCGCGCGCGTTCGATAAAATGGTGCGCTGGAGGGCGCCGCGTGTCCCTTCTCCCCGCCTGCGGGGAGAAGGTCGCGGCAGCGGGTTGATGGGCAGACGCCGGCTGCCCCCTTGGCCTAACGATCGGGAATCCGCTATCAAGCTCGAAACGGACAAAGCGGATGTTCACGCTCCAACGCATCGAGACCTCGACTCAGGAAATCAAGAAGAGCCGCTTCCTGGCGATTGCCGGGCCGATCGAGGACGAACTGTCGGCCAAAACCTTCATTGCCGCCCGCTCGGATCCTGCGGCCAACCACAATTGCTGGGCCTGGCGGGCCGGCCAGAGCTATCGCTTCAGCGACGACGGCGAGCCAAGCGGGACGGCGGGCAAGCCGATCCTTGCAGCGATCGACGGTCAGTCGCTGGATCGCGTCGCCGTGGTCGTGACACGCTGGTTCGGCGGCGTCCTGCTCGGCAGCGGCGGACTGGTCCGTGCCTATGGCGGCACTGCGGCGCTTTGCCTGCGGGCGGCGGAAAAGATCGAGCTCATCGAACGACAGCGTGCCGAGATCGCCTGCGACTTCGCCGATCTCGCGCTCATCAAGGCGCGGCTGACGGCGCGCGGCGTTTCGATCGCCTCCGAGACCTTCACCGGCACCGGCGCAGTGCTGTCGGCCGAGATACGGCAAGACGCGGTGGACGACGTGCTCACCCTCGTGAGCGATCTCACTCGCGGCAAGGCGCTGGTGACACTCTGCGACTGAGGGGAGCTTTCATCTGCGCCACTATCGTCATAGTTATGCGGACGACACGGAGCTGAGGTTCCGGCATCAAGATGGAGAGGATACATTCGATGAAAACAAGGATCTTGGGACGAACGGGCGCCACGATTTCGGAGATCGGTTTCGGCGCCTGGCAGATCGGCGGCTCCTGGGGCGACGTCAGCGAGGAGGATGGCAAGCGCGCGCTCAATGCCGCCCTCGACAGCGGCATCACCTTCATCGACACGGCGGACGTCTATGGCGACGGGCGTTCCGAAAAAATCATCGCCGCGGTGCTGCAGGAACGGGGCGGAGAGAAACCATTCGTCGCCACGAAGGCGGGCCGCCGGCTCAATCCGCACCTGGCGGAGGGCTATACGGGCGCCAATATCGAGGCCTTCATCGACCGCAGCCTCGCAAATCTCGGCGTCGAAACGCTTGATCTCGTCCAACTCCACTGCCCACCGACGGAGGTCTACTACCGGCCCGAGGTCTTCGGCGCGCTCGACCGGCTGGTGACCATGGGCAAGATCCGCCATTACGGCGTCTCGGTCGAGAAAGTCGAAGAGGCCCTGAAGGCTATCGAATATCCAGGCGTCGCCACGGTCCAGATCATCTACAACATCTTCCGCCAGCGGCCGCAGGACCTATTCTTCGCCGAGGCGAAAAAGAAGGATGTCGGCGTCATCGTGCGCGTACCGCTCGCCTCCGGCCTTCTTTCGGGCAAGATCGGCAAGGACACCGTCTTTGCCGCCGACGACCATCGCAACTTCAACCGTCACGGCGAAGCCTTCGACGTCGGGGAGACCTTTGCCGGCGTGCCGTTCGACGTGGCGCTGCAGGCGGTCGACGAGCTTCGCACGCTGGCGCCCGCCAATGTGCCGATGGCGCAATTCGCCTTGCGCTGGATCCTCGCGCAGGACGCGGTTTCCGTCGTCATTCCCGGCGCCCGCAATGCAGCGCAGGCGCAATCGAACGCCGCCGCCAGCGCCCTTGCGCCGATCGACGGCGCGACGCTCGCGGCAATCGCAGCGCTTTACGAGCGGCTCATCAAGGTTCATGTTCATCAGCGCTGGTGACAGATGAACCGGTGAGAGGCTGATGACGAGGGAGGCATTCGATCTCGAACGCTTCGTCGCGGCGCAGGAAGGCATCTATCCGGCCGCGCTCGCGGAGCTGCGCGCCGGCGCCAAGCGGACGCATTGGATGTGGTTCATCTTTCCGCAGATCGCGGGCCTCGGCCATTCGCCGACGGCGCAATATTATGCGCTGTCGGGCCTTGGCGAGGCGCAGGCCTATCTCGCACACCGGGTCCTCGGCCGGCGCATTCTCGAATGCACGGAAGCGGTCAATGCGGTCGGGGGGCGCAGCGCTCTTGATATCTTCGGCCGGCCGGACGATTTGAAGTTCTGCTCATCGATGACGCTCTTCGAAGCGGCAGCGCCTGATGTCGACGCTTTCACCCGGGCGATCGACCTCTACTTCGGCGGCGTTCGGGACTCGAGGACGATCGAGATTCTCGGCAAGAGCTGAACTGCGCTCAAAAGGACGCGGCCGCTCCCTGCGACAGGACGAGCAGGAACAGCACCGCACAGACCGTCAGGCCGGCGATGATGAGCATCAGTTCCTTCATCATATAGCGATACATCGCGTCCCTCCTTTGCGGACGGCGAGTGCTGCTCCAGCACCGCACGTCCTATCCGACGTGCAAAGGTCGCTGTCGCGCTTCGCATTGCTGCATTCTTTGATCCTTGAACCGGTCAGGGGCCAAGCGAAGATGCAGCGGGTCTAATATGGGAATCCGGTTATGCGGCTTTAAGTTCCGCGCGAAGCACAAGAGTGTGAACGCTTCAGGCAAGCGCCGATGAAGCCTCGCAGGCACGCGCCGTTTACCTCACCCGCCTGAAATGAGAGTTGCGAGCGCTGACCGAAACACTATCTCAGGAGTTCGTCGCGCCGGGACGCGGGCGGAAAGCCGCATAGAGTTTTCCGTCCCGCGCTAAAGCGCCCTTCATCGCACAAACCATGCAGGAGCTTGCTCATGCTTGTCAGGCTGACCGTACAGACGATCGTCTGGTTCGGGTTCATCGGAGCCGTCCTCTTCCTCTCGGCCGGAACGCTCGCCTGGCCGGCGGCGTGGACCTATCTGTTCCTCTTGCTTGCGCTTTCGTTCCTCGTCGGGCTCCTCCTTGCCCGGCACGATCCCGCGCTGCTCAAGGAAAGACTGGCTGCCCCCATCCAGGAGGGCCAGCCCCTGGCCGACAAGGTGCTCCTTTCGGTTATCCTCCTGTTCCTCGTCGCCGGCTTCGCCTTCATGGCGCTCGATGCCGCGAGATTCAAATGGTCTTCCATGCCGGTCTGGGTGCAGGCTCTGGGCGCGCTGCTCGTCGTCCTCTCCATCGGCTTCAGCTATCGGACATTGCGCGAAAACAGCTTCGCATCGCCGGTCGTGAAGGTGCAGACGGAGCGTGCGCAAAGCGTGATCACCACGGGACCCTATCGTTATGTCCGTCATCCCTTCTATACGGGCAGCCTTCTCTTCGTCGCCGCGACCTCTTTGTTCCTGGGCTCCTGGTGGGGACTGCTTGTGGCACTCGGACTGGCGGCATTGCTCGCGATCCGGATCGGCATAGAGGAGAAGGCGCTGCGCACCGGGCTCGCCGGCTACGATGCCTATGCGGAACGCGTGCGCTACCGGCTCGTGCCCTACGTGTGGTAGCCGGCCCGGCCGTTCGCCGTTGACTCCTCCGATGATGAGAGGAGAATGTCATCTTCCGCGTCACTACAGTGCCCCGCGTCCTGCCGGACGCCCAAAAGCCGCTGTAGCACTTTGAAGCGCCGCATTTTTTTCGTGAGTCGCAACGGCTTGGGGAGACTGCAGCAGGATAGAAGAGGCGCCTACGATGACGATCGCCAGGAGACTTCAGGACTATATCGACAGCGAAGGGATCACCTACGACACCCTCGCGCATCACCGTACCGCAACCACCAGTCAGACTGCCGAAGCCGCCCATGTGCCGGGCAACAGGCTCGCCAAATCCGTGGTCGTTCACCACGAGATGGGCTATGCGCTCGCCGTCGTTCCGGCCACGCATCGGGTCGAGCTCTCCACCCTGCAGGACGTCATGAACCGCCGTCTCGGCCTCGCCTCGGAGGAGGAGGTCAGCGAGCTCTTCAACGATTGCGAGACCGGAGCCGTCCCGCCCATCGGCGAGGCCTATGGCGTGCCGGTCATCCTCGACGAAAGCCTCGACAGGGCAAACGATATCTATTTCGAGGGCGGCGACCACAGGACGCTCGTGCATATGAGCGGCACCAATTTCCGCAACCTCACGAAGGATGCGCGGGTCGCCCGGTTCAGCCATCCGTCGTAAGCCGGGCCGCTATCGGCGGCGGGCCCGATCGGGGCTCACTGGGCGATCGCCGTCGTGGATATGGCGATGCAGGACGCGCTTCCCGCGGGAATGAGCATCCCCTGCCCCTGGCCCTTGCCGAGGCTGTAGGTCTGGACGCCCGAGAGCGTATCGGCCGCGGTGCTGCCGGGGGGCAGGAGCGGAAGGACATCCTTGCATGCCCTGGGGAAGGGCGCCACGCGCAGCATTGCGCCTTCGCATCCGCCATTCGGCAAGGGAGCCGCGAAGACGAAACCGCCCGCCGGACCTTCGTAGCCGGGGGTCTTGTAGCTGAGGCCGACGATCGCCTGGATCATATGCTCGTCCGCCTTTTCGGCGTTCCAATGGGAGCGGACGGCATATTGCGACCCGGTCACCAGCATTTCGCCCAGCAGCGGAAATGCCGTCGTGCATCTTTTCATGCCGGCCTGCTTTATGTGATCGGCGAAAACGTTGCTCGGCACCTTGGCCGGCGTCTCCGCGGCCCGGACCGAGCCATCGGCGGATTGAGCCAGACCGATCACGCCCTGAAAATACAAGAGAGCGACGGCGGCGAAGCCGAGAACGAGGGTGCCCAGGACACCGAAGAACATTCTGCGCCAGAGGTGCTCCCCGGCAGGAGTCTGTGGGGATGAAGCTCCGCCGGTCTGCGGCCGGCGGAGCCGGTCGTTTGCATCTGTCTCGGTCATGAGGTCTGCACTTCTACTCTATGGCCTCCAGTGCCGGGTTCAGGCCCTTCAGAGGCAGGTTGATGCTGATGGTTCCGTCGCCCGTGCCGTAGGAGACCCCGACCGTCGCCTCCCGGGCGATGTTGTCACGCAGGATGGGGCCTACCGGCACCGTCGCCAGGCAGACGCCGCGGTCGCAGCTTTCCACCTCCACCTCGACCGGCTTCTTGCGGTCGGGGAACGAAAGGCTCACTCTCGACCCCTTGCCGGCGGCCGGAGGCACCCTCAGGATCATCATCGGCCTGCCTTCCGCGGTTGCGGCGAGCGACCAGCTGAAAATGCTTTTTCCGGACTCGTCGGCGACGTTTTGCGTGATGTTGCAGATCTTCTGCTTCGTCTTGAAATTCTCGTCGCAAATGAGCGTCCAGTTTCCGAAAGGATGGATGACGCGGCGATACATTCCGATCGGCACATCGGGCGGAACGGCCACCTCGGAGGGCTTTATCCGGTAGCGAGGGGCCGTCTCCCCCTCCTGTCCGACGGAGGCGCCGGCAGACAGGATGAAACCGGTGACGGCCGCCAGGCCGCCGGTGAGGCGCCCCATCGTCCGGCTCAGTTGAGCGTGATGCTGAGGCCGGCACCGACACCGACGTTCCCCCCGGCCGCAGCACCGGTCAGGTTCGCCCGGACGCGTCCGTCTTCGCTGGTGTAGCCGGCACCGAAGGCGAGCGCCCCTTCGCTTCTCCAGAAGCCGCCGCCGAGCGCCACGCTCAGCTTGCCCGGCTCATTGTCGAAGCGCAGCGAGGCCGCCGCAAGTCCGATGGCGGCGGCTTGCCGCGCTTCGCCCCGAACCTGCCCGATCTCGCCCGAGAGCTGCGCGAACCGTTGTTGCGCATAATTGTTCACCGCGCTCACCTTGGTCTCGATAACCTGGTCGGTGTAGATGGCCGCCTGATCGATCGCCCACTCGGTCTTTTCGTCCGTGTAGCTCTTGCTTTCCGCGACGCTTTCGTCGAGCTGGCCGACATTGACGGCGTCGGTCGCCTTCACGCCCTTGGCCACATTGGCGATGAGCACCGGCTTGTTGGGATCTCCTCCCTCGAGCGTCAGCGTGTTGAGCCTCTTGCCGGCAGCGTCGGTATCATAGACGGCAGCGTTCTCCAGATCGCCCTGGAAGCTCTCGATATAGGTTACGCGGCTGTCGATCTCTTTCACTTCTGTATCGAGCCGATCGACCTTCACGTTCGTGGCGTAAAGCTGGCTGCCGTTGACCGCGTCGGTCGAGTTCGCGTTCAGGTCGCCGGCGGCGACATTGGTGATCTTGGTGCCGTCAGCCCCCTCCAGCGTCAGGGTGCCCTTGCTTTTGTCGTCATAGCCGACGCCATTGGCAGTGGCTTTCGCAACGACGTCGAAGAGCTGGTCGCCGTTGACGGCATCCTTTGAATCCTTCGCCACCGTACCGTTTGCCACATTCGTGACCTTCATGCCGCCGGCATCGATGCCATCGGTCGTGACGCTCGGCCCCCCGGTGATGACCAGGCCGTTGCTGCCGAGCATGGTGCCGCCGATCACGATCGAGCCGCCGGTGATAACGGTGGTCGGCGCATTCGGATCGGCGGGATCGGCACCCACCGTGATGCTTTCGGCGACGTCCAGATCGTCGGCCAGGTCGAAACTCACTGTGTCGCCGGTCTCCGCCTTGCTGACGACGATATTGCCGTCGCCGTTGCGAAGATCCACCGTCTCGCCCGGCGCGACATTGGACGCGTTCGCACCCTGCGCCGAGAGGCTCCAGCCGGCACCGGCCGTGCCGCCCATCGCCGCCAGCGCGTCGCCGACATTGCTGTAGTCTGTGCCGCCGATCGTGTATTTCGGGGCGATCCACTCATCCTTGACAGGGTCATAGGCGGCTCCCCCGCCCAGGGCGACGGCCACGTTGGATACGCGGCTGCGAAGCCCGAAGAGCTGGCTGCCGTTGACGGCATCGGTCGATGCCGCGCTTAACACGCCGGGCGCAAGATTGGAGATCCTGGTGCCGCCCGTGCCCCCGGCAAGGGTCACGCTATCGAGGTTGAGCTCGCCCTCATCGATGACGCCGTTCGAATTGGCATCGTTCCAGTCGTATTTGACCGCCCGCTGGTCGGTATTGCCCGATGCGGTTTCGACTTGCCTGAGCTGGGAAAAGTTCACCGCGTCGGTGTCGGCCTCGCCCGCAGCGACATTGGTGATTTTGCCGGCCGCTTGGATGCCCGCCGCCGTCACGCGCGGGCCGAGCGCCGTGTCCTCCCCGTTCGCGTCCTGCGTCGTGAAGCTCAGGCCGTTCTCGTCCAGCACAGTGGATGCACCCGTGTCGGGATCTCTCGCCGTCACCCTGTTCACCTCGATCTCATCGGCCAGATCGATGCTCACGTCGTTGCTCAATATCTGATTGCTGATCACGATATTGCCGTCGCCGCCTTTGAGGACCAACTCGTCGCCCGGCCCGATGCCGTCGATGCTGCCGCTGTCCGTCGTGAGCTTCCAGCCTGTCTTGGCGATCGTCTCGACCGATTTGAGCTGGGCCACGTTGGCGGCATCGGAGTCGGCCGTGCCGGCGGCGACACCTGTGATCTGGCGGTAGACGCCGGTTTCGGCGTCCGGATTGCCGACGGCGACCGCGCCGCGCGTGCTCTGCGTCGCCTCGATGGCGTTTTGGTCGGCCGTCGAGGCCCCGCCCGGCACATAGCCCGCCACGTCGGCACCCGTATCCGAAACCGAGCCGGAACCCAGCGCCACGCCGCCGACTTCGGTGACGTCGGCACCATTGCCGAGCACGAAGGCATCGGACACATCGATATTGTTGCCGTTGCCGATGACGCGGCTGCCATCGGCGGCATCCGCCAATGTGTTGTCGTTGCCGAAGGTGCCGGCGTTGTCGGCGGCGATGGTGTTGTCGTTGCCCAGCGAGTAGGAGCCGGTACCGGTGATATCGGTCGGATCGCCGATGGCGCCGCTCGAAGCGCCGCTGACGGTATTTCCGACGCCGATGCTGATGGACTTCAAACCGGAAGCCACGGCGCCGGTGCCGATTGCGATGGCTTCATCGGCGCTCGCCAGCGCCTCATTGCCGATGCTCACCGCGTCACTGACCACGAGGTCGGCGCGCACGGCGGTCTCATGTTCGCTCTCGGAAAACTGGATTCCCGCATTGGTGCCTATGGCGACGTTGTTATCGCCTTTCCGGGAACCGCCCGCCGAATCGCCGATCGCTATGTTTGACGACCCCTTCACCTTCTGACTGGCCGCAACGCCGAGGGCGACATTGTTCTGACCGGAGGTGGAACCAGTCCCTGAACCTGTGCCGATCATGATATCGCCCGCCGATCCCGACGTGGCTCGGGTACCGATGCTGATGGAATCGTTCAGGGAGGTACTGCTATTCCAGCCTATGCTGATGGACCGGTCGTCGTTGGCCAGCGCATCCGTGCCTATAGCGACGGCGTCGCGCGCACCGCCGTCCGCCTGCGCCGGATCGGCGGCCTTCGTTTTCGCACGCGAGCCGATTGCAATCGACCGATCCGCATTGGCTTCGTTTCTGGCACCGATAGCAATGGCCTCGATGCCCGGCGACTGATTGAAGGCTCCCAGGCTCACAGAGGTTTGCCCGCCTTTGATTCGGTCATTCCCTTCAAACCCGGCGTTGTTGACGAGGCCGATGCTGACCGATTCGTCGCCATCGGCCCAGCTTTCGGTACCGATACTGACGGATTTGTCACCCACAGCCTTGGCTGCATCGCCAATACTGACGGCTCCGCTGCTGGCTTGACTGCCCGTTCCGATGCTGACGGACCGGTCGCCGTTGGCCTTGGTATCGGTACCGATAGCGATGGCGTCGATCGCGGCCACGTCATCCGGAATATCTAGATTGGCTTCTTTCGTACTCGCGCGCACGCCGAAAGCGATCGACCGGAGACCGCCGGCTGTGGTTTCGGTACCGATGCTGATGGAGCCCTGCCCCAGGGCATTGTTGCCGGCGCCGAGGCTTAGGGATTGCTCGCCGCTGGCCACGTTGCTGCTGCCGATGCCGATCGAGAGTTTGCCTGTTGCCGTGTTGCCCGCGCCGATGCCGATGGATTGCTCATTGCCGGCCTGATTCTGTCTGCCGATGGCGAGAGACCGGTCGCCATTGGCCTGTGCATCCGTACCGATTGCAATGGCGTCAGACGCGCCGCCCGGGTCCGCTTCGTTGGCCACCGTATCCGGGTCGTCGACTACCAGCGATTTCGTACGCGCACGCACGCCCATGGCGATCGACTGGGAGCCCCCGGCCTTGGTCTGCTCGGGCGCTGTACCATCCGCCGCCCATCCCGAGCCTACCGTTCCACCGATCGCGATTGCCCGCACATTGGCTGCGAATGCTGTGGCTCCAATAGCAACCGCTCCATTTGAATTGGCGTAGCTAACATAACCAAACGCGATCGAACTTACGCCGGCTGAGGCGGATTGGCGTCCCATCGCCAAAGAACCACTTCCAAGCGCTTGTGCGAAGTGACCCAAAGCGACGGCACTATTTGCGGCAGTCGAGACGGACCCAACAGCTACCCCGGCATAGTCATCCACAACAGCGCGGGACCCTACAGCAGTGCCGGCAGAGGCAGCACTAGATCGGTCACCAACAGCGGTGCTGCATGTTCCTACTAAGGTTCCTCCTACGGTCCCAGGATTGTTTTGATTCTGACTAGGTGCCGAGATCGGCCGAAACATAGCCGCCGCGAACGGTGCGCCGGTCGTCGAAGGTGCTGCCGGCTTCGGAACGCATTTCGCGATAGCCGACGGCGATCCGGTCGTTCACCCGGTAGCGCACCTCGCCGGCATAGACCCAATAGGCATCTCCATCCCCCTCGACCTCGTAGGTGACGCGGATGGAATTGGGATTGCCGTCATCGTCGAAGGCCGGTACCGGCGCATTGAAGATGATCGAATTGCCGAAATAATCGAGCCGATAATCATCGAAGCGCTTCAGCAGCACGGTGTCGATCACGCGCGAAGGCTGGCGCCGGTCGCGGGTGACGACCTCGACCCGCTCCGACCCTTCCGCATAGCCCGACAGATCCAGGTTGTAGGGACCGGACAGCCCTTCGGCGCGAAACTCGCGTATGACCTGGTTCTGGTCGGTGCGGCCGGCAAAGAGATCGATGGTGACCGGACCGGTCTCCACATGCGCCTGAGCGCCGGTCAGCAGGCGGTTCTGGGACCCGAGCTGGAACTCGCTCGCCTGCGGCGCGATGTCTATATCGCCGTAAAGGACGTAGTTGAGGCCTTTCTCGACCTTGACGTAGAGCCGCGAGCGGGACTGCGCGTCATAGCCGCGCTCCGACGCGTCGCCATAAACCGGATAGTAGCGTTCCGGATCGATGTCGCGGAACAGCCGCTCCTCGGTGTCGAGGTCACTGTCGTAACGCAGCGTCAGAAGAACGTCGCCCTTGATCTTGCCCTGGAGATAGAGCTCGCCGCCGACGCCGGTCGTAACGCCGTCGAAACCTTCCAGCCCCGTTGCCGGCTCGACGCTGCCGGGCAGGCGCACCACCCCCTCGACGACGCCGGCAACGATCCGCTTGCTGTCGTCGGCAAGAAGCTTCACCTCGGCCTCGTAGCGGCCGAGGCCGTTGCGCACCGCGATCTTGTGGGTGCCGGAGAGCGCCGGCGGATAATAGTCGACGAGGGCCTCGCCCTTGTCGACGAAGACCTGGACACCGGGTTCGGTCGCCCGTATGTCCTCGGCCCCCCACCGGCCCCGGCCGGAGGTCTCGAGCGTCACGTCCATCGAGGCATGGGTGGGAACGCCGTCGGCGTCGACGAACCGGATCAGCACCGGGATGGCCGAGGCCGGATCGGCGAAGGCCGCGGGCGGAACCACGAGTTCGATCCGCGCCGGACGCCCGGGCGCCAGAACGGTGATTTCATTGCGCTCGCGGACATTGCCGAAC
The DNA here is from genome assembly GCF_054161295.1 of Ensifer sp. D2-11. NCBI lineage: Bacteria > Pseudomonadati > Pseudomonadota > Alphaproteobacteria > Hyphomicrobiales > Rhizobiaceae > Ensifer > Ensifer sp. D2-11. The sequence goes on from NZ_CP096433.1 coordinate 2,773,879, forward strand.
GGGTCGGAAAAAGTGGCCTCGAGCCTGTTGCGGCCGCCTTCGAGGCGGATCGCGACATATTCGGCCGCCTGAACGCCCCCTGCAGCGTAGACGACCCGCTGGCCGACCTGCCCATCGGAGACAGGTTCGCCGTTGAGATTGAGCCCCAGCTTCCCTTCCGCCGGTCCCTTGATGCGGACCGAGACGATGTCGCTGTTGACCAGGCTGTCGGCCTCGAGGTCCAGAAAGCCGAGTGCCGGCGAGAGCCCGCGGATCTCCGCTTCCAGATCGCGCGTGCGGTCGAGGGCGAGTGCCTGCGACGCGTCGGCATTCCCGGATTCTGCCGCCTCTTCCTCCGACTGTTCCCGCGCGACGATCTGCGTTTCGGTGGTCTTGGCCGCTTCGCGGCGGGAAGACGACAGACGCCGGAAGTAATCCACCCATTCCTCGCCTCCCGGATTCAGCCGCTCGGGAACGCTTACAGTCTTGCTGGCGGCGATGTTTTCGGCATAGGCCTGCCGGCGCGACTCGAGTTCGGCAAGCACCTCCTTGCGGCTCACGCCCTCCCTCGGCGAGACGGCGAAATATTCGCTCACCACCTGCCCCGGCAGCAAACGCAGATAGCGGCTCTGCGGGCTCAGCGCGTCGCGCGCCGAGGTCGACCAAAGCTTTACCGTTGCCGGCAGCGTGGGCGTCGAAACGGCGATGACATGCGAACCGGGCGGCAGTCCGGGCAGCGAATATTTACCGTCGATATCGGTGACGACGCTCGCTCCGTTCGAGAACTGGAGCTTGACGCCCGGAACCCCCGGCTCCACGCGCTCCAACGCACCGTCCGCCGCCTTGTGGCCGGCCGCCAGATAGCGATCCTGCTGCCCGTTACCGTTGAGGTCGGCATAGACCTTTCCGAGGACGACGCCCTCGTCGCTGAAGACGCCGCCGTCGCGCTGGATGCGTACCAGAGCGCGAGCCTCGTTGGAAACCACTTCCCCCCTGCCGGCCAGGTTGCCCGAAGCAAGGGCGACGTTGGCAAGCCGGCCCTGGGCGGTGGGGTCGACGGCAGCCATATAGGTCAAGGCCACCGTGTCGTCGGGACCGACGAAGCCGAGGTCGAAGGCGAGATTCCGGCCGGGGAAGCCGGAGACCTCGACCGGCCTGCCGTCGAGCCGGGCCGTGCCTTCGAGATAGGATATACCTTTCGGCAAGCCGTCACGGATTGCGGCGCTGACGAGCCCAATGCCGGTCGTATTGGTCAGGGTGAGCGAATAGACCAGAATATCGCCGGGCGCGGGATTGGCCTCATCGACCGATTTTTCGAGGCGCAGGACCGATGAAGCGTCCGGATCGAGCGGAATGTCGATGCCGCTGAAAGCGCCCGTTGTCGTAAACGCAGCTCCGTAGGAGGCTTCGGCATCCACGTTGCGGCCCAAAGCGGGGAACACCTTGCGTTCGGAAGGGAATGAAAAGCCTTCGGGCGGCAGCACTTCGATCCGGTACGCGCCCGCGTTCTGCGCCGCGCTCACGACATAGAAGCCGTCGGCATCGGACACGATGCGCTCGATCTCCGCTCCGGATGCATCGTAAAGGATGACCGTTGCACCCGGTATCGCGACATTGCTGGCGGAATGGAAGACGAACCCGCCCGGATTGACGGTGAGAATGGCGGACACGGTCTGACCGCCGCATGTGGCGCTCGCGGAGACTTTCGTGTTCCGGTCCCCGGACACGACGTTGTCGCCCTGCACGACCGGCAGAACCCGCTGAATGGGAATGAGCGCGGTCGTGAAGAGGCCGGTATTGGGTCCGGTTTCCGTCGCGACGGCCGTCTCCAGATCCGCCTCCGGATCGGTCGCGATCCGGATCCGGACGCTGTCCGCACCCGGGGTCGTGTTGCACGCGGCCGCGCTCAGATGGAGGCGAACGTTGCTGTTGAGGGCTGCGGTCGAGATCGGCCGGCCGTCCGGCGCCGCATAGGTCAGCGCCGCCTCGCCGCCCTCTACGGGCGTGCGAACGAGATTGGACCGGACCTCCACCAGATCCTCCCCCGACTGCTGCCATGTCGAGGCCTCGTTGAGGATGAAGCCTTCCTGGGCATTGCCGGCGACGGCGACCTCGAAAGCGAGATTGGCCGAGAAGCCGCCCGGATAATCGCCTGCCCTGAAGAAGGCGACGGCATCGACCGCCGACGTATCCTTCGGAAGGGTCGTCACATATGTGTGCGTGGGCTGTCCGGCGACATGATACAGGCCTACGAAGCCGGCGGCGGATTCCGCGTTGACGACGCGCGTATTGAGCGGCCGCGCGTCGCGCACGAGGATGCCGGATGCCGCAGCCCCGTCGATGAGAATGGAGCTTCCGTCGAGCTGCGCGTAGGCTGCCACGGCATTCGCGCCGTTGTTGCGCAGCCGCAGTCCATAACGCAGCCTGCCGCCTGCCTGGACTTCATTCTCCCTGGCGGATTTTTCGAGAACGAGGCCCGTGGAGGACATGATGACCGTGCCGGTGGCTGCGTCCGCAACACTTCCGTCCTTCGCACTCAGCCGGAGAGCCGCGAGCTGGCCATCATGCGAGGACGCCGGCGTTGCGAATTGCACGATGACGGGAAGCTCGCCACCCACCGGCAGCTCGATCGCCATGTCCGGCGTCAGTTCCCACTCGCCGGGATCGGCGGTTCCGTTGCGATTCTGATCTATGACGGCGCGGATATCGACGAGATTGGCATGGTGGCCGGCGACCTGCTCGAGGGTGGCCGACGGACTGAGGGGAGCGTTGCCCGTGTTGCGGATGAAGAATGCGAACTGGCCGACCGAAGCCGGCGCCATGAAAACGGTCTGGTCGGAAACCACCTCGATGGCTTTCACCGAATTGACGCGGGTGACCACGACATTGGTCGATACGGACTCGTAGATGCCGAGTTCGGTATTGAAATACGAGACGACGGCCTGGCTTTCGATGAGCGCGCCGGCAGGAGCGGGAACGGCAAGGGCGACGGCCGGGCACAGGGCGGCGAACGCCGCCAGACACGCCATGACCCTGCCAACTATCCCGCGTATTCCCCGCATTATTTTCCCGATTGTGCTCGCCTGGAAGTGCCCGACATGCGGTGCGGGCAGGAGACGCCCCTGCCCGCCCGCCGACCGAGGAGGGCTACTGGTCGATCCTCACCCGGAAGGTGAGCCGCGCGACCTGCCCCGGGGCCAGGGTGCCGTGCGTAGAGCGAATGGCACCCGTCGCGCCATCGGCCGGCTGAAGCGTCAGCTCCGCCTCAGAAGCGCCGGTTGTCGCCGTGCCGGACGATCCGACATAGGTGGTGTAGGCCGGCGTTGCGTCGTCGATTCTGAGCTCCGTCGCATCTGCCGTGCCCATATTGGTCGCCGTGATGCGATAGACGACGCATGCGCCCGGATCGGCCGCCTGCCCCGCCTGGGTGAACGAGAACGCGGTGCCGCTGTCGGCCGTGCCGTTGCAATCGGCGTCGACCGCCTGTTCCTTGATCACCACGACGTTGCCGGACACGATGGTGACGGTTTCGGTGACCGTGTTGTTGCTCGGATTTTCATCCTCCACCGTTGCCCCGCCTGCCGCGGTGAGGCTGCTGCTCACGATGATTCTCGCGCTCTCGGAAAGTCCTCCCACCGCGCTGGCGGGTGCCTGGACCCGTGAAAACAGCAGCACCCTGTCCCCGGGGGCGAGTTCCGTCTTGTCGAGCGCGGTCAAGATATTGGCAATGCTCGTCACCGTAGCGTCGGTGGAGTCCAGCACGCCGTTGCCGTTCGCGTCCACGCGAAGCGTTTCCGCGAAGCTCGGAAAATCCGGGTTATAGCCGATGGGACCGTTGGTGATCGCGACGTTCCCGAGGTTCTCCAGCGTGTGGGTCATCACCACGACGCCGCCGGGCGCCGCCTGAGCGGTCTGGTCGGTGCGAATGGAGAGGTCGACGACCTGGCCGACTGTGACGCGGTCCAGTTTGGTATCGACGACCGCCGCACTGCTCGCCGAAGCGGCGCGGAAGTAAACATCCGTGTTGCCGGGCGCAGCCGTGGCCGGCGGGGTTACGACGGCGGTGAACGTCGCGGACCCGCCCGGTGCGATCACGCCCGTATTGGTGACCGTGCCGTCGGCATTCCTGAACACCACCTGCCAGCCGGCCGGCATGGAGCCGGGCGCGAAATTCGAGCCGCTGAAGGACAGATTGAAGCTGTCGGAAACCGAACGATTGTTTTTGACCACCAAGGTGAATTCGGCGGCCTGACCAGGATTCGTCGTCACGGTCGTCCAGGGGGCGCCATCATTGTCGACATTGAGACCTGCCGCCAGTTCGCCCGCGTTCTGCAGGTCGACGGTGCCGCCGCCGACTCCGCTCGAGATCCGCAATCTCGTGCGGTTCGACACGGCGGGATTGCTGACGGCGGTCGCCGTCACCGTCGCTTCCCAGGCCGGCTCTGCGCCGGCAGAGCGTGCCGCCCCGTCCGGCAAATTGGCGCGCACGAAGAACTTCGCTACCGAATTCGCGCCCACCTGGACGTCCGGCCGGCCGTTCGAATTCGTGTCGAGGACGGGCGCTCCGTCCGTGGTCGCGAAGTTGAACGTCGTTCCGGCAGGAAAATTGCCCGTCGCAACTGAAAGATCGAATCTCTGAGCCGCATTCGAGTGATTGGTGATGATCACTTCGAAAGGCACGGGGATGCTCGAGGGAAGATAGGTCGTTACATAGGCAATGGCATCGTTTGCTTCACCTTCGTTCGATTCACCATCCTCGTCGGTGGTGGAGTCCGATGCGGAGCCGTTGAAGTAACTGTCGTCCGGCAAATCGGTCGCTGGGCGACCGTCGTAGCTCGTGTTTGCAGCGGCCGTATCGGCCAGCGTGACACCGATGGCATCGTCGTTGTCGATGACGAGGCGAGCCTCGTTCGAGGTTTGCAGGTCGGTCTGATCCGAGTCGATCGTACCGGTGTTGGAAATCGTGCCGGCTGCGCCGGTGGCGACCGCACCGACGAACTCGATATAGCCGGTTCTGCCGACAGGCACGGCGGACAGCGTCGCTTTCACCGTGAGGTCACCAAACGAATAGGATATCGTGTGACCCTGGCCGTTGGTGAACTCCTCGTCTCCTCCGGTATCCGTCATGGTCCCGCCGTCGGACCACCGACCCGTTCCGGCCACGTATGTCAATTCGCCTGGCAGCAGGTCCGTGATGATCACCTTCGTCGCATCCGCTCCGCCGGTATTGCTGTAGTTGAAGCGGACGCGCACGGTGTCGCCGGGGGTGACCGAACTCGACCCGTCCCGGTCGTCGAGCAGGCTCATGGTCTTGGTGAACTCGAAAACGGCACCGGTCGTGACGCTCACGGTATCCGTGTTGAAGTCGTTAGGTTCGTTCGGAGTGCCGGCCTCGAAATTGCCGGCCGTGGTCAGCGTGCTCGCCGCGGTGATCTTGAAGGTGGGACTGCCGGTCGTTCCGGCCGCGACATTGACCTCCACGACCACGCAGGCGCTTTCGCCCGCGTTGAGCGAGCCGGTCTGGTCGATCGATGTCAGCGTATCGGGCACGCCGTCGCAATCGCCATCGGCATAGATGCCGACGAAGGAAAGGCCGGTACCGAAGTCGGAAGTCGTAAGGTCGTACCTGTCCGCCGCGTTACCGACATTGGTGATGGTGTGCGGAAAGAGCACCTTGCCGCCGGCGACGGCGGATTTTGTCGTATCGGTCTCGATCTGAACGCCGGCGATGGTGTTGATCGTCGTCTGGACCAGGTTGGAGGTGACCGAGAAGGTCTGCCCGCCAGACTCGAAGGTCGCAACCGCCTGATTGCCGATGACGGTACCGGCCGCAGGCGGCGCCGCAAGCGCCGACGACGCGAACCCCATTATACTCGCAGACGCAACCAAAAGATGCGTCGATAATTTCCTGCGCCACCGATTTGTCTGCCGGTAGCCTGCTTCCAAGACGCTAGAATTCGCTCGCATAACTCGCCTTCCCGTGACCGATTTCGAACGGGAGTTGCAGGATATGACCGCTTATATGCAAATAACCAAAACAATTTTAGGGGAAATTTCGACTCGACGCTGCCGTCGCCAACATGCGGGGCCCTGCCGAATCCGGGCCCGACTGCCGGCAAATAGCTGTTTTGTTTACAACCACAGGAAGAAAACACGTGCGATGAAGATCGCATATCATCGCCGGCGCGGTGTTCTCGCGAGCAACGGAAAAAGCTGCTTTGCCCTTGAAGGCGGGGGGTGATTCGGAAAATGCCTGCGAGGCGCGCTTCAGTCGGGGACGCCATCGTTCGGGATAGGTGAAGGTCAAGCCGCTTGTCGTCTCCCCCCCTTGTGGGGGAGAATATTTGCGGCGGGCTCTCGTTTCCACTTCTGCGTTCTGCCCGTGGCATCGTTTGGGCATGCGAACGTCAAACCGTTTACCATCTGCCCCCAAGGCAATGGTCCCGCGAGAGGATCAGAAGTGCATATGCCCTGGCGGCAACGCGAAGTGCTTCCTCACCGGAAACGCAGGTTTTCTTTTGTAAGCTCGTCGACCGATGAGCAGCCCATCAGCTTCATGCCGCGTTCGATCTCGACACGCATCAGTTCGAGCGCCCGTTCGACGCCAGCCTGTCCTGCCGCAGCGAGCGGGAAGAGATAGTAACGGCCAAGCCCGACCGCCTTCGCTCCCAGCGAGAGCGCCTTGAGCACATGGGTGCCGCGCTGCACGCCGCCGTCCATCATCACATCTATCCTGTCCCCGACGGCCTGGACGATCTCGTCAAGCTGGTCGAATGCGGTGCGTGAACCGTCAAGCTGGTGCCCGCCGTGATTGGAGAGCACGATTCCGGTGCAGCCGATCTCGACCGCGCGCTTGGCATCCTCGACCGAAATCACGCCTTTCAGGCAAAACTGGCCGCCCCAGTGCTGCACCATCTCGGCGACGTCGTCCCAGGACATGGACGGATCGAGCATCTCGGTGAAATAGCGGCTTATCGACATCGCGCCGCGGCCCATATCGACATGGTTTTCCAGCTGGGGCAGCCTGAAAGGCTCATGGCGAACATAGTTGACCGCCCAGGAGGGCTTGATCGCAAATTGCGTGATACCGGCGAGATTGAGCTTGAAAGGAATGGCAAACCCCGTTCGCTTGTCGCGCTCGCGATTGCCCCCGGTGATGCTGTCGACCGTCAGCATCATCACCTCGATGCCGGCCTGCTTGGCGCGCGCCATCATCTCGCGGTTCAATCCACGATCCTTGTGGAAGTAGAACTGGTAGACCTGCGGACCGTCGCAAATCCGCCGGGCCTCTTCCAGACTGACGGTGCCGAGCGAGGAGACACCGAACATGGTGCCGAACTTCGCAGCCGCTGCCGCCACCGCACGTTCGCCCTGATGGTGGAACAGACGCTGAAGCGCCGTCGGCGAGCAATAGACGGGCATCGCCAGCCTTTGCCCCATGACGGTCACCGACATGTCGACGTCGCCGACGCCGCGCAGGACATTCGGAACCAGATCGCAGCCCTCGAACGCAGCCGTGTTGCGCCGGTAGGTGACCTCGTCATCGGCCGCGCCATCGATATAGTTGAAGATCGGCGACGGCAGGCGCCGTTTTGCCATCAGACGGAAATCGTGGAAATTGTAACAATCTTTCAGACGCATCTGCCCCTCAAACCCGAACGGCCGAATCAATAGCACTTTTTCGATAAGGCGGGATGAGGAAATCAAGCCGCGGCGGGAATCCAGCGCTCAGTCCGTCGTCGAGCCCGCAATGATGGTGAGGCGCCGCATGGATGGTATGTGGACACTGAACAGGAAGACGCCCCACCATTCGGCGCCGTCTTCGAAATAGTCGGAAACCTCCGGCAGCCGCGCGTCGGACCAGTCGAGAATTTCGCTTCGGTGGAGCGGCGGCAAGATAAAATCCCTGATCTCCTCGAACACCGCCTGCACTTCGCCAGGCCGGGCGTTCAGTGGATAGGGTGGATGCGAAAAGGCGTAGGCGAACTGCCCTCCAGGCTCAGGGCAAGAGCTCGCACCCGACATGATCCTCACATCGTCGAGCGAACTCAAGACCGGATCCGTCAACTGCGATCCGTCGGCGGTTTTATAGGAGCCGAGCCTCAGCAGGCTGCCGCTGTCCGGGTCGTACCAGTCGCCGAAGAATGCCTTTTCGCAGATGCGCCGGCTTCCCAGAGCGCGCAGCTTCCCGGCGTCGAATCTATGGAAGTGACGCAACGCCTGCGGCACTGCCGAAAGGATCTCCTCCTCCGTACCGCCTGCATTCTCGAAGATCGCGAAATCGAGCACGCCCAGCATTTCATCGAAGCGCTCGAAGGCAGGCGGTAGCTTCTCGATCCGGTTCATTCGCCTGTTTTAGGGCGCTGCCATGATAACTGCAATCGGCGGCGGAGGAGACGAGGATAGCTTTGGTATCGAGCATCCACAGGCTCATTCCTTCCAGCCCTCGAAGGGATCGCGATCCTGCGACGGCTGGTTGCGGTCGGCCGGCCCCAGGGCAGCCCCTCGGTACTCGCCCTCTCCGTTGGCATTCGCGCCTGATATGCCGCCGCCACTATTCCAGCATTACGACGGCATCGACTTCGAAGAGCATCGGGTCGATTGCAAGCTTGGGAACGGGAATCAAAGTCTGCGCCGGCAGCGCCGCGCCGAACATTTCCTTCACGTTCCTGGTCAGCACCTCAAGCTTGGACATGTCGTGATCGACGACGAAGACCGTGAGCTTGGCGACCTGATCCGGCCTGGCACCGAGCGCATCGAGGGCAGTGCGCAGGTTTGCATAGGCCTGCTGGACCTGGACAGCGAAGTCGGGCGACAAGGCTCCGCTGCGGTCCTGGCCGCCCTGTCCCGAGATATAGGCCACCCGGCCCTCGCGGGGCACGATCACTGCCGTGCTGTAGCCGTTCGGCGTCGGGTCGTAGAGGTTTTTCGGATTGACGATGGTCAGCTTGAGATCATTCTCATTCGCTGTCGTCGCAGCGGGAACGCCCATGGTCATGATGATCAGCCCTCCGATAAGCAGACGCGTGATTGCGCGTGGCATGTTTTTCTCTTGGCTCCGGGGACTGCGGGCAATAGAGCCTCGCCGCCTCCGGGATTGAACTTTTACTGCCGTATGATCCGACTCGTACGATGTACTATCCGTGCCATCGTACATTGTACGAGTCAACCGTTCAGGATCGACATTCGCAGGTTCGTCGGGTTAGATCGGCATTCTGATCAGCAAGGAAGACGGATGACGGCCAAACGCAGCGGCGCCCCGAGCAAACGGCCTCAACGGACAGGTGTATCGCCCCGGGTGCCGGAGGCGCGCAGTGAGCCGTCTCTCTCCCGGGAGCGCATCGTGGCGACCGCGGTAGAACTGCTGGACGCCCAGGGAATAGACGGATTGACGATGCGTCGCCTGGCCGATCGCCTCGGCTCGGGCGTGATGAGCCTGTATTGGCACGTCGACAACAAGGAGGATGTCTTTGATCTGGCGCTCGACTCGGTGCTCGTATACCGCGGGCCGCCGCAAATGGTCGAGTCTCGAGATTGGCGCGGAAAAGTCGTTCATATGCTCGAGGACTGGCGCGCCGGCATGCTGCGCCATCCCTGGTCGGCATCGCTGCTGCCGCGCCGGGCACTCGGCCCGAACATCCTCAGCCGCCTGGAACTGCTGAGCAGGACCTTGTCCGGAGCCGGTGTAGCCGACGCAGATCTGAACGCCGCGATATGGTCGCTCTGGAACTATGTGATGGGCGCCACCATCACCCGGGCGAGCTTCGGCCTCTCGGACGAAGACAGGGCCGCGGCACAGCAGCGCCTCACACGTCTCAGCGAACACTACCCGACGATCGAACGCTCCCGCCTGCTGCTGGACAACGATTGGGACGGCGCCTTCCGGAAAGGCCTCGACTTCCTGCTCGATGGCCTCGCGCCGAGACAATGAGCGCTCGTCATCTTCCTGACGAGACGGTGCCGGACCTCCGGCGCTTCTCCAACATCACGGCAGGCGAGCGAGGTAGACCAGAGCAAGCGTTTAGGCCACGTCTTGAAGCTGGGCCTCACCATTGTGCAGGAAGCAGGCTTTGTTCGTCGGGCATCCAAATTCCTCACCTTTTCTGTATCACTTTTATTCTTGCAATTGGGATTAAATGTGATACAAAAATGCATGAAGATCACCTATGACGAAACAAAGCGCCAGATCAACATAGGAAAACACGGCTATGATATCGCCGAACTCGACATGGAGTTCTTCGCTTCGTCTGTGGTCGTCCCAGCCAAGGAAGGCCGCTTCATGGCTATCGGCGTTTTGCGCAATGGCGTTATCGCCGTAGTCTTCGCCCGGCTTGGCTCGGAAGGCATTTCGATTATCTCCATGCGTGACGCCAGCAGGAAGGAAAGGAGCTTATTATGACCAGCCTATCCCGCCGCATCCGCCATATCTCCGACAAGGAGGAGGCAGCTATCCAACGCAAGATAGCTAGTGACCCAGACGCTCCTGAGGCCACCGACGAACAACTAGCCAAAGCTAAGCCATTCGCCGAAGCCTTCCCAGACCTGGCCGAGAGCATCAAGGGCGCCAGGGGCCGTCCAGCCGTTGAGAACCCTAGGCAGCAGATATCCATTCGCCTCGATCCGGATGTCATCGAGCACTACAAGGCAACCGGCAAAGGCTGGCAGAGCCGGATGAATGACGACCTTAGAAAGGCTGCCGGATTGAAGAAGGCAGGTTGAAGCTGTTTCCTCAAGGGATAGCCCCAAAGCGTGGATGAGGAAAAGTGTGCGCGGTTTCCGCATCCCGTAATGGGGCAATAACGAAACCATTTGAAAGGAAATGGCGCACCCGAAGAGATTCGAACTCCTGACCCCCAGATTCGTAGTCTGGTGCTCTATCCAGCTGAGCTACGGGTGCGTGCCTGGAAGCGGTGACCACCGCTTGCGTGGCGATCCTCTAAAGCGTCCTTTCGGCGATTGCAAGCGCCTTCGGGAAAAAATTTCATTTTTACGACGATGCCGGGAAGGGACGGAATCTCAGGAACGTCCCTTGGCGCGGAAGGCATCGAGCCGCACCGGGCGGTCCGGCAGTTCTATGCGAAACAGCGTGCCGGGAGTGGGCTTTTCGACAAGGGCGATCGTTCCGCCATGGGCGAGCACCAGTTCGCGGGCGATCGCCAGGCCCAGGCCCGTTCCGCCGGAGCGCGCCGAGCCGCGGAAGGCGGCGAAGAGATTTTCGCGTGCCTTGGCCGGCATGCCGGGGCCGGTGTCGTCGATCGAAATGGTCACCACGCTGCCGGTACGCACCGCGGAAACCGAGATCCGCCGCTCGGAGCCATCCTCCGGCTTGTAATTGGCCAGCGCCTCGACCGCGTTGCGGCAGATATTGTGGACGACGCGGAACAGCTGCTCGCTGTCCGCATCGACCTCGATGTCATCGCGGACCTGTATCTCGAAATCGATACCGTCCTGGCGATCGACGGCGAGCAGTTCGGCCACATCCTCGACCAGCGGCCGCAGCGCCAGGAAACGGCGGTGCGGCTCGGCCTCCGTCGTGCGGCCGTAGGAGAGGACTTCGCGCGTATAGCCGACGGCGCGGTCGATGGTCCGGAGCAATGTCGGCGCGAAGCGTTTGACGACGGGATCGTCGACGTCGGCCAGGCGATCGGAAATGAGCTGTGCGGAGGACAGGATGTTGCGCATGTCGTGGTTGATCTTGGAAACGGCAAGGCCAAGCTCCGCAAGGCTCTTCTGCTGCTTCAGGGTTCTCTGCAATTCGCGCTGCATGCTCGCCAGATGCTGACCGGCGACCGCCAGTTCGTCCTTGCCTTCCGGCGGCACCAGCACGCGCTCGGGGCTCGACGGCTCGCCCGAAAATTCCTGCATGCTCTTGGTCAGCCGCCTGATCGGGAGGATCAGCATGCGATTGATGGCGAGGAAGATCAGCGCCGCGGTGATCAGCGAGATGGCGATCGACAGGAGGAAGACGTTGCGCGAATAGACGAGCATGGCCGTGCGCAGCTTGGCGTCCTTCATCACCAGCTCGATCGTCGCATCGCCTTCGCCCAGCGGGCCATAGACGCGCACCACCCGGTTGCCGCCGAAGATGAGCGTGTCGAAGGCGTCCCGGATCGCGCCGAGAGCCGTGAAGTTGGCTATGTCGTATTCGCCGTCGATCGCGGGGGGCATGTCGACGCTGGCGATCATCCGGGAGGCATCCTTGCGGCGGATGACGATGGCCTTCGTCCCGGTCGCCATCAGCGTCTCGCGCTGCACGGCGCGGGGCAGCTCGACATTTTGAAGTCCGTCGACCACGACGGCCGCCGCCGCCACGGTGTTCAGGCGGTCCTGCAGCCAGCGAATGCGCATATTGGCGACGGAAGGCACGAAGATCAGCACTTCGGCCAACATCACGAAGGCGACCGTCAGCAGCAGCAATTTGCCGGAAAGCCCGCCAAGAAAGCCGACCGCCGCTCGGGGTGCCGCACTCGCATTGGCCGGACGCGCGTCTTCTACCATAAAGATTCCCTGGATCACGATGACTAGACCTAAGGTCATCGTGATCGATTCCTTTGTTTTGCCGCAACTCCGGACGGAAAACCGCTGCGCACTTTTCCTGGAATTGCTCTGGATCAGCCGAAGTTCCGCAGGAACCGGATCGCGGTCCGCAGAAGGCGATTTCGCGCCATGGGGGAATAATAGGAGATCGCCGCCTGTTTTCCAATCTCCGAGAGCGTCGGATAGGGTGCGACATAAGTCTGGAAATGCCTGAGCGTCAGGCGGTTGGCGACGGCGAAGGCCCAGAGACCGATCATCTCCCCCGCTCCAGGGCCGGCAATTCCGGCGCCGAGAACCCGACCGCGCCTGCCGACGACGATCTTGATCAGCCCTCGATCCAACCCGTCGGTGCGGGCGCGATCACTCGCGGAAAAGTCCAGCCGAACGGTTCTTGCCCCCCGGGCGGTCTCCCGCGCGCGCTCCTCCGTCAGCCCCACTTGCGCCAGTTCGGGCGCGGTGAAGATCACCTGCGGAACGATGGTCGTCCTTTCGCGCCCCGGCAGGCGGAAAAGGATCTGCTGCAGCACCAGCCGGGCGTGATAGCTCGCCTGATGCGTGAATAGGCCGCCCGCCGCGTCTCCGACCGCATAGACGCGACGGTTGCTCGTCCTCAGGTCAGCCCCGACCTCTACGTGTTTCGGGCAATGGCGGATGCCGGCCGCATCGAGGTCGAGCGATCCGTGATTGGGAGCACGACCGGCAGCCACCAGCAGGTCGCTCCCTTCGATCTCGAAAGGGCCGCTCTCGTTCTCGCAGAGGAGCCGGATTCCCGTCTCCGTTTGCTCCGCCGAGCGGATCGCCGTACGCTCGTGCAGGAGCATGCCTTCCGCACGCAGCCCGTCGAGCACGATCGCCGCCAGCTCCGGGTCCTGACCGGAGAGAGCCGCGGCACCGTCCACGACCGTCACATCGGCGCCCAACCGCCGGTGAGCCCCGGCCATCTCGAGGCCGACCGCGCCTGCGCCGATGACGAGGAGATGTCGCGGCAAGCGTTTCAGGCCGAAGAGCGTTTCGTTGGTGAGGAACGGCGTCTCCGCAAGTCCGGGGATCGGGGGAACGGCGGGGGAGGAGCCGGTGGCGATCACGAAGCGGCGGGCGCGGATCAGGCGGTCGCCGGCAGCGACCGTGCGGTCGTCCACGAAGCGGGCCGTTTCCTTGATCACCTCGACGCCGAGGCTCGTGAAGCGCTCCGCGGAATCGTGCGGTGCAATGGCTTCGATCACGGATTGGATGCGTGCCGCCAGATGCTCATGGTCGACGATCGGTTCCGCCGAGGCAATGCCGAATTCCGCAGCCTTGCGGACCGCGTCCGCATGTTTGGCCGCTGCGATCAGAGCCTTTGACGGCACGCAGCCGTAATTCAGGCAATCGCCGCCCATCCGGCCGTGCTCGACCAGAACGACGGGCACGCCGAAAGCGGCCGCCCCGGCGGCCACGGAGAGCCCGGCGGCACCGCCGCCGATCACGCAGATGTCGGGTGTCAGTATTTTCGCCACGCGGCTAGGCCCTCCGCCTCCGTCATGCACCTTTGCGGCGCGACTGTATTACCCTGAATGCCAGAGGCAATGCAGCAATCGATGCAAGGGCGACGAGCGCCAGCGAGATATCCCTGGTGGCGAAATCGGCAACGGTGAATTCACGGCCGCTTGCGGCAGCAAGAGCGATCACGTCGCCGAGGCCGCGGCCGAGCCAGGTATAGGCGAGAGTGCCCGGAATAATGCCGACCAGCGTCGCGAGCGCATAGGTGCGCAGCTTCACCTCGAAGAAGGCGGGCGCGATGTTGATCAGGAAGAAAGGAAAGATCGGCGCGAGCCGCAGGATCAGGAGATAGAGGAAGGCGTTGTCCCGAAATCCATCGGCAAGGCGCTCCAGGACGCCGCCGGCACGGCGCCTCAGGATGTCGCTGAAGGCACCGCGCGCGGCGATGAACAGCAGGCAAGCCCCGAGTGTGGCGGCAAGAACCGTGATAGCCGCGCCTGCAAGGCAGCCGAAAAGGAAACCGGCGGAGATCGTCAGCACCGATGCCGCCGGTATGGAGAAGACCACCACCGCGACATAAATCGCGAAGAAGACGAGAGCCGAACTGACCGGATGGGCGGCGACATGGGCGGCGAGCGTCTCGCGCTGGTCGGCGAGCACAGACAGCGAGACATAGTCCTGCAGGCCGTAGGCATAGCCAAGGACGCCGCCCGCAAGCAGAAGCGAAATCGGCAGGAAGCGCCAGGGAGAGCGTTGCGGAACAAGCCGAAGGTCTCGCCGGCTCGACGAGGGTTCGAGAGCCGGACCTTCTTCTGCCCCGTTGCTGATACCATGGCTCATGCGATCTGCCTTCGGTGAGATTCTGCCCCTGAATTAGAAGGAATTCACCCCCCGAACCAATAACGAATCGTCGCGTCGACAAACGACGGCGTGACCGGGCCGCGGCGGCAAGTCACGCCGGCGTGAAAGTGCCGGCGGCGTCTCCCCGAGGGAAGCTCATCTCGGAAATGCCGCTCGCGGCGACCGGCAGTTCACCGCGAGCGAAGCTGGAAATCGGGCGACTGCAGCGCTGCAGCGGGCCCCCTCAGAACTCCTCCCAATCGTCGCGGGCGACCGCAGCGGAGCCGTTGCCGAATGCGCGCGCGACCGTGCCCATCATGCGGCGGGCGGGCGAGGCCACCGGCCGGCTCGCATCCCTTGCCGGCGCGACCGTCCGCACCGCCTCGCGCTCGACCTTGAAGTAGGCGATGAGGTTGGCGAGATTGTCGGCCTCGGCAGACAGCTTGTGCGTGGCGGCATTCGCCTCCTCCACCATGGCGGCGTTGCGCTGGGTGACCTGATCCATCTGGTTTACGGCGGTGCTGACCTCCCCGAGGCCCGTGGACTGCTCGCGTGCGGCCGTCGCGATCGAATGGATGTGATCGTTGATCTTGAGGACCCGCGTCTCGATCTGGCCGAGCGCCGCTCCCGTCGCCTGGACGAGCTTGACGCCGGTGGCCACCTCGCCGCCCGATTTTGAAATCAGCGACTTGATATCCTTGGCGGCGCTGGCTGCACGCTGGGCGAGCTCGCGGACCTCCTGCGCAACGACGGCAAAACCCTTGCCGGCATCACCGGCGCGCGCCGCCTCGACGCCGGCATTGAGGGCCAGCAGGTTCGTCTGGAAGGCGATCTCGTCGATGACGTTGGTGATCTGGCCGATCTCGCTCGATGCCTGTTCGATCCGGCCCATGGCATCGATGGCGTTGCGGACGACCGATGCCGACTCCGCTGCGCTGTCCTTCGCCTCCGTGACCATGACGGTCGCTTCCTGGGCCCGCTCCGTCGAATTGCGAACCGCGGCGGTTATCTCGTCGAGCGCCGCCGAGGTTTCCTCCAGAGCTGCGGCCTGCTGCTCCGTCCGCTTGGACAGGTCGTCGGCGGCACTGCGCAACTCCGTAGAGTTCCCGTTGATCGAGTCCGTCGTCATGCGGACCTCGCGCAAGGTCTTCTGCAGGGTCTGCAAAGTATCGTTGACGTTCGTCTGCAACTCGGCGAAGGCGCCCTGGAACTGGCCCTTCATGCTTTGCGTGAGGTCGCCCGTCGCCAGGCTCGCAATGACCCTCCGGGTCTCGGCGATGCCCGTGTCGACACTGTTGACCAGTTCGTTGACGCTCGCCGCAAAGCGGTTGAGATCGTCGTTGTCGTAGTCCTTGCTGATGCGCCTGGTGAAATCCCCTGCCGCAGCCGCCGCGACGACCGTGGCGATGCTCGACTGCAGGTCCGCGCTCTTTTCGCGCAGGATCTCTTCCTGCGCGTTGAGCTCGCGCACGGCGAGGCTGTTCTGCTTGAAGACTTCGACCGCCGCCGCCATGTCGCCGATCTCGTCCTTGCGCCCGGCGAAGGGCACGTCGACCGAGAGATCGCCGCCGGCAAGCAGCTTCATCTTGCCCGTCAGATCGAGAATCGGGCGGCTGAGGTGATTGGTCGCAATATAGAAGGCGGCACCGATCCCGGCCAGCATGCCCAGGGCAGCGGTTGCAAGGACGATCAGCACGATCGAGCGCTTGTAGTCGGCCAGATCCGCGGTGATCGTCTGAAGCGAGGCAAGGTTCTCGTCGACGACCACGTCGATTTCAGCCTGGAACGCCTTGCGGTTGGCCCGGTTCGCTTCGTTGTTGCCCTGCTCGTTGGCAGCTTTCGGCGCAACCTGCGTGCCGAGGCGGGCCGTCTCGCTTCGGAACGTCTTGAATTCCTCCGCGCGTTCGACGAGGGTATCGAAGGCGGGCAGGACGTCGGCCGGCACCAGCGGCCGCCACTCGGTGAGCAGCGCGTCGATCTTGTCGAGGTTCTTGAGAATTCCCTCGGCAAAAGGCTTTGCCTTCTCGACCGTTGGCGCCGCATAGATGCCGCGCGCCTCCATCACCACCGCCGTTACCAGGCGATTGAGCCGCTCGCCCTTGAAAGCCCGGTCGGAGGCGTTCTGGTATTCACCGAGCCGTTGGTTGTACTCGCTCACGATCAGCAACGACATACCGGTGATCGCTATCGCCAGCAGACTCATGATGCCGACGATGAGGTTTATCTTTCCGCGAATTTTCATGTCCTGTCCCTGTCCCCAGCCGCATACTCGCCTAAAACGGGAAAGTAACTCACGGCTTACACGCTACTGAGCAAATGCTAAAATGCGCGTGGTTAACAAAGCACCCATCGGACCCACTCGATTTAGGGTGTCATGCGGCGATTCATGAGCACGCCGCCGGCGCCCGGGAATTGACTTTATCGGGTTTTTGTCCCTATAAGCCGCGCACGTCCGGTGGAGCCGCCCGTAGGCGGAGCCATGCCCGGCGCGTAAACGCTCTTGCATCATGCAAACCCAAGAAGGACCGCACACCGCGGTATTTAAATAAATGAAGCGTACCTACCAACCGTCCAAGCTTGTTCGCAAGCGCCGTCACGGCTTCCGTGCACGTATGTCCACCAAGGGTGGGCGCAAGGTCCTCACAGCCCGCCGGGCTCGTGGCCGCAAGCGTCTTTCGGCGTAAGCCGGATCTGCCCGAAACCTTATGTCCGGGCAAATGACGACAGATAAAGACAAGATGGCTGTCGGGCGGCTGAAAAGCCGTCCGCAGTTTTTGGCGGTCCGGGCTGGTGAAAGCCGCAGAGGCCCGCTATTTCTCCTCGAAGTTCTCGACCGGAACGATCCGGAGGGAGAAGCCCGCGTCGGCTTCACCGTTACCAAGAAACACGGCAATGCCGTCGAGCGAAACCGAATGCGCCGACGACTAAAGGAAGCCGTGCGGCTTTCGGCCGGGTTTGCAATGAAACCCGGACACGACTATGTGATTGTCGCCCGGCGCGATCTCCTGAATGCCCCTTTCGACGCATTGACTCGGGCGCTTCGGGATCGCATCGAAAACAAGCCGAAACAGAAGCGGCCACCGGCCGGTTCCAGGAAATCATGATGGAAAACAACCGCAATTATTTCGTGGCGATCGCCCTTTCCGTGCTGATCCTCATCGCCTGGCAGTTCTTCTATGTCAGCCCGAAGATGGAGAAGGACCGCATTGCCGCGGAACAGGCGCAGCAGGCGCAACAGACCCAGCAACAGCCAGGCGCCCAGCCGGCTGCACCTGGACAGGCGCTGCCCGGCGGTGCGATCCCGAGCGCAGGCGAAAGCCGCGATCAGGCAATCGGCAAATCCGCCCGCGTCGCGATCGACACGCCGGCGCTTTCCGGCTCCATCAACCTGACCGGCGCACGCTTCGACGACCTGAAGCTCAAGGGCTACCGCGAAACCGTCGACCCGAAGAGCCCGGTCATCACGCTCTTCAGCCCGGCGGAGACCGCCGACGGCTATTTCACGGAAATCGGCTATATCGGATCGGATGCGACCGGCTCGGTTCCGGGACCGCAGACCACATGGACGCTTTCGGGCGGCGACAAGCTCACCCCCTCGACGCCGGTGACGCTGAGCTACACGAACGATAAGGGCATCACCTTTGCCCGGACCATCTCGGTTGACGACCGCTACATGTTCCAGGTGGTCGACAGCATCAAGAACGAGACCGCGGCGCCGGTTTCCCTGTCTTCCTACGGCCGCGTCACGCGCTTCAACAAGCCGACGACTCCGAGCATCTACGTGCTCCACGAGGGCTTCGTCGGCGTCGCGGGAGAGCATGGCCTGCAGGAAGTCGGCTATTCCAAGGTCGAAGACGACGAGCCCGTCGAACCGGGTAAGTCGACCGGCGGGTGGCTGGGCATCACCGATAAATACTGGGCCGCGACGATCGTGCCGCCGCAGGCGACGCCCTTCGACATCCGCTTCTCGCATTTCGCCGACGGGCGCCCCCGTTACCAGAGCGACTACAAGAGCGATGCGGTTACGGTTGCCCCGGGCCAATCCGTGGAGCTGAAGAACCTCGTCTTCGCCGGTGCCAAGGAAGTCCCGGTCGTCGACAATTACGAAGTGGCCTATTCGATCCCCAACTTCGACAAGCTGATCGACTGGGGCTGGTTCTACTTCATCACCAAGCCGATGTTCAAAATGATGGATTTCTTCTTCCGTCTCTTCGGCAATTTCGGCATCGCGATCCTGATCACCACGATCGTCGTCAAGCTCATCTTCTTCCCGCTCGCCAACAAGCAATACGCATCGATGGCGAACATGAAGAAGGTTCAGCCGAAGATGGAGGAACTGAAGAAGAAATTCGGCGACGACAGAATGGGGCTGCAGCAGGCGATGATGCAGCTCTACAAGGAAGAGAAGATCAACCCGCTGGCGGGCTGCTGGCCGATCCTCATCCAGATCCCGGTGTTCTTCGCGCTCTACAAGGTGATCTACGTCACCATCGAGATGCGGCATGCGCCCTTCTTCGGCTGGATTCAGGATCTCTCCGCCCCGGATCCGACGACGATCATCAACCTCTTCGGTCTCCTGCCGTTCGAGGGGCCTGCCTTCCTGCATCTTGGCATCTGGCCGATCATCATGGGCGTCACCATGTTCCTGCAGATGCGCATGAACCCGACACCGCCGGACCCGACCCAGGCGATGCTTTTCACCTGGATGCCGGTGGTCTTCACCTTCATGCTGGCGTCGTTCCCGGCCGGTCTCGTGATCTACTGGGCCTGGAACAACACGCTGTCGATCCTGCAGCAGGGCATCATCATGAAGCGTCAGGGCGTCAAGGTCGAACTCTTCGACAATCTGAAGTCGCTCTTCTCGAAGAAACCGAAACCGGCGGAATAGAGCACTTCCGGGACAAGCGTGTAACGGTTTTCGTCCGGAAGGGCGCAGTGAATGCGTTGGAGCGTTTCATTGAATCAGTGAAACGCTCCGATCGGCAGGTCCTCTCGCATGGAAGCCTCGGAGCGACGCGTTCCGGGGCTTTTCTTTTAGGTCCTACTGCATGTTTCCTTTAATCCTATCCGATTAAAGGACAAAGCATGCAGCAGATCAAAGCGCTACAGCGACCTTTGCGCGTCTGATAAGACGCGCGGCGCTGTAGGGATCCGCCGCCGGTACCGGCAGGCGCTCTAAAGCTTGACAAGCCACCCCAAAAGCCTGATGCCGGCGAGGCAAAGAGGAAACGCCAGAACATGTCCGCGACGAACAAGCAGAATGCCGCAAGCGTCTTCGGCCGGCCGTGGATATTCATCCGCGGCGTGCCGTCGATGAAGTTCCTGCCACCTGAGGGACCGACGGAGATCGCCTTTGCCGGCCGCTCCAATGTCGGCAAGTCGTCGCTGATCAACGCACTCGTGGGCCATAAAGGCCTGGCGCGCACCTCGAACACGCCCGGCCGCACGCAGGAACTCAACTATTTCGTGCCGGACGGCTATTCCGGCGAGGCCGGCGACCTGCCGCCGATGGCGCTCGTCGACATGCCGGGCTACGGCTACGCACAGGCTCCCAAGGAACAGGTCGACGCCTGGACGAAGCTGGTCTTCGACTATCTGCGCGGCCGCTCGACGCTGAAGCGCGTCTATGTGCTGATCGACGCGCGCCACGGCATCAAGAAGAACGACGAAGACGTGCTGGCACTCCTCGACAAGGCTGCGGTTTCCTACCAGATCGTGCTGACCAAGACGGACAAGATCAAGGCGGCCGGCGTACCGCGCCTCGTCGCGGAAACGCTCGAAAAGATCAAGAAGCGGCCGGCGGCCTTTCCGGAAGTGCTATCGACATCGTCGGAAAAGGGCGAAGGCATCGAGGACCTCCGCGCGGCGATCGAGCTCGCCGTGACGCGCTGAGGCGCGAAACGGCGCCGCTGAAGGGCGAGCCCCCTCGTCTTCGGCCTCCGTCACTACCCTGACATGAAAAGCGCTCTATCTCTGCTTCGCGGCGGCAGATTGTCTGCCCGAAGGATCAGGAGAGAGACATGTCCGATTTGATTGTCGTGGGATTCGATTCGACGGATGAGGCCGACAAGGTCCTCTTGAAGCTCAACAGCCTGAGGAAGGAATATCTGATCGATCTGGAAGATGCGGTCGTCGTCGTGCGCGACGCCGACGGCAAGGTGCATCTGAAGCAGAGCATGAATCTGACCACCGTCGGCGCCACGTCCGGCCTTCTTTCCGGCTCCCTCTGGGGCGGGCTCGTCGGGCTGCTCTTCCTTAATCCGCTCGCGGGTTTCGCCCTCGGCGGCGCTATCGGCGCCGGTGCGGGGGCGCTTTCCGGATCGCTCGTCGATTACGGCATCGACGACGACTTCATCAAGTCGCTCGGCAACACCATCCCGAACAATTCCTCGGCGCTCTTCGTCCTGGTGCGCAAGGTGCAGCCGGAAAAGGTGCTGGCCGAATTCTCCGGCCTGCGCGGCCGCGTGCTGAAGACGTCGCTCTCGCCGGAGCAGGAACAGAAGCTTCAGGCAGCCATTTCCGAGGCGCAGACGCCGTCGCCGCAGGCGGGGACATTCTGATCGGTTGCTGTAGGCGATCGGCCCTCATCGCACAACGATCTTCTCGCCGGAGCCGGCGAGAAGACAGCGACGCTCAGGCCGTCTCCGGTACGAATGACAGGGCGAGCCCGTTGATGCAGTGCCGCTTGCCGGTCGGCGGCGGGCCGTCGTCGAAGATGTGGCCGAGATGACCGCCACAGCGGCGGCAGTGGCATTCGGTCCTCGTCACGAACAGGGTGTCGTCCTCGCGCGTGCCGATCGCGTCGGGAAGCGCCTGCCAGAAGCTCGGCCAGCCGGTACCGCTGTCGTATTTCGCGTCAGAGGAATAGACGGGCAACTCGCATCCCGCGCAGTGAAAGACGCCGTTTCGCTTTTCGTTGTCGAGCGCGCTGCTGAACGGCGGCTCCGTGCCCTCCTCGCGCAAAACGCGATAGCGATCCTCGCCGAGCAGCGCCCGCCACTCCGCGTCGGTCCTGGTGATTTCGAAGGCTTCGCCGGCGACGGCGCGTACGGGCCATACCAGACCGCGCAGGGCGACCACCGCGGCCAGGGCCGCGCCCGCCATCAGCAAGTCGCGCCGGCTGATCATCGGAACCTCCATCGGGGCCTGATATCGTAACTTATGCGGCCGCGGCACTCCTGCCAAAACAAGGCCGATCAAACCGCCGTGACTGAGTGGCCGCCGTGGAACCAGACTTAGAAGGCGCGCGCCGTGCCTTGCGCGATGACCGCACCGGTGGGCGAGCCGGTCGCCGAGCCACCCTTGGGCTCGACACTGACGGAGAGCCTGGAGCCCGTGGCAATCTGGCTTCGCACTCCCGGCTCAAGCACGATTTCCCCCTCGCCGGACGGCGGCAGCACGCCGAGCGAGACCGGCGGATCGTCACCATTGATCAGCCAGAGTTCGAGCGATTTCTCCTCCATCTGTCCGGCGGCGGCCGGCGACAGTCTCAGGCGCCCTGTGGCCGGTTCGAAGTGCGTGACGAGGTTGATGGCGCTGCCATGGGCTTCGAGGCTCGCAACGAGTGGCGTACCGCCTCGGCGATCGCTGAAAAGTCCTGCCAGCGCGCCTGCCATCACGACGACCGCCGAAAGCGATACGAGGGCTGCGCTGCGCCAGAGGGGAAGCGAGCCCCAGACACCGCGGGGGTCGTCTGCGCCCCGGCCCGCTTCGAAGACCGCGCGCTCGGAGGAGCGAAACCTGCTGCGCGGCGCGGCCGACTCATATTCGTCGCCGAAGGCCGCAAGATTGTTCTGCCAGCGGATGACCATGGCGGCGAAGTTGCGGTCCGTTGCCATGCGCGCCTCGGCCTTCCGGCGGTCATCGGCAGACAGCGCGCCGAGCACGTACTCTCCCGCGATCACCTCGTCGCGGCGGGAATCTCCGCTTTCGGGCTTCTGCGTCGTCATGGCTCCCTGCACTCTCTCAGCTTCAGAGGGCCGGCACGATTCCCTTCGATCTCTTCCAGGCAAGCTTCGATGCGCCTGCCCTCGGGACTGCGGCGGTCCTTTCCGGATCAATGCAGGATCAGTCAAATCGCCAGCGCCGTCAATCGGCTTGTCGGCCATGCCGCGCACGCCGCAAGCACTTCGGCACAGCCGAGCGACCGCCGTCACAATGGCTTTATGTTGCGTCCGGATCATTCCATCCGCCAGAGAGTTGCGCTAAACAGCAGCCGGTATTTTTCGAGGATCCGCCATGTCCGCATCAGAAAGTGAAATTCAGGCCCGCCTGCTCGCCCAGGCCCTGCCCTACATGCAGCGCTACGAGCATAAGACGATCGTCGTCAAATACGGCGGTCACGCCATGGGCAATGCCGAACTCGGGCGCGCCTTTGCCAGCGACATCGCGCTTCTGAAGCAGTCCGGCGTCAACCCGATCGTCGTTCACGGCGGCGGCCCTCAGATCGGCGCAATGCTCAACCGGATGGGCATCGAGTCAAAATTCGAGGGCGGGCTCCGCGTCACCGACGAAAAGACCGTCGAGATCGTCGAAATGGTGCTTGCCGGGTCGATCAACAAGGAGATCGTCGCGCTCATAAATCAGACGGGCGAATGGGCGATCGGCCTTTGCGGCAAGGACGGCAACATGGTCTTTGCGGAAAAGGCGAAGAAGACCATCCGCGACCCGGATTCCAACATCGAGCGCGTGCTCGACCTCGGCTTCGTCGGCGATGTGGTCGAAGTCGACCGCACCCTTCTCGATCTGCTCGCCCGCTCCGAGATGATACCGGTGATCGCGCCTGTGGCGCCGGGACGGGACGGCCACACCTACAACATCAACGCGGACACCTTCGCCGGCGCCATCGCCGGCGCGCTCAATGCGACGCGCCTGCTCTTCCTCACCGACGTTCCGGGCGTCCTCAACAAGAAGGGCGAACTCATCAAGCAGCTCTCCGTCGCCGAGGCGCGGGCGCTGATCGCCGACGGCACCATTTCGGGCGGCATGATCCCGAAGGTGGAGACCTGCATCGAGGCGATCAAGGCGGGCGTCCAGGGCGTCGTCATCCTCAACGGCAAAACGGCACATTCGGTGCTGCTCGAAATCTTCACCGAGCACGGCGCAGGCACGCTGATCGTGCCGTGAGGCGCTCCTTGTTTGCCGTGATTTGCCCCTCTCCTCGGGTTTAACCCGAGGACTAACCCTCTCCCCGTTCTGACGGGGAGAGGGGACGTGCCCTGCAAGACGCCTCTCGATAGTGCGGCTAGGCGGCGCCACGAGTCCCTTCTCCCCGTCATGACGGGGAGAAGGTCGCGGCAGCGGGATGAGGGGCGAATCTCTTAACTCGCCCTATAAACCTTCTCCGCCTCGCCGCGCAGCCGGGCGATCATCTCCCGGTATGGGGACGGCCCGTAGCTCACCCGCCCGACGCCGGCGGCCGCAAGCGTGGCGATGTCCGGCGCCCCCGGCTTCATCATTACGTTGACCGGCAAGGGAGATGCCGCGCAGAGCCTGGCGATCAGGTCTCGATCGGCGAGGCCCGGTGCGAAGAAGCCGCTCGCGCCCGCATCCGCATAGGCCTCGGCGCGGGCGATCGCATCCTCCATCAGGGCCGCGTGGCGCGCCGCGTCGCTCTCCTGCAGGAAGAGGTCGGTGCGGGCGTTGATGAACAGTGCAATGCCCTGTCGCTCCGCCATCTCTCGGATCGCGCGGATGCGGGCCGCCTGCTTGTCGATCGGATGGACGCCGCCTCTGCCAACCATCTGGTCCTCGAAATTGATGCCGATCCCGCCGGCATCGATCACTTGCGCGACATTGGCCGCGGCCTGGGCCGGGTCCTCCGAATAGGCGCCTTCGAAGTCCACCGAGAGCGGCAGGTCCGTAGCCGCGACGATCTCGCGCACGGTCTCGAGCAGCAGAGGCAGCGGCAGTTTCTGCCCGTCCCCATATCCATGTGCCGCCGCGACCGACCAGCTCCCGGTGGCGAGCGCCTTGGCGCCGGCCTCGGCCACGCACTGGGCGCTGCCTGCATCCCAGATGTTGTACAGAACCACCGGATCGCCTTTCCGGTGCAGTGCCCCGAAGGCAAGCGCTCTTTCTTCCTGGCTCATCGTATCTTCTCCCAGTCCGTCAGGTTGATCGATCCCGTTACATCGTTGGAGTGGCGGCCTGCACAGGCTTCTCCCCGTCCCACCCTCTGAAAAGCCCGACAGGACGCATTCTGCCCTCGTGGCGAAGCAGCCATTGCTTGCGCCGGAGCCCGCCCCCATAGCCCGTCAACGATCCGTCAGCGCCGATGCAGCGGTGGCATGGCACGATGATTGCGAGGCAGTTGGAGCCGTTGGCCCTGGCCACGGCACGCACCGCCTGCGGGGTTGCGACCTTCCGCGCGATGTCGCTGTAGGAGCGTGTCTCGCCCACGGGTATCGCAACGAGTTCTGCCCATACCTGGCGCTCGAAGGCACTGCCGTCGAGGGCGAGCGGTGTCCGAAAATCGGCCGAGCGCCCGGCGAAATAGTCGTTGAGCTCGCGCTCCACCTGATCGATGGGCGGCGTTCTGCCGGGGACCACCGCAGAGTGCGTCTTTCGCTTGAGATTTTCCACTTCGGCCGGGAGGGCCTTGCGGTCGTGGAACTCGATGAGATGAAGATGCGTCTGGTCGGCCACCGCCACCATGGGGCCTAGCGGCGTCTCTATCCAGTCGGCAAAGAGCAGCACGCGCCTCTGCGATTTCGCTGGAGCCTGTCCGATCAGCCGCCCGAAGGCGGCGCGAAAACCGCTCGGAGATTCATAGCCCGCGTCGATCTGCGCCTCGATGACACTGGCGCCGCCGGAGAGCTGCCGCGCGGCTTCGCCCATTCGCCGCTGGCGGGCGAGATCGAGAAACGTGACGCCGAGGGATCGCTTGAAGGCGCGCCGCACGGTCGACGGATCGAAGCCGCGCCGCACGAGATCGCCCTCCGTCCAACGATGTTCCGGCCGGCGGTCGAGCAGCTCGATAAGCTCCTTGACGAGCGGATCTTTCCCGGATGCACCTTCCAGCGGGCGGCAACGTTGGCACGGCCGGAAGCCGGAATTGACGCAGGCGGAAATACTGTCGAAGAACAAAGTGTTCTCCCGCTTCGGCTTGCGGGCGGGACATGAGAGCCGGCAGAAGATGCCGGTGCTCTTGACGCAGACGAAGGCCTGGCCCTCATAATCGGAACTGCGGGCCAGCAGCGCATCGTAAAGGATATCGTCATCAGGCAGATCGAAAAGCATATTGCTTTGTAGCATCAGCCACACGCGCCGTCCGCCGAATTTCGGGCATCTATTCGTGCTGTTCGCCGATCCCTCACATGACGAGCAGCATGACCACGCCGAGCACGATAAGCAGGCAGCCGACCAGTTCGAGCCGGTTGATCCACTCCCGGAAGATGAAGAAGGAGGAGGCGAAGGTGAACAGCATCTCCACCTGAGCGACCACCTTGACGATCGCCGCCTGCTGCAGCGTCATCGCCGCGAACCAGCCGAAGGAGGCCGAGGCGCCGACGAAGCCCACGACGAAAGCGGGCTTCCAGGCAGCACCTATGCGTTTCAGTTCGTCGCGTTCACGCGCGACGATCCAGAGAAGCATGACGATCGTCTGAAGCAGGATGACGAAGCCGAGCGTGAAGCTCGCCTGGATCACATAGTCCGGCTGAGGCAGACTCGGCTCCAGCGCCAGCGAGGCCGAGCGGTAGGACACCGCCGAGAGACCGAAGAAGGTACCGGAGAGCAGCCCGATTCCCGCCGTGCGGCTGAAGATCGATGTCAGCAGCGACCGCGCGCTGAGCGTCGTTCGGGCGACGGAGATCAGCATGACGCCGACCACCGAAATGGCGATCGCAACCAGCGCTCCCTGGCTTGCCTTTTCGCCGAGGAAGATCAGTCCGAAGAGCGCCGCCTGGGCGGGCTCGGTGCGGGAATAGGCGGTGCCCACCGCGAAGTTGCGGAAGGAGAAGAGATGGACGAGCAGGAAGGTCGCAGCGATCTGCGCCAATCCGCCGACCACCGCCCAGAGATAGAAAGTGCCGTTCGGCACCGGCAGCTGATGCCCGCCGACGCGCCAGAGCAGGACGAGGTAGAGGAGCGCGAAAGGCAGCCCGAAGCCGAAGCGGACGAAAGTCGCGCCGGTGGTGCCCATGACGCCCTTCAGGTGCTTCTGCATGGCGGAGCGGACATTCTGAAGGAAGGCCGCGGCGACGGTGATGAGAACCCAGGTTTCCATATTTGCCCGCTAACACGCAGGCCGAAAACAATCCATGGCCAATCGGGTCGCAGGTGAACAAACCGTTTTGCTTCGCAAGGCCGGCCGTGTCATAAACCCGCCCATGAAGAAGCTCGACCGCATGCCGACCCACGCCGAATTCGCCCATGTCACCGACTGGGTCTTCGACCTCGACAACACGCTCTATCCGCATCACGTCAATCTGTTCTCACAGATCGACCGCAACATGACGGCCTATGTTGCCGAACTCCTGTCGCTGGAGCCTGCGGAGGCGAAGAAGCTGCAGAAGGAATACTACCGCGACCACGGCACCACGCTTCAGGGCCTGATGCTTCATCACGGCATCGATCCCAATGATTTCCTCGAAAGAGCCCACGCCATCGACTATAGCGTGGTGCCGGCCGATCCGGCGCTCGGCGAGGCGATCAAGGCGCTGCCCGGACGCAAGTTCATCTTCACCAACGGCAGCGTCGCCCATGCGGAGATGACCGCGCGGGCGCTCGGCATTCTCGAGCATTTCAACGACATCTTCGACATCGTCGCCGCCGGCTTCATACCGAAGCCCGCCGGCGACACCTACGACAAGTTCATGGGCCTTCACCGCATCGACACGGCGAATGCGGTGATGTTCGAGGATCTGCCGCGCAACCTGGTCGTCCCTAAGGCGCTCGGCATGAAGACGGTGCTGCTCGTGCCGCGCAATCTCGAATACGAGTTCGCCGAGGCCTGGGAAACGTCGAGCGACGCGGACGATCAGATCGACTACGTCACGGAAGACCTGGCGGGTTTCCTGCGCAGTGTGATTGTTTAGCCCAAAAGTCAAAGGCCCCTCCCCACAGGCCCTACAGGGGGAGGGGTTCGGGAGGGGCTTTTTTTGTGAACTACCGCCGTCCGGACGCCATCGGGACCGACCGGGGGTCGACCTTCTCGTAAAACCCGGCGATGATTTCCCATGCCTCTTCGGCCGTCTCCACGAAATGCAACAGGTCGACGTCGTCCGGCGCGATGGTTCCGAACTCGGCCAGTGCCTCGAAATTGATGATGCTGCGCCAGAATTTCTCGCCGAAGAGGATGAGCGGCACCAGAGCAAGCCGGCCGGTCTGCATCAGCGTCATGGTTTCGAACAGTTCGTCGAGCGTGCCGAAGCCGCCCGGGAAGACAGTGACCGCCTTGGCACGCAGCAGGAAGTGCATCTTGCGGATGGCGAAATAGTGGAAATTGAAAGACAGGTCCGGCGTCACGAACTGGTTCGGCGCCTGCTCGTGCGGAAGCACGATGTTCAGGCCGATCGAAGGTGCGCCGACGTCGGCTGCGCCGCGATTGCCCGCCTCCATGACGCCGGGGCCGCCGCCCGTGACGACCACATATTCCTTGTAACCGAGCTTTGCCGACTGCTCCGAGCACAATCGCGCGAACTTGCGCGCCTCGTCATAATAGATCGAGGCAGCCTCGAGATTCTTGCGCTGGATGTCGTTCTTGGCGGCCCAGGCCTCGCCGCCCGGCTCCGGAATGCGGGCTCCGCCGAACATCACCACGGTGGAGTTGATGCCGCGCTCCTCGAGCATCATCTCGGTCTTCAGGAGCTCGAGCTGCAGGCGGACGGGCCTCAGTTCCTCACGGCACAGGAAATCGTCGTCGATATAGGCGAGACGATAGGTGGGCGAAGCCGATTGCGGCGTCAAAGGCACGCTCGATGCGCGTTGCCTGCTCTGGGAGCTGTCTGCCAGCGGATCCCAAACCCCATCCTTGCGGCGCAGAGTCCGCTTCTTCATGCGTGCCATGTTTCGTTTCCCGTCGCGTTTCGAACACCGGAGACCTCGTCCGGACGCGTCCCTTCGGATCTTTCTCGGCCATAGAGGCGTCCCTACTGCCGGATTAGTTGAGACTTGCCAAGTCCCGTTGAGGAGCGCGAGCCGAAAAGGCCTTCAACTTTTGAGGATCATGCTCCATGGGCGCCAGGTTTCGGTGAAGCCGCGCGACATCTTGAATCGCTGCATAATCCGTGAAGCCGGTTCCGATTCGGGGAATTATGCAGTAGAGCTTGCAGCACAACGCCGAACTCGAAGGATTTCCGATGACGAACCACGACCTCGCCTCCCTGTCGCAGACGATCGAGACCGCTTTCGAAGGGCGCGACGCCGTCAACACCGGCACCCGCGGCGCGGTTCGCGACGCCGTGGAAACGGCGCTGAACCTGCTCGACAGCGGCAAGGTACGCGTCGCTGAACGCAGTGAGGACGGCACCTGGACGGTCAACCAGTGGCTCAAGAAGGCGGTGCTCCTCTCCTTCCGCCTCAATCCGATGGAACTCGTCAGAGGCGGACCGGGCGAAGCCGTCTGGTGGGACAAGGTTGCCTCCAAATTCGACGGCTGGAGCGTCAACGAGTTCGAGAAAGCCGGGTTCCGCGCCGTTCCGAACTGCGTGGTCCGCCGCTCCGCCTATATCGCACCGAATGCGGTGCTGATGCCCTCCTTCGTCAATCTCGGCGCCTATGTCGGCGAGGGGACGATGGTCGACACCTGGGCGACCGTCGGCTCCTGCGCGCAGATCGGCAAGAACGTGCATCTTTCCGGCGGCGTCGGCATTGGCGGCGTGTTGGAGCCGATGCAGGCCGGCCCGACCATCATCGAGGACAATTGCTTCATCGGCGCCCGCTCGGAGGTGGTCGAAGGCTGCATCGTCCGCGAGGGTTCGGTGCTCGGCATGGGTGTCTTCATCGGCAAGTCGACGAAGATCGTCGACCGCGCGACGGGCGAGGTGATGTATGGCGAAGTGCCGCCCTACTCCGTCGTCGTCGCCGGCTCCATGGCTTCCGGCTCCACCATGGCCAATGGCCAGCCGGCGCCGAACCTCTATTGCGCCGTGATCGTCAAGCGGGTCGACGAGAAGACCCGCTCCAAGACCGGCATCAACGAACTGCTCCGGGACTGACGATGGCCAAGGAGGGGCGGCAGCCGAGCATGATGTGGCTGTTCTTCAGCCCCTCCGGCCGTATCGGCCGCCTGCCCTTTCTCCTCGCCTGGCTCTTCTGGTTCGCCGTCGGCTCCATTTTTCTGGTGCAGATGATGAAGAACGAGGTGGATGACGCGGCGCTCGCGCTCTGGACGCTGGCTCTGATCGTCTCCGGCGTGCTTTCGACGCTCTCCATCGCCATGCTGGCGATCAAGCGCCTGCATGATATCGGCTATCCCGGCCCGCTGGCGCTCTGCCTCTTCATCCCGGTTCTGAGCCCGATCGTTTTCATCGGTCTCTGCCTCTGGCCGGGCGCAAACAGGGCAAACGAATATGGCAGCCGCCGCGATGCGCCGGCCGGAGATTGATTCCGCCCTGTACATTTCAACGCTCACCAAGTATGTAGCGCGGCAACTGAATAGGGCCGCGACCACGTTGGCCGCGGCAATCGACGCCTGATGACGACCTGCACCGAGGTCCGCTCTTCCGCCGACGACAACCGAAATCCGAAAGAAGAGACATGACAGAATTCGCAGGGATCGCGCCGGCGATCGCCGAGGCGTTGGCAAAACGCGGTTACGAGACGCTGACGCCGGTTCAGCAGGCCATGCTGGATCCGTCGCTCGGCACCGCCGACGCGCTGGTCTCCGCCCAGACCGGCTCGGGCAAGACCGTGGCCTTCGGCCTGGCACTGGCGCCGACGCTCATCGGTTCGGCAAGGAAATTCGCGCAGGCCGGCGCACCGCTTGCACTCGTCATCGCGCCGACGCGCGAATTGGCGCTGCAGGTCATGCGTGAGCTCGACTGGCTCTACGAGATGGCGGGGGCCACCATCGCCTCCTGCGTCGGCGGCATGGACATGCGCAGCGAACGGCGCACGCTGGAACGCGGCGCCCATATCGTCGTCGGGACGCCGGGACGGCTTTGCGACCATATCCGCCGTGGATCGCTCGATATATCGGGACTGAAGGCCGTCGTGCTCGACGAGGCCGACGAGATGCTGGACCTCGGCTTCCGCGAGGATCTGGAGTTCATTCTCGAGGCGTCGCCGGCGGATCGCCGCACGCTGATGTTCTCCGCCACCGTACCGCGCTCGATCGCGACGCTCGCCAAGAGTTACCAGCGCGACGCAGTCCGCATCGGCGTCACCTCCGAGCAGAAGCAGCACGGCGACATCGAGTACCGCTCGCTGCTCGTGGCGCCGAGCGACCGTGAGAATGCCATCATCAACGTGCTGCGCTTTTACGAAGCGAGGAACGCGATCGTCTTCTGCTCGACGCGCGCCGCGGTCAATCATCTGACCGCCCGCTTCAACAATCGCGGCTTCTCCGTCGTGGCGCTCTCAGGCGAGCTCAGCCAGAACGAACGCACCCACGCACTGCAGGCCATGCGCGACGGCCGCGCCCGCGTGTGCATCGCGACCGACGTAGCGGCGCGCGGGATCGACCTTCCGGGCCTCGAGCTCGTGATCCATGCCGACCTGCCGACCAACTCCGACACGCTGCTGCATCGCAGCGGCCGGACGGGCCGCGCCGGCCAGAAAGGCGTGAGCGCACTGATCGTGCCCGTGAACGCCCGCCGCAAGGCCGAGCGGCTGCTTGAAAACGCACGGATTACCGCCGCCTGGGCAAAGCCCCCGTCGGCCGACGAGGTGGCACGTCGCGACGACGAGCGCATCGCGGCCGATCCGGCCCTTGCCGAAGCTCCGCGCGAGGATGAACAGGCGATCGTCGAGACGCTGATCAGCCGCTACGGGGCGGAAAAGATCGCCGCGGCCTTCGTCCGGCAATTCCGCTCGAACCGTTCCGCTCCGGAGGAACTCGTGGATGTCGCCGTCTACGACGATCGCAGGAAACCCCGTCGCGACGGCCCGGCTTTCACGGGCGACAGCGAGCCGGCTCCGCGCGCGGACTTCGCCGACGGCCAGTGGTTTTCCCTCTCCGTCGGGCGCAAGCAGAACGCCGAGCCCCGCTGGCTGATCCCGATGCTTTGCCGTTACGGCAAGCTGAGCAAGCGCGATATCGGCGCGATCCGCATGCAGCCCGAGGAAACCTATGTCGAGATGACGGCCGACGGCGCAGAACGCCTCCTTGCCGCGATCGGCCCGAACCGGATGCTGGAAAAGGGTATTCGCGTCAAAACCCTTCCGGGTGCCCCGGACAGCTCCAGGCCGCGGCAGGACAAGCCGGACTTCGAGAAGAAGCGGCCGCCGGCGACCGCAGCGGAGCGCGAGCACAAGGACTTCAAGCCGAAGCGCAAGTTCGACAAGCAGCCTCCCATCGCGCAGGATGCGCATTCGGACAGCCGGGGCGACAAGCCCTGGAGCAAGAAGAAGGGCAAGCCCGAAGCGCAGAAAACCGGCGACTTCAAGGCCGGTGCCAAGCGCAACAACGCCAAGAAGCGCCAGCCTTGAGATGGCATTCCCGCCGGCGATCGGCATCGCGGCGGGAAAACTTGAGGTGAATCCCCGCAGATCAAGTCTCCAGGACCGTGCCGCCGCATGTCGAATATCGCCTGAGCGAGGTGGGCCGCTCGCTGAGTGAAGCGCTGGTCGTGCTCGACCGCTGGGCGGAGACCCATTTCGGCACGCTCGACGCCGCGCGCGAACGCTATGACGCGCAGACGAACAGGTGAGAACGGGGTCGTCACTCGCCGTTCTGCGACTGCGCCATGACCTTCACGACCCAATCGGCGAAAACGCGCAAACGGCTGCTCAAGTGACGGTTCGGCGGATAGACGAGATAGATCGGCATCGGCTCGACCTGCCAGTCGGGCAGAACCGGAACCATCGTCCCGTTGCGAAGGTCCTCGCGCACCATGAAGAGCGGCGCCTGGATGACGCCCAGTCCCGCCCGGGCGGCGGCAAGATAGGTGGTCGATTCGTTCGCAGCCACCGTATAGCGTCCACTCACCTCGATCTCCTCGTTGCCGCGCCGGAAATGGAACGGCATCTGCTGACCGGTCTTCGGCAGGAAATAGCCGACCACATAGCAATTCTTCTCCAGATCGGAAGGGTGCTGCGGCACCGGGTGTCGCTCGAGAAAATCCCGCGAAGCGCAGGCGACGAACTTCATCTCGGTGATGCGCCGGGCGATCAGCGACTGATCCGTCAGGGTACCGGCGCGGATGGCGCAATCGACGTTCTCCGCGAGATAGTCGATCGTTCGGTCGGAAACCCCGAGATCGATCTGGATATCGGGGTACTTCTTGTGGAACTCGGGCAGCGCCGGAATGATTACCAGATTGGCGAAGGCACTTGCCGTCTCGACTCTCAGTCGGCCCTTCGGCAGGCTCTGGGCCGTCGAGAGGCTGCCGTCCAGTTCGTCGAGGTCGGAAAGCAGCCGTGCGGCGCGCTCGTAATAAAGCGCACCGTCCGGCGTCACCAGGACGCGCCGCGTGGTACGATTGAGCAGCTTCGTGCGCAAATGCGCCTCCAGCCCCTGGATAAGATTGGTGACGGTCGCCTTCGGCATGTTGAGGGAGGCGGAGGCACGAGTAAAATTGCCGGTCTCCACAACCCGAAGAAAGGCGCGCATGGCCGTGAGTTGGTCCATTTTCAATAACCGAATTGTTCGAAATACCGAATAGTGTAATCACAACCCGCGGACTATTCCAGACGAAAGACAATGATATGCTGCAAACATCGCGAGTTGTCCCTCATCTAGGGATTCACCCGTGGCGGAGACAAGAGAGATGAACGCGCAATTTACGGAAGAGACGATGCAGACGAGCAAAGGCTCGTGCCGCGCGCGTGTCTACCGCGGCGCATCGCTGCTCGCGCCGCCGCCGATCGTGCTGCATCTCCATGGTGGCGGCTTCGTCGGCGATTCGGTCGCGGCGGGCGAAAAAGTGGCCAATGCCTTGGCGGCCGCGGGCGCGGTCGTCATCTCGCCGGAATATCCTTCCGCGTGCATGAACCCGTTTCCGGCGGCACTCGACTGCGCCTATGCGATGCTTTCATCCATGCGCAGCCGCTGTCCGCAGTTCGCGCACAAGAAGTCGATGCTGTTCGTCGCCGGCGAAGAGGCGGGCGGCAATCTTGCGGCCGGCCTGGCGCTGATGGCGCGCGATCAGTTCCTGACCGACCTCAAAGGCCAGATCCTGCTGTCGCCCCTGCTCGACCCGTGCCTGGCAACGGCTTCGTTTCGCAAGTTCTGTCCGCAGAGTTCGGTGCAATCCATCGCCGAAGGCTGGCAACAATATCTCGGCGAGCGCAGCGGGCTCACGCATCCCTATGCGGCGCCGGGCCATTGCAGCCGTCTCGGCGGTCTCGTTCCGGCCCTCGTCGTCACCAGCGAGGAGTGCCCGATGCGCGACGAGGCGGAAGCCTATGCCGAGCGTCTCCGCAAGGCCGGCGTTCCGGTGGAAACCCATGTGCTGCCCGGGCGCGCCTCATGGCTGCCTGTCGGCGGCGCGGCGCAGGAGACCTGGCCATCGCATGAAGAAATCATATCCGGCATCTTCTCCCGCTTCTTCAAGCAGGCGGGAGCGAAGCCGGCCAAAGAGTAAACAAATAAAACAGTAAGCACAGAGCCGGGCTCCCAACCGGCGAGGAGAAAACATGACATCGACAGTAACCCGCCGGGTCCTGTGGGGCGCCGGCTTGAGCATTCTTTTGTCCGTCGGCGGCGGCGCAGCCGTCTTCTTCGGACTGCCTCAGCGCTTCCAGGCGGATGCCGCGACCGAAGCGCCCGCCGCAGCGGCGCCGCCGGCCGTGCCGGTCTCCGTCGCCAAGGCCGAATCGCGTCGGATCACCACGTGGGAGAGCTTCTCCGGCCGTCTCGAAGCGATCGAGCGCGTCGAGATCCGTCCTCGCGTCGGCGGCGCGATCCTGAGCGCCCACTTCCGCGAAGGGGCGCTGGTCGAAAAGGGCGACCTGCTCGTCACCATCGATCCCGAGCCCTTCGCCGCGGCAGTCGAGCGCGCCGAAGCGCAGGTTGCCGCAGCCGAAGCGCGCGTCGCGCTCGCCAGAACCGAGCTCGAACGCGGCCGCAAGCTGGTGACCACCAGCGCTATCCCGCAGAGCGGAGTCGATCAAAGGCTCAGCGTCTACGACGAGGCGCGGGCGAACCTCCGCTCGGCGAAGGCCGCGCTGCACACCGCCAAACTCGACTTGGAATACACCGAAGTGCGCGCGCCGATCAGCGGTCGCGTCGGCAGGCTCAACGTGACGGCGGGCAATCTCGTTACCGCCGGCACCGCCTCGCCGGTCCTGACGACGCTCGTGTCCGTGGACCCGATCTATGCGAGCTTCAACGTCAGCGAGGAGGTCGTCGCCGCCGCGCTCGCAAAGCTCTCGGCCTCGGCCGGCAGCATCGATGCGATCGAACGCATCCCCGTCGAAATCGGCACCTCCGCCG
Organism: Ensifer sp. D2-11; assembly: GCF_054161295.1. NCBI lineage: Bacteria > Pseudomonadati > Pseudomonadota > Alphaproteobacteria > Hyphomicrobiales > Rhizobiaceae > Ensifer > Ensifer sp. D2-11. The sequence goes on from NZ_CP096433.1 coordinate 2,809,256, forward strand.
ACGAGGGGACGCCGATCACCGGCCATATCCAGCTCATCAACAACGAGGTGGACGCGGCAACCGGCACCATTCGCGTGCGGGCGGAACTCACCAATGCCGATGGGCGCCTGATCCCGGGTCAGTTCGTGCGCATTCGGATCGGCGATCCGCAGCCTGAGGAAAAGCTGGTGATCAGCGACCGTGCGGTCAGTTCGGATCAGGACAAGAAATTCGTCCTGGTCGTCGGGGCGGACAACAAGGTGGAGTACCGCCAGGTCACTCTCGGGCCCGTCGCCGATGGTCTCCGGATCGTGGAAAACGGGCTGAAGCCCGGCGAGAGCATCATCGTCAACGGTCTGCAGCGCGTACGCCCCGGCGTCGTCGTCGCCCCGCAGGCCGAGCAGGCGACCGCTTCGATCGCCAAGCCATAGCCAAGCTGCGCCCTGACGGACCATAGCAGGGCGCCGAAAAGACATTCAACGGCATGCATCGGTGCTCGCGGCGATAAGTCTTCGCCGCAGACGCGCTCCGCTTGCCTGAAGTTCCCAAGGGGGATGCCATGAATTTCTCACGCTTCTTCGTCGACCGCCCGGTCTTCGCGGGCGTTCTTTCCGTGATCATCTTCGTCGCGGGCCTGATCGGCATGACCGGCCTGCCGATTTCCGAGTATCCGGAAGTCGTGCCGCCGCAGATCGTCGTCAGGGCGCAATATCCGGGCGCCAACCCGGCCGTCATCGCCGAAACCGTCGCCACACCGCTCGAAGAGCAGATCAACGGCGTCGAGGGCATGCTCTACATGCAGAGCCAGGCGACCGCCGATGGCCTGATGACGCTGACCGTCACCTTCGAGCTCGGAACCGATCCGGATCAGGCCCAGCAGCTGGTGCAGAACCGCGTCTCGCAGGCCGAGCCGCGGCTGCCGGAAGAGGTGCGCCGGCTCGGCGTCACCACCGTCAAGAGCTCGCCCGACCTGACGCTCGTCGTGCACCTGATTTCACCCAACGGGCAATACGACATCAACTATCTGCGCAACTACGGCGTCCTGAACGTCAAGGACCGGCTGGCGCGCGTAGATGGTGTCGGCCAGGTGCAGATCTTCGGCGGCGGCGACTATTCCATGCGCGTCTGGATCGACCCCGAAAAGGCCGCAGAGCGCGGGCTTGCCGCGAGCGACATCGCCAATGCCGTCCGCGGGCAGAACGTCCAGGCAGCCGCCGGCGTCATCGGCGCTTCGCCGTCGGTTCCCGGCCTGGACCTGCAACTCTCCGTCAACGCTCAGGGCCGCCTCAAGACACCCGAGGATTTTGCCGACATCGTCGTCAAATCGGGCGAGAGCGGGGAGATCACGCGCCTGGGCGACGTCGCCCGCGTCGAAATGGGAGCCGCTGACTACTCGCTGCGCTCGCTTCTCGACAACAAGGCCGCCGTCGGCATGGGCGTGTTCCAGGCGCCCGGCTCGAACGCCATCCAGATCTCCGAAAACGTCCACAAGGTCATGGCCGAGCTGAAGCAGACCATGCCTGATGGCGTCGATTACGAGATCGTCTACGACACGACGCAGTTCGTCCGGGCGTCGATCGAATCGGTCATCCACACGCTGCTCGAAGCCATCGCGCTCGTGGTCGTCGTCGTCATCGTCTTCCTGCAGACCTGGCGCGCCTCGATCATCCCGCTCGTTGCCGTGCCCGTCTCGATCGTCGGCACCTTCGCCGTGATGTATGTCTTCGGCTTCTCGATCAACGCGCTCAGCCTCTTCGGCCTGGTGCTGGCGATCGGCATCGTCGTCGACGACGCCATCGTCGTCGTGGAGAACGTCGAACGCAATATCTCCCAGGGTCTCTCACCGGTGCAGGCGACCTATCGCGCCATGCAGGAGGTCTCTGGGCCGATCATCGCGATCGCGCTGGTCCTCGTCGCGGTCTTCGTGCCTCTCGCCTTCATCACCGGACTCACCGGCCAGTTCTACCGCCAGTTCGCGCTGACCATCGCGATCTCGACCGTGATTTCGGCCCTCAACTCGCTGACGCTCTCGCCGGCGCTCGCCGCCCTTCTCCTGAAGGACCACCACGCCCCGAAGGACCGGCTGACGCGGGTCATGGATGGGTTGTTCGGCTGGTTCTTCCGCGGCTTCAACCGCTTCTTCGGGGCGAGTTCGGAGGCCTATGGCCGGGGCGTCGGCGGCATCCTCACCCGCAAGTCGCTGGTCATGGGCGTCTATGTCGTCCTCCTCGGCGTCACCTTCGTGCTCTTCCGCGCGGTGCCCGGCGGCTTCGTGCCGGCGCAGGACAAGCAATACCTCATCGGCTTTGCGCAGCTGCCGGACGCGGCGACGCTCGATCGCTCGGAAGATGTCATCCGGCGCATGAGCGAGATCGCCCTCAAGCACCCGGGCGTCGAACACGCCATCGCCTTCCCGGGCCTATCGATCAACGGCTTCACCAATTCGTCCAACTCCGGCATCGTCTTCGTGTCGCTGAAGCCGTTCGAGGAACGTACGACGCCCGAACTTTCGGGCGGCGCCATCGCCATGCAGTTGAACCAGGAGTTCGGGGCGATCCAGGATGCCTTCATCGCCATGTTCCCGCCACCGCCCGTCCAGGGCCTCGGCACGACCGGCGGCTTCAAGCTGCAGATCGAGGACAGGAACGGCCTCGGCTACCGGACGCTGGACGATGCGACCAAGGCCGTCCTCGCCAAGGCGATGGCGGCACCGGAACTCGCCGGGCTCTATTCGAGCTTCCAGATCAACGTGCCGCAGCTCTATGCCGACCTCGACCGCACCAAGGCCCGGCAGCTCGGCGTCGCGGTCACGGACGTGTTCGAGACGCTGCAGATCTATCTGGGCTCGCTCTACGTCAACGACTTCAATGCTTTCGGCCGCACCTACAGCGTGCGCATCCAGGCCGATGCGAGCTATCGCAGCCACGCCGACGACATCGGCAAGCTGAAGGTGCGTTCGCAGACGGGCGAGATGATCCCGCTGTCGGCCCTGCTCAACGTCGAGCAGACGGTCGGCGCCGAGCGGGCCATCCGCTACAACGGCTTCCTCGCCGCCGATATCAATGGCGGACCGGCACCCGGCTTCTCCTCCGGTCAGGCGCAGGCGGCCATCGAGCGGATTGCGGCCGAGACTCTGCCGCCCGGCATTTCATACGAGTGGACGGACCTGACCTATCAGCAGATCCTCGCCGGCAACTCGGGCATCCTCGTCTTCCCGCTGGCGCTGCTGCTCGTCTATCTCGTGCTTGCGGCCCAGTATGAGAGCCTGCTGCTGCCGATCGCGATCATCCTGATCGTGCCGATGGGCATCATGGCGGCGCTGACGGGCGTCTGGCTGACCGGAGGCGACAACAACGTCTTCACCCAGATCGGCCTAATCGTTCTGGTGGGTCTGTCGGCAAAGAACGCGATCCTGATCGTCGAATTCGCCCGCGAACTGGAACTGTCCGGCAGCAATGCCGTCAGTGCGGCGATCGAGGCGAGCCGGCTCCGGCTCAGGCCGATCCTGATGACCTCGATGGCCTTCATCATGGGTGTCGTGCCGCTCGTCACCTCCACCGGCGCCGGCGCGGAAATGCGCTCCGCCATGGGCGTGGCGGTCTTTGCCGGCATGATCGGCGTCACGGCCTTCGGCATCTTCATGACGCCCGTCTTCTATGTGCTCATCCGCAAGCTTTCCGGCGAAAAGCCGCTGAAGCACACCGGAGCGCATATAGAAGCCCCGCATCTCGCCCCCGGCGAGTAGCCTTCCCTGCCCCCGAACGGGGTCGATGGCGGGCCGGACATCTGTCCGGCCCGTTCTCTTTCCAGCCGCCCTGCGAAATCCGCCCGGTTCATCGGACGTGACAGCGGGTGGCTGATCGGATAAACCGGCAATCTCTGTTACCGGACTACCGTTTCTTGGCCCACCGGCTTCGCAGGCATACCTTCCATGTTCCCGACCGATCCCGTCTCCAATCTCGCTGCCCTCATTCGCTGCCCCTCCGTCACACCCGCCGAGGGAGGCGCGCTCGCGGCTCTTGAAGCCATGCTTGCTCCGGTCGGCTTCAAGGTCGACCGGGTCGTGGCGAAGGAACCCGGAACGCCCGACATCGAGAACCTTTACGCCCGGACCGGGGGCGAAGGACCGCATCTGATGTTCGCAGGCCACACCGATGTGGTGCCGGTCGGCGACGAGGCGGCCTGGAGCCGACCGCCCTTCTCCGCCGCGATCGCCGAAGGCGAAATGTACGGACGCGGCGCCGTCGACATGAAGGGCGGCATCGCCTGTTTCGTGGCGGCAGTCGCCCGTCACATCGAGAAGCATGGCGCGCCCAAGGGCTCGATCTCCTTCCTCATCACCGGCGACGAGGAAGGCCCGGCGATCAACGGCACGGTGAAGCTCCTCGAATGGGCGGCGGCAAGGGGCGAGCGCTGGGACGCCTGTCTCGTCGGCGAGCCGACCAATCCGGACTGCATCGGCGACATGATCAAGATCGGCCGGCGCGGGTCGCTCTCCGGCCGGATCACCGTTCATGGCATCCAGGGCCACGCCGCCTATCCGCATCTTGCGGACAATCCGGTGCGCAGCATCCTGCAGCTCGCACAGGCCCTGATGGACCCGCCCTTCGACGACGGCACCGAAAATTTCCAGCCTTCGAACCTCGAAGTCACGACCATCGATGTCGGCAATACCGCAGTAAACGTCATTCCCGCCAAGGCGAGCGCCGCCTTCAACATCCGTTTCAACGACCGCTGGACGGCCGAAAGCCTGATGGCGGAGATCGTGGCGCGTCTCGACCGCGCAGCAGCCGATAGCGCGCTGAGGCCCGGCCGGGCTCCGGCCAGATACGAGATCGTCTGGAACGAGCGTCCGAGCCACGTCTTCCTGACGCGCAACAACGCGCTCATCGAATCGCTTTCGGGTGCCGTGGAGGCCGTCACCGGGCGGCAGCCGCAGCTGTCGACCACCGGCGGTACATCGGACGCGCGCTTCATCAAGGACTATTGCCCGGTCGTCGAATTCGGCCTCGTCGGCAAGACCATGCACATGGTCGACGAACGCGTCGCCCTTGCCGATCTCGAAATCCTGACCGGGATATACGAAACCTTCATCGCCCGCTGGTTCGGTCATGCCGCTGCTTGAGGAAGTCCTTGTCTATATCAAGGGGCTGTGGCTGCTGATCCAGGGCAACCTTGAAGGCTATCGCTGGCTGGATATCAGCGAGAGCGGGTTGTGGCGCTCCTTCACGGCGATCCTCTGGACGCTGCCGGCGCTGGCCGTGGGCTGGGCCTCGTGGCGGCTCTATTATCTCTCGGTGATGCCGACCGGTACGACAGTCGGCATCGGCTTCTTCGGGAAGCTTCTCGCCGTCGATCTCGTAAGCTGGCTGCTGCCGATCGTGCTGATCGCCGTCCTCTCGCGCCCGCTCGGCTTTTCCGTCCTGGTGGTGCCGGTGATCGTCACGACCAATTGGCTCCAGGTCCCGCTGACCTATGCCATGGCAGTGCCGGCCGCGTTGCTGCTGGTCATACCCGGCAGCGCCGGGATGGCAGCCCTGCTGTGGCTTCTGCTGCTCGTCGCCAGCTCCGCGCTGCTCTTCCGCCTTTTGCGGACCGTTACCGCCAAGCAGAACCTGCTCGCCGCCGCCCTTGCCGCGATCTTTCTGCTGTCACCGCTGATGATCATGCAGTTCCTGCAGCGCCTGCTCGGCCTGATGCCGGGCTGAATGGCGGCGGATCTGCGGCAGCCCCTCATCCGCCTGCCGGCACCTTCTCCCCGCAAGCGGGGAGAAGGGACAAGCGGCACGAATCGAGCGAGCGCCGCGAGTCTCCTTCGCCCCGCGTGCGGGGAGAAGGTGGCCGGCAGGCCGGATGAGGGGCTGCTGTTTCCAGCTCAGTAATCCACCCGTATGAAATAAAGCCCGTCCGGCGGGGCGACAGGGCCGCACGCCTTGCGGTCCCGCGCCTTCAGTGCCGCCTGCAGGTCGTCCGGCGTCCATTTGCCCTCGCCAACGAGCTTCAGGGAGCCTGCGAAGGAACGGATCTGGTTGTGAAGAAAGCTTTGCGCCGTGGCGCGGATTTCGATGAGCTCGCCCGCACGGGTCACGTCCAGCCGGTCGAGCGTGCGCAAGGGGCTCGTCGCCTGACAGTGGGCCGAGCGGAAGGTGGTGAAATCGTGATGGCCGACGAGGCGCTGCGCCGCCTCGTGCATGGCGTCGTGATCGAGCGGCTTCGGCACCCACCAGGCGCGCCGCGCCTCCAGCGCCAGCGGCGAACGGCGGGAAATGATCCGATAGAGATAATGCCTGCGGATTGCCGAGAAACGGGCGTCGAAATCGCCGGGGGCTTCCGCGACATCGAGGATCGAGACCCGCTCGCCGGCAAGCGCCAGATGCGCGTTGAGGGCGTTTTGCAGCGTGTACGACTTCCACTCGCGCGTGAGATCGAGATGCGCCACCTGCCCTCTGGCATGAACGCCGGAATCGGTGCGCCCGGCGCCGCGGATCGAGACCGTCTCGCGGGTCAGCGACAGGACCGCCTTCTCGATTGCGCCCTGGACTGAGGGACCGTTGTCCTGCCTCTGCCAGCCGACGTAATCGGAACCGTCATATTCGACGGTCAGGCGATAGCGGGGCATCAGGCGATCCTCGCGCCGGCAGCGATGGGCGTGCCGCGCAGGAAATCGGCCGCGTCGAGCGCTTTGCCGCCCGCGCGCTGCAATCTCGTCAGCCGCACCGCGCCCTCTCCGCAAGCGATCCTGAGAGTGTGATCAAGCACTTCTCCGGGAGCACCTTCCCCTTCCGACATCTCGGAGGCCAGCACCTTGACGCGTTCGCGACGGCCGGCAATATCGAGTTCGAACCAGGCGCCGGGAAAGGGCGAGAGGCCGCGGATATGGTTGTGCACCTCGGCCGCCGGCCGGGAGAAATCGATCCGGGTCTCTTCCTTCGATATCTTGGCGGCATAGGCGACGCCCTCTTGCGCCTGCGGCGCGAGCGGAAGCTCACCGGCCTCGAGCCTGGCCATCGCCTCCGTCATCAGCACAGCTCCGACCTGCATCAGCCGGTCGTGCAATTCGCCGGCCGTCACCATCTCATCGATCGGAACCGACTGCGCGAGAGCGACGGGACCGGTATCGAGCCCCTTGTCCATTTTCATCACCATCATGCCGGTCTCGCGGTCGCCGGCCATGATCGCCCGCTGGATCGGCGCCGCCCCCCGCCAGCGCGGCAGGAGCGAGGCATGGCCGTTATAGCAGCCGTAGCGGGTGCCGGAGAGTATTTCCTCCGGCAGCAGCAGCCCGTAGGCGACGACGACCGCCACGTCCGCACCGAAATCCCGAAAGGTCTGGCGGTCCGCGGCATCCTTGAAATTGGCGGGCGTCAACACCGGTATGCCCAGCCGCTCGGCAGCCTGATGCACGGGGGACTTCTGCAGGTCGAGGCCGCGCCGGCCGCCCGGCCGCGGCGGCTGCGTGTAAACGGCGGCGATCTCGTGACCCGCCCCGGCGAGCGCCAGGAGCGTCGGCACGGAAAATTCCGGTGTGCCCATGAAGATCATGCGAAGCGGCAAGTGGCGGCCTCCGTCTCTTTCGATTGCCCGTAAGCGGGCGGCGGCTCCAGCTTGAATGCGGCCGCGACGCTAGATCGCCTTTGCGCCGCGCGTCTTGGCCGCCTTGGTGAACCTGCGAATCACCATATCGCGCTTGAGCTTCGAGATGTAATCGATGAACAGGACGCCGTTCAGATGGTCGATCTCGTGCTGCAGGCAGGTGGCGAGCAGGCCCTCGGCCTCGACCGCCTGTTCCTTGCCCTCGCGATCGACATACTCGACCGTGATCGCGGCGGGTCGCTCGACCTCGGCGTAGTAGTCGGGGATCGAAAGGCAGCCTTCCTCATAGACCGAACGCTCCTCGGACGAGCGGACTACCTTCGGATTGATGAAGACGAGCGGCTGCTTCTCCTCGCCCTCCTTCGTCACGTCGAGAACCAGGAGGCGCTTCGGCACGCCGATCTGTATCGCGGCGAGACCGATGCCCGGCGCGTCGTACATGGTTTCCAGCATATCGTCGGCGAGCCGGCGAATATCGGCGTCAATGGTCTCCACCGGTGTCGACACCTGGCGCAGAACCGGATCGGGAAGAATGATGAGCGGCTTGATCGTCATGTCGATCCCCATAGCCGATCTTTCCGTCGACGCGCAAGAAAATTGCCATCGAGAAACCCGTTGTGCTCCAAACGGGGGCGACCGGGGAGCGGAAATGCATGTTCTCGTTTTGATCTGGTTTTCGCACGCGAATCTGTTAGTCTGCGGCCATGGAGCCCATCCCCTTTTCCTTCGATCAGCCGCTGTTCCTCATCGGCACCCTGGCCGTCACGGCCGGCCACCTCGTCACAACCGCCGCCATTCTCGTGGTGCTGTTCTCGGCCATCATGGTGCGGCGCGCCCGTTCGGCTCGCGCGACCGGCCGCGAAGAGCAAATGTCGGCGCTCATTGCAGCGCAGACGGAGATGCAGGGACGCATCGCCGCCATGACCGAGGTCTTGGGCGCCCGGCAGGCGGAACTGAACCAGTCGCTCAGCCAGCGCATCGACGGAATGACGCACCGCATTGGCGCCTCGATCAGCGAGCAGACGAAGGCGACGCACGAAAATCTGCGGCGGCTCCAGGAGCGGCTCGCGGTGATCGACAACGCGCAGAACAACATCCAGTCGCTCGCCAAGGACATGGCCGGGCTGCAGAGCATCCTCGCCAACAAGCAGACGCGCGGCGCCTTCGGACAGTCGCGCATGGAGGCGATCGTCGCGGACGGCCTGCCTATGGGTGCCTTCGCCTTCCAGGCGACGCTTTCCAACGGCGCCCGGCCGGACTGCACCATCCGCATGCCGAACGGCCAGCCGCCGCTGGTCATCGATGCGAAATTTCCGCTCGAGGCCTGGAACTCCATGAGGGACGCGGCGAGCGCCGAACGGCGGCAACAGGCCGCGCAGGCATTCCGCCGCGACATGGAGGTGCATATCCGCGATATCGCCGGCAAATATCTTCTACCGGGCGAGACGCAGGATACGGCCTTCCTCTTCGTTCCCTCCGAATCGATCTTCGCCGAAATCCACGAGCATTTCGAAGCGGTCGTCCAGAAGGCGCACCGGCAGCGGATCGTCATCGTCTCTCCGTCGCTTCTGCTTCTCTCGATCCAGGTCATCCAGGCGATCCTGAAAGATGCCCGCATGCGCGAGCAGGCCCACCTGATACAGGGCGAAGTCGCACGGCTGATGGAAGACCTCTCGCGTCTCGACGAGCGCGTACGCAAGCTCCAGGGCCATTTCGCCATGACCCAGAAGGATGTCGAGGACATCCTGATCTCCTCGGACAAGCTGACCCGTCGGGGCGCCAAGATCGAGGCGCTCGAGCTGCAGGCCGAGGCCGATCCGAGACAGGGCGAAAAGCCGGGCGACGGCAGCGGGCGCCCGATGGACGGGCGCATGGGGCAATTGAAGCTGAGAGTGGTTGACGAGGACTGACGGCGTCGGGCACTCTCCGGCAAATGCGTGTCGCCCGAAACCGTGCAGCGGTTTTGGGATGACGACAGGCGAAAATCTAAAGAGCAAGCCGACGGGACGCCTCCACATGATCACTGTTTTTGGGTCCATCAACATGGACCTGATTGCCACCACCGCACGCCTTCCGAAGCCCGGCGAAACGGTTGCCGGAACGGACTTTTCCACTGCGGCGGGCGGCAAGGGCGCAAACCAGGCGCTCGCGGCGCGCCGCGCCGGCGCCTCGGTGCGCATGGCAGGTGCCGTCGGCTCCGACGCCTTTGCCGAGGGCGCGCTGGCGCTGCTCAAGGAGGCCGGCACCGATCTCGATCTGACGAAGACCGTCGGCGAGCCGACCGGAACGGCGCACATCATCGTCGGCGGCGATGGCGAAAACGTCATCGTCGTGGTCGCCAGCGCCAATGCACGCGTAAGCGGGGACGACGCCGCGAACGTGGTTGCGCAGATGTCGGCCGGCGACACGCTGATGCTGCAGCTCGAAATTCCCTCCGCCTCGGTGGAAAAGGCACTCTCCGAAGCAAAACGGCGGGGCATCCGATCGATCATCAACATCGCGCCGCTGACGCCGGATGCGGCGCGCCTCGGCCGCATGGCCGATATCGTCATTGCCAACGAGACCGAGTTCGAGCTGCTCGCCGGCAAAGCGGGCATCGCCGGCGCCGAGCGGGAAGAGGCTATGAACGGGCTTCACGCGGAGACCCGCCAGACCGTGATCGTAACCCTTGGTGCTGAGGGCGTGGTGGCGATTCACGAAGGCGAACTCCACCGCGCGAAAGGGCTCACGATCGAGCCCGTCGATACGGTTGGTGCCGGAGATACGTTCTGCGGCTATTTCGCCGCCGGCCTCGACGCCGGTCTCGCATTCTCCGAGGCGCTCCGCCGCGCCGCGATTGCGGGATCGCTCGCCTGCCTCAAGCCCGGCGCGCAGCCCTCGATACCGCTTGCCGCCGAGGTCGCCGCCCGGCTCTAGGGCACTTCCAGGAAAAGTGTGTAGCGGTTTTCCGTCCGGAAGTGCCTAGTTTCGTAGTCTTGGAGTATTTCAGTGTTTCCATGAAATATTGAAACGCTCCAGACGACGGAGAGATAAGCGTCCGCCAGCAACGCCGACGCGCAAATCCTGCCGCCTGAACCGGAATCAGCTTCGGCGTTGGCCGTATTTTAATCTTTGATCGTCTAATCAGGTCAGCGAGAAGGCGAACTCCGGTTCGGCCGCTCCTCCATGCCGGTCGGCATCTGGCGCTCCATGAGGGAGCTTCACCCACAGTTCCGAATATGTCGCGCCGCGGGTTCAACACCTGCGGACCTCTCAGTGCGTGAGGATTTCATGTTCAAGTTCCAAGCCAAATCGCTGGCGACAAAGTTGATCGCGGTGACGGGAGGCACGATCGCCCTCGTGCTGCTCGCGTCGAATTACGTGCTTATCTCCCAGACGCAGGACCGTGTGGAAACGCTGGTCTTCGACGGCGCGAAGACGGAAGCGCGGGCGATCGCGTCCGACATCGCGGGAAGCGTCGGCGAACTTGCCGCCGCCGCGCGGACCATGTCGGGCGTTCTGGGGCGCGGCCATGCCGGGCAGTCCACCGACCGCGCAGGCGCCATCAATCTCCTGAAGGCCAATCTGGAGCAGCATGGCTTTGCCTTCGGCAGCTGGTTCGCCGAAGAGCCCAAGGCCTATGACGGGAAGGACGTCATCGACAACACGGAACTTGGCGGCAATGCCGACGGTGCGTTCACGCCCTATTGGTCCAAGGACCGCAACGGAAATATCCAGCTCTCGACCTTCAAGGCCGATTATGCGGCCGAGTGGTACGGCCTCGCCGCGAAGAGCGGCAAGGGCGCCATCACCCAGCCATATCTCGCCGAGGGCACCGACGTCCCGACCACGATGACGTCGATCGCCTACCCCGTCATGTCGAACGGCAGGATGATCGGAGTCTCGGGTGTCGATATCTCGCTCGCCGCACTCGCCGACCGTCTCTCGGCGGTCAAGCCTTTCGGCTCCGGCCGGGTCTACCTTCTTTCGCAGAGCGGCAAGTGGCTCGCCGCACCTATCCCCGAGCTGCTGATGAAGGAATATGACGGCGAGGGCGCCGAATTGGTGAAGGATGCCCTTTCCACCGGCACGCCCCGCATGATCGAGAACCTGACTTACGACGGCAACGAACCTTTCGACCGGGTCGTCTATCCTTTCAGCCTGCCCGACGTGAACGCGCAGTGGCTGGTGCTGGTCGATGTTCCGCGCTCAGCCATCAATGCGCCGGTCCGCGATCAGACCTATATGATGATCGTCGGCGGCCTGGTGGTCCTCGGCGCGGTGCTCGCCGGCCTCTATTTCGCCGTTCGCCGCTTCGTCCAGAAGCCGCTTGCCGGCCTCGTGGGCGACGTCGAGACGCTCAGCAACGGAGAATATACCCGGCCGATTTCCGGTCAGGAACGCTCCGACGAGACAGGCGCCGTCGCCAGGTCGCTCGAGGGCTTCCGTCACCAGCTTGCCGACAACAGGCGGCTCGAAAGCGAGGCCCGCCACGAGAGAGAACAGGCCGAACTGGAACGCGGACGTTCGGAAAACGAACGCACCGAGGCCAGCGCGCTGCAGCGCGACATCGTCGCACGCCTTGGCAAGGCCCTGTCGCATCTCTCCGCCGGCGACCTCGCCTTCCGCCTTACCGGCGACTTCCCCGGCGAATACGCGCAGCTGAAGCGCGATTTCAACGCGACGATGGAGAGCCTCGAAGAGACGATCCGCACCGTCAACCACTCCGTCGTCAATATCGGCAGTGGCACCAGCGAGATCTCGGGCGCCGCCAACGACCTGTCGCATCGGACCGAACAGCAGGCAGCAAGCCTCGAGGAGACCGCGGCCGCCCTTGACGAACTGACCTCGCAGGTGAACGCCAGCGCCGAAAACGCCAAGGTCGCCGCGAAGTCCGTCGAGGTCGCAAGCAGCGACGCGGAACAGTCCGGCGAGGTGGTGCAGAAGGCGATCGCCGCCATGCAGGGTATCGAGCAGTCGTCGCATGAAGTCAGCCGGATCATCGGCGTCATCGATGAAATCGCCTTTCAGACCAACCTTCTGGCACTCAATGCCGGAGTCGAGGCCGCCCGCGCCGGCGACGCCGGCAAGGGCTTCGCGGTCGTCGCACAGGAAGTCCGCGAACTCGCGCAGCGCTCCGCCAATGCCGCAAAGGAAATCAAGACGCTGATCAATACATCGGCGGGCCAGGTTCGCGAGGGCGTCGACCTCGTCGGCAAGGCCGGCGGCGCGCTCGAGAAGATCGCCGAGCAGGTGGTGCAGATCAACGGGCTCATCCGCCAGATCTCCAGCTCCGCCTCGGAACAGGCGGTCGGCCTCAAGGAGATCAATTCCGCCGTCAATCAGATGGACCAGGTGACACAGCAGAACGCCGCCATGGTGGAAGAGACGACTGCCGCCAGCATGGCGCTGAACGACGAGGCCCGCGCCCTCAGCGCGCTGGTCGCCCGTTTCCAGATCGCCCCGCAGGCTGCCCAGGCCCAAGCCTCGGCCGAAATGCTGCACGGTACGGCCGAGCGGATGCGTGCGGCTGCTCCCGCGGAAAATCGTCCGGCACAGGCGCCGCGCAGTGCCGCCTACTCCAATTCGACTCAAAGAGTGCTTGCCAAGACATCCGGCGCCAATGCGCTCGCGCAGGACAATTGGGAAGAATTTTGACCTGAAACGTTCTGCTCCAGACATTGCCCCTCCCCAAACCTCTCCTCACAAGGGGGAGGGTGGGGAGGGGTGTCAGTGAGATGCGGGGGGTCTCTCAGATCCGCGCAAGGCGCTCGGCCAAAAGCTCGAAGAAGCCCTCGTCGTCGATGTGCCGCATGACCTTGGCGTTGTGCGCACGGCCGGTGACCTGCCACCAGTCGACCACGGTCATACCCGTGGTGAGCGGAGACGCCGTTTCGATCTCGACGTTGCAGTCCCGCCCTGTGAAGAGCTCCGGCCGCAAGATATAGGCGATGACGGTCGGATCGTGCAGCGGCCCGCCGTCTGTGCCGTATTTCTCGATGTCGAAACGCTCGAAGAATTCCAGCATCTCAGCAAGGGCCACTGCCGCCGGACTGCCGATCGCACGGATTTTCTCCACGCGAGTCTTCCGTGTCAGAACGCGATGGGTGACGTCGAGGGGCATCATGACGATCGGGATGCCGGAGCGGAAGACGATCTCGGCTGCCTCCGGATCGACATAGATGTTGAATTCCGCCGCAGGCGTTATGTTGCCGCCCTCGAAGAAGCCGCCGCCCATCATCACGAGCTCGCGTACCGATGGTGCGATTTCCGGAGCCTTTGTCAGGGCCAGCGCGATATTCGTCAGCGGTCCGAGCGTACAAAGCGTCACGGCACCCGGCGCCTCCGCGCGCAGCGTTTCGACGATGAAGTCGACGGCGTGCTGCTCTTGAAGCGGCATCGTCGGCTCGTCGAGCGCAGGGCCATCGAGCCCCGTCTTCCCGTGCACGTGCTCGGCCGTGACGAGTGGGCGTGCGACCGGCCGCTCGGCACCTGCGAAGATCTTGACGTCGGTCCTGTTGCAGAGCTCGCAAACGATGCGCGCGTTGCGGGCCGTCAGTGTCAGCGGGACATTGCCGGCAACCGCGGTGATGCCGAGGACCTCGATTTCCTCCGGGCTTCCGAGGGCCAGCATGATTGCCGCCGCGTCGTCCTGGCCCGGATCCGTGTCGATGATGATTTTTCTTGCGCTTGACACTTTTCATCTCCCTGCAGGACCGTCGCTCTCAGGTCAGAGACTATGATTTGCGCGGCCTGCCGAGGCAAGCCGCTTGCACTCATTGCACACAGCCACCATATTGCAGGCAGGATGCTGCTTGGCAGGTCCGACACATGGTCGCTTGAGCTGCAAGGGCTTGGATAATGAGCAGAATAACGCCTTTTACGAGCCCGCTTCTGGTGGGTTTCGACAGCATGGAAAAGACCCTTGAGCGCATCGCGAAGGGCAATGACGGCTATCCTCCCTACAATATAGAGCGAATTCGCGGCGATTCTGCCGCCGGCGCGCCGGAACGCCTGCGGATAACGCTCGCTGTCGCGGGCTTCTCGGAGGAAGACCTCGACGTGACGACCGAGGAAAACCAGCTCGTCATCCGTGGCCGTCAGATCGAAACCGGCGAAAGGGAATATCTGCATCGGGGGATCGCCGCCCGGCAGTTCCAGCGGACCTTCGTGCTGGCCGATGGAATGCAGGTTCTCGGCGCGGAATTGCGCAACGGCCTCCTTGCGGTGGACCTGGTGCGCCCCGAGCCCGCCCGTATGGTAAAGAAAATTAATATTTCGGTCCCAGAATAGGATAACCGGCGAGATTTTTTCCTGCGTCGGCGACCACGGAGCATGACCATGGGACTGAAAGCCATCAACACATCGCTGTCGAAGAACGACCTTGCGCATCTTGGCGCAGGCGAGGTCGGCTATATCCGCAAGATGCGTTCTGAGGAGGTCTCCCGTTGCTTTCCGGAAGCGCCCGAGATGGGACCTGGGATCGATCTATGGGCCCTGTTCGGCGCCGATGGAACGCCTATCCTGCTGACCGACAACCGCTCCAGCACCTTCTTCAAGGCGGCCGAAGACGACCTTCGCACGGTCAGTTTGCATTGAGCGGTTGACGCAAGCCATCGGAACTGAATTGGCCCCTCATCCGGCCTGCCGGCCACCTTCTCCCCGTGAACCGGGCGAAGGAGACTCGCGGCGGACCGTTCAAGTCCCCTCTCCACCTGCGAGAGGGGGGATTTTTAAGCCCGTCGAAACGTCAGATAAGCCGAACTGCGCCCCTCCCGGCGGGCCTTGGCTTCGTAGCGCGTGCTCGGCCATCCGGCAAAAGGCGTCAGCCAGTCGGCCGCTCTTTCCGCCGTCCATTCGAAAGCCGCGTGGTCGCGGCAGTGGATGAGCGTCCAGTTGATGTAGCTGTCGATATCAGAGGCAAAGCAGAAGAGGCCGCCCGGCTTCAGGATGCGGGCGAAGCGGTCGAGGTTGATCTGGGAGACGAAACGCCGCTTCCAGTGCTTTCGCTTCGGCCATGGATCGGGATAAAGCAGGTCGATCTGGTCGACGGATGCCGCCGGCAGCCAATCCAGCACCTGCGTCGCGTCGTCGTCGTAGAGGCGGATGTTCCTGATCGCCTTCGCCTCGATCTGCCCGAGCAGCTTCGCCATCGAATTGACGAAGGGTTCCACCCCGATGAAGCCGGTCGCCGGGTCTTCCGCGGCACGCTGGATCAGGTGCTCTCCGCCGCCGAAGCCGATCTCCAGGCGGATTCTTTCGACGGGCTCGGGGAAAAGCGCCGTCAGATCGGCCGGAGCCGGCTCTTCGAGATCGAGCTTCAAAAGAGGCAGCAGGTGTTCGAGATGCGCCGCCTGGCGCTCCCGCAAGGGCTTGCCCTTGCGGCGGCCGAAGAAAGCTTCCGTTGCCCTGGCACCGCGCGTTTCGGTCATGTCGTTTTCCCATAGATGAAGCAGGCTGCGGGTGGAGGCGCACACCGTTTTCCGCATCCGGTTCCGCATCCATGATTTCGGATCGAGCCGAGCCCGAAATCACAATGAACGAGGCGGACGCTCCTCTCCGGAGCGCCCGCCTGATTGTTGCCACGGCTGATAACAGGCCGCTGCGATATCTTCAATATGCGGCTTCTTTTGAAGCTGCCCCGCCGGGACGGCTTAGGCCGCGCGGCTCGCCGCTCTTCCGTTGACGGACGACGAGTCGCTGTCGATCGCTTCTTTCAGAGGCTTGACCAGGTCGAGCTTTTCCCAGGAGAAGGAACCGTCGCGGCCCGCCTTGCGGCCGAAATGGCCGTAGGCAGAGGTCTTGGCATAGATCGGCCGGTTGAGGTCCAGATGGCGGCGGATGCCGGTCGGCGACAGGTCCATCGTCTTGCGGATGGCGCTCTCCACCTGATCTTCCGAGACTTTTCCCGTGCCGTGCAGATCGACATAGATCGACAGCGGCTGGGCTACGCCGATCGCGTAGGAAAGCTGGATGGTGCAACGCTCGGCAAGGCCCGCCGCTACGACGTTCTTGGCAAGGTAGCGGGCCGCATAGGCGGCCGAGCGGTCGACCTTGGTCGTGTCCTTGCCGGAGAAGGCACCGCCGCCATGCGGAGCTGCGCCGCCATAGGTGTCGACGATGATCTTGCGGCCGGTAAGGCCCGCATCGCCGTCCGGTCCGCCGATGACGAACTTGCCGGTAGGATTGATGTACCAGGTGCAGTCGTCGGCGATCTTCAGGTCCCCGAGCGCCTCACGGATATAGGGTTCGACCACGGAGCGAACCTTGGTGGAATCCCAGCTCTCGTCGAGGTGCTGGGTGGAAAGAACGATCGAGGTGGCCTCGGCCGGCTTGCCGTCGACGTACCGCACGGTCACCTGGCTCTTGGCGTCCGGACCGAGCTTGGCGACTTCGCCTTCGCCCTTCTTGCGGGCCGCAGCGAGCAGATTGAGGATGCGGTGCGAATAGTAGATCGGCGCCGGCATGAGCTCGGCGGTCTCCCGGCAGGCATAGCCGAACATGATGCCCTGGTCGCCCGCGCCTTCTTCGCCCTGCTTGTCGGCGGCATTGTCCACGCCCTGCGCGATGTGCGCGGACTGGAAGTGCAGAAGAACGTCGATCTTCGCAGTCTTCCAATGGAAGCCGTCCTGCTCATAGCCTATGTCGCGGATCGCCTTGCGGGCCGCCGACTTGAACTTCGAGGGGTTGATGACGTCGTTGCCGTTCTTGTCTTTCTTGAGAAGGCTCGGCGGCAGCCGGACCTCTCCGGCGATGACCACACGATTGGTCGTCGCCAGCGTTTCACAGGCGATGCGCACAGTCCACGGATCGACGCCGGTCTTTGCGGCTTCGCGGTAGACCAGATCCACGATTTCGTCGGAGATACGGTCACACACTTTGTCCGGATGACCTTCGGCTACGGATTCACTTGTGAACAGGTAGTTTGCGCGCATGCGGGAAGTCCCCTCAATGAAAGAAGCGGTCCAAACGTTTAGTGGTTTTGCCGGTGAAAAACAAGCACACAACGACATAAATATATCTTTATATCGGCATCGCAGCGACGTTCCGCTTTCCGGAAAATGCGCGCTTTGTGGAAAATCTTCGCGCTCGGGCGGGAGCCGTGACGCGCTCAGCCCGGAATCCCATCCGGAGCGACCCGCCTCTTGTCGCATGCAGCGTCGAAGCGCTGCCGTCTTCGTCGTTTATCGGTAGGGTTGGAGCTCGCGCAGTACCCAATAGACGAAAAAAGCGGCTTGATGCCGCTTCTTTCGTGCCGGACGACTTGCCGCCTATTCGCTCTCCGCCTCGGCGGCCAGTGCTTTCACGAGGTCTACCAGCTTGCGCCGAACCTTCGGGTCGGAAATCTTCACGAAGGCACGGTTGAGCTGCAGCCCTTCCGAGGAAGACAGGAAATCGACGACGTAGTTGGAGCTCGACGCCTCGGCCATCCCCGGCCCGGTGCCGCCGCCATCGCCCGGAGCATCCTCGAAGAAGAACGACACCGGCACGTTGAGTATCTGCGAAATGTTCTGCAGCCGGCTCGCGCCGACGCGGTTCGTGCCTTTTTCGTACTTCTGGATCTGCTGGAAGGTAATCCCCAGACTCTCGCCGAGCTTCTCCTGGCTCATGCCAAGCATCGTCCGACGAAGGCGAATCCTGCTACCGACATGAATGTCGATCGGGTTCGGTTTCTTCTTGTTCTCGATCATATTCGCCTTCCTAAACACCCTGTTTTCGTTACCAGCAACCCCGCATTGCAAAAACCTGCGCTGCGGCAACCCTGTCACGCTTCGGCGGCAGGCAAAGGTTGATGGCGAAATCCACTATGCAATTTTAGGGGTTTTACGTCAATTCTTCCTAATATTAAAACCTAAGCGCGATATTGCTGCAACCATAAATAGAATCCCCGTCGTCAGCCAAAAAATCTGGCTGCGCGTTGCGATATTTGTGAGCGTAGGCAGTTTTCCCGGCAGAATTGTGTCTATAACCCCCCTGTAATTGTAGCCCAATACTACCACTAAAACACCACGTGCATCAACAACTGCTGAAATACCAGTATTCGCCGCACGGATCATCGGAGTTCCGGCCTCGACCGCGCGAAGCTGCGCCTGATGGAAATGCTGGCGTGGCCCGGGGGTGTCGCCGAACCAGGCGTCATTGGTGATGTTGAGGAGCGCGTCTGCGAGACGGGCATTGCCGTCCACCTCGTCGGCGAAGATCGCCTCGTAACAGATCATCGGATAGATCCTTCGGCCGCCCGGCAAGGTCAGCACCGGGCGGGTGCTGGCCGCCGAGAAGCCGCCCGGCATCGAAGCCGCGACGGAACTCAGGCCCCACGAGGTCAGCAGATCCTCGAACGGGAGGTATTCACCGAAAGGCACCAGATGCACCTTGTCCGCCGCACCGACGATCTGCCCTCGATCGTCGATGACATAAACCGAATTGTAATAGCGCGGCGGCAGTCCGGCACCGGCATCCTCGACCCTGACGGCACCGGCGACGAGAACTTGCCCGTCCTGGAGAACATCGGCGATCCGCGCCAGGGCGTCGGGATTGTCGGTGAGGATGAAAGGGATCGACGTTTCCGGCCAGACGACGATGTCCGGCCGTTTGGCGCCATCCTGGACCGGGGCGGCCGTCAGCGAGAGATGGTCCTCGAAGATCGACGCACGCTCGCGGTCGTCGAGCTTCTTGGCCTGGTCGATCACCGGTTGGACAACGCGGACGGTCATCTCCGGCTGGAGCGGCGCCGGTGCCGGCTGGGCGAGCCGGTAAAAGCCGAAAGCGACATGCGCCGTGAAGAGCGCTGCGGCGATGGCGAGACCGGCGCGCGCGCCCTTGCCCGTCCAGATCAGAGCCGGCGCGGCGAAGACGAATACGGCCAGCATGTTGATCGTCGAAAGATTGACGACGCTGGCCGACTGCATCATCAACGGCATCGGCATGGCCGCATAGCCGATGGCATTCCAAGGGAAGCCGGTAAAGAGAAAACCGCGCAGCCATTCGGCGATGCCGAAGCCGAGCGCAAGGGCGGCGATCCGGCCCCAGCCATCCGACCAGAGGCTGCGGGCAATGACGACCGCCAGCGCGTAAAAGAGCCCGAGAACGGCCGGGAGGCCGACGACGGTGAGCGGCAGCGCCCAGGCGAACGCGTCCGCCTCGACCAGAAGCGCATTACCCAGCCACCAGAGACCACCCAGGAAATAACCGAAACCGAAGGACCAGCCGATCGCAGCGGGCGGCATCAGCCGCCGCAGCAGGCCGTCGCCGGGATCGGGCGCCACCCCGTCGATCAGCCAGACGAGGACGGGAAAGGAGACGAAAGCCGCCGCGAAAATGCCGAAAGGCGGCTGGGCAAGCACCGCCAGGAGGCCGGCGAGAAAGCCGACGAATGTCCGGGAAACCCCCGAGAGAAGTATGATTCTGCCTGCCAGTCTTTCCATTGAACCTCCAGTCGGCGCCGGACGTGGGGGAGACCTTGCGCGGGACCCTGTCCTCGAGGATTCAAGGACACACGCAGCACGACCGAATCAATCGGCGGCAGTCTTCCAAAAAAGTGGCTGCTTGTCCCGTCTCCTGGCTACGCCGAGCCGGCCCTATTCGAACGAGGACGGGGGCTGGGCACCCGCCCCTGTGGCGCCGGGCGTGGTAAACGCATCGGGCAACGGCTCCTTCTCGACCTTCGGCAGGCGGCGGCGTGACGGCGGACGCTTGCGCATGATCCTGACGCGTTTGACGCGACGCGGATCGGCATCGAGAATCTGGAATTCGAAACCGGGAATCGCCTGCACCACTTCGCCGCGGACAGGAATCCGGCCGAGCGATGCGAAGACGAGTCCGCCCAGCGTGTCGACATCCTCGAGTTGCTCGCGTACGTCGAAGTCCGGCCCGACCGCCTCGGCGATCTCCTCGAGCTCCACCCGGGCGTCGGCGATGAAGACGTCGTCCGAGCTGCGCGCGAACATCACTTCCTCGTCGTCATGCTCGTCCTCGATGTCGCCGACCACCATCTCGACGATGTCTTCGAGCGATACGAGACCGTCCGTTCCGCCGTATTCATCGATGACGAGTGCCATCTGGATGCGCGCGGCCTGCATGCGCTGCATGAGATCCGAGGCGAGCATCGACGGCGGCACGAACAGGAGCTGCCGGACGATCCCCGCCTCCTCCACCGTCTTGTCGAGATCGACGCGGGAAAGATCGAAGCCTGCCTTCTGCTGCCGGGGCGCCCTTTCGGGCTTGTCGCCATTGGTCGTAGTCGCCTGGGCTTTGCCGTTGCGGCGGCGGTTGCGCGCCTGCTTGGTCACATAGGCAAGAAGGTCACGGATGTGCACCATGCCGCGAGGGTCGTCGAGCCCCTCGCTGTAGACCGGCATGCGCGAGCGTCCCGACTCCTCGAAGAGCACCATGAGCTCGCCGATGGTGATATTCTGGTCTACCGCTTCGATGTCGGCTCGCGGAACCATCACGTCCTCGACCCGAACCTCGCGGAAGCGGAGGATGTTGTTGAGCATCGCCCGCTCTTCGGGCGAGAAAGCCGCATTGCCGTCAGCGTCCGTCATGAGCGCGTCGGCAAGATCCTCGCGCAGGCTCGACGGGCTCACACCGCGTAACAGACGCGCGGCACGGCTCCAAAATGATGATGTGGATTTGCTGCCCTCGAATCGGGCGGCGGTACTACTACCGGCCTCGGTGTCGCCGGAGGCTTCCGCCTCCTCGGTCGCGACAGCGGCCGGCTGTGTCTTGAAGTCGCTCATCGTTCCAAACTGTTAATGCGGGGGTTGGTCCCCGTAGGGATCAGATAGGCCAAGACGCGCCAAAATGCGAGTCTCCAACCCCTCCATTCTCTCCGCTTCGTCGTCTTCGATATGATCATACCCGAAAAGATGCAGGAATCCATGCACGAGAAGATGCGTCAAATGCGCGTCGAAGGGCTTTTCGAGCTCCGCCGCCTCCCGCCTGAGCGTCTCATGGGCGACCACGATGTCGCCGAGCATAGGCCCGGGCATCCTGCCCGGCGTCACCGGAAAGGCGGGAAAGGACAGAACATTCGTCGCCTTGTCCTGGCCTCGCCACTCCGCGTTGATCGCCCTGATCGACTGGTCGTCGGTGAAGACCAGCGACAGTTCCGCCGCCTGTGCCGGCAGCGGCTGGTTCTCCTCACGCGCGAGAAAATCGGCCGCAGCCTCGAGAACACGCTCGCAAAAGGACTGAAGCTCGTCTTCGGGCGGCCAGTCTCCCGCCTCGACGCTGATCTGAATGTCCAATGCCGTCATGATAAACGCGGCCGCCTCAGCGATCGCTCTGCTCGCTCTCGTCGTGAACCGCCGTCTGGCTGTCATAGGCCCTGACGATCCGCGCCACCAGAGGATGACGGACGACGTCGGCGTCCTTGAAGCGGATCACCGAGACGCCCTCCACGCCCTTGAGTATCTGCAGCGCCTCCACCAGCCCGGACTTCACGCCGCGCGGCAGGTCGACCTGACTCGGATCGCCCGTGACGATCATCCGGCCGTTCTCGCCGAGACGGGTCAGGAACATCTTCATCTGCATCGACGTCGTGTTCTGCGCCTCGTCGAGGATCACGGCGGCGTTGGCAAGCGTTCGCCCGCGCATGAAGGCGAGCGGCGCGATCTCGATGACGCCGGCGGTGATTGCCCGCTCGACCTTGTCGCCCGGCATCATGTCGTACAGCGCGTCATAGAGCGGACGCAGATAGGGATCGACCTTCTCCTTCATGTCGCCCGGCAGGAAGCCGAGACGCTCGCCCGCTTCGACAGCCGGACGCGAGAGGATGATCCGGTCGACAGCGCCACGCTCCAGGAGCTGGGCGGCATGGGCGACGGCGAGATAGGTCTTGCCCGTGCCGGCAGGACCGACGCCGAAGACGAGTTCGGCCCGCTCCATGGCGCGGATATAGGAATCCTGCATCGGCGTGCGCGCAGCGATTGTCTTCTTGCGCGTCGAAATCTGCGCCATTGTCAATTTGGCTTTGCGCTCCATCGTCGGCAACTGTAGCTGATCGTCGGCGGCGACCGCCATGCGGATCGCACCTTCGACATCGGATGTATCGATCGAAGCGCCACTCTGCAGCCTTCCGTAGAGATAGTCGAGGGCACGGCGCGCCTGATTGGTTGCGACGACGTCACCGGAGATGGCGACCGAGTTGCCCCGAGGCCGGGCCTCGATGCGCAATCGCTCTTCCAGCAATTTCAGATTCTGGTCGAACTGACCGAAGAGCTCGCTCGCGAAGCGGTTGTTCTCGAAGGTGAGCACGAAGTGATTGGCGTCCGTCGCGGATGTCTTCGACTGGCGAGATGAGGAAGAAATCAGTTCGTGTCCGTTCAAGCGGTCAGCTCCTCGCGTCCGATTCCCCGATCATCTCGGCAAACAGGCTGTTCGGCCCGGCCTTGGTGATTCGCACTCTGATAATGTCACCGATTTGCGATGCTTTTGCATCAACATTCACGGGCTGCAGCCACGGCGACCGGCCGACGAGCTGCCCCGGCATGCGGCCCGGCTTCTCCAGGAGCAGGTCGATCTCCCGACCCACACAGGCCTCGGCGAAACCGCGCTGCTGCTTTACGAGCAAAGCCTGCAATATTTCCAAGCGCTTGGCCTTCACGTCCTCGGGAACCTGTTCCTTGAGCTCGGCGCCCGGCGTGCCGGGACGCGTCGAATACTTAAACGAGAAAGCCTGTGCATAGTTCACTTCTTCCACAAGGCGAAGGGTATCCTCGAAGTCCTGATCGGTCTCGCCGGGGAAGCCGACGATGAAATCGCCCGAAAGCGCAAGGTCGGGCTGCGCCGCACGAATGCGCTCGACGAGCGCCAGATATTCGGCTGCCGTGTGGCGCCGGTTCATCGCCTTCAGGATACGGTCGGAGCCCGACTGGACCGGCAGGTGCAGATAGGGCATCAGCTTCGCCATCGACCGGTGCGCCTCTATGAGGCTGTCGTCCATGTCGCGCGGATGGCTGGTGGTATAGCGCAGGCGCGCAAGGCCGTCGATTTCGCCGAGGCGTCGCAGGAGGTCGCCAAGGCTCCATTCGCGCCCATGCGGACCCTCGCCGTGCCAGGCGTTGACATTCTGTCCGAGCAGGGTGATTTCGCGCACGCCGCCTTCGACGAGCTTCTCCGCCTCCGCCACGATCTGTGCCACCGGGCGCGAGACTTCCGAGCCGCGCGTGTAGGGTACCACGCAGAAAGTGCAGAACTTGTCGCAGCCTTCCTGGACGGTCAGGAAAGCCGTGACGCCCCGCGCACGTGTCTTGGCTTTATCGGGCGCCGGCAGATGGACGAACTTGTCCTCGATGGCATATTCCGTTTCCACGATACGCTGGCCGGCGCGAGCCCGCTTCAGCGCGTCGGGAAGGCGATGATAGGTCTGAGGACCTATGACGAGATCGACCGCCGGGACGCGGCGGAGAATCTCGTCGCCCTCCGCCTGGGCCACGCAGCCGGCGACGCCGATCAGCATCTCGCGGCCCTCGCGCGCCTTGGCCTTTTTCAGTTCGCGCAGGCGACCGAGCTCGGAATAGACCTTCTCTGCAGCCTTTTCGCGGATATGACAGGTGTTGAGCAGGACAAAATCGGCGTCTTCCAGGACATCGGTCGCAACATAGCCGTCGCGCGAGAGCGCATCCGACATGCGGTCGGAGTCATAGACGTTCATCTGACAGCCATAGGTCTTGACGAAGACCTTGCGCGCCGGAACGTTCAGGTCGCCCGCCTCGGGCGACGTCGACAGAAGAGCGGTTTCCTGGGTCATGCGGGTTCTTTAGTGCATAGCGCCCCAAAGTTGAAGCATTTTCGGGCCGTCACGGCGCGAGCCGCGACCCTTGCGCGTCTGACGGGATGTCCGGCGCTGCAGAGCACGCGGGGGCCGGCTCGCCCTTCGCGGCGGATCGGGAGCGCCCTCGCAGCCGATCCGACAGCATTTTGCGGATCCGCTGTCCGATGAGGCGGCTTACTTCCTTGCGGTTCGCGTGCCGGTCATAGTCCACCGCCTCGCCGAAATCGACATCGACCTCCAGGGCTCCCTCTCTGAGCACCCCGAGAAGGTGCGGCACCAGGCCGATGTCCCCCGGCCATGCGGCGATCGGCCGATGATAGCGCCCCATCGGCATGCCGTGGATGCCGGTGTAGGAAATCGCCAGCGGCTGGACGTGGACCACGCCGGTCGGCGACTGCGGGACCGCCGAAGCGGCCGCGCCGAACAGCGAGGTCTTGATGTCGAGCAGCCGGTTGCCGTCGGAGGTCGTTCCTTCCGGGAAGAGCACGACGATTTCCCCATCGGCGAGCCGCCGCCCGATGTCATTGACCTGGTGACCGGTGGTGCGCTTCTGCTCGCGTTCCACGAAAACCGATGCCTGAAGGCGGGCGAGAAGCCCGAATATCGGCCAGCTCTTGACGTCCGACTTGGCAACGAAAACGACGTCCGCCACCGAGGAAAGCACCAGGATATCCTTCCAGGAGACGTGATTGGCGCTCAGGAGCAAGGGACGCCGGCGGTCGAGCTCGCCATGGACGCGGACGCGCAGGCCGAGCAGCAGACAGGCGACGCGATGCCAGTGACGCGGCAGCCAGCGCCGCGGTTTCAGATCGAGCCAGAGGCAAAGGATCTGGACCGGCATCAGCACCAGCGAGACCATGACGAGCAGCATGCCGCAAAGAGCGACCCGCACCCAATTGATCATCCGCAGGCACCTTCCAAACTGCGCTTCACCGTTTGCGTGAAACAGTGAACGTGATCTATTCCAATAGGTTGAGACGCGGGATGCGGGCGGAAAACCGCCCACACTTTCCTCATCCCGCTCTAGCGAAGATCGAGCCGCATGACAAGCGCCGCGCTGCGCTCGCCGGGCCGCGCCTGATAATAGGCCTTGCGCTCGCCGACCTTGCGGAAGCCGAGCTTTCCGTAGAGGCCGATTGCGGCCTGGTTCGTCTCGTCGACTTCCAGGAACAGTGCCTCGGCCCCTTTGACGGCGGCCTCCCGCATGGCCGCCTGCATGAGGCGCCAGCCGAGACCGGAGCGCGCGTAGCGGGCGTCGACCCCGATCGTCAGTATCTCGGCTTCGCCCGCGACCGCCCGCGACAGGACGAAGCCGCCGAAGGCCGGCCGGAACATGCCGTTGGCATTGGTCTGGCGCGCGACGAATCCGAATACCGTCTCCTGACTCAGGAGCCCATGGATTTCGCCGTCGCTCCAGGCGGCGGCAAAGCGCTGGCGATGCAGCGCGGCCGCGGCGCCGAGATCGGCCTCTTCAAGCGCGAAAATGTCGAATTCGGTGCGGCGGGTGAAGTAGTCGGTAAGGCTCATCGGGGCGTTTCTTGGACGTTCTGGAGAATATACGGGCGAATGGCGTCTTCCGGTCAGGCGCGGGTCACGGCGAATCCGGCCTGGGGCTTGGCGTCCGGTCCGCGCAGATAAAGCGGCTTAGGACGCGCTGAAACCGGATCGGCCGCAGCCCCCAGCCGGGCGAGGGCCGCCATATCGATCTCGTCCGGCTTGCCGCCCGCCGCGCCGGTGACGGCAAGGGCACCGGAGCCGCAGGCGATGCCGGCGAAAACGGAAAAGCGCCGGCGCGCTTCCTCGGCGGGCAGGATTTCCGCCTCCCCCTGCGGCCGTCCCGAAGCATCGAAGGCCTGGAGGTAAACCTCGTCCCGTTTGGCGTCGAGGACGACGAGCACCGGCTGGCCAGCCTGGTTCAGCCTCGCGCTTTCGGCGACGACCTGAAGCGTGGTGATCCCGACCGCGGGCTTTCCGAGCGCCAGCGCGAGGCCGCGCGCAGCGGCAACGCCGACACGGATCCCGGTGAACGATCCTGGACCTATCGTCACGGCAATCCGATCGATTTCGCCGAGTTCCCGGTCCGAGGCGCTCAAGGCCTCATCCACGAATTCCATGAGGCGCTCCGCGTGGCCACGTCCGATATCCGCGCCCGCGCATGCCAGAAGTTCTCCGGCGCCGCCGTCGTAGACGGCAGCGAAACAACCGGACCCGGATGTATCAATGGCAAGAACTAGCATTTCAGCCGCGGTCTCCTCCCCTGCGCCTGCGAGCGGTGCGGCTGCGAGGGTGCGCAGCCGCAGTTACCGCATGTCCAAGTCGCTGCGGCCCTTCGGAATCACACTTGCGATTCTATCCCAAAAACCACACCGGGATAAGGAATATGGAAAGACGATGTAAGGAAAATGAAGCCAAACAGTAAGCAAAGGATGCGCGGGCCTGCATGCAGGTTCCCGCGCCCCGATCCACTTCGGATCAGACGGATTCGACCGCTTCGACTTCCGGAACGAAGTGGCGCAGCAGGTTCTGCACGCCGTGCCTCAAGGTCGCCGTCGAGGAGGGGCAGCCGGAGCATGCGCCTTTCATGTTCAGGAACACCGTTCCGTCCTTGAAGCCGCGGAAGGTGATGTCGCCGCCGTCCTGGGCAACGGCGGGCCGAACCCGCGTCTCGAGCAGTTCCTTGATCGTGGCGACGATCGCCTCGTCGCCCTCGTCGAAGAACTCGTCCTCCTCATCCGTCTGCTCGGCACGGCCGGCGCCCGACATGATCGGCTGCCCCGACATGAAATGCTCCATGATCGAGCCGAGAATCGCGGGCTTCAGGTGCTGCCACTCCTGCGATTCCTTGCTCACGGTGATGAAGTCATAGCCGAAATAGACACCGGTGACGCCGGGGATCGAAAAGAGCCGAGCCGCAAGGGGCGATCCTGCAAGGGCCTCTTCTTCGCTCCGGAATTCGGCAGTGCCGTTCTCCATCACCACCTTGCCCGGCAGGAACTTCAAAGTGGCGGGATTCGGTGTGGCTTCGGTCTGGATGAACATGTCTCACTCCATTCTGCCGGGAGCGCTCCTCGACCGGCCTTTTTAGAATTGTTCCAAAATATAGGAGCCTCAAGCGGAGCCCGCAAGGCGTAATAGCGTGATTCAAAGTGCTACAACGACCTTTGCGCGTCCGATATGACGCGCGGGCTCTGTGGAGGTCAGGTCAACGCGTCGATTTCCTCATCCGTCAGCAGGTCGGGAATGACCGTGACAGGTATCGGAAAGGCCGCGGCTTTCCCGGCAATGGACGAAACGAGCGGGCCCGGGCCTTCCTTCGCCGATCCGGCCGCCAGCACCAGGATCGCGATGTCACGGTCCTCCTCGATGGCGGCGTGAATCTGTTCCGTGGCGATGCCCTCGCGAATGACGATTTCCGGCTCGATGCCGATCCGTTCGCGTACCGTCTGCGCGATCTTGGCCAGCGTCGCCTCGGCCTCATCCCGCGCTTCGGCACGCATGATCTCCTCGACGCCCAGCCATTGCTGGAAGTCGCCGTCGGCGATCACGTAGAGCAGCACGAGACCGCCATTGGAGTTCTTCGCGCGCATGCCGGCATAATGCACCGCGCGGCCGCATTCGGGCGTATCATCGATCACCGCCATGAATTTGCGGCGATGGCCTTCCATTCGTGAGAGTCGGGTTGAAACCATGCGCTGAACATTACAACGCCGCGCGGCGCCCGCAAGGTCTCATTTTCGTGAACTACTGCAAAAAGCCGATGATTTCGCGGACCTCGCGCATGGTCGTCTCGGCGCGTTCCCGGGCGCGCTCCCCGCCCTTGCGCAGGATAGCGTCGATATGCGCGGTATCGCCCATCAACCGGCGCATCTCGCCCGTGATCGGCGAAAGTACGCTGACGGCAAGGTCGGCCAGTGCGGGCTTGAAGGTCGAGAATTGCTGGCCGCCGAATTCGGCAAGCACCTCTTCTTTCGACCTGTCGGCGAGCGCCGCGTAAATGCCGACGAGATTTTCGGCCTCCGGCCGATCCTTAAGACCGTCCGCTTCGCTCGGAAGCGCGTCCGGATCGGTCTTGGCCTTGCGGATCTTCTTCAGGATCGTGTCGGCATCGTCCATCAGATTGATGCGCGACAGGTCGGATGGATCCGATTTCGACATCTTCTTGGTGCCGTCGCGCAGCGACATGACGCGCGGTGCGGGGCCGCCGATCAGGGGTTCGACCGGCGGGAAATAGGCATGGATCGGCTCTTCGCCGACCACCATGTCGACGCCGTAACCACCGCGGCGGATATGCTCCATGAAGTCGATGTTGAATTTCTGGGCGATGTCGCGGGTGAGCTCCAGATGCTGTTTCTGGTCGTCGCCGACCGGCACGTGGGTGGCGCGATAAACGAGGATGTCGGCCGCCATCAGGCTCGGATAGGCGAGCAGGCCGAGCGAAGCGTTTTCACGGTCCTTGCCGGCCTTGTCCTTGAACTGGGTCATCCGGTTCATCCAGCCGATGCGGGCGACGCAATTGAATATCCAGGCGAGCTCGGCATGCTGCGGCACGGCCGACTGGTTGAAGACGATGTGCTTTTCGGGGTCGATGCCCGAGGCGATGAAAGCGGCCGCGATCGAACGGATCTGGCCCGGCAGGTCGTCATGCACGAGCTGCGCCGTGATCGAGTGCAGGTCGACGACGCAATAGATGCAATCGTTGTTTTCCTGAAGGGCGACAAATTTGCGGATCGCGCCGAGATAATTGCCGAGATGCAGGTTGCCGGTCGGCTGAACACCGGAAAATACGAGCGGCTTGAATTCGTTCATGTCGTCCCCAATCGGGCTTGTGGAGGGCCCGGCTCCAGTTGATATCCGCCGCGCTTATGCACGGCGGGCCCGGCGCAATCAAGAGGCATGGTCACGCGGGCTGGAGGAGATCCCACCTATTGCCGAAGGGATCGACGAAGACGGCAACGGTTCCGTAGACCTCATGGCGGGGCGCCTCGAGGAACGTGACGCCTGCGGAAAGCATGGCGGCGTGATCGCGGCTGAAGTCGTCGGTAAAGAGAAAGAAGCCGACCCGCCCGCCGGCCTGATTGCCGATTGCGGCGCGCTGCCTTTCGCCCTCGGCCCGGGCGAGCAGGAGAGCGGTCTCCGCCGCACCTTTCGGCCGCACGACGACCCAGCGCTTGCCGCCGCCGAGGTCGCTATCATCGAGGAGGTCGAAGCCGAGCTTGCCGCAGTAAAAGGCGATGCCCTCGTCGTAGCCGGGCACGACGATGGCGACACGGGCAATCGACTGTCTCATTGCCGATCCGCCCCTTCGCTCGCCCGCTCGACGGACGAGGCCGATGCCCCCCGTTTGACGCTGCGGCGGACCATCGAGAGGCTCGCGCCGCCGATCCCGAACGCGACCGCGAAATAGATCGCCATCGCGACGGCGATCAGGCCGCAGAGGGTAAGGGCGCGGGTCGCAAGCGGTGCGGCGGAAGATAGCGGGAAGGTGAGCCAATCCACGGCAACGTATAAGGCGGCCGCCATGACCGAAGCGGCGATCACCAGCCGGGGAATCCTCGTCAGCAGGGGAATATCGCGCCCCCAGTGCCCGCGCCAGACGAGCGTCGCGAAAAGAAGCAAGGCGTTCACCCAGCCGGCGACGATTTCGGCCGTCGCGATGCCGCTTGCGGCAAGCGACGGAAAAAGCGTCAGCGCCAGGGAGACATTCACTGCCACGGAAATCCCGGCGAAGATCATCGGCGTGCGGGTGTCCTCGCGGGCGAAGAAACCGGGAATGAAAGCCTTGATCAGCACGAAAGCCGGCAGGCCGAGGCCGTAGATCGCCAGGATATGCCCGACGACGACGGTGGATTCCGGCGAGAACTGGCCGCGCTCGAAGAGGAGCCGGACGATCGGCTCCGACATGACGAGCAGCGCCGCGGCGGCGGGGAGCGTGAGGAACAGCGTGAATTCGACGGAACGGTTCTGCAGGTTCGCAGCCTCGTTGAGGTTGCCGCCGCGCAGAGCGCGTGCAAGCTCGGGCAGGAGCACGGTCGCAACGGCAATGCCGACGACGCCGAGCGGCAGCTGATAGATGCGGTCGGCATAGACGAGCGACGAGACGGCGCCTTCCTTTGCAGAAGCGATATTGGTGTTGATCAGGAGGTTGATCTGGGTGATGCCGCCGGTGATCGCCGCGGGAAGTGCCAGCACCAGCAGGCGCTTGACGTTCGGCGTCAGCCGGGGCCGGCGAAAGCCGATCCGGATCCCGGCATTGCGCACCGCGACCCAGACGATCGCCAGTTGCACGAGGCCCGCGGCCAGCACCCCCCAGGAGAGGTCGTAGCCCACCGCGACCGCATCCTGGCCGCTGTACCAGGCGTAGGCCAGCACGGCGATCAGGATGAAGTTCAGGAAGACCGGCGCGATGGCTGCGGCGAAATAGCGGTGCAGCGAATTGAGCATGCCCGCCATCATCGCCGCCAGCGACATGCAGGCGAGATAGGGAAACATGATCGTCGCGAAGGTGACGGTGCTTGTGAATTTCGCGGGGTCGTCGGCAAATCCGGGAGCGATCAATTGCCCGACGATGAAAGGCATCGACAGTTCCATGGCGATCGTCAGCAGAAGAAGAACGGTGAAGAGGACGCCGAAGACCTCCTCGGAAAAGCGCCGGGCGCCGTCCATGCCGTGCGCCTCGATCTCCTTGGCGAAAAGCGGCACGAAGGCCGAATTGAACGCCCCTTCGGCAAAAAGCCTGCGGAAGGTGTTCGGCAGCCGGAAGGCGGTGTTGAAGGCATCGGCGACCGGGCCGGTGCCGAGTGCGGCCGCCATGAAGGTTTCCCGGATGAAGCCGAAGAGCCGGCTTCCGAGCGTTGCGCCGCCGACGGTAGCGAATTTCTTGACCAGACTCATGTTTCGGCTTTTGTCGTTTTGGAACCGTGGGGTACACGGGACACAGGGGTCGGCGCAATGATGCCGGAGGGCATGCGCTCGCGCGCTTCGTCCACCTCGCCCGCCAGCACCGCCTTGAGGCGCGCTGCGATGTTCATCTGCCGGTTCTCGCTGGTGATCTTCGAGCCGACCAGGTCGGTGACGTAGAAGGTGTCGATCACCTTTTCGCCGAAGGTTGTGATGTGGGCCGACGCGATGTCGAGCGACAGGTCTGACAGCACGGCGGTCACTTCGGAAAGCAGACCGGTCCTGTCGAGGCCCTCAACCTCGATGACGGTGAACTTGTTCGACAGCGTATTGCTGATCGTCACCTCCGGCGTCACGGTGAAGGCCCTGCTGCGCTTCTTCACACGCGTCCGGCTGGCGATCACCTCGGGCAGCCTCTTGCGGCCGGAGAGCACGTCCTCGATCAGCTTGCCGATACTCGCTGCCCGGCGTGTTTCGTCCTCGGCGACCGAGAATTCGCGGTTGACGAGAATGGTATCGAGCGCCCGGCCGTCCGACGTCGTGTGGATCTGCGCGCCGACGATGTTGGCACCCGCTGCGGCGCAAGCGCCGGCGATGACGGTCAGCAGGCGCGGATGGTCCGGCGACAGCACCGTGATTTCGGTGATGGCGTGGAAATCATGGGTGCGAACCATGGTCGCGAGCGTCCTGCCCGCGCGGTCCGCTTCGCGGATGAAGCCTGCATGGCGCACCTGCTCCTCGAGCGCCACGGTCAGGAGATAGGGCTGGTAATGCAGCCGCACATAGGCCTGGCGCTCCTTCTTGGGCCAGTCGGCGAGCGCCTCCTCCAGCATGTGGGCGGCGTGCTTCGCCCGCTCCTTGCGCGACAGTTCCGAAAAACCTCCCGAGAGCAGAAGCTCGGTCTCGTAGTAGAGCGTGCGCAGGAGCTGGCCCTTCCAGCCGTTCCAGACGCCGGGCCCGACGGCGCGGATGTCGCAGACGGTGAGGATGAGCAGCATCTTCAGCCGTTCGAGGGATTGGACCCGTTCGGCGAAATCGACGATGGTCTTGCGGTCGTTAAGGTCGCGGGTCTGCGCGACCATCGACATGGTCAGATGTTCCTCGACCAGCCAGACGACCATTTCGGTCTGTTTCGGGGTCAGCCTGAAGCGCGGGCAAAGCTTTCGCGCGACCTTGGCGCCGGCCACCGAATGATCTTCGGGGCGCCCCTTGGCGATGTCGTGCAGCAGAACGGCGACGTAGAGGGCTTCGCGGTCCTCGATGCCAGGCATCAGCATCGCCGTCAGGGGATGCGCCTCCTCCTCCAGGCCCCGCTCGATGCGGGAGAGGACGTCGACCGAGCGAAGGAGATGCTCGTCCACCGTATAGTGGTGGTACATGTTGAACTGCATCATCGAGACGATCTTCCCGAATTCCGGGATGAAGCGGCCGAGCACCCCCGCTTCGTTCATCCGGCGAAGGATCAGTTCCGGATTGCGCCGCGAGGTGAGTATAGACAGGAAAAGCCGGTTGGCCTCTTCGTTTTCACGCAAGTGCGGCGTGATCAGGCCCAGGGAACGGGTCACCTGCTTCAGCGCCGCCGGGTGGAATTCGAGCCCGTTGATGTCGGCGATGTGGAACAGGCGCATGAGGTTTACCGGGTCGCGCTTGAACACATCGGTGCCCGCAAGTGCGATGCGCCCGCCGTCATCGACGAAATCGAGCGTGCCCGCGATCTTGCGGACGCGATTGCGGAAGCGGCTTATGACGCCCGTGATCCCGGGCGTGTCCTTGGCCTGCTGGTCCTCCAGCGCCGAGCAGAAGATGCGGGTCAGGTCGCCGACGTCCTTGGCCACCAGGAAGTAGTGCTTCATGAAGCGTTCCACCGCCGAGAGCCCGGGGTGATCGTGATAGCCGAGCGCCTCGGCGATCTCGCGCTGGATGTCGAATGAGAGGCGCTCCTCCGCCTTGCCGGTCAGGAAATGCATGTGGCAGCGCACCGCCCAGAGAAAATCCTCGGCCTTCTGGAAGAGCTTGTATTCCTGCTTCGAAAGCACGCCGAGCTTGACCAGATCCGCAGAGTCCTTGACCCGGTAGAAATACTTCGAAATCCAGAAGAGCGTGTGCAGGTCGCGCAAGCCGCCCTTGCCTTCCTTGACGTTCGGCTCGACGAGGTAGCGCGTGTCGCCCGCCTTGCGATGGCGCTCGTCCCGCTCGGCGAGCTTGGCGGCAATGAATTCCGGACCGGTATTGCGGACGATCTCATGGTCGAAGCGCGTTTCGAGTTCGTTCGCCAGAGCCGCGGACCCGCAGACATAGCGGCATTCGAGGATCGCGGTGCGGATGGTCATGTCCGCACGCGACAGGCGGATGCATTCCTCGATCGTTCGCGTTGCGTGACCGACCTTGAAGCCGAGGTCCCAGAGGATATAGAGCATGAATTCGATCGCCGGCTCCGCCCAGACCGCTTTCTTGGCGGGCAGGAGGAAGAGGAGGTCGATATCCGAGCCGGGCGCGAGCGTTCCGCGGCCGTAGCCGCCGACGGCGGTGACCGCGATGCGCGAAGCCTCGGGGGCCTTCGCGGCGTCGAAAACCTGGTTCAGCACGAAGTCGTGCAAAAGGGTAATCAGCTGGTCCTGAAGCCAGGAGATGCGCTCTGCGCATTTTATTCCTGCGCCGTCTGCGGCGAGCAACTCGCGCGCCTTGGCGCGGCCCGCGACATTTGCCTCCTTGAAGGCCGCAAGCAAGGCCCGGCGCATCGGTTCGCGCTGTTCGGCATGAGCGGAGGCGATGAAGTCGCACCTGGCCCGAAGCGCCGCCACGTCCAGGATTTCGGGAAAGGAGGTTTCGTGTCTGGCCATGAAGTGCCGAGGGGCGTCCTGTCCGACTTAGATCATTCGTTGCAAGCGCCGCTGTATAGCCCTTTTGCCGGCCGAATGACAGGGGAAATAGCCGGGCGAAATCAGCGGTTGGAAAGCTCCTTCTTGAGCGCGTAAAGCGCGTCGAGCGCCTCTCGCGGCGTCATGTCGTCCGGGTTGAGCGCCTTCAGGGCCTCCTCGACCTTCGAAGGACCCGACGATGCCCTCGCCGCCTCCTCTCGCCGGACGGCAACCTGGAACAGCGGCAGGTCGTCGATCAGCTGGCTCGCCGGATTCTTGCGGTCGGCATCCTCGAGCTTGGCAAGCACATCCCTCGCGCGGGCGACGACCGACGCCGGCAAGCCCGCAAGGCGGGCGACCTGGATGCCGTAGGAACGGTCGGCGGCGCCCGGGCCTACCTCGTGCAGGAAGATGACGTCGCCGTCCCACTCCTTGACGCGCATGGTCGCGTTCGACAGCCGCACGAGCTTTTCGGAGAGAACCGTCAGCTCGTGGAAATGGGTCGCGAAGAGCCCGCGGCAGCGATTGACCTCGTGCAGATGCTCGACCGCCGCCCAGGCGATCGACAGGCCGTCGAAGGTCGCGGTGCCGCGGCCGATCTCGTCGAGGATCACCAGCGAGCGGTCCGTCGCCTGATTGAGGATCGCCGCCGTCTCGACCATCTCGACCATGAAGGTCGACCGCCCGCGGGCAAGATCGTCCGAAGCGCCGACGCGCGAGAAGAGCCGGTCGACCACGCCGATATGCGCGGCGGCCGCGGGCACGAAGGATCCCGTCTGGGCCATGATCGCGATCAGCGCGTTCTGGCGCAGGAAAGTCGACTTGCCGCCCATGTTGGGCCCGGTGAGGAGCCAGATCGCGCCGCCCTGCTCGCCGTTCGGCGGAGAAAGATCGCAGCCGTTGGCGACGAAGGGATTGGCAGCCTGGCGCCGCAGGGCCTGCTCCACGACGGGGTGGCGTCCTCCGTCGATCGCGAACATTCGCGAGCGGTCGACCGTAGGGCGCGTATAATTCTGCTCCTCCGCAAGCACTGCGAGCCCGGCCGAGACGTCGATCGTCGCGAGCGCCAGCGCTGCCGCCTTGATCGCCTCGGCCTCGGCGACCACCTCGCGCGTCATGGCCTCGAAGGTCTCGAGCTCGATCGCCAGCGCCCGGTCCGCGGCATTGGCGATCTTCGTTTCGAGCTCGGCAAGCTCGGTCGTGGTGAAGCGCATGGCATTCGCCATGGTCTGGCGATGAATGAAGCGGGCGCGGCCGGCGTCGGTGTCGGTCATCGATCCGGCATTGCCGGCGGTCACCTCGATGAAGTAGCCGAGCACGTTGTTGTGCTTGATCTTCAGCGACTTGATGCCCGTCTCTTCGCAATATTGCAGCTGCAGCCCCGCGATCACGCGGCGCGACTGATCGCGCAGCGCCCGCATCTCGTCGAGCTCGGCGCTCGCGCCCTCGCGGACGAAGCCGCCGTCGCGCTTCAGAAGCGGCAGTTCCTCGGCAAGGGTCGCGTCGAGGCGCGCGAGCAATTCCCCCGGCAAGGCCGCGA
Source organism: Ensifer sp. D2-11 (assembly GCF_054161295.1). NCBI lineage: Bacteria > Pseudomonadati > Pseudomonadota > Alphaproteobacteria > Hyphomicrobiales > Rhizobiaceae > Ensifer > Ensifer sp. D2-11. Next base: position 2,844,879 of record NZ_CP096433.1, read on the forward strand.
TCGCATCGCGCGCTTCGGTCAGTTCCGCCGAGAGCTCGGCGCCCGAGAGGAGCGCCGATATCGCCGCCGCGGCCCGCATGCCCGCCTGGATGGCACCGAGATCGCGAGGGCCGCCGCGGCCGAGCGCGAGCCGCGACAGGGCCCGCGGCATGTCCGGCGCCCTGCGAAGCGCGTCGCGAACATCCGTCGTAAAGCGCGGCTGATCGGCCAGCACCTCGATCGAATCGAGCCGCTGGTTGATCCGCTCCGGGTCGGTCAGGGGCGACATCAGCCTTTCGGCGAGCAGCCTGGCGCCCCCGCTCGTCATCGTACGATCGAGCGACTTGAGCAGGCTGCCGTCGCGGGAGCCGGAAAGCGTCTTGGCGAGTTCCAGATTGGCGCGGGTCGCCGGATCGATGAAGAGTGTCGAGGCGGCGCTTTCCCTTTCCGGAATGCCGAGCGCCGGGCGCTCCTGGAGCTGGGTCTTCTCGACATAGGAGACCGCCGCCGAAGCGGCCGCGAGCTCCGCGCGCGAGAAGCTGCCGAACCCATCGAGCGTGCCCACGCCGTAGTAGCGTGAAATGCGGCCCTCCGCCGTCGCGCTGTCGAAGAGGACGGCCGGCTGCGGCACCGCGACGCGCCCGAGCACGTCGAAGACGGCCCTGAGATCCGGATCGTGAAAGACGGTGTCGGGCAGGATCAGCTCGCGCGGTTCGATCCGCAATATGTCGGCAAGCAGGCGGCTCTCCGCCGTCTCGGCGAGGCGGAAGATGCCCGTCGAAATGTCGATCCAGGCAAGAGCATAGGCCGGCTCCGAGCCGCTCCTGATGCGCGCCAGCGCCATCAGATAGTTCGATTCCGAAGGCGAGAGCAGCTTGTCCTCGGTGATCGTCCCCGGCGTCACCAGGCGCACGACATCGCGGCGCACGACCGATTTGCTGCCGCGCTTCTTCGCTTCGGCCGGGTCCTCCACCTGTTCGCAGACGGCGACACGATAGCCGGATGCGATCAGCTTCTGCAGGTAATCGTCGGCCGCATGCACCGGCACGCCGCACATCGGAATCTCCTGTCCCATGTGCTGGCCGCGTTTCGTCAGCGTGATACCGAGCGCACGCGAGGCCTCGACCGCATCCTGGAAGAACAGCTCGTAGAAATCGCCCATGCGGTAGAACAGGAGCGAATCCGGATTGTTCGCCTTGATCTCGATGAACTGCTCCATCATCGGCGTGGCAGTGGAGCGGCTCTCCTCGCTTGCGAGATCGGACACGGAAAGGACGTCGCCCGAACGGTTCGATGCATCCATCAGGAAATTCATGATTGTTCCAAAAAAAGAGATGTCACACTATCCGCAAGCATTTATAGACGACAACAACAAAGAGGCTGACCAGGAGGGTCGCCCACAGGAGGTTGAGGAAACATGCCGGGTATCGACAAGACCGACCGCGCAATGACCAGCGTCACGGCGCAGGAAGCGCTCGATTTTCATTCTCAAGGTCGCCCCGGAAAACTGGAAATCTCGCCGACCAAGCCGATGGCGACGCAGCGCGACCTTTCGCTCGCCTATTCGCCCGGCGTCGCCGTTCCGGTGAAGGCGATCGCCGACGATCCGGCAACGGCGTACGACTACACGGCGCGCGGCAACATGGTTGCGGTGATTTCCAACGGTACGGCAATCCTCGGCCTCGGCAATCTAGGCGCACTCGCCTCGAAGCCCGTCATGGAGGGCAAGGCCGTCCTCTTCAAGCGCTTCGCCGACGTCGATTCGATCGACCTCGAGGTGGATACCGAAAACGTCGACGAATTCGTCAACTGCGTCCGCTTTCTCGGCCCTTCCTTCGGCGGAATCAATCTCGAGGACATCAAGGCCCCGGACTGCTTCATCATCGAGCAGCGGCTGCGCGAAGTCATGGACATTCCCGTCTTCCATGACGACCAGCACGGCACCGCGATCATCGCCGCGGCAGGCCTCGTCAACGCGCTGACCCTGACCGGCCGCGACTTCAAGACGGCCAAGCTCGTCTGCAACGGCGCGGGCGCGGCGGCGATCGCCTGCATCGAGCTCATCAAGGCGATGGGCTTCAACCCGGAAAACATCATCCTCTGCGATACCAAGGGGGTCATCTACAAGGGCCGTACCGACGGCATGAACCAGTGGAAGTCGGCGCATGCGGTCGAGACCGACCGCAGGACGCTCGCCGAGGCACTTGACGGCGCCGACGTGTTCTTCGGCCTTTCGGCCAAGGGCGCGCTTTCCGCGGACATGGTCCGCTCCATGGGCGCACGGCCGATCATCTTCGCCATGGCCAATCCCGATCCGGAAATCACGCCCGAAGAAGTGGCCCTGATCCGCGACGACGCGATCGTCGCGACCGGCCGCTCGGACTATCCGAACCAGGTCAACAACGTTCTCGGCTTTCCCTATATCTTCCGCGGCGCGCTCGACGTGCGCGCTTCGACCATCAACGACGCGATGAAGATCGCCGCGGCGGAAGCGCTCGCCAATCTCGCCAAGGAAGACGTTCCGGACGACGTCGCCGCTGCCTATCAGGGAAACCGGCCGCGCTTCGGGCCGCAATATATCATTCCCGTCCCCTTCGATCCGCGCCTCATCTCGGCGATCCCGATGGCCGTCGCAAAGGCAGCTATGGAGACCGGCGTCGCCCGCAAGCCGATCGAGGACCTCAAGGCCTATGGGCAGCAGCTTTCGGCGCGGCGCGACCCGATCGCCTCGACGCTGCAGCGCATCGTCGAGCGCGTTCGCCGCAAGCCGAAGCGGATCGTCTTCGCGGAAGGCGAGGAAGTGCAGATGATGCGCTCGGCGATCGCCTATGCCAACCAGCAGCTCGGCACGGCGCTCCTGCTCGGGCGCGAGGAAGTGATGCGCGAAACCGCCGAGCGCGAAGGCATCGACCTCGACCGCGCCGGCATCCAGATCGTCAATGCGCGCCTGTCGAAGCGCGTCGGCGCCTATACCGATTTCCTCTATTCGCGCCTGCAGCGAAAGGGCTATCTCTTCCGCGACGTGCAGCGTCTGATCAATACCGACCGCAACCATTTCGCCGCCTCGATGGTGGCGCTCGGCGATGCCGACGGCATGGTGACGGGCCTTACGCGCAACTATTCGACCGCGCTCGAAGACGTGCGCCGCTGCATCGATCCAAAGCCCGGCCACCGGGTGATCGGCGTGTCCATTGCGCTCTGCCGCGGCCGTACGGTGCTCGTCGCCGATACCGCTGTGCACGACATGCCGACCTCCGAGGAGCTGGCGGATATCGCCGAGGAAGCGGCCGGCCTCGCCAAGCGGCTGGGCTACGTGCCGCGGGTGGCGATGCTCGCCTATTCGACCTTCGGCCACCCTTCCGGCGAACGCTCGGAGCGGGTACGCGAGGCGGTAAAGATCCTCGACCGGCGCCGTGTGGATTTCGAGTATGACGGCGAAATGGCCGCCGACGTGGCACTCAATGCCCGGGTGATGGAGCAATATCCGTTCTGCAGGCTTTCCGGCACCGCGAACGTGCTCGTCATGCCCGCGTTCCACTCGGCCTCGATCTCGACGAAGATGCTCCAGGAACTGGGCGGCTCGACCGTGATCGGCCCGCTGCTGGTCGGTCTCGACAAGTCGGTCCAGATCGCCTCGATGTCGGCAAAGGACTCGGACCTCGTCAACCTGGCCGCGATCGCGGCCTATAACGCGGGGACGTGACGCGGGTCGGCGGAAAGCCGGAAAACTGCCGGCACTTCGTCTGTTGCCGCGTCGCCAGGCTATCGTCTCACCGTCATTCCTGTGCTTGTCACAGGAATGACGGTGAGACGGTTGGAGCAAGCCTCAAGATCGCGCGAGCGCTCATAAAACAAGAGCCCGCTTCCCGGGAACGGAGGCGGGCTCAATCTATCATGGCTGACCAATTTCGTTCGTGATGAAAATTCGAGATTTGCTCGCGGAGCCTACCCTCGCAGGCAGAGCGGCGAATGTTCTCCTTTATGGTTCAATATGCTTCCGTCATGAAAATTCGAGGTGCAGCGATAGACAATCAGGATACCGGCGAGGAAAAGCGCCCCGCATCGGCGCCGTAATAATTCAGATAACGGCCGGAAATTTTGCCGATCGGCAGGACGATCAGCACGTCGGTGGTGCGGAACGCTTGATCGACCACAGCCCCGTCGCCGACCATTGCACCGAGCCGCATATAGCCCTTGATCAGCGGCGGCAGCGCCGCGAGCGCCTTCTTCGGGTTGATCGCCTCCGGAGGCATCAGGTCCATCGTCCGGTAAAGCTCCGGCCGGGCGGAAACCGCCCACTCGTCCCGGACCCGGACGTTATGATGCAGGAAGGAGAGCGCGAGCGCGTGCTCTTCGGGAACCACGCCCGGAAACGAACCGCAGCCGAACATCGCATCGATCCCGTGCTTCAGCGCATAGGCCCAATTGCCCTGCCACAGCAGCTCCACCGTGCGCTTGGTGCGATATTCCGGCAGCACGCAGGAACGTCCGAGTTCCATGAAGCGCTTGCCGGGATGACGCGAGAGAAGTTCGCCTATTGCAAACTCCGAAGCCGAGTAGAAGCCGCCGGTCCGCTCGGCAACGTCCTGGCGCAACAGGCGGTAGGTTCCGACGATCTGCTCCTCGGCATCGCCCTCGATCGAGGTATCGAGCACCAGCAGGTGGTCGCAGATCGCATCCCAGCTGTCGATGTCGCGCTTGCGTCGGCCGGCTTCGGGGGCCACCTGCGCCTTCATCTCCTCGACGAACACCCGGTAGCGCACCGCCTGCGCCGCATCGATTTCGGCTGCCGATCGGGCAAGGCGGGTCTCGAGATTGGCGATCCGTCCGAGAACATCGCTCGCCGGAGCCGCAACTGCCTTGCGGATGTAAGCATTGGAGGTGTCAACCACGCCCATCGAATCCAGAAGTTCGATCGTCATATCGTGTCATCCCGAACCGTCATTGCTGCCGGGCTTAGACCACGTTTCTGCAACAACATAGTGACACCAGGGCAGTATACAACCCCGACCCCGGCCCGGTGCCCCGAAGCGTGGGATTCTATTTTGCAACGGGGTCCATGAGGCGGGTGACTTCGGCAAGGAGCCGCTGCGGGTCGGCGGGCTTCGCCAGCACGGCGTCCGCTCCCGCGGCTCTAAGGCGCTCATCGAGATCGCCGCGCGCATCCGCGGTCAGGACGAGCACCGGCACCCGCCGCCTGCCTCCGGCCGCCTCCGCTTCACGTAGACGCCGGAGCACGTCGAGACCATCGCCGCCCGGCATGTTGAGGTCGGTGACGATCAGCGGCGGCGGGGCGGAACCGGCCGAGCGGAGTGCGGCTTCGAGCGCCTTGAAGTCACCGACATGATCGACGGCACGCCCGGCACGGCTGAGAACCGACCGCAGGACGAGTGCATTCACAGGGTCGTCCTCGGCAAGCAGGATGCCGCGAACATCCGCCGTCATCACCGTCGCTGTCGGCTCTTCCCGCAGCACCGGTCTGTTGTCGTTGATCGCGTCGCGTTTCTCCATTCCTCTGAGCCGCCCGAGCAGCACCTCGACCAGCGATCTCTCGCGAAGAGGGCGGATCAGCCAGGCCTCATAGCCGCCGAGCCGGCTCACCGGATGGCTTGTGCGCTCCTCGGGGCTGATGAGATAGGTTCTGCGCAAACGCAGGCCGGCGATCGCCGGCTCGAGAGCAAGAAGCTCGCGAAACTGCCCCGCATGGCGGTGATCGACGATGACATCCGTCAGCGGCAGCCGATTGCCGAGCGCGCCGGCGACGACCCGTCCCGCGACGGCAAGTGTCGAAGCCCGATGGCACGTACCGCCCAGCGTCTCGATCGTGGCGGCAAGCGCGGCCGAGGAGGGCCCCTCGGGCGCCATGACAAGCACCTGTGCGCCCGCCAGAATGCCGCGCCGGACGGGAACGCCCGGGAGACCGGCGCCAGCCATCGGGAACCGGATCTCGAACCGGCTTCCCTTGCCGGACATGCTCGTGGCGGTCAGGCTGCCGCCGAAGGCCTCCATGATCCGCCGCGATATCGCGAGGCCGAGGCCGGTGCCTTTGGCACGCTGGGCGTCGTCGCCTGCCTGCTCGAACTCCTCGAAAACGCGCGCGAGCTCGTCGGCGGACATGCCGGGACCGCTATCGTCGATCCGGATGCGCACGGAGCCGTTCTCGATATCGACGGAGACGAAGACGCCGCCCTTCTCGGTGAATTTCACCGCGTTGCCGACCACGTTGAACAGCACCTGGCGCAGGCGCGCCGCGTCGAAAAGCATCCGCTCGGGTACCTCGATGGCGACCGTCGCACCGATCTCGATGTTCTTCTCGTGTGCGCGGGGCGACAGCATCTCGACCACGTTCTCGACTGTCTGGCGCAGATCCTCCTGCGACGAGCGCAGCTGGAACCGTCCGACGGCAAGCGACGAAAAATCGATCAGGTCCTCGACCAGTTGAACCAGGGTGTGGCCGGACTGCTGCATGCCGGCGAGATAGTTCTTCTGCTCTTCCGACAACCCCGTCTCGGCAAGGAGCCGGCTCATGCCGAGGATGCCGGAAAGCGGGGTACGGATTTCGTGACTGACGGTGGCGAGCAGACGGGACTTCGCCCGGCTCGCCTCCTCGGCGCGCCGCCGCGCCTCCTCCCTCTGGCTTGCCGCCAGCATTTCCTCCGTAACATCGCGAGCGATGCTGTGGCGCATCGGTCGGCCGCGCGCCGGGTCGCGGACAAGCACGTCGTGCCAATCGTAGAGCCGCGTGCCCGAGGGCGTACAGATATGGACAAAGTAGCGGTCTGGGCCCGTCTTCGGCTCGAAGCGCAATCCCAGCTCCGCGCAGGTCAGCCCCCGCGCGTCCGCGCATCCGCAAAGCTCATGGAAGGCGCCATTGGCCTGCATGATCCTGCCGTCAAGGTCGCGGACGATGGCGAGGTCGCCCATGGCGTCATGGATCGTCGCAAGGAGCGCCGCGGTTTCAATGCCATGCCGTGCGGGGTCCTGCGCAGTCTCGCCGGCGCCGGCAACCCGCTTCCCGGACGCCTCGTCGCGGCCGGACAATAGCAGGAAGGCGCCGGCCAGGCCCCCAGCCGCGATGATCGCCGGCAGCAGGTGCAGACCCGCGCCCGCACCGACGGCAAGGAGCAGCATTGCCGCAACGATGCCGGCGAGAGCATAGGCGACGCGCGCGCCCCCTGCCGAAGGGTCGCCCAACGGCCGGCGCTGCCGGATGACGGCGGCGCCGAGCTTCACCGCGGGCGCCGCTGATGCGGTCCTGCCGGCCCCCGACCCCATGCCCGCGCCAGCCCTCATACGCTCTCGAAACATCCGCTCGCTCATGCCCGCGGCCTAGGACCTGTGGACACTTATGGATAGGGGTTTGACGGCCCATATTGCGAGGGACTTTCGTGGAAAATCCGGCGCCGCAGGCCGTCCGCCTGCAAGCCGGATTTTTCGCGACAAGGCACCGCAATATGGGCCGCCCGAAGGGTTTTGCACAAATCGCCCACTGCCGGCGGCTTTTCCCTTGCAAAGGGGGCAACCCTTTGCTGCGGAAAAATCCTTGGCATTGACCGATTTGTGCAAAATCAAACCCCTATCCATAAGTGTCCACAGGTCCTAGCACGGCAAGCCTTCCGAATGCCTTCAGCCGACGCCTAAAGTTTTAGCGAACGCTCCTTTTTCGCCTGCAGCAGTTCGTCGAAAATGATCGCGCCGGCGCCGACAGTGATGAAACTGTCCGCCAGGTTGAAGACGGCAAAGGACCAGGTGGCCGTGTAGAACAGGATATAGTCGATGACGTAGCCGAAGAGCAGCCGGTCGACGAGATTGCCGAGCGCCCCGGCAATGATCATCGCATAGCCCAGATGGGCGAAGAAACGGTCCTTCGGCGTGCGGCGCCACAGCCAGAGCACGAAGGTGACGACCGCCAGCCGGATGCCGACGATGAACCACCCCTCCATGCCCGAGAGCATCGAGAAGGCAACGCCGTAATTGTAGGTTCGGTAAAGGGCGAGCATCGGCATGACCGGCACCCCCTGCTGGAAGGGCAGATACGCCTCCACCAGATATTTGATGAACTGGTCGGCGGCGAGCGCGATCAGAATGAAGAGCGCGATCGGGAGCGGCCGCGAGAAAAGTGTCTGCTCCTGCCTCATCGGCCGCCATCCAGAGACAGGAGATGGCGCCGCGCCTCGAACAGCATGATGCCGGTCGCGATGGCGAGATTGAGCGAATCGGCACGCCCCGCCTGCGGAATGCGGGCGAGTGCGCCGGCCTCGCGCGCGAGTTCCACCGGCAGGCCCGCCTGTTCATTGCCCATCAGAAGCACGACCGGCTTCGATTTGTAGTCGATCGTGCGATAGTCGACGGAACCCGCCAGGTGGGTCGCGACCACCTGAACGCCGGCCGCTCTCTGCCAGCGGATGAAATCCTCCGTATTCGCCCGCGCGATCGGTATGGCGAAAACGGAACCCATGGTTGCCCGCACGGTCTCGAGCGAAAAGGGATCGGTGGTTTCGCCGACCAGGATGATCCCGGAAGCGCCGGCCGCGTCGGCGGTGCGGATGATGGTGCCGAGATTGCCCGGGTCGCGCACGCGGTCGAGCGCCACATAGGTCTCGCCCTCCTGCGGATGAATATCCCTGAGCGGAGAGTAGCGCTGCTCGAAGATGCCGACGACCATCTGCGGATTGTCGCGCCGTGTGATGGTGGAGATCACCTTTTCGTTGACTTCGAGGACGAGCCCGCCTCTGGCGACCGTTTTCGCGGCCACCTGCTCGACCTGAGGCTTGCCCTTCGCCGCCTTGGCATAGACGAGCGTCTTGATCTTCCAGCCGAGATCGAGCGCGTCGATGACGAGCTTCAGCCCCTCGGCCATGAAGGAGCGCGTCTCGTCGCGATGCTTCTTCTGCGTCAGCGCCCGGATATCCTTGACGATCGGATTGGTGAGGCTGGTGACCTCCTTCACCTGCCCGACGCGTGCCGTGCCCGTGCCGTGGTCGCTTCTGTCGTTGATCATTTCGGTACCCAGCGGCTGAAAAGGGAGGTGGAGAGTGCGCGGCCCGGTGCAGTGCCGTCGAGGCCGCCCTCGCGGATGATGAGCTCGCCCGATTCCACCCGGCCGCCGCGCCCGCGCATGGTCTCGCGCATGAGCTCGTGGATCGAATAGAAGCTCGCCCGGATCGAATAGGCGGTGAGCACGAGGCCCCGGGCGTCCGGCGACAGGATCTCGCGGCAGATGTCCAGCATTGCTGCCAGGTGATCGAACAATTGCCATACTTCGCCGTTCGGACCGCGGCCGAACTTCGGCGGGTCGGTGAGGATGATGTCGTAACGGCTGCCGCGCCGCTCCTCGCGTTGGATGAACTTCATGGCGTCGTCGCAGATCCAGCGGATCGGCAATTTCTCGGCGCGCGCCAGGACCTGGTTCTCGCGCGCCCAGCCGATCGCCTTTTTCGAGGCATCGACATGGGTGACCTCGGCGCCCGCCTTGGCGGCGATCAGCGACGCAACGCCGGTATAGCCGAAGAGATTGAGAACCTTCAGAGGCCGTCCGGCTGCGGCCACCTGGTCGCGCATCCACGACCAGTGGGCGAGCTGTTCGGGAAAGACGCCGACATGGCGGAAGGAGGTGAACCGGCCAAGGAAATCCGTATCGAGGAGCTGCATCGGCCAGGTCTCGCCGAGCACCTCGCCCGGGAAACGCCAACGGCCCATGCCGTCCTCTTCGGTATCGCCGGTAAAGACGGCATCGGCCCGCTCCCATATCGATGCCGGCAGGGCCTTCGGCCAAAGCGCCTGGGCCTCGGGGCGAACGATGCGATAGGGACCGTATTGTTCGAGCTTCTCCCCATCACCGCTGTCGACCAGGTGATAACCGGCAGTAGCGGCGGTCTCGAGGATCAGCGGCACCCTCTCGGCCGGCTTCTCGCCGCTTCTCGGCTCGATGCGCCGCGTCGGAGCACTCTCCTGGACGGACGGACGCTCGCTCTTCCGCGGCGCCGCTTTCGGCGGCGGCCCTCCTGCCGCTGCCTTGGGCCCGGTCTTCGTCCCGGGTCCGCCCTTTGCCGGCGGCAGCCCTTGCTCGTGGCGGCCGCCGCGCGCCTCGGCGCCCCGGCTTTTAGCCGCCGTCACCGATGCGTTCTTCGATCGCCGGTCTTTTTCCTTCACGCGCTGATCCTTGGACTTCGTTCAACCATTCGGCGCAGCCACTCTCGACCGGTTTTCCCGCGCCTTCGCCACATCCGTAGCATGTTCAGCCTGCAAATAGCATCGCCGGTGCTCTTGGCAAAGCCGTTTCCGATTGCGAAGATCGCCGGCAAGAGTGGACGGGAGGACCGGCATGAATATGAGCGGAGAGGAACGTATCGCGGCTGACCGCGACGCGGTTTGGCGTGGCCTGAACGATGCGGACATTCTGAAGCGATGCATTCCCGGCTGCCAGTCTCTTGAATTGATATCGCCGACCGAGCTTGCGGCCGTGGTCAAGATCAAGATCGGCCCCGTTTCCGCATCCTTCAACGGCACGGTCGTTCTGTCGAACCTCAATCCCCCCGCGAGCTACACCATATCCGGCGAGGGCAAGGGCGGAATAGCAGGCTTTGCCAAGGGCGGCGCCGACGTCACGCTACTGGACGAGGGCGCGGAAACCGTGTTGCGCTACGACGTCAAGGCGGAGATCGGCGGCAAGCTTGCCCAGCTCGGCTCGCGCCTCGTCGATTCGACGGCGCGCAAGCTCGCCCAGCAATTCTTCGCGGATTTCAACCTGGCCGTCAGCGGCGAGGCCGAGGCGGCGAGCTGAGGTCTCGCAACGCGTTCAGCAGCGATCTCAGCCTTGCGGCGCAGGCAGGCTCGCTTGCGTCGCCAGTTTCTCAGCCTGGCCGCGTTGCTTTTCTGCCTCGCGATGCCATTTCAGCGCCTCGTTGGCCTCGTTGCGCGCCCGACGCCGATATTTCCCCTGGGTGAACCAGGTCACGGCGGCGCCGAGCACGAGACCGATAATGACGGCGAGAAAGAGAAATACGAAAAACGGAGCCGAGATCGAAAGCACACTGTCGGCGGGATTGAACGGGTTCAACGCAAGGGTTGCCGTCTGCCGGTTGGCTACGCTCAGGACGATCAGCAGGACTCCGAGCGGCACGAAGACGACGATATTGATGAGTTTCTTGAGCATGCACCCGCTCCGACCAGAATGTTAATGCATGTCGCCCGGGAATCTGGGGCGGCTTCGCGACAACGACATGCATAGGAATAATGACATAAAGCGGGCCGTCCTGTTTCGAGGCGGAGAGCCGCACGACGCGCGGATCTCGGCGCCCGCGCGAGAGGCGCCGATTCCTGTGCGCCTCGTTCGTCAGTCGTCTTCGCCGTTATTGTTGTCGTTCATGCCCGGATTGAGCCGCTCACGCAGTTCCTTGCCGGTCTTGAAGAAGGGCACCCACTTTTCTTCGACGAAGACGGAATCGCCGGTGCGTGGGTTGCGGCCTGACCGTGATGGCCGGTTCTTGACCGAGAATGCGCCGAAACCGCGCAGCTCCACCCGATTTCCGGCAGCAAGCGCGTCCGTGATCTCATCGAGTACCGCATTGACGATATTCTCGACATCGCGGTGATAGAGATGCGGATTGCGCGCCGCCACAATCTGCACCAGCTCTGACTTGATCACGTTCGCCCCCTCGGTTTTTTTGCTTGTTTTGTCTGCGTTTGTGCATTCGGGAAGGCTCGCCTGGAGCTACGGCCTCGTGACGCGGCTAGCACACGTGCTTTCCTCATTGCCCTTCAACCTGCCAAACCGAAACAAGACCGTCAAGAAACAACTTGTCCAGGCCGGTCCTTTCGAGGCTCTTCATCGTCGGAAAAGCCTCATATCCCAACGCCTTGACCGATTCGGCCAGGAGCGATCCGAGGCCGAAGGACAGCGTGCCGCTCGGTGCTTCCCAGTCGAGGACGGGAAGGTCCTTCGAGACCTTCCGTTCGGCCAGGAACGCCCGGATTTCATCATCGCCGCCGAGCTCGTCGACGAGTTTGCCTTCCAGCGCCTGCCGCCCGGTGAAGATCCGGCCATCCGCAAGGGCGAGCGCTTCCGGCCGCGGCAGTTTGCGCCGCTCGGCCATCAGATCGACGAACCATCCGTAGCTGTCGTCGATCATTGCCTGAATCATTGCTCTCGCCTCGTCGCTCGGAGGATGAAACGGCGACGGTTCGGCTTTGAGAGGCCTCGATTTTATCGATTCGAGCGACACGCCGAGTTTGTCCATGAGGGTCTTGACCTGCGGATACTGGAAAATGACGCCGATGGAGCCGGTGATCGAGGTCTCCCCGGCAACGATACGATCGCCGGCAAGGGCGATCAGGTAGCCGGCCGAAGCGGCAAGCGTGCGCACATCCGAGACCACCGGCTTCTTCTCGGCAACCTTGCGGATGGCCTTGTAGATGACTTCGCCGCCATAGGTGGTGCCGCCCGGTGACGAGATCGTCACGATCAGCGCCTTGACGGACTGGTTGTCGGCGATCCGCTCCAGCCGCTCCACCAGCTCCCGGTCGTCCTGAATAAGGCCTGTGACGGCGACGCGCGCGACGTGATCGCGCGCACGCTCCGTTACGTCGCCCCAGCCCGAGAAGGCAAACAGCGCGAGGCCGCCGGCGACGAGGACGGCCGCCGCCGCCCAACGCCAGAAGCTCAGCTTTCTGCGCAGGCTGCGGCGGTCGGCAATGGCGAGTTCGTCCATGGGTGTCTCCGATTTTTGGTAAGGGGGTTCTGTCAGTTTCCCACGGAACATGCTATCTGCCTCAGCCGCGGCAAGCTAGGGTAGTCTGCAAGGCGGCGCACGGGAATAGGCGCCGGGCCGACGCGAGTTGCTGCATGAAACCCCTTGGGGTTTGACGCGGCATGGAGTAGAGCATGCCCGGCGGAATGGAATATTGCGGCCGGATTGTCTTACAACGCAAAGTTTGCGCCGCTCCATTGCCGGGCGGCAGCAAGATAACCATATTCGCCGTGGCTTACGCCGATGTATGTATATGTGTCCCTCGGACTGCCCGAGGTCAGACGAAACTGACAGGCTCTTGATGCTGAACGAAGCCCGATCCCCCGCAATCTTTGCCGATGTGGGTACGAGCTCTGCCGATGCCTATGCTTCGGCGGCGCGGCATTCGGCGCGCGTAAGGCGCCTGAAAGTCATGCTGCCGCTCATCGCCGGCGCGGTTGCGCTGATCTTCGTCGCCGTTTCCTTCGTGCGCGCTTTCCTGCCCGAAGAGCTGCAGCTCGAGACGGCGACGATCGAGAACGGCAAGATCGTCATGCAGAATCCCGCGATCTCCGGCCGCAACAAGCAGGATATCAGCTATTCGATGAAGGCCCAGCGGGCGCTTCAGGATATCGCCAATCCGAACCTGATCACACTCGAGACCATTCACGCCGAGATGCCGGTCAACGATACGCTGATCGCCACCGTCGATGCGACGAGCGGCATTTACGACCGAGGCGCGAATACGCTCGACATGAACGCACCGTTCACGATTTCCATGAATAATGGGGTCAATGCCGACTTCCAGTCTGCCTATCTGGATATCAATGCGGGCGAAATGGAGACGAAACACCCGATTGCCATCAGCATGAAGGGCGGATCGATCATTGCGCAGAAGCTGCGAATGACAGATAAGGGACGTGTCGTAACATTCGAAGGCATGGTAAGGGTCAATATCGAACCCAGCGCCATTCGCAAAAACGCCAAATAACAGGACCCCAAGAACAGGATCCCCTGCAGCCATGTCGGTCAAACCTGCCGCTCTCTTTAGGATTTCAGCCGCTCTGGCCGTGGCCGGGCTCGGCGCTTCGCTGATTGCTTCCGCCGCCCTCGCGCAGGCAACCTCCAGTCGCATGCAGGGCCTTCAGCTCTCGAACGACCAGCCGATCCAGATCGAGAGCGACAAGCTGGAGATCAAGGATCCGGAGAGCAAGGCAATCTTCACCGGCAATGTGAAGGTCGTCCAGGGCACGACGACACTGCAGGCCGGCAACATGACCGTCTTCTACAAGGCGGGCGGCGGCTCGGTCACCAGCGGCAACGCCGATATCGACCGGATCGAGGTCAGCAACAAGGTGTTCCTCAGCTCCGGTGCGCAGCAGGCGACGGGCGAAAGCGGCATCGTCAACCTGACCAACCAGACCATCGTGCTCAAGGGCAAGAAGGTCGTGCTGTCGGAAGGCAAGAACGTCTTCGTGGGCTGCCAGTTGAACGTCCAGATGGACACCGGCGAAGCGCAGCTCGACGCCTGCGGCGGCCGCGTACAGATCCAGCTCGATCCGCAGTCCCGCAAGACGAACTGACATAGACCCGCTCGTGCAGATTCCTTTCCTTCACAAACGCAAACGGGGCAAGAAGCCGTCGGCGGCAGCGGCAGCTGCCCGCGCGGTCGACAAGGCGCGCTACGACGGCACGCTGATTGCCCGGGGCCTGACGAAGTCCTACCGATCGCGCCGCGTCGTCAACGGTGTCTCGCTCGTCGTGCGCCGTGGTGAGGCTGTCGGCCTGCTTGGCCCGAACGGCGCAGGCAAGACGACCTGTTTCTATATGATCACCGGCCTGGTGCCGGTGGACGAGGGCTCGATCGAGATCAACGGCAACGACGTCACGACGATGCCCATGTATCGCCGGGCGCGCCTGGGCGTCGGCTACCTGCCGCAGGAGGCCTCGATCTTTCGCGGGCTGACGGTCGAGGATAACATCCGTGCGGTGCTGGAGGTTCACGACGAGAACGTCGACCGCCGCGAGAGCAAGCTCAACGATCTGCTTGGTGAATTTTCGATCACCCACCTGCGCAAATCGCCGGCCATTGCGCTTTCGGGCGGCGAACGTCGGCGCCTCGAAATCGCCCGTGCGCTTGCGACCGACCCGACCTTCATGCTGCTCGACGAACCCTTTGCGGGCGTCGACCCGATCTCCGTCGCCGATATCCAGGCGCTCGTGCGCCACCTCACTTCGCGCGGCATCGGCGTCCTCATCACCGACCACAATGTGCGCGAGACGCTGGGGCTGATCGATCGGGCCTATATCATCCATGCCGGCGAAGTGCTGACGCATGGCCGCGCCAACGACATCGTCACCAATCCGGACGTGCGCAGGCTCTATCTCGGCGACAATTTCAGCCTCTGATGCCTGCCGGGGACGTGCATTCCGGCAGAACGGACGACCGCCGGCTGAATCGGCACCTCCGCCGCCGTCCACGCTTGACCAAATTCCAGTAATAAGCAATTTTTGGGCCAACTAAGAAAATGGGCCCGTCCAAGCGGACACGGCTCGGAGAACTCGACGGGAGTTTCACGCCAGCATGGCCTTGTCCGCCAGCCTTCATCTGAGACAGTCGCAGTCGCTGGTCATGACGCCGCAGCTGATGCAGTCGATCCAGCTGCTTCAGATGAACCATCTGGAGCTCAGCCATTTCATCGCGCAGGAAGTCGCGAAGAACCCGCTGCTGGAGGTCCAGTCGGCCGATGAGCCAACGATATCGGATCGCGAGGATGCCGGTCCGCATCCGGCGGAGACCGGCGGCGAAACCGACGAGGCGGCAGGTCAGAGCGACCTTTACGACAGCGCCATGTCGAGATCCGGCGAGAGGCTCAGCGAAGGCCTTGACGCCGACTTCGCCAACGTCTTCCCCGACGATACGGCGCCGCAGCGGGCGGATGCGCCAGAGCTTCTCGGCCAATGGAAATCCATGCCGGGTGCCGGCGACGCAGAGGGATACGATCTCGACGATTTCGTGGCCAGCCGCAAGACATTGAGGGAGGCGCTCGCCGAGCAGCTGCCCTTCGCACTCAGCGCTGCCTCCGATCGGCT
Source organism: Ensifer sp. D2-11 (assembly GCF_054161295.1). NCBI lineage: Bacteria > Pseudomonadati > Pseudomonadota > Alphaproteobacteria > Hyphomicrobiales > Rhizobiaceae > Ensifer > Ensifer sp. D2-11. The sequence goes on from NZ_CP096433.1 coordinate 2,860,679, forward strand.
GATCGCCCGGCATTTCATCGACCAGCTCGATGATGCCGGCTACCTGCACGCCGACCTCGCCGAGACCGCGGAGACGCTGGGCGCGGCAGGCGAGGACGTGGCGCGCGTGCTGCACGTGCTTCAGCAGTTCGATCCGCCGGGCGTCTTCGCGCGCACGCTTGGCGAATGTCTTGCCATTCAGCTGCGCGCCCGCAATCGTCTCGACCCGGCGATGGAAGCGCTCGTGGCCAATCTCGAGCTCCTGGCACGGCGCGATTTCGCAAGCCTCAAGAAGATCTGCGGCGTCGACGAGGAAGACCTGATCGATATGCTCGCCGAGATCCGCAAGCTCGATCCGAAACCGGGCACCAGCTTCGAAACCGGTGTGTTCGAGGCCATCATTCCCGACGTCGTCGTGCGCGCCGCACCCGATGGCGGCTGGCTTGTCGAGCTCAATCCGGATGCCCTGCCCCGGGTTCTCGTCAACCACGACTATTTCACAGAAATATCGCGCTCCAGCCGGAAGAACAGCGGCGAACAGGCCTTTCTCAACGAGTGCCTGCAGAATGCCAACTGGCTGACGCGCAGCCTCGATCAGCGCGCCAGGACGATCATGAAGGTGGCGAGCGAAATCGTCCGGCAGCAGGACGCCTTCCTCATCCACGGCGTCGGCCACCTGCGCCCGCTGAACCTCAGGATCGTTGCGGACGCGATCAAGATGCACGAGTCGACGGTGAGCCGGGTCACCTCCAACAAATACATGCTGACCCCGCGCGGGCTCTTCGAATTGAAATATTTCTTCACGGTCTCGATCGGCTCGGCGGAAAACGGCGATGCACATTCGGCCGAGTCCGTGCGCCATCGCATCCGCACGATGATCAATCAGGAAAGCGCCGATGCCGTGCTCTCGGACGACGACATCGTCGACGTCCTCAAGCAGGCCGGCGTCGATATCGCCAGACGCACCGTCGCAAAATATCGCGAGGCGATGAGCATCCCCTCCTCCGTCCAGCGCCGCCGCGAGAAGCGGGCGCTGGCCAAGGCCGCGGGATTCTGAGCGCTGCCGGCAGGCCGCAAGCGCGTAAGCCGGGTTGCGCTTTGGGCTCTGGCCGGCGGAACCGCCGGGGCCTGATGAACGTTTAATTCCACGACGCGCAATTGACTCTCCGCGGTACAGCGGATATGAGGCCGCCGCGCTTGCCTGAGATAGAACTCCGCGAGGCAGCGCGCGCTCACGATTTCGGTCGTTCAGGACTCCGGTCGCTGAAGTGCTTGGATGACGGGAGCGCTTGGAATAGACTGGGCACGCAATTCACGAACAAGAGAGGAAACTCCATGAGTGTGCGTGTATCCGGTAAACATATGGAAATCGGCGATTCGTTTCGCGTCCGCATCGGCGAGCAGATCGAGCAGGCCGTAACCAAATATTTCGACGGAGGATATTCGAGCCAGGTCACTGTGGAAAAGTCAGGGTCGCGATTCAGCGCCGACTGCAAGCTTCATCTCGATACGGGCGTGGTATTGCAGGCAAACGGCCAGGCGAACGAACCACAGTCAGCCTTCGACGCGGCTTCGGAGCGCATCGAGAAGCGGCTCCGGCGCTACAAACGCAAGCTCAAGGACCATCACAACGGCAACGGGCAGAATTCCACCGAGGTGGCCTATCGAGTGATGGACTCGGTGCCCTTCGAGGACGAGGAAGTTCCCGACGATTATGCACCGACGATCGTTGCCGAAACTACGAAACAGTTGAGAACAATGTCCGTCGCCAACGCGGTTATGGCCTTGGACATGACGGATGAACCGGTGCTGATGTTCCGCAGCCCCGGCAAGGATGACCTGAACATCGTCTATCGGCGCAACGATGGGAATATTGGCTGGATCGACGCCGCCAATATCAAGGCATGAGTGGGGATGGGGGAAGCCAGCCGGACTGGCGTCCCCCGTCTTTCCGATCAGCGGGACGGCGGAAAAGCTCGACTTTTCTGTGCATTCGAACCGCCAAGACAAAGATGGGTAGAGCCATCACGGCGCATTTGTGATGAGATTGCCAGGCTCTAACCGGCGAACGAGGATAAAAGAATGGCATTGGCAGGCTTGCTGCATCAAAATGCGATCATCCCGGCCATGAGGGCCAACTCGAAGAAGCAACTCCTTCAGGAATTGGCGGCAAAAGCATCGAAGCTCACCGGTCTGCCGGAGCGGGAGATTTTCGACGTCATCCTGCAGCGAGAACGACTCGGCTCGACCGGTGTGGGCAACGGCATCGCCATCCCGCACGGCAAGCTCAGCAATCTTCCGTCGATCGTCGGCATCTTTGCGCGGCTCGATGCGCCGGTCGATTTCGAGGCATTGGACGACCAGCCGGTCGACCTCGTCTTTCTGCTGCTTGCACCGGAAGGTGCCGGCGCCGACCACCTGAAGGCGCTCTCGCGCATCGCGCGCGTGCTGCGCGACCATGACATGGTGTCGCGTATCCGAGCGAGCGACTCGGCAAGCGCGATCTACACGCTGCTTAGCGACGACACGACCTCGCACGCTGCCTGAATATCTTCTGAATGCCGCCTACCGGAGCCGGTTGGAAGAGCATGCGGCAATTCGAACAACGCCGAAGGGCCGCGCACCTTGCAGAGTGCGCAGCCCTTCGCAAATCGCATTCATGCGCCGTCAGATCACGATGTTTTTAGGTCGGGTCGACCTACTGCATGTTTCCTTTAATCGTATCCGATTAAAGGACAAAAACATGCAGCAGATCAAAGTGCTACAGCGACCTTTGCGCGTCTGATAAGACGCCCGGCGCTGTAAAAACATCAACGTGATCGATTCCAAGAAGTTGAGACGCGGGATGCGGGCGGAAAACCGCACACACCTTTCCTCATCCCGCTCTAAGCAGCAGGCGTCTCGCTTTCAGAGGTGGCTGCTTTCGGGCCGCCCTTGGCAACGCCGACCATCGCCGGGCGCAGGACGCGCTCGCCGATCGTGTATCCCGCCTGGACCACCTGGACGACCGTGTTGTTCGGAACCTCGGTGTTCGGGACCTCGAACATGGCCTGGTGGAAATTCGGATCGAACTTCTGGCCGGTGGGGTCCAGCTGCTTCACGCCGTGACGCTCGAGCGCCGCAAGCATCGACCGCTCGGTCATTTCCACGCCCTCGATGAGTGCTTTCAGGCCGGCATCGCCCGCCTCCCTGGCGTCGGCCGGAATCGCATCCAGCGCGCGGCGCAGGTTGTCGGAGACCGCCAGCATGTCGCGCGCGAAGCCCGCGACGGAATAGGACTTCGCGTCCTTGACATCACGTTCGGTGCGCCGGCGCAGATTGTCCATCTCCGCAGCAAGGCGAAGATATTTGTCGCGCAGTTCCGCACTCTCGGCCCTGGCAAGCTCAAGCGGATCCGGCGCGGTCGTGGAAGCATCCGCCTCCGGCTTTTCCGCGGCTTGCGGCTCAGCGGCTGTTTCGAATTCTTCAGGCGCCGCGGCCTCGGGTCCGTTCTTGTTCGTTTCGTCGGTCATGACGTTCTCCGAATTTCTGTCTTTTGCTGTGTTCGGCATCATCAAACCAGCGGAAGTCGCTTTGCTTGAACGTACTGTTGCCTGGATTTGAAGCCCGATATCGATGTTTGGGCCCGAAAAATCAAGGGTCGATTGCTTCATCGATCAAAAGGATTCGCTCAGCGCGACAGCCGCGACATGAGCTGGGCGGTGTAATCGACCATGGGAACGATGCGGGAATAGTTGAGCCGGGTCGGCCCGATGACACCGACCGCGCCGACGATGCGGTCGTCGCTGTCGCGGTAGGGAGCGACGATCAGCGAGGATCCGGAGAGCGAAAACAGCTTGTTTTCGGAACCGATGAAGATGCGCACGCCCGGGCCGCTCTCGGCGAGGTTGAGGATCTCGATCAGGCTGTCCTTCTTTTCGAGGTCATCGAAGAGCATACGCAGCCGCTCGATGTCGTCCGTCCCTTCCAATCCTTCGAGCAGATTGGCGCGGCCCCTGACGATCAGCCGCGCCGGCTGGCCGTCGCCCTCGCTTCCGGACCAGATCGCCAGCCCACGCTCGACCAGGTCCTGCGAGAGCGCGTCGAGCTCGCCGCGCACCGTCTCCTTGACCTTTTCCAGTTGCGTCCGCAATTCGGGAATCGTCTGACCGGCAAGGTGAGCGTTGACGAAGTTCGCCGCTTCGGTGAGCTGGGCGCTGGTGATCCCGGCGGGCAGCTCGATGATGCGGTTCTCCACCTGATCGTGCTCGCCGACGAGCACCGCCAGCGCCTTGGTCGGCGCCAGCCGGATAAACTCGACATGCTTGAGGACGGGATCGCTCTTGGTGGTGATTACGAGACCTGCGCCGCGCGACATGCCGGACAGCATCTGGCTCGCCTCGGTAAGAAGGTTTTCGACCGACCTGTCCCGATTTCCCGGGTGAACCTGCCTTTCGATCGAGGCGCGTTCCTCCGGCGAGAGATTGCCCACCTGCATGAAGGCGTCCACGAAGAAGCGCAGGCCCAGCTGCGTCGGAAGCCGGCCGGCGCTGACATGGGGGGAATAGATCAGGCCCAGATCCTCGAGGTCGCTCATCACGTTGCGCACCGAGGCCGGCGACAGCGACACCGGCAACAGCCGCGAGAGATTGCGCGAGCCCAGCGGCTCCCCGCTTTCCAGATAGCTCTCGACAATGCGGCGGAAGATCTCGCCGGAGCGCTCGTCCAGCGCCGATGCGATCCCCTTCGTTCCAGGGTTGCGCAGTACCATGTCACTCCGTGATCAGTATTCTGTGTCCGGAAAGAATATAGTGATCCGCGCGGGGAATGGCAAAAGGGAAAAATCACTGCGAAGCTTCGACATCAAGCGGTTCCCTTTGCCTACGCCATGATCTAGAAGGCTCACGAAAGCGCCGCGCGTCTTCAGACGCGCAAAGGCCGCTGGAGCACTTTGAATTCTGCATGTTCTTGTCCTTGAACCGAACAGGACCCAAGGAAGCATGCAGTCGGGATCGACAGGAGTTGACGATGCGGCCATCCGGTAGAAAAACCGACCAAATGCGCAAGGTCTCGTTCGAGCGCAGTTTCTCCAAGCATGCGGAAGGATCCTGCCTGGTACGCTTCGGCGACACGCATGTTCTGTGCACCGCGAGCCTGGAGGAAAAAGTTCCGGCCTGGCTGCGCAACGGCGGCAAAGGCTGGATCACCGCGGAATATGGGATGCTGCCGCGCGCGACCGGCGAGCGCATGAGGCGCGAGGCGGCGACCGGCAAGCAGAGCGGCCGCACGCAGGAGATTCAGCGGCTGATCGGGCGGTCGCTCAGAGCCGTCGTCGATCTTCCGGCGCTCGGCGAACGTCAGATCTCGATCGACTGCGACGTGATTCAGGCCGACGGCGGCACGCGAACCGCGTCGATCACCGGCGCCTGGATCGCCCTCCACGACTGTTTGAAGTGGATGGAAGCTCGCAACATGGTCAAGCTGGAGAAGGTCTTGAAAGATCATGTGGCCGCCATTTCCTGCGGCATCTTCGCCAGTCAGCCGGTCATCGACCTCGATTATCTGGAAGACTCGGCTGCGGAGACGGATGCCAATTTCGTGATGACGGGCAGCGGCGGCCTGGTCGAGATCCAGGGAACGGCGGAAGGCAAGCCCTTCAGCGAAGAAGAATTCGCAAGCCTGATGCTGCTCGCCAAGAACGGCATTGCCGAACTCGTCGAAATGCAGAAGCAGGCGATAGCAGGCTAGATCACGATGTTTTTAGGTCGGATCGACCTAAAAACATGAACGTGATCGGAACCAAGAAGTTCAGAAGCGGGATGCGGGCGGAAAAGCGCGCGCACTTTTCCTCGTCCCGCTCTAGACCGCTCTCTGCTTCACTGAAGCAGTGAGATGATCTAACGCTTCGACAATACGCACTTCCGGACGGAACGCCGTCACGGCTTTTCCGGAAGTGCTCTGGATCACTTGAGAGGAACAGGTCCGGTGCCGACATTCGAAGGCATTCTGGAGACCGCGCTTTACGCGGACGATCTCGACCAGGCCGAGGCCTTCTACGGAACGGTCCTCGGCCTTGAAACGATCACCCGCGCCGGCAGCCGCCATGTCTTCTTCCGTTGCGGCGATGGCGTGCTCCTGATCTTCAACCCCGCGGAGACGGTGAAGCCGCCTGCACCGGGCGCACTTCCCGTGCCTCCGCACGGGACGAAGGGCAACGGGCACATGTGCTTCCGGGTCGCCGCCGAGGCGCTCGACGGCTGGAAGGCGAAACTGGAGGCAGCCGGGGTCGAGATCGAGGCGGATATCCGCTGGCCGAACGGCGCCCGCTCCTTCTATTTCCGCGATCCGGCCGGCAACAGCCTGGAATGCGCGGAAGCGGGCCTCTGGGCCAAGGATTGATTTCGGTAATACCTGAACGGAACGGAATAGATGCGCAGACTGATCGACAAGACGCTCGTCGTCGCGAGCCATAATGCCGGCAAGATCCGTGAGATCCGCGATCTCATCGGGCCGCTCGGCTTCGAAGCGAAATCGGCAGCCGATCTCAATTTCGTCGAGCCGGATGAGACCGGCACGACCTTCGAGGAGAACGCGACCATCAAGGCGCTCGCCTCGGCCAAGGCCTCGGGACTGCCGGCGCTCTCGGACGATTCCGGTCTTGCCGTCGACGCGCTCGGCGGCGCCCCCGGCGTCTACACGGCCAACTGGGCCGAACGTGAGGACGGCAGCCGCGACTTCCGGATGGCCATGGAGAAGGTCGAAGAGGCGCTCCGCGCCAAGGGTGCGGCGAAGCCCGAAAGCCGTACCGCACGCTTCGTGTCCGTTCTCTGCCTTGCCTGGCCGGACGGGCATGTCGAGCTCTTTCGCGGCGAGGTCGAGGGTTATGTCGTCTGGCCGCCGCGCGGAACCAGTGGCTTCGGCTACGATCCGGTCTTCCAACCGAAGGGCTACGACACCACATTCGGCGAAATGAGTGCGGAGGAGAAGCATGGCTGGAAGCCGGGCGATTCCGAGGCCCTGTCGCACCGCGCCCGCGCATTCAAGCTGTTCGCCGAAACCTGTCTCGGCGCCTGAGTAGGAAGACAATGCAGATAGCCCCGCTTTCAGCGATCGGTGACGGCATGGACCCCGGTTTCGGGGTCTATGTGCACTGGCCCTTCTGCGCGGCGAAATGCCCCTATTGCGACTTCAATAGCCATGTGCGCCATCAGCCGGTGGATCAGCCTCGCTTCGTCGCCGCATTCCTGAAGGAAATGGCCGCGGTGCGCGCGCTTTCCGGTCCGAGAACCGTCACCAGCATTTTCATGGGCGGGGGTACCCCGTCGCTGATGGACCCTCGGACGGTGGAGGCGATCCTCGACGGCATTGCCCGGCATTGGCACGTGCCTGATGGCATCGAGATCACCATGGAGGCGAACCCGTCCAGCGTCGAGGCAACGCGCTTCCGCGGCTATCGGGCGGCCGGCGTCAACCGCGTCTCGCTCGGCGTACAGGCTCTCAACGACCGTGACCTCAAATTTCTCGGGCGGCTGCACGATGTCGAGAATGCGCTGAAGGCGATACGGCTCGCGCGCGAGATCTTTCCGCGCATGTCCTTCGACCTTATCTATGCGCGGCCGAACCAGACGGTCGAGGAATGGGAGCGGGAGCTGAAGGAGGCGGTTTCCTACGCCGTCGATCATCTGTCGCTCTACCAGCTTACCATCGAGGAAGGGACGCCCTTCTACGGCCTGCACAAGGCAGGGAAACTCGTCGTTCCGGATGGCGAGCAGTCGGCGGTTCTCTACGAGGCCACGCAGGAGATCACCGCTGATATCGGCATGCCGGCCTATGAGGTCTCCAATCATGCCCGGCCGGGGGCCGAGAGCCGGCACAACCTCACCTATTGGCGCTACGGCGACTATGCGGGCATCGGCCCCGGCGCCCACGGGCGGCTGGCGATCGGATCAGGCAAGATCGCGACCGCAACCGAGCGCAACCCGGAGGCATGGCTGCAACGCGTCGAAGAGTGCGGCGAAGGCCTGGTCGAGCGGGAACTGCTCGATTTCGAGGCGCAGGCCGATGAGCTTTTGCTGATGGGGTTGAGGCTGCGCGAAGGCGTCGATCTCGCCCGCTGGCAGACCCTCTCGGGCCGCGATCCGGATCCGGCCCGGGAAGAATTCCTGATCGAGCATGGTTTCATCGAACGGATCGGCAATTCGCGGCTGCGCTGCACGCCCGCCGGAATGCTGATCCTCGACGCCGTGGTGGCCGACCTCGCCTGCTGATCGCGGGCCGAGCGGCTCAGCCGCCTTCCTTCACCGGTGCGACGATCCCCCAGGTAACTCCAAAGGGATCCCGGAGCTGGCCGTAATGGTCGCCCCAGAATGCGATCTCCAGCTGCATCGTCACCTCTGCGCCGGCCTCCACCGCCCGATTCCACCAGAAATCAGCGTCATCGACGACGAGGTGCAGCACGAAGCCCTCCGGCGGCTTCCAGGGATGGCCGAATTCCGGGAAAGGATCGTTCAGCATCAATGCGCCGCCATTGATCGTCAGGTGGCAGTGGATGAGGCGCTTTCCATCCTGGGCATGTTTGCGGTCCTCCTCCTTGGCGCCGAAAGCGCGGACATAGAAGGCCGCCGCCGCATCTGCATCCTCCACGTTGAGATAGGCGATGACGCCGGGCATGGGCGGGCGCGACGGCGCTTGCCAGTCGACCTCGGACCGGGGATCGAGATCGATCGCCGCCTTGAAGCTTCCGTCCATGTAGAAGGGGACGGATTCGTGCTGATGGGCGATTTTCCATCCCCTGTCGGTGCGTGTCAGGCCCAAGGTCAGGCGATACCAGAGCGCCGCCTTCTGGCCATCGTGCTTCTCGCCGGAAAGATGCGTCAGCGCAGTGGCGAAGGCGACGTCGCCGCTCACCGAAACGTCGAGCTCCTCGAGGGTGAAGCCGAGCGGCCCTTTCCACGTGGAAAACCACTGCTCAAGGCCGCCGGCATCTGCGTCGGAAGCCTTGAGGGGGGGCGCCAGCGAAAAGACGAGGCAATCTTCCGTGCCGTGGGCGAGGACGCGGGCGGCATCCTTCCGGCGCAGCGCCTCCGCCCAGTCCCCGATTACCTCCTCGATCTCCGCAACGGCCGCACTCCTGCTCTCGGTAATGGTCATGACCCGGTCCTCCTCTTAGAGTTTCGCAACGAGTGTCGCAAGCTGATCGGCGCATTGGCCCCAGCCCTCGTGGAAGCCCATCTTCTCATGGGCATCGCGGTCCTCGACGCTCCAATGGAGCGCGCGGGCCGTATAGCGGGTCTTGCCGCCCTCGTTCTCGAAGGTCATGACCGCCGTCATGAACGGCTTCTCGGACGGCTTCCAGGCTTCCGTAAAGGCATCGGTGACGACGATCTTCTCGTTCGGCACGACTTCCAGATAGACGCCCTGATTAGGATAGAGTTCGCCCTCGGGCGAACGCATGACAAAGCGGTTGGTGCCGCCCGCCCTGACGTCGAGCTCCGCTTCCGTGATCGTCCACGGCAGTGGAGCGAACCACTGCTTCAGAAGCTCGGATTCGGTGAAGGCCCGGTAGACCTTCTCGCGCGGGGCATCGATCAGCCGTGTCAGAACCAGTTCGCGTTCGCCGCCGGAATTGGTGTCGGTCGCTGCAGTCATTTTCGAAATCCTCCATGTTGGTTCATTCCAAGGACGAAGGAGGATGCCGCCTGCCGACAGGGGCCAGAAAAAATTTATCGCTTTTCTTCTTCCGCGACCGTCGCCGGCTCGGCCGCGAGGTGATCGAGCTGCATGCGGATATAGGCCGCTTCGGACGCGTTGGTGGCCAGTGCGATCGCCCGGTCGAAGGCGGTGCGCGCCTCGCATGCCCGGCCGAGCTGCTTCAAAAGGCCGCCGCGCAGGCCGTGATAATAGAAATAGCCGGAAAGCCTCTCCCCAAGGGGCTCCACCATCGCCAGTGCGGCCTCCGGTCCCTCGCGTTTCGAGACCGCGACCGCGCGATTGAGCGTGACGACCGGCGAGGGCTGCAGGCGCTCGAGCGCCTGGTAGAGGAGGTCGATCTCCTCCCAATCCGTCTGCTCCGGACGTTCGGCGCGGGCATGCAGGGCCGCGATTGCTGCCTGTATCTGGTAGGGACCGGGGCGGCGATGGCGCATTGCTTTGTCGATCATCGCCAGCGCCTCGGTGATCATCGGCCGGCTCCAGAGCCGCCGATCCTGATCTTCGAGCAGGACGACGGCACCATTGGCATCGAAGCGCGCACGGGCGCGCGAATGCTGGAGCAGCAGAAGCGCCGTCAGCCCCATCATTTCCGGCTCGGCGGGAAACAGCCGCAGCAGCAGGCGCGACAGGCGGATCGCCTCGTCGCAAAGATCGGCGGAGACGCCCTCGGGGCCGTTCATCGCCGAATAGCCCTCGTTGAAGACAAGGTAGATCATCGTCGCGACCGCAGCGAGCCGCTCGGCGCGATCGACGGCATCGGGTGTCTCGAACGGGATGCCGGCGGCTGCGACGCGGGCCTTGGCGCGGGTGATGCGCTGCTCCATCGCCGCTTCGCTGACGAGAAAAGCACGGGCGATCTGCCTGACGGAGAGCCCCGATACGATGCGCAGTGCAAGCGCGATCTGCTGGGTTGCCGGAAGCGCCGGGTTGCTGCAGACGAAGAGCAGCCGCAGGATGTCGTCGCGGTAATGCGCCCCGTCGAGGCGATCGGCGAGTTCACTCTCCCGGTCGTCGAGATCGGAGAGCTGTTCCTCCGGCGGCAGTGCCGTCTCGCGCGACTGCCGCCGCACCTTGTCGATGCCGCTGTTGCGGCCGACGAAGATGAGCCAGGCGGCGGGATCGCGCGGCGGACCTGTACGGGGCCAGTTTTTCAGCGCCCGGATACAGGCCTCTTGGAACGCCTCCTCCGCCAGATCGAGATTGCGAAAGTAACGCAGCAGCGCACCCATTGCCTGCGGCCGCGCGGAAACAAGAGCAAGATCGATCCAGCCTGTGTCGGTCATGAGGGCAGCTCACCGGGTTTATAAAGCGCGAGCGGCCGGACCTCGTAGGAGCCCGTGGTCGGATTGGCGTTACTCAGATCGCGCGCGAAGTCGAGCGCCTCATTCAGCGAGGCGCAATCGATCAGATAGAAGCCGAGCAACTGTTCCTTGGTCTCGGCGAAGGGGCCGTCCATGACGATCGTCTCGCCGGCGCTGTGGCGCAGCGTCGCCGCCGCCGTCGTCGGCACCAGGCGCGCGACGGGCCCCAGCTTGCCCGCTTCGACATATTTGCGTTGGACGGCGCTCAGATCACGCATGACCCTCTCGTCCTCCTCCTTGCTCCAGGCACTGGTGACGCTTTCATCGTTGTAGCAAAGCACGGCGTAAAGCATTGAAAATCTCCGCTCTGGTCTGAAGACGAATGGCGCTATTGATAGCCGACAAGCGGGGCGAAAAAAACGCTCAACAAAAAAGCCCGGCGGACCGGGCTTTCGTAACGTCGGGCTTTCCTGCCTCTATTCGTTGATCAGTCGCTTCAAAAGCTCGATCTCGTGGCTGAGCTTGGTGTCGGCAGAAATCAATTCCTCGATCTTGCGCACAGCATGGAGCACGGTCGTGTGGTCGCGCCCGCCGAAGCGGCGGCCGATCTCGGGGAAGGAGCGCGGGGTCAGTGTCTTCGACAGATACATGGCGATCTGGCGCGGCTTGACGATGACGCGGGTGCGGCGGTTGGAGACCAGCTCCTGACGCGAGACATTGTAATGCTTGGCGACGACGCGCTGGATATCTTCGATGCGGACGCGGCGCGGTTCCCCGGCATTGACGAGATGGCCGAGCAGTTCGTCGACCCGCTCGATCGAAAGCTGCGGCTCGAAGGAGCGGCGGAAGAGAAGCTGATTGAAGGCGCCCTCGAGTTCGCGGCCGCTGGCTGTCACGTTGCGGGCGACATGGCTCAGTATCTCGAGCGGAATCTCGAGCGAGGCATCGTCCTGGCGCGCCGCTTCGAGACGACGCTTCAGCATTTCCAGGCGCATCTCGTAGTCCGGCCCTTCCATCTCGATCGCCACGCCGCCTTGCAGGCGCGAGCGAACGCGGCTGTCGAGCGATTCCAGCTCCCAGGGTGCACGGTCCGCGGCGACGACCACCTGCTTGGCGGAGTCGAGCAGCATGTTCAACAGATGGCAGAACTCGTGCTGGATCGACTTGCCCTGCAGGAACTGCATGTCGTCGATAATGAGAAGGTCGATGTTGCGAAGCGATTCCTTCAGCGACAGCGCGTCATTGTCGCGGATCGCCGTTGCGAAACGCCACATGAAATATTCGGCCGTCAGATAGACGACGCGTGGCGCGCGCGCACTCTGGAGGGCAGCGAGAGCGATCGCCTGCAGAAGATGCGTCTTGCCGAGACCAACGCTCGAATGGATGAAAAGCGGATTGAAGCGCACGGCGCCGGCGCCAGCCTCGGCAATCGTACGCGCTGCCGCGAGCGCGACCCGGTTCGACGAGCCCTCTACGAAACTATCGAAACCGTAGCGCTGATCGAGCGGCGAGCCAAAAAGCGGCGCCTGGACGGGTCTCGCCGGAGCTGCCGCAACCGCAGCGGCGGCAATTGCCACGGTGGGGGCCGCCGAACGGCGGGAGGGAGGGACGACCGCCGCTTCGGCAGCCGCGGCAACGCTCTCTTCAGGAGCCGTCGGGCGATGACCGCGGGTCGCGGTGCGCACGAGGATCTCCACCTTCAGTATCTCGCTGTCCTCCTGCTGGACGAGCGTGGTGATCAGATCGAGATAGCGATTATTGATCCAGGACTTCAGAAAAGTCGTCGGGACCGAGAGGCGCACGACGCTTTTCGACACTGAATGGAGCTTGAGGCGTCCAAACCAACTTGCGAAGACATCCGGACCGACCTGGGCTTTCAAGCGCGCACTTACCCGCTCAAACAGTGCGTCATGCCGCATGTCGTGTTTTTCCCCCGCCGCCTGAGACTGATTGCTTCCGGCCTGAAAACCTCCAGGTGCCGTCGCCAAATTCATCCGCATCTTGCCGCCTTCCAATTTCATTATTCCGATGCCGTCATTTCTGGCGGCCTCATCTTTTATGCCCGCCCGCCACGGCCGCTCAAAAGCCGTGCCGCGTCAGCCGGACGCTCTGATACGCACCGAACCGGGCTCCTCGTATCCCGTCACGGCACGCTGCGCTCATTCGCTTGCCTTCGCCTCAAGCAAATGTCCCCTCGCACTTCGCCTTACCGATTCTGCACGGCTCTTTTCAAGCCGACCGGAACCGTTTTTCCTCGTTGCCGGCTGACCGCACCCTCGTACGTAGGGGACAGCCCGAGCCTCCTTCTTCCTGCTCCAACGCATTCACAAGGCTAAGCCCTGCCGGCAACCACAAGGCGAAACGTCCTCGCTCCGGTGCGAAGGCTCGCCCGGTTTTATCGTCTCGACTTGTTTGATTGATCGACGTGGAATTAACCCCGCCACAGGCGACGGAAAGCCCAAAGTCACCCCGATTGGAATGACCCTTAAACTTCCTCGTACAGATGTAATCTGTGTCCCCTGTGGAAGGCATTTAGGCAGGATCGCCCGGCAAGATCAATCGCGTTTTTTACCCGCCCGTAAGCGTCGACAGTTGACTCTCGTGCCGGGTTTTGCATCCCGCTCCCCGAGTCCGGCGAGAATCCCTGTTGAATCAAGGGTTTTGTTTTTTGCGTTCTTGCTTAGCTGGCGAAAAAGAAAAAAAATAAAAAATGGCTTGACTCACTTCGGACTCAATCCGCCCGCCCCGCCAGACCACATTTTTGCCGCAACCTCTCATAAGCCATTGAAAAGCTTGCAATTTTTTTGTCACGGGATTGACACGAGCGTGGCAAGGTCAATCGCGCAGGCCGTTGGCGGCGGCACGAATCGGAAAAGCCCGGCGAAAACGCCGGGCACTTCATCAACAGCTTTTTTCTTAGCCGGGTTAGGCCGAAAGGCTCTTCACGCGCTGCGCCAGGCGCGAGACCTTACGCGATGCCGTGTTGGAATGCATTACGCCCTTCGTGGCGGCGCGCATCAGCTCCGGCTGTGCCGCCTTCAGGGCGGCGGCTGCGAGTGCCTGATCGCCGGAAGCGATCGCCTCTTCGACCTTGCGGACGAAGCTGCGGATGCGCGAACGACGGGCCTTGTTCACTGCGGTACGGCGTGCGATCTTGCGGGTCGCCTTTTTCGCCGAAGTTGTATTGGCCATTGATGCCTCTCTTCGAAAACTGACATGGACTCCGCCTCGCCGTGCCGGGTCACTGCGACCTGTCATACAAGCAATTCGGGAGTATTATCGGAAAGCCTCGAACGAGGGCGTTCCAAACTGAGGGCGGCGTATAAAGGGAAACCGCCCGCACGTCAACGCGCAATTTGAGAAAACCGAGTCCTGTCCATGGCTCACCTGTGTTTGAATTCGGCTTTGCGCTTGGCGACGAAGGCGGCCATGCCCTCTTTCTGGTCCTCCGTTGCGAAAAGCGACTGGAAGAGCCGCCGCTCGAAGCGCAGGCCCTCGGCGAGCGTCAGTTCCAGAGAGCGGTTGACGGCCTCCTTGGCCATCATCGCCGCCGGCAGCGAGAATGACGCGATCTTCTCCGCGGCGCCGAGCGCCTCCTCCAGGAGCCTGTCCGGAGCCACCACGCGCGAAACGAGCCCGGAGCTCTCCGCCTCCGCCGCGTCCATCATGCGGCCGGTGAGAATGAGGTCCATGGCCTTCGCCTTGCCGACTGCGCGGGTCAGGCGCTGCGATCCACCCATGCCGGGAATGACGCCAAGCGTAATCTCCGGCTGGCCGAACTTCGCCGTTTCGGAGGCGATGATGAAGTCGCACATCATGGCGAGCTCGCAGCCACCGCCGAGCGCGAAACCGGATACGGCGGCGATCATCGGTTTGCGGGCGTTCGCGACATGCTCCCAGCCGCCAAGGAAATCGGCGAGGTAACCGTCGACGAAATCGAGCCCCTGCATCTCCTTGATGTCGGCGCCGGCGGCAAAGGCCCTCTCGGAGCCGGCAAGGACGATGGCGCCGACGGCCCTGTCGGCGTCGAAGGCCTTCAGCGCGGCATCGAGCTCGCGCATCAGCACCGCATTCAGCGCATTGAGCGCCTGCGGCCGGTTGAGCGTGATCAGGCCCACGCGGCCCTGCGTTTCGACCAGCAGCGTCTCGTAACTCATTCCCGTCTCCTTCACGCGTTATCGGAAGATTGAAGAGCGGAATGTGCCATGCCGCCCTATTTCTGGCAGTGCGGACAGTAAAAAGTCGAACGTCCCGCCTGTACTATGCGGGCGACCGTACCGTGGCAGCCGGGCGTGCGGCAAGCCTCGCCTTCCCTGTCATAGACGGAGAAGCTGTGCTGGAAATAGCCGAGACTGCCGTCCGCCTGAATGTGATCCTTGAGCGAGGAGCCGCCGGCGGCGATCGCATCGGCAATCACGGCGCGGATCCTTTCCGTCAGCGCGATCAGCGCCTGTTTCGGCCGGCCCCGCTTGTCGACGAGCGTGCCTGCCGCCCTTTTCGGCGAGAGGCCCGAGCGCCACAGCGCCTCGCAAACATAGATATTTCCGAGCCCCGCGATCGTCCTCTGGTCGAGAAGAGCGGCTTTCAGCGGCTGGATCTTGCCGGCGAAACGGGCGGCGAGATAGGCGGCATCGAGGGCGTTGCCGGTCGGCTCCTCGCCGAGGCCGCGGAGGAAGACGTGATCGGCGAGCGCAGAGCGCCGTGCCAGATCCATGAAACCGAAGCGGCGCGGATCGTTATAGATCACCCGTGCCGGCCCGGAGCCGCCATCGAGATGGAAGACGACATGATCGTGCTTCTCGTCCTTGCCGCGCGGGTGGTGGAAAGCGCCGGGCGTGGCCGGATCCGCACCAGCCTCTATCGGGCCTTTCTCGATCCGGAACGACCCGGACATGCCGAGATGGGCGATGATGACGTCGCCGCCCTCGAGCTCGATCATCAGATATTTGGCGCGCCGCGAGAGGGCGATGATCCGGCGGCCCGCGACCGCGTTCGCGAAATTCTCGGGGAACGGAAAGCGCAAATCCGGCCGGCGCAACTCCGCCCGCACCAGAAGCGCACCCTCCATCGTCGGCGCCAGTCCGCGCTTGACCGTTTCCACCTCGGGCAATTCCGGCATCGGCCGTGTTCCTTCATCCTTTATTCATCGCACCCGCCCGCGTGAGCGGCACGCCATTCCCATGACGCCGCCGATAGCCTATATCCCGCTCCATGCGGCAGCCGGTCGCCTCTCGCTCAGATAGCGTGCACGGAGCGATTTCGCTATGGTGCCGGCAAAATTCGTTGAAGTGGAGTTTCGTATGGCGGATGAGCGCGTATCGGCGAGGGGCGGAATGGAGACCTCTTTCGGTTTCCGCGAAGTCGGCACGGGCGAGAAGCAGCCGCTCGTCAACGACGTCTTCCACAAGGTCGCCAAACGCTACGACATCATGAACGACGTGATGTCGGCCGGGCTGCACCGAGTCTGGAAGGATGCGATGATCGCGGCGCTCAACCCGCCGGGCCGCGAGGACTATCGGGTTCTCGACGTCGCCGGCGGCACCGGTGACATCGCCTTCCGCATCGTCGAGCGCTCCGGGCGCAAGGCCCATGCGACCGTGCTCGACATCAACGGCTCGATGCTCTCGGTCGGCGCCGAGCGCGCCCGCAAGAAGGGGATCGAAGCCAATCTCGACTTCGTCGAGGCCAATGCCGAAGACCTGCCCTTCGCGGCGAATTCCTTCGACGCCTACACGATCGCCTTCGGCATCCGCAACGTGCCGCGCATAGAGGTCGCGCTCAAGGAGGCCTACCGCGTGCTGAAGCGCGGCGGCCGGCTGCTCGTGCTCGAATTCTCCGAAGTGGAAATGCCGCTGCTCGACCGCTTCTACGATGCCTGGTCCTTCAATGCGATACCGAAATTCGGAAAGCTCATCACCGGCGACGATGCGCCCTACCAGTATCTGGTGGAATCGATCCGCAAGTTTCCGAACCAGCGTGATTTCGCCGCCATGATCCGCGATGCCGGCTTCGCGCGCGTCTCCTTCACCAATTATACCGGCGGCATCGCAGCGCTGCATTCCGGCTGGAAAATCTGAGCGCATGAGCACTCCCGGAGCATATTTCCGTCTCATACGGATCGGCTGGGTCCTTGCGCGCGAGAATGCGTTTGCGGCGGTCCCCTCCGAACACCTGCCCCCGCTCGCACGCTTCGTGCAGAAGCTCGCCGGCCTGCTCGCCAGCCGCGAGGCCCGGCTCGGTGCGCGCAGCGGCCGCCTCGCCCGGGCGGTGGAACGGCTCGGCCCTTCCTATGTCAAGATCGGCCAGTTTCTGGCGACGCGCCCGGACGTGGTCGGCGCCGAACTTGCCGCGGACCTGTCGCTGCTCCAGGACCGCATGGCCACCTTTCCTGAGAGCGCATCCAGGGCGGCGATAGAGGCGTCTCTCGGGCGCCCCGTCGGTGAGCTCTTCCTCGAATTCTCCGAACCGATCGCAGCCGCATCGATCGCCCAGGTCCATCCCGCCGTGGTCATGCGCGACGGCACGCGCGAAAGGGTGGCCGTCAAGGTCATCCGCCCGGGCGTGCGCCAGCGCTTCGTGGCCGACATCGAGGCCATGTATCTGGTCTCGCGCATGCAGGAGCGATTCCTGCCCTATACGCGCCGCCTGAGGCCGGTCGAAGTGACGAAGACGCTGGAGCAGACGACCAAGGTCGAAATGGACCTGAGGCTCGAGGCCGCGGCGCTTTCCGAACTTGGCGAGAACACCAGGGAGGATTCCGGGTTTCGCGTGCCCAGGGTCGATTGGGAGCGCACCGGCCGCGACGTCGTGACGATGGAATGGATCGACGGCATCAAGATGTCGGACATCGAAGGGCTGAAACGGGCCGGCCATGACCTGAACCGCCTGGCCGAAACGCTGATCCAGTCCTTTCTGCGCCACACGCTCCGGGACGGCTTCTTCCATGCGGACATGCACCAGGGCAACCTGTTCGTCGACGAGGCAGGCCATATCGTCGCCGTCGACATGGGCATCGTCGGCCGCCTCGGCCGGAAGGAACGCCGCTTCCTGGCCGAGATCCTCTACGGCTTCATCATGCGCGACTATCAGCGCGTCGCGGACGTGCATTTCGAGGCCGGCTACGTTCCCTCGCACCACGACGCCGCAAGCTTCGCCCAGGCGATCCGCGCCATCGGCGAGCCGATCCACGGCCAGCCGGCCGAGACGATCTCGATGGCGAAACTGCTGACGCTTCTGTTCGAGGTCACCGAACTTTTCGACATGCAGACGCGTCCCGAACTGGTGATGCTGCAGAAGACGATGGTCGTCGTCGAGGGCGTCGCCCGAACGCTCAATCCGCGCTTCAACATGTGGAAGGCGTCCGAACCGGTGGTCGGCAAGTGGATAAGGGATAATCTCGGGCCGAAACGCATCGTCGCCGATCTGCGCGACGGCATTCATGCGGCGCTCCGGGTTGCCGAAGCGCTGCCCGAGATTGCGGCGCGGACGGAACGCTTCTCCGGGGAAATCATGGCGATGAGCGAGAACGGCCTGCGCTTCGATCCGGAGACCGCGGAAGCGATCGGCAGGTCCGAGGCGCGCCATACGCGCTCGGGCCGTATCGCACTATGGGTTATCGCGGCGGCGCTCGTCTACATCGCCTGGCAGCTTGCGTGAGCGGAGCGGCGGGCCTCCTTGCCAGCCTGCCGGAGAGAAGTGCCCGGCAGCCAAGAGGCGCCAACGATCAAAGCAGGAGGAAGGAATATGGATCTCGGCATTAGCGGCAAAAGGGCGCTCGTTCTCGGCGCCAGCAAGGGGCTCGGGCGCGGTATCGCCGAAGCGCTCGCGGCGGAAGGCGTTGCGGTCGCGCTGACCGGCCGGAACGAAGAAACCGCAGCCAAGGCCGCAGCGGAAATCGGCCCGGACGCTGCCGGCTTTTCGCTCGACCTTGCAAAGCCTGAAATCCTCGACCCCTTCCTCGATCGGCTCTCCTCCGCATTCGGACAGGTCGATATTCTGGTACTGAACGGTGGCGGTCCGCCGCCGACGAATGCTGCCGACATCGATCCCGGCTTCTGGCGGGCTCAGTTCGAGGCGATGGTGCTTTCCGGCATGCGCATCGCCCACCGCCTGCTGCCGTCCATGCGGGAGCGCCGCTTCGGCCGCATCGTCGCCGTCGCCTCCACCAGCATCCGCGAGCCGATCCCCGGCCTGACGGCGTCCAATGCGCTGCGCAGCGCGCTTGCCGGCTGGATGAAGACACTCGCCCGCGAGGTGGCAGCCGACGGCGTGACCGTCAACATGCTCCTGCCCGGCAGGCTCGCAACGGACCGGACGCTGGGCTTCGATCGCATGGATGCAGAGGCCGAAGGCGTCAGCGTCGAAACCGTTGCAGCGCGCAGCCAGTCGGAAATTCCGGTCGGGCGCTACGGGACGCCGGCCGAGTTCGGTGCTGCCGCAGCCTTTCTCGCAAGCCGGCAGGCCGCCTACATCACCGGGATTGCGCTGCCTGTCGACGGCGGGCTCAGCCGTTCGATGCTCTGACCATGCTCATCCCGCTTCAGAGACCGGCGGCACGAGGCCTGCGGCGCTGCGCCGTCACCGCTCTCGTCATTCTTTTCAGCCTAACAGGGATCGTGAGGGCCGCCATGCTGGATGAAGAACTCCTCACGGCCGCCCGGCTGGGCAAGGCCGCCGAAATCAGCGCTCTCGTAGACCGCGGCGCACCGGTGGATGCGCGCGACGAAACAGGCGCGACGGCCCTGCTCATCGCCACTCATGAGAACAATATCGAGGCAGCAAGGGTCCTCATCGCGGCCGGCGCCGACGTCAACGCCAGGGACCGCATCCAGGACAGCCCTTATCTCTATGCCGGCGCGCGCGGCCATCTCGAAATACTGAAGATGACGCTCGCGCATGGCGCCGATCTGGAGAGCACCAACCGCTACGGCGGCACCGCCCTCATTCCCGCCGCCGAGCGCGGCCATGTCGAAACCGTGAAGACGCTGATCGATGCCGGCGTTGCCGTCGATCATGTAAACCGCCTCGGCTGGACGGCGCTTCTCGAGGCGATCATCCTCGGCAACGGAGGCGACAACCATACGGAGATCGTCAGGCTGCTGATCGAGGCCGGTGCCGATGTCGATCTGGCAGACGGCGACGGCGTTACGCCCCTCGCCCATGCAAAAAGGCGAGGGTTCCGGCAGATCGAGCGCCTCCTCCTCGCCGGCGGCGCTCATCAAGCGGCGGAATGAAGGCTTAGAGGGGGATAGGAAAAGTGTGTGCGGTTTTCCGCCCGCATCCCGCTCTAACTTTTTGGAATCGATCACATTCATGTTTTCAGGTCGACCCGACCTAAAAACATCGTGATCTAATGCACGTCGAAAATCAGTGACTTATGCGCGGCCACGGCTGCCGTGACGCCATCGCCGACCGCATGCGAGACCGAGCCCGCGCCCCGCGCGGCATCGCCGCAGGCATAGATGCCCTCGACGCTCGTCTCCTTTGCCTCGTTCGTCCGGATATAGGGTCCGAGCGGTCCGTCCTCGAATTCGCAGCCGAGCGCTGCAGGCAGATCGCTCGCCATGCGGGTGCGCGACGCGACGAACAGGCCTTCGAGAGCAACGGCCCGGCCGCCATCCAGAACCACGCTCGCCTTCGCTCCGTCAACGGCGACGACCCTCTCCCTTTCGATCTCCACACCGCGCGCTTCCAGCATGGCGGCCTGAGCGGCATCGGGCTCGAACGCTTCATTGGCGAACAGGATGGTCGGCCCCCAGTCCGGCAGCATCATGGCCTGGTGAAAACTGTGCTCACCGGTTGCGAGAACGCCGATGCGGCCCTGCCCGAGCTCATAGCCATGGCAATAGGGGCAGTGAAAGACGGCGCGGCCCCAGCGTTCCTGAAGTCCCGGTATCGACGGCAATTCATCGACCACGCCCGTTGCCAGGATCAGCCGCCGCGCCGCGATATTTTCGCCCTGCACCGAGACGACCAGATTGGCGCCGTCGCGGCCCGCCGTATCGGCCGTTCCTTCGACGAAACGCACATTGGGATAGGCCAGCAACTGTTCGCGGCCGTGCGCCGCAATCGCCGCCGGCGCCTCGCCGTCCCGGCTGAGGAACCCATGCGACGATTCGGCAAAGCGGTTCCTGCGCGCGCCCGCATCGACGACGACAACGGAGCGTCTGGCTCTGGCCAATTGGAGTGCCGCCGACAGCCCCGCATAGCTTCCACCCACGATCGCCACATCTACCGGCATCACATCAACCGCCATGGTTCTGCTCCTTCATCTGCTGGCGACGGGTCGTCATTCGTCGCTGGAAATCGTTTGAAAGATCCGCCAGGCTTATTCGTTCCAATCGCTGCATGAGAAGCGCCTCGGCATCCCGGAGCGCCCCGTCCATCGCGGCATTGACCGCCTGTTCCACTACGCAGCCGGGAGCCTCGGTTCGGTTGCCGATCGCAAATACGGCCGGTTCACCGAGCGCGGCATGCACGTCCGCAAGGCTGATCGTTGCGAGATCGCGCACGAGCGACCAGCCTCCCCCATGCCCCCTTTCGGAGCGGACGAGACCCGCTTCCCGTAAACCCGCCATGGTGCGTCGGACCACGACGGGATTGGTGGAGAGGCAGGCTGCCAGCTCCTCCGAGGTGATGGTTTCACGCTCCGCCATGTGGAGGAGCGCATGCAGGGTAATGGAGAGTCTGCTATCGCGTTTCATGTAACTCAATGTGTTACGTGACACCGGGAAAGTCAAGCTTCGAAATCGGGCCTGCACTCGAAATCAGGCGCGCAATTGCGCGCGGCAAGGCGGTCGAGTAGGGTCGCCGGAAACGGACGGGAGCGGCTCAAGCCGGAACGGAATGACACTGTCGGGCAAGCGCATTCTTCTCATCATCTCCGGCGGCATCGCGGCCTATAAGAGCCTCGATCTGATCCGCCGCCTGCGCGAGCGCGGCGCCGACGTGCGTCCGGTGATGACGGCGGCGGCGCAGCGTTTCGTGACGCCGCTGACCGTCGGCGCGCTCTCGGCCTCCCACGTTTTCACGGAGCTTTTCTCGCGCGAGGACGAGCAGGATGTCGGTCACATCCGGCTGGCGCGCCATTGCGATCTCGTGGTCGTGGCACCGGCAACGGCCGACCTGATGGCAAAGATGGCGCACGGTCACGCCGACGACCTCGCCTCGACGGTGCTCCTGGCGACCGACCGGCCGGTGCTGCTCGCGCCGGCGATGAACCCGAGGATGTGGTCGCACCCTGCCACGCTCCGCAACCGCGCGACGCTCGCCGGCGACGGCGTCCGCTTCGTCGGGCCTGCCACCGGCGAAATGGCCGAGAGCGGCGAGGCAGGGGAAGGCCGCATGGCCGAACCTCTGGAGATCGTCGCGGCGGTCGAGGAATTGTTCAGCGAAGCAAGGCCGCTCGCCGGGCGCAAGGCCATCGTCACATCCGGACCGACGCACGAGCCGATCGATCCGGTGCGCTACATCGCCAACCGCTCGTCCGGGAAGCAGGGCCACGCGATCGCCGCAGCACTGGCACGGCTCGGCGCCGAGGTCACGCTCGTTTCCGGGCCGGTGACGATCGCGGACCCCGCCGGCGTCCGCGTCGTCCGGGTCGAGCGCGCCGAGGAGATGCGTGATGCGGTGTTGGCTGCGCTGCCGGCCGATGTGGCCGTCATGGTGGCAGCCGTTGCCGACTGGCGCGTCGCATCGGCCGCCGGCAACAAGATCAAGAAGCGGCCGGGAGAAGCCCCTCCTCCGCTGCAGCTTGCAGAGAATCCCGACATCCTGAAGACCGTCGGCCACCACGCATCGCGGCCGAAGCTCGTGATCGGCTTTGCCGCCGAGACCGAGAACGTCGCCGAGAACGGCCGCGCCAAGCTCCAGAAGAAGGGCGCCGATTACATTCTGGCCAACGACGTTTCGCCCGCAACCGGCATCATGGGCGGCGACCGCAATCGCGTGAAGCTTATCGGCCGTGACGGCACCGAGGAATGGCCGGAAATGGGCAAGGACGATGTCGCGGCGAAGCTCGCAGCGCTGATCATGGCGAAGCTTTCATCCTGAAAACAGACGGGAGGCGGGCGCCATTGCCACATCGGCCGTCCCGAAAAGGCGAACGTCGACACCGTTTTCCCCGACGATGATCGCGGATCCGTCCGGAACCTCCACCCAGGCGCCGTCGTCGTCGTTGAGCGGCTCGGAGACGAGGCAATAGCCGCCACTCGACCCCATCGGACCGGCATAGAGCGTGGGAGCTTTCCAATCCGTGGCATAGCGGACCGCATAAAGATCGCGGCCGTCGGAGAAGGCCGCCGTGAAGCGCACGAGTGCTGGGCGTCCCAGGCGTTCGGCAAGCCGCTCGACGAAGGCGAGCGCCTCGGCCACGGCACCGAGGGGATCACGGTCGAGACCGAACTGCAGGGCGAGCAGGAAGAGCAGCTCCGAATCCGTCGTGCCGCTGCGCGCCGAATAGAGCTCGTTGTCGAGCATGGTCTCCATCGGCCGCCGCAAATGCTCGAAATCGCCGATCTGTCCATTATGCATGAAGGACCAGCGGCCGAAGACGAAGGGATGGCAATTGTCGCGGCGCGTGCCGCCGCCGGTGGCCGCGCGCACATGGGCGAGGAACAGCGGCGAGCGAATCTGCCTCGCAATGCTCTTGAGATTGCAGTCGGACCAGGCGGGCAGGATGTCCCGGTAGCGGCCCGGCTCCGGGCGGTCGCCATACCACGCTATTCCGAAGCCGTCGCCATTGGTCGCCGTTTTCGCCCTGACGGCGCAATGGGATTGCTCGATCAGGGAATGCTTGGGCGACGTCACGAGTTCTTCGAGATAAAGCGGCTCTCCGCGATAGGCTGCCCAACGGCACATGCTCGATCACTCCGATTTCGCCCCACCATATGAAAGCGATTCGTCCACCACCGTCACCAGTGATGTTTCAACGCAACATGGTAAAAATGCGTTAACACATTCTTCCCCAAGCATAGCGGGCCGAGCGGGTACGCTCTGTTCCATCAGGCACGCGGACCAGATTTTCGAACAAATATTCCATATTGACAATTCCCGCGCATTTCATTTCATTTCGCCAAGCACAGACGAGGGCCTGGCCCGGGAGAAACGAGATGAGCCGCAAGCGCAGGCTGGGCATTGGCCTGATCGGGACGGGTTTCATGGGCAAGGCGCATGCCCTTGGCTTCACGATTGCGGCACGAGTTTTCGACCTGCCCTTCGAACTGGATCTCGTGTCCGTCGCGGACGTGACGCAGGAGGGCGCGGAGGCGGCCCGCGGACGGCTCGGCTTCCGCAAGGCGACCGCCGACTGGCGCGAACTTCTGACCGACCCCGAGATCGACATCATCGACATCACCACGCCGAACCTCCTGCACAAGGAGATGGCGCTCGCTGCGTTTGCCCACGGCAAGCACGTCTATTGCGAAAAGCCGCTGGCACCGACGGTCGCCGACTGCGCCGAGATGGTCGCAGCTGCCGAAAAGGCCGGCGTCGTCACCCAGGTCGGCTTCAACTATCTCAAGAACCCGCTCATTTTTCTCGCGAGCGACATTATCAAAAGCGGCGAGATCGGCGAAATACGGTCGTTTCGCGGCATTCACGCGGAAGATTTCATGGCGGATGAGAGCGTTCCGTGGGGTTGGCGGCTGGACCCGCGCAGCGGCGGCGGTGCGCTCGCCGACATCGGCAGCCACATGATCGCCTGCATGCGCCATCTCGTCGGGCCGATCCGGTCCGTGCTGGCAGAGACCGTCATCCACATTCCGCAGCGCCCTGTCGCGCGCGGCGCCACAGCGACCCGGACGGTCGAGGTCGACGACGTTACGCGGGCCTTCGTCCGTTTCGAGAGCGGCGCGAGCGGAAGCTTCGAAGCGAGCTGGATCGCGACCGGCCGCAAGATGCAGCACGATTTCGAGATTTACGGCTCCAAGGGAAGCATCGTCTTCACTCAGGAGCGCCTGAACGAGATCAGGGTCTACTACGCCGGCGACGACATCAGGAGCCGCGGCTTCCGTACGATCTGGGCGGGACCGGAGCATCCGCCCTACGGAGCCTTCTGCGTGGCACCGGGCCACCAGATCGGCTTCAACGAGCTGAAGGCGATCGAGGCCAACGAGTTCCTGGAAGCGATCGCCAAAGGCAGCAAAACCTCGACCGATTTCCGAGAGGGCTACGAAGTGCAGAAGGTCCTTTCCGCGACCTATCACTCCGCAAGGACGAACGAGTGGGTGGAGATTGGCTGATCTTGGTGGCCCGACTCGCTGTCGTCTTTGCCCCTCTCCTCGGGTTTAACCCGAGGACGTGCCCGATGGTTCGCGGCCGGTCGGTGCATGGTGGCGAAGGTGGCGCCGCGAGTTTCCTTCGCCCCGCCTGCGGGGAGAAGGTGGCCGGCAGGCCGGATGAGGGGAAGCCTGTGGCGATGCGGCCTGCGAACTTCGCCTGGGATAAGGAAGCCAAAATGGAACATCCGTTCTATCCCCGCAATGGCTAGTCGATTAGACTGAGGCAAACGACAAGAGCGAGCCCGGAGGCCCGAACGATGCCCACGCCTGAAACGATTGCCGATATCCCGCAGGATTTCGAAACGCTGAAGGCGGTCATCCTCGAGCGCAAGGCGCAGCTGCCGAAGCGGCTGAAACAGGTGGCGGCCTACTCGCTCGACAATCCGGACGAGATCGCCTTCGGGACTGCGGCGAGCATTGCGACTTCGGCCGACGTCCAGCCCTCCACGCTCGTGCGTTTCGCCCAGCACTTCGGCTTCGAAGGCTTTTCGAGCCTGCAGCAGATTTTTCGCGCACGCCTGCGGGAGCGCACGCCCGGCTACGAGGAACGGCTGAAGGCGCTGCGCCAGAACGATCACAGCAGGCTCGAAAGCGGATCGATCTTCAACGGCTTCGTCGCGGCCGCCCATCGCTCGCTCGACAATATCGCGACCTCGGTCGATCCGGAGGCGTTCGAGCGCGCCGTCGGCATTCTCGCCAAGGCGAACACGATCTACCTCATCGCCAAGCGGCGCTCCTATCCGATCTCCAGCTATATGGCCTACGCTTTCGGCAAGCTGAAGGTGAAGTACCAGCATGTCGGGACCGCCGCCGGGATCGACGAGGACATGCTGGCCATGGCCACGAAGGAGGATGCCGCCTTCGCCGTAAGCTTCTCGCCCTACGCGTCGGAAAGCGCCAGCCAGGCGCGCTTGCTCGCCAACCGCAAGGTACCCGTGGTCTCGCTGACCGACTCCGCCTTCTCGCCGCTCGCCGAATCCTCCAGGGTCTGGTTCGAACTGGTCGAGGCCGATCATGCCGGCTTTCGTTCGCTCTCCGCCAGCATGGCCTTCGCCATGGCGCTGACCGTCGCAATCGCCGAGAAACGGCGTCGCCTCGCCGAGGGCGAGTGAGACAATATAGAATGGAAATTCCATATTGACGAAACAACGGAATTTATGTTTCATATGCTCGTCACCCATGGCATAGGCATATTTGTCGGCGCCGGTCCGGCGTCCGCGGGGAGGAAGCAGTGAGCCAGATTCCATCGGCCCAAGTTCCATCAGGTGCGGGTGCCAAGCCCCTCGACCTCATCACGATCGGCAGAGCTTCGGTCGACCTCTACGGGCAGCAGATCGGCACGCGGCTCGAGGACGTGGCGAGCTTCGCCAAATCGGTCGGCGGCTGCCCCTGCAACATTTCCGTGGGCACAGCGCGCCTCGGCCTGAAATCGGCGCTCCTGACACGCGTCGGCGACGAACAGATGGGCCGCTTCATCCGCGAGCAGCTTCAGCGCGAAGGCGTCGAGACGCGCGGCATCGTCACCGACCCGGAGCGGCTGACCGCACTTGCGATCCTCTCCGTCGAGAACGACAAATCCTTCCCGCTCCTTTTCTATCGCGACAATTGCGCCGACAACGCGCTTTGTGAGGACGATATTTCCGAGGATTTCATCCGTTCCGCGCGCGCGGTCCTCGTCACCGGCACGCATTTCGCCAAACCGAATGCGGACGCCGCCCAGCGCAAGGCGATAAGGATCGCCAAGGAAAGCGGCGCCAGGATCGTCTTCGACATCGATTACCGCCCCAATCTGTGGGGTCTTGCGGGCCACGATGCGGGCGAGAGCCGCTACATCGCCTCGGACCGCGTTTCGGCGCATCTGAAGACCGTGCTCGGCGATTGCGACCTGATTGTCGGCACCGAGGAAGAGGTGCTGATCGCCTCCGGCGAAAGCGACCTCCTCGCGGCGCTCAAGACCATCCGCTCGCTCTCCAAAGCCACGATCGTGCTCAAACGCGGGCCGATGGGCTGCATCGTCTATGATGGACCGATCTCGGACGATCTCGAAGACGGTATCGTCGGCAAGGGTTTTCCAATCGAGGTCTATAACGTTCTCGGCGCCGGCGACGCCTTCATGTCGGGCTTTCTGCGCGGCTGGCTCACCGGCGAGCCGCACGCGACTTCCGCCACCTGGGCCAACGCCTGCGGCGCCTTCGCGGTTTCGCGCCTGCTCTGCGCGCCGGAAATCCCGACCTGGACCGAACTGCAATATTTCCTCGAACACGGCAGCAAGGAGAAGGCGCTGCGCAAGGACGAGGCGATCAACCACGTGCACTGGGCGACGACGCGCCGGCGCGACATCCCGCTCCTGATGGCGCTCGCCGTCGACCATCGCAGTCAGCTCGAGGACATTGCCGAGGGAAATCCCGAACTGCTCTCGCGCATCCCGGCCTTCAAGGTGCTCGCCGTCGCGGCGGCGGCAGAGGTGGCTCAAGGCCGCTCCGGCTTCGGCATGCTGATCGACGACAAATACGGCCGCGATGCGCTCTATGCCGCCGGTGCCCATCGCGACTTCTGGATCGGCAAGCCGATCGAGCTTCCGGGCTCGCGGCCGCTCACCTTCGAATTCAGCCAGGACCTCGGCAGCCGCCTTGTCGACTGGCCGGTCGACCATTGCATCAAGGTGCTTTCCTTCTACCATCCCGACGATCCGGCCGAACTCAAGGCCGCTCAGGTCGCAAAGTTGCGTTCGGCCTTCGAGGCGGCGCGCAAGGTCGGGCGCGAGATCCTGATCGAGATCATCGCCGGCAAGCACGGGAAACTCGACGACCGGACCATTCCGCGGGCGCTGGAGGAGCTCTATGATGCCGGCCTGAAGCCGGACTGGTGGAAGCTCGAGCCGCAAGCGAGCCGCGCCGCCTGGGCTGCGATCGACGCCGTGATCGAGACGCGCGATCCGCTTTGCCGGGGCGTGGTGCTCCTCGGCCTGGAAGCACCCTACGAGGTGCTGAAGGACGGATTCGCCGCCGCCAGAACGTCGAAGACGGTCAAGGGATTTGCCGTCGGCCGGACGATCTTCGCCGACGCCGCCAAGGCCTGGCTCGCCGGCAGGATGACCGACGAGCAGGCAGTCTCCGACATGGCGGCGAAGTTCAAGGCGCTCGTCGATCTCTGGCTGCAATTGGGTGAGACCAAGGCGGCGTAGCGGTCAAATGAAAAGGCGGCGCAAGGATGCGGCCGCGAGGAGGAAACAAATGAGCCAGAAAACCGTGCGCCTGACCATGGCACAGGCCGTGGCGCGGTTCCTGACCCGGCAGATGACGATCATCGACGGCGAGCGCGTGCCGATCTTCGGCGGCGTCTTCGCCATCTTCGGCCATGGCAACGTCGCCGGCGTCGGCGAAGCGCTTTACGGCGTTCGCGAAACGCTCCCGACCTACCGTGCCCAGAACGAACAGGGCATGGCGAATGCGGCGATCGCCTTCGCCAAGGCGAGCTTCCGCCGCCGCTTCATGGCCTGCACCACCTCGATCGGCCCGGGCGCGCTCAACATGGTGACCTCGGCCGCGCTGGCGCATGTCAACCGGCTGCCGGTCCTGCTCCTTCCCGGCGACGTCTTCGCCAACCGCAGGCCCGATCCGGTGCTGCAGCAGGTGGAGAGTTTCGGGGACGGCACGATCTCGGCGAATGACTGCTTCAAGCCCGTCTCGCGCTATTTCGATCGCATCACCCGGCCCGAGCAGATCATCCCGGCGCTTCGCCGCGCCATGCAGGTGCTGACGGATCCTGCCGATTGCGGCCCGGTGACGCTATCGCTCTGCCAGGACGTGCAGGCGGAAGCCTATGACTATCCGGAATCCTTCTTCGACGAGAAGGTCTGGGTGCCGCGTCGAATCGAGCCTGATCTCGACGAGCTGGCATCGGCAATCGAGGCGCTCAGATCCGCGAAGAAGCCGATCATCATCGCCGGCGGCGGCGTGCTTTATTCGCAAGCGAGCGCCGAACTTGCCGCCTTCGCCGAGAAACACGGCATTCCGGTCGTCGAGACGCAGGCCGGCAAGTCCGCTCTGCCGCATTCGCATCCGCTGAATATGGGTTCCGTCGGCGTCACCGGCACGTCCGCCTCCAACGCATTGGCGGAAGAGGCCGATGTGGTGCTTGCCGTCGGCTCACGGCTGCAGGATTTCACCACCGGTTCCTGGGCGCTCTTCAAAAACGAGGCGCTGAAGATCATCGGCCTCAATGTCCAGGCCTTCGACGCCGGCAAGCACGAGGGACAGCCGCTGATTTCCGACGCGCGGGCCGGCCTCAACCGCATCTCCGGCGGGCTCGGCAGCTGCAAGGCCGATAGTGCCTGGACCGAGAGGGCAAAAGCGGGCAAGGCCGAATGGCTTGCTGCGGCCGAGAGGGCGACCGCCACCACCAATGCGGCGCTTCCCTCCGATGCCCAGGTCATCGGCGCCGTCCAGCGCGCCCGCGGCGGCAGAAAAACGACGCTCGTCTGCGCCGCCGGGGGGCTTCCGGGCGAGCTGCACAAACTGTGGCAGGCCGAAGAGCCAGGCGGCTATCACATGGAATACGGCTTTTCGACCATGGGCTACGAAGTCGCCGGCGGCCTGGGCGTGAAGCTTGCCAAGCCCGATAGCGACGTGATCGTCATGGTGGGCGACGGCAGCTACATGATGCTGAACTCGGAGATCGCCTCTTCGATCATGCTCGGCGCCAAATTCACCGTCGTGCTGCTCGACAATGCCGGCTATGGCTGCATCAACCGGCTGCAGATGGAAACGGGCGGCGCCAATTTCAACAATCTGTTGAAGGACACGCATCATGTGGAGCTGCCTCAGATCGACTTCGCCGCGCACGCCGCCGCCATGGGCGCCGTGACCCGCAAGGTCGGCTCGATCCCCGAGCTCGAAGCTGCGCTCGCGGAGACCGCCGACGAGGTGCGCACGACCGTCATCGTCATCGATACCGATCCGCTGATCACAACGGAGGCCGGCGGGCACTGGTGGGACGTCGCGGTGCCGGAGGTTTCGGACCGCGATCAGGTGAAGGCCGCCCGCGAAGGCTACGAAAAGGCCCTCCAGGCGCAGCGGTTTGGTTGACACCGCCAAGCGGCCCCTCTCCTCGGGTTTAACCCGAGGACTAGTCCTCGCCACCTTCTCCCCGCACAGCGGGGAGAAGGTGGCGGCAGCCGGATGAGGGGCATATCGGCACGCAACAAAGAGCGAAGCATCCGCCTTAAGATACGACAGCAGAAAGCAAAACACATGATCCGTTACGGAACCAACCCGATCGCCTGGAGCAATGACGACGACCATTCGATCGGCGCGCATCTGACGCTCGAGGACTGCCTCTCCGATTGCCGGAAGATCGGCTTCGACGGCATCGAAAAGGGTCATAAGATGCCGTCCGACCCCGAAGCGCTGAAGCAGAAGCTCTCAAGTTATGATCTCGTCTTCGTCTCGGGCTGGCACTCGACCAACCTCCTGACCCATGATGTCGAAGCGGAGAAGAAGGCTATCCAGCCGCATCTCGACCTTCTGAAGCACAATGGCTGCAAGGTGGCGATCGTCTGCGAGACCTCGAACGCGATTCACGGCGACGATTCCAAGTCGCTCGTGAAGGACAAGCCGGTTCTGCCGGCGGACAAGTGGGAGAAATTCGGCGCCGACCTCGAGGCGATCGCCGAATATTGCGCAGGCCAGGGCATCGATCTCGTCTACCACCACCACATGGGCACGATCGTCCAGACCGGCGAGGAGATCGACCTCCTGATGCGGAACACCGGTCCGGCGACCAAACTGCTGCTCGACACCGGCCATGCCTGGTTCGGCGGTTCCGACCCGGCGGAAGTGGCGCGGAAATATATGGGCCGCGTCCGCCACATTCATTGCAAGAACGTCCGCCCGGCGGTCCGCAAGGTGGTCGAAGGCGAAGGCCTCTCCTTCCTCGAGGGTGTGCGACGTGGCGTCTTTACGGTTCCGGGCGACGAGGAAGGCGGCGTCGATTTCCTGCCTGTTCTCAAAATTGCGGCCGAACACGGCTATGACGGCTGGCTGGTGATCGAAGCCGAACAGGATTCGGCGGTGCGTAACCCCTTCGAATACCAGTCGCTCGGGCTGAAATCGCTGAAGATGTTTGCGAGGGAGGCCGGGCTCGATCGGGCGTAATTGCCCCCTCATCCGGCTGCCGCCACCTTCTCGCCGCGCGCCGGGAGAAGGGATATGCCGCGCCGCCTCCAGTGTCCCTCCCCCCGCCTGCGGGGAGAGGCAGACCACAGAAACCCGCGTTCAGGAGACCGTACATGTCGAGACTGCTCGTCAAACCCAAGGCCCAGGCCGGCCTGATGCAGGAGATCACGCCCGAGAGCGCCGGCTGGACCTATGTCGGCTTCGCACTTCATCGGCTGCAGCCGGGCGAAACGGCCGGCGGCGAAGCGGGGGAGAAGGAGCTCTGCCTCGTGCTCGTCAGCGGCAAGGCGAAGATTTCCGTCGGCGGCGAGGACTTCGGCGAGCTCGGCGAGCGCATGACGCCTTTCGAGGGCCGGCCCTATGCGGTCTATGTGCCGAAGGGCAGCAGCTGGCAGGCCGAAG
Source organism: Ensifer sp. D2-11 (assembly GCF_054161295.1). Classification (NCBI taxonomy): domain Bacteria; kingdom Pseudomonadati; phylum Pseudomonadota; class Alphaproteobacteria; order Hyphomicrobiales; family Rhizobiaceae; genus Ensifer; species Ensifer sp. D2-11. The sequence continues at coordinate 2,892,506 of NZ_CP096433.1, forward strand.
CGGCCACCGATCTCGACCTCGCCGTCTGCTCCGCGCCGGGCGGCGAAGGCTTCAAGGCGAAGGTCATCCGCCCCGGTACGCATCCGCAGATGACGCGCGGCAAGGGCACCAACACACGCTACGTCACGAACATCATGCCGGAGGACGACGGATCGGCGCAGTCGCTGCTTGTCGTGGAGGTGATCACGCCGGGCGGTCACACCTCCTCCTATCCGCCGCACAAGCACGACGAGGACAATCTCCCGGCCGAAAGCTATCTCGAGGAGACCTATTATCACCGCCTCAACCCGCCGCAGGGTTTTGCCATGCAGCGCGTCTATACCGACGACCGCTCGCTGGACGAGACCATGGCGGTGGAGGATGGCGACGTAACGCTGGTACCGAAGGGCTACCATCCGGTCGCTGCGATCCACGGCTACGATTCCTATTATCTCAACGTCATGGCGGGGCCGAAGCGGATCTGGAAGTTCCACAATGCGAGGGAACACGAGTGGCTGTTCACCGGCGTTTAACCGGCGGAGGTCGCACTGGACGAATGGAGCCTTCGCCCTATCGTATCTTGCCGAAGCAAGCGACGAGGAGCGATTCATGCATATCGACGGCCAGTGCCATTGCGGCTTCGTTACCTACGAGGCGGAGATCGATCCGGAGCACGTGACGATCTGCCATTGCACCGATTGCCAACGGCTGACCGGCACCGCCTACCGCGTCAGCACCAGCACGCCGCGATCATCGTTCCGGCTGACCGGCGGCGAGCCGAAGCTTTATGTCAAGACCGGCGAAAACGGACGCAAGCGGCTGCAGTTCTTCTGCCCCAATTGCGGCTCACCGGTCTACACGACGGGCACCGACGAGGACGCCGAGGAGATCGGCATCCGCGTCGGCACCGTAAACCAGCGGCGCGAACTTGCACCACGCAAGCAGATCTGGTGTTCCTCCGCCCTGCCCTGGTCCGGCGACATCGGCAAGCTGCCGGGGCTGCCTCGGGATTGACGGTTCAGGCGACCGGATAGGGCCCATCCGCAAAGACCGTGTCGTGGTAGCCCTTGGACCCGATCTCGATCGCGAGCGGGCTGCGAAAATCCTCGCCGCGGCGCAGGCAATTCAACACATGGGCAAAATCGTATTTCGGCCGCCAGCCGAGACAAGCCGTCGCGCGCGCGCTCACATAGACCCGATCGATCGTCGGAAAGAGCCGCCACCCGCGTTGCGCATAAAGCGCCTCGCATTCGGGAAATCGGCTGAAGACGACGGATGGGGCATTCTCCCGAAGAGTTGCGAGATCGTCGGGCGTGAAAGGCGTCGGGGCCGAGACGATGAAGCGGCCAAAGCCGATCTCCCTCGCCCGGTCGAGGGCCGATAGATGGGCGCTCGCGACGTCCTCGATATCCGCGCGCCGGTAGAGCAATTCGTTCGCCTGCGCATTGGCCGTTTCGAAGCGGCCGCGCATTTCCGCATCGTCATCGGCCTCGGGAAAGAAGCGCGAGGTCCGGAGAATGACGGCCGGCAGACCATGCCGCCGCGCGAAAAGCTCGCAGAACCCTTCCGCTGCGACTTTGCTCACACCGTAGATGTTGCGCGGGATCGGCTGGACATCCTCTGTGATCCAGGCTGCCGGCTCACCGGGCGCCGGTGTCAGGGCCGAACCGAACGCGCTCGTGGTGCTGGTGAAGACAAAGGCGCCGACGCCCGCTCCGGCCGCCTCTTCCAGCAGATTGACCGTGCCGGCGACATTGGTATCGACGAATTCGCAATAACCGTGCGTCGCCACATGCGGCTTGTGCAGGGTCGCGGAATGGATGACGGCGCGCACGTCCTTCATTGCCTGACGGACGAAGCGGCGGTCTGCAATCGACCCGACCGCATCGGTGAAAGGGGAGCCCTTGATGTCGATGCCGCGAACGTCGCGGCCCGCCCCGCGCAACACCCGCATCAATGCTTCGCCAAGGTGGCCGGCGCTTCCTGTCACCAATATCGTCATGCGTCGCTCCTTTTACCTCGCTGCCCAAGCCTACCAAACCGCCCGCGCTTTGCGACAGCGGGCGGAAGCGCTATACCACCATCGAGGCACAAGGAAGAACGGAGACGGCGAACCGGGCATGGCGAAAGGGCATTTCAGGGTGCTGCCGCGCTGCATCGCCGGCGTCGACGTGGTGGAAGCGACGACGAACCACAGTTTCGCGCGCCATACGCACGAGCAGTTCGGCATCGGCCTGATCCATGCGGGCGCGCAGACGTCGCTGAGCGGCCGCGGAACCGTCGAGGCGGAAGCGGGCGACGTGATCACCGTCAATCCCGGTGAGGTCCATGACGGCGCCCCCATCGGCGATGCGGGCCGGTCCTGGCGGATGCTCTATCTCGATCCACCGCTGGTCGCCTCGCTCGTCGATGACGTCACCGAAGGGAAAAGGTCGGGTTGCGAATTCTCGGACCCGGTGATCAGGAGTACCGGGCTGGCAGCCCGCTTCGGCGCGATCTTCGCGGCTGCCGCGGCCGCCGACGGCACCGAGACGATGCTTCGCTGGGATGAACTGGCCGTCACCCTGTTCGCGGAGGCGATGCAGCTTGCCCCGCCGGATGCACCGGCAGGCGTGCCGAGGTCGGTCGCCTCGGCCATAAGCCTGATCGAGGACGATCCGCTGGCGTCGCTTACGCTCGCGGACCTTGCCCGCGAGAGCGGCCTGAGCCGCTTCCAGCTCGTGCGCGGCTTTTCCAGGGCGACGGGGCTTACGCCCCATGCCTATCTCCTCCAACGCCGGATAGACATCGTCCGGCGGCTGATCGCCGAGGGCACGCCGCTCGCGGAAGCGGCAGCGGCCGGCGGCTTCGTAGACCAGAGCCACATGACACGCGTGTTCGTGCGCAAATACGGCTTCTCGCCCGGTGCCTATGCGCAAGCGGTGAACTGAATTCAAAGCCTTGCAATTCCATACAAGACCGCGCGCTGCCGATCGGTTCTTCTGCCGCCATCATCAATCGGGAACGGTGGCAGAATGTCGAAGCAAGTTCAGGGATATGTCTTTTTGTCGCTCGCCATGGTGCTCGTCGGCAGCACCGTGATCGCGAGCAAGATCATCGCCGCCGGCCTGCCGCCGTTCACGGCAACGGCGCTGCGTTTTGCCATCGCCTTCCCTCTTTTCCTGGGCCTGATGCGAGCAACCGGGGCGTCCTGGCCCAAGCTGCCGAAGAGCGATTGGCTCATCCTCCTGTTTCAGGCAGGCGCCGGCAGCGTCGGCTATACGACTCTGCTCATTTCCGGCCTGAAGCTCACCTCCGCGGCCGATGCCGGCGTCATCATCGGGACGCTTCCCGTCGTCTCCGCCGCGATCGCCATCATGGTTCTCGGCGAGCGTCCGCATCGCTCCGTGCTCGCGGCCTCTTGCCTGGCGGCGGCCGGCGTTCTCGCGATCGTCTTCCGGCCGGATGCGAACGCCGCGCATTCGCTCGCCGGCAGCGCCCTGATCTTCGGCGCGGTCATCTGCGAAGGTCTGTTCATTCTGCTCAACAAGCGCGTCAGCGTCGCGATTCCGCCGCTTGGCCTGTCGGCACTGATGACGGGCTTCGGCGGTGCAATTGCGCTCCCGTTGGCGCTTGCAGAGCTTCCTTCGATGGGTGCGACAGGCGTCCCGGCCCTCGCGGCGGTCGCCTATTACGCGCTCGTGCCGACGGTCGGGGGCTTCGTGCTCTGGTATGCGGGACTTCAGAAGGTGAGCGGCACGGAGGCCTCGGTCTTCACCGCCTTGGCACCGGTTTCCGCGCTGCTCCTCGCCGCCGCCGTTCTCGGCGAGACGATCACCGCCAATCAGATGATCGGCATGGCATGCGTGCTGGTCGCCGTGCTGAGCCTCGGCCTTCGCAGGGCCAGTCCGGAGCGGGCCGGAGAGGCGTAATCCGGCGAAGGCGCGATCACGCCGCCTTGGCGACGTGATACTCCTTGATCGCGACCATCTTGACCGCCGGATAGCGCTCCGACTCGTAGCGCAGCGAGAACCCGTCCTGCGCCAGGTATACCGGGTCGCCGTCGAGGTCTCGCGCGATGTCGCCGCGGTGGGTCGCGATGAACTTTTCGAGATCGGCCGGGCTCTCGGCGGAGATCCAGCGGCAGATGGAGAAGCGCGACATCTCGAAGGAGACGGGCAGGCTGTATTCCGCCTGCAGGCGTTCCCTGAGGACGTCGAGCTGAAGCGCGCCGACGACGCCGACGATCGCAGGCGCACCGTCGTCCGGAGAAAAGAGCTGCACGACGCCCTCCTCCGCCATCTGCTGCAGCGCCTCTTTCAGCTTCTTCGCCTTCATCGCATCTTCAAGCCGGACGCGGCGGAGAATTTCCGGTGCGAAGTTCGGCACGCCCTGGAACACGAGCGGCTCGCCCTCCGTCAGCGTATCGCCGATCCTCAGCGTGCCGTGGTTCGGGATGCCGACGACGTCGCCGGCGAAAGCCGTATCGGCGAGCTGGCGCTGCGAGGCAAAGAAGAATTGCGGCGCCGTCAGGCCCATCTGCTTGCCGGTGCGCGACAGCCGCGCCTTCATGCCGCGCTCGAGCTTGCCCGAGCAGACGCGGACGAAAGCGATGCGGTCGCGGTGGTTCGGGTCCATGTTCGCCTGGATCTTGAAGACGAAGGCGGTCATCCTGTCGTCCGTCGCCTCGACGGTGCGGATGTCGGCAACCTGGGCCCGCGGCGGCGGCGCAAAGTCGGCGAGCGCATTGATCAGGTCGCGCACACCGAAGTTCCGCAGCGCCGAGCCGAAGAACACCGGCGTCAGATGGCCTTCGAGGAAAGCCTTGCGGTCGAAGGGCTTGCACGCCTCGATCGCCAGCGACGTTTCCTCGATGAAGGTGTCGCGTTCGTTTTCGGGCAGACGGTGCGAAGCCATTTCCGGATCGTTGACCTTGGTCAGCCGCTCCTGCGTGTCGGCGCCGCGCACCTCGTCGGTGGCAAGATGATAGGTGCCGCAGAAGGTCTTGGAGCGGCCGATCGGCCAGGTGACCGGCGCGCAGTCGAGCGCCAGCTTCTGCTCGACCTCGTCGAGGATTTCGAAGGGGTCGCGGCTTTCGCGGTCCATCTTGTTGACGAAGGTGATGATCGGGATATCGCGCAGGCGGCAGACCTCGAAGAGCTTGAGCGTGCGCGGCTCGATACCCTTGGCCGCGTCGATCACCATGACGGCTGCATCGACCGCCGTCAGCGTGCGATAGGTGTCGTCGGCAAAGTCTTCGTGACCGGGCGTGTCGAGCAGGTTGAAAACGGTTTCGTTGTATTCGAAGGTCATCACCGAGGTGACGACCGAGATGCCGCGCTCGCGCTCGATCTTCATCCAGTCCGAGCGGGTCTGGATACGGTCCTTCTTGGCCTTGACCTCGCCGGCGAGCTGGATCGCGCCGCCGAAGAGCAGAAGCTTCTCGGTGAGCGTCGTCTTACCGGCGTCCGGGTGCGAAATGATCGCAAATGTACGGCGGCGGGAGACCGCCTCGGCAATGCTTTCGGCCATGATCTGAGTATCCTGTGAGTTGCGGCGTCCTTTACAGGCTCGGGGGCCAATATGCAATTGACTGCGGCAAGCCCGGCCGTGCTTATGACGGAATGACCATGCACACGCCCGAAAATCGACCTGCCCTGACCCCTGGCCTCACCCTCGTCCGTCTGCCTCATGGCGAGGGTCTCGACCTGCCGGCCTACGAGACCGCGGGTGCCGCCGGCATGGACCTGCGCGCGGCCCTGCCGGCCGACGAACCGATGACGATCCGGCCGGGAGAGCGCGCATTGGTCCCGACGGGCTTTATCTTCGAGATCCCCGCCGGTCATGAAGGACAGATCCGGCCGCGCTCCGGGCTGGCCTTCAAGCACGGCATCACCTGCCTCAACACGCCGGGCACCGTCGACAGCGACTATCGCGGAGAGGTGAAGGTGCTGCTCGTCAATCTCGGTGCGGAGGATTTCGCGGTCGAGCGCGGCATGCGTATCGCCCAGATGGTGATCGCCCCGGTGACCCAGCTGGCGATCCGCGAGGCGGATGGCGCGACGACGACGGCGCGCGGGGCTGGCGGCTTCGGCTCGACCGGAACTAAATAAGCGGCGGCAGGCGCCGCTTGACCGGCGAGGATTTGACGATCGACGTGTTCGTCTGCGCCTTTTCCGCGATGCGATCGAGGATCGTGTCGAGTTCCGCCATGTCGCGCACCAGCATCTTGGCGATGAAGCAGTCGTCCCCCGTGACCTTGTCGCATTCGATGAATTCGGGCGTTTCCTGGATCAGCCTTTCGACGATATGCAGCATGCCCGGCATCGGCCGGATACGGACGATCGCCTGCAGCGGATAGCCGAGACGCGCCGGATTGACGGAGATCGTGAAGCCGTCGAGCACGCCGCGCTCCTCGAGCTTGCGCAGCCGCTCCGCCCCACTCGGCGAGGAAAGGCCCGCCTCCTGCGCCAGTTCCTTCAGCGACACCCGGGCGTTGGCGGCCAGAATTTCGAGAATGCGGCGGTCGAGCTCGTCCAACATGTAATTCCCTCATAAGCCAAATTAACCTTATCACCTTAATTCGTTAGGTATCTTCCTATATTTCCCTCTCAATATCCATATCCCTGCGCCGACAGGCTCATTATTCTTGAAGCACAATGGATGGAGCCAAGGCCATGGATAAGGACATAAGGCGCGGCAGCGCGGAAATGACGGCGGCGATGCTGATTTCGGGAACGATCGGCTGGTTCGTGCTGATGTCAGGCCAGCCCGTCGCGGGCGTCGTCTTCTGGCGTTGCGTGTTCGGGGCTGCAACGCTCGCCGCGCTTGCGGCGGTCTTCGGCCTCATCGACCTGAGACATTTGCGGATGAAGGTCATCATTCTTTCCGCTCTGGGCGGGGTCGCGATCGTCGTGAACTGGCTCCTGCTCTTCGCCGCCTATCCCCGCGCCTCGATCTCCATCGCGACCATGGTCTACAACACGCAGCCCTTCATGCTGCTCGGGCTCGGTGCGCTTTTTCTCGGTGAAAAGATCACCGCCAGCAAGCTCCTCTGGCTCTCGCTCTCCTTCGCAGGCATGATCGCGATCGTCCTCGCCAAGCCCGCGGGCACTTATGAACCCAGCGACTATCTCGCCGGGATAGCGCTGTCGCTCGGCGCCGCCTTCTTCTACGCCATCGCGGCGCTCGTCACCAAGCTCCTCAAGGGCACGCCGCCACATCTGATCGCGCTGGTGCAGGTCATCACCGGAGCGGCCATGCTCGCCCCCTTCGCCCTTGTCGCGCCGCTGCCGCAGGGAATGCTCCAGTGGGCGCTGCTGCTGACCGTCGGCGTGGTTCATACCGGCATCATGTATATTCTGCTTTACGGCGCCATACAGAAGCTGCCGACCCACATGACCGGCGCCCTTTCCTTCATCTATCCGGTAGCCGCGATCCTGGTGGACCGCATCGCGTTCGGCCACGCCCTGCAGCCGGTGCAGATCGCGGGCTCGGTCGCGATCCTCATTGCTGCCGCGGGCACCAATCTCGGCTGGACCCTTAAGCCTTCGTCACCGTCCGCCAAGCGTCCGGCGGAAGGAAGCCTCTAACGCCGCGCCTCCGCGGCCATGCTGATGGCAAGACCCGCGAGCGCCGTGCTCATGAGCCAGCGCTGCACCAGCATGAAGGACGGGCGGCCAGAGAGGAAGGCGGCCACCGCTCCGGCGGTCACCGCGATCAGCGCATTGACGCTGACGCTGATCGCGATCTGCACGCTGCCGAAGACGAGGGACTGCGCGAGCACGTTGCCGGCCTCGGGGCGGATGAATTGCGGCAGCAGCGACAGGTAGAGGATGGCCACCTTCGGGTTGAGCAGGCTGGTGAAGAGGCCCATCGCGAAGAGCTTGCGCGGGCGATCCTTCGGCAGGTCGCGTACTTGAAAGATCGAGCGGCCGCCGGGACGAACCGCCTGCCAGGCGAGATAAAGCAGGTAAAGCGCACCTGCGAAACGAAGGACATCATAGGCAAAAGGGACCGCAAGAAGCAGGGCGGTAATGCCGAGCGCGGCAGACACCATGTAACAGACGAAGCCGAGCGCTATTCCCCCAAGCGAGATCAGCCCCGCCCCCGGTCCCTGGCAGATCGAGCGCGAGATCAGATAGATCATGTTCGGCCCCGGCGTCAGCACCATGCCGAGTGCGATCAGTGCGAAGCCCAGGAGGTTCTGAATTTCGGGCATGGGGCGCCGGTCTCCGATGTTTTCCGGAAGGTGTACGGCTCTACCGCGAAGGGCAACGCCGTTCTTGTCACCCGATCAATTTTCGCGCCTAAATGGGGATGCCACCCGGATTTTCCTCTGCGGCAGATTGCGGTACACCTGCCCCTATCAGGAGGAACGATCGTGACACTTGCGGCTCTTCTCGCCTATAGCGGCGCTCTCTTCATCGCCGGGATCATTCCCGGCCCGGGCGTGACGGCGCTCGTTGCCCGAGCCCTGGGATCGGGCTTTCGGGAAACCTTCTTCATGGGCCTCGGCCTCATCGTCGGCGACATGGTCTATCTGACGGCGGTGGTGCTCGGGCTCGCCTTCATCGCCCAGACATTCACGACCGCGTTCCTGGTCGTGAAGATCGCTGGCGCGCTCTATCTCGGCTATATCGCCTGGAAGCTCTGGACGGCCGGGCTCCTGTCGCAGAACATCGAGGCGCGGAAATCGACGAGTGCGGCGCTCTCCTTCCTCTCGGGCCTGACGGTCACGCTCGGCAATCCGAAGACGATGCTTTTCTATGTGGCGCTGGTTCCGACGCTGATCGATCTCGCCTCGATCGGGATGCGCGACTACGGACTGCTGCTTGTGGCGACTTTCCTCGTGCTTCTTGCCGTGCTGCTGCCCTATATGCTGCTTGCGGCCCGAGCCCGCTCGCTCCTGAAAGAGCCGCAGGCACTGAAGGTTCTGAACCGGGCCGCGGCCGGCATTCTCGCCGGAACGGCCGCCTACATTGCGACCCGCGCGACCTGAAAAAAGATTTCCCTGCGGGCCGCTTCGCAACGGTTTTTTCCTTCAGCACCATCGATCCAAGGCGTTCCCGCTCTGGAAGGAAGCCCGCATAGCTCCTATTGTCGCAGCGACAAATTCAAGAAACGAAGGGAGAAACCATATGCCTGAAGCGCGCAAGCCCGGCCGCGGCCGCGTCTTTTCCTCGATCACCGAGACGATCGGCGACACTCCCATCGTGCGGCTGGACAAGCTCGCCAAGGAGAAGGGCGTGAAGGCGAACCTGCTCGCCAAGCTCGAATTCTTCAACCCGATCGGCTCCGTCAAGGACCGCATCGGCGTCGCGATGATCGAATCGCTCGAGGCGCAAGGGAAGATCACGCCCGGCCGCACGACGCTGGTCGAGCCGACTTCGGGCAATACGGGCATAGCACTCGCCTTCGTCGCGGCCGCCAAGGGCTACAGGCTGATCCTCACCATGCCCGAGACGATGTCGGTCGAACGCCGCAAGATGCTGACGCTTCTCGGTGCCGAACTGGTGCTGACGGAAGGCGCCAAGGGCATGAAGGGCGCAATCGCCAAGGCCCAGGAACTCACCGAGACGCTGCCCGACGCGATCATTCCGCAGCAGTTCGAGAACCCGGCCAATCCGGAAATCCACCGCACGACGACCGCCGAGGAGATCTGGAACGACACGGAAGGCGCAGTCGACATCCTCGTGTCCGGCATCGGCACCGGCGGCACCATCACCGGTGCCGGCCAGGTGCTCAAGGCCCGTAAGCCATCGGTCAGGGTGATCGCCGTCGAGCCCGAAGAATCCCCTATCCTTTCCGGCGGCGCCCCGGGTCCGCACAAGATCCAGGGTATCGGCGCCGGTTTCGCACCGGCGATCCTCGACACGAGCGTCTATGACGAAGTCGTCACGGTAAATGCCGGCGAGGCCATAGAGGCGGCGCGGCTCGTCGCCAGACTCGAAGGCGTGCCGGTCGGCATCTCCGCCGGTGCCGCGCTCCAGGCGGCGATAGAGGTGGGACAGCGCGAGGAAAACGCCGGCAGGAATATCGTCGTGATCATTCCGTCCTTTGCCGAACGGTATCTTTCGACGGTGCTGTTCGAGGGATTGGGAGCCTAGCGCCGGCAGTCGCGGCATCCCCCTCAGCCGGCCTGCTGTGCCGAGGCTTGCGGATGGATCCTTGGGATCAAACCCGTATGCGCTAACATTGGCATTAGCGGTCACCCGCCCCTCATCCGCCTGCCGGCACCTTCTCCCCGCAGGCGGGGAGAAGGGACAAGCGGCGCCAACTGAACCCCGCTCCGCCCGCCCGAGGGAGCGAGCGGGGCGCGGCATATCCCTTCTCCCCGCCTGCGGGGAGAAGGTGGCGGCAGCCGGTTGAGGGGCAACCCCGACCGAGCGGGGTTGAGGCGGTTGGGTTCCCGAGGGATCCCTTTCATCAGCAGTATCCGCCGCACCGGCGCGCAAGAGATATGTGCATGCCGTAGCGTCAGAACGGGGAGAAGGTGGCGGCAGCCGGATGAGGGGCGCCCCATCCTCATCGAAGTCGGATCCTACGCGGCGACCGGCAGTCTCTCTCCCGCCACCCTGTAGGAGATCGCTTCGGCGAGGTGGATGCGACCGACCGTCGGCGCCGCATCGAGATCGGCGAGGGTGCGGGCGACCTTCAGCACCCGATGATAGCCGCGCGCCGAGAATTTCATCTTTTCCGCCGCATCGCGCAGTAGCTGCAGGCCGGCGGCGTCGGGCTCGGCGATCTTTTCGATCATCGTCGTCGATGAGCGGGCGTTGCTCGTCAGCTCGGGATGGCCGAGGCCGGCGAAGCGGTCTCTCTGCAGCTCGCGGGCGCGGGCGACGCGGCGGGCGACGGCGGCGCTCGGCTCGGAGGTGCCGGGGCGGATCAAGTCGGCGGCGCTGACGGCCGGGACGTCGACGCGGATATCGATACGGTCCATCAGCGGGCCGGAGATCCGCGCCTGGTAATCGGCCATGCAGCGCGGCCCGCGGGCGCAGCTCCGGCCCGGCTCGCCGGCCATGCCGCAGCGGCAGGGGTTCATGGCGGCAATGAGCTGGATCGCCGCCGGATAGGTGACGCGATGATTGGCGCGCGCGATGATGCAGGTGGCGGTTTCGAGCGGCTGGCGCAGAGCGTCGAGCGCCTGAGGCGCAAATTCCGGAAATTCGTCGAGAAAGAGCACGCCGTTATGGGCGAGCGACGCCTCTCCCGGTTTCGCGCGGAAGCCGCCGCCGATCAGCGCCGCCATGGTGGCGGAATGGTGCGGCGCACGGAAGGGCCGGCGGTCCGAGAGCTTGCCGCCCGGCAATTGCCCGGCGATCGAATGGATCATCGAGCCTTCGAGCAGTTCGGCGGGCGAAAGCGGCGGCAGGATGGAGGGGAGCCGCGCCGCAAGCATCGACTTGCCGGAACCGGGCGGGCCGACCATCAGCAGATTATGGTTGCCCGCCGCCGCGACCTCCAGCGCCCGCTTGGCGCTTTCCTGGCCCTTGATGTCGGCAAGATCGGGAAGGCCCCCGGCGGCCGCCCGGACCGCCGGCTCGGGGCGGGAGAGCACCTGCGTGCCGCGGAAATGATTGGCGATCGCGATCAGGCTGCGCGGGGCGAGAATATCGATCTCCGATCCGGCCCAGGCCGCCTCGGGCCCGCTTTCCGCCGGGCAGATCAGCCCCTTGCCGAGCGCATTCGCGCCGATCGCCGCCGGCAGCGCGCCGGCGACGGCTGCGATCGTGCCGTCGAGATTGAGCTCGCCGATGACGACATAACCGGACAGCGCGTCCGCAGGGACAGCGCCGAGCGCCGCCATCAGGCCGAGCGCGATGGCGAGATCGAAATGGCTTCCCTCTTTCGGAAGGTCCGCCGGCGCCAGATTGACGGTCACCCGCTTGGCGGGAAGCGCCAGCCCCGATGCATGAAGCGCCGCCTGGACGCGCTCGCGGCTTTCGGCCACCGCCTTGTCCGGCAGTCCGACGATCTGCATACCGACCTTGCCGGGTGCAACCATCACCTGGACGTCGACCGGAACGCCCTCGATACCCTGAAACGCAACCGTGCTGACGCGCGCGACCATACTGCCCCCTGATTTCGAGCGGAGCGCGAAGGATGATCGTCCTTCCGCAATCCCGCTCCAGCACGGCGGCCCACACACGCCGTCACAACCAAAACCGGTTGCAACGGCAAATCTTGCACGGAATACGCTTGAAAACAAGAACAATGATAGAACACAAGAGCGAGAGTGGCGGTCCGCCGTAAAGATCAGGCGCGCTTCTTCTCGATCGCGTCCCAGAGCAGGCTAGCGACGTCGGCACCGCCGAACTTCTTCACTTCGCGGATGCCGGTCGGCGACGTGACGTTGATCTCGGTCAGGTAGTCGCCGATCACGTCGATGCCGACGAAGAGGAAACCGCGTTCCTTCAGGGCCGGTCCGATGCGGGTGCAGATCTCCCGCTCGCGGGCCGTCAGGTCGGTTGCCTCCGCGCGCCCGCCCACATGCATGTTGGAGCGAGAATCGTGCTCGGCCGGAACGCGATTGATCGCGCCGACCGGCTCGCCGTCGACGAGCAGGATGCGCTTGTCGCCCTTGCGGACCGCCGGCAGATATTCCTGGGCGATATAAGGCTCGCGGAACATCTGGGCGAACATTTCGAGGAGCGACGAGAAATTGCGGTCGTCACGCGCGGAGTGGAACACACCGGCGCCGCCATTGCCGTAGAGCGGTTTCAGGATGATGTCGCCCATCTCCTGACGGAAGCGGGCGATCTCGTCCGGGTCGCGCGTGATCAGGGTCTTCGGCATCAGATCCGGAAACTCGGTCACGAAGATCTTCTCGGGCGAGTTCCTGACCCAGGCCGGATCGTTGACGACCAGCGTCTTCGGGTGCAGCCGCTCGAGCAGATGCGTCGAGGTGATATAGGCCATGTCGAATGGCGGATCCTGGCGAAGCAGGATGACGTCCATGGTCGAAAGATCGATCCGCTCGTCTTCGCCGAGAGTGAAGTGGTCGCCCCTGACGTCGCGCAACTGCATCTGCTGCGCGGTCGCATAGACCCTGCCGTCCCGGAGCGACAGCTTGTCGGGCGTGTAGTGGAACAGGCGATAGCCTCGGGCCTGCGCCTCAAGGCTCATCGCGAAGGTCGAATCGCCCGCAATGGTGATGCCCGAAACATGGTCCATCTGGACCCCGACATTGACGATTCCTGCCATTTTCCCGTTCCCGATCTGGATCCACGATGCGCATAGTTCCTTCGACCGGCTCCGGTCCGAAATCGAATTATACGGCAATTCGACGCGATGCTCCGCCCCTCGTCTTCGCGACGAGCGGCACCGCAGAAAAGCCCGCAAGATGTAGAATGCGTACCGTGGTTAGGCAAGAAGGTTCCCGCCGCTCCCGCCTATCAAAAGGCGTCATCAAAAGGCGTCCGGCAGGTGCCGCGGCCAGCGCCACGGCGTTACGGCGACGATATCGTAGCGCACCGACAGGCGGTGGAAATCGCCCTGGCGCGACAGCCAGAGATCGCTTGCCGCCCGGATGCGCCGTTGCGCCGTGTCTGTGACGGCGAAGACCGCATCCTCCAGGCTCACCCGGGCCTTTACTTCGACGCAGGCGACCAGGTCGCCGCGCCGGGCGATGATGTCGATCTCGCCGAGCCTGGTGCGATAGCGCATGGCAACGATGCGATAGCCCTTCAGCATCAGGCAGAGCGCGGCGCGGTATTCGGCGATGTGGCCCCGCTTCAGCGCCTTCAGCTTGCGGGTGTCCGGTCGCTCAGCCTTCATCGCCATCCTTGAGATGAAGGAGCCGGTCGTAAAGCTCCTTGCGCGCCAGCCCCGTGCGGCGCGCCGCCTCGGTCGCGGCCTTGCCCATCGGCAGGTCGCGGGCGAGTTCCTTGAGCAGTGCGTCGACGTCGGCCGCCTCCGGCTGGGGCTTTGCCTCTGGCGGACCGACCACGAGGACGATCTCGCCTTTCACATTGGCGCTTTCGCCGTAAATCGCCGCGAGTTCGCCGAGCGTTCCGCGGCGGAACTCCTCGAAGGTCTTGGTCAGTTCGCGGCAGACGGCCGCCCTCCTGTCTGCGCCGAGGACCTCGGCCGCAGCAGTGACGGTCGCAGCAATGCGATGCGGGGACTCGAAGAAGATGAGAGTGGCGGGAACGGCCGCGAGTTCGGCGAGCCGGTCGCGCTTCGCCTTGTCCTTCACCGGCAGAAAGCCTGCGAAGAGGAAGGCATCGCTCGGAAGGCCGGAGCCGACGAGGGCCGCAAGCGGCGCCGAGGGGCCAGGTATGGGAACGACCCGGTAGCCCGCCTCGACCGCCTGCTGCGCCAGGCGATAGCCCGGATCGGAGACGAGCGGCGTACCGGCATCGGAGACGAGCGCCACCGATTTCCCATCGCCAAGTGCTGCAAGCAGTCGCGGCCCCGCCTCGGCGGCATTGTGCTCGTGATAGGCGGTGGGCCGATTGACGATGCCGTAGCGGTCCAAAAGCACCCGCGTCACCCGCGTGTCCTCGCAGGCGAGCACATCGGCCCCGGCAAGCGTCTCGAGGGCTCTCAGCGTGATGTCGCCGAGATTGCCGATCGGCGTTGCCACGAGATAAAGGCACGGCTCCAGCGGGCGCGCAGGAATGTTCGTATTGTGCAGGCGAAAACCGCGCTGCCGTTCCTTTTCGGATGCATCCGTCGATTGCTGCTTTTGCAACGCCGCCTTCCCAATCACTCCTGGCCCGATCATTCCGATCGACCATTCCGGCCAGCCGGGTTCGCGCCCTTTATGAGTGAGCGGGGAGCCCGGGGCAAGGGCGGGCCGCGCCTGCAGTCTCGCATTTGGGGAAGAGGGCTCAAAACCCCTTGCTTTTGCGGCTCTCTTTCTGCCATTTTGCCCGTCCACATCCTTCCGGCCGAGCGGCCGGGGCACGCAGTTGACGCCGCGGCGGTCCCCTCGCCCGCGCGGCAATGGTTGAAAGCGGTAGCATCCATGCGTATTACTCTCGAGCGGTCCAACCTTTTGAAATCGCTGAACCATGTCCACCGCGTGGTCGAACGGCGAAACACCATCCCCATCCTTTCGAACGTGCTCCTGCGCTCCGACGGCGCCAGCCTCGAAATGAAGGCGACCGACCTCGACCTGGAGATTACCGAGGCGACGCCGGCGCAGGTGGAACAGGCCGGCGCCACCACCGTTCCGGCGCATCTGCTCTACGACATCGTCCGCAAGCTGCCGGACGGCTCGGAGGTGCGGCTCGCCACCAATGCTGAAGGCACGGCGATGACCGTCGCCTCCGGCCGCTCCAAGTTTTCGCTGCAGTGCCTGCCGCAGTCGGATTTTCCCGATCTGACCGCCGGCACGTTCTCGCACTCCTTCCGCCTGAAGGCGCCCGATCTGAAGATGCTGATCGACCGCACCCAGTTCGCGATCTCGACGGAAGAGACACGCTACTATTTGAACGGCATCTTCGTGCACACGGTCGAGAGCAACGGCGACCTGAAGCTGCGCGCCGTCGCGACCGACGGCCACCGGCTCGCCCGTGCGGATGTCGAAGCGCCGTCGGGCTCCGAGGGCATGCCCGGCATCATCATTCCGCGCAAGACCGTCAGCGAACTGCAGAAACTTCTCGACAGTCCGGACGTGGTGGTGACGGTCGAGGTCTCGGACGCGAAGATCCGCCTGACGATCGGCTCCATCGTCATGACGTCGAAGCTGATCGACGGAACCTTCCCCGACTATCAGCGCGTGATCCCCGCCAGCAACGACAAGGAGCTGCGCGTCGATTGCCAGTCCTTCTCGCAGGCCGTCGACCGTGTCTCCACGATCTCTTCCGAACGCGGCCGCGCCGTGAAGCTCGCGCTTGCCGACGGCCAGATGACGCTGACCGTGAACAACCCGGATTCCGGCAGCGCCACCGAAGAACTGCCGGTCGGCTACGAAAGCGATCCGCTCGAGATCGGGTTCAACGCCAAATATCTTCTCGACATCACCGGCCAACTGACCGGCAGCGAGGCGGTCTTCCTGCTGGCCGATCCCGGTTCGCCGACGCTCGTGCGCGATCTTGCCGCGGAGGATGCGCTCTACGTGCTGATGCCGATGCGCGTGTAACGCATGCCGCAGACTGCGATAAAGGCCCGCCGTTCGGCGGGCTTTTTCATATGTACCCGTCGTGCATCGTTCATGATCTGTCGCTTTTAGACGCAGTCGGACTTGTTTTTGCCGCAGATGGAAGCACATTATGAATAAGCGCTCACGCAGCCACACGAATCACGATAAGAGCGCAACTGCAAATCATACTGCGAGGGGATTCGATGAGCTTGCGCTTGAGGGTGAAGGAAAAATTCGGTCGGAAATTCGACGAAGAGATCCGCTTCTTCAAGGGCTGGATGAGCAATACCCGCGCGGTCGGCGCGATCCTCCCGACTTCCGCCATCACGGCACGCCGCATGGCCAGCGTAGTCGATCCGGAATCCGGTCTGCCGGTCCTCGAGCTTGGCCCCGGCACCGGGGTGATCACCAAGGCGATCCTCGAGCGCGGCATAGAGCCTGAAAAGCTGGTTTCCATCGAATATTCCACCGACTTCTACAATCAGCTCAAGGCGCATTTCGACGGCGTGCATTTCATAAACGGCGACGCCTTCGATCTTTCCCGCACGCTTGGGGCCTTCAAGGATCAGCAGTTCGACAGCGTCATTTCCGCCGTACCGTTGTTGAATTTCCCGATGCATCGCCGCGTCGAACTCATAGAAGACCTGCTCTCGCGCATTCCCTTCGGCCGCCCGGTCGTTCAGATCTCCTACGGTCCGATGTCGCCGGTGGTCGCCATGCCGGACCGCTACCGAATCCAGCATTTCGACTTCGTCGTGCGAAACATTCCGCCGGCGCAGCTGTGGATCTACCGCAAGACGCACTGACGGCGCCAAGTCCGGTGTTCGGCATATATCTCACCCATCCGCAGGTCAGAATCGATCCCGCCGTCTCCGTGCCCCAATGGGGTCTGTCCGAGCTGGGCGAAGAGCGCATGCGCGCCACGGCGAAACAGCCATGGGTCCGTTTGCTCGGACGCATATTGGCCAGTGGCGAGAAGAAGGCGATCGAAACGGCGCGGTTCCTGGCCGACGCTGCCGGCATCCCGGTCGAAACGGACGAGGAGATGGGCGAGAACGACCGTTCGGCGACCGGCTTCCTGCGGCCGGAGGAGTTCGAGAAGGCGGCCGATCAGTTCTTTGCCCGGCCTGAAGAGAGCTTCAAGGGCTGGGAGCGTGCCGTCGACGCCCAGGCGCGAATTTCAAGGACCGTCACCCACATCCTCGACCGGCACGATCCGACCATCCCTATCGCCTTTGTCGGCCATGGCGGCGTCGGTACGCTGCTCAAATGCCGGATGACGGGCACGGCGATCGCCCGTAGCGCCGATCAGCCGCCGGGCGGCGGCAATCTCTTCGCCTTCCGTCTTGCGGATCGCGCCGTCACATGCGACTGGACGCCGATGGAGTTCTGGCAGGGGTGATCTCGATATGAGCACAAGCGCGCGCGACCGGCTGATCGTCGGCCTTGATCTTCCAACGGTGACCGAGGCCGAGAAAATCGTCTCGACGCTCGGCGAGGAAGTCCTCTTCTATAAGATCGGCTATCAACTGGCCTTCGCCGGCGGCCTCGACTTCGCGCGCGATCTCGCCGCGAGCGGCAAGCAGGTCTTCCTCGACATGAAGCTGCTCGACATCGACAACACGGTGGCCAAGGGCGTGGAGAACATCGTCAAGATGGGCGTGTCGATGTTGACGCTGCACGCCTATCCGAAGGCGATGAAGTCGGCGGTCGAAGCGGCCAGGGGCTCGAACCTCTGCCTGCTTGGCGTGACGGTGCTCACCTCGATGGACGAACAGGACGTCATCGATGCCGGTTATGAATATGATCCGCACAGCCTGGTCCTGCGCCGCGCCGAACAGGCCCGCGCCGCAGGCATGGGGGGCATCGTCTGCTCGGCGGAGGAGGCCGCCGCCGTGCGAAAGATCATCGGCGGCGACATGGCGCTGGTGACGCCGGGCATCCGCCCGGCCGGTGCGGAAAAAGGCGACCAGAAGCGGGTGATGACGCCGGCCGACGCGCTTCGCGCCGGCTCGAGCCACCTCGTCGTCGGGCGGCCGATCGTTGCCGCGCCCGACCCTCTCGCAGCAAGCCGCGCGATCCTGGCCGAAATGGAGAGCGCCCTCTCCCGTTGATCCGCCGTATAGCGCTCGGGCGACGTTCGGGCCTGCTTGACCTGGGGCGCATTTTGCCGGAAGTAACCATCTCGTCTGCATTTCGTGAAAGACGAGGAGTTCATCATGGCCAAAGGATACTGGATCGCTCGGGTCGATATAAGGGACCCCGAACGCTATAAGGACTACGTGACAGCGGCGACGCCCGCCTTCGAAAAATACGGAGCGACCTTCCTCGCGCGCGGCGGGCAGTTCCATCGGCTCGAAGGTGCCGCTCGTACCCGCAACGTCGTCATCGAATTCCCCTCGCTGCAGGCGGCCGTCGACTGTTACAATTCGCCCGAATACCAGATTGCCGCGGCCATCCGCCAGGAAGTCGCCGATGCCGAAATGGTCGTCGTAGAGGGTGTTTGAGGCGAGGTTCCGCGACGCATCGGGGCACGCTTCCGAAGCGCGCGGATTGGCCTTCACCTCGCTCGACGCTTGGGCTATGTAGCAAGCAATTCTACCATTGACATCAGGAGTGCGTTTCTCATGACCTTGTCCAACCTTCCGCCGCTGGTGACGATTTTCGGCGGATCCGGATTTGTCGGCCGTCATGTGGTGCGCGCGCTCGCCAAACGCGGCTACCGCATTCGCGTCGCGGTTCGCCGTCCGGATCTCGCCGGCCACCTGCAACCGCTCGGCAATGTCGGGCAAATCTCCTTCGTTCAGGCCAATCTGCGCTACCGTAGGTCGGTCGATCGCGCTGTCGACGGCGCCGACCATGTGATCAACTGCGTCGGCGTGCTCTTCGAAAGCGGCCGCAACACCTTCGAGGCGGTCCAGGATTTCGGCGCGCGGGCGGTCGCCGAGGCGGCCCGGGCGACGGGCGCCACGCTCACCCATATCTCGGCGATTGGCGCCGACGCAAACTCCGAGTCGAGCTATGCCCGGACAAAGGGGCGCGCCGAGGCTGCGATCCTCGAAACGCTTCCGGCCGCGGTGATCCTCCGCCCGTCGATCATCTTCGGCCCCGAAGACGGCTTCTTCAACAAGTTTGCCGAAATGGCCCGGTTCTCGCCGGTCCTGCCGCTCATCGGCGGCGGCAATACCAGGTTTCAGCCGGTTTACGTCACCGACGTTGCCGAGGCCGTGGCCCGCTCCGTCGACGGCAAGCTCACCGGTGGGACGATCTACGAACTCGGCGGGCCGCAGGTGCTCTCGTTCCGCGAATGTCTCGATTTCATGCTGAAGACGATCGACCGCAAGCGCTCCTTCGTGTCGCTACCCTTCGGCATCGCCTCGCTGATGGGCAGCGTCGCCTCGCTCGTGCCGTTCATCACGCCGCCGCTCACCGCCGACCAGGTGGTGTTGCTGAAATCGGACAATGTCGTCTCGGCAAAGGCCGAAGCGGAAGGCCGCACGCTTGCAGGTATCGGCATCGAGCCGACGATGCTCGAGTCGATCCTGCCGACTTATCTCGTACGCTATCGCCCGCATGGGCAATATACGCGCAGCGGCCGCGCCGCCTGAGCCGTCGCATCACTACCGTACGCATTCAAGCCGCCGGCTCCGCCGGCGGCTTTTTTGCGGCCCCCCGCTGTGCCCGTTCGGCAACAGCGTTGCAGTTCTGCCGCAGTTGCAAATCCGAATCCCGTTTACCGCAGATTCAGCCCGCCCTGATATTGATCATGACATGATCGCAGAATAAACACCGCTCGCACTGACCGCTCGGCGAGCGCCGCCGGTGCAGACATCACACTCGAAAGGCATGACGTCCCATGGGCAAGTCGATCGCAATCTTTTTTGCGTCTGCGGCACTGATCATTCTGGCTGGCTCGTTCATGGCACCCGGCACCGTGGCCAGCAGCAACAAGGGCTGCACGCCGGCCTACGGTGTCAACCCTTGCACGACGGCGTCGATCGGGTTTGCCGGCGAGTAAGCCGGACATTTTCGCCTCGGCTTCGAGCCGGGCATGTTGAGTTTTGGCGGGGGCCAGGAGCCGGGTGCGTTTCGAAAGAGACGCATCCGGCTTTATGTTTCCGGACTGCGTTATCCGAGCAGCCACAGGCCGACCAGCCCGGCGGTGCCGACGAGGATGCGCCAGATCGCAAAGGGCGTGAAGCCGCGATGCGAGACGAAGTCGAGCAGCGAACGCACCACGAAAATTCCGGCGATGAATGCGGCGATGAAACCGGCGGCGATCAGTCCGACATCGTCGAAGGAGAGCGCATCCCGGTTCTTGTAGAGGTCGAGCGCAAAGGCTCCGACCATGGTCGGCATGGCCAGGAAAAAGGAAAACTCGGCGGCGGAGCGCTTGTCGGTCCCCATCAGCAGGGCCCCGGCGATGGTCGCGCCGGAACGTGACGTCCCCGGGATCATGGCGAGGCACTGGAAGAGGCCGATCTTCAGCGCGAGCGAAGGCGGATAGTCGAACACGTCGGTGTAGCGGGGCGTTAGAGGGAGCCGGTCGATCGCATAAAGAATGATGCCGCCGACGATCAGCACGACGCATATGAGCATCGGCGTCTCGAAAAGCACCGACTTGATGAACCCATGCGCTGCAGCACCGATAAGCGCCGCCGGCAGGAAGGCGAGGAGAACCGAGAAGACGAAGCGGCGGGCCTTGACGCTCGTGGGCAGGGCGAGCGCGATCGCCAGCAGCTTCTGGAAGTAGACGAGCAGGATCGCCAATATGGCGCCGAGCTGGATCAGAACGGCAAAGGTGTTTCCCGGCGATTTGAATCCGAGGAAGTGTCCGGCAAGCAGCACATGCGCCGTCGACGAGACCGGGATGAACTCCGTCAGCCCTTCGATGAGCCCGAGGACGAGCGCGCTTATGATCGATTGATCCGCCATGTAAAAGCTATTCCTGATATAATTGGATGTGGGAGGAGAAGGTCGATTCTCTTGTGTTTGCCACCGCAACTACCTATAGCTCGTTGTAACGAGCCGTGGCCAGTTGCATATGCCGCGACGCCGATATCCCCGAAAACAGCTGCAATCTGATCATCGATGCCGACATTGTATCATCACCCCATGTCCCCTGCTTCGCGGTTCGTACGCCTTATTCTCTCAGAATATGGCTATCAGACGGAACTGAGCGAAGAACAGCCATGGGAGAACCGGCGCGACTTCCTGACGCTGAATCCCGCCGGCACTCTGCCCGTCTATGTCGATGACAGCATGCGCGCGCTCTGCGGCGCGACGATCATCTCCGAATATCTCGACGAGACCAGCGGCATCATGAAGCGCGACCGCCGCCTTCTTGCCGAGGACCCGTTTCAGCGCGCCGAAATCCGCAGGCTCACCGAATGGTTCCTGCAGAAGATGGAAGCCGACGTGACGCGCCCGCTCGTGCGCGAGCGCATCTTCAAGCTGCAGATGACCCCGGACCAGGGCGGCGGTGCGCCGGATTCGAAAATTCTCCGCACCTCGCGCAGCAATATCCGCCAGCACATGAAGTATCTCTCGTGGCTCGCCGGATCGCGCCCCTGGCTTGCCGGCGATCGCATCTCCTATGGGGATCTCGCCGCAGCTGCGGCGATCTCCGTGCTCGACTATCTCGGAGAGATCGACTGGTCCGATGCGCCGACCGCCAAGGAATGGTACCAGCGGCTGAAGTCGCGCCCATCCTTCCGGCCGCTGCTCGCCGAGCGGGTGCGCGGCGTGACCCCGGTCTCACATTATGCGGATCTCGACTTTTAAGGACCAGATCATGCCCGGCGACGCTGCAAAAGCGGACAACCAGGGCAGGAAACGACGGACCCTCACCGCCTTCCTGAAAGAGGAAGCCGCGGCCAAGGGGTTCGACATCTGTCGCATCACCCATCCGGACGCCATACCCCAGGCGCCCGAGCGGCTGAGGCAGTTCCTGGCTGCCGGCGCCCATGGTACGATGGACTGGCTTGCCGAGACAGCCGAGCGCCGGTCTGATCCGCGGGTCCTCTGGAGCGAAGTACGCTCGATCGTCCTCTTCGGCATGAATTACGCTCCCGAGGACGACCCGCGCGAGGTCCTCGCCAGACGCGATCGCGGCGCGATCTCCGTCTATGCCCGCAATCGCGACTATCACGACGTGGTCAAGGGCCGGCTGAAAGAGATCGCCACGCGCTTTGCCGCCCGGGCGGGCGAGGACGTGAAGGTCTTCGTCGACACCGCCCCTGTCATGGAGAAGCCGCTTGCGGAAAAGGCCGGCATCGGCTGGCAGGGCAAGCACACCAATCTGGTCAGCCGCGAATTCGGCTCCTGGCTCTTTCTCGGCAGCCTCTTCACGACAGCTGAACTGGACCTGGACGAGCCCGAGCGCGACCATTGCGGCTCCTGCCGGGCCTGCCTCGACGCCTGTCCGACCGATGCCTTTCCGGCGCCCTACCGCATCGACGCGCGACGCTGCATCTCCTATCTCACGATCGAGCACAAGGGATCGATTGCGCCTGAGTTGCGGCCGCTGATCGGTAACCGCATCTATGGCTGCGACGACTGTCTCGCCGCCTGTCCCTGGAACAAGTTCGCGCGCTCGGCATCGGAAATGAAACTCCAGCCGCGGGACGATCTCAGGGAACCGGAGCTCTCCTTCCTGCTGACGCTCGACGACCCAGGTTTCCGGGCCTTCTTTTCCGGATCACCGGTAAAGCGCATCGGGCGCGATCGTTTCGTCCGAAATGCCTTGATCGCCGCCGGCAATTCCGGTGAGAAGAGCCTGATAGAGGTCTGCAAGGCGCTGGCGGCCGATGCATCGCCGACCGTCAGGGGGATGGCGGTCTGGGCGCTTTCGCGACTGATTTCATCCGCCGATCTGGCGGTCTTCGCCCGGCAATGCGGGCCTGAAACCGATGACGAGGTTCTTGCGGAATGGCAAATGGCGGGAGTGAACCGATGAATGTCCTGATCCTTGGTGCGGGCTATTCCGGCACGGCGATCGCGAGCGCGCTCGCTCCCCTGGCGATGTCCGTGTCCGGCACCACCCGGTCGGCAGAAAAGCTCGGCCGCCTGCAGGCTGCCGGTATCCGCCCGATCCTCTTCGACGGCGCGGAAATATCGGACGAGCTCAAGGATGTGATGAGGGAAACCACCCACCTCGTTCAGTCGATCGCGCCGGGCCGCGATGGCGACCCGATGTTTCGCGCCGGAACGCCGCCGCTTGCCGAACTTCTGCCGCGGCTGGAGTGGGTGGGCTATCTTTCCACGGTCGGCGTCTATGGCGATCACGGCGGCGCCTGGGTCACCGAGGATACGCCGCTCAACCCGGTCTCCCAGCGCTCGCTGGAGCGTGTGGAAGCCGAAAACGCCTGGCTCGAGCACGGCGCACAGCGCGGCATTCCGGTGGCGGTGCTTCGGCTTGCAGGCATTTACGGCCCGGGTCGCAATGCCTTCCGCAATCTCTCCGAAGGCACGGCGCGCCGCGTCATCAAGCCGAACCAGGTCTTCAACCGTATCCGCGTCGAAGACATCGGCGCGGCGACCACCCTTCTCGCAAAGCGGGGCATGGGCGGCGTCTTCAACGTGACCGACGACGAGCCGGCGCCACCACAGGATGTGGTCCAGGAAGCCGCCCGGCTGATGGGCGTCGAACCGCCGCCCGAGATCCCCTTCGAAACCGCAGATATGTCCCCCATGGCGCGTTCTTTCTACGGCGAGAACAAGCGTGTCTCCAATGCGCGACTGCGCCAGGCGGGCTTCGATCCGGACTTCCCGAACTATCGCGTGTCGCTTGCACAGCTGTGGACATCAGGAACCTGGGACCGGAATTAAGCACCTATTTCCTCAAGGCCGACCAGAATATCGCGCGGGATGTCAAGCAAGTCTAACGCCGTTTTGAAAGTATTGATTTCACGCGAATCGCCTTGACACGATTATGCTGTCATTATTCGGTCTATACTTCGCCATTTTCCACAACCTTGACGCTAGAGCGCGTCCGATGAAAGCGGAATCGGCGTGAGGATTCCTTTTCAGAGCGTTCTGTGATTCCCTCCTCCTGTCTTTGATTTGTCGGAGGGAACATGGCCCGAGCATTGAGTGATGATCTTCGCCACCGGGTTCTGGCTGCGTCGGCTGGTGGGATGTCCGCGCGGTCGGCTGCAGCGCGGTTCGGGATCGGGATTTCGACGGCGATTGCCTGGATCGCGAGCGCCCGGCAGGGTCAGGTGAGCGCTGCCAAGCAGGGTCGACCTGGAGGTTCCCGTCTCGACGATCATGAGGCTTTCATCATCGGCATGATCGAGGCGTCGAAGGACATCACGCTGAACGAGATGGTTTTGCGTCTGGAAGAGGACCGATCCGTCTCTATCGGCCGCAGCACCCTCGACGTCTGGCTGCGCAAGCGCGGCTTCACATTCAAAAAAAGACCGCACATGCATTGGAGCAGGAGCGGCCAGACCTCTTGAAGCGGCGTCAGGACTGGTTCGATGCCCAGCTTGATCTCGATCCAGCCCGCCTCGTCTTCATAGACGAGACGGGTCTTTCCACGAAGATGTCCCGGCTTCGCGGTCGCGCGCCGCGCGGAGAGCGTTGCCGATCGGGCGTTCCGCACGGTCATTGGAAAACCACGACGTTCACCGGGGCGCTCAGGCTCTCCGGCATGACCGCGCCGATGGTCCTTGACGGGGCGATGAATGGAGTGGCTTTCCGGGCCTATGTCGAGCAGGTTCTCGTGCCGACCCTCACGCCCGGCGACATCGTCGTCATGGACAACCTGCCGGCCCACAAGGCAGATGGCATCCGACAGGCCATAGAAACCGCCGGCTGCACGCTGCTCTATCTCCCGCCCTACAGCCCCGACTTCAACCCGATCGAAAACGCCTTCTCAAAGCTCAAGGCGCTTCTGCGGGCACGGGCCGAACGCTCCGTCGACGCCCTGTGGAACACCGTTGGCGACATCGTCAAACTCTTCGAGCCGCAAGAGTGTGCGAACTACTTCGCAGCAGCAGGATATGACCCGGTTTAAAGTGGACGTGCTCTAGTAGCAAGAATTCAACGGTCGCGATTCCCGATTTTTCATGCAAGGCGAAAATTTTAATGATTTTATTTGCGAGAGGCGCCGCTGCGCGGGCCGGCGCGCCGCCAGCAGCGCTTAGTTGCTGATTCCAAAGAACTTCCCTCGCAATTCTAAACTAATTCAATCTGTTGGTTATTTTTAAAATCAACAGGTCTTCAGACATTCCTAATGAGAACTTAACGGTTGAAGCACGTTTTTGCCATGTTTCACCTCAATTAGCTCGATCAACAAAGGGAACTGACGAATTTTTCAAACCGAAGGGGGCATCGCTTGACGCCAGCGAAAATCAAGACTGCTGCCGCGGCAGCACTATTCACCGTCGGGATGGGCTTGGTCACGGCATCCGAGAGTCAGGCAGCAGGCGCTGGTTGCGGGGGAGCATCCTGGTACGCGCTTTCCTCCAAAACGGCCTCCGGCGAAAGAATGAATGCCGCGCACCTGACCGCCGCGCATCGCAAACTGAAATTCGGCACGAAGGTCCAGGTGACCAACAAGCGCAACGGCAAGTCCGTCGTCGTCCGGATCAATGATCGAGGCCCGTTCATTCGCGGCCGGGTGATCGATCTCTCCAAGGCGGCCGCCTCCAAGATCGGCATGATCCGCTCCGGCACCGCCAGCATCTGTTACACGGTCGTCAATTCCTGACGATGCGCAGGATTCGCCCGGTTCATCTCGGGCGAGCCAGACTGCAAGGGCCGGTCGCGCCCCTTACATAATGCGGCCGCCGTCTTGCTCTTCGATGTCATCGCCGCTACCACGGCGAAAAAGGAGTTCATCGAAGATGCGATTGGGCGGAAGGCTCTCCGGAGCCATCGAGGTTCTTGACGATATCGAAAAGCGCAGGCGACCCGTCGCCGATGCCCTCAAGGATTGGGGCCTGTCCCACCGCTTCGCCGGCTCCGGCGATCGCGCCGCCATCGGCAACATCGTCTATGATGCCCTGCGGATGAAACTCTCCCACGCCTACCTCATGGACAGCGACACCCCGGTAGCCCTCGGCCATGCGGTCATGTACCGGCAATGGGGCTTTCGCGCCGACACGCTTGCGGCGGAACTCGCCGACGACAGGTTCGCGCCCGAAGCGCCTTCGGAAGCGATGATGAAGGCCTTCGCTCAGCGACGGCTCGAAGATGCTCCCCTGCATGTGCAGGGCGATATTCCGGAATGGACGCAAGGCTCGTTCGAAGAGAACTTCTCCGACGACTGGCTCGCCGAGGCGAAGGCTCTTGCCGGCCGGCCGACTCTCGACCTGCGCGTCAACACGCTGAAGGCGACGCGCGAAAAGGTGCTGAAGGCGCTGGAGCGCAGCGGCGCCGAGCCCGCGGCGATTGCCCGGCACGGTGTGCGCATTCCCGCCGGCGAGGGCGCATCGCGCCTGCCGAACGTAACGGCGGAAATCTCGTTCCAGAAGGGTTGGTTCGAGGTGCAGGACGAGGGCTCGCAGATTGTCGCAGACCTCGCCTTGCCCGGCGAGGGCGAGCAGGTCCTCGATTACTGCGCCGGCGGCGGCGGCAAGACCCTGGCCATGTCGGCGGCGATGAACAATAAGGGCCAGGTCCACGCTTACGACGCCGACCGCAAACGGCTGGCGCCCATTATCGAGCGTCTGAAGCGTGCCGGCACCCGCAACGTGCAGGTGCACGAGTCGACCGAGTCGCTCACATCGCTCATCGGGCGGGTCGATCGCGTGCTTGTCGATGCGCCATGCACCGGGACCGGAACCTGGCGGCGCCGCCCCGACACGAAATGGCGCCTGACGCAGAAGAACCTCGAGGAACGACTGGCCCAGCAGGAGGAGGCGCTTGCCGGTGCCGCCCAGTTCGTGCGCCCCGGCGGACATCTGATCTACGTCACCTGTTCCGTCCTTCCGGAGGAGAACGAGGCGCAGGTCTACGGCTTCTGCGAGGACAATCCGGAATTCGAGGTCCTCTCGGCCGCCGACAACTGGGCGGCGCTCTTCGGCACCGATAAGCCACAGCCCTGGTCCGCCGATATGAAGACCGTCACGCTGACACCGGCATCGACCGGAACCGACGGATTCTTCTTCTGTCTCATGGGCAGGAAGCGTTAGGCCGCCCGGGGATTCCGGCCGTTCGAGGCGGGCGGCAACTTCAAGCCGTTCTAAACTATACACTTTGACACCAGTTTACTTTTGGTCCATGACTCTTGCGCTTTTCACGGGGTTGGAGCTGTACGCTCTATCGACGAGCAACAAGGAGAGGGTCATGTCCAAGAATTTCATCCGCGCCGCGGCGCTGGCGCTCATGACGGCGACATCGGCGCTGGCGTTGCAGCCGGCGAATGCGGCGACGGACGCAGCCGCGGTCGTCAAGCATTACGCGGCCGTTGCGCACGCCAAATACGAAGATGCACTGGCCACGGCAGAAGCGCTGGAAAAGGCCGTGGATGCACTGATCGCAGGCCCGAGCGAGGAGACCTTGAAGGCCGCGCGGGAGGCCTGGCTGAGGGCACGCAACCCCTATCAGGAAACCGAAGTCTATCGCTTCGGCAACACGATCGTCGACGAATGGGAAGGCAAGGTGAATGCCTGGCCGCTGGATGAGGGCCTCATCGACTATGTCGACGCCAGCTACGGCACCGAGAGCGATGAGAACGCCCTCTTCACCGCCAATGTGATCGCCAACAAGACGATCAAGGTCGACGGACAGGATGTCGATGCCACGAACATCACGCCGGAGCTCCTCTCCGGCACGCTGCAGGAGGCAGGCGGCATCGAGGCGAATGTCGCGACCGGCTATCACGCGATCGAATTCCTGTTGTGGGGGCAGGATCTGAACGGAACGGGCCCGGGCGCCGGCAACCGGCCCTATACGGATTTCGACACCAAGGCCTGCACCAACGGCAATTGCGACCGCCGCGCCGCCTATCTGAAGGCAGCGACGAGCCTGCTCGTCTCCGACCTCGAGGAGATGGTCGCGAACTGGACGCCGGACGGCGCTGCGACCAAGGCGGTCGAGGCGGATCCGAAGGCCGGCCTCGTGGCGATCCTTACCGGCATGGGCTCGCTCTCCTATGGCGAACTCGCGGGCGAGCGCATGAAGCTCGGCCTGCTCCTCCACGATCCGGAAGAGGAGCACGACTGCTTCTCCGACAATACCCACAACTCGCACCTGCACGACGCGATCGGCATCCAGTCGGCCTATAGCGGCGAATATACCCGCGTCGACGGCAGCAAGCTTACCGGCCCTTCGCTTTCCGAGCTCGTCGCGGCCAAGGACGCGGCCCTCGACAAGGAAATGAAGGATGGTCTCGCCACAACGGTCGAGAAGATGCAGGTGATGGCCAAGCGCGCAGAAACGGGCGAAGCCTACGACCAGATGATCGGCGAGGGCAACGCGGAGGGCAATGCGACGGTTCAGGCGGCGATCGACGGGCTGATCGCCCAGGCGAAGACCGTCGAACGCGTCATCGCCGCGCTCGATCTCGGCACGGTGGAACTTGAAGGTTCCGACAGCCTGGATAATCCTGGCGCCGTCTTCCAATAAGCTGAAAAGACGGGCCGCGACGGACAGGTGGCGGCCCGGCCTCCCTCGATGAGAACGATCGCCCGCTTTCTAGCGCTAACCGTTGCCGCGCTCATTGGCTTCGCCCCCGCGGCGTCGTGCGATGGCGGTATCGCGCAAAGGGCGGGTGTCGGGTGCGCGCCTGTTCGCGACGACCTTTCCGCCCATGACCTCGAGCGCGTCCTGACGGTCACGCGCCCAACCACCGATTTTTCCAGACCTGAGCCATTCGAGTCGATGCCGGGCGGCGCTGCGACGACGCCTGCACCTCCCGACCGGAGGGCCTTTTCGCACGCCTCCGCCAATCTCCCTTTCGAGGACGAGCAGGATTTCCACCTCGGCAAGGCGCTCTTCGAAAAACTCTGGGTCTCCTCGCCGTCGTCCACGCAGGCCTCGGACGGGCTTGGGCCGCTCTACAATGCGAGGGCCTGCGAGAGCTGTCATGTCCGCGACGGACGCGGCCGTCCGCCCGAGGGGGCCGTCGACGCGACGTCGATGCTCTTTCGGCTCGCCCGTGCCCCGCGCGACGATGCCGAGCGCGCGGAGTTCGCCTCCCATGCACGGCTCAACTTTCCCGACCCGGTCTATGGTGCTCAGCTTCAGGACAGCGCCGTGCCGGGGCTTGCTGCCGAGGGCCGCCTCGACATCACCTATACGGAAGAACCGGTGACGCTTGCCGGCGGCGAAACGGTCCCGCTCCGCAAGCCGCATTACGCGATCGCCGATCCCGGTTACGGACCGCTCGATGCGGCCACGACGCTGTCGCCGCGCGTCGCCTCGCCGATGATCGGCATCGGTCTCATCGAGGCCATCCACGAGGCCGACATTCTGGCGCGCGCCGATCCGGAGGATCGCGACGGCGACGGCATCAGCGGACGGCCGGCCCTCGTGCGCGAGCGCCGGACCGGCCTCGTCACCCTCGGCCGCTTCGGCTGGAAAGCGCAGAACCCGTCCGTGCGCCAGCAGGTCGCCGATGCCTTTGCCGTCGATATCGGCATCTCCACCTCCGATCTCGACCGCAGTCATGGCGATTGCACGGCTGCCCAGACGGGCTGCCTCGATCTGCCGGACGGCGTGCAGCCGCGGCTCGGAGCGGTCGAAGCGCCCGACCCGGTGCTCGACCTCGTGACGTTCTATTCCTCCAATCTTGCCGTGCCTGCTCGCCGCAAGGCGAGATTTCCGGAAACCTTGAGGGGCAAACGGCTCTTCCATGACGCCGGCTGCGCCGCCTGCCACGCACCTAAATTCGTGACCCGCCGCGACGCCACGCACCAGGCGCAGGCGTTTCAGCTCATCTGGCCCTATTCCGACTTCCTCCTGCACGACATGGGCGAAGGCCTCGCCGACGGCCAGCAGGTCGGCGAGGCCAGTGGCCGCGAATGGCGCACACCCCCGCTTTGGGGCATAGGCTTGACCAAGACCGTCAGTGGGCACAGCTTCCTTCTCCATGACGGACGCGCCCGAAATCTGGCCGAAGCCATACTCTGGCACGGCGGCGAAGCGGCGAAGGCACGCAATGCCTTCGCCGCCATGCCGAAGGACGACCGCAAAGCCCTGATCACATTCCTGGAGTCCCTCTGATGCGCCTTCCCTTCGCGAGCCTTCCCCTCGCCCTTGGCCTGATATTCCTGGGTGCCCCCGCGGCGGCGCAGGAAGGCGGTGCGCTTTCCCCGCGCGTCGTCGAGGAGGCGGCCGTGCCGAGCGTGATGACGCAGGCCGTGGACGGCTTCATCATTCCCGGCTATCGCGATCTCGCGCGGGCGACGAACGCCCTCTCCGAAGCGAGCGCCGCGCTCTGCAAGTCACCTTCCGAGGCCGCGCTCGAAGCCGCGCGGTCGGCCTTCTCCGACGTCGTCGAAACGTGGTCCACAATCGAGATCATCCGCCTCGGTCCGGCCCTCGAGCAGAATCGTTTCGAACGCTTCCTCTTCTATCCCGACCGGAAGAGCACGGGCTTGAAGCAGGTGCAGGCAATCCTCGCCAATAAAGACGAGAGCGCCGCCAGGGCGGAAAATCTCAAGGGGAAGAGCGTCGCGGTCCAGGGGCTCGGGGCGCTCGAATTCGTGCTCTACGGCACCGGTGCGGAAGCCCTCTCCGGCGAAAACGGCGGCTTTCGCTGCCGCTATGGGCTTGCCGTCTCGGAAAACCTGAGGAGCATCGCAGGCGAGTTCCTTGCGGAATGGGAAAAGCCGGACGGCATCCAGGCCGCATGGAAGGAGCCAGGCCCGGGCAATCCGCTCTTTCGCGACAACAAGGAAGCCGCGACCGCGCTTCTGGGCGTCCTCGTCCACAGCGTCGAGATGATAAAGGATCAGAGGCTGCGGCCCTTCTACGCCGGAACGGTCGACGGGAAGCCCGATAAAGGCCATCCGAAGCTTGCGATCTACTGGCGCTCGGCCAACACGATGCCGGCGATCTCCGCCAATTTCAGCGCCCTGCACAGGCTCTTCGATACGGCCGGCATGGAGCGCCTTCTGCCGGCTGACAGCCGTTCGATCGCGGGCTCGATCGACTTCCTCTTCAAAGCTCTGATCGCCGCTGCCGACCGGATCGAAGGGCCTGTCGGCGCAGCGCTTGCCGATGAGAGGCAGCGCGCCACGCTCGATTTCATCGCGCTCAACACGGCCGATCTGCTCGACCGGCTCAATCGCGAATTCGGCGGTTCGATCGGGCTTGGCGCCGGTTTCTCCTTCGCCGACGGGGACTGACACGGGAACGTGAAAACGCTGCGGAACCCGATGGTTGACAAGCAGGGCATTTCGGAGCAAAGCGCACCCATGGCCGCCCGCGCGGACATGTCTCACCAACAAGGATCAACTCAAGATGAACCCCGACAGTCGAAGTCGAGCCTTCATGCTCACGGCCGTCCGGACCTGATTTGATCAGGGCTCCGCCGGTCGGATGACTCGGCCCCATGGAGCCCTGAAATGCTGCGCATCTACAAAAGCCAGAACAGCCGTCTTGTGCTCGTCGACCTCCTCGACGGCCTGGCATGCCAGGAACCGGTGATCTGGTTCGATCTCTTCAATCCGTCGAGCGAGGAAACGCGCCTTGTCGAGGAGCGCCTCGGCATTGCCATCCCGACCCGTGACGAGATGCAGGAAATCGAACTTTCCGACCGGCTGTACCAGGAGGACGGCGCCGAGTTCATGACGATGACGGCGACCGCCAAGCTCGACAGCGATTACCCGGCCAAGGTGCCCGTCACCTTCATCCTCAAAGGCGCGACACTCGTGACCGTCCGCCACGCGGAACCGAAGCCCTTCCAGGTCTATGCCAACCGCATCATGAAGCCGAACGGCGCGGCTTGCGAGACGGGAGAGCTCGTGATGCTCGGCCTGCTGGAGGCGATGATCGACCGTACGGCGGATGCCCTGGAGCGCGCCGGCAACGACGTCGATCAGATCTCGCGGGAGGTCTTCCGCAAGTCGAACGCCAGCGCCACCAAGAAGACGCGCGACCTGCAGTCGCTGATCGAGCAGATCGGCCAGAAGGGCGACCTGTTGACCGTCATCCGCGAAAGCCTCGTCAGCATTGGCAGGCTCGTCGCCTATCACGTCGCCATCGAAGGGAGCACGCCCCGCAAGGCGGCCAAGGAGAGCCGGCAACGGATAAAGCTCGTTCAGCGCGACGCGGCATCCCTTGGAGACCACGCGCTGTTCCTGTCGAACAAGATCAATTTCCTGCTCGACGCGACGCTGGGGCTCATCAACCTCGAGCAGAACCAGATCATCAAGATCTTTTCGGTCGCCGCCGTCGTGTTCCTGCCGCCGACGCTCGTCGCCTCGATCTACGGGATGAACTTCGAGGTGATGCCGGAACTCACCTGGCGGTTCGGCTATCCCTATGCGCTGATACTGATGATCGCCTCGGCCCTGTTGCCGTATGTCTATTTCAAACGCCGAGGTTGGCTGTAAGGTGGAGGTCGAGCCTAAGGTCAAAAGACCCCTCCCCACAAGGGGGAGGGGCCGGCAAGGCCACCCCGCCCCGATCCACCAATCCGTCGCGCCAAGCGCGACGGTGGAAAATGGCTGGGGTCGCCGCGGGGCAAAGCCGCTCCCCCTTGTGGCCTTGTGGGGAGGGGTTTTCGCCTCGTCTCCGCCCGTTGCAGGAAATCGCATGAAGACCAATACCCTCATCGACCGCCGCAGCTTCGTTAAAATGGCGGGTGCCGCCTGGGCGGCGGCGCTTTCCCCCCGGGGCGCCTTTGCCCTGGAAAGGGCCGATGCCGTCTTCGCCTCGGCCTTCATGGCGCCGGACGGCAGCTACGGGGTCGCGACGCTCACGGAAGCGGGCGAGATCGTGGAGCGGAGGCTGCTGCCGGCGCGTGCGCACGGCATGACCTTCTCCCCGGCAAGCCGGCGGGCGGTCGCCTTTGCCCGGCGGCCGGGCACCTATGCCATGATCTTTGCGCCGGACGGCGCCGCCGAGCCGGTCGTCATCACCTCCGCCGAGGGCCGCCACTTCTTCGGGCACGGCTGCTTCTCGGCCGACGGCCGTCTGCTCTATGCGACCGAAAACGACTTCTCCGCCAATCGCGGCATGGTCGGCATCTATGACGGCCGCCGGGGTTTTGCCCGGATCGGCGAATTCCCGACTTACGGTATCGGCCCCCACGACATGACGTTGGCCGCCGACGGACGCACCCTCGCAATCGCCAATGGCGGCATCGAGACCCACCCCGATTTCGGCCGCACCAAGCTCAATCTCGACCGCATGCAGCCGAGCCTCGCCCTCGTAGACGCCGCGACGGGGGCGCTCATCGAGAAGCATGTGCTGCCGCCTGATCTCAACCGCCTTTCGACCCGCCATGTCGACATCGGCGCTGACGGACGTGTCTGGTTCGCCTGCCAATACGAGGGCGCGCGCAACGACCTTCCGCCGCTGGTCGGGCACTTCGCCAAGGGCGAGGACCTGACCTTCGTCGGTCTGCCGGAACGCACCACGGCGGCGCTCGCCAATTATGTCGGTGCCATCGCGGTCAACCGCCGCGACGGACTGGTCGGCCTCACCTCTCCCAAGGGCAACGTCGCCGTCACCCTGGACGCGAAAACGGGCGCCGTCCTCAGGGAGGAACAGGTAACGGACGCAGCAGGCGTTGCCGCGGCGAAGCACGGTTTTGCCGTCTCCACCTATGGCGGCCGGTTCGAGAAGCGCGTGAGTGCCGTCGCCTGGGACCAGCACATCGTCCGGCTCGGCGATCAGGTCGACGCACCGAAGTCCGAGAGCGTCACGAGATCATCCCAGCGATAAGCAACCTGATCCAGGCTTTCTCTGCCGACGCCGACCCGGCCCTCGCCCACCGCGCGGGCACCGAGCCGCTCGTAGAAGGCCCTGTTGGGGTTGTCTTTCAGCACCCAGGCAAAGAGCGACGTGCCCCCCGTCTCGCGGCAATGGGCGGCGACGCTGCGCACCAGGGCGGAACCGAGCCCGGCGCCATGGAACTCCGGCAGGAGATAGAGCTCGTAGAGTTCCCGATCGAAAGCGGGCGGCATGCCCCTGGCCTTGCCGTAATTGGCGAAGCCGATCACCCGCCCTTCGGCCATGTCGGCGGCGGCCATCATGAAGGAGCCCGGAAAGCGCATGCGCCGCGCGTGCCGGATGGCCTGATCTTCAACGGTCATGGCGTCGAGATAGGCATCCGCGATGATGCCGCGAAACGTCGCACGCCAGGTGCTGACCAGGACCGAAGCGATCATCATGAGATCGTCGGGAACGGCCGGCCGGATTTCGATGCGCCGGAAGCTCTTCATAGGCAACATATAGGTGTCGCCGCTTCGCCGCAAAACCATGAACGGCTGGAAATGATCGTCCCCGGTGCGTTTGAATTACGCTTGCCGCGCTGCAACCGGCATGCCAGTGTCCGGAAAACTCGCACAGTGGTGCTCCGAGG
Organism: Ensifer sp. D2-11; assembly: GCF_054161295.1. Lineage (NCBI taxonomy): Bacteria > Pseudomonadati > Pseudomonadota > Alphaproteobacteria > Hyphomicrobiales > Rhizobiaceae > Ensifer > Ensifer sp. D2-11. The sequence goes on from NZ_CP096433.1 coordinate 2,927,050, forward strand.
AAATCAAGGCCGGCCGACCGATGGATGAGAGCGATCCCCCCGACTTCAAGAAGCGCATCCGGGAAAGCTTCAGGCGACAGGCCGCCATGCGCACGATCGGGGCCGAGCTCACGCGCGTCGAGCCGGGAACGGTCGAGATCGAGCTGCCCTTCGATGCCAAGCTGACGCAGCAACACGGCCTTCTCCATGCCGGTGTGATTTCCGCCGCGCTCGATGCGGCGGGGACCTATGCCGGCTATTCGGTGATCGACCCCGAGGCATCGCTGCTGACGATCGAGTTCAAGGTCAATCTTCTCTCGCCCGGACGCGGCGAGCGGTTCCTGTTTCGCGGCGAGGTGACGAAGCCCGGCACGACCATCATCGTTTCCGACGGGCGGGCCTATGCGGTCAGGCCCGACGGACCCGCCAAGCTCATCGCCTCGATGACCGGAACGATGATGGTGGTGCGGGGACGCGAGGGGATCGAGGGATGAATTTCGAGCTGAAGGCCATAGCGGGGAGAAGCATCCTCTATGCGATGGCCGTGGATGCGGAGTACGGCCCTTGCCTCCGAGCCCGGATGGCGCCGCTGATGACGGGCGTCGGTCCGGTCGAAGCGGCCGTAACCCTGACCCGGGCGCTTGCGGAGCTCGACGCCAAAGGCAGCCTGCCGGACCTCGTCGTGTCGCTCGGCTCGGCCGGCTCCGCGACGCTCGAACAGACCGAAGTCTACCAGGCGATCTCCGTCGCCTATCGCGACATGGATGCCTCTCCGCTCGGCTTCGAGAAGGGCGCAACGCCCTTTCTCGATCTGCCGGCGGTCGTCAAACTGCCGCTCAGCATTCCCGGCGTTAGGAAGGCCCGGCTTTCGACCGGCGCCGATATCGTCTCCGGCAACGCCTATGAGCAGATCGACGCCGACATGGTCGAGATGGAGACCTTCGCAGTCCTGCGCGCCTGCCAGGCTTTCGGCGTTCCGCTCATAGGGCTCCGCGGCATCTCGGACGGCAAGGCGGAACTGAAGCATGTCGGCGACTGGACCGAGTATCTGCACGTCATCGACGAGAAGCTTGCGGCCGCCGTCGACCAGCTGGAGGCGGCGCTGGAGAAAGGCGAGATCCAGCTCTGAGCGTTCTGTAGCGGATGCTTGATTGTCCGGGTGCAATGTTATCGTTGCGCCGGCAGCGGGCTTTCATTAAAGGCTCGCCATGATCAAGCTTGCTTGAAGGCCCGCTATGACCCAGACAGCCCATCCCGATACCGTCCTCATCGTCGATTTCGGCAGCCAGGTGACGCAGCTCATCGCCCGGCGCGTGCGCGAATCCGGCGTCTATTGCGAGATCGTGCCGTTCCAGTCGGCCGAGGAAGGCTTCCATCGTCTGAAGCCGAAGGCGGTGATCCTGTCCGGCAGCCCGGCCTCGACGCTGGATACCGGCTCGCCCCGCGCGCCGTCCGTCATCTTCGACAGCGGCCTGCCGGTCTTCGGCATCTGCTACGGCCAGCAGACCATGTGCGCCCAGCTCGGCGGCAAGGTCGAGAGCGGCCATCACCGGGAATTCGGCCGGGCCTTCCTCGAGGTCGAAAAGGATTGCCCGCTCTTCGACGGCCTCTGGTCGCTCGGTTCGCGCCACCAGGTGTGGATGTCGCATGGCGACCGGGTTACCGCATTGCCCGAGGGCTTCGAAGTCGTCGCCACCTCGTCCAATGCGCCCTTCGCCTTCATCGCCGATGAAAAGCGCAAGTACTATGCCGTCCAGTTCCACCCGGAAGTGGTGCATACGCCTGACGGCGCGAAGCTCATCGCCAACTTCGTCCACAAGATCGCCGGCATTACCGGCGATTGGACCATGTCGGCCTATCGCGCTAAGGCGGTCGAGGCGATCCGCAAGCAGGTCGGCGACAAGAAGGTGATCTGCGCGCTTTCCGGCGGCGTCGATTCATCCGTGGCGGCCCTCCTCATCCACGAAGCGGTCGGGGATCAGCTTACCTGCATCCTCGTCGACCATGGTCTGATGCGCAAGGACGAGGCGGCGAACGTCGTCGCCATGTTCAAGGAGCACTATAACCTCCATCTGCTCCATATCGACGCTTCCGATCGCTTCATCGGCGAGCTCGAAGGCGTCAGCGATCCGGAGACCAAACGCAAGATCATCGGCCGTCTCTTCATCGAGGTCTTCGAGGAAGAGGCCAAGAAGCTCGGCGGCGCCGACTTCCTCGCCCAGGGCACGCTCTATCCTGACGTCATCGAAAGCGTCTCCTTCACCGGCGGCCCCTCGGTGACGATCAAGTCGCACCACAATGTCGGCGGCCTGCCGGAGCGCATGAACATGCAGCTCGTCGAGCCGCTGCGCGAGCTCTTCAAGGACGAAGTCCGCGTGCTCGGCCGCGAACTCGGCCTGCCCGAAAGCTTCATCGGCCGCCATCCCTTCCCCGGCCCCGGCCTTGCGATCCGCTGCCCCGGCGGCATCACGCGCGAGAAGCTGGAAATCCTGCGCGAAGCCGATGCGATCTATCTCGACGAGATCCGCAAGGCCGGCCTCTACGACGCCATCTGGCAGGCCTTCGCCGTGCTGCTTCCCGTGCAGACGGTCGGCGTCATGGGCGACGGGCGCACCTACGAATTCGTCTGCGCGCTGCGCGCCGTCACCTCCGTCGACGGCATGACCGCCGACTTCTACCACTACGACATGGAATTCCTCGGCCGCGCCGCCACCCGCATCATCAACGAGGTCCGCGGCATCAACCGCGTCGTCTACGACGTCACGTCGAAGCCGCCGGGCACGATCGAGTGGGAGTGAGATAAGAGGCTCCCGGCAGTCAGTCGCGATCAAACCATAAGTCGCGTCGGAACGCCGAGCGCTGGCCCCGCCTCGGCAAGTCGACGATCGAGTGTGTGAACCGTAGCGCCATGCTCCGACGCCACGGCAAGATGCAGCGCATCGCCGGCGCGAAGCCCGAGCATGTGTTGATCGGCGAACTTGGCGGCAGCCCGAAACTGTCCGCCCGTCACGGACAGCACGGTCAAGCTCTCGGCGACCAGCTTGTTGAATATCGCAAGCGCCGCGGCGCGCTGCTCCAGGTCGATCTGGCCGGTCCGCAGCTTGATCGCCATGGCCGAGGAAACCTCAGTGACGGTCCAGTCGCTTATCAGCAGTTCAGCCGGATCCTGCTCCGCCAGCCAGCCCTGGACACGCGGCGTCATCGCTTCGTTGGAAAGGGCCGCGACAATCATCGACGTGTCCAGATAGAGCATCAGTAGCGATCGTCATCCCGCATCGAACGCACCAGATCGGCGGCGCTGCCGGACTGTAGCGGCATGGTCGCCGTAAGCGACTGGAGCAGGGCTGCATCGATCCGCTTGCGCGGCCTGGCCACGGCCGTAAGCCGGGCGACAGGCTTTCCGCGCCGGGTGATTTCGATCGAATCCCCCGCCTCGACCCGATCGACAAGCTCACTCAGATGTGCCTTGGCATCCGCTAGATTGATTGCGGCCACGTCATTCTCCTGACCATGTAGATAGTCATATAGCGTATTGAATTTAAGAATTCCAGTGAATGTCGCCGCCAGCGACGCGGAAACTATCGGCGAAGCGCGAATGACGCTGGTAACGTCCACGGCGATCTGCTGCTTGGCCGACCCTGGTGAAGGGATCGTTGGTGCGGGCGTAGTCGTTGAGCGCGCCCGCGCCGCGATCGAGGCGGACTTCCGCTGCCAGCAGCGCACTTTTCCTCATCCAGCTCTTAGCAGATCTTCGCTGAGGATATCCGTGCGACGGCCATTGTCTCGGAAACGCTACTATATAGTCTGGCTTCGCCGATGCCGCCGGAGAGGAGCCCATGGCAAAGCAGGAATGGAAATGGGTGAGGGTGAAAGCGCTATCCGATAACGACAAAGCCGACATCGCCACCGCATGCGAACGGTTCATCGCCGAGACACGAGGAAGCCGCTCGATTGCTCGCGCGCATCGGCGGCTTGCGTGGCGCGGCCGAGCAAGCCATCTATGTGGAATCGCTGAAGACGCGCTGCGGTCGCAAGCGCAATTTCATGAAGCTCTTAGGGTGAACCCGTGCGGCGCTCCGAGATAGACAGCCAGAATCGATATCTTCTCAAGCTGCAGCATGATTACCGCCTGGCGGCGGATATCGTCGCCCGCGCGTGGGCCGAGTTCCCTGAAGTTCAGGCGATCGCCGTCATCGGCTCGGTCGCAAAGCCGCTCTGGAAGGAGGTCCCTCGCTTCAGGGAGTTCCGCCGCAGCGGCATCGAGGTCTGGCACGAATGCGGTGATCTCGACATGGCGCTCTGGCTCGACACGCAAGAGCGGCTCGCCGAACTGCGCAAGGCATGCGCCCGCTCCTTGCGCCAGGCATTCGAAGCCGGAGCCGGTATGAGTGTTCCGGACAACAGGGTCGATACCTTTTTGTTCGAGCCGGGAAGCGATCGCTATCTCGGTCGCCTCTGCCGCTACAACGAGTGTCCCAAGGGCAAACGCGATTGCTTCACGCCCGGTTGCGGTGCGGTTCCTTTCAACCAAATCATCCCCGGATTTGCGCCCCGGGCCGATCTGCTGGCGCCGGCGCGATATGCGATGCTCTACAAGCGCGGCGTCGGCGTGCTGCGCTCGGCTCTCGACCTTCCGACGGTCGAAGAGGATTGAGATCGGCGGCAGCTACGGCCTACAGCCGTTGTCGGGGCTTGCAAGACGACGATGCCAAGCCTCATAACCGGTTTTCCGAATTTGAGGACGAGACGAAGTGGACATTTCCGAGATCATCATCGACGGCGATACCCCGGGTGTCGAATGGAGGCTGCCGGTGTTCCGGTTCAAGGGGGCAAGTGCTGCGGCGCCGCGCACCTATATCCAGGCGGCGCTGCATGCCAACGAACTGCCGGGCACCGCGCTTCTGCATTTCCTGCTTGAGAAGCTCCGCCAGGCGGATGAGGACGGCGCTATTCTCGGCGATATCACCATCGTTCCGCAGGCAAATCCGATCGGCGCCGCGCAAGCGCATTTCGGCGAGCTGCAGGGCCGCTTCGATCTCGGCTCGCGCACCAACTTCAACCGCGACTTCCCGCTGATCTCCCTTGGCGAGCGTGACGGCCTGCTCGATGAGCCGGACCGATATTCGGCCATCGATCGATTGAAGCGGCACCTTCTCGACATGGCGCTCGGCGCCGAGCTGGTGCTCGATCTTCATTGCGACGACGAGGGGCTGCAATATGCCTATATCGACGAGGCCTTCTGGCCGGAGGCCGCCGACCTTGCCGCGGCCCTCGACATGGAGGCGGTGTTCCTCTCCGACGGGCAAAGCTCGGCCTTCGAGGAGGCGGTCGCCCATGCATGGAAGCACGAGAGCGAAGGCGAGCGCAGGACCGCCCTGCCCGGCCGCCTGTCGGTGACCGTGGAACTGCGCGGCACGCGCGACGTCTATCCGGACATTGCGCGCAAGGACTCCGAGGGCATGTTTCGCTTTCTTGCCGGCCGCGGAGTCGTTGCGAGCACCGGCGCCGGCCTTCCGGCTTTCGCCGGCAAGGCCGTGCCGCTCGACAATATCGAGATGATCCGCGCACCGGAGGCCGGTGCTATCCTCTTCCACCGCAATATCGGCGACAGCGTCGAGGCCGGGGAACTGCTGGCGACCATCCTGGTCAGGCCCGGCGTACCGGGGGGCACCGTCGAGGTCCGGGCGCCGCAGGATGGGCTCATCGTCACGCGCGTCTCCACCCGTCTCGCCCGCCGCCGGTCCGACCTGATGAAGATCGCCTGCGCCGAGCCTTCGCGTGCGGCGCGAAAGCCGGGGACGCTGGAGGCCTGAGGCTGTCGTTTCGACCGGTCGCGGCGCGGAACCCGCTTGCCTTTCCGGCTGGGGGAAACGACTATGATCCGATCCACTGCTCCACAAGGAATACCGGATGTTCGACGCCCTCGCCCGCCAAGCCGACGATCCCTTGCTGGCCCTGATCGGCCTGTTCAGGAAGGATGAGCGCCCTGGAAAGGTCGATCTCGGTGTCGGAGTCTATCGCGACGAGACCGGACGCACGCCGATCTTCCGGGCCGTCAAGGCGGCGGAAAAGCAGCTTCTCGAAACACAGGACAGCAAGGCCTATATCGGCCCCGAAGGGGACCTCGTCTTTCTCGATCGGCTCTGGGAACTCGTCGGCGGCGACACGATCGAGCGGAACCATGTTGCGGGCGTCCAGACGCCGGGCGGCTCCGGCGCGCTCCGCTTGGCGGCGGACCTCATCGCGCGCATGGGCGGCCGAGGCATCTGGCTCGGGCTGCCGAGCTGGCCGAACCACGCGCCGATCTTCAAGGCGGCAGGGCTCGATATCGCCACCTACGACTTCTTCGACATTCCGTCGCAGTCGGTCATCTTCGATAACCTGGTGAGCGCGCTGGAAGGCGCCGCATCCGGCGATGCGGTGCTGCTGCATGCAAGCTGCCACAACCCGACCGGCGGCGTCCTGAGCGAAGCACAATGGATGGAGATCGCCGCGCTGGTGGCCGAGCGCGGCCTGCTGCCGCTCGTCGATCTCGCCTATCAGGGGTTCGGCCGCGGCCTCGACCAGGATGTCGCGGGCCTCCGGCATCTTCTCGGCGTGGTCCCGGAAGCGCTCGTCGCGGTTTCCTGCTCGAAGTCCTTCGGGCTTTATCGCGAGCGCACGGGCGCAATCTTCGCGCGGACCAGCTCGTCTGCCTCGGCGGACAGGGTGCGCTCAAACCTCGCGGGCCTCGCACGCACCAGCTATTCCATGCCGCCGGATCACGGCGCAGCCGTCGTGCGGACGATCCTTGACGACCCGGAACTCAGGCGCGACTGGACGGAGGAGCTCGAGACGATGCGGCTCAGGATGACGGGCCTCCGGCGGTCGCTTGCCGAGGGACTCCGCACCCGCTGGCAGAGCCTCGGCGCAGTCGCCGATCAGGAGGGCATGTTCTCCATGCTGCCGCTTTCCGAAGCGGAGGTAATGCGGCTCAGGACCGAGCACGGCATCTATATGCCGGCATCCGGCCGCATCAACATCGCCGGGCTGAAGACGGCGGAAGCCGCCGAGGTTGCCGGCAAGTTCACCAGTCTCTGATCTCTAGATCACGATGCTTTTAGGCCGGGTCGACCTAAAAGCATGAACGTGACCGGTTCCGATAGGTTCGAGCGGGATGCGGGCGGAAAACCGCACACACTTTTCCTCAACCCGCTCCTGTCCTGTCTCCAGGCCTTTTCCGACGCGCGGCGCCCGGCTATGTCTTCCCGCATCTGGAAGAGCGGGAAGATTCGGCATGACGGTTACGATCTACGGCATCAAGAACTGCGACACGATGAAGAAGGCCCTGAACTGGCTCGACAGCCGCGGCATTTCCTACGATTTCCACGACTACAAGGCGGAAGGCATCGATCGTGCGCGACTCGAGCGCTGGTGCGCCGAACTCGGTTGGGAGGCGCTGCTCAACCGCTCGGGCACCACCTTCCGCAAGCTGGATGAGGCCGACAAGCGGGACCTGACGGCCGACAAGGCGGTCGCGCTGATGCTCGAGCAGCCGTCGATGATCAAGCGCCCGGTGCTCGAGGCCCACGGCAGGCTGCTCGTCGGCTTCAAGCCGGAACTCTACGAAGCCGAATTCGGGACGTAGACCATGTCGAAGACGACCCGGGCGACGCAGGCCCTCGCAAAGGCCGGCGTCATTTTCACCGTTCACAGCTATGACTACGATCCCGGCGCCGAACGCGTCGGACTGCAGGCGGCGGAGGCGCTCGGCGAGGACCCTTCCCGTGTGCTGAAGACGCTGATGGCCGAGGTAGACGGCAAGCCGGTCTGCTGCATCGTGCCCTCGGACCGGGAGGTGAGCATGAAGAAGCTCGCCGCAGCCTTCGGCGGCAAGTCGGCGAGCATGATGAAACCGGCGGACGCCGAGCGGCTCACCGGCTATCACGTCGGCGGCATCAGCCCCTTCGCGCAAAGAAAGACGGTCCCGACTGCGATAGAGGAAGCGGCCCTTGCCGAAGCGCTGGTTTTCATCAATGGCGGGCAGCGCGGCCTGCAGGTGCGGCTTGCGCCCAGGGATGCGCAAGCCGCATTGCGTGCGGTTGCCGCATCTCTGATCGCCTGATTTCTTTAAAAAGGACGAGTGCGGGATGAGGAAAAGTGTGTGCGGTTTTCCGCCCGCATCCCGCGTCTCAACTTCTTGGAATCGATCGCGGTCATGTTTTTAGGTCGACCCGACCTAAAGACATCGTGATCCAGGTGTCAGCCGAGCCTTGAAAGCAGAGAGGCAAGCGCGCCTGCCTCTTCTTCGCCGAGCTTTGCGCCGACGTGACGCGCGATCGATGGCCCGTAGGTCTGCCACATGCGCTCCCGCATGGCACGGCCCTTCCCGGTGACGACCACCCAGCAGCCGCGCGCGTCCTCATCGAATGCCTCTCGCTGCACGAGGCCTTCCTTCTCCAGCCGGTCGATCAGGCGGGAGAGGTTGTATTGGGCAAGCAGCGTGCGGGCTTCGATCTCGAAGGGGCGCAAACGGCCGCCTTCGGCCTTCACGAGCTCCCATAGCACGTCGTACCAGCCAAGCGGCGGCAGGCCCGCCGCCTTGAAGTCCCTTTCGATGGCCGAAAGCGCGCGTCGCTGCGCCCGCATCAGACCGATCCATGCCCCCGTCGCGGCCGCGGTCGGCTCGCTGCTATCCGTCCTTTTTACGCTCATAGATGCAATTACATCTATGTTGACGCGTTTGGCAAGCTGCGTTATATGCAGATGCATCTAAATACAGACAGGAAACGACCATGACGGCGCAGCTCACCCTGATCAGCCACCATCTCTGCCCCTATGTGCAACGCGCTGCGATCGCGCTGCACGAAAAAGGCGTACCCTTCGAGCGCGTCGATATCGATCTCGCCAACAAGCCCGACTGGTTCCTGAAGATCTCGCCGCTCGGCAAGGTGCCGCTGCTCCGCATTTCACAGGATGGCGGCGAAGCGATCCTCTTCGAGAGCACCGTCATCTGCGAATATCTGGAGGAAACACAGGCCGGACCGAAGCTGCACCCCGCCGATCCGCTGGCGCGGGCACGCCATCGCGGCTGGATGGAGTTCGGCTCCGCAATCCTCTCCGACCTCTGGGTCTACGAAACAACGCAGGACGCAGGCACGCTCGAAGCCAAACGCAACGTGCTCAAGTCGAAGTTCGCGACCGTCGAGGCGGAACTCGGCAGCGGCCCCTATTTTGCAGGCAGCGCCTTCAGCCTTGTCGACGCCGTCTTCGCGCCGATCTTCCGCTATTTCGACGTGTTCGACACGATTTCCGACAGCGGCGTCTTTCAGGGCCTGCCGCGCGTCACCGCCTGGCGCGAGGCGCTGGCCGGGAGGCCGAGCGTGAAAGCCGCGGTCGGCGAGGACTACCCGCAGCGGCTGATGGCCTTCCTCGAGAAGCACGAGGCAGCGCTGCTCAAGACGGAAAGGGTGGCTGCCTGAAGGAGCTTCTGTTTTCGGCGGAACCGGTCTAAAACCGCTGACATCCGCAAGAAGACGCGCAGGAGCAGCCATGAACGCCCCCCTCCAATCCACAAGGAATCCAATCGATCCGGTCAAGCTCGAAAAGCTCGCCGAGGTCGCCATCAAGGTCGGTCTGCAATTGCAGAAGGGCCAGGATCTGGTGATGACCGCGCCGATCGCGGCGCTGCCGCTCGTGCGCCTCATCACCAAGCACGCCTATATGGCAGGCGCCGGACTGGTGACGACCTTCTATGCCGACGAGGAAGCGACGCTTGCCCGCTATGCCCATGCGCCGGACGAGAGTTTCGACCGCGCCAGCGACTGGCTTTACGAGGGCATGGCCAAGGCCTATGCGGGAGGTGCTGCGCGCCTCGCCATCGCCGGCGACAACCCGATGCTGCTTTCGGCTCAGGATCCGGCGAAGGTCGCCCGCGCCAACAAGGCGAACTCGATCGCCTACAAGCCGGCGCTCGAGAAGATCTCCAACTTCGACATCAACTGGAACATCGTCTCCTATCCGAACCCCTCCTGGGCGAAGCAGATGTTCCCTGACGATCCCGAGGCGGTTGCCGTGGAAAAGCTGGCAAATGCCATCTTCGCCGCCTCGCGCGTCGACGTCGGCGATCCGATCGCCGCCTGGAAAGAGCACAATGCCAATCTGCACCGCCGTTCGGCCTGGCTGAACGAGGAGCGCTTCGCCGCGCTGCATTTCACCGGCCCCGGCACCGACCTCACCGTCGGGCTGGCGGACGGCCACGAATGGCATGGCGGCGCCTCGGTCGCCAAGAACGGCATCACCTGCAATCCGAACATCCCGACGGAAGAGGTCTTCACTACGCCGCATGCGCTGCGCGTCGAAGGCCATGTGTCGAGCACGAAGCCGCTCTCCCATCAGGGCACGCTGATCGACAATATCCAGGTGCGCTTCGAAGCCGGCCGCATCGTCGAGGCCAGGGCGTCACGCGGCGAGGAGGTGCTGAACAAGGTGCTCGACACCGACGAGGGCGCCCGAAGGCTCGGCGAAGTGGCGCTGGTGCCCCATTCCTCGCCGATCTCGGCCAGCGGCGTCCTCTTCTACAACACCCTCTTCGACGAGAACGCCTCCTGCCACATCGCGCTCGGCCAGTGCTATTCGAAGTGCTTCCTCGACGGGGCGAGCCTCAGCCAGGAGCAGATCCGCGCCCAGGGCGGCAATTCGAGCCTGATCCATATCGACTGGATGATCGGCTCGGGCGAGGTGGACATCGACGGGGTTCGTGCGGACGGCGCCCGTGTGCCCGTCATGCGCAAAGGCGAGTGGGCCTGACACTGCGGGCCCGATGAGCCCCTCAACCGCCTGCCGGCAACCTTCTCCCCGCAGGCGGGGAGAAGGGACAAGCGGCCCCAACTGAACCCCGTACTCACCGCCCCGCCCGAGGGAGCGAACGGGCGCGGCATATCCCTTCTTGCTTCCTTGTGTTGGTTACGCCGGCTTGTTGCCGCCAAGCGTGGAAGCGGTTCCCGCCAGAGGAGTATATGTCCCTACTAGCTCGCTCGGGGGAGAGGGTTAGGGGGCGGCTGCCGCGCGGCGAGCGGTCTGTGCGTACTGGCTCATCCACACGCTTGCGAAGACGGTTGCGATCCCAAGCACCTGCACCGCCGTCAGCTGCTGATCGAGCACGCCCCAGCCGATGAGGATCGCGACGACGGGGCTCAAGAAGCCGAGCGGCGAAACCTGGGAGGGTTCGAGCCGCGACAGCCCACGGAACCAGAGAAGGTAGGTGAAGGCGGTGCCGATCAGGCCGAGATAGGTAAAGCCCAAAATATTCGCGGCTGTGAGCGGTGGCAAAGAGGGTTCCAGCAGCAAGGTGACCGGCACCAGAAGCAGCCCGCCGGCCGCCAATTGCCAGGCGGTGAAGGTGAGCGGCGAGACCGGCGGCGTCCAGTGTCGGCTCAGCACGGTGCCGAAAGCCATGGAGACGGCGCCTGCCAAGCCGGCCGCGACGCCCACCGGATCCAGCGCCGCTTTTGGCGTCAGCACCAGGAGCGCGACCCCCGCCATGCCGGCAATGCCGGCAACGACGCTCAACGCCCGGGCCGGCGAGCCGAGAACGATGCGCGACAGGACGATCACGATCAGCGGCTGAATGGCTCCGACGGTTGCGGCTACACCGCCGGGCAGCCGGTAGGCGGATACGAAAAGCATCGTTTGAAAGAACGAGAAGTTGAGCGCGCCGAGCACGAAACTGCGCGCCAACCACACACCCGTCGGCATCTGCCGGACGACAAGCAGCAGCAGCAGTCCTGCCGGAAGCGCCCTCAGCATTGCGACCGTGACCGGGTAACCGGCCGGCAGGAATTCCGTTGTGACCAGATAGGTACTGCCCCATATGGCCGGCGCTATGGCCGTGAGCAGAATATCGGTGCTGCGCGTACCCATCTCTTCACCTCAAGAATCTTTAGATCAAGATAACTCTACTCCAATTTATCTTGACGTCAAGATACATGGAGGCTACGACTTCGGGAAGGTCGAAACGTTCACTCAGGCCGCTGATGCAGACGGATATGGATCACGTTGACAAAATCCTGGCGCAGTGGCGCAGAGAGCGGCCGGAGCTCGATGCGACAGCCATGGGTCTGCTCGGTCGACTGTCGCGGCTCCGGGCTCATCTCGCTCGTGAGGTAGAAAGCACCCTTGCCGATCACGGCTTGAACTCGGCGAGTTTCGACGTGCTCGCAACGCTGCGGCGCTCCGGTCCGCCCTTCCGGCTCTCGCCGGGCGATCTGCTGGGAACGACGATGGTCACCTCCGGCACGATGACCAACCGCATCGACCAGCTCGAGAAAGCCGGGCTGGTCGAACGCCTGGACAATCCGGAAGACCGGCGCGGTGTCCTCATCGCTCTGACACCGGAGGGTCTCAAGCGCGTGGACGCGGCGGTCACTGCCCATGTCGCCAACCAGCAGCGCCTCGTTGCGGGCCTCGAACCCGATGAACGGGAGGCACTGGACGCGCTACTCAGGAAATTCCTCGCGGTCTTCGAATAGGTCGCCGGTCAGATGCGGCTCACCAGAGCCCTCACACGCTCGATATGGCGCTTCCGCTTCGCCTCCGTCACCCGATCCATGTCGTGCAGAGTGATCATGCGGAAGTCGAGGCCCTTGCCGCAGAAGGCGGCGATGCCGCGCTTCAGCAGCCGCCGCACCGGATTTCCCATGTAGAGATGCACGACCCACCAGGGGGACCCGGTACTGGTCAGCGCCCAGAATAGCCTGATGTCGCCGAGGCGAGGAACGATACGGCCGCCTGCCGCATCATGGTCGAAAGCGACCCCGGGCGCGAAGACGCGATCGAAGAAGCCCTTGAGTATCGCCGGGAAATTGAACCACCATTGCGGAAAGACGAGCACGAGTCCGTCCGCAGCCCTCAGCCGCTCGATCCAGGGGGAGACCCCGGAGGCGTCGTAATCTTTATCGAAATAACTGCCCCGCTCGGCCACGGTCAGCCGCGGATCGAAGCCTTCGCGATAAAGGTCGAGCAGATCGACCGTATGGCCCCTGGCCTCGAGCGTTTCCCGGGCAATGCGGGCGACACTCGCAGCGAAGCTCTCCTCGAGCGGATGGGCGAGCACCATCAGGATATGCATCAGAAGAGGCTGCCCTGCTTCGTCGGCTCGCCGGAGCGTGCAGGCCGCTTCTTCGGCGACTGCGGCGCAGTGCCGTCCTCGCCGGCGACCGCCGCGATGCGGCCATCGGCGAATTCCAGCGAAAGCGCCATCCCGGGATGCACGGCAGCCGCCTGTTTAACCGGCTCGCCCGCGGCATCGCGCACCAGCGCGAAGCCGCGCTGCAGGACGCTGTGATAGGAGAGCGACTGCAGCACGCGGTCCTGTGCTGCCAGCGCGCTTTTCATCCTGCGCAGATCGGCGGCGATCGCCGCATCCCCACGCCTGCCCAGGCTGGAAACGCGATCCGATGCGCGATGAATCTGGCCGATCAGCCGCGACGGCAGAACGCGGAGCGAGGCATCGGCGGACGAAATGCGCTGAGCGCCACGTTGAACCTTACGCTCGACGATGCGCTCGGCCCGGTTGACGGCATCCAAGACGCGCTGACGGCGATCGACGATCCTTGCCGTCAGGAGCTCCGGCCGGAGATGGGCCGCATTGCGTTCGAAGCTTCGCCGCTTGTTGGCGGTGTTCATCTGCAGGCCGCGGCCGAGTCCGGCGGCCGCCTCGTCGAAGCGACGCCGAGGCAAGGCGAGCAATTGGTCGAGCGAGGGCAGCGCCCGCGCAAGCGAGCGCAGCGCCTGGCGGCGATTGTCCATCTGCCGCGCCGCGGCGCCCTTGAGCCGGGCTGCGAGACTGGCGAGCTGGGCCTCGAGATCGGCCTTCACCGGCACCGCCATTTCGGCCGCACCGGTCGGCGTCGGCGCCCGCTGGTCGGCCGCATGGTCGATCAGCGTCCAGTCCGTCTCGTGACCGACGGCCGAGATCAGAGGGACGGCGGAAGCCGCCGCGGCGCGCACCATCGCCTCGTCGTTGAAGCACCAGAGATCCTCGAGGCTGCCGCCGCCGCGCGCGACGATCAGCACGTCGGGCCGGGGAATGGAGCCGCCCGGCTGCAGCGCGTTGAAACCCTCGATCGCCGCCACGATCTCCTCGCAGGCGCCGTCGCCCTGCACGCGCACCGGCCAGACGATGACATGGACCGGGAAACGGTCGGCAATGCGGTGCAGGATGTCGCGGATCACAGCTCCGGTCGGCGAGGTCACGACGCCGACGACCCTCGGCATGAAAGGCAGCGGCCGCTTGCGGCCCGCATCGAAAAGGCCCTCCGCCGCAAGCTTGCGCTTGCGTTCCTCGATAAGCGCCATCAGCGCCCCGGCACCGGCCGGCTCAAGCGAGTCGATGACGATCTGATATTTGGACGAGCCGGGGAAGGTCGTGACCCTGCCGGTCGCGATGACCTCCATCCCCTCCTCCGGCCGGAACTTCAGCCGCGCGAAGGTGGTCTTCCAGACGACCGCATCGATGCGGGCGCGATCGTCCTTCAGGGCGAAATAAGCGTGTCCCGAGGAATGCGGGCCGCGGTAGCCGGAAATCTCGCCCCGCACCCGGACATGCTCGAAGGCCTGCTCGACCGTGCGCTTGATCGAGCCGGACAATTCCGACACCGAATATTCGGCGACGTTGGAGGGAGATTCGGAATCAAAGAACGAAGTCATGCGTCACTTGTAGCCGACACCGCGGCGAAGATCAGCAGTGAGGCGTAGCTATCTGCGGATTTTCTGCATCGTTTCACTGTTTCATCGAACCAGCGAAACGATCTTCCGGACGGAAAACCTATTGGACGTCGCGCCCGCCCTGCCCGAAGAAGCGCCGGGTCGCGTCGTCGGCCGGAAAGAAGGATTCGATCAGAACGCCCTCTACAAGCGCGTCCTGAGTCGAGCCGAAGGTCGAGAGAGTCGTGATGAAGCTAAGCGCCGCGTCACCGAGGCGCAGCTCGATGGGCAGCACCGGCAAGCGGTCTGTCGCCGGGAAGTTCTCGATCGCCACCGCCACCGCCGGGTCGGCAACCAGCCTGTTCAGCCTGCGCTGCAAGGGGCTGCGCGGCCCCTGCAGCCACGCCTCCATGCGAACCCGCTGAACGAGATCGGCTGCGGCGGCTTCCCAATTGACCACGAGGCTGCGGACGCTCTCTGCACCGAGAAAGCCGTCGAGGAAGTTCTCCCCCGGCTTGAACGGAACGCCCGTGGCGTCGACGAGCGCCTGGAAAGCCGGATTGGTCAGCAGCACCGTATACTGGTGGTCGAAAACGAGGCCCGGATAGGGATCGTGCCGGTCGAGCATCAGCCGGATGGCATGGGCGACGGCCGGAGGCATTGCATCGAGGCCCGTTGCCGGCCGCGCCGCAACGCGCGGCCGGTAGCCCGCCGCGGTGAAAAGCGTGCCCTGTTCGCGCGCGGGGACGTCGAGAACCGAGGCGAGCCGCAGGATCATTCCCTCGGACGGCTTGGAGCGGCCCGTCTCCAGAAACGATAGATGGCGCGCGGAAATGCCCGCCGCCATCGCGAGATCGAGTTGGCTCATGCGGCGATGTCCTCGCCATTCCTTCAGGCGGCTGCCGAATTCCATTGATATCTTCCCTGTTGCGGGGGGCAGCCTCGCCCGAACGCGGCACAAAATCCATTACCTCGGAGGTAATTGGTTTGATGACCGCTCTGGTCCAGCATCTGCCCATCGACAACCGATGGAGACAGACATGTTCGATCTTTCCACCCGCTCTCTTCTCAACAAGACGTTTCTCGCCGACGGCATCTTTTCGCTGATCGCCGGCTCGGCTCTCCTCGCGGCAGCGCAGCCGCTGGCGGCGGTCGTCAGCCCCGCCCTATCGCCTGCGGTGATCATGGCGCTCGGCGCCGGGCTCCTCGTCTGGGGCGCCTTCCACCTCGCCACGGCCAGAAAAGGAGGGCCGAGCGCCCTCGCAACACGGATCAGCATCACCGGAGACATCCTGTGGCAGGTCGGAAGCCTCGCCATTCTTGCGTCTGCCTATTCCGCCTTGACGGTCGCAGGAATGGCGCTGATCGTCGTTGCCATGGTCGGTGTCGCCGACTTCCTCTTCTTCAAGATGCGGGGCGCGTCTCAGGCGCGGCTGCTCCAGGCCGCATGAATGGATAGGCCCGGCGCAACGTGCGCCGGGCCTATCCTTTAGCCGGCTTCAGACGGGCTCCCAGCCGTCTTTTTCGCTGGCGCGATAGATCGCGTCGATGAACATCTGGTTCAGGCGCGAGTTTTCCAGTGTCACCACGTCCTCCGCTTCACCTTTCGCAGCACGTGCGAAGGCCTCGGCCTCGAGCTTGTACTGACGCGCATCCTGGAAGCGGAAGAGCTGCGACTGGCCGTGGTTCTGGTTGGTCAGTTCCACCTCTTCCCGGCCGTAGCGATCGGCATTGAAGGGCGACTTCACCTCGATGTAGCCCTTGTCGCCGTGGAAGACCATGACCTGGCGGGCGGCGAGCTGTGTCGAGATATAGAAGCTCAGTTCGAAATCTCCGAAGTCGGCACGAACGCTCGAATAGATGTCGGTGCCGAATTCCGGATCGCGCTCGGTATTGGCCTGCACGCGCAGCGGCTCCTTGCCGGTCGAAAACCGGGTCGTGATTGCCGGATAGACGCCGATATCCGGCAGACCTCCGCCGCCGAGCGACGGGACGTTGCGCATGTTGCCGGGATCGCGGTTGTAATAGGTGAAGGCGCCCTGGACATGCCTGAGGCGCCCGATGGCACCTTCCGCGATGAGCGAGCGCACCTTCCGCCAGACGGGGCTGTAGGTCACCATATAGGCTTCCGAGATCAGCACCTTGTTGCGCTCGCGCGCCGCGATCACGGCGTCGATCTCTTCGGCCTTCAGCGCCAGCGGCTTCTCGCAAAGTACATGCTTGCCGGCATCCGCCGCCTTGATCGCCCATTCGACATGTTGCGACGTCGGCAGCGGGATATAGACGGCGTCGACCGTGTCGGAGGCGAGCATCTCCTCATAGGAGCCGAAAGCATGCGGCACGGAGAAACGGTCGGCCATGGCCCTCGCCTTGGCGAGATCGCGGCTCGCGATCGCCGTGACAACGCAGTTCTCGGCGTCCTGGATCGCGGGTACGACGAGCTCGCGGCCGATCTTGGCCGTCGACAAAATTCCGAAACGCAGCATGAGGCAAACTCCTTTTCGTGCGCGGCGCGAAGGACGCGCGACACTCCCCTGGGCACAAGCTGCGCGAGACTATCCCCGAGGTACGTACCTAGCAAGCCGTGGCGAGGTCAGAAAAACCACGAATGCAGGTGTCATTCGATGGCGAGCTGGCCTATGTTTTTGCCGCAATCCTCCCAATCGCAGCTTGTTTTCATCCAACCACATGGAGCGAAACCATGGAAATGCGCAGACTTGGCCGTACCGGCCTCTCGATTGCCCCGCTCGTCTTCGGCGGCAACGTCTTCGGCTGGACCGCGGATGAGAAAACATCGTTCTCGCTTCTCGACGCCTTTTTCGATGCGGG
Organism: Ensifer sp. D2-11; assembly: GCF_054161295.1. NCBI lineage: Bacteria > Pseudomonadati > Pseudomonadota > Alphaproteobacteria > Hyphomicrobiales > Rhizobiaceae > Ensifer > Ensifer sp. D2-11. The sequence continues at coordinate 2,944,543 of NZ_CP096433.1, forward strand.
TTTCAATGCCGTCGACACCGCCGACGTCTATTCCTCCTGGGCGCCGGGCAACAGAGGCGGCGAATCGGAAGCGATCATCGGAAAATGGCTGAAGCAATCCGGACGCTCGCGCGATAGCGCCGTCATCGTCACCAAGGTGGGTTCGGAACTCGGACCGGACCGCAAGGGCCTCTCGCGGCGCTGGATCATGCAGGCAGTCGAGGATTCACTGCGACGCCTGCAGACCGACTATATCGACCTCTATCTCTCCCACTGGCCGGACCCCGACATACCCTATGACGAGACGCTTGCCGCCTACGATACGCTTCTCTCCCAGGGCAAGCTGCGGGCGATCGGCGCATCGAATCTCGACGCGCAGCAGATGCGCGATGCTCTCGACGTTGCGGCGGCGAAGGATCTGCCCCGCTACGACGTGCTGCAGCCCGAATACAATCTCTACGACCGCGCTTCCTATGACGGTCCGCTGCGCAATCTCTGCATCGCCGAGGAGATCGGCGTCATCACCTATTTCAGCCTTGCGAGAGGCTTTCTTTCCGGCAAGTACCGCTCGCACAAGGACCTGGAGGGCTCCGCCCGCGGCGGCGGCGTCGAAAAATATCTCGACGGACGCGGCATGCGGATTCTCGGCGTCTTGGATGAAATCGCCGAGGAGACCGGCGCGAAACAGGCGGAGATCGCGCTCGCCTGGATCATCGCCCGCGAGGGCGTCACCGCACCCATCGCCAGCGCCACCAATCCCGACCAGCTGGCAAGCCTGGTGAGATCGGCGGAATTGGCGTTGCCGGAAGAGGCGATAAGGCGGCTGAACGAAGTGAGCGAATAGAGGGACGTTCTCGATTTTCCCGAAGAGGAAGGCCCCTCCCCACAGGGGGGAGGGCTAGGCCGGCGGACCGGGCGGCATCTAAGCCCCTCCCCCTTGTGGGACCCTTGTGGGGAGGGGTTGGGGAGAGGCGAGTGCCCCGAACGCAATCGTCGGAAAGCCTTCGTAAAGATGCGCATGGCTGCCTTCGTGGTTGGCCATGCCGGGCTTGGTCAGCAGCCCGCGCGGCTCGGCATAGCTGCTGATTCTGCGCCGCGGCCTCTCGTGCCACTGGATGTTGACGGCCCAGAGCTTGGGAAAGAAGCAGAGCGAGGCGTAGGGAAGGTGGTCGTGAATCCACCACGCCAGGCTTTGCCAGCCGCCTTCGTGACGCTCCCGGTCCCAGACCCAGGGAATGGCGATGCAGGCGGTGGCCCCCATGCAGCCCTCCGCATCGCGCATGTCCCAGATATGGTCGGCTGCCGTTGCCGCATTGGTCGAGCAGTTGAGCCTGTTGGCGTTGCCGAAGGCGTTCACCGCGCGGTTTCGGTAAGCAGAGCGGATGTGCAGCCGACCGAAGGTCGCCTCGAGCGGCTCCAGAAGTTCCTCGCAAAGTTTCCGTCCGGCCTCGATCGCCAGTTCCGGATCGTCGGGGATATTCGGGATCCGGTAGAACTCCGCGATTTCGGAGTGAAGAAAATCGCGCAGGAAAAAGTTCTTCGAGAGGCGTACGCGCCCGAGGTCTTCGAGCGATTTCATCGACCCGGGTTTCTTCATGCTTCCCCCGCTTCAGAGCACTTCCAGGAAAAGTATGTAACGGTTTTCCGTCCGGAAGTGCGTTAGATCAAACGGTTAGAGCATTTCAGTGTTTCCCTGAAACAGTGAAATGCTCTAGCTCCTGTGCTCACGCTCTGCGCTCACGCCTTCGTCACCGAAGCGCCGCCGTCGGCCAGCAGCGCAGCGCCGGTCACGAAGCTAGCACCGTCCGAGGCGAGATAAAGCGCCGCTTCGGCAATTTCCTCGGGTCGCGCGATGCGCTTCAATGCATGCAGCCCTTCCACGAAACCGCGCGTCTCGGGCGCCGCTCCCGGCAGGTTCGCGAAATTGGCAGGCGTGTCGGTGCCGCCGGGCAGCAGCGCGTTCACGCGAATGCCGCGCGCGCCGAGTTCGACCGCCAGCGCCTGCACCAGCCCGATCAGCCCCGCCTTGCTCGCCGCATAGGGGGCGACCCCGGCAAAGCCGGCCGTGTGGCCGACGAAGCTCGAAGTGAAGGTGAGCGAACCGCCGCCCCGTGCCGCAATTGCCGGAACCTGATATTTCGCAGCCAGGAAGGCGCTCGTCAAATTGGTATCGAGCGTCTCGCGCCAGCCTTCTACGCTGAGCGACGAGATCTCGCCCATCGCACCGAGCGCCCCGGCATTGTTGAAGGCGGTATCGAGACCGCCGAAGCGGCGCATCGCCAGTTCGACCAGCGCCTCATGCAGGGCTTCGTCGCCCACGTCGCCGGCAAGCGCTGCCGCCTCACCGCCCTCTCCGGCGATCTCGTCGGTAAGCTCCGCAAGTGCATTCCCGTTGCGGGCGGTAACGACGACCTTTGCCCCCTCGCGTGCAAAGAGCAGCGCCGCGGCGCGGCCGATACCTGAGCTTGCGCCGGTGACGATCGCGATTTTACCTTCCAGTCTCGACATGGTTCTTCTCCGTCCGATTGCGTTTACGGCGGGACCATTGCCGATGCGCCACGCTGCAACCACCCGATTTCCGCCTGAGGTGAAACGGACACCTATCGCGCAAGCGGCGGAATTGACCCACGCCTCACGCGCTTTTTGCAGTCGCGAGGAACAAATCTTCGCCCTTTGCTGTTGATTGCGGGTCGAAGGCAACACGAAGCAGACGAGGAAGGAAACGGAAATGGCCAAAGAAAAGACGCTGGACGACCTCTTCCACGATACGCTCAAGGACATCTATTATGCCGAGCGGAAAATCCTGAAGGCTTTGCCGAAGATGGCACGCGCCGCCCAGGCCCCTGAGCTCAAGGCCGCGTTCGAGAAGCACAAGGAGCAGACCGAGACCCATGTGGAGCGGCTGCAGCAGGTATTCGAAATGATCGGCAAGCGCGCGCAGGGCAAGACCTGCGAGGCGATCGAGGGCATCGTCGCCGAGGGCGAAGAGATCATGGACGAATTCAAGGGCACCGCCGCGCTCGATGCGGGCCTCATCTCCGCCGCGCAAGCGGTCGAGCATTATGAAATCTCCCGCTACGGCACCCTGAAGACCTGGGCAAAGACCATCGGTCTCAAGGATGCAGTATCGCTGCTCGACGCGACTTTGAAGGAAGAAGTCGTCACCGACGAGGACCTGACGAAACTCGCGATGGCCCAAGTGAACAAGAAGGCCGCGTAAGCTGCCACGACGGCCGGCGCTCCCCGCCGGCCGTCAGCCGCTGTGCCGGAAGAAATCGATGAAGGCCCGGAGCGCCGGACGCATCAGCCGGCGGGTCGGATAATAGAGGAAAGGCCCCGCATAGGGCGCGCACCAGTCCTCGAGCACCCGGACCAATTTGCCCTCAGCCACATATCCGCTGACGCGCGGCTCGAAGAGATAGGCGAGCCCCGCACCGCCGATGGCGGCCTCGATGATCGGCCGGTCCTCGCCCAGAATGAGCGGGCCGTTCACCGAAACGGTCAGTTCCTCCCCCTCTTTCTCGAACTCCCAGCGATATATGGTGCCGTTGGAGAAGCGGCGGCGGATGCAGCGATGGCCCGCCAGATCGCGCGGGTGCCGCGGCCGCTGGAAGCGCTCGAAATAGGAAGGTGCGGCGACGACCGCGCTTTTCAGTTCCGGCCCGACCTTCACCGCCACCATGTCGGCCTCCAGGCTTTCGCCGAGCCTTATGCCGGCGTCGTATCCCTCCTCTACGATATTGGTGAAGCCGTCTTCATTGGCGATTTCGAGGACGATGTCCGGATAGCGCCCGAGAAAGTCGCCAAGGCGCGGCGCAAGAATGAGGTCGGCGGCAAAACGAGGGGCGGTAATGCGCAGTTTCCCGGCCGGACGATCGCGCGCCTCCGCCGCCCGCTGCAGCGCCTCGGCAATGTCGTCGAGCGCCGGACGCAGCCGCTCCAGCAGGCGCTTTCCCTCCTCCGTGGCGGCGACGCTGCGCGTCGTGCGCGCGAGGAGACGAACGCCGAGGCTCGCTTCCAGACTGCCCACGGCGTGACTGACGGCCGATGGGGCGATGCCGAGTTCCTTCGCCGCGCCGCGGAAGCTGCCATGGGCGGCGACGGCGGAAAGGACGGCCAGTTGGGAGAGCTGTGTGCGGTTCATTGATCGAAATAATAGAACAGCCCGTGAGAATTGACAGAGATTTTCAACCGGCCGTGCGGCACCTATCTTCGCCTTGTCGTTGGGCCCGTGGCGAAAGCTTCGGCCCGACAGGCTACTCCATCTTCTTCGCTAACGCCGCAGGCGACCCTAAGCCGCGCGTTCAGCCCGAAAGGACATCCAATGAAGACCCGCAAGCTCGGTAACGAACTCACCGTTTCGGCCGTTGGCCTCGGCTGCATGGGCATGAGCTTCGCCTATGGCGAAGCCGACGAGAGCCAGTCGATCCGCACGCTCCACCGCGCCATCGAACTCGGCGTCGACTTCTTCGATACGGCGGAAGTTTATGGACCTTATGAAAACGAGAAGCTACTCGGTAAGGCGCTGAACGGCCGGCGGGACCGGGTGGTGATCGCCACCAAGTTCGGTTTCCGCATCGACCCGGGCAAGCCCGCCGCCGAGGCGATCAAAGGCGTCGACGGCCGGCCGGAAAATGCGAAGGCCGTCGCCGAGGCCTCCCTCAAGCGACTCGGGACGGACGTCATCGACCTCTATTACCAGCACCGCGTCGATCCCGCCGTGCCGATCGAGGAAACCGTCGGCGCGATGGCGGAACTGGTGAAGGAGGGCAAGGTGCGCGCAATCGGGCTTTCCGAGGCAAGCGCCGCCACCATCCGCCGCGCCCATGCCGTGCATCCGATCGCAGCGATACAGAGCGAGTATTCGCTCTGGTCGCGCGACCCGGAACAGGAGGTGCTCGACACCTGCCGCGAACTCGGCATCGGCTTCGTGCCCTATAGCCCGCTCGGGCGCGGCATGCTGACAGGCACCATCCGCAAGGTCGAAGACCTCGCTGCCGACGATTTTCGCCGGTCGCTGCCGCGCTTCCAAGAGGAGAACTTCGAGGCCAACGCCGCGCTGGTCGCGACGCTCGAAAGGCTCGCCATGGAGAGAGGCGTTACAGCCGCCCAGCTCGCGCTCGCCTGGGTCGTCAACCAGGGCGAGGACATCGTTCCTATCCCCGGCGCGCGCAGGATCGAGCACCTCGAGCAGAACGTCGCCGCCGCCGGGATCGTCCTCACCGGCAGCGAACGCGCCGAACTCGGCGAAGCGCTCTCGCCAACGCTGGTCGCCGGCAATCGCTACACCGATGCATCGCTGGCGCTGACGAACAGGTGAACCGATGAACCGGTGGCTCTAACGGTTGGATGGGGCATCGCAATTTCGTTGCGATGTCCTACCTATGAGGGTGTCCGCCTTCATCGGGACTGGAACGGCCTGGGGGCGGATAGTCACCACAGGCGTCTACCGTTCCGGAAAGGAGGGATCATCCATGTCCGAAGAGCAGGCCATCAGCGCGGTTGTCCATCTCTATGTCGACGGCATGGCCTTCGCCAATGAGGGAGCGTTGCGCAAGGCTTTCCATCCGAGCGCATCGATCGTCGGCAATTCAGGCGATGCCGTCGAGTGGCTGACACGCGACGCCTTCATCGCCTCCATCGTCAGGGAAGGCGCGGCGCCGCCGGATGCGCAGCCGCTCATGGAAGTGGAGATGGTCCACATCACCGGCGACGTCGCCAGCGTGAAGGTAATCGATGAATTCGCCGGCGCGCGCTATTCGGACTATCTGTCGCTCTTGAAGGTCGACGGGCGGTGGCTGATCGTCAACAAGGTCTGGCACCGGCACGGCTAGAGCTGGATGAGGAAAAGTGTGCGCGGTGAACTCCGCCCCTCATCCGCCTGCCGGCACCTTCTTCCCGCAAGCGGGGCGAAGGGACTCGCGGGACCCTCCTGCTCCTCCATCGGCTACCGGATAGCTGCTGGCGCGCCGCTTGCCCCTTCTCCCCGTCAGAACGGGGAGAAGGTCGCGGCAGCGGGATGAGGGGCCGCACACGACGTAAAGCGCACGTCGCGTCTGTCGAAGGGAACTCCGTCACCCTGCCGGCACCTTCTTCCCGCAAGCGGGGCGAAGGGGAATCGTGGCCGCCTTGGCACCGTCCCCCTCCATCCATCAGGCGCGCAGCACGCCGCCTGTGCTCTTCGCCACATTGGCGACGATCCGGGCGGTCAGGGCCTCGAAGTCCTCGTCCGTCAGCGTGCGCTCGACCGGCTGGATCGTTACCTCGATCGCTACCGACTTGCTGCCCTCGCCGAGAGATGCGCCTTCGAAGACGTCGAAGACGTTGACTGCCGTTACCAGTTTCCGGTCGGCGCCGGAGGCGGCCCTGACGATCGCGGCGGCCTCGACCCCCTTGTCTACGACGAAGGCGAAGTCGCGTTTGACTGCCTGGAACGGCGAAAGCTCCAGCGCCGGCTTGGTGCGGGTCGCCTTCTTCTTCGGCTCCGGCATGGCATCGATATAGATCTCGAAGCCTGAAAGCGGTCCGGAGACATCGAGCGCGTCGAGGGTCTTCGGGTGGAACTCCCCGAAAGCGCCGAGGACGATCTTCGGACCGAGCTTGATCGTCCCCGAGCGGCCGGGATGATACCAGGCCGGGCCGCCGGCTTCGAACTGGACATTGGCCATGGGCACGCCGCAGGCCTCGAGCACGGCGATGGCATCGGCCTTCGCGTCGAAGACATCGACCGGCTTGCCGCCGCCCTTTACGGCGTTCGACCAAAGGCGGCCGGTGCCGTTGAGCGACGCTGTGCCGCGGCGCACGCCGCCGGCGACACGCCGCTGCGCCTCGGGCGTATCACCTTCATAGGTGCCGGAAACCTCGAAAATGGCGACATCGCCATAGCCCTTGTCGGCATTGCGCTGCGCCGCGGCCAGAAGACCCGGCAGAAGCGACGGACGCATGTCGGACATGTCGGCGGCGATCGGATTGGCGAGCTTGAGTTCCGGCTGGCCGCCGCCGAAGAGCTTCGCATGCCCTTCCGGGATGAAGGACCAGGTGACGGCTTCGAGCATGCCGCGGGTTGCAAGCGCGCGCCTGGCCTGGCGCGTGCGGATCTGCAGGGTCGTCAGGATCTTGCCGTTGACGGCATTGTGGCTTGCAAGCGGCGCGGCGACGATGTTGTCGACGCCATGGATGCGCATGACCTCCTCTACGAGGTCAGCCTTGCCGTCGATATCCGGCCGCCAGGAGGGAACGGCTACCGTCAGGCGTTCGCCGGAGCCCTCGACGCCGAAGCCGAGCTTCCTGAGGATGGAAACGCTCTCCTCGGAGGAGACCTCGAGGCCGGTCAGGCGCCTGACCTCCGAGACCGGGAAATCGACGGACCTGGGCTCGTGGCCGTCATAGCCGACGACGTCCATCTTGGCCGCGGTGCCGCCGCAGAGCTCCAGCACCAGCTCGGTCGCCCGTTCGAGGCCGGGCGCCATGTATTCCGGATCGACGCCGCGCTCGAAGCGGTAGCGCGCATCGGTGATGATGCCGAGCGTGCGGCCGGTCTTGGCGATATTCATCGGATCCCAGAGCGCCGATTCGATCAGCACGTCGGTGGTGTTCTCGTCACAGCCGGAATGCTCGCCGCCCATGATGCCGCCGATCGACTCGACGCCTTCTTCGTCGGCGATCACCACATTGGCCGGCGACAGCGTATATTCGCGCGTGTCGAGCGCCAGTACCTTTTCGCCTTCCCTTGCACGGCGGACCGTCAGGTTGCCCGCGACCTTCGCCGCGTCGAAGACGTGCAGCGGCCGGCCCTGGTCGAAGGTCAGATAGTTGGTGATATCGACCAGCGCGTTGATCGGGCGGAGGCCGATGGCCGTCAGCCGTTGGCGCATCCAGGCGGGGCTCGGGCCGTTCTTCACGCCGCGCACGAGGCGAAGCGCGAAGCCGGGGCAGAGATGCCTGTCCTCGCCCAGATCGAGTCGAACCTTGACGGGCGTCTCGCCTTCCACGGCGAAGGACGGCGCCGGGCGCGTCTTCAAGGTGCCGAGACCGGATGCCGCGAGATCGCGGGCGATGCCGTGGACGCTGGTGCAATCCGGCCGGTTCGGCGTCAGGTTGATCTCGATGACCGGATCGTCGAGGCCGGCATAGTCCGCATAGCTGGTGCCCAGAGGCGCATCCTCGGGCAGGTCGATGATGCCGGTGTGATCGTCGGAGATCTCCAGCTCCTTTTCCGAGCACATCATGCCGCGGCTCTCGACGCCGCGGATGTTGCCGACGGAGAGCGTCACGCCGATGCCGGGCACGTAGGTGCCGGGCGCGGCGAAGGCGCCGACGAGGCCCTTGCGCGCGTTCGGCGCGCCGCAGACGACCTGCACCGGCTCGCCGGAGCCGGTATCGACCATCAGCACTCTGAGCTTGTCGGCATTTGGGTGCTGCTCGGCGGAGATCACCCTGGCGATGACGAAGGGCTTGAAGGCCGCCTTGTCGTCGACATCCTCGACTTCCAGCCCGATCATCGTCAGGCGGGCGCAGATTTCCTCGAGCGAGGCGTCGGTTTCCAGATGGTCCTTCAGCCAGGAGAGCGTGAACTTCATGATGTCACCTGTGTCCTTGATTTTCTGCGCGGGTCACGCCGAGAGGCCGCCGAAGAGCGTCGGCATGTCGAGCGGGCGGAAGCCGTAATGGGTCATCCAGCGGACATCGGCATTGAAGAAGTCGCGCAGGTCGGGCATGCCGTATTTCAGCATGGCGATGCGGTCGAGGCCCATGCCCCAGGCGAAGCCCTGATATTCGTCCGGATCGAGGCCGCCGGCCCTGAGCACGTTCGGATGCACCATGCCGCAGCCGAGGATCTCCATCCAGTCCTTGCCCTCGCCGAACTTGACGATCGGGCCGGAGCGGTCGCACTGGATGTCGACCTCGAAGGAGGGTTCCGTGAACGGGAAGAAGGACGGGCGGAAGCGCATCGTCACCTGATCGACCTCGAAGAAGGCCTTGCAGAATTCCTCAAGCACCCAGCGCATGTTGGCGACATTCGCCGTCCTGTCGATGACAAGGCCTTCCACCTGGTGGAACATCGGCGAGTGGGTCGCGTCGGAATCCTGGCGATAGGTCTTGCCGGGAATGATGATGCGGATCGGCGGCTGCCCGGCCTCCATCGTGCGTATCTGCACCGGCGAGGTGTGCGTGCGCAGCACCTTGCGCTCACCCTTCTCGTCGGGCGCGAAGAAGAAGGTGTCGTGCATCTCGCGGGCCGGATGACCTTCGGGGAAGTTCAGCGCGGTGAAGTTGTAGTAGTCGGTCTCGATATCCGGTCCCTCGGCAATTGAGAAACCCATGTCGCCGAAGATCGCGGTGATCTCGTCGACGATCTGGCTGATCGGATGGATGCGGCCGCGCTCGGCCGGCGAGGACCGGACGGGCAGGCTGATGTCCACCGTCTCGCGCGCCAGCCGTTCGGCGATCGCCGCATCCTTGAGCGCCGTCTTGCGGGCGGAGATCGCCTCCGTCACCGTGTTCTTCAGCGCATTGATGCGCGCGCCGCGGGTCTGGCGTTCCTCCGGGCTCATCGAACCGAGCGTCTTCAGCAATTCCGAGATCGATCCCTTCTTGCCGAGCGCGCCGACGCGCACCGCCTCGATCGCGCCCTCGTCGGCGGCAGCGTCGATTTCCGCCAGCAAGGTCCGTTCCAATGTTTCCAGTTCGCTCATTCTGTCCTGCCTCGATGCGGTTCGTGTATCGGTTCGACCCTTCGGCGATAGGATCGCGCCGCGAGCCGAACAAGAAAAACCCGCGCCAGCCCTGCCAGCGCGGGTTTCCCAACAATTTCAGAAACGGTCTTGGGAAAACGCTGGCTTAACGGACAGCGCTTTCAAACTCGTTTGCCGTGCCGGCTTCCTTGAGATAGGCGAGCGCCTTCTTGGAAGCTTCGACCAGGGCGCCGAATGCTGCCGGCTCATGGATCGCCATGTCGGACAGAACCTTGCGGTCGACTTCGATGCCGGCCTTGTTCAGACCGTCGATGAAGCGGCCGTAGGTCAGGCCGAACTCGCGGACGGCAGCGTTGATGCGCTGGATCCAGAGTGCGCGGAAATTGCGCTTGTTGACCTTGCGGTCGCGGTAAGCAAACTGCTTGGAACGATCCACCGCTGCCTTGGCGGCGCGGATGGTGTTCTTGCGGCGGCCGTAGAAGCCCTTGGCGGCCTTGAGCGTCTTCTTGTGCTTGGCGTGGGAGGTTACGCCGCGTTTTACACGTGCCATGTCATGATCTCCTTAAAATCCAAATCGCCAGACGTCTTAAAGACCGTTAGGCAGGTAGTTCTTGACGACCTTCTTGCCATCAGGCTCAGCGAGAACCATGGTTCCGCGCGCGTCGCGAATGAACTTGTTGGACCGCTTGATCATGCCGTGGCGCTTGCCAGCAGCAGCAGCTCTAACCTTGCCGGTTGCGGTGATTTTGAACCGCTTTTTGGCAGACGATTTCGTCTTCATCTTGGGCATTTTGCTACTCCATTGTTCTTGATATGCGAAACAGGCAGACGAAGCCCATTTCCAGCGTTAAGAACGGCCACGGCATGCCCTGCCGGACCGTTCGGACGGGGGCTTATAACCGCACATCCCGGAAAAGGCAAGCGGTCCGGAGGCCGCTCGCGCGTAAGCCTTGCCAAAAAGGAAAGCCGCCCCACGAACTCCTCCCGGGGCGGCTTCACCAAGCGTGTCTGGTCTATCAGGCTCCGCCGATCACTTCGGCGCAAGCACCATCATCATCTGGCGGCCTTCGAGCTTGGGTTCGGCTTCCACCTTGGCGATTTCCTGGGTGTCGTCCTTGACCTGCATCAGAAGTTTCATGCCGAGTTCCTGGTGGGCCATTTCGCGGCCGCGGAACTTCAGCGTCACCTTGACCTTGTCGCCTTCCTCGAAGAAGCGGTTCATGGCCTTCATCTTCACCTCATAATCATGGGTGTCGATGTTGGGGCGCATCTTGATTTCCTTGATCTCGACGATCTTCTGCTTCTTGCGCGCCTCGGCGGCTTTCTTCTGGTTCGCGTATTTCAGCTTGCCGAGGTCGAGGATCTTGCACACCGGCGGATCGGAGTTCGGTGCGATCTCTACGAGGTCGAGACCGGCCTCGTCCGCCATGCGGAGCGCCTGGTCGATCGGAATGCTGCCCAAGTTCTGGCCTTCGGCATCGATAAGCTGAACCCGGGGGACCCGGATTTCCTTGTTTGCGCGCGGTCCTTCCTTGACTGGAGCGTCCGCTTTGAAGGGTCTGCGAATGGTCGTACTCTCCTCGAGCTATTGATAGTAAATATTCGGTCAAACGGTCAGCGCGATCTCAAACAGAAGCGCTTGAAACAGTCACTGACGGCAATGTGTGAATTGCGGCTCCAGAGTCAATAGCATGGCCCGCAATGAAAATCATCCTCTGTCGATACCCGAAAGAATCTGTTTTAGAAGGAAATCCGTCATTACCAGGCCTTCAGGAGTTACTCGATGTCGACGACGCCGGCTGAAACCGAGATCACGCGGATCGAAGTAGGAACGGGCGCTGCGGCGAGAAGCATCGCCATGCGTATCTTCCGCACGGGAAATCCGCCGGATATGAAAGACGGGGATCCGCGGCATCCGGCGCTGGTCTGGCTCGGCGGCTACCGATCGGACATGACCGGGACGAAGGCGGTGGAGGTCGAGCGGCACGCGCGCGAGGCCGGCACCGACTGCATTCGCTTCGACTATTCCGGCCACGGCGCGTCGGACGGCGACTACAGGGACGGCACGATCTCGCGCTGGGTCGAGGAGAGTCTCGCCGTGATCGATCACGCCGCGACGGGGCGCATGATCCTGATCGGTTCCTCCATGGGCGCCTGGGTCGCGCTGCGCCTTGCCGAGAAGCTCAAAGGCGGCGCCCATCATGGAGAAGGTGGGGTCGGCCGCCTCTGCGGCCTCGTGCTGATCGCCCCGGCCCCGGACTTCACCGCCGAGCTCATCGAGCCCAATCTTACCGAGGCCGAAAGGACCTCGCTCGCCGAACGGGGTTATTTCGAAGAGCCATCGGAATACAGCCCCGAGCCCAATGTCTTCACCCGCGCGCTGATCGAGGATGGCCGCAACAACCTCGTCATGAAAGGGCCGATCGAAACCGGCTGCCCGGTGCATATCCTCCAGGGCATGCGCGATCCGGACGTCCCCTACACGCATGCCCTCAAGCTGATGGAGCACATGCCGGCCGACGACGTCGTCATGACCCTGATCCGCGACGGCGACCACCGGTTGTCCCGCGAGGAGGACATTGCCAAATTGAAACAGGCGATCGACGCCATGCTGACCAAAGCCTGAGCGCTCGGTTAATCCATCCGGCCTAATCAAAGTTCCCTGAGATCGCTTCGCAAGGCACAGCCAAGCCCTTGCGCTGGCGGGCTTCTGCGTCCGCCTGCCGCGAACCTTAACCATAAAACGGACTAGTCCGAATCAGGCGATTGACTCCGACAAGCGGAGTATATTAACTCTTTATTAACGATTAGAGCAGCGCAGGGGAAATTCCTAATAAAGCTGTCGACAACTTTTGATTGCGCGGATCGATCCGGAAGGTACGGATGCGGGCGCGTTGCAGGGGATCTGTATGGCGTCTTGGACCGGGGTTAAGGCAAGTTTCGCAGCGCTGTGTGCGCTTTTCATTTCAACGAACACGGCAATTCCCGCACAGGCGGGAGCTACTCCCTGGATGCAGACCGGCGCGGTGACCTCGCAGCCGATCGGGCATTACGAGTTCTGTCAGAAGTACAGGGGCGAGTGCAACGTCCGTTCGAAGGCTAAGGTGCCGCCGCGTGTCACCGCCGGCGGCTGGGCCGCCATTCGGCAGGTCAACGCCTCCGTCAACCGGCAGATCGCGCCGGTAACCGACATCGAGCTTACCGGCCGGGACGAGGTGTGGTCCTATCCGGGGAGACAGGGCGATTGCGAGGACTTCGCGCTCGAAAAGCGCAGACGCCTCATGCAGAAGGGCTTCTCCGCCGGCAACCTGCTGATGACTGTCGTGCGCAAGCCCGATGGCGAGGGCCATGCGGTGCTGACGGTCCGCACAGCTCAGGGCGACTTCATTCTCGACAATCTCGACGATGGGGTGAGGCTGTGGACGCACACGCCCTACCGCTTCCTCAAGCGCCAGGCGACGAACCACAGCGGCCGTTGGGTCACCATCGACAATAGCGGGGAAGTGCTCGTCGGTTCCGTCGGAAACTGATCCTGCCGAAACAGCTCCTTTCAAAAAGGCCGCATCCTGCGGCCTTTTTTGTTGCGTGTCGGTGAAATCGCTCGGATACCCGCAAGCGGACGCTGGCGTAACGCGCACGCCTCCACAAAGCTCCTCATTCCTGTGCTCCTTGGGCTGACAGAACGCTTCCCGCGTCACGGACGTGGCGCTGCCGGATCTCTGTGACAAGCACAGAGAATGAGGGAGGAGCGGTTGCGGTCTCTAAGCATTCCCTATGACGATGCCGGCGGCAAGAACCAGCCCGCCACCGAGCACCACCTGGAAGGCGGCCCTCAGGAAGGGCGTTTCCATGTAGCGGTTCTGAATGAAGGCGATTGCCCACAGTTCGAAGAAGACGATTGCCGCCGCCGTCATTGTCGCGGTCCAGAAATGCGGAATGAGATAGGGCAGAGCGTGGCCGAGACCGCCGAGTGCCGTCATGATGCCCGAGGCAAGCCCGCGCTTGACCGGCGAGCCGCGGCCGGAAAGCTTGCCGTCATCATGCGCCGCCTCGGTGAAACCCATCGAGATGCCCGCGCCGACGGAGGCCGACAGGCCGACGAGAAAGGTCTGCCATGTATCCTGCGTGGCGAAGGCTGCGGCGAAGATCGGCGCGAGCGTCGAAACGGAGCCATCCATCAGGCCCGCGAGGCCCGGCTGCACATAGGTGAGTATGAACTGGCGGCGTGAGGTCTCATCTTCCTCGTGGCGCACGTCGACCGGCGTATGCTTTTCGCCGAGCCGGCGGGCGAGCGATTCATGCGACTTCTCGGCAATCGCCAGATCGCCCAAGAGCTTGCGCGTCGCCGCGTCCCGCGTGCGCGCCGCGGCCTCGACGTAAAACCGGTGCGCCGCCTCCTCCATCGCCTCGGCTTCCGCGCGCGCCTTCTCGATCGGCATCTCGGCGATCAGCCAATCGGGCTTGCGCTCCGGGAAATCGCGCACGTGCTCGCGCCTAACGAGCGGGATGCGGTTGCCGAAACGGGCGACATGCAGGTCGATCAAGGCCTGACGGTGATGGCTCTCCTCCTCCGCCATTTCCTCGAAGACCCTTGCGGAATGGGGATATTTTGCGCGCAGAGCGTCGGCATAGGCGAGATAGATGCGCCCATCGTCCTCTTCCGAGGATATGGCGAGGGCAAGGATTTCCTGTTCGCTCAAGGACAGGAACGGTCGTTTGTAACGGGAGAAAAGTCGGGAGAGCATCACGAAGCCTTCTTTAGAATAATTCTAAATAGGCGCCGATTCATGACGCGTCAAGGCGGCGGATCGGCGGCACCGCGTCTTCTTCGACGGTGTCCGAACTATATGATCGGCGTCCGCAACCCCTCCCCAACCCCTCCTCACAAGGGGGCTTCCCCGCGGCACTCTCCGCGCCAAAACGATGGCGACGCGGTGACGGTGAGGCAAGTTAAACCCCTCCCCCTTGTGGGGAGGGGTTGGGGAGGGGTAAGCCTGGGGTTGAGTTAAACCGCCAGATCGAGCGCCTTTTCCTTTTCGATATAGGTGCGCTGCAGATCGGTGACGTAGTCGCGAACGATCGGCGCCGCGTCTCGTGAACGCGACAGCTGCATATGGAAGACGAGCTGGCTGCCGGTGCGGAACATCATTTCCGCGCTGATCAGGTAGAACTCCCACATGCGGGCGAAGCGCTCGTCGTACATCGCCACCACCTTGTCGCGATTCTCATCGAAGCGCGCGCCCCAATGGGCGAGCGTCGTCGCATAGTGCACGCGCAGGAATTCGAGATCGGTCACCCACAGGCTATTGCGTTCGACCACCTCGAACACCTCCGACAGTGCCGGGGAATAGGCGCCGGGGAAGATATATTTCCGCAGCCAGGCGCTTGCCATGCCGGGCGGGCTCATATGGCCGATCGAATGGAGCACGGCCAGCCCGTCATCCGGCATCAGCGCATTCAGTTTCTTGAAGAACTCGTCGTAGTGATGGACGCCGACATGCTCGAACATGCCGACCGAAACGATCCGGTCGAACGGCCCCTCGACATCGCGATAGTCCTTGAGCTCAAAGCGCACGCGGTCGGCCATTCCGGCCGCACGTGCCCGCTCGGAGGCGAGCGCCTGCTGTTCCCTGGAAAGCGTGACACCCAGAACCTCGACGTCTTCGAGCGCGGCCAGATAGAGGGCGAGATCGCCCCAGCCGCAGCCGATGTCGAGCACCCTCATGCCCGGCTTCAGACAGAGCTTTGCCGCAAGCAGCCGCAGCTTGTTGCGCTGCGCAGCCTCCAGCGTCTCGTCCGGCTCGCGGAAATAGGCGCAGGAATAGAGCATGTTCTCGTCGAGGAACAGCTGGTAGAAATCATTGCCCAGATCGTAATGATGCGCGACGTTCTGCTGCGCCTTGCCCTTGGGATTGGCCTGCTGGCGCTTGCGGAAACGCATTTTCACCGCCCGCAACAGCTTCTGGGTCGGATAGGAGCCGAGCGACAGGCGGTTGATCGAAAAGAGCGTCAGGAAGTCCCGCAGCGTCGAGCCTTCCTCGAACCGCATGGTCCCGTCCATATAGGCTTCACCGGCGGCCAGCTCGGCATTGAAGACGAGGCTGCGATAGAGTCGCTTGTCGGTCAGCCGCATCGTCACGCTCGGCCCCGGCTCGCCGGCAAAGACGTGCCTCTTGCCGTCGGCATCGATTACCGTAAGCGTCCCCTTGCGAATGAACGACTTCATCATATGCGATAGTGGAAACATGCAGTGCCGCACCTCTCATCCCGATCCAGAGGGCGGCATCCTAAAGCACATCCAGGAAAAATGTGTAGCGGTTTTCCGTGCGGACGTGCGTCGTTTCAACGTGCTGGAGCGTTTATGAAATGCGGGCCGGATTTGCGGCTACGCACGGGAAACGAAAACGGGGACGGCAGTCAAAGACTGCCGTCCCCGTTTCGACTTCTGCCCGGACCAGATCAGTCCTTGGCGCGCTCGACATAGGAGCCGTCTTCCGTCGCAATGACGACGCGGGTGCCAGCCTGGATGTGCGGCGGCACCAGGGTACGAACCCCGTTCGAAAGCACGGCCGGCTTGTAGGAGGAGGAGGCCGTCTGGCCCTTGACGACCGGCTCGGTCTCGGTGATTTCGAGAGTGACGTGGCGCGGCAGGTCGATGGCGATGGCAATGCCTTCGTGGATCGACAGCATCACGGCCATGCCTTCCTGAAGATAGGCCTTCAGGTCGCCGATGTCTTCGGAGCTCATGACGAGCTGGTCGTAGCTTTCCGGGTTCATGAAGTGGAAGCCTTCGCCATCTTCATAAAGGAAGGTGTGCTCGCGGTCTTCGACGAAGGCGCGCTCGACCTGCTCGGTCGTGCGGTAGCGCTCGGAGACCTTCACGCCGTCGGAGATGCGGCGCATGTCGACCTGCGTGACCGGCGTGCCCTTGCCCGGATGGAAGTTCTGCGCGGTGAGCACGACATAGAGTTTGCCGTCGACGTCGAGAACGTTGCCCTTGCGGACCGAAGAAGCGATGACCTTGACCATTAGTCTTCCTTGTAACAGAGGTATCAGCGACACGAGCGGGCCGGAGATCGGCCCGGAAGGGACGCGAAAATTCAGTTTTCGCGCCGCCACTATCCTAATTTCGCGCAAATAGCCAGCCTGAGCGGGCATTCGCGCGGAAGAAAGCCTGGACCGAACCGACCATGCCGCATGCTTCTCCCTGGTGGACTCCCGACGTCCATGCCGACCGGCGCCCCTTCCTGATCGGGCGCAACCGCATCCAGTCGGCGCTCCGCCGGTTCTTCGACGAACGCGACTTCATCGAGGTCGACACGGCAGCGCTGCAGGTGTCGCCGGGCAACGAGGCGCATCTGCATGCCTTTGCGACCGAGGCGCTTGGGCTCGACGGCTCCGTCCAGCCGCTCTATCTCCACACCTCGCCCGAATTCGCCTGCAAGAAGCTCATCGCCGCCGGCGAGCGGCGCATCGCCTGTTTCGCCCATGTCTACCGCAACCGCGAGCGGGGCCCGCTGCATCATCCGGAATTCACCATGCTCGAATGGTACCGCGCCGAGGAGGGCTACGAGACGCTGATGCACGACTGCGGCGAGATTCTCGCGCTCGCCGCAGAGACAGTCGCCGCTCGGTCCCTCGTCTATCAGGGGCATGAATGCGATCCTTTCGCCGAGCCGGAGCGGCTCTCCGTCGCCGAGGCCTTCGCGCGCTTCGCGGGGCTCGACCTCCTCGCCTCGGTCCGGGAAGACGGCTCCACCGACCGCGAGAGCCTGGCGGCGGCCATGCGGGAGGCGGGCTTGCGTGTCGCCGGAGACGATAGCTGGGCCGATCTCTTCAGCCGCGTGCTCGTCGAAAGGATCGAGCCCAATCTCGGCTTCGGGCGCGCCACGATCCTCGACGAATATCCGGTTGCCGAGGCAGCGCTTGCCCGGCCTGCAGCCGCAGACTCTCGCGTGGCAGAGCGTTTCGAGCTCTATGCCTGCGGCGTCGAACTCGCAAATGCCTTCGGTGAATTGACCGATGCCGCCGAGCAGCGCCGCCGGTTCGAACTGGAAATGGCGGAGAAGGCGCGGGTCTACGGCGAGACCTACCCGATCGACGAGGATTTCCTCGCGGCGCTCGCCGGCATGCCCGAGGCGAGCGGCATCGCACTCGGCTTCGACCGGCTGGTCATGCTGGCAACGGGCGCATCCCGCATCGATCAGGTCCTTTGGGCCCCGGTCGCGGAGGCCACGCCATGACCGCGGAACGCGCCATCAGAACAGCGCGTGAGCTCGCCGACGCCGGTCTGGTCGGTCGAGAGCAGGAAGAGGCGATCTCCCGGGTCGCGTCCCGCTACGCCGTCGCCATCAGCCCGACGATCGCCCGCCTGGTCGACCGGGACGATCCGAACGACCCGATTGCGCGGCAGTTCGTGCCCGACATGGCCGAACTCACGCTCATGCCTGAAGAGCGTGCCGATCCGATCGGCGACGGAGCGCACAGCCCGGTTGCCGGTATCGTCCACCGCTATCCGGACCGGGTGCTCCTGAAGGCGGTTCATGTCTGCCCGGTTTACTGCCGCTTCTGTTTCCGCCGCGAAATGGTCGGCCCCGAGGGTCTCGGCACGCTCACGCCCGCGGAACTCGATGCGGCGCTCGCCTATATCGCCGGGCGCCCGGAAATCTGGGAAGTGATCCTGACCGGCGGCGATCCGCTGGTGCTCTCGCCCCGGCGGCTCGGCGATATCATGGTGCGGCTCGCAGAAATCGACCATGTCAAGGTCGTGCGCTTCCACACGCGCGTGCCGGTGGTCGAGCCGGACCGGGTGGATGCGGGGCTGATCGCCGCTTTGAAGAGCAGCGGCAAGGCGACCTATGTGGCGCTTCATGCCAACCATCCGCGGGAACTCACCGCCGAGGCCCGCGCCGCCGCCGCGCGGCTGATCGATGCGGGCATCGTCATGGTGAGCCAGTCGGTGCTGCTGAAAGGCGTCAATGACGATCCGGACGTGCTCGCCGCACTGATGCGCGCCTTCGTCGAGACACGGATCAAGCCCTATTACCTGCACCATCCGGATCTTGCGCCCGGCACCGGCCATTTCCGGCTGTCCATCGAGGAGGGCCAGGCGCTCGTCGCCTCTCTGCGCGGACGCGTATCCGGCCTCTGCCAGCCCGCCTACATCCTCGACATTCCCGGGGGCCACGGCAAGGCCGTCGTCAGCGCCAGCGCGATCGAGGCGGAGGGCGGCGGCTGCTACACGGTCACCGACTTCCGCGGAAACAGGCACGACTATCCGCCGAAGGGGTGACGCAGCATCGCCCCTCATCCGGCTGCCGCCACCTTCTCCCCGCAAGCGGGGAGAAGGGACAGGGGCACCACCTTCGCCTCCTAGACTGAGACCAGATCACGATGCTTTTAGGTCGGGCCGCCCTATGCGGGCGGAAAACCGCGCACACTTTTCCTCATCCCGTCTAGGTCGATCGAGGGACGGAGACGGCGCCGCGAGTCACCTTCTCCCCGTCAGCGGGGAGAAGGTGGCCGGCAGGCCGGATGAGGGGCATTTCGGAAATTGAAAAGGCCGCCCGGACAATCCGCGCGGCCCTTCGTCATCACGTTGAAGCCGTTCAGCCCTGTTTGATCGGCGCGATCGAGATTTCGACGCGGCGGTTCTGGGCACGGCCGACCTCGGTGGCGTTCGACGCAATCGGCCGCTCCAGGCCGTAGCCTACTGCCGACATGCGCCGCTGGTCGACGCCGCGGCTGGCGAGATAGTTGGCGACCGAGGCCGCGCGCCGCTCCGAAAGTCCCTGGTTGTAGGAGGCGCTGCCGGTCGAGTCGGTGTGACCGTCGACGTCGATCAGCGTCTTGTTGAACTTGCGCAGCACGATCGCAACCGAGTCGAGCGTCGAGTAGAAGGCCGGAATCACCTGGTCGCGGTCGGTCGCGAAGGTGATGTTCGACGGCATGTTCAGGATGATGCGATCGCCGGCGCGGGTGACCGAAACGCCGGTGCCCTGCAACTGCGCCCGCAGTTCGGATTCCTGCTGATCCATGTAGTTTCCGACCAGGCCGCCGCCGAGAGCGCCGATGCCTGCGCCGACAAGAGCGGCATCACGCCGGCCCGCCGCACTGCCGCCCACCAGAAGACCGGTCGCAGCGCCGAGACCCGCGCCGATCAAAGCGCCTCCGGCCGTGTTCGACATCTTCTGTTCTCCCGTATAGGGATCGGTGGTGGTGCATCCGGAAAGATAGACGGCCACGACAGCCAGGATGGCGCATTTCTTGATCATCGAATCAATTGTCCCCATTGGTGCTCAGGATCGGTTCATACTATCGATTGCGGCAGGAAGATGAAGGGGCCTTCTACTTTCCTCTATCGGGAGTATTGCGGTGCACCATTTCTGCCGGACCTCGCCACATTGCTGACCAGAGGGCCCGCTAACCGGAGGTTCATGCGCCTGGCGCTATGGTCTGCCAGGCCCGGTTCGGCGTAAAGAATGCGAGCCGCGGGCACCGCATGGAGCGCCCGCAAACCGTGAAGGGAAAAATTATGGCGGTCGAGTTCGGCGATTCGCAACGCAGCCTCAGCGACACGCTCACCGGCATGATCGCGTCGATCAGAGGCAACACGATCACGCTGCGCGAGCTGATGATCGAGATCGGCGAGCAGGGCTTCCTCCTTCTCTGCGCGCTGCTGACCCTGCCGTTCCTGATCCCGGTTTCCATTCCGGGCGTCAGCACCGTCTTCGGGGCGGCCATCATTCTCATTTCGCTCGCGATCACCCTCAATCGCATGCCCTGGCTGCCGAAGCGCATCCTCGACCGGGAGATCGCCACGGAAAAGCTCGTGCCGACGCTCCGAAAAGGTGCGGCACTGGTCTCGAAGCTCGACCGCTATGTGCGCCCGCGGCTCAATTTCCTGACCGAAGGCGCCCTGATGAACCGTTTCAACGGCCTGATGATCATGGCCGGCGGCGTGCTTCTCATGTTTCCGCTCGGGCTGATTCCGCTGTCGAACACCCTGCCCGGCATCGCCATCCTGCTCCTGTCGCTCGGCATCATCCAGCGCGACGGGCTGATGGTGGCCGGCGGCTATTTCTTCCTGGTCGCGACCACCGTTTATTTCGCAGTTCTCGGCTATGCCGCTTTCGCCGCCGGCCAGGGCCTCTCGCACTTCTTCGTTTCGTGATCGCGGCAGCACCGGATGAGGCCATCCGAGCCGCCCTATGTGGCAAGGTGCTTGTAGAAGAACGTCGTTGCGCAATAGCGGCCGTCCGGCATCAACGCATAGTCGGGAACGATACCGGCGCGCGTCCAGCCAAAGCGCTCGTAGATCGCTTCCGCCGGCTCGCCGGTCGCCGTGTCGAGGACCAGCACTCTTCTGCCGCGCCTGACGGCTTCCGCCTCGGCCGCATCCATCAGGCGACGCGACAGGCCGAGACCGCGGGCGTCGCGGTGGACGAGCAGCTTTCTGACGTCGGCGCGATGCGGCTGGTTCGGCATGGTGCTGACGCCGAGCTGCACGGTGCCGACCATCCGGCCGTCGACTTCGGCCGAGAGGAGCACCGTTTCGCTGCGCCCGACGGCCGCGGCGACGCCCTCCCAGAAGTGAACGGCGTCATTCGGCGAAAACGGTTGCATGAAGCCGACCGAAGCGCCGCCTTCGACGCAATCGGAGAGAATTTCGGCCAGAGCCGGCAGGGCGGCCAAGGTGTCTCCTGCGGTGAGCACGCGGATATCGACGTCGGGCATGTCAGACCTTGTTGCGGCAGAGGATGACGGCGTAATGCGCCGGCTCTTCGTGGGGATTGTGAAAGATGTGGGCCTCTTCAAGCCCCATGAACAGGCAGTCGCCCGGCTCCAGGAGCTGCCGTCCGCTTTCCATCGTCAATTCGAGGCGGCCGGAGAAAAGCCAGAGGTGCTGGGTGATGCCGCGGTCCATGGGCTGTCGCTCGAAGACGACACGAGCACCGGGCGGAAACTCGACCTCGACGATGTCGACCGGCGAACCGACGCCTTCGGGTGAAACCGAACGGCGCAGATAGCCGCTTTCGGGATCGCGCCACAGCCGCTGCTCCGCGTGCCGGGCCAAGGGCGAGGCCTCGCTCCTTTCGGAAGCAAAAAGCGCCGAAAGCGTCGTGCCCAACGCGCTGCAGAGCTTCGCCAGAAGCTGCGCCGTCGGGCTCGCCTCGCCGCGCTCGATGCGCGAAATCATAGCGCGGCTGACGCCGGAGCGGCCGGCCAGGTCGTCAAGCGTCAGGTCCCGCGCCATGCGCAGCTCGCGCAGGCGCATGGCCATGGTCTCTTCGAGAGGGGCAATCGCGTTTTCCATTATCAGAGATTGCATTTCTCATATAGTGGAGTCAAGACGATCGGAGCGAGAAATAAGTTTTGCGCATGCCGCTTTGACGACAGCCCCGGGCCGCGTCCTGGCTTATCGTCCGGATTCTGCGCCGGTTCTGAAAAACATTCAACTTCAATAATTTAGATCAGCTTCAGACGATCGGCAGGAGGACAGGCAGATGCATCGATCTCCTTCGTCGCTGCTGTCGATCGCGAGCATAGTCGCCTCGATGACATCTGTCGCGGTCGGCAACGGCATGATGCTCGCCTATGTGCCCTTCGTGCTGACGCGCTCGGCGGCGCCGGATTGGGTCCCGGGAGCCGCCGTGACGGCGATTGCCTTCGGCGGGCTGATCGGCTGCCTCATGGGCGGCTCGCTCATTCGCCGCGTAGGCCACGCCCGCGCCTTTTCCTGCTCGATGGCGCTGGTCATTCTCGCGGCGCTGATGATCAGCCTCGGCGTCCACCCGCTGCTTTGGGTCGTCGCACGCGGCCTCTACGGCATTGCGGCCAACATGAATTTCATCATCACGCAGAGCTGGCTCAATCATGCCAGCGAGAACCACTGGCGCGGCCGGGCGATGGCGCTCTTCTACATGGCCTATGTCATCGGGCTTGGCGCCGGCGCCTGGCTCTTCGGGCAAATCCCGGTCGAGGGCAATCTCGCCCCGATCGTCACGATCTTCTTCACCGCGGTCGCCATCCTGCCGATCGGCCTCACGCGGCTGCCGACGCCGCCCGCCCCTGCCAGGGTCAGCATCGACATTCCCATGGTCTGGCGGATTTCTCCGGTCGCCTTCATCGGCGTGCTTGCCTCCGGCGGCCTTTCCATGCTGGTGCAAGGCTTTACGCCGATCTACGCCGCCGCCAATTCCGTCAGTCAGAAGGAAGTAGCGGCATTGATGTTCGTCATGCAGTTCGGCCTGCTCTTCATCCAATATCCGATGGGCGCCCTTTCAGACCGCACCGACCGCCGGATCGTCCTCATCGCCACCTGTACGCTCGTCATCGCGGCGGGCATCGCTGCGCTCGCCGTCTCCTTCGACAACCTTCTCCTGCTCATGCTGGTTTTCGCGATGTTCGCGGGGGCGGTCGAGACGGTCTATTCGATCGCCAATGCGCATGCCAACGATCGCACCGATCCGGCAGATTTCGTGCCGCTCGCCAGCACCATGCTGGTCGCCTGGTCGGCGTCGGCGACCCTCGTGCCGATGCTCGTGACCTTGCTGACGCCGGCCTTCGGCCAACGGACCTTCATCTATGCGACGATGACGGTGGCGCTCCTCTACGCCCTTTTCGTGCTCGTTCGCCTCCGCTCGCGCGAACGCGTCCCGCCCGATCTCTGCGACAGCTTCGAATTCAAAAGCGCCCAGGTGCCGAATGCCGTGGCACTCGCAGAGACGGAAGCGCGAGCGGAACGGCCGGTCAGGCGCCCGGATTTATAGTGAACGAAGCCTTCATTTCCCGCTTTGCGCCGCCTGATCGCGCTGCTATATGCGGCCCATGAGCACACCATCTTCCAAGACGCCCCTGTCGCATATCCGCAACTTCTCGATCGTGGCGCATATCGATCACGGCAAATCGACGCTCGCCGACCGGCTGATCCAGTCGACCGGCGGCCTTGCCGAGCGCGAAATGTCCGAGCAGGTCCTGGACAGCATGGATATCGAGCGCGAGCGCGGCATCACCATCAAGGCCCAGACCGTTCGCCTGCACT
The DNA here is from genome assembly GCF_054161295.1 of Ensifer sp. D2-11. NCBI lineage: Bacteria > Pseudomonadati > Pseudomonadota > Alphaproteobacteria > Hyphomicrobiales > Rhizobiaceae > Ensifer > Ensifer sp. D2-11. The sequence goes on from NZ_CP096433.1 coordinate 2,968,261, forward strand.
ACAAGGCGAACGACGGCGAAACCTATGTGCTGAACCTCATCGACACGCCCGGCCACGTCGACTTCGCCTACGAGGTCTCGCGCTCGCTTTCGGCCTGCGAAGGTTCGCTGCTCGTCGTCGACGCCAGCCAGGGCGTCGAAGCCCAGACGCTCGCCAATGTCTACCAGGCGATCGACAACAATCACGAGCTCGTCACCGTTCTGAACAAGATCGACCTGCCTGCGGCCGAGCCGGAGCGGATCAAGGAGCAGATCGAGGAAGTGATCGGCATCGACGCCTCCGACGCCGTGCTGATCTCTGCCAAGACCGGTCTCGGCATTCCGGACGTGCTGGAGGCGATCGTCCATAAGCTGCCCGCCCCGAAGAGCGAGGGCGGCGACGCCGCGCCCCTGAAGGCGCTGCTCGTCGACAGCTGGTACGACGCTTATCTCGGCGTCATGGTTCTGGTGCGCGTCATCGACGGAACGCTGAAGAAGGGCATGACCATCCGCATGATGGGGACGGATGCGAAGTACCAGGTGGAGCGCGTCGGCGTGCTGACGCCGAAGATGGTTGCCATGGAGGCGCTCGGACCCGGCGAGATCGGTTTCATCACAGCTTCCATCAAGGAAGTGGCCGACACCCGCGTCGGCGATACGATCACCGAGGACAAGCGACCGACGGCCAAGGCGCTGCCCGGCTTCAAGCCCGCCCAGCCGGTCGTGTTCTGCGGCCTCTTCCCGGTCGACGCCGCCGACTTCGAGGACTTGCGCTCGGCCATGGGCAAGCTGCGCCTCAACGACGCCTCCTTCTCCTTTGAAATGGAGTCCTCCGCCGCACTCGGCTTCGGCTTCCGCTGCGGCTTCCTCGGCCTTCTGCATCTCGAAATCATCCAGGAACGTCTGGAGCGCGAATTCGATCTCGATCTGATCGCGACGGCACCCTCGGTCGTCTACAAGCTGTTCATGACCGATGGCTCGGAGCGCGAGCTTCACAACCCCGCCGACATGCCGGACGTGGTCAAGATCGCCGAAATCCACGAACCGTGGATCCGCGCGACGATCCTGACGCCCGACGAATATCTCGGCGGCATCCTGAAGCTCTGTCAGGATCGTCGCGGCATCCAGATCGAGCTGACCTATGTCGGCACCCGCGCGATGCTCACCTATGACCTGCCGCTCAACGAAGTCGTGTTCGATTTCTACGACCGGCTGAAGTCGATCTCCAAGGGATACGCCTCCTTCGACTACCAGATCACCGAGCACAAGGAAGGCAACCTCGTGAAGATGTCGATCCTCGTCAACGGCGAGCCGGTGGACGCGCTGTCGATGATGGTGCACCGGATGGCGGCGGAAAAGCGCGGCCGTGAAATGTGCGAGAAGCTGAAGGAACTGATCCCGAAGCACATGTTCAAGATCCCGATCCAGGCCGCCATCGGCGGCAACGTGATCGCCCGCGAAACCATCTCGGCGCTGCGCAAGGACGTGACCGCCAAGTGCTACGGCGGCGACGCCACCCGAAAGCGCAAGCTTCTGGAGAAGCAGAAGGCCGGCAAGAAGCGGATGCGCCAGTTCGGCAAGGTGGAAATCCCGCAGGAAGCCTTCATCGCCGCGCTGAAGATGAGCGACGAGTGATTGCTGGTCCGGCGTCGATGCGCGTACAATATGCGCATCGACGTGGAGCAAACATGTCGCGACCGACTGCAAGACGCCCGGCAAATCTCACCCTCGATGGCGATCTGCTTGCGCAGGCGCGCGATCTCAAGATCAATGTTTCACGCGCCGCCGAAGAGGGAATCGCCCAGGCCATCAGAGCCGAAGAGGGAAAACTCTGGCAGATCGAGAACGCCGAGGCGATCGCCGATGCAAATGCCTTTGTCGATAAACGCGGACTGACGCTGGCGAAACGCCGGCAGTTCTAAAGAGCTCGGCACCTTGGTCACCGACTTGTCAGATCAGCGTGACGAAATCGTCGCCGCTACGGACTTTGCGTTTCAAGGCTTCTGATCTTCTTGAGCGACCCGCAATGAATGAACACGGGCGATGCGGCGCTTCAAGTGGTCACGCTGGGCTTGACTTCACGGGTGAAGTTTCCGACCTTCAGTTCATGCCAGTGCTCGCGATCCATTTCCGCTGTTCTTTCCGGGTCTGCCCCATCGCAGGAACCTGACCCCGGCCCGGATGCGTGCGCTCTCCGGGTAAGGGGGCCTACGCATCGGCGAGCGGATGGCCAAGCCTCCACCCCCGAGCGGCGAGCGTAAATCATCCTCGACATTTCACTTTCGGCGCAAGCAGAGCGGTGCGCCCAAGCACAGGTATCATCATGGCGGACAAGACAACCCGCAAGAAGCTTCCCTCGATCGTCATCAATGCCGAAGACCATGCACGTCTGACGGCGATCGCCTCCTCGGCGCTCGACCGTGTCCCGGACGTCGCGGAGGCGCTGCTTTCCGAACTCGACCGCGCGCGAATCGCCGCTCCCGGCAAGCTGCCCAAGGACAGCGTACAGATGGGCTCGACCGTCGCCTTCGACGCCGACAACGGTTTTGCTAAGGAAGTGAGGCTCGTCTATCCGGGGGAGGCTGACATCGAAGCCGGCAAGATTTCCGTGCTGACGCCGATTGGAGCGGCGCTGATCGGCCTTTCCGTCGGACAGTCGATCGACTGGGTCGACAGGGCCGGCAAGGTACACCGTATGACGATCCGCAGCGTGATGCCGCAGGCGGACTGAGCATCGAAGCGGCCGGATCGAACCGGCCGCTTTCAGAGCGCTTTCGGGAAAAGTGTGTCGCCGCCCGGAAGAGCTTTAATTCAAAGCGTGAGATCAGAATTGACGGCCGAGCTTGGCGTCGACGGACTGGCTGTTGGCGCCGCGAATGGCAAAGAAGAGTGTGATCGCCGCCCAGAGGATGGATTTCTCCGCCCCGCCAAGACCCTGCCCCTGGACGATGCCGTGGAAATAGACGGTGACGAGCAGCACGATCGTCGCCGCGAAGGCAGCAGGCCGCGTCAGGAAGCCGATGGCAATGAATATGCCGCCGAAGAACTCGGTCGCCGAAAGCAGGGGCGACCAGAAAACGCCCGGATAGAACCCAAGCCCCTCCACCATGCCGGCCGCGCCGAAGGGGTTGAGAATCTTGCCGTAGCCGTGAGTGACCAGCAGCAGGCCTGCGACGACGCGCAGCAACGTCTCGGCGAAAGTATCGAGCGGCAGATAAATCTTTTCGAGCGCCGGCAGGATCGCGCGCGGTCGATTGTTGGCAGCGGTATCGGTCATGAAATCCCTTTCGCATCCATTGCAAATCAGGGGTTTCTCTTGCCTCTGGCCCTTTGGAAAACAAGGGCTCGACGTCAAAAACTTGACGGCTGAAGCTGACATTTATGTGAGACACCCGTGAAGGCATCGATCGCGGCGCTTGCGCGACGACGCTGCTCGATGTTTCCTGGGGCGCGAAAGCCAAGTGAACAGGACATGCGAGATGAGCGAAAAGCCACGCGTCACCATCCTCTACTGCACCCAGTGCAACTGGCTGCTGCGCGCCGGATGGATGGCGCAGGAATTGCTGTCGACCTTCGCCGATACGCTCGGGGAAGTGGCGCTCATCCCCGGGACCGGCGGCAATTTCGAGATTCGCGTCGATGGCGCGTTGATCTGGGAACGCAAGCGCGACGGCGGCTTTCCCGGACCTAAGGAGCTGAAACAACGCATTCGCGACGTGATCGAGCCCGAGCGCGATCTCGGCCACACGGACAGGAGCTAGAGTCCCGCCCAGGCGCAGCTGACGTGCAGCGCGCAAGACTCACCTTCGATCCTCATTCCTGTGCCTGTCACAGGAATACCGCTGGGCCAAGTCATTGGACTGGAAAGACTCTTCCGCGCCGCAGACGCGGCGCTGCTGAATCCCTGTGACGAGCACAGGGATGAGGGGAGAGAGGGTGCGGTCCCTCAGAATACTTCTCATGGGTGCGCGGATGTCGAGGACCCAGTCCCCAAGCGAAGGTGCCGTAACGCCCGTGCCCTGCCTCCCTCATTCCTGTGCTCGCCACAGGAATCCAGCCAGTCCAAGTCCTTGGGCTGAAAAGACTCACCCGCGCCGCAGACGCGGCGCTGCTGGATCCCTGTGACGAGCACAGGGATGAGGGGAGAGAAGGTCCCGGTCCCTCGGAATAGTTCTCATAGGTGCGCGGATATCGAGGAGATGGCGCGCAGTCCCCAAACGAGGTTGCGGCAGCGCCCGTGCCCTGCCTCCCTCATTCCTGTGCTCGTCACAGGAATCCAGCCAGTCCAAGTCCTTGGGCTGAAAGGACTCTTCCGCGCCGCAGACGCGGCGCTGCCGGATCCCTGTGACGAGCACAGGGATGAGGAAGAGGGCAACATGCATCAGCTATGCGCGAAGATGTCCGTCTCTTCCCAGCCGAGCAGATCGAGCTTGGCACGCGTGGGGAGAAACGAGAAGCAGGCCTCGGCGAGTTCCATCCGGCCATCGCGCAGGAGCCGCGCCGTCAGCTTGTCGCGCAGCGCATGCAGGTGGAGCACGTCGGAGGCGGCATATTCGAGCTGCGCCGGCGAAAGAATGTCGGCGGCCCAATCGGAAGACTGCTGCTGCTTGGAAATGTCGATGTCGAGCAGTTCCTTGAGATTGTCCTTGAGACCGTGCCGGTCCGTATAGGTGCGGGCGAGGCGCGAGGCGATCTTGGTGCAGAAGACCGGCGACGCGGTGACGCCGAAGGTATGGAACAGCACGGCGATGTCGAAGCGGCCGAAATGGAAGATCTTCTGGCGCGTCGGATCGGCGAGCATCGAGACGAGGTTCGGCGCCTGCTTCTGGCCGGCGGAGATGCGGATCACATCGGCAGTCCCGTCGCCCGACGAGAGCTGCACGACGCAAAGGCGGTCGCGACGCGGGACCAGGCCGAGCGTTTCCGTATCGATCGCGATCGCGCCCGTATAGCGGGCGGCGTCGGTCTCGGAAATGTCGCCCTCGTGGAACCTTATTGTATTCGCCATCGAAAATCCCCAGATCGTTACTTGCATGTTTCCCTGAGAACGGCTCAGGAAGCCTGCTGAGATTCAAGTGCTGCAGCGATCCCGGCCTGTCTGATCAGGCTCGCGGGCGCTGTGGAGCGTAGCTGGCCTATAGCGCATGTTGGCCGGCCGCGATACCTTGTCCTTCGGCGGACGTTCCGTTTGCCGTCACCCCGAGAAAGTTCGTATATGACCTGGTTCCGTTTCGCCCTGGCGCCTCCCGTCATCGCCCTGATATTGACCCTCTCGCCCGGTGCCGGCCTCGCCGGCGAGGCGACATTCGAGCTGTCGCAGGCCTTCCACGACCTGCCGGGCGTGCGGCCGGTGGACCCGCTGCGCGACGATAAGAACATCGTTTGCCAGCAGGTTTTCATCGACCGCTACGGTCCTTTCGAGTCGTCTCACGGCCGCCCGCGTTACGATACGACCTATCGCTGCCGCGAGGGCAGCGGACCGATCTTCCAAAGCGGCGAACTGCCGCCGTCGCTGGAACGACAGAAGCGCGGCCTCAACTATTGAGGTCGAGCCAAGAAAAAAGCACGCTTGCATTGCACGCTCGGGAAAGACGAAACTACGCCCGGGACGGCACTGACTGGAGGAAACCATGCCCGAAACCGACAGGCCGCGAACCGACAGGCCACTTGTCATCAGCGCGCCCGCGCCGCGTACGCTCGATCTGATCTTCACGCCCGACGCGCTCGAGCGTCTTCACCGGCGCTACCGCGTGATCGAAGCCGATCCGGAGAACATCGCCGGGCTCGGCTCCGCCGTCCTCTCCGAGGCCCGCTATATCGTCGGACAGCCGCCGCTTTCCGCGGACACGCTCGAGCGCATGCCGCGGCTGCGGGCCGTTCTCAACGTCGAAAGCAATCTCATCGACAACATGCCCTACGACGTGGTTTTCCAGCGCGGCATCCACGTGCTCACCACCGGCCAGGTTTTCGCCGAACCGGTGGCGGAGATGGGGCTCGCCATGGCGCTCAACCTCGCCCGCGGCATCGTCGATGCGGATGTGGATTTCCGCGAGGGGCGCGAGCGCTGGGGCGGTGAGGGCAACAAGTCCGCCCGGCTCCTCTCGGGCTCGGCGATCGGCATCATCGGCTTCGGCGATCTCGGCAAGGCGCTCAACCGCGTCCTGTCGGGATTTCGTGCGAAGATCCGCGTCCATGATCCCTGGCTGCCGGCCTCCGTTCTTCTCGACGCCGGCGTCGAACCGGCGTCGCTCGAGACGGTCCTCGCCGAGAGCGACTTCCTGTTTGTCGTCGCAGCGGTAACCAGCGACAATGAGGGCTTCCTCGGCGCCAAGGCCTTCGCGGCCATGCGTCCGGGCGCCGCCTTCATTCTCCTGAGCCGCGCCGGAGTCGTGGATTTCGATGCATTGATCGCAGCCGTCGAAAGCGGCCATATCCGCGCGGCAAGCGACGTCTTCCCGGAGGAGCCCCTGCCCCTCGGACATCCTGTCCGCCGGCTACCCGGCTTCCTGCGCTCGGCGCACCGGGCCGGTGCGCTCGACATCGCCTTCAAGAGGATGGGCGAGATGGTGCTCGAGGATATGGAACTGATGGACCGCAGCCTGCCGCCGATGCGCTGCAAGCGGGCGGAGCGGGAGACGGTGGCCCGAATGCGCTCAAAGCCCGTCACCGTCAACTGAAGAGTGATGGGCAGCACAACTGCCTTTATCCTAGCCGCGCGGCGCTGTAGCGCAGCTCGTACACGGCCGGTGGTGCTATGAAAATCCGGTGCAATGCTGCAAAGATCGGAATCCGGATTCAAGGACATCGAAAGCATGCAAGATTCCAACGCGGACAAGCCTTCCCGGACCTGGACCAGCTCACTGCGGTCGCTGCTCGGTCTCGTGATGGTTGCTATGCTCATCGTCGTGTCCGCGACGCTGGTGGGGCTTGACTACCGCCGCGCACGCAGCGCTGCGATCGCCGGTGCCGAAGACAATATGGATGCCTTCGTCGGTCGCCTGGTCGATCGGCTCGGCGCCCTCTCCGGGGACACCTCCGCGCTCGTCAGCCTCGTCGCATCCGTCGCCAATTCCTTTCTCGTGCCTCCGCCGGAGCGCATGAACGACAAGGTGGCAGTGCTGCGCGAGGGCATCGCCCGCTCGCCGCACATCGACGGCGTCTATGTCGGTTATCCGAGCGGCGCATTCTTTCATGTGGTCGATCTGGATTCGGCCGCCTGGCGCATGGCCCTGGACGCACCGCGGGGGGCGGCGATCGCCGTGCGCTCGATGGAGAGGAACGACCAGGGCAAGCCGTTCGACCGGATCCTGTTCCTGGACGCGAGCGGCCTGCAGTTTGCCGAACGTCACGCTGCCTCCAACGGCTTCGATCCGAGGACGCGGCCCTGGTACCGCGCGGCCGTCAACGGCAAGGCGCCGGTGGCCATCGGTCCCTATGAGATGGCCACCACAGGCAATCTCGGGATGACCATATCGCAAGCGCACCGCGGCAACCCCCAAATCGTCATCGGCGCCGATGTCGTTCTCGATACGATCACGGATTTTCTGTCCCGCGAGCGGCTGACCGACGACTCGGTTTCCTTCGTGCTCGATGCGGTGGGACGACCGATCATCCACTCCGACTCCACCATGATGCGGCGCATCATGGCATCGAAGGGCCGGGACCGGCCCGTGGCCACGCCGCAGGAGGATGGACTGATCGAGAGCATCCGGCGCAACCCGCCACCGGCCGGAAAGGCAACTCTCGTCGAAGTCGGAAACCGCACCTATCTCGTCACGGTGGCGCCGCTCGAATCGGCATTGCTTCTGTCCGGGCACCGGGTGGTCGTCGCCGCCCCTCTCGACGAGCTGCTGGCGGCCGCAAACGAGACGCTCGTTCAGGGACTTGCCGTCTCGGGCGCCGTGGTGGTGGGCGCCGTTCTCCTGGCCCTCGTGCTTGCGCATCTGATCACGAAGTCGCTCAACCAGCTCACCGACAGCGCCAACCGCCTGCAGGACCTGGATTTCGCCACTCCTATCGACGTTTCGTCGCATGTGGCGGAAATCTCGACGCTCAACGGCGCAATGAACAGGGCTCGCGACGCGATCTTCACCTTCGCGCTCTATGTTCCGAAGGAGCTGGTGCGCAAGGGCATCGAATCCGGCCATTTCGGCGGCCGCGCCGCGTGGCGGCAGGAGGTGACGGCGATGTTCACCGACATCTACGACTTCACCACCATCAGCGAGGGCCGGTCGCCGGAAGAAGTGGTCGCGATGCTCTCGGAGTATTTCGACCTGTTCAGCGAGGTCGTCGCCGCCCACGACGGAACCATCATCCAGTTCCATGGAGACTCGGTCTTTGCCATGTGGAACGCGCCGGTCGCCGATACCAGGCATGCCGAGCATGCCTGTCGATGCGCACTCGCGGTCGAGGAGAGGCTCGAGGCCTTCAATTCTGCGCAACGTGCCAGCGGATTGCCGGAGTTCCGCACCCGCTTCGGCATCCACACCGGAACGGCCGTCGTCGGCAGCGTCGGCGCCAAGGAACGGCTGCAATATACGGCGATGGGCGACACGGTGAACGTCGCCTCGCGGCTCGAGGGCATGAACAAGGATTACGGCACGAGCGTTCTTGCAAGCGGCGCGGTGGTCGCCCAATGCAAGGACATGGTGAAGTTCCGCCCGCTCGGCACCGCCAAGGCAAAGGGCCGTTCGACGGCGCTCGACATTTACGAAGTCGTGGGCGTCGTCCGCGCGGTGAACACTACCGAAGCCGGAACGGCCGCCTGAGGAAAGGCAGATGCCGCGGCGAACGGCGGCCCCGCTGAATTCGCTTCGAAACTCTGAAAGCAAAAAAGCCCGGAAACCCGGGCTTTTTTTGACTTCCGAACCGCAAAAGCGGTTACGGAAATGGAATGGTGCCCAGAAGAGGACTCGAACCTCCACACCCTTTCGAGTACCAGCACCTGAAGCTGGCGCGTCTACCAATTCCGCCATCTGGGCGACGGACCGGCATGTAAAAGGCCGTGACCGAAGTGTCAACAGGCATTTTGAAGTTTTCGTCTCGCATCGCGAAAAAGCGCGGTAAAGCGCGGCCGGGTCCTCGATGATAGGGCAAGAATTCCAGTGACATGAGAGCCGGAGAGGCGCATTCTAGAGCAACGGCGAATGGGCGGAATCCGGAACGCCCGCGTCGATACGTGGAGCACGCGCCCACGAATAGGCATGCGACACCAAACGTCTGCTGCATGTTTCGTTGGTCGGCCGATCACCGCCAAAAAATGCAGCAACTTGAAGAGTTACAGCGGCCTTTGCGCGTCTGATAAGTCGCGCGGCGCTGAAAGGAGCAGGGACAAAAACCGGAAAGCAACGGCTTTCGGAAAGTGAGGAGAAAATGACGAAATTTCGGAATTTCGTTGTCAGCTGCACACTCGCCGCCGCCTCCGCGGTTCCCCCTGTAACGTCCGTTCAGGCCATGCCGCGCCCGGCGCTCGACATTGCGATCAAAGCGCCGGCCGGCGTCGAGAATGCCACGCATCGCGGCCGTTACGGGTGGCGCGGCGGCTATTCTCGCCGCGGCTATTATGGAGGATCCGGCTTCTATCCGGGCTGGAGCCCCTATTACAGGCGGTCCGGGATCAGCTTCTATTTCGGACCCAGCTACCGCTACCGCCCGTATTACGGGAACCGCTATTATTACGGGCCGCGCTTTTATGGCCCCGGCTATTACAGCTATCCCGGGCCCGCATATTACGGTTATCGCTCCTATAGGCCACGCTACTATGGCGGCGGCTACGTCCGGAGCGGCGGCAATAGCCATGTCAGCTGGTGCCTGTCGCGCTATCGGTCCTATAACCCTGCCTCCAACCGGTACCTGACCTATGGCGGGGTCTACCGGGTCTGCTACTCGCCCTATCGGTAGGGGGAGCGTACCCTTGGATTCATCGAGTCCGCGCGTTCCCTCAAACGCGCGGCGCTCCCGTCAGTCAGCGCTTCCTGACGATTCCGACGCGCGCCATGACTTCCTTCGGAATGCCGTAGCGGCGCACGGCATCGCGGCTGTCGCGAAGGCCGCAGATCTCGCGCTGGATGAGGAAGGCCCAAACCGCGTCGGCCGCCTCGTCGAGCAGTCGCTCGCGTTCGGAAGGCGGGTGCCTGTTGCTGTTGAAGGCATTCAGGGCGGCAATTGCCTTCTCGACCTTCAGGCCGTTGCGCCCCAGCGCGTCGGCGCGCTCGGCCATCAGCTCGTATTCGAGGACGTTCACCCCGTTACCGGTGAGACCGAAACTGCGCAGCGATTGCGGCGGGCGAAATGTCATCGGCGGCTCCATCAAGCTCATGCCAGGATGGGCCGTGAATGAGCTTCCCGCAAGGGGGCGGTGCGGCGACTGCCGCGTGGCGCAAAGTCATCGTCATGGTTAACACTCCCTAAACCCGTTTGACCTAAGCTTGCGGATCATGCCCGATCTGCCCGCCTTCATCGCCATCAGGACAGCCGTCGGATCTGCTGAGGAGACGACGCAGGGCCTGCGCCGCTCGCTGCCGGCGGCGGAGCGTAGCGAGGCGATCCGGAAGATCGTCGATGCGCTGTCCCGCCATCTCTCCGGCAAGGAGGTCCTATCCAAGGACGCACTGGTGAAGCTGGTAGAAGACCTGGCGCTCATCCTCAAATTTCCACCCCTGCCGCAGGAGACCGGACGCGCCTTCATTCGGCGGTTGACCGGCTTCATCGAGGCATTGCCAATGCCGGAACGCCTGCTTCTGGAGAAGCAATTGGCCACCCGCAGCCTCGTGCAGCGCGTCGCCGTTGCGGCGACGATCGCGGGAGACCGCCGGGGCGCGGTGCCGCCTGATCGAACCCCGCTCCGCAGCCTGCCCCTGCCGGCACAGGTCCCGCCAGTGCTTCCGGGCGCCAAAAGACCCGTGCCGAGCGATCTCGCGCTGCTTCAAGCGATGCTCAAGAAGACCTACGGCGCCGATGTGGAGGACGTGCGGATCGAGACGACACCCAAGGGCGCGGCAATCGAAGCGGCGCAGGAGGAGGCTCCGGCCCGGCCGCAACGTTCGCCGAAGGCGCCCACGAACGCTCCTGCGGCGCCGCGAGGTGCGGAGATTGCAGCGAGAGATGCTTCGGCAAGCCCGCTTGAGGGGGAGATGGCGGAGATGGCGGATACGGCGGCCATGACGCCGGAAGGCTCCGATGAGCAGCTCCCGGATAGCGAAGCGGATTTGGCGGAACCATCGGCGCCGCGCCGCAGTCAGGCGGCGGGCCTGAACGGGAGTGCGCTCGCCCTGCCGAAAGATGCAAAACCTGCGACAGCCGAGGGCAAAGCTGCAGTCGCCGAAGCCGGCGCTGAAAGCCTCCCTGACGGCGAAGGCTCAGAGGGCACCGACGGCCCCTCGCGCTCCGCGAGGGAGGACAATAGACCACGAGTGCGGATGCAAAGTGCCGCGCGCATGGCGCAACCGCCGGCGGAGGCCTTGAGAGCGGTCATACGCGACAGTCTTGCGCTGCCGGGGACGAGCAAGAGCTGGCAACCTCGCGACATGGAAGACGCAGGACCGGCCGCGCCCCTGCTGCCGCCGGAGAACGAGGCGCCGGCGCGGCCACGGGAGACCACCGGCGCGGTCAGAAGCGCAGCAGCCGCCAGCGAACCGCCGGTGGACGCCGCGTCCGACGCAGGAACCGATGCATCTCTCCCCGACCTGCCCCCTCCTCAGGCAGAGCGCCGGACCGACGAGGACGCGATGGCGCCGCAGGGCTTCGCCCGGGTGCCGGAAAGCGGACTTCCGCGGATGTTTCCCTTCGCACTGGTTCCTTACCCGCCGGCGGAAGAAAGCGATGCCGACGAGGTGGACCGGCGTAAGCGGGAAAGCGAGAGCGAGCCGGAAAAAGACGCAAGGGATGACCGGGGAGAACGGGAAAGCGACGACCAGCAGCAGGGACATGCGGCCGGCGGCGAACAGGATCAGGCCGAAGATCGACCGGCAGCCGACGCCTATGACCTCTACCGAAAGCTCGGCGGCCTGGCCTAGATCACTGTTAGGAAAAGTGCGGAACGGTTTTCGCCCCTGCCCACGAAAAAGCCCGCGGAGATCGCTCTCCGCGGGCTTTTCATTTCAAGTCCGTCAACGATTACTCGTTGTTCTGGCGGTTCTTGAGCGCAGCGCCCAGAATGTCGCCGAGCGAAGCACCAGAGTCGGAAGAGCCGAACTGAGCGACGGCTTCCTTCTCTTCCGCGATTTCCAGAGCCTTGATCGACAGCTGGATCTTGCGGTCCTTCTTGGAGAAGTTGGTGACCCGCGCATCGACGGTCTGGCCGACCGAGAAACGCTCCGGACGCTGTTCGTCGCGATCGCGCGAGAGGTCGGCGCGACGGATGAAGGCGGTGACGTCCTCGTGGTTGACGAGCCGCACTTCGATGCCGCCATCGTTGACGCCGATGACTTCTGCCGAAACGACGGCGTTCTTGCGCAGTTCGCCGGAAGCGGCAGCTTCACCGACCGCATCACGGCCGAGCTGCTTGATGCCGAGCGAGATGCGCTCCTTGTCGACGTCCACATCGAGAACGACAGCACGGACGACGTCGCCCTTGTTGAATTCTTCGATGACCTGCTCGCCCGGGCGGTTCCAGTCGAGGTCGGAGAGGTGGACCATGCCGTCGACATCGCCATCGAGGCCGATGAACAGACCGAATTCGGTCTTGTTCTTGACTTCGCCTTCGACTTCCGTGCCAGCCGGATGGCTATGCGCGAAGGCCTGCCACGGGTTCTCGAGCGTCTGCTTGAGGCCGAGCGAGATGCGGCGCTTGGTCGGGTCGACTTCGAGAACGACCACGTCGACTTCCTGGCTCGTGGACAGGATCTTGCCGGGGTGAACGTTCTTCTTCGTCCAGGACATTTCGGAGATGTGTATCAGGCCTTCGATGCCCGGCTCCAGCTCGACGAACGCACCGTAGTCGGTGATGTTCGTGACGGTACCGGAGATCTTCTTGCCGACCGGATACTTCGCACCGATGCCATCCCACGGATCGGACTCGAGCTGCTTCATGCCGAGCGAGATGCGGTGGGTTTCCTGGTTGATGCGGATGATCTGAACCTTGACCTGCTGGCCGATGTTCAGGATCTCCGACGGATGGTTGACGCGGCGCCATGCCATGTCGGTGACGTGCAGCAGGCCGTCGATGCCGCCGAGGTCGACGAACGCACCGTAATCGGTGATGTTCTTGACGACACCCTCGACAACCTGGCCTTCCTCGAGGTTCTGAACGATTTCAGAACGCTGCTCGGCGCGGGACTCTTCGAGAACCGTGCGGCGCGAAACGACGATGTTGCCGCGGCGCTTGTCCATCTTGAGGATTTCGAAGGGCTGCGGGTTGTGCATCAGCGGCGTCACGTCGCGGATCGGACGGATGTCGACCTGCGAACGCGGCAGGAAGGCTACGGCGCCGTCGAGATCGACGGTGAAGCCGCCCTTGACCTGGTTGAAGATGATGCCTTCGACGCGTTCGCCGGCTTCGAACTTGACTTCCAGGCGCTGCCAGCTCTCTTCGCGGCGGGCCTTCTCGCGCGAGAGGACTGCTTCGCCGAGTGCGTTTTCAATGCGCTCGACATAGACTTCGACTTCGTCGCCGACCTTCAGCGTGCCGTCCTTGGCCTTGGCGCCGAATTCCTTCAGCGGTACGCGGCCTTCGACCTTCAGGCCGACGTCGACGATTGCGACGTCTTTTTCGATCGCCGTGACGATGCCCTTGGCGACATAGCCTTCGGCGAGGTCCGTCTTGGCGAAGGACTCTTCCAGAAGCGCTGCGAAATCATCACGGGTGGGGTTGGTTGCAGACATATAATCTCCTGCTGCATCTCCTGCCGGAGACGCATGTGCGCCGGGGGTTGGTGTTAGACAGGCCTGAACCCAGTCCGCTCCTGTCATGGAGCAATCCGGCGCGTGGACGGAATTTCAGGCTATTTTCAAGAAGGAGACCGGCTGGGCCGGGATCAGGCCTTCTTCAAATCTTCTCTTTCAGGGCGGCGTCGACCAGCGTCTTCGCCGCCTGGAATGCCGCCTCTATACTCATTTCGGAAGTATCAAGCAAGTGCGCGTCCTCGGCAGGTCTCAAAGGACTGTCGGCACGCCCCATGTCGCGCCCGTCGCGCTTCTTCACGTCCTCGAAAATCGCGGTGTAGTCAGCCTTTCCGCCGCCGGCGACGATCTCGTCATGGCGCCGCTTCGCCCGCACTTCGGGGGAAGCGGTCACATAGAGCTTCAGCGCCGCATCAGGGCAGACGACCGTGCCGATGTCGCGCCCGTCGAGGACGGTACCCGGCTCCTTGCGCGCGAAGGCTCGCTGCGCCTCGACCAGTGCCCGGCGCACGGCCGGCATGACGGCGATCTTCGACGCCGCCTCGCCGATCGAATGCTCCGAAAGCACGGCGCGTTCGAGCCCGGAAAGGTCCACCTCGCGCGCCGTCTTCTCGGCCACCGCCTCGTCGTCGAGCGGCAATCCGGCATCCATGAGTGCCTTTGCGGTCGCGCGATAGGTCAGCCCCGTGTCGAGATGGTGGAAGCCGTATTGCTCGGCGATCCGGCGCGAGAGCGTTCCCTTGCCGGCGGCCGCAGGTCCATCGATGGCGATTACGAAGGTCATCAGGCTGCCTTGTTCTCTGCCTCTTCGATCTTCGCGCCCAGTCCCGTCATCAGGCCCATGAATTCGGGGAAGGACGTCGCGATCATCGTCGCATCGTCGACCGTTACCGGATGCTCCGAGGCAAGTCCCATGACAAGGAAGCTCATGGCGATGCGGTGGTCGAGATGGGTCTTTACCTGGCCGACCGAGATATTGCCCAGGCCCTTGCCGCCCGGCCGGCCGCGTACGACCAGCGAGGCCTCGCCCTCGTCGCAATCCACCCCGTTGAGCTTCAGGCCGTCCGCCACGGCGGACAGGCGGTCGGACTCCTTGACGCGGAGCTCCTCCAGTCCGTTCATCACGGTCGTGCCCTCGGCGAAGGCAGCGGCGACGGCGAGCACCGGATATTCGTCGATCATCGACGGCGCGCGGTCCTCCGGCACCGTCACGCCCTTGAGCTCCGAATGGCGCACGCGCAGATCGGCGACATCCTCGCCGCCTGCAAGCCGCTTGTTCATGACTTCGATATTGGCGCCCATTTCCTGCAGGGTCAGGATGAGGCCGGTACGGGTCGGGTTCATCAGCACGTTGAGGATGGTGATGTCCGAGCCCGGAACGATGAGCCCCGCCACCAGCGGAAAGGCTGTGGAGGACGGATCGCCCGGCACGTCGATCACCTGGCCAGTCAGCTTGCCGCGGCCCTCGAGGCGTATGGTGCGCACGCCCTCGGCATCGGTCTCGACTGTCAGATTGGCGCCGAAGCCCTGCAGCATCTTTTCCGTATGGTCGCGGGTCATCACCGGCTCGACGACGGTCGTGATGCCGGGCGTGTTGAGGCCGGCGAGCAGCACGGCAGATTTCACCTGGGCAGACGCCATCGGCACGCGATAGGTGATCGGGTTCGGCGTCTTCGGCCCGCGCAGCGTCACCGGCAGCCGGTCGCCCTCGGCCGACTTCACCTGAACGCCCATTTCGCGGAGCGGATCGAGCACGCGGCCCATCGGGCGCTTGGTCAGCGAGGCGTCGCCGATGAACGTGGAATCGAAATCATAGACGCCGACAAGGCCCATCGTCAGCCGGCAGCCGGTGCCGGCATTGCCGAAGTCGAGCGGTGCCTCGGGCGCGAGCAGCGCGCCGTTCCCGACACCGTCGATGATCCAGGTGTCGCCCTCCTTGCGGATCCTGGCGCCCATCGCCTGCATGGCCTTGCCGGTATTGATCACGTCTTCGCCTTCGAGGAGACCGGTGATGCGCGTCTCGCCCGCGGCAAGACCGCCGAACATGAAGGAGCGGTGCGAGATCGACTTGTCGCCCGGAATGCGCAAGGTGCCCTTGAGGTCGGAAGACTTGCGTGCGGTGGCGGGCCGCGGGTTCGAGCCGTGAGACATCGTGGTTTTCCTCTGACAATCCGGCTGACGGCTGGCGCGGAAGGTGGTGCTTTCCGGCGCGTTGTTGGCGGACCGCCGGTCTCGCCGGCTCCCTAACACAATGCGCGAAAAGGGTCATCCTCCTGCTGCGAAGAAAATGACGGCCGGAGCTCGCGGAAGTTTATCTTTGACAGAACTCGCCAAGATGATTATGGGGACCGGCTAATCATCATAAGCTTGATACTTTTCTAACCGCCGGCTTTCCGGCAAGAGCCGGCTCGCCGGCCATTCAAGAGGCTTTGACTGTGGCAAAACCGGAACTTGGAACAAAGCGCATCGACCCGGAAACGGGGCGCAAATTCTACGATCTGAACCGTGATCCGATCGTCTCCCCCTACACGGGCAAGTCCTATCCGCTGTCCTTCTTCGAGGAGACCTCCGTCGCCAAGGTGCTCGAGAAGGAAGAAGAGGAAGACGTCAAGGAAGTCGATACCGAGAACACGGAAGTCGAACTCGTCTCGCTCGAGGAAGCGGATGACGAGGCCTCGGGCGGCGACGATCTGCCGGATCTCGGCGACGACGATGTCGAGATCGAGGGCGACGACGACGACACCTTCCTCCAGACCGACGACGAAGACGATGACGACGACATGAGCGACATCATCGGCGTTTCCGACGAGGACGACGACGTCTGAACAGACCGGCGACGCGGGCGGATCAGCGCCCGCATGCCTGCCCGCAAGCGTTTCGAAAGGCGCATGAAACCGCCCCATCCATCGAGCGCGATCGGCATCGAAGCATCCGGCCGGAACCGAAAAATAAATCGTCCCGGCCCTCACTTTTCGGCTTGCCATCTGCACCTAGCAGAAGTAATAAGCCGCCACTCGCCGGGCACAACGCGCCTTGCGATCTTCCCGGACCGGCAAAGCCGGACCCTGATGGGGCTATAGCTCAGCTGGGAGAGCGCTTGCATGGCATGCAAGAGGTCAGCGGTTCGATCCCGCTTAGCTCCACCAAATTTTCCGATGAATTTTTAGGACGCGTTCGGGGGTGAAGGCGATGCGCCGCTCATGCGCCCAGCCTTGCATGGCAATCTCCCGCCGCGACTTTACGTCGGCTGATGCCTGCGAAGCGGTGACAGCGGATTTCTGTTTCATCCTTCAATAATAGCCGAATATCCGGCATTTACCTTCGCTGTTCGCGTCGGGCCGGACCGGCCGGCAGACCGAGCAGAAATCGTAGCCACGGTTGATGAAATCTTAACCCGCAGTCGCGGAGAAACTGGACACATGTTTCTCGTCTCGAAAATCTTCTGGCTCGTCGCGCAGCCGCTGTCGCTTGCCTTCCTCGCGCTCCTCGTCGGGGTGCTGCTTATGCTCGGCCGTTTCCGCCGCAGCGGCGGTACTTCGAGCGCCTTCGGGCTCGCCGTCCTCTTCGTCACACTCTTCACCACCGCCGGCTCCTATTTCCTGCAGATCCTCGAGGATCGGTTTCCCCGCCCCACGCCGGAGCCCACGGAGCTTGCCTGCATCATCGTGCTCGGCGGCGCCTTCGAGAATGTGGTGATGGCCAGCCGCGGCGGCATGGAGCTGAACCAGGCGGCCGAGCGGTTCGTCGAGACCTTGAGGCTCGCGCAGGCCTATCCGCAGGCACGCATCCTTGTCTCGGGCGGAGACGGGTCGCTCAGCGGCATCTACGAGGGCGACGCGCATGCCTCGGAAAATTTCTTCGGGACCTTCGGCATCGGATCCGACCGGCTGATCCGCGAGGGAGAATCGCGGACGACCTTCGAAAACGCACGCTATACCAGGGATCTGCTGGCCAAGAACGGGCTTGAGCGTTGCGCACTCGTGACCTCCGCATACCACATGCCGCGCTCTATCGGTCTTTTTCGCGCAAACGGCATGGAGGTCACGCCCTGGCCGACGGATTATCGCACGAGCGGCAAGGTGCGGCTCGGCGTCGATTTCACCCAGCCCTCGCTTAACGCCCAATTGGCGACGACGGCCGCCAAGGAGTGGACCGGGCTCGTTGCCTATTATCTCCTCGGCCGGACGCAGACGCTGCTGCCGCGGTAGTCTACCGCATGTTTTCTTTAATAGGTTACGATTAGAGGAGACTTGCAGCCAAGCGGAGCAGCCATGCCGATCCTCGAATTCCTCGACTATGCGGGCGTCGCAATCTTTGCGGCGACGGGCGCGCTGTCGGCCTCCCGCAAGCAGCTCGACATCATCGGCTATCTGTTTCTCGCTTCCGCGACCGGTATTGGCGGCGGCACCATCCGCGACCTCGTTCTCGGCGCGACGCCGGTGTTCTGGGTGGTGAACCCTAATTTCATCATCGTCTGCGCGGCGGTGGCGGTCGCCGTCTTCCTCACGTCCCATCTGCTCGAATCGCGCTACCGGATGCTCGTATGGCTCGACGCGCTCGGCCTCTCGGCCTATTGCGTGATGGGCGCGGCAAAGGGGCTGGCGGCGACCGGATCGCCCATCGTCGCCCTGGTCACGGGCGCCCTGACGGCAACCTTCGGCGGGGTTCTGCGAGATCTGCTGGCCGGCGAGCCCTCTGTCCTCCTGAGGCCGGAGATCTACGTCAGCGCCGCCCTCATCGGCGCCGGCGCCTTCGTCCTGGCCAGCCTAGCCGGATTGACGCTTGTCGCAACGTCCGCACTCGGCGTCATCACGGCCTTCGCCGTGCGGGGCGGCGCGCTTCGATACGGCTGGACGCTGCCGACGGGCAAGGCCGGTCCCGGCCGCGACCCGGACGACGTGATGTGACGAGACTTCGTGACGCGAGAGATGAGGCGACGGACGCTCAGCGCTCGGTCTTGTGGCGCAGCCGGATTACCACGTCGACATGGGAGATTTCCATGCCTTCCGGCGGTTCGGGGAGATTGTCGATCTGAATATTGCTCACCGGAATGTCGAGGACTTCGTTTTCGCCCTCGATGAAGAAATGGTGGTGATCCGAGACATTCGTATCGAAATAGGTCCTGGCGCTCTCGACGGCGAGGACGCGGATCATGCCGGCTTCGGTGAACTGGTGGAGCGTGTTGTAGACGGTCGCGAGCGAAACGGGAACGCCGGCAGTGACGGCCTCCTCATGCAGTTCCTCCACCGTCAGGTGACGGTCGCCCTTGGCGAAGATCAGATCGGCAAGCGCGACGCGCTGGCGCGTCGGGCGCAAACCCGAACTGCGCAGCCTCTCCTGTGAGGACATGTGCGTTGCTTTCGTCATCGACAACCGTTCCGATATACCTGCGGGATCCGTGGATTATCAATTTGCGATATAACTTCTGGCGCCGCGGCTTTCAATAGATTCCGCACATGCGAAGGCCGCAAAGGCCTGAAAATCGGCCCAAAGCGGGGGAAGGCGGGCATTTAACTCTGGCCGCCGCCACATTCATACTGTAAGCGACGGCGGAATGATGTCACCATTCCGAGCGGTTCGAAGACGATGAGAGAGCTTTCCTTAGCCCGCATGCCGCTCTACTTGGAACGTCACGAGCCGCAGCCCGCATCGCAGCCGCGGATGACAGGTTGCGCTTCAAATCAGACCGGACTTGCACTAAAGCAGGTCGGAGAACACATAATAGATTCGGGAAGCAACCATTCATGACCACCAGACAATCCAGCTTCAGCTATGAGGAAATCCTGATCTGCGGCCGAGGCGAAATGTTTGGCCCCGGCAACGCGCAGCTGCCGCTGCCGCCGATGCTGATGTTCAACCGCATCACCGACATTTCGGAAACGGGCGGGCCAAACGACAAGGGTTATGTCCGCGCCGAATTCGACATCACGCCGGATCTCTGGTTCTTTCCCTGCCACTTCATGGGCGATCCCGTCATGCCCGGATGCCTCGGTCTCGACGCCATGTGGCAATTGACCGGTTTCTTCCTCGGCTGGCTCGGGGAGGCCGGCAAGGGCCGCGCCATCTCCACCGGGGAAGTGAAGTTCACCGGCATGGTGACGCCGAAGACCAAGCTGGTAGAATACGGCATCGACTTCAAGCGCGTCATGCGCGGCCGTCTGGTTCTTGGCATCGCCGACGGCTGGATGAAGGCCGATGGCGAAACGATCTACAAGGCCACCGATCTCAGGGTCGGCCTCTTCCAGGAAAAGGCCGACTGAACTGCGGGCGATCCCCGCACGGTTCCAATCGAAGAAAAGGTCATCTGACATGAGACGGGTTGTTGTAACGGGCCTCGGCATCGTTTCCTCGATCGGCAGCGATGCCGACGAAGTCACCGCGTCGCTGCGCGATGCGCGGTCGGGCATCACGTTTTCTCCGGACTTTGCCGAGCACGGCTTCAAATGCCAGGTCTGGGGAGCGCCGACGCTCGACCCGAGCGACCTCGTCGACCGCCGCGCCATGCGCTTCCTGTCCCAGGGCGGCGCCTGGAACCATGTGGCGATGAAGCAGGCGATCGCCGATTCCGGGCTCGAGGCCGGCGACATCACCAATGAGCGCACCGGCATCATCATGGGCTCGGGCGGCCCTTCTACCCGCGCGATCGTCGAAGCGGCGGAGATCACCCGCAAGAACAACAGCCCGAAGCGGATCGGCCCCTTCGTGGTGCCGAAGGCGATGTCGTCTACGGCTTCGGCGACGCTCGCGACCTGGTTCCAGATCCACGGCGTCAACTACTCGATCTCGTCGGCCTGCTCGACTTCGGCGCATTGCATCGGCAATGCCGCGGAAATGATCCAGTGGGGCAAGCAGGACGTCATGTTCGCGGGCGGCCATGAAGATCTCGACTGGACCATGTCCAATCTTTTCGACGCCATGGGCGCCATGTCGTCGAAGTACAACGACACGCCGTCCGTCGCGTCGCGCGCCTATGACGCGAACCGCGACGGCTTCGTCATCGCCGGCGGTGCCGGCGTTCTCGTTCTGGAAGAGCTGGAGCACGCCAAGGCGCGCGGCGCCAAAATCTATGCGGAAATCGTCGGTTACGGCGCCACTTCGGACGGCTACGACATGGTCGCGCCATCAGGCGAAGGCGCGGTTCGCTGCATGCGCCAGGCGCTGGCCACCGTGAAGGGCGAGGTCGACTACATCAATACCCACGGCACCTCGACGCCGGTCGGCGATCAGAAGGAGATCGGCGCCATCCGCGAGGTCTTCGGCGAGAAGATGCCGCATGTGCAGTCCACGAAATCGCTGACCGGCCACTCGCTCGGCGCGGCCGGCGTGCAGGAATCGATCTACGGTCTCCTGATGATGCAGGCCGGCTTCATCGGCGAAAGCGCCCACATCACCGAGCTTGATCCCGAATTCGAAGGGGTGCCGATCGTCCGCAAGCGCATCGACAATGCCAAGATCGACACGGTTCTTTCGAACTCCTTCGGCTTCGGCGGCACAAACGCGACGCTCGTTTTCCAGCGCTATAACGGATAACACGATGAACGGATTGATGAACGGAAAGCGCGGCCTCATCATGGGCGTCGCCAACAGCCATTCTATTGCCTGGGGAATCGCCAAGTCTCTCGCAGCCCAGGGCGCAGAGCTCGCCTTCACCTATCAGGGCGAAGCCCTCGGCAAGCGCGTCAAGCCGCTGGCTGCAGAGGTCAATTCCGACTTCCTGCTCCCCTGCGACGTCGAGGACATCGGCTCCGTCGACGCTGTCGTCGACGCCATAAAGGAGCGCTGGGGCAAGCTCGATTTCGTCGTCCACGCCATCGGCTTCTCGGACAAGAACGAGCTCAAGGGTCTCTATGCCGACACGACGCGGGACAATTTCAGCCGCACCATGGTGATCTCCTGCTTCTCCTTTACCGAGATTGCCAAGCGTGCAGCGGAGCTGATGAGCGAGGGCGGCACCATGCTGACGCTCACCTATGGCGGCTCGATGCGGGTCATGCCGAACTACAACGTCATGGGTGTCGCCAAGGCCGCGCTCGAGGCTTCGGTGCGCTATCTTGCCGCCGACTACGGAGCGCGCGGAATCCGCGTCAATGCGATCTCGGCCGGTCCGATCCGGACGCTTGCGGGCGCCGGCATTTCCGATGCGCGCGCGATGCTCTCCTGGCAGCAGAAGAACTCGCCCCTGCGCCGGACCGTCACCATAGAAGACGTCGGCAGTTCCGCACTTTATCTGCTCTCGGACCTCTCGCGCGGCGTCACCGGCGAAATTCATTACGTCGACTCCGGCTACAACATCACCTCGATGCCGACGCTCGAAGCATTGCGGGTCGCAGACGCGGATTAAATCGCGTGATTGCCACGCTGCCCACGGCGGTTGGATGAGGCCCCTCCGCAACCCCTCCCCACAAGGGTGAGGGGTTAGGCGCTTGCGGCTGGCGCTTTCCCATTTCGCAAGTTCGCGGATGACGCAAAGGCTGACTTTGGACCGCGAGGTGCGGCAGAAGTAGCCCCTCCCCCTTTTGGGGGTTGGGGAGGGGTCGCATTACGGCAAATAAATCGACTCAGCGCTTCGCCCAGAGCACCTTGAAGCGCGCATTGCGGCAGGTCTCGCCGATTTCCTTGAAGTTCTCCGTCAGGACCGGCTCATAGGGAAGTCCGCGATTGGCGACGAGCATCAGCCGGCCGCCATGCTTCAGCGCCTTGGCGGCCGCCTTGATCATCGCCGCGCCGAGCGCAGGCTCGGCGGCATGGCCCTCGTGGAAGGGCGGGTTCATGACTATAAGGTCGTATTTGTCGCGCGTCTCTTCCGCCGTCAGGTCGTGCCAATAGAAACGGGCCGCCGTCGAAGGCGCATTCGCTGCCATGTTTGCCCGTGCCGCCTCCAGCGCTTCGAAATCCGCTTCGAACAGATCGATGCCCTTGAGGCTGGGCGAAGCCTCGGCA
This sequence comes from Ensifer sp. D2-11, assembly GCF_054161295.1. Classification (NCBI taxonomy): domain Bacteria; kingdom Pseudomonadati; phylum Pseudomonadota; class Alphaproteobacteria; order Hyphomicrobiales; family Rhizobiaceae; genus Ensifer; species Ensifer sp. D2-11. Next base: position 2,991,018 of record NZ_CP096433.1, read on the forward strand.
AGCTTGACCGAGAGATAGCCCCAGCCGGCGCCGAAATCCGCCGCGTGGCCGGTGAAATCGCGCGGCAGGCGCGACGCGAGCAGCTCCGAACCGGCATCGACGCGGTCATGCGAGAACATGCCGGGCGATGCCACGAACAGGCCGTCGACGCGCACCGGGACCTTGGCGAGCGCCGAGATGGCCTCGGCGGCGTCCTCCGGCCGCGTGAACCAGAAGGCGACGCCGTGATATTTCGGCATCGAGTCGCCATCCCAGCCGAACTTGTCGATCCTCTTGCGCAGCGACTGAATGCCGTCCTCCTTGCCGCCGGCGACTACGATCAGGGCACCGGCGCGGGTGCGTTCCAAAGCCTGTGCAATGCGGTCTTCGTTCTCGCCCTTGTGCCTGCCGCAGAGAACGAGGGCAGCGTCGTAGCCGTCGCCGGCCGCGACGGGCACCACATCGGCGCGAGCGGCCGTCAGCGCGCGGTAGAGCGGCTTGAGCGGCTGCACGGCGGAGACGTCCGCAGCAAAGCCTTCCGGCAGGCGGTAGCCCGCCTCGGCGCCGAGGAAGAGTACCCGCTCGCCCTCTCCCGGCGGATCGATGATCCCCATTGCGAAGGGATGGAACAGTGTTTTCAGCGCGTCGCGGCTCATGGTTCAATTCCGTTTTCGTCACAAGAAAGGGCGCGAAGCGATCCGCTCCGCGCCCTGAATGGTTTCAGCCGAGGCCGGCTTACTCGGCGGCTTCGCCGCCGTCCTTCTTTTCGCTCTTCTCGGCAACGATTTCCTTGCCGGTCGCCTGGTCTACGACCTTCATGGAGAGACGAACCTTGCCGCGCTCGTCGAAGCCCATCAGCTTGACCCAGACCTTATCGCCTTCCTTGACGACGTCGGTGGTCTTGGCAACGCGCTCGGAAGCGAGCTGCGAGATGTGGACGAGGCCGTCGCGGGCGCCGAAGAAGTTGACGAAGGCGCCGAAATCGGCCGTCTTGACGACAGTGCCTTCATAGACCTGACCGACTTCCGGCTCGGCGACGATCGAGTGGATCCACTTGCGGGCGGCCTCGATCTCCTTGGCGGAAGCCGACGCAATCTTGACGGTGCCGTCGTCGTCGATATTGATCTTGGCGCCGGTCTTTTCGACGATTTCGCGGATGACCTTGCCGCCCGAGCCGATGACTTCACGGATCTTGTCGACCGGAATGTTCATGACTTCGATGCGCGGTGCGAACTCGCCGAGCTGGCCGCGGCTCTCGGAGATGGCCTTGGCCATTTCGCCGAGAATGTGCAGGCGGCCTCCCTTGGCCTGGTTAAGGGCAACACCCATGATTTCTTCGGTGATGCCTTCGATCTTGATGTCCATCTGCAGCGAGGTGATGCCGGCATCCGTGCCCGCGACCTTGAAGTCCATATCGCCGAGGTGGTCTTCATCGCCGAGAATGTCGGAGAGGACGGCGAAACGGTCGTCTTCCTTGATGAGGCCCATGGCAATGCCCGCAACCGGCTTGGCGAGCGGAACGCCCGCGTCCATCAGTGCAAGCGACGTGCCGCAGACGGTTGCCATGGAGGACGAACCGTTGGACTCGGTGATCTCGGAAACGACGCGCAGCGTGTAGGGGAACTGTTCCGCGGTCGGCAGCATCGGATGGATGGCGCGCCAGGCGAGCTTGCCGTGGCCGATTTCGCGGCGGCCCGGAGAACCCATGCGGCCGGTTTCACCGACCGAATAGGGCGGGAAGTTGTAATGCAGCATGAAGTTTTCCTTGTACATGCCAGTCAAGGAATCGACATACTGCTCGTCTTCGCCGGTGCCGAGCGTGGCAACGACGATCGCCTGCGTTTCACCGCGGGTAAAGAGCGCCGAACCGTGCGTGCGCGGCAGGATGCCGACTTCGGCGACGATCGGGCGAACCGTGACGAGGTCGCGGCCATCGATGCGGCTCTTCGTGTCGAGGATGTTCCAGCGAACGATCTTGGCCTGCAGGTGCTTGAAGACAGCGGCGATCTCTTCGGCGGTATGGGCCGGGTTCTCGACGCCTTCCGGCAGGAAATGCTCCTTGACCTTTGCCTTTACCGCATCGACGGCGGCATAGCGCGCGGCCTTCTCGGTGATCTTATAGGCGTTGCGCAGCTCGTCTTCGGCGATCGAGAGCATCGCATTTTCGAGAGCGGAGTGATCTTCCGGATTGAATTCGCGCGGCTCCTTGGCGGCAACTTCCGCAAGCCTGATGACAGCGTCGATCACCGGCTGGAAGCCCTTCTGGCCGAAAACGACGGCGCCGAGCATGACATCTTCCGGCAGCTCTTTCGCTTCCGATTCCACCATCAGCACCGCTTCCTGCGTGCCGGCGACGACGAGGTCGAGGGTGGATTCGTCCATTTCGTCGAGATGCGGGTTGAGAACGTATTCGCCGTTGATGTAGCCGACGCGGGCACCGCCGACCGGACCCATGAAGGGAACGCCGGAAAGCGTCAATGCAGCCGATGCCGCAACCATCGCGACGACGTCCGGGTTGTTCTCGAGGTCATGCTGCATGACCGTGATGATGACCTGGGTGTCGTTCTTGTAGCCGTCCGGGAAGAGCGGACGGATCGGCCGGTCGATCAGACGCGACACCAGCGTCTCGTTTTCGCTGGGGCGGCCCTCACGCTTGAAATAGCCGCCGGGGATCTTGCCCGCAGCGTAGGTCTTTTCCTGATAGTTGACGGTGAGCGGGAAGAAATCCTGGCCTGGCTTCGGTGCCTTCGCCGAAACCACCGTGGCGAGCACGACGGTTTCGCCGTAGGTCGCGAGAACGGCACCATCGGCCTGACGCGCGATTTTTCCGGTTTCGAGCTTGAGCGGACGCCCAGCCCATTCGATTTCTACCTTGTGTGTCTCGAACATGTTCTGTCCTTCGTGTGCGACAGACCTTCCGCGGCTCATAAAGCGCGGGCGATCTCAAAGCCGCCTGGTGGCGCATCACGGGCAAGACAACGGGAGGCTTCAAAGAAAACCGGCCGCATACCGCTTTGCCGCGCTGCGTATAGCAGCCGCTTCGGCAAGCAGGCGCCGAAGCATCCTGCAATCCTGCCCCATGACGGGCCATTGGTTGATCCGCGATCCCGGCCCATCCGGTCCGCTGGACGGTTGCGCGTCCGATAAGACGCGCGGCGCTGTGGCGCCCTTTACAATACCCTAGGCTTTTTGAAGAGCGCACGGGCTGCAGAAAAAAAGCCGGCGGGTTGCCGAGGCAACCCGCCGGACCAGTCGTTTAGCGACGGATGCCCAGGGCACCGATCAGCTTGGTGTAGCGCGCCTCGTCCTTCTTCTTCAGATAGTCGAGGAGCGACCGCCGGCTGGAAACCAGCGCGAGGAGGCCACGTCGGGAGTGATTGTCCTTCTTGTGGTCCTTGAAGTGTTCGGTCAGGTTGTTGATCCGTTCCGTCAGGATGGCAACCTGAACTTCCGGAGAACCGGTGTCGCCTTCTACGGTTGCGAATTCCTTGATGATCTGAGCTTTGCGCTCTGCAGTAACCGACATCGTTTGATCCTTTCGTTCGAGGATTTGAGGGTCGCCGGCAGCCGGGATGTCGTCCAGCTACGGCCGTTCGCACGAAGAGGCGGCGCCTTTCGCTGGCGTGCCTATAACCGAATCCGTTCCAAAAGGAAAGGGTCATGAAAGCGCTGCGCGGCACCGCCTCCCGCGCACCGTCAATTCCGGTTGCGCACGGATGCTCCGGCATCCATCTGAGGTGGTTTGCTGCAGGACGATCCGCCCCTCAACCACCTGCCTCCTGCGAGGAATGATCCTTGCCGCGCGGGATGCGTATCCGCCATTCGATACCATCCGCATGCATCGTCCTTTCCAGCTCCGCACGAAGCGCCAGGCCGAGCATGCGCTCGAGCACGACCGTGCCGAAGCCTCTGCGGGCCTTCTTCCCGGAAGGCGCGACGATATCGGCACCGCTCTCGCGCCAGCGGATATCGATCGCACCCTCCCCAACCGACCACTCGACCTTGATCATCCCGGTCTGGTTGGCGAGCGCACCATGCTTTATGGCGTTGGTAGCCAGTTCATGCAGCGCCATGCCGAGGGTCTGCGCCATCTGCGCGTCCAGCCGCAGGGCAGGTCCGCTGAGCACGACGCGGTCGGACTCGGCCGGCATGAACGGCTGAAGCTGGTTGCGCACGAGCTCGCGGAAGTCGACTCCGGAGGCGGCGTTCGCCACCATGAGGTCGGTCGAGCGCGCGAGGCCCGCAAGGCGCTTGCGAAACGCCTCGACGAAATCCGACGGCTCCTCCGCCGAATTGGCCGACTGCGCCAGCATCGACTGGATGACGGTGAGCTGATTCTTCGCCCGATGCGCGACCTCCCGCATCAGCAGGCGGATTTCGCTTTCGGCCTTGGCGCGGGCCGTAGCAGCGCTTGCGAGGGCGGTGGATACCGCTTCGACTTCAGTGATCATGTAGCGGCGCGGTTCGACCGGCTCGCCCGCCCCCAGCCGCCGGGCATCCATGGCCAACAGCCGGACACCCTGCGTGAGCAGCCGCGCAATGGTCAACGAACCGGCGACCGCGATGCTTGCGAAGATGATCCCACCGAAGGACAGCCAGAGGAACGACCAAAGCATCGGCTGATCGACGATCTCGCTCGGCGCCCAGGCGACGATGCGCCAACCGGTCACCACCGAAAACTCCGACGCGACGCGGTAGTCGACGCCGCCGGCACTGATATTGCCGACACCGATGCTGATCAACGGCAATTCGTCGAGAAAGAACGGGTCGCCGGACTTCACCGAGGAGTCCGAGGAGACGATGACCCTGCCTTTGCCGTCGACGAGCGCGGCATTCCATCCGGGAGAAAGCGTGTCACGATTGACGGCCCTCGTCATCCGCTCGGCATCCTGCCTGAGGCCCAGCAGATACTTCTTTCCGTCGGGCGTCGTCACCGGAAGATAGACGGTGAAGACCCAGCCCCTGCCCACTTCGGATGGAAACACGCCCGAGACAAGCGGCGCCGTACTCTGCAAAGCGAGATCGATCTCCGGATCCGATGCCCGCCCGAGCGGCGTACCGAAAGGAACGCGGGTGCTCAGAAGAAGGTCGTGGTTGCCGTCGACGATGATCAGGTGGGAATCGGTGTCCGCCAATGCCACCGATGCCCGTTCGTAGAGACCTCGCATGTCGGCGAGATCGACGGCGCCGGATTTCGCCAGGACCCGAAGCGTCGTCAGCATGCCGTCGACCTCGCGCTCGACGATGCGTGTGACCGACCCGGTAGAGGCGCGCAGCAGAGAAGTGACTTCCTCTCTCTGCGCGTCCAAATTGCGCTGCAGGATGACAAAGGAAAAGATGAAGGGCGGTATGATGGCTATCAGCAGCAGCGAGATCAGATAGAAGCTGAACGGCCGGCGAAGGTAGTCGCGGACGAAGCCGGCGGCGGCCTGCAGGCTGCCCGATGAAGCATCTTCCCGGCTCTTCTCTGACGCTTCGACCATATTTTACCGCCTCTACCGATCACTACCGCGTTTTGCCGGAGCGGGTACCATGCGCTTCCTGCCCGCCGCCCCCGTTCCAGATTTCCCGAGCGCAGCCGGCAGCCCATGGCAACATGGGCTCCAGCGCACAACGAGTATACGCCGCGTCCGCCGCTCCGCTCGACTTTAGATCACGATGATTCAGTTCGGGTCGACCTGAATCATGAACGTGGCGATTCTAGCAAGTTAGAGCGGGATGCGGGCGGAAAACCGCACGCACTTTCTCATCCCGCTCTAAACGCGTGAGATCGGTTTTTCGACCAGCAGAATTATTGGGTGGCGAAAACTCGCTTCGGCCGGAACTCGCCCTCGGCGATTTCGCCGATCGCCACGAGCTTGCCTTGGGCCGTGGCATAGGCCTCTGGCGTGGGCAGCGGAGCGTCGCGTCCACGCAGGATGATCGGGTTGCCCATCCGCAGCCGGTGCGCCTGGTCGTCGTTGACGGCGATATGCGGCAGGTCGGACAGGGCCTCTCCCGTGTCGATCAGATATGCGTCGAGCGCGGCGAGACGTTCCGCATCGTCCTCGATCGCCTCCAGGGCGACGAGATCGGCGAGCGGCACCATGTCCTCCTCGCCGAAGGGAGCGACGAAGGTTCGGCGCAGCGACGCGATATGGCCGAAGCAGCCGAGATCGCGGCCCATGTCACGGGCGAGCGAACGGACATAGGTGCCCTTGCCGCATTCGATCTCGAAATGAGCGAGATTCGGAGCCGATCCGATGAGCGACAGACGGAAGACCTCCACCTCGCGCGCCGGGATCTCGACGGTTTCGCCGTCGCGGGCGAGATCATAGGCGCGCTCGCCGCCGATCTTGATCGCAGAGAACTGCGGCGGCACCTGCGCGATCACGCCGGTATATTTCGGCAGCAGGGCGCGGATCGCCTCTTCCTCCGGACGCGCGGCGGAAGAGCGGACGGCTTCGCCTTCGAGATCGTCTGTGGAGCGCTCCTCGCCCCAGGCCACCGTGAATTCGTAGATCTTGCGGCCGTCCATGACGTAGGGAACGGTTTTCGTCGCGTCGCCGAGCGCGATCGGCAGCATGCCGGAGGCGAGCGGATCGAGCGTGCCGGCATGGCCCGCCTTCTGCGCCTTGAACAGCCACTTGATCTTGGATACGGCCTCGGTCGAACCGAAATCGAGAGGTTTGTCGAGGATCAGCCATCCCGAAATCGGGCGGCCCTTCGGTTTGCGGGGTCTGGACATTGGTTCTGTCGCTTACTCTTCGTCGTCGGCGTCGCGATCGAGGTCGCGACTGACCTCCGGCGAGCGCAGCAGCGAGTCGATCTTCTGATAGTTGTCGAAGCTGGTATCGTCCCGGAACCGGACGTCCGGCATGTATTTCATCTGCCGCAATTGCGGGCCGAGCCGCCCGCGGATGAATTTCGCATGCTTGTTCAGCGCTTCGATGACCGCCGCGTGGTCGGCGACCCCGAGTGGGGTCACATAGGCCGTGGCGATCTTCAGATCGGGCGACATGCGCACTTCGGAAATGGAAATCACCGTATTTTCGATCAGCGGATCGAGTACTTCACCGCGCTGCAGCACCTGCGTGATCGCTGCGCGCACCTGTTCACCGACGCGCAGCATGCGCTGGGACGGAGCGGAGGATGTGGATTTGGCCATCGTTTCACCCTGGACCGCGCCGATCGGACCGTATCAAGCCCCATCGAAACGCGATCGGTTCCAACATGCGAGAGGCGGGCGGCGTCGCGCGCCTTCTCACTCAAAAAAAAGCGAGCGCCGGAGCCGATCCGGCGCTCGCCAATACCCTGCCGGATCGGATCAGAGCGTCCGCGTGACGTGTTCGACGCGGAAGCACTCGATCGTGTCGCCGGCACGGATGTCCTCGTAGTTCTCGAAGGCCATACCGCATTCCTGGCCGGACTGGACCTCGGAGACTTCGTCCTTGAAGCGCTTGAGCGTCTTGAGCTTGCCTTCGTGGATGACGACGTTGTCGCGTACCAGACGGACGCCGACGCCACGTTCGACCTTGCCCTCGGTGACGCGGCAACCCGCGACCTTGCCGACCTTGGTGATGTTGAACACCTCCAGGATCTCGGCATTGCCGAGGAAGGTCTCGCGCCGCTCCGGCGACAAGAGACCGGACATCGCCGCCTTCACGTCATCCACCAGGTCGTAGATGATGTTGTAGTAGCGGATCTCGATGCCGGCACGCTCGGACGCATCCCGCGCCTGCTTGTTGGCACGGACGTTGAAGCCGATGATGGCAGCGTTCGAAGCTTCCGCAAGCGAGACGTCCGACTCGGTGATGCCGCCGGCACCCGAATGAACGATGCGGGCGCGCACTTCGTCGGTGCCGAGCTTGTCCAGGGCGCCGGAAATCGCTTCGATCGAGCCCTGCACGTCGCCCTTGATGACCAGCGGGAACTCCTTGACGCCGGAGGTCTGGAGCTGGGTCATCATCTGCTCGAGCGAACCGCGCGAACCGGACTGGCGGGCAACCGCCTTCTCGCGGGCGAGCCGCTGGCGATATTCCGAGATCTCGCGCGCCCGGCTCTCGCTCTCGACGACGGCGAAGCGATCGCCCGCAGCCGGCGTTCCGGAGAGACCAAGAACCTCGACGGGTGTCGATGGCCCGGCGGCCTTCACATGTTCGCCCTTGTCGTTGACGAGCGCGCGCACGCGGCCCCACTGGTCGCCCGCAACGATGATCTGGCCCGGAGTGAGGGTACCCTTCTGTACGAGGACGGTCGCGACCGCACCGCGGCCTCGGTCGAGCTCGGCTTCCACCACCGTGCCTTCGGCCGTCCGGTTCGGATTGGCCTTGAGATCGAGGATTTCGGACTGCAGCAGGATCGCCTCGAGCAGCTTGTCGAGGTTGGTCTGGTTCTTCGCCGAAACCTCGACGTCGAGAACCTCACCGCCCATGGATTCGACGAAGACCTCGTGCTGCAGCAGCTCGGTGCGGACCTTCTGCGGATTCGCGGACGGCTTGTCGATCTTGTTGATCGCCACGATGATCGGAACGCCGGCAGCCTTGGCATGGTTGATCGACTCGATCGTCTGCGGCATCACGCTGTCATCGGCCGCGACGACGAGGACGGCGATGTCCGTCGCCTGGGCGCCGCGGGCGCGCATGGCCGTGAAGGCCGCGTGGCCGGGCGTGTCGATGAAGGTGATCTTCTGGCCGTTCTGCTCGACCTGGTAGGCACCGATGTGCTGCGTGATGCCGCCTGCCTCGCCGGCAACCACGTTGGCGTGGCGGATGGCGTCGAGCAGCGACGTCTTGCCGTGGTCGACGTGACCCATGATCGTCACGATCGGCGGCCGCGACTGCATGTCGTCGTCCACGTCGGAGATGTTGAAGATGCCTTCCTCGACGTCCGATTCGGAAACGCGCTTGACCGTGTGGCCGAATTCGCCGGCGATGAGCTCCGCGAGATCGGCGTCGATCAGGTCGCCGGGCTTCATCATCTGGCCTTCCTTCATCAGGAACTTGATGACGTCGACCGCGCGCTCGGACATGCGCTGCGACAGTTCCTGAATCGTGATGGTTTCCGGCAGGACGACTTCGCGGGAGATCTTCTCGCGCGTTTCCTGCATCTGGCTGCGCTTGAACTTCTCCTGGCGGCGGCGCATCGCTGAAAGCGAACGGCCGCGCTGGCTGCCATCCTCGTCGACGGCAGCCGTCGTAAGCGTCAGCTTGCCCTGGCGTCGGCCCTCGTCACCCTTTGCACGGGGAGCAGGCTTTGCCGGCTCCGGACGCACGACCTTGCCGCGGGGAGCACCGGCACCGCTGCGGCGGCGTTCGTCTTCCTCGCTCTCGGTCCCGCGGCGGCCGCGAGGTGCTGCACCGTCCGGCGCCGCCGGCGTTGCAGCCGGAGCCGGGCGTCCCGGCTGCGGGCGCGTCTCGGCACGACGTTCGCCGACGGCGGGACTTGCAGCCTCGACCTTCTCCTCGGTCTTTTCAGCCTCTACTGGCGGACGTGCGGCCTCTTCGGCGGCACGGCGCGCGGCCTCTTCCTTCTCGCGGGCGAGACGCTCTTCCTCTTCGCGACGGCGGCGCACTTCGTCCTCGGCGCGGCGTTTGGCTTCCTCGGCGTCGCGAATCTGGGCTTCCGCCAGGGCGCGACGGCGGGCTTCCATCTCACCGGCAGAGAGATCGTTCAGGACAACACCGCCGCGGGGGCGGTTCTGTTCCTGGCGCGGCTGATGCGGCTGCGGCTGAGGAGCCGGACGACCCGAGGGCTGCGGCGGCATCGGACGCTGCTCGGCCGGGCGGGCGGCAGGCGTCGCGGCAACCGGCGTGATCGGGCGCTCGTCCTTGTGCTTCAGCGGGCCGCGCGTTCTCTTGGTCTCGACCACGACCGCCTTGGTGCGACCGCGGCCCATATCCTGACGCACCGTACCCTGTGTCACCCCGGAGGGCTTCAGGGTCAGCGTCTTCTTGCCCGCTACGCTGAGTGTCTTGTCGTCTTTGTTGTCCGTCATTCCGTTCCGTTCCTAGCGATCAGGGCCGGATACGAAACCCCTGACCCTGTCTTCCAAATTGTCTCAAACAATGCTCGCTATGCCGGCCTCTGCCGGTGACGCGCTTCATTGCTGTGGCTTGCCAGCGCCGCCTTCGGCCCGGACCGGGACGGATCCTCGGTACTTTTCGAGCATGATTGCGCGCTTCACTACACCTTCACCGGCCTGCCCTGCAAGCGCTGCGGCATGGATAAAGGCATTACTTCCCAAAAGTCCCTCCATTTCCGCCCCCGTGAAGGGGCGGAAAGCGGGTATTTCCGTTTCGTCCTCGCTGACGAAGCTCATCGCCTTGCGGGCCTGATCGATCTTGCGGACGCCATCCGCGGCCGCATCGATCGCATGAAAGACGGCTAGCGCGGCAAGGCCGCGCACCGCCTGCTCCGTCTTCGTCGCGCCGGAGATGAACTGGCCCGCCTTGCGCGCCATGTTCATCATGCCCGCGAGCTGCTCGGCGAGAAGTCTCTCGACCTCGTCCGCGAGCCCGGCATTCGCCTTTACTTCGGCGCGAAGAGCGCGGGCGAAGAGCTTCTTCGCCACCGCTTTTTCCACGAGCTGCCGCTCGGACTTGACCCAGCATCCGCGCCCCGGGAGCTGCCGCTTCAGATCCGCGACGACGACGCCGTCGGGTCCGGCGACGAAGCGGATCAACTCTTCAGGAGAGCCGCTCTCACGCGTGACGATGCAGGTCCGGTTGTTGCCGTTCCGGTCCTTCGGACCCTTGTCCGCAGGCAGGCTGTCGGCATCGATCTCGACGATCATCGCGATCAGGCGTCCTGATCCGCGCCTTCGGCGACCTCGATCGTCTCATCCTGCTCCTGCTCCTCCTCCTGCTGCTTGACCAGATCCTCTTCGGTGATCCAGCCGGCGGCCAGACGAGCCTGCACGATCATCGCTTCGGCCTCTTCCCGGGTGACTTCGAACTTCGAGAAGATGCCCTCGAAGCGCTTGGTCTCGCCATCCTTGCGCTCGGTCCAGCCGACCAGGTCGTCGGCGGCGCAGCCGGCGAAGTCCTCGATGGTCTTGATGCCTTCCTCGCCGAGAGCGACCAGCATCTGGCTGGTGAGGCCATCGATCGTGCGCAGCTCGTCGGAAACGCCGAGCTCCTTGCGCTTGGCATCCATTTCCGCCTCGATCTTTTCGAGATATTCGCGGGCGCGGGTCTGGAGCTCGTTTGCCGTATCCTCGTCGAAGCCCTCGATCGAGGAGATTTCGTCGAGTTCGACATAGGCGAGCTCTTCGACCTGGGCAAAGCCCTCGGAGGCGAGCACCTGACCGACCATCTCGTCGACGTCCAGCGCATCCATGAAGAGCTGCGTGCGCTCGTTGAATTCCTTCTGGCGACGCTCGCTCTCCTCCTGCTCGGTGAGGATATCGATGTCCCAGCCGGTCAGCTGCGACGCAAGGCGCACGTTCTGGCCGCGGCGGCCGATGGCGAGCGAAAGCTGCTCGTCCGGAACCACGACCTCGATGCGTTCCGCGTCCTCATCGAGAACCACCTTGGCCACTTCCGCCGGCTGCAGCGCATTGACGATGAAGGAAGCCGGATCCGGCGACCAGGGAATGATATCGATCTTCTCGCCCTGGAGCTCGCCGACCACGGCCTGCACGCGCGAGCCGCGCATGCCGACGCAGGCGCCGACCGGATCGATCGACGAATCGTTGGAGACGACGGCGATCTTGGCGCGCGAGCCCGGGTCGCGGGCAACCGACTTGATCTGGATGATGCCGTCGTAGATTTCCGGCACCTCCATGGTGAAGAGCTTCACCATGAACTGCGGATGCGTGCGCGACAGGAAGATCTGCGGTCCGCGCTGCTCGCGGCGGACGTCGTAGACGAAGGCACGGACGCGGTCGCCATAGCGCATGTTCTCACGCGGGATCATCTCGTCGCGGCGGATGATGCCCTCGCCGCGGCCGAGATCGACGATGACGTTGCCGTATTCGACGCGCTTGACAGTGCCGTTGACGATCTCGCCGACACGATCCTTGAACTCGTCGTACTGACGATCGCGCTCGGCTTCGCGCACCTTCTGCACGATTACCTGCTTGGCGGACTGGGCGGCGATACGGCCGAAGTCCATGGGCGGCAGCGGATCGGCGATGAAATCGCCGAGCTTTGCATCGGGATTGCGGTCGCGGGCGAGCTCGATCGGGATCTGGGTCGAATAGTCCTCGGCCTTCTCGACCACTTCCAGGAGACGCTGCAGACGGATTTCACCGGTCTTCGGATTGATGTCGGCGCGGATGTTCGATTCCGAACCGTAGCGCGAACGAGCCGCCTTCTGGATCGCGTCCGCCATCGCGGCCAGAACGATCTCGCGGTCGATCACCTTTTCGCGTGCCACAGCATCTGCGATCTGCAGAAGTTCGAGCCGGTTAGCACTGACTGCCATGTCTTGTCTCCGTCTGTTGCAGGCGCATCGAAAGCGCACCCAGCCTTATTCGTTATCCGTGTCTTCGTCTTCGAAGTTTTCGTTGGCGGCGCGCGCGGCCTTGGCTTTCTTGTCGGCCGTCAGCGCGTCGCGGATGAGCTCGTCCGTCAGGATCAGCCGCGCCTCCGAAAGCGCCGTGAACGGGATCGCGACTGCCGCCTCTTCGCCATAGGCGGGCTGATCGCGCTCGAGCCGGAAACCATCCTCGTCCACCGAAACGATCTTGCCGCGGAAGCGCTTGCGCCCGTCGACCATGACCGACGTCTCGCACTTCACAAGATGGCCCTGCCAGCGGATGAAGTCGGACCTGCGCACCATGGGGCGATCGATGCCCGGGGACGACACTTCGAGATGATACGCCTTGTCGATCGGATCTTCCACATCGAGAACCGGCGAGATCGCTTTGGAGACCTCCTCGCAATCCTCGACGGTCATGGTGCCGTCGTTGCGTTCGGTCATGACCTGCAGCGTCAGGCCGTTCTGACCGGACATACGCACGCGCACCAGGCGGAAACCCATATCCACGAGCACCGGCTCGATGATGTCGGCAACACGCCGGTCGAGGCCTGTTTCGGTAATCAGCCGGGGTTCATTCGTATTTTCAGCCGTTGTCGTGTCGGACAAACGATCCTCTCCTCGTCGGACCGGCTAATAAAAAAGAGCGGGTCCTCACGGCCCCACTCTTCATCTAACCGATCAAGAATTTGAGGCTCATATACGCTTCATCGCCGTAAATTGCAAGGGTCGCGCAGGCGCCGGGCCGGACCTTTCGGCCCGATCGCAAGTTTCAGCGTCTGGCGCATCGCATTTCGAGGTTTATAACGAAGCAATCCAGAAGCAATCCACATGACGATCAACCGAAAGAGATCAGAGGTGACGAACCGCATATCGCCGTTGGCGCCCTTCAGGCACGACATCTTCCGCACCATCTGGATCGCGAGCCTTGCCTCCAATTTCGGCGGGCTGATCCAGGCCGTGGGTGCGGCCTGGCTCATGACGTCCATTTCGCAATCGGTGAACATGGTGGCGCTGGTGCAGGCGTCGACCTCGCTGCCGATCATGCTCTTCTCGCTGGTTTCCGGCGCACTTGCCGACAATTTCGACCGGCGGCGGATCATGCTCGTCGCGCAGAGCTTCATGCTCGCCGTCTCGGCGCTGCTCACCGTCTGCGCCTATTACGGTATCGTTACGCCGTGGCTCCTGCTCATCTTCACCTTTCTTCTCGGCTGCGGCACGGCTCTCAACAATCCGTCCTGGCAGGCCTCGGTCGGCGACATGGTTCCGCGCGACGACCTGCCGGCGGCGGTGGCGCTGAACAGCATGGGATTCAATCTTACCCGCAGCGTCGGTCCGGCGATCGGCGGCGCCATCGTCGCGGCCGCGGGTGCGGCGGCCGCCTTCGCCGCCAATACGCTCAGCTATTTCGCGATCCTTTTCGCGCTCGCCCGATGGAAACCGGTCGCTCCGGAAAACCGGCTGCCGCGCGAGACGCTCGGGCGCGCCGTTTCTGCAGGGCTGCGCTACGTGGCGATGTCGCCCAATATCGGCAAGGTGCTCGTGCGCGGCTTCGCCTTCGGCCTTTCGGCGAGCGCCATACTTGCACTGCTGCCGCTGGTGGCACGCGACCTCGTCGGCGGCGGCCCGCTCACCTATGGCGTCATGCTCGGCGCCTTCGGCGTCGGCGCGATCGGCGGCGCGCTCCTGAGCGCAAGACTAAGGGAATTCCTCACGAGCGAGGCGATCGTGCGCTATGCCTTCGCCGGCTTCGCCTTCAGCGCCCTGGTCACGGCCATCAGCTCGCAGGCCTGGCTGACCTGCCTCGTGCTCGCCGTTTCCGGCGCCTGCTGGGTGCTGGCGCTGTCGCTCTTCAACACGACGGTACAGCTCTCCACGCCGCGCTGGGTCGTCGGCCGGGCGCTTTCGCTCTACCAGACCATGACCTTCGGCGGGATTGCCGGCGGCAGCTGGCTCTGGGGCGTCACTGCCGAACAATACGGCGCGGCCAACGCGCTCATCGGCTCCTGTCTTCTGATGCTCGCGGGGGCGGCAATCGGACTGCGCTTCGCCCTGCCGGAGTTCAAGTCGCTCAATCTCGACCCGCTCAACCGCTTCAACGAGCCGCTGCTCGAGCTCGACCTGAAGCCGCGCAGCGGCCCCATCGTCGTCATGATCGACTACGAAATCGCCGATGAGGATATCCCCGAATTCCTGAAGACCATGGCGGAGCGGAGGCGTATCCGCATCCGCGACGGAGCCGGCCACTGGGCGCTGATGCGCGACCTCGAGAACCCGACTACCTGGACCGAGACCTACCACGTGCCGACCTGGGTCGAATATGTCCGCCACAATCAGCGGCGCACCCAGGCCGATGCCGCCGTCGGCGACAAGCTGACCGCATTCCATCGCGGCCCGAACCCGCCGCGTGTCCATCGCATGATCGAGCGCCAGACGATCGTCCCCGATCACTACGAGCGCTACAAGCGGTCCGTCGAGATGCATTGAGACCGAGGGGCGTGATCAAGCCCCTCTCCTCGGGTTTAACCCGAGGACTAACCCTCTCCCCGCATGCGGGGAGAGGGAACGTGGCACCGTGAAACGCTGGTGATTATGATGGCCGAGGCGATCGCCGCTTGTGCCTTCGCCCCGCCTGCGGGGAGAAGGTGCCGGCAGGCGGATGAGGGGCGGACGCATGCCGCACCCAACCGAAGATCACCGCAGCTTTGCTTTCAGCGAAACATCCGGAAAGCAGGTCGGCTCGAGGCCGCTCTTCGCCTGCCAGTCGCCGAGCGAGCGGCGCGTCTTGTAGCCCGGCAGCCCGTCGGCCTTGCCGACGTCGTAGCCTTTCGCGACCAGCGCCTTCTGCATGCCGAGAACATCGGATCGCAGCATGCCGCCGACGTCGCCCCATCTGCCGCGGAAGGCACCGCCGCCGGAAGCGATGCGATCGGCCAGATTGCCGATGTAAAGCGCGTAGAGATCGGAATTGTTGTATTCCTTGATCACGTAGAAATTCGGCGTGACGATGAATTGCGGTCCATGGGTCCCCGCCGGGACGAGCATCATGCCTGCGGCGGCACGTTCTGCTGCCGGGAAGGCCTTGCCCGAAATGCGGCCGATCCCCATGCCGGCCCATTCGGCGATCGGGCGGGCAAGGTCCGGGCCCTCCTGGGCGCAGGAGACGCCCGAGGGGATCGCAACCTCGAAACCCCAGTCGCGCCCGCTCTGCCAGCCCTTCTGCGCCAGATAATTGGCAATCGAAGCGAGGCTGTCCGGCACGGAATTCCAGATGTCGCGGCGTCCGTCCCCGTCGAAATCGACCGCATATTTCAGAAAGCTCGAAGGCAGGAACTGCGGCTGGCCCATGGCACCCGCCCAGGAGCCGCGCATCTGCGCCTCCTTGACGTCACCGCTGTCGAGAATGTGCAGCGCCGCGATCAGTTCGCGCCGGAAAAGCTCCGGCCGGGTCGACATGAAAGCCTTGGTCGCCAGCACATCCATGATCGGATGCGGGATCTTCGCCCGACCGAAGCCGGATTCCTTGCCCCATATGGCAAGGACGATCTGACCGGGAACACCATAGGTCCGCTCGATCCGCTTCAAGGTCGAGGCGTGGGCGGAGGCGAGGCTGCGGCCCGTCGCAGCAAGACCCTGCAGGCGCTTTTCCGAGAAATAGGACCCGGGAGAGGAAAACTCGGCCTGGCTCTGCTTGCGCTGCTTCGGTTTCGGGAAGCCGGGCGGCGCGAGGTCGGGCAGATCCCAGTCGAGCCTGACGCCCTTGAAGGCTGCTTCGAAGGCCGCGTTCGATATGCCGGCCTTCTTCGCCTCCGGCCAGAGATCGTTTCGAAGCCACTGCCGGAACTGCGTTTCGACGTCGGCCTTGGAAGCGGCGAAGGAGAAGGTGGCGAAAGACAGGCAGGCCAGGAGCAGAACGGAAAGGAATCTCAGCATCTCTTTTCCTTGAAACTGAAGCTGCGGAGGCGAATGCTCAAATCACCGTTCTCGCCCTAAGCGCGGCGGCCAGCGTTCCCTCGTCGAGATAGTCGAGCTCACCGCCGACGGGCACGCCATGGGCGAGGCGCGTGATCCTCACCTCCATGCCTTCGAGTTGATCGGTGATGTAGTGCGCCGTCGTCTGGCCCTCGACGGTCGCGTTGACGGCGATGATCAGCTCGCGCACGCCACCCTTGGCGACGCGGTCGATGAGGCCCCTTATGTTCAGATCCTCAGGCCCGATGCCGTCGAGCGGCGACAGCGTGCCGCCGAGCACGTGATAGGCGGCATTCATGGCGCCGGCGCGCTCCAGCGCCCAAAGATCGGCGACGTCCTCGACCACGATGATCACCGCCTGGTCGCGCCGTTCGTCGGTGCAGACGGTGCAGGGGTCGATGGTGTCGACATTGCCGCAGCAGGAGCAGATCTTGACCTTGCGATGGGCTTCGCCCATAGCCTCGGCAAGGGGGCCGAGCAACTGCTCCTTCTTCTTGACGAGATGCAGCGCCGCGCGGCGCGCGGAACGGGGCCCGAGGCCCGGGACTTTCGCCAGGAGCTGGATGAGTTTCTCGATTTCCGGACCGGTGACTCGCTTTGCCATGCCCGGCTTTTAGACCAACCGTCTATCGCCGCCAATCGGAATCGTAGCGCTTCAGCGGGTGGCGATAGCCACCGCCGCGCCGGCCATCGTGCCCGCACTGGCACGGTTGACGATCCTGACTGCACGGCGGCTCTTGAGAAACTGCCGTGCCTTTGCGGCCATCAGCACCCAGGCGAGATCGATGACGACGAGGACGACGAACATGGTGGCGACCAGCTCGGCCCAGCCGAAGAGGCCGACCGAGCCGAGATCGATGATTGAGGGCAGCAGCGCCACATAGAACATCATGATCTTGGGATTGCCGAGCGTAACCGTCAGCCCGGCGAAGAACATCTTCGATGCCGATCGCGACTCCGGCAGGCTTTCGCCCGGCATTTGCGGCTCAGCCGACCACATCTTCCAGGCGAGGAAGAGGAGATAGGCGACGCCCGCCCATTTGATTGCGACGAACATCCAATGGAACGTCTCGGCGATCGCCGCGAGACCGGCAACCGCAAAGGAAAGCCAGATCGCCTCGCCGATCCACATCGCCGAGAGGAAAGGCAAGACGTCGCGCGCACCCTTGGACAGCACCCGGGCGACAAGCGCGGCAATGCTCGGCCCCGGCGACCCGGCGGCAATCAGCAGCGCCCCGGCAAAGACGAGCAGCGATGCGACGGTCATGTCATTCCCTCCTCCGGAAAACGGTCCGCAAGATAGCACGCATCCCGGCTGGCGCCAGCCTCTGCGGGGCGAGGATCAGAACGGCAGCTTCATGCCCGGAGGAATCGGCAGCCCGGCCGTCAGTTCGCGGGTCTTTTCCGCCTGCACCGCCTCGGCCTTGTCCTTGGCATCCTTATGGGCCGCGACGATCAGGTCTTCGAGGATCTCGACATCGTCTTCCTTGAAGAGCGAGGGATCGACCTTCAGGCTCTTCATGTGGCCCTTGCCGTCGAGACGGACGGTGACGAGCCCGCCGCCGGAGGTGCCGTCGATTTCGAGCGCGGCGATCTCCGCCTGCATCTTCTCCATCTTGGCCTGCATTTCCTTGACCTTGCCCATCATGCCCATGATGTCGCGCATCGTCGTCTCCTGTTCTCTGGTATTCTTTGTCCCTATGCACTTCCGGACGGAAAACCGTTACACATTTTTCCTGGAAATGCTCTGAAGCGCCGCGTCTGTACGACGCGGCTACTCGATGTCGTCGCCCGGGACGATGTCGCCGTCCTCGGATTCGGCCGCGGCCGGAGCGAGGCTCTCGAGCTCCTCTTCCGCCGCGCGGATGCGCACGTCGGTGATCCTGGCCCCGGGAAAGCGCGCAAGAATGGCAGCGACGTCCGGGTCCTGGCGCGCATCGTTGACGCGCTGCTCCTGCGCGCGCTGCTCTGCCTCGACAAGGGTCGGCTCGCCCTGCTCCCGGCTGTAGCTCACGACCCAATGGATACCCGTCCATTCCTTGAGCTTGACGGCGAGTTCGTTCAGCAGCGTCTTCGGTGCGTCGTCGGGCAGATTGACGTCGAGCCGGCCGGGTTCGATATGCGCGAGCCTCAGGAAACCGCGCACCATCGTCTTCAGCTTGATGTCGCGATTCTTGGCGCAGAGATCGGCGATGTCGCCGATGGAATTGACGGGAACCTTCGGTTCGGGCTTCGCAGCGGCGCTCGCGACCGTGCGCTCTTCGATGCGGCCGACACTGATCGGCTGGGGCGGCGCGGAGCTCGGCACGGCGCGCAGCATGGTCGCGCCATTACCGCTTGGACGCGAGACTGCCGTCTCCACGGCGCGAGCCTCGACGGGGGTGCCTGCAGGCGCCTGCGCACCGCCGCCGCCACCACCGCCGTTCGGGGCCGGGCGACCGCCGCCTTCGCCGCCCGAAAGATCGAGAAGCCGCCGCGCGGCCTCTTCGGGCGAAGGCAGATGGGCGGCATGGGCGAGCCTGATCAGCACCATCTCGGCAGCACCTGCGGGGCGCGCCGAGCTCTCCGCCTCGGGAATGCCCTTGAGCAACATCTGCCAGACGCGCGAAAGCGTCGTCACGGCAACGCTGCCGGCGAATTCGGCCCCGCGCGTGCGCTCGATCTCGCTCAGCGACTGGTCGTTGACCGCGTCCGGCACATATTTCAGCCTTGTCACGAGGTGGGTGAAGTCGGCAAGGTCGGTGAGGACCACGGTCGGATTGGCGCCGGCTTCGTATTGCGCGGCGAACTCGTCGAGCGCGCCGGCGACATCGCCCTTGATGACATGCTCGAACAGGTCGACGATCCGCGCCCGATCGGCAAGGCCGAGCATCGAGCGCACGGTTTCGATCTCGACCGAACCGCCGCCATGGGCGATCGCCTGATCGAGCAGCGACAGGCCGTCGCGCGCCGAGCCTTCCGCTGCCCGCGCCACCATCGCCAGCGCCTCCGGATCGAAGGGCACGCCCTCCTTGCCGAGAATGGTGGAGAAGAGGCCGACCAGATCGGAAGCGCTGATGCGCCGGAGATCGAAGCGCTGGCAGCGCGACAGGACGGTAATCGGAACCTTGCGGATTTCGGTCGTGGCGAAAATGAACTTCACATGCTCCGGCGGCTCTTCGAGCGTCTTCAGCAGGCCATTGAAGGCCTGCGTCGAGAGCATGTGCACTTCGTCGATGATATAGACCTTGTAGCGCGCGGAGACCGGCCGATAGCGTACCTGCTCGATGATCTCGCGGATATCGTCGATCCCGGTATGCGAGGCGGCGTCCATCTCGATCACGTCGACATGGCGGCCGTCCATGATCGCCTGGCAATGTTCGCCGGGGACGCGCAGGTCGATGGTGGGCTTGTCGATCTCGGCGGTCTTGTAGTTCAGCGCCCGTGCCAGGATACGCGCCGTCGTCGTCTTGCCGACGCCGCGAACGCCGGTCAGCATGTAGGCCTGGGCGATGCGGCCGGTTTCGAAGGCGTTGGTGAGCGTGCGCACCATCGGCTCCTGGCCGACCATCAGGTCGGAGAAGTCCTTGGGGCGGTATTTGCGCGCCAGAACACGGTAGGCGGCCGGTTTCTCGATGGGTAAAATCGGGGATGAAGTGGGCGCTTCGTCGCTCATCGACCCTGCCGCTGTTCGAACTCTTGCCCCGACAGGGACAAAGAAAGTGGTGCCCCGACAGGGACGAAGAAGGTGGTGTCCCGACAGGACGGAGAAGGTGGGAGGCTGGCACGATGACCCGTGCCGGGGCTCGTTAGGGCTGCTTCCTTCCGGACCTGACCCGGTTGGCGAGTGGCTCGTCCACCACCAACCTCCCGGCTTTCATATCGGCAATATCCGCAGCAAATGCAAGCCAAGCCTTCAAAAAACTGGTATCGATATGCAAAACAAAGCGAATCCGTTTGATGCCGAGGAGAATTTCTTGACGACCTTCACGCTTGACGAGCGACTTGAGCGCGACGGCATCCCGATCGGCACGCTCGGGCTGTGCCAGATGCGGCTGATGAACGATCGGCGCTGGCCTTGGCTGATCCTCGTACCCCAGCGCGCCGACATAAAGGAGGTCTTCGAACTGACTCCGCTCGACCAGGCGATGCTGACCTTCGAGACCAATCTGGTGGCGGCGGGCCTGAAGAAGGCGACCGGCGCCGAAAAGATCAATATCGGCGCGCTCGGCAACATCGTCCGGCAGCTTCACGTGCATGTCATCGCCCGCCGCGAAGGCGATCCGAACTGGCCGGGCCCGGTCTGGGGCTTCGGCAAGGCCGAGCCGTGGCCGGAGGAGGAGCATAGGACATTCGCAGCACGCATCATGGAAAATCTCTGAGCATGACGAAAACGATCTTCGATCTTCACAGCCCGCACCCCGAGCCGAGCACGCTCGTCGCCTTCGCGGAGAACCACCTGGATCGCAAGTCCGAGCATCGTCCCGACGATTGCATCGAGGCGGCGCTCAAGCATCCCGGCGCGCATTTCCTGGCTTTCTCCGGGGCGAAGCTGATCGTCAAGCACGACGAGAAGATCATCGATCCGCTTTTCGCGCCCTATGAACTGGCGGGGCTCGAGCCGACCATGGACGATGCGGTCCTGCTCGGCTTTCTGCCGAACGGCGAGCCGCGTCTTGCCGTGCCTTCGGGGCTGACGGAGGAGACGGTGCCGGAGCCCTTCAAGATCGCCGATGCCCGCATGCTCTATCGCCAGCAGATGCTGCCGGAGAACCTGCTGGGACAGTTTGCACAAGCGTCGAGCCTGATCGTCTGGAACGCCGGCAACCGGTTCTGCGGCCGCTGCGGCGGCCCGATGGACGGTGCGGCCGGCGGCTACAGGCGCATCTGTACGGCCTGCGGGCACATGGTCTTCCCGCGTACCGATCCGGTCGTCATCATGCTGACGATCGATATCGAGCGCGATCAATGCCTGCTCGGCCGCAGCCCGCATTTTACGCCGGGCATGTATTCCTGCCTCGCCGGTTTCGTCGAACCGGGCGAGACAATCGAAAATGCGGTGCGGCGGGAAACGCTGGAGGAGTCCGGCATCCGGATCGGGCGCGTGCGCTATCATGCGTCGCAGCCCTGGCCGCTTCCCCATTCGCTGATGATCGGCTGCTATGCGGAAGCGAAGTCGACCGCCATCAAGCGCGACGAACAGGAACTGGAAGACGTCCGCTGGTTCACGCGGGCGGAAACCGAGGCGATGCTGGAGCGTGCCACGGGCGTCGCCGACACCGGAGACGAGCACATTCCGCCGCCGAAGGGCGCCATTGCGCACCAGCTCATGCGCGACTGGCTCGCCTGGCCCGAGCGCAGCTGAGGTGCCATGTCCCGATCGGAACGCCTGCTCGATCTCATGCAGGTGCTGAGGCGTTATCGCCAGCCGGTCAGCGGCCGGCGGCTCGCCGAGGAAACCGGCGTCAGTCTCAGAACCCTCTACCGGGACATAGCCAGCCTGCAGGCCCGGGGCGCGCACATAGAAGGCGAGCCCGGCATCGGCTACGTGCTCAGGCCCGGCTTCATGCTTCCCCCCATGATGTTTTCCGAGGAGGAGATCGAGGCGCTGGTGCTAGGGTCACGCTGGGTCGCCAAACGCGGCGATCCAAGGCTCGCGGCCGCAGCCGCCGATGCGCTGGCGAAGATCGGCTCGGTGCTTCCGGCGGACCTGAAAGAGAAACTCGAGCATTCGACCCTACTGGTGGGCCCGCGAAAACCGGGTGGCGAAACGATCGACCTCAGCCTCTTGCGCAAATCGATCCGCAGCGAACACAAGCTCGCACTGCGCTACGTCGACAATGACGGCCGCGATAGCCGCCGGACGGTCTGGCCCTTCGCACTTGGTTTCTTCGAAGAGGTCCGGGTGCTCGCGGCCTGGTGCGAACTGAGGCAGGATTTCCGGCATTTCCGGACGGACCGGATTGCAGAAGCGGCGATGCTCGACGATCGCTATCCGCGCCGCCGCCAAGCCCTGCTCAAGGACTGGCGCGCCGTGAACAGCATCGATCCCGCCGGAATCTGATCCCCGGAGATTTCTTTGCTGCCCCGCACACTGCTGACAGAAACTGGCAGCATGCCGGGCTAGCCTTCAGGTCTCGAAACAAGGAGACCATCATGGCAACACCCAATCTCATCGTCCTCTACGTCATGGACCCACCGGCCAGCGTCGAATTCTACAGGAAGCTTCTGGGCAAAGAGCCGACCGCCACCTTTCCGACCTTCTCATCCTTCGAGATGCAGGACGGTTTCGTTCTCGGCCTGTGGGCAAGGGAGAAAGTGCAGCCTCAGCCTATCGGCGACGGCAGCCGAGCCGAAATCGCCTTCATGGTAAAGGGGGAAGAGGCTGTGCGTGCGCGTTACGAGGAATGGCGCGCAATGGGCCTGCCGATCGCCCAGGAACTGACACGGATGGATTTCGGGCCGACCTTCGTCGCACTCGATCCGGACGGGCATCGCCTGCGTGTCTGCCTTTACGACGAGTAGCCATGCCGCGTGAGAAACGTTGAACGCCCGTAAGCAACCATGCGTATAAAACGCTCACACCCCGCACGGAGGCGGGGTGTGGAAGACTTCGGATGTCGCGCGGTCAAATGCGGCGCGCGGTCATCCCGGTATTAGCGGCCGTAAACGGCAGCCCGAATCTGGGAACGGGAAATACCGATATCGCTCAGGGCGTGATCGTCGAGGGCGTTCAGCTCGCGGACCGCACGGCGCATCTTTACGTATTCCGTAATCTTCTGACGGATTTTCATCTTTTTAGCTCCTTCTTTGTACGAGAGCTAAATAGGCATTTGCCCAAGATTTAAGTAGTTCCATGATTGCAAATTAGGCATGCACTGGACGCGTAGCCGGTTAACGAGTTTTGCCATTTTCTTGTGCCGCCCCGAAGGTGGCGTGGGTCGGTCGAAACCGCACCGCGTGGTCAGAGCACGCCGCGCATCGGATGCGCCGGATAGGTGCCGAGGATGCGCACATTTTCCGAGAAGAAGCGCAGCTCGTCCATCGCGTGGCGCACGCCTATATCGTCCGGATGCCCCTCGATGTCCGCATAGAACTGGGTGGCCACGAACTTGCCGCCGAGCTGGTAGCTCTCGAGCTTGGTCATGTTGATGCCGTTCGTCGCGAAACCGCCCATCGCCTTGTAGAGCGCCGCCGGGATATTGCGCACGTTGAAGACGAAGGTCGTGATGATCAGTTCGTCCTTCGAGGTGCGGGCGACCCTGCTCTCCTCTCTGGACAGCACGACGAAGCGCGTTACGTTGCTGTCGGTATCCTCGACGTTCTCGGCAATGATGTCGAGGCCGTAGAGGTCGGCGGCAAGGCGCGGAGCAAGCGCCGCCATTGAGCGGTCGCCCACTTCCTTGACGAGCTTGGCGGCGCCGGCCGTATCGCCCGCGACCACCGGCTTCCACCCGTTGGCACGCACGATCTTGCGGCACTGGCCGAGCGCGTGGATATGGCTGTGCACGGTGCGGATTTCCTCGCGCCCGACGCCGGGCAGCACCATCAGCTGGAAGCGAATCGGCATGAAATATTCGCCGACGATATGCAGGCGCGATTCCGGCAGGAGGTGATGGATGTCGGCGACGCGTCCGGCAATCGTGTTCTCGATCGGGATCATGGCGAGATCGGCCTCGCCGTTTTCCACCGCCAGGAAAGCGTCCTCGAAGGTCTGGCACGGCAGCGGTTCCATCGACGGGAACATGTCGCGGCAGGCCATGTCGGAATTGGCGCCGTAGTCGCCCTGGAATGAAATCCGGTTGGTCTTGGCGGTCACTTTGGTCCCCTTGCTGTCGGAATGTCAGACGCGGGCGGAAAGGATGCGGCGGGCCTTGTCGAGATCGGCCGGCGTGTCGACCCCGAGCGGCACTGAGTCCACGATCTCGACATCGATGCGCATGCCCGCTTCGAGCGCCCGCAATTGCTCCAGCGATTCGCGCTTCTCGAGCGACGACGGCTTCAGCGAAACGAAAGTCTCCAGCGCCTTGCGACGATAGGCATAAAGCCCGATGTGGTGATAGAGGGGCCCTTCGCCATAGGGCGCGGTGGCGCGGGTGAAATAGAGCGCGCGAAAGCGACTGTCGGAAAGCGGGGAGCCGACGACCTTGACGACGTTGGGATTGGTCTTTTCGTGTTCGTCGGTGATCGCCACGGTCAGTGTGGCGATGTCGGTCGAGGGATTTTCCAGCGGCTTCAGCGCGGCACGAATCGGACCGGGCTCGATGGTCGGAAGATCGCCCTGCACGTTGATGACGATTTCCGCTTCGCCATGCGGATCGGCCTTCAGGAGCGCCTCGTGGATCCGGTCGGAGCCGGACTGGTGATCGACACGCGTCATGATCGCCTCGAAGCCGGCGCCGGTCACGGCCGCGAAGACATCGGGATGATCGACCGCCACCACGATCCGCCCGACCTCGGCTTCCGCCGCCCGCCTTGCCACCTGCACGATCATCGGCAGGCCGCAAATATCGGCAAGCGGCTTGCCGGGAAGGCGCGTCGACGCCATGCGCGCCGGAATGAGTACGAGGGTTTTGCCCGATTGTTCACGATTCATCGTCCGGCCTTCAAAAACCCGGAGAAAGTGTCAAAACGTCTCACTCCGGGGTTGATAATCTCTGTTGCAACGCAGAGCCAAAAGACATAGGTTCCGCGCGATTTCAAGATGGGCCGGCTTTTTGTTTGTGCCGGTGGCTAAGGGAGCGTTTGCAGATGAATCCATATGTGAACATGGGTGTGGGTGCCTTGTTGGGTACGGTCTTCGTTCTGATGTCCGTATCCATTGCGTCGGAAGGCATTTTCCATTCCGAAGCTCCCGAGAAGGAAGGGTTCGCCATCGTCGCCGAGGAAACGGCAGGCGAGGCGGGTGCTGCCGGCGGCGAGGAAGCGAAGTCCGAGCCGATCGGGCCGCTGCTCGCCAGCGCCGATGCCTCCGCCGGCGAGGCCGTGTTCAAGAAATGCGCAAGCTGTCACACCGTGGAGAAGGGCGGACCGAACAAGGTCGGCCCGAATCTCTGGAGCGTCGTCAACCGCCCGGTCGCCTCGCATGAGGGCTTCAGCTATTCCGCAGGCATGCAGACCTTCGCAGAAGGCGGCAAGGTCGTGTGGGACTACGATCATCTGAGCTACTTCCTCGAAGCGCCGAAGAAGCACGTGCCCGGCACGGCGATGGGCTTCGCCGGCATCAAGAAAGTCGACGAGCGCGCCAACCTGATCGTCTGGCTGCGTGAGCAGGCGGACAGCCCGGCCCCGCTGCCGGACGCCGGCGCGGCAGGCTCGACCGAGGCGGCACCGGCTGCTGGTCAGGAGGGACAGGCCCCCGCCGCTGCCGAAGGTGCCGCAGCTCCCGCTCCAGCTGAAGGCGGTGCGGCCCCTGCAGCCACTGAAGCCAGCCCGGCCCCGGCTGAAGGCGGAACAACTCCCGCCCCGGCTGAAGGCGAGGCTGCTCCGGCAGGTCAGACCGGCGCTCCAGCGCCGGCTCCGGCAAACTGATTGCGGCCAGCACACGGCCAGTCTACCTGAAAACCCGGTCGGTCGATCGGGTTTTTTCACATCCCGCAGGTGTGATGAGCCTGGCCGCATCATGATATAGAATGGCCTCCACCATTCGACATATGCAATGCGAGCGACACCAACCGCTCGGAACGAAGGAGCAGACGACAGATGACCGGTAGCGGTGAGCAGACTTTCCTGTTCGAGCAGAACCCGACCAGAGTGGCGACCAGCGAGCGCGATGCGCTGCTTGCGAATCCGGGCTTCGGGCGCGTGTTCACCGATCACATGGCGACGATCCGCTATTCCGAGGGGCGCGGCTGGCACGATGCGAAGATCGGCCCGCGGAAGGCGTTCGATCTCGATCCGTCGACACTGGTGCTGCACTACGCCCAGGAGATCTTCGAGGGTATGAAGGCCTATCGCCTGCCCGACGGCGGCGCCACGCTGTTTCGTCCCGATGCCAATGCGCGCCGTTTCCGCAACTCCGCCCTTCGGCTCGCAATGGCGCCGCTGCCGGAGGAGCTGTTCGTCCAATCCGTGCGCGAACTGGTTCGTATCGACCGCGACTGGATACCCGCCGGCGAAGGAGCCGCGCTCTATCTCCGGCCGTTCATGATCGCCACGGAAGTGCTCCTCGGCGTGAAGCCTTCGGCTGAATATCTCTACTGCGTCATTGCTTCCTCGGTCGGTTCCTACTTCAAGGGCGGCGCCCCGGCCGTTACCATATGGGTTTCGGAGAATTACACCCGGGCAGCGCCCGGCGGCACCGGCGAGGCCAAATGCGGCGGCAACTACGCCGCGAGCCTCGCGGCGCAGGCGGAGGCGATGCAGGAGGGCTGCGAGCAGGTGGTGTTCCTCGACGCGGTGGAACGCCGCTTCGTCGAAGAGCTCGGCGGCATGAACGTCTTCTTCGTTTTCCGCGACGGCTCGCTGCAGACGCCGCCGCTGACGGGCACGATCCTGCCGGGCATCACGCGCGATTCGCTGATCACGCTTGCCCGCGATATGGGGCTTACGGTGCGCGAAGAGCCCTATGCCATCGACCAGTGGCAGGCGGATGCGGAAAGCGGCCGCCTCACCGAGGCCTTCGCCTGCGGGACGGCTGCGGTCGTAACGCCGATCGGCAAGGTCAAGGGCCGCGAACACAGCTTCACCATTGGCGACGGCGGAGCCGGTCCGGTAGCCAGCCGCCTGAAGTCAGCCTTGCTCGACATCCAGAACGGCCGCGCGCCGGACCCGCATGGCTGGCTCGACCGGCTGTTCTGAGCACAGCCTTCGGTCCGGAATGCCGCCCCTATCCGCCTGCCGGCACCTTCTCCCCGCAGGCGGGGAGAAGGGACAAGCGGCGCCAACTGAACCCCGCATTCGCCGCCCGCCCGAGGGAGCGAGCGAGCGCGGCATATCCCTTCTCCCCGCCTGCGGGGAGAAGGTGGCGGCAGCCGGTTGAGGGGCAGGGGCAGAACTCGAGCAGGCGAGTGGGCACCCAGTCACATCAGCAGATAGGCCCATACCGACACGCTGACGACGCCGAGTGCGGTGGTCAGCGTGATGGTCGAGGAGGCGAGTGCGTGCCCGACATTGAAATGGTTGGCGATCAGCCAGGCGTTGACGCCGGTCGGGACGGATGAGGTGAGAACCAGCGCCGCGGTCCAGCTGTCGTTCAGGCCCAGCAGGTGGCAGGCGGCGAAGACGGCGCCCGGCAGCACCAGGAGCTTGAGGGTGCTCGTCACGGCCGCGAGCCCGGTATTGCCGGCAAGGCCGTATTTGTCGAGCGCCATGCCGATCGAAACGAGCGCTGCGGGCGCTGCCACGCCCGCAAGCTGATCGACCACGATCTTCACCGGCCCGCCGAGGGGTTGTCCGAGGAGATGGAAGAGAGCGCCGAAGGCAAGGCCGATCACGAGGGGATTGCGGACGAGATTGCGGGCAACTCCGCCCATGAGCTTCCAGATGCCCTGCCCCGGTGCACCGGTCGTCTGGCGTTCCGCACGCTCCATCATCACCGTTCCGGCAATCATCATGACCGGCAGATGGACGGAGAGCAGGATCGACAGCGCAACGATCCCGTCTTCCCCGACAAGGCGGGAAACAAGGGGCAGGCCTATGAAGACCGTATTGGCGAAGGCTGACGAAACGCCTGCAAGCACGCCCATGCGCGCGTCCCGGCCGAAGCCGAGCGTCGCCGCCAGATGGCCGATGGTCCAGGTCACCGCGACGCCGGAGAAATAGGCGACCCAGAGCGGCCAGGGCGACCCTTCCTTGAAATCCGCCTCGGCGATGGTACGGAAGAGAAGCACCGGCACCGCGACGCGGAAGACGAAATCGCCGAGCGCCTCGCCGACGGCCGGCTTCAGGTAGCCGAGCCGGACGATGAGCCAGCCGGTCAGAATCAGGACGAAGATCGGTAGAACGTTCAGGAAGACGTCGGACATGGAAGAGCCTTGATGGGTTTCCAAGCCATAGCCCTGTTCGAGCCGCGGAAGCAAGGGAGGCGCATGCTGCAGGTCTCCTTGATTCGAGGACAACCCAAGCCAACATGCAGCAATTACAGATGAATCAGCGCGAGCGCGGTCATGCGCGACCGGAACATTCCGGGGCTGCCAAGCGTTGCGATCAAGGACGGGAACGACCAGAAATGCCGAGCGAATACCCGAACTATTCTCACAAGGACGACGATCCTCATCTGACCGATGACGATCTGGCGGAGAAAGTTCTGCACTTCCTTCGCTACGCGACTGCGATCGATACGAGCGATATGGAGGTGATCGCTTTAGGCAACATCGTCGTGCTCTCCGGTACGGTTGGAAGCGAAGCCGACATCGCCTCTGCCGGCGAGGCAGCCGCCTCGGTCATCGGTGTTTCGAGCGTGGAGAACGGCCTAAGGGCGCGCGAAGGTAGAAGTTGAAGCGCGCCGCTTCTCAACTTGCCGAGGCCGGCATGTCTGAGCCTTGCGCAATGCAAACCTCGCGAATGCAGCCGCGCAGCCAGCGATGCGCCGGATCGGCATCGAGCCGCGGATGCCAGAGCAGCGAAACCGTGATCTGCGGTAGGGAGAAGGGCAGCGGAAAGCTGTGCATTCCCTGACGCAGGGCGCTCGTGTGGCGTTCAGGAACGCTGGCGATCAGGTCCGAGGAACGAGCCAGCGCCAGGGCGCTCGAAAAGCCGCCTACGATGGTAACGATCTCGCGCTCCAATCCGATCGACTCCAGGGTATCGTCGATGCCGACAGCCGCCTTCTCCGGCCCCCGCCGTGAAACAAGGATGTGCCTGCCGGCGGCGTAGCGGGCCGGCGTAACCTCGTCCCCGCTCAAAGCGTGGCCATTGCGCACGACGCCGATGAACCGGTCCCGGAACAGAGCCTGCGTCCGCAACTCCGGCCCCGTCGCCTCACCCACCACACCTGTCTCGAGATCGACGCTCCCGTCCCGAAGCGGGCCGCTGCCCTTGTCCGACTTCTGCACGAAGGCCAGGCGTACCCCGGGGGCTTCCGCGCCGAGCCGTGCAAGGAGGCACGGCCCGAAGTTTTCGACGAAGCCGTCGCTGGTTCGCAGCGTGAAGGTCCGGACGAGCCGTCTCAGATCGAGTTTCTCCTGCGGCCGCAGGACGGCTTCCGCCTCCTCCACCAGCCGGCCCACCTTCTCGCGCAGATCGAGGGCACGCGGCGTGGCAACGAGGCCGCGCCCAGCCCGAACCAGAAGCGGGTCGCCGGTCGTCTCGCGCAATCGCTGGAGAGACCGGCTCATTGCCGAGGGACTCAAGCGCAGCCGCTTGGCTGCGCGCGCGACGCTGCCTTCTGCGAGCAGCACGTCGAGGGTGACGAGGAGATTGAGATCGGGCTTCGGCATGCAACGACAGTAGCACAGGTTTCATCCAGGCACGGCGTCAAATGCACGAGTGAAGTGCAAATCGTGCGTGTTCCGCCATGACGGTCGCGCGGCTAGCTTCTCCTCGGAATGCTTCAAGGTCCTCAGGAAGGAATGTTCATGCCGAAACCAGCCGTTGCCGCAGCAGACGATGCCGCCGGTGGAAATCCGCACACGGGCGCCTCGGCCGGATGGGCGCTCGCCAGTCTTTCGCTCTCCATGCTGCTGTCCTCGCTCGGCACCAGCATCGCGAATGTCGGCCTGCCGAGCCTCGCCACGGCGTTCTCCGCCTCGTTCCAGCAAGTCCAGTGGGTCGTCCTCGCCTATCTCCTTGCCATCACCACCCTGATCGTCGGTGTCGGCCGGCTCGGCGACATGGTCGGGCGCCGGCGGCTGCTGCTTGCCGGAATCCTGCTGTTCACGGTGGCTTCGGGGTTGAGCGGCGCTGCACCGAGCCTGCCGCTCCTCATTGCCGCCCGGGCGGTTCAGGGGCTCGGAGCGGCGGTCATGATGGCGCTCGCCATGGCCCTGGTCGGCGAGACCGTGGCGAAGGAAAAGACCGGTGGCGCCATGGGCCTGCTGGGCACCATGTCTGCGATCGGCACCGCGCTGGGGCCGTCGCTCGGTGGCGTTCTGATCGCCGGTCTCGGCTGGCAGGCGATCTTCCTCGTCAACGTGCCGCTCGGCGCCCTGGCCTTTCTTCTCGCTCGTCGCTCGCTGCCAGCCGATCGCCAAGGGTCTGCGGCGGAGCGCGCTGGCTTCGACGTTCCGGGCACGCTGCTGCTCGGCCTGACGCTCGCCGCCTATGCACTCGCCATGACGGTTGCGCACGACAGTTTCGGTCTGCTCAACATGGCGCTCCTGACTGCTGCCGTCGTCGGCGCCGGTCTCTTCGTACTGGCCGAGCGGAGAGCGACCTCCCCCTTGATGCGGCCCGAGGCTCTCCGTGACCCGGTGCTCGGTGCGGGGCTTGCCATGAGCGCACTCGTCTCGACGGTGATGATGGCAACGCTGGTGGTGGGGCCGTTCTACCTCTCGCGCGCGCTCGGGCTCGGCGAGGCGCTCGTCGGGATCGTCATGTCGGCGGGTCCGGTCGTCTCCGCCCTGAGCGGTCTGCCGGCCGGCCGTGCCGTTGACCGCCTGGGAGCCCCGTTCGTGATCGTCACAGGCCTCCTCGCAATGGCCGCCGGCTCATTCGCCCTGTCGGTGCTTCCGGAGATGTTCGGCGTCGCCGGCTACCTGGCCGCGATGCTCGTCCTGACCCCGGGTTACCAGCTGTTCCAGGCAGCCAACAATACGGCCGTGATGGTGGATGTCCGCCCGGATCGGCGCGGCGTCGTCTCCGGCATGCTCAATCTCTCGCGCAATCTCGGGCTCATCACCGGCGCATCGGTCATGGGAGCCGTCTTCGCCTTCGCATCGGCTGCACCCGACATCGCGGCCGCACCAGCCGTGGCCGTTGCCGCCGGCATGCGGATCACTTTCGCAATCGCGGGCGCCCTGATCGTGAGCGCACTCGTCATCGCGCTCCGGAGCCGCGCTCTCTTCATGCGCGCTTGCGCCGGCGCGGCACTACGCGATGAAGGTCGGTGAGGTACGCTTGCCGGCACCATCTTGCTTCCTCCAGAGCGGCATGAAGCGCGTGCGGTTTTCCGCCTTCTTCTCGAACAGCCCGGCACCTATCGCACATCCAGTTCGAGTTCCTCGGCCGACATCCGTCGTGCGAGAAATCCGGCAAACGGCCGCGAAAGAAGGAGCGGGAGGGTCCATGACTGGATGCGCAGGCCGAGCTTGCTTTCCGGTACGAAATGGCCACCGATGCGGCGCGACGTGGCCTGCATCCTCGTGACCATCGGTTTCAGGCGGGATTCGTAGGCCTCGAATGCCTGAGCATGCGGCTTTGCCGCCAACTCCGACGCGAGAATCCAGGCGCCGGCTAATGCGGTGGACGTTCCCTGACCGGACAGAAAGGTCAAACACCAGGCCGCATCTCCCAGAAGCACCACGCGGCCGCTCGACCATCGGGGCACCTCGATTTGTGCAATCGTATCGAAGAAACCCCGCTGCCAGTCGACCGGCGTCGAGAGCGCCAGCGAAACGGGATGAGACCATTGGCCGAAGCGCTCCATCAGCGTCTTCTGCCGCGCCTCCGGAGCCACGCGCCCGGTCGAGGAATCGCGCCAGCAGAACAGGGTCGCGGCAGTTCCGTCGCCAACCTCGTAGAGCCCGCCCTGGTGATCGACGTCCATCATGCCGACGAAGCTGGAGTCGAGCGGAGTGGCTAGCGGCATTCGCCATGCGGCCGCGCGAAAACCCAGAGGCCTCAGAAAGGTCTCATGCGGGCCGAAACACATCTGGCGGATCGCGCTGCGCCAGCCATCCGCTCCCACGACGATGTCGAAGCTTTCCGTCGAGCCTGTCGACAGCACGACATCGACACCGTCTTCCCTGTTTGCGAGCGCGGTCACCGTCGTCCCGTATCTCAGATCGGTGCGATCCCCGACGGCCTCGAGCAGGACGTCCTGTACGGCGTCCCGCATGATGGAAAACATCTTGCCGTTCACCGCCCGCGCCAGAGCATGATAATTATAGGAGAAGAGGCGCCGGCCCTCCGGGCTGCGATATTCCGCCGTGCCCAGGGAAACGGCGCGCGCCCTGAACGCGTCGAGGAGACCCAGCCGTTCCGCCGCATTCCAGCCATTGACGTGAACACCTATCGCATAGCCGGCGGCGCGGTTCTGCTCGGCCCGTTCAACGACCACGGCCGTCATGCCATGTGCCCGCAATGCTGCAGCGAGGGCGAGACCCGCCGGTCCCGCGCCGACGATCAGGATACGCATCGTTTCTGCTTTCAGAACTTGAAGCTCACACGGCCGCCGAAGGCGCGCCCGGTGCCAAGCTGATAGAGATTCCCGTAGGTTGCTTCGGTGAAGCCGTAGACCGCATACGTCTCGTCGAAGACGTTGTTGACGAACACATCGGCGACCACCTGCTCACTCACTTTCCAGCTCAGGCCAAGATCGACCAGGAAGAACCCCTTCTGGCCAATGGTATTGGTTTCGTCGAAGAACACTGATCCGGCATAGGTCATTCCCGCACGAGGAATGAGCTGTCCCCAGCCTTCGGCCAGATCGAATGCGTAGTCCAGCGCGAGATTTGCCGTGAATTCCGGTGCGTAAGGCACCCGATTACCGGTGTAGTCGATGCCAGGATTCACCGAGTTCTCGTATCTGGTGAACGTCGTGCGGTTGAAGCCGAGGCCTCCGGCGATGCCCAGCCGCTCGGTCGGATTGGCGCGGACGGCGAGATTGATGCCCTTCGCGGTGACTTCGCCTGCGTTCTGAAGGTACTTCAGGTACACATCGCCGACGAACAGCTGATAGTCTTTCGTCACATTGTAGTAGGCTGAAAGCGACGCCTCCAGCGATCCGTCGAGCGCTCTGTACTTGATGCCGGTTTCGCCATTGTAGGTGTTCTGCGGATCGTAGGTGAAGGCGATGTTCTCGGGCGTCACATTGCGGGTGAATCCGCCGGCCTTGTAACCCGTCGAGAACAGGCCATGCACGCGCCATTCGTCGTCAAGCGCGTAGCTCGCGCCGAGCTTGGGCGAGACGCCGCCGAAGCTGCGCTCACCGGCGATCGTCACGGCGCCGTCGGCACGCGCCCATGCCTTTTCATAATCGAACCGGAGGCCCGGCGAGATGTCGAGCCTGTCTGTCGCATGCCACGCCAAGTCTCCGAATATTGCATAGGAATCGATCGTCTGCTGCGAAACCTGACCGATCAGCGGGGTCCGCCGCTCGAAATCGAGACGCTGCCCGTATACGCCAACCACATAGTCGAGCGCGTTGCCGAGTTCCGGATCGGAAGCGATACGCAATTCCTGGCTGAATGTCGTCTGGTCCTCGGGCGTCTGAAAACCGAGCGTGGTGCGGTCGAGCTTACGGTCCTGATAGCCGGTCAGCGCCGTGATGGTGGCGAAGTCAAGGTCGTAGGATGCATTGACCCCGAAGCTGGCGGTGTCCAGCCGGTAGCGTGAGTCGATAGGCAGTGCGATGCGGTCGTTGAACATCGATTCCATGACGAATTGCTCTTCGGTAGAATCGACGCGGCCGCGCTGGGTGCTCACCATGACATCCAGCGGGCTGTCATCGGGCGCGTAGCGCAGGCGGATGCGGCCGTTCAGGTCATCGGTTCCGCCGATCTCCTGTCCGCTGCCCAATAAGGTGTACTGGTCGGCCTCCCGTCGGAAGGTCAGGGCCGCGTCACCGTATATCACCCCGTCGATGATCGGCGTATTGAGCAGCAGGCTGGCGTCTCCTCCCTGCGTGTGCAGCGCCCCGGCGGTATCGACACGCAATTCATTGTCAGGCTTGCGCGTCACCACGTTGATGACCCCGCCGATCGCGCCGCGACCATAGAGCGTGCCTTGCGGCCCGTAGAGGAGTTCGACGCTGTCCAGACCGGCAGGGAGCAACTGGCTGAAGATCGAGGGGTCCTGGGGAAGGCCATCGACATAAAGCTGGACGCTCGGCTCATAGTAATCGACCGAGGACTGCCCACGAACGGTGACGTTGGTATAGGCGCGGTTGGAGCGGGACCGGATGTTGGTATCGACAAAAGCCCTGTCCAGTTCGCCGGCGCTGGCAATCCCTCGATCCTGCAATTCCTGCGCCTCGACGATCGCGACCGTGGCCGGCACCTCGAACGCTTCCTGCACGCGCTTCGTGGCCGTGA
This sequence comes from Ensifer sp. D2-11, assembly GCF_054161295.1. Taxonomy (NCBI): domain Bacteria; kingdom Pseudomonadati; phylum Pseudomonadota; class Alphaproteobacteria; order Hyphomicrobiales; family Rhizobiaceae; genus Ensifer; species Ensifer sp. D2-11. The sequence goes on from NZ_CP096433.1 coordinate 3,025,544, forward strand.
CCGTAATAGGTTCCAGAACGGTGGTCTCCTCTTTCTGCTGCGCGCTGGCAGTGCCGGGCCAGGCGAGAGAGGAAAGCGCCAAGACGGATGCGCTGGCGAGAAGGGTTCGGCTCATGGGCGGGACTCCTGAACGGGTAAGGATGGGACGACGGCCGTCGACGAATGGCGCGGAAGGAGGATGGCGATGGATCGGGCGCGTCTCGGCGAGCGCCACGCGGCAAAAGCCAGGAGCAGGGCCGTTGCCGCGAACACGACGCCATAGCCGGCGTGCTGGGCGATGACGCCGGCAATCACTCCCATCGCAACGGCGAGGGCCGCATCGAGGCTCTGCAGAACCGCAAAATCCGTCGCTGCCTGCTCGGTGTCGGACCAGTTCATCATCATCGCGTAGAGCGCGACAAAGGACATCGCGACGGCGGCGGCCTGGACCAGCAGCAGGACAATGGCGGCGATGTCCCCCTGCCAGATGCCGAAGGCGAACAATGCGAGACCCGCAAATGCAAGAAGATTGACGGCGGCGAACGCAGCAAGCGTTCTTCCTGATCCGAATCGCTGGACGAGGGCGGCGCCGGCCAGCGCCCCGATGAGCCCGACCACAGCGCCACCGGCGCCCCTGACCCAGCCGATCGTCGCCACAGGGAAGCCGATATCCACCATGAACGGGCTGAGCATCGACGTACCGAGGCGTACGCCGCATTGATAGAGGATAAGAAAGCCGATGCCGCCGACCAGCGGCCGGTTGGAAAGGACCGCGCGGAACCCTGGCCGCCCGCGCGGTCGGGACGCATGGCGTCCAATATGGGTAGCGGCGAGCGTCGGCAGCGTAAGCACCGCGATGAAGCTGGCCATTGCCCACATCGAAGCGGCCCATCCGGCATAGGCATAGATCGGCAGCCACAAACCGCTGCCGATCAGGAATCCAAGATAGCCGCCGCCGGTGCTTGCCCCGCTGGCCTTGCCGCGGGTCTCCTGCGTCGTGGCATGAACGGCGAGAGAATCGGTTGCAACGTCTTGGGTCGCGGCAACGAAAGCCATCGCGAGGAGAACAATGGAAAGCGACGGCAGATGGGTCTCAGGGGAAGACGGGCCGCAACGCCGAAAAAGACGATCAGGGCAAGCTGGCAGACCAGGATCCAGTTGCGCTGTGTCCCAAACCTGTCGACAAGCGGAGCCCAGAGAAACTTGAGAACCCAGGGCATTATCAGGATGGCGAGAAAGCCGATCCGGTCGAGCGACACACCGGTATCGCGCAATGCGACGGGGAGCGCCGTCTGCACCATGCTTCCCGTCGCGGACTGGGCAGCGTAAAGCCCGCTCAGCAATCCGAGAACGATGTAGGGCGTGGCCCGTGTGCTCTGTTCGGCTATTCCAGTCAAGTGCAGCATTCCTGTTCGGCGAACGGATTACTGCAGTCGAAAAAACTTGACTATTGCATTCAGGGTTTCCGATAGTGCGATCCGGTCCGTTATTTTTTCGATGACACAGAATCCGGTATGACATTCCATATCCAGCGCCGCACCCTGATCCAGTCCGAGTTGGAATCGGCCGCCTCGATCGGCGTCGATCCCGCCGACGTGGCATCGGCGCAGCCGGTATCGGGCGGCCTTTGCAAGGTGTTCGGGATTCATGCCGGGCTGAATTTGACAGTCTTCGACGTCATCGCAGGAACAGCGCTGGGGGAGCCCGTGCGGAGCGCCCCTTGCTTGGCGATCGACATTCTGTTCAATGCAACCGGACGTGGATGGATATCGCCGCCGGACGGCGGAGAAGACCTGTCCATACCCTACCGGCGGGGAATGATGTATCTCACCTTCGCGCCCCAGGGAGCCACGGGCAGATACGATGTTCCCGCGGGAGCACGGTTTCATGGAATCGACATACGCATTGGGCTCGATTTCCTGGAGCGCTTGGGATGGCTCGGGGCCTTCGCCGTCCTGACCCGAGGGCATCCGCACCATGTCGCTTCCTGCGGCGCCTGCTGGATCGGCGCGCTATCTCTGCCGGAGCGCATCGCAGGACAGGCGAAAAGCCTGCTCGACAGCAGTCTTTTGAACGAGAACGATCTGGCGATGGAGGCGCGTTGCCTCGACATCATCGACGCTGCGATCGCCTGCGTGTCCTCGCCGGCTCCGCTTCCGGCGCCGACCAATCGCGACCGCCGCCGTATCGAGGCCGCTCGCGATATCTTGCTCGATGAGCTTTCCCGGACATGGACCATCGCAGAACTGGCCCGGAGATGCGGTCTCAGCGAAAAGCGGCTCAAGGCAGGATTCCAGAAGGAGTTCGGAAAGCCGGTCTATCGCTATCTTCAACTCGCGCGACTGACCGAAGCCAGGCGCATGTTGGCCGAGACGGACAGAAATGTGACGGAGATATCACTTGAAGTGGGCTACACCAGCACGAGCCATTTTGCGCGTGTATTTTTGAGAGAGTTCGGTGTCCTGCCGTCGGCGATCAAGTCGGAAACCCGTAATTCATCGAAAACTCGGCGCCATCTGATCCAAACAGCGTGGTGATCAGACGAAGTGGGCGTCTTACACCGCCCTCATCAAAGGTGCGGCTGCCAGCGTCCGGAAATGGCTGGACGAACACGGAGTAAAGCCATGAACAATGTCGTCGAAATCAATGGCGAGAAGGCGGTTGTCGCTTTCGACCCCGAGATTCAGATGCTGCGCGGCGAGTTTGTCGGCCTGAATGGCGGTGCCGACTTCTATGCCGAAAGCGTCCACGATCGATCGAGGAAGGCCGTAGGTCACTGGACGTTTATCTCGAAATGTGCCGGGAAAAGGGCATCGAGCCACGCCGGAAATTCTCCGGCAAGTTCAATGTCCGCCTCGATCCCGAAGATCATGCCGCAGCGGCCGTCGCTGCCGCAGCAGCGGGCAAGAGCCTGAATGAATGGGTCATCGGAGCGATCAGGGAAGCCGCCGCTGAATAGCGGAGACGGGCGCTCGGCACAGGCAGATAGGCGTCAAGAATGCTGGTGGCGAATAAAGGACTAACTCAGTGCCCACGCAGTGGACTGAAGTGGCGGACAGAGAGGGATTCGAACCCTCGATACGCTTTCACGTATACACGCGTTCCAGGCGTGCGCCTTCAACCACTCGGCCACCTGTCCATCCTTCTGCAGCCGGCGGTCGATCCGGCTGGATGGGGAAAAGCGAAGCTTCTCCGCGTCACCGGTGAAACCGGGAGACGGGCGCGATATATACCGATGATGCGCGCGGGATCAACTGGTTTCTGACATATTATTGACATGCCTTGAAAGGTGCTGCGGATGACCGGCCATTGCGCTTGCCCGCCCTTGCGCCTATCTCTTGCGCAGGACGAGCCGAAAGGGGGAGCGGATGCGGTTGCTGCTGCGGTTTGCGAGCTTTCTGGCGCTGATGGCTGCGGTCTTTGCAGGGACGATCGATTCCATTCAGTCGGTAGCGGCGTCGGAGCCGGTCATCACTTCGCTTGCCGACGGCATAGCTGCGATCGGATCCGATCAACTGAACTGGGTTCAGTCGCTGCAGCGGACCGGAGCCGGGCCGGCAATGTGGCTCAGGGCGCTGCACTGGGTTCTGGCGCAGCCCGCCTTTGCCGTATTCCTCGCCCTCGCCCTCCTCCTGTGGATGGCCGGATACAGGAAGAAACCCGCCGCCGGGCGCTTTGCCGCCTGAGCGCCGGAGCCGCACGGCTCGCTCCCATGAGCGCTGACGAAAGGAGCCTCAGATGTTTCTGATCGACATGTTCAACAAGAAGACCATCCTGCCCGATGCCGCAACGGCGCTGCCCGGCCGAGAGGAGGAGATCCCGACCGCGACGACGCATTTCGTGTCGGGGCGGCCGCTCAAGGGCCCTTATCCGGAGGGCATGAAGAAGGTCCTCTTCGGTATGGGCTGCTTCTGGGGGGCCGAGCGTCTCCTGTGGGAGATCCCCGGCGTCTACGTGACCGCTGCCGGCTACTCCGGCGGGCTCACGCCCAATCCGACCTATCAGGAGACGACGACAGGGTTGACCGGCCACACGGAGGTGGTGCTGGTGGTCTACGATCCGGCCAAGGTCTCGCTTCAGCGCCTGCTGAAGACATTCTTCGAGGAGCACGACCCCACCCAGGGCATGCGCCAGGGCAACGACGTCGGCACCACCTATCGCTCGGCGATCTACGTCTATGACGAGGAGCAGCTCGCCGAGGCGAATGCTGCGCGCAACGCCTTCCAGAAGGCGCTGCGGGTCTACAACCATGATCGCGAGATCACCACCGAAATCGCGAAGGCGGGGCCATTCTACTTCGCCGAGGACTATCACCAGCAATATCTCGCCAAGAATCCGGACGGCTATTGCGGATTGCGCGGCACCGGCGTCAGCTGCCCGATAGGCGCCTGACCCCTCCGCGGCGCGCGAAGCCGACGCTCTCGACATGCCTACGATCTAATGGGGTGCGGACCTATGTCCGCTCCCCTTTTTTGCGCCGTGAGCCGCCTCCGCCGGCCATTTCAGCGGCCGGACTGCTTTTTTACCATCCGAAAAAATTTGGATGTTTTTTTGCCGAAGCCGTGCAAGGATGCGCCCACCCAAGCCTTAAAGAGAGGGGCGGGTTCCGCGGTGGGGGCCCCGTTCGGGACCGGCGGAAGACCCGAAAAGATCAATAGCGACAACAGGGCTTTACAATGAAAAAAACCATCCTCGGTCTCCTTGCATTCTCGATGATGTCCGCGACGGCACTGGCCGCCGACATCAAGCCGGCGATCATCTACGACCTCGGCGGAAAATTCGACAAATCCTTCAACGAAGCGGCCTTCAACGGGGCCGAAAAGTTCAAGACCGAAACCGGCATCGAATATCGCGAGTTCGAGATCGCCAACGACGCCCAGCGCGAACAGGCGCTGCGCCGCTTCGCCAGCGACGGCAACAGCCCGATCGTCATGGCCGGCTTCAACTGGGCCGCGTCGCTCGAGAAGCTCGCCGGCGAATATCCGGATACGAAGTTCGCGATCATCGACATGGTTGTCGAAAAGCCGAACGTCAAGTCGATCGTATTCAAGGAGCAGGAAGGCTCCTATCTCGTCGGCGTTCTTGCCGGCCTCGCCTCCAAGACCAAGACGGTCAGCTTCGTCGGCGGCATGGACATCCCGCTGATCCACAAATTCGCCTGCGGCTATGTCGGCGGCGCCAAGTCGACCGGCTCGGACGTAAAGGTGCTCGAAGCTTACACCGGCACCACGCCCGATGCATGGAACGACCCGGTCAAGGGCGGCGAAATCGCCAAGTCGCAGATCGATCAGGGCTCCGACGTCGTCTATCATGCTGCCGGCGGCACCGGCGTGGGCGTGCTGCAGGCGGCAGCGGATGCCGGCAAGCTCGGAATCGGCGTCGATTCCAACCAGAACATGCTGCAGCCGGCCAAGGTGCTGACATCCATGCTGAAGCGCGTCGACGTCGCGGTCTACGACTCCTTCATGGCCGCGAAGGACGACAAGTTCGAATTCGGCATCTCCAACCTCGGCCTCAAGGAAGACGGAGTCGGCTACGCGCTCGACGAGCACAACCAGGCGCTGATCACGCCGGAAATGAAGGAAGCGGTCGAGAAGGTGAAGGCCGACATCATCGCCGGCAAGGTCCAGGTTCACGACTATATGACCGACGAGACCTGCCCGTACTGATCGTCGCACATCAGACCGTAATCAAAAGCCTCCGGTTCATGCGACCGGAGGCTTTTTTCGTCGGATCATGAGGCATCAATAATGCGGCGGGCGCGTCACCGGAGTCGCATCTTGCGCCTGTTCTTCGAGGCTCAGGAACCGTTCGGTCAGACGATCGAGCTTGGCGCGCGTCTGCTCGACCACCTTCCATTGCTCCGCCAGTTGGTCCGAAAGCTCCTCGATGGTCTTCAATTGATGGGCCACCGTCTCTTCGAGCCGGGTGATCCGCTCTTCCGCATCGCGCATCATGCTTCTCCGTCGGTCGGGTTCAAAGTCGGGCGCAGAATGTCGGCGCGTGGCCGGGTGTCAAGGGACAGCGGTGCGATCAGCTTCTCGCAGCCGCAGCCGTGCCCGAAAAACCGGTGTCCCGCGCCGAGAGCATCTTGTGCAGGTGCACCATCATGCCGGCGGCAAAGAGCGGCGTCAGCAGGTTGAGCAGAGGCACGGCAAGGAAGGCCGCCAGCACGAGGCCGGCAAGGAACACGGTGGAGCGATGTTTGGCACGGAAGAGCCGCGCCTCCGCAGGCGGACGATGGCGCATGGCGGCGAACTCGAAGAATTCTCGACCGAGCAGATAGCCGTTGACGAGGAAGAAGGCGACAAGATTGACGCCCGGCACCAACAGGAGGAAGAGCGCGACGATGTTGCCGAGAATGACGACGCCGAGGAATTTCGCCGAACCGGTGATCGCCTCGGCGAGAGGCAGCGGCGTGCCGGGCGCCTCGCCGGGATAGTCCCTTTTCTCCACCACCTCGGCGACATCGTCGAGAAAGAAGCCGGCAATCAGCGCCGTCACCGGCGCCAGCAGCAGCGCCAGCGCGAGCGCGAGCCCCAGGCTCGCGAAGATGCCGACGACGAAAGTGAGCCACCCCGCCCAGTCGGGCGTGCCCGGCATCAGCGCATCGATCCAGGGCAGCGCAAGCCAGACGAAGAGCTCGCGCAGCGCGAACCAGAGCGCGACGAGCGCCAGCAGCGTCAGCCCGATGACCTTCCAGAAGACCGTGCGGGTCTCCGTCGCGAAAAGATTGGCGAAGGCAAGGCGCGCCGCATCGAGAATCATGACCGTCTCCCTGGCCGATAAGTGCAACCGGAAGGCATGTAGGCAGAGCGACCGGCAGGGGCAAGCCGGCCGGAGGCGGTTTTTGGGCCTGCTGCTGTTTCCGTCTGTAGCGACAGCCCTCAAGCCGCCGGTTGCCTTACCGTCGGAGAAGAACCCCGCCAACTCTACCGCGACAACGAGGAGGGCATTGTCGTGTGCGTCGAACGAATGCGATATGCTGGAACGGGGTGAGGAAAAGTGTGTGCGGTTTTCCGCCCGCATCCCGCTCCAACTTCTGGGAATCGATCACGTTCATGTTTTTAGGTCGACCCGACCTAAAAACATCGTGATCTAGGGAAAGGAAAATCGTATCCGAGCGCTGGAACGCCAGCCGGAAAAGGTGCCATGATCAACCAACGAACACTTGCGAGCCTCGCCGTTCTCGTGCAGTCCGGCAAGCTCGATCCCGTCGCGCTTGTCGCGGAAACCCTGACGCGGATCGAAGACCACCCCGACCGATCGATCTTCGTCGCGCTCACGCAGGAGCGTGCGGCGCGCGAAGCGAAGGCTGCCTCCGCGCGCATCAAGACCGGCCGCTCCCTCGGGCTGCTCGACGGCTTGCCCGTCGCCTGGAAGGACCTCTTCGATCTTGCCGGCAGCATCACGACCGCAGGTTCCGTCGTTCTGGCTGAAGGGTCGCCGGCCGCCGCCGACGCAACGGTGGTCGCGGACCTCGGCAGCGCCGGCATGGTCAGCATCGGGCGGACCAATATGAGCGAATTCGCCTTCTCCGGCCTCGGTATCAATCCGCATTACGGCACGCCGCGCAATCCGAGGTCCGCGGATGTCCATCGCATCCCCGGCGGCTCCTCCTCCGGTTCCGCCGCTGCGGTCGCGGCCGGCCTCGTACCGCTGGCGATCGGCACCGACACCGGCGGCTCGGTCCGTATCCCGGCCGCAATGACCGGCATCGTCGGCTACAAGGCGACACGCGGCCGCTACGCGATGAAGGGCGTGTTCCCGCTCGCGCAAAGCCTCGATTCGCTTGGCCCCCTTTGCCAGACGGTGCAGGATGCAGTCTGGGCCGACGCCGCCATGCATGGGCTGACCGCGCCGGTGATCCGCCGCGCCGAGATCGCCGATCTTTCCATCGTCGTTCCCGAGACGATCGTCTTCGACGATGCCGAAGCGGAAGTCGTGGCCGCATTCGAGGAAGCGATCAAGCGCCTCGAAGCGGCGGGCGCGAAGGTCCGGCGGCAGGCCTTCCCGAGCTTTGCGGAAATTTTCGAGCTTACCGCCCGCCACGGCGCTCTGGTGACGGCAGAGGCCTATGCGCTGCACCGGGAACGGCTGGCAGGGCCTGAAGCGGAGCGCATGGACCCGCGCGTCGTCGCCCGCACCCGCCTCGGCGAGAAGATCACCGTCAGCGATTACATCGCCCTCCTCGACGCCCGAGACCGGCTGATCCATGAGACCATCGAGACTCTCAAGGCCGGCGAACTGATTGCACATCCGACCTTGCCGCATGTGGCGCCGCCGCTTGATCCGCTTCTTGCCGACGACGATCTCTTCTTCAAGGTCAATGCCAGGACGCTGCGCAATACCTCGATCGGCAACTTCCTGGATTTCTGCGGCGTCTCCATACCCTGCGGGACGGGTGCGGCCGGCATGCCGGTCGGCTTCCAGCTTGCAGCACCTCATCACCAGGACGACCGCCTGCTTTCCGCAGCACTCGCCGCCGAGGCGACCATCCGGGGCGACGCATGATCGTCTGTTTCGACATCGGCGGCTCGGCGATCAAGGGCGCGATCACCCATTCGCCTGAGCGGATATTCCCGCTGCCCCGGCGCGCGACGCCGCTCACGGATTTCGGCCGCTTCGTCGAGGCGATGGAATCCGTGCTCGACGAAGCGGGGGGCCTGCCCGAAAGGGTGGCGATCTCGATCACCGGGGTGATCGATCCGGAGACGCGCCGGATCAAGTGCGCCAACATTCCCTGCATCGACGGGCGTGAGCTCGTCGCCGAACTCGAAGCGGCACTGCACCTGCCGGTGGTGATCGCCAATGACGCCGATTGTTTCGCGCTTGCCGAAGCCGGTGTCGGCGCCGGGCGCGGCCATCGCATCGTCTTCGGTGCCATCCTCGGCACCGGCGTCGGCGGCGGGCTCGTGATCGACGGCCGGCTGATCAATGCCGATGGCGGCTTTGCCGGCGAATGGGGCCACGGCCCGGCCGTCGCGGCCGCGGCCGGACACCCGCCCATTGCCATACCGGCCTTTCCCTGCGGCTGCGGCCAGAGCCGCTGCGTCGATACGGCCGGCGGTGCACGCGGGCTGGAACGGCTTCATGAGACGGTCCACGGCAAGGCGCTCTCCAGTCACGACATAATCGAAGGCTGGCAGAACGGAAACGCCGAGGCGGCGCGGACGATCGACGTCTTCGTCGATCTGGTGAGTTCGCCGCTGGCGCTCGTGATCAACATCACCGGGGCGACGATCGTGCCGGTGGGCGGCGGCCTTTCCAATGCCGAAGCGCTGCTCGCCGAGATCGACCGGGCGGTGCGGGCGCGCATCCTCAGGCGTTTCGACCGGCCGCTCGTCGTGCGTGGCGAGTGCCGGGTGGAGCCCGGCCTGATCGGTGCCGCCCTGCTCGGTTTCGGAGGGAGATCGGCATGAGCCGCATATCGCTGGAGGTCTGCGTCGACGATCCGGATGGCCTGGAGGCAGCCGTTGCCGGCGGCGCCGATCGCATCGAACTCTGTTCGGCACTTGGCGCCGGAGGGCTGACCCCAAGTCCCGGCCTGATGGCCGTCGCCGCTCCGCCGCCGGTGCCGGTCTATGCGATGATCCGGCCGCGGGCGGGCGATTTCATCTATCACAGGGCAGACCTCGAGGTCATGCGACGCGACATCGATGCGGCGCGGCATGCCGGGCTCGCAGGCGTGGTGCTCGGCGCATCGCTCGCCGACGGCCGCCTGGACGCGCGCATGCTGACGAAACTCGCCGGCCACGCGGCAGGGATGGGGCTCACGCTACACCGCGCCTTCGATCTGGTGCCAGATTTCGCCGAAGCGATGGAGATCGCCGTCGATCTCGGCTTCGAACGCATCCTGACCTCGGGCGGCGCGAAAACGGCACCGGAAGCGGTCGATACGCTGGAACGGCTCATCGAACTGGCGGCGGGACGGATCTCGATCATGCCCGGCTCGGGCCTTACCACCGACACGATCGAAGCGCTCGTGCCTCGGCTCGCCATCACCGAGGTCCATTCATCCTGCTCAAGTGCTGAGCCGGCTAATGACATGCGCCTCATCGAGATGGGATTCGCCGCGCCGGAGCGCCGCCGCACGGACGCGGCAAAGATCAGGGCGATGCGGGCGCGGCTCGATGCGCCGGCGGCAAAGGCTTGAGAGCAAAGGTTTCCGCCGGCGTCCGCCCCTCATCCCGCTGCCGCGACCTTCTCCCCGCAGGCGGGGAGAAGGGACAAGCGGCGCCGACTGAACCCCGCATTACCGCCCGCCCGAGGGAGCGAAGCAGGCGCGGCATATCCCTTCTCCCCGCCTGCGGGGAGAAGGTGGCGGCAGCCGGTTGAGGGGCAACCCCGACCGAGCGGGGTTGAGGCGGTTGGGTTCCCGAGGGATCCCGCCAGCGTTCCAGGGGCACGTCCTCTCGCCTGCGAGGAGCCAAAACAGCTCAAACCGCAAAAACCGCCTCCCCGCCGATCCAGGTCGATTTCATTGCGAGTTCCGGCGTGAGCAGCACGAAATCCGCGTCCGTACCCGGCAGGAGCCGGCCCTTGTGCGAGGCGATCCCCATGGCGTCGGCGGGATAGGCGGAGGCCATGCGGACCGCCTCCTCGATCGGCAGGCCAAGCTTTTGGTGGACGAAGCGGACCGACGAAAGCATGTCGATATCGGCGCCGGCAAGCGTGCCGTCGGCAAGCGTCAGGCGCCCGCCCTGGCGCAGGATTTCCCGTCCGTTCAGGAAGAAGCTCGTCTGATCGGTGCCGATCGGCGACATGGCGTCGGTGACCAGAAAGATCTGTCCCGGGCCTTTCTTGCTGCGCAGCGCGATGCCCATCGAGGCCGGGTGAACGTGAAAACCGTCGGCGATCATGCCGGCGTGGAGCGTGCCGGTCGAAAGCGCCGCGCCGACCACGCCAGGCTCGCGATGGCCGAGTCCGCTCATGGCGTTGAAGAGATGCGTGACGGTCCGGGCACCCGCTTTGGCATAGGCGCAGGCGGTGTCGTAATCCACGTCGGTATGGCCGAGGCTCACCACGACGCCGGCATCGGCCAGCGCCCGCACCTGCTCCTTGGTGGCGTTTTCCGGGGCCACGGTGAGCATCAGACGGCTGAGCGCCTTTGCGCAGGCGAGTATCTCGGCAAGGTCGTCATCGCCCATCGGACGGATCAGCGCCGGATCGTGAGCCCCCTTGCGCGCGACGGAAAGATGCGGGCCTTCGAGATGCAGGCCTAGGAAGCCGGGAACCGCCGCGGCTTTCGCCTCGATGCCTGCGGCGATGGCCGCGGTCCTGACCGCGCGCGTGTCGGTGATCAGCGTCGGCAGCAGCGCCGTCGTGCCGAATTGCGCATGCGCCGCGCAGATCTGCCGGATACTTTCGAGGGACGGCTTTTCGTTCAGAAGCGCGCCGCCGCCGCCGTTCACCTGCAGATCGATGAAGCCGGGCACGAGAAGCAGGCCACGCGCGTCGATGGTCTCGCCACTGGCGGGGACGCTTCCCGCCGGCGCAATCGCCTTGACGTGTCCTGCCTCGATCACGAGGGCTGCCCCGTCGTGCCAGTCGATGCCGTCGAAAATCCGCGCTCCGCTGATCGTCTTCTTCGCAGTCATCGTGTCTCCGTCACCTTCTTGAGGTTCTCCGGTGCGTCGGGGTTCAGACCGCGAGAGCGGGACCAGGCCTCGACGAAGCCATAGAACGGCAGGATCAGCGCCAAGGCGTCGGTGAGCGGGTGCCCGGTCTCGACGAAGGGCAGGCGCTTTGCCTTGCCCGCGCGTGCCGAGGTCACGTGCACCACCGCGCCCTTGGCGCTCATGCCGTCCGCGATATCGGCGACCGAGGCCTCGGCAGCATCGCGGGCGGCCAGCACGAGCACCGGGAACCGGGGCCCGACCAGCGCCACCGGTCCGTGCAGCACCTCTGCCGCGGAATAGGCCTCGGCATGCATGCCGGACGTCTCCTTGAACTTCAGCGCCGCTTCGCTGGCGATCGCCAGCGCCGGACCGCGGCCCAGCACATAGAGCGATTCGGCTTCTGCGAGATCGCCGGCGAAATCCTGCCAATCGAGCTTCACGGCCTTGGCAAGCTGGATCGGCAGATCGGCGACCGCGTGCTTGAGCGTCGCGTCGCCGGTCCACTCGCCGAGCACGGCAAGACCCGCGACGATCGAGTTAACATAGGACTTGGTCGCCGCCACGGCAATTTCGGGTCCGGCGAGAATGTCGAGCGGGTGGGTGCAGGCCTCGGCAATCGGCGACGGCAGCGTGTTCGTCAGCGCGATCGAAACGGCGCCGGCGCGCGTCGCGGCTTCGGCCATGGCCACGATGTCCGGGCTCTTGCCGGACTGCGAGATTGCAATCGCCGCCGCACCGCCGAGTTTCAGATCGGCACCGTATATCGACGCCAGCGAGGGTCCGAGCGAGGCGACCGGACGGCCGGTCGTGAGCTCGATCGCGTATTTCAGGAACAGCGCGGCATGGTCGGAAGAGCCCCTGGCGATCGTTACCAGAAAGGCCGGATCCTTGGCGCCCAGCGCCGCGCCGGCTTGCGCCAGCCCCGTGGCCGAGCGCTCCAGCAACCGGGCTGCGGCCTCGGGAATCTCGTCGATTTCTCGCCGCATGTTGGTCTGCATCGTCATATCCTTTCATCAAATAGGCGAGATGCGGGCGGAGAACCGCTTTACACTATTCCTCATCCCGCCCTTCCCTCGACCGGCCACGCCGGCTCAGTTTTCCGGGATCGTCAGCTCCGCAACGAAATCATAGGCATCGCCGCGGTAGAGCGACCGGGTGAATTCGACCACGCGCCCGGAGGCAAGATAGGAGACGCGCTCGATCGAAAGACCGGCGGCGCCGACGGCGACGCCGAGCATGGCCGCGTCCGGTTCCTTGATATTGCAGGCGGAGATCCGCTGCACCGCGCGCACCGGCCGAGCCTGTTTCTTCTCGAGCTCTGAATAGAGCGAGGAGGTGACGGCGAGCGGGTCGGGGACGAATTCCGCCGAAACGCAGGCGCGCTCGATCGCAAGCGGCATGTCGTCGGCAATGCGGAGCCGCCCGAGTCGCGCCACAAGCGCGTCGGCCGCAAGCCCGAGGGTCATCATCTCGTCGGGCGAGGGATGGAAGAGACCGCGCTCCAGCCATTCCGCACGCGTGTTGAGTCCGCGCCGGGCCATGTCCTCGGTGAAGGAGGTCAGGCGCGAGAGCGACTGCTCGACGCGCGAAACCGGCCGGACGACGAAGGTGCCGGAACCGTGGCGGCGCACGAGGAGCCCGTCACGCACGAGATCGTCGACGGCTTTGCGGACGGTGACGCGGCTGACATTGGCGTAATCCGCGAGATCCCGCTCCGGCGGCAGCGCATCTCCGTGATTGAGCTTGCCCGACAGGATCGCCTCCTCGAGCGATTGCCTGAGCTTCAGATAGAGGGGACCGGCGCCCCCGGACTGCAGGGTTTCGAGCGGCAGAATGGCGGCGAGCTGCTGGTTCATGCCGATACCCCGGAATGGGAGCCGAAACGGGCCGCCGCGAGCGCGACGGCGCCGGTCAAAGCGTCGGCCCGCGCCTCGACGAAGCGCGGCTGATGCCGGTCGGCGAGCCAGCGGCGATAAAGCGGCGCCAATCCTCCGAGCAGGCACAGCTTCTCGCTCCCCCTCGAAACCACCACGTCGAGCGCCTCGTCCACCGTCGCGGCGGCAGCCTTCAACAGGCTGATCGCCACAGGGTCGCCGCGCTCGGCAAATTCGAAGACGCGCGGCGCATAGCGGCCGAACTCGCCGGGCTTGGCGAGCCGTGCGAAATCGACGATGTCGCGCGGGTCGTCGTTGAACTCGGCAAGAACGGCATCCGTCACGCCCGAGCCTTGATGTATGCCGTCATAGGCAAGCAAGCTCTCCTGCAGCAGCGCGTGACCGATGCGTGCGCCGCTGCCGTGATCTCCGATCGTGAACCCCCAGCCGCCGACATAGCTGACCTCATCGCCCCGGCGCGCGATATAGATCGTGCCCGTCCCGAGTATCGCGACGGCCCCGTCCCCGTCGCCGAGAGCGCCCTGCAGCGCGATCAGCCCATCGGATTCGATATCGGCCTGAGCAAAGGGAAGCCGCCTCTTCACGTAATGAACGGCATCGCCCACATTGTGGCCGGCGACGCCGACGATCGCGCGCGATGCCCCCATTCCGGCCGGGTCGAGCCCCGCATCCCCGAAGGCGTCGCGCGCCGCATCCGTTATGTTCTGCAATGCTGTTTCCGGATCGGTAAGGATATTCGCGGCGCCCGCTTTGCCGCGGCCGAGAATACGGCCGTCGAGGGCTGCTACAGCCGCACGGCAGCTCGTTCCGCCGCCATCAATTCCGATCAGGTAAAACGTCATGGGCACCTCCGTCGTCATAAGATACCAAAAAAATACCATTAACCAAGCGAGATTTCGAGTACAGATCATTCCCCAGTCTATTTCCTTGAAAAGGCTGAACTTATTTCTGTACGCAGCGGTTTCTTGCGGTAAAAGTTAAATTTCTCCTAGACAAGTGGTATTTTTTTGGCATTAATTCCAGAAGAGGAGAACGACGCCATGCCGCCAGCCAAGACCGAAGAGCGCCGCGACAATGCCAAGGGCCTGGACGTCATGCGTCCGGAGCTCGCCCTTCGCTTGCTCGCAGCCGGCCAGCAGGAGGCGGCAAAGTCGGTGGAACAGGCGATCGAGCCGATTTCAGCGGCAGCCCGCCTTGCTGCGGACAGCCTCGCCTCCGGCGGCCGGCTTGCCTATGCCGGCGCCGGAAGCTCCGGGTTGATGGCGATGGCGGACGCACTCGAACTGCCTGGCACCTACGGCATAGCTCGGGAGCAGGTCGTCATTTTCATTGCCGGCGGCGCCGCAAGCCTCACCGATCTTGCCGGCGGCTATGAGGACGACATGGAACTTGCGCGCGCCGATGTGCGAAGTGCCGGCATCGGGGCGGGCGACTGCCTGATCTCGGTTTCCGCCAGCGGCTCCACGCCCTATGCCATCGCCGCTGCCGACGAGGCGGGGAAACGCGGCGCCCGCGTCATCGGCATGGCCAACAATGCCGGCGCACCGCTCCTTCTGAACGCCGACGTCTCCATCCTCCTGGAGACGCCTCCGGAAGTCGTGTCCGGGTCGACGCGCATGGGTGCCGGGACGGCTCAGAAGATCGCCTTCAACATGTTCTCGACCATGGTCGGCATCCATCTCGGCCACGTGCTCGATGGTCACATGGTCAATCTGCGTGCCGACAACATCAAACTGCGCGGCCGGGCGATCCGGATCGTCTCGGACATTGCCGGTATCGGCGCCGCCGACGCGGACAGGCTGCTCGGCCTTGCCGGCGGGTCGGTCAAGCTGGCGATCCTGCTCGCATCCGGAGCGAGGGACATCACCCATGCCGAAGACGCGCTCGAGCGCGCCGATCAAAATTTGCGCCGGGCGATCGCCATCGTCGGGACGTGAGGGATAAACTGGGAATTCAAAACCGCGCGACACGCGCCTAAAGGGGAGAAACTGCATGACCCGCACTACAATGAAAGGCTTGCTGCTCGCATCGAGCATTCTCGGCTCGGCCGGGCTTGCGCAAGCCCAGGACGCAACGCTGACGATCGAAAGCTGGCGCAATGACGACCTGGCGATCTGGCAGGAAAAGCTGATCCCGGCCTTCGAGGCGAAGAACCCGGGCATCAAGTTGGTATTCGCTCCCTCGGCCCCCACCGAGTATAACGCCGCCCTCAACGCCAAGCTCGACGCCGGCTCCGCGGGTGACCTCATCACCTGCCGCCCCTTCGACGCCTCGCTCGAACTCTATAACAAGAAGCATCTTGCCGACCTGACCGGTCTTTCCGGCATGGAGAATTTCTCCGACGTCGCCAAATCCGCCTGGACGACCGACGACGGCAAGGCGACCTTCTGCGTGCCGATGGCTTCCGTCATTCACGGCTTCATCTACAACAAGGATGCCTTCGACCAGCTCGGCCTTTCCGTTCCGACGACCGAGGAGGAGTTCTTCGCGGTCCTCGAAAAGATCAAGGCGGACGGCAACTACATCCCGATGGCGATGGGCACCAAGGATCTCTGGGAAGCCGCGACGATGGGCTACCAGAACATCGGTCCGAACTACTGGAAGGGCGAGGAAGGCCGTCTGGCTCTTCTGAAAGGCGAGCAGAAACTGACCGACGAGCCGTGGGTCGAGCCTTTCCGCGTACTGGCGAAGTGGAAGGATTATCTCGGCGACGGCTTCGAGGCACAGACCTATCCGGACAGCCAGAACCTCTTCACGCTCGGCCGGGCGGCGATCTATCCGGCCGGCTCCTGGGAAATCTCCGGCTTCAACACGCAGGCCGAATTCAAGATGGGCGCCTTTCCGCCGCCGGTGAAGAAGGCGGGCGATACCTGCTACATCTCCGACCACAACGACATCGGTATCGGACTGAACGCCAAGAGCAAGAATGCGGATGCCGCCAAGACCTTCCTCACCTGGGTGGCCTCGCCGGAGTTCGCGGAAATCTATGCGAACGCCCTGCCCGGCTTCTTCAGCCTGAACTCGACGGCGGTGAAGATGTCCGATCCGCTCGCCCAGGAATTCGTCTCCTGGCGGGAGAAATGCAAGCCGACCATCCGCTCGACCTATCAGATCCTGTCGCGCGGAACCCCTAACCTCGAAAACGAGACCTGGGTCATGTCGGCCAACGTCATCAACGGCACGGACACGCCGGAGGCGGCCGCCAAGAAGCTCCAGGACGGACTCGACAGCTGGTTCAAGCCGGTAAAATAAGACGAACCGGGGTGCGTGGACGCTGTCCGCGCACCCTCCCCGACATGTGCAAACGTGTCGCATGCGGGACGGCGTCATGGATTGCTCGGGCACCGGCGCTACGGCGCCGCGCGCCTGTAACGGGCGGATCGAAGCGGCTTGCCGGCTCTCCGCTCCCGCGGGACGCCTGACGGAAGCACGGTGCACGGCAGGAAGCCGCGCCGCATTTCGAGCGAAATCGAGGCTGCGCCCTGAAGGCCAGCCGGTTTGAGAACGGGCCAGAGGCCGATGAACCCACGTGAAATCACGACCGACGTCACCGAGATCAAGCGCCCGCGGCGCTGGCACATCCTCGTCTTCCTGCTGCCGGCGCTCGTCGTCTACACGGCGGTGATGATCCTTCCGCTTTTCGAGACGCTGCGCCAGTCCTTCTACAACACGGTCGACGGTCAGTTGACCTTCGTGGGCCTGGGCAATTTCAAGGTTCTGTTCGGCGACCCGCGCTGGGCGGCGGATTTCTGGAACGCGCTCAAGAACAATTTCGTCTTCTTCCTGATCCATATGGCCGTGCAGAACCCGATCGGCATCGCGCTCGCCGCCATGCTGTCCGTACCGAAGCTGCGCTTCGGCGCCTTCTACCGCACGGCGATCTTTCTGCCGACGCTGCTCTCCTTCGTCATCGTCGGTTTCATCTGGAAGCTGATCCTGTCGCCGATCTGGGGCGTCGCACCCTATCTTCTCGACACGGTCGGCCTGCGATCGCTGTTCGGGCCCTGGCTCGGCAAGCCCGACACCGCGCTCATCGCAGTCTCGCTGATTTCCGTCTGGCAATATATCGGCATCCCGATGATGCTGATCTATGCGGCGCTCCTCAATATTCCCGACGAGGTGACCGAGGCGGCGGAGCTCGACGGCGTCACCGGCTGGAGCCAGTTCTGGAAGATCAAGCTTCCGCTGATCCTGCCTGCCATCGGCATCGTGTCGATCCTCACCTTCGTCGGCAATTTCAACGCCTTCGACCTGATCTATACGGTGCAGGGGGCGCTGGCCGGCCCGGACAAGTCGACCGACATCCTGGGCACCCTGCTCTATCGCACCTTCTTCGGTTTCCAGCTTCAGCTCGGCGACCGTTCGATGGGCGCGACGATCGCCGCGATCATGTTCCTGATCATTCTCGCCGGCGTCGCGCTCTATCTCTTCGGCATACAGCGCCGCATGCGCCGCTATCAGTTCTAAGGAGGATAGAAGATGTCGAAAGCACGCGCCTCCTTCATGCGCACGGGCGCCGTTCACGCGGCTCTGATCGCCTACACGCTTATCGCACTCTTTCCGGTGTTCCTGACGATCGTCAATTCGTTCAAGAGCCGCAACGCGATCTTCCGGGAACCTCTGGCGGTCCCGACACCCGAGACCTTCAGCCTGATCGGCTACGAAACGGTGCTGAAGCAGGGCGACTTCATCGGCTATTTCCAGAACAGCATCATCGTCACCGTCGTCTCGATCGCGCTCGTCCTGCTGTTCGGCGCCATGGCTGCCTTCGCGCTGTCCGAATACCGCTTCCGCGGCAATACGCTGATGGGGCTCTATCTGGCGCTTGGCATCATGATCCCGATCCGGCTCGGAACGGTGGCGATCCTGCAGGGCATGGTGGCGACCGGTCTCGTCAATACGCTGACCGCGCTGATCCTCGTCTATACGGCGCAAGGCCTGCCGCTCGCGGTATTCATCCTGTCCGAGTTCATGCGCACCGTATCCGACGACCTGAAGAATGCCGGACGCATCGACGGCCTGTCGGAATATGCGATCTTCCTGCGGCTGGTGCTGCCGCTCATCCGCCCGGCCATGGCGACGGTCGCCGTCTTCACCATGATCCCCATCTGGAACGATCTCTGGTTCCCGCTGATCCTCGCCCCCGCCGAGGCGACCAAGACCGTCACCCTCGGCTCGCAGATCTTCATCGGCCAGTTCGTCACCAACTGGAACGCGGTCCTCTCGGCGCTGTCGCTGGCGATCTTCCCGGTCCTCGTCCTCTACGTCATCTTCTCGCGGCAGCTGATCCGCGGCATCACGGCAGGAGCAGTCAAGTGAATTCATCCGCACCCCCGATCCGCGTGCTCAGCGCCGGGCTCGGCAATATGGGCCGCAGCCACGCGCTCGCCTATCATCAGAACCCCGGTTTCGAAATCGCCGGGCTGGTCAACCGCTCGAAGGTGGCGCTGCCCGAGGCTCTTGCAGGATACGAGATTCTGCCGTCCTTTCCGGAGGCGCTCGCCGAACTGGAGCCGGAGCTCTGCTCGATCAACACCTATTCGGACACGCATGCGGACTACGCCGTGATGGCGATGGAGGCGGGAGCCCATGTCTTCGTGGAGAAGCCGCTGGCAACGACGGTCGCCGATGCCGAGCGCGTCGTCGCCTGTGCGCGGGCCAATGGCCGCAAGCTGGTCGTCGGCTATATCCTGCGCCACCACCCGTCCTGGATGCGGCTGATCGCGGAAGCCCGCAAGCTCGGAGGGCCTTACGTCTTCCGCATGAACCTGAACCAGCAATCGAGCGGCCCGACCTGGGCGACGCACAAGTCGCTGATGCAGACGACACCGCCGATCGTCGATTGCGGCGTCCACTATGTCGCCGTCATGTGCCAGATCACCGATGCCAACCCCGTCGAGGTGCGCGGCATGGGCTTGAGGCTCTCGAACGAGATCGCCGCGGATATGTACAATTACGGGCATCTGCAGGTGATCTTCGAGGACGGCTCGGTAGGCTGGTACGAGGCGGGCTGGGGGCCGATGATCTCCGAGACGGCCTTCTTCGTGAAGGACGTGATGTCTCCGAACGGCTCCGTGTCGATCGTCATGGACCAGAACGCCAAGTCCGACGACATCGACGTGCACACGAAAACCTCCGTCATCCGCGTGCACAGCGCCGCTACGGGACCGGACGGCCGGTTCCTGAAATCCGACGAGGACCTGGTGATGGAGGGCGAGCCCGGCCACCAGGAGCTTTGCGACCGCGAGCAGGCCTACGTGCTCAAGGCCATCCGAGAAGACATCGATCTCGGCCGGCACATGGACGATGCGGTGCAGTCGCTGAAGATCTGCCTCGCCGCCGACGACAGTGTGCGCACCGGCAAGCCGGTCAAGCTTTAACCCAAGAGGGCGACACGTGGGATCACTTCAACTCAAAACCATCCGCAAGGCCTTCGGCAGTCATGAGGTGCTGAAGGGCATCGACCTGGACGTGAAGGACGGCGAGTTCGTCATCTTCGTCGGTCCGTCCGGTTGCGGAAAGTCGACGCTTCTGCGCACCATCGCCGGCCTCGAGGACGCGACCTCGGGCAGCGTACAGATCGACGGTGTCGAGGTCGGCCATGTGGCGCCGGCCAAGCGCGGCATCGCCATGGTGTTCCAGTCCTATGCGCTCTATCCGCACCTGACCGTCAAGGACAATATGGGCCTCGGGCTAAAGCAGGCGGGTGTGCCGAAGGCCGAGATCGAAGAAAAGGTCGCCAAGGCGGCCGGCATGCTGTCGCTCGAACCCTATCTCGCCCGCCGTCCGGCCGAGCTATCCGGCGGCCAGCGCCAGCGCGTGGCGATCGGCCGCGCGATCGTGCGCGAGCCGAAGCTCTTCCTCTTCGACGAGCCGCTGTCGAACCTCGACGCGGCGCTGCGCGTCAACACACGGCTCGAGATCGCCCGTCTTCACCGCAGCCTCAAGGCGACGATGATCTACGTCACCCACGATCAGGTCGAGGCGATGACGCTTGCCGACAAGATCGTCGTGCTGAATGCCGGCCGGATCGAACAGGTCGGCTCGCCGATGGAGCTCTACAATCGCCCGGCCAACCTTTTCGTCGCCGGCTTCATCGGCTCGCCGCAGATGAATTTCATCGAAGCCGCAAAGCTCGGCGACGGAGAGGCAAAGACGATCGGGATCCGTCCGGAGCATATCGGCCTCTCCCGTGAAAGCGGCGACTGGAAGGGCAAGGTGATCCATGTCGAGCATCTTGGCGCCGACACGATCATCTACATCGAATCGGAGACCGTCGGCCTGCTGACGGTGCGCCTCTTCGGCGAACACCGCTACGCTCCCGACGACATCGTCCACGCGACGCCGGTAATCGGCAGCATGCACCGCTTCGATGCGGACGGGCGGGTGATCAAGTCGGGACAATAGCGGACGGAGCGCCTATGATTTGGCCCTCCTCGGGTTAACCCCGAGGACCAGCCACCTGCCGGCGCGGGGAATTGCCCCTCACCCTGACCCTCTCCCCGCGCGCGGGGAGAGGGGACTTACGACGCGGAACCCCGAGGCATCGTGCCGCGGGCGGGTCCCACCTGCCCCCTTCTCCCCGCCTGCGGGGAGAAGGTCGCGGCAGCGGGATGAGCGGCCGCTCGCCGAGCGTCCTATAATCCAATTCAAATCTGCGTGACCTCCAGCAAGCCCCAAGGCCGAAAGTACTGCTGCACTTCACTTTTTTGCCTCCCCTGACGGCGCGTCGAAACTCTGTTGCACTGCGGCAGAAATTAACATACATTGGCGTCTGTATATTAGCTTTCCGGTATTTTCCACGCCGATACCGGCTCCGCTTCACCTCACTTTGGGACCGCGCAGCGCTTGCGAAACGCCGCGACTGCGGCCGGTCCTTTGACAATATGGACATTGCGATGCGCATGAACCGACCGATATTGGCCGCCGCGCTGGCATCCGTGATTTTTCTCGCGGGCTGCCAGAAGAATGAAGAACAGCAGGCCGCGGCTGCCGCCCCTCCGCCGTCGCCGGTCGCCGTCTTCACGACGAAGGCGGAACCGCTGCCGATCACCAACGAACTGCCGGGCCGCATCACCGCCACCCGCATCGCCGAAGTCCGCCCGCGCATCTCCGGCATCGTCGTCGAGCGGGTGTTCGAGCAGGGCACCATGGTCAAGGAAGGCGACGTGCTCTACCGCATCGACCCGGCACCGTTTCAGGTCAAGGTCGACAGCGCCGAGGCGACGCTGAAGCGCGCTCAGGCGGTGGTCGATCAGGCCAAGCGGACGGCCGACCGCCAGTCGCGGCTGAAGGAGGCGCAGGTCACCGCGGTGCAGCAGTACGACGATGCGATCGCGGCCCTCGCCCAGGCCGAGGCCGATGTCGGCATCGCCGAGGCGGGCCTCGCCGAGGCCAAGCTCAATCTGCAATATACGAACGTCACGGCTCCGATCAGCGGCCGGATCGGCCGGGCGCTGATCACCGAAGGCGCGCTCGTCAACACCAACGATCCGCAGAACCTTGCGACGATCCAGCAGCTCGACCCGATCTATGCCGACTTCACCCAGTCGGCGACCGACCTGATCCGCCTGCGCAAGGCGCTGAAGGACGGCCAGTGGATGAGTGCCAAGAACGAGGCCGAGGTTCAGTTGATCCTCGACGACGGAACGCCCTACGCGCTCAAGGGCAGGCTGCTCTTCTCCGAAGCCGCCGTCGACGCGACGACAGGCCAGGTGACGCTGCGCGGCGAATTCCCCAACCCGAACAACGATCTGCTGCCGGGCATGTATGTCCGCGTCCAGATCCAGCAGGGTTTGGAAAAGGACGCGATCACCGTGCCGCAGCAGGCCGTGCAGCGCAACAATGCCGGCCAGTCGCAGGTCTATGTGGTGAATGCCGACAACAAGGTTGAATTCCGCAACGTCACGCTCGGACGCACCGTCGGCGAGCGCTGGCAGGTGACCTCCGGCCTCAAGCCCGGCGAAAAGGTCATTGTCGAGGGTTTCCAGAAGGTCGGCCCGGGCGCGCCCGTGCAGCCATCCGACTGGGACCCGAATGCAAAGCCCGCGCCCGAACAGGCCAGCGCTTCGGCAGATGCCGGCGAAAAGCCCGCCACCGAAGTGAAGTGAGACCCATATCATGCCCAGTTTTTTCATAGACAGGCCGATCTTTGCCTGGGTGGTGGCGATCTTCATCATGATCGCCGGCATCATCGCTATCCCGCTCCTGCCGGTTTCGCAGTATCCGGATGTCGCACCGCCGCAGATATCGATCAATACCAACTATCCCGGCGCCTCGTCGCAGGACACCTATCAGAGCGTCACGCGGCTGATCGAGGATGAGTTGAACGGCGTCGAGGGGCTGCTTTACTTCGAATCGTCGACCAGCTCCTCCGGCTCGGTCTCGATCGACGCCACCTTCCAGCCGGGTACCGATCCGAGCCAGGCCTCGGTCGACATCCAGAACCGGGTGCAGCGCGTCGAACCGCGCCTGCCCGATCCCGTCAGGCAGCAAGGCGTACAGGTGGACGAGGCCGGCGCCGGCTTCCTGCTGATCATCTCGCTGACCTCGACCGACGGTTCGATGGACGCGATCGGGCTTGGCGATTATCTCAGCCGCAACGTGCTCAGCGAAATCCAGCGCGTGCCCGGCGTCGGACGCGCCCAGCTCTTTGCGACCGAGCGCTCGATGCGCGTCTGGCTCGATCCCGACAAGATGCTCGGCCTCAACCTGACGGCGGCCGACGTCACGGCGGCGATCCAGGCTCAGAACGCCCAGATCGCCTCGGGTTCGATCGGCGCCCAGCCGAATCCGATCACGCAGCAAGTCACCGCTCCGGTCGTCATCAAGGGTCAGCTTTCGAGCCCGGAGGAATTCGGTGCCATCGTGCTCAGGGCGAATGCCGACGGCTCCGCCGTGCGGCTGCGCGACGTCGCGCGCCTCGAGATCGGCGGCGAAAGCTACACCTTCTCCACCCGCCTCAACGGCAGCCCCTCGGCGGCCATTGCCGTGCAGCTCTCTCCGAGCGGCAATGCGATGTCGACCTCGGCAGCGATCAAGGCGCGCATGGACGAGCTCGCGGAGTTCTTCCCGGAGGGACTCGAATATTCGATCCCCTATGACACCTCGCCCTTCGTCGCGGTGTCGATCGAGAAGGTGCTGCACACCCTCGTCGAGGCCGTCGGCCTCGTCTTCCTGGTGATGTTCCTGTTCCTGCAGAACGTTCGCTATACGCTCATTCCCACCATCGTCGTGCCGGTCGCCCTGCTCGGCACCTGCGCGGTCATGCTGGCGATGGGCTTCTCGATCAACGTGCTCACGATGTTCGGCATGGTGCTGGCGATCGGCATCCTCGTCGACGATGCGATCATCGTCGTCGAGAACGTCGAACGCATCATGTCGGAAGAGGGCCTGACGCCGAAGGATGCCACCCGCAAGGCGATGAAACAGATCACCGGTGCGGTGATCGGCATCACGCTGGTGCTGGCTTCGGTGTTCATTCCGATGGCCTTCTTCCCGGGCGCCGTCGGCGTGATCTACCGCCAGTTCAGCCTGACCATGGTCGTTTCGATCCTGTTCTCGGCGCTGCTTGCGCTCTCGCTGACGCCGGCACTCTGCGCGAGCTTCCTCAAGCAGGTTCCGAAGGGTCACCATCACGCCAAACGCGGCTTCTTCGGTTGGTTCAACCGCGGTTTCGACCGGACGTCGCACGGCTACACGCGCGTTGTCGGAGGCGTCGTCAGGCGCACCGGCCGCTTCATGATCATCTATCTGGCTTTGCTCGCCGCAATGGGCTGGGCATTCCTCAACCTGCCCTCGTCCTTCCTGCCCGACGAGGACCAGGGCTATGTCATCGTCATGATGCAATTGCCCTCGGAAGCGACGGCAAACCGCACCACGGAGGTGATCGAGCAGACCGAGAAGATCTTCGGCCAGGAAAAGGCGGTCGACACGATCGTGGCGATCAACGGCTTCTCCTTCTTCGGCAGCGGACAGAACGCGGGTCTTGCATTCGTGACGCTCAAGGACTGGAGCGAGCGCGACGCCGACAACGCCGCCCAGTCGATCGCAGGCCGTGCGACGATGGCGATGAGCCAGATCAAGGATGCGATCAGCTTCGCTCTGTCGCCTCCGGCAATCCAGGGCCTCGGAACGACGGGCGGTTTCTCCTTCCGCCTGCAGGACCGTGCGGGTCTCGGCGAAGCGGCACTCGCCGAAGCGCGCGACCAGCTTCTCGGCCTCGCTTCCCAGAGCAAGGTCCTGACCGGGGTCCGCTTCGAGGGCATGCCCGACGCGGCGCAGGTCAGCGTCAATATCGACCGCGAGAAGGCCAACACCTTCGGCGTGACCTTTGCCGACATCAACTCGACCATCTCGACCAATCTCGGTTCGTCCTATGTCAACGACTTCCCGAATGCCGGCCGCATGCAGCGCGTGACGGTGCAGGCGGACGAGACGAAGCGCATGCAGACCGCTGACCTCCTGAACCTGAACGTCCGCAACTCCAACGGCGGCATGGTTCCGCTCTCGGCATTCGCGAATGTGGAATGGGTCAAGGCGCCGACGCAGACAGTGGGCTACAACGGTTATCCGGCGGTCCGCATCAGCGGCGAGGCCGCTCCCGGCTACTCTTCCGGCGATGCGATCGCCGAGATGGAGCGTCTGGTGGCTGAGCTTCCCGCGGGCTTCGGCTATGAGTGGACCGGGCAGTCGCTGCAGGAAATCCAGTCGGGCTCGCAGGCGCCGCTCCTGATAGCACTCTCCTGCCTGCTCGTCTTCCTCTGCCTGGCCGCACTCTATGAGAGCTGGTCCATTCCGGTCTCGGTCATCATGGTCGTGCCGCTCGGCGTCATCGGCGCCGTGCTCGCCGTGACGATGCGCGACATGCCGAACGACGTCTACTTCAAGGTCGGCCTGATCGCGATCATCGGGCTTTCGGCGAAGAACGCGATCCTGATCATTGAGTTCGCCAAGGAACTCCGCGAACAGGGCAAATCGCTCATCGACTCGACGCTGGAGGCTGCGCATCTGCGCTTCCGGCCGATCCTGATGACCTCGCTCGCCTTCACCCTCGGCGTTCTGCCGCTGGCGATCGCGACGGGCGCAAGTTCCGGCAGCCAGCGCGCCATCGGCACGGGCGTCATGGGCGGCATGATCTCGGCGACGGTGCTGGCGATCTTCTTCGTCCCGGTCTTCTTCGTGTTCGTCATGAAGATCTTCGAACGCGGAAGAGCGGCGCCGGAGGCGGCTAAGCCCGCATCCGAAACCACCAGCCCGGCCGAGTAATATCGAAGACGGCCCGCCCACCTACGGCGGGCGGGCCGTCGCTCAAGGAGAATTTGAATAAATGCGCCGAACCAAGGCCGACGCCGAGGCTACAAGACAGAAGATCCTGTGTGCCGCCGAGCGGATGTTCTACAAGAAGGGCGTTCCCAACACGACGCTCGAGGAGGTGGCGAAGGAGGCTGGCGTCACCCGCGGCGCCATCTACTGGCATTTCGCCAACAAGACGGATCTTTTCCTCGCCCTTTACGAGGCCGTGCCGCTGCCCCACGAAGACATGATCGCACGCGAGATCGAAACGGAAGCCTTCGACACGCTCGCCATCGTCGAGAGCGCTACCAGCGACTGGCTGACGACCCTGGCCGCGGACGAGCAGCGGCAGCGCATTCTCGCGATCATGCTGCGCTGCGACTACGACAATGACATGTCCGCCGTTCTCGTGCGCCAACGCGAAATCGAGGAGCGCCACGATGCCCTTCTCGAGCTTGCCTTCGCCCGCGCACTGGAAAGGGGTCAGTTGCAGGAGCACTGGGCGCCGCCGACTGCGGCGCGGGCCCTGCGCTGGATGATGATGGGGCTCTGTACCGAATGGCTGCTCTTCGGCCGCCGCTTCGACCTCGTGGCCCAGGGGAGCGAAGCACTCCAGTCTCTCTTTGCGGGCTTCCGGCGGGTGCCGGCTCGCGGCGATACCTCGTCCCGCCTCGGCCCTAACTGAGCACTTTGCGCATCTCGACCGAGGTCGGGCGGGTGAAGCCGGGATGGGCGGTTCGCGCCGTTTCCACGAAGCCCCAGGCCGCGAAAATGGCTTGGTTTCCGGTGAGCTCGATGCGTGTCTGGAGCCTCAGCGCAGGCAGGCCCAGATCGCGCGCCGTTTCCTCGGCGGCGGCGATGAGCATCCGCCCTACTCCCTTTCCCTGGAGGCCGGGAGCGACGGCGAGTTTGCCGATATAGAGACAATCCGCTTCCGGCTTGCAGAAGATGCAGCCCAGTAGCTCACGCCCGGCGACGGCCGCGAAGGCGATCTCGTCTCTTGCTTTCCGGTTGAGGGACGCCGCCGTCAGAGCATGGGCCGACGAGGGCGGATCGATACGGCCGTCCATATAGGCGAAGGACGCACGGATCAGCGACAGCAACTCCTCGTAACGGTCGAAGCCCTCGTCGATGCGGACGGTCTCCATGCCGTCCTCAGCGCGTGCCGCGCCGATAGCGGATCGTGTTGAATTGGGCGGCGAGCGCATCGTAGAGCAGCAGACGGCCGATCAGCGGCTCGCCGATGCCGGTGACGAGCTTGATTGCTTCCATCGCCTGCAGCGTGCCGATGACGCCGGTGAGCGCGCCTAAGACGCCCGCTTCGGCGCAGGTCGGTACGGTGCCCGGCGGCGGCGGCTCCGGGAAGAGATCGCGGTAGGAGGGGTTCGGGTGCCCCTCCGCATCGGTCCCGTAGGGCTTCAGCACGGTGACGGAGCCGTCGAAGCGTCCAACGGCACCGGTGACGAGCGCCACGCCTGCCGCCTCGGCCGTATCGGCGGCGAGATAACGCGTATCGAAATTATCCGACCCGTCGACGACGAGATCGTATTGCCGGAAGAGCGCATCGGCATTTGCGGGGCCGAGCCTGACCGGGTGCGCCACGACCTTCACATGCGGGTTGAGGGCGTCGATCGCCGCTGCGGCGCTCTCGACCTTCGGCCGCCCGATATCGGCGGTGGCATGGATCACCTGACGCTGCAGGTTCGACAACGAGACCACGTCGTCGTCGACGATCCCGAGTGTGCCGACCCCGGCGGCCGCCAGATATTGCAGAGCCGGCGCGCCGAGCCCGCCCGCGCCGATGACGAGCACGCGCGCGGCCTTGAGTTTCTGCTGCCCCGGGCCGCCGATCTCCGGCAGCACGATATGGCGTGCGTAGCGCGCAATCTCCGAAGGAGCGAGCGTCGCATCGGTCGTCATGTGCGTCTCCATGTAATTTTCGCGCAGGGCGCTGCATGTCACCCCGAAACGCGGCCGTTTGCAACGGTCAGATATTGAGCGCGCTCGCCAAGGGCGTTGAACATCGCCCGGTCGGTGCCCGTCATGAAGGACTGGCCGCCGAGCCCATCGACCAGATCGAAGAGGGCGGCGCGGCGTCCCTGATCGAGATGGGCGGCGATTTCGTCGAGCAGCAGCACCGGGGCGTGGCCGGTCATATCCCCGACGAGCCGTGCATGCGCGAGCACCAGGCCGACGAGCAGCGCCTTCTGCTCGCCGGTCGAGCAACGCTCGGCCTCGATGTCCTTTTCCCGGTGGCGGATCAGGAGATCGCTTCGGTGCGGCCCGTCCAGCGTGCGGCCCGCGGCCGCATCGCGGGCACGGCCCTCGGCGAGCATTGCCAGATATCGCTCTTCGAGTTCAAAGGCGGGAATGCCGGAACAATCATCGAGAAAGCCGGCGAGCGACAGGCTTGCGGACGGAAAGGTCCCATCGCTCCGGCTCCGCTCGACGAGGGCCGAGAGCAGGCCGAGCATCTCCTGACGGGCAAGCGCCATGGAGATGCCGAGCCCGGCCATTTCGCGCTCGATGGCCGACAGCCAGGCGGGATCGGGCCGGAATTCCGAGAGAAGCCGGTTGCGGCTGCGCATGGCGCGGTCGAACTCGCTGGCGCGGCGGCCGTGCTCGGGATCGAGCGACAGGACCAGCCGGTCGAGAAAGCGCCTGCGGTCGGCGGAAGGGCCGGTGAAGAGGCCATCCATCGCCGGAGTGAGCCAGAGCACCCTGAGGTGGTCGGTGAGCTCGTCGACGGTGCGGGCCGCAGTGCCGTTGATCCTGAGGCGGCGCGACTGCCCCTCCTCGGTCCCTTGAGTTCCCGTGCCGATCTCCACCGCCCCTTCCATGCCGTCGACGGCGGCGAAGACCGAGAAACCATCGGGGGCGCCGACGCGGGCGACATCCGCATAGGCAGCGCGCCTCAAACCGCGCCCGGGCGAAAGAAAGGAGACCGCCTCCATCAGATTGGTCTTGCCCGCACCGTTCTCGCCGGTCAGCACCACATGGCGCTGGTCGAGGTCGAGCGCCAGCGTCGCATAGTTGCGGAAGTCGCTCAGCTTCAGGCGTGTGAGAAAGACCTTGTGGGGCATTGCAAGTCCGATATCGACGTTGCTGTCAGGTAGGATGAAAGCCCGGCCAAGGCAAGGCGGAAAGGGTGTTCTGTCCGCCTCTCCCCCGCCTGCGGCGATTCCGTATCCGGGCTGCGCATTTCCGCCCCAATCGCCTGTGGGAAAGCCGTTTTTTTCAGCCGCATCGGAACTTTCCCCGAGCGCGCAAGTACAATATGACAACTGCGTGACAATCGACAGTTGGATGGATCGCTGATGCTCGGCCTGTTTCGCAAGCTCCTCCCCCGGGAAGACCGTTTCTTCGACCTCTTCGCCGATCATTCGCGCACCGTCATGGGTGCGGCGGAGGCACTGAACGCGTTGCTTGCCGGCGGCCCGGACATCGAAAGCCATTGCGACCGCATCGTCGCGCTCGAGAACGAGGCCGACGAAATCACCCGCGAGGTTCTGCTGGCCGTCCGCCGCAGCTTCATCACCCCCTTCGACCGCGGCGACATCAAGGATCTCATCCAGTCGATGGACGATGCGATCGACATGATGCACAAGACGGTGAAGACCATCCGTCTCTACGAGCAGAAGAGCTTCGATCCCGGCATGCAGGCCATGGGTGCGGCGGTCGTCGAGGCCGCCCATCTCGTCGCCGAGGCCATTCCGCTCCTCAGCCGGATCGGTGCCAATGCTCATCGCCTCAGCGCCATCGCCGAGGAGGTGACGCATGTCGAGGATAGATCCGACCAGCTGCACGAGCAGGGCCTGAAGGATCTCTTCCAGCGCCATGGCGCTTCCAACCCCATGGCCTATATCATCGGCAGCGAGATCTACGGCGAACTGGAAAAGGTCGTCGACCGCTTCGAGGATGTGGCAAACGAAATCAGCGGCATCGTGATCGAGAACGTCTGATGGATGCGACGCTCGCCTTCCCGCTGCTCGTGGGGCTCATCGCCGTCGCGCTTTTCTTCGACTTCCTCAACGGGTTGCACGACGCGGCCAATTCCATCGCGACCATCGTATCGACGCGCGTGCTCCGGCCGCAATATGCGGTCTTCTGGGCGGCGTTCTTCAACTTCATCGCCTTCCTCTTCTTCGGGCTGCACGTCGCCGAAACGCTCGGAACCGGCATCATCGATCCGGGTATCGTCACGCCGCAGGTGATCTTCGCGGCGCTGATGGGCGCCATCACCTGGAACATCGTTACCTGGGTCTTCGGCATCCCGTCGAGTTCCTCGCACGCGCTCATCGGCGGTCTCGTCGGCGCCGGCCTGGCCAAGACCGGTTTCAGTTCCATCGTCTGGCAAGGCCTGCTGAAGACGGCTGGCGCCATCGTCATGTCGCCGGGCATCGGCTTCGTTCTGGCGCTGCTGTTGGTGCTGATCGTCTCCTGGCTGTTCGTTCGCCAGACACCCTTTGCCGTCGACAGCACCTTCCGGGTGCTGCAATTCGTTTCGGCTTCCCTCTATTCGCTCGGCCATGGCGGCAACGATGCGCAGAAGACCATGGGCATCATTGCCGTGCTTCTCTTCTCGCAGGGCTATCTCGGCTCGGAATTCTACGTGCCCTTCTGGGTGGTCATCACCTGCCAGGCGGCGATCGCGCTCGGCACGCTCTTCGGCGGCTGGAGAATCGTCCACACGATGGGCTCGAAGATCACCAAGCTCAACCCGATGCAGGGATTCTGCGCCGAGACGGGCGGCGCCATCACGCTGTTCGCCGCGACCTGGCTCGGCATTCCGGTTTCGACCACCCACACGATCACCGGCGCGATCATCGGCGTCGGCGCGGCGCGGCGCGTATCGGCGGTGCGGTGGGGGCTTGCCGGCAACATCGTCGTTGCCTGGGTGATCACCATGCCGGCGGCAGCGTTGATCTCGGCGCTCTGCTATTTCGCCGCGGACCTCGTCGCCTGACGCTTTCGCCGGGCACCCCGTTGGCATTGCCGGCGGCGGGGAGTATATTTCCGCGATCTAATGGAATTGCATCCGGAGAAGAGTGAACTTCCATCGTATCTGGGGAGGAAACGATGACGGACGTCGAGTGGACGATCAAGGGCCGCGAATTCATCCATTGCAATTGCGCCTATGGCTGCCCGTGCCAGTTCAACGCACTGCCCACCGAGGGGCATTGCCGCGCGATCGGGATCGTCGACATCGACGAGGGGCACCATGGCGATACCCGGCTCGACGGCCTGAGGTGCGGCATGATCGTATCCTGGCCCGGTGCCATTCACGAGGGCAGGGGCGCGGTGGTTCCGATCATCGACGAGCGTGCCTCCGACGAGCAGCGGGAGGCGCTGCTGCGGATCATGAGCGGCCAGGACACCGAGCCCGGCGCCACCTTCTTCCAGGTGTTCGCGACGACTTTCGAGACCTTCCACGATCCGGTTTTCGCGCCGATCGATTTCGAGATCGACGTCGAAAGACGCTCGGCGCGGGTCAATATTCCGGGATGGATGGAGGCTCGCGGCGAGCCCATCGTCAATCCGGTGACCGGTGAGGAGCATCACGCGCGCATCAACCTTCCGCACGGGTTCGAATATGACCGCTGCGAGGTGGGGCGCGGCTGGGCCGAGACGAGCGGGCCGCTGGCAGTTTCGCTCGCCGATTCGCACGCCCACTTCGCCAGACTGCACATGACCGGAAGCGGCGTGGTTCACTGACGCCATGCCGCCCGACACCGCGCTTGAAAGCTTGCTGCGACGGGATCGGGCAATCGTGGCAGCGTCGCTCGCCGCATTGACGGTGGTCGCCTGGACATACACGCTCTGGCTGGCGGCAGCCATGAACATCGACGGCATGAGCATGTCCGCTCCCGGCATGGAAGCGGACATGAAGATGGACCCTGCCATGGATATGGATGGCATGGAGATGGGATCCGGTGGCGCCCTGTCGCTCGGCACCGTCCTCGGCATCTCGCCGCGTCCCTGGAGTTCCGTGGAAGCCGGCGTCACCCTGACCATGTGGATCGTGATGATGGTCGGCATGATGCTGCCTTCGGCGACGCCGATGATCCTGCTCTACGCCCGGGTCGGCCGGCAAAGCCGGATAGCGGGCAAGCCCTTCGCCGCGACCGGTTTCTTCGCCGGCGGCTATCTCCTTGCCTGGGCGGGATTCGCGCTCGTCGCGACGCTTGGACAATGGCTCATGGAGGGAACCCTCCTGACGCCGGCGCTGGCAAGCGCCAGTCGCATCTTCAGCGGTGTCGTGCTGGTGATCGCGGGTCTTTACCAATGGACGCCGCTCAAGGATGCCTGCCTCAGCCAATGTCAGACGCCGATCGTCTTCCTGCAGCGGCACGGCGGTTTTCGCCGCGATCCCGCGGGAGCCGTCGGACTGGGCCTGCGCCACGGGGTCTATTGCATCGGCTGCTGCTGGGCGCTGATGACGCTTCTTTTCGTCGGCGGCATCATGAATGTGCTCTGGATTGCGGCAATCGCCATCTTCGTGCTCGCGGAGAAGGTGATACCGACCGGCCGCGTTCTCTCACGCGTCGCCGGATCTCTGCTCGCGGCGTTCGGCCTTTGGCAGCTCATTTCGGCTTCGATTTAAGTGATAGCGCCGCGGCTTAGCCCCTCATCCGCCTGCCGGCACCTTCTCCCCGCAAGCGGGGCGAAGGGGACTGGTAGCGCCGCCGCTTGTCCCTTCTCCACGTCAGAACGGGGAGAAGGTCGCGGCAGCGGGATGAGGGGCTGCGCGCGGCGTAATCGCCCAGAGCATTGGCTCACTCGCTCAATGTGTCGAAGAAATCCTTCATCCGGGAGAAGAATCCCGTCGATTCGGGATTGTTCTCCTTGGACGAGATCTGCTCGAACTCCTGCAGCAACTCGCGTTGGCGCTTGGTGAGCTTCTGCGGCGTCTCGATTTGAATCTGGATATAGAGATCGCCGGTCTGGCTGGAGCGCAGCACCGGCATGCCCTTGCCCTTGAGGCGGAACTGCTTGCCGGCCTGCGTGCCTTCCGGCACGGTGACGCGCGATTTGGTGCCGTCGAGGGTGGTGACGTCGAACTTGCCGCCGAGCGCCGCCGTCGTCATAGAGATCGGCACGGCGCAATAGAGATCCGCGCCGTCGCGCTGATAGAATTCGTGCGGCTTCACTGAGAGGAAGATGTAGAGGTCGCCCGCCGGGCCGCCGCGAAGGCCGGCCTCACCCTCGCCGGAAAGCCGGATGCGCGTGCCGTCCTCGATACCGGCCGGAATGTTGACCGAGAGCGTCCGCTCCTCCACGACGCGGCCCTGGCCGTGGCATTTGGTGCAGGGGTCGGCGATCGTCTGGCCGCGGCCGCCGCAGGTCGGGCAGGTCCGCTCGATCGAGAAGAAGCCCTGGGCCGCGCGGACGCGGCCGGTGCCCTGACAGGTGCCGCAGGTCTTCGGGCTGGTACCGGGCTTGGCGCCCGTGCCGGTGCAGACGTCGCAGGTGATGGACGTCGGCACGCGGATCTGCGCCGTCTTGCCGGAATAGGCCTCCTCGAGCGAAATCTCCATGTTATAGCGCAGGTCCGCGCCGCGCTCGCGTCCGCCTGACGAGCGGCGCTGACGGCCACCCATCATCTCGCCGAAGATGTCCTCGAAAATATCGGAGAAGCCGTGCGCTCCGCCGCCGGCGAAGCCGTTGCCGAAGCCTGCGCCCATGCCGCCCTGCTCGAAGGCCGCATGGCCGTAGCGGTCATAGGCCGCGCGTTTCTGCGGATCCTTCAGCGTCTCATAGGCTTCGTTGATTTCCTTGAAAGACTTTTCCGACTCCTGGTCGCCGGGATTCCTGTCCGGGTGATATTTCATCGCGAGTTTGCGAAAGGCGCTCTTCAGCTCCTTTTCGTCCGCGTTTTTTTGAACGCCAAGCGTTTCGTAAAGATCACGTTTCATGCTTCAAAGATCGTCCTGTTATCAGCGACAGGGCTTGCCAGCGCGAAGGATCCGACGGCTGCCTGATTATCTTGCCACAGGATTTAGTAAACCTTTAAGCGCGATACCATAGCCAAGTCGGGGCGGAAGCGGTTTTTTGTCGGAAAACGGCGGTTTCGCAGCCACTTTCCTCCGCAGGGTCGGTTCGCTTCCGCGCCTTGGGACTGCAGCCGGTGAACCATCTATGAAAAAGCCCGGGATCGCTCCCGGGCCCGTTCATCGAAAGGCGAAGCCGTCAGGCCGACCGCTTACGGTCGTCTTCGTCCTTGACTTCCTCGTAGTCGGCGTCGACCACGTCATCGCCGGAGCGCTTGGCGTCGGCGGCGGCATCCGCATGGGCGGCGTCCGTCTGCTGAGCCTCATAGATCGCCTGACCGAGCTTCATGGAGACTTCCATGAGGGTATTGGTCTTGGCCTTGATGTCCTCGGCGTCCGGCTCGGAAACTTCGACGGCGCTCTTGAGCGCTGCGATTGCATCCTCGATCGCCTTGCGGTCCGTCTCGGAAACCTTGTCGCCATGTTCCTGGAGCGACTTCTCCGAAGAATGCACCAGGCTTTCGGCCTGGTTCTTGGCCTCTACGCCTTCGCGACGCTTCTTGTCGGCTTCCGCATTGGCTTCGGCATCCTTGACCATCTTCTCGATCTCGGCGTCGGAAAGACCACCGGAGGCCTGGATGCGAATCTGGTGCTCCTTGCCTGTGCCCTTGTCCTTGGCGGACACCTGCACGATGCCGTTCGCATCGATGTCGAACGTGACCTCGATCTGCGGCACGCCGCGCGGTGCCGGCGGAATGCCGACGAGATCGAACTGGCCGAGCAGCTTGTTGTCGGCCGCCATTTCACGCTCGCCCTGCGAGACGCGGATCGTCACGGCGGACTGGTTGTCGTCGGCCGTCGAGAAGACCTGGCTCTTCTTCGTCGGGATCGTGGTGTTGCGCTCGATCAGGCGGGTGAAGACGCCGCCAAGCGTTTCGATGCCGAGCGATAGCGGGGTGACGTCCAGCAGCAGCACGTCCTTGACGTCGCCCTGCAGAACGCCGGCCTGGATCGCGGCGCCCATGGCAACCACTTCATCCGGGTTGACACCCTTGTGCGGCTCCTTGCCGAAGAGCTGCTTCACCGTCTCCTGAACCTTCGGCATGCGGGTCATGCCGCCGACGAGAACGACTTCGTCGATCTCGGCAGCCGAAACGCCGGCATCCTTGAGCGCGGCCTTGCAGGGCGCGATGGTCTTCTGGATCAGGTCTTCGACCAGGCTCTCGAATTTGGCGCGGGACAGCTTCATCGTCAGGTGCTTCGGACCGGAAGCGTCCGCCGTGATGAACGGCAGGTTGATTTCGGTCTGCTGCGAGGACGAGAGCTCGATCTTCGCCTTTTCGGCAGCTTCCTTCAGGCGCTGCAGCGCGAGCTTGTCGTTCTTGAGGTCGATGCCCTGCTCCTTCTTGAACTCGGAGGCAAGATATTCGACGAGGCGCATGTCGAAGTCTTCACCGCCAAGGAAGGTGTCGCCGTTGGTCGACTTCACTTCGAAGACGCCGTCGCCGATTTCGAGAACCGAGATGTCGAACGTGCCGCCGCCAAGATCGTAGACGGCGATCGTCTTGCCTTCCTTCTTGTCGAGGCCATAGGCAAGTGCCGCTGCGGTCGGCTCGTTGATGATGCGCAGCACGTCGAGACCGGCGATTTTGCCGGCATCCTTCGTGGCCTGGCGCTGTGCGTCGTTGAAGTAGGCCGGAACGGTGATGACGGCCTTTTCGACCTTTTCACCGAGATAGGACTCGGCCGTTTCCTTCATCTTCTGAAGGATCATCGCGGAGATCTGCGACGGAGAGTAGCTGGTGCCGTGGGCTTCGACCCAGGCGTCGCCATTGTCGGCCTTGACGATCTTGTAGGGGACCATCCCCTTGTCCTTCTGGGTCGTGGGATCCTCGAAGGTGCGGCCGATCAGGCGCTTGATCGCAAAAAGCGTGTTTTCTGGATTGGTCACCGCCTGGCGCTTGGCCGGCTGGCCGACGAGACGTTCGCCGTCTTCGGTGAATGCCACCATGGAGGGGGTCGTGCGCGCGCCCTCCGCGTTCTCGATCACCTTCGCGTCCTTGCCGTCCATGACGGAGACGCAGGAGTTGGTCGTTCCCAGGTCAATACCAATAACTTTAGCCATGTCGTTCTCTCCTTGCAGCGGACTGTCGGAACCCGGTCAGGCATTCGTGGGACAGCCCCTAACGGGATGGTCTTTGTGTCTCATCGCAGCCGCGGCTGCATCGATGCGGCGTATATAAGGACCGGCGTTTCGGACTGCAAGGCATTCTGCGGGGGGATCGACGGCAAATGCAAGCCGTCTTCCACAAACACCCGGCGGCGGCCCGCTGCCGCTGGTTCAGCCGCCGGTCAGCAGGTCGAACAGCGTCGTTCGGCGGGTTCCACCGGTGGTCTCTCCGACGCCGGCCGGCGGGATTGGCCCTCCGGCCTGTTCTGCAGGCCGGACCTGATCGACGGCGGCCATGCCGTCCATGCTTTCGACGCCGTCCATGCCTGCCGGACGCTCGGGGAAGACATCGGGACTACCCGCGTCGAAGCCATCGGCCGGCATTTCGCCGGCAGCAGCGATGCCGCCCTCGTCGAAGACCGGCTGCACGCCCGTCGTGCCGAAGAGCGGCGAGGGCGAAAGACCCTCATGCGCCGCAACCATGAAATCGTGCCAGGCCCTGGCGGGAAGGCCGCCGCCGGTGACCTTTTTCATAAATTTTCCGTCGTCGTTGCCGAACCAGATGCCGGTCGCGAGGTTGGAGGTGTAGCCGACGAACAGCGCGTCGCGGAAGGACTGCGTCGTTCCGGTCTTCCCTGCCGCCTCCCAGCCCGGCAGCCGCGCATTTTTGCCGGTGCCGTCCGTCAGCACGCGCACCATCATACGGTTCATCTCGCTGACGATCGCCGGATCGAGCACCCGCGGCGGGTTGTCGTAGGTGTTCTCGTAAAGCACGGTGCCATCGGCGGTGGAGATGCGCCGGATGACGTGCGGCGTCGCCTTGAAGCCGCCATTCATGAAGGGCGCATAGGAGGACGTCAGCTCCACCAGCGTCACTTCCGACGTGCCGAGCGCGATCGATGCATTGGCCTGCATGTCGGAATCTATGCCCAGCCGGTGCGCGAGCTTGACCACGTTCTGCGGCCCGACCTCCATCACGAGCTGGGCGGCGATGGTGTTCAGCGAATTGGCGAGCGCATCGGCGAGCGTCACCTCGCCGCGGTACTTCTGATCGTAGTTCTCAGGTGTCCAGTTGCCGATCCGGACCGGCGCGTCGTTGCGCACGGACATCGGCGTGCGGCCGATCTCGAGCGCCGCCGCATAGACGAAGGGCTTGAAGGCCGAGCCCGGCTGGCGCTTCGCCTTGGAGGCGCGGTCGAACTGGCTTTCGGCATAGTCCCTGCCGCCGACGAGCGCCCGGATGGCGCCTGTGCCGTCGATCGAGACGAGCGCCGCCTGGGAGGCGTTGAGCTTGCCGCCTTCGGTCTCGAGCCTCTCGGCGAGCACCTCCTCCGCCTTCTTCTCGAGCGTAAGGTCGATGGTCGTATCGATGACGAGATCTTGCGTGACTTCGCCGATCATGCCGGGGACCTGGTCCATCACCATGTCGGCGACATAGTGCTCGGCGCCGGACCAGAAGCTCTTTGCCCGTGTCGGTGCCTGCGACATGGCCGTCTTGATCTCGGAATCGCTGATGAAGCCTTCCTCGCGCATTGCGCCGAGCACGAGCTGTGCGCGCTCCTCCGCCGCTTCGGGGTCTCGGGCCGGCGACAGCCGTGAAGGAGCTTTCAGAAGGCCCGCGAGCAGCGCCGCTTCGCCGAGATTGACGTCGCGCGCCGACTTGTTGAAGTAGCGCCGCGAGGCCGCCTCGACGCCATAGGCGTTCGACCCGAAGAAGACGCGGTTGAGATACATCGCCAGGATCTGGTCCTTGGTGTATTTCTGCTCCAGCCAAAAGGCGAGCAGCACCTCCTGCACCTTGCGCTCCAGCGTCCGCTCCGGCGAGAGAAACAGGTTCTTGGCAAGCTGCTGGGTGAGCGTGGAGCCGCCCTGGACCATGCGGCCGCTCATGACGTTCGTGAGCATGGCGCGCGCCAGCCCCAGCGGATCGACTCCGAAGTGCGAATAGAAGCGGCGATCCTCGATGGCGATCACCGCCTGCGGGATATAGGGCGACATGTCTTCGAGAGCGACCGCCTCGCCGCCGGTCGCGCCCCTGTTGGCGATTATGTCGCCATTCGTCGCGAGAATCTTGACGTTGGGCGGCCGTTCGGGGATCGACCAGCTCGTCGCGCTCGGCATGCGCGCGCCGTAATAGAGCACGAGCCCGCCGACGCCGATCGCACCCCATATGCCGAGCACGACGCACCAATAGGCGAGCCGCCGGACGAGGCCGAAGAACCCGCCGCCGGAACCGCTTCTCCCGGAGCCGCGGCCGCCGGCGCGCTTGCCGCGCTTTTCTCGCTTGGCGCCGCGTTCGGGCGACTTGGCGCGCCTCGGCTTGCTGCCGCCGCCCGCGACGCGATCGCTCGCATCGACGCGCAGGTCGCCGCCGTCGCCGTCGTTACCGCCGAAGGAAGGCTCGATCCGCTGTCCTGATTTGCCGCTCGCCATGCCGGAAGGAAATATCCCTTTGGGGCCGGACCGGGTGCCCATCGCCCGCAAGCGATCCCGGCCGTGCCGTTGTCGTGCGGGAGGCTCCACCCCCTCCGCTGGTGCCGATCCGTTGTACTTTAAATGCGGCAATTTAAGGGGGAGTTAAGAGCTCTCTTGCGAAAAAGGCAGATTGTTCAAAACCTTGCATCGGCGCTGGCTTCCCGGGTCCGGACCTTTGGAAGGCTGAACGCCGTCTTGCATCCGGTGCAATGCTGCAATGCAACATTCGCACTATTACCTCAGCGAGAATGATCTATTCTTCTCCTTGTCGAAGCGCTGTACCTCCTCCCACGGCGCCCGGCATTCGGTCGGTTCACTCCTCCTCCCAGAACCGATCAAGTTTAAGACCCCGAGCCACCTCCTCCCGGCTCGGGGTCTTTCTGTATCTGGCGATGCCTAAAACGCGTGGCGTTCGCGCGACGCGCTTCGGGTCAGGCGAGATGCATAGGGCGAAAAACTCGTGGCTGCGGCCGCAAAGCGCGTGTATCACCACCCCATGAGATCCAAGGCAAACGGTTACGTCTTCGCGCTTCTGGCGATCGTCATCTTCTCGATCCAGGACGGCATCTCGAAGCATCTGGGCGCCATCTACCCGCCGGTCTTCGTGGCAATGATCCGCTACTGGGCCTTTGCCGGGTTCGCTGCGGCCATCGCGGCGCGGGCGCCAGGCGGTTTTGCCGCGACCGCGGTGACGAGAAAGCCGCTCATTCAGCTCCTGCGGGGCGTCCTGTTGCCCGTGCAGATCGTCGTGGTGATCACGTCCTTCACCATCGTCGGGCTGGCGCATTCGCAGGCGATCCTCGCCGCCACCCCGCTCTTCGTGGCGCTCCTGTCGATGCCGCTGCTCGGCGAACGGGTCGGATGGCGGCGCTGGTCGGCGATTGCCGTCGGACTCCTCGGCGTTCTTCTGATCCTGAGGCCGGAAGACGGCTCGTTCGACCTGAACTTTCTGCTGCCGCTGGCCGCAGCCGTGATGTTCGCCTTCTATGTCATCACCACCAGGCTTGCCAGCCGTGAGGACTCGGCGATGACCAGCTTCTTCTACACCGGCACCGTCGGTGCCTTCGCGATCAGTCTCGTCGGGCCCTTCTTCTGGGCGACGCTTTCGGGGGCGGACTGGGTCTGGATGGTGCTGCTCTGCATCACCGGCACGTCGAGCCATTATTTTCTGATCCGCGCCTACGACATGCTCGATGCCGCCGCGGTTCAGCCGCTTACCTACCTGCAGCTCGTCCTCGCCTCCATCATGGGGGTGACCATCTTCGGCGAGACGCTGACGACTGGCATGATCATCGGCTCGGTGCTGGTGGTCGCCGCCGGCATCTTCACCCTCTGGCGCGAGCATGTCGTCGGCCGGCAGAAATCCCGTCTGCCGCCGCGGTAAGGTCTTCTCCTTCGACTCAAAATCGTCGGGTTCGTGCCGGACACTCGCGATCGCGCCGGCTTCTCGGCCGGCGGGCTCGTCCGTTCGAAAGGAGAGAGTATGAGGATTCGCTGCACCGCGCTGATTGCCCTTGCCGCCCTTGCCGCGCAGGGTATCGAGGCCAGGGCACAGGAAGAATTCCCCTATGTCGACGACCGCTCCGACGGCGCGGCGCTCGTCCGCTCGCTCTACAACGCGATCAATCGGAAGGAATATGCCAGAGCCTACGGCTACTTCGGCGCGTCGAAGCCCGTCGGCGAATTCAAGGCCTTCGCGGACGGTTACGCGAAGACGGTGTCGGTGGAAGCGAAGTTCGGCAAGGTCCTCACGGAGGGCGCTGCCGGCAGCATCTATTCTGCCGTTCCGGTCGCGATCAAATCCATCGAAGAAGGCGGAAAGGCCCGCTTCTTCTCCGGCTGTTACGTGACGAGGATCATCAATCCGTCGCTGCAGGTGCCGCCCTTCACGCCCTATCAGATCGAGACGGCGCGGCTCGACGAAGCCGAAGGCCCCATCGAGGAGGCGATCCCCGCCACCTGCAACGTCCCCTGATGCCTCGAGCAATTCCGGGAAAAGTGCGTAGCGGTTTGCTGGAGGCGCTCTAGCACAATCGAAACCCTACGGCTCCTTCGCGCCACGCTCGGCCAGAAAGCGGGAATGCTCGAAGACGAGGATGACGACGAGCGCCATCACGAAAGGCACGAGGAGGTAGAGCAGCCGGAAAATGGCAAGCGCGGCCAGAACGTCGGCCGGGTCCATTTCCGGCAGCGCCGCGATGAAGACGAATTCAAGCACACCGAGGCCGCCCGGCGCATGGGAGAGCAGCGCAGCGGAGAAGGATGCGAGAAAGATGCCCAGAATAACCACATAGCCGGGATTGCCGGCTTCCGGCAGCGCGAAATAGATGATGCCGGCAGCGCCCAGGAGCTCGACGGGGGCTATGATCAATTGCCTAAGCACGATCGAGGGCCGCGGGTAATGCAGCTGGAACCAGCGCGTGCGCAGCGGCCGCATGCCGACCAGGCTGCCTAGGACGTAGAGCGCGATGAGCGCGAGAATGAGGCACCCCGTCGTCAAGGACATTTCGATCGGCAGGAACTCCGAAAATCTCTCGATGATATTCGGCCTCAGGAGCAGCACGATGGCCGAGAGCATCAGCGTGCCGAGCGTGAAGGTGAAGGAGCAGAAGGCGACGAGCACGCCCACCTCTCCGGGCGTCAGGCCCTTTGACCGATAGGCGCGGTAGCGCACCACCGCGCCGGAAAAGACAGAGGCGCCGAGATTGTGCGAAAGCGCATAGGTGGTGAACGAGCAGAGGGTGATGAACCACAGCGAGATGCGGTGGCCGAGATGATCGAGCGCCAGCCGGTCATAGGCGGCAAGCGCCGCATAGGCGACAAGCGTCGAACCGATCGCGAGCAGCCAGCTTTCGAGCGATATGGCCTGGAAGCTCGCCAGGAATTCGTTGAGAGACAGGCCGCGCAGTTCATCGACGAGCGCGCGCACCGAAATCAAAATCGCCGCCAGCCCGACGACGGGCCAGAAATATGCCTTGAGCCGTTTCATGCCGGGGCTTCTGCGCGATTCCCCGGCGGAAATCGATTTACAAGCGAAGTGTCGCGGCGATGCGCGTGTCCATCAGCAGCGGCCGGTTGGAGGCACGCCAAGCGCATCGCGGTTCCGCCGAGGTGGCGATGCCCATTCTGCGTATTGAAAGAAACATGCTCGGGACGAGGCGTCCCGATCCTTGCACTTGCCAACAGCCCATTTCCCACTTTGATTTGTTTTCAAAAAGGGAAGCATCCCAAGGCAGGCAGGTCAAGCAAAGTCGACTTGATATCCGTCGAGCCGGTGCGATTTGTCATTCAGGGCTGAAGGCGGTGGACAATGGCCGAACGGTGTTCACCATAGCCCCCCGCCTGCAATGCCTTACCGCGTGCCGAGTGCGTCGAGAATGCGGACCCACGAGCGGATGCCCTTGTGGAAGGACGTGAGCTCGTATTTCTCATTGGGCGAGTGGATGCGGTCGTCGGAAAGACCGAACCCGACGAGCAGCGATTCCATGCCGAGCATCCGCTGGAAATCGCCGACGATCGGTATGGAGCCGCCCATGCCGATCACGACGGCGGGCTTCGGCCATTCATCCGAAAGTGCCGCCTTCGCCGTGGTCAGCAGCGCCGAATCATAGGGCAGATGAATAGCCGGCGAACCGCCATGCGCATGAAATTCGACGGAGCAGTCCGCCGGGATTTTCGAGCGCACATAGGTGCGGAAGCTTTCGCGGATCCTGGCCGGGTCCTGCTTGCCGACGAGGCGGAACGAAACCTTGGCGGAGGCTTCCGCGGCGATCACCGTCTTGAATCCTTCGCCGGTATACCCGCCGGTGATGCCGTTGATCTCCGCGGTCGGCCGCGCCCAGGTGAGTTCGAGCACGGAGCGGCCCCTTTCGCCGGAAGGGATCGAGAGGCCGATCTCGCCGAGGAATTTCTCGGCGGTCTGGCCGAGCGTTTCCCACGTAGCCTTGATCTCCGCCGGCGTCTCCTCGACGCCTTCGTAGAAATCGTCGAGCGTCACGCGGCCGGTCTCGTCGTGAAGGCCGGCGAGAATCTCGGCCAGGATGTGGATCGGGTTCGCCGCCGCGCCACCGAAATAACCGGAGTGCAGGTCGCGGTCCGCCGCCTTGACGACGACCTCCTCGCCGACGAGGCCCCGCAAGCCTGCCGAAATCGCAGGCGTCTCCCGGTCCCACATGCTGGTGTCGCAGACAAGCGCGTATTCGGCCTTGAGTTCCCCGGCATTGGCTTCGAGGAAGGGCTTGAGCGACGGAGAGCCGGATTCCTCTTCGCCCTCGAAGAGAATGGTGATGCGGCAGGGCAAGACACCACGGGCTTCCTTATAGGCGCGCACTGCCTCGACGAAGGTCATCAACTGGCCCTTGTCGTCGGCCGTACCCCGGCCGGTAATGATCTTGCGGCCGGGCTCGACCTCCTTGACGGAGGGCTCGAAAGGCGGCGTCTCCCAGAGGTTGAGGGGATCGACCGGCTGCACATCGTAATGGCCGTAGAAGAGCAGATGCGGAGCGTCCGCCTTCTCGGCAGCGTGATGGGCGACGACCATCGGATGGCCGGGCGTGTCGCGCACCGAGGCTTCGAATCCAAGCGTTCCGAGTTCCGCCACCAGCCACTCGGCAGCCTTGCGGCACTCCGCCTTGAAGGCGGGATCGGTGGAAATCGACTTGATGCGGACG
Source organism: Ensifer sp. D2-11 (assembly GCF_054161295.1). Classification (NCBI taxonomy): domain Bacteria; kingdom Pseudomonadati; phylum Pseudomonadota; class Alphaproteobacteria; order Hyphomicrobiales; family Rhizobiaceae; genus Ensifer; species Ensifer sp. D2-11. Next base: position 3,068,639 of record NZ_CP096433.1, read on the forward strand.
AGGTCGAAGAGCCGCTCGAGGCTCTGCGGGAGATTTGCGTCGGCGCGCTCGAGAACCGGGGTGATATCTGCCATCATGCGAATCCTTTTTGGTTTTCGCGGCAAAACTAGAATCGAAACCCGGCGGCTTTAAGCGAAAACTTTTGATGCAACGATAAATTGTCAGATGAAGAGAATCAGGAGGCGTCGCCGTGGCGCGCCGTATTCGCGAGCGCCATGCGCATATATTGGAGCATGAGTTCTTTCTCGAAGCGGCGAAAGCCGGAAAGCAGCGACTGCTCCGCTGCTGCGGCAGCCTCCTTCGCGGCCGCCTCCATCTTACGGGCTCGTTCCGTCAGGAATATCTGCTGCGAACGCTTGTCGTTCGGATGCTTGCGGCGGACGATAAGGCCGTCGCGCTCCATTCGGGCGAGCGTATTGGCCATGGTTGCCTGCTCGATGTCGAGCCGGTCGAGAAGTTGTCTCTGCGTCAGCCCTTCCTCGGACCATAATTCCAGGAGGACCGGGAACTGCCCGGGGGCAAAGCCGAGTTTCTGACCGCGCTCCTGTAGGGCGCGCGAGAAACCCCTCGCCAACAAGCTGGCCAGGTAAGTCGCAGATTCCATACGATTGAAGGCCATGCCTATGCCTACGCGGGAAGGAGCGCGAAGACAAGTTACAATGCCTGCAATGAAGCCGAACTGCGCCGACTTCACGGGGATTTGAGACTGCGTGGCGAAACGCTTTTGACCGTGGGGCAAAGGCAACAAAAAACCGCCACGGCGCGGAGGCTGCGCCGTGGCGGCTCTTTGAAAGCGGGACAAAGGCCCGGAGAGGGGGATGAGGCCTTTGTCCTCATCTGGTGCGGGCGGGGGACAGGCCAATCACCAGACTCACGGCATTGTATGAGTGCCGCTCGACATGATTTGTGGATTGAAATGTGGCATTTCAAGGATAGGCCGACCGAATCGCGCATTACAAATGCGTAACGTTTGCGTGAGTGTTCGGCGCCGAACTTCAGGGCTCCGGCAAGGCCTTTGCCGCTCGACTTAATAGGGTAGTGCGGGAAAAGCGCAATGGACCTTTCCCCTGCCTCGCGCTATCCATGGCCGCATGAAAAACGGTGATCATCTCTTCCTCGTCGACGGCTCGGGCTTCATCTTCCGGGCGTTCCACGCCATCCCGCCGCTCAACCGCAAGTCGGACGGACTTCCCGTCAATGCGGTCGCGGGATTCTGCAACATGCTCTGGAAGCTTTTGACCGACGCGCGCGACACCTCCGTGGGCGTGACGCCGACACATCTGGCCGTGATCTTCGACTATTCCTCGAAGACCTTCCGCAACGGGCTCTACGACCAGTACAAGGCCAACCGGACAGCGCCGCCGGAGGATCTGATCCCGCAGTTCGGGCTCATCCGCCACGCCACCCGCGCCTTCAACCTGCCCTGCATCGAGAAGGAAGGCTACGAGGCCGACGACCTCATCGCGACATATGCACGGCTTGCCGAGGAGGCGGGCGCCGACGTGACCATCGTTTCCTCCGACAAGGACCTCATGCAGCTCGTCACGCCGAAGGTGTCGATGTACGACAGCATGAAGGACAAGCAGATCACCGTTCCGGACGTGATCGAAAAGTGGGGCGTGCCGCCGGAAAAGATGATCGATCTCCAGGCCATGACCGGCGATTCGACCGACAACGTGCCGGGCATCCCCGGGATAGGGCCGAAGACGGCAGCCCAGCTCCTCGAAGAGTATGGCAATCTGGACACGCTGCTTGCGCGGGCCGGCGAGATCAAACAGCAGAAGCGGCGCGAGTCCATCATCGCCAATGCCGATCTGGCGCGCCTTTCGCGTGAGCTCGTGACGCTGAAGAAAGACACGCCGCTCGACGTTCCGCCCGAGGACTTCAGGCTCGATTCGCAGGACGGCCCGAAGCTCATCGCATTCCTGAAGGCGATGGAATTCACCACGCTCACGCGCCGCGTCGCAGCGGCGACGGATACGGATGCAGAAGCGATCGAACCGGCTCATGTGCCGGTCGAATGGGGCGCGCAAGCGCATGGGCCGGATCTCGACGTCGGCGAGGCCGGCGGCCCGCCGCCGTCGCCGCAATCATCGAGCGCGACGCCGCCTCGGGGAAATGCGGCCAGGGCGGCTGTCTCGTTCCTCTCCTCCGGCCAGGATGCCGGTACGACCGGCGCGACGCCTAACGGCCTCGCCGAGGCGCGTGCGGCCTATTTCCGCAAGGCGCCGTTCGACCATTCCGGATATCTAACCATCCGCGATATCGATACGCTCGAGCGTTGGATCGCAGACGCCCGCGAGGCGGGGCTCGTCGGCTTCGATACCCAGGCTACGTCGCCCGACGCCATGCGTGCCGACCTCGTCGGCTTTTCGCTCGCGGTCGCCGATTACGCGAACGACCCGTCGGGCTCGAGGATCAGGGCTGCCTATGTGCCGCTCGCCCATAAGAGCGGCGTCAGCGACCTCCTGGGGGGTGGACCTGTCGACAGCCAGGTCCCGGTCCGGGAGACCTTAAGCCGGCTAAAGGAGCTGTTGGAGGACCCGTCCGTCCTGAAGGTGGGGCAGAACCTGAAATACGGCTACCTCGTGATGAAGCGGCATGGCATCGCCATGCGAAGCTTCGACGACACGATGCTGATGTCCTATGTGCTCGATGCCGGCAACGGCGCCCACGGCATGGATTCGCTTGCCGAGCGGTGGCTTGGCCACACGCCGATCGCCTATAAGGACGTCACCGGCACCGGCCGGTCTTCGCTCACCTTCGACTTCGTCGACATCGACAAGGCGACGGCCTATGCGGCGGAGGATGCGGATATCGCGCTGAGGCTTTGGCATGTGCTGAAGCCCCGGCTCGCCGCCAAGGGACTGACGCGCGTCTACGAGCGGCTGGAGCGGCCGCTGATCTCCGTCCTTGCCGGGATGGAGGAACGCGGCATAACCGTCGACCGGCAGATTCTGTCACGCCTCTCCGGCGAGCTGGCGCAGGGGGCGGCGGCGCTCGAAGACGAGATCTATCGCCTCGCCGGCGAGACATTCACCATCGGCTCGCCGAAGCAGCTCGGCGACATTCTCTTCGGCAAGATGGGTCTTCCGGGCGGCTCCAAGACCAAGACCGGGCAATGGTCGACCTCCGCGCAGGTGCTCGAGGACCTCGCGGCCGCCGGACACGACTTGCCCCGCAAGATCGTCGACTGGCGGCAGCTGACCAAGTTGAAATCGACCTATACCGACGCCCTGCCCGGCTTCGTGCACCCGGAGACGAAGCGCGTCCACACCTGCTTTGCAATGGCTGCGACGACGACGGGGCGGCTTTCCTCCTCCGATCCGAACCTGCAGAACATTCCGATCAGGACCGGCGAAGGCCGCAAGATCCGCACGGCCTTCGTGGCGACGCCGGGACACAAGCTTGTCTCGGCGGACTATAGCCAGATCGAGCTGAGAGTGCTCGCCCATGTGGCCGACATCCCGCAGCTGCGCCAGGCTTTCGCCGATGGCGTCGACATCCATGCGATGACAGCTTCCGAAATGTTCGGCGTGCCGGTGGACGGCATGCCGAGCGAAATTCGCCGCCGCGCCAAGGCGATCAATTTCGGCATCATCTACGGCATCTCCGCCTTTGGGCTCGCCAACCAGCTTTCGATCGAGCGTTCGGAGGCGGGGGATTACATCAAACGCTATTTCGAGCGCTTCCCCGGCATCCGGGACTATATGGAGAACACCAAGGCCTTTGCCCGCGAGAACGGCTATGTTGAGACGATTTTCGGCCGCCGGGCCCACTACCCGGACATCCGCTCGTCCAATCCGTCGATGCGCGCCTTCAACGAGCGCGCTTCGATCAACGCCCCCATCCAGGGCTCGGCCGCCGACATCATCCGCCGCGCCATGGTCAAGATGGAACCGGCACTCGAAGCGGCGAAGCTCTCCGCGCGAATGCTGCTTCAGGTCCATGACGAGCTGATCTTCGAGGTGGAGGATGGCGAGATCGTGCGGACCATTCCGGTGATCATCTCGGTGATGGAGAACGCCGCGATGCCCGCGCTCGACATGAGGGTGCCGCTCAAGGTCGATGCGCGCGCGGCACACAATTGGGACGAGGCGCATTAAGGCCTGTCGAGATTCGGGATACCCGCAGCGGCTTGTTCGATTACCTCATCCTGCGCTCGTCACAGGGATGAGGTAAGAGGAGACTGCAGTCCTCCGATACCTTTCCGATAGCGCCGCGCGTCCTATCGGACGCGCAAAGGTTTAGTCCCGCCCCGGCAGGACCCTGTCCGGCGGGCGATGGCCGTCGAAGAAGGTGCGGATGTTGATCACCACCTTCTCGCCCATGTCGATGCGGCCTTCGAGCGTCGCCGAGCTCATATGCGGCAGGAGCACGACCTTTCCCTCGCCGGCAAGCTTGATGAGCTTCGGATTGACGGACGGCTCGTTCTCGAAGACGTCGAGCCCGGCGCCGGCGATCTTGCCCTCGCGGAGGCTCTTGATCAGCGCCGCCTCGTCGATGATGCCGCCGCGCGCGGTGTTGACGATGTAGCTGTCGGGCCGCATCAGCGCCAGCCGCCGGGCCGAGAGCAGATGATAGGTCGCCGGAGTCGACGGGCAGTTGACGGAGACGATGTCGACGCGGGCGAGCATCTGATCGAGGCTGTCCCAATAGGTCGCTTCCAGCATCTCCTCGGTTTCCGGTTTGACGCGGTGGCGGTTGTGATAGTGGATCGAAAGCCCGAAGGCCTTGGCACGGCGGGCGACGGCGGTGCCGATTCTCCCCATGCCGACGATGCCTATGCGTTTGCCGGCAATGCGCCGGCCCAGCATCCAGGTGGGAGACCAGCCTGCCCACTCCCCCTTGCGGTCGGTCAGCACCTGCGCACCTTCGGCGAGCCGGCGCGGCACCGCGAGGATCAGCGCCATGGTCATGTCGGCCGTGTCCTCGGTCAGGACGTTCGGCGTGTTGGTGACGGTTATGCCCTTGCGTGCGGCCGCATCCACATCGATGTTGTCGACGCCGTTCGAGAAGGCGGCAATCAGCTTCAGCTGCGGCCCGGCCTGCTCGATCAGCGCCGCATCGATCCGGTCCGTCACCGTCGGCACGAGCACGTCGGCCCGCTTGACCGCGGCGACCAGCTCCGGCTGGCTGCGCGGCGTGTCATCGATGTTCAGCTCCGCGTCGAAGAGCTCACGCATCCTGGTTTCGACGACATCCGGCAGTTTGCGGGTGATGTAGACCGTTGGCTTTTTCTTGCTTGTCATTGCTGTGAGCGGCGCCCTCGTTGACGGGTCCTTAACCAAGTCGGGTGATAGTTCTCCCCATAGCCGCAATTTCTACCAGACCCGGTGGGGAACACAATTGAAAGTCGCCGCCCCGTGCGGGGATTTGAAAAGTGCGGGGATTTGCGAGCGCCTGGCCGGTCAGCACCGCAAGGGCTTTCGCCAAGCCCTGCTTACGTTCGGAAGATGAGCTTCGTCATGCGTCACTTCATTTCACGAGTTTCCACCCTCACGATGGCAGCCTTGCTCGGAGCGGTCTTGACGGCCGGCACCGCCCAGGCGCAGGCGGCGAAGGGGCCGAGCGGCCTTCCCCTCCCCCGCTTCGTCAGCCTGAAGGCGAAAAGCGTGAACTTGAGAATCGGCCCGAGCGTCGACTATGCCGTCGCCTTCCGCTATCTCAAATCCGGCGTGCCGGTCGAGATCATCCAGGAATATGACAATTGGCGCCGGATCCGCGACGCCGACGGAACCGAAGGCTGGGTCAACCAGGCGCTTCTGTCCGGCGACCGCACGGCGCTGGCGGCCCCGTGGATGCGCAGCAAGGGAGAGGGTGTTTTCGTCAACATGCGGCGCGATCCGCAGGGGACGGCGTCGATCGTCGCGCGCGTCGAACCAGGCGTCATGCTGCACATCGGCGAATGCAACGGCGACTGGTGCCACGCCGAAACGCAAGGGGTCGAAGGCTGGATTGCCCAGAGCGAGATCTGGGGAGCCTATCCCGGCGAGGCCTTCAAGTAAGCGTTTCGGGCGGGACGGCGTCAGCTCCCTGGTTTTTGGCGTTCGAGCTTCGAAATGAATTCGGCGACGAGCTCGTCGGGGCTCTTCTTCGCGGTGTCGATGACGAGGGGTCGCAACCCCCAATCTTCGTAAACGCGATTGGTGATCTCTTCCCAGGTTGGTTTCGTCAGACCCGGTACGTCGGAAAGCCGGGTTTCCGCGCGACGGCGATGTTCCGCCTTGTCCGAGCAGACGACCTCCAACTCGACGGCCGGCGCCGCCGACCGGTCTGCTACCGCGAGCCAGGCGGCTCGCGTCACACCCAGGCCATTGACGGAATCCGCGATGACGGTGTGGCCGAGCGTGAGGTTGTCTTCAGCCACCCCGTAGGCCGCTACATATCCTGCGGCGCCGACGACGGAACCCGGTACGCCCGAAGCCCGAATGCATTGCTCGATCGTATCGACGCGCACATGCACCGCGCGTAATCGCTTCGCCAAAGCGCGAGCAATCGTCGTCTTCCCGGATCCGGGCAAGCCTCCCAGGATGATGAGCATCAACGCGTGCTTTCGATTCGCTCGGAAGAGAGCCTCAGACGAGAGCTGCCTGCCTGGCAGCGGTTGCAAGCGAGACCAGCGGCCGCGGGCCGATCTGGCCTATGACGATACCGGCGGCCAGATTGCCGAGCTTGCTGCACTCCTCGAGCGAGCGGCCGCTGGTATAGCCGAAGAGGAAGCCGGCAGCATAGAGATCGCCGGCGCCGGTGGTGTCGACCACCTGCTCCAGAACACTCGCACCGACGCGTACGCGCTCAGCGCCGCGCACCACGACGGAGCCTTCCTCGCTCAGCGTGACCGCCGCAAGCTTGCAGTCCCTGGCCAGCAGCTCGAGCGCGCGATCGAAGTCCTCGGTCTCGTAAAGCGCGAGCGCCTCCTGCCGGTTGGCGAAGACGATATCGACCGTGCCCGAGCGCATGAGCTCGAGAAACTCGCTCCGGTAGCGATGCACGCAGAAACTGTCGGACAGCGTCATCGCCGTTTCCCGCCCATGGGCATGGGCGATGCGCGCCGCTTCGCGGATCGCATCCTTGGCGCGTGGCGGGTCCCAAAGATAGCCTTCGAAATAGGTAACCTTCGACTGGGCAACGACGTCGTCCTCGACATCCTCCGGGCCGAGCTCGACGCAGGCGCCGAGATAGGTGTTCATCGAGCGCTCGCCGTCCTCGGTCACGAAGATCATCGAGCGGGCCGTCGGGGGATGGCCGTCGAGCGGCTTCGTCTGAAAATGGACGCCCTGTGCGCGGATGTCATGGGTGAAGATTTCGCCGAGCTGGTCGTCGGCGACCTTGCCGAAATAGGCGGCGCGGCCGCCGAGGCTCGCGACGCCTGCCGCCGTATTGCCGGCACTGCCGCCGGAGGCTTCGACCGCCGGTCCCATTCTCGAATAGAGCAACTCGGCGCGATCGGCATTGATGAGGTTCATCGCGCCCTTGATGATGCCGTTTTCTTCGAGAAAGCTGTCATCGCAGCGCGCAATGATATCGACGATCGCGTTGCCGATCGTCAGAACGTCGTATTTTGCCATGAACTCCGTCCGGGTTTCCTTAGTGACCGGTGTTCGTTAATAGCGGTTTTCCGGCCATTTGGAAGACGCAACAGCGTTATGCATCTTTTCAAGTGCAGTAAGGCTCCCGCATGCAGCGGAAATTCCGGGGATGCCGACGATCACGTCGGCAACGCCTTTGCGTCATAGGCGGCGGCGAACTCGGCGCTTGGCGGGATCGGCTTGATGATGTCGATCATCACGCCGTTCGGATCGGCCGTGATGAAATGACGCTGGCCGAAGTCTTCGTCGCAGATCGGCTTGAGGATGGGCAGGCCCGCGTCACGCATCTGGGTATAGAGCCGATCGGGATCTTCCACCTCGAAATTCAGGAGCAGGCCCTGCACCGGCGCCCGGTGCCGTTCGGGCACCGTCTCATGACGGTAATCGAGGACCGCGAGCGTCACATGTTCGTTCTCGGTCGACTGGAGGTGCATGTACCAATCGCTTACGAAAAGCGCCTCGAAGCTTAGATGCCTGACGTAGAAGTCCGCCGTCTGCCGAACGTCCTGCGTCATGATCACCGGATAATAGCTTGTCGATTTCATCCTTTCCCTCCGTCGTTCGATCACATACAATCTGCATGTATCCTCCAATAACATACAGGCTGCATGTATGCAACAGAGAGAAACAAGACGCTCCAACCGGGAGCGCTCCGATGCAACCCGCACGGCGATCCTCGATGCCGCACGCGCGCTCTTCGTCTCCAGGGGCTACGCCGAAACCGCGACGCCGGACATCGTTGCCGCAGCCGGGCTTACGCGCGGCGCGCTCTATCATCACTTCGAGGACAAGAAGGCGCTGTTTCGGGCGATCGTAGAACGGGAAGCACGCGAGGTCGCGGCGATGATCGAGCAATTGGCCGGTGCTCCCCTCCCACCCCGCGAGGCACTGCTTGCAGGAGCGGCGGCCTATTTCGACGCCATGGCCGTTCCGGGCAGGGTACGCCTGCTGTTGCTCGACGGGCCGGCCGTGCTGGGCGTCACCGAAATGGCGGCTCTCGACGCCGCCCATGGCGGCAGAACGCTGGAGGAAGGCCTCGCCGCCGCCATGGCTCCGCACCGCCTGGAGGAGAAGACGGTCAAGGCGATGGCATTCCTGTTGTCCGCCGCCTTCGACCGCGCTGCGCTCGAGATCGATGCGGGCGCTGCACGGGCCGACTATGCCTACGCCATCGACAGGCTGATCGACCGCCTGATCGCTCAATGAGGAAAGTGATTGAGATCGGATGAGGAAAAGTGTGTGCGGTTTTCCGCCCGTGATTTTAGGTCGACCCGACCTGAAATCATCGTGATCTGGCGGCGACGGAGATCGCCTGCGGCGGCAATTCCACCAGCGGGGCCGGGGTATCGCAGGTCTTTTCCGGCGATTTGCAGAGGTCCGCTATCACGCAGCGCTCGCATTCCGGCCGGCGCGCCTTGCAGACATAACGGCCGTGCAGGATCAGCCAGTGATGGGCATGGAACAGATAGTGCTCGGGGATCACCCGCAGGAGGTGCGCTTCCACCTCGTCCGGCGTCTTGCCCGGCGCAAGACGGATGCGGTTGGCAATGCGGAAGATATGGGTGTCGACGGCCATCGTCGGCTGACCGAAGGCCATGGAGAGCACGACATTGGCGGTCTTTCGCCCGACGCCGGGCAGCGTCACGAGCTCCTCGCGCGTGCGCGGCACCTCGCCGCCGAAGTCGGTGATGAGCTTCTCGGAGAGGGCGATGACGTTTTTCGCCTTGTTGCGGTAGAGGCCGATCGTTTTGATATAGTCGCGAACCCGTTCCTCGCCGAGCGCCAGCATCTTCTCCGGCGTATCGGCGACAGCGAAGAGCTGCCGGGTCGCCTTGTTGACGCCGGCATCCGTCGCCTGCGCCGAGAGAGCGACCGCCACGACGAGCGTGAACGGATTGACGTGCTCGAGCTCGCCCTCCGGCTCCGGACGCTGCACCGAAAAGCGGCGGAAGATTTCCTCGACTTCCGCGGTGCGGTAGGCACTGCGTGGCCCCGTGCGGCCTCCCGTGCGGCGCGTTGTCGCTTTCGCCGGCTTTGGCTCTTGTGGTGGCGATTTGAGCTTCACGTTTTTCATGCTGCATCTATAGTCAAGGGTCATGATCAAAGGCAACGCCGCGCCAAACATCGATGACGAGCCGATCTTTGCGGCCGAACTCACCCCCTACCGCTCGCTGGGATACAGGGGCTTCAAGATTTTACTGATGATCGCCGGCATCATGAGCCTGATGCACATCGTCGTGTTTCTGGTCATCGGCGCCTGGCCGATCGTCTTTTTCTTCGGCCTCGATTTGATCCTGCTCTTCGGTGCCTTCTGGCTCAACTACCACGCTGCGCGGGCCCGCGAGGAGGTCAGCGTTTCGCGCACCGACGTTTCGGTCAGGAAGTTCGCGCCGTCGGGGAGGATGATCGAACACCGCTTCAACACCTTCTGGGCGCGCTTCAGCATCAAGCGTCATCAGGAGATCGGCATCGTGTCGATGAAGATAAGTGGCGGCGGCCGGCAGACCGATATCGGCTCCTTCCTCAACCGCGATGACCGCGAAACCTTCGCCGCCGCCTTCGCACGGGCGCTGGCGACCGCCAGGTCGCGCTGAGCCGGCCGGCCGGCCGACAAGAATCGGGTGGTTATAGGATCGCCCGCATGATTATCTGTGGCACAAGGAGATGATCATGAACGTCGTTACATCCATTCCCACCGACATCACCCCGGAAGGCACCGACTACGACACGGTCCGGCGTGTGATCGCGATGCTGACCGAAGATTATCGCGAGCAGCCGTCGCTCGAGTCGCTCGCCCGGCGCCTCGGCCAGTCGCCGACGCAGCTCCAGAAGGTCTTCACCCGTTGGGCCGGCCTTTCGCCGAAGGCCTTCCTGCAGGCGGTCACCCTCGATCACGCCAAGCGCCTCCTGCGCCAGGAGGACATGCCGTTGCTCGAGACCAGCATCGAGGTCGGCCTTTCAGGTCCGAGCCGGCTGCACGATCTCTTCGTCACCCATGAGGCCATGTCGCCCGGCGAATGGAAGGCGCGCGGCGCCGGCCTCACCATCCGCTACGGCTTTCACCCCTCGCCCTTCGGCACGGCCCTGGTGATGGTGACCGATCGCGGCCTCGCCGGCCTTGCCTTCGCCGATTCGGGCGAGGAGCGCGCGAGCTTCGAAGACATGGCCGCCCGGTGGCCGAACGCCACCTATGTGGAGGACAGCGCGGCGACGGCGCGCTATGCGGCACGCATTTTCGACCCCGACCGCTGGTGCGCGGAAGAGCCGCTCCGGATTTTCCTGATCGGTTCGGATTTCCAGATCCGCGTATGGCAGACCCTGCTGCAGATTCCGCTCGGCAAGGCCACGACCTATTCCAGGATCGCCGACAACCTCGGCCAGCCGACGGCCTCGCGTGCGGTCGGCGCCGCGGTCGGGCGCAACCCGATCTCCTTCGTCGTGCCCTGCCATCGTGCGCTCGGCAAGACCGGCGATCTCACCGGCTATCACTGGGGATTGACGCGCAAGCGCGCGATCCTCGGCTGGGAGGCGGGGAAGGCTTGAGGGGTTGCCCTACAGCGCCGCGCGTCTTATCAGACGCGCAAAGGTCGCTGTGGCACTTTGATCTGCTGCATGTTTTTGTCCTTTAATCGGATAGGATTAAAGGACACATGCAGTAGATTGCCCCTCATCCGCCTGCCGGCACCTTCTCCCCGCAAGCGGGGCGAAGGGACAAGCGGCGCCGACTGAACCTCGCATTCACCGCCCGCCCGAGGGAGCGAGCGGGCGCGGCATATCCCTTCTCCCCGCCTGCGGGGAGAAGGTGGCGGCAGCCGGTTGAGGGGCAATCCCTTCCCTCGAACCCGCCAGGTCTGCAAAGGGCAGATCTCGAGGATGACGACCGAGGGCGGTTGAGGCGGTTGGGTTCCCGAGGGATCCCGGGATCCATTCATCAGCAGTATCCGCCGCACCAGCCCGCAAGAGATGTGTGCCTCAATGCGCCCCGGACATATCCCCGAGCACTTCCTTCGAAGCGACGGTCGAATCCGCGTTCAGCTTGTAGACCATCGGCACTCCGGTCGCGAGGTTGAGCTTGAGGATCTGCTCCTTGGTCAGCTTGTCCAGCACCATGACGAGGGAGCGCAGCGAGTTGCCATGGGCGGCGACGAGCACCTTCTCGCCCGAAAGCACGCGCGGCAGGATGTCGGTCAGGTAATAGGGCCAGACGCGCGCGCCGGTGTCGCGCAGGCTCTCGCCGCCGGGCGGCGGCACGTCGTAGGAGCGGCGCCAGATATGGACCTGCTCTTCGCCCCATTTCGCCCGCGCATCGTCCTTGTTGAGACCGGAGAGGTCGCCGTAGTCGCGCTCGTTCAGGGCCTGATCGCGGATCGTTTCGAGCGACGACTGGCCGACGGCGTCGAGGACGAGCTGGCAGGTACGCTGGGCCCGGATGAGGACGGAGGTGAAGGCGATGTCGAATTTGATGCCGTAATCGGCAAGCTCCTTGCCGCCGGCCTTTGCCTCCTCGATGCCGAGTTCGGTGAGGTCGGGATCGCGCCAGCCGGTGAAGAGGTTCTTCAGGTTCCAGTCGCTCTGGCCGTGCCGGACAAGGACGAGGGTGCCGCTCATTTCGATTTCCTCTTTTTGAATTATCGGATGTCAGTCGAGCCCGAGAACGTCGAGCATGGAGTAGAAGCCTGGCTTCCGGCTCCGCCCCCAGAGGGCGGCAGCGACGGCGCCGCGGGCGAAGATGGAGCGGTCGGTCGCACTGTGCGAAAGGGTGACCATTTCACCCTCTCCGGCAATCACAACCGAGTGCTCGCCGATGACGGAGCCGCCGCGGAGCGTCGCAAAGCCGATTGACCCTTCGGGCCGCGCACCGGTGTGGCCGTCGCGGACCCGCACGGAGTGATCCGCAAGATCGATGCCGCGCCCCCTGGCCGCCGCTTCGCCGAGAAGCAGCGCCGTGCCCGAGGGCGCATCGACCTTGTGTTTGTGGTGCATTTCGAGGATCTCTATGTCCCACCCCCCGGCCGGAAGCGCACGCGCCGCCTTTTCCGTGAGCACGCCGAGCAGGTTGACGCCAAGGCTCATATTGCCCGACTTGATGACGCGGGCGTGACGGGCGGCGGCGCGGATCCTCGCCTCGTCATCCGCCGAGCAGCCGGTCGTGCCGACGACGTGCACGATGCGCGCCTGCGCCGCAAGGCCGGCGAATTCCACCGTGGCGGCGGGCGCCGTGAAATCGAGCACGCCTTCGGCCTCGACGAAGGCTTCGAGCGGCTTGTCGGTAACGGCGACACCCATCGGGCCGGCACCGGCAAGCTCGCCGGCATCGCGGCCGATAAACGGCGAGCCGGTCCGCTCGATCGCGGCATGAAGGCGCACGCCGGCGGTCTCGTGAATGATCCGGATCAATGTCTGGCCCATACGGCCGGCCGCGCCGACCACAACGAGCTTCATGTCCGTTTCGTTCATCGTGCAATTCCCTTGTGCTACAGGATCTGTGCCTCTGCGACCGTATCCGCTCCGCTGCCCTGGAGATTGTGGAGGCGAGCGTAAAGACCGTCCGGACGCCGCGCAAGCTCCTCATGGGAGCCTTCCTCGACGACGATGCCTTCCTTCATGACGACGATCTTGTCGGCATTCACGACGGTGGAGAGCCTGTGCGCGATGACGATCACGGTGCGGCCGCTCATCGCCTCTTCGAGTGCCTTCTGAACGGCCGCTTCCGACTCGGTGTCGAGCGCCGAGGTAGCCTCGTCCAGAAGCAGGACGGGCGCGTTGCGGACGAGCGCCCGGGCGATCGAAAGACGCTGACGCTGGCCGCCGGAAAGCGTCACGCCATGCTCGCCGACGGGCGTGTCATAGCCCTGCGGCTGCGCCAGGATGAAATCATGCGCGTAGGCCAGCCGCGCCGCTTCCTCGATCTCGGCATCGGTCGCATCGGGCCGGCCGTAGCGGATGTTGTCGCGGATCGAGCCTTCGAAGAGATAGGGCTGCTGCGAGACATAGGCGAGGCCGGCACGGAGCGACTGCTTGGTGACGCCGGCGATATTCTGGCCGTCGATCAGGATCTCGCCGGACAGGGGATCGTAGAAGCGCGGGATCAGGCTGATGATCGTCGACTTGCCGGCACCCGAGGGGCCGACGAGCGCAGTGGTCTTGCCGCCCTCCGCACGGAAGCTGACGCCTTTGAGGATCTCCTCGCCGGTGCCATAGGCGAAGCGCACGTCGCGCAATTCGACGGTCGCCTCGCCGAGCCTCAGCTCGGTGGCGTCCGGACGGTCGCGCTGGTGCGGCACCGTGTCGAGAATCTCGTAGATCATGCGGGCATTGACGGCCGCGCGCTCCATCGAAACCTGCAGGCGCGCGAGACGCCGAGCCGGATCATAGGCCATGAGCAGGGCGGTGACGAAGGCGAAGAACGCTCCGGGCGGCACGTTGTGATAGATCGTGCGGAAGGCCGCATAGGCAAGCACGCTGGAGATCGCCAGTCCCGCGAAGGTTTCGGTCATCGGCGCCGTGCGCTCGCTCAGGCGCGCGATGCGGTTTGCCCGGTTCTCGGCACGATCGATGATAGACTCGACCTTGCGCCGCAATTCGTTCTCCATCGTGAAGGCCTTGACGATGGTGATGCCCTGGATGGTCTCCTGCATGGCCCCGAGAACCCGGCTGTTGACCTCGACGGCCTCGCGCGTCGCCAGGCGCAGGCGCCTGGAAATGTAGCGGAGCCCGAGGAGCAATGGCGGTGCGACGAAGAAGACGATCAACGACAGGAGCCAGTCCTTGCTGAACATGACCACGACCAGGCCGATCAGTGTCAGGAGGTCGCGGGCGATAGACGTGACCGTCATGTTGAGCACGTCGCGGATGCCGCTGACGTTCTGGCTGACTTTGGCGGCGAGCTGGGCCGAGCGGTGCTCGTGGAAATAGCCGACGCTGAGCGCCATCAGATGCGCATAAAGCCGGCGCTGATAGCGCGCCACGATGTTGTTGCCGATCTTGGAAAGGGCGACCGCCTGCCCGTAGGTCGCAAGCCCCCTGAGGACGAAGGCGGCGAAGATCGCACCGCAGATCAGGAGCACGATGTCGGCGCGCCTGTTGGCGAAAGCCTCGTTGACGACCGCCTCCATGATCCAGGCGGTGAAGCCGGTCGTCGCCGCCACCACGACAAGGCATGCGATTGCGAAAGCATAGCCGCGGATGTGGTCGCGGCCGTTTTCGGCGATGACGCGCTTGAGGATTCCCGTGATCGTCTCGGAATCGACTGCGCGCTTGTTTCTATCCTTGGCGTTCAATAAGCCCGTCTTCCCTGAGCCCGCTCGCGTACCGCACCCCGGCATCGCTTTCGGGGGCTCTATAGTGCTTTGCTGCCGTTTTGGCGAGTCTCTGCGCCGGCCGCAGCGTCACCTTCTCCAACGGCGTCCCTCCATTGCAACACCGAAGTCCCTCGGCGTGCGGGCAAAGGCCGCGAGGCCGGAGAGCGCCGCCATGGGGTGAATGACGGCGAAGGTCGGAATCGTCCGCATCAATGCCGAATGCGGCGCCTTGTCCTCGAACGCCGCGCGAAATTCGGGCTTCGTCAGTGCCGGCAGTATCTTCTGCGAAATGCCGCCGGCAAGGAATACGCCGCCGCGCGCCATGAAGATCAGCGCCATGTCGCCGGCAACGCGCCCGAGATAGGTCGCAAAGAGCGACACGGTTTCGACCGCCGCCGCATCGACGCCGGAGAGCGCGCTCGTCGTCACTGCCGCCTGATCCGCAAGAGCCGCTTCCTCGCCATTGGCCGCGCAGACCGCGCGATAGAGATTCATGATGCCGCGGCCACACAGGATCTGCTCGCCGGCCATGCGTCCCTCGATCGGTTCGAGGAAGGGCCAGATCCGGAAGTCGCGCTCCGTCCGGGGACCTATATCGACATGACCGCCCTCGCCGGGCACGGGTATCCAGGTATGCTGCGCATAGACCAGTCCGGCGACGCCCAGACCTGTTCCCGGGCCGAGCACGACGCGCGAATGGAAGGGCCGGACGGCGCCGCCGCCGATCTGAACGACATCCTGATCGGCCGGCGCGGCGATGGCGAGCGCCTGGGCCTCGAAGTCGTTGATGACCAGCACGTCCTCCAGCCCGAGGCTCGCCAGCATGTCCTTCGGGCGAATCACCCAGCCGGCATTCGTCAGCGGTATCTCGTCGCCCTTGATCGGCCCGGCCACGGCGAGGATCGCCGAGCGCGGCTGGACGGAGGTCTTGTCGAGGATGCTTTTCTGCATCGCCTCCTCGATCGTGGCGAAATCGCCCGTTCTGATCGGGGCCAACTGCTTCGGTTCGCCGTAGGCGTCGGTGAGCAGTGCGAAGCGGGCATTGGTGCCGCCGATGTCGCCGATCAGGATCGGGAAGGGAAAGCTGTGTTCACTCGCATTGGGCATGGAAGAAGTCCGTCCTGGTCGCGGTGTGCGTGTCGCGGCGTGAAGGTCCCGGGATTATGTATCAGTTGCGCCTGAAGTCGATCAACTGCTCGGCAGTCGCGCGGTTGAGCGCCATCGGGATGTCATAGACGATCGCCAGGCGCATCAGTGCCTTGACGTCGACGTCGTGCGGCATGGCCGTCAACGGATCGACGAAGAAGATCAGGCAGTCCACGTCGCCCGTGGCGATCAGCGCGCCTATCTGCTGGTCGCCGCCGAGCGGACCGCTCTTCAACCGGACGATGTCGAGCGCCGGACACACGTCGAGAACACGGCCGCCGGTGGTCCCCGTGGCGACGATCTTCCACTTGGACAGGACCGCCTCGTTCGCCTTTGCAAAAGCCGCGAGGTCATCCTTCTTCTGATCATGGGCGATCAGGGCGAGACATTTCCGATCTGCCATGCGAGAGCCCCCCGGCGAAAGATCATGGAGCGGTTCAGGGCGCGGCTCGACTGGCGCGCGCAAACGAACCGTTTAAATCGATTTGAAGGGCCTATACATGAGCACCGGGAATTTGCAAAGGCGCTATTGCAGCCCGGGCCGCGGCGAGGGTACCGGAATGTTTGCGAGCGGCGCTTCGCCGGCCGCCTCGATCACGGCCTCTATGCTGGTCGCGGCAGCGGGAATTGCGGCAGGGGCGCGATAGGCGGTGCCGTAGGTAGCCTCCTGTTCGGAAGCGGGTGCGGGGCCGTTCAGCACCAAAGCGCAGGCCTTCGGCAGATCGGCAAGCTTTGCGAATTTCGGCTTCGGCGGCTTCGCTCCGGGTTTCTGCTTCGGCTTTGCCCAGGGCTCGTCCGTGAACCACCAGGCGAGCGACTTGTCGCAGCCGTCACCCGCCGGAACCACGGCCTGGTCCTTGCAGCCCTTGGAACCTGGAGGGCATTTGATCCGGATGTGGAAATGATAGTCGTGGCCGTAGATCGGCCGGACCTTGCCGAGTGCGGCGCGGTCGCCGCGCCAGGTGTCGCAGAGCTTCTTCTTGATGGCGGGATTGACGAAGACCCGTTCGACCTGCGGATAGCTCGCCGCCATCATGATCAGCCGGGCGTGAGAGGGTGTCCAGATGGAGGGATCGACCGTCAGGAACTTGCTCTTGTCGAGCATGGACGTCGCGGAAATCGTCTCGCGTTCCTGGTAGCTCAGCGTTCTTTGCGGCATCGGCGTCAGCCAGATATCGGCATCGAGCCCGATCTGATGCGAAGCGTGACCCGAAAGCATCGGACCGCCGCGCGGCTGCGAGATATCGCCGAGCAGAAGGCCGGGCCAGCCGATCTTCTCGACGGCATCGTGGGAGAACCGCTCGATCAGCGCGATCATCGCTGGATGCCCCCAGCGGCGGTTTCGCGACAGACGCATCGCCTGCCATGTCGGGCCGTCGGTAGGGATAGCGACGCCACCGGCAAGGCAGCCCTTGGAGTAGAACCCGAACGAAGCCGGCGCCGCCTGCATCGGCAGGTCCTTGGCGCCGAAGAGCTCCTTGGCCGGGGGAGCGTCGTTCGCAGCCGCCTCGGCGGAGACGAGGCTCACCCCCATGATCAGAGCCAGGACGGTCGAACCGCAGCGCCGAAGCGCAGCACGCGCATCAAATTTCATTCCATTCCCCATGACCTTGCTTGCTGCGTGTTTTCAGCAACCTGAAGCGTTGCAGCGACCTCTGCGCGTCTGACAGGACGCGCGGCGCCCTCAGTCCGCTGCCCTCTCCTATCCTGATTCGCCGCGGTTGCAGCAGCCTTGCGACTCACCGGGATGTGACCGAAGAATTTCGCCTGATTTTGGGCAAGTCCTGTCAATTGCCCTGATTTCGCCTATGTTCGTTAAAAAAGAACATTGAGACAAAAAAGGGGTACCGGCCGGATGCCAAACTTCTGCAGGACCGTGAAGCCTGGCCTCGCGGCCTCGCTTCTGACAGCAGCGCTTCTCCTCCTTCCTCCTGCGTCCAATGCCGAGGAACAACCCGTCTGGCACCACGCTACGTCGTCGATCGGAGAACCTAAATACAAGGACGGCTTCGCGCGCTTCGATTACGTCAACCCGGATGCTCCAAAGGGCGGAGAGCTACGGCTCTCGGAGAACGGGACATTCGACTCGTTCAACCCGATCCTCGCCAAGGGCGAGGTGGCGACGGGCGTTTCTTCGCTGGTCTTCGAAACACTCCTGAAATCCGCCGAGGACGAGATCACCACCTCCTACGGCCTGCTCGCAGAGGGCATCTCATATCCGGACGATATTTCCTCCGCCACTTTTCGCCTGCGGGCAGAGGCCAAGTGGGCAGACGGCAAACCGGTGACGCCGGAGGATGTCGTCTTCTCCTTCGATATGGTGAAAGAGCACAATCCGCTTTTTTCCAACTACTACCGCCACGTGATTTCGGCGGAAAAGACAGGCGAGCGCGACGTCACCTTCCGTTTCGACGAGAAGAATAACCACGAACTGCCGAACATTCTCGGCCAGTTTCCGATTCTGCCGAAGCACTGGTGGGAAGGGCAGGACGCCAAGGGCAGCAAGCGCGATATCAGCCGCACGACGCTGGAGCCGGTCATGGGCTCCGGCCCCTATAAGATCGCCTCGTTCCAGGCGGGCGGCTCGATCCGCTTCGAATTGCGGGACGACTATTGGGGCAAGGATCTCAACGTGAATGTCGGCCGATATAATTTCCGCACCATCAATTACGCCTTCTTCAGCGACAGGAGCGTGCAGTTCGAGGCCTTCCGTGCCGGCAATGTCGATTTCTATCAGGACAACAGCGCAAGCCATTGGGCCACGGCCTACGACTTTCCGGCAATGAAGGACGGCCGGGTGATCCGAGAGGAAATCGAAAACCCGCTGCGTGCTACCGGCATAATGCAGGCCTTCGTGCCCAATATGCGCCGCGAAAAATTCCAGGACCAGCGGGTGCGCCAGGCGTTGAACTATGCCTTCGACTTCGAGGATCTGAATCGCAGCCTCGCACACAATGCGTTTCAGCGCGTCGACAGTTATTTCTGGGGCACGGAGCTTGCCTCCTCCGGCTTGCCCGAAGGGCGCGAGAAAGAAATCCTTGAAGAACTGAAAGACAAGGTTCCTGCCGCCGTTTTCACCACGCCCTACAAGAACCCTGTCAACGGCGATCCGCAAAAGGTGCGCGACAACTTGCGCAAGGCGCTCGCACTCTTCAAGGAGGCGGGTTACGAACTGAAGGGCAGCCGATTGGTGAACGCGAAGACCGGCGAGCCGTTCAGCTTCGAGATCCTTCTGTCCAATCCTACCTTCGAGCGTACGGTCACACCGTTCGTGAACAGCGTGAGGAAGATCGGGATAGATGCTCGCATCCGCACCGTCGACGACTCGCAATACACCAACCGCGTCAGAAGTTATGACTATGACATGATCTACGGCATCTGGGCGCAAACGCTCGTGCCCGGCAACGAACAGAGCGACTATTGGGGTTCGGCCTCAGTCAACCAGCCGGGATCAAGGAACTATGCCGGCATCGCTGATCCGGCGATCGACGAACTTATCCGGAGAATTGTCTTCGCGCCGAACCGCGAAGAACTGGTCGCGACGACACGGGCACTCGACCGCGTCCTTCTCGCGCATCACTACGTCGTGCCGCTCTTCTACTCGAAGGCCTTGCGCGTTGCCTACTGGAACCACCTGGCCCGCCCGAAGGAGCTTCCCTATTACGGGATGGATTTCCCGGATGCGTGGTGGTCGAAAAACACGGCTGCAAAATGAAGCTCTTGCGCTCAGGCGCTCTCTCGATTCCAAATGCGGGAAACGAATCACGAAACACGAACGGCTCCGCAGAGGCCGCAGCCGCTGGGAGATGCAGGATTTGAGGCACATTAGAGCAATTCCAGTCGACGCTGCGCCGGTCTGCTTCGCCGGCAATTCGTCGATCCAGAGGTTCGCCTGATGGGTGCCTATATCCTGCGCCGGCTCCTGCTGATGATCCCGACGATCGTCGGCATCATGGCGATCTCCTTCGCCGTCGTGCAGTTTGCGCCGGGGGGGCCGGTGGAACAGGTGATCTCCGACCTCACCAACGCGGCAGGCTCTGACAGGCTTTCCGGCAATGCCGGCGACCTCATGCCTGTCGGCGGTGGCGACGGCGGGCAGTACCGCGGGGCGCAAGGGCTCGATCCCGATTTCATCGCCAAGCTCGAAAAACAGTTCGGCTTCGACAAGCCGCCGCTCGAGCGCTTCGTCACCATGATGTGGGACTATATGCGCTTCGACTTCGGCGAGAGCTTCTTCCGCAATACGCCGGTCATCGACCTCATCATTCAGAAAATGCCGGTTTCGATCTCGCTCGGGGTCTGGATCCTCATATTTTCCTATGCCATCTCGATCCCGCTCGGCATCAAGAAAGCGGTCTCCGACGGTTCGACCTTCGACGTCTGGACCTCGGGCGTCATCATCGTCGGCTATGCGGTGCCGAGTTTCCTCTTCGGCATTCTCCTGATCGTGCTTTTTGCGGGCGGATCCTTCTTCGACTGGTTCCCCTTGCGCGGCCTGGTCTCGGACAATTTCGACCAGCTTTCCTGGTACGAGAAGATAATCGATTATTTCTGGCACATGACGCTGCCGCTGATCACGCTTCTGCTCTCCGCCTTCGCGACCACCACGCTGCTCACGAAGAATTCCTTCATCGACGAGATCAAGAAGCAATATGTGACGACGGCGCGAGCCAAGGGCCTGACGGAGCGGCGCGTTCTCTACGGACATGTGTTCCGCAACGCGATGCTGATCATCATTGCGGGCTTTCCCGGCGCCTTCATCTCCGCCTTCTTCACCGGCTCGCTGCTCATCGAATACATCTTCTCGCTCGATGGGCTGGGGCGGCTCGGCTATGACGCGGTCGTCAAGCGCGACTATCCGATCGTCTTCGCGACCCTCTTCATCTACTCGCTGATGGGGCTTGTCGTGAGCCTCGTCTCCGACCTCATCTATACTTGGGTCGACCCGCGCATCGATTTCGAGCGGAGGGACGTCTGATGAGCACCGCTACCGCCTATGCCGGCGCGCCGGAAAAGGGCTGGCTTACGCCGATCGGGCGCCGTCGCTGGCAGAACTTCAAGGCCAACCGCCGCGGCTACTGGTCCCTCTGGCTCTTCCTCCTCCTCTTCGGCCTCAGCCTGTTTGCCGAGTTCATCGCCAACGACAAGCCGATCCTCGCCTCCTATAAGGGCGAGATCCTGGTGCCGGTGCTGTTCGATTATCCGGAAGAGAAATTCGGCGGCTTCCTCGCCGAAACCGACTATCGCTCCGACTTCATCCGCGACGAGATCGGGGCGAACGGCTGGATGGTCTGGCCGCCGATCCGCTATTCCTACCAGACGGTCAACTCCAGCATCCCCCATTCGGCGCCCACGCCGCCCTTCTGGCTGATGAGCGAGGAGGAGCGCTGCTCCGCCTACCCGCAAGGGGCCGACGACCCCGGATGCATAGCCGGCAACCTGAACTGGCTCGGTACCGACGACCAGGCGCGCGACGTGATGGCGCGGATGATCTACGGGTTTCGCATCTCGGTACTTTTCGGTCTCGCGCTGACAATCGCCTCGGCGGTCATCGGCGTTTCGGCCGGTGCCGTGCAGGGCTATTTCGGCGGCTGGACGGATCTGCTCATGCAGCGTTTCATCGAGATCTGGTCCTCGATGCCGGTGCTCTACATCCTGCTCATCATCGCCGCCATCCTGCCGCCGGGCTTCTTCATCCTGCTCGGCATCATGCTGCTCTTTTCCTGGGTCGGCTTCGTCGGCGTCGTCAGGGCCGAATTCCTGCGCGCCCGCAATTTCGAATATGTCAACGCGGCGCGCGCGCTAGGCGTCGGCAACGGCACCATCATGTACCGGCACCTGCTGCCGAACGCGATGGTGGCGACGCTCACCTTCCTGCCCTTCATTCTTTCGGGCTCGATCACCACGCTGACCTCGCTCGACTTTCTCGGCTTCGGCATGCCTCCGGGTTCCCCGTCGCTCGGCGAGATGATCGCGCAGGGCAAGTCCAACCTGCAGGCGCCCTGGCTGGGGCTGACCGCCTTCTTCGCCATGTCGATCATGCTGTCGCTTTTGATCTTCGTCGGCGAAGCGACGCGCGACGCCTTCGACCCGAGAAAGACGTTCCGGTGAGCGCGACGATGACAGATACCCTCCTCTCCGTGCGCGACCTCTCCGTCGCCTTTCACCAGGGCGGCGAAACGTCGCTTGCGGTCGACCGCATCTCCTTCGACATCAAGCGCGGCGAGACCGTGGCGCTGGTAGGGGAGTCCGGCTCGGGCAAATCGGTCTCCGCCAACTCGATCCTGAAGCTCCTGCCCTACCCCGCCGCAAGCCATCCGAGCGGCGAAATCCTCTTCAACGGGAAGGACCTCCTGAAGGCGAGCGACGACGAGCTCAGGCATGTTCGCGGCAACGACGTCACGATGATCTTCCAGGAGCCGATGACGTCGCTCAATCCGTTGCACACGATCGAGCAGCAGATCGGCGAAATCCTGGAGATCCATCAGGACCTCAAGGGTGCGGCCGCCCGCGCGAGAACGCTGGAGCTCCTGGAACAGGTCGGCATCCGCGAGGCGGAAAAGCGCCTCGGGGCCTACCCGCATCAGCTCTCGGGCGGCCAGCGCCAGCGCGTGATGATAGCCATGGCGCTTGCCAACCGTCCGGAGCTCCTGATCGCCGACGAGCCGACCACGGCGCTCGACGTCACGGTGCAGGCGCAGATCCTCGAGCTTTTGAAGTCGCTCAAGGACGAGCACGGCATGTCCATGCTGTTCATCACCCACGACCTCGGCATCGTCCGCAAGATCGCCGATCGGGTCTGCGTGATGACAAAGGGCAAGATCGTCGAGACCGGGCCGACCGCCGAGATCTTCGCCAATCCGCAGCACGCCTACACCCGCCACCTGCTTGCCTCCGAGCCGCGGGGCGAACCGCCGCCCTCGGATGCCTCGAGGCCGATCGTGATCGAAGCCAAGGACATGAAGGTCTGGTTTCCCATCAAGGCGGGCTTCCTGCGCCGGGTGGTCGACCACGTCAAGGCGGTGGACGGCATCGACCTGACGCTCCGCGCCGGTCAGACGCTGGGCGTGGTCGGCGAGTCCGGTTCCGGCAAGACGACGCTTGGCCTTGCGCTGACGCGGCTGATCTCGTCCAAGGGCCGCATCGCCTTCGTCGGGGAAGACATCGACGCCTACAGTTTCCGCGAGATGCGGCCGCTCAGAAACCGGATGCAGGTGGTCTTCCAGGATCCTTACGGATCGCTGAGCCCGCGCATGTCGATCGCCGACATTATCGGCGAGGGTTTGAAGATCCACGAGAAGGCGCTGACGGACGGCGAGCGCGACCAGCGCGTCGCCGCAGCACTGGAAGAGGTCGGCCTCGATCCCGCCACGCGCTGGCGCTATCCGCACGAATTTTCCGGCGGTCAGCGCCAGCGCATCGCGATCGCCCGGGCGATGGTGCTGAAACCTCAGTTCGTCATGCTCGACGAGCCGACCTCCGCCCTCGACATGAGCGTGCAGGCCCAGGTGGTCGATCTCCTGCGCGATCTCCAGCGCAAGCACAATCTCGCCTATCTCTTTATCAGCCATGATCTCAAGGTCGTGCGCGCGCTCGCCAACGAGGTGATCGTCATGCGGCTCGGCAAGGTCGTGGAACAGGGACCCGCCGAGCGCATCTTCCAGGCACCGACGGAAGACTATACCAAGGCGCTGATGGCCGCCGCTTTCAACCTCGAAGCGGTCAATCTCGCCGCCGTTCATCAGTAGAGTTTCTCCCATGCCCGCCAAGAGCCCCGTGATCGTCGACCTGAAATTCATTCCCGAGGAGGTCGAAGCCGCGCTTGCGGGCGCCTTTCCCGGCCGCGAGGTGATCGATCTCGCCGACCCGGCGCATCAGGAGCGTGACCTCTCCGGCATCGACTATGCGGTGGTCTGGAAATCCGCGCCCGACCTCTTCTCACGCGCACCGGACCTCAAGGTGGTCTTTTCCGGCGGCGCCGGCGTCGACCACGTGCTGACGCTGCCGGGCCTGCCTGACGTGCCGCTGGTGCGCTTCGTCGACCGGACGCTGACGACGCGGATGAGCGAGTGGGTGGTGATGCAGTGCCTCCTGCATCTTCGCCAGCACCGCGCCTACGAGGCGCTGGCAAAGAAGCACGAATGGCGCGACCTCAGCCAGCCGGAAGCAGCCGACGTGACCGTCGGCATCATGGGCATGGGCGTGCTTGGCCAGGACGCCGCCCGTAAGCTCGCCGCGATGGGCTTCAAGGTGATCGGCTGGTCGCGAAGCAAGCGGGTGATCGAGGGTGTTGAGACCTACGACGCCGCCGGACTGGATGCATTTCTCGGCAGGACGGATTTTCTCGTCGGCCTGCTGCCGCTGACGCCGGATACCAGGGGTATCTTCAACGCCGCTCTCTTGGCCAAGCTCAGCCGGAACGGGCCGTTCGGCGCGCCCGTTTTCATCAATGCCGGTCGAGGCGGCAGCCAGGTCGAGGCCGACATCCTGGAGTGCCTCGATTCGGGTGTCCTGGGAGGCGCCTCGCTCGATGTCTTCGAACGGGAGCCGCTCTCCCCGGAAAGCCGCTTCTGGGACATGCCGAACGTCTATGTGACGCCGCATGTCGCCGCCTCGTCCGACGTCAGGGCGCTCTTCGTGCATGTGGAGCACCAGATCGCGCGCTTCGAGAGCGGGCTGCCCCTGGAGCATGTAGTGGATAAGGTAGCCGGCTACTGATTAGGCGCGCAGCGATCGCCGCTCACCCTAACCTTCTCCCCGCGCGCGGGGACGACCGCCCCTCACCGTAACCTTCTCCCCGCATGCGGGGAGAGGGGACGTACGCCACGGCGCGCCTGCGTGTGGAGATGGTGCGAAGGCGAACCCGCGATTCCCTTCTCCCCGCATGCGGGGAGAAGGTGCCGGCAGGCGGATGAGGGGCGGCTGCGGCTCAAGAAAGCCGCAAAATCCGGGGATCAAGGCCGCCGGTACCCCGTCGGCTGCGCATACAGCCAGCCGATGCGCTGGATCGCGTCTTCGAGGCCTTCGCGCGCCACCGTCATCGTGTGTCCGTTGGCATGCACCAGGGTCTTCTCGTCCTCCATGATCGCCACATGGCCCTTCCAGAAGACGAGGTCGCCGCGCGTGAGTTCCTCGCGCTCGATGGCGCGGCCGAGGCCGCTTGCCTGCATGTCGGAATCGCGCGGCGCGTTGCGTCCGGCCATCTGCATCGCGAGCTGCACGAGGCCGGAACAGTCTATACCGAAGCCGGAGCGGCCGCCCCAGAGATAAGGCGTTTCAAGAAAGCGGGCCGCGATTGCGACATAGTCTTCCGTGAGCGCGCCGGCTGCGGGAATGCAATGATCGGCGACGATCGCCAGCCCGCCATCCAGCAGAAAATAGCGCGTGCCGCGCGTTTCGGCCTCGCCGACGACGGCAATCCGGCTTCCCATGGAAAGGGCAAAGGCCTGGGGAAAGCGCAGATCCGCGCCGCGATAGACGAATGTCCGCGGCACCGCCACGAGATGCGTCGCCGGCGCTTGCGGCGGCTGCACGACATCCTCCGGTACGTAGCCGACATAGCCATCGAGGTCGGACCTGACCCACGCCCATCCGTCGGCGACGTCGAGCACGCGCACCGTCTCGCCATAGAGAAGCTCCGTATCCGTGCCGCAGCCGGCCTCCGGCCTCGCCCGCAGCGGCGTCACCGGAACGGATACGGCCGCCGGCTTTCCTTCCACGAAGCGCTTTGCCTCGACGAGACCGCGCAGACGTGCCTCGGCGATATCCTCGCGATAGGCATTGAGTCGGCGGTCGAGGACTTCTGGCATGGATAAGCTCACATTTTCCGGCCCTGATTGATGATCAGATCGCCGAATTTTTCAAGATAAAGCGCGCCTTCGACGGTGCGCTTTATGATGACGTTGCGCCTGTCGCGCTCGTCGCGGATCCGGTCGACCAGGCCGAGCGCACCCATGGTGTCGAGCGCGCGCGTGATCACCGGCTTCGTCACGCCGAGCGACGCTGCGAGGCCGCGCACCGTATGGGGCGGCGGCACGAGGTAGATCTGTAACAGGATCGCCATCTGGCGCAAGGTCAGATCGCGGCTGTCGACGCGCACCTGTTCGAGCGACACGGCATGCCAGAGCCCCAGCGCCTGAGAAGGGGTAAGTTCGACCGGCAAAGGAAACTCCTGCGTGGATCACTGGTCCGGGAGCATAGCCGGCGACCGTTACGCAAGCGTTTCTTTTGCAGCTCGATTGCGCGAATAGCTACCCCGCGATCCTCCCGATGTGATGATAAAGCGCCCGGATCGCCTGAGCTTCACCGCCGATCGGCGAATGCGGGCGCTCGGACTGCGCCCAGCCGAAGATGTCGAAATGGACCCAGCTTTTCGCGTTCGTGACGAAACGCTTGAGGAACAGCGCCGCCGTGATCGAGCCGGCCATGCCGCCCGAGGGCGCGTTGGTGAGATCGGCGATGCGGGCGGAAACATCCTTGTCGTAGCCCCTGTAGAGCGGCATCCGCCAGACCGGATCGTCCACCGTCAGGCTCGCCTCGGCGAGATCGCGGGCGAGGTCATCGTCATCGGTGAAGAAGGGCGGCAGGTCCGGGCCCAGCGCCACGCGGGCGGCGCCCGTCAGGGTCGCCATGTCGACGACGAGGTCCGTCTTCTCCTCGTCCGCATAGGCGAGCGCATCGGCGAGGATCAGCCGTCCCTCCGCGTCGGTGTTGTCGATCTGAACCGTCAGGCCCTTGCGGCTCTTGTAGATGTCGCCGGGACGGAAGGCATTCGCCGAGATCGAGTTCTCGACCACGGGAATGATGACGCGCAGGTCCACCTTGAGCTTCGCATCCATGATCATCAGCGCGAGCCCCATGACGTTGGCAGCGCCGCCCATGTCCTTCTTCATGAGCAGCATCGACGCGGCCGGCTTGATGTCCAGCCCTCCGGTATCGAAGCAGACGCCCTTGCCGACGAGCGTCACCTTGCGGTGGCCCTTCCTGCCCCAGCGCATTTCAAGAAGCCGCGGCGCTTCGGCGCTGGCGCGGCCGACCGTGTGAACGAGCGGGAAGTTCTCGGCCAGCAGGGCTTCGCCGGAGATAACCGATACGTCGGCCTTGTAATGGGCGGCCAGCGCCCGGAATGCGGCCTCCAGCGCTTCCGGTCCCATATCGTTGGTCGGCGTGTTGATGAGGTCGCGGGCCAGGAACACGCCGGCGAGCTGCCGCTTGATATCGGTCGCATCCGAATCGGCCGGAATGAGCAGCGTCGGCGCGTCCGTCTTCGCCGATTTGTAGCGTTCGAAACGGTAGGAACCGAGGCCGTAGCCGAGAGCCAGCCGATTGGCGGTGAGCGGCGCCGTCTCGATATGCCATTTGCCGGCCGGAAGCGCCCGGGCGAGCTTGCCGGTGAGGAAAGGCGCGTCGGAAGGGTTGGCACCGAGCCCGAACAGCGCGCCGCCGAGATGACCATCGGCCGAGGGGATGAGCAGCACCGCGCCGGATTCCGCCTTGAAACCGGCTTTCTTCGCCCAGTCGAGCGCGATCGGATCGATGCTCCCCGTTTCGATATGCGCCGGCGTCACCGCAAAGATAGGCAGCGTCTTGCCGTTGCTGGTGTTGAACGGCGATTGCCGCTCGATGAACTGAAAGGGGGCCATGGGAATCCTCGACTGGCGGATACGAACAGGTGCGATTAACGCTCCGTTAGGGTTAACAGATTATTGCTGGAGTGAAAGTTGCGCCGCTTTTGTCTGGAGTTCCGGTGCAGGACTGGATGCTGGGGCTTCGATGACGATGCAAGACAATTTCTCCTCCTCTTTGCGCCGGCTCGCAACGGGAACTGCCGTTGCGATGGTGACGCTGTCGCTCTCCGCCTGCGCCGGACAACAGGGCAGGAAGGAGCTGACGACCGGATCCATCCCGAAGCTCACGAGGCCGGTGCAGTCGATGAACGCGACTGAACTGGCTGCCGCCGCCGAACGCATCGGCCAGGCCTATGAGCGCAACCCGAAGGACCGGGAGGCCGGGCTCAACTACGCCAATCTCCTGCGCATGACGGGCCGCAACGAACAGGCGCTTGCCGTCATGCAGCAGGTGGCGATCTACCATCCGGCGGACCGCGAGGTGCTCGGAGCCTACGGCAAGGCCCAGGCCGCAGCCGGTCAGCTGGAACAGGCGCTCGCCACGATCAGCCGCGCCCAGACGCCGGACCGGCCCGACTGGAAGCTGAAATCCGCGGAAGGCGCCATTCTCGACCAGCTCGGCCGTTCCGCCGAGGCACGGCTGCGCTATCGCGAGGCTCTGGACCTCAAGCCCAACGAGCCTTCGGTCCTCTCCAATCTCGGCATGTCCTATCTGCTGACGAAGGATTTGCGAACCGCCGAGACCTACCTCAAATCCGCGGCGAGCCAACCGGATGCCGGCAGCAGCGTGCGCCAGAACCTCGCGCTTGCCGTCGGCCTGCAGGGCCGCTTCCAGGAAGCGGAAACCATCGCCCGCCAGGAACTGACATCCGAGCAGGCCGAGGCCAATGTCGCCTATCTGCGCTCCATGCTGTCGCAGCAGGGCGCGTGGAAGCAGCTGGCGAAGGCGGATGAGGCGAAGGCGGATTGAAGGTTGATCGGCCGGCACTGCCACCCCGCACCGGACGGCGGCACCCGCCCCTCATCCCGCTGCCGCGACCTTCTCCCCGCAAGCGGGGAGAAGGGATATGCCGCCCTCTCTACAGCGCCGCGCGTCTTATCAGACGCGCAAAGGTCGCTGTAGCACTTTGATCTGCTGCATGTTTTTGTCCTTTAATCGGATAGGATTAAAGGACACATGCAGTAGGTCCCCTCTCCCCGCCTGCGGGGAGAGGGCTAGTCCTCGGGTTAAACCCGAGGAGAGGGGCCAGCACAGCCGGCAAGAGGCGGCAATACCTTCAAGGGCGGGTAAACCACCCTCGCCTTTCACCCTAAAACTTGTCCGCCACCTGTATCCCCGCGGGGCCGAGGATGACGGCGACGAGGACCGGCAGGAAGAACAGGATCATCGGCACCGTCAGCTTCGGCGGCAGTGCGGCCGCCTTTTTCTCTGCGGCGGTCATCCGCTGGTCGCGGCTTTCCTGCGCCAGCACGCGCAGCGCCTGGGCGACGGGCGTGCCGTAGCGGTCGGCCTGGATCAGCGCCTGCGTCACCGATTTCACCTCGTCGAGGCCGGTGCGCAGGCCGAGATTTTCGAGCGCGATGCGCCTTTCGGGCAGGAAGGAGAGTTCCGCGGTCGTCAGCACCAGTTCCTCCGCCAGCGGCGGCGACTGCACGGCTATCTCGTCGGCGACGCGGCGCATGGCGAGCTCCATCGAGACGCCCGATTCGACGCAGATGAGCAGGAGATCGAGCGCATCCGGCCAGGCGCGGCGAATGGACTGCTGGCGCTTGGAGATCGCATTGGCGATGAAGATGTTCGGCGCGTAGAAGCCGACATAGGCAAATCCGATGGCGAAGGACACCCTGACCATGATCGGCTTGTCGGCGAAACTCCCGAGCACGAAAATATAGAGAACCGCAACGGTCAGAAACAGGAACGGCAGGCAGAAGCGGGCGAAGAGGAAGGTGTTGAGCGCGTTTTGCGAGCGGTAGCCGGCCGTCTTCAGGCGGTTGACGGTGTTGTCGTCCACCAGAGCCTTTCTGAGGTTCAGCCGCTCGACGATCTCCCGGACGGAGGTGTTGTGCTGTGCCCTGAGGCTTGCCCTGCCGGTCGTCGCCTCGGCATTGAGCCGGGCGCGCTCGCGGGCGCGAATCTGCTCCCGTTCGGTGGCGACCGATTTCATCCGCTTCGCGAGGTCTCCCCGCTCGAGCAAGGGCGCCACGAGCGAGTAGAACGTGGCGAGCACGGCCATCGAGACGAGCGCCGCGACGAGGATGTTCGGATCGGTAAGCGTCTCTATCCAGCCGGCCACGGGATCCTCAGATGTCGAAGTTGATCATGTTGCGCATCACCCAGATGCCGATGCTCATCCAGACGGCGGAAGCGCCCATGATGATGTGGCCGCGCGGGTCGGTGAAGAGAACCATCATGTAATCGGGCGAAGTCAGATAGACGAGGGTTGCGACGATGAAGGGCAGCGCGCCGATGATGCAGGCGGACGCCTTGGCCTCCATCGACAGCGCGCTGACCTTCGCCTTCATCTTCCTGCGTTCGCGCAGCACCTTGGAGAGATTGCCGAGCGCTTCGGACAGATTGCCGCCCGCCTGCGCCTGAATGGCGATGACGATCGCGAAGAAGTTCACTTCCGGCAGCGGGATGCTGTGAATCATGCGGGCGCAGGCTTCGGGAACGTTGAGACCCACCTGCTGGGACTCGACGACACGGCGGAACTCCGTCCGGACCGGCTCCTGCCCGTCGCTGGCGATCAGCCGCAAGGCGTCGTTCAGCGGCAGCCCCGACTTGATCGAACGGACCATGACATCGAGCGAATTCGGAAACTCGTCGAGAAACTTTCTGCAACGGCGTTTGACCATGGAGCCGACGATCCATCGCGGCAGGCCGGCCGCGCCTATCAGGGCAACGCCCGCGGCAATGAGCAGCCCCGCCCCTGCCAGGAGGACGACAAGAAAAGCGAACAGTCCGAAAAGCGCGCTGAACAGGTAGAACTGCGCGAGCGATATCGAAAGACCGGCCTGCAGCAGGCGCTTCTTCATCGAAGGCGCCGTATTGACGGATTTTTCCTGCTGCTTTTTCTCGAGTTCCTTCAGCGAATCCTGAACGGATTTGCGCCGCTTCGACATCTCGTTGACGCGGTCGCGCGCCGCCTTGATCTTGGTGCGGTCCGTCTCGGAGGCGCTGACCCGGCGCAGGCGGCCCTCCGCCTTCTTCTCGGTCTCGATCTGGGGGTAGAGCACACCATAGGCGAGTGCCGCCGCCGCCAGGGCGACGAGGCCGGCCAATCCCAGGACGGTGATGTCTATGCCGAACATCGCTCGGTCTGTCCCTTCGCGTCGAAGGCATGCGGAACCGCAGCCTGCCTGTACCGCTCTATTGTTGCTTTTCCATCGCGTCGAGGGTCGCTGCGAGCCGCTTGTCCTCGTTGAAATAACGGGCCCGGTCCCAGAAATGCGGCCGGCCGATGCCGGTCGAGACATGGCGGCCGACGATCCGGCCATTGGCGTCCTCGCCGTCGATCTCGTAGCGCATCAGGTCCTGGGTGATGATCACGTCGCCTTCCATGCCGGTGACCTCGGTGATGTGGGTGATCCGGCGCGATCCGTCACGCAGGCGCGAGGCCTGGATGATCACGTCCACCGAGCCGGAGATGATCTCGCGAACGGTCCTGGCCGGCAGGGTATAGCCGCCCATGGCGATCATCGATTCCATGCGGCTCAGGCATTCGCGCGGGGTATTTGCGTGGATCGTTCCCATCGAACCGTCATGGCCGGTGTTCATCGCCTGCAGCAGGTCGAAGACTTCCGGGCCGCGCACTTCGCCGACGATGATGCGCTCCGGACGCATGCGCAGGCAGTTCTTCACGAGGTCGCGCATGGTGATCTCGCCCTCGCCCTCGATGTTCGGCGGGCGCGTCTCGAGCCGGACGACATGCGGCTGCTGCAGTTGCAATTCGGCCGAGTCCTCGCAGGTAATGATCCGCTCGGTGCTGTCGATATAGCGCGTCAGGCAGTTGAGCAGCGTCGTCTTGCCGGAGCCGGTGCCGCCGGAAATGACGATGTTGCAGCGGACGCGGCCGATGATCTGCAGCAGGACGGCGGCCTCGGGCGTGATCGAGCCGAAGCGCACCAGCTGCTCCAGCGTCAGCTTGTCCTTCTTGAACTTGCGGATGGTGAGCGCCGTACCGTCGATCGCGAGCGGCGGCGCGATGACGTTGACGCGTGACCCGTCCGGCAGACGCGCATCGCAGATCGGGCTCGATTCGTCGACGCGGCGGCCCACCTGGCTGACGATACGCTGGCAGATCGACAGCAGTTGCCCGTTGTCGCGGAACCGGATCTCCGATTCCTCGACCTTGCCACCCACTTCGATGAAGGTTTGCCCGGCGCCGTTCACCATGATGTCGGCGATGTCGTCGCGCGCGAGCAATGGCTCCAGCGGTCCGTAGCCAAGCACGTCGTTGCAGATGTCGTCGAGCAGTTCCTCCTGCTCGGAGATCGACATGGCGAAGTTCTTGATGGTGATGATATCGTTGACGATGTCGCGGATTTCCTCGCGCGCGCTCTCGATATCGAGCTTGGAGAGCTGCGACAGGTCGATCGTGTCGATCAGCGCGGAGAAGACCTGCGATTTCGTGTCGTAATAATCTTCCGCCCTCGGCGCACGGCGCCGCTGGGGCGGCGCTTGCGGGCGGGATGGCGCAGCGACCGTCTCGCCGAGGACGGGCGCGGCGGAACGCTCCACCGGCACCGGCTGGACGGCGGGCATCGGGGGCGCAGGCGAGAAGCCGCGCGCACCACCCTTGCCAGGACCTTCATTTCCGCGTTTGCCAAACATCACTTCATTCCAGTTGCTTCATCGATCCCCGCCCTGCGGGTGCAGGATCGGAAATATTCCGCTACCGCCTGCCGAGCTTCGCCAGAACCTTGCCGAGACCCCCCCGGCGCGCCTTCTTTATGGCGGTGCGCCCGGTCAAGAGGTGGGACAGCTGCGAGAAGGTCTCGGCGGCCGGCGACTTCCGGTCGATCTCCGCGATCATGCGGCCGCTGTTGGAGGCATTGCCGAAGAGGACCGCATCGAACGGAATGATCGCGGCGGCCTCGATCTCCAGCGACGCGCAGAACTCGTCGGGAGCGATCTCCGGACGCTTGGGCACGCCCACCTGGTTGAGCACGAGATGCGGCACCTTGTCGTTCGGCCTCAGTTTCTTCAAGGCATCGAGCAGGTTCTTCGCGTTCCTGAGGCTTGCCAGATCCGGGGCGGCGGTGATGACCACCTCGTCGGCCGCCGAAAGCACCGAGCGGGTCCAGTCGGTCCAGCCATGCGGCAGGTCCAGGACGGATACCGGCGCACTGCGCTGGAGGATTTCCAGGATCGGCTGAAAGGCACCCGTCTCGAAATCATAGGCGCGGTCGAGCATGGAGGGCGCCGCCAGCAGCGACAGATGCTCCGAGCACCTGGTCAGGAGCCGGTCGAGAAAGACCTCGTCCAGCCGCTCCGGCGCGAATACGGCCTCGGCGATCCCCTGTGGCGGGTCCTGGTCGAAGTCGATATTGGCGGTTCCGTAGGGCAGATCGAGATCGGCAAGGATCGTCTCGGTCGAGAAAAGATTGGAAATGCCCCAGGCGCAATTATGGGCGATCACCGACGAGCCACAGCCGCCCTTTGCGCCGATGAAGGCGAGGCTGCGTCCGAGCGGCTCCGCCTCCGGATCCACGAAGATCGCCGAGACGGCGCTCAGCATATCGGCCATCCCGACCGGCGCGACCATATATTCGGAAATGCCGTTGCGGATCAGCTCGCGATAGAGCGCGATGTCGTTGTGGCGGCCGATGACGATGACCTTCGTGCTCGGGTCGCAGACTTCCGCAAGCGGCGCCAGTTCCGAAAGCAGCGAGCCGGGCTCGGTGGCGGTTTCGAGAATGATCAGATTGGGCGTCGAGACGCCCGCGAAGGTATTCGCGGCGGCTGCGATGCCGCCGCCGGTAACCCGCAGGCTCACCTTCGCCATGCGGCGGTCCTGGCCGCAGCGCTCCATGAGCCGCTGCACGGCTTCGCTCTCGCAGAAGGCATGGATCGAGATGCGCGGCAGGGGCCGGAGCTGCTCGAGGTCGCCGGGGCGCGTTCCGTCCGCGGGCCAATCGCCGGTTCCGCCGCTGTCGATCGTGTATTCAATGGCGTTCATCGTTTTTCCTTGAAAGCCCGTATCAGTTGAAGACGATCGTGGTTCCGCCGTCGCCCTTATCCGTGCCGCGCCAGCTATCGATCACCTGGCCCCGCTGCTCGGCATCGATCGGCGACATCTGGCGCGGGCCGACGAGGTCCGTCGGATTGGCGATCTGTGCCGCGAGATTGGACTGGGTGGCGCAGCCGAAATTGTAGTAGTTGCGGTTTTCCAGCGTGTTCAGCGCCAGATCTTCCGGCCACGCGCCGCAGGGTGCGGTCTGCGCAGTTATCGCGACATAGCTCAGGCGGATCGGTGCGGCGTCGCCCGTCACGGAGGCGTCATAGGTGGTTTCGATCATCTTCTTCGGCGATACGCCGCCTGCGGCCAGCACGCGACGGATGTCCTTGCGGACGATCTGCGCGGCATGGCCGTTCACCGATCCGCGCGGCAGCATGATCTGAATGACGCCGCTCGAGGCATTGCGATATTCGGCGGCAAAGCCGCGAATGACGTCGCGCGTCCCCTGGGTGAGCCGCGTATCGCCCGAGGCGACGGGAATGTCGATCGTCCGCTCGCCTTCCGTCAGCACGATCGGATGCCGGGTGCGGTAATCGTCCGGAAGAGCACCGGTCGCGAGCTTGTCCTTGCTGGCGCAGCCTGCCATAAGGGCGGCGACGATCGCATACAGGGCCACACGATGCGGCAAGCGGTTCAGGGCCATCGGGGGCTGCCTTTCAAGACTGTTTCGAGCTGCGCTTCGCTTCTGCATGGCCCTGCCTATTTGTAGATGAAGCCGACATTGCCGTGGTAGCGGCCGGCGGGCGGCTGCGCCTCGGGGCGCCCATAAATCCGGTTGACCCGGCCGAGGAAAAAGCTTTCGAGATCGTTCGCCGGGTTGAAGTTGTCGTCCGGGCGCGAGATCGCACTGCGGGCGACGGGCCGCACGAGATAAGGCGTTGCGATGATGACGAGCTCCGTCTCGCTGCGCTGGAAGTCCTTGCTGCGGAAGAGCGTGCCGAGGATCGGGATCTTCGAGGCGGCGGGAAGGCCCGACATCGCCTGGCGGACATTGTCCTGGACGAGGCCGGCGATCACGATCGAGCCGCCGGACGGCAGTTCGACGCTGGTCGAGGCTTCGCGCCGGCGGATGCCGAGGAAGGTGTTGCCGGGAATGGCGGTCATGCTGTTGCCCGTGACCACCGAGCCCTCATAGGTCGGCTCCGAGACATCGGTTTCGATCTGCAGGCTGATGCGGCCGGGGCCGAGAACGACCGGCTTGAAATTCAGCCGGATGCCGTATTCCACGTCGTTGACCTCACGCTCTACCGTGGTTTGGCCGGTCTCGTCGTCCGTCGAGACCTCCTGCACGCCGGCAAGCCGGAACTCGCCGCCGACGTAGAACTTCGCCTCCTGGCCGGAAATCGCCGTCAGGCTCGGCTCGGCGAGCGTGCGCATGACGCCGGCCTGTTCCATTGCGTTGATATAGCTCGAAATGGTTGTGGGGCCGATCGAACCCTTGATGAGGGCATTCGTGCCGACGGCGATCGCGTCGCCGAGATTGGCCGGGTTACGGAAGCTGATGCCGCTTTCGCCATCGGAGACGCGGCCGTTGAAGCCGAGCTGCTTCAACACCTGCCGGCTGACCTCGGCCACGGTGACTTTCAGCGTCACCTGATCGTCGCCCTCGATCGTCAGCAGATTGACGATCTGCGAGTTCTGCCGGTCCTCGGCGAAAATATCGGCATCGCCGTTATTGCCCTGCGCGGTGATGTTGCGCGTGGTCGCCTCGCCGCCCTTCAGGAAGGCGCGTGCGAGATCGACGGCCCTGGTCGAGTCGAGGGGCGTGCGGACCGTGCCTGTCAGCACCACGTTGTCCGAGATGATTTCGACATTGATATCAGCATCGGGAATGAAGCGACGCAAATTGGATTCGAGACCGGCGACGTCGCGCTCGACGGCGACCTCCAGGCTGACGATCTCCTCACCTCCCGGGCCGAAGACGAAGATGTTCGTCTGGCCGACCGACTTGCCGAAAAGATAGATACGGCGCGAGGTGCGGGTGATCGCGTCGGCGAGCGAGGGATCCGCAACGAGAATGTCGTGAGCGTCGCTCGGCAGGTCCACGACGACCGCCTTGTTGAGACCGAGATTGATGGTCTTCCGGGCGCCCGGACCGCTATCGACAATCCTCACGACCGAGGAGGAGGCGGCCTCTGCGACCGGCACGGTCGGCGACGTCATGCCCGAAAAGGCCAGACAGAAGGAGAGGCCGGCTGCGAGGGACGACCGAAACTTTTTTGCGATCCGTTTCACCTTGCGCCCCGTCCTACTTCTGGTTCTGGAGGGCCACACCGTCGCCCTTGACGATGGAGCCCGACTTGATGACCTGAATGCTCGGCCGGCCGTCGCCGTTGAGAAGGTAGTCGGCAGCCATAGTGTCCGGCTCCTGCGCGTCGGCAACGCTGCGCAGCGCCAGCGAGATGCGGTCCGCCACCTGCTGCGCGACCGTCATGACCTTCGATTGATCCGGCGTCAGCTCCAGCGTCGCGGTCGTACCGACGACCGCTTTCGAGCCGTCTTCCTTCTCCTCGATCTGCTGGTCGATCGCCAGCACGCGGACATTGCTCAGCACGGTTTCGGTCAGATAGAGATCGCCGTCGGACTTGCGCACCATGATCACGTCGACGCGATCGTTCGGCAGGATGAAGCCGCCGGCGCCGGTCGCGACCGTGATCTCCGTGGCGACGGCGCGCTTTCCGGCCGGCAGCAGCGACGACATGATCCGGTTCGATGCGTCGGCGATCTTTTCCTGACGCACCGGCTCGCCGGTAAAGATCGGCAGGCGGACGACCGCGCCGGCAAGATCTTCGACGGCAGCGGGACGGTTTTCCTCTGTTATCATGCCCTCGGCGACACCGTCTTCCGGCCAGGCTTTCCAATGGATGGAATCGGCGCCGAGACGGGAGCCGACCGGCAGGCTCTTGCCGGCGACGAGCACGTTGATGGTCGGGGCCTGCTCTATGACGGGTTCCGCCGTCTGCGGGGCGGGCGCACGGGTAAGCTTCATCGCCAGCAGCCCGGCCATGGCAGCCGAGCCGACGGCCACCGCCAGAATGATAATGCGCACCGGTCTCATGATCGCCCCAAATCCCCGAGAATTGCCCAGGATCAGGTTGATCAGGAATTGGTGTAATTATGGTTAACA
Source organism: Ensifer sp. D2-11 (assembly GCF_054161295.1). Taxonomy (NCBI): domain Bacteria; kingdom Pseudomonadati; phylum Pseudomonadota; class Alphaproteobacteria; order Hyphomicrobiales; family Rhizobiaceae; genus Ensifer; species Ensifer sp. D2-11. Next base: position 3,105,674 of record NZ_CP096433.1, read on the forward strand.
GGTCGGATACGGGTATGGTTAAAGAATAGTTGCGCGGACGCGTGGCGCCGACGTTTTATGAAAGCTGCGCGAGCGCGGCCTGCATCAGGGGTGAAGAAGGATAGGCCGCGAGGCCGCCAAGAGCGATTGCGATGCCGTAGGGGATTTTCTTGGCGGTCAGCAACAGATGCGGCACCGGAATGCCAGTGGCGAGGATCGTGTTCTCCTGTTTGCGCAGGAACAGAATAGCGCACGTCAATATGCCACCAAAAATGGACACGTAAACAAGGAATACCGGGAGCGATGCGTTGAAACCAAACCAAATGGCGCTTGCGGTCAGGAGCTTGGCATCGCCACCCCCCATTACATTTGTTGCGAAAAGGCAAAAGCAGATAGTGAAAACCACTACTGCAGCAACGATGTGAAGGCAAATCTGGACCACATCAAGCCCAGCCAACGGCGCAACAATGGCAAAGGCACCCAACAGAATCGCCGAAACCCGATTCGGTATCGTCATCGTGAAGAGGTCCGTCAGCGCCGCAAATGCCAAGCAAAGTGGTAGAACTACAAGTATGGCAGCTTCAGTCATATTCTCGTATCCCTATCCAGTGCTGGTGCGCGGTACACCTTCGTACTTGGACGTAAAAGGCCGCGTGCTTATCTTTGCGCGTCTGGGTGGAAAGAAAAAAGCCGCCCCAGGCGGGGGCGGCTCATCCAGCTACGGGACAGCAACGTCCAAGCCTTTCACCGTGTGGTCTCGTTTACTTATTCACTTCAGTTGTCAGTTTATCGCCCAGCTTATCGAATGTTTCGTTGAGCGAGGTACCAAGTGCTCCCGCACCGGTGATCAGCGCCACCGAGATCAGAGCTGCGATCAGGCCGTATTCGATTGCGGTTGCGCCGGACTCGTCCTTCATCAGGCGTGCAAAAATGGTCTTCATGACTATTCTCCTCAAACTTCACTTGTTGCTCAGCACGTCCGTCAAACTGTTGCCGTTGATCGGATACCCTGAATTTAGCGGGGGCTAATTGCTTTCCGCTTAAGGAATCCGGTTACCGTGACGTTAAGGGAAACTCGCTTTTTCCTGGGTAAACGTGCGGAAAATGGACGCCTTAAATTGCGCCGCATCGACGTAACCATTCTTTCACCAAAACGCGCCAAGATGCGGCAGATAGACCGTCAGGACGCGCCATGAACATGCCCTCAGCGGCCCCGCGGGCCGCACTGCTTGCAACCACTGCACTCCTGGCGATCGCCGCACCGGGCGGAGCCCGCGCGGCTGAAGAAATGATGCGCGTCTATATGGACCACGCCCGCGTGCTGAAGCTCGACCGGCCGGTCAGCAAGGTGATCATCGGTAATGCGGAGGTTGCCGACGCGACCGTGGCGGATGCGAAGACCATCGTGCTGACCGGGCGCAATTTCGGCACCACCAATCTCGTCATCCTCGACCAGGACGGCAACGCCATGGTCGACGAGCGCATCCTGGTATCGATCGACGAGGGCAACACCGTACGCGTCTACAAGCAGACCGTGCGCACCGTTCTCTCCTGCACGCCCAATTGCGAGCGTGCGGAACGGCAGGCCTCCGCTTCGAGCGGCAATTAAGACCGGGAAATTCGCCCTGCCCCTCACCCTAACCCTCTCCCCGCAAGCGGCAGGGCTGTCCGGGGAAAGTTCCGGGTGAATCGAAATGTCGCAGGCGCATGCCCCGTCAGACGGCGTTTTTCCGTCTATTTTCTGGTTGTCGAGACTCAGAAAAGGAGACGGAGCATGCGGTTCACCCCTAGCATTTTCGCCCAGCTGCTGAAAGCGATTGATCGCCGCAGCTTTCAGGCGATTGTGGATCGTCATGCCGGGGATGCCTACGACAAGTGCTTTACCAGCTGGGATCATCTGGTGGCACTGATCTATGCCCAGTTGAGCGCCACGACCAGCCTGCGCGGGTTGGAGGCGAGCTTCAACGCCAACAGTCAGCATCATTACCATCTCGGCAGTGGCCGGCTGATGCGCTCGACGCTGTCGGACGCCAACCGCCGCCGCCCGGTCGCCGTCTTCGCCGAGACCTTCGCGCTTCTGGCCGGTCAGCTCGACCGGCAGACGCGCCGGGAGGGCACCAAGATGCTGCGGCTGATCGATTCGACCCCGATCCCGCTGGGTAAGCTGTACGATTGGGCCAAGTCGAACGGCCGCATCCGCGGCATGAAGCTGCATGTCGTCTATGATCCCAAGGCCGATTGTCCAGGCATCCTCGACATCACCGACGCCAACGTCAACGACGCCCAGATCGGCCGCACGATCACCATCGAAAAGGGCGCAACCTATGTCTTCGACAAGGGCTACTGCCATTACGGCTGGTGGACGGCGATCGCCGAAGCCGGCGCCAGTTTCGTCACCCGGCCGAAGACCAACATGGGACTGGCTTTGGTCGCTGAACGCCCCGTTGAGCAACCTCAAGGCGATGGCTTCCTGGTCCTCGAAGACAGCCAGGTCAGCCTCGCCAGCAAGGGCGATTCCAAGCTGCCGATCGGCTTGCGCCGGGTAATCGTCAAGCGCCAGGACGGCGATACGATCACGCTTCTGACCAACGACCTCGAGCGCTCCGCCGTCGAGATCGGCCAGCTCTATAAGGATCGCTGGCAGATCGAGCTTCTGTTCCGCTGGATCAAACAGCACCTCAAGATCCGCAAGTTCCTCGGCAACAACGACAACGCCATCCGCCTGCAGATCTTCGCGGCGATGATCGCCTATGCACTGTTGCGCATCGCCGCCCGCCTCGCCCGCGTCCCTCTACCGATCCTGCGCTTCACCGACCTCGTCACCCAGTGCCTGTTCCAGCGCAAAAGCATCGCCGAAATCCACAAGCCGCCGCAGGTCAATCCAAGCCGACCAAAACCCCGGACCATCCCAAACCAAATGGTCTTCCACTATGCATGAATTTTCCCCGGACAGCCCTGCGCAAGCGGGGAGAGGGGACTTGAGCCGCAAAGCGAGCCGCTTGTCCCTTCTCCCCGCTTGCGGGGAGAAGGTCGCGGCGGCGGGATGAGGGGCCCTTCCGACCTCTGCTTCAGAACCACTAAAATTCTTCGGGTCCTCGAAAACGAATCTTCAACAGTCGCCGTGTATTTTTGCGCCAACCAGTTGACATGACGGAACGGCGCGATGTCGATCGACGAGAAAGCATCCACTCCCCGGGCGCCCTTGCCGCGCGGCCTGTTTCGGCGCCTCATCGGCGACCGGAAGGGCGCGACGGCGATCGAATTCGCGATCCTTGCGCTGCCCTTCTTCATCGTCGTTTTCGCCTCGATCGAGACATTCATCGCTTTTGCCGGCGAGCAATTGCTGGCCAATGCGACGGATACGCTGGCGCGGAAAATCCGCACGGGTGAGATCACCACCGATATCGGCAAGCCCGGCTTCACGACAGAAACCCAGTTCCGTCAGGCTTTCTGCGACGAAATCGCGATCATGATGACCTGTTCGGCGACCGAGGCGGAGCAAGCCTCGAAACTCCATCTCGATGTCCGCAAGCTTCCCGCCGATCTCAGCGCGTTTCCGAAAGCGGTGCCGCGGAACGGCTCGGATCTCGACACCAGCGGCTTCACTTTCGCTCCCGGCGGCCCGAACGACTACACCATGGTGCGCGCCTATTACCGCTGGACCGTGATCACCGATCTCGTTCGTCCCCTGGTGACCAAACTCAGACCCGCCGGCGACAGCATGCCGCGCGACTATCTGATGGTCTCCACCGCCACCTTCCGCAACGAAAACTATTGAGGCTGCCATGGACCGCCTTCACACGCGCAAACAGCACCTGTGGGGAGCCTTCCACGGCCTGTTACGGGACCGCCGCGGCGCCGGTGCCGTCGAATTCGCCATTGTCGCGCCGCTTCTGATCGCGGCCTATGTCGGCGCTTTCGAGCTTTCGCTCGGCTTCACCGTCGCGCGCAAGGTCGGGCGGGCCTCGAGTGCGGTGAGCGATATCGTCACCCAGGAGCAGCAGGTGAACAAGGCCTTTCTCGACGGCATGCGAAACGTCGCGAGAAACATGCTCGTCCCCTATGACGGCTCCGACTACGACCTCAAGATCACCGGCATCCAGGTGAACGGCACGACGGAAGGCAAGGTCGCCTGGTCCCGAGGCTGGTCGGACGGGAGCGACGGTGCGACGGTTCCCTATGCGGTCAATTCCGTCGTCAGCGTTCCGGCCGATCTCGACGCGGTGAATGCCTTCGTCGTGCGCACCGAACTCGTCGTCAACCACCAGCTTTCCCTGTTCGGCTCGGACGCCGGCGGCACGATCCCGCTCTCCAGGACCTCCTATTACCGCCAGCGCTTCGGGACGACCATCAACTGCACGGATTGCTGACCGGTCTGGAGCGGGATGAGGAAAGTGTGCGCGGCCTTCCGCCCGGGGTGCGCCTCCGACGACATGCATCAATTGCAATGGACAAGGCGGCGCGCTATTTCTGCCGGATTGTGCGGCGACGGCCGCGAAAGTCTTAATGGCACCGGCTCGCCGCTTATCGCGCTCGCGCCCGGGATCAGTCAGGGTGTTTCATGGCGCGTGCGTTTCTTTTCGTCCTCGATTCCTTCGGCATCGGCAATGCGCCGGATGCGGAGGCTTTCGGCGATCTCGGCGCCGATACGCTCGGACACATTGCGGAGTTCTGCGCGGCGGGAGCCGCCGACCGGGCGGGCCTCCGGGAAGGGCCGCTCCATCTGCCCAACATGTCGGCGCTCGGTCTCATGCATGCGGCGCGGCTCGCCACCGGGCGGCTTCCCGCCGGCATGGCGCTGCCGGAACGCGTTTATGGTATCTACGGCGCGGCAAGCGAAGTCTCGCGCGGCAAGGACACGCCTTCCGGCCATTGGGAAATCGCCGGCACGCCGGTGACCTTCGACTGGGGCTATTTTCCGGCCGAAGGCGACGCCTTCCCTCCCGAACTCGTCGAAGCGATCTGTCGCGAGGGCGATGTGCCCGGCATTCTCGGCAATTGTCATGCCTCGGGTACCGACATCATCGCCCGCCACGGCGAAGAGCATATGCGGAGCGGCAAGCCGATCTGCTACACCTCGTCCGATTCCGTCTTTCAGATCGCCGCGCACGAACAGACCTTCGGGCTGGAGCGCCTGCTGAACCTCTGCGAGACCGTCCGCCGGCTCGTCGACGACTACAATATCGGCCGCGTGATCGCACGGCCCTTCGTCGGCAGCGACCCGGGCAGCTTCACGCGCACCGGCAACCGTCGCGACTATTCGGTGCTGCCGCCGGAGCCGACCGTTCTCGACCGGCTGCAGGAGGCCGGGCGCACGGTGCACGCGATCGGCAAGATCGGCGATATCTTCGCGCATCAGGGTGTGACCAGGCTCACCAAGGCCAACGGCAACATGGCCCTGTTCGACGCCAGCCTCGAAGCCATCGAAGAGGCCGAAGACGGGGCGCTCGTCTTCACCAATTTCGTCGACTTCGACATGCTTTACGGCCATCGCCGCGACGTGCCCGGCTATGCCGCCGCGCTCGAAGCCTTCGACGCACGCCTGCCCGATCTCGACCGCCGGCTGAAACCGGGCGACATGGTGATCCTGACCGCCGACCACGGCTGCGATCCGACCTGGCGCGGCACCGACCACACGCGCGAGCGCGTGCCGGTCCTGATGTTCGGCCCGACGCTTCGCAGCCGCTCCTTCGGCATCGCCGACAGCTTCGCCCATATCGGCGAAACCGTCGCAAGACATCTCGGCATTGGCGCCGGCCCACATGGGAGAAGCCTCATTTGACCGCTCATCTGAAGAAAGCCGAACTGCATTGCCATATCGAAGGCGCGACGCCGCCGGAACTGGCGCTGAGGCAGGCCCGCAAATACGGCGTCGACACCAGCGCGATCATCCGCGACCGGGCCTATGTCTGGGAGGATTTCACCAGCTTCGTAAGGTGTTACGACGCCGTCGCCTCGCTTTTTCGCACCGAGGGTGATTATGCGCTTCTCGCCGAGACCTATCTGACGGAGCTTGCCGAAGCGGGTACGATCTACAGCGAGATCATCGTCTCGCCCGACCACGGCGAAACGATCGGACTCGGCGCCGATGCCTATATCGAGGGCCTCGCCGCCGGCATGGAGGCGGCGAGGGTGAAGACCGGCATCGAATCCCGCATGCTGATCACCGGCATCCGCCATCTCGGTCCCGACTCGGTCATCAGGACCGCCGAATATGCAGCGATGCGCCGGCATCCGCTCGTGACCGGTTTCAATCTGGCCGGCGAGGAGCGCATGCACAGCGTCGCGGAATTCTCCCGCGCCTTCGACATCGTCCGCGATGCCGGCCTCGGCCTGACCATCCACGCCGGCGAGCTTTCCGGCGCATTCAGCGTGCGCGATGCGCTGGACCATGTCCGCCCGGCCCGCATCAGTCACGGGGTCCGGGCGATCGAGGACGACGATCTCGTGAAGCGCCTTGCCGACGAGGGCGTCGTGCTCGAAGTCTGCCCGGGCTCGAATGTCGCGCTTCAGGTGTTCCCGGACTTCGCCTCGCATCCGCTGCGGCGGCTTTACGAAGCCGGCGTCCGCGTGACGCTCAATTCCGACGATCCTCCCTTCTTCCACACGTCGCTCGCGCAGGAATACGAAATCGCCTTCCACGCGATGGGCTTCTCGGACAGCGAGATCGACCGGATGACGAAGACCGCGATTGAAGCCGCCTTCGTGGACGAGCCGACGCGAGAGAAGTTGCTGGCTGCGTTACATATCTAGTTGCGCGGAGAGGGCGCAGCTGCACAAGTTCCACCTACACCCTTGCGGCCCCCGCCCTTTCCATGGAAAAGAGGGTGGATAGCCAATTTTCCCGGGGAAGATGAGCCATGGACGGCGTAACGGTGATCGGTCATCCGCTGGTGCAGCACAAGCTGACCATCATGCGCAAGAAGGAAACGTCGACTGCGGGCTTCCGCCGGCTGATCAAGGAAATCTCGACGCTGCTCTGCTACGAGGTCACGCGCGACCTGGAGCTGACGACCGAACGGATCGAGACGCCTCTCGTGGAAACCGACGCGCCGGTGCTCGAGGGCAAGAAGCTCGTCTTCGCTTCCATCCTGCGCGCCGGCAACGGCCTGCTCGAGGGCATGCTCGAACTGGTACCCTCGGCGCGCGTTGCGCATATCGGCGTCTACCGGGATCACGAGACTCTGCAGGCGGTCGAATATTTCTTCAAGGCGCCGGACAACATCAACGAACGCCTCGTCATCGTCGTCGACCCGATGCTCGCTACCGGCAATTCCGCGATCGCGGCCATCGAGAAGCTCAAGGAGCGCGGTGCGCGGAACATCCGCTTCCTCTGCCTGCTTGCCGCTCCGGAGGGTATCCGCAACTTCCAGGGCGCCCATCCGGACGTGCCGATCTTCACGGCCTCGATCGACAGCCATCTCAACGAGAAGGGCTATATCGTGCCGGGCCTCGGCGATGCGGGCGACCGCATGTACGGAACGAAGTAGGGCTATCGGCCTGCCGTCCTGTCGCCTCGGAAAACCGCACACGCTTTTCCTCAACCGGCTCTGAGCTTCGAAACGATCACCGGCCGTCGCGCCGGCTCCTCGTCCGAGATCGCGTAGAGCGTCGCAACCCTCTTTGCGATGGCCTCGGCCCGGCTTCGGTCGGCAGCATGGACGAAGGCGATCGGCTCGCCCTTTTCGACTTTCGCCCCGAGCGGCCTCAGGCCGGTAAGACCGACGCGGTGATCGATCCGGTCATCCGGGCGGATGCGCCCGCCGCCGAGCTCGATGACCGCCATTCCCAGTTCGCGCGTCTCGCAGGACGTGAGATAACCATGCCGGCCCGCCGGCACGGCAAGGATCGCAGGTGCCTTGGCAAGATGAGCGCCCGGGCGATCGACAAAATCGGCAGGGCCGCCGAGCCGATGCACCATGAGGCCGAAGCGCTCCATCGCCTCCCCGCTCCCCAAAACGCGCCGCGCCATGGCTTCGGCTTCGGTTTCGTGAGCCGCAATACCCGCTGCAACGAGCATCTCCGCAGCCAAGGCCATCACGACCTGATCGAGGCGGGTTCCCGCTTTCTCGCCGCGCAGATAAGCCAGGCAGTTCTCGATTTCGAGCGCGTTGCCAGCCGCGTCCGCCAGCGGCTCGTTCATGTCGGTGATCAGCGCAGAGGTGCGCACGCCCGCACCATTGGCGACCTCGACAAGCGAACGCGCCAGGACTTCGGTTTCGGCAGGATCGGTCATGAAGGAGCCGTTGCCGAGCTTGACGTCGAGCACCAGCGACCGTAGCCCTGCGGCGAGCTTTTTCGACAGGATCGATGCGGTGATCAGCGGCACCGAATCGACCGTCGCCGTCACGTCGCGGATCGCATAGAGGCGCTTGTCGGCCGGCGCCAGATCGGCCGTCTGGCCGATGATCGCGCAGCCGACCTCGTCGGCCACGCGGCGGAACAGTTCCGGCGAAGGCTGGATGTCATAGCCGGGGATCGATTCGAGCTTGTCGAGCGTCCCGCCGGTGTGGCCGAGCCCCCGGCCCGAAATCATCGGCACGGCCGCACCGCAGGCGGCGACGATCGGCGCCAGCATCAGCGAGACATTGTCGCCGACGCCGCCCGTCGAGTGCTTGTCGACAATGGGGCGTGCGAGATCGCTCCAGTCGAGCGTTTCCCCGGAATCGCGCATCGCCAGCGTCAGCGCCACGCATTCGTCGCGATTCATGCCGGAGAACCAGACCGCCATGGCGAAGGCGGCCGCCTGCCCTTCCGAAACCGAGCCATCGGTCACGCCCGCGACGAAACCGGCGATCTCCGCCGGATCGAGCCGATCGCCGTCCCTTTTCTTTCGTATGATTTCCTGCGGAAGCATGGCCATTCAGCCTTCGCTCGAGATCATCTCTTTCAGGATTGCCGCCAGCCGCGTGCCGCCGAGCGGCGCCATTTGCTTGGTTTCTTCATGGCTGAGTTCCGACCCGGTCATGCCGGCGGCGAAATTGGTGACGACGGAGGCAGCGGCGACCTTGAGCCCGAAGAACCGGGCGAGAATGACCTCCGGCACCGTGGACATGCCGACCGCATCGGCGCCGAGGATACGGGCCATGCGGATTTCGGCCGGCGTCTCGAAGCTCGGTCCGGTGAACCACATATAGACGCCGCGCGCGAGCGGGATGCCGAGGCGTTCGGCGGCCTCCTCCATCCCTATGGCCAGCGCCGCGTCATAGGCATTTGTCATGCCGACGAAGCGCTCATCGCTTTCGACGCCGATCAGCGGATTGGCGCCGGCAAAGGCGATGTGATCGGCAATGCGCATGACCGAGCCCGGCGGCATGTCTTCGCGCAGCGACCCGGCGGAATTGGTGAGGATCAGGTTCTCGACGCCGATCCGCTTCAGCGTTTCGATCGGCACGCGCATGGCATTGGCGTCGCCGCGTTCGTAATAATGGGCACGGCCGGAAAGCACGGCGACGGGAGTGTCGCCGATCCTGCCCGCCACGAACTCGCCGGCATGGCCGGAAACGCTGCTCACCGGAAAGCCCGGTATGTCCGCATAGGGGATGCGCAGCGGCTCCGCCACCGCGTCGACGAGAGAGCCGAGGCCGGAACCGAGCACGATCCCGTAGCGGGGCGCAAGCGCTCCGAGCCTGCCCTTGAGGAAGTCCGCCGCCGCCGTCATCCGAGAATCTCCGTCTCGAAGCTGTGCGGCAGCAGGTCGGAGAGCGCCAGCGTCTTCCTGATCCCCGTTTCGTCGCAAAGATAGATGCGGGTGCTCGCACCGGAAAATTCCGCCAGCCGCTGGCGGCAGCCGCCGCAGGGCGGGCAGAGCGCGAGTTTCTCGGCCACCACCGCGACTTCCGTGATCTTGCGCTGGCCGGCCATCACCATATGGCTGATCGCCGTCGTCTCGGCGCACCAGCCCTCCGGAAAGGACAGGTTCTCGATGTTTGCGCCCGTATAGATCCTGCCGTCCTCGGCGCGAATGGCGGCGCCGACCGGAAACTTGGAATAGGGCGCATGCGCCTTTGCCATGGCTTCACGCGCCGCGACAAAGAGTTCGTCCTTGGACATGGGTTTTTCCTTATAGTTATGCATATCGTTATCCCGAAACCGCTGCGCACTTTCGGGCGACATGCATTAGCGCTCCTTCACATAGGGTACGCCGCCCGCCTTCGGCGGAATGGCCTTGCCGATGAAGCCGGCAAGCAGGATGACGGTGAGGATATAGGGCAGCGCCTGCATGAGCTGCACCGGAACCTGGCCGACAAGCGGCAAGGGCGTGCCCTGCAGACGGATGGCGAGCGCGTCGAGGAAGCCGAAGAGCAGGCAGGCAAACATGATATTGAGCGGGCGCCATTTGGCGAAGATGAGCGCCGCGAGCGCGATATAGCCCTTGCCCGCCGTCATGCCCTTGACGAAGCCCGCCGTCATCGCCAGCGACAGATAGGCGCCGGCAAAGCCGCAGAGAATGCCGCAGCAGATGACCGCGCGATATCTGAGCCAGATCACCGAGATGCCGGCGGTATCGACCGCGCCCGGATTCTCGCCGACGGCGCGCAGCCTCAGGCCGAAACGGGTGCGGTAGAGAATCCACCAGCTGATCGGCACCATCGCGAAGGCGAGATAGGTGAGCAGGAAATGGCCGGACAGAAGGTCCGCATAGACCGGCCCGAGGACGGGGATCTCGCGGATCATGTCCGCGTCGGGGAAGTTGATCGTCTGGAATCGCGCGCCTTCGGCGAGCGCCGGCGTGCGGCCGCCCTGCCGGAACCAGGCCTCCCCCAGGATCACGGTGGAACCGGCGACGATGAAGTTGATCGCCACACCCGAGACGATCTGGTTGCCGCGCTGGGTGATCGAAGCATAGCCGTGGACGAGCGACAGGGCCACGGAAACGAGGATCGCCGCACCGAGCCCCACCCAGACGGACTGCGTGACGGCTGCCGCCGCACCGGCGGCAAAGGCCGCACCGAGCATCTTGCCCTCGAGGCCGATGTCGAAGACGCCGGCGCGTTCGGTGAAGAGGCCGGCAAGGGCTGCGAAGACCAGCGGCACGGAGACGCGGATCGTCGATTCCAGGAGCACGACGAGAACGTGGAAGAAATCCATGGTTTCAGGCTCCCTTGGTCTGCACGACGGCGGCCGCGCGCTGGCCCCGCGCCGCGAAGGCGCGCGTGATCGCCGGCCGGAACATGTTCTCGAGCGCCCCGGCAAAAAGGATCACGAGACCCTGGATGATGACGATCATGTCCCGGGAGATCGAAGGCATCTCGAAGGCGATCTCGGCGCCGCCCTGATAGAGCACGCCGAAAAGGATCGCGGCGGGAATGATGCCGCCCGGATGCGAGCGCCCCATCAGCGCGACCGCGATGCCGACGAAGCCGGCGCCTTGCACGAAATCGAGCTGCATGCGGAACTGCTCGCCCATGATCGGGTTCAGCGCCATCATGCCGGCAAGACCGCCTGATATCATCATGGCGACGACGGTGATGCGGCTTTCGCTGATACCGGCATAGCGCGCGGCAGACGGGCTATGGCCCATGGTGCGCATCTCGTAGCCGAGCCTGGTGCGCCAGATCAGCACCCAGACCGCGAAGGCGGCCGCCAGCGCCAGGAGGAAGGAGATGTTGAACGGCGCCGTGCCGATATTGAGGCCGAAGATCGACAGCAGCCAGTCGAGCTTCGGCAATTGCCCGCCCTCAGCGAAGGTCCGCGTCTGCGGCGCCATGGAGCCGAGCGGCTTCAGCACGCGGGTCAGCAGATAGACCATCAGGCTCGAGGCAATGAAATTGAACATGATGGTGGTGATGACGATATGGCTGCCGCGTTTGGCCTGCAGCCAGCCGGGCAGGAACGCCCAGAGCGCGCCGAAGAAGGCGGACCCGACGATGGCGAGCGGGAAGACCACGTACCAGGGCATCGTCTGGTCGAGCCAGAGGCAGGCGAGCGCCACGCCGATGCCGCCGACATAGGCCTGGCCCTCGCCGCCGATGTTGAAAAGACCGGCATGAAAGGCGACCGCCACCGCGAGTCCGGTGAAGATGAAGGTCGTCGCGTAATAGAGCGTGAAGCCGATATATTCGCCGCGGCCGAAGGCACCGTTGATGAGATGATAGGCGGCTTCGAGCGGGTTTTCGCCGACGAGGAGAACGACGAGGCCGGCGACGAGGAAGGCGACGGCAAGATTGATCAGCGGGATGAGGCCATATTCCACCCATCCCGGCAGTTTCGCATAGGGCGTACTCATTCTGCGGCCTCCTTGCGGCCTTCGACGCCGGCCATCAGGAGGCCGAGCTCGCCCTCGGTCGCCTCGGGGCTGCGTTCGCCGACGACGCGTCCGGCAAACATCACGAGGATGCGGTCGGAAAGGGAACGGATCTCGTCGAGTTCGACCGAGACCAGCAGAACGGCCTTGCCCTGATCGCGCATCTCTATGATCCGCTTGTGGATGAATTCGATCGCGCCGACATCGACGCCGCGGGTCGGCTGGCCGATGATGAGGACGTCCGGATCCCGCTCCATCTCGCGCGCAAGCACGACCTTTTGCTGGTTGCCGCCGGAGAAGTTGGCAGTCCTCAGCCGCGCATTCGGCGGGCGAATATCATATTTGGCAATCTTCTCCTCGGCATCCTTGCGGATCGCATCGATGTTCAGGAACATGCCGTTGGCGAAGCGCGGGTCATGGTGGTAACCGAGGATCGCGTTTTCGCACTCCTCGAATTTGAGCACGAGCCCGACGTGATGCCGGTCTTCCGGCACATGCGCCAGTCCGCGACCCCTGAGTTCGGCCGCGTCTGCGTTGCCCGTCACGTCCACCGGCCTGCCGTTGAGGAGAACCGTCCCGGAGGCGGCCTTGCGGATGCCGGCGATCGCTTCGAGCAGTTCCGACTGACCGTTGCCGGCCACGCCGGCGATGCCGACGATCTCGCCTGCACGAACATCGAAGGAGACGTTGTCGACCATGGTCACGCCGCGGCTGTCCTTGACCGTCAGCCCCTGGACGGCGAGCTTCACGTCACCGGGATTGCTCTCGCCCTTCTCGACACGAAGCAGCACGCGCCGGCCGACCATCAGCTCGGCCAGCTCCTCGACCGAGGTTTCACGCGTCGTGCGCGTCGCCACCATCTCGCCGCGGCGCATGACCGAGACCTCGTCGGTGATCGCCATGATCTCGCGCAGCTTATGGGTGATGAGGATGATCGTCTTTCCCTGAGCCTTGAGCTGGCCGAGGATGCGGAACAGGTGGTCCGCCTCGGCCGGCGTCAGGACGCCGGTCGGCTCGTCGAGGATCAGGATATCGGCCCGGCGATAAAGCGCCTTCAGGATCTCCACGCGCTGCTGCAGGCCGACCGGCAGCTCCTCGATCAGGGCGTCCGGATTGACCTCGAGGGCATATTCCTTCTCGAGCCGTTTCAGCTCCTGCCGCGCCTTGGCGATACCCTTGTTGAGGATCTGGCTGTCTTCGGCGCCCAACATGACGTTTTCGAGCACGGTGAAGTTCTCGACCAGCATGAAGTGCTGGTGGACCATGCCGATCCCCACGGAGATCGCCGCATTCGGATCGCGAATGGAAACAGGCTTGCCGTCGACCAGGATCTCGCCGTTGTCGGCCTGATAGAAGCCATAAAGGATCGACATCAGCGTCGACTTGCCGGCACCGTTTTCCCCGATGATGCCGTGGATCGTGCCCTTGCGAACCCTGAGATTGATGTTCCTGTTGGCGTGGACCAGCCCGAAGCTCTTGTCTATTCCACGCAATTCGATGGCAATATTGTTCATATTGGCCTGCGATCCCCTTTTTGCCCGCTTCGGCTCATCGCAGAAACCGTGCCGACAATTTTTTTACCATTTGGTATAAGTTTATCATCGATTTTCAGGCGCGAAAGCCTGGGCGACGAGATCTCCTTATACTTTCATAGGATCGCTGGTGAGAGTCCAGCGCGAATATACACAGGGGAGATTGCAGCCGATGGGCACGGTTGCATGGCGTGTCTCGCGCTTCCCCTGCCGCAAGGGCGGCAGGGAGGGGTCTTGTCAGCGCTTGGACAACTAGCGCAGCAGCCTCAATGCGTTGATCGTCACCAGGACAGTCGCGCCGGTATCGGCGAGGATCGCCGGCCAGAGACCCGTCACGCCGGCAATCGTCGTCGCCAGGAACACGGCCTTGAGGCCGAGCGCGATCGCGATGTTCTGGTGAATGTTGCGCATCGTCACCCGCGACAGCTTCACCATCGCGGCGACGTCCGAGACGCGGGCATGGAGGCTGGCGGCATCGGCCGTTTCCAGCGCCACATCGGTGCCGCCGCCAACGGCGATGCCGACATCCGCCGCCGCCAGAGCCGGCGCGTCGTTGATGCCGTCGCCGACCTTCGCCACCACGAGACCCTCGGCCCTGAGCCTGCTTACGATGCGCTGTTTGTCCTCCGGCAGAAGCCCGGCATGCGCCTCGATGCCCCCGATCCGGCCGGCGATCGCCTCGGCCGTCGCCCGATTGTCGCCGGTGAGCATCACCACGCGCAAACCCTGATCGGCGAGCGCCCTCAGGCCCGCCGCGGCATCCGCACGCGGCTCGTCGCGCATGGCAAGCGCTCCGGCTGCCCTCCCGCCGACGACGAGCACGGAGGCGGTCCTCCCCTCACCCTGCAGGGTTTCGATCCGAGCCAGGTCTTCCGCCGCCAGCGGCGCGCGCTCCCGGGCCGCCTCGGGCGAGCCGAGGAAAAGCTCGACGCCGTCTGCGGAGGCGGCAACACCCTTGCCGCCGATGGCCTTGGCGCCTTCGACGGGAAGGAGCGCCAAACCATCGGCTTCGGCACGCGACAGGACGGCACGGGCCAGCGGATGGCTGGATCCCTGTTCGAGCGCAGCGGCGTAGCCGAGGATCTCCGCCTCCGATCTGCCGAAGCCGACGATGTCGGTCAGCTTCGGCCTGCCTTCGGTGAGCGTTCCGGTCTTGTCGAAGGCGACGGCTGTGATCCTGCCGAGATTTTCGAGGACGGCGCCGCCCTTGATCAGAAGACCGCGGCGTGCACCTGCCGAAAGGCTCGCGGCGATCGCGGCCGGCGTGGAGATGACGAGGGCGCAGGGGCAACCGATCAGGAGAAGCGCGAGCCCTTTATAAATCCAATCCTGCCACAGGCCGCCGAAGAAGAGCGGCGGGATGACCGCAACCAATGCCGCGACGAGCACCACGCCCGGCGTGTAATAGCGGGAGAAGCGATCGATGAAACGCTCCGTCGGCGCCTTCTTCTCCTGCGCCTCTTCGACAAGCCTGATGACGCGCGCGATGGTATTGTCGGCCGCCGCAGCGGTGACGCGCACCCGCAGCGCGCCGTCACCATTGACGGTTCCGGCAAAGACATTCGCGCCGGCTTCCTTCAGGACGGGCGTGCTCTCGCCGGTCACCGGCGCCTCGTCGACGCTGCTCTCGCCGGAGACGATGATGCCATCGGCCGGGAGCCGGTCGCCGGGACGGACGAGGACGATGGCGCCAGGGGCCAGGCTTTCGGCGGGAACCTCCACGGTCCTGCCGTTTTCTTCGAGGAGCGCCGATTTCGGCACGAGCGCCGTCAGCGCCTGTATGCTCGCCCGCGCCTTGCCCGCGGCAACGCCCTCCAGCAGTTCCCCGATCAGGAAGAGGAAGACGACCATGGCCGCTTCCTCGCCGGCGCCGATGAAGACGGCACCGGCGGCCGCAATGGTCATCAGCATCTCGATCGAGAAAGGTGTGCCGGAAAGTGCTGCCATGAGCGCACGTCTTGCGATCGGCAACAGGCCGACGAGCATGGCGAGGGTGAAAATCCAGGGCTCGGTGGCGGGAACGAACTGGCCGATCGCATAGGCTGAGGCAAGGGCAACGCCACAGGCGAGCGTGAGCTTGCCTTTTGCCGTTCGCCACCATGGCAACGGCGCCGTGAAACGGGAGGACGGCTTCGTGCTTGCCGGAAGGGCGGTTGAATGCCCGTGATCGTGGCTCGCTTCGCCATGCGCAGAGCCCGCGGCATGGTCGTGGCCGCAGCAGGCGTGCTCGCTCTGAGCCGGCTGCCGTTCCGCCGCAACGTCAAGCGGCGAAAGACCGTAGCCGAGGACACCGACCTTCCGCATCACCTGCGCGCCGATATCGTCGCGCGCCGCATGCCGGACGGTCATGGTGCCGGCGGCCACCGAGACATTGACGTCCTCGACCCCTGCAACCCGCCTTACGGCCGTGTCGATCTTGGCAGCGCAGGATGCGCAATCCATCCCATCGACGCGAAATCTCGTTTCCCGAAATATGCCTGTCATTCCATGCTCCTTACGAAACCGGAAGCAGGCTAAGTCCTCTAGCGGCTAGAGGTTCAAGAGGGAAAATGTGCAGGTCAAACATCTGACTTTGACGCGGGTTAGCGCCTACTGCATGTTTCCTTTAATCGTATCCGATTAAAGGACAAAAACATGCAGCAGATCAAAGTGATCTAACGCACTTCCGGACGGAAAACCGTTACACACTTTTCCTGGAAGTACTCTAACCCCGACTACGCCCTACCCGGCATTCGCCGCGAGCTTGCGCATCGGCTGCGCCCCGTCGGTGAACAATTCCGGCATCAGATCGGCCAGGCGGACGATCTCGCCGGTACGCGAACTCTGGAGCGCCGCAATGCCGCAAAGGACCGACATGGCACCGGCCCGCGCGCCGGCGCGCTGTCCCAGCGGATCCTTTGCGTCCGGCTCGAAGAGCGTATTCCGCAGCCGGTCGTCGCCGCCATAGTGCCCGCCGGGAAAATGCGGCACCGTGATCCGTTCCATCGCCGGCTTGCCCTTCGGAAAGTTGCGGACGAGCAGGATCACGTCCTCGGGCGGCGTCTCCCAGGGCTGATCCTCGTACTGGCGAAGCTCGATCCTGCCCTTCGTACCGTTGAAGGCGATGTGATGGCCCTCGATCGGCTGGAAGGTATTGAGCGAATAGGAGACGTGGACGTCGTTGCGGTAGCGGATATTCGCGACCATCGTGTCGGGGATGTCGATGTCCTCGCGGAAGACGCAGCCGTCGCGGAAATAGCCGTCGATTTCGGAAGGTTCCTCATAGAGCGAGTCGAGAAACGGATCGGCTTCGAGATCGAGGTAGAAGTCGCACTCGCTCTTGTGAGGACAGAGCTTGCAGCGCGGCCCGCGAAACGGTCCCCTGCGGCCGTACATCTGCAGGTCGGCAAAGGCGCTGACCGCCTCCGGATCGCTGTCGAGATACCAGTTCAGGAGATCGAAATGGTGTGTCGCCTTATGCACGAAGAGGCTGCCCGAGTGTTCCGCATAGGCGTGCCAGCGGCGGAAATAATCGGCGCCGTGGCGCGTATCGAGATACCAGTGGAAGTCGACCGAGGTGACGCGGCCGATCTCGCCGGCATTGAGGAGTTCCTTGATGCGCGCTGCGGTCGGCGCGAAGCGGTAGTTGAAGGAAACGTCCACCCGCCGCCCGGTCCGCTTCTCCGCGTCGAGAATGCGGCGGATCTTCTCGACCGTGGTCGACATCGGCTTTTCGGTGATGACGTCGGCGCCGGACTCCAATGCGCGCACGACGATATCGTCATGCGTGTCGTCCGGCGTGCAGACGATGACGAGATCGGGGCGCGTTTCGGCAAGCATCGCATCGACATTGCCGTAAACAGGCGCATTGGTGGCGATCATCGTGCGGGCGCGCTCGGCCCGCAGCGCGTTCGTATCGGCAATGGCGACGAGATCGACGAGGCCGCGCCAGCCGGCCAGAAGATCCCTGCCCCACATGGTGGTTCCGCGGTTGCCGGTGCCGACCAGCGCAAAGCGACGCTTGTTGTCCATCATACCCTCACGCAATCCCTGTCATATCTTGTAGGAGAAACATCCTGCCCCAGCATATCAGCAGCAATTCCGGTAGCGTTCCACACAGGTCGCGATCACCTCGTCGGCCGGGCGCTTCCACCAGTTGTCTGCGGAGAAGATCTCGACCTCCTGCGCCCCGTGGAAGCCGGCCGCCTCGATCCGCCGCCGGATGCCCTTGAGATCGATGACGCCGTCGCCCATCATGCCGCGATCCGTCAGCATGTCCTTCGTGGGCACGAGCCAATCGCAGATGTGGTGAGCGAGGATCGCCTTCATTTTGCCGGCCCGCGCGATCTGATTGGCCAGATCGGGGTCCCACCAGACGTGATAGACGTCGATCGCCACGCCGACGCCCGGGCCAAGGGTCTCGCAGATGTCGAGAGCCTGGCCGAGCGTGTTCACGCAGGCGCGGTCGGCGGCATACATCGGATGCAGCGGCTCGATCGCAAGCGGCACGCCGGCCGCGCGCGCATGCGGCAGCACTGCCGCGATCCCTTCCACAACCATCCGGCGGGCCGCGTCGATGTTCTTCGAGCCGCCCGGCAGGCCGCCGGCGACCAGCACCAGACAGTCGGCGCCGAGCTCCGCTGCCTCGTCCACCGCGCGCCTGTTGTCATCGATCGCCTTCTCCCTGCCTGACGCGTCCGGCGCCGGAAAGAAGCCGCCGCGGCAGAGCCCGGTCAGCTTCAGCCCGTTGGCCCGGACGATACGCCCGGCCTCGCCGAGGCCGATCGCCGCCACCTGGTCGCGCCAGGGCGCGATCGCCGTGATGCCGTGCTTCAGACAGATATCCACGGCTTCGGCGAAGCCGCATTGCTCCCGGATCGTCGCCAGATTGATGGAAAGCCCCTCGACCTGCATATGTTCTCCTCCCGATTTCAGGATACCATCGCCGCCCAGTCCGGCTCGACGGATGAGCCGAGGCCGACGGACCGCAAGACGGTGGAAAAAGTGATTTCACCGCCCCGGATCGCCAGCCGCGCCCGCCCGGAACCGCTTTCGTAGAGATCGCCATGATGGGCGAGATAGGCGGCCTGCTCCGCCGCCGGGGCGCCGGCCATGCCGTCGACATAGTGGTGGCCGTTGCGTTCGACGTGGCCGGCGCCGACAAGCGCTGCCAGCACGAGGTCCTGCTGGAGCGCCAGGCCCGACTGCGTCGTCAGGTCCTCGGCGGACATGAAATAGCGCGCGGCCCCGGCCTCGGCGTTCCACATCTCCACGCGAGCGCGGTTGACGAGTGCCCGGTAGAAGCCTTTGCAGGACTTCGAGGAGATGCCGGCATAACCGAGCGCGCGGGCACGGAGAAATGCGCCGATATCGCCATCGGACTCGTCGATTTCGAGCGGCATCCGCCGGGCGACCTCCGTGACCGGCCTCGACAGCGCCTCGGCGCGAGCGATCGGCTGCTCGAAGAAGAGCGCCGAGGCGCGCAATTTTTCGAGACGCGGCTCTTCGGCGATCCGGTCGAGAAGATCGGCAACGGCATCGGCATTTTCGAACTGCTCGTTGCCGTCGAGCGTCACCCGATACGCATCGACGCGCTGGTCGAGGACCGCGGCGATGGCGAGCAGACGCCGGGTGTCCTCGGCCGGGCGCCCCGAAACCTTGATCTTGAAATAACGATGGCCATAGGCGGCGATCACCTCTTCCAGCGTCTGCGGCAGTCCGTCCTCCAGCCGCTGCCCAGGCGCTAGATCGGCCGCCGTCAACGCGTCGGCAAGGCCGATCGTGTGGCGAACGGCCAGCCTCGGGCCGGGTTCGAGGCGCGAAAGGAACCGCGCAAGGTCGAAGCCTTCCAGATCGGGCGCGGTGGCGCCGGTGATGCCCGGCAGGTTGGCTCTGACCGCCCCGGGGGCGCTTGCTCCGGTCATGCGGCACAGCGCATCGAGGATGGCGCGGTCAAGAAGCGCGAGGCCGTAGGAGGCGACAAGGGCTGGCAGACCATGCCCGGCTGCCGCCCGGTGGTGATCACCCTCGGCAGCCGCATGCAGGCCAAAGGGGGTCTGCGCCTGCAGCGATGTCAGTCCTTCGATCGCCAGCCGCAAGGAGGCACGAAGCTGCTCGACATTATCCTCCGGCGAAAGGCCCGGGTTCTTGTCGAACCATTTCGGCATCATCATCTCGGCCGACCAGCCGATGGCGGACCGGCCGCGCGCATCCTCGACCCGCACCCGGACGAAGGCCTGCGGCGCGGTCGCAACGCGCGCCGATCCGAAGCGGAAGGGAAAACGGAATTCGACCGGCCGCTCGAAAACCTCCGCTTCGGCCAGCCTGACGCGCGGGGCTTCCGTCATCGCAAAGGCCTCACTCGACGCCGTGCACGGCGAGCACGCGCCGCATGCGCGCGGTCGCAAGCTCCGGATCGGCGAGGGCCCCCGCCTTGTCCGCCAGGCGGAAAAGCTCGGCGAGATGGACGAGCGATCGGGCGCTCTGCTGCCCTCCGATCAGGACGAAATGGTCCTGTAGACCGTTCAGATAGGCAAGGAAGACGACGCCGGTCTTGTAGAAACGCGTCGGGGCCTTGAAGATGTGGCGCGACAGCGGCACCGTCGGCTCCAGCAATTCGAAGAATTCGCCGTTCCGCCCGCTACCCAGCGCTTCCAGCGCCGCCGAAGCCACCGGCGCGATAGCGTCGAAGATGCCGAGCAGCGCGTCCGAATGCCCTTCCTCGTCGCCGGCGATGAGCTCGGCATAATTGAAGTCGTCGCCGGTATACATGCGCACGCCTTTCGGCAGTTGCCGCCGCATCACGATCTCCTTCTCCTTGGAAAGGAGCGAAATCTTGATGCCGTCGACCTTGGCGGCGTGCGCCTCGAGGACGTCGAGGCAGGTCTTCATCGCCGCCATGTGGTCGGCATTGCCCCAATAGCCTTCGAGCGCCGGATCGAACATCTCGCCGAGCCAATGGATGATCACCGGCTCCTTCACCTGGGAGAGAACGCGGTCGTAGACGCGGATATAGTCCTCCGGGCCCTTTGCCGCGGCGGCAAGCGCCCGGCTCGCCATCAGGATGATCCGACCTCCTTCTGCCTCGATCGCCTCGATCTGGCTCTCATAGGCCGCGAGAATATCGTCGATCGACACGTCCGGCCCCGGCGCCAGATGGTCGGTGCCGGCGCCGCAGGCGATCAGCGCGTCCGGGCGGCCGCGCGCTTCGGCAAGCGAGCGGCGGATGAGTTCGCGCGCTTCCGGCCAGCCGAGGCCCATGCCGCGCTGGGCTGTATCCATCGATTCGGCGACGCCGAGACCGAGATCCCAGAGGCGGTGACGAAAGGCGAGCGTGCGCTCCCAGTCGATCGCCGGCGCCAGCCAGGGATCGTTGTCGGCGAGCGGGTCGGCGACCACATGGGCGGCGGCGAAGGCGACCCTGGAAAAGGCATTGGCATCGCGGCTGTTGAAAGGCACCGGCCGCCCCGCGAGGTCGTAGCGGGCAAGCCTGCCTTCGATTGGAAGATCGATGCTGACCATGGCTCAGAGCTCCAATTCCGGAACGTCGAGCCAGCGGCGCTCCGCCCAGGATTTGAGGCCGAGTTCCGCAAGCTGCACGCCCTTGGCGCCGGCCTCGAGCCCGTAGGGCCAGGGACCGTCCTCCGCCACGTGGCGCAGGAACATTTCCCACTGCGCCTTGAAGCCGTTGTCGAAGGCCTGCGTATCCGGCACCTCGTCCCAGGTCCTGTAGAAATCGATCGTCTGCGGCTGATCGGGATTCCAGACCGGTTTCGGGGTATTGACGCGGTGCTGCGTCCAGCACTTCGTGAGCCCGGCGACAGCGGAACCATGGGTTCCGTCGACCTGAAACGTCACCAGATCGTCGCGCCGCACGCGCACCGCCCAGGAGGAATTGATATGCGCGACGATGCCGCCCTCGAGTTCGAAGGTGGCATAGGCCGCGTCGTCGGTGTCGCAGTCGTAGGCGCGACCCTGTTCGTCGATGCGGCTTGGGATATGGGTCGCGCCGAGGCAGGAGACCGCCTTCACTTCCCCGAAGAGATTGTCGAGCACGTAGCGCCAGTGGCAGAGCATGTCGAGGATGATGCCGCCGCCGTCCTTTTTCCGGTAGTTCCATGAGGGCCGCTGGGCCGGAACGCCCCAATCGCCTTCGAACACCCAGTAGCCGAACTCGCCACGCACCGAGAGGATCTTGCCGAAGAAGCCTGAATCCCTCAGCAGGGCCAGCTTGCGAAGGCCCGGCAGGAACAGCTTGTCCTGAACGACCCCATGCTTGAGCCCGGAGGCGCGCGCCTTCCGCGCCAGTTTGACCGCCGTCCTCAGATCATCGGAGATCGGCTTCTCGCAATAGACGTGCTTGCCGGCGTCGAGCGCGCGGCCGATGAGCTCGGCACGCATCAGCGTCGTGCCGGCATCGAAGAAGATCTGGTCGTTCGGATCGGCAAGCGCCGCGTCGAGATCGGTCGACCAGCGGGCAATATCATGGCGCTTGGCCAATTGCTCCATCTTGTCGCGATTGCGGCCGACGATGATCGGATCGATCTCCAGCCTTTCGCCCGACTGGAGCGTGATCCCGCCCTGATCACGGATGGCCAGGATCGAGCGCACCAGGTGCTGGTTGTATCCCATGCGGCCGGTGACACCGTGCAATATTATACCCAAACGCGGCATGCCGTTCCTCCCTGAGAGGCCCGTGAGGGGAAAGAACCAGCCCTCCCAAGCCAGTAACTAATCGGTTACTTTGTGGCAGAGGAGAATCACACTTGTCAACAAAAAAAACGACATGTGCCTGGATCAGCGCCGGATCGATGCCAGCGTGACATGGACGATATGGCGCTGCCAGACGTCGAGATTGCTCTTGTCCATGAGGTCGCGGCCGAAGATCGTCGAGAGCGTGTATTGGTTGGAAAGGTAAAAATAGCCGAGGGCGGCGATCGTCAGATAGAGGTTCAGCGGGTCGACATCGGGCCGAAAGAGGCCACCGGCCTTGCCGCGCTGGAGAAGGTCGGAGAGCTTGTCTATGAAGCTCGAATGCAGTTCCTTTAGACGCGTCGACTGACGCAGCCAGCGGGCCCGGTGCAGGTTTTCGGTGCCGAGGAGACTGAGGAACTCCGGATGCTCCAGGAAGTAGCCCCAGGTGAACATGGCGAGCTCGGCAATTCCCTGTTCAGGTTCCAAGTCGCTGAGGTTTAAGGATTTTTCCGCCGTTCTTATGCCGACATAGGCCTCTTCCAGGACCGCGAGATAAAGCTGCTCCTTGTCGCCGAAGTAGTGGTAGAGCATGCGCTTGTTGATGCCCGCCCTCTCGGCGATGGCATCGACGCGGGCGCCGCCTATGCCGTTTTCGGCGAACTCCCGGGTCGCAGCGGCGAGGATCGATGCGCGCGTGCGCTCGGGGTCGCGCTGCAGCGTCCGTTCCGCCCGCCCCCCGGACCCGTTCCTCCCCTTCGCTCCGTCTCGCATCTTCTCCATCACACGCGACCTCCGCATCCCCTTGCCTTTAGCGGCATTCGGGTGCAACTTTGTCATAATAATTTACAAGTCAATGATAGTTCCGCACACAACTGCTTGACAGGATCATTGCTTGTCCATAACTTGTAACCAAATAGTTATTTGTTGCAAGAGGCCGGAACGTTGTGGAGGCGTTCCGAAGGGAGGAGGAACAGATGACGCATAAGATCAGCAGGCGAAATGTACTCGCGGGAGGGGCGGCACTTCTTTCGATGTCCGCACTGGCGCCCGCCTTTGCGCAGGAGGCGCGGCTGCGGGTGCTCTGGTGGGGTTCGCAGGCCCGTGCCGACCGCACGAACAAGGTCAATCAGCTCTTTCAGGAGCAGAACGCGGGCGTCGCCATCAATGGCGAATTCCTCGGCTGGAGCGACTACTGGCCACGGCTTGCGACCCAGGTCGCCGGGCGCAATGCGCCCGACATCATCCAGATGGACTATCGCTACATCGTCGAATATGCCCGGCGCGGCGCGCTCGCGCCCCTCGACGACTATCTCGGCTCCGTGCTCAAGGTCGAGGATTTCGACCAGGTGCAGATCAAGGGCGGCAGCGTCGAAGGCAAGCTCTACGGCATCAGCCTCGGCGCCAACTCGGCAGCGATGATGGTCAATGCCGCCGCTTTCGAGGAAGCCGGCATTGAACTTCCGACGCCGTCAACGACCTGGGATGAGATGGCGCGAATCGGCGCCGAGATCACCAAGGCAGGCAAGCGCAAGGGCTTCTATGGCCTCTCCGACGGCAGCGCGGTCGAGCCGCTTTTCGAAAACTGGCTGCGCCAGCGCGGCAAGGCCCTGTTCACCGCGGACGGCAAGATCGCCTATGATGCGAACGATGCGGCCGAATGGTTCGCCATGTGGCAGAAGATGCGCGAGGACAAGGCCTGCGTCCCGCCGGACATCCAGGCGCTCGACCAGTACAATGTGGAGACGAGCCCGCTGTCGCTCGGCAAGGCGGCCGCTTCCTTCGCGCACTCCAACCAGTTCGTCGCCTATCAGGGCATAAACAAGGACAAGCTGGCGCTGAGAAGCCATCCGCTGATCGGCAAGGATGCGAAGGGCGGCCATTACCGCAAGCCGTCGATGTTCTTCTCGGTCTCGGCCCAGACCAAGGACCCGGAACTCGGCGCCAAATACGTCAACTTCTTCGTCAAGGATCCGAAAGCCGCCGAAATCCTGGGCGTCGAGCGCGGCGTACCGGAATCGGCAGCCGTGCGCGAAAAACTGGCGTCGACGCTCGACGAGCTCGGCCGCGCCATGCTCGACTATGTCTCGGGCCTCGGAGCGCTTGCCGGCGATCTGCCGCCGCCGCCGCCCAGCGGTGCCGGCGAGGCGGAATTCGCTCTGCGCAACGTCGCCGAACAGGTCGGCTTCGGTCAGCTCGACGCCAAGCAAGGGGGCGAGACGCTGGTGAACGAGGTCAGCCAGATCCTCGCGCGGGGTTAAGGAGGATGGCGGCCGTGCAGGACACCGCTGTCGCAGTCGGCACGGGCGCGTCTTCGCGCCCGGCCGCACAGGGTCGCCTGGCCAGGATATGGGCAAGCCATGGAGCCGGCTACATGTTCCTGTTGCCATGGCTCATCGGCTTCTTCGGCCTGACGCTCGGGCCCGCCATCGCGTCACTCTATCTCTCCTTCACGAACTTCGACCTGATCCGCGCGCCGGAATGGATCGGCACCGCCAACTACGCGCGCATCGCGACGGCCGACCCGAAGTTCGCCGCTGCCGTCAAGGTGACGTTTCTCTATGTCGTGCTCTCGGTGCCCTTCAAGCTCGCCTTCGCGCTGCTCGTCGCGATCCTTCTCGACCGTGGCGTCCGGGGGCTCACCGTCTATCGGGCGATCTTCTACCTGCCGTCGCTGCTTGGCGGCAGCGTCGCTATCGCCGTGCTCTGGCGACAGCTCTTTGCCGGCGACGGCCTGATCAACAGCCTGCTGGCCCAGTTCGGCATCGAGGGGCCGAGCTGGATCTCGCATCCGGACTATTCGATATGGACGCTCGTGGTCTTGAGCGTCTGGCAGTTCGGATCGCCGATGATCATCTTCCTCGCGGGCCTTCGGCAGATCCCGACGGACATGTACGAGGCGGCAAGCCTCGACGGGGCGTCCAAGTTCCGTCAGTTCTACAAGATCACGCTGCCGCTGCTGACGCCGGTCATCTTCTTCAACGCGGTCGTGCAGACGATCGACGCTTTCAAGGCCTTCACTCCCGCCTTCATCATTTCCGGCGGCACCGGCGGCCCGATCAACTCGACGCTCTTCTACACTCTTTACCTCTACCAGGAGGCCTTCGGTAATTTCCGCATGGGCTACGCCTCGGCGCTTGCCTGGATTCTCGTGCTGATCATCGGGCTGTTCACGGCCTTCTCGTTCCTCACCTCTCGCTACTGGGTGCACTACGATGACTGACGCGACCATGAGCTCGGTAACCGCCCCGCCGCCGGTCCCGACGGGCCGCCGCGGCCCTGTCGGATCGTTCCTCGTTCACGCCGCCCTGATCGCCGCCTCGATCGCCATGATCTATCCGCTCCTGTGGATGATCTCGGCCTCGGTCAGGCCGGAGGACGAGATCTTCGCCTCGACGTCGCTTTGGCCCTCCTCGGTGGACTTTTCCTCCTATGTGCGCGGCTGGTTCGGGCTCGACGTCAGCTTCGGGCGGTTCTTCTGGAACTCGCTGGTCATTGCGGTCCTCACCGTCGTCGGCAATGTCGTCGCCTGCTCGCTCGCGGCCTATGCCTTCGCGAGGCTGCGCTTCGCGGGGCGGAATTTCTGGTTCGCGATCATGCTCGGCACGATGATGATCCCCTATCACGTGACGCTCATTCCCCAATATGTGCTCTTCCTCGATCTCGGCTGGGTGAACACCTTCCTGCCGCTGGTGGTCCCGAAGTTCCTCGCCAGCGATGCCTTCTTCATCTTCCTGATGGTGCAGTTCTTCCGCGGAATACCGCGCGAACTGGACGAAGCGGCGATGATGGACGGCTGCGGCGCCTGGCGCATCTACTGGAAGATCATGCTGCCGCTATCGCTTCCCGTTCTGGCGACGGCCGCCATCTTCTCCTTCATCTGGACCTGGGACGATTTCTTCGGGCCGCTGATCTACCTCAACGACATGAACAGCTACACGATCCAGCTCGGCTTGAGGACCTTCGTCGACTCCAGCAGCACCTCCGACTGGGGCGGGCTCTTCGCCATGTCGACGCTCTCGCTCGTGCCGGTGTTCTTCTTCTTCCTCTTCTTCCAGCGCCTTCTGATCGAGGGCATCGCCACAACCGGCATGAAGCGCTGAGCGACGGAGCTTGAAAATCATCATGGACGAACTGCGTTTCGCTGCCGTCGGGCTCAACCACAACCACATCTACGGCCAGGTCAACTGCCTGCTTCGGGCCGGCGCCCGCCTCGCCGGCTTCCACGAGAAGGACGATGCGCTGGCCGCGGAATTTTCCGCCGTCTACGCAGACGCCCGGCGCATCGCGACGGCAGAGGAAATCCTCGAGGACGAGAACATCGGCCTCATCGTCTCGGCCGCCGTTTCGAGCGAGCGCGCGGAACTGGCGATCCGTGCCATGCAGCACGGCAAGGACGTGCTTGTCGACAAGCCGGGCATGACGAGCTTCGACCAGCTCGCCAAGCTGCGCCGGGTCCAGGCCGAGACGGGCCGCATCTTCTCGATCCTCTATTCGGAGCATTTCGAGAGCCCAGCCACGGTCAAGGCCGGCGAGCTCGTCGCCGCCGGCGCGATCGGCGAGGTGGTGCACATCGTCGGCCTCGGCCCGCACAGGCTGCGCCGCGAGACGCGGCCCGACTGGTTCTTCCGCCGCGCGGACTATGGCGGCATCCTGACCGACATCGCGTCGCACCAGTGCGAGCAGTTCCTGTTCTTCACCGGCGTCAACGACGCGACCGTGCTATCGGCGAGCGTCGGCAACCGGAGCGTTCCCGACGCTCCGGAACTGCAGGATACGGGCAGTATCCACCTCTCGACGGGGCGGACAACCGGTATGATCCATGTGAACTGGCTGACCCCGGAGGGAATGCCGACCTGGGGTGACGGCCGGCTCTTCATCGTCGGCACCTCCGGAACGATCGAGGTCCGCAAGACGGTCGATCTCGCCGGCCGCGAAGGCGGCAACCACCTGTTTCTCGCGGACCGCAACGGCGTCGAACATATCGACTGCTCTCGCGTCGACCTGCCCTTCGGGCGCCAGTTCCTCGCCGACATCCGCGACAGGACCGAAACCGCAATGCCGCAGGAGCGCTGCTTCAAGGCCATGGAGCTTGCGCTTCAGGCGCAGGCGATCGCCGAACAGAACGGGGACAGGAACTGACATGAGCGTGAAGACAGTTGCCATCATCGGCTGCGGCATCGGGCGTTCGCACATCGTCGAAGGCTATCAGCCGCACCCGGACAAGTTCCGGGTCCAGGCTCTCTGCGACCTCAACGAGGAGCGGCTGAACGAGGTCGGCAACGAATTCGGCATCGAGCAGCGGACCCGCTCCTTCGACGAACTGCTCGCCGACGACAGCATCGACATCATCGACATCTGCACCCCGCCAGGCATCCATCTCGAACAGGTGCTCGCAGCACTTGCCGCCGGCAAGCATGTGATCTGCGAAAAGCCGCTGACCGGATCGCTCGCGGGCGTCGATGCGATCATGGAAGCCGAGAAAGAGGCCCGCGGCGTGCTGATGCCGATCTTCCAGTACCGCTATGGCGACGGCATCGAGAAAGCCAAGCGCATCATCGAGGCGGGCATCGCGGGCAAGCCCTATGTCGGCTCGGTCGAGACGTTCTGGCTGCGCACGCCCGAATATTATTCCGTCCCCTGGCGCGGCAAGTGGGCGACGGAGCTCGGCGGCGTGCTCGTCACCCACGCGCTGCATCTGCACGATATGATGCTGCATCTTCTCGGCCCGGTGGCGCGCGTATTCGGCCGCGTCGCGACCCGGGTCAACGACATCGAGGTCGAGGATTGCGCCTCGGCGAGCCTGCTCATGAAGAACGGCGCCTTCGTTTCGCTTTCCTGTACGCTCGGCTCGCAGGAGCAGATCAGCCGGCTCAGGCTGCATTTCGAGAACGTCACCTTCGAAAGCAGCCACGAACCCTATGCGCCGGGTAAGGATCCGTGGAAGATCATCGCGTCAAATGACGAAGTGCAGGCGCGGATAGACGAAGTGACCGGCGACTGGCGCCCGGTCTCGCCACGCTTTACCACCCAGATGGCGCATTTCCACGATTTCCTGAGCGGCAGGGGACCCCTGCCCGTGACGACGCAGGACGCGCGCCGCGCACTGGAACTGGTCACCGCGATCTATCAATCCGCCGATACCGGCCGCGAAATTGAGTTACCGCTTGGGCCGGACAGCCCGAAATATGCCGATTGGCGTGCGAATACCCGATAAAGGCCGCAGGGAGGGACTTTGACATGGCGACGAGCGTCGTTCTTCAGAAGGTCGAGAAGCGCTACGGCGCGCTCGACGTGATCCACGGCATCGACCTGACCATAGACCCCGGCGAGTTCGCCGTCTTCGTGGGTCCGTCCGGTTGCGGCAAGTCGACGCTGCTCAGAATGATCGCCGGACTGGAGGAGATTTCCGGCGGCACGCTGATGCTCGACAGCGACCGGATGAACGAAGTGGCACCCGCCAGACGCGGCATTGCTATGGTGTTCCAGTCCTATGCGCTCTATCCGCACATGTCGGTCTACAAGAATCTCGCTTTCGGCCTCGAAACGGCCGGCTTCAAGAAGGCCGAAATCGAGCCGAAGGTGCGCCGGGCGGCCGAGATCCTGCAGATCGAAAAGCTGCTCGACCGCAAGCCGAAGGCGCTCTCCGGCGGTCAGCGGCAGCGCGTGGCGATCGGCCGCGCGATCGTGCGCGAGCCGCGCATCTTCCTCTTCGACGAGCCGCTTTCCAACCTCGACGCCGAACTCCGCGTGCAGATGCGC
This sequence comes from Ensifer sp. D2-11, assembly GCF_054161295.1. Classification (NCBI taxonomy): domain Bacteria; kingdom Pseudomonadati; phylum Pseudomonadota; class Alphaproteobacteria; order Hyphomicrobiales; family Rhizobiaceae; genus Ensifer; species Ensifer sp. D2-11. Next base: position 3,134,864 of record NZ_CP096433.1, read on the forward strand.
GTGGAGATCTCAAGGCTTCATCGGGACCTCGGCAACACCATGATCTATGTGACGCACGATCAGGTGGAGGCCATGACCATGGCCGACAAGATCGTCGTCCTGAATTCCGGCCGGATCGAGCAGGTGGGCGCACCGCTCGATCTCTACAACAATCCCGTCAACCGTTTCGTCGCCGGCTTCATCGGCAGCCCCAAGATGAATTTTCTCAAGGCGCGGATCGCGGACGTCACCGGAAGCGAAACGGCGATCGAGGTCTGCGGCGGAACGATCCGCCTTCCCCGCCGCCTGAACGGTGCGACACAGGGGCAGGACGTCACGTTCGGCATCCGGCCGGAGCATCTTTCCGCGCGCGAGGGCGGTATCAAGCTCGCTACCGTCAATGTCGAGATCGTCGAGAATCTCGGCGGCGAAACCATGCTCTACGGGATCACGCCGGATCGCCAGCAGCTGACCGTCGCGCTGGAGGGGCAGCAGAAGGTCGAGCGCGGCTCCAATCTCGCCGTCCACTTCGACCCGTCGCGCTGCCATGTCTTCGGCGCCGACGGCAGGGCCATGCGATGAAACTGTTCTACAGCCGCAATCCCAATCCGCGTCTTGCCGTCGCGGTGGCACGCCATCTCGGGGCCGAGGTCGAGTTCGAGTTCGCCTCGCCCTTCGCGCCGGGGCAGGCGGAACGGTTTCGGCCGCTCAACCCGAACCTTTCGCTGCCGATACTCGTGGAGGCCGGAAAAAGCCTTTGGGAGGCCGACGCGATCGCCTGCCGGCTTTCACGCGCGATGCAATCGGATTTCTGGCGCATCGGCGACGACGAACCCGACATGGTCCGATGGATCAGCTGGGGCAAGGAAAACTTCGTACGAGCTTGCGACATGGTGCAGTTCGAGCGCGGCACGAAGCAGCGCTATGGGCTCGGCCCGATCGACCAGCAGCTGATCGAGGAGGGGCTGAGGATGTTCCGTACGGCAGCGGCGATACTCGATATGGAGCTTTCCGGGCGGAACTGGCTGGTCGGAGGCGCCGTGTCCCATGCGGATTTCCGAATGGCGACCTTTCTGCCCTTCAACGATGCCGCCGGGCTGCCGCTTGGCGATTATCCCAACATCTGCCGCTGGAATGACCGGCTCGAGGAGATCGATGCCTGGTGCGATCCCTTCAGGGGACTGGATGCGCCCGAACTGCCGCCTGTCCCGGAGCGCTGATCGGACCGCAGACGCAGCCTCAAATCCAACGATCGTCGAAGCGGTGGACGGCCACACCCGCCACGGGGCTTCTTGCGACAAAAATGCCGCCGGAGCGGTTTTCCTTGCCGATGCCCGCGGGCCGCAGCGACGTGACGAGAAGCGTCTTCAAGTCCGGTCCGGCGAAGCAGGGCATGGTCGGCGCCGGCACCGGAAAGCGGTGCGTCCCGACAAGGCGGCCTTCGGGCGAGAAGCGATTGACGATGCCCGCCGACACGCCGGCGCTCCAGTAATGGGCTTCCGCGTCGGTGGCGGCTCCGTCCGGCCGGCCGCTCGCCTCGTCCAGGCTTGCCAGCCGCCTGCGCCCGGAAAGCGCGCCCGTTGCGGGATCGAACTGCCAGCGGTCGATCCAGGCCCCGCGCGAATCCGAGTGAAACAGAAGGGAACCGTCGCCGCTCCAGGCGAGGCCGTTGGAGCAGACCACGCCTTCCACCTTGCGTTCCACCGCGCCCTCGGGCGAGACGCGGTAGAGCGACGCGACGGGGCGGCGGTCGGGCACATCGTGCATCGTCCCCACCCAGAAGGCGCCGTCCGGTCCCACCTTGCCGTCGTTGAGACGCGTATCCGCAATGTCCGGCTCGATCGCGGCGATTTCCCTGGTGACCGCGCCGGCGTCGGGATCGAACAGAACCACGCGATCGCGCTGCGCCAGCACGAGGCGTCCGGAGCGCGCAAGGCCGGTGCTGCAGGCGCCGCCCTCGACGGTCCATTCGACGTGGCCGGCGCCTGAAAGATCGACGCGATGAAGGGCGCTGCGGCCGATATCGACGAAGAACAGGCAGTTCCGGCGCTCATCGAAAACCGGGCTTTCGGCGACGTCGCAGCGCGACTCCAGAAGACACTCAAATGTTAAATCGAAAGACATGTTTCACACCATGGGCCCGGGCCGCTGCCAGGAGAAATGCGTACAGAGGCGCTTAAAGTCCATATTTGAATTCGTTGCCGCAGGTGTTTGCTCTATCATTGCTCTTGCCCTCGCTCAACTTGTAAAATAAAAATACAAGAAACCGGCCGGGAGATTTGCATGAAGACGCCCCTTGAAACCGCGATTCTGAAGGCCTGCCGCTCCGCGCGGTGCGCCGCGGCAGCGTGAGCCGGGCTATCGGCGAGCGCTTGAAGTGGATCGGAGCATGACCGGATCAGAGATCGCCATGGGAGCCGGTGATACGGGCGCGCGATTCCGTCAGATGGTAGCGCATGTAAAGGCGGGCGAGGTCCCGGTTCTGGCCCGAAATGGCAGAGTAGATCTTGCGGTGTTCTTCGAGGACACGGCGGCGGCGATCATCGGAGCCCTGCCGCGTCAGGCCGAGCGCCATGCGCATCGAGCCGCTGAGAATGTCACGCAGTTCTTCCAGAAGCCGCGGGAAAAGCTCGTTTCCCGCGGCTTCTGCCACGGCGTGGTGAAAGGCGAAATCCTCTTCCCAACCGGTTTCGCCGCGCGCGAAGGCGCCTTCCAGCGCCGCCAGCGCCTCGCCGATCTGATTGAGCTGAGCCTTTGTCCGGCGCATCGCGGCAAGCCCCGCGCATTCCGTCTCCAGCGCGAGCCGGGGCTCGAAAGCCCTCAGATAGCTCGCGATCTCGGCCGAAGCGGCGAGACTGGTGAGCTTGTCGGACGGGCGCGATTTCACGAAGGTGCCGATACCCTGGCGCGAAACCACCAGGCCGTCGGCCTGCAGCCGCATCAGCGCCTCCCGCACGACCGGACGGGAAACCTGAAAGTCGCGGCAGATATGCGCTTCGGACGGCAGCTTCGCCCCCTCGGCCATCTGGCCGCTGGCGATCTGCTCGAGAATTTGCCCGTAGAGAACATCGGCAAGCCGCTCCCGCCGCGCCGGTTTCAGTTTCAACGTTACGTCGTTCAAGGGTCTGCCTTCACCTGTCATTTTTCTGTACAGGCGCAATCTAGCCGACCCGCCCGCAAATGCAAAGGAGCGTGCCGATGACCAGGCGCAAGAAGCCGGAGGAATTTCGAAGCTTTCGCTGGTTCGGCGTCAAGGACCTGCGCGCCTTCGGTCACAGGTCCCGCCTCTATCAGATGGGCTACGACCATGCGGAACTCGCAAACAAGCCCGTCATCGCGATCATCAATACCTGGAGCGACATCAATCCGTGCCACGCACATCTCAGGGCTCGGGCAGAGGAGGTCAAGCGCGGCGTCTGGCAGGCGGGCGGCTTTCCGATCGAGCTGCCGGCCATGTCGCTTGCCGAGACCTATGTGAAGCCAACGACGATGCTCTACCGCAATTTCCTGGCCATGGAGGTGGAGGAGCTCATTCGCTCGCATCCGGTCGACGGCGTCGTCCTGCTTGCCGGCTGCGACAAGACCACGCCGGGAACGATCATGGGAGCGATCCAGGTCGACCTGCCGACGATCTTCGTGCCGGCCGGGCCGATGCTGCGCGGCAATTATCGCGGCCGGATGCTGGGTTCGGGATCGGACGTCTGGAAATACTGGGCGGAAAAGGAAGCCGGCCGCGTCACCGAGAACGAATGGAGCGAAATGGAGCGCGGAATCGCCCGCTCCTTCGGCACCTGCATGACCATGGGCACGGCCTCGACCATGACGGCGCTTGCCGACACGCTGGGGCTTTCGCTGCCCGGCGCCTCCGCCATCCCCGCGGCGGATGCCGGTCATGCGCGCATGGCCGCGCTTTCCGGCGCGCGCATCGTCGAGATGGTCTTCGAGGATCTGAAGCCGTCCGACATTCTGACGGCGAAGGCATTCGAGAATGCGCTCGCGGTGCACATGGCGATGGCCGGCTCGACCAATGCGATGATCCATCTTATCGCGATCGCGCGCCGTTGCGGCGTTCCTCTGACGCTCGATGATTTCGATCGCGTATCGGCCGAAGTCCCTGTTCTCTGCAACATCCGGCCGACCGGTGAATTCCTGATGGAGGACTTCTACTATGCCGGCGGCCTGATCGCGCTCTGGAAACAATTGAAGCCGCTCCTGCATACCGGGGAACGCAATGTGATCGGCACGATCGGCGGCGCCCTCGATGAGGCGGAGGTCCATCTGCCGGAGGTGATCCGCCCGCTCGACAGGCCGGTGGCCGCGCGCGGCGGCACGGCCATTCTCAAAGGCAACCTTGCGCCGCAGGGCTGCGTCATGAAACCAGCGGCGGCCGACCCTGCCCTGCTCCAACACCGCGGTCCGGCGCTCGTCTTCGACGATTACGACGCTATGATGAAAGCGGTGAACGACGATGATCTCGACGTCACAGCCGACACGGTGATGATCCTGCGCAATGCCGGGCCGGTCGGCGGACCGGGCATGCCGGAATGGGGCATGCTGCCGATCCCGAGGAAGCTCCTCAAAGAAGGCGTGCGCGACATGGTGCGCATTTCCGACGCCCGCATGAGCGGCACCAGCTACGGCGCCTGCATCCTCCACGTAGCACCGGAGGCCTATGTCGGCGGCCCGCTGGCAGCGGTCCGCAACGGCGACATCATCGCGCTCGACGTTGCCCGCCGCACGATCACGCTCGAGGTCGATCAGGCGGAGATCGAGCGCCGGCTCGCCGAATGGAGGCCGCCGGAGCGCGACTATTCGAGGGGCTATCTGAAGATGCATGCGGAGCATATCCAGCAGGCGCCGGAAGGCTGCGACTTCACCTTCCTGCAATCGCCCCATAAGCTGCCCGAACCCGAGATTCATTGATCCCGACGACGACTGGTCATTAGACCCGAAATCATCGCGATCCGTGCCAAGCAGGTTGTACGCATGACGACGCGACTATTGATAACCGGGGCCGCGGGCGGCCTCGGCCGCTATGCCCGCGAGGGGCTGAAGGGCTGCGCCGATGTTTTGCGCCTTTCGGATGTCGCCACGCTTTCTCCCGCCGGAGAGGGCGAGGAGATCGTGCGATGCGACCTCGCCGAGCGCGAGGCGGTCGACCAACTCGTGCGCGGTTGCGATGCGATCCTGCATCTCGGTGCGATCTCGGTGGAGTCAGACTTCGACGCTCTTCTTCAGGCCAACATTCTCGGCACCTACAATCTCTACGAGGCGGCGCGAAAAGCCGGCGTGAACCGCATCCTCTTTGCGAGCACCAACCATGTGACCGGCTTCCATCCCATCGGCGAGACGCTCGACCACCTGTCGCCGCGGCGGCCGGACAGCCTTTACGGCGTCAGCAAGTGCTTCGGCGAGGACCTTTCCCGGCTCTATTTCGACAAATACGGCATGGAAACCGCCTGCCTCAGGATCGGCAGCTGCTTCGCCGAACCCACCAACCGGCGCATGCTCTCCACCTGGCTGAGCCCGCGTGATTTCCTGGCGCTTGTGCGCCGGCTTCTCGATGCCCCAAAAATCGGCCATCTGGTGCTCTACGGCGTCTCCGCCAACCGCGACGTCTGGTGGTCTAACGGGCATGCGGACTTCCTCGGCTGGCGCCCGCAGGACAGCAGCGAGCCTTACCGGCACGAGATTGAGAAGCGTGAGGAGGAGCCTTCGGACGGCGTGCGCTATCAGGGCGGGCGTCATGCGGCGGCGAAGTTGCCGGGTTGAGGCGACCGGCTCCGCAAGACCACGGTTTTCCGTCCCTGCCGCTACGCTCGGCATTGCCCTGGCGCCGCACCGCCATAGATTCTGCAGCGGCAGCTTCGGCGGCTCGTTGCACCGTCGCTATCCGAGCTCTCGCTTCAGGAGGAATACATGACTTCCCCCAGGACGGCACGTGACGTTTCCAGCCAAGAGCCTTTATCCGCCGGTCCGCTGTCTGCAGATGAACTTCAGCGGATGGACGCCTACTGGCGGGCGTCGAACTATCTCTCCGTCGGCCAGATCTACCTCCTCGACAACCCGCTTCTCAGCGAGCCGCTGAAGCGGGAGCACATCAAACCGCGGCTTCTCGGCCATTGGGGTACGTCGCCCGGCCTGAACATGCTCTATGTGCACCTGAACCGGGTGATCAAGCGCGACGATCTGGAGATGATGTATGTCATCGGCCCCGGGCATGGCGGGCCCTCGCTTGTCGCCCACGCCTATCTGGAGGGCACCTATAGCGAGGTCTATCCGGATATCAGCCAGGACGCCGAAGGCCTGCGGAAGCTGTTCAAGCAGTTCAGCTTCCCCGGCGGCATCCCGAGCCATGTCGCGCCGGAAACGCCGGGCAGCATTCACGAGGGCGGCGAGCTCGGCTATGCGTTGAGCCATGCCTACGGTGCCGCCTTCGACAATCCGGAGCTGATCGTCGCCTGCGTGGTGGGCGACGGGGAAGCCGAAACGGGCCCGCTCGCGACCGGCTGGCACGGCAACAAGTTCCTGAATCCGGCGCGCGACGGCTGCGTCCTGCCCATCCTGCACCTCAATGGATACAAGATCGCCAATCCCTGCTTTCTCGCACGCATTCCCAGAGAGGAGCTGCAGAAGTTCTTCGAGGGCATGGGCTATGCGCCGCTTTTCGTCGAGGGTCATGATCCCGCAGACGTGCATCAGCAGCTGGCGGCCGCGCTCGATACCGCGCTCGCGGATATCAGGCGCATTCAGACCGACGCCCGGGTCAACGGCAATCTGAAACGCCCTGCATGGCCCATGATCGTCTTCCGCACACCCAAGGGCTGGACCTGCCCGGCCGAGATCGACGGCAAGAAATGCGAGGATTACTGGCGATCGCATCAGGTTCCGATGGGAGACATGGACAAGCCGGAGCATATCCGCATCCTCGAAGGCTGGATGAAGAGCTATCGGCCGGAGGAGCTCTTCGACGGTGACGGGCGGCTGACGGCGGAACTGGCGGCGCTTGCCCCACCGGGACGCCGCCGGATGAGCGACAATCCGCATGCCAATGGCGGGCTGTTGCTGCGCGACCTGAAGATGCCCGACTTCCGCGATTATGCGGTTGCGGTTCAGAGCCCCGGAGCGGCCACGGCCGAGTCGGCCCGCGTGATGGGCAGCTATCTGCGCGACGTGATGAAGCTCAACCTGAAGTCCGGGAACTTCCGCCTGTTCAGTCCGGACGAAAACAACTCGAACCGCTGGCAGGACGTGCTCGAGGTCACGGATCGCTGTTTCATGGCGGACATCTATCCGGAAGACGACCACTTGTCGCCCGACGGACGGCTTATGGAGGTCCTGAGCGAGTATCAATGCCAGGGCTGGCTCGAAGGTTATCTCCTGACCGGACGCCACGGCTTCTTTTCCTGCTACGAAGCCTTCATTCACATCATCGATTCGATGTTCAACCAGCACGCCAAATGGCTGAAGGTCTGCAACGAGATCCCGTGGCGGCGCCCGATCGCTTCCCTGAACTATTTCCTGAGCTCGCATGTCTGGCGCCAGGACCATAACGGCTTCAGCCATCAGGACCCCGGCTTCATCGATCACGTGGTCAACAAGAAGGCGGACATCATCCGCGTCTATCTGCCGCCGGACGCCAATACGCTGCTGTCGGTGACGGACCATTGCCTGAGGAGCCGCAACTACATCAACGTCGTCGTCGCCGGCAAACAGCCGTCGCCGCAATGGCTGACCATGGACCAGGCGGTGAAGCATTGCACCGAGGGCCTCGGCATCTGGGAATGGGCAAGCAACGACAAAGGCTGCGAGCCGGATGTGGTCATGGCATGTTGCGGCGATGTTCCGACGCTGGAGACGCTCGCCGCGGTGCAATTGCTGCGCGAACACCTGCCGGAATTGAAGGTGCGGGTGATCAACGTCGTCAATCTGATGAAGCTGCAGCCATCGGGAGAGCACCCGCACGGCCTGCCGGACCGCGACTTCGACGCCCTGTTCACCAAGGACAAGCCGATCATCTTCGCCTTTCATGGCTATCCCTGGCTGATCCACCGCCTCACCTATCGCCGAACGAACCATGCCAATCTGCATGTCCGCGGCTACAAGGAAGAGGGGACGACGACGACGCCCTTCGACATGGTGGTGCTCAACCATCTGGACCGGTTCCATCTGGTCGAGGACGTCATCGACCGGCTGCCGCAACTCGGCGCCCGCGCGGCCTATTTCAAGCAGGCGATCCACGAGCGGCTGATCGACCACAGGCACCATATCGAGAAATACGGCGAGGACATGCCGGCGATCAGCGGCTGGAAATGGGGCGCCGGCAGCGCCGGCAAGGCACAGGGAACATCGACCGAAGGCGACAATGTCTGAGAGGACGCACTTCCGCGACCGGACATACCATCACAAAAGGCCCGCCGAAGCGGGCCTTTTTCTGTGTTTCGATCGCAGGGTCTGATGCAGAACGTGCCACTGCCCCCGAGTTCAGGCCGGCAGCTGGAAGAACCAGTTGGCAAACAGCACGATGGCGAGGCCTCCGCCGAGCGCCAGATAGGGTAACATGCCCGCCTTCCTGACGCCGAGGTTCTGCCCGGAGAGGCCGAGATCCTCCATGGCTTCGAGCGGGAACCTGCCGCGATCCTGAAAGTAGTGGCGATAGGCGAAGACCGGCAGGATGAGCGCGGCGAAGATGAAGCCGACCCACAACGCATTGGAGTAGCCCCAGACCTTGGCGCCGGCGCCCAGGAAGAGCGCGTTCACGAAGGCCAGCACAGTGTTCAGGCCGATCAGCCAGGTCGGCGCCTTCCAGGGCCGCTCGATATGGCCGGAGTCGATACGGTGGATCCAGCCGGAGTTGAGGTTCAGGAAGTTGAAGATGATGTAGCCGACATTGGAGACGGCGAGCACGAAGAAGTAGCCGCCGACGTCCGAGGCGATGGCAAGCAGGAACAGATTGAAAGCGAAGTCGGTCCACATGGCCCGGGTCGGCGCGCCGTTCTCGTTCACATGGTTGAGATATTTCGGCAGCCAGCCGTCCTTCGAGCCCTGGTAAAGCGTGCGCGAGGAACCGGCCATCGCCGTCATGATGGCGAGGAAGAGCGCGAGAATCATCAGAACGACGAGAAGCTGGGTGACGATACGGCCGGCGCCGATCAGGCCCCCGAGCGCCTCGGCCACACCCGTGCCGTCGATGATGCCGGGCGCCAGCATGCCGGCATGACCAAGCACCCCCTGGAAGGCGAAGGGTACGAGGAAGAAGAACAGGCAGCAGACGAGGCCGGAATAGAAGATCGCCTTGAAGGTGTCGGTCCGCGGGTTCTTCAGTTCGCGCGTATAGCAGACCGCCGTCTCGAACCCGTAAGTCGACCAGGCGGCGATATAGAGGCCGCCGAGAAAGAGCGTCCAGCCGCCATTGCTCCAGGTGCCGTCCTCGCCGGAATAGGCGGCCGTCGGTGGCACGAGGCCGGTGACGTTGGAGGCAACGATATGGCCGCTGACGATCGGATAGATGCCGATGATCAGCAAGGGAATGAGGACGAGCATAGCGAGCCACTTCTGAACGCTGGCGGTCCCGGCGATGCCGCGATGCTGGATCGCGAAGATGATCAGCATCAGGATGCCGCCGATCAGGAATGTGGCGTTGATATTGGCCGTGGCGAGGAAGGGTATGCTGAAGCTGACCAGCGACCAGTTGCGGATCATGGGCGTCAGCGCCGCTACGCCGTCGGCTGCGAGAACCGCCTTGACGGCATCTTCCGGCGGGGTGCCGGCATGGGCCGCGATATACTCGGCGACACGGGGGCTATCGGCGGTGACGGAGGCGGCATGGGCGCCGATCCAGTCGAGCACCGCCTGCGAATCCGCCGCCGGAATCGGGAAGAGGGCATTGAGGATATAGCCCGCGGCGATCACGCAGCCGAGCGAGAGCACCGGCGACCAGGCGAACCAATTGCACCAGACGGAAAGCGGCGCGATGAGTTTCGAATAGCGCAGCCATGCGGTCGCTCCATAGATCGAGGCGCCGCCGGACTTGTTGGCGAACATCCCGGCGATTTCCGCATAGGTGAAGGATTGCAGGAAGCCCATGATCATCGAAATGATCCAGACCGCGAAGGCCAGCTTGCCGGTCGTGCCGGCAATGCCGCCGATGGAGAAGAGCACGAGTGGCGGCACGCCAGCTGCCACCCAGAAAGCGCCCTTCCAGTCGAGCGCGCGTATAAGCTTCCCCTCGGTGCCGGCAGCAATGCCGGCGTTCACCACATCTGTCATCGCTGAATTCCCCTTTTATTTGTTCCGGACGTGTTCTTCGATACGTCTCCCTGAACGTGCCTCCCACGGCAGCCGGCCCGATGTCTTGGTGCCCCATTTATGCATTGAATTCAGATCCGGCCGTTTATGCATAGTGAAGAAAGTTTCTTCATAGTCAATATATCTCCTTTACTTCAGCTCGGTATTTTGCCAGCATGATCCGGGCAGGGGCCAACATTCGGCCGCGAGGGTGCTATGGAAAATCGCCGTCCTGGGATACTTGGGGGGAGGCCCGTTTCGGCGAGCATCATCCGCTATCCGGGCATTCCGGCGCTGCCGAAGGACACTGAACGATACCGATGCAAGGGTGGCGGCTCGCTGGTCGTACGCGTCGAAGCGGGAGACCTGGTGACGGTCACCGATGCGGAGGGCGGCCAGGCATGCGAGCTTTCCTTCGTTGACGAAAGCGGCCGCTTCCAGGCGGCAGGCCTCGGCGCGGCGTTCACCAATGCCGCCGAGGGCCTCAAGACCATTCTCTCCCGCGAAGAAGCGGGCACGCTGCGCATTCGAAGCGCGCTTCGGCGCCGCGGTGCGGATCTGGCCACGGCCGGCGCGCTCCGCATCTTCGGGGAACGGTCCACGCCGGGCAACAGGGTCGAATTCACGATCGCGCTGAAGGGGCTGCTGATCGTTGCCGCACCCGCAGAGGCGATGTCGCCCGAGGCACAGGACACGGCAACGCCCATCGAAGTCAGGGTCCGCCGCAGCAGGGTGGTCCGCGACTATTCCTCCGCCTTGCCGGAGCCGCTTGCCGATCCGATCGAAGACATCCGCATCAAGGCTGCAACCGCTTCGGCGTATTTCGTGCGGGCCGGAGAATTCATACAGATCATCGACGTCTATGGCCGCCAGTGCACGGACTTTCAGGCCTTTGCCGCCCGCAAGGTCGACAAGGGCCTCGACCTGGCTCTCGACTCAACCGTCACCCGTACCCTGCTCGGGCGCAGCTACCCGGCGCCGGGCCTGCCCTCCAAGGCTTTCGATCGCGATTTCGAGCCGCTGGTGGAGATCGTGCAGGACACGGTTGGCCGTCACGACGCTTTCGCCACCGCCTGCAATTCGCGCTATTACGATGACATGGGCTATCCCGGCCACGTCAACTGTACCGACAATTTCAACGCGGCGCTTGCGCCTTATGGCATTCCCGGCCGCAAGGGCTGGGAGGCGCTCAACTATTTCTACAACACCGATATCGACCACAACAATCAGCTCTATCTCGATGAGCCCTGGTCGCGTCCGGGCGACTACGTGCTGATGCGGGCCCTGACCGACCTCGTCTGCGTCTCCTCCTCCTGCCCCGACGATATCGACGCGGCAAACGGCTGGGATCCGACCGACATCCACGTCCGGACCTTTTCCGGAAAAGAGCAATTCTCACGAGCGGTAGCCTATCGCATGACACCAGATGCCGATCCCGAACTGACGCGTGAAACCGCCTTTCACCCCCGTTTCTCGGCGCTGACGCGAGACTACGCTGAATATCGCGGCTATTGGCTGCCGAACCGGTTTTCGTCGGCGGGGCCAGTCGAGGAATACTGGGCCTGCCGGGAAAGGGCGGCAGTGATCGATCTCTCGCCGTTGCGCAAGTTCGAGGTCACCGGTCCGGATGCCGAGGAATTGCTGCAATACTGCCTGACGCGCGACGTGCGCAAGCTTTCTACCGGGCAGGTCGTCTACTCCGCGATGTGCTACGAGCATGGCGGGATGATCGACGACGGCACCCTTTTCCGTCTCGGCGACAAGAACTTCCGCTGGATCGGCGGGGACGATTACAGCGGCATCTGGCTGCGCGAGCAGACGGAGAAGAAAGGCTTCAAGGCCTGGGTGCGCTCCTCGACCGATCAGATGCACAATATTGCCGTTCAGGGCCCGAAGAGCCGCGACATCCTCAAGGAGATCGTCTGGACGGCACCGCGTCAGCCCACGATCGGCGAGCTCGAATGGTTCCGCTTCGCGGTCGGTCGCATCGGAGGCTTCGAGGGCGCGCCCATCGTCGTCTCGCGCACCGGCTATACCGGCGAGCTCGGCTACGAGATATTCTGTCACCCAAAAGACGCCCTGACCGTTTTCGACGCGGTCTGGCGGGCCGGCGAGCCGCATGGGCTGAAGCCGATGGGGCTGGAAGCGCTCGACATGGTCCGCATCGAGGCGGGACTGATCTTCGCTCATTACGACTTCGACGATCAGACCGACCCGTTCGAGGCCGGTATCGGCTTCACGGTGCCACTGAAGTCCAAGCATGACGATTTCATCGGCCGCGAAGCGCTGATCCGCCGCAAGGAAAACCCGCGCCACTTGATGGTCGGCCTCGACATACAGGCGAACGAGGCGGTCGGCCACGGCGACTGCGTGCATGTCGGACGCGCGCAGATCGGCGTCATCACCAGTGCCACCCACTCACCGGTCCTCGGCAAGACGATCGCGCTTGCCCGGATCGACGTTACGCATGCGACGGTCGGCACGCAGGTGGAGATCGGCAAGCTCGACGGCCAGCAGAAGCGCCTGCCCGCAATCGTCGTGCCGCTGTCGCACTACGATCCGCAGAAGAAGCGGCCGCGCTCCTGAACCGATTTGGGAAATCCTCTCTACGCCTTGCCGGCCGCGCAAGTGGAATTTAGCCCCTCCCACAGGTGGGAAGGGCATGCGCCGAGCCGAAGATCGTCAAGCGCGCAGATATTCCTCCAGGGAGTCGTCGAGCGCTTCCACCCAAGGCGTGTGATGCTTGGGCGACATATTGCCCGTCATCAGCGAACGATAGGCATTGTCGCGAAAACCCATGATGTTTTCCGCCTTGTGGTGCTCCCACTTCATGAAGGTCCGGTTGACCCCTTCGATATCGAAGCTCGGATAATCGGTTTCGGCCAGTAGCTCCTTCACATAGTCGCCCTGATACCAGATCATCTCCTCGGCATGCTCGAGCGTTTCCTCGCGGGCGCGCCACATGTCGAAATTGGCCTTCAGTTCCTCTTCCGGCGGCAGCGCGATGCGGCCCATCATGACGTCGCGCGCCCACCAGGCCTGCACGTCGAACATGTTGAAGGTATAAAACTGATCCTGCATACCGATGTAGAAAAGCTGCGGATTCTTGTCGAAGACCACGCCCTTGTAGAGATGGTCGGCCCAAAGGCGGTTGGCGGTCTTGAGCCTGAGTTCATCCGGCAGAAACGGAAAATGGTGCTGGTAGCCGGTGCACAGGATCAGCGCGTCCACTTCCTTCGTCGAGCCGTCCGCGAAATGAGCCGTCTTGTTTTCGAGCTTCGTCAGCAGCGGCCGTTCCTCGAAATTTTCCGGCCAGTTGAAGCCCATCGGCTTTGAGCGGTAGCTCGTCGTTACCGATTTCGCCCCATACTTCCAGCATTGCGAACCGATATCCTCGGCCGAGTAGCTCCGGCCGACGATGAGAACGTCCTTACCCTTGAATTCCAGCGCATCGCGGAAATCGTGGGCGTGCAGAACGCGGCCGTTGAAGGTTTTCACGCCTTCGAAATAGGGAACGTGCGGTGTCGAGAAGTGGCCGCTCGCAACGACGACGTAGTCGAATTCCTCGTCATACATGCGGTCTTCGAGGCGGTTATGAGCGATAACCGTGAATTTCTTCGTCTCTTCGTCGAAGTGCACCATGCGCACCGGCGTATTGAAACGCACCCAGTCGCGCACATTCGCCTTCTCCACACGGCCCTTGATATAATCCCACAGCACCGCGCGCGGCGGGTAGGAGGCGATCGGCTTGCCGAAGTGCTCCTCGAAGGTGTAGTCCGCGAATTCCAGGCATTCCTTCGGACCGTTCGACCAGAGGTAGCGATACATGCTGCCATGCACCGGCTCTCCATATTCGTCCAGCCCGGTGCGCCAGGTATAGTTCCACAGCCCTCCCCAATCGGACTGCTTTTCATAGCAGACGATCTCCGGAATCTCGGCACCCTTCTGGGCGGCCGACTGGAAGGCCCGCAACTGGGCGAGGCCCGATGGACCGGCACCGATGACGGCAACTCTTGTCATGACGCATTCCCCTTTTGCTTTTGTGAAGTTGCAATTGCATGCAGTCGTCTTGGCGCTGGAAACGGCGTCAATCCGGGAATGTGCCGGGACTGGTCGGCGCGCCGTCGTCGAATTTCGTAAGCCAGTCGATCGTCGTCTGGCGATAGCGCGTCAAGCCCTTGTAATCGATGAGCTCGGGCGGCAGCGTGCTGAGCACGCGCGGAAAGCGGCGTGCCCATTTGGGGACCGTCACGAGCTCGTTCATATTCATCAGATAGCAGCGGATGACGAAGAGGATGGCGTTCGAGCGCGGCAGGCGCCACAGGCTCTGCACCTCGACGCGCAGATGCACCTTCTCGCCGACGTTTTCCGGTGTGACCGTCGCGCGGTCGGGTCCCCATTTATGATAGTTTTCCGGGCTGGTATCGAGGCGCGGATTGATCGTCATCGTCCAGTTGAAACGGCGCGTAGGCTTGCCCTGCTGCAGGTTCAGGAGGAATTTCAGCGCGCGGTCGAAGACGCCCATCTGATGGGCGAGCGGCACCGGGCCGTGCCATTCCATGAAGTTCATGCCGATGTCGAAATCGAGCGACCAGTCGGCCTGGGTCGTGACCATGCCGGCATCCATCCAGAGATTGCCGTCGCGCTGGTCTACGATGCAGAAATCCCCCTGCGCCTGGCGGGTGATGTATTCGAGCGGTTCATAGGGCAGCGTCGAGCGATCGCCGAAGGTGAAGGTGTCGTCGATGCCGAGCGGCCGGTTGATCCAGCGCCATTGATCGCCGTTCCTGATGAGCGTGAAATGTTCGGGGAAGCCGGCGGCCTGCTCCTCCATCAGAAGTTCAAGCGTATCCCATTGGGCCGTCATCATATGGGGCAACGCCTGGTAGCGCAGCGGATCCTCTTTCAGAACCAGGGCCCGATCGTGCATCTCGGCGACGTAGTGCTCATCGACGTCGATCAGGCTTTCGAAGGCAGTGCCCTTCTGCCCCTTCACATGCGGTTCCATGTTGACCGCGTACATGTATTCGTCGCGGTCGAAGGGAAACGGAAAGCGCCGGATGTTTTCCGGACTGTTGCGATAGCTGAAATCGTCCCGGAACGTTTCCTGCTTGAAGGCGATTGCCATGCCCGTTCTCCTCCTGATCGGCCCGATGGATCGTTTTGTCGAACAATCCAAGTCTTTGAACTACGCATTTCTGGGCGGAAAACTGTTGGACGGTTTTCCTGGACGGCTCTAGAGGTCGAGATGCAAAGCCTTTCCCTCGAATCGGGAGACGCAGAGCATCACCTTTCGGCCGGAAGCCTTTTCTTCGTCGGTCAGATAGACGTCGTTGTGCAGCAGCTTGCCGTCGCAGAGGGCGACCATCGTTTCACACTGCCCGCAGGCACCGCCGCGACAGAGAAAGGGCGCATCGATTCCGGCCGCCTCGATCGCCTCCAGCATGCTCTCGTGATGACCGACATGGACGGTCTTGCCGGAGCGCGTCAGCTCGATCGAAAAGGGCTTGCCGGGCTGGGAGGACAGAAAGCGCTCGGAATGCAGGTTCTGCTCCGGCCAGCCAGCCTCCAGCCCGGTCTTGAGTACGCCGTCGATCATGCCCGCGGGACCGCAGACATAGAGATGCGTGCCGAGCGGCTGGCTGTCGAGCAAGCGGGCGACCGGAATGCGATTGTCTTCGGCATCGCAGTAGATCTTCACCCGATGCGGTCCGTAGCGGGCGACGAGGTCCTCGCAATATGCGCCGCGGTCGCGCGTTCGAATGGCATAATGCATTTCGAAACAGGCGCCTTCGCGGGCAAACTGCTCCATCATGGCGATGAAGGGCGTGATCCCGATGCCGCCGGCAATCAGCAGATGCTTTCGGCCGCGCCAATCCGGCTGAAACAGGTTGACGGGATGCGATACCCTCATTTCGTCGCCTTCGCGCACCTTCTCGTGCATGAAGGACGAGCCGCCGCGGGAATCCTCGACATGCAGCACGCTGATCTCGTAGGCCGAGCAATCATATGGCGCCGACATCAGCGAATAGGCATTGCGCCGCACGTGACCATTGTCGTTCATCGAAACGATGACGTGGGCGCCACCGGAGAAATAAGGCATCGCCCGGCCGTCGAGGCGCTCGAAGCGAAATCGTTTGATGCGATGAGCGACCGGCGTCACGCGGGTCACTCGGACGGGAATTTCAGTACCACCGCTCACAGGAACAACTCCTCCGGATCAGGCGCGCTGCCGGGTTCCTCCGCATCGATATTGACGCCCTGGAAGGCGCCGAGGCGCCGCGAGTAATGGTCGCGTACGAGAAGCGGCAGACCGCAATGGCCGCAGGGAAAGGGGCTGTGGGTGACGTCCTCGGTGACGCCTTTGCAGTGGACACATTGCACGCGGCGCGCCAGCGAGCCGCGGTGTTCGGTGATGATCGAGGCATGGTCCATGCCGTGATCGAGCGCCACCATCATCGCCTGGCCGATGAAGCCCTCCGTGCCGGCGATATAAAGCCGCGTCCCCATATGGGCGTTCGTCAGCGTCCCCCTGAGGCGGAAGAGCAGCGTCGCGATCGTCGGGGCTGCGAAGAACATATCGGCGCCAAGCGCGCGCAGCGCCTCGTCGTTTCCCTTGCCCTGCGAGCCGCGCGCGACATAGAGGATCTCGCTGCGGGAAAGCGCCGTCTCGTCGAGTGCCGGCTTCCGGTCGAGGAGGGCATGGGCGCCCTCCCCTTCCAGTGCGAAGATGTGCCGCCGGGCGCGCGGCTGGATGGAAAGTCCCGTATAGACCGGACGGCTCTTAATGCCTTCGACAAGCATGGCCGCCTCCCTAGCCCACGGCCGTCCTCTTTTTCTTCTCCGGATCGTCGAAGGTCAGCGTGTGGGCGATCGCTCTGGCATTGAGGTTCTTGCCGTGCACCTCGAGCTTCGCGCCCTGGACGGCCTTGTCGACGTCCAAACGGGCAATCGCCATGGATCTCTTCGTCAGCGTCGAATAGCTCGGGCAGGTGATCACCCCGACCTTCTTGCCCTCGGCATAGACTTCGTCGCCGAGATCCGCTGGACCGTCGGCATCGATCAGCATGCCGAATATCTTGAAGCGTTCCCTGCCTTTCAGGCGCGCATGCTCCTCGGCACCGCGGAAGCCCGTCTTGCCGGGGCTGACCGTGAAATCGAGGCCGAGTTCCCAAAGGCTGTCGCCGGGCGGCTGGTCGGCGAAGGGATACATCTGCGAATTGTCGTAAGGATAAAAGAGCAGGTAGCTTTCGACCCGCAGCATGTCGAGCACGCTGAAACAGCAGGGGATGATGCCCATCTCCTTGCCTTCCGCGACGATGCGATCCCAGATCATGATCGCATCCTGTCCGCGCACGAAGATTTCGTAGCCACGCTCTCCGGTATAGCCGGTGCGCGAGATCATGACGGGCGCGCCGAAGAGCGTCGTCTGCATGTGGTGGAAATATTTAAGGTCGCGGATGCCAGGCACATATTTTGCGAGATAGTCGACCGCAAGCGGGCCCTGCAGCGAGAGATCATGCAGGTCGTCGTCGAACAGGACTGCGCAATTGCGGCCCGCAGCCTGCTTCACGATCTCCTCGTAGCCGGAGCCGGAGCCGTGAACCAGCATCCAGGAATTCGGACCGGTGCGGTACACGATACAGTCGTCGGTGAAATGGCCGCGATCGTTCAGCATGCAGGCATAGACGGAGCGTCCGGGATAGATCTTCGTCATGTCGCGGGTGGTGATGTAGTCGAGCACGGCGATGGCATGCGGACCGACCAGGTGCACCTTCTTCAGGCCGGAAACGTCCATGATCCCGGCCTTCGTGCGGATCGCGACATGCTCTTCGGACATGTCCTTCTCGTAGGTCCAGGCGGTTCCCATGCCGCTCCAGTCCTCCAGTTTCGATCCGAGAGCGCGATGCCGATCCGCCAAGGCGGAGAAACGCCAAGATAAAGCCATTTCGTTCCCTCTTTTTTTCCCATACGGAATATTTATTTCCTGAATATATTCAGAATTCCGCGGGGAAGCAAGCCGGCCCGATTATTTTTGTCGCGCCGCTGCGGCAGCGATTCGCACGCGTTGGTGCGGCTTCCCGCTCTGACGCGATGGGCGGTAATGGCGGCGTTGGAGTAAGGCCGGTCTCGGCCTCGATCGGCCTCAGCCCATCCGTTCCGAGGCGTAGGAACCCGGGCTCGGCGGGAAGACGACGACGCGGTTGCCGTTGATGAAGCAGCGGTGGTGGATATGGGCGTGCACGGCGCGGGCCAGCACCTGGCTTTCGACGTCGCGGCCGATCGAGACGTAATCCTCGGCCGACTGCGCATGGGTGATGCGGGCGATATCCTGCTCGATGATCGGACCCTCGTCGAGATCGGCGGTGACGTAATGCGCCGTCGCGCCGATCAGCTTCACGCCGCGCTCATAGGCCTGCTTATAGGGGTTCGCCCCCTTGAACGACGGCAGGAAGGAGTGGTGGATGTTGATGATCTTCCCCGACATCTTCTTGCAGAGTGCATCGGAAAGCACCTGCATGTAGCGGGCAAGCACGATCAGTTCGGCGCCGGTCTGCTCGACGACGTCCATCAGCTGGGCTTCGGCCTTGGGCTTGTTCTCCTTCGTCACCTTGATGCAGTGGAAGGGGATGTCGTGGTTGACGACCACCTTCTGGTAGTCGAAGTGGTTGGAAACGACGCCGACGATATCGATCGGCAAGGCGCCGATCTTCCAGCGGTAGAGAAGATCGTTCAGGCAATGGCCGAAGCGCGACACCATGAGCAGCACCTTCATGCGCTCGGACTGTTCGTGGAGAGCCGTCTCCATCTCGAACTTCGAGGCGATCGGCTTCAGCCCTTCCTCGAGAGCCGCAAGGCCAACCCGCTCCTCCGAGATGAAGCTGGTGCGCATGAAGAACTTGCCGGTATCCAGATCGTCGAACTGCGAGCTGTCGGCAATATTGCAGCCCTGCTCGGCCAGATATCCCGATAGCGCCGCAACCACGCCGCGCGTTGACTTGCAGGACACGGTCAGAACGAAATTCTGCATGTTCATTTCTCTCCCCTCGCCGTTCGCGCGCACGGGTGTCGATCCCATCCCCGTTGTCGACGTCGCAAATTGCTACCAGAGCAGATCGACGAAATCAATCTACAGGAAAATATATTTCTCCTCAGGCAACTTTTCGCTTTCGGGGCGTGCCGGAAAACGGAGCGTGGGTGAGAAGAGATGAGGCAGAAGCGACGCTCTGCCGCGCGCTCAGTCCTCTCCGCGGCCGCGCGGATAGGAAATGATCGACAGATACCGGATCGGCAGCGTGGTCAGTTCTTCCGGCCCGTGCGGCGCGTCGGCGTCGAAGAACAGACTGTCCCCCGGAGTCATGCGGTAAAGATTGTTGCCATGCCGGTAAACCACCTCCCCTTCCAGCATGTAGAGGAACTCCAGACCATCGTGTTGAAACGTCGGAAAGACGTCCGAGTCTTCGGTCAGCGTGATGAGATAAGGCTCGACGACGACGCCGGAGGTGTTCGATCCGATATGGCCGAGGAGGTTGTACTGGTGGCCGGCGCGGGTGCCGCGCCGCTCGACGTCGACGCCTTCCCCCGCTTTGACGAACACGGCGCTATGCTCCTCCTCGAAACGGCGGAAGAAGGCGGTGATCGGCACGCCGAGCGCCCGCGACAGCGTCTGCAAAGTCGTGAGCGACGGCGATGTGTTGCCGTTCTCGATCTTCGACAGCATGCCGACCGAAATATCGGTCGCGGAGGCGACGTCGGCTACTGTGATGCCGAGCTTCTTGCGGAAGGCACGCACTTCATGGCCGATCGCGACTTCCAGCACCTTTTCACGGGTGTCGCGGATTGCATGCGGATCCTGGGTCAGCGTGACACGTGCCAACTCCGCCGCCGTCTTGCGCGCGCCGCCGGCGCTTGTCGCCGCCTTGCCGTTCTTCTTCGAGTTCCGGTGCTTTTCCGCGTTTTCCCTGCCCATGCCAATCTCGCTTTGTTTTTACTGATAGTAAATATTTCTGCGTGGTTCACAACGCTATACCCGCGTGGGCGAGGAAGTATTCCGCCCTGAGTAGAAGATCAACTCCCACTGCAGCCTATGCCTGCTCCGGCGATATGGTGCGCGTGAAGAGGCGTGGACAGCGTCACTTGACAGTGGTTTCGCTTTGCCTGACATTCCTGTTAGGCAAATATTTTTTCTAAGCAGAAAACGGCCGACTTCCCGCATCGAAATTACAAGGAACGAAAAACCACCCGGAGGAGGAAACATTGGAGGAGGAAAGCGAATGGAAGCGACACTAAGCAAGCTTGGCGAAGATGCGAGCTTCAGCCAGCGTATCGATGCAATGCACAGACGTGACCGCGTCTGCCTTACGGCCTTCGTCGTGGTCCTCTGGTGCACCCTGCTCTTCGCGCTGTTTACCGTTTGGCCCTACATCGCAACGCCCGCCATCGCCGTCATCCTGACGGTCGCCTGCGGCCTGGTGCTGCTCTTCAACACAGCCGCCATCGTTGCCATGCTGCGACATTACGAAGAAGACAAGCACTTCATCTACAGCCTCGATCTCAAGCATCTCGATGAGATGCGCCCGCAAAGCCGCTAGGAGGTATCATGGCATACGAACCTCCGAAACAGAGCTTTGCAGGCCAGATCTTCGACGTGATCACGTTGCTCGTGCTGACCATCGGAGCGCTCTACATACCGCTCTATCTCGGCCTTGCGGGCGCGGCCAAGGTGCCCGATCCGATCCCCGATCCGACCTGGGAAGCGCTCGGCCAGAACGCCACCGAGCAGCAGCAGTGGGCCGCGCTCGGCATCACCGATCCGGCGGCCGCCAACGACATCATCACCGCGCGCTTCGACTACAGCTTCAGCTGGGCCTCGCTCATCGTCATGGCCGTGCTCGTCATCGGCTATTTCGTGATGGTGGTCCGGCTTTCCGACAGGGAATACCGCGAAGTGATCGAAGAGCGCTTCGGCACGGAACGACACTAGGGAGGCGGCGGCCATGTGGGACATACTCGAATACGCGGCCTGGGCGCTTTCGGCGCTGTTCGGCGTGCTGATGCTCGCCGACCTCGTCCGCATCGACACCACTTACGACAACGAACTGCTGATCTCTTCTCGCGAAGGCGAGATCGAGGCGACGGCAGAGCGCCACGAGATCTGAGGGGAGGACGGCAAATGGACGATACTACATCCGCCGCACCCGAGCCGGACCGGCTGCGCCTGCTGAGGGTGCTGGGGCCTGCTCACGTCTGGGCACTCGGCGTCGGCATCGTGCTCGTCGGCGAATATATGGGCTGGAATTTCTCCGTGGGCAAAGGCGGCATGATCGCCGGCCTAATGGCCTGCTGGGTGGCCGGCCTGCTCTACACCTGCGTCGCCATGATCGACTCGGAAGTGACTTCGACGGTCGCCGCGGCCGGCGGCCAGTACGCTCAGGCCAAGCACATCGTCGGCCCGCTGATGGCCTTCAATGTCGGCCTCTTCCTTGTGATGGCCTATACCATGCTCGAAGCCGCCAACGCCATCACGGTCGGCTTCCTGCTCGATACCGTGGCCGGAATGCAGGGCCAGACCGGACTCAATCAGCAACCCTTCATCGTTCTCGCCATCATGTTCCTGGCGTGGCTCAACTATCGCGGCGTGCTCGCCACCCTGACCTTCAACCTGGTGATCACCGCCATCGCCTTCCTTGCGATCGTGGCGTTGTTCGTATCGGTGCAGTTCGGTGCCTCGGCGGTGCCGCTCGATTTTTCGGCCATCACCTCCGATCCGCTACCCTATGGCTGGGTGGGCATCGTGGCATCGCTGCATTTCGGGCTCTGGTACTATCTCGGCATCGAGGGTACCTGCCAGGCGGCCGAGGAGGTGCGCTCTCCTGCCCGCTCGCTTCCCTACGGCACGATGGCCGGCATCATGACGCTGCTGATCGCGGCGACCATGACCTGGTATATCTGCTCCGGCCTGATGCCGTGGGAATATCTTGGCCAGGCCGGCACGCCTTTGTTCGACGCCGCCCGCGTCACCGGCAGCACCGGACTGATGGTCCTGCTCTTCGTCGGCACGGCATTCGCCACGCTCGCCTCCGCCAACGGCTGCATCAACGACGCTTCCCGCGCCTGGTTCTCGATGAGCCGTGACCGTTATCTGCCAAGCTGGTTCGGTGCCGTCCATCCGGTCTACCGCACGCCCTATCGCGCGATCGTATTCCTGGTCCCGATCGCGCTCATCTTCGCGCTCGGCGCCCCGCTCGACCAGGTCGTGACCTTCTCGATCCTGTCGGGTCTGCTCGGCTACACCTTCATGACCTTCAACATGGTGATGTTCCGAAACAAGTGGCCGCTCGGCAGGATCAAGCGCGGCTACGTGCACCCGTTTCATCCTTTACCGACGGTCGTGCTGCTCATTCTGTGCTCGACCGCCTATTTCGCCGTGTTCCTGGGCTACGGCACGCAGCTCAGCGCGATGATGTGCTTCTACATCGTGGCTTCGCTGTGGTTTCACTTCCGGCGCTACAAGTTCGTACGCCGCGGCGATCAGTTCACGATGCCGTGGCCAAAGCCACACGGCTATTGATCGGTTGGAGCGCGCCGCCCGTTTCGGATCGCGCGCTCCGGCTGCTTCTGAAACTGTCCGGAGCGCTTCCCGCGCAGAAGCCGCCGACCAAGCCAGGGCGATCGTATGATCACCACAATTGCCTTCTCTGCCTTCGCAATAGTTTCCGGCATATGGATGAGCGTTCGCGCGGTCCGCGACCACCGGGCGGCCATCGCCGAGCGCCGCGGCCTTCTGGACGACGCGGCGCGGCACTTTCCCGGCGCCCGCATAACCTACGGCGCAGATCATTTTCCGATCCTCGCCGGCAGGCTGGACGACGGGCGGCAGGTAAGGGTCGAACTCGTCCCCGACACGCTGGTCTGCCGACGATTGCCGCAACTGTGGCTGAAGCTCACTTTGCTCGAAACGAGCGCCTGTGCCAGGCCCAAGATCGGTGCGCTGGCGCGGCCGACCGGCGCCGAATTCTACTCGCTGGTGCACGAGATGCCGCATCTGTTGATCCCGCCGCCCAGCGAGGCCGCCATCCTGATGCGCGGCGACGGCAACGCTTCGCGCCGGCAGGTCGAACGCGCCGCGGCCATGTTCGCCAAGCTGTTTGCCGATCCCACGCTCAAGGAGGCCGCGATCACTCCACGCGGCGTGCGGCTGGTCCGCCAGGCGGCGCAGGGGCAACGCGGCGCCCATCTGCTGTTGCGACAGGCGCACTTTTCAATCACGGCCATTGCGCCCGAGGTGATACGCCGGACGATCGCCGAAGCAGAGGCCCTGAGCGGCTCGCTGGCGGACGATGAGCCCGCTTATTCGCTGCCCCCATCGGCGGGAGCATTTCCAGGAAGTATTCAGCGGTTTTCGGACCGGGAGTGCGTAGTTTCAAATTGCTGAGGAGGCCGCCGTGGCCAAGCCGATCAATCCCTATCTGGTGCTGATGCTGGCTGCGGTGTTGCCTGGGGCCGGCCATGTCGCCTTGCGCGACGCGGCTCGGGGCTTGGCCTTTGCCTTTTTCGTCGTATTTTTTTCGGTGATCACCTACATGACGGCGCCACCGGACCGTTCTTTCATCGGACGGCATGCAGGCGGCATTTTCGTCTGGGCCCTGTCGATCCCCGACGCCTACCGCCGTGCGCGCATCCGTACGGTCATGGCCCGGAAGAGCTGAAGGGACGTTAAGTTCCTCACGTGCCGCTCACGCCGCGATCGACGTCAAAAATCCCCGTGCCGAGGCACGGGGATGGCCGCAAGGCTCCTGTGGAGATTCTAGTCTACACGTCGAGCGTGGTTTGGTGTTCCCATTCGGTGAATTGCGAACAATAGGTGTTCCACTCGCCTTGCTTGAGTTTCAGATAGGCCGCGGAGAACTCTCGTCCCAAGGCCTCCTGCAGCTCCTCGTCCCGATTGTATTCCCGCAATGCGTCGAGCAGGTTCAGCGGAAGCTTCGGTGCATCGGTTACCTTGTGGCCGTCCTTATACATGTCGATGTCGTAGTGACGGCCGGGATCGGCCTTGGAGCGAACGCCCGAAAGGCCGGCCGCAATGATGATCGCCTGCAGGAGATAGGGATTGACGGCGCCGTCCGGCAGGCGCAGCTCGAAACGGCCGGGGCCGGGAACGCGCACCATGTGGGTGCGGTTGTTGCCGGTCCAGGTCACCGAATTGGGCGCCCAGGTCGCGCCGGAGATCGTGCGCGGCGCGTTGATGCGCTTGTAGGAGTTGACCGTCGGATTGGTGACCGCGGCGAGCGCGCTTGCATGTTTCATGATACCGCCCAGGAAGTGGCGTCCCTCGGCTGAAAGGCCGAACTCCGCCTTGTTGTCGGCAAAGGCATTCACCTCGCCTGCCAGATCCCAGACCGAAATGTGGCAATGGCAACCGTTGCCCGTCAGACCCTTGAACGGCTTCGGCATGAAGGTCGCGCGCAGCCCGTGCTTCTCGGCGATCGACTTCACCATGAACTTGAAGAAGGAGTGCTTGTCGGCGGTCCGGAGCGCGTCGTCATACTCCCAGTTCATCTCGAACTGGCCGTTCGCATCCTCATGGTCGTTCTGGTAGGGCTTCCATCCGAGTTCGAGCATGTAGTCGCAGATCTCGGCGATCACGTCGTAGCGGCGCATGATCGCCTGCTGGTCATAGCAAGGCTTTTCCGCCGTATCGAACGTGTCGGAAATCTTCGATCCATCCGGCGAGATCAGAAAGAACTCCGGTTCGACGCCGGTCTTGACGCGAAGCCCTTCCTGGGCCGCCTCGGCGACGAGCTTCTTCAGCACCACGCGCGGTGCCTGTTCCACGGGCGCGTCGTCCATGATGCAGTCTGCCGCCACCCAGGCGACGTCCTTCTTCCAGGGGAGCTGGATGACCGCAGACGCATCCGGGAGAGCGAAGAGATCGGGATGCGCAGGCGTGAGATCGAACCAGGTGGCAAAACCTGCGAAGCCTGCGCCGCCCTTCTGCATGTCGGCGATCGCTTCCGCGGGAACCAGTTTGGCGCGCTGCCCGCCGAAGAGATCGGTGTAGCTGATCATGAAATATTTGACGCCCTTTTCGCGGGCGAATGTGGAGAGATCCAGTGTCACTTCGTTCCCCTTTTGGATTCCGACACTCAATTTCAAAAGAAAGGGCCGCACCCTCTCAAGTGCGGCCCGTCATCCTTTCATTCAAAAGGTACCTTTGCCAGGATACCAGCTCGTTCCCGCGAGCGGCACCTGCGCCATGGCTGCGGCTTCCATCGTCAGCGCGCACAGATCCTCCGGCTCGAGATTGTGGAGGTGGTTCTTGCCGCAGGCACGGGCGATGGTCTGTGCTTCGAGCGTCATCACCTTCAGATAGTTGGCCAGCCGCCGGCCGGCGGCGACCGGGTCGAGGCGCTTCATCAGTTCGGGGTCCTGCGTCGTGATGCCGGCGGGGTCCTTGCCCTCGTGCCAGTCGTCATAGGCGCCGGCCGTCGTGCCGAGCTTCTGGTATTCTTCTTCCCAGTGCGGGTCGTTGTCGCCGATGGCGACCAAGGCCGCGGTACCGATGGCAACCGCGTCGGCTCCAAGCGCCAGCGCCTTGGCGACGTCCGCGCCGGAGCGGATACCACCGGACACGACGAGCTGTACCTTGCGGTGCATGCCGAGATCCTGCAGCGCCTGGACGGCTGGCCGAATGCAGGCAAGCGTCGGCATGCCGACATTCTCGATGAAGACGTCCTGCGTCGCCGCGGTCCCGCCCTGCATGCCGTCGAGCACGACGACATCCGCACCGGCCTTGACCGCGAGCGCCGTGTCGTAATAGGGCCGCGCGCCGCCGACCTTGACGTAGATCGGCTTCTCCCAGTCGGTGATCTCGCGCAGTTCGAGGATTTTGATCTCGAGGTCGTCCGGCCCGGTCCAATCCGGATGACGGCAGGCCGAACGTTGGTCGATGCCCTTCGGCAGGTTGCGCATGTTGGCGACCCTGTCGGAGATCTTCTGGCCGAGCAGCATGCCGCCGCCACCGGGCTTGGCTCCTTGCCCGACCACCACCTCGATCGCATCCGCGCGGCGCAGATCCTTCGGATTCATGCCGTAACGCGACGGCAGGTACTGATACACGAGCGTCTGAGAATGACCGCGCTCCTCATCCGTCATACCGCCGTCGCCGGTGGTGGTCGACGTTCCCGAAGCCGTCGCACCGCGTCCGAGTGCTTCCTTGGCGGGACCGGAGAGTGCTCCGAAGCTCATGCCGGCGATGGTGATCGGAATCTTCAGATGGATCGGCTTCTTCGCGAAGCGCGTTCCCAGAACGACGGAGGTGTCGCATTTCTCGCGGTAGCCTTCGAGCGGATAGCGCGAGATCGATGCGCCGAGAAAGAGAAGGTCGTCGAAATGCGGAACCTTGCGCTTGGTGCCGGCGCCTCTGATATCATAAATGCCGGTCGCAGCCGCACGGCGGATTTCCGCAAGCGTATAGTCGTCGAAGGTCGCGGACTTGCGCGGCGGGGTATAGGGGTTGTGATAGCTCATACTGGTCCCTGCCTTTAATACGCGTCTGCGTTGTCGATGTTGAAATTGTAGAGCTTGCGTGCCGAGCCGTAGCGCTTGAACTCTTCCGGCCGGACATCCTTGACATCGGCCTTCTCCAGGAGCTCGGCCAGCTTTTGCAGGTGCTCCGGACGCATCTCCTTCTCGATGCAGTCGGCGCCGAGACTCTTGACCGTGCCGCGTACGAAGAGCTTGGCCTCGTAGAGGCTGTCACCCAGGGCATCGCCCGCATCGCCGAGCACGACGAGGTGGCCCGACTGGCCCATGAAAGCCGACATATGGCCGATATTTCCGTGGACGACGATATCGATGCCTTTCATCGAGATGCCGCAGCGCGACGCCGCATTGCCCTTTATGACGAGCAGGCCGCCGCGCCCGGTAGCGCCCGCATACTGGCTGGCATCGCCTTCGATCACGACTTTGCCGGACATCATGTTTTCCGCGACGCCCGGTCCTGCCGAGCCGTGAACCGTGACCGTTCCGCCATCGTTCATGCCGGCGCAATAGTAGCCGACGGAGCCGTTCACATCGACCACGACGGGACCGTCGATCCCGACGGCGACCGCATGGCTGCCACGAGGATTGGCGACTTCGTAGGACAGATCGTTCGAGCCCTGCTGAATATTATGCAAGGACCTATTGAATTCACGCAGCGGCGTGGTGGCGAGATCAATAACAGGCATACTTGAAAATTCCTTGGAAAGGGGCCGAAATCACCCGTCAGGCGGCCTTCTGATGATCCCAGAAGTATACGGTCGCGGGCTCCGGCTCCCAGATGCGCGCGCTCTCGATATCCGGCAGGTTGACCAGCGCCCGGTATTCGGAACCGAATGCGACATAGCGATCCGTTTCGGCCATGACCGCCGGCTTGCACGCGATCGGGTCGCGCACGACGCCGAAGCCCGACTTGGTGCCGACGACGAAGGTAAAGAAGCCGTCGAGGTCGTCGAGCGCGCCGGTCAGGGCCTGTCCGAGATCCTTGCCCTTGGCCATTTCCGCCGTCAGGTACGCGGCAGCAACCTCGGTGTCGTTCTGCGTCTCGAAGGCAATGCCTTCACGGATCAGTTCCCGGCGCAGATTGTTGTGGTTCGACAACGATCCGTTATGCACGAGGCACTGATCCGACCCGGTGGAAAACGGGTGCGCGCCAAGTGTGGTCACGGCCGATTCCGTAGCCATGCGGGTATGGCCGATGCCATGCGAACCGCCCATCGAGCGTACATCGAACCGTGCGACGACATCCTTCGGCAGGCCGACTTCCTTGTAGATCTCGACGCTGTCGCCGGCACCCATGATGCGTACATCCGGACGGATGGCGGCGAGAACGGCGCGGACATCCGCGAGCCTGGCAGCTGCGATCGCAACGACCGCATGGGTGCTCTTTACGGCAACGCGTGCCGGCACGCCTGCTTCAGCGAGGTCCCTTTCAAGGTCTGCGAAGTCGATCTCGGGCTTCGCAGACTGGATCGTCACCTTCGCCTTCCCCTCGGTAGCCGAGCCGTAAATGGCCAGCCCGGCCGAGTCCGGACCACGGTCCGTCATGGTGATCAACATGTCCGAAAGAAGCTGGCCAAGCTGCGGCTCGAGCCTGCTGTCTTTCAGAAACAAACCAACAATGCCGCACATTCGCGTAGTCCCTCCATTCGTGCATGGACCGATGCTAGCACGCAGTCGCGGGACCATCAACTGTGGAGAATATTTTTTTCTTAGTAGGCAATTTCAGATGCTTCCGCTCATGAGCCGCTGCGGCGGCGCAGGCTTCCCGGTGTCTGCGAAAACAGGCGTTTGAACGCATTCGAAAAATGTGCGGGGCTCGAAAAGCCGGTGGCGTAGGCGATCTCCGGGATGGAGAGCGGACTCTGCTGCAGGAGCCGGCGGGCGTGGCGCAGCCGGATCTCCCGGTAGGTGTCGAGAAAGCCGGTCCCGCGATGCTCCCGGAAAAGCCGATCGAGATGCCGCGGGCTTACCCCGGCCAGGCGCGCCATGGCGGTCCGGTCGAGCGGTCGTTCGATCGCAGTTTCCATCTTCTCGAGAACCGCGAGCAGGGCGGGATGGTTGGTACCGAACCGCTCTGCGGCCGAACCGCGCTGCGGCGCTGCCGGCTCGGCGACGGCCGCGTGCAGATACCAGTCGCTGACCCGGCGAGCGAAGTCGGTCCCCAGGCGTTCGGCGATCATCGCATGCATCATGTCGAGCGGCGCCACCCCGCCGCCACAGGTGGCAATTCCGCCATCGAGCACGAAGCGGGCGTGTCTCGGGTTGAGATGGGGAAATGCTTCCTTCAGCGCAGGCGCGTGTTCCCAATGAATGGTGAAGTCGCGGTTGTCGAGCAGGCCCGCTGCGGCAAGCACGAAAGCCCCGCTCGATATGCCGCCGATGCGAATACCGAGGCGCGAGAGCCGCCGGAGCGTCGTGTGGGACGCAGACGTATCCGCCCAGTCGGTTGGCTCTCCGCCCGCGCAGACGAAGACGGTATGGCAGCTCTCTCCTTCGCTCTCCAGATCCGCACAGCCGACCGACAGCCCGGAAGATGAAGCGACGGTCCCTCCTCCCGGCGCAAGCGGGACGATCTGGTAGAGCGGCCGGCCGGCAAGGAGATTGGCCGCACGCAGGGGCTCCGTCGCCGATGCGTAGCTCATCAGCGCAAAATTGCGCACCAGCAAAAAGCCGATCCTCTGTACGTTCTTGCTGTCGGAAGATGCTGCCATGACCGATTCCTACATCGGGAGGTCCTAAAATTGCAACTCTCCGGAGGTTTCGGATGCTAACTTGCCCCTCGGATCACTTATGGGGCGGCATCCATGCGCTACTCTGCACTTTCCATCCTCCTGAACGGCCTGCGCGGCAACCGGAACTGGGCGCCGGCATGGCGCCAACCCGATCCGAAGCCCCATTACGACGTGATCATCGTCGGCGGCGGTGGCCATGGCCTGGCGACGGCATATTATCTCGCAAAGGAATTCGGCATCACCAATGTCGCGGTGCTGGAAAAGAACTATATCGGCTCGGGCAATGTCGGTCGCAACACGACCATTATCCGCTCGAACTACCTGCTCCCCGGCAACAACCCGTTCTACGAGCTCTCCATGAAGCTCTGGGAGGGGCTGGAGCAGGATTTCAACTTCAACGCCATGGTCTCGCAGCGCGGCGTTCTCAACCTTTTCCATTCCGACGCTCAGCGCGACGCCTATACGCGGCGCGGCAATGCGATGCGGCTGCACGGGGTGGACGCGGAACTCCTCGATCGGGCGGCCGTGCGTAAGATGCTGCCCTTCCTCGATTTCGACAATGCCCGCTTCCCCATTCAGGGCGGGCTCTTGCAGCGCCGCGGCGGCACCGTGCGTCACGATGCGGTCGCCTGGGGCTATGCCCGCGGCGCAGACAGCCGCGGGGTCGACATCATTCAGAATTGCGAAGTGACCGGGATCAGGCGTGAAAACGGGCGCGTCATCGGCGTCGAGACCAGCCGCGGCTTCATCGGCTGTGCAAAGCTGGCGCTGGCGGCGGCCGGCAATTCCTCGCAAGTCGCCGAAATGGCCGGATTGCGCCTGCCGATCGAGAGCCACGTGCTTCAGGCATTCGTGTCGGAGGGCCTGAAGCCGTTCATCGATGGCGTGGTCACGTTCGGAGCCGGGCACTTCTACGTTTCGCAATCGGACAAGGGCGGACTGGTTTTCGGTGGCGATATCGACGGCTACAACTCCTACGCCCAGCGCGGCAACCTGGCGACCGTGGAACACGTGGCGGAGGCCGGCAAGGCGATGATCCCGGCATTGTCGCGGGTGCGCGTGCTGCGTTCCTGGGGCGGCATCATGGACATGAGCATGGACGGCTCGCCGATCATCGACCGCACGCCGATAGACAATCTCTATCTGAATGCCGGCTGGTGCTATGGAGGGTTCAAGGCCACCCCCGCCTCAGGATTCTGCTTCGCCCATCTTCTCGCCCGGGGCACGCCACAGAAGACCGCCGCAGCTTTTCGTCTCGACCGTTTCGAGCGCGGCTTCCTCATCGACGAAAAGGGACAGGGCGCTCAGCCCAACCTTCACTGATTTCGCGGACCAAGGAACATCCGAAATGGCAAGCCTCGTGCCCTGCCCGAATTGCGGGCAAAGACCCAAGGAAGAATTCACGATCAAGGGCGCGGCCCTGTCGCGACCGGAGGCCGACGCGGATTCGACCGATTGGTTCGACTACGTCTACCTGCGCGACAACCCGCGCGGCGCCTACGAGGAGTACTGGCACCACACGTCCGGGTGCCGCCGCTGGCTCGTCGTTGCCCGGGACACCGTGACGCATGAGATTGCAGCGTGCTGCGATGCGGCCGGCCGCGCTCGATCGGAGGCGCGCAAATGAGCTCCTACCGTCTGCCGAAACGCGGTCTTGTCGACCGCAACGCCCCGCTCTCCTTTACCTTCGACGGCCGCCCCATGCAGGGCCTGGAAGGCGACACGCTCGCCTCGGCACTGCTTGCGAACGGTCGGATGCTCGTCGGCCGCAGCTTCAAATATCACCGGCCCCGCGGGATTCTGACGGCGGGGGCCGCCGAACCGAACGCGCTGGTCACCGTGGGCCGCGGCGGCCGCGCCGAGCCGAACACGCGCGCCACCATGCAGGAGCTCTACGAGGGTCTCGAGGCGCGGAGCCAGAACCGCTGGCCCTCGCTCGACTTCGATATCGGTGCGCTGAACGGTCTGCTGTCACCTTTCCTCGGCGCCGGCTTCTACTACAAGACGTTCATGTGGCCGGCGCCGCTCTGGGAGAAGCTCTACGAACCGGTCATCCGCAGGGCCGCCGGACTCGGCAAGGCAAGCTACGAAGCGGATCCCGACGCCTATGAGAAGAGCTGGGC
Source organism: Ensifer sp. D2-11 (assembly GCF_054161295.1). NCBI lineage: Bacteria > Pseudomonadati > Pseudomonadota > Alphaproteobacteria > Hyphomicrobiales > Rhizobiaceae > Ensifer > Ensifer sp. D2-11. The sequence goes on from NZ_CP096433.1 coordinate 3,166,530, forward strand.
GCATTGCGACCTGCTGGTCGTCGGCGCCGGTCCGACGGGACTTGCCGCGGCACTCACCGCCGGCCGCGCCGGCGCACGGGTCATTCTCGTCGACGAGGGCTCGCTGCCTGGCGGCTCGCTCCTGTCCGATACGGCGACGATCGACGGCAAGGCGGCGGCTGATTTCGCCCGCGACACGAGCGACGAACTGCGGTCGATGCCGAATGTCCGGGTCATGATGCGGACGACCGCCTTCGGCTGGTATGACGGCAACGTCTTCGGCGCGGTCGAGCGCGTGCAGAAGCATGTGCGCGAGCCCGCCAGCCATCTGCCGGTCGAGAGGCTGTGGCGGATCGTTGCCGGAAAGGCCCTGCTTGCGGCCGGCGCCGAAGAGCGCCCGCTCGTCTTCGGCGGCAACGATCGTCCGGGCGTGATGATGGCAGGCGCGATGCGCGCCTATCTCAACCGCTACGGCGTCGCCCCGGGCCGGACGCCCGCCATCTTCACCACCAATGACACCGGCTATACGCTCGCGCAGGAGCTCGAGGCCGCGGGCGTCGACGTCGTCGCCATCGTCGACAGCCGCCCGGCGGCCGGCGTCGACTATCGCGGCAAAGCACGCCTTGTCCGGGAAGCGGTGGTTTGCGGCACCAAGGGCGGCAAGGCGATCTCGGCGATCGAAGTCCATCACGGCGGTCGGACCGAAACGATCGCGGTCGATGCGCTCGCCATGGCGGGCGGCTTCGACCCGATCATCCATCTTGCCTGCCACCGGGGCGGCAAGCCCGTCTGGTCGGCGGAAAAGGCGGCATTTCTCGCGCCCGGGAGCTTGAAGGGGCTCGAGGTTGCCGGCGGTGCAGCAGCGACGACGGGCCTCGCTGCCTGCCTCGGCGAAGGCGCCGCCCGCGCTGAAGCCATCGTCAGGGAGCTCGGTCTGCCCTGCTCCCCGGTCGCCGTTGTGAAGGTCGAGAGCGAGGAAGGGATACATTCCCCTGCCCCGCTCTGGTCGATCCCCGGTATCAAGGACAAAGCCTTCGTCGATTTCCAGAACGACGTGCATCTCAAGGATATCGGCCTGGCCGTCCGCGAAGGCTACAGCCATGTCGAGCTTGCCAAGCGCTACACCACCAGCGGCATGGCGACGGACCAGGGCAAGCTTTCGAACGTCAATGCGATCGGGTTGATCGCCAAGGCACGCGGCGTCTCGCCCGCCGAGGTCGGGACGACGACGTTCCGCCCTTTCTACACCCCGATATCCTTCGGTGCGCTGACCGGCGCGCATACGGGCCATCATTTCCAGCCGGTCCGCAAGTCGCCGCTCCATGATTGGGCAAAGAAACACGGTGCCGTCTTCGTTGAGACGGGTCTCTGGTATCGATCCTCCTGGTTTCCGCTGAGCGGTGAACGGACGTGGCGGGAGAGCGTCGAGCGAGAGGTGCTGAACGTACGGAAGAATGCCGGACTCTGCGACGTCTCGATGCTCGGCAAGATCGACATAACAGGAAGCGACGCCGCCGAATTTCTCAATCGCGTATACTGCAACGCCTTCCTCAAACTGCCCGTCGGAAAGGCGCGTTACGGGCTTATGCTGCGCGAGGACGGCTTCATCTACGACGACGGCACGACCAGCCGCCTCGAGGAGAACCGCTTTTTCATGACGACGACCACCGCCTATGCGGCCGGCGTCATGAACCACCTCGAATTCTGTGCGCAGGTGCTCTGGCCGCAACTGGACGTGCGTCTCGCCTCCATCACCGACCAGTGGGCGCAAATGGCGATTGCCGGTCCGAAGGCACGCATGATCCTGCAGAAGATCGTCGATGAGGATATATCCGACGCGGCGTTCCCGTTTCTTGCGGCGAAGGAGGTTTCGCTGTTCGGAGGCGCCCTTCACGGCTGCCTCTTTCGGATTTCCTTCTCCGGCGAGCTCGCCTACGAACTTGCGGTCCCGGCCGGCTATGGCGAGAGCATCGCCGATGCCCTCCTGGAGGCGGGGAAGGTTCACGGCATCATGCCTTACGGCGTCGAGACGCTCAGCGTTCTGCGCATCGAGAAGGGCCATGTGACGCACAACGAGATCAACGGCACCGTCGTGCCGGCCGATCTGGGCTTCGGGAAAATGGTTTCGGCCGGCAAACCGGATTTCGTCGGCAAGGCGATGCTTCAGCGGGAGGGGCTGACCGCGCCCGACCGGCCGCAGCTGGTGGGCGTCGTGCCGCTCGATCCGCAACAGTCGTTCCGCAGCGGCTCGCACATTCTCGCCAAGGGGGCGGCAGCCACGCTCGAAAACGACGAGGGCTATGTCACCTCGAGCGCCTATTCGCCGCATGTCGGATCCACCATCGCGCTGGCACTGGTCAGGAACGGCCGCAACCGTCACGGCGAAGAGGTGCTGGTCTGGAGTGGCCTTCACGGAGAATCCACGCCTGCGCGTCTTTGCAATCCGGTTTTCTTCGACCCTCAGAACGAGAGGCTCCATGTCTGAATTCCGTCCAACCCTTCGCCCGGCGCTCGGCAGCCGGCAGGCGGTCGCTTCCGCCGATTTCAGGCTCTCGCCACTGCCGGAAGGCACGATCATCCATGTTCTCGCCCGGCCGGGTCAGGAGGACATCGTGCCCTTTCTCGGCAGGTTCACCGATGCGGCTCCGCACGCTTTGCGCCCGGTTTCGCCCGACCAGTGGTTCATCATCAGCGACGCACCTATCCCGCATCAGGAAATGAAGAGCCTCTTTGCCGCCCTCGAACCGCGCGCCACCGGTGTCGATCAGAGCCACGGCCGCGTGCGCATCCGGATCGAGGGAAAGATGGCGCATCGCGCGCTTTCGAAAGGCACAGCGCTCGACCTTGACCCGTCCGCATTCCCGATCGGTCAATCCGCGGTGACACTGGTCGGCCATATCGCAGCCCATGTCACCCGCGTCGGAGCGGAAACCTTCGAGATCATCGTGCTGCGCGGCTTTGCCGAAAGTCTCTGGGACGATCTTGCCCGAATGGGCCTGGAATTCGGCTGAACCCCACTGTCGGAGAGCGAACATGACGACGATCATCGACGGCAAGGCCGTAGCGGCTTCCATCAACGGCGCGATAAAAGACGCAAATGCCGAGCTGCAGGAGCAGACAGGCAGGAAAACCGGACTTGCCGTCATTATCGTCGGCGACGATCCCGCAAGTCATGCCTATGTCGGCGCAAAAAGCCGCATGGCCAAGGAGTGCGGCTTCTTTTCGGTCCAGCACACGCTGCCGAAGGAAACGACACAGCAGGAGCTTGCGGGCCTGGTGCATCAACTGAACGCTGATGACGGCATCCATGGAATTCTCGTGCAGCTGCCTTTGCCGGAGCACCTGGACGCAGATGCCATCATTCAGTCGATCCGGCCCGAAAAGGACGTCGACGGCCTGCATGTTGCCAATGCCGGAAAGCTCGCAACCGGCGACCTGGAGAGCGGCCTGATCTCCTGCACCCCGGCAGGCGCGATGGTCTTTGTGCGCCGCGTGCACGGCCGCGACCTTTCCGGCCTGAATGCGCTGGTCATCGGTCGTTCCAATCTGTTCGGCAAACCGATGGCACAGCTGCTGCTGAATGCCAATGCGACGGTGACGATCGCCCATTCCCGCACCAGCGATCTGGCCTCGATCTGCCGCAACGCCGATATCGTGATCGCCGCGGTCGGCCGGCCCGAAATGGTCAAGGCGAGCTGGTTGAAGACGGGCGCCACCGTCATCGATGTCGGGATCAACCGTGTTCCTGCACCTGAGAAGGGGGAGAACAGGACGAGGCTGGTCGGCGACGTGGCTTTCGCGGAGTGCGCACCATTCGCATCCGCTATTACGCCGGTTCCGGGCGGCGTCGGACCGATGACCATCGCCATGTTGATGGCCAACAGTGTGATCGCAGCTCACAGAGCATCCGGCCTGAAGGTGTCCGAACGGCTCTCGAAGCTGATATCCGGCTGACAGCCGTGGGGTCGCTGCAGGCGTCGTCGCAATTTTCCAAATACGACTTCCGATCATCGCTAAACGTCGCAACGACCTTGGGACGGAAAGCTCTACAGATAGATGCCCAGGCAGAGAATCGAAACGGCCAGCATCGGCAACCGCTGCCTCTTCACGCGAAACAGAGGGGCGATTGCAAGGGCCGCGAGAGAGGCGACCGCTGCAGCAAGAACGCTTCCGGCAGAGAGGTACAGACCCAACGCTCCGACGAAAACCGCGGCTCCGACAGTCGTCTCGGCGGCGGATTGCCAGTTATAGGGGTCAGCGCGAAAAGCCGCGAGAAACGCGGGACCGCTCAAGCCTAAAGCGAGCCAAATCAGCACGGAGGAGGAGAAGGCGAAGAAATCCAAGTTGCACCCGTACCCGACTGTGGTCGTGTTACGGAAGCAGTTTTCATGCCAACTTCCAGCCCCGGCAGGAATGGACTACAGCAACGAACGATTAGCACGCGATGCCACGGCGATCGCTACGCCGAGGCACTTCTCCTCTGTCCGCGTCATCGCGCCCGCTCACACCGGCCGATTTCCGAAATGTCGCGGGAACCACACAGAAATCCGTCCGTGCTATTGCCTCGCCCTTTTTATAGGCACATAAGCTTCGAAAAATAAGCAACTGCATCCGACGCCCGCAAATGATTGTCCCCCCTCCGCCACACGATCGAAAGTCCGGCCGTTTGCCGAGATTCAAGCTGTTCTCGCCAATTCTGGCGGGTGCAACGCTCAAAGAGCGCTTGATCGGCTGTATCGGGGCGTTGATCGGGATTTGTGTCACCGGCCTGGTCTGCGGGTTCGTTTTCGGGGACGACCCCCAACTGCCGCTGATCGTCGCGCCCATCGGTGCCTCCGCGGTTTTGCTCTTCGCCGTGCCGGCCAGTCCGCTTGCGCAGCCTTGGTCGATCATCGGCGGGAACACGATTTCCGCCCTGATCGGCGTCTCCGTGACCTATATCGTGGCGGACCAGATGCTTGCCATCGGCCTCGCAGTCGCTCTGGCGATTCTTGCGATGTCGCTGACGCGATCGCTTCACCCGCCAGGAGGCGCCGCCGCGCTGACCGCCGTAATCGGTGGAGCCGCGGTCGCACGCTCGGGTTTCTGGTTCCCGTTCATACCCGTTGCGATCAACTCCTTGATCCTCGTCGGATTGGGCATGGTGTTTCATCGGCTGGCCCGCCGCCAATATCCTCATCGACCCGGAGTTGCGCCGGTGAATACACATGCGACGGCGGATCCTCCACCTGCGCTTCGTGTCGGCTTCAATTCCGAGGACATAGACTCGGCAATAGCGCGGTTGAATGAAACACTCGATGTCAGCCGCGAAGACATCGATGCCCTCTTGAGGGAAGTCGAACTGCAGGCCCTCATCCGGCAGAGGGGAGAGTTGACCTGTGCCGACATCATGTCCCGCGACGTCGTAACCGTGCCCGGCGACACAACCCCTGACCATGCTCGATACCTGTTGTTGAAGCACGACATTCGTACACTTCCCGTGCTTGACGAAAACGAGAAGCTTCAGGGTACGGTGGGCCTGCGGGAGCTCGCCGGCAAAGAGCCCGGCAGCAAATTGCCGATAAGCGCGGCGGCTACCGCCAGGCCATCCGACCCGGCGATCGGCCTGCTTCCCCGCCTCACGGACGGGGCGACACACGCCGTCGTCATTCTTGACGACGACGGCAAGGTCGTGGGCATCATATCCCAGACCGACCTGCTCGCGACTTTGGCCAAAAGTCTCTCGCATAATGGTCTGTCCGAAATAATGCAGGGCAACGGGCAGGGCATCTGAAGCCCCGGCCAAAGAATATTATATGCAGAACCAGGTCATCCGGGCGCGCTAGATGCGTGGTTTCGGCGCGGGTTCCCGGTCCGAGTCACCCGAATTGGGTTCCCCCTTTGGCTCTATGAGAAGAACCTTGACCTCTGTCTCTGCTCGGGGACGGTGTACAACGCCTTTCGGAACCACAAACAGCTCGCCAGCTTTGACCACCTGAGAGGGTTTTCCTTCGATATCCATGATCATTTCGCCCTCGAGGACGTAGAAGAAATCGTCCGTGGTCTCATGCTTGTGAAATGGGTATTCCCCCTTAAATTTGACGACCATGACATCGTTGTCGTTGTAATCGGACACGACGTGCGGGTCCCAATGGCTCGAAAACAGAGCCAGCTTCTCGGAAATATTGATTGATCTCATCGCGATATCCTTTCGGCTGTTCGCCCGCAACTATCGGTGAAGGTGACTTGATGCAACGCGAGTTCTCCGCCCCCTTCAGACGCCGGCACTGGATGCGGCGGCCCTCAATCCTGCCCGAATGCGATCCAGCATAGACCGATCCGCCTTTGCGGAAGAAACGAGATAAGCGGGGTAGGCAAATTCCGGACTGTTGGGAACGAGCTCGAGGCGGCCGTCCACAAGATAGGGCCGAACGAAGCCCTGCCGAAAATATCCGGATCCGCCGACTTCCAGAATGTAATCGAGAGCAAGCGGCCCATAACTGATCGCTACCACCGGATTCCGGCCGCCCGGAAAGGCCGCCCTATAGCTGCCGGCAAAATCCTCTCCCCAATCGATGCCAACGAGGTCTTCCGGTCCGGGCGGCTGCGACAAAGCTGTAGTGCGAACGAGAACGAGCTTTTCTTCGAAAAGCAGCTCCGTAAGCGTGCCTGGACGATTTGGCGCTCCATAAAGGACCGCCGCGTCAAGTGAACCGTCCTGCACGAGTTCCATTAGCCGCTCCGATCTGTCTATCGTCGTTCGAATGGCGACGCTGGCGCATTCGCGGCGCATCCACAAAAGCCAATGCTTCAACAGCGGATTCCACAGGCTGAGCTCAGCACCGATCGTCACCATGGCCTCGCGTCCCGGGGGCAAAGCGACCGTGGTTCGCGCCGCCTCCCATACTTGCACTAGGCTCGTTGCAAAACGGAAAAACTGCTCTCCGGCGGGGGTCAGCCTGGCACCGGCCTTGTTCCGAACGAACATCGGCCGATCGAGTTGTTCCTCGAGTACGCGAATTCGCGCACTCACTGCCGTCTGGGAGATGTTCAGATTGGCAGCGGCATTCACGAAGCTTCCCGTCTTGACCACCTCGAGGAACGTACGCGCAATGCTGATGTCCATCTTCGCCCCGCGCAAATGGCGTCGCCGCGTCGGCCCTGCCTGCCGGCGGCACGCCTCATAAAATAAGTGCAGAATATTTGCGGTTAACCAGCAATTCAATTCGTTTGTCAGCAGATTTCACGCTTGCCATCCTGGTCCGCATGCCTCGGCTGATCCCGACCAGCCACGCTGATTTGATGCCATCAAGGGACCTACTGCCGATGCTCGAGCGAAAATCCAGATCTGACAGAGCGGAAACCACGGCCGCAGCCCACGGGGTCGCGACCGACCCGGCATTCGGCTCCGTGGTGCCGCCGCTATACTTGTCCAGCACCTACGAGTTCGCCGGTTTCGAGACGCCGCGCGCCTACGACTACGGCCGCTCTGGAAATCCGACCCGTGACTTGCTGGCGCAAGCACTTGCGAAGCTCGAGGGAGGTGCCGACGCGGTTGTCACGCCGAGCGGCATGGCCGCGCTCGACCTCCTGCTAGGGCGCTTGAGACGAAACGATCTCGTGCTGGCACCGCATGATTGCTATGGCGGCACATTGCGACTGCTGAAGGCGCGTGCCGATCTGGGGCACCTCACATTCCGGCTTACCGACCAGAGGGATTTCGGCGGATTCGAGGCCGCATTGTCGGACGCTCCGGCCCTCGTCCTCATCGAGAGCCCCAGCAATCCTCTGATGCGCGTCACCGACATTGCCCGATTGTCCACGCTCGCCAAGGCGGCAGGCTCCGCCGTAGCCGTCGACAACACGTTTCTGTCCCCCGCTCTCCAGCAACCCCTTTCTCTCGGAGCCGATTACGCCATTCACTCGGCGACCAAATTCCTGAACGGACATTCGGACGTCATCGCCGGTGCGGTGATCGCTGCCGAGCCGCAGGAGGCGCATGATCTCAAGCGCTGGGCCAACGTTACCGGGGCAGTCGCGGCACCTTTCGATGCCTGGTTGACTTTGCGCGGGCTGAGAACGTTGTTTGCGCGAATGTCCAGCCAAGAACGCAGTGCCATGACGATCGCAGAGTATCTCGACGCCCACCCTGCGGTCCGCCACGTCCACTATGCGGGACTTCCGGATCACGCAGACCACGAAGTCGCAAGACGGCAGCAGCGCGGCTTCGGCGCCATGATGAGCTTCGAACTCGAAGGGGGCGTTCCAGCCGTTCGGCGATTCCTGGCACATATTCGCTGCTTCACGCTGGCCGAGTCGCTCGGAGGGGTCGAAAGTCTCGTGGCTCATCCGGCCACCATGACCCATCTCGACATGGGTCCTGAAGCCAGAGAGCGCGCGGGTATTCGCGACGAACTGCTCAGACTTTCGATCGGGCTCGAACATATTGACGATCTTATGGAGGGGCTTGAACTTGGATTGGGCGCCTGTTGAGCGAAGATCGATCGAGGAGGTAAACGGGAATGGACATCGACGAAGATACTCCGCCGACCTTTGCGTCGCCACCCTGCTTGATGCACGAACTCGACCCGGCCTATGCGGGCCTGTCTTCCGACCGGTCGATCTGTGCCGATGTCAGGCGGTGGCGGACAAGCGAACGTGCTCGCCTCATCGCCCAACGCCTGGCCATATCTCCCGACCTTCGGGCCGCTTGCGAAGCTGAGATCGTCAGCCGCCTACTTGCCGAAATCGGACATGTGCGCGGCCGTGTGGTCAGCGTCTACTGGCCGTTTCGCGGTGAGCCCGATCTCAGACCGCTGATGCGGCAAATAGCCGATGACGGCGGCCAATGTGCGCTTCCGGTGGTGGTCGAAAAAGGGAGGCCTCTGGAGTTTCGCATCTGGCGACCGGGCGACAAACTCATCCGCGGGATCTGGAACATACCCGTCCCGGCCAGGCTCGTTTCATGCACCCCCGATATAGTCGTCGCCCCGGTGGTGGGTTTTGATCCGTCGTGCTACCGGCTCGGTTATGGCGGGGGCTATTACGACCGGACACTGGCGACAATTGCGGCGACGCGCCGCGTGCTGGGTGTTGGTTTCGCACAGTCGAGGATAAGAACCATTTATCCTCAGGCGCATGACATCCGGATGGACGTCGTGGTGACCGAGTCGACCACCGATCGTTGCTGAGCGCGTCTTGAATTCCGATATGGCGCTGCGGCCATCGAATTGCGAGAACGTGGCGCCTTGACGAAAATTGCTTTAGGTTCTCCGCGGACTTGGGTCGATTTGTGAACGGCTGCGAATCGGGTGTCGCCATGGACGAGCAACGACGGAGCTACCGGCAGCGGCTCATTGCGCTGGCCGCCGCCAGTATCGGCAGTCTGGCGGCCAGTGCGATCTCCTACGGAGCGGCGATCTATCGCGCCGCCAATCCCGAACCCCTGCGCGCCGCCGTGCCGGGCGAAACGGTCGATACCGGGCGATGGCATGTGACGATCGCCGGAGCCCGCGTGAGCGGTTCCCCACCTTCCGGCAGGAGGCCGCCCGAGCCGCAAACTTTCCTGCTTGTCGATTTCGAGGCCGGCAACCGCTCGGCGTCGACCGCCTACCTGCCGGCGAAACTGCTCACCTTTGCCGGCCTGGAGGCGAAACTTGCCTCCCCCACCTTCTATCTGACGCGGGACAAGGCGTTCGGCCCCAGCCTGCACCCCGGCATGCCGGAGAGGTTGACTGCCGTATGGGAATGGCCGGCGGGGGAAATGCCGCCGCGTGAGTTGAAACTGCTGATCGGGAGCCAGGTCTACAAGAAACGCGACAATCTCTATGGCGCCTCCAACTGGTTCGACCGTGATCCCGTGGCGATAGTGTCCCTGACTGTCACGCAGGAAGCGGCGAGGGCAAGGCAATGACGGCCTTCGCAAATATCGTCGCCCTGCTCCTGGCGGCGGCGGCGCTCTACGGCATGCAGCACTCGACGCCATCCTACAGCGAAATCCTGTCGCCCGTGGCGGTGCCCGCCGCGCAGGGAAAGCCGGCGCAGACCGAACGCTTCGTCTTCGGGGTCGCCAAGGTGCATCTCGCCCGCCAACTGGTCGCTTCGCATTTCGGCGAGCCGCGCACCTACACCACCTCCGGAAAATGGCTCGTCGTCGAAGCGGCGGCGAAGGCGCAGGACCGATCGGTGTCGCTGACCTCGGCTGCGTGGCGCGGCCCTTCCGGTCTGCGCTTCGCCATGAGCACGCGCATCGGCAGTACGCTCGGCCTGTTGGGTTCCGAGCGCCTGGAGCCCGGCATTCCGCGCCCGGTGCTGCTGGTGTTCGAGCTTCCCGAAGACCAGATCGAGGGCGGTACACTGCTGGTCGCCGAGACCGCGGTAACTCCCCTGTCCGAGCAGGTGGAGATAGCCATGGACAGCGTGCCGCCGGAAAACAGGTACGAGTCCCTCACCCTAGCACGCGGCGGCCGCATCATGCCCTGGTCGCTGGAGTTTCATCAATGAGCGCACGGGCTTCGTCACGGGAGAGAAAGAGCTACTGGATCAGCCTCGTATCGCTGCTCGCCGCCGTGCCGCTCGCGGTCCTCGTCGGGTCCCGTGGCGAATTCGCCGCCTGGCTGCAACGGCGCATGGAACCACCCGTGACCGTCGAGCACGACGGAAGCGGGCAAGGCGCCGGCGGCAGCTGGCGGCTCATATCGCTGCGCCGCCTGCCGGGAACCTTGCCGGATACCAGCCTCATGCTGGCGGAAATCGACCTCTCGGTTGAGACAGCGGATGTCTTGCAGCAGGCCTTGCCCTGCGCGCTCTCGCTGACGGATGGCGCTGGCCGCCGCTGGGACCCGCTGCCGCTGCCCGGCCGACTTTTACGCGAGGTCGATCCCGAGGTTGCCGACAGTCCGCAATGCACGACGCTGACGATCGGCGAGGCCGGCGATGCGCCGCTTCGCGTGGTTGAACTCTTTCTCGTGCCGCGGCAGGCGGACGGGTTCACCCTGTCAGTTGCCCTGACTGGCTCGCCGACGATTCTCTTGAAATAGCGCGGTTACCATAAGCCTGCGCGCCGCCGGGTTCGCCGGATCGGGACACTGCGTATTCCAGCATGGCGGCCAGCAGGGCGATCCGCACCGGAGCGAAAAGGATTCCGCCGTCGAGTTCGGTCGGGCTGCCGACGACAACGGCCAGGACGTCGCCTATCCGCTGCCAGGTTTCGAGATCGTGCGGCCCGAGATGACGGGTTGCGCCGTACCACGCCCAGGCCGGGAGCCAGCCGGTGGCGCGGTAAAGCACGACGAAGGCGAGCAAGGTCCCGAGGCCGGCGCCGAGCACCGTGCGCAGGCAGGCCCAGACCGGCCGGTAGCGGGTCCGGTAGCCTCCGAGGAAGTGGGCGGCGAAATCGGCCAGCCATTTGCGCAGCGTGGTGGCGCGAGCAGGCGGCGGGGGAGCGGCGACGGGTTTTGCCGAAAGGTCGTAGCCATAGACGATGGCAGCCATGACAAGCCAGACGAGCGGCAGAAGGGCGTAGAAGAACAGCTCCTGCGCCTGCGCGGCGAGCCCAGGCTCCTGGAACTCCACCGCAGTGCCGGCCGCTGCCGCGTGTGCTTCCATGGAAAATCCGACGATGCCGGCTTTCACCATATCGAGAAACGCGCCCGCGCCGATCCAGCCTATGAAGTCGTCCTTCCATCTATCCAGCGCATAGAGTCCGATGAAGATCCAGCTCGCGTCCGCCGCCACGATCACGAAACGCAGCCACGGCGACTGCAGGCGCCCGTTGGCGCGCTTCGCAAGCCATCGCACGAGCCAGCAGGCGAGGATCGCCGCGACCAGGCTGCGCGAGCGCAGGAGCTCGAAAATCTGTAACCGTTCTCCCAGTGCCACCCGATCCAGGGCGAGACGCGAATACTCGCGCACCGTGTCGCCAAGGAATCCCCACGCGGCGTAATAGGCGAAGAACGGCAAGATGGCTGCGGAGGTAATCACCAGAAGGCGATTCGACAGCCGTTCCGTCTTCGTCACGCCAGTACTTGGCGCCGCGCTGCGTAAGGCCGCGAGGGCCGGCAGGCCCGGACGCAGGATCGCGAACATCGCAATGACGACCAGCAGCTTGACGAGGACTACAAGCGACAGCGTTACCATTCCGCCAAGGGGAACTTTCAGGCCGACCCCGACCGCCGCCTCGAGGAGCAGGACACGCGCGATATATCCCAGCGTTGCGGCGAGCAGAAGCTGCGGCCAGAAACGTGCAAGAAGGCGCGCTGTCAATGCCAGCAGTCCGCCGATGTCCCTGAGCATCCCCATGCCCCGAACCTAACCATAACCTTCCGGGCTCTCAACCGGGCAAATAGATGGAAAATTGCAGTCCGCGCGCGCTGCGGTACGGACGCATTGAGTAGCGGCGCCATATTATTCCGCTGCAGGCAGCACTGTTCGTGGGTGAGCGTCCGGTGAGCGGATTTTGCTGAACGAGCCAGTTAGGCGATGTTCTGGCATTAGAACCAGCATTAGTGCTGACACTAATATCAGATCTGGGAGGTTGGCATGGCTCGCATGGAGATCATTTCCGGCGTTGAGCGTAGGCGGCGGTGGTCGAAGGAAGCGAAGCTGGCGATATTGGCTGAAGCCGATCAACCGGGCGTTCGCATTGGTGATGTCGCTCGTCACCATGACATTTATCCTGCGCAGATCCGTTTATGGCGGAAAACGCTTAGCCACTTCGATGTGTCAGCATCGTTCCTTCCGGTCCACCTGGTCAACGAAATAAGCCTCGGGCAGATGCCGGCAGCCGGCGGGGCGCCGGTGCTTATCAAGATCCAGCTACGAAATGGTCGCAGTTTGAAAGTTCCGGCGGACATTGAACGCAAGACGCTGTCATCGTTGATCGCGTGTGTTGAGGCTGCATGATCGGGCCGACAGGAAATGTGCGGGTCTACTTGGCTTGCGGGGTGACCGATATGCGGCGCGGTATCGATGGTCTGTCTGCAATGGTCGAGGCGGTGATCAAGGAAGCGCCGGGGTCCGGAGCGATCTTCGGGTTCCGTGGAAAGCGCGCCGACCGGATCAAGCTTCTATGGTGGGACGGCCAAGGGTTCTGCCTATTCTACAAGATTCTCGAGCGCGGATACTTTCCTTGGCCGACGGCGAAAGATGGTGTTGCGCATCTGACGCAGGCTCAGTTGTCGATGCTTGTTGAAGGGATTGACTGGCGCCGACCAGCGTGGACTTCCGCCCCTGGCCGCACGGGATAGAAGCTATATTTTACAGGGACATCCTGGGCAAAACGCTAGTGCTTTCGCTGCAAATCGGCTATGTTTTTGGGCATGAAAGCACCGCCGCTGGACAGTCATGACGAGCTATTGGCATTGCGCGCGCTCGTCGCTGAACAGGCGGCGAAACTCAGCGCGCAAGAAGCCGAAGTCATCAAACGCGACTCGATCATCGGTCTTCTGCGCGCGCAGCTGGAACTGCTCCGACATCGGCAGCACGGCGCTTCTTCGGAAAAGATCGATCGGAAGATTGAGCAATTCGAACTGATGCTCGAGGAGATCGAAGCCTCTCGCGCCGAAGCTGATGCTCGTTCCGGAAAAGGCCTGCTGCCAGATCTGGATGATACCCCCGACAAGCCGAAACGCAGACCTCTGCCGGATGGCCTTCCAACTGAAGAGCGGGTGTACATAGCGCCCTGCAGTTGCCCGACTTGTGGTGGCATGTCCTTCCTGAAGGCGGCCGACAAGGTGGTCCAGGTGTTGGAGCATGTGCCGGCTTCTGTGAAGATCGTCCGGCATATCGAGAAGCGCATGGTCTGTAAGGACTGCGATACGACGGTGTCTGGCGAAATGCCGACCTTGCCGATCGGGCGAGGCAAGCCCGGTCCGGGGTTGCTCGCGCATATCATGGTCGCCAAGTTCGACGATCACATCCCGCTCTACCGTCTCTCCGAGATGTACGACCGCCTGGGAATAGACATCTCCCGGTCTGTCATGGCGGACTGGGTTGGCCGTGTGTCCGTTCTGCTTTCGCCCCTCATCTCGCTGATCAGAGCCCATATCGCCGCGGTCGACCGAATACACACGGACGATACCCCGGTCGATGTTCTCGACCCTGGACGAGGAAAGACGAAAACCGGCAGGGTCTGGGTCTATGTCTTCGATGGCAGCGGCTACCAGGATCCCACGCCCGGAGCGATCGCCTATTACTATAGCCCCGACCGAAAGGGCGTGCATCCGGCTGAACACCTCGCTCACTTCAGCGGCGTAATGCATGCGGATGGGTATGCTGGCTATAGCAAGCTTTACGGCAACCAGATCATCGAAGCTGCCTGCATGGCGCATGTGCGCCGCAAGTTCCATGATGTGATCAAGCTCAAGCCATCTCCGATCGCCGACGAGGCTCTGTCGCGCATCGGTGCACTCTACGATATCGAGGATCGTATCCGCGGCATGTCGGCTGACGAGAGGCGAACACTGCGCCAGCAACACGCCAGACCCATCCTGGCGGACCTTAAGGCCTGGATTGAAACGACGCTTTCGACGCTGCCGCAGAAACAGAAGCTTGCAGAAGCGATGCGATACGCTCTCTCGCGATGGGCAGCTTTGAGCGTCTACATTGACGATGGCCGTGTCGAAATCGATAACAACATAGCTGAGCGCGCCATGAGGCCACTCGGAATTGGAAGAAAAAATTGGCTCTTTGCCGGGTCAGACAAGGGCGGCGAGCGCATGGCCAATATCCTGACTATCATCGAGACAGCTAAACTCCATGGCCACAATCCAGAGGCCTATCTGGCAGACGTCCTGACCAGGATCCAGAGCCATCCGAAGGATCGACTTGAGGAACTGCTCCCGTGGCAGTGGACTCCGGCAAAAGACCGGTGCGAGGCTGCGTGATGGCACGCTCAAGGATCATCTATACCCTCAAAGAGGTCGCTGAGATGATCGGCGAGAACCTCGAGTTGATCGAAGAGGTGACCGCCAACTCGGATAATATCAGCGAGGGCGAATTGCTTTATGTCCGCGACGGCACCGAATACGGCACAAAGGGTCTGACCGAGAACGGCGTGGACGAACTCCAAAATCTCCTCGCCGACATACGGACATGGGATGGTGGAATCCGCCAGTTTCTCGTCGATGAACAATGCGATCCGGATGTGGTCGAACGCGTTATGGCCGACGAGATGAAACGCGGCCTATAATATCGGCCTCTCGACCAAGCGAAAATGCCTTCGCCGGACGCTCACGTTCGTGGCGCACCCGCTCTGTCGCTAGGTTTGCCCCAAACGCCAAAAGGCCCGCTGCTGCGGGCCTTTTGGCGTGTATGTGTGTGTTTGGTTGCGGGGGCAGGATTTGAACCTGCGGCCTTCAGGTTATGAGCCTGACGAGCTACCGGGCTGCTCCACCCCGCGTTATCCGAGTTTTGCGAAGCAAAATCTCGTCTGAGTTTTGCGAGCCAAGATCTCGCCGAGTTTTGCGAAGCAAAATCTCGCCGAGTTTGTCCGGCTTGTGAGAGAAGATGATCGGTTTGTTTATCCTGCGTTTTGCAGACCTGGCAGCGACCTACTCTCCCGCGTCTTAAGACGAAGTACCATCGGCGCTGGGGCGTTTCACGGCCGTGTTCGGAATGGGAACGGGTGCAGCCACCCCGCCAGAACCACCAGGTCGGCAAAGCGCAAGATTGAGCCTGCGCTGCAGGCTCGAACCGATTTGAGAAGCTGGTGAAGCGATTGCTTCGTTTTGAACACGTCTTCTGTCTGTCGCCGCGGCCGTGAGGCCGCAAGCGCAGAGCGCGTCGCGCCTTGTGGCGCGCGCCGTCCGCAGCGCTACGCGCGTGAGGACAAAGAAAGTTGCGATGCTCATCTTCGATGAGCATAAGCAATGGGAACGATCAAGCCAATCGAACGATTAGTACCGGTAAGCTTCATGCGTTGCCGCACTTCCACACCCGGCCTATCAACGTGGTCGTCTTCCACGGTTCTCAAGGGAATACTCGTTTTCAGGTGGGTTTCCCGCTTAGATGCCTTCAGCGGTTATCCCTTCCATATATAGCTACCCTGCTATGCCCTTGGCAGGACAACAGGTCCACCAGAGATATGTCCATCCCGGTCCTCTCGTACTAGGGACAGATCCTGTCAATATTCCTACACCCACGGCAGATAGGGACCGAACTGTCTCACGACGTTCTGAACCCAGCTCACGTACCGCTTTAATTGGCGAACAGCCAAACCCTTGGGACCTGCTCCAGCCCCAGGATGCGATGAGCCGACATCGAGGTGCCAAACAACCCCGTCGATATGGACTCTTGGGGGTCATCAGCCTGTTATCCCCGGCGTACCTTTTATCCGTTGAGCGATGGCCCTTCCACGCGGGACCACCGGATCACTATGACCGACTTTCGTCTCTGCTCGACTTGTCAGTCTCGCAGTCAGGCGGGCTTATGCCATTGCACTCGACGAGCGATTTCCGACCGCTCTGAGCCCACCATCGCGCGCCTCCGTTACTCTTTCGGAGGCGACCGCCCCAGTCAAACTACCCACCATACACTGTCCCGGATCCGGATGACGGACCGCGGTTAGACATCCATGACGATAAGGGTGGTATTTCAAGGATGGCTCCACGAGAACTGGCGTCCCCGCTTCAAAGCCTACCACCTATCCTACACATGCCGACACGAATGCCAGTGTAAAGCTATAGTAAAGGTGCACGGGGTCTTTCCGTCTGACCGCAGGAACCCCGCATCTTCACGGGGAATTCAATTTCACTGAGTCTATGTTGGAGACAGCGGGGAAGTCGTTACGCCATTCGTGCAGGTCGGAACTTACCCGACAAGGAATTTCGCTACCTTAGGACCGTTATAGTTACGGCCGCCGTTTACTGGGGCTTCGATTCAGAGCTTGCACCCCTCCTCTTAACCTTCCAGCACCGGGCAGGCGTCAGACCCTATACGTCGTCTTGCGACTTCGCAGAGCCCTGTGTTTTTGATAAACAGTCGCTACCCCCTGGTCTGTGCCACCCCATCCTACTTGCGTAGAAAAGGGTCACGCTTCTTCCGAAGTTACGCGTGCAATTTGCCGAGTTCCTTCAACATAGTTCTCTCAAGCGCCTTGGTATACTCTACCTGACCACCTGTGTCGGTTTCGGGTACGGTCTATACGGTGGAGCTATTTCCTGGAACCGCGTCCCCGCCCGGACAATCCAATAAGTCCGGACAAGTTGAGCAATCCGTCACTACCACCAGGCCCACGAATATTAACGTGGTTCCCATCGACTACGCGTGTCCGCCTCGTCTTAGGGGCCGGCTAACCCTGCTCAGATTAACTTTAAGCAGGAACCCTTGGTCTTTCGGCGAGAGGGTCTCTCACCCTCTTTATCGTTACTCATGTCAACATTCGCACTTCCGATACCTCCAGGACCCCTCACGGGTATCCCTTCACTGGCTTACGGAACGCTCCGCTACCCCTACGTCTTCCGAGGAAGATCGTAAGCCTCAGCTTCGGTGCATGGCTTCAGCCCCGTTACATTTTCGGCGCAAAGACCCTTATTTAGACCAGTGAGCTGTTACGCTTTCTTTAAATGATGGCTGCTTCTAAGCCAACATCCTGGTTGTTTTGGGATCCTCACATCCTTTCCCACTTAGCCATGACTTGGGGACCTTAGCTGGAGGTCAGGGTTGTTGCCCTTTTCACGACGGACGTTAGCACCCGCCGTGTGTCTGCCGACTAGTACTCCTCGGTATTCGGAGTTTGGTTAGGATCAGTAAGACGGTGAGTCCCCATAGCCCATCCAGTGCTCTACCCCCGAGGGTATTCGGTCGACGCACTACCTAAATAGTTTTCGCGGAGAACCAGCTATTTCCGAGTTTGATTGGCCTTTCACCCCTAGCCACAAGTCATCCCAATCTATTGCAACAGATGCGGGTTCGGTCCTCCAGTTGGTGTTACCCAACCTTCAACCTGCTCATGGCTAGATCACTCGGTTTCGGGTCTAATGCGACATACTAAAGCGCCCTGTTCAGACTCGCTTTCGCTACGCCTCCACCTACCGGCTTAAGCTTGCATGCCACACTAAGTCGTTGACCCATTATACAAAAGGTACGCCGTCACCCTTGCGGGCTCCGACTGTTTGTAGGCATCCGGTTTCAGGTTCTATTTCACTCCCCTTGTCGGGGTGCTTTTCACCTTTCCCTCACGGTACTTGTTCGCTATCGGTCATGCACGAGTACTTAGGCTTGGAGAGTGGTCTCCCCATGTTCAGACAGGATTTCACGTGTCCCGCCTTACTCAAGGACAATGAGTGTTCTACGTGTACGGGGCTGTCACCCGCTACGGCCGAACTTTCCAGATCGTTCCACTTTATTCCTCATTGCCACTGGCCTGGTCCGCGTTCGCTCGCCACTACTTGCGGAGTCTCGGTTGATGTCCTTTCCTGCAGGTACTTAGATGTTTCAGTTCCCTGCGTTCGCTTCTTATCCCTATGTATTCAGAATAAGATACCTTTCAACAATGCTTGGAAACCTAAGCCG